>NZ_MRTD01000010.1 GCF_001956295.1 Paenibacillus sp. FSL A5-0031
TATATATACTATGTATTGAAATATACTAAATAATATTTTAACATTTTCATGATTTCCATCCGTAAAAATATAAAACATAGAAATAAGTAACGGATACAAAAAAGTTCTTAAATCATCTGTAATATTAAACAATCCATTTGTTAAAATATTTTTACTAATATCGTAATATCTTGTTTCATCATAAAAGCTAGTTCCACTATTCTGAGTAACAAAATAAACAAATTGCACTAATGAAATTAAAAATACTATTGATGTAATAAACATTTCTGACTTAGTTAATTTTAAATTGTTTTTAATGTTCAACACCATGAAGAGTAAACCTCCGAAAATAACTCATAATCTCGAATATAATCTTTAGGGTCATAGTAATGTGATGCCAACACTAGCAATACACAATCCTTTGAAAAATCATACATTTCGTGCCAGTCGTTTGGTTCCAGCAGAAGAATTCTTTCTGGTGAATCTAATACAACTTCTTTTTTTCTTTTTAAGTTATCCAAATGAACTTTACAAGAACCCGATACAGAAATTAATGCTTGCCTCGTTTTGTAGTGGCCATGAAACCCTCGTCTAACTTCATTCTGAGTTCCATAAATATAAAATACTCTTTTAATCTCAAAAGGTATAGTATGGTTTTCTTCTATCACAGTAAGTGAACCTCTTTCATCACCCAAAACATTAAGTTCAATTACTCTACTTTCAAAATATTCTTTTGTATTTTTATTGTTCATGACTACTCCCCTATCTCAGCTAAATCTATTAAATACTTTCCATATTCATTCTTTGATAAGACTTGTCCCAGCCTAAGCAATTGTTCCCTACTAATATATTGTTTTACATAAGCTATTTCTTCAATACAAGCTACTTTAAATCCTTGACGCTTTTCTATCGTTTCAATAAAGTGTGAAGCTTGCATTAATGATTCATGTGTGCCAGTGTCTAACCATGCAAAACCTCTGCCTAATAATTCAACATTCAGATTCCCTTGTTCAAGATACACTGAATTAATATCTGTTATTTCTAATTCTCCTCTAAGCGAAGGTTTGATTTCTTTGGCAATACTAACAACATTATTATCATAAAAATACAAACCTGTTACCGCATAATTTGATTTTGGCTTCAATGGTTTTTCTTCAATAGAAATCGCTCTTGAATGTTCATCAAATTCAACAACTCCATATCGTTGTGGATCCTTAACTTTATAACCGAATACAGTAGCACCATTCTTTCGTTCTACAGCTTTTGACAACATCTCCGAAAAACCTTGACCATAAAAAATGTTATCTCCTAATATTAATGCAACATTATCTTCCCCAATAAAATCTTCACCAATTATAAATGCCTGAGCTAGACCAGCTGGAAAAGGTTGAACAGCATAGCTTATTGATATGCCGATATCTTCACCATTACCTAGTAATTGTTCAAAACGATTTATGTCTTCAGGTGTAGATATAATTAAGATATCTTTAATTCCTGCTAACATTAATACTGATAAGGGGTAATATATCATTGGCTTATCATATACCGGAAGAAGTTGTTTAGATATCGATTTAGTTAGAGGATACAATCGCGTACCACTTCCACCTGCTAGAATAATTCCCTTCATTACAATCAGCCTCTGTTTCTACTATATTTAATTTGTATACTTCTTCTTGAAAGAAATAAAATATAAACAAATGTTAAGAGATGAATCACAAAACCAAATTTCACACTTGACGGCTGATACTTAAATTCGATTATATGCTTCCCTTTTGGAGACTCAATTCCTTGTATAAGACCATTCACACGATAAATCTGTACCTCTTTACCATCTACATACGCCTTCCACCCAGGATAAAAACTTTCAGAGTGAACTATAAAACTTTGCATAGTTGAACTGACCATTGCTTTTGAATAACCATTTTTTTTCTCCAGTATATCAATACTTGCAAGCGATAAGTTGTCATTCTCATAGCTATCCACTAGAGCAATTTCATGTAGGTTTAAATTTTTTGTTAATTCACTCTCACTCGAATTTTCTTGCACTTGAGAAACTGAATATATTTTTGGTAACACATTCATATTCTCAAATAATGTGTACTGATCGGTTTTTAATACAATTGAATACTTGTCGTTTCTTTGAGATTGATCTGCATCCATAACTTTTTCAAGTTTAGCATACTCAAAACCAACAACTTCGGATGAAAATGAAAATAGTCTTAAATACACTTCATTAGGGATATCGGATCCTGAGAAGAAATATTTAATTGATTCATCCTTAGAACTCATAGATTTAATAGTACTTTGCTGCTCATTATTATCATATCCTTCTCCATATAGATCAAAATACACTTCACTACTAGTATTAGTATTGAATTTTACATTGAATTTATAAAGAGTATTCGGTTCAACTTTAACCAATGACTGATGAATTGAAGCATTAACTCCATCTGATGCAGGTAAGCTAAATTGCCCAAAATCATGAACTGTTTCTACCTTGTTATTCACTCTATTTGCAGCTTGAATTGCTTCAGAGTAAATGTTAGACGTAATTATATACTTTGTATTTAGACTAGATAGTAGTTCATTATTTAATAATAACTGAAAATAGTCTAAACTAACTCCAGTCTCCACTATACCTGTTAAGTTCTTATATTGCTCGGGTAAAAAAGTTACGTATCCGTTTATAATGCTTTGGTGATGAATCATGTTTTTATTAGGTGATAAATCCATATCGAATCCAGAATTAATTCCAATCATTGGCCAAATGCGTTCAGTGTTATTAATCCCTTGTAAATAATCAATTATTTCATCATCATTTGAATAATTATTAGGAACTTTTTCATGGTAAAAACTAAATGTGTGTGCATCTATTAAAATAAATAAAATAAAAGCACAAAAAATAATGTTACTATTATATTGTTTTAGTCTAAGTAGTATTAAAAAGATAACCCCTATACACATAAGTAGAAGTGGAATATAAACTGCAGGATTTTTAAAGGAAAAACTAATTAACAGGTCATTAATACTTGCCCAATTCACTAATGGTTGTTTTGAAAAATCAGGAGCTTTAATTACTAAAGAAGAAAGTAACTTATTAGCTAAAACAATAAATGCTATACTTCCAAGCAGTATGAAACCTAACAATTTCGACAAACCCAACATTTTTTTCTTGAAAATCTCTTTGTTTTCTTCTTTTATTATGAAATCAACTTGCTTAGCAAACAATATAGATATCGCTAGACTAAAACCAAATAAAATCCTTGCTGATACCCGAAAACTATTATACAGAGGTACCTCAAACATTATTTTGTTGATAATTGGAATTGATGAGCCCAAGGCAAGTAACAGGCATGTTAACCCAATTACCATCCATATTCGAATATATCTATCATTTTTGAAAAATTTCACTCCAACAAATAATGCCATTACCAATGGAAGAATGCCTAGATAGAAACCAAATTCAGTAAGGTTTCCATCTCCAAAATAAGGGTATTTATATAATGGATAAGGAGTATTAGGTATATGTACTCCATAGATATTGGGAAATAGAAGAGTTAATAGCGATTTAAAAGTAAGTGAATAACTTGAGAAATATTCGTATGTAATTTTTGTTCTTCCAGTAAAATTAGATAATATTAACAAAGGACCCAACTGAATAAAAGAAAACCCTATTGTAATAATTGAAAAGTTAATCTTATCAAAAAACCATTGTTTAATTGAATCATATCTTTTAAGAGAAAATATAAAATAGATAAACAAAATAATAGCACTATAAACAGCTATTTGGATAAATCCAGCAAATATTTGGGTTGAAAAAGCGATACTCATTAAAAATAAATATCTTTTTTTTCGAGTAGCTATAAGTTTTTCATAATAATACAATATCAAAGGTAGCCATATTATCGCATTTAATATTGTAACATGCCCCAATCTTACATTAAGTGATCCACAAAACATAAAAACAATTCCACCAAGAAGAGCTGCGCGCCAACTAATATTTATTTGCTTCAAATAAAAATAAACAAATATACCAGCTAAACTTAAATGTAATAAAAACATGTAATTGTAAGCAAATTTTAATGGGAACAACGTGTAAAGTATTAAGTTTGGAAGATAAAATATTGAATTTTGTATATCCGCATGAAAAGGGACACCTAAATTAACATAGCCATTCCATAGTGGAAGAGAAAAATGCGATAAAGACTCTTTTAGTAACAGTCTCATTGGCGCATATGTGGAGATTCCATCTCCAGGCGCCCAAAATCCATTAAGAAAAAAGAAATTGAAATAAAAAATAAATGGTACAACTAAAAAAAATAGACTAATAATTATATCTTTCTTTATTCCAATTTTTTTCATAAGCATTAAAGCTAATCCCCCAATAATTCATATAAAAACATTAAGTTTCGATTAATGCGCCAATTCTCTTTGAGAAAAAGGAAAGCTGAAGCAGTATATTGTGCAGTCAAGCCCACATTATGTGGGCCAGACTACTCTCCATAACTGAACATTGGAAATTCCTCGGACTTTATTTTGTGTGAGTTTGGTCATGTCTTTTCGCTTGGTGTATTTCTCTTAATGATGTTTCTTCAAAGGTTTTCTTGAAGTAGAGTGATAGTGCCTGACTCTAAGCAATTCAACGAATATGGTTAGCGCTCAACATAATCAAGCTACTCCAACGACCAAGTTAAAGGATCGAATAGAACATAGATCTTTTTTGATTGTTTCTCAACAATAGTACTCAGCCAAATGGTTCTTGTGTTAGATAATACTCCTAGCATCATACCAAACCACTTTAAGAAACCATTTGACAAACCATTGATCATCTTTGGGTAGCATTCAAATCTGTCTCTTATTTAATTTCACTTATTTTGAAAAAATTTTTTAATTTTATCACTTATTGCACGCCATTCATAATTAGATTGGATATACTTTCGTGCATTATTAGTTAATTTTCCAACTAATATTTCATCGTTTACCAGACTCTTAATATTAAGTATGAAATCATCTAGCACACATGTGATAATATTATTTTGATTTTCTAGTTTGTACCCTCTCGCACCTACCTCTGTTGAAATAACAGGTAAACCACATGACATATACTCAGCAACTTTTAAATTAGTACCAGAACCAGTAATCATAGGATTTATTGCAATATCAGCAATTGAATAAACTAACGTTTTCAATTCTTCACTTACAATTCCGGCAAATACTACATTTTTCGAGGGAATTGTATCCTTAAACGCTAAACATTGACCACCCATTATAATAAACTTGTACTCCGGTAACTCGATTGCCAGTTTCATAATCTCTTTAACAGCCTCTAAATTCGGTTTATGCCAACTGCCTATAAATACTATTATTTTTTCATTTTCAAGTCCTAGATCTTTTTTATTTTTTTTTCTTACCTGACTATTAACAAATGGGTTCAGTTCTACATCTACACCATTTGGTGCTAGAAGCACTTTCTCTAAACTTATTTCGAATAGATCCACCATTTTCATACTATCTTCTTCTGAGCAAGATAGTATAAGGTTACTTGTTAAACAAGCATTCTTTTCCATTTCGTATAAGTCTTTCAATAATTGTTTAGAAGTTTTATTCTCTGGTAACATAGATTTTTTCAATTCATACTCTATATTATGTGAGTCATAAACAACGAATTTTTTACCTAAATATTTGTTAAATAATCCGTAAAGATATGGATGTTCTGAAACAAGAATATCAGACTCATTCATATACTTCTCAGAAATTTGATTAAAGTCTGGAGAATACTGAAGTAGACTTTCCATTACAATATCAGTAATAGGAATCCCGACTTTCCTTTCAATTTCCCATTCTTTTTCCAAATGCTTATTACTTACTGGTATTGATATTTCTTTCATGTTACCCATCGTATGCTCGGAGTATTTAGCTTCATTATTTAAACTTAAAATTGTGACTTCAAAATCTGTAGAAAGATTTTTATAAATATTAAAAATTCTAATTTGTCCACCATGCTTCCTCGGCCATACAGGGTATGTAGAAAGCACTGTTATTTTCTCTTTTTTTCTTTTACTGATGGATTCCAAGTTTGTTTTTTTGAGATTAGCATTACCGTTATGTAATAATGAGTTCACACAATTGTTCCAACTAATATTCTTAACGTTTTCTCTTGCATTAGCACCTAATTCAATAGCTAATGGCACATTATTAGCAAGCTTGCTCATCTGTTCAGATAGGCTATAAACATCAACTTTTGCAATTAACCCAGTTTGATTATTTATGACAAATTCTGTAGTCCCGCCAGAATCGATGCACGTAATGACTGGTTTTCCACAGTGCATTGCCTCTATAGTTACTAACCCATAATCCTCATCATATGGAACATAGACTACCGCTAGTGCGTCTGAATAAAGTGTTTTAAGTTTTTCATTATTAATATATCCGATAAACTCTATTCGTTTATCTTGTGAAGCTAGCATTTTTAATCTTGACTCATCTGGACCAGATCCTGCAACTAATAACCTAACATTTGAATTTTTCACCTTCATCATAGCTTGAATAATTAACTCTACCCGTTTAGCGCTATCCACTCTGCCAACAACGAGAAAATAATCATAATTTCCTCCTTTTAATTCGCTTAAAGTTGTTGGAGGATAGATCACTTCTACGTTCACATTATCCGGAAAATAATCAGTTCTATTCTTAACCGTATTCGAAATTGCAGTATACTTTTTAATTCTGGATGGGTGGAGCGCCCATTTATCCATGAAATGAACTAGCATTCTAATAAATGGACCTGGAAAAGCAAATAAATGTTCAGGATAACTTTCTTTATTTGAATAAAGAATCAGTAATTTTTCAAAAAAAGGGGCTAGATCTTTATTAATGTTCCTAAAGTCTTCTGTATATGCTATTAGTTCATCTACAATTGGAAATGATGTCTTTGTTAAGGTAGAAGGTAAATTCAACATATGATATGTATCAAATAATCCTCTTAAATGATGTGCCATATAAACAGTGTGATTTTTATGTTGAACCATCCATGCAGGATATTTACAAGTAATAATCTTATCAAAATGGTTTAGATCGAGTTCGTAAAACGTTTTGTAACTCCAAATCAATTCCCAGAATCCATTTTCTTCTGTTGGAATCTTAAATAACTCTACTCTATTATCTGTTAATTCATCTATTTGCTGATACAAACCTAACATCAGCTTTTCTATACCACCCATAGCAAAAGGCTTTGGACTAGGTGAAACAATTGCTATGTCCATGAGAACCCTCTTTCCTTAAAAAATCAAATGCTCATTCAATTTTTTTATCGTATTTACCCAAGTGTATCTTCTACTCGTCTCGTATGCTGCATTACCCATTCTTGTAGCAAGAGCCTTATCCGTTGTTAATTTTTCAATCGCTTCTGCTATTGAAGATGAAGTAGGTTCTACTAAAAAACCATTCACACCATCTTCAATTAACTCCGCATAGCCTCCACCATCTATGCAAGCAATAATTGGCTTCTTAAATGCCATCGCTTCAATAGCAGTTAAACCGTAATCCTCTTGAAAAGCTGGACAGACAACGCAAGAAGCTCTAGTGTACTCCTCAATCAGCTCATCATCTGAAACTCTTCCTGTAAAATGTACATTGGATACATACTTCTTTTTCTTTGCCATTCGAAAAATGTTTTCATGATTTTCTGAAAAACTACCATTCGACATTTGTTTCCATGTTTCATTATCTGAAATTGTTATTCCTTCATTAGTCGAATAAGTTAATATTTGATCTATTTTCTTTAAATCTTCAGTTCTTCCACCTGAACCTACGATTTTCCCTATCTGATTAGGAATTTTCTTCATTGCTGCTACAAAAAGTTCTGGCCTCTTAGGAAATTCATGTCTTCCAACAACAATAGGATATTCATAACTAACAGTACCATTAAAGTTATAAAGATGTGGATTTATACCTGCATAAATGACATCCACTTGATCTGTTATTCCATTAAACCGCGCTATTCGATCTTTTATCGTTTTGCTTCCAGCAAGAATAGAGGTAACTTTGTTTAAGCTGCTCGTGTCAATCTCTCTGATAACTTCGACTGATTTTCTATGAAACGGTTGTTGCAAGCCTACTTCTTGTATCAAGTCTGACATATCGTAATACATCTTCATATGATGATAAAATAAAGATATATGTCTAGGATGCTCGACAGCAAAGGATGGTGGTTGTGTACTTATTACACAATCAAAACGACTTACGTCCATCTTTTTGTATTTCCAAAAATTATTGATATATTTAAAAAACTCTGGGTTTTTATAATACATATCATCGGTAATGGGATAAGGAATGTCCTTAAGAGATACGTCCGTTGCATCTATGTATACTATCGTAACCTCATGACCACAAATTTCCAATTCAAGTTTTAGTCTATTAACGACTACCTCGAACCCTCCAGTGATTTTGTAGTCAGGTTTAATGATTCCAATCTTCATAAGTTCCACAACCTTACTTTTTTGCTAGAATTGCATAATCAAGATTACCATATAACAAATCATTAACTCGATTTACACCTTCGTTAAACTCGTTAACATTTTTTATTGAATTATCTATTACGTCAAGTTTTGGCAACCACCAATTTGGTTCAACTCTACTAGAGTAGATTAATTCCGCTTTCTTGAAGCCTACAGATTCAACAAGATATTGAATAGTAAGTGGATGTACCGGTTTCACATGAGTAGGATCTACATAAAACGTCCGATAAAATATAGCTAATGATAAAGGGTTTGGTGTTTCCATAATTAAATAGGAACCAGCCTTCAACTTAGAGTATGCTAGTTCAACAAGTTCGATAATTTGATTGAACGTTAAATGCTCAATGACTTGGCCTAAGAACACGCCGCCTAACTCATTGTCTCCTAGTGAAATTAGGTAATTAATTGCATCATCATATTCTACCGGCAATCCTCGATCTTGGCAGTATTCCACCATCTCGCGATTCAAGTCAATCCCTTTTACTGATACATTATTTTCAATAAGTAGTTCTACAAATTCACCGCGACCACAACCGATATCAAGAACATTTTCTTTATTTTCAAAATAAGGAAGGTAAACTCTCTGGCGGTTTTTGATTTCTTCTATACTACCTCGAAATTTATTTTCAAAATGAAGATAATCAAAACTATTTGAATCTGTTTCATTTGTGTTTAAAGTATTTGTGTGAGAATCTACATTTACAGCAAAATCATGATTATTATTGTTAAATTTCTTATTTATTTGTCTAATCCTGTATTGCATAAAATTAATTTCTGATCTATAGTTTTCGGATATATTATGAACTTTATTATTAATTTGATTTTCAATATTATTTAATCTCATTTCAAATTTATCTTTTAAACGATCATCTTCTAAACGAAGACTGTTTAATAAATCATCAAGGACTTCATTTTCAACATAATTCTTCTCTTTCAACCCAAGTTCCAATTTCGATTTCATATTCTCGTTTAGCAAGTTTATCTTTGTCTCTAGTTGTTGAATGTATTGTCCTTTTTCTTTTATCAATAGTTCGTTTTCATCTTGCTTCGCTTTAAGTTGAATTATAATATTGTACATTTCATTAAAGGATCTTGTAACTGACCCATTAAATGAAGCCTGTATCTCAAATGTATTGCTTACATACCATCTCAATATTTTTTTCACTATTTTCTTTCCAAATACTATGAATTTACCAGAAAACTTTCTATGTGAAGTTATTGGTCGATCTGCACTTACATTCCAAGTCTTATTATTAACTTCATTTTCAGCAATAAATCTGGAAAAGTCTAACTCACCAGATGCATAACTTTTATTAGAAATCGACTTATAAGATGTATCTACATCTGGATATTCTAATATCTGTTTTTTTAAATGCTCCATTAAATCCTCTGCTGAATCAAATGTTCTACTCATCAGAACTCTCCTTTGCTATCGTCCAGTTATGTGGCATATAGGCAATTCCCTGATCAGATTCTATTGAATGCACACTAAAATTCAATACTTTAGTGATATAATCATAAGGAGTTCCGTCTTCATGATGGCATGCAACATCAACATAGTAATCACCTTGTACTAAATTCAGAGAATCAATATTATAAGATATTGATCCACTTTCACTTATCTCTATTAAAAACTTATCAATATGTGTATTCGTTCCATAACATTGAGTACCATCCATCTTGAAGATTCCTACCCCAAATACTGGCTTTTCGATCTTATCTGTTTTAGTTTTATAGGTGATACAAATGTTAATTTGTTGTCCTTTTTTGAATATAAACTTATTGTTCCCAATTGGGTTTATAACATCTACATTTGTTATCTCAACGCTGCCATTACCCCAACGTTTATTTTCTTGCTTAGTATTTATAACCTCAGTGCTTTCATTTTTATTCATTGCTTCAATTTCCTGTTTGTCAGCCTCTAATTTCATGCGTTTTTCTTCGCTTCCAGATAAAAAATCTAAGTAATCACGAATAACCTCATCCGGCTTCCCATGTTTCACTATTTTGGATTCATGAATCCAATAAAGTTCATCACATAACTTTTCCATTATCCCGTTATCATGTGATACAAATACAATTGTTTTACCTTGTTCCTTGAATTCTTCTATTTTTCTAATACACTTCTTTTGAAATGCATTATCTCCTACTGCTAAAATCTCATCGATAAGTAATATATCAGGTTCCACATGAATTGCTATGGAAAAGGCAAGTCGCATGAACATTCCAGAAGAATATGTTCTGACTGGATTATCAATAAATGATGAAAGCTCTGAAAATGTAATAATCTCTTCAAGACGAGCATTTATTTCCTTACGAGTTAATCCAAAGATAGAAGCATTCATATATATATTTTCTCTACCTGTAAAGTCCATATGAAATCCTGCACCTAACTCAAGCAAGCTCGAAATTCTACCGTTTATCTTTACCTCGCCTTTATCTGGGATTAGTATCCGAGTTAACACTTTTAACAAAGTGCTCTTCCCCGATCCATTTCTTCCAATAAGGCCCACCATTCGTCCTTTTGGAATCGAGAAAGACACATCTTGTAAAACCCATTTTTCTTGAAAAACTCCTTTACTTCTATACAAAAATCTTTCTTTCAAAGATACTGGCTTATCTTGATAAATTTTAAATTTTTTCCATACATTTTTCACTTCTATAGTGTGATCATTATTCATTTATATTCACCCTTAAATTTCCTCATTAAATTTACCTTTAACTTTCATGAAATACAAATGGGAAATCAATAACAATATAATTGCTAAGCCTCCTAAAATCATTAATTGAAACAAATTAGGGCTTTCATTGTAATAAAACACTTGTCTATACGAAGTTACAAGTATTGCCATCGGATTCCAATTAAACAGCCACTGGTATTTATCTGGTATCATAGATTGCGGATATAACACTGGTGTCAGGTATAATAATGCCATTAGAAAAATATTAAGCATATGTTCCAAATCTCTGAAATAGACTGTCACCGCAGAAACAAAAAAAGACAAAGCTAATGTCAAAATAAACTGAATGACTATTATAATTGGAAGCCATAAGTAATTTAAATTAGGATAGTAACCAAATACAGATAATGCAGGAATTAATATAATCAGACCATATAAATAATTAATCAATCCCCCTGAAACTACTGAAATTGGTAGGATCTCATGAGGAAAGTATACTTTTTTTATTAAATTCCCAGACGATACAATTATTGATGAACTACTTTGAACAGCCGATGAGAAAAAATTCCATGATAATAAGGTGCAAAATAGAAATATCGGATAGTTATCAACAGGCATTTTTATTATTAGAGAAAATAAAGTTGAATATACTAAAAGCATTAATAATGGATTAAAAAAAGTCCATAGGAATCCAAAAAAGGATCCTTTATACCTAGTACGTAAATCCTTTGATACATTGTTTTTCAAAAATTCTCTATAACGGTATATCTCTTTCCATTCTTCAAGCATTTTTATAGCCACCTTATAATTGTCGGAGATATTCTAATGATTCTATTAAAGTAGTTTCAAGAGGGATTTGAGGCTTCCAACCTGTTAATTTTATAATTTTCTTATTATCCCCTATGTATACGGGTATATCACTAGGCCTTAATTTAGATTCATCTACCTGCAATTTGATGTCTTGATTAGACATTCGAATTAGTTGTTGTAAAAGAAAACTTATAGGAACAGGCACACCCGAACATACATTAAACACTTCTCCAGAGGTACTAGGTTCCATCAATAAATAATAATATGCTCTTACAATATCACGAACATCTGTGAAGTCTCGTTGTGCATCTAAATTTCCTACTTTTATTACTTTTTCGTTTTGATTTTTCTCCATGTTGATGATTTGCGAGGAAAAATCCGGTACTACGAAGCCTAATCTCTGACCAGGACCTATATGATTAAAAGGTCTCGCATGAACAACCTTTAGACCGTAAGCATAATAATATTGTCGGGCTAAATGTGATACTGCTGCTTTTGAAATGCCATAGGGATTCATTGGCTGCAAGGTTTCTATTTCTGAAATTGGCTGAGTTGCATTTGCGACTCTCCCATACTCTTCAGAAGAACCAACTGTTAATATTCTTAAAGTATCGGAAATCGCACTTTTCCTCGCAGCTTCAAGTAAATTGATAGTTAAGCTTACATTTACTGAAAATGCATTGTTTTTTTCATTCCATGAATCTTTGACATTACTGAAACCAGCAAGATGGTAGATATGGTCAGGTTTAATTTTTTCTAGTAAACGAATAATTTCCTCTTCACTTGTATGCAAACTTAGTTCACTAATATTACTTTTTTCTTTTACTTTCTGGCTTGTCGTACCAAAAACCTCAACGCCTTGTAAATGAAGATATTCCGCTAAGTAGCTACCCACAAATCCAGTAATACCAGTAATCAAAGCTCTCATTGTCTAATACCGCCCTCTACCGTATACTTTGTTGTAATTTGGCAAGGTCACTATCAACCATCATCTTCACTAATTGATCAAATGAAACTTCCAATTTCCAGCCCAGCTGTTGTTTTGCTTTTGTGCAATCCCCTAGTAATAAATCAACCTCTGCTGGACGTACGAACCTAGGATCAATAACAACATAGTCTCTCCAATTAAGATCAGCATGACTAAAAGCGATTTCTACAAGTTCTTCTACCGTATGAGTTTCACCAGTAGAGATTACGAAATCATCCGGTTTATCTTGTTGCAGCATCAGCCACATAGCCTTAACATAATCACCAGCGAAGCCCCAATCCCGTTTCGAATCGAGATTTCCCATCCGAAGTTCTGTTTGTAAGCCCAGTTTAATTCGCGCTACGGCATCTGTTACTTTTCTAGTTACAAACTCAACGCCGCGACGAGGAGATTCATGATTAAACAAAATCCCTGAACAAGCAAACATATCAAAACTTTCTCTATAATTTACAGTTATCCAGTGCCCATAGACTTTAGCAACCCCATAAGGACTGCGCGGGTAAAAAGGTGTCGTTTCAACTTGAGGTGTTTCTACAACTTTACCAAACATCTCACTGCTGGATGCTTGATAAAATCTAGCTTCAGGCTTAGTCAGGCGTACTGCTTCAAGCATATTTGTTACTCCAATTCCTGTAACTTGTCCTGTTAGAACAGGTTGATCCCAAGACGTGCCAACAAACGATTGTGCTGCTAGGTTATATACCTCATCTGGATTAGAAATTCGAACTGCATTTATAAGTGAACCTTGATCAAGCAAATCCCCATCTATAAACTCAATTTCATTTTTTATATGTTCAATATTCTCTAGAATTGGAACACTCGTTCTTCTACGTAATCCATATACTTTGTATCCCTTTTCTAGTAATAGCTCTGCCAAATAAGATCCATCTTGTCCAGTAATACCTGTAATTAGTGCATTTTTAGTCATTGTGATTCATTCTCCTTATATTTGTTTATAGATATTGTTCCAGCTTTTGCATCCTTAATTCCTTAAGCAGCAGCTTTACTTCTTGCGCTTTATCTTTTGTACAAATTAAGGTTACATCTTCTGTATCAACAATAATTAAATCCTCGATTCCTAAGGTTGCTATTAACTTACCATTGCTTTCTATAATGCAACGTTTAGTATCTATATTTAATATATTTCCTTTAATCACATTTCCATCTTCATCCAAATCATCAATTCTTTCTAATGCTGTCCAACTGCCAACATCATCCCAACCAAATAAGCATGGAATAACAAATATGTCATCCGCCTTTTCCATAATGCCGTAATCTATCGATTGATCAGGCATTTTGACGAATTCCATTGCAATTATATCATTTTGATTTGTTTTTCCAAAAGCATACTTCATCGTTTCTAAAATATCGTGCATTTCAGGCATAAGCTCTTTTATGTATTTTCTGATCACGGTTGTTTTCCATACAAAAATACCGCTATTCCAATAGAAGTTCCCAGCCTCTAAGTACACTTGGGCTGTTTCTAAGTTAGGTTTTTCCACAAATTTATTAACTTTAAATACGCTAACTCCGTTTAATGGATTATCCATACCCGTGCTTTCTATGTAACCATAACCCGTTTCTGGATAGGTTGGTTCGATACCCAAAGTTACTAGATTTCCATTATCATTTGCAACTTCTACCGCTGTCTTGAGAATATCGATAAACCCCTTATCATTCTGAATGATATGATCAGAAGGCATAACAATCATAGTACTATCTGGATAACGATCTTCAATAATCAAAGAAGCAAGACCAATACAAGGAGCTGTATTTCTGCCTACTGGTTCAATAATGATATTTTCGTGGGGTAAATGAGGTATTTGTGCCTTTAATAGCTCTGCATAAAGCTCATTGGTAACAATAAAAATCTTGTCTATAGAAATTAGTAATTCCAACCTCTCTATTGATTGTTGAATCATAGATTTATTGCCTGATATGTTTAAAAATTGCTTCGGCAGGTTAGTTCGACTCTTTGGCCAAAAACGCTCGCCTTTGCCCCCTGCCATAATTACACAAGTAATTGTCATGTTAACCTCCATTATTCCATTTCATTATGTATTCCAAGCGTTTCGTTATGAGTTGTCCTACTTGCTCTGGCGAAAAATCTGTTTTTATCGTATGCTCGCCTTGTTTAGCAATCTCATCACGATAATCTGGTTCATTAACTAGTTTCTTCATATAATAACTCGCATGATCAACGTCTGGCTCTGCCCAGTACTGATACGCTTCATATGGTCCAAAAGTGCTGCCAAGCTTTACTAGTTCATATTTCACTGGACATGAGTTGCTATCATTCATAAAATCTGTATTAGATGACCAATTCGTTCCAATGACTGGTTTTCTCAGAAACATAGCTTCTGCTAAACCAAGACCAAAACCTTCACTTCTATGAAGGGATATGAAACTATCTGATACATTGATTAATGCATTTATATCGTTTCTTGATAGTACCTCTTTTATTAAGTAAATATTTGTATAGTCATCGATTAATTTTTCTAATAACTTCATCTCATTAGACTCACCATTACTGATGTTCACTTTAACAATTAACCCCACATTAATGTCATCCTTACCAAAAGCTCTTTTAAAAGCTTCGATTGACGCTTGTGGGTTTTTACGTTCCTGATAGCTTTTTACGTCATACATGGTTAAAAATAAAAATGTATTCTCAGGAAGGTTGTAATAACTTCTGTTTCTGTATTGTTCTATTTTCACTTCAATACTGTGCGGAATACGAATAACGGGAACTGGACTTTTAAGTGAAATCGCTTCTGCAACAAATGTAGAAGGTGCCCAAACTTCATCTACTAGGCTAAAACTTTCTGTCCATTGATCAGGGAAATCAGGTAATTCCCAGTGCCAATAACCAATATTGTATTTATTATTGAATATTCGATTCCCATAGTGAGCATAAATTTCCATCATTTGCTCAGCGTTAATATGAAATACGTTTATATCGTATTTTGGATCTTCAATTTCCTTATGTACCCAAGATGTATCTGACATCCTGGCGCTATTAGTTCCTTTGAAATTTATAATTCCAAACTCCAAATCGCCTGCTGTCAGTGATTTAGCCGCGATTCTACATGATTCTCCAATTCCCATTTCTGCCCTAGCATAGCCAATTAAATTAATTCCATTTTTTCCAATATGAATTTTGATAGATTTATTCTTCTGCTCAATGGGAAAAGCTGATTTTAACAATGCTTTCTTTACTTGCCTCATAATATGGGCAGGTACAATTATCCCAGCAGCTTTTTTAGTTGGCACTGCCATTTTATATAATATTTTTGAAATTAATCTTTTCATAAAGACACCACCGCAAATTTCATTAACATCTTTGTAATCTCATAATGCATATTTGTATTCCCATCATATAGAACAGTCGTTCATTCAAAAATGTTGCTTGATATGCAAGATTGCATAAAGAAAATGTCTACACACCCCTGCTATCTTACCAAAATTCCTCCCACATTAACACCTTATTCTACCTTTACACCGAATAAATTGTAGAATTTTTCCGATTTCCTCTCTATTTCGACAAAACCTCATATTCTACAAATTTGTAAACTACATACAAATCGCATCTCCTAATATAGTAATCTACTCCCCCATTTGTTAAAATACAAATAAAGCTAAATGTTTCATATCTACATAACGATGGATGAGGAGTACATACGAATGAGTGCACGGAACAAATCAAAAAGGAATACGAACACTTTAAATGCTGATTTTGCGCTTTTGAGGTGGATTGGGGCTATTGGGATCGCTCTATTTCTAGTCATCTTCCCCTATGAGAGAGCATTGTTTAACGGTTACGAATTAAGCTTTGAAGGCCCAATTTATGGAGCAATCATCTTCGGATATGTGATGCTTGCCTTTACTGCATTTTATGTGTATCGCAACTCACAGATGAACAGTTATCGTGGAATTTTGTCGATTGCCGTCATGCTGCTTCCATTCATTTATTGGTTGTCATCATTACAGGCGGTTTCAACCTATTACGCGAAGTTTATGACTCTCGTATTTTTCTTACTTGCTGCTTTATTCATAGGCGCTCTGTATTTTGCAGAAAATAAGCTTACGCGCAAAACGATCGAATATGCGGTTATGCTCTCCTCCTATTTAATTGTACTATTTGGTTTACTCAACCTTTTTGGTCAAATCTATTATAAGGATGCGCTATGGCTTGCACATGACGGCTACCGCCTTTCGTCGGTATTCCAATACTCAAACTCATACGCCGGCTTCCTAGTCGCTTTATTTCTAGTTAGTTTGTATTATGCAGTTCACTGCGTGCGTCCATCTGCAAGAATCATTCATGCTGCCATGCTTGTACCGATTTGGATTTCATTCATGCTCACTTATTCACGCGGTGCAATTGTTATTATTCCGGTTATGCTGCTTATTGTGCTGCCTTTCTTACGCTTAACGAAGCAAATTACATACATCGTGTTTATGGGCGTATCTGTAGTGGTTTCCATGGCTGTCCTTGGAAAACTAACAACGATTGCTGATAAAATAGCTACACTAGTTCAACCTACTGAAACGAAAGCGCCAAGTACAATATCCTTGTTCAGCTCGCTGCCTATGCAGGGCTGGGGATTACTTGTGCTCGGCCTGCTCATTGTTACTGGCCTTATTATGCTTTATCATGCCAAAGCTGCTAATTTCCTAGAAACGAAGCTTACCAAGCTTTCTTCGTACAAGTGGTCTTTTGCGGCTGTGCCTGTCATTACAATCGTGCTTACTGCTGTAGCAGCGGTCAGCCTTCTTGGCAGCAGCGCTATTCGCGGCTTGCTTCCTGACAAAATTGCTGCACGCTTTGAAAATATTAACCTCCAACAGCACAGCGTTTTGGAACGTTTAACCTTTTACAAAGACGGTCTTCGTGTAGCTGAGGATTACCCGCTGCTTGGAGGCGGCGGCGGCGCTTGGCAAGCCATGTTTGAGCAATATCAGAATAACCCTTATTGGAGCAGACAAGCACATAGCTTCTTTGTACAAGTTCTTGTTGAGAGCGGTTGGCTTGGTCTACTAGCAATCGTCGGACTGCTCGTGTTTGTATATTTTTTATACATCCGATCCTTTATTCGTTATCCCGAGCTTAGAGGCAGCCATTTTGTCTTTTTCATTTTTTCTTTGGCGCTGCTAGTCCACAGTGTGATCGATTTTGATATGAGCTATATTTATATTATCTCTCTCGTCTTTATTTCTCTCGGTTGTATGCTAGCTCCATATAGCCACAAGCTAATAATTGAACGTATGAATGGCAAGCTTAATAAATCTTGGCCAAAAATCGCATATCCAGCGGTTATGGCGTTATTGTCTATATTCCTTCTCGTCATTGCCATTCGAGAAACTAACGCAACTAGTAACTATAATAAAGCTATCGATTTGGCAGTTGGGCAGCAAACTTCTTTAGAACAACTTCTGCCTATTCTTGATCGTGCCATTAAGTCTTCACCAACACAGCCTTATTATAAGCTAACGAAAGCTGACTGGCTGGAGCAGGCTTATAAGCAAACGAACACCGCTACATTCCTTGACCAAGCTCTTAGTACTGTAAAAGAAGGCAGAAAATATGATCCTTATAATCGAAGCCTTCTAATGTCGGAATATCGTTTTCTGCAAGAAAAGGGACTTTTTGAAGAATCGCTCGCAACAATTAATGAAGGTGTCAAAAAATTCCCTTGGGACATCAATCTATATGAAGCTGCGATAACCTCATACGCCAAAGCAAATCAAACTGCACTGACGGGCAAGGATGAAGCTAAAGCAAAAGAATATGCTCAGCAAGTTGTCGATCTCTCTAACGAAGTTAAAAGAAGAATCGGTCAGCTAGCTTCACTTCCAGCCGAGCAGCAGCAAGGACGTACATTTGCAATGACACCAGGTATAGAGGAAGCAGTAGCCCAAATCGAGCTTGCTTCGGCACAATAAAGTGTTGTGATGATCTCGTATTACAAAGACTGCCCGCTTGCACAATTCATGTGCGACGGGCAGTCTTTCTCGTTTCATACAAGTTTCACACAAGTTTCTTGTATGTTTCACGCAAGTTTTATGGCATGTTTTACTGCGTTTAAGAATAAATAGCAATAGAACGTTCTGATCGTTTATAGCCAAACTTAAGTAGGAAGGAGAAGTCTATTGAAACGAGTCCAGAAGCCAAAATGGTCTTTTGTCGTGCTGCGCGGCGCTGACAAAACCGTTAAACAGTTTCACGTTTCAAAGCGATCGGTCTTTGCCGCTCCAACGGCGGTAGTAATAGCGGTTACGGGCTGTATTGCTGGGCTTCAAATAAAGTCGGCCTATGAAATGAACCAACTGGAAGAACAGATGTCACAACAAGACGAACTATTTGCCCAAACCGTTTCCGATAAAAACGAAGCTATTGTCTCGCTGCAGCAAGAGATAATCGTATTGTCAGAGCAAGCAAATGAAATGAAAGAGAAAATCGATGATCTGCAGGAGCTCGAATTAAAGCTGAAGCAATTTATCGCAAACTATGGCAGTAAACTTGAAACCTCTACCTATCTGACGCCGATAGACAAAAGTGAGACAACTGTAAAAATTCTATCCGATACTCCCTCATCAGGAAATCGGAGCTTTAACGATTCGAAGCAAAGCAAACAGTTTGTTTTGCTCGCACAAGAAACAGGACTTCATCTCGCCGATTTGCAGCGGATGGTCGAGACGATGGAGGATTCATTAACGTTGACGCTGCAGCTCGCTCAAGCGACGCGAGTCTCCGTCGATGCTTATCCTTCCGGATGGCCGACACGCTCCAAAATGCTGACCTCTGGATTTGGTTATCGAAGAGATCCTTTTACTGGACGAACGGCTTTCCACGCTGGACTAGACATCACTGGCAAGCTAGGAGATCCCATATTTAGCGCAGCAGACGGCACTGTATCGGACACTGGCTTCAATAACTCACTGGGCAAGTATATTATCATTGATCATCTCGGAGGCCTGCAAAGCGCCTATATGCACTTAAAGGAAATCGAAGCGAAAGAAGGCGACATCGTCGTCCGAGGCGAAAAGATTGGTTTGCTCGGATCGAGCGGCAGAAGCACTGGCCCGCATTTGCATTTTCAAATTATGCAGAAAAACGAGCCTGTTAACCCTTTACCATTTTTATCATTAATAAAGGAGGATTAATGTTTATGTTCAAGGACCATAAGCGGCTGGCAGCCACTGATACATTAATTGGCCAAGGCACGATAAGCGAGGGCCGGCTAATTTGTGAAGCAAGTCTTCGCATTGAAGGGGAGCACCGAGGCGATATCGAATGCAAAGCTGACGTCATCATTGGAGAATGTGGTCTTGCTCGCTCGAATATTACGGCGCGTGATATTACCATTGCAGGAAAGGTTTTCGGAGATATTGTCACCAAGGGGAGGCTGATCATTACTTCCTCCGGCACGTTAACGGGGGCAATTACAACCCAAACACTGATCATTCAAGATGGCGGCAAGTTGAATGGCAACTGCTACATGGAGCAAGCAGCTGACAGCAAAAATCGTGTGCCAGCAG
Source organism: Paenibacillus sp. FSL A5-0031 (assembly GCF_001956295.1). GTDB lineage: Bacteria > Bacillota > Bacilli > Paenibacillales > Paenibacillaceae > Pristimantibacillus. Next base: position 20,517 of record NZ_MRTD01000010.1, read on the forward strand.
AATCCGATCCACCACACATCATCGGTAAAGAAGCAGTAATTAAAGAATCCAAAGAGAAATCTCGCCAAGCAGGATAATACAGCAAAAAAGCCGTTCTACACGTGCATGTCTTCCGAAGAAGCAGCATGTATAGAAACGGCTTTTTTCATTCATCTAAAGTCTAAGCTGCAACATCGCGTTTCTTAAAGGTATACCATGTAATAGCGATGAAAAGTGCATAATAAACACCGAGCACCACAAGCGAAAAGCCTAAGGTCATGCCCTCTCTCATCGGATTTCCATCCAAGTATTGCGTTAGATTCAAATGAATAAACAATAGATAATCGATCCAATTGTAATCGAGCATCGCAATTAAACCAATAAAGCTGTTCACGCCTAGAAGAAGAAACAATGCCATACCAATTGCTAAACCGCTGCTGCGGAATACAGTAGAGAGCATGAACGCAAGCGTTACGGTAACAACAAGCGAAATTAACGTTAAGCCATAATACTTAAGCATATACGAAAATGGATTCGTTCCTTCATCTCCAACGAAGGTTGGCTTTATATCCGGCGACGCATTAATGCCGAAGCAAATCCAGTTCACGAAAATCGTCGTAGCAAACAGTACAATAGCAAGCAAAAGAGCGAATATCATGATCGAAATATATTTAGACAACAATATTTTCGAGCGTGACCATGGTCTGATAAGCAGAAGCTTGATGGTGCCACTCGTAAACTCCTCAGCAACGCCGCCAGCAGCGATTACTACGGTAAAGATCGTAACGAGCAGAAACAAAATGGAGGATTCCATAAAAGCAACATCCCACATCGAAGCATCTCTTCCGCCGAATATTACCCATAAAATAGAAATAGCCAGAACTAACAAAACCAATATACCGGTCATCACCCATGTGCGAGGACGACGGTAAATTTTCATATTCTCATTTTGAATAAGCGGCAAAAAATTACCCAATTCGTTCCCCTCCTGTCACTTCTAAAAATTGGTCTTCAAGTGTCTTAACCTGTACGCGAATGCCATAAACCTTGATTCCAGCATGAACGAGAGATGCATTAATGGCAGCTGTGTTTTCCTTATCTGTTTCAACCGCTATGGCATCTTTGCCTTCAAGCACAGCAGTAAAGCCAGATGTGAACAGCACATCCATCGCTGCCTGCTGACTGTCCACTTCAATAACAACACGGTTATGTACTTTAGCTGCATGCTCACCCTTAATGGTTCGCACGTCTATGAGCTTGCCATTTTGAATGATCGCAACACGATCACACATAAGCTCCATTTCAGATAATAAGTGGCTCGAAACAAATACAGCAATACCTTCTTCTTTGGAAAGCATGCGCAAATAATCACGAAGCTCTCTTATCCCTGCCGGATCCAAGCCATTCGTAGGTTCATCCAAAATAAGCAGCTGAGGCTTATGCAAAATAGCCTGTGCTACGCCAAGCCGCTGCCGCATGCCGAGCGAATAGGTTTTCACCTTATCCCGAATTCGTCCTTCAAGACCAACAAGCTTAACAACCTCATGAACACGATGCTCTGTGATGCCTGGAATCATTCGTGCATAATGAATTAAATTATCATAGCCGCTCAAGTATTTGTACATTTCAGGATTCTCAACAATCGCTCCAACATGGCGAATTGCTTTTTCGTATTCCTTCGTAATGCTATGTCCTCCAATAGTGATTTCACCATCTGTGAGCGACATTAAGCCAACCATCATTCGAATTGTAGTGGTTTTACCCGAGCCGTTGGGACCAAGGAAACCAAATACTTCCCCAAGCGGGATATCAAGCGTTAAGCGATCAATAATCGTTCTGCCGCCGATTTTTTTGGTTACATTTTTTAATTTAACAATAGGCTGATCCATATTTGTGCTCCTCCTTCAAAAATCCAAATCCTATTCATTATAAACGATTAAGGAAACAATTGGTAGTTTACAAAAAAATACACCTCCACTCTACAGTTAAACTGTAGGGCAGAGGCTCTCATTATCATTTGTGCGATAGGGCTGTATAACATGTTCGGCAACTTTCGCATCTGCACGAAGGAACATTTTATAGTCATAGTTACTGGTCTTACCCGGCGATCCTACTATAGCATCCAGCCTATCCTGCTCCACGCTGCATGTTAAGCAATAACCCATTGGATGTACCACTCGGAAAAATCCTGTTCGAAACAAAATATCTGCTTCAGGACTTAAAAGCATCTCCCCGCAACTAACACAATAAAAACGGTCCTTTGAACATATCATTCGATAGATCGCTCCCTCTCTCTTTCGTAATGATTGTATCAACCTCAACATTAAAAACGGCATTAAGCGTTAAATGGCAGAAGTTCTATCATAACGTCGATTGCAATCCATCCCAAACATGCTTTAACAGCATATTATACACTATTTAATTGACTAGTGATTTCATCCCATGTCGTTCCAAGCCTTATAATGTCATCCTCATTAATCTGTTTGCCTGTTTGAACCTCAATTAGCTCAACGTCCGTAATTGCCCGCAGGCTGTGCCTCGTTCTCTCCGGAATCGATACGGTATCGCCTGGTTCAACATGACGGTACAGATCATCCAGAATTAGCACTCCCTCTCCGGAGATAATGGTCCACGCTTCTCTTCGCTTAAAATGCATTTGATAGCTTATATTTTGGCCAGCTGCAACAAAAACCCGCTTAGTAACACAATGAGTTCCTGATGACAAGACAACGGAATCAACAATCTTGGAATGCCCCCACCTGCGCTCCTCATACTTTGGACGCTCATTCATGAGCTTAAGCTTCGCATCGAGCTCATTACTCGCATTTTTGCTAGTAACCAAAATGCCGTCGGGACTTGCCGCAACAATCACATTCGTAAGCCCAATAATGGAGATAGGAATGTCCAGCTCATTAATGAGCTGGGATTGCTCGCTGTCATCCGATATTTCGCCCATGCCTAGTCGTTCAAAGGCCAGCTCCTCGGATAACGTTTTCCATGTGCCAAGATCTTTCCACTCACCGTCGTAACAGATAACTGAACGAGAGGTTTCTTTTTGTGATACTTCAATTTCGAAACTTGATTTAGGAATTTTCGTATATTGTTTATATAATTCGTCATAATGGATAGGCAGCCTGCGATTCATGAGCAAAGTAATCATATAATCAAGCTTGAAAGCGTAAATACCGCTATTCCATAACGCTCCGCCTTTTATTAATTGATTAGCTTCAGCCTCATACGGTTTCTCTTTGAATGAATGTACTCTACGTTCATAGCTATCATCATCATTGCTGTGCCGATTGGATTCTGGAACGATATATCCATATTGCTCTGACGGATAACTTGGCTTAGTCCCAACCATAAGCAGCTCAGATTTGCTTTCTCTGATCAACTTTGGAAGTCCTCTTATACATGAGAAAAAATCACAGCTTACATAAGCATCAACTGGTATGACAATGACCGTTTCATTTAAAGATACGCCCGCGATTGAATACAAATAAGCAGCGGATAACGCTATCGCTGGAAACGTGTCACGCTGCTCAGGCTCAATGATAAGCGGTGCTTTTACACCAACCTGTCTTTGTAAAATCTCCACCTGCTCACGGCAAGTCGAAATGCGAGTATGCTCCTGCAAATCCGACTCTTCCAACTGGCGCCATATACGCTGCAGCATTGATTCCATGCCGCCGTTTGGACTCTCCAGTACAGTTAAATATTGTTTTGCTCGACTACTATTCGACAAAGGCCATAATCTCTTTCCAGATCCGCCTGATAACAAAATAATTTTCAAAGCATGTCCCCCTTCTAAGTTGTTATTGAATTCTACTTCCTATCAGATCGTTAACTACTGTAATACAGCCGTTTTGTATTCAATAATCTGCTGTATAAATAATGAATTTTTTTCTGCTGTGGCTGACTTTCTAATATTTCTTGATTCATGACACCAATAATAAGAGAGCGAAGTGTATTCGAGCATTCAAATAACACGCCATGAGCGAATTGATTATCTTGTTTCAAATTCCAAACGATCCGACCGCGAATCATAATCTGTACATTCGAAATCGTCATTCGAAATTCAACAAGATAATTGGATTGAATCGGTAATTGCAAGCCGGATAAGAAGCATAAACCATTTTGGCTTAAATTAAGTAGAAGTACTGTAGTCGTAGATGGCGTCAACAATTGTCCATCTTTACTAATTAGCCGCAGCTCTGCCTTAACGCCCTCTGTGAAGCGTAGCCTAATGTGGTTGCGCGAGGCATCATTTGAATTCATCGCCATGCTTAATACCTCCATCATACCTAATAGCAATAACAATCCTTGTTACAGCTCAAATACTGGACTCCATTTCTATTAATGCCTATTCCTCTAGCAAGAAATCTATTTCAAGTACAGTGACGGCTGCGTCCCAAGCTCCCTCTCCGCTATCCATCTCTACTTTATCTCTTAACCTCTGACCAACTACATATAAATTACTAATAATGATAGATATATTAACATCATTATACCCGAGTCCGCGGATGGAATATGTCGGTTAATGGGCGCGGCTTTCTTCTAATTTGGTGGCATTTTGTCGAAAAACAAAAGGGACTGTCGTCTGAAGTAATGAAGCTACTTCAGGGACAGTCCCTTGACTCGTATATACGATTTATAAAATAAGTCTGAATTACTTGCCGCCTGCGCGTGCAAGCTCTTTCTTGTTCGCTTCGAACGCTGCAAGAAGTGCCGCTTCGCCCACTAAGCCTGTATCTTCAACCTTGCGGATCTGTTCAAGCATACGCTTGTAGTCCTTAGGAATAACTTTAACGAATTTCGAAAGCGATGCTTCCCAATCATTCAATAGACGGGTACCAATCGCACTCTCTGTATACTTAACATGTGATTCAATCAAACCACGAAGTTCAGCAACATCTACAGAGTCCTCTAGGCGCTCCAGCAATACCATCTCCAGATTGCAATGATTGTAGAAATCGCCTTTCTCATCGTAGATATAAGCGACTCCGCCAGACATGCCTGCCGCAAAGTTACGACCTGTGAGACCAAGAATAACGACGCGCCCGCCTGTCATATACTCACAGCCATGATCGCCGACACCTTCTACAACTACATTTGCGCCACTGTTCCGAACAGCGAAGCGTTCGCCAGCTGCTCCGCGGATATAGGCTTGACCGCTAGTAGCACCATACAGCGCTGTGTTACCGATAATAACATTGTCCTCAGCCACAAAAGTTGCCTTTGGTGACGGTGCTACAATGATTTTACCGCCGGATAGCCCTTTTCCTACATAGTCATTCGAATCGCCTTCGATTGACAACGTGATTCCTTTTGGCACGAATGCACCAAAACTTTGGCCAGCCGTTCCGACAAAATGGTACGAAATCGTATCTTCCGGCAAACCTGCTGCACCGTATTTACGCGTAACTTCGCTGCCAAGAATCGTACCAACAACACGGTTCGTGTTCAAAATTGGGAATGTTCCGCGCACGCGCTCGCCATTCTCTATCGCAGCCTTTGCAAGTGGAACGAGTTGCTGCATATCAAGCGACAATTCAAGACCATGGTTTTGCTCTTGAACATTGTAGCGAACTGCATCCTGTGGTAGATCAGCTTCGTACAGCAAGCCAGAGAGATCAATACCTTTTGCTTTGTAATGCTCAAGCAGCTGCTTCGTTTCCAAAATATCGACGCGTCCAACCATTTCTTGAATGGTACGGAAACCGAGCTCTGCCATAATCTCACGCAGCTCTTCAGCAATGAAGCGCAGGTAGTTAACAACATGGCTAGGATCGCCCATAAATTTTTTGCGAAGCTCAGGATTTTGTGTTGCAACGCCTACTGGACAAGTATCCAATTGGCATACGCGCATCATGATGCAGCCTAGCACGATAAGCGGAGCCGTCGAGAAGCCATATTCTTCTGCTCCAAGCAGTACAGCAATCGCAACGTCACGGCCATTCATCATTTTGCCATCTGTTTCAAGAACGACACGGTCACGCAATTTATTTAGCATTAGCGTTTGATGTGTTTCTGCAAGACCAAGCTCCCACGGCAAACCTGCGTGACGAATCGAGCCCATTGGAGAAGCTCCAGTTCCGCCATCATAACCGCTGACCATAATAACATCTGCGCGGCCTTTCGCAACGCCAGTCGCAATCGTACCAACGCCGACACCAGATACCAGCTTTACATTGATTCTTGCGCGTGGATTAGCATTTTTCAAATCATGAACAAGCTCTGCCAAATCCTCAATAGAATAAATATCGTGATGCGGCGGCGGCGAGATCAGTCCTACGCCAGGCGTGGAACCACGAACCTCAGCTACCCAAGGATATACTTTAAGGCCAGGCAATTGACCGCCTTCACCAGGCTTAGCGCCTTGAGCCATTTTAATTTGAATCTCATCTGCATTAACCAAGTAGTTGCTCGTTACGCCAAAACGTCCCGATGCTACTTGTTTAATCGCGCTGCGTCTGGAGTCGCCATTCGCATCTGGTATAAAGCGTGCTGGATCTTCTCCGCCTTCGCCCGTATTCGATTTGCCGCCTAGGCGGTTCATCGCAATAGCCAGACTCTCATGAGCTTCTTTACTGATTGAACCAAATGACATCGCACCTGTTTTGAAGCGTTTTACGATGGATTCAAGTGATTCAACTTCCTCAAGCGGAACGGCTTGACGGCCTTCCTTAAACTTGAGCAAAGAACGAAGCGTAAGATGTTTTTTGTCCTCGCCCTGTACAAGCGCAGAGAACTTTTTGTATAGCTTGTAGTCATTTGCACGAGAAGCCATTTGCAGCGTATGAATCGTTTGCGGCGTGAACAAATGGTCTTCGCCATCTTTACGCCACTGGTAATCACCGCCAGAGTCAAGCTCTTTCTCTCCGCCTTCTTGCTCAGCGAATGCGCGGTTATGGTGCTTCAACGTCTCTTCGGCAATAACATCTAGACCGATGCCGCCGATGCGGGACGGTGTCCATGTGAAGTACTCGTTAATCACATCTTCTTTCAAGCCGAGCGCTTCAAAAATTTGAGCACCACGGTAGGATTGAATGGTCGAGATACCCATTTTGGACAATATTTTAATAACGCCTTTAGTGGCTGCTTTAATATAGTTTTTCACTGCTTTATCATGCGATACGCCGCGAAGCAAACCTTGCTTAATCATGTCGTCAAGCGATTCAAATGCAAGATAAGGGTTAACTGCGCTTACGCCGTAACCAAGCAGCAATGCATAGTGATGCACTTCACGAGGTTCGCCGGATTCCAGCAAAATAGCAACCTTCGTCCGTGTACCTTGGCGAATAAGATGATGATGCAGTGCCGCTACTGCCAGCAAAGCTGGAATTGCTGCATTTTCCTTGTCGACGCCGCGATCGGAAAGAATAAGCAGATTATGTCCCTTCGCAATAACACGATCAGCCGCTTCACACATTTGTGTAAGCGCAGCGCGCAAGCCCGTCTCACCTTCATTTGCAGGGAAGAAGATCGGGAGTGTAATGGAACGGAAGCCAGGACGGCGCACATGGCGCAGCTTGGCGAATTGCTCATTAGACAAAATAGGCGTATCCAATTTGATGTGTCGGCAGCTCTCTGGCTCTGGATTAAGCAGATTGCGTTCTGGACCAATCGTTGTACCTGTCGCAGTAATAATCTCCTCACGAATCGCATCAATAGGCGGATTCGTAACTTGTGCAAACAACTGCTTGAAGTAATTGTACAGACGCTGCGGACGCTCTGACAACACCGCCAGCGGTGCATCATAACCCATCGAAGCGATAGGCTCCATGCCGCTGCCAGCCATCGGCTCAAGCACTTTGCGAATGTCCTCAAAAGTATATCCGAACGCTTGCTGTCTCATTTGAACAGTAGCATGGTTTGGTTCTGGCAGCTCAGGAGCTTCCGGCAAATCTTCCAAATCAACAAGATGCTCATTCAGCCATTCGCGATATGGATGCTCGGTCTCGATTTCTGCTTTCACTTCTTCATCAGAAATGATGCGGCCTTGCTCTGTATCTACAAGCAGCATGCGTCCTGGACGCAAGCGGTCTTTGTACAAAATATCCTCTGGCGGAATCTCAACAGTTCCAGCCTCGGAGCCGAGAATAATATGATCGTCCTTCGTTACGTAATAACGAGCTGGACGAAGACCATTACGGTCAAGCACCGCACCGATTTTTACGCCGTCAGTAAAACCAAGCGCAGCTGGACCATCCCATGGCTCCATCAATGTGCTGTGGTATTCATAAAATGCTTTGCGCTCGTCGCTCATGCTCTCATGATTGGACCAAGGCTCTGGCACCATCATCATCGCGGCATGTGCCATCGAACGGCCGGACAAGAATAGGAACTCCAGCGTGTTGTCGAACATTGCTGTATCCGATCCATCTGGGTTAATAACAGGTTTGATTTTCTCGATATCATCACCGAACAATTCAGAGGCAAACAAGGTTTGACGGGCATGCATCCAGTTCACATTGCCGCGAAGGGTATTAATTTCTCCGTTATGAATCATATAATGGAAAGGATGAGCGCGTTCCCAGCTTGGGAATGTATTCGTACTAAAACGGGAATGTACAAGCGCCATTGCCGAAACAACGGATTCATCGTTCAGCTCGGTATAGAACGAACGCACCTGCTCTGTCGTAAGCATTCCTTTATATACGATTTTTCTGGAGGATAGGCTAGAGAAGTAAAACATATTGCCGCCTTCTTTGCCGGCATAACGAATCGCAAGCTCAGCGCGCTTACGAATAACATATAATTTGCGTTCAAATGCCATATTGTCCTTCAGGCTGTCGTTCATGCCGATAAACAATTGACGAACATAAGGCTTAACAGCTAATGCGGATTCACCCAGTTTCTTATCATCCGTTGGAACCGTACGCCAACCGATAACCGATTGGTTCTCCTCTTGAACGATCGTTTCCACTTCACGCTCAATTGCACGGCGAGCTTCTTCATCCTGCGGCATAAAAATCATACCTACGGCATAGTGTCCTTCGGCGGGAAGTACAATTTCTTGCTTCTTTAATTCAGCCGCAAAAAATGTATGAGGAATTTGAAGTAAAATACCTGCTCCATCTCCCGTATTCGGTTCGCTGCCTTGACCGCCGCGATGCTCCATATTCTCGAGCAGCATCAGCGCTTGGCGAATGACCTTGTGTGACTTGATTCCCTTGATGTTGGCCACAAAGCCCATGCCGCATGCGTCTTTCTCAAACTGCGGATCATAGAGCCCCTGCTTCGGCGGCAATCCCAAAATATGTTCTTTCATTGTGAGCAACCTTTCTATGAGAAGATTTTTGGGTAAGCGTGAACGTGTTGAAATTAAGCACCGATGAATACGCATTACGCTTCATTTTTGGCTTGTTTTATCATAGAATGGTAGTCAGCGAGGCACACCGGCCTGCTCCTTGACATTCCTAAGCTAAACGGAAACGTCTCTTATAGAGCGTTAACGTTTAATTGACCACACCCGGCCTTTACCGCGTCATAGCGATTATCCTGTTATTTTATCATTAGGCCAAAGCGGAATCAATTTAATATTTTCATAATAGTTTGCACTATTTTACTACAAATTCAATTATCGAAGATGGTTTTGGAAGGCGTTAGCTTCGATTCTCTGCGGAGTATCATCATAGCATACCCTGCAGTTTTTATTTCCTTTTATTTTAACAGAGGAGTGTGTACTTATTGTATAGCAAGTTTAGGAAAGCGGCGTTTCGCGCTGCATCGTCAGTATTGATCGCTATCGTGCTTACAACCCGTATTTTCTCTCCACTAAGTATAAGCACTGCCGGGAATAACGCTCCTACTGCTCATGCTGCCTCTGTAGTTGACAAAAAGAAAGATGATCACACTTACCGCATCGTCGCGGTTGGTGATTCATTAACTGCCGGCTACGAATATGGCTTTACCGAACAATCCATTCCATATGGCTTCGTAGAGCATGTATACGAACAAGCTCTATTCCATGGACTTCGTGCAGAGTACATCAATTATGGGGTTCTAGGGCTCCGAACATCAGGATTAAATCGATGGATTGATGCCGTTGTGAGCGGTGTCAGCGTAAAAAGCTCTGATATTCAGAGCGGACTGCCAGATCCACGCGCAGAGCGAATTTTTGCTGAAACATCGCTGCTCCGCTCTGCCTTAAGTGAAGCTGATCTAATCGTAATGACAATAGGCGGAAACGACTTGTATGCTGTTCTCGACAAGCTAAATAAGGGTGCCGATCATGCCGAGACGATAGCTGTGCTGGACAAGGCTTTGGACACTTACGAGACGGAGCTTGAGCCTGCTCTAAGATTGCTGCTTTCTCAGCAGCCAAATGCCCAAATCATTATCGCAGATCAATATCTGCCAATACCTCCTCCATTAAAGGTAGGGTCGCTCATCTTTCCTCTATACCCTGAGGCTGACCGGTTGTTTCTGAAGGATAGCATCAAGCAGCTGCGGGAACGCTTAAATCAGATAATCGATCGGCTTGTGAAAGAAGGATTTAATGTTAAAATCGCAAATGTCTCATCTTCCTTCATAGATAATGAGCTAAGCTATACTTCAATTGCAAAAGGGGACATACATCCTAGCAGGGCGGGTTATGCTGCAATGGGGAAATCCTTTTCGAAGGCCATTTGGGGAGATTATCGTGTCGTTAAGCCAAGAGCAAAGGATAGTGAGTCTGCTCTTGCTATTGTCATTAATGGAAAAGAAATGATTAGCGCAAATAAACCAATGGTTGTTCAAAATCGCACCTTCGTACCGCTTCGGAGCATTGTAGACGCATTAGGCGCTACCATCAATTGGAACGCCGCTGCTCAGACGGCAACTATAAAAGTTGCCGATCGAGCGGTGGATTTAACGGTAGGACAATCCTCTTTCCGTGAAAACGGTACAGTTAAAACACTAAATGCACCGCCTGCTTTTATCCATACCGTTGGCAAAGCAAGCACGTTATATGTTCCGCTTGCCGCTTTATCAGAAGGATTGCAATTCCAAGTGATTTATCGCGATACTCTAAAAACCGTCTTCATTAATAAATAATTTATAGCTATTTATATTCCTTTAAGAGCTGCTGCATTTGCTCCAAGCCTTTAGCCGCCCAGCGCTGCAGTCGATCCAGTGAAGCAATTTCGGCTTCTGCAGCAGCTCTTAAAGAATCGTTATACTCTGGAATAATGCCTGTATGCCGCTTTACGTCACGCAGCAAAACATTTGTTTTTTCTGTAAAGCTTAGTGCACGACGCTCATGAAACATCGGCACGTCTGGATTATAAGGATTATGCAGGTCTCCTTGCTCGGGATGCTTTAATACAGCTAATACCTTTACGAGAGCACGAGGCCCGTTAATTTCAACAAGCTCGCCTAGATAATGACCGGAGCGGATTTCAGCTCTAACGTTATCCCCTATTTTCAAACTATCGTCAACCTGGTTATTTCGTTCCATATCGAACCATCCTCACTTTATTATGATATATTTGCTTGTAAAATATATGTAAATATAGTTGACTACTTAGTTACATATAATAATAATGTGTACATCTTCATTCTAGGATAATTTATCCACCACATTATTCGCAACCCTAGCGGATAAAACTTGTGTTAGTCGCACTTGCATCGTAATATGGAATTAGAAAAGTAGGTGGAATGAATGCGTAAGAAAAGAGTGCTTCTGCTCTCTGAAGGCTTTGGCTCTGGTCATACCCAAGCTGCCTATGCGCTCGCTGTCGGACTCAAGCAATTAAGTCCGGGGATTCAGACCCGCGTCATCGAGTTAGGAAATTTCCTTAATCCGGTGCTTGGTCCGTGGATTATATCTGCATATCGCAAAACGGTAAGCAAACAACCAAAGATGGTCGGTCTTATGTACCGCAGCAACTATAAGAAGTCGCTTAACCGCTTTACACAGCTTGCGCTTCATCGTGTGTTTTATACCCAAACGTCACAGGTCATATCCCAGCTGAAGCCAGAACTAATCGTATGCACCCATCCTGTACCGAACGCTGTCGTTGCTCGGCTTAAACGTCTAGGACTAGACATACGGTTATATACGCTTATTACAGACTATGATGCACATGGGTCATGGGTAAACCAAGAAGTCAATAAATACCTCGTTTCAAGCGAGCTTGTGAAAGAGCGGCTCATGGAAAAAGGGGTTACAACAGACCGAATTGAAGTAACAGGAATCCCTGTTCACCCCAACTTCTGGCATACATACGAGAAAGAAGAGATTAGAGAGCAATTTGATTTAAAAAACATGCCGACCGTACTCATAATGGGCGGCGGATGGGGAATTTTATACGAGGACAATGCCCTTGAATATATGACCAAATGGCGCGAAAGCACACAGCTCATTTACTGCGTTGGCTCAAACGAGAAGATGAAGGAAAAAATGCTTGCCGATCCCCTTTTTCAGCATCCGAACATTCGTATACTTGGCTTCACTCGCGAGGTGAACAAGCTGATGGATGTCTCCGATCTTCTAATTACGAAGCCTGGCGGCATGACCTGCACAGAAGGAATGAGCAAAGGAATTCCAATGCTGTTTTATGAGCCGATTCCTGGACAAGAAGAAGAGAACTGCGAATATTTCATCAATAACGGATTTGGTGAAATGCTCGATTCGAACGATACTGTCGATAAGTGGTTCAAGCTTATCCATGAGCCCTACGCTTCAGGTCAGTTTAGAGACAGCCTGCTTACCAAACGCAATCAACAATACGACCCCACGAGTTGTCCGAACGCCGTCCTGCGACTGATGCAGTGACGGTTTTCTTTTTAAAATAAGAATGAAGCATAAATTGTATGCCCTTATCCAAATAGTATAACTGATGAAGGGAGCTGTTTATAATGAGTTCGAAGATGACAGACGGAAAAACGATTATTTTGAGGTTGGAAATTGATACGAATCTTGCGCAGTTTGGCCGAGCAGCTACAGCAATCGAACAAGCCAAAGGCGATATTATCGCCATAGACGTCATACATACAGACAAAAATAAAAGCTTGCGCGATTTAACTGTGAAAATATCGGAGCATGGCGCAGCAGAACGGCTTACGACAGCGCTGAAATCATTGGAAGGCATTCGGCTCGTTCATATATCCGACCGTACCTTCCTGCTTCATCTTGGAGGAAAAATTTCAATTCAGCCGAAAACGCCGATCCAAAACCGCGATGACTTGTCCCGTGTCTATACGCCGGATGTGGCTAGAGTATGCCAAGCGATCGCTGAAGAACCATCCAAAGCTTATACGCTTACCATAAAAAGAAATATGGTTGCCGTCGTTTCCGACGGAAGTGCAGTACTCGGCCTCGGCAATATCGGTCCGTATGCAGCTATGCCAGTCATGGAAGGCAAAGCGATGCTATTCAAGCAATTTGCCGATGTCGATGCGTTCCCGATCTGCCTTGACACGCAGGATACCGAAACCATCATTGCTACGATCAAAAATATTGCTCCTGCCTTTGGCGGCATTAACTTAGAGGATATTTCCTCCCCTCGCTGCTTTGAAATCGAACAAAGGTTAAAGCAGGAGCTTGATATCCCTGTCTTTCATGATGATCAGCATGGTACTGCAGTCGTATTATACGCAGGGCTGCTAAATGCGCTGAAGCTGACAAATCGCAGCCTCCAAGAGGCTCGCATCGTTATTTGTGGAATCGGGGCAGCAGGAACCGCTTGTACAAAAATGCTGATCGCCGGGGGAGCAAAACATATTATAGGTGTGGACCGGGCTGGGATATTGTCCGCTGACTGTGTTTATGACAACCCGATGTGGCAGTGGTATGCTAATCATACGAATGAAGAGCGAATCACAGGCGGTTTAGCTGAAGCGCTAAACGGCGCTGATGTTTTTATAGGCGTTTCGGCCGGCGGCATATTGACGCGAGAGCATATTACAACGATGGCAAAAGGTCCAATCGTTTTCGCAATGGCGAATCCAGAGCCCGAAATACGCCCTGAACTAGCTGAGGATATCGTTGCTGTTTTTGCTACGGGGAGATCGGATTATCCTAATCAGATTAACAATGTTCTCTGCTTTCCGGGAATTTTCCGTGGAGCGCTCGATAGCCGCGCTGCTACGATTAATGAAGAAATGAAGCTTGCGGCAGCAGAAGCCATTGCCTCCGTTATCAGTGATGAAGAGCTGAGCCCTATGTATATCGTTCCTAGCGTCTTCAACTCGAGAGTCGTTGAGGAAGTACGGCGACGCGTCATACAGGCTGCACAGCAAAGCGGTGTCTCTCGCCGTCAAATTCGGGAGTAGCTGCTGCCGCTCTATTTTTTGTAGTCATTTCCGCTCGTTTACGGCTCCCGTAACGAGCGTTTTTTTATTTCTAACAACATAAATTTCTCTAAGTAATCAATATGCATAAGAATTGAAAATACTTGGGGGGAATATTCTGAAAAAGACGTTGAAACCTGTAAGCAGGTTATCACGTATTCGTTCTTAAGCACTTGGTCTAGAGGAACTAGAGAAGCGGAAATGAAACACATGACAAGTATCATCTTCTTAAGCGAAAAAATTATGCTATAATTAAAATATCAAGCGCTAAAGCGCTTTTTCAACAAGCTGCAGCATATGTTAGCATAAGTGGAATTTACACACGGTATATTTCGTAAAAGCAGGCTTTATGTGCAGGTTAGTTGATGGAAAGGGAGCCTGGTAATGTTTCAAGCCGTAGTCGATTTTTTAAAGGATTTCGGTCCACTCGGATTGTTTATTCATTCGTTTCTAGATGCAGTTATATTTCCCATTCCTGCTTTTTTTCTTCAAGTCTCATTGAGCATACTCAATCCATCTACAGCATTATGGCTGGCCACTGTGGGCTATATCGCCTGCCTCCTAGGTACTCCTGTCGGGTATTATTTGGGAAAGATTATGGGCAAATCCGTTCTATATAAATTTCTAAAAAAAGAATGGATCGATGCCGCTACGGATAAGTTTCAGAAAAATGGCGAAGCAGCCATTCTTATCGGCTCTTTCACACCTATTCCATTCAAAGTATTTACAATATTGTCTGGTTGCTTAAATTTCCCTCTTTGGAGATTAATCGGTTACGCAGCAATTGGACGGGGCTTAAAGTTCTATATTGTTGGATCATTATTTTATTTCTATGGACGCGCAGCGGAAAGCATGGTTAAGGATGTTTCCTTGTATATTTTTTTAGGAGCCGTGCCTATTCTCATTGTTTATCTTTTACTTCGCAAGAGACGTAACAAGAAGAAAGCGCTCGAAGACAAAGAAGCTGAAGCAGTCCAGAACGAACAAATTAAACATAACGATAATGCGAAAATTCAAATAGATTCATAAGCAATTTCATACAGATGTAAAAAAGCCAGTTAGGATTAAATCCTAACTGGCTTTTTTGAGGTTACAACGCGCTTCCACCGAACAGAATCCGATACTCCCAATGTGTACCTTCAATACTGCTGACGGTAACGCCGCCCCCCTCTTTCGAATACGTATGCAATACTTTGCCGTCTCCCAAATAAATACCGTCATGAGTAATCGTAGCTTTAGATTTATCAATTCCATTATAGGCTGATGCCTTCGTTCCTTTATAGGACATAAAGAATACGATATCACCGCGTTTCAACTGCTTCCAGTTGGTCGTAATCGAACCTTTATCCTTTACGTACTGACCTTGCTGACGAGAGTCAGCCGGGAGCTTCAGTGAGACGCCATCAAGAAAGGCTTGTCTCACGAAATCAGAGCAATCAAAAGTTGTCGTCGTGTTGCGATCCGAGCTGTATTCATAAGGGGTGCCTAAATACTTCATCCCTGCAGCTATGATTTTCTCAACTTGCTTATCTTTTGATACATCAGGATTCGTAACTGTTCCGCCGCCATTGCCGCCCGTGTTCCCACCAGTATTCCCACCAGGAATAGTACCAGTAACTTTCAAGTAGGAAGAATCTGTGCTTACATAGCCGCGAACACCGTTGCCATCCTTCACTTCATACCAATAGCTGTTTGTCTTTGCTACGATAGTTACCTGCTCGCCTTTCTTCAAATATCGAATGCGTTCACCCGATGTCGATGCCGCCTTTCGGAAGGAAACAGACGATAGAGCGACTGCATTGCCGTCTTGTGCAGGAACCGAGGCTTGAAGCTCAATATACTGTGATGAGGTAGATATGTAACCTTGCTTACCTGAAGAATCTGCTACTTTATACCAATATGAATTAACCTTATCCATCACCGTAATTTGTTCGCCTTTCTTTAAACTGCGAATAATGGATGCTGATGTCGAAGGTGATGTGCGCATATTTACGCTCGATTGTACCTCTGCTGCTTGTGTTGTCTGAGCCGCCAGCGCTGCTGGAACTGAAAGTGAACTAAACAATAATGCTGCCGTTAACGTTGCTGTTGCCATCCTTTTTTTCATGCTGTGTTGCAATCCTTACGCCTCCTTGGTGTGTAAACAGTTTAAGTTTCACGGTTCTGCTTCATTGTAAATTCGATTAGATTAGACAAGTATCGACCAAAAAGCCTATTTAACCCCTCTTTGTAATAGGTTTTAAGAACCATAAATTCGTCGTATGTACACAAAAAAAAGACATCCTATTTAATAGGATGCCTTAGTACCTAGTTAGACTTGAAATTTACTCCATCACTGCAACTAAATTGTATGATTTTCGTGTAAAGAGTAGGTCTTTTGGCAGAATCAGCCTTTCATGCCATTTGAACCATAAATTTTGGTTTAGAACTCATTTGGCAACAATTACCGATTGGATTTAATGATTTTCCGGCTTGTTTGACCCTGTATTCTCGATTAGCTCATCGGGCTCAACGTGAACATGTATGCTCATTATGTTATGCTTCCTGCTCATTCGACGCTCGATTTCGTCACTTATTTGATGGCTTTCGATCAATGTAAGCTCGGGATCAACCTGAACGATTACATCGACTAGTACATGACTGCCATGTACTCTAGCTTTAATATCCTTAATCGATTTAACACCTTTCGTTTTGGCAATTGTTGAACGTAGAGAGGACAGCTCATTCTCATCAAAGCCGTCCGTAAGCGCGTGCGTGGAGCTATAAAAGATTTCCCAAGCCGTTTTACATATGATAATACCTACAGCTATTGCCGCTACAGGATCAAGCCATGGCAAGCCAAATTGTGATCCTATAATACCGATAGCTGCCCCTATGCTCACAAGTGCATCTGACAAGTTATCCTTAGCCGCCGCTAATAAAGCTTGATTGTTAATTCGGAGGGCCAGCCTTCGATTATAAATATAAACCCCGCCCATACATGCCGCTGCAAACAAAGCAATCCATGCTGTCATTAGATTAGGTATATGATGATTAGCAGCAAACAAGGATTTTACTGCACTGATCAATACTTGGATGCCCACCGTCGCCATAATGAACGAAGCGATAAGTGCTGCAATGGTCTCCGCTCGAAAATGTCCGTATGGATGATCCTTATCCGGCGGCTTCTGTGAAATTCGCAATCCAATCAGTACAGCTACTGATGCAACAATATCCGTAAGATTGTTATAGCCGTCTGCAACGAGTGCTCCCGATACGAACCAGTAGCCTGCTCCGAGTTTGATGGCGGATAACCCCAAATAGGCGCCGATACTGACCCAAGCACCCTTCTCGCCCTGTTTTATCTCATCATACTGATTCAGCTTAAATACCCCCCAAGCAATAAAAGTATGTATTTTAAAACCATCCAAATAACCTATCGGTATCATATTCGAACGATCATATCCTAATTAACTTACCCGTTATTATAAGAAAAAAACAGCCGGTATAAGAACCGGCTGCTTTAAAAAGCGACTATTTAGTTAATTTCATAAATCTTATAAAGTTCATCAAGCATTAGATTAGCTGCAATGACGCCGCCGGCTGTATTCCAGATAGCATCGCTCACTCTAATCGCTTTATTATTTTTTACAACTTGAAGACTTTGCCACAATGGATCCTTCAACATCTCTTCTTCCATCTTCGTTCCTTTGCCATCACCTGTTTCATAAGTGAAGTAGAACAGCATATCAGCATCTACTTCCGGCAAACGTTCTTTCGTAATTTCCTCAACGAATGTATCTTTATATTTTTGATTGTCTGGACGTGTAATTCCAAGCTTCGAGAATGCAATCCCTGTAAAAGTATCCTCTAAGTAAATGCGCGTTTTGCCTGCCATAAACCGAACGACTGACACCTTCTGGTTGAGCTTGTCGCCAGCTTTACTTTTAAAGTCAGCTGCACGGTTGTCATAGTCGGCAATGATTTTTTCGCCATCAGCTTTCTTGCCGATCGCATCAGCATATAGCATGAAATTAGACTGCCAAGCACCACGAAGCGTTTCAGAAAACACAGTAGGTGCAATAGCCTTAAGCTGATCATAAACTTTCTCTTGGCGCAGTTTATTACCAATAATAAGATCAGGTTTTAGGCTTGCAATCAGCTCGATGTTAGGCTGACTCTCTTCACCTACAACGGTAACACCTTCCATATCCGCTTTTATGTGGTCATACCATGGGTCGCCTGTCCAAGATTTCACTGCGCCTACCGGTTTAATGCCAAGTGCCAGCAACGCTTCTGTTCCTTCGTTAGATAATACGACGATACGAGTTGGTTTACCTTCTATTTTTGTCTCGCCCATTGCATGCGTAATTACTCTCGTGTCTTCTGTTTTCGACGCGTTCGTTCCTTCTGTTGCCGATGAATTGCCTTCGTTATTTTTTGAACCGGATTGGCCGCATCCCGAAACAATAACGGCTAGTGCAAGCAATAGGGCGGATGCTGTCCAAGTAAATTTCTTCTTTAATACATAAGACATTTTTTTCTCCCCTTCATGTTGAAAATCATTCTCAGTTTTATTACAAACGAAACTATACCAGCCATATAAAACAAAGTCAATAACTGTTGATAATGATTTTCAACTTCATTGACACTATGTACATGATCCCCTAAAATGTTTTAGTAGTCCTAAATCATGAATACCCTTCACAATTGACACCAAGGAAAGAGGAAATTATGAGTACATTATTACATACACGAGCCCAGAAAATAATAGGGCTGATCGCCGGCTTGCTCCTCTTTGCTGCTGGTATCGTTTGCAGCATCGCTTTTGGAGTAACGAATATTAGCTGGCGCACGATTTTAGCTTCATTTACCGCATTTGATGGCTCTCAGGAGCAGCTCATCATTCAAACGGCAAGAGTACCGCGCGCGTTTATCGCAGCCGCAGTCGGAGCGAGTCTAGCTGTAGCAGGCTCACTCATGCAGGGAATTACCCGCAATCAGCTTGCTTCTCCAAGCATATTCGGCGTGAATTCCGGAGCCGCTTTCTTCATCGTCATCGGCTCTGCCTTTTTCGGAGCTAGCGGCATGACGACTTTTGCAACTCTGGCGTTTGTAGGAGCAGCCTTTACAGTGACTCTCGTTTACTCGCTTGGCTCGATTGGCAACGATGGTCTGACACCGCTCAAGGTTACGCTTGCCGGCGCTGCTATGACTGCTTTTTTCTCTTCACTCACGCTGGGTGTATTGCTTACAAGCGGCCAGACGTTTGATCAGGTGCTTTATTGGTTTGTCGGCTCCGTCTCAGGACGCGACATGAACATCTTTACAGCCGCTGCTCCATATATGGGTATTGCCTTGATAGCTGCCATCGTGCTTGCAAGACATATGAACGTGCTGGCGCTTGGAGAAGATGTTGCTGTTGGATTAGGTCAAAAAACCGTCTATATCAAATTAGCAGCTGGAATCATTATTGTCCTTCTAGCAGGCGGCTCGGTCTCTATGGCTGGTCCTATAGCTTTCGTTGGCATTATTATTCCTCATCTAATGCGTTATTTAGTTGGCATTGACTATCGTTGGGTTATTCCATACTGCGCGGTGTTTGGCGGTATATTGCTGCTTGCTGCTGATATCGGATCAAGATATATTTCATTTCCGAAGGAAGTTCCCGTGGGAATCATGACAGCGATTATTGGTGTTCCTTTCTTCGTGTTTATCGCTAGAAGAGGAGGCCAATCCTAATATGAATAAATGGATCACACTCAGGGGCCGCAAACACTCCTTTCAACTTGACCGCCGAACGTTAATGGTGATCGTTATGTTGCTAATTGCCAATTTAGCAGCAGTCGTCATTTGTGTTGGGCTTGGCAGCAAAACCATTAATCCTATCGATGTCTTACTTACTTTTGTGGGACAAGGTGATTCGTCAGATGCGATGATTATCTTTTCACTTCGTCTGCCACGCGTGTTGATTGCCGTAATGGTAGGCTCAGCACTCGCCGTTTCAGGGGCGCTGCTGCAAGGTATTGTGCGCAATCCTTTAACATCTCCCGACATTATCGGTATCACGGGCGGAGCCTCTCTTGGCACCGTTATATTCATTTTGTATTTTTCGCATATTAGCATCCGGTTCATGCCGATCAGTGCTGTTATTGGAGCTTTTGCCGCTGCGTTTCTCATTTATTTATTTGCTTACCGAAAAGGAATCACGCCGCTCAGGCTCGTCCTAATCGGTATCGGAATGGCTACCGCACTAACTGCGGTTACCTACATGCTTATCCTTACGTCATCCTTCACGCCTACTGCGGTAGCCGTCAAAGCCTTTACTTTTATGACTGGCAGCATCTACGGCGTATCATGGGACAGAGACTTTTGGACTTTGCTTCCTTGGCTTGTCGTTTTGTTTCCAATTGCGCTTATCTACGCTCGGCATCTTAATGTTCAGGAGCTTGGCGATGAGGTTGCTACAAGCGTTGGCAGCTCCGTCCAAATCAAAAGAACGATACTGCTCATCATCAGCGTTGCGCTCGCAGGTGTTGCGGTTGCTATAGGTGGTGCCATTAATTTCATCGGGCTTATGGCGCCTCATATTGCCCGGAAGCTTGTAGGCCCGTCTTATGGAGGCGTAATACCTGTGTCCGCTTTAATAGGGTCGCTCGTATTGCTGCTCTCTGACCTTATCGCAAGAACTGCATTCCTTCCGCTAGATATTCCAGCAGGTGTCTTCACTGCAGCGATAGGCGCACCGTTCTTTATCTATTTATTGTATCGCCATCGCAACCGATCATAACGCACTGCGCGTTTATAATTAAACAATAATAAGCAAAGGGGAGAGATTATCGTGTCCTCCATTCAAGCGAAAAATCTTACGTTATCCTACGGACAAAAAGCGATTTTCAAAAATCTTGATTTGCTGATCCCTCCCGGCAAGATCACGGTATTCATTGGCAGCAACGGCTGCGGCAAGTCAACGCTTCTCCGTTCCCTTGCCCGCCTTTTAAAACCGCAAGAAGGCTCTATTCTTATTGATGGCCATGAGATTGCCAAACTCTCGAGCAAGGAAATCGCAAGGCGCCTAGCGATCTTGCCGCAAGGTCCAATCGCGCCGGAAGGCTTAACCGTCCATCAGCTCGTCAAGCAAGGCCGTTATCCTTATCAAAGCTGGCTGCAGCAATGGTCGCATGAAGACGAGAAGATGGTCAAAAAAGCGCTTGAAGTGACGCATATGGACGAGCTGTCCTCGCGCTCACTGGACTCGCTATCCGGCGGTCAACGCCAACGTGCTTGGATAGCAATGACGCTAGCTCAGAACACGCCGACTATTTTGCTTGATGAGCCAACAACCTATTTGGATATGGCCCATCAGATCGAAATTCTTGATTTGCTTTTTGATTTAAACGAGCAGGAGAATCGTACGATTGTGATGGTGCTGCATGACATTAACCTAGCTTGCCGTTATGCTGACCATATTGTAGCTGTGAAAGACGGCCAAATACATGCGCAAGGCAAACCGGAAGCCATTATGAACGAACAGCTTATACGCACCGTGTTTGATATGGAATGCCAAATCACAGCAGATCCCATATTTGGCACTCCCCTTTGCATCCCTTACGGGAAAGGCCGCAAGCTGCCATTAAAGCAAGAAAGCATGCGTTAAGCGCATAACAAAAAAAATGGTGGGGCAGTTTTTTCTCTGCTCCACCATTTCTTTATAATCGCACGCTCACGCTGAGTTAGGTGATTACTTCATAGATTCGCGCTTCAAATGGCCTCAGCTCAATGCTTCGCCCTTCGTCATCCCAAGTGCTTAATGTATTCTCATACGTACCAAGCACCAGCTTCAGCTTCAAAGCTTCCTCTCCAAAAAACGAATCCGAAAACGTAAAGGTTCGGGCTTCTTCTCCGTGATTCAAAAGCACAACCCATTCGGTTCCCTCCAGCTCTCGAACATAAACATATAGATTCGGATCATCTTCACTTATATCGGTAAAGTCGCCATAAACCATGACTGGATTGCTCTTTCTAAGCGCAATGAGCTTCCGATAAAAAGCTAATACCGAATTTGGATCTTTTTCCGCTTGCTCTACATTAATCTCTTCATAATTTGGATTAACCTTTATCCATGGCTCGGCGCTGCCAAAACCTGCATTAAGCTCCATATTCCATTGCATTGGCGTTCTGGAGTTATCCCGGCTAAGCGCCTGCAATGAACGAAACACTGCGGCAGGATCTTTGCCTTTGCCGACTTCCTCCACATATCTGTTAATCATCGCAATATCTTTATAATCGCCGATCGTTTCATACCTTACGCCCGTCATACCAATTTCTTCGCCTTGATAAATGTATGGAATGCCTGGAAGCGTATGGACCATCGTAGCAAGCAGCTTAGCTGATTCCTCGCGGAATTCCTTGTCATTCCCATAACGAGATACTTGCCGCGTATGATCATGGTTATTTAAAAACTGCGAGCCAAAGCCTCGGCCAGCCAAAGCCTCCGCCCACTGCCTCTGGATGCGCTTGTAACGAACCATATCCCATTCCGGCATTTCATCCGCAACTTCAAAATGGAACAGCGTATTCAGCTCCATACGCTCCTCTTCAACGAACAAAGGACCTGTCTCCGGTGTTGCGAACGCGATTTCGCCAACGGTCATCATATCGTAATGCCGGAAAACCTCACGGTTCATTTCCTGCAAATATTCATGCAGTCCCGGATTATGTGTTAAATACCTGATGTCATGTGGATCTTCTACATCGCTGAAGCTGTTTGGCTTAGCCAGCAACGCCAGAGCGTCGAGCCGCAGCCCGTCTACTCCTTTATCCAGCCAGAAACGCAGCATGCTGTAGATTTCCATTCTCATTTCTTTGTTTGCCCAGTTTAAATCCGGCTGCTCGATCGCAAAGGAATGCATATAATATTGCTTTGTCGTCTCATCAAATTCCCAGCTTGAAGGATTAAAATAAGAACGCCAGTTGGTAGGCGGCCCACCCTCTCTACCATCCTGCCAAATATACCAATCTCGCTTCGGATTATTGATCGAGGAACGAGATTCGATGAACCAAGGATGATGATTCGATGTATGATTAACGACGACGTCCATCATCAGCTTCATGCCTCTTGCATGCGTCTCGACAACGAGCTGATCAAAGTCCTCCATCGTACCTGCCTTTTTCATTACTGTATAATAGTCGGACACATCGTAACCATTGTCCTTGTCTGGGGATTCATTAAATGGATTAATCCAGACCATTGTCACACCTAATGATTGAATATAATCCAGCTTTTCAATAACACCTCGAAGATCACCAATGCCATCCCCGTTTGTATCTTTAAAGCTGCGCCAATAAACCTGATAAACAACTGATTCCTTCCACCAAGCTGGTTTTATCTGCATTCTAATCTCTCCTTCTCTCTATACAAACAAATGGCGCGCGAGAGGACACCGTGTCCAGACGCTGCGCCATTCTTTTGCTGCTGTTACCCTTTGATGGAACCGCCAAGCATCCCGCGAACAAAGTATTTTTGAAGTGCAAAAAATACGGTGAGCGGCATGAGCATCGAAACAAATGCTGCTGCTGTAAGCAAGTGCCAGTCATTGCCTCTGGAGCCTACCATGTTTGCAATATTCATTGACAATACCTGCACTTCAGGCTGGCTTCCGAGAAATATAAGGGATATCAAATAATCATTCCATACCCATAAAAATTGGAATATGCTGATCGATGCTAGTGCAGGGACGGATAGCGGCAGGATGAGCCTGCTGAAAATCGTAAAGTTCGTAGCCCCGTCCATAAATGCCGATTCGAACAAATCCTTGGGCAGCTGACTAATTGATGTGTACATGAAATATGTGATCAATGGCAAACCAAACGCCGTATGCGCAAGCCAGATCCCAAAGTATGTGCCATTCAGTCCAAGCGACGTATAATCACGCAAAATCGGAATGAGCGCTACCTGCAAAGGCACGACAAGCAAAGCGATGACAATAACAAACAATGTCTTTCTCCCTGGGAACTTAAGCCAAGCAAAAGCATAAGCTGCAAAGGATGCGATGAAAATCGGAATTACGGTAGCTGGTACTGTAACCGCAATCGTATTCCAGAAGGAACGCGACATACCGCTGCCCTTCTCTGTCTTGGTCGTACCATCTGGCATCGTGATGGAATACGTTTTTCCACCCAGCACCGTCTCATAGTTCTGAGTTGTAAAATTAGAAATGATCGTCCACTGCTTATCCTGTACATTCAGAAGTCTAGCTCTCCGGTTTTCCCAAATCATTCGTTCACCGTTAAGCTCCACACCCGCACGCAGCTGATCATCGGTAAACGTTGTTCCATTCACCTTAATGGGCTCACGAAGATCGGTGTCCTTGGGCAGCTGAATTTGCTCTGTTGTGCTCCAATCTCGATGAGGCAGTATATTCCACCAGCCAGTAGATAATATATCTGCTGCAGGCCGGAAAGAGGAAACGAGCAGACCGAGCGTCGGGATTGTCCAAATGAGACATATGACAGCTAGCACTGTATTCACGAGCCACTTGGACTTACGGGATTTTTTATTCCTGCTCATATTAGAACCCTCCTTCTCTACGGAACTGCCGCAGATTGATTATGATGACTGGAATGACGGCAACGAGAAGCACAATGGCTAAGGTTGAACCATAACCTGCATTTTGGTACATAAACAGCTGGCGATAGAACTGTGTTGCCACAACGTCCGTCTCATATTGTCCGCCTGTCATGATCATAACAACATCGAAGATTTTGAGTGTAAACACAATAATCGTTGTTGTAACGGATAACAAAGTTCCCGCAATGTAAGGAATCATGATTTTGAAAAAAATACGAACCTCGCCTGCGCCATCCATACGAGCGGCCTCCAGCATATCCTCTGGGATGCTCTTAATTGCAGCTGAGAATATAACCATTGCAAAACCTGTTTGCATCCAAATGAGAATAACGATAAGGAACAGGTTATTCCACGGCTGAATCATACTGAGCCATGCCTGCGGTTCCCCGCCAAATTTCACTACGATCGCATTGAGCAGTCCAATTTGCTCTTGGCCTGGCTGATAGTAATAAATAAATTTCCAGATAACGCCTGCCGCTACGAACGAGATCGCCATCGGCATAAATATAAGACCCTTAGCCAGCTTCTCGAAGCTGCTTCGATCGGCAAGTATCGCAATTAAAAGACCTAAGCCAACACAAGCCAGTGTGCCAAAGAACACCCAAAGCAAGTTGTTGCGCAGCGCCATGATGAGCAAGCGGTCCGTAAATACAGCTACGTAGTTGGCGAAACCGACAAAATTGACCGAGCCGGCATCAAAAAAGCTTAAGTATAGCGTCCGCAATGTCGGAAAGACAAGCAGCCAACCAAGCAGCAGCACCGCTGGGCCAACAAATACAAAAGGCAATATTCTCCGCTTCCATTGATCCGGATACTTTTCAACTACCCAGTTAAACGAATAGTAAATCGAATAAATGCCAACTGCTCCCCATATGACTGCAAACACCGCATTGAGGATAGGCGGAAGGTTGGAGTCGCGAAAAAGTATAAATATGCCCCCGTGAATGACAATATTGATAACTGGCACGAGTATGGATAACAACAGTAGCCGCAGAGCATTGCCTTTCCTAGCCTGTAATTCCATATGAATCCTCCTCCAAGGTTTGCGTAGCAAACCTTTCTTCGTAAGCGTAAACTTAGGTTTGCATAGTAAACCTTTCTTCGTAAGCGTAAACTTAGGTTTGCATAGTAAACCTTTCTTCGTAAAAGCCACCATTATCTGCGCTGATTATAGAGGGGCTTTCGCCTTGCGGCGAGAAGCCCCCGAATCACTCAAGCAGCAGTCAATTATTTTTTCCAGCCTGCTTGAATTTCTTTTAGTGCTGTATCCAAATCTACTGTTCCACTTACCCAGTCCGTCATACCTTTCCAGAATGTACCTGCGCCAACTGCGCCTGGCATAAGGTCAGAACCGTCAAAACGAATCGTTTCTGCTGTTTTCACGAATTCTGCCATTCTGCGTTCTTGATCGTTCGGGTACCATGATGGATCAGCATCATTCATAGGAGCCGTTACGCCGCCTGTTTGAATCCAAGCTTTAAGCGACTCGCCCGTTGTGAAGAATTCCATGACAGCGCGAACCTCTGGACGATCATTAAACATAGCATAAATATCTCCTGAGATTAGAGCTGGTTGACCATATTTCTCATCAATGGCTGGAAGTGGGAACCAATCGTAATCATCAGCTGTCAAGCCTTCTGGGAAGAAGCTTGTAATAAAGCCAGCTTGACGGTGAAGCCATGCTTTTGGCGGATTATCGAACAGCGGCTTAACTGCATCACCAAACGATGTTGTAGCGATTGATTTTTTTCCACCGTATACATAGTCCTCGTTGAACCAGATTTCAGCCATTTTTTCTGCTGCATTTTTGACTACAGGGTCTGTGAATGGAAGCTCACCCGATACCCATTTGTCATAATTTTCAGGCGTAGTCGTGCGGAGCATAATATCCTCCATCCAGTCTGTAGCCGGCCAGCCAGTTGCTGTACCGCTCTCGATGCCGATGCTCCAAGCTGGATCGCCGTCTTTTGCGATTTGATCAGTCAGCGCCATAAGCTCTGTCCATGTTTTTGGAACGGTATAACCTGCTTCTGCAAATGCCTTTTTGTTGTACCATACCAAGCTTTTTACGCTGCTGCGTGCCCAGATGCCAGACATTACGTCTCCGCCAGTACCTTTCATCGTAGCCATGTCAAGCCAGCTTTGGTTGTATTGTTTCTTCAAATACTCATCGCTAAGGAATGATTTTACATCAATTACCTTGCCAGAGTTCACAAAGCCCTTCAGCAAACCCGGCTGCGGGAAATCCGCAATATCAGGAGCATTTCCGCCGTTTACACGTACCGAAATCGTTGCTTCGAACTCTTTAGAGCCTTCATACGCGATGTCAATTCCAGTCTTGTCTTCGAACGCTTTAATGCTTTCGTTAAATTTCACTTCATCCGCATCCGTAAACGGACCGAACATCGTAACCTTTTTACCTTTAAAATCGCCGTTCAATGCTTTAGCTAGCGCACTGTCGCCCGCCCCTGCTCCTGCGTTCGTTCCGCCCTCTGCTGGCTTCTCTGTCGGTTGGTTCGTTGTATTATTATTTTTTCCTCCGCAAGCCGTAATCGTCATCACAAGCGCTAGCGTTAGAATAAAGACAGTCGATGCTTTTTTTGTTTTTCTCGTGTACATAGACCTCATCCTTTCATGTTTAAGTAATCAGTAATTAAATTACACTTACTCGGCCCTTTTGAAACGTTAAATTAACGTCAGATAACAAGTTGTTGCCTCACCTCCTTTAAAGTGCCAATGTAGGTTGTTTTTATGCTCAACAGGTATCGAAAACAAAATCTTTTAAATAGATAACGCTTCCATTACTCTGAAAAGCTTTTCAGAGAAGAGTTAAAGCGAACGACCAAAGCCAAAATTTAGAGGCAAAGCCGTTTCGCTATTAATATTCGCAATCTAAGTATTGTTATTTCACGACTATGATAAATAGGACTTGGTTGACTCCCGTACAATTAAATGATGTGGAAGCTTCTCTCTGAGTACTTCAACTTTCCCTGTTGTAATCAGCTCATGCAGCTTCTCAACGGATCGATACCCAATATCATAGGTTGGCTGGTCTATCGTTGTTAGTTTAGGTATAAACATCTGAGCCATACGGATATTGTCAAAACCTACGACGGACATTTGCTCAGGAACTGATTTGCCGTTGTCGCGTAAATATGAAATCGCACCCATCGCGAATTCATCCGAAGCTGCAAACACGGCCGTTAAATCGGGACAACGAGTGAACAGTCGTTCAGCTGCATCATAAGCATGCTCAAATCGATGTATAGCAAATTCAATGCAATTCTCGTTCTCTGAGAGGTTAAATTCCTGAAGCGCCTTCTTAAAGCCCGTATATCGCGGCTCACCGGAGATTGTGATTCCTAAAGGAAAACCAATCATACCTATGCGGCGATGTCCTGCTTCAATTAAATGTTTGACCGCATCATACGCACCCTGCTCATCATCAATATCAACGGACGGAATATCATACTCCGGAGCATTGGTAGAAGCCAAAACGAATGGCAGACGATAGCGCTGCATCTCCTCGTAATATTCCTCATGCAAAGAATCACTCGTAAATATGATGCCATCTACCTGCTTCTCAAAAAAGCTTTGCACATAAGAGATCGTCCGCTGCTTGTCGCGGTCTGTATTACAGATCATCAGACTATGATTCAACATAACAGCCGCATCCTGCATTCCGCGTATTAAGCCGGCATAATACGGATTTTCTATATCCGGAATCATAACGCCAAGCGTGTCTGATTTTTTGTAAATCAACCCTCTGGCAAATCCATTGGGCTGGTATTGAAGCGCCTCAATAGCTTCCAGCACCTTGGTACGTTTCTCTTCTACTACGGTTTCCGGCGCATTCATGACCCGGGATACGGTGCTTATGGACACGTTAGCGTATTTTGCTACATCGCGTATAGTCGATTTCATAATGGCACGCCTTTCTTGATGAGTAAGAATGATGTAACATGCGCTAGTTTGAATTTTATTATAATGAGTCATGTTTTACATTTATGAAAGTGCTTTCTGAAAAGCTTTTCTGAAAACCTTTTCAAACGTAGTATAACTCCCTTTTACGCATAAATCAACCTAAAATTTTGCATGTTTGTCCACTTTATTTATGCCAATTGTTGCACAACTTTAGATAAGACTGCTGCTTTCGACCTTAATACTGTGCAGCTTCATGCTGTTTATCGTAAGCAAGTGGCTAGAATTTTAAACTAAATTTCATAACCTTATATAGACAAAAAAAAGCGTCAATCAGCGAGACTATCCTCACTGATTGGCGCTCTATAGAAAATTAAACAGCGTACATACGTTCACGAAGCGCTTTAACCTCAGCACTTTCAAGGTACTCGTCATAAGTCATCATCCGGTCGATTACACCGTTCGGCGTAATTTCAACGATGCGGTTAGCGATCGTTTGTACGAACTGATGGTCATGCGAAGTGAACAAAATCGTACAATCCGTATCGGTCAGACCATTATTCAGAGCCGTAATGGATTCAAGATCCAAGTGATTCGTTGGCTCATCCAAAATAAATACGTTCGCGCCCTCAAGCATCATCTTGGAGAGCATGCAGCGAACTTTCTCGCCTCCAGACAACACGCTTGCTTTCTTCATTGCATCATCGCCCGAGAAGAGCATACGGCCAAGGAATCCGCGAATAAAGGTTTCATCCGGATCTTTCGAATATTGACGAAGCCATTCCACAAGGTTCAAATCAACACCATCAAAATATGGTGAGTTGTCTTTCGGGAAATAAGCCTGCGATGTTGTTACACCCCATGAGTAGCTGCCAGCATCCGCTTCAACTTCACCAACAAGCAATTGGAAAAGCAAAGTTTTAGGCAAGCTGTTCGGTCCAACAAATGCAACTTTATCGCCTTTATTAAGAGCGATCGTCAGATTGTCGATCACTTTCTCGCCGTCGATCGTTTTGGTCAAGCCATCAACAAGCAGGAGCTGCTTGCCCGCTTCACGCTCACCTTTGAAGAGGATAAACGGATATTTACGGTTAGATGGGCGAATATCGTCAAGCGAAATTTTCTCAAGAAGCTTCTGTCTCGAAGTTGCTTGTTTCGCTTTCGATTTGTTCGCACTAAAGCGTTGAATAAACGCCTGCAATTCCTTGATCTTGTCTTCCTTCTTCTTGTTCTCACCGCGCATCAACTGCAAAGCAAGTTGGCTGGATTCGTACCAGAAGTCATAGTTGCCGACATACATTTGGATTTTGCCAAAGTCGATATCCGCAATATGTGTACATACCGTATTCAGGAAGTGCCTGTCATGGCTGACTACGACAACAGTTCCTTGGTAATCGGCAAGGAAATCTTCCAACCAGCGAATGGACTCAATGTCCAAGTGGTTGGTAGGCTCATCGAGCAATAGAATGTTGGGTGTGCCAAACAATGCTTGAGCAAGCAATACGCGGACTTTCTCATTGCCGCTTAGCTCAGCCATTTTCTTATCATGCAGGTCAGGAGTAATACCAAGTCCATTTAGCATCTCTGCTGCTTCAGACTCAGCTTCCCAGCCGTTCATGTCTGCGAAGTCAGCTTCAAGCTCACCTGCTCGCATCCCGTCTTCATCAGTGAAGTCTGCTTTTGCATACAAAGCGTCCTTCTCCTTCATTACTTCATAAAGACGCTTGTGACCCATCATTACCGTCTCAAGTACAACGGACTCATCGTATTCATAATGGTTCTGCTTTAGAACGGCTAGCCGTTCACCCGGCGTTATATGCACTTCTCCGTGCGATTGCTCAACTTCACCGGATAATATTTTCAAAAAGGTCGATTTGCCCGCGCCGTTAGCGCCGATCAAGCCATAACAGTTGCCTGGCGTGAACTTAATGCTAACATCTTCAAAAAGCGCCCGCTTCCCGTAACGGAGCGTTATGCCACTTGTACTAATCATTCGTTTAATCCCGTCCTTCACTACAAAATCACTTTATCTTGATCTATTATACCACAGTATGCAAGGAAACCGAACCTTCTTTTGCCTTTGCCTTAGCATTTGGATAGACAATCCAGCAACGAGGATTACTTTTAATTCATAGATCTCACGATAAAAAACCTTCCTCCATGCGACTTTGATACAGTTGTCGCATTAGGGAAGGTTTTTAGTATTACGTTATGAAGCAGTGAAGTCTTTTTATTAAAAGATTAATCCCACTTCAGCTTAACTTCATTGCCCGTGCGGGATGATTCATATATTGCGTCAAGAATACGGTTATTTGTATAACCTGAAAGTGCAGACGTAATCGGCTGCCTGCCTTCGCGAATGCAATCGACAAAATGGCGGCTCATTAGAATCCGATCCTCTTCGCCCTCTAGCGGAGTGATGTCACTTTCAACGACTTCATTGTTCTCATGCGTAACATACTTGCCGTTATTGCCAATGATCGCTACGCCGCCCTCTGTTCCCATCAAATGAATAAATGGATCTTCCGGCAGGAAGGCTGAATGTGCAGCCCAGCTAACCTCAAGCGACAAGGTCGCTCCATTATCAAGTTTAATAAGCGCCGAGGCAAGATCCTCAACGTCATAATACCCATCCCAATTTGGCGTGCCCCATGTCCCAGTACCGAGACGGTTAGGTCCAAATTCAGCATAGGTCGAGCCGTATACGGAAACAGGCTTCGGATTGCCCATGAGATAAAGCGAAAGATCAAGCATATGAACGCCGATGTCAATAAGCGGGCCGCCGCCTGCTTGGTCTTTGCGAGTGAACCACGAGCCCCAGCCGGGAATGCCTTTTTTGCGGAACCAGCCAGCTTTGGCATTATAGATATGGCCGACATCACCGTTATCAATTCGCTGCTTAAGTGCGCGGCTTAGTCCAGTCCAGCGCATTTGATGCGACATCATTAGTATTTTACCTGATTTCTCAGCTTCCTCTACGATTAAGCGCGCTGCTTCGGAATCAATGGCCATTGGTTTCTCCAGCAGAACATGCTTGCCTTGCTTCAGCGCTTCAATAGCAAGCTCGGCATGAAATTGGTTAGGCACACCAATAACGACTGCATCGATCGATGAATCCTCAAGCAGTGATTGTGGACTAGGATGAACCGTTTCAATACCGTACTCAGCAGCACGCTGCTCAGCAAGCGGAAGGTAAGCGTCCGTTACAGCAACAACATCGATACCTTCGACTTTATTGAATGTCTGCATATGTATGCTACCGATTGCACCTGCACCGATAATGCCTAGACGAATGTTTGCATGAATCATTCCTTGCTCCTCCTTATAGGTACCTTGCTTCGTAAGATAAGCTTAGATTTGCGCATGCAAACCTAAGCTCCCTAAAATTATTCCACTATGCATACTTATACTTAGCAAGTATAACGGTTTCGTTTACCGTCGTCATTGCTCGAATTTGGCAAACCTTTGTCCTCGTTTGTTATTTCCCGGACATACGCCATGTCTCGCCATGCGGCAGAACTAGAATTCGCTCGTCAGAAATACATCGTTTTCTGCGCTCAGCCTCCAAGCGATCGAGCGCTTCACGAGGCGTATCATCTGCAAGCTTAAACGCACCATAGTGCATAGGAATAAACCACTTGGCATCCAAGTCATCGAAGGCTTGGAGCGCTTGCTCCGGCGTAATATGCTGCGGCGCCATGAACCATTCCGGCTCATAAGCTCCAATCGGCAATAACGCTACATCAACCGGGAAGCGGCGGCCGATCTCCTTGAAGCCTTGAAAATAACCGCTGTCCCCTGCGAAATAAATAGTCGGAAAATCAGATAGGACTGGCCGCTCGACGGATGCTGCACCGCTAAAAAACGGGCAACTCCGAGCAGCTGCCGGCTCGGACGCGCTTGCGATTTGCGCTCGCGACTCTGCAGCTGATTTCATTCCGTCACTAACCTCAAAAGTATCACGAACATGGCTTACAAGCTTCTCGCTGCGTGATGCTGGACGCTCAATGACAAAGCCTCCCCAATGCGAGCTATTCGTATCCCATGGATTGCGGCGAGTCGAATGCTGCGAAGGAACGAATGTGAATTTTACGCCGTTATACATAACGGATTCCCACCAGTGCAGCTCCTTAATTCTAAGAAAGCCCTTCTTGCGAAGCTTGGCACCAAGTCCTGCAGGCACAAGCAATTGTCTAGCGCCAACCAGTCTGCGCAGCGAATTTATATTTAAATGATCATAATGAGAATGCGATATTAGCACGATATCAATAGGCGGAACGTCCTCTACCTTGATACCTGGCGCTGAAAGTCTTTTTTGAAATGCCATTTGAGTCGACCACACAGGGTCTGTAATAATGTTTAATCCGCCGAACTGAATAAAAAAAGTGGAATGCCCTACCCAAGTAATAGAAGGCCATTTTCGGTTATTTTCCAAGTATGCGATGTCAGGTTCAACATTCGGAACGGTGAATGAATAATCTTTCATTCTCAGCTTGCGAATGCGTTCCTGACGCCATCTTTTGAACTGCTTCATTGAAGTGTGCTGCTCGATAGGATCTATATTAGCAAATCGTTTTAACTTCAACCGTCCATCCCTCCTTCGCATTCATTTGTTGTTTTATTAAGATACCAAGCCAGCGGTACTCAATGCAAATATGTTATTTATGCGAAAGCATCCACACACTCGTATGACAGTCTATCCAGAAATGTGAATTAGAGACAATCTCTCGTTTCATCGTTCGCATCCTAACATAAAATCAGTTACACTTGGTTATAAAGCATTTACACATAAGATTACGCTTTCGACGCAGCATTTGTTACATAAATGAAGCAGATGAGCGTCTAAATATCAATTAGCCCAGGAGGTTTCCTTATGAAACTAATTTCAATAGAACCAACGCCGAGTCCTAATTCCATGAAGCTGAACGTCGATGAGATGCTCCCTCGCGGACGCAGACTCACCTACAAAACGAGTGAAGCTAGCGACGCTCCTGAGCTGCTTCAGCAGCTTTTGCAAATAAACGGAGTGAAAAGCTTATTCCGTACAGCTGACTTTATTGCGCTTGACCGCAAGCCCGGAGCAGATTGGGCTGCTATACTCGCTGAAGCAGGACAATTGCTGCAGAAGGTTGCTGATGGCGACAACGGCGAGGGCAGCGGGAGCGGGCCTTCAACTAGCTTTGGCGAAGCGCAGGTGCTCGTTCAAATGTATCGCGGCATTCCGATGCAGGTGCGCGTAAGAATGGGAGACATCGAGGCACGTTCAGCGCTTCCGCCACAGTTTGGCGAGGCGGTTAACCTTGCCGCTGGCTCAGGCATGATTCGCGAGCGCAAGCTGGAAGAGTTTGGCGTTCGATACGGAGAACCCGAGGAAATTGCAGCTGAAATTGTACGCGAGCTGGAAGCTTCCTATTCGAGTGAGAGATTGGATACTCTTGTACAAGCAGCTATTGAGCAAGGGAATGCTGGTGCTGAAGGCGAAGCTCCAGCTGTCGTAAGGCCAGCTCCGCTAACTTTTGAACAAGCGCAAGAGCAGTTCGCCTCATCGGATTGGCAGGTTCGTTACGCAGCATTGGAGCGATATGTTTCCGCTATAGAAGGTTTGCCTTTGCTTGCACAAGCGATACAGGATGAGAACACATCCATTCGTCGTCTTGCCGTTATCTATCTTGGCGATCTGCGAGCGCCTGAAGCGCTGCCGTATTTGTTTATGGCGCTGCGTGATTCCTCAACTTCCGTTAGAAGGACGGCTGGCGATACGCTGTCTGATCTTGGTGATCCCGCTGCGGTTGGACCGATGATTGAATCGCTCCGTGACAAAAACAAGCTTGTCCGCTGGCGCGCGGCACGCTTCCTCTATGAAGCAGGAGATGAATCTGCGATCGATGCGCTGCGCGAAGCTGCTAACGATAATGAATTTGAAATTCAGCTTCAGGCCAAAATGGCGCTTGAACGTATTGAACGCGGTGAAGAAGCAGCCGGCTCTGTATGGCAGCAAATGACCGCGGCGAGAAAAAATGAGCAATAATTGACTTACTCAAATAGGAAAGGGGGTGCAGAGATGCACCCCCTTTCCTATTTGAACAAAATAAGGTGCAGCCCTCTGCACCTCATCCTATTATTTCGCATATTCCAGCTGAAGATTAACAAGAAGTGATTGATCGCCAGCATAAGGCTCATAGCTTGCCCGATAACCAACTGCTACGTTTATACGTTTGAAGGCAGCCTTTAAAGCTGCTGGGAATTGATCACCTTGCTCATATCGGAATGATAAGCTCCCTGCCTTGGAATCAAGCGCCGATTGTATAACTTGATTCAGCTGCGCTGAGCTTGATACTGTATATTCCGGTTCTAGCCAGTGCAAGCCAAGCGCGATCTTCAGCCTGCTGAAGCGGCTGCGCTCCGTTTGCGCCCCTTGCTTCTCCAGCTCACGTATCGTATCCGCATAGGAGACGTTTGCAGCAGGATAAGTTCTAGTCCACTGGTGATCAACGCGCAGTTCCTCATCCGTTCTCAAATAATAGTTATAACGAATCGTACTCTCGCTTGGCGAAACTTTTTGTACCGTATTTTGGCTGCCTGCTGATGCTGCTGCGACCGGATCATCCCAGGTTAGATCCAAATGGTACCAAACACCGTCTACTTGCACCATATTCCATGCATGCTCGCCCGTATTCACAGTACCCTCTGCGATTAAAACCGTCAGTCCCGCTTGCTTCAGCATTTTATAGCCTAGCAATGAGTATCCTTGACACACGGTTTCTCCGAGTGTCACCGCTTCATAAGCAGTGTAATGCTTCAATGTTTTATCATACTCCACATGGCTAACGACCCAGTCGTGAATAGCTTTTATTTTCTCATGCTCATTCATTCCCGGCTCTATTATAGATTGGAGCGCCTTTGCAACGGTGCGATCTACAACTGCCGTTTGTTCCAGTGTCTCGCGGTATCTGGCTTCCAGAGCAATCGTCGATTTATTTCCCCAGCTGCGAATGGTGTAGATGTAGGATTCAAGAATGTAGGCTGAATAATCATCATGCTTTAAAGCAGCACGAATGACCTCTGTCATTTTCTTCGATAGTTCCTGCTTGTCCCCCGTGTATGTCACTGAAAACCGCTCAGACCTGGCTTTGAAATGTTTAGCAAGCTCGAGCTCCAAGCGCTCCATCTTATTCGTTTCATCCAAGGCGGCCACCTCCTCCGACTCTGCTGCCGCCGGAAATAAATCCAGCTTGAGGTCAAGACAAAATGCAGCTACTACGATAACGACAACCACCAACAATTTAGAAGCTACTCTACGCATTCGAACCTCCTTAACAATAAGTGAAAGAAAGCAACCATTTATCGGAAACTTCTTCACATTTATATTTTCAACTAAAAGGGATGCCCGCTTATAAGCTAGCAGCCTTGTAATCAAACTGTAATATTTCTCTCATCTTGGTTTCATCTTATGCTTATATAATAAATTCATGACCCCCCTTTATTATATATTCTCTCTTGAAGCCTGCAGCCTCGTGCCGCGGGCTTCCTTTTTGATAGAAGCATACTCCATGGATTCCAGCAAAAAAGGGATAACCTTCTCCCAAAAGCTAGAATCTTGCTCGGAAGTGCTATGTCCTTTGGTCGATACGAACAGCGTTTGAATCAGATGATCTGGCAATTGCTCTTTCAGCTGCTTCAGATCCTCCGCACTAATAAACTCATCACCATTCGAATGAACCATCATAATCGGTGTACGGCCAATGTCGGAACTGCCGGCATGTTTAGCTATTACAGCAGGAATGCTGGCCTCTTTAAACTGCGACCACGATATGCGTGAACGAATAAGCCATATCATCGGAATCAGATAGGCTAGCGGGAAAAGCGGCAGTTTTTTGCGTCGCAATTCCGATTTCATCATCGTATCGAAATGGACGGGCATTGAATCCGTTACGACCGCTCTCACCTTCATACCTTGATCAAGGGCAAGCAGCGCTCCAAATCCGCCAAGGGAATGACCTAGTATGGCAATTCGGTCTGGATCAACACCTGGCAAACTTTTGGCTGTTTCAAGAGCAGCGAGCACATCATCCCGAAACATGAGCGCGGAAGGCGCAGAAATCGAATCGCTGTTGCCGTGGCTGCGTGCATCATACATCAATATAGCGAACCCTGCTTCATAAATCGGACGCGTATACCTAAGCACTCTCGTCCGATTCGATCCCCAGCCATGCGCAATAATAATAAGAGGCGCAAGTCCATCCTTTAACAAGTTGTTGGAAGCAGGCTGAAGCAGCCAGCCTTCCAGCTTAGAGCCATGATTAGTGAACGTTAAGGATTGCCACTGCGTGTCGACAAGAGGAGTCTCCGCATTCATAATCTTTCGAGGCTTCTGGCTGCGCGCGCCCATTTGCCAGATTAGCGCAGCAAGCAGCAAAACAATAATAAAGAAGATGATAACGATCCATAAGACAACGTCCATGAGATAACCTCCTTGCTCTATAACTTGCTTACGATATCTACGAATTGCCGCGCTCGTTCCGTTACTTGAGCGAATTTCCCCTCGCGAACCCATTCCAAATTAACGAGCTTGCTGCCCATTCCAACAGCATTTGCTCCTGCTTTAAAATAATCTGCAATATTATGTAAATCCACTCCG
Source organism: Paenibacillus sp. FSL A5-0031 (assembly GCF_001956295.1). Lineage (GTDB taxonomy): Bacteria > Bacillota > Bacilli > Paenibacillales > Paenibacillaceae > Pristimantibacillus. The sequence goes on from NZ_MRTD01000010.1 coordinate 57,944, forward strand.
CCAGTAGCGATCATCGGAATATCGTTTAATGGTCCGCGAATTTCCTGCAAGTAACCTATGCCGAGCGTGCCCATTGGAAAAATTTTCACAGCATCCGCTCCTGCCTTCCAAGCTTTCACAATTTCAGTCGGTGTCATAACACCGGGCCATACGGAGAGGCCGTGCTCGCGGCCATACGCAATAACTTCCTCATCTAGATTAGGCGAAATGAGATATTGGGCACCTGCCGCCACAGCCTCCTTAGCAAGGTCTACATCCGTTACTGTGCCGGCACCTACTGCAGCCTTTCCATCAAACTTCGAACGCCAACGCTCTATCATAGCCGCTGCTCCGCCCGTGTTCATCGTAATCTCCATCATATGAATGCCGCCATCTATTAAAGCCTGCGCTGTATCATCTGCATGCCGATCTTCAATTCCTCGTAAAATGGCTACGATTTTGTGCTGCAATAGCAGCTCCAGCATATTGCTCATTTGCTTCTCCTCCGACTCTTATAATCATTTATTCCCAAAATTGCTTTAAAATGCGCAAAAATAAATTCGGAAACGGCAGCGTGTCCATATCTTCCTTTGAAATCCATCGGTAAGTGCCCGGCTGCTCCTTATGTTCCTCAGTAGAAACATCTATAGCTGCCGCCTTTTGATTCACTTCATAAGAGGACGCTGCCTCCGCAGCAATAGCTGCGTTGTCCGATGCAACTGCGATGTCTGCGTCTACAGCTGAATAAGATGTTTCACCCAAATCGGCTAAATAAAAACGCATTTTCCAATGAATATGACTAAAAATATGATCAGCATCTGTAAACCAGCTGCGCGGACGAATAAGAAGTCCTGTGTCCTCATCAAGCATGCGGCTGATCATCTCGGCGAGCTCACCCTGCTCCTTCGGCGCTGTTTCATCCAGCCAGTTCACCTTATCCGGCGGCAGCAGCAAATGAGGAAGCTCCCACATTTGGGCTAGAAGGCCTGTAGCTGGACGCTGCCTTACGAGCACTTTGCCGGCATTTTCTCCGCTGCCAACAACGATCGCTGCCGCCCTAAACTCTGGACGAGGAGGCTTAGCCTTCGTCTTGATCGGCAATTCCATCTCTCTACCTGCTAGTCTCGCCTCACAATGCTCCATTACAGGGCAAGGCAAACAGCTTGGCGATTTTGGCGTACATACGAGAGCACCAAGCTCCATCAGCGCTTGATTGAAGTCACCAGCGGCACCTTCTGGAATCAGCGAAGCAGCCAGCTTCTCAATGCCTACTCGCGTAGAAGCTTTTGCGATATCATCCTCCAAGCAAAAATATCGCGAGAGCACACGCATCACATTACCATCCACTGCCGGCTCTGGACGATTAAATGCGATGCTCATAATAGCTCCGCTAGTATAAGGGCCAACGCCCTTCAATCCAGCAACGGACGCTTTATCATCTGGGACAATTCCCCCATAACGCTGAGCGACCTCTTTGGCACCTGCCTGCAAATTGCGGGCACGCGAGTAGTAGCCGAGCCCCTCCCAGCTTTTGAGCACTTCCTCCTCAGGAGCTTCAGCAAGCGCTCGCACGGTGGGGAATTTACTCATAAATTGGTTGTAATATGGAATGACAGTGTCTACCCTCGTCTGCTGCAGCATAATTTCGGATACCCATACCCGGTAAGGATCTTTATTAATCCGCCATGGCAAATCGCGTTTGATAAGCCGATACCAATTTAGCAGCTCTGTACTAAAATACGTCTTTACATCTATTTCTCCCATTAGCTTTTCTCCTCGTTCATTCTTGTTGTAAGCGTCTTTCGATTGGTTCCGGTATTTTTTCCAATCCGTCTATACTGAACCGGCGTGATGCCTGTATATCTTTTGAACAGCCGAGATAAATAATGATTTTGCATGCCAACCTGCTTCGCAACAACCGCTACAGGAAGCTCCGTTTCCATAAGCAGCTGCTTAGCGATCGCGATGCGGCGATTCGTCACATATTGGATCGGCGAACAGCCCATGATGTTTTTGAAGGATGTAATGAAATAGTTTGGATGAAGAAAAGCAAACTTAGCTAGCTCCTCAATTTGTATATTCTGATGCAAATTTGCTTCAATATAGGCGAGCACTTCATTCCATTTTACCTCAAAATCCGATTGCTGGAATGTTGTTCTCTGCACATGGCTTTCTTCTAAATAATAGGCAAGCAGCTCCAGCAGCACCGACTTTAACCGCAGCTCTCGTGTAATCGATTTACGATGCTGATATTCGTTCATTTTTATAAAAAGGTTCTTCATCATTTCTTTGTCTTTCACATAAACAAATGGCGGAAGCTGCAGCGCATTTATAACTTGAAAATCGCTAAGCTCCAAACGGAAATGGCACCAATAAAGCCCAAGCTTTTCATTTCCCTCTGTACCAAAAGATTGTTTTGTACCCGCCGGCAAAAAATAGAGAGTGCCCGGCTGTACGAAATAAGTGTCATTTTGTATGTTAAGCCGGGCTTCTCCCTTGACTGTATAACCGAAACGGAAAAAATCCGGCTCGGTTTTCTGCTCGAACCAGCCCGGTTCAAATTCGTTATAGGCAGTCATAATAACCTCGGCTTGAATATTGTTCAACTGATTTTGCAAAATACTTTCTATTGTCGGTTTCATGAATTCTCCTATAAGTAAAACTGAGATATAATAGTTATATCTTCTCTCTAGTGGTTAACATCTTCTCTATTATACGAACTAACGATTCAAATTCATATGGAAGTCTTATGAAGACCCTGAACAAGACCGAATCTTCTATAATAAACAATTAATGAAAGGATTGCTATATATGAATCGAAACCGAGGTTTTTCTATCGCAATAACATTCTTTTTAGCTGTAATACTGCTAGCGGGCTGTGGAGGCAAGGAGAACAGCTCGACTGAGAAAACCAACGCGCTGATTGGGCCGGAGGAAGTGATTTCGGTTTATAAGGCCAATTGCGTCAGCTGTCACGGAACCGGGCTTCAAGGCAGAGTAGGCCCGGCAACAAATCTCCAAAAAGTTGGAGAGCGCATGAGTGCTGCTGATATTACGAAACAGATTGAAGAGGGCGAAGGCTCGATGCCTGCTTTCAAAGAGCGTCTGACTGCTGAAGAAATTGCTGGGCTCGTTAATTGGTTGGCAAGCAAAAAATAACAAAGGCTTAGCGAAAAAAAAGGATGCCTGAGCAGATTATGCTGCTCAAGCATCCTTTTTTTTCTTGTTCACGATCGCTTAATAGCCGATATGATGGCCGTTTATTTTTGGAGAGCTCATGAAATGAAGTGCCGCTTGGCCGGCGTAGGTCCAATGCGTTTCACCCATTTGGGGATGCATCGGAAAAAGATCACCCTGTACAAGCACTAGATCTCCGCCCCAATCGTCTGAATACAACCCGTCGAATTCAACCCATTGTCCGGTTTTAAAACGACGCTTCGTTTTTTGCAGCCGCTGCTCCTTCATTGTCGACATCCCCTCTCGACTAGCTAACTTGGTATATTACATTCCAAGTATAGTCAAAAGGTTACTCCGATATCCGTTCCGCAACAGCAAAAGCTGAAGCAAGCTTTCGCTCATGCGTAATCGTAACATGAACTCGAACAGCTTCAGGGCTAAAGCCTAGACGATTCCAAGCTGCCACCGTTAAGTTGCACTCGGGTTTGCCGCAGCTTCCTCGCAATATTTCAATGTCTGTGAATCCTAATATATTCCCTATTCCACAGCCAAAAGCTTTCACAACCGCTTCCTTCGCAGCGAACCGGCCAGCCGTAAACTGATAAAGCCGCTCGCCTGTATACTCCGAAGCCAGCTCTCGCTCGCCCGCAGACAGTACCCGCTCCAAAAACCTTCTGCCTGTGCGGCCATCCACTATTTTCGCGATTCTTGTAATATCTGATAAATCATGTCCGATGCCGATGATCATGCTAACACCCGCCTTTTCCCTGATGGTGAGATTAGCAGAAGCATGAAGCGAAGTCAAGCATGGACGTGACTTTCACACTTATTTTGACGTAACAACTATTCCGTCAGAGAGTCGCCTATCGCTCGCTCATAATGGAAGTTGTTTCCTTTCTCGTCTTTTACATCTACTGTAATTAACCCTTTTTTCTGATTATCGATAAATTCACCTGATGAACGATACGTATATTTCGTAAAGCCTGGAAATTCAAACATCTCTTCCCCCATCGGCTGCAATTCCAACGGAATCACGATTTGGTTTTCTTGCTCGGTTTCCTTTTCCGCTTCCGCTTGATTCGAGTCTATCTTAACAGCTACTTCCGCGGATAAAGGCGTTCCCTGATCTTCAGGAAGCCACAAATCAAGGCGTACAGCCTGATCCCCAGTCTGATCATTCTCCGAAATACGCAAACTCATATGCGCCTGCTCACCCATCACATGCCAATAAATCGGTTCAGCCAGCTTCGACTCCACGCGCGCTTCCGGCGGAGAAGTTGTAGACAACCAGCCTGCCAGCACGAATAGAGCAACAGCAAGCAGCATCTCAATTCGGATGCCAACCAGCAAACCTCTTGCTGCGTTCGCTTTCGCGATTTGCGGCATGAATACGAGCTTATGAAGTGCTGCAATGACGACAACAAGCAGCATGAGAATGGTTTTGGCGAGGATTAGCTTGCCATACGCTGTAGTGAACAATTGTCCCCATTCTGAGAGCCTAGCAGCCGAAAGCCATATTCCGCTAATCAAAATAACGATCATGCTTGGCAGCGCCCACTTTGCAAAACGCACAGCCGCTTGGTTCAAACGCTCCACAGCATTTCTATCGAAAGTTAATGACAGCAAACCCGCAAGGCCGCCAAACCATATTGCGGCAGCAGACATATGGACTGTATGGGTCACTATTCCAAATACGACATCGGTTAAAGCAGCATTCGCATGTCCTGTGAGCGGGAAGCTCACTATCAATGCCGCTGCAGCTATCCATTTAATCATATTCGCCCATCGTCTCTCCCGAATAGGGGCAAATGCGAGAAGAAGAGCGATTAAAGCAAGCCCAACTCTTAACGTCGCTATCTTTCCAATCATTGTTCCATTAGCTAGTGCATAGATGGATACACCGCCGAATTGGTCTGCAAGCATCGACAAGCGAAGCAATCCGGAAACCAGCCAAATAAGCGCCGCAGCTCCCATTACTAGTCTCTCGGCTCGGACGGAGAAACCAAAGGGTGCCTTAGATTCATCATCTCTCCAGATGGCATATCGGAAGAACTGTATTCCAGCGAGAACAACCGCCGTCAAAATATCGAGTATGCGCATCAGCACCATGAAGCCTTGGCCACCTGCATGATCGTGCTCGGCCTCTCCAGCGCTGCTGTCGCCGCTGTGATTGCTATGGCTGCTGTGATCATTAGCCGTATCCTGTTCGATCAGCGGGGCAGCATTATCATCTTCCACAGCATCCGCATCAACATCTTTTGTATTTGTATTTGAATCCGGCTCCGCTGTCACCACCTCTTCACTGCTTGAAATCGTGGGAGACGGGGTAGCGACCGTCCCTTCACTGACTTCTATAGACTTTGCAGTCGGAGTGGGCGATGTAGATGGCGTAGGCGTTATATCCGGCTTCTTTGTAGGCTTAGGTTTATTGGTGGGCTCTGGACTCTTTGTAATTACTGGCTTGTCAGTCACTTTTGCTTCATTTCCAGAGCTGTTCCCTGTATTACCAGCAGAAGCACCGTCCAGTGAAACCGTATCATCCGGTTTCACAGCCTCAAGCTTCACGCCTACCGCAAATTTAAAGGAACCGTCTGTTATATGAGAATCAAGCGATAACACCTGCCAGCTTACTTCATAAATGCCCTTATCCAGTTTAGGAATGGTATAAACAAGCGTAAGCTCATCATCACTGCTTAACTTGCCAGTAATGTCAGTGCCGCTACTGCTTTTTAGTGAAATATTACTTAGCTTCGTATCGATTTTCTCTGTAAATTTTATTCGAATGGCGGGCGGAGCTTCCGCCAGCTCCGCATCCCCATAAGGTGTCGATTGCGCAATATAGGCATGCGCCGAGACGAAGCTCGGCAGGCATGCCCATATTATTACTATTGCAACTATCAATCTTATTTTTTTCATCTGCAATCCTTATTTCGTGTAAATGGCGACAGCTGCTTGATTACCGCCTACGGCAGGGAAGTATTCAACAGAAGCACCAGCTGCCTCAGCTGCGGAACGAAGGGTTACTGCACCTGTGCCATTATATGCTGCGTCTACGTATTGCTTAATAAACGCTGCATCTACTTTCGTCGTACCATTTGAAACGGTCAAGCTGCTTACAGCTACTACGTTTCCGTTTACGTAAATATGTGGTTTAGCAGACACGGCGCTGCCTGGGAGCTTCACTGATTTATTTTGAACCGTGAAAGTCATTGTAGCTTCGTAATTTGTTGCGCTGTATTCGCCTTCCTTAGCTTCCGTAGTGCTTGGCTTCGCACGTACTAAGTAATAATCGGCAGCACCCGTCGTAAATGAAACCACGCCCTTATCATCGGTCTTCAGCTCCACTGCTTCAGAATTGCTTCGACGAATAATATCAACCGATGTGTTGGTAAGCGGTTTTCCCTTTAGAAGCAGCTCAATCGACACTTTTTCACCCGGTGTAACTGCAGCAGGATTGAACAAAGGGATGAGCTCCGCTCTATCCGGGCTTACTTCCTTTGAGAAACCTGTAAGTGCTTTAACCCGCTCAATGACAGGAATATCGCTAATCGCTACGAATGATTTGGCACTGCGCAGCGTACGAGTAGCAGCGTCTGCACCTTTGTACACGCTGTCTGCTTCGGTTGATATAATGTACGCGCCTGGAACATTTGATTTAAATGACGCAACAAAGTAATTATTTAGTGCTGGCGTTGTTTCCGTAGCCGGCTCTCCAGTATAGAAACGAGTGCCTGTAATATCTGACTTTTGCCCTGCCGGCGTAGTCACATATACTTTTGAAGTGCTGCCCCACTGTCCTTCCAAGCGGTAGCTCTTGTGCTCGTTGGAGTGGTTTCCATACATAAGCTCAACATAGGAAACTTGACCCGGCGCTACGATTGGTGCACTCGTCTGAGACCAACCGTCATGCGCGAATACTGGAGCCGCCGCTCCTAATGTCAACACAGCTGCCAGTGCGACACCTGCGATTTTTTTCTTAAGCTTCATAAAAATACCCCCATCGATTTGGATTCACTGTCCAAATTGTATCAATGGGGGAGCTGTATCACATGACTCGTTAGAGCTATATAGTGGTGAAAGATATGTGAATCATGACTATGCAATTATGGAAAATGAAGCTTGCCTTCCGTCTTTAACAATACGCAACTCGTTTAAATTCTATATTCACTAAAATCAACCGAAAGGCCATTGATCAATTTTTCAATGCTGCCTGTTCCATCCACATTTAGCTCAAGTACGCTTTTATCATGGCTCACATACTTCACACTAAGCCTTTCCTCAGCAGACCAAGCTGGCCTATTGTTTTTTGCCTGTTCCACAAATGCCTCATAGCTGCTTATGCCTTTCTTCAACGCATCGTAACGGCTGATTACTTCGACAATTACACCGTTTTCTGAGCCTTTGCTTGTCACGATAGAGCGATCCGAACGATGTTCCAGATCATAAGGCTGCATGACATAAATCGCCAAAAACACATTCTCTGTCTGACCAACAAGCATGCCCGGCTCTTGCAGCCAATCCATACATGGCAATAACCCGATAATCGTATTGTCTTTGTCAGAAGGAATCGGATATAAAGCCATTATTGTGTTTTTATAATAGAGAACTTCCGTAAACTCGGTTTGATGCCGCAAATCTTCAACCGCATTCGCCTCTGCCGGATGGAAGAAGTAGAGTTGATTCACGCCGTTTTGCAGTCCCAATGGCAAAGAAATATCCCAGCGATGCTGCTCATTGTCAAACTCCGAGAATCGCTCCCACATTCCGCCCGCTGCAAAATCCGAAGTAATGTAAGCATAGCTGTGAAGCATGCTTGTTCCTTCATCCGTAAGCTTCGTAATCGCCTTTTTCACCTCAGTTGGCTCACTTCGATTAAGCGCCGTACGACGAGCTGTTTCAGGCGCCTCGTAAAATAAAAATCCTGCATACTCCGTCCGCGGCATTTGCTCTGGAAGCTCGAAATCACCGAATTGCACATAATCATGCAGAACATTGCTATCAAGCGGAATGTCATGCTTCTGACCGCGGCAATGAGCGCCGACAAAGGCGCCTTTCAAGTAGAATGCAGCTCGCTCATTCCAGAGAAAATCAAGCATATCGGCGAGCTCTTGTTTAATGGCTGCGTCCTCTATTTCGTACCAAGCACAAGTGAATGCCTGCACCCAATGCCAGAACCAAGGCAAGCTGTTGTATTCGGACATGCCATACTTGCGGATATGGGCTAATGTAAGCTGAAGATTGCTGCGACCATCCTCCAGCAAATCAGCATCGGCAAACATCTGTCCAAAAATCAGCTTTGCAGCTGTATATTTTGCATCGTGATGACCAAATACATTTTTATGATGGAAGAAGCCGCTTCGATAAATATGGATAAGGGCAGTATCGAATGCTTGGACTAGCTGTTCGTCAAAAAACGTCCTATAGCGTCTCGCAAAAAATGCCATCAAGCTCCCCATCAGCTCCACGGGCAACGTATTTGGCTTGGAGTCCTTCGGAACATCCTCTAGTCTAAGCGGCCAATGTCCATAAGTATCGCTTTCTACATCCTGATCTTGCAGCGTGAGCACCTCTAGAAGCACAGATTCCGCAGTTCGTTTAGCAGCCTCTCTCTCGAACGGCAGCTGTTCTGAGTTATCAACTGCAGCTGCAAACAAATAGGACGCATAATAAAAGTTATCGCGTAAATCGTGGTGGAACCATAAACCGCTGCTTAATAATGGCTGGTTATGGGCTGCAATTGCTATTTTTTGAATAATCTCTTTTTGCTTAGCTGTAAAGCTCATAATACGAATCTCCTCAATTTACCTTTTTTCTTCTAATCATATATAATTTGAATAATAAGAGATACCTCTTCATTATTTTTTTAGTTCAAAACTACAATCATTTTTTCGAATAAGGAGGACATTTTATGTTCAGAAAAAAAATCCCTCGTTAATCTCGTGGTCCGCCTCAACTCCTCTCTTTACATGGTGAAGCTTATATAAATGGAGAGGATGATGGCAATGTGGCCAAAAATCGTTGATTGGAAAGAGCTGCGCTTCGGCGTGGAAATTGAGTTTGTAGGCGGAAATCCAGAAAGCTTGGAGCTGCTGCCTGGTTGGGTTATTTCTTTGGATGAGCGGCAAATTGATGCAGAAGGTATGGAATCAGGCAGTGAGCTTAAGCCGCCTCCGATCTTGTGGGAAGAGCGTGAGCAAATTCAAATCATGTTAAACAGGCTGAGGGAACAAGGAGCAACAGCCAATTGGAGCTGCAGACTCCATGTTCATATCGGTCTCGAACCGTGGGGAGAAGATGCTGTCCTCCCGCTTATAGACGCCGCACTGGAATATCAACAAACGATCCAAGCGTTATTGAATACGAGCGAGCACCGACTGCTGTTCTGCCCGCCCGTTACTCCGGACATGCGAGAGAGCTATATTAAAAATCCAAGCGATGAAGCCGTTCTCCATGAAGGTCGTCCGCAATCTCATCGTTGTGGAATAAACACAGCGGCTTGGTTTGATATAGGCACGGTGGAAATTCGTTATGCAAATGGCTCGGTGTGTGATGAAGAAATTCTTCGTACCATTGAGCTGTGCTTGCGATTCGTAGCAGCGATAGGTGCCGGCCGTAAGCTTTCCACCGATCCCCTAAAAATGGCTCTTGAGCTTGAAGCACCTATTGATGGTTATCCTTCAGATTTACCACCGCCACAATGGTATCAAGAAAGGTGCTGGCTCGAGGAATCTCTCATTCCCATCTTGACGCCGCTGGCAGCCGAACTTGTACCGGGTGGAGAAATTCATCATATCGTACCTGTTCAAGATGGTATTATGGTTGTTATTGAGAAATCTGGAGAACACCTATTTAAATTTGTGCTAAAGCCTGCTGCTGAGAGCTGGACAGTTGTACGTCAAGTTGAATCATAAATCAAAAACCCTTCCGCCGCATTTCGGTGGAAGGGTCTTCTTATTTTTTAAAAATAAAATATCGATCAACAACTATGGCAAACATAATGCCTACGCTGTACCTGATCAAATCCACGGTCAAAAAACCGCTCCCGAGCACTAAAGCTCCAATAAACGTCCTGCGAATCTCATTGATCCAATCTGCCTGGTAGAGCTGACTAAACTCGATGCCAAAACAAAAGATGAGGCTAGCGCCAGCAGCCCAAAACAAGTTTTTGTGCACAACTATAGTACGGAAGCCATAATAAATCATACATGCCCAAAGCGCATCGCCAAAATGCTCTGCAGCAAACTCAGGCAGTGAATCTGCAAAGCTCCTTGAGCTATAGCCAAGCACCATCGTTATAACAACCGCAATCGCGTATCGTATTCTCGGTTTCATTTGAAAATCACCTGCTTAAACGATTTTGCAGATCGCTTTGGATTTGGCTGTGGATCTTGACCCAGTCCAAGCTGCTTTTATTAAACAGCATTTTATCGATCGGCAGCTCGTTTAGTATCGCTAATTCATAGGCCTTTCGCAGCTCAAGCACCTCGAGAAGACCTTGAGTTCCCTTGAGCCCTTTACTTTTGCCGTAGCCCTGCTCCGTGTAATACCAAGTAATAAAGTTTAGCCATTCTGTTGGCCGTTCAGCAATTATTGCAGGAAATGCATGTTTAAAGTCATCCTGATACAAATAGAACAACACCGGATTTAGCTGCTTAATCAAGCGGTTCAGTTCATGAATGTAGGTCGTTATTTCAACCTCGGAACAATTGTCTCGTACAAGCATGACGGTTAACGGATTTTGCAAAAAACAGCATTCCAATATGTACACTTCATCCCCGTTAATAGCCTGTCTCGAAAAATCGCTCCACTTTTCAATAATGAGCTGCTGATGCCTCTCCAAAGGGAGGTTATATACATCATAATCCCCGAAATATTCACTATTAATCGAATCTGTTTCCTTTAGCAGCTTCCCGTAATAAACGATATACCCGTCCGCCTTAGCTTCGGAATGCTTAATGATTAACTGCTGTTGCTCCGTATACTTTTGCAGCATTTGCTTATATTGTTCTTCTGTAAAATAAGCGGCGGAATCATAATCGGCCGGGTGCTCCAAATCCCCCTCCAAAAACAAGCGACTGGCAATATTCTGTTCATCTAATAGCTGTTTCACAAAACGTGCCGTACTCGTTTTTCCTGATCCGGGCAATCCTTCAACAAGGATTAACTTCGTATTATTCATGGCATTTAGCTCCTTTCACAACTACTATATTCTATCTCCCATCCGTTTCTCCTCCATCATTGGCGTCCGCTTAGCTATTCAAATGCTAGTCCACTGCAACAAAAAAAGACTGTCCCCTGCCGATTTCTCGGTTCAAGGGACAGTCTTTGTATTGCTCGAAGCTTAAGGCAGCTCATTAAATACCCGGAATCGGGGAGCGCTTATGCTCGGTTTTCAAATATTGCTTTTCAAGCTTCTCGCGAGCCTCTTCGCTAATGGACTTGCCTTCAAGATAGTCGCTGTTATCACCGTAAGTGATGCCTAGCTCGCCCTCGTCGGTTTGTCCGTCCCATAGGCCTGCCGTTGGCGCTTTGTCGAGCACGCTTTGCGGTACGCCGATATGAGAGGCCAGCTCACGAACCTGCCGTTTGTTGAGCGTACTAAGCGGAGTAACATCTACCGCTCCGTCGCCCCATTTCGTGTAAAAGCCTGTAATCGCTTCAGATGCATGATCTGTACCAACGACTAACAGATTAAGGTCGAATGCAAGCGCGTATTGCATAACCATCCGCGTTCTTGCTTTCACGTTGCCTTTGCCGCCGCGGCTCAAATGACGCGGAATGCCTAACGACTTAAAGCTATGCTCTACTTCAATCGCGATTTCATCCACAGCTTCTTCAATATTCGTCTCCGCGCGGTGCTTTAGCTGGAACGCTTCCGCTACTGCATAACTATCCGCAATATCGGATTGCTCGCCATAAGGCTGAAATACGCCAAGCGTCATATACTCGCGGCCTGTTTCAGCGCTAAGCTCATCTGTTGCCCGCTTGCAAAGACCCGCTGCGACTGCGCTGTCAATTCCGCCGCTAATCGCAATAAGCAAACCCGTTGTTCCCGAGTTCGTTACGTATTCCTTCAAGAAATCAACCCGTTTGCGAATTTCCTGCTCCGGATCGATTTGCGGCTTAACGCCAAGTCTTTGAATAATGGATTGTTGTAAGCTCATAGTTACCTTCCTAATTAGCGGCAAAACCGATCGAAAGCGTCTGTCAGATCGGCTGCAATATCCGATGCGGAACGATTTTCGATCTGGTGGCGCTCGATAAAGTGTACTAGCTCTCCATCCTTCAACAAAGCGATTGAAGGGGAAGATGGCGGATATGGAGCGAAAAACTCACGAGCTTTTGCTGTTGCTTCTTTATCTTGTCCTGCAAATACAGTGTATAAATGATCAGGAGTAATATCGTGTTGAAGCGCATCAGCCACGCCTGGACGACATTGACCTGCTGCACATCCGCAAACGGAATTAATAACAACAAGCGCCGTACCTTTTGCATTTGGCAATTTTTCTTCTACTTCTTCAGGTGTGCGAAGCTCCTGAATACCAATTCGAGTAAGATCGTCTCTCATAGGCTGCACCATATCTAACATGTATCGTTCGAATGACATCGACATCGAAACACACTCCTTTAATTACTTTATTTTAGCTACTATTATACCTTCCGTAGTCAAAATAAAGCAACCGGAGCGCTCGCACTCCGGCTGTTCTTTTTCAGCTTAAACAGGAGCGTCTTTCGGCTTGTCCAAACCATATGCCGCATTTTTGTCAGGATGAGTAAATATGCCTCCTTGCGGCTGAAGGCCCTCCTCAAAAATATCCCGATTTTCAGCGGTTAAAAAACCTACATCCTTAAAAGGATGCACCCATTCATCGCCAGCCATCACAGCTGGATCTGTTTCCTCGCTCCACTGCGACAATGGTGAATCCGGAGACTCATATTCATGATCGCCTATAACGATGCCGTGTGAGTTCACAAACGGCGCACGATTTCCTCGCCCTTCGCGAAACTGAGGCAGAAATTCGATTTCAAAAGGATCTAATGCGGGATCATCTTTAAGCATTTCATCTTCATTCTTGTGCTCATGATCTGGCATATGAACACCTCCGCGCTAAATTGAAGGACGATTAGGTCCATCAAGCTTTTTGTCAAAACCAGCGGATTCGGGTGATTTGCTGTCAGCAGCCGTATTATTTTTAGCCTGCTTCGCTTGCTCAGTCGAACGATCTTTTTCCTCATTATGCTGCGTCATTGTGAGCGCTCCTCTCGTCATAAAATGTAACCGCAATTGCCGGTTATCTTTCAGAGGTAGTATGCTCAGCTGGCGCTTTCCTTATAAATCCTGTGATAAACGAACCATATCAACAACCTGTATTCCGTTCTCATAAATCGCTTCCGGATAATGTCTAACAAAGAAGTCACGGTCAATACTCGTCATTCGAAAGCCGCATTTCTGATACAATGCAAGCTGGCTGACCCCTGAATTGCCCGTTCCAATTTCAATCGTTTTGTAGCCTAGAAGCTTTGCATATGAAATCGCATAAAGTACCATTTGCTTTCCAAGCCCTTGACCTTGCTCTGGCTCCGCTACTGCTACATTTACGATCTCGACAGTCTCGGGCCTTGTTGGCAGCAGTACAAATACTGCAATAATTTCATTGCTTATAACACCTACAAAAACTTCCCCGCGTTTTATGTATTCTTCTACGAGCTTAATCGAAGGATCTGCTAACAAGAGCAGTTCCATTGGGGGTAGTTCGTTTGCTAACAACTTACGTATTTCCATTTCCACTCTAATATGCTCCTTCATTCAACTCGCGCGTTCCTCCGGCACTGTGAAAGTAACGATAAATGCTGTACCCTCACCTTCCTTCGACTCTACGTCAATTCGGCCATTATGGCGCTCAGCGATGCTTAAGCATAACGGAAGGCCAAGCCCTGTTCCTTGCGTTTTCGTCGAGAAAAAAGGCTCGAACAAATGCTGCATTTGCTCTGGAGGTATACCGACACCCTGATCGGCAATCCGCAGCTCAATTTTATTCCCATTATTACGAGTACTAATATGTAATGAGCCCTTATTGTCCATAGCTTCCATTCCGTTACGGGCAATATTAAGAAAAAGCTGCTTAATCTCTCTGTCGTTCATCATAATTAAAGGAATATCTTCGCAAAGGCTCACTTCAATAGATTGGCCTCGCAAATTCGCATCCGCACTAAGCAGCGGTATAAGTTCATTAACAACATCATGCAGCGAAGTCAGCTCCATGGCTAGTTCCCTATTTTGAGCAAGCGATAGAAAATCACTAATAATCATATTCGCACGATCCAGCTCATCGATCACAATCTGAAAGTATTCCTCTTGATTTTTTGGACTGCGCTCCTGAATCAATTGGACAAAGCCGCGAATAACCGCCATCGGATTGCGAATTTCATGAGTGATGCTTGCTGCCATTTGACCTATCAGGCTTAATCGTTCCATTCGCCCAACCTCACTCTGCAGTTGACGAAGCTCCGTTACATCCTGAACGATAAGTGATGCGCCTGCATTTTCAGCATTAACCGATGTACGCATCGAAATCGTCGACAAAAGAAGCATTTTATCGCCGCTAACGTACGGAACGAGTGTGTTCTTCCTGCCGTTTAACGCCTGAGAAAGCAGCTTTATGCAGACATCGCCATGTCCGTCCTGAAAAATAAGCGGGAAGGCGACGCCCAGCAAATCCTTCACTTCCGAATCCTTTGAAGGAAGACTGAGAACTGTTTTGGCTATATCATTAAAATGTGTGATTTTCCCTTCACGATCAACAATGACTACCCCAAATGAAGTCTCATCTATAAATTGCTGAAGCTTCTCCACTTCATTGCTATAATTAACCGACATTCGTTTCACTTCATCATAGAGCTGCTGCTTCTCTTTAACATTTTCGATCATAAAGATAGAGAGCCAGGTTGCCATTAATGATGCACAAACAGAGATCAACTGCACGTAAATCATCACATTCGACCACCAAATACCATTAAATAACATAATTCCAGTAACGGAAATAATGTAGTATAGAATCAAAATGGACATGATCACTAAGCCCCTGCGTTTTTTCTGTTCTTTGCCTAAAACAGAGGTACGCTGGAAAGATGGAATCGCATACAACATCAGCGGGACAAAACCAATGACAAAAATAATAAAGTTAATGACTTCCAAGCTGCCTTCGAGCATAGATACTCTTACTGCAATGTAGATGACGGTTAAGACGGCTAATGTAGGTACGCCTCCATAGAGAGAACCTATTACATAAGGAATGAGACGAAAATCGACTTCATAACCTAATAAATCAGGAGCAGTCACCATACACAATACCATCGATCCACCGCAAAATAGGCTCATAAAAATAGGTATTCCCTTCCATCTCTGGTCTTTGTCGTACCAAAGCTGAAAGGCGAAAACAGGCAATAAGGACACAATGAATTGTAAGAGCAATTCCTTTAACACAGACGTCACGTCCGATCCCCCTACTACGCTCTGAATCTATTCCATATTATGTTTTTTACGTAAAATAGCTTTGTATTTGAATCCATCTATTAATCCGATTAAAACATAAAATACCTCTATTTACAATTGTTCTTCTAACCAATCAATTAGCTCTTGAACAGCCTCTTTCCCCTCCACGTCATTGTGCAACTCATGATACCCGCCATCCCAGCGTCTAAAAGAACATTGGTCTCCGATTCGCTCAGCAACAAGCGCGCTTGCTTCAAAGGATGTTACGCGATCTGAAGTGCCGTGCATAAGCAGCAGCGGTACCTGCAGGCTGGATGCATGAGCGATCGCCCACTCGCCGGCAGCGGTAATCTCCATATAGGTTTGGAGTGTAATTTTGGTATGACATAACGGATCTTCCACGATTGGCGCAGCAAGGTCATAGCCAGGACGAAATAAATCGGCAGGATTTAAGCCTGTAGATTGGTGCATCGTCGGGACAACCGCTGCCAATTTGCGTCCAAACCACTCCACAGCTGGATGCGGTTTGAATGCAAGCCTAAGCCAAGGGCTTGTCAGTATGAGTCCGCGAATTGGAGGCTGAAGTCGCAGCGCACAATTAAGCGCCACATTGCCTCCCATACTGTGGCCGTATAAGAAGACCGGCGTTCCAGGGTGCCGTTTGCCAGCCTCTTCAATCATAAGCGCTGCATCGCTTACAGCTGCGCCAAGTGAATGCAGATGCCCCCGTTTGCCTGAAGAGCGGCCATGGCCTTGCTGATCCAGCGCTATAAGTACAAAGCCAGCAGCAGTAAGCTGAGCTGCTACATGTCCATAACGATCGCCATGCTCCCCCATCCCGTGTACGAGACAGACAACAGCTTTTGTCTCTAACGTCTCTAACGTTTCTGACGTCCATTCCCGCAAAAATATTTGCGAGCCCTTAGCGCCAGTTATGACCCATTCATCTCGCAGCATTCAAACGCCGCCTTTCTTTTGTGGTATTATAATACTACTAATAATATAGCAGGTGGAAAGCGATGCAATATGATGCAATTGTAATTGGTGGAGGCTCCGCGGGACTAATGGCGGGTATTGCTGCAAGCAAGGAAGGCGCTAAAGTGCTTCTCCTAGACAAAGGCGATAAATTAGGACGCAAACTCGGCATATCCGGCGGCGGCCGATGCAATGTAACGAATAATAAAGAACTGGATGAGCTGATCAAGCATATTCCCGGTAATGGGCGTTTTCTTCACAGTACATTCTCTAATTTCAACAACAAGGATATTATCGCCTTTTTTGAGAACCTTGGCATTGCTTTAAAGGAAGAGGATAACGGGCGCATGTTTCCCGTATCAGATAGAGCTAAAACGGTGGTAGATACGCTTGTTAACCAAGTACGCAAACAAGGTGTCAAAATCATACTGAACGCTCCTGTCGATCATATCATGTATGACAATGGAAGGGTCACAGGCGTGCGTACAAAAGCTGGTGAAACATTCCGTGCCCGCAGTGTCATCGTAGCTTCCGGCGGCAAGTCCGTGCCCCAGACCGGCTCAACCGGCGACGGTTATGCATGGGCAGAAAAAGCCGGACATACGATAACTGAGCTTTTTCCAACTGAGGTTCCGCTTACGTCAAATGAGCCATTCATTGTAAGCAAGGAGCTGCAAGGACTATCTCTGAGGGACGTTGCGCTGTCGGTTTGGAACCCAAAAGGGAAGCAGATTATTGAGCATCAAGGCGATATGCTATTTACGCATTTCGGTATTTCCGGACCTATTGTGCTAAGATGCAGTCAATTTGTAGTGAAAGCTCTTAAGCAATTTAAGACGGGCAATATTGAGGTTGCGATTGACTTAGTGCCTGATAAAAGCAAAGACGAGGTCTATAAGGAAACATTGAAACTCTCCGAGCTTGAACCGAAAAAAACGATTAAAAATGTCCTTAAAGGTTATTTGCCGGAAAAAATGATACCAATTTTGCTTCAAAAGGCTGGATTGCCGGATACCCTTACTTATGACAATATTCCAAAACAGGACTGGATAGCCCTTTCGCTGCTGATCAAACATTTTCCGATTAGAGTGTATGGCTCCTTATCCATTGAAGATGCTTTCGTAACCGGCGGAGGCATTCAGTTAAAAGAAGTCGATCCAAAGACGATGCAATCCAAGCTCATGAGCGGTTTGTTTTTTTGCGGAGAAATATTGGATATTCATGGCTACACCGGAGGCTACAACATTACTGCGGCTTTCTCCACAGGTTATACGGCAGGACTTCATGCTGTCATTCAGTAAGGATATAAAAAGGCTGTCAAACGTCGTTAAACGTTGAGACAGCCTTTTTTAATGCAATTATGTACATGAAGTACGTCTAAATTCGAACATCCCCTGAAAAATGATCATACGTCCCGGGATCAGGAAGAAATTCCTCGGAATAATCCGCAGCTTCATCCCGATTGTGCAGCTCCTCAGCATCATTGCCTTGTCCATCGGTTGCAGCCCAGTCCTCATTCACAAGATGTGCCGGAATTGCAATCGCATCAAGCGAGTATGCAGTGCCGGTAACTGCGTTCGCATCGATATTCGCTTGCTCGACGAGCTGCCCCCCATGTGATTGTGCAATTTCGAGTGCTGAAGTTAGATCGCTTCCTTCTAAATGTACATGCATGCTGCTGCCTTCATGAAGAACCGTCTCATATCCGAGCTCCCTCAGCGTCTCGCAAGCAAGAGCTGCACTTTGAGCATCGTTAAAATCAAACAATAAGGCTGAGTTCGTAGACAATAGCGATCATCCTTTCTAACGTTTTGTTTAACATACCCTATTCATACAAAATCATGTAAAAAAAGAATACGGAAAGGCGTCATGATATATAATTACAAATAACTATTTTATTATGTTATGTTTTATGACATAATCATTACATAAATGTGCAGCTAGGCTATTGATAAGGAGGATGTCATCGATGAACCATTTATTTTATTTACTTTCAGATCCTATGCTTATCGTCGAGTGGGACGAATCCCGTTGGTCTATTGTAGACGTCAATCAAGCTTTTGCAGCTTTTTCCGGTTTTAAGAAATCAGATCTTATGCTCCTCGATCCATCTACTATTATATCGACGGATGAGACAACTCTCTCCTTTGATGAAGCCGTACATCAACTTGCTGATGAGCAAGCCCTATCACCGCTTCTTGAATGCAAGCTTGTCACGAAGTCATCGACTCCTGCAGATATACGTTTGTCCTGCCGCAAGCTCCAGCTCGAAGACCGCATTGTTTATGTCATCATTTGCAAGGATTTACGGGAAGCCAAATGGATTGACGAATATATTTTGCATCATAAAATAATGGTATCTACCGTTGTGAATGAGCGCTATAACATTATGAGCTTTAAGCATTATTACGCTCCAGTGCAGCAGCCGTCCTCTTCCTATTTAAACAAATCCATATTTGAGCTTGTTCCAGACCATGAACGAAGCAAGCTTAAGCGAGTATTAGAATATGCGAAAAACAACCGAACAGCTGAATCCGTGGACTTCCATCTTAAGCTTGGGGATCGTTGCTATAATGCTGATGCGGTTGTTCAGCCGTTTTACAATGGCAATCGGTCCTTAAAAAACTTTGTTGTCATATTAACCAGCCTTCATATGAATAATCAGGATGAGGACCCCTCCTACAAGCTTCGTATGCTTATGCTCAGTAAAAATATATCCGTCACTTCTCTCGCTCAGTCAACGCTTATCTCTCTTACGACCATTTCCAAAATACGCAATGGGAAAATAAAAAAGCCCCAGCGTCTAACGGCAGAATTGATCGCCGGAGAGCTGGGTGTTAGACCCGAAATGATATGGAGCAGCTATAAACGATAATAGCTGCTCCACGTTTTATTTACAGCTTGAATTTTTGAGCCACTTCGTTCATTTCCATTGCAATTACACTCAAGCCGTTAGCTGATGATGATATTTCCTCTGCTGACGCATACTGCACTTCCGAGGATGCAGAAACTTCGCCGGCAATAGCGGAGGTTCTAGAGGCAATTCCTGTCATTTGGGAAATGGATGAATTGACCTCCCGTGCACTTGCTGCCAGCTGCTCCGAGGAGGTCGCTGCCTCCTGAATTTTTTCAAGCACATCTCTTGAAGCATGTGCGATTTGAATGAATGCATCTCCTGCATCTGTTATGCTCGCCAGTCCTTCTATCGATTCAGCTTCACTCATTCTCATCGCCTTCACGGCAGTTTCTGTATCATTCTGAATTTCATTGATCAAATCCTGAATTTTTACAACAGATTCCGCTGACTGTGTAGAGAGCTTGCGCACTTCTTCCGCTACAACCGCGAAGCCCCTTCCATGCTCTCCCGCTCTTGCCGCCTCAATCGCAGCGTTCAGCGCCAGCAGATTTGTCTGCTTTGAAATATTTCCAATCAGCTCAGATATGGCTCCAATATTTCGGGTATGCGCTGCGAGCTGCTGTACTTGCTCAGCTGACTGGCGTACTGCCATATCAATCAACGTCATCTTGTTAACCACCGTCTCAATTAACTCGCCGCCCGTCCGTGAACGATCTACCGCAGCGACTGACAGTTCAGATACATAGGAACTTGCTGCTGCAATCTGCTGTACACCAAGAGCCATTTCTTCTGAGGCGCGGCTTATATCTAGAAAGCTATGCAGTTGCTCCTGCGAGCCTGCGGCTACCTCTCGAAAACTGTTCATTGCATGCTGCGCCGAGTTGCGATTTTGCTCTGAAATAGCCAGCATCTCTTCTGATGAAGCGGTTATGTTCATCGAAGCATGCTGTACGCTCGTAATGGCAGAACGGAGAGAGGCAAGCATTTCAGCGGAAGCACTGACCATATCTCCAATTTCATCACGATTTTTCACTTTCGGGACAATAGCGGATAAATTTCCTTGGGCTACCTCCGAAAGGACTTGCGCCGTTTTCTGAATCGGAATGGCGATCGCTCTGCGAACGTACCAGATAAGAAATCCGACAAGTACCGTTGCCGCTGCAAGACCGCTAATGATCTCAATGTTGTTCTGATTATGTATATCCCCGCTAACGTTTACCGCTCTATCTGCTCCTTCACGATTAAGCCGAATGAGCGTATCTGTAAAGGTCTGCATCGCCTTGAACGACTGCTCGGACTCTGCCAAAGCTGCATCTAAAATTTCTTCATTGCTGGGCTGCGCAGCTGCGAGCATCACTTTTTTGTAGATTTCGATATATGACTTCCATTCGTTATTCAACGATTGTGAAAAGTTCATATCCTCTTCCTTGTAACGGTTTGCGCTATATGTCTTGAACAGCTCGTCGATGGAGCTGATCGTAACTTCCCCATCGGCTGCCAGCATTTCCTTCTTAAGCGGCTCTTCGGTCGTCGCAGCTTTAAGCTGCAACGTAAATAAATGCTCTGTTAAATAATTGATTCGATGGATCGTTTCAATATTGGGCATCCATGTTTCGGATATCACCGCTGCTTGCTTATTCATATTCTCAGTCATACTAAATACTAATAACCCATTTAATAACAAAATAATTAAAATACTCAAGAAGGAAACGGTTAACTTTCTGCTTACGGTCATGCGCATGCTTCGTTTCATAGGGATATCCTCCTCAAGAGTTGGCAATCACTAATCTATCAATCTTTACAAAATAGTATAACTTATAATGGTAATAGGACTAAAGATTTATTTTTTTATTGTAATAGGGCTTAAAGACTCATTCCCTTCAACTAAAGAACCATTGCTCTCATTCATGAATGTTAGTTTAAATGTTTTAATAAAAGGCACTTTTCTGAAGCATTGGCCAAAAAAAAAAGAAAGGACCGTCACCCTCAAATCGAGGATAACAGTCCCTTCTATTGTGTACGACTAGCCGCGATAAGGCGCTAGCGCCTCATTTAAGCCTTTTGTTTGTTCATAAACCTGCTGGTACACTTTGAAAATGCCTGCATAAGCAGCAACCGCTTCAGGCTGCGGCGAATACGAATCTGCATGCTTAACGAATTTATTTGCACAGGACTCCAAGCTATCGAACCAGCCTGCACCATATGCAGCTAGCATCGCAGCGCCTAAACCAGGTCCTTGCTCATTCTCTAACGCGACAACCTTAGCATCGAAAATATTAGCCTGCATTTGCAGCCATACTGGGTTCTGCGCGCCGCCGCCGATCGAAATGATCGTATCGACCGTCTTGCCGGCGCGTCTAAACATATCGACTGACTCATTAAGCGAGAAAGTAATGCCTTCCATAACCGCACGAGCAAAATGAATGCGTTCATGTGATCCGTCAACGCCGATAAAGCTTGCACGAATGAGCGGATCTGCATGTGGAGTACGTTCGCCAACGAGATATGGCGTGAACACTAGTCCGCCAGCGCCCGGCTTCACTGCACCTACACCTTCGAGCAACTGATCAAAGGATTCATTCGGAGCGAATGTTTTCTTAAACCAGCTTAAGCTGTAGCCAGCAGCAAGCGTAACTCCCATTGCATAAAACGAGTCCTCTTTGCCGTGATTAAAGAAATGCACCTTGCCTGCAAAATCCTTTGTCTTGTCATTCTCGTAAGAGAGAATAACGCCGGAAGTACCAATGCTGCAAAGCGTTAACCCTTCGGATAAAATACCTGAGCCAATCGCTCCGCATGCATTATCCGCTCCACCCGCGAACACCTTCGTCGTGCTTGGCAGCCCCGTGCTGTCAGCATACTGCGGCAGCAGCGTACCTACGAGATCATGCGACTCAACAAGCGGTGGACAAAATTGTGCCGGAATTCCAAACGCTTCAAGCACTTCTTCGCTCCATGCTTTGCCAGCCACATCAAGAAGAAGCGTTCCCGCCGCATCGGAGTAATCCATATGAAGCTCGCCTGTTAAGCGGTAGCGAAGATAATCCTTCGGAAGAAGGAACAGCTTTGCCTTGGCGAAGGCATCCGGCTCGTTCTCGCGAACCCATAAAATTTTTGGAAGCGTAAAGCCCTCCAAAGCTGGATTGCGAGTAATGCTAAGCAGCTTGTCTCCAAGCGTGCGTTCGATTTCACGGCATTGCCCCGTTGTACGTGTATCATTCCATAAGATAGCGTTGCGAACAGGGTTTCCTTCACCGTCCAGCAGTACAAGTCCATGCATTTGGCCGGAGAAGCTAATCCCTTCAATTGAATGGGCATCGATGCCTGCTGTTGATGTCAATTCACGCAAAGCCTCAACTGTACCTTCTACCCAATCATCTGCCCGCTGCTCGCTCCACCCGGAGTAAGCATGAAACAGCGGGTAGCTGCGGGAGACTTCCCCAGCTACCGTGCCATCACGGTCAACAAGCAGCACTTTAACGGCGCTCGTTCCTAAATCTATACCGATTACATAGCTCATTTGTCAGAGTCCTCCCGACTTAAACGCTGAAAATAACTTCGCTCAAGATAAGGCGGATTCGTTCTTGACGTCCGGACTCATTTTTAATTGGATTGTTTTGAAGCGCATATTGCTCAAGTGAAGCAAGCGTTGCTTTGCCGGAAACGATATCCGCGCCGATGCCCTCTTTAAAGCTGCGGTAACGGTTGTCAACGATGTTGTCGAGAATTTTCTCTTCCGTCAATTTGGCAGCTGCTTTCAAGCCCCAAGCGAAGCTGTCCATACCAGCGATGTGAGCAAGGAACAGATCATCCGTTTCGAATGATGCACGGCGAACCTTCGCATCGAAGTTAACGCCGCCGCGGCCAATGCCGCCAGCTTTCAATACTTCAAACATCGTTAGTGTAGTTGAATATAGATCAGTTGGGAATTCATCTGTATCCCAGCCAAGAAGCAGGTCGCCTTGGTTCGCATCAAGCGATCCAAGCATGCCGTTAATTGCTGCCGTACGAATCTCGTGCTCGAACGTATGGCCAGCAAGCGTAGCATGGTTCGCTTCAAGGTTAAGTTTGAAATGATCCTTCAAGCCGTATTTTTGCAGGAATGAAATCGTTGTTGCTGCGTCATAGTCGTACTGATGTTTAGTTGGCTCTTTTGGTTTCGGCTCGATCAGGAATTGCGCATCGAAGCCAATTTCCTTCGCGTAAGCGATTGCCATATGATACAAGCGTGCTAGGTTGTCAAGCTCAAAGCCCATGTCCGTGTTAAGAAGCGTTTCGTAACCTTCGCGGCCGCCCCAGAAAACGTAGTTTTCAGCACCAAGCTCTTTACCCACTTCAAGACCTTTTTTGAGCTGCGCGCCAGCATAAGCATATACGTCAGCATTGCAAGTTGTGCCAGCGCCATGAACAAAACGCGGATTCGTGAACATATTAACAGTGTTCCAAAGCAGCTTTTTACCAGAGGATTTCATGTTGTCCTTCAATAAAGCTACGATAACATCAAGATTTTTGTTCGTTTCTTGCAGCGTTTCTCCTTCAGGTGCAATGTCCACATCGTGGAAAGCAAAGAAAGGAATATTCAATTTAGTCATGAATTCAAAGTTAGCTTCAACACGCGCTTTCGAGCGGTCAAGGCCTGTATATTGATCCCAGCCGCGAACCATAGTAGCTGATCCGAATGGGTCCGAACCATTCGCATTAAATGTATGCCAGTAAGCAACTGCGAAGCGAAGATGCTCTTCCATCGTTTTGCCCATAATAACTTGGTTTGGATCGTAATGTTTGAATGCAAGCGGATTGTCTGAGCCCTTACCTTCAAATTGGATTGTGTTAATATTTTTAAAATAAGTCATCGTAATCAAAATCCTCCTTCATGGATTAGAAGTTTATGAGAGTGCTTACATAAAGAATAACATGCCTCCACTTAGTTTGTCTATTAAACAAACTAAGTTTTTGTGTTAAAATAAATGCAGTACTTATTTGGCTTAGATGTCTCAAAATCCGCATCCCCATCTAGTAGGCTCTAGATTAAGCTTTTCATGATACAATAATAAATATTTTTATTTGGACGGAGGCATTCTTTTTTGAAAAGGAAACCAACAGGCGACTTAGCGCTCATCAAAAAAATAAATACAGCCATCGTGCTTGAAGCGGTGCTTGGTTATGCCCCGCTCTCTCGAGCTCAAATATCGGAGTTCACGGGATTAAATAAGGCAACCGTTTCCAGTCTCGTTCAGGATTTGATCGACACCCATCTCGTCGTTGAGAATGGTCCCGGGCTATCCAGCGGCGGGCGCAAACCTGTCATGCTGCTCTTTAATGGTACGGCCGGTTATGCTGTCGGCATCGATCTGGGTGTCAATTATATTCGCGGCCTGCTCGTAGACCTCGAAGGCAATGTGATTGCAGAGCAGCAGCGCAGTCTGAAGCAGCAGGATGCCGATCATGTAATTGGGCAGTTAATTTCATGTATTGAGCTGCTTATTAATGATGCGCCGGAGAGCTCATACGGAATTGTCGGAATCGGCGTCGGTGTACCAGGTATCGTGGATGACAATGGCACGATTCTTTTTGCCCCAAACTTAAAATGGCGACAAGTTGAGCTGCAGCAGCAGCTCGAAGAGCGTTTCAACCTTCCCGTTACGATAGACAATGAAGCGAATGCGGGCGCGCAAGGAGAGCAGAAATACGGGGCAGGACGAGGCATCGCCAACCAAATTTATGTCAGCGTCGGGATTGGTATTGGAACAGGCATTATTTTGAACAAGGAATTATATAAGGGCGCGTCAGGATTCTCAGGTGAGCTCGGCCATCTCTCGATTGAGTATGACGGCAAGCCTTGCAGCTGCGGCAATCGGGGCTGTTGGGAGCTATATGCTTCGGAGAACGCTTTGCTTGAGAGTACAGCATCGTTAGGCTTTGAGAGCTTGGAGGATCTGCTGCTTGCTGCAACAGCTGGAGATGAACGCGTTATCGCGCATATACGCTCGATTGGCGATTATTTAGGCGCAGGCATTGCTAATATCGTCAACGTATTTAATCCTGACGTTGTCATTATTGGCAACCGTATGAGCCGTGCTGCTCAGTGGCTGCAGCCAGCCGTACAAGCTGCCGTCGATCAGCGCACACTTTCGTATCATCGCGAACGTATGCGAATCTTGTTTGCAGAGCTTCAAGAGCAGTCTGCTGTGCGCGGCGCGGCATATTACGCGATTAGCACGTTTTTCACGAAGATTAAGAGCGGGCAGTAGCATCTTTATGCATTGCTAAACATTGCTAAACAAAAAGTTTTTTCTCAAAGCTTGCAGCAGATCAACTCTGATGCAGGCTTTTATTAACAGGACTGCGTTAAAATAATATTCATCCGGCATGATCAGCTCCTTTTCCCCCTCTTTATTTCTCTTTGCACGATACCTCTCGGAAAATATTAATTGCTTACATTTAGGTTTAATACGGCTACTTAGGTTATTGTATGGCTGTAACTATGATTAGTATTTTTAATCAGTAATGTTACTCAGTAATGTTACTCAGTAGTATTGATCAGTATTATTATTCAGTATTTTTATTAAGTATTTTTATTAAGTATTTTTATTAAGTATTTTTATTAAGTTTCGTTAATCAGTTAATAGTATCGATTTATTACCATCTTCTTTTAGATTGGTGTTTTAAACAGGCATTATATTAATTTATAAGTTAATTACAAAAGATTAAAATTAATTATTTATTGACAATTCGGTCAAATATTCATTAAAATCAATAATATAAGAACTTATTATTAACTTTTAAATTAATATAATGGAGGAATGAAAAATGGAACAGCAGCAAATCCCTCGCCCTGAATACCCAAGACCTCAGTTTACTCGAGAGTCATGGCTCAATTTAAATGGTGAATGGCAATTCGAAATGGACCCTGGAAAAAGCGGTATCTCGCGCGGATTAAACCAAGACGAGCAAAAGCTAACTCAACGCATCATCGTCCCCTTTTGTCCAGAAAGCCGGCTGTCAGGCATTGGGCATACAGATTTCATTCCAGCCGTTTGGTACAAACGAAGCTTCAAGCTTCCTGACAACTGGAACGGCGGACATACATTATTGCATTTTGGAGCGGTAGACTACGAGGCTCAGGTTTGGGTTAATGGCAAACATGTAGGCAAGCATCGAGGCGGTTACAGCTCTTTCTCATTCAATATTACAGATGCCCTGCAGCAAGGTGAAAATGTGGTTACCGTATATGCCGAGGATGATACTCGCTCTGGCTTACAACCGCGCGGCAAGCAGAGCGGTACCTACCATTCACAAGGCTGCGACTATACCCGCACGACTGGCATATGGCAAACAGTTTGGCTTGAGCATGTGTCGGAAACATATATAGAATCCTGCCGTTTCGTTCCAGACCCGGAGAACAGCTGCCTGCACGTAACTGCCAAGCTGTCTGGAAACACAAAAGATGTAGAGTTCCGCTGTAATGCGCTGCTCGATGGCCTGTTGGTAGGAAAGCAAACGGCAAACGCCGGCTCTATGTCCGTTTCATTAACGCTGCCCCTCTCCCAAATCAAATTATGGAACACCGATTCACCTGTTCTTTATGATCTGGAGCTTGAACTCATTCGTGATGGCGAAGTATTGGACTCAGCTTCCTCATATTTCGGTTTGCGTTCCATTCAATTGGATGGCAAG
Source organism: Paenibacillus sp. FSL A5-0031 (assembly GCF_001956295.1). Lineage (GTDB taxonomy): Bacteria > Bacillota > Bacilli > Paenibacillales > Paenibacillaceae > Pristimantibacillus. Next base: position 85,102 of record NZ_MRTD01000010.1, read on the forward strand.
GCGTTCCGTATTAATGGCAAATCCGTATTCCAACGGCTCGTTCTTGATCAAGGCTTTTATCCTGAAGGCATTTATACAGCACCTACTGACGATGATTTAAAACAAGATATTGAAATGTCGCTCGCACTTGGTTTCAACGGTGCAAGATTGCATGAGAAAATGTTCGAGCCTAGATTCCTATATTGGGCAGATAAGCTTGGATATTTGGTATGGGGAGAGCATGCTAACTGGGGTCTCGATATATCAACTGCTGCCAGCCTTGCTCAATTTCTACCGGAATGGATTGAGGGTGTGGAACGAGACTTCAACCATCCAAGCTTGATCGGATGGTGCCCATTTAATGAAACTTGGGACTCATCGCGCGGCACTCGTCAAGATAATGACGTACTTCGCGTCGTTTATGAGACGACTAAAGCTATTGATCCAACGCGTCCGGTCATCGATACAAGCGGCAACTTCCATGTTGTAACGGACATTTTTGACGTCCACGATTATGATCAGAATCCTGTTACATTCAGGGAACGTTATCAGCCGTTTGCCGAGAAAGGCGAGGCGTGGGTATCCTTCCCCGACAGACAAAGCTATAACGGCCAACCTTATTTCGTCAGTGAGTATGGCGGAATTTGGTGGAATCCTAATCAGTCCGACGAGAAAAGCTGGGGCTACGGGGATCGTCCACAAAGCGTCGAGCAATTTATTGAAAGATATGACGGCTTGACCAGTACTCTTCTTGAGAATCCTAATATGTTCGGGTTCTGTTATACACAGCTTTATGACGTGGAACAAGAAGTGAATGGGCTTTATACTTATGATCGACAACCGAAGTTTGATGTTGAACGAATTAAAGCGATCAACAGCAAAAAAGCCGCTATCGAGGATTAGTGCTCATTAATCTCAAACAAAAAACAGGCATGCTGCGATGGCAGCATGCCTGTTTTTATAGCTTTTCTACTTACAAATGACCTAGTAACCCGCTCCACTATTGAACGCGATGTACGCCAACAATATCTAATGTTTGCCCATCTATCGTTATGTCTACTGACTTCGTTTTCACTGTGCCATTATTGTAGTAAGCAGAAAATGTGAATGTTAAGGTGCCTTTAGCAAGCTTTGTGAATGAGGCATCCCAAAGCTCACCCTGCCAGCTGGTTTGCCCTGTGTTTAACGCAGTTAGAGACGCTTCGTAATTACGCATATGCACCTCTACCCGAACCGCTTTTGTAGCCGTACCTGTAAGGGTTGTATCTGCCTCCAGTATAAATTTCTCTCCTGCCCAAAATACCGAATAACCGCGCGGCGAATTCTCATCTCCTGAATGTTTTAAATTGAAAGCCTTACGATGCTTATCCCATAGCTCCGTATGTCGTACATAACCATTGACTTGAAGCGGCAGCACCTGCAGCGTTTTGGTCACGCTAACCGGCTCAGCTATACCGTCGCTAACCGTGAGCTTCATACTCCAAAGTCCGACCGTTGTTAACCTTAGTGAAGGCCCTTTTACCGGATAGTTTGGACCATTAACGGTATAGTAATAGCTGCTTTTCACACCAAGCGGACTTGTCAGCTCATAAGCAATCGTAAGCGTATTGCCATCAGCATCTGTCACATTGGATAGAAAAGTTGTCATATCTCCTTCATATACAGGTTTGGGCGTCCAATCAAAGTCAGCCGTCGGAGGTCGATTGGTAACGAAATAAATATATTCATAATGCCCTTCATTGCCGGCAACGTCATAATCGATTACGGTAAGACGATATGCTTGTCCAGAAATCAACCCAGCAACTTTGTATGATTGCTTAGAAAGTGCTAAAGGAATGCTGTATTCCGTTTTACCGTCACCATTTAAATCAATATTCGTCACACTGCCGTCCGCGTTCACTTTTTGCAAATAGAAGGTGCGAGCAGCATGTCCCGAGGAAGGCTCGGCATCATAGAAGGTATTGAACTGAACCGTTACGGCCGTAGGTTCAACAGTAAGCTGTTCATTCACATCTGCAGGTTTAACCGTATCGACAAAGAAAAACCCGTTGCTTGAATACGGTCCCCATAAATAGCTGTCATTCGCTCTCGCTCTCCAGTAATGCAGCCCCTCAGCTAACACAGGTGTTGTGTAATTAGCAGCAGCCAAAGCAGAGTTCGTGTCCACTACCATAACACCGCTCGATGCTTTGAACACCTCATAGTCTATCGCTTTAATGGGGTGGTTCTCTGGATCAATCGTAAACGCATGCAGCTGTGGACGATTAGAGTTTGTATAAATAGGATTATTAGCATCAAGCCCATTAAATGAAAGTAAATAGGTTTGCGGCGGCAGATCCAGCATAAAATATTTAATATTACTTAAATTTGACCATACCCCTGCTGAATAAACCTGCCCTTGCACCTTAACGACGCGACCTGGATCGATGCTTTCAGCAAGCATAGGATACGTAAGTGCATTTCCTTCATGCTCAATATACAAGGCCGTTTCATTGTTATCGACATAGGTTAGTGTTAAACGATAACTTTCTTGCGGATCATTCTCCTTGTCATAATACGTCCATCGAATCGTCGGTTCTTTTATCAGCACTGTTGGTGTTGTTTGAGTTGTTCCAGCTGGAACCGTAATGGTCATAACAGGCTTCGTTTGGTTAACTGGCGGTATTCCGTCCTTATAGACTATCGATTGCCCCCAATATGACCATGCTCCGTGTATATCTCGAACTTGCTCCTGTACAATCAGCTCCACTCCAGGGCGATTATAGTACTCTCGTTTCCCGACTGTCCATGTGCTTTGATCAGCCCACCGTGTACGGAATAACTTGTCTGATAAAATATGAGCAATATCAGGATCATAAGAGGTATCAAAGGTTTCATAATCCAGTGCTTCACCTTCTGCAAAAACTTTGCCTGTAAACCTAACATCAGGCTGTGCGACCGGTCGTCGATGCACATAGAGCAGCTTTTTCACTGGCTCTGACCATTTGCTATAAGCAGAAAGACCAGGATTGTCTTTAGCACGAAAGGTGATTTCATATACCCCAGGCTTCTCTAGCGCGTTTATAGTTGATCCATACGTTTTTCCGCTATAAATGCTCAATCCTTCTGGATTTTCAAAAAAGTTTGGATTATGGCTGTAGCTCCACTCTTCTGCTCCCATTGGGTCTTTTTCAACGTCATTGAACAGTTTCTCATAAGAGATCGGATCATTGACGAGAACAGAATCATAGGTTTGTTCGATGTAAGTGTCACCATAGTTCGTTTTCTTTACATTAGAGAATACAGCGTTGGATTGCCCAAGTGACATTAATCCCGCGTAGCCTCTTGTATACGTACCATCGGCAACCTCCAGTACTTTTGCATAATTCAAGTATACGCGCTGAATGCCGTTAACCGATTCTACTTTAATCGGATACGTGTTAAATGCAGTTCGTGTCATAGGTGCAGATTGCAATAATCTTTTCGCACCATTGACTACACGGAATAGCGACAGGGTGTTCTTGCTCCACTCCATTGCATACATATTCTTTTCATTCTGAATCTGAAAAGCAGCTCCGATAACCTTGTCGTTTCTTATATCACTTACATTCGCATTAAATTCTAAAGCATAGTTTTTCATAGAGCTTCCTGCATCATAGAGCAGTCCGCCCCAATCGTCGCTCGTAATTTCAACGGTATTTGCATCTATTTCCTTTAATGTTCCATTAGCGTTAGCTGAAACAAACGGCATGACATTTTTTTCGTAAAAAACATAAATGGAGCCATCCGGTAAAATAGGTGTCGATGTTCCTGATTGCTTCTGATTATTTCCTGGTTCTGGTCCGGAATATGGTGTCTGGGCAATGACACTATTGGTTGTTGCGTTATACAACGTGGCCCATATTTTTTTAGGTGCATCGGCATCACCCCAAGAGCTTCCCACACCCATAAACACTGGATAAATAATCTGATCGTATTGATTGATAAATATTTTACCAAGGTTTGCACCATAATCTACACCTTGAAAACTGCCGTGTTGGTCTCCATAGTAATTAAAAAATGCATTATACGATTCGTGCGTTCTGCCTTGGGAATACGTCAATAAATTGGAAAATACGATTGGATTTGCATTGGGTGCTACATCTGAATAACCTAATGGATGTGAACTTTCGTAACTGACAACCCTTCTTCCAAAAGCGCTCTTAAATATTTCTTCACCGTAATAGTCAGTACCGCTCTCAATTGCCTCAAACATAGTAGTACCTGTTTTACTGCTACCCATGGACACATAATTTACATATACAAATCTTTTTGAATCAGATATGGAAGCCGCTGATAGTCCAATTGCACCCCCTACAGAAACGGTACGAGCTACACCATTTTTTTTCACTTGTACAACGAGACCTCTCACTCCTCCTAAACCAGAAGAATAGCGATCTTCAAAGTTATACGTGAAGTATGCATCTCCGTTATCATCTTCGGTCAAGTTAATGTTTGAAATAAATCCTCGATCCAAGTTCTCCCCTGGTGCTTCCCACACTAAGCTTTTCGTTTTTAAGGAGTATTTGAAAATTCGCAATTGATTATTGTAATTATAATTATATTGCTCTGGTACATCATACGAGAATTTACTAGCTACATACATATACTCACCATTAGATGATATTTGAACAAGAGCGGGTCCAATTCCGCTGCCTAGTCCGCTAGGTGATGTTAAACTAGATTGCAAATTAATTGAATCAAGATATACACCATTTTTATCGTACCTGGCAACGACCACTAAATACGGGTTGGCTGCATTTTGACTTCTATCTGCAAAGTAAAATGTTTCATCTCCGTCAATTTCCATAAGTGTGAAGCCACCTGGGGTATCAAAATTAACCGTCCTTAAAAGTTCACCTGTAATTGAATTTCGTTCATAAAAAGTATAGGGATAGTTAGGCAAGCTATAATTTTGATTATAAGAATATAGACGGTTTCCACCGAAAACCTTGTTAAATAATATTTCATTAACCGGCACAGTCCAAGTGGGTTTAGCAACAATATCAGCAGCAAGCTGATATTTGGTTCGCGAGTTCGCTCCATTTCCTGAGTTCGGGTATCCAACAGAAAAGTTTGCGTATACTCCATTTTTTGTCGATAGTGTAGTAGCATCCGCTTTCCATGCCGCTTTTTGAGCATTTCCGCCTTTGTATGGCGTCTTAGCCGTCCATGAACGGAAAATCGATTGTGTTGAATAGTTAGTTATTGGTGGGCCGCTGTCTTCTCCCTGTCCTGGCTGCTGCGTAGTTCCAAACACGTTGAAGTTTGCAGACGGCGCGTAGTTCAGAATATCAGTAGTGGCAATGCCCGAATTGCCTTTTAACCCATAGTCTTCTGTCACGGTAGCACGATATTGCCTCTTCCCTACTTTAGAGTAATTGAGCGAATGAGTTGTTTTAAAAACTCCATCATATAAGGGCTTCCACGCTTCTTCCTCAAAGTTTCCATCACCATCTTGGTCATATCGCTCTTCGAGAAAAAGATGATTTAGAATATCGCCGTCAGGACTCTCAGCATCAATATAAAGCATGAATCCGTTACCTCGATATGATTCTTCAGGTGCTATCACTTCAACTGTAGGTGGTGCATCAGGTATAACCTCCATAATCAAATCATCCCAATCACTAACTCTTCCAGTCGTGTCATAAACCTTTCCTTCGATACGATATTCGCCTAAATTAGCAGGCGTTACGGTGAACCAACCATTTGTATAGGCTGCATCCCCTACTTTTTTATAGCGCATCTCCGACTTGCTAAAATCTATTTTTTCGCCTCTATCTTCTAATGGTGTATACGAGTTTAAAAGATTGTATGGCCTCTCTAACGGTCTTCCTTGTATTACACGCGTTATTCCCGATACGATGGCTACTGGTTTGGGATCGACAACCCGAAGCAATGCAGTATCCTTTTGCGATCCGCCAAATTCATCGGTTACGGTAATTTCAGCCGTATAAAACCCAGGATTTGAATACGTTTTGTACAAAAACTCAAAGTCTGTATTATTTGATAGTACAGCGCTCAAGTTGTTCGTGAATGTCCATGTGTAGCCGTTCAATCCTTTTGACCGATTTATAAGCGAGGACTTTTCCCCTGCAATGATACTAGGGGGATCAAATTCTATATCCGCTTTCAAATCAGGCTTAGGTGTAGGTGTTGGCTCAGGAGTTGGCGTAGGGCTTGTGCTTGGATTAGGCGTTGCTTTATTTGCCACGTTTATTATCAGCTGCGCCCATTCCGAAACTTTTTTTGCGCTATTGGTGACACGCAGCTCAATTAGGTATTTCCCTTCAGCAGCAAAATCTTTTCCTGTTGGTTTTGTCGCAACCGTTTTACCAGTTGGGTTTTTATATTTCCATTCTCGAATGGTGATTGATTCCTTGCCTGGCGAATAGGAGAGTTTGTCATCAAGCATCGGCTCTGTTGCCGGCTTCATGGTTATTTCGGGGGTTGTTCGATGGTCTCCCTCTTTATGAGAGATGATAGCTATTGGAGTAGTGGGTTCGTTCTTTTTATTGAATGCAATTTTAAAATCTTTGGTGTTGTTATTTTCGTTTGATTCGATGACGGCTTCACCAAAGTCAGTCTTCGCTGTGAAGGTCTTAATTCCGCTTGATGTAGAGGATACATTGACGGTAACTGTTTTGATTTGACCGGGAGGTATGTTTGAGATGAGTTCTGATTTAATGGTAGTACCAACTATGCCGACTGTAAAAGCACCGCTATTTTCTGTTTCTTGATTCTTAGTCGTTATCTTTATCGGTACCGAATCTCCAACCCATGCATCAGCAGGACTAATTAATTCACTAATAATGAGGTCAGGCTGTTTCTTAACCTCTAACTTGTTTAATGGTGGTATATAAAACATCTCGTACCACCAAGATCCATCAGGTTGCCAAATACTCCACATTTGAATAATGCCTGGACTGTAGTCTGTAGGTATTTGCTGAATGATTACATACTCTTTAAGTGTATCACCTGTCCAACCCTTACCCGTTCTTTTGTTATAACTTTGTATAAAATTTGGAGATTCTTTATAAGGATCAACAATTGCTTCCAACCATTTTCGAGCTTCAGGATGTGCCGTTAAATGCTCCGTATCACCGATTCCTTTTTGTTTCCCTGCAGTGGTATACCAAGGTGTCTTAACCCAGTTTTTCGCAACATTTAGTGTTGCTCTTGAATCACTTCTAAATAGCCAGTTACGATAAACAACTCCATTAATATCGTATCCAAGATAACGCCATTGCCCTTGGTCAAACTCATTTCCAGCGACACTTGCTGGTGAACCATACACAACAGCTTTCGTTCCAAGCCCACATTTATTTGACAAAAAATTACCATTTAGTTTATAGTTTCCTACTGTTAACTGTAGATTATTTTGTTCAATTAAAATTTTTGAATCAACATCGTACTCGGAAGGTAGCAGGCAGTCTTGAATACCTGCTGCTTGAACGGGAGACTTAAAATTAATGGAAGTTACCAGCATGATTGTGATTAGTAGCCATATTAATTTTTTTTGAAATGCGCCCCACATAAAATTTATTCTCCGATCCAAATCGTCACAGTTTCATTGTTGTTAGCTTTAACAACTTCAATTGTTCGATTATCATATTTTGTTTTTAATATATTCTTACCTTCTTGGAATTTTGTATCATTCATTTTGATGTAACTTGCATAAGCTTTTTCAAATGATTCGGGATAGTAATTTTTCAATAGGCTTTTCACTATTGCTTTATTTTCAGTAGTTGGCTTATAAACTGAGATACGGGTAATTTTTAATTCACCCTCATAAACAACTCCTAAAGTATTATCAAAAAAATCATCAGTTCCTTTACTATTAATTAATAAAAGATCATTATGCGCATATGAGGTAGTACCTGCAAAGTTAGGTAGTGATTGAACTAACGTATTCAACTCTTCCTTCGTTTTCGGATAAGCAACCACCGGCACTGGAGGATTCTTCACAGTCAGCGTATTGGTAATCATCACCACTGCCTCAGCACGAGTTGCATTCTTCTCCCCGCCCATCGAACCATCGGGATAACCCTTCATGATTTCAAGCTTCTTTGCCACAGCCAAATAACCCGACTTTACGCCTTCGGCATCTTTGCCTAGCGCACGGATCGTCATACGCGCGATCTCTTCTCTCGTAATCATACGATTTGGTTCAAATGTATTTTCTGGATAGTCGCCAACCTTAATAATGGAATGCTTCAATCCTGTTGCAATGTATGAGCGGAACCAACCCGTATCATCAACAAAAGGCGTATCTGTATCTTCCACTTTCACTTTCATCGCCATCACAATCGACTTCAAAAACTCTGCGCGTGTCATGTTCGCATTTGGCTTAAATGTTTTTGCATCATAACCATTAATCCATCCTTGATTAACCGCCGTCGCAATTTCATCCTTTGCCCAATGCGTTTTTGTATCTGTAAAAGCAATTGCTGCCGCAGCTGTCTCCGTATTTATCAGAATCGTCACCAATAACGTAATTGCGAGCATGATTTGTCCTATTTTTTGCATATTTAACCACTCCATTTATTAGGATGATATAAATTCACCAACGATCTAAAAAACATTTTTAGCACATTTTTTTACAGCGGCTTCATAATCATTCTTCTTGCCTGTCTCTTTTCCCTTCTTTTCTTACCCCCTTTCCCTCCAATATTTCCCGTATTTCGACAACATCCCTTCCCCCCATCAGCAGGCCACTCTCCCAAGAAACACTGCTGAAGCAACGCAAAAAAAGCACGCCCCTCCCTCTACCGAGGGAATAAGCGTGCTTCGCTATCCTACATATCAACTATAGCAAATGTTACTTCACACCGGAGAATCTGTCAATATATAGGTTTAATCACTTTTATCTTTACTATTTTTTGATTTTATTATATTCTGCTGCTTTTGATTCTTTTTATAATATTTCATAATAAAAGATACAATAACGAAAACCGATCCTAATAACCCGATATACATATAGTAATCAGGATTGTCCGTATTAATTAAGCCGCCGCCTCCAAAGATGACTGCTAGTGGAATCCCAAATATGAGCAATAATCGATCCACCTTCATATACAGACCTCCCCTACAAGTTCAAAAGATAAATTTGAACAGTTTGAAATTCACATCATCTTTTATAGATTAACAATCAACTTACCGATCAACAACGAAAATAGATTTAGTGTTTTCCGAAATCTATTTTGCGCACGCACATTTTTGCTTTAACAAAAAAATACAGAGCATTGAGGTTTATTCCCCATCCATGCTCTGTATCCCTATTCATTATGAATAAACTTTCTCTCCAACTAAGAACTAGACTGAACAACAAGCGGTTTATGCTTGAACAACGGAACTAGGAGCAGCATTCCCAAAAACATAATCGATCCTGCGACGCAATAAATGCCGACGAGCGGAAACACCGTTTTGAGCTGTCCGGCAACAAGCGTCATAATAACCATCATCCCCATAAACATCGGGGTAAGCACGCCATTGACCCGTCCCGTATAGGACTCCTCTGAATATTGCAAAATCATTGTGCTAATACCGATCTGAATCATCGGGAAGCCTAAGCCGCTAATAAATTGCAGCACTAATGTAATGGGTATGCTTGTTGATAAGCCTACACCAATCATACAAAGCGAGCTCATCAATAGGCCGATTGCGAGCAGCTTTTGCGGAGCTACTTTTTTGGCTATAACCATGACAGCCCCGCCGCCAACCAGCATCGCTATCCCGTTAACCATCAGAATATATTGCAAAAACTCCTTAGGCTGACCCAAACGCTCAAGCACGATGAACAAGCCAAGCGTCTGGGCAATTCCTACCGCCGTACCCGCTAATGCAAACGTACCTCCAAGTGCTTTCAAGACTGGACTGCGCCATACATACTTGAATCCATCCTTGAACTCTTTCCAGAAATGTCTCTCCAATGCAACGTCTGTTTTCTCCACTTCACGATCACGCGGAATTCTGAACAACACGACAGCGGACAGCAAGAACGCTACACCCATGACTCCAATGGAAACTTCGATGCCGAATTTTTGATACGATATGACACCAAGTGACGGACCAAGCACCATGAATATCGCCATAAGCGATTGGAACATCGCCATCGCCGATTGCAATTGCTCTGCCGGAATATGCTGCTTAAACAGCTTCATAGCAGAGGGCTGTGAAAATTGCGATAGGATTGCCGATACAAACGTTGCAAAATACACCATATGCCACGAACCGTAAAGCAATGTAATCAGTACAACAAACACAGATAACGCTGATAAAAAGTCACACCAAATCATCGTGAGCCGCGGCTTCCAGCGATCTGCAAACGTTCCTCCGATAAACGAAAATACGAAAATTGGTAAAAATTCCACGAAGCCCATCAAACTAATCGCAAACGGGTCCTCGTTCGTCTTGTCTGTCACATACATCAGAATAGCGAAGTTCCTTACCCAAATTCCAATTTGAAGTAATACGTTTGAAAATATAATCGTTTGAAAAAACTTGTTCCGAAGCAAACTTTCTCCCGCTCCTGTTACTTCTTTAGCAGACATTTCAATCAGCACTCTCCCTCAACCAAAAAATGATTTATTTCTCCACCTTCTCGGCTGGGCCATGATAACCCTTTTCACCATAAGGCTGCAGCTTTTGGGCCCATATCTCCTTTAAATCGTTGACTTCTCTGTTGTATTGCCGCACCATGTCAACGGGTTGACGGCCTTCCGGGTCCAATACGTCTTTATAATCATAACGAATCTTTTGTTCCAATTTAACGGTCTCTAGAACGAGAAAAGAAAAGTTTTCGCCGCCAAATTGCTTCCATTCCTTCTGCAGCTCCTTATTCGCATGACCATTCATATTCAGTACAAACTGCTCTTTCCCCCAAAGGGCATCTAAATTAGTGGAGCTTCCTAAATAAATTTTTCCGTTCACATTATTTTTGATCTGAAAAACACCCATCTGCCGCTCACGCTCTTGATATTCAGCTGTCAGCTGCTTCCTCTTTGCCTTATCCATTTTCGGCTCACCCTTTCGTTCTTCCTCTTGCTCCTGCACTTTGGCCTGAGCTTTCTGTTTATCCGTTTTTCCTTGCTTGCCTTTAGCAGATTTCTTTGGGGCTGTCATTTGCTCAACCTGCTCGGTCGACCCACTCTGTTCAAGCTCATTTTTCTTAATTCCTGAACCCTTCACCCAATACACTTTGCCATCATCTTTACGATCCAAATAGCCATAATCGATCAGATAGCGGCGCAGTGTTGCATAATCCTCTTCCCAAAAAGAAATCAACCGCTCATTCACTTCTTTCTCCGTATAGCGGACTCCGCTTTTGAAATAAGAGGCGATATGACGCAGCACTGCTACTTTACGTTTCTCCTTGCGCGGAAATGAGGCGAGCGGACCTTCAGGACCATCCGGAAAATATTGCTTCAAAAGATCTGCGTATTCATCCTCTGTAATTGCATAACGTTCATCGATTTGTGTAGCCGTCCGATGTACAGGCACGAATCGCGGAGCCGCAGTGTTGCCATGGTCCATCATTTCAATAATCGCGAGCAGCAGCTTTGCCTGCTTGGCCTTTTCCTTCAGCACGAAACGATGATTTCGAATGGTCGAAGCGCTGCCTATTCCAGTACGGCTCATCATTTCGTTGTCAGTCAGCTGTTCGGCAAAACCTTGAATAAGCTCCTTTTGCAAGTCGGTCAGACCCGTCTGCCGCTTATCCAGCTCAAGTAAATAATCAAGCATGGAGCCATGCTCCTGCTGCACATGATAGGCTGCATATTTACGCGCCTCATACCAGCGTCCAGACTGCTCATCCCGAAAAATCTCTCCGCCCTCAAAACGTTCTCCGCAAATAAGGCAATAATAAAATCCTTCGGCTTCCTCATATACATAACCCTGCTTCAATTCTTCTACCGATGCCGACCAAAAACGTTCTTCATCAACCATTTATCCAAACACCTCTCAATAACGTCTACTTATTTTATAAACATTATATAATTATGTTTGGTTTTTATCAAATAATTTTTCTAACAAAAAAAGTCGCCTTAAGGAATTATCCTTAAAGCGACTATTCTGCCATTCCTATTCGAGTTAAACCATTTCTTTCCTATCCTTTGGCAGCATAAGCGCCAGCAAGCCCATCAGCGGTAACACGCTGCAAGCGACCATAACAAAGCTGAGTGAACGGGCATCCGCCAAATATCCGAGAACAACCGCACCAAGACCACCCATTCCAAAAGCAAGACCCGTTATAAGCCCTGAAGCCGTCCCTACCTTGCTCGGCATTAGCTCCTGCGCATACACGACGCTGACCGAGAAGCCGGATTGCAAAACAAAACCAAGCACTACGATTACTGGATATACCCAGGCTAGAGGCAGATGCGGCAGAATCAGAGCAAATGGTGCTGCACCTAGAATGGAAATCAGCATCATTTTTTTGCGTCCGATCCGATCCGCCAATATACCGCCAAGAAAGGTGCCGGCAACACCGGCTGCCATAAATAGAAATAATGGAATCTGTGCTTGCTTAATCGTCAGATGATAGGCTTCCACCACATAAAACTGATAAAAGTTGCCGATCGCTGCCGCATACCAGGATCGTGCAAATACGATCACGAACAAGATAGCAAGTGCAAACGCAACAACCTTGGGTGCAAGAGCGGGCTTCGCGCTGCCTGCCGCTTTGCGCTGCATGTTGCCATCATGTACAGCTAACTGCGTCTTATACCAAGGAACGACTTTCGTCAAAATAATAATGGCAGTAGCAGCAAGCAATGTCCCCCATATAGCGCCCTTCTGTCCAAACGGCAGGAAGATCAGCATCGTCATCAACGGACCGAGCATTTGACCAAAATTACCGCCAACCTGATAGATCGACTGGGAGAAAGCTCTGCGATTGCCTGCGGCCAAATGAACAACCCGAGAGCCCTCTGGATGGAACACGGCTGAGCCAAGCCCCACAAACACAACCGCGAGCAGCACCAAGTAGAAGTTCGGTGCGAAGGCTAAGCCAACCATCCCAAGCATGCTGGCACACATACCAACAAGAAGCATCCAAGGCGCAGGCCTCTTATCCGAGATCAAGCCCACAACAGGCTGCATAACGGATGAAGTCATATTGAGCGTAAAAGCAATCCAGCCGATTTGTGCCAAGCTTAACCGCAGAGATTGCTCCAATACGGGAAACAGCGCGGATACAACCGATTGCATCATATCATTCATGAGATGAACGGAGCTGATACAAATGAGAATCGAGTATACAGTAGCAGATTTTATCGCTTCTTTATTCAATGTTCTGGTGTCTTGCGGTGCAGACATGTTTAGCAGGACCTGCCTCTCTTATGGAAAAAACCTCGGAAGCTAAGCTATTGCAAACTTCATGCAAACAGGACTAGGCAGCTCAAGCTCCGAATCCAGCTTGGATAGCAGCCCGCTTTCCGCATCTACTGAAAATACAGTAATATTGCCAGTCTTCTGATGAGCAACGAGCAAATGATCGCCGCTTGGCGTAAGAACAAAATTTCGCGGCGACTCTCCGCCGCAATCGATATGCTGAATAAGCGAGAGCTGTCCATTTCCTTGATCCACTGCAAATACAGCAATACTATTATGACCACGGTTAGAACTGTACAAATAACGTCCCGAAACTCCTAAATGAATATCCGCTGAATCGTTATATCCATTGTAGTCCGCTGGCAAAGCTGATATCACCTGGTTTGCTGTTAATGCGCCCAGTTCCGCATCCACATCAAATTGTGTAATCGTCGAATCCAGCTCATTCATCACGTAGCCTGTTTTTAAATGAGGATGGAAAATCAAGTGACGTGGACCAGCACCGCGATGAACCTTGCTAATCCCATGAGGAATAAGCGAGCGCCGTTCCTCATCAAAGCGATAAATAACGATCGCATCGATACCCAAATCAACTGCACATACATAAGAAGAACCAAACGGAATGATGCAATGGGCATGCGGTGCATCCTGCCTTGCTGCGTTTGGACCGAGCTCACCGGCATTTTGCTGAACAGATGTTGCCTCCTCCAGCCCGCCATCAGCCTTAATCGGTAATAATGCAACGTTTCCACCTGTATAATTGGCAGCTAAGAGCACCTGCCCCGCTTTGTCGGTGCTGATGTAGCAAGGATGAGCGCCATATGTAAGCAGGCGGTTGCCTGTAGGCTTCAGCAAGCCCGTTGCTTTATCAATCTCAAATGAAGCGACTGAACCGCCGCTGGCATCACCAGTTACTTCAGTTTCACTAGCTGCATATAAGCTGCCGCCACTTGGATTTAAAGTCAAATAAGAAGCGTTTTCGAGCCCGCTAAGACGCTGCAATATCGTTAACTCACCTGTCGTGTCGTCGAACGTACATACATGAATCGTTGATTCCTCTGCTGTTCCATATGAACCGATATAAAGGATGCTGCTGGATGTCGATAATCCATTTTGATTGCTCATTTTATACCCTACCTCTCTGACTTTTTGGCTTTACAGTGACCATAGCATAAGCGGCTTCATCAAACAATGTCTTTTTTTTATAAAAGACTTCACAAATACTATTGTGACATGTTACAATGTAAGCGCTAACAAATTCAGCGATTCACATTTCTAAAGGGGGAATTGAGATGATGAATGTTGTAATGAGCGAACGGAATGTGTATGAAGATTTCGAGTTGGAGACAGACGTGCTCTATTTCAAGCTCGGTATGCAAGGACTCGTAAGCTTCCATGGCAGAAACTATAATATAAAGAGACGAATGACTGCCGAACAGATTAGCCAGTTGACTAACGAACGCAGCTTCTATCAAGTCAGCTCTAATTGCTACATCAATATCGGAAAAATCAAGACGATTGATGCCGGAACGATTTATTTTGACTCCGAAATAACAGACTCTAAGCAAGTAACCGTAAATCGCCGCAAGCAATTCGTCATCCAACAGCTGTTCTCACAGCGTGCTTCAAGCAAAGAATATCGGATAACAAAATAGTTGTACATACAACCGCCCCATTTTCCGCTATTATCGGAATAGGGCGGTTGTTTGTTGTCTACTGTCCTGCTATTCTAAAGTTGAATATTATAATATTTTTTGCACAAATGAAGTCAATTATTAATCACTTTTAGGAGGACTACCATGTCTACGCAAGGACAAGCATTTGAGAAATTATTTCATGATGAGCAAGCTGTATGGCTGCAATGGGGCGCTTATGAAGCAGCTGTATTGCCAGCAGTTGGTGCAAATCTTATTGCGTTTCGCGATAAAGCAAACAACTATACCTTCCTTCGCGAACCATCCCTAGAGGAAATGGACAGCTTCAGAGAGAATCCGGGCATTCACGGCATCCCCGTTCTGTTCCCCCCAAACCGTTATGAAGATGGTACTTTTACATGGAACGGCAGAACGTATAACTTTCCAGTTAACGAAGCAAAAACAGGCAACCATTTGCACGGGTTTTTCCATACAGCAGCTTGGAGTGTCGAGGATTTTGGCACAAACAAAACGGAAAGCTACGTATCGCTCAAAATTTCAATCGATGAAAGCCACCCGATCTACACGTATTTGCCGCATCGCTTCACTATTAAGCTTCGTTATGCTTTAAATGATACTGGTCTGCTGCAGCATGTATCGGTACATAATGAAGGAACGGACGCTATGCCTTGCTTGATCGCTTTCCATACAACGATCAATGCACCGTTCGCATCAAATAGTACAGCAGATGATTACCGCTTCACGCTTACAACCGGTAAACGCTGGGAGCTTAACGAGCGGATGCTGCCAACAGGCAACTACCAAACGCTAGTTGCTGACGAGGAAGCCATGAAAACAACAGGCATCTCCCCATTCTGGGAGCCGATGGATAATCACTACACAACCGAGCCGCAAAACGGCCGCAACGCGATGGAGCTGACTGATACACGCAATGGCGTAACGCTAGTCTACGATATTGGAACAGCTTACAAGCAGTGGATGATTTGGAACAATAACGCTACGCCAGGCTTCTTCTGTCCGGAGCCGCAGCTGAATCTCGTCAATGCGCCAAATGTGAACTTGCCAGCTGAGCAAATCGGGCTTGTCTCACTTGAGCCAGGCGGCATTTGGGAAGAAACGAGCCGCTTGTACGTAAGAAAATAGGAACTGGTCAAAGGATAGCAGCAATTTCGCTGCTATCCTTTTTTTATGTAGAAATAGATTTTTAACGAAGCCGAATCATTTTTTCCATCCAAATACAGGACAGGAGTGACTATTGTCGAGAAAGGCTGTAAAATGTAAGCATCAGCCCCTCTTATGTCGAAAACTGAAGGGAGAATATGATGCGGCAATCATTATGGAAAGCACTTGTCATTACAAGCTTCTTATCCTTTATTCTCATCATCATTCCACAATCAACTGTCCACGCAGGTTTAATTGATCGAATCAAAGACATTTACAATACACCTGAGAAAATAAGCGAGCTCCAGGAGCAGTATATTGAAGCTACAGAAGCGCTCGCTAAGCAGCAGCAGCAGCTTGAGGAATCCGCAAAGGCTGCGGCAGCGTATGCAATGAAGCAACAGGAGCTGCTTGAACAAAACAATCAGCTTATCGCGCAAAATGCCGAGCTGCAAGCCGAGATGGATCGCATGAAGCAGGACAAACAATCGTTTATCAGCAAGCTTATTAATACTGTCATTATAATCGCAGCTGTTTTTGTTGCTTATATCGTATCTCTGAGAGTTTGGCGTTATGTCGTATGGCGCAAGCAGCGCAGCACAAGCAGTAGAGACAGCAGAGGCAGCAAAGGCAGCAGAGGAATTAGCGGATGAAAATAACCGTTCCTGCCCAAGTCGGCCATGTGCATCTCACCCTTGATACTGCGGACAAGCTTCATGTTCTGCATCCAAAATCAATCATCGCTTTCCAAGGTGATCCGCAAAATCGCGAGGATCGTTTCATGGATTTGGCAGGCATGTATCGCAAGAAACGCTGGATTCGCTCCCTTATTTCTGGACCGGCCGAATTCATTGTCGGCTTGCCTGCAGGCTGCTCGCTCGAAACGCTGCACATCGATGAGAAAAGCGACTTGCTGTTTGATTTCAGGCATATTATCTTTTTCTCGGACGGCATGAAGCTAAAGTCTGTCGTGCAGAAGCTCAAAAACGCATGGATTACGAAGGAATTCGTGCGAATGCGATTTTCCGGGCCGGGCTTGCTCGGTATCATTACCGCTGGTGATGTGAAATCCATTCAGCTCCATCCGGATCGTCCTTTGTATGTTGAGACTGGAGCACTCGTCGCTTATCCAGAGCATGCGTCCATCCAGTTGTCCGTTTACGGCAACAAGCTCGCAAGCCAGCATATGAATGTGCAGTGGGAAATTCGCGGCACCGGCCCAGTACTTATCCAAACAGGCTCCCGCGATGCCGAACTGGAGGAGCAGCTGCAAAACGGCGGCTTTATCAAAAGAATTCTTCGCGAAGTGCTGCCGTTTGGCGGCATCTATATCAAATAAAACAGAGGCCAGCCGACCGTCAGCAGACGGAAGACAAGCCTCTTTTTATTTTAAAGCCCTTTAATTGAAAACTGATGGGAGTATGCTTGGTTCGCAAACAAAATGTATTCCTTCTCCGGAAGCTGTCCCCAGCTGTCATGTCCGCCCACGCCGGTTTGCTTATGGTTGACGCGCACGACTGTTTTGTTGCTTGGTGGCAGCAGATGAATATGATCATGCGCCTCCAGCTCAAATGGCGTATAAGGCAGTACATTTAATTCAAAATGTGGCGCACCCTTCATCACGATACCCTCGCCCTTTGCATTCGTAACCGCAGCATGGCGAACGTCCATCTTATTCCCGCATTCCTGTGGCCTGATATACGGTACGAGCTGATCCTGAACGCTGCCAGCGTAAAGCCCAAGCTTGCCTCCCGTCTGGCGATCCCAATACGTCTCGTCTGGACCTTTGCCATACCAGCTTACCTGATCAAATGATGCTGGCATCTGGAAGAGCATGCCGATTTCCGGAATTTCCGGTAAACCCGCTCCAGGCTGTAGCTTCTCGTATACATTAATCTCTCCGTCTCCACTTACTGTGTATATAATCGACAGCAAGGATTCTGTCGTGGTAGGCAAGCTATACTGCACATGAATTGTTGCACTGCTTGCCTCAAGCTCCCAAGTCATCGCTTGCAGAACGCGCTCTGTCCCCGCTTCACGCCATGTTGCACAGCGCAAATGCTGCTGATTGCCGCGATCATTATCCGTGTATGCACGCCAGAAATTCGGAGTCAATCCTTGCAATAACCGCTCTGAGCCATTCCACACGTAGGAAGCAAGGCTGCCATTTGCTAGATCAAATTGCGCAGTGAAGCTTTCACCGCTTACGAGAAGCGCCGTTGCCGACAGTTCAGCATGAACAGCAGGCTTAGCTGGTACAAGACCAATAATCGGCTCAATAGGCGCAGGCAGCACAAATTGCTCAAACGCGATTTCATGACCCGCTTCTGCCCAAAGAGTTTGCTCCTTCAGCAGCAGCTGTACCGATAATACAGCCTCTTCTGAAATGGAAGAAAGCTTAGGCAGCATATAAGGAATCGTTAACGTTTCCTCACTCTCAGGTTGTGCGGCCGCTTCTACCGTGCCTGCTTCTACAGAAACACCGTTAATCGCTACTTGCCAAGCAAGCCTAAAGCTATTTAAAGCACTGAATAAATGACGATTGGTCACCTTAATGGTGCCATTCTTCAGATCAATCGCTTCAAACTTAGCATTTTGGTATACCTTCTTCACCTCTTGAAGCTTAGGCGACACTGTACGATCTGCGAAAATAAGGCCGTTGCCGCAGAAATTGCCATCATGCGGCGATTCGCCAAAGTCGCCTCCATACATCATTTTCACTGTGCCGCTCTCATCTGTTACTCGAATGGCTTGATCGATCCAATCCCATATGAATCCGCCCTGCAACACAGGATACTTCTCAAAAACCTCCCAATACACATGCAAGCCCCCGCAGGAATTGCCCATTGCATGACTGTATTCGCATAAAATATAAGGTTTTTGCGGGTTGCTTCTCGCATACTGTTCAACGCCCTGAGGGCTGGTGTACATATGGCTTTCGATATCAGAAGCAGCATCCGATTCGCGGTAGTGAAACGCTCCCTCATAATGAACGACGCGCGACGGGTCAGCTTCACGCAAAAAATCATGCATTTTTATGAAATTGCCTCCGCCAAATGATTCATTTCCAAGCGACCAGATGACGATAGACGCATGGTTTTTGTCTCTTTGCAGCATCGAATTGCAGCGATCGAGCACAGCACCTGTCCATTCCGGTCTGCTTCCAGGCACCGTAGTGCCAAGCTCCTTCTGTCCATAAGTCCAAGAACCATGGGTTTCCAGATTCGTTTCATCAATGACATACAGCCCATATTCATCACAAAGCTCGTACCAGAGCGAGTTGTTCGGATAATGTGAGGTGCGGACGGCATTGATATTATATTGCTTCATCAGTTCAATATCTTTGCGCATATCCGCTTCATTAATCGCACGGCCTGTATCGCATGAGAATTCATGACGATTTACCCCTTTGAACATGATCCGGCGTCCATTGATTTGCATCAGGCCATCTTTGATCTCAAACTTGCGGAAGCCGACCTTGCAGCTTATCGCTTCAAGCAGCGTGCCGTCCTCTGATTTCAAGCTAAGTATTAGCGTATATAAATTCGGCTGCTCAGCACTCCATTTGAGCGGATTTGAAACAGCGGCGCGCAGTTGAACAGAAGTGAGCTCCTCGCCTTCCACCTGCGTCTGGATCGTCAGCGGGCTTGGAAATACGGCAGCTCGATTCGCGTCATATAGCGCTGCCTCCAACGTTATTTTGCCAATTGGCCTGACAAAATAGTTAAGCAGCTTCGCATCAACAATCAGCTCTGCGTCAAGGCACTGCTCATCAAGCTCTGTATGTACAAAATAGTCATAGATATGCGCCTCTGGAGTGGAGTACAAGTAGACATCTCGGAAAATACCGCTCATTCGCCAAAAATCCTGATCCTCCAGCCAGCTTGCGTCACTCCAACGATAAACCTCTACGGCCAGCTTATTCTCTCCGTCTACAAGGTAAGGGGTTAGATCGAACTCGGAAGGGGTAAACGTATCTTGGCTAAAACCAACAAGCTCACCGTTAAGCCATACGTAGAAAGCTGACTCCACACCTTGGAAGCTGATAAATACAGGTTTACCATCCCACTCGGATGGTACTGTAAAAGTACGAGCATATGATCCAACTGGATTATATGCAGTAGGGGCAAACGGCGGCTTTATGTCCTCGTTGCCATCCCAAGGATATCTGACATTCGTATATTGCGGATAATCATAGCCCTGCAGCTGCCAATGCGCGGGTACCGTAATGCTGTCCCACTGGCTATGATCATAATCAGCTTCATAAAAGTTGACTATTCGTGATTCGGCATTCGCTGCAAACGCAAATTTCCACTGGCCGTTCAGCGATAAATAATTCGAAGACTTATTATGATCGCCATCCCATGCCTCCTCTATCGTATCGAAGGGCATTAACGAAGCATGCGCATCCATACGGTTCAAACGATAAATTTCAGGGTTATTGTTCCACTCCGGGTAACCGTTGGCCGGCGGCGTATAGACTAGCTTTTTTCGCATAAAATCAAGCACCTCATCACTATTATTGGATATGATATTCACATTATAAGGCATTGCTATTTCTGATATCATAAAACAATTTTCATATCTTCTATAAAAATATGAACATTACGATTCAAACGGTGCTCGTGATTGGAAGCGTAAAGCAAAAAAAGGCTGACCGAGATAAAAACACCCGATCAGCCTTAACCGCCATATCTAGAAGCAGACCCGCCTCTTCTAGAGCTGCAGCTGCTTCAAATTATAAAACTCGCCTTTGCTTGCCATCAGCTCATCGAAGGTTCCGACCTCAACAATACGTCCATGCTTCATGACGACAATACGATCTGCATCACGAATCGTAGACAGGCGGTGAGCGACAATGAATGTCGTCCGGCCCTTAATCAGCTCCTGCATCGCCTTCTGAACATGAAATTCTGACTCATTATCCAGTGCGGAGGTGGCTTCATCCAAAATAATAATTTTTGGCTCGCGTACAAGCGCACGTGCAATCGCAATCCGCTGACGCTGGCCGCCAGACAACTTGCCACCATGTTCGCCAACCATTGTATCAAGGCCATCCGGAAGCTGCCCGATAAACTCGGATAGGTTAGCCATCTCAACAACACGATTCACTTGCTCATCGGTAATATCTCGAAGGCCATACGTAATATTGTCTCGAATCGTACCTGAGAACAAAATATTCGTTTGCGGCACGACCGCCAAATGCTTGCGATAGCTGCGCAGATCGATATCTGCCAAATCAATGCCGTCCATCATTACTTTCCCGCCCGTTGGCTGCAGGAAGCCGATAACTAGATTGAGCACTGTTGATTTGCCTGCGCCGGATGCGCCAACAAATGCAATACATTCGCCTGCTTCAACTTCGAGGGTAACATCCTCAAGCACATGATGTTCACTGCCCGGATATGAAAGCTCTACACCCTCGAAAGAAAATTCGCCTCGTACATCGGCAACTTTTCTTTTGCCGCTATTATTTTCAATATCGGTCGATACCAAAATCTCTTTAATGGAATGAATCGATTCAAGACCTTTGGCAATTTGCGGATAAATGTTAATGAGACCAGTAACGGAAGCCAAAATCATCGCAAAAAAGCCTTGGTACATAACGACGTCGCCAACCTGAATTTGCCCATTGTAAGCTAAGTATGCCGTAAAAATTAAGCAAAGCACCTGGAAAATTTGAAACGTCACCCAGTTTGTTGAGCCAAAATACGCCTCCACCAAATCCAGCCGATACCCTTTGCCTTGAATGTTGCTCAGCGTCTTGTCAATACGCGCGATCTCAACCTTCTCCAGACCGTGTGCGCGCGTAATCGGAATCATCTCGACCATCTCTGACACGCGAGAGGACATGTGTTCTATTTCTTTACGGAATTCCTTGTTCGATTTACGGATTTTGCGCCTGAAAATCGTTACGATTGTTATAGACATTGGAATGGTCAGTATAAAAAACAACGACACAATCCAGCTGCTGTTCAGCGTTATAATAAACGATACGATAATGTTAACGACAGCCGGCGCCAAAGCAATCATGAACTGCTTTGACATCATCTCAACCGCTTCGACATCGCGCAGCACCTTCGATTGCAGCTTGCCGGCAGGCAGCTCCCTATGTTGATTAATGGACAACTGCTGCAGCTTGCGCACAAGCGCGCTGCGAAGTCCCGCTTCTACATATCTTACTGCACGGCTCAAAAAAGAAATGTAAGCGGCGTGGGTTGGTATGTTCTGCAGGATGACGATCAAAATAATAACAAAGTTAATCCAAATGCCGCTTAGCGGATATTTTGCTGGATTCGTCGCAATGTTGATAATATTAGCTGTTACAATTGGCAGCACATAAATGGGCGCGCTTTTGATGAACAAAAATAATAATGAAATCAATAGATTGGCAAAGTTGCCTTTGTATAATGACAATAAAAACTTCAACGGGCTGGCATTTTCCTCTAGTGCCGCGTTTTCAAATGTGCTCGCTAGTCCCTTTGCAGCACCAAGCTGAGTTTTTACAACCCTCTCTGACATTTCTCTCTCCATCCTTCTGCAGCTCTGCATGCTGTCCAACCATTCTTAATTCGGCAAGCTACCGCATCATCTTACGCTCATTCCACCTTCCTGTAAATGTGCGATATTGCACTTCTTATATTCAATTTTGTTCATCGGCACTAGTGGTGCTTGGCTTTATAATCCTTTGGAGTTTCTCCAACCATTTTCTTAAAAAGCTTGTTAAAGTAAACAGGATCACTATAACCGACCAGCTGTGATATTTCGTAATTTTTCAAATTTGGATGATCGCTCAAAAATTGCTTTGCCTTCTCTATCCGAATATCGATCAAATAGTCTGTCAGCGTCATGCCCGTCTCCTGCTTAAATAAACGGCTCAAATAATTGGCGCTCATGCCGACGGTGTCAGCGATACGCTCCATTTCGAAGTTTTTGCCGTATTCTTGCTCCAAAATCGTTTTCATTTGCTCAATAACATGATGCTCTTTTTCCTTCGAGATCGTCTCTTGAGCTGGAGCAGATACCGCTGATTCCGATGTTTGCCCGTTTTCACTGCGCTCCTGCTCAATCTTAACCAGTATGTCGTACAAGTTCGCCTTGTCCACCGGCTTGAGCAAATAATCCCGGACGCCCGAGCGAAGAGCCTTGCGCGCATATTCAAATTCACTAAATCCACTGAGCACAATCGTATCAATCGACTTATCGCGCAAGTGCTCAATAAGACGCAAACCGTCCATCATCGGCATCTTTATATCGGTAATCAGCACATCCAGCTCGCCTTCACTAAGCTTCGAAATTTGCGCCCAAGCGTCCATTCCGTTGCTGTAGGAGCCGATAACTTTGATGTCCAAATCCATTTTCGTTAATATTTTTTCTAGACCCAGCCTTATGAATTCTTCATCATCCGCGATCATAATGTTCAACAATCCTGCTCGCTCCTCCCCGCGTGTTCCTCATCTAGTTTGTGCTAAAATCGGTACATCTGCAATGAAAAGAAAGCGGACGGTTTATTTAACCGCACCGCTTGTCACACCCGCGAAAATATATTTTTGCAAGAACACATAAAGAATAGCGGTAGGAATCATAATGATAAGAATGGCTGAAGATATCATTTGCCAGTCCCCGCTGTTGACCCCGAAGAAGCGCATGAGTGACGTTGATACGACAACATGTTCGGCCCTAGGCAGATACAGGAGCGGAATAAACATGTCATTATAGATGCTGATTGTTTTCAAAATAATGATTGTCGCTGTCGCTGGCGCAAGCAGCGGGAAGATGATGGAGCGGAAAATACGAATCAATGAAGCACCTTCGATCATCGCGCTTTCATCTAGTTCATAAGGAATATTTCTAATGAATTGCAGATAAATGTAGATTTGCAAAATATCTGCGCCTACATAGATTAGTACAGGTCCCATCAAATTATTCGTTAAGCCAAGCGCCTGAATCGTTTTGTAGTTGACGACTTGCGTTGTAATCGCTGGAATAATCGTGGCGAATAGGAACAAGCCGACTAACGGGCCTTTAAATTTGAAATTGAAGCGCCCAACGGCATAACAGAACGCCGATCCGATCAATATGTTCAAAATTAGCGTGATCGCGATAATGAACAGCGTATTCCCGAACGCATGGAGCATATCCGCCTGCTTGAAGGCTTGTGCAAAGTTTTTAAAATAGAGAAAGCTATCCGGCATAGCGATCGTCGATTTCGTGTGAAATTCATCCTTCGTCTTAAAAGCATTGACGACGATGATATAAGGCGGGAACAAAATCGCAAACGCAGCCAATAGAAGGCTTAAATACTTGATTGTGTCCCAAAGCTTATTGGATTTATTCATCGATTATTCCCCCTTTCCTTTCAACAAAAACCGCTGAATCGATAATACAATGACAACAAAGAGTAACAAGACGACGCTCATTGCGGATGCCAAGCCATAGTTGTTGAACTGAAAGGCGGTCTCAACAATTTTCATAACGAAGGTTTCACTCGATCCTGCCGGCCCGCCCTTAGTTAAAATATAAGGCAGATCAAACACCTCTAAAGCGCCGGTGACCGTTAGGAACAAATTGAGCTCGATAATTTTGTAAATATTCGGCAGCGTGATGCTAATAAATTTTTGCCAGCCGTTTGCCCCGTCAATCGATGCCGCTTCGTAAATATCACTTGGAATCGATTGAAGCGCCGCCAAATAAATGACCATATTGAAGCCCATAAAGCGCCAGAAGCCAATAGAAGCAAGCGTATAGTTTACAAAAGAACCACTGCCGAGCCAGCTTGTTTTGGAGAGTGCATCAAAGCCGAGCTGTCCTAGCAAATAGTTTAATGATCCGTTTGTCGTATCGAATACGTAACCGAATAAGTATGCTACAGCAACGCCATTTAGGATGTACGGTAAAAAAAGCAGCAGCCTGAAAAAGTTTTTCCCCTTCAGCTTGCTGTTCAGCACCACTGCGAAATAAATCGCGGCGATATTTTGTACGATTCCAACAGCGAAATAGGCAAAGTTATGTTTGAAGACGCCAAATATAGCTGGATTTGAAAATACTTCTTTGTAGTTCGACCAACCGATCCATGGTTTGTTTTGACTTAAGCCGTCCCAGCTCGTAAAGCTTAATCGAATGAGTTCCATTGCCGGATAATAGGCGAATGTCAGCAGCAGCAGCAGCGGCAATGCGACGAAGCCAATAATGACATAGTTCTTCTGTGTTTTAAAAGGCAATCTGCTAAACATGAGACAACCCCATCCTCCCTGCGTCTTTCTAATCGGAAGGTGCAGGATAGACAACCGTTAAGGTTACCCATCCTGCACGCAGCCCTTACAATCCTAAATCTTTTTTCGCTTTCGCCCACGCTGTGTTTACTTTATCCAATACTTTTTGCGGGTCTTTCGCTAATACGAATTCTTGTACAACTGCAGCTTGATCAAGCTGCGCTTTGTTTTGAATTTCAGTCGCTGCATCTACTGGTGCAGCCGGCTCGAAAAATTTAGGGGTAAAGCTGTTGAATTCCGAAAGCTGTGGAAGCTTCGATTCTTTCGCTTTCAAAGTAGGAATGAAACCTGCGAAATCGTCATAACCGGATTCTTCGATCATCCATTGTACGAATGCTTTTCCTGCATCAACATTGCCGTTTTTGTTAACTGCATAGAAGAAATCCGGGTTAAGCGGTGCTTTCGCTTCGCCAGTGTTGTCGACCGGGAATGGGAAGAAGCCAATGTCCTCAGCAGGAGCGCCGTTTTCGATTACTTGGTTAATTACCCAGTTGCCAAGCAGATACATACCGAATTTGCCGGTTGCTACGTCTTTTTTCGATTGCTCCCAGTTCGTCGAGTTCACGTCTGTTTCCAGGAAACCTTTTGTGTACAACTCACGAAGAATTCCCCATGATTTGCCGTATGCATTATCAAGCGTGTACGGTGTTTCAGATTCAGCACGTTTGTTTTGGTGGTCAGAAGCTCCGCCGATTAGCGTTGGAACATCGTATACCCAAGTATCAAGCGGCCATTTATCTTTGAAGTTTGATGCAAGCGGCACGATGCCAGCGTCTTTAAGCTTTTGCGATGCAGCTAGAAATTCGTCGTACGTTTTTGGAAGAGCTGTAATGCCTGCTTTCTCGAAAGCTTTCTTGTTGTATACGATACCGACTGTCGATCCGCCGGAGGATACGCCATACATTTTGCCTTCTTGCGCCTTCAAATCCTTGAAGTGAATTTCACCTGAGAATGCAATGTCGTCAAGCGGAGCGAAATAATTAGGCAGCTCTGCGTTTGGAATGGTTGGTACAAATACGACATCTGGGAAGTCTCCGGAAGCGATGCGGATTTTCAACGTTTTATCATAGTCTGTTATGGCTTCAAATTTAAGATCGACACCAGGGTATTTGTCTTCAAAACGTTTTTCGTAATCGACGTACTGTTTGTCAATCATGTCGGTACGGTTTGTTAAGAATACGACTTCACCTTTTATCGTTGATGCTTCTTCTGTTCCACCGTTTTCCGGTTTGTTTGTTGCGGTGTTATCCGTGCTCGGCTTGTTCGTAGGTGTATTCGTGCTTGCGTTATTTCCACCACATGCAGCTAACGATGTTAGCATAACTACAGAAACAAGTGCTAACGAAATGACTTTTTTCATTTTCTAAATCCCCCTCGGCTCGTTTTGATTCCGCTTACATTTCGATAATACCTCATAAAATGTGGTTCTAAAATGGTTTAAAATATGATTTATAGTCTTCAACTGTCATTTTGTGAAAACGCTTTTTTACGCATTTTCACTCATTATTGTGCATACACATGCCGCTTTCCGTGTTATTAAATGAAGCAATTTTATAAGGTTGCTTGCTGTTCAAGAAAGGTATTGCAAACAAGACTAGAATCATGTTTACTTGTTATATAACAAAAATATTATTAGCAATAACAAAAATACCAAATACAAAGTGAGGCGACTCCAATGACAACTAAAGCAGCCTATATAGGCGGAATGACATGGGGCTGGACAGGCATTCGAGGCACATGGACTGGCGAAAAAGCGGATCGTTCGATGGAACTGATGGCCGAGCGGTTAAGCGTGAACTGGACAGCTATTGCACTTGGCGCACTTCAAGATCATGCCCACTCTACCGAAATTAAGTTTCGCGAGGCGCCTACGGTTACCGATGAGGAAGTTCTTAGTGCCATTCACAAAGCAAAAGAACTAGGCCTTAATGTTTGTTTGAAGCCGGTCGTCAATTGTGCGGATGGCACATGGCGTGCACATATTAATTTCTTTGATCTCGATGTGCCTTGCGAGCCAAAATGGTCTGACTGGTTCGCTTCTTATACAACATTCATTTTGCACTATGCCAGAATGGCTGAAGAAACAGGTTGCGAAATGTTTTGTGTTGGATGCGAAATGGTTCAAACCGATCGCAGAGAAACGGAATGGCGTGAGCTCATCGCAGAAGTTCGCAAAGTATATTCCGGCATCGTTACGTACAACTGTGACAAATATCAAGAAGGCCAAATTAAATGGTGGGATGCTGTTGATGTCATTTCTTCCAGCGGCTACTACCCTATCGATGCTTGGGAAGAGCAGCTGAACCGGATTGAAAAGGTCGTATCCGAATACGACAAGCCTTTTTTCTTCATGGAAGCAGGCTGCCCTAGCCGCGAAGGCTCGCAATATATTCCGAACGATTGGGGACTTGCCGGCGCGCCTAGCGAAGAGGTTCAGCGTCAGTTCTACGAGACGATGTTCTCCCATACGGACAAACGTGATTGGGTTGGCGGCTTTATGCTTTGGGATTGGCCGGCGAGACTATATGAAGAGGCCGATGCGAGTGCCAACGACGATTATTGTATGTATGGCAAGCAAGCAGAACAAACCGTTCGTCAATATTATGCAGCCAAAATAGCTGAATCGAGTGACGGAGGTTTGGGCGAATGAACGTAAATAACGAGCAGTGGCTAGCAAGCATCAAGCAGGAGCTGGAATCTAATATTCTCGGCTTTTGGATGAAGCATACGATCGATGAGCAAAAAGGCGGTTTCTACGGCAATATCAGCAGAGATTTAACCGTTAACGATGAAGCTGGCAAAAGCTTGGTGCTTAACACACGTATCTTGTGGACCTTTGCCTCCGCTTATCGCATGACTGGCAATGAAGCTTATCTCGAAATGGCTGATCGTGCCTATCGATATGTAAATAAATACTTTGTAGATCAAGAATACGGCGGATTATACTGGATGGTCGACGCAGCTGGCAGCCCAGCCGAAACGAAAAAGCAGGTATACGGCCAGGCCTTTGCTATTTATGCTTACTCCGAGTATTACCGCGCTACCGGCAATGAAGCTGCGCTTCAGAAAGCGATCTCACTATTTCATACGCTTGAGAAATATAGCTACGATGAGCAATATAAAGGTTACTTCGAGGCTCTTACACGCGAGTGGCTGGAAACCGACGATAATAGCCTGAGTGAAAAGGATTTGAACGAGAAGAAATCCATGAATACTCATCTCCACATCATGGAGGGTTATACGAACCTTTACCGGGTATGGAAATCAGATGAACTGCATGCCAAGCTGAGAGAACTAATCGAAATCACAATAAAACATATTATTAACCCAGATAACGCGCACTTTATCCTTTTCTTCGATGAAAAATGGAACGGCAGATCCGAGCATATTTCTTACGGTCACGATATCGAGGGTAGCTGGCTGCTGGTCGAGGCCGCTGAGGTGCTTGGAGATGCAACATTGCTGGCTGAAGCCAAAGCCGTCGCCATTCGAATGGCAGAAGCGACGCTGAATGAAGGCGTTGACGAGGACGGCGGTCTTCTTAATGAGGCAGGTCCTGATGGGATCATCGATTCACACAAGGATTGGTGGCCGCAAGCAGAGGCTGTTGTTGGTTTCTATAATGCTTATCAAATGACAGGCGATGAGAAATACCTTGAGGCTGCTTTGAAATCTTGGCAGTTCATTGAAAATTTTATCGTCGACAAACAGTTTGGCGAATGGCACTGGAGCGTAACTCGCGATGGAGCTCCAAGCGACAATTTACAAAAGGTTAGTCCTTGGAAATGCCCTTATCATAATGGACGCGCATGCTTTGAAATGATCGAACGCTTGTCTGGTACAGCAATTTCACACTAATGGAGGTTTATACAATGAGTAAATTTAATGAACGCAAGCAAATGCTAACAGACCGTTATGAGGCGCTCGTACAGCGTAAAAACGAGCCAGCAGAAGTTAGCAACGGTGTTTTTGATCGTTACGTGCACCCTGTTCTAACAGCAGAACACGCTCCGCTGATTTGGAAATATGATTTTAATCCTGAGACGAATCCTTATTTCATAGAGCGCCTCGGCGTTCATTGCGTATTCAATCCAGGCGCAATCTTCTTAAATGGCAAATTCCATCTCGTAGCGCGCGTTGAAGGCAATGATCGCAAATCATTTTTCGCCATTGCAGAGAGTGACAGCCCCGTTGATGGTTTCCGCTTCTGGAACCACCCTATCTTGCTTCCAGAAACAAGCGATCCCGATATTAACGTCTATGATATGCGCCTCGTTCAACATGAGGACGGCTGGATTTATGGTCTGTTCTGCACAGAGAGGAAAGATCCTTCCGCTCCAAAAGGAGATCTGTCGAGCGCGATTGCACAATGCGGTATCGTAAGAACAAAAGATTTGAAGCAATGGGAGCGCCTTGCTGATCTAAAAACAGCGTCCAACCAACAGCGCAACGTCGTGCTTCACCCTGAATTTGTTGACGGCAAATACGCCTTTTATACTCGACCGCAAGACGGCTTTATTGATACGGGTTCAGGCGGCGGTATTGGCTGGGGACTATCTGATACGATCGAGAACGCAGTTGTAGAGCGTGAGATCATTATTGATGAACGCCATTATCATACAATTAAAGAAGTGAAGAACGGTCAAGGTCCCGCTCCAATTAAGACGGACAAAGGCTGGATTCATATTGCTCACGGCGTTCGCAACACTGCGGCTGGCTTGCGTTATGTACTCTATGCATTCCTATCCGACTTGCAGGAGCCTAACAAAGTAACGCATCGTCCGGGCGGCCACTTGCTTGCGCCAGAGGGCATTGAACGCGTCGGCGACGTATCGAACGTAGCTTTCTGCAATGGTGTTATCGCACAGGATAACGGTGACGTGTATATTTACTATGCTTCCTCCGACACACGCTGTCACGTTGCTGCAACGACCGTCGATCAACTGCTCGACTATTGCTTAAACACACCGGAAGATCCGCTTCGCTCCTACGCATGTGTAGAGCAGCGCATCGCTTTAATTGATCGCAACTTGCAGCTATAATCCAATTCTCTTCGCCATAGCGAGAAACTTTTAGTCTTTTCAGCCTAAAAGAAAGAGCTTCCCAGAGAGCAGCATTTCTGCTTTTGGGAAGCCCTTTTTCATTTATGGTTTGATACAAATTACTTTTTGATATCCATAGGAATAGAGATGGTCTTATCGTAGGTTTTAATATAGGAAAATCCGTTAAGCAGCAGCTGTTCCGGTTCCTCCTCCGTGTTAAAAGAAAACGTCTGCTCCCACAAGATATTGCCATTTTTCAAATCCCACGGGCGTGATGAGGAAATGGATGAGATAGGAACTACACTATCACCCGATTGAACAGATAAGTTTTCCGTTTCCAAGATTGTAAATTGTTTTCTGGCGATAACGATATCATAACCTGTATCGGTTTTTGTGACGCTGCGAATCCATAACTTTTCATTCCCAATCTTTATGGACAGATCTGATGGTGAAGCTAGGGAGATCGGTTCTTCTATTTTCTGATAGCCAGCAAAATTTTCAAGTACGAGCTCAATGGTTTCCAGCTTGTCTGTCGGCAGCACATCAAATTCAAGTTCAAATGCTGCTTTACCCTTTTCACCGGAATGATCCGACTGCATTCCCCATGATTTCACTTCTGTTCCATTCACATAAAGCTTTGTTTTGCCTGAGAACCTCGGGTATCCCCCATCATTCATTTCATAATGTCCCTTTACGATGGTAGAAGTAGGTGAAGCTGTGATGGCGTCATAGTGGACCGTTCCCTCATCGACCGAAACGGATTTTGAGATATCCTCTTTAAGCATGCTTTTCATCGCTTTATTCGCTTCAAACTTGAAGGAGATTGGGTAAGATGCCCGTTCTCCATTTTCTAGCCACTCACTAAATGTAACGGTTAATGTTCTAGAGAATGGACTAACCGATTCAAATTTATAGACACCCTCGTACTGGGTCTCGTCTTTGCTATAATTGCCGCTTCCTTCTTTG
The DNA here is from genome assembly GCF_001956295.1 of Paenibacillus sp. FSL A5-0031. GTDB lineage: Bacteria > Bacillota > Bacilli > Paenibacillales > Paenibacillaceae > Pristimantibacillus. Next base: position 116,530 of record NZ_MRTD01000010.1, read on the forward strand.
GGATCGGAATCCGTCAAAAATCCTTCCATTTGACCCACGTTATAACGCAGTGAACTATTGTCAGTAAATACAGAGCCTTCGGTTCTATCAATGCTATAATACATAAGCAAAGCGTTATCGTCCGCAATAACTCCGTTGATGGTAATGACAGTACCGTCCTCTAGCGTTTTGCTTTTGTTGACCGATTGTCCGTAGCCTTGCTCCGCCACTTCGGAGAAGCTAAGAGAGTTCAGCTCGATTTTGTTAAACAACTTGCCTCCGTAAAAAGCAAATGCAGGATATTGATAAGTGCCTACAATTAATAGGAGTGCTGCAGCTGATGCGACAACCCATGTCATCGCTCTATTTAACTTTCTTTTCTTAGCAGGAACATGCTCAAGTGCATTTCGAAGTCTGTCCTCAAGTCCTGACGGTGCCTGCACGATATTCAAGCTCTGTTTGTGCTCCTGTAATCTCTCCTCGATCGTTTTCATTACGATCCCCTCCGATCATCGCTTTCAGTTTTTGTATGCCTTGCGAAATTCTTGATTTGATTGTTCCAATCGGCGAACAGGTCATGTCCGCAATCGTCTGATACGGAAGATCATGTACGTAGCGAAGCTCGATAGCTTCCCGCTGCTGTGCATTTAGATTAGAAAGCAGCACCTGCATGTTCATCTCAGACTCCGTGTTGCGATAAGGGTTATCTTCAGTTAATCCAGCAAAGGATGATTCTCCCTCGTCTCCCAGTGGAACAAATCGTTCTTTTTGGCGGAGCAGTTTTTTGCAACGATTGACGAGAATGGTTTTGCTCCAGCTGTAGAAGGCTTCACTCTTTTGCAATTGATCCAGCTTTTCATAAAGCGTAACAATCATATCTGCCATGGCATCCATCGCGTCATGCTCATTTCTCAAATAGCTGTAGGCAAGGCGATAATAAGCGTCCTGATCGGCTATGATTAGTTGTAATAAAGCTTCTTTGTTGCCTTTTTGAGCTTGTCTGACAAGACGGCTTACATTCATGTTCTCACCCCTTTCATAGATAAGAGATCACAGAGGCTATTAAAGTTCATTTTGTGAAAAAAAATCTCATATAAAAGAGGCTCGTCTCTCTTTGAAAAAATACGTAGACCTCGATATTGCATCCGTCGTTTGTTATCACGGGGGATTAAGTACCGAAAATGTTAATGATCAGTTGTTAAAGCTCAGCCAAGAGTAACTATATATAAAGGGTTCCACATACTAATCAAGCTTTATATGTGGAACCCTTTTAAGTTTTATTTTAGAAGCATAACCTATCCATAAAGGGGAGAAAATACCCAAAGATCAGCCACTTTCTAGAAAGTTGTGTGAATGCTTTGGAAAATAAATATGTCAAAGAAACGCGATCCTTTAAGGTTTCGAGAGTATTCCCAACCGATGTAAACAATCATAATACGTTGTTCGGCGGCAAACTTATGTCTTATATCGATGATATCGCTTCGATATCCGCTTCCAAATTATGCAGAGTTACCGCGGTAACCGCTTCGACGGATTCCGTTGATTTCTTGCATCCAATCCGGCCAACAGATTCCGTTTCCCTAGAGTCCTTCGTTACTTGGACGGGCAAAAGTTCAATCGAGGTTTTTGTGAAAGTAATACGAGAAGATTTAAGAAGCGGCGAGCGAAAAATAGCAGCAACCTCTTTTCTTACTTTCGTTGCCTTAGATGAACAAAATAAGACAATACTTGTACCTCGTATTGTCCCTGAAACGGAAGAAGAAATTAAATTATATGAAACAGCCGAGCATCGCACGGCAATGAGGAAGCAGCGCAGAGAAGAGAGCAAAAAGTTTGCTGACTTTTTGCTGACGAAGTTTCCGTGGGAATAATCGTCCCCTTTTATTACTGTTTATTTTGACGAACGGCATCATTGCTATTGCTGCGCGTTCCCTCGCCCAGCAATTTCATCGTAACCATGCCGATTGCCAAGCACCAAACAGGCGCAGAAACGCCGAGAAAGGCGACGTTCGCTACCGCAATCGCAAATGTAAAGGCCGTTGAGTAGCGGTAGGTAGATTCCGAAAAAGCTGATTGAAGGCTTTGAATGAATACCCCCATCAATGAAAAACCCGTTAGAAGCCAAATAAATGAAGACGGCAGAATATTAATAAAGGCAATAACCTTCCAAGCAAATAATCCAAACAGCGCCACTAATGCACCCGAGACAATCGCTGCATAAGGACGATATTCCTGTGCACCAGCTTCTTCGCTGCTGCACAGCATACTCATCATTCCGCCAACATTTACGCTATGACCGCCAAGAAACGCTACAGCAGTCGTGGCAAAACCAGTTATCGTAATCGTCTTGGAAGCGGATGGCTCATAGCCATTTTTGCGAAGTGCTGCCAAAGCTACAAACAAATCGTTGCTAAGCACGAGTATCGACAAAGGGATAGCTAACGATAACAGCCCATTAATCGAAAACTCAGGGCTCACCACATGCGGCAGCGCAAACGGCAGCACCTCCATAGGAGGCAAATCGTAGCCAATCCATAGAGCAAGCAGCCCCATACAAACGACGCCGAGCACAGGCGGAAAGCCCTTGAATAAACAGGGAAATAAGAAAAAACCGACCAATGCCATGAACCCGACAAAGGGAGCATCCTTGACCGCGGGAACGATTTTTACAATATGGTTGAATATTAAACCGGCAAGCATCGCGTCCATCAACGGCTTGGGCAGGAAAGCCAGCAGCTTATCGGACAGACCAGATAAACCAAATACAGCGATAATAATCCCGGAAATAATGCTCGCACCAGCTAACTCCTGCACGGTAAACTGTGTCGCAGAAGTGCTTAAGAAAGCAACGGCGGTTATCGAATGCGCGCCGCCAAACGGAATTTTATATATCAACGTCAAAGCTATGTTCAGCAGTCCGCCAAAAAAATAAACGGCGAACAGCCACGCGACGAGCTCTAAGGTTGAAAAACCTGCTTTTTCAGCGCTGCTCACGATGAGTACGGCTCCGCCTGTACATGCCAGCATCGCAGATAATATACCAGTAAACACATTTTGCCGATTGAGCTTGGAATGGGTTTTTATCATCAAATCGCTTCCTAATCGTATAATAATATGGCTTCCGTGTTGTTCAAGTGCTTAAGTATAACCGTTTCTCAGCAATTTGTACCCATCCACTGCTCAAACTTTTTTCAGCCATTTCTGCGCATAACATATCAAGGCATCCCAAGACATCCCAAGATCAATTCTCTAACGAACTGTATTATTCTTATTGTGATGAAAACTAGCTTATTTAAGTTTTAACGAACCTCATGAACGTTATAACATGCTGAATTGGGTGTCATAAGCTATTATTCTCGAAATAACGATTCTGGAGTTCGTTAAACTTTTAATCTATTACTTTTGATTAAAATAAGAGCTGCTAGGTTCGTAAGTTATAGGTCCGAAAACGTTCACTCTGTCTGAGCTCCAGCTCCATTTCCCACCTCGATCATACGCCACAGCTACTCTATAAGCGCATATATGTGCTTACAGACAACAAACCTAGCCCTTTCTCTCGCTGTAAGAACATATACGTGCTTATTACTCCATTTCACACCTCGATCATACGCCGTAGCTACTCTATAAGCGCATATTTGTGCTTACAGACAACAAACCCAGCTTTTTCTCTCGCTGTAAGAACATATGCGTGCTTATTGCTCCATTTCTTACCTCGATCACACGCCGCAGCTACTCTATAAGCGCATATTTGTGCTTACAGACAACAAAACTAGCCCTTTCTCTCGCTGTAAGAACATATACGTGCTTATTGCTCAATTTCTTAACTCGATCACACGCCGCCGCTACTCTATAAGCGCATATATGTGCTTACAGACAACAAACCTAGCCCTTTCTCTAGCTGTAAGAACATATACGTGCTTATTGCTCAATTTCTTACCTCGATCACACGCCAAAATTCGCTTGTCCATCATTTGCTTAAGCAAACATCAATAGACCAAAATAGAAAAATGGCGTCACAGGAATAAATCTCTGTGACGCCATTTTTTCAATATTCATATCGAGCTATCTCTCCAGTGAGTTCATCACTTTTGGGACAGCCCCTTCGATCGTTCGGTTATTATCGCATTACCATTCCACGCTTACTGCAATTCCTTCCGGAATGCCCGGATAGCGAAGAAGCACCGTTCCTGACTCTCCATCATACTCGTATGATGCCGTTTGATCACCAGCTGTGACGCTGCTAGGCTCACTTGGAACACGCAGGCGCGTACTAACCGTGATGTCCAGCGGTGACTCTGAAACAAAGGAAATTCGGTTTTCAGCAGACAGCTCCTCACGAATGCGAGATGAACTAACAAGAATACTTGTTTCCCCTTGCTGGTTATCAGAGTAGTTCAAATCAAACAACAAGCTGTCCTCGCCCGATTTGATTTCCACGGAATGTTTCACAGGCATGTTCGCTTCGAACAAATCAACGAACAGACCCTCCAGAACGATTGAATCATCCGCTTCCCTCTCATCCAGCACATGAGTAATGACATAAGGCCCCCGTCTAATATGCAGCGAGGTGCTTTCCTTATAATCAACCATTTCTCCGCGGATCTCGAGTGACCTTTTTACAGCACTCCGTATAAGAGCTGCACCAGCTTCAGAGCGGGACAACTCCGCCGGATTCTCACGGTAAAATAAAACAGCACCGCTGCCTACCGCAAACTCTCCTTGCTCCGGGTTTCTACCTAAGCCAAGCGACTCGAATAAATGTTCTTCCGGACGCATGTAAGAGCGGCGGCTGTTCTCACGGTTCCACCATTCCCGCACTTCATGATAGGGGTCCGATCCATCACCGACATAGATGAGTATGCCGCCCTCCCTCACCCATTGTCCGATAGCTTGATGAATGCCCGGATGTTCCGGCTTCATAAATTCGTAGCTGAGCAGCAGTACCCGGTAATGATCCAAATATCCTGGGAAGGTCAAAATATTGTCCAGCTGTACCGGTCTTAGCGGAATGCCTACCTTCACGAGCGGAAGCGCGAGTCCGTAAAAGGATGACCAGTCAAGAAGCTCCTTCTGCTCTGCACTCAGCTCTTCAGCTGAACTCGTTCCGTCATATTTGGCAGCTTCGCCTTCCTGCTCTCCTTCACGGATAACGTCCCCGCGTTGATACATCGCGGAGTTGGATAAGCAAAGGCCAATGCCAGCTGTGTAGGCGTCGTCTCCAGCAACCTCATCATGGTTATGCATGTCGCGCAGCACATTCATGACCGTCAGTAGCACGGTCGCATAGTCACCCGGGATCATTTCTTTTCCTTTCCCATCCTCAGTCGGGTAGCTGCCCTCGAATACACGGCGCGGCCATGGGCATACCTCGTATTGCTTCACCTCAGGATGCAGCAGGGAAGCAACAACAGTAGAACGATAGTTTTTACGATAGTCGCTCCAGCTGTATCTAGGGTTATCCTCAATCGGATCGTGAAGGAACCACATTTCACGCCCCGTTCCACGCGTGAGCTCCTGCATAATTCCATATTCCAAATATGCCGTCTCGAAGGTTCGCTCTCTGCGCAGTCCCTTATAAACGTTCGGAGTACGAGCCGTTCCCGTCCAGATCTGAGCAATGAAACCGTCACAGCCAGGCATCGACACGAGCAGCGCCTCAGGACTAATAATTCGCCACTGCGTGTAATTAATCAAGCTGTGAGTTGGGACATAGAAACGTACCGTTCTACCGTAGGTTACTAACGAATATTCCTTCATTTGACTGCAAAGCCGGTCAAGCGCACGATAGTACATTGCCGCCTTCAGCTTGGATGCTCTGTACTGAGCGTCCGGCGAGGAGTGGGGAGGAATCCAATCCTCCCCGTAATAGTTCAGCCACTCCCGCTTGAACGCATCGGAATAACCCGATGCCGCCCAAAATTCCGGCTCCTCCAAATGAATCGCTTCTGCACCAGAGTCGATTGCCCGTTTAATATGAGAAGCCAAATATTCAGCGAAGGCAATGGTCGGAACCATATAAGGAACATCCTTGCCATGAAGCAGATGATTTCCGCTGCGGTCCATTTGAGCTTCATCCCAGTGCTCCCGTCCGTCGAATCGACCATACAAGTAGTCCTGATACTCCCCCCAAGATACACCTGTCATCAAATGAATCTTATAGCCAGCATTTCTCCAGCCTTCGATCCGCTCAGGCAAATCATCAGATATTCCGTATACCATGACAAAATCGGTCCGCAAATCATACTTCGGGCCATACGGCCTTGATTCCTGAAAACCGGTCCACTCTGCTCGTTGTTCCAAACCCTTCGTCAAAGCGAGAAGCCTCCTTTAGTTTGCCATTCCAAACAAAGCAACTTCCTTGCCTTTCAAGTTGTCATTAGTAAACTGCATTGCTTCTTTATAGCCTGTTTTATTCATCTGTCCGCGAAGATCATTAATGATTTTCAGTGCCGCTTCATCCGATTTCGCATAAATCGCTTCTTTCCAGACGTCGCCTATTTTGTCCATGGATGGCTTCAGCATTTCCCACTGTGGAGACTTAATCATAACGTCGCCAGGATTGTATGCCGAAATAACACTAATACCGTTAGGGCGTAAAATTTTACGCGCATTATCCATTGCTGCCAGACGATCCTGATCAGACCAGATGTCTCCAGCGCCAACGGAGTTGATGCGGTCTTGGCCAGACATGCTCTCAAGGCCAATACCCATGCCTTCGTTTTTCTTCATCTTGCCCGTTGTGTCCGCTGAGAATTTATCAAACCATTCTTTTTTGGCTACAGGCTTGCCGTTTTCCATATCCCAATGTTCGCCTTGAATGCCGTAACGTACGAGAAGGAAACCTTCATCAGAAGCAAGATAGTCCAGCAAGCGAAGCGCTGCATCTACGTTTTTCGATTTTTTTGGAATAACGGTTACGTTGTTTCCTTGAATAGAAAGGTCAGCAGGACGGTCTGCAGCAGCGCCAGCACGCTCAAGCGGGCCAACTGGAATATAATCGCTGCCTGGATGCGCTTTCACATAGTCCTTAGAAGCATCGAGAATCGCTGGATAGTGAGCAGCCAGCACTGCAATACGGCCTTGCTTGATTTTCTCATTCGCGATTGGATCGGTTTGCGTAAACGCTTCAAGATCAAGCAGACCTTCGGAGATCAGCTTGCGGTAATACAGCGTATAATCCTCGTATTGTTTCGAGAAGAAGCTGTTTTCCAGCGTTCCATCGCCTTTATCTACATAACCAGAGCCATAGAACATCGTATTGCCGATACCGACAGCCCAGCCGTTATGAAAGCCTCCGAGAGGAATAACAGACATGCCATTTTCCTTCAGGTCAGCGTCCTTGATTTTTTTCAGGAAGCTATAAAGCTCTTCCTTTGTACGTACGGATTGTGGATCTACTCCAACCTTCTCAGCAATATCCTTGCGGACGTAGAAGCCATAAAGCCAATCCATTGCATCCTCAGGTGTTGCAGGGTGGTTCTGGTAAAGTAAGAACTGCTTGCCACCGTACACATCAAAAGCTTTCTCATAAAGCGCTGGCGGAACATTGTCTTTCTGAATCGCTTTTGCTAGATTTGGATATTTGTCCAGCTTATCCGAAAGATCAACCAATTGGTCTTCCTTCGCTGCTTTTATAATTCCATCTAGCTCTCCGCCCCAAGCTGGACCTGTGTAAATATCAGGCATATCTTGAGTTGCAAAAATGGTGTTCACTTTCTCAACTTCACTGCCCTTTGTATATTCCCACTCAATCGTAATCCCCGTTTTTTCTTTAATAACCTTCTCGATCGCCGTCGTATCTGTGTCGCTGCCGCTGGAGCCGTTCCAGTTGTGAAGAACTTTGAGTTTCACCTCTTTTTGCTCTGTACCGCTGTTAGTTGTGCCTGCGTTGTCCGAAGGCTTATTGACGGCGCCACCGTTGTTGTTGCTGCAGCCAAACAGCGTAACCGCCATCAGAGTTACTGCGAGTAACAACGAAGTGCTTTTTGCTCTTTTGTTCTTCATAAAAACCCTCCCGTGAACTGTAATGAAATATGATAAAGTCCCGAATGCGGACGATTATCCTTTGACCGAGCCAATCATAACGCCCTTGACGAAGTAACGCTGCAAAAACGGGTAAATACACAAGATCGGAAACACCGTGATAACGAGCAAAGCCATTCGAAGCGATTCCGGTGTTGCCCCAGCCACATTGACGCTGACGGTCTGACCGCCTTGCTGCGCCGCTCTTTGCATGGAGGATGATAGCGCTTCCGCTTCGGTCAGCAATTCTTGCAGCAGCGTTTGAACGGGTATCAGATTTTTATCCGACACATAATAGGCGCCTGTAAACCAGTCGTTCCAATGTGAAACCCCGATAAACAAAGCGATAGTCGCAAGAACTGGACCCGATAACGGTAAAATGATTTTAAGGAATATTTGAAAGTCACCGTAGCCGTCAATTCGTGCCGATTCCTCAAGCTCCTCCGGTATGCCTTGCAGGAACGTTCGAAGAATGACGATATGCATGAAATTGAATAACATCGGAATGACATATACCCAAAAACTGTTGATCAGATGCAGCTTCTGCAAAGTGATGAAATACGGAATGAATCCAGCGCTGAATATCGTTGGCAAAAAGATGTAATACGTAAAAAATGTTCTTCCTGGCAGCGATTTTTTGGAAAGCGCATAAGCCATCAGCGTACAAAGCCCTACGTGCAGGAATGTGCCGAGCACCGTTCGGAGCAGCGTAATTTTGTAGGCCTGCCAAATGCGGGCATTATCAAAAACCTCTACGTAATTGTCGAGTGTAAATTTACGAGGGAAGAAATAAAGCGCACCCATCATCGAATCTTTTCCGTCGTTGAGCGAGTAGACCAGAATGTAAATAAACGGGTAGATCATCGACAATCCGAACAATGTTAAGAAAATATAATTACAAATGCTAAATATAGAAAATCGGCTTTTCGCCATATCAAACCACTCCTTAAAACAGGGATACGTCGCTAACCTTGCGAGCAATTCGGTTGACAGTCACGATGAGAATGAGTGCAATGACACTCTGGAATAATCCTACAGCAGCCGCATAACTTAATCGGCCTTCACCTATACCGGAGCTGATAACATGCACATCGAGTACGCTGCCGATTGCGGCGGTAGCCGGACCGTTCAGCAGGAGCAGCTGCTCATAACCAGCGCTCATTAAGCTGCCGGCCGAGAGTATGAACAAAATAACGGCAATGTTGCGAATACCAGGAAGCGTTACATGCCACATTTGGCGAGTGCGCCCAGCGCCGTCGATCTTAGCCGCCTCGTAAAGCTGCTGGTCAATGCCGGCGATTGCTGCCATATAGATGATCGAGTTCCACCCGATGTTTTTCCAAATATCTGAGCCTACAACAATTTGATAAAACCATGTTGTATTGTTCAAGAACTGAATCGGTTCTACACCAAACACACCAAGCAATTCATTGATTGGACCTCCAGATGGAGTAAGAAGACGCTGCATCAGCGTAACAACTACAATCCATGAAACGAAATACGGTAAATAAGAAAGCGTTTGCACGGTTTTCTTGAATTTAATGTTTCGAACCTCGTTCAATAGGATTGCGAGACATATAGGCATTGCAAATCCGATAAGAAGCTTCATGAGACTGATGATAATCGTGTTGCGGATCAACTCGAATGACTGATAATAGGAGAAAAACTGCTGGAAGTATTTCAGTCCTGCCCAGGGGCTTCCAGTGAAGCCCCCAGAGAACATGAAATCACGAAATGCCACTTGTACGCCAAAAAGTGGAACGTAGGAAAAGAGGAAAAACCAGATGATGCCGGGCAGCATAAACAAATAAAATAGTTTGTGCCGCCAAATTCGTTTCCACAATACTGACTCTGTCATATGCTCTACCTCCTTGCCAAACGGATCGTTTTTATTTCAAATGGAGTAAAGGCCAGGTGGTATGCCCCTTCCTCCGCATGGATTCTATCGATGGGTGTTTCCATCAAATCAGTAAGCCAAGCATCCGCTTCGTTCATAGCTGCAATGAGTTTTGCCTTAAGATGTGTTCCTGCGGTTTCATATAAACGGATGATGAGATCATCTCCGTCCTCTGCCTGCTTCACCGTTTCAACCATTACATTGGAATGGTCAACGCTGAAAAATGATTTTGCTGCTGGCAGATACTGTGCCTCGTCGCTTGCTGGCATGCTTACCGAACGCAGTGGTACGTTAAGCTCATATCCACGCTTATAAACCTCTGCCTGAACATGATCACCTTTGTGCGGGTACAAGGAGTACGTAAACTGATGTTCTGCTTGATCGGCTTCTGGATCTGGATACGATGTACTGCGCAAAAGATTCAAATCCAGCACATTCTGCCAAGCACGATGTCCGTATTTGCAATCATTGAGAAGTGCGACGCCATAATCCGACTCCGAAAGATCGATCCATTGATGAGCGCAAATTTCATCCTTCGCATAATCCCACAGCGTATTGCGATGTGTAGGGCGTTTCAAGTAGCCGAACTGAATTTCACAGCTCGCGCTGTCCGAACGAATATTGACAGGGAAGGATGTACGCAGCATCTTCGCTGATTCTTTCCAATCAACGTCCGTAACGAAATCGATGCGGCGGCTGCCTTGTGTCAGGATGACCTTCTGCGTCATTGTTGATTGACCAAACCGATATACAAGCAGCAAGCCTACCGTTGGACCATCTTGGAAAGCTGATGATTCAGATGGCTCAAGCGGCACTCCTCCCGAGAGGCGATAATCTTGTTTAATATCCCATGCATCGCCCTCATCATGATACAGGCTGAGTTCATTCGCCTTCTGGCCATGCGGGATGATTTCCCGGCCAAGCTCTTTATCAATGATGGATATAATCGTGAAGTCTTCAGCGAACGTAACCGATAACAAATCATTTTCCATTATCCGATCGATAGCCGATGACCTCATATCAGGAAAGAGGTTATTTGCCGCTGTTTTCTCTTGCGTCCGGGCAGCTGCAATTCCTGCTTCAGCTGCTGCCGTTTCAGCAAGCGCTAGTGAACCATTTGCAACGGCATATCCCATAGCAGGAATACGAACCCGCTGCCATGTGCCATTGTTTTCAATCCATTCTTCCCGATCCCATGACAGGGAGTTAAAGATTACTTCAGAGCCTTTCTCAGCAGTTACGGATTGTGCAACCGCTTCGTACGCTTCGGAAATTAATTGCTCGACACGGTCCAGCAGTATAGCGTATCTCTCCAGCGATTCATCATATACGCGCTTGATAGAGGAGCCTGGCAATATATCATGGAATTGATAGAGCAGTACTTCTTTCCATATCGTTTCCAGCTCCTGCGCAGGATAAGGTTTGCCCTTTGTTCTTTCAGCCAAAACAGCTGCATATTCAAGCTCGCGCAATGCTTTCTCAAGCTTTCGGTTATACCGTTTATTGCGTGCTTGACTCGTCAGCGTTCCTTGATGGCGCTCCAGATAAAGCTCGCCGGACCACACTTGATAACGATCTGAACCAACTGCAAGCTTCTCAAAAAATTGTGAAGAATGCTCTTGAACAACTGGGCTAAGGCCAAGTAAATTTTTCTCCCGCTGCAATCTCTCGAGATGCTCCTCGCCAGGACCGCCTCCGCCATCGCCGATTCCGAACAACATGAGACAATTCTCCGATACGTTTTTGTCCATATATTCATTCTCTGCCTTCACAATGGAACGAGGTGCAGCCGGGCTGTTATACGTATCCTCAGGCGGCATATGAGTCAGGACACGCGAGCAGTCGATTCCTTCCCAGTGGAACGTATGGTGGGGATGACGGTTGTAAATGCTCCATGACAGCTTCTGCGTCATCATGTAATCAACGCCTGATTTTTTCAAAATTTGAGGCAGGCTCGCTGTGTATCCAAATACGTCCGGCATCCAAAGCGACTTCATCTCTTGACCAAACTCTGCTTGGAAATACCGTTTTCCGTAAAGGATTTGACGAATCAGCGCTTCCCCGCTAGGTACGTTTGTATCCGATTCAACCCACATTGCACCTTGCAGCTCCCAGCGCCCTTCTTGCACACGCTCTTTGATGCTTGCATACAGCTTCGGATAATGAATTTTCATCCAATCATAAAGCTGTGGCTGGCTTGCTCCAAAGATGTAGTCAGGGTAACGTTCCATCATCCGCAGCACCGTTGAAAATGTGCGTGCTCCCTTACGGATCGTTTCACGGATAGGCCATAACCAAGCCAGATCCATATGCGCGTGACCGACGGCACTAATAGTAAGCACTGAATCTCCGCCGCGTTTATCAAGCTGCTCGCGCAGCAGTTTCGATGCCTTAGCTACTCTTTCTTCACTCAAAGATGTAAGGATATGAGAGGCTTCATACAAAGACTGCAAAATGCGTGCTCTGCGTGCTGAACCTTCAGGCAAACGATCCGCCGTCTCCAGCAGTACCTCAGCGTCATAATAAAGCTGATGGATGTTCTCGTGGCAGATTGCGACTTGGGCTTCCTTCAAAGTGCCGCTGCGGAAGCGACCGAACAAATCATTGCAGCCTGCGTCGCCCCACAAATCAATTTCTTCATCTCCCTGCGCGCTTTCACTAATGTGTACTACACGTTTGCCAGGAAGGCCAAGGCTATAATCAAACTCAGAATTAATATTCGTTAAACCCTGAGTAGGTGTTCCCTCTTCATCTACTAAACAAAGCTCACCATTCACATCGATAAGAAGTACAATTTTGGAGCCCTTCGCCTCTTGCGGTACTTTTCCGCTAAAGTGAAACCAAGCGCAGTCCCAAAGATTTCCCCAACGGTCTCCCGCAGCGAGTTCAATCTTCCGGCCTGACTCCCTATCCTCGTAAGAAACCGGCTCCTCAGTAACCCAAGCGGTTACTTTCAAATCCGTAAGCGGCTTGTAGATTTGTTCCTTCAACCGATCCAACAGCGACTTCAACTGCTCCGTTCTCACTTTTTCGTATGGCATTTGTAGGTCTCCTTTATCATCCAGTTCTATATTTCATACAGGCTTTTTCCCATACATGCCTATCGACTTCAAATTGTTAGCGTTTTCAGATCGTACTCGCGAATCTATTCAAAACTTCGCTATATGACTTTTGCAATCAAGCTTTATAAACATTCGTCTTATTCATAATATAATATATAGATTCAATATATTCAATATATAAATAAAAAAATCTTTTCCTTAGCGGAAAAGATTCTCAATTTTATCGCTTATTCAATTATTGAACAGGTCTTGGTCCAGTCGTTTGGCGGATAACCAGCTCAGGATTAAGCAGCGTTTTGCTATATCTATTGTTTGGGTCTACCCCATTCTCAATAATATTGATCAGCGTGCTTGCTGCACGATAACCCATATCATGCTCAAACTGATTGATATGTGTAAATAAGCTGAACTCATCTACGATAGATGTCGGGTCATCGAAGCTGATAATAGACAAATCCTCAGGCACGCGAAGCCCCGCTTGCCTAGCCATTTGATAAATTCGAACAGCCAGCCTTCCGTTAAGCGTAATATAAGCAGTAGCCATTCGGTTGCGAATATAGCGGTATAACGGGTGCTTCTCCGCATCCTCAAGACTACTAACATTAAAATCGGTAATAATATGAGCCGGATTAATGAGTGCGCCTTTGTTTTTCAAAGCGTCCATATAACCTTCAATCCGCTCCTGTACCGTAACCGTTTGCAGCGGAGAATCTGAGCAAATCGCAATTTCCCGGTGCCCAAGCTCCCACATATATTCGACTGCAAGGCTTGTTCCAAGCCTTCCATCCGCAGCGATATAATTGGTTTCTACGCCAGGCAGGAAACGATCGATAAGTACAAAGGGGTAGCCATTGAACTTCATATTTAATATTTCTTCGTTATAATTCTCTTCATCTACGGGAAATACAAGCAAACCGTCTGTACCAAATTCCTTGAGCGTCTTAAACGCTTCTTTCTCTTTATCCACATCGCCCTCAGACAGCAAAATCATGCTTCGGTAGCCCTTTTCTCTTAGCGCCCTCTGCACTCCCTCAACTAAACGGATGGCAAAATAATCATAAATAGATGGCATAACGAGACCAATCATACGCGTTTTATTCTGGGTTGCCGCTCTTTCTAAACCAACTGTCGGCGTAGCCGGTACAATCTCATCAACTTCTACCGGCCCATCATTGCTGACGAAGCTGCCCTTTCCCGGTACCCTTGAAATGATTCCATCGTTCGCAAGTCCGACCATCGCATTCACTACAGTTATTTTACTGACGTTAAACAACTTCATTAGATCTTTTTCGGTCGGAATGCGGTCCCCCGCCTTCAAGCCTTCCGTAGCAATCAACTCGCGGATATAATCCTGGATTTTCTGGTAAAGCGGCGTACGGACTGTTGAATTCATTTGCTATCACCAAGCTCCATATTAATATTTGTAATATATAATATAGGTTAGCCTCTTTTTAGGCAATACCTACATCTTTGTCGAATGAAGTAAATCACCCTTCTTTGGAACTAAGGAAAACGCTAATTTATAGCTTTTTTCCTATACATCGGGCGTTTTTAACCACTTTTCTTGTCGAATATCGCGAATTTTGTATATATAATATATACAATATATATTTTTAAATGTATTCGAAATCGTTATCAATATGACAAATCATACGCAATTTATCCATTTAAACCTCATTGTTCATGCATCAACCTATGTCCTAAGTCATGCTTTCACCTGCGCTGTTGACTCTCGGTACAAGATCTCTCCAGCTACAAGCAGCTTCTCCATCGGCTCCTGCTTGTTCGCTATTCTGCTAATCAGCCTCTCTACCGCCCGCTTGCCAAGCGCCTCCTTAGGCACATGCACCGTCGACAAAGAAGGTGTCATGCGATAGGAATCGTCAATGTTGTCATAGCCTGTAATAGACACCTCTTCCGGCACCGCAATACCTAGCTCCTTCATGGCGTCAATTGCACCGATACCGATCATGTCATTTGCACAAAGAAGCGCCGTTGGCATCGTCTTTGCCTTGAGCCTTTTGATTGCCCACTGTTTTATCGGCTCTTGAAACTGCTCATGCTCAAAACCTTCAACGGGAAGATAACAGTCATTGCTCATTTGAAACTTAGGCTCTACCAGAGCCTGCTCCTCCAATACACTTCGGAACCCAAGAAACCGATCCTTAAAGCTCCGCGAATAATTCATATCCCCAATAAAGCACAGCTGCGTATGTCCTTTACCAATCAAATGTTTCGTCAAGCGATACATTGAATCATAATTGTTCGTAAACACCGTATCACTAGGAATCAACATATCCTCATGATCCACGAGCACCATTGGCAAGCCGATGCGATGCACCTCTAGCAGCAGCGGAGTTGAAATTTCTCCCACGCCGATAAGCCCCAATATGCCATTCGGGTTCAAGAAATGAAGGAAATGATCGACGCTTTGCTCTGACACAATGACCATGCCATAACCATCTTCTTCCAATCGGGAAGCAATCCCATCGAGGATTCTTCCCCAATACAGCGACTCCTTCGTTTGGAAGCGAATATTAGGCATAAGCACAAGCACCGATTGTTTGTGGGCGGCAGGCGTTTTGGGAAGCTGCTCAAGCTTCATTGTTTTCACATAAGCATTCTTTTGCGTAAAATAACCCAGCTGCGATGCCGCTTGAATAACCCGCTCCTGTGTTGCCTCACTGACGCCGCCTTTGCCAGAGAGCGCCTTCGAGACAACAAACTTTGATACGCTTAAATAATCAGCAATTTGCTGCATTGTAACCTTGTTTGACATCGGTAGTCCACCTTAGCTTTCAGTAATGGTTCGCGCTTCTTTCCAGCGCCTATTGTATTCGGTAAACACCTTCTGCAAATCTGGAGAGGCAATCCACTCTTGAATATAATCGCCGGACCAAAATGCAATTTGAGCTGTATTCGCAATTTCAAGCAAGAGGTCGTCTGGCACTCTTCGCTCCAGAAATTCGATGTTGAACGATAAAAACTGTTGAAATTGCGGCAAGGAAGGCTGCTTATCCTCAATCACAGGCAAGAAACCCGAATCATCAACATAACCAGATTCGTTTACAAAAAATTTGACCCACGCCTCGGCAAGCTCTTTATTCTCGCTAAATTTGCTTACGCCCACAAACCAATCCGGGCTTAGCGGCGAGAAGCGCTTCTCGCTATTGTCGTAAGGGAATGGGAAAAATCCGATATCTTCCGATTTCGCACCCGCTGCAATAACTTGATTAATGACCCAGTTACCCATTAAATACATGGCGGCTCTACCGTCAGCAAGCTCTTTTTTGGATGTTTCCCATTGATTCGTGAGCAATTGGTTTTCCACATAACCTTTTGATATTAATGTTTTGACGATGGAAATTGACTGTCCCCATGCATTATCAATAGTCCACGGCTCGTCCGTGTTGACCATATTATTTAAATAGTCGGCATTGCCAGTCATATAGCTGACTAAATCCTCTCCCCAAGTCATAAGCGGCCACTGAGCGCCATAGTTCAGATAGACAGGCACAATGCCGGCTTTCTTTAGCTTCTCGCATGCTGCATAAAACTGCTCCAAGGTCGTTGGAATTTGTGTAATGCCTGCCTTTTTGAAAGCTTGCTTATTATATACGATCCCTGTCGTGGAAGCGCCGGTAGCAATGCCAAAGCGTTGTCCAGCATATGCTTTAAAGTCTGCAAAATGAATATGCTCAAACAAACTGTCGCTTAGCGGCTCAAAATAATCAGGCAAATCTTCATTTTTAATATTGTTCGGAAGCAGCAGCACATCGCCTAAGCTTCGAGTGGATAAGCGCAGCATAATATCGCTGGCATAATTGGTTATGCCCTCAAACTTGACCGTTACGCCAGGATTCAGCTGTGCAAATTGATCCGCATATTTTTGAAACACGCCATTCTCCATCAGATCAACACGATTGGTCATTACGTTAATCGTCACATTTTGATTAGCTTGTTCCTCTTTGCTAACAGGCTCCTTTTCCTTTTCGCTGTTGACTTGTGTCTTCTGGCATCCCGTCAAGCCTATGCTGGACAAAAGAACAATAAGCAGCAGCATACAAATGTATTTGTTCATGCAGCGTCTCTCCCTCATTATAATGGAAACTGTAAAATAACCTCGGTGCCTTTATCCCGTTCACTGGTCACCTTCAAGCCATACGCGTTTCCGTAGTGGAGCTTGATACGCTCGTTTACATTTTTCAAGCCGATTCCGCCTGATTTGCGCTTGACGACCGCTTCCTCCGATCCTGCAAGTGAACGGTTTAAGCGATCTAATGTATCCTCATCCATGCCAAGCCCATCATCTCTTATCCGAAGCAGCACACCATGCGGCGTACGCTCGCTGCTCATCACAATTCTCATCGAAGCCTTATTGTCATCCATGCCGTGATAAATTGCATTCTCGACAATGGGCTGCAGCACAAGCTTAATCATAGGATACTTCAGCATGTCATCGGTTATATGCGTTTCTAAATGGAAGCGGTTCGGATAACGATAATTAAGCATTTCCACATAGTTGCGCATATGCAGAACCTCATTCTCCAGCGTTACTTCCTCATGCAAATCGCTTATGCTGTATCGCAGCAGCTTCCCGAGTATGGCAATCATGTCGGCTGCGATCTGATCGTCGTTCAGCTCAGCCGCCATTCGTATCGATTCGAGCGTATTATACATGAAATGCGGATTGATCTGGCTTTGCAGCGCGTGCAGTTCAGCTTCCTTCTTCTTTGTTTCCATCAAATAAATATCCTGAATGAGGTGATCAATTCGGACAATCATTCGGTTGAACTGATTGCCTAGCTGGCCTACCTCGTCCCGATATTTCACTTGAAACTGAACGTTAAAGTCACCCTCCTGCACGTTCTTCATCAATCGCATCATTTTGCGGAGCGGATTCGTTAGTGCAAAGGAAAACACAACCGATATGAAAAGCGCGACGATAATCGTAATAATCGTAGCAATCCAAGTTACGTTGCGAATGACAACGGCATCTTTCGTCAGCTCACTATCCGGAATGGAGGTCATTACCTTCCATTTCGTATTGGGCGAGGTCGTATAAATGTATAAACGATTAACACCATCACGCTCAAAATAAAAGCTCCCCTTCGTGCCCTTTGCTTGGGCTACCGTAGGATCACTCATAATGTTTGTGGCCATTCGCTGCTTGTCGCTATCATAAACGACATTGCCGAGCTCATCGATAATGACCGATTTTCCATTTGTCACCTTGTCGAGCTCACTCATTTGATCCTCAATGACGCTAATATTCGCATCCACCGCAATCATGCCGATAGGCTTAAGCGATTTATCAATCACCTTGCGAACGACGGTAAACGCATATTTGACGCTCTGCAAATTGCTCGTATATTTTTGCGTGCTGAACAGTCTCGCTTCACCGCCGGAAGTATTAATGAGCTCTCGCCATTTCTCATAGCTCTCCTTCACGTTCAGCCGAATGCCGCCGCCTGCTGTTGAATAATAGCCATTGCCGAACTGATCAAATATATAAACCGAGTTGGCGCCGCGTTTTATCGTATTGATGAACGAAATATTTCCCTCTATGCCTCGCTGGATCAAGAGCAGAAGGTCAAAATCGTCAGGCACCTGATTGCTATTATCGATCGACGTTTGCTGCCTTTTCTCGTAATAGCTGTTTGAGAGAATCAGATTTTGTTTGATATCGTTCTGGTACGCTGGAATGGAGGAAATACGTATCATATCCTCGATATAATCGTCAACACGAACCATCATGTTCTCAAGCATCTTGGTCGAATAAACAATCGTTTTCTCCTCAATCGAACGCGAGTAATTGCTATATGAGATGTAGCCTATAAACGATAACGGCAGCGTGATTAGAAGCAGGAAAACGATAAAAAGCTTCCCCTCCATTCTCATGCTGCCTAAAGCTGCCCATATGCGCCACAATCGTTTTCTGGGGCTCATCCTCTTAACTCTCCCTTATTCTAGATGGCAGGCATAACGTTTCCGCCGTTTACAGGAATGTAAGCGCCAGTTATAAAGCTTGCTAGATCCGATGCTAGAAAAGCGACCGTATTGGCAATCTCTTGGTCCGTTCCTCTGCGTTTAAGCGGAACGTTTTGTGAATAAGCAAGGTTCTCCTCCGTACCGGTGGCACGATCGCGATCACTGATGGTCCACCCTGGCGCCACCTGATTAACCGTAATTTGATGCTCCCCAGCTTCTTTCGCTAACACACGATAGACGCCATCCATCCCGCGTTTCCCAGCTGTATAGGCTGATTGTCCCGCAAAATTTTGCATCGCGCATTCGGTGTTGATGCCAATGACTCTACCGCCGCCCCGCTCGATCATCGCTGGCACAAAAGCTTTTGCTAAAAAGACGCTTTGCAATACGCAGGATTCGAATTGGCTGACGTAATCAGCAACAGGCTGTTCTAGTATGCTTGTCCATTGGTACTGAATGACCGCGTTAGCGACAACGATGTCTACATGGCCGAGCTCCTCTGTTACCTTAGCTTTCATTTCATTAATATGCTGTTCATTCGTTACGTCTGCTTGTACGATCATCGCTTTTCTGCCCATAGCTGTAATTTCCGTCTGCAATTCTTTGGCCTTTGCTTCGTTATTATTGTAGTGCAGAACGATGTTAGCGCCGCAGCTTGCCAGTGTACGTGCCATAACCCGTCCTAAATCGCCAGTAGCTCCTGTGATTAAAGCTGTTTTATTAGAAAGATCAATTTGCATGAATAAGGTCACCTTTCTTTATGGAAACAGATTTGTTAGATCATTTGCTAATAATTATGCTACCAAAAAATATTCATTTTATAAAGCTTATCCAAAAAAAATGAATTTGTACACACAAGTAAACGATACGGCGAATTAATTTACAATATGGTTATCTTCTTCATGGCTTTCAGCGGCTATTTCAAGCAATATTCCTTGTGATTTCGACTATTTTCATGTATATTACAGACTATAGCCTACTCTAAACATTCACATATGTATTAATAATAACTCTTATTCGGAGGTAACCCTTGAAAATCGAGCTATCAGAGCAAAGCCTGCCTATATTTGAGGCTATATCGAGTAATGTACGTATTCAAATGATTCACCTGCTCTCCAAAAAATCAATGAACATTCGCGAGCTGGCAGAGGCTTTAGGCTTAAGCAGTGCAATCATGACAATGCACGTAAAAAAGCTCGAGAAGGCCGGAATCATCAAATCCGAAATGACTCCTGGCAAAGGCGGTGCCGCTCAGAAGGTGTGCTCGCTTAGCATGGATGGACTTGAAATAGCATTCCCCCGCAAGGACGTCGTACAGCGCGAGTCAAGAAGAACCGAGGTTTCCATCGGACACTATACCGATCTCAACATCGTTCCTACATGCGGCATTTGCACGACGGAAAAGGTTATCGGAATTTTCGACGACCCCCGCTACTTTCTTGATCCCGATCGCGTGAACGCCAAAATATTATGGTTCTCGCAAGGTTATATCGAATACAAAATTCCTAACTTCCTATTAACGAGCGAGAGTCCAGACGAGCTCGAAATTTCGATGGAAATTTCGTCTGAAGCGCCTCTCACCAATATGAACTGGCCTTCGGATCTTACGTTTTTCTTTAATGGTGTAAATGTTGGCATGTGGACGAGCCCTGCCGATTATGGAGGAAAAGGCAAGCTTAACCCACCTTGGTGGTTTGATGATGTCAACCAATTCGGGTTATTGAAGCGGTTGATTATTAAGAAGGATGGCACTTACATGGACGGCCTTAGGCTCTCGGATGTAAGTCTCGACCAGATTGATATTAGCAACAGTCACTGGACGTTCCGCATTGCGATTTTGGAGGATGCTGAGCATATTGGCGGCTTTACTTTATTCGGCTCTGGTTTCGGAAACTATAATCAGGATCTCATTTTCAAGCTGTACTATACGAAGCTGGCGCAAGAGGATCGGACAACCGTCTAATCTGCTAGATACGAAGAAAAGAAGAGGAGCCCCGCTTGGGGCTCCTCTTCTTTATCTTGATTAAGCTGCTTCCTGTCATACTGCCTCGTTAATCTATTCTTTCTCTGATAGCAAATTCAATATTCGGTAAAGAAAAACTGCTGTTTCAGCACGAGTAGTATGACTGCTTGGCTTGATCATGCCGCCATCGCCTTGAATGAGCCCTAGCTCAATCATGCCTGCTATGCTGCCGGCTGCATAATCTGGCACCTTATCTGCATCCTTGAAGCTGCTGAGCGATGCAATATCGCTAGGTAGCTCTAACGCTTCCGCTGCCTTTAATGCCCGCGCTGCCATAACCATCATATCTTGCCTTGTCATCTTTGCTTTCGGCTCAAATCGTCCACCTTCCATGCCGGTAACGATACCTAGCTTCTTGGCAATAGCCACTGCATCATAATAATAATCCTGTGGCTGAACATCTGTAAATGTATCGCTTGCCTCCGCTTTCAAGCCTAGCGCTCTTACAAGCATTAGAATAAAGTCTGCTCGGCTTACCTGTACAGCCGGGCTGAAGGTTGCAGCCGATGTTCCTTTTACGATACCTAAGGCAGCCAACTTCTCAACCGCTTCCTGCGCCCAAGAGTATTTGCCGAGATCTGTAAAGGCTGCTGTAGGCTGTTTATAAAATACTGCATAGATCCCCATACGGTCTGTTTGGAACCTGATACGTTTATCTGAGTCTGAATAGGCTGCTGAAGCAATTGCTGATGCTGTTCCTTGTTCATTAATGGACAAAATACCGATTCTTGACGCTGTCTCGCTGCCTGTTAACAAATACGGAACCGTAACGATAATCGGTGCTTTTGCATTGTTCCATGTATAAGCCTTTCCATCCAATAGCGCCGAAAGCTCAACGACTGCTCTTTCACCTACCTGGATCTGTACATCCTGCTTCAACGTTTTAAGGTCCCGCTCGCCAATGATAAGACGCAGCTCCTTGCCAAGCTCTGCTGACTTAACCAGCATCTGTCCAGAAAGCAAAATCGTTGCTTTAGGCGTCGTTACTTCAATAAGCAAGTTAGGATGGTCAGATAAGAAGGATACAGGAAGATCCAATG
Organism: Paenibacillus sp. FSL A5-0031; assembly: GCF_001956295.1. Classification (GTDB taxonomy): domain Bacteria; phylum Bacillota; class Bacilli; order Paenibacillales; family Paenibacillaceae; genus Pristimantibacillus. The sequence continues at coordinate 138,544 of NZ_MRTD01000010.1, forward strand.
CATATTTCGCTGCCTCGCCGTTTTTCTTAAGCACAATCGTTGCTTTCAGCTTTCCGTCTTTATCTGCTTTCGCCCGAGCTATCGCTTTCTGCAGGTCTTGTTCACTGACCACACCGACAGCCATCGTTCCGCTCGGATCAAGCTTAGTGCTCATTTCCACTTTGACAGAACCATCTGCTTGCAGCTGGAACAAGTCAGGAGTGGAAATAACCGAGTCCCCGCCTCCTCCACCAGTCGATGCTTTCTTGTATTCAAAAGTAACCCGCTTAGGCTCGCTCATATCATCTAATGCTAGATACGCCTCATAGATACCCTCTGCATCACCTGTCAATGTAAAGGCGAATTGAAAGTTTCCTGCTTCTGTACTCGTCGTCTCAGCTGTGTAATTCACCTTGCCTTGTGGATCAAGCACCTTCAAGCTTACTTTTGTATGATCGCCATTCACCACTAACCCATCAATTGTTACCTTTTTTGCCGCAGTATCTAGTCCTGCTTTAAGTCCTTCTATCGTCTTAATAAGCTCAATCTCTTTCTTGTATTCAAAAGTAATCTTCTCCGGCTCACTCATATCATCTGTTGCTAGATAGGCCTCATAGGTTCCCTCTAGTTCACCTGTAAGTGTAAAGTCGAATTGGAAGTTTCCTGCAGCTTCACTCATCTTCTTCGCTTCATATTGAACTTTGCCTTGTGGATCGACGACTTTCAAACTTACGTTTGCAAGATCGCCATTCATCACTAGACCGTCTAAAGTTACTTTTTTGGATGCCGCATCTACCGTAGTTTTAATTCCTTCAATAGACTTGGCTTCTTCTGCTCCCGATAAGTGATAAACGCCAAATTCATAGAACGAATATCCGTAAAATGTTGCTCTTTCTATCCCTTCAAATTTAATGTATCTAGCCTTGATAGGGTCAAAATGAACCGTTTCTTTGCCGTCTTTCGCCGTAATTACGCCAGCATTTTCCTTGATCACACTCTTCCAATTTTGCTTATCATCGGAGACGAGTAATTTATAGGTTTTTGCGCGAGCGTATTCCCAATCAATCGTTACAGTGTCCATCTCCGTCACTTCTCCGAGATCGACCTGGAACCATGTGTTGTTCAGCAGTTCACTTGCCCATCTTGTTGAAGGGAATCCATCAACTGCTCTCCCCGGAGCATAATTTGGATTATCAGCTTCTACTGTAGATGCTTCCGCGGCCTTATTCTGTGCCAAATTTCCAAGCAGGTAATAGACGTCTTCCTTCAGCGTGCTGTACGCCCCGTCTGTAATCATATGCTCTTTTTTCAGAAGCTCCAGCTTCGCATTAAAGCCTTTTAAGTACTTGGTAAACTTCGTCTTGTCGTTTCCTTCGAACCGGCTCATCATCTCCAAATAATTGTTCAGCGAGCGAGCTGCTTCGTCATTCGTGATTTGTTTGGTTTCCTTGTAGCTTTCAATTAATGTTTTCAAATCGGATGCGCTGGTACCCGCTTCAATCACATAAAATGTTTTCTCCGATTTGCCTGCTGCTACGGTAATGACAAGCTCATGTTTTCCTGGCTTGCCTGCCAAATTTACAACCGTTCCTTCTGTGTAAGGCTTGCCATTAAAGGTAGCAGTTACTTTATTCAATCCGCTTCCATCATCATTGATTAATTTCCATGTAAACGAAACGGGTTCTCTTTCCGAAATAGCCACTCCGCTTTGAAGCACTTGGCCATTCATTTGTACTTCTGCCTTTGGAGGGGCAGCGTTGTTCGCTTGATACGTTCCATTTATAAATTGATAGAGCCAATCGTACAAAATGCGTGTTGCAGGATCAGCACTTACCGCCGTATCAAATACAGCATTATTACCTTGGTAGTAGGCTTTAAAGGCTGATTGCATAAAGCCGGTTTGGACGCCGCTGTTTAAATAATCAACATATCGCTCCCTAAACACGCCATCAGTCACCATACGATCATCAAACTCGAGCTCAACGCCCATCCCATACTGCTTCGCTATGTTCGTGGCGTCTTCCAGACGATCCTCATCCAATGGCTCGAAAAAGTAGTTTGGCTGGAAGGCTACTGCATCTATCCCAACATCCTTCCACATATGGCTTTTGTAAGCTAAGAAGTGCGGTATCCAGAAAAGCTTCAAGTTCTGAGCATGCACTTTATTACTCGTCGAACGAATTAAATCCGGCCCTGTCGCGCTTGTACTGATTTGTTCCTCCAGCCAGTACATGCCGGCAAGCTCAAGATGAGAGTAGTGGTTTAATGCCCATTTTTGTTCCGCTTCATTTAACCACCACTGTATCGCTTTCTCTCTATTTGCATACGCTTTCATTTCTCCAACTTCAGAAGCATTGAAGCTTTCAGATATACCATCACCGTCAATATCTCCGAAATCGTTCACATACTCGCCTGGGTCTGGAATCATTAAAACAACCTTCACCTTATGATCAGGCTGATTCAGCTTGCTTCCAACTTCCATCGCCGCTTCGTTTAGCTGCTGCATATCGCCTGTTTCTGCAAATGTTTTGTTCAGGTACCATTTCCAGTCCTCCAGTGTAGCTCCTCCGCCAAACGCATTTCCGGCCGGCGATGTAAGTCCAAGATAAAGAACGCCGTCAAAAAGCCAATCCACTGGTTCTCCGGCCCCATCTACGTAACTGATATTAGGAATAATCCGATCCTTCGTCCAAGTACCCTTATCATTCGCATATTGTCCGTTATAGAGCAATCCAAGATTACGAATGCCAGCCGTTGCTTCTCCCGGCTCTAAGTAGCTCGGCTGCTCAGCGGCAACTTCTTCCGCTCCTTCCACTTTACCATCTGCGCCCCAAATTTCGATTTCATCAATGAAGGTCCAAGCTCTCGTATGCATCGAGAAGGTTACTTTCACATAACGGGCATAAGCCATCTCCGCATCAGAATTCCCGCTTTTGATGCCATCTCTGCTTCCATTCCAGTCATATACCTCTTCTCTTGGCGGACCATCCCCCCAAAGCAGCTTGGTTGAATTGTGTGAAAGCGTTCCCCAATTTTCTTTGTCGTCGGAGACGTACATTGAGACCGTCAACGGCACAAGCATCGTGTTGTCAGGCCAATCCTGCAAAAATCGCGCTTTAATGCTGGAAATAGATTTTTTCTCCCCTAAATCAAACACAACCTCGCGAGTCATCTTCTTCACATGTCCTACCCAAGCCGGGTCCGACATATCCAACTTGCCATAAATGCCATCCGTCAGCTTATTATGATCATCCGGGTACTTAGCCTCCGGCGCTTCGGACCATTCATATCCAAGCCCCGCAGCAAGATTACGGAATGCAGACTGTCCCTGAACCTGTCCCTGATCTTGTCCCGCTTCCGCTTGTACTGCCGGAACCAGTGTCAACAACAGGGCACTTATCAATGCGATAGCTATCCAGCTTTTACTTCTTTTCATTAATGACAGCTCCCTTTCTATTCTCAAATAAAGAGACTACTAAACATGTAATACAATAGGTTTCATTCAAGCCTGCTTTAAGTCTTTTGCAGCACTCAATCCCCCTTCCTAAGATTCCATCGCAACCGATATAGAAGCTTGCAGCCATGTTCTTACTGTTACTTTAAGAAACTTGACCCGACTTTCAAAGAGATAACTTATGACTTTGATATACATTTGTTTACTTGTCTCATTTCACCGCCCAGATTGACCTTGTCATGGACAAATAAATGGGCCTATCTTAAAAATAAATAGACCCAAATAGGGAATGGCGTCACAGAAATAAATTTCTGTGACGCCATTTTTTACATCAGCTGCATGATTATTAATGAAATCGAGCTATCTTTCCAGTGAGTTTATCTCTTTTGAGGCACAGCTTGCACGGGAGCGATAGGTTTAATTTTACAACGCAGTCTACTTTCGCATTTAGACGTATTCACACAATCCGCCTCAACTGTTGACGCTCAAAATGCTCTCTTGCTAGCGGTCATCGTTAAAGCATATATCGCTAACGAACCTAGCAGCTCTTATTTAGACTATTCGTATCGTTTTGAAATTCTAACGAACTACAGAATCGTTATATAGAGAAAAATGAGGCATAACATCTTATAAAGCATGAAATAACGACAATAAGGTTCGTTAAAACTTAAAAAAGGTAATTTTCTGTACAATAAGCTTAATACAGTTCGTTAGAGAAGTGATCTTAACATGTTGTACGCCGCTGACGGCGAAACAACGATTAAACACAAAAGGGTACTTACTTCTCCAGCGAGCTGACCACTATTGAGACACCTTATCTCAATCTGTCTGTTTACCTTATGCAGGCAGCTCTTGCTTCTCAAGCATATCCGACAGTTTGATCGCAAGCCCCTCATGCAGCCTCGAATGCTCCGACGCAAATGCGATCAGATGGCTTTGCAGCGACGCCGTTGCAGAGGTCAAGCCATGTGAAGGATTGCTGTCGAACTGGCAAACGTTTCGCAGAAACGAGCTGACCATCCGATCATCTCCGCCTCCGTGGCCATCCCCTTGGACGCTGCAGCGAATTTCAAGCTGTTCTCCCGTTGCATAACGATACAGCGTAAAAGAACCTTTCTCCATATCGCCAATAATTTCACCTTTTGTGCCCATCATTTGAACACGGCGTGTACCGCTTTGCGTCAATCCTGACATAATGAACGATGCATTCGCTCCATTCTCGAATTGCATATTCACAACCTGATGGTCAACGACATTGTTATCGCAGCGGTATACACAACGTCCAAACGGTCCTTCCTTCAGCGCTTTCAGAATACCCTCTTGTGACAAATCATTCGTCATATATCTCGCCCACGCGTGATCCGGCGCCTGCATATACATCTTTATCGCTGAGAAAGCACATTCCTTCTCGACGGCGCAGCCATCAATGCAGCGTTCCGCTGAACCATCCGGAGCATTCTCCGACTTGAAATGCAGTAAAGAGCCGTACGAGCTAACGCTTGTACAAGGCTGATCCATAAGCCAGGAGATGATATCCAGATCGTGGCACGATTTGGCTAAAATCATTGGACTAGTCTCTTCTGAATTCCGCCAATTGCCGCGCACATAACTATGCGTCATATGCTGATAACCAACATTCTCCGTTAATTGAATCGTACCCACCGTGCCAAGCTCGCCGTCCTCGATACATTTTTTAATCCCAGACCAAAATGGTGAATACCGAAGCACATGCGTAACAACAAGCAGCCTTTTATGCCGCAGTGACGCCTGCTCAAGCTGAATGCATTCCGTAAGTGAAGGCGACATCGGCTTCTCAAGCAGAACGTGATAACCGAGCTCCATTGCCTTCATCGCCGGTATATAATGCATCCGATCGAGTGTACAGATGATCATGACATCTGCTATACGCCCTTGCTCAAATACTTTCTCCCAGCTGTCATACACATGCTCTTGGTCGATTTGATGGATTTCTGCAAACCGCTTTCTGCGTTCTTCATTTGGTTCAGCTACAGCAACCATTTTTAATTCATTCGGAAATTTCTCCGCATACGGCCCGTAAATGTATCTCCCTCTGCTGCCTGCGCCTAGTAATACGGCTGTTAATGTTCTCAAAATTTCTCCTCCTCTTGTGCGCTATCTATACCTCAATTGTAAGGGGAGCGTTCAGGAGGAGACAGAGATCGTTGTTTACAATCCATATACTATTGTTGACCTTGCATTTGCGACTGGCACCTTGCCATGCGGAAATCCTGCGGCGTCGTTTCATTCTGCTTCTTGAAAAAGCGAATAAAGGCAAGCGCGGAATTGTACCCGAGCGCAGCTGCAATTTCATTAACTTTCATGGATGTGTTCAGAAGCATGTCTTTGGCAACCAAATTCCGATAGTCGTTCACGTATTTTGATAAGCCTATGCCCGTTATTTGCTTATAAAGTCTGGACAAATAAGAAGGATTTAAGCTTACGTAATCCGCTAAAGCGGTTAAGGAAATATCGGTAGACAAATTCTCCTCAATATAGCGATGTACTTTATTTATAACCTCAGTCGGCAATTGCGAGCCGCGCTGCGTATTCCATTCAAAAAAACAGTCCGCCATTTGCCTATAATACTGAATCAGTTCCGTCCATGAGGTAGAGTCCCCGTAGCGGTATAACTTCTCCATGTCGAGCTGCGTATTCATGTAATCCCGAATGTCCCGGTTTTTGTGTATATAGTAAAGAAACACTGCCGAGAGGGAATGATACATTTCTATTTTGCGCTCATTTGGCGTTCCAGGGACATTCCAAATTGCAGTAAGCTCCACATACAATTTATTGAACTGCTCCCGATTGTTATTTTCTAGACAGCTCATCAGCAATTGCACCCGAGCATGGTAAAAGCTATCATGAATGCCGCCGGCTTTATCGTCTGTCTCTTGGTTCTGAATGTCCTTGTCGGTCATAATGACCTCATTAAACAATCCATGCCCTTGCACCAAACCATATTTGTTCGCATGAAAACGATCCGATAGATCATTCCATTCCGTCACTTCGCTGCCAAGGAGAAAAGAAACGGTCGTTCCCAGCAGCCTCTTGCATGTGCCTTGAATCGTTTCCAATATGCCGCTCGTATAGCGATAGGCTCTAACAAAATCCAAATTGCAGGAACTGGTATCGGTAGATAACTCATCAGAGCTTTTCGGTTGAATCAACCAGACAATCTTTGACAGCTCAAATACAACGGAATAGCTTTTTACCTGTGCAGACAAATATTCGTCGCCAATATTTTGCAGTGCATAAGTTAACAAAGCTTTATCCGGCGCAGTGAACATTTCCTTCCATACATCGATTCTGGCAATGAGTACATAAACCGGCAGGGCAGCATCGAGCGGAATATTTAATTCATTGAAGGCCTGCTTTAACTGATTCTCCGCTGCATGCTTGCCCTGCAGAAGCCCCCATATATACTCTTTTTGCAATGAGGGCAATGCCAGTCTCATACTGGTTTGCGCTCTCGTAATCATCTGTACTTGATCCTGTTCCTCTTCTATTTTCTCGATGGCTCGTTCGACAGACTGGATGATTTTCTCGTCGCTTTCTATTTTCAGAATATAATCAAAACCACCATAGGTAATGGCGTTTCTTGCATATTGAAAATCGTTATATCCCGTTAGAAAAATAACTTTGCAGGCAGGCCACTGTGCCTTTATTTCCTGCAACAGCTCGATTCCTTCTATTCCCGGCATTTTAATGTCGGATACGACGATATCCATGCGATGCTGGGATAATACCTCCAATGCTTCTTCCCCTGAATAAGCTTTCATCACTTCGAGCTGCAAATGCTCTGTCTGCTCGAACAGCTCTACTAAACCATCTACAATAATGGGCAGGTCATCTACAATGAGCAGTCTGTACATGGTGTTTCCTCCTCTAGCTTGCACTCAGTTTGATTGTGACCATTAATCCGCCTAAATCAGATCGTGACAGCGCAATGCCGTAATCCTCTCCGTAACGCAGTTGAATTCTACGATGAACATTTATAATTCCTGTTGTTTCCTCGATATGATTGGTTGAATGCCGCAGCTTCTTCTGAAGCTGTTCAATCTCTTTATCCGTAATGCTCTGGCCATTATCTTCCACATAAATCGTGAATTCATTTTCCGTTTGGTCACTGTGTACCTTCAATTCGCCGCGCTGTACCATATTGCCTAAAGCATGCTTATAGGCATTCTCAATAATAGGCTGCAAAATCAGCCTTGGTACGTGAATAGCTGGGACATCTCCTGCAAAAGAAACCTGTATCCGTTCCCCGTAACAGATCGATTGCATGTCAACATAAGTACGCGAATGCTCTACCTCAAGCTCGAGAGGGATCTCATCCTCATCATCGCGAGTAATAAATTGAAAGTATTGCCCAATGTATAAACAAAATTGATAGGCCTTCTCCTTCTGACTGTCCAATTTAATTAATCGGCATAGAACAAAAAAACAGTTATATAAAAAATGAGGATTAATTTGCGATTGCAGTCGTTTCAGCTCCGAGCGCTGATTCCGAATTTGCTGCTCGTAATTTTCCTTAATTAACGTATTGAGCGATCGTACCGTGTCATTAAAGGCTTTGTACAAATATCCGAATTCATCTCCTCCACGGTCAATCACAATCGGCTCCAACCTATTCTGCTGAACACGGCGGAAGGCTTGCACCAGCTTCATAAGAGGCCGGTAAATAAAGCGCAATAGGAAATAGGTGAAAAACAAGACGATACCTACCGAAAGAGCACAAGCCCATAAAAATAATGTTCTGTACATTTGCAATGATCCAAGAACCTTCTCTTCGGGAATACAGGTAATCGAATAGGAATTCCAAAGCGTAGAATATTTATATACTGTAAGAAAGCGCTTACCATTGTAGATAACCGTTTCGTAACCTTCATTGGACTTTGATTCCTGCTTTTTTACAGCTAAAGCTTTCATTTGCCCCAGTAAAGCCGGGTCTACCCCGCTTTCAATTTCCCAGCCGCGTTCCAAATTAAGCAGCACGCTGTGTCCGTCTCGCGTTCCGCCAATTTGCGATAACGTGTCCTTTATTTTGCTCGTTGAGAGCTCAACCCCTACAATATACAACGGATTTTTAACTGAAATAATAGGATATTGCATCGTTATAAACAATCGGTTTTCCCAATAAATAAAGGGCTCTTCATACAATTTCACATTAGCCTGCATCGCGGTATACTCCGATTCATTCAAAGAGGTCTCAAAATCATTGCTCAGAATCGTGCGCTTGATTAATGGAATATACGCCTTTGCTTCTTTAATAAACGGACTTGAATTTTTCATAAGCTCAAGCCTTCGCTGGATATCCAATATTTTGCGCGAACGCTCATATGAGCTCATGTCATTGCCCGTTGTAGCAATTTCCATCAAATCTTTGTCCATCACATAGTTCGGCAAGTAACGGCTAATTCGATCCGCTTCCTTGTCGAGAGAGTCCATATAAAACCTAGTCGTATTCAGTATCGATTCTGAGATCTCGCTGCGAATATTTTCCGAGCCCTTCTCTATAATCATCCAAGTAATAGCCATCAGCGGCAGCAAGGCCGCCAAAAAGGCAGCCATAATTTTTTTGAATATGGAGGAATCATGCAAAAAGAATAGGTTTTTCATCGTTTTTACTCCTGCTAGTAGTAGTAGACCATTCCGGCACTATTCTTTTACGCTCCCCATTACGATTCCTTTGATGAAAAACCTCTGTAAAAAAGGATACACAATCAGAATCGGAAATGCTGCGACAAAAATTTGTGCCGCTCGGCTTGTGCGATCAGACAGCTTAAGCATCAATTCGGCATTCTCCGCTTTAATAAAGCGGAAATCCATCTTGATAATGACCGTCTGCAGAAACGTCTGAAGCGGATAATTCTCAGTATGATTCATATACAGCATGCCGTCAAACCAACTATTCCAATGCCCCACCATCGTAAGAAGTCCCGTCGTTGCCAAAGCTGGTAACGATAGCGGTACATATATTTTCCATAATGTAGTGAAATGACCTGCACCATCTATACGCGAGGATTCCTCTAGTTCTTTAGGCAAATTACGATAGAAGTTAAGCAATAAAATAACATTAAACACCGGAATAGCCGTTGGCAGGACGAGCGCCCACATCGTATCGATTAAACCTAGCGATTTTACAGTCAAATAAGAAGGAATCAGACCGCCGCTGAACAAAATCGTAAACACGAATAACCATGCATATAAGGTTCTAAGCCGAAATTGACGGGGATCTTTGGATAATGGATAAGCAGTTATAATCATCAAAACCATACTAATGGAGGTTCCTAGAACAACGCGCTGAATCGATACCCAGAACGCACGCAAATATTCCGGTTTTCCAAATACATTATCATAAGCTGCAGTGGTGAATTCAACCGGCCATAAAATAACCTTCCCAGCAGCCGCGGCAGCTCCAGAGCTGAATGAGATCGCCAAAATATGAATGATAGGCATGAGGCATAAGAAGGATGTCAGCATGAGAAAAGTAAAGTTGCACGCTACAAATAGTCGTCTGCTAAATGATCGGTTTGTAATCACGTAATGTCTCCCTTCTGAATTACGAACGCATCGTTAAAAAATGCGGTAATTCGCTACACGATAAGCTAATAGATAAGAAAGAGAAATGAATATAAAAGAAACGATAGATTTCAATAAGCCTACTGCCGTGGCGAAACCGAATTGCGCTTGCTGCACACCCATTCGATAGACAAAGGTGTCAATAATATCTGCGCTTTCATAGACAGGCGGACTATACAAATTAAAGATTTGTTCGAAGCCTGCGTTCAGTACATTCCCGATATTAAGCGTAAACATAAGCACGATAATCGGCATCATTCCAGGCAGTGTGACATGGAAGGTCTGTTTGATACGCCCTGCACCATCAATTTCGGCTGCTTCATAAAGCGAGGGATTGATGCCCGTCAGCGCAGCCAAATACACAATTGTGCCAAATCCAAACTCCTTCCATACATCCGAGGCGACCATAACATATGGAAACCAATCATTGCTCCCTAAGAAAAAAATAGGCTTTATCCCGAACAAGCCTAATATTTGATTGAAAACGCCTGAGGATGGAGAAAAAACATCAACGATAATTCCGCTTAGCAGTACCCATGATAGAAAATGCGGCAAGTAAACGAGCGTCTGAAACGTCCGTTTTATCCATTCTCTCCGCAGCTCATTAAGCAATATCGCAATCGTGATCGGTACAATGAGACCTACTATGATTTTCATCACGGCGATATAGACCGTATTAAAGAAAATACGCCCGATATCAGGGTAATCAATTAACAGCTGAAAATTTTTCAGTCCAATGAAGGGGGACCCGAATAACCCTTTGTTTGGTACATATTTCTGAAAAGCCATCATGATGCCGACCATTGGGACATAGCTAAAAATCAAAACCAAAACGATTCCCGGTAGCAGCATCAGATGAAGAGGCCATTCCCTCTTCCACATCCGTGTTAGTACATTCAAGCCATTCACCTCGTTGTTTAAGGTTAATAAAAAGAGGGATTGCTTCAACCAATCCCTCTACTCATTCGTTTTGCAATTATTTCAGAGCAGCGTAAAACTCGTTTACTTCTTTTGTAATTTCATCGCCGCCAAGCTTTTTCCATTCCACGACGAATTTATCGAATTCATCCACCGATACTTGATTCATGATGATTTTGAAGAAAACTTCATCCCGCTTTTTGAGCAAAATTTCTTGTCGGTCTACCATAGTTGGAGTTGGCGCGCCGTAAAATTTATTTTGCAAATATTGCTTATTCTTCTGGATTTCCGGTACATGAGAGAACGCGCCGCCTGGGCCTGAGATCAAATACTCCCACCACATGCTCGTATCACCGTCAACATACTTCATTGCCCGCTCATACCGCGTTTTATGATCCTTCGTTACCAAAATGCTAGTGTCTTTATTGGCAATCGCTTTTGGCAGTATTTCGCCGTTGTTATCCAGTTGTTTACCTACGCGCAGCGGACTAAGCAGCCAGTAGTTGTTGCCCTTCTCTTTCAAGTCTTTACCGAATTCATATACCTTTTGCTCATCGGTTGGATGATTATCGACGGCAATCCACTGGTTCAACAGCTTAATAACGCCTTCTGGATGCTTCGCCTTCTTGGAGATGACATAATATTCATCAACACCCAGCCCGATTTGGGATAATGCAGGGCTGCTGTCTACTGTTGGAATCGGGAATGCTCCCCACTCCTGAACCACTTTTCCGTCCTTCACAGCACCTTTCACAAGCTGAGCTGGTGTCCAAGATGCACCGTAAACCATGCCAATGCTATTGTTGTAAACGAGTTCTGCCGCTTTCTCCACATCTTTTACAGCGAACTCAGGATCAATCAGCCCTTTTTTGAACATATCCTGCAGTGCAGCAAGCGCATCCTTTACTTGCGGCTGAATGTCGCTGTTAACCAAGCCGCCTTTGCCATCTTCAATCCAAATATTTTCATAGGCATGATAACCATTGAGGAATGCACGTAGTCCCGTTACTCCTGTATCCATACTGAATGGATTTTTACTTACGGCAAGCCCGTATGATGTGCCTGTGCCGCCTGGATCTTTGGCTTTGAAAGCTTCAGCAATCGCCATGAAATCTTCCATCGTCTTCGGCTCAGGCAAATTCAGCTCCTTCAGCCAGTCTGTACGCACATACAAAAACTGATATTGGTACGGATTGTATGAGCTCGGAATACCCATCAGCTTGTTGTCGAACATCGCTGTTTTCATCTGCATGCCGCCATCCATCGTCAAAAACTTTTTCGTTTCCTCTGTGGCATTCTCGTCATACACTTTGGTCAAATCCATAATCATATCCGCTTCAGTCAGCTCTTTCAATTGCGTTGCATTAACTAAGAGGAAATCGGGAAGATCATCGGATGCGATCGTAATCTTTACCTTTTCCTTGAATTGGCTCGTATCGGCTACCCACTTGTTCGTAATCTTGACGCCAATGTCTTTCTCATAGGCATCGTATACGGAATTTTTCTCGAAACTCTCGCCCTCATCAAACTTCAAATATTGATCGCTTGGCGAAACCGTCGATACTTCAATTACTTCATTTCCTTTTTCAACAGGCGTGTTAGTCGATTTTTCCGGTTCATTCGTGTTTTTGCCACATCCAGCTACGGCCAAGCTAAGAACCAATGCGATACTCAAAAGCGCCTTCCTTTTCTTCTTCATACTACCCCTCCACATGGTCTTCATAATAATAATGCGGCTGCTTTTATGCAGCTTTCCTTCTTAGTTCTAGTATAGAAAGGTGAGCAATGTTGATCCATATACTAGTCTTTACTTTCGTATACACCTCTTGACTCGAGCGAGCTTCTGCCTGTACCAAGCGATGAAATGTCGAAGATCTAACGGACAATAAAAAGAGTTGCGCTCCAAATAAAACCGTGATACTATTCTAATCATACAATTCCACTAGGAATAATATGGAAAACGACCGGACAGCCGGAGAAATCGCTTTATGCGATAGCTCCGGCTGTTTTTATATTCTCATGCAATCTCAACATCTGCCAAATAAAAAGTTATTTTACGAAGGAGGGCGTACACGATGACGATTAGACGGAGCGACACAGCGGAAGGCAGCTCGTTCCCTGGCAGAACCTATGCTGAAGCGGTACTTGCGCCTGCCTATGACCAAGCCAAGAAGGAGCTTCTGCTTCCAATGATCTCCGTGCATAAAGCGCATCTCATCATGCTGCTTGAGCAAGGGCTGCTCAGCAAGGAAGAAGGCCATAAAATCGCCAAATCATTATTTTCTGTTGATTTGGCGCAGTTAAACAGCGGTACCTATACCGGCCAATTTGAGGATCTGTTTTTTGAAGTGGAACACCAGCTGCTTAAATTATCGGATGAAGCCTCCGGCAGCCTTCATTTGGCTCGAAGCCGCAATGACATGGGTATCGCCATATACCGAATCACTTTACGAGAAAAACTGCTTAAAACGATCTCGTCTGCCCTGAAGCTGCACACTGAACTGCTTGCTTTCGCCCAGAAGCATACAGAAACGATCTTTATCGCTCATACGCATACCCAGCAAGCACAGCCGACGACAATCGCCCACTACATTGCAGCGGTAACCGACTCGCTCGCAAGGGATATACGCAGATTGCAAGCGGCCTACGCAAATTGTAATTTAAGCAGCATGGGAGCTGCCGCTCTGACAACGTCGGGCTTTGCCATTAGCCGGGAACGCGTTGCCGAGCTGCTTGCTTTTGACGGGTTAATTGAAAACTCATATGACGCTGTAAGCGGAGCAGATTATGTAGGTGAAATCGCCGCTGGAATCTCGCTCGCAGCGATTAATCTTGGACGATTTACGCAGGAGCTGCTGCTGTGGTGCACACAGGAATTTGGAGTCATTCAAATAGCCGCCCCATACGTCCAAATCAGCTCCATTATGCCGCAAAAAAGAAATCCCGTTTCTGTTGAGCATATCCGTTCACTCTTATCCAGCATTGCAGGCAATGCTCAGACCGTCCTTACGATGATTCACAATACGCCTTTTGGCGATATTGTGGATACCGAAGACGATATGCAGCCCTATGCTTGGCGCAGCCTAGAGACGCTTGAAGTTGTATACCGATTGTTGTCCAAGGTCATCTCCACCTTGCAGCTAAACGAGGATGTTCTGAGGCAGCGCACTGCTGCAAGCTTCGCTACTGTTACCGAGCTTGCTGATACAATCGTCAGAGATGAAGGATTATCTTTTCATAAAGCACATTCAATCGTAAGCAAGCTCGTCACGCATGCCGTTCAGCATGGCAACAAGATAACTGACTTGAACCTTGAAGCATTAAATGAAGCTGCGATCCAAACCATTGGCTTCCCGCTTGGGCTGACTGAGGAGCAATTAAAGCAAGCGTTGGAGCCTACGCATTTTGTAAATATACGCAGGCTGCGGGGCGGCCCTAGCCCTGCCGAGATGAACCGGGCACTTACTGTTCAGCAAGATAGATTATCCGAGCTTGCGCTATGGCTGGAGGAACGAGAATCACGATTGGCAGCTGGCGCTGCCGATATTGATTTGATTTTGACTGATTGGATCATCAAGGAATTATGAATGGAGTGAAGCTATGTTTCGCAGCCAATTTAAAGTATTTGATGTGCATGGACATCTTCCTTACCGATTAGTGCTAGGAAATAACAAACGACATGAATCCGTTGCTCGCTATGGTGCAGAGAGAAGCGAGCGAATGCGGCTCACTTGGGATTTTCCAGATGCAACGATTGCAGACAACGATAGTGAAAATGAAAACACGCCGTTAATTGACCGATGGGTGAAGGAGCTTGATAAGTACGGGATCGGAGGACTCAACTTCCTCACCGCGCTTGATAATGACAATTTGGCCGACCATCTGGCCAGTCATCCTGATCGTTTTACCGGCTTTGCCCATCACGCCATCGAGGATGCTGGCGCACAGGAAGAACTTCGAAGGGCAGTTAATGAGTTAGGGCTTAAAGGTTATAAGCTGTTCGGCCCGCTGACTTCCATCCCTTTTGATGATCCGTCCCTCACGCCCGTATGGACCTTTCTCGCAGAGAAGAAGCTTCCTGTGTTGATCCACTTCGGTTTACTCGGCCATGCGGGAGGAATTGCCCATCATCCGAATATAAGTCCTCTAGCAATTTTCAACACAGCAAGAGAATTTCCGGACATTCCGTTCATCATTCCTCACTTTGGCGCAGGTTATTTCCAAGAGCTGCTTCATCTGTGCTGGAGCTGCCCGAATGTATATGTCGATACTTCCGGCTCCAATCAATGGATGCGCTGGATGCCTTATGAGCTCACCTTGGAATTCGCGCTTCGCAAAACCTATGAGCTGATCGGGCCTGAACGTATTATTTTTGGAACGGACGCCAGCGGATTTCCTCGAGGTTACCCTTATCGTTACCTGCAGGATCAAGTTCGCGCCTGCCGCGAGCTGCGATTCGGAGAGGAAGATATCGAGAATATATTCGGCAATAACGCTAGGCGCCTGCTCGGTCTTAAATTGCCGCCTAACACGATTACCAAGAAATCCGACATCGCAAGCCAAGCATAAGCACCGTTTTTTTTATAAAAAAAGGAGTGGATACCATTGAAGAAAAAAAGCTCAGTTTCTATCGTTACAGGATCACTTATCATCGCACTTGCTCTAGCAGGCTGCGGCAGCAACAATCAAGCAAACAGCACAGAACAAAATAAAGCAACGGAAAAACCAACCGATAAGGCAACAGACAAAGAAACAGATAAAAAAGTGACGATTGAATATTGGCAATATGAGTTTCCAGCCAAGGTTGAACTGATCAACGAACTCATAAAAGAATTTCAAACCTTACATCCGAACATTACCGTAAAACAAACCAACTTCCCTTATGATCAATACAATCAGAAGGTTGCTACGCTGGTGCCAGCAGGCAAAGGACCAGATGTTATTAACCTCTACTATGGCTGGCTGCCGAAATACGTCTCATCTGGTTATTTGCAGCCGCTGCCTGAGGATCATTTTCCAACTGCGGAAATTGAAAGCAATTTTTACCCATTAGTGAGCGCCGCAAAAATTAATGGCTCCTATTACGCTATTCCTACTGCCGTACGCACACTCGCCTTGTTCTACAATAAGGATCTATTGTCCAAAGCCAATATTACTGAGCTTCCTACAACATGGGAGCAGCTGGTAGACGTATCCAAGAAATTGACAGAAACAGATGCCAAAGGACAGTTTGTCACTGAAGGTTTCGCATGGGAGCCCGGCGCGCAGCTGCATCACTGGTATCGAGATGGTCTGCTGCATCAAGCAGGCGGTCAAGACTTAAGTGATGATCGTCGCAAAATATTATGGGCAGAAACACCTGCAGGTTTGGAGGCATTTCAATATTTAATCGATTTTGCCGTGAAGCATAAGGTTGGGATTAACGGATTTTATGAGAATGACAGCAATGCCTTTATGACCGGTCATGCAGCTATTAATATCGACGGTTCCTTCCGACTTGGCTCCATTAAGAAGGACTTTCCAGATTTAAATTATGGCGTTGCACCTCTACCGTCCTACAAAACCAAATCAGCTCCGTCCTCCTTCTGGGCGAACGCCATTCCCAAAAATGTTGAAGGCGACAAGCTGAAGGCTGCTTCTGAATTTTTGGAATTTCTAACGAGCAAAGAGGTTCAGGAGAAATGGGTAGAGCAAATCGGAGAGCTTCCAGCACAGAAAGCTGTTGCGACGCAGGATAAATACGTAAACGACGAGAAGCTAGGGCCATTTATTTCCCAATTGGACGATAGCCGCGCGCATTTCTTCATCGACGAAACCCAAGAAAAAACATTATTTGTTGATGCGACAAATGAAGTGCTGCTCAATAAAGTTCCGGTCGAGAAGGCCTTCCAAGACCTTGTAGCCAAAACGCAAAAGCTCTATGACGACTATTGGGCTGCTGCAGACAAAAAGTAATAATAAGGGCGCTCGGCCTAGAGCGAGCGCCTTTCTTTTGATGAAATGGAGGTGAGTTCCATTATGATTGCACATGCCTTAAAGCTAACCGTACGCAAAAGCCGAGAACTGTTCCTCACACGTCTATCCTACCGCACGCAGCGTTATTTGTTTATTTATATTACGCTCGGAATTCCTCTGCTTTATTTCCTCAGCACGCGGTTGCTCCCCATCCTGTATGCCTTCAATGTGAGCGTTCGTGAATGGGATTTATTGTCCCCGAGCAAACCTTATGTTGGACTGGCGAATTTCAAGACGCTGTTCACAGATGAAATCTTCCTCAAGTCGATTGCCAATACGTTCAAATTTGTTGTTATTGGTGTTCCCGGACAGCTGATCGTTGGGCTATTTGTCGCATTGCTGCTTCACAATATCAAGCGGCTGCGCGGCTTGTTCCGTACCGTGTACTTCATCCCTTACGTCACAAGCATCGTCGCAGTAAGCTGGGTATTCCGGTGGATTCTCATGCGCAACGGCTGGTTAAACGAGATGTTATTAAATCTCGGTCTAGAACCGCAATTGTTTCTGCAATCGCCGCGTCAGGCGCTTATTCTCATTACATTAACGATGATATGGCAAAGCACCGGCTTTCAAATGCTTATCTTTATGACAGGGCTTGAAGCGATACCGCGCATGTATTATGAAGCGGCAGCTATCGATGGTGCAAGCGCATGGCGGAAATTCCGTCATATTACGCTTCCGCTGCTTAATCCCGTCATCGTTTTTTCGGCTGTCATTGGCGTCATCTCTTATTTGCAATCGTTCGGACAGGTGCTGAGCATGACAAATGGAGGACCGCTGAATGCGACAACGACGATGGTGCTCCATATTTACAATTTAGCGTTTCAGCAGTTTAAGATGGGCAGCGCCGCAGCTGCTACAGTTATTTTGTTCGTCGTCATTTTGGTGCTTACGCTGCTTCAATTAAAAGTGTTGAACAAAAAAGTAGAATATTGATGGGAGGACGAATCAGTGAGCACACAAAGCGTTTACAAAACACAGAAAAACGCAAAGTCCCCCGCAGAGAGGCTGCGCACGCTTGTCATTTATTTGCTGCTAACGCTTGGCGTCGGCATCATGCTGTTTCCGTTCTTATGGATGGTCGCTACCTCCTTCAAGCTTCCTCAGGACGTTTACAATCTACGCTTAATTCCTGAGACGATAACCTTTGACAACTACGCTGCCATATTCAAAAAGGCTCCTTTCGCACAATGGATTAAAAATACGCTCATCATCTCTCTGATTGCAACCTCTACTGTTCTAATCTTCGATACAGCGGCGGGGTATGTGCTCGCCAAATTTTCTTTCGTCGGCAAACAGCTCATTTTTCTGCTCATAATCAGCACCTTAATGGTTCCAACAGAGATGCTCATCATCCCGTGGTATTTAATTGCGAATGAATTAGGCTGGTCCGACACTTATTGGGGCGTGCTGTTTCCCGGCATTATTACGGCCTTCGGCATCTTTCTTATGAGGCAGTTTATGGACTCCATTCCTTCCGATTTGCTGGATGCGGCTCGCATTGATGGACTTAATGAATGGCGTATCCTGCTGCATATCGCCATCCCATTAGTGAAGCCCGCTATTATCACTTTGATTATTCTTACCTTTATCGGGAACTGGAACCAGTTCATCTGGCCGCTCATCGTGCTGCAAACGGAGGAGAAATTCACACTGCCCGTTGGGATTGTTTATTTTTCCAGCGAGCTGAAGGATACGAGCAATTGGATCTTAATTATGGCAGGAACAACGATATCAATCGCTCCGCTTATTGTTATTTTTCTTATTTTCCAGAAGCAAATCATTCGTGGAATTGCGCTTAGCGGCATGAAATAAACAGGAGGTGATCCAGATGAGCGAGCCTAATCGCAGAATGATTTTAAATTTATTTCTACACAATGCGGGCGCTCACAAAGGAGCTTGGCGTCATGCAAGCACGAAGCTGGATGAAATTCATGACGTCAGTCATTTCCTGCGGATCGCCAAAAAAGCGGAAGCCGCCCGGATAGACTCCCTATTTATCGCGGATGGTCTGTCGATTGAGGCAAAAGCAGTCCAGCATGGTCCGATCTTCGGCTTCGAACCACTGACATTGTTATCTGCCATTGCCACCGTAACGGGGCGAATCGGCCTTATTGCTACCGTTTCTACAAGCTTCACCGAGCCCTATAACACAGCTAGAATATTCGCCTCGCTTGATCATATAAGCGGCGGGCGAGCTGGTTGGAACATTGTAACCACTGGCGTAGAACGTACCGCCTTCAACTTTGGGCTGGAGCAATTGCCAGCTCATGCAGAACGTTACGAGCGAGCGCGGGAATTCACAGAGGTCGTACTCAAATTGTGGAGCAGCTGGGAAGCCGATGCGCTCGTCCAAGACAAAACATCCGGTGTGTATGCCGACGTCAACAAGGTTCATGATATACAGCATCAGGGGGATTATTATTCCGTACGCGGTGCGCTTAACATGATGCGTCCACCGCAAGGAAGACCTCTGCTTATCCAAGCCGGAGCCTCAGAGGATGGCAGAAATTTAGCTGCTCAATATGCCGAGCTTATATTCACCGTCCAAAACTCATTTGAAGACGCGCAGCTGTTTTATCAAGACATCAAAGAAAGAACAGTCAAAGCCGGACGTTCCCCGCATGATATTAAAGTATTGCCGGGCATTCATGTTATTGTTGGTGAAACGGAGGCTGAAGCTCGTGACATTGCGAGAGAGCTGCAGCAGCTCGGTTCAATAGAACGTTCGGTCATGTCTCTTTCCAATTTGCTTGGCATCGATTTTTCGGGATGTGCACTGGATGATCCTTTTCCGAAGCTTCCTGATATGGGCCAAGTTAATGCGTATCAAACCTTCTATCAGATGGTCAAAAAGATTGTTGATAATGAACAGCTGACACTCCGGGAGCTGCTCGAGAAATATTGGGTAGGCAACGGTCAGCTAAGCATTGCTGGAACACCTAACCAAGTAGCTGATATTATGGAGCATTGGTTCGTGAATGGTGCTGCTGATGGCTTTAGCGTTATGCCTCAGCTGGCATTTGGCGGTATTGACGCCTTTCTGGAACTAGTCGTTCCTGAGCTGCAAAGGCGAGGATTATTTCCTAGCGAGTATGCTGGACAAAATTTGCGTGAAAACCTCGGCTTCAGTCCGTTGTAACTTATTAAGATGTGGAGGCTGCTCACATAACGAATACGAACGATTTACATTACCCTAATGAGCATCTGCTGGCAGAGGTGCATTGGCTTAAAAACCATTACCAAGAGCAGAACATCGTTTTATTAGATGTCAGAGCCCGCGGATATGAATCAGGTCACATTCCAGGGGCGTACTGGCTGGACGCCAAAGCATTAAAGGATAGCTCACGCTGCACTTTTGCTGCCGCGGATGCTCTTGCTTATTTGTTTGAAAATGTTGGCGTCAGCAATGATTCAACAATTATCGTCTATGATGATGGAGGCGGAGTGTTAGCGGCGCGCGTCTTTTATGTGCTGGAGTATTATGGTCTGAAGGATCAAGTGAAGCTATTGAATGGCGGTTTCGCAGCGTGGACTACGGCGAGTTATGAGACAACAACTGATTTGCCGCCAGCCTCTAAAGGTACACTGACGTTATCCGCTCATTCAGAGCTGGTTGCCACGAAAGCATCTATCCAAGCTGGGCTCGAGAATTGTCTTCTTGTCGATACACGTTCCGCTTTAGAATACACCGGAGCTGATCAACGCTCGAATCGAAAGGGCGGGCATATTTCTGGCGCAGTTCATCGAGAGTGGAACGATTCCCTAGAAGGGGCAGATCAAGATGGCATTGTTCGTTTCAAAGCTTATCGAGATTTAAAGCAGCAATTTGATGTTCTTGGCATTGACCCTGCAAAAACAATCGTGCCTTATTGCCAGACAAATCAACGCGGAGCGCATACTTATTTTACTTTACGACTAATGGGTTATCCTCATATTCGCCCCTATGAAGGCTCTTGGGATGAATGGGGAAACGACGAGTTTACCGAAGTGAGCCAATCGAACGCCTCATTCTCTAGCTTATCTAACTCGTAAGCTTGCAAGAAAAAGAGCTGTGCAACGGTCATTGCAGACCAAGCACAGCTCTTTTTGCCATTGAATATTTTACTCGGCTTTTTCTTTCTCCTCAGGAGGCAGCAGGATAATCTTGCCTTCTCCAAGCTCTACGCGCAGCTTATTCGAGTTTTTCACACCGATGGATTCCAAATAGTTGGAAGGCACCTGCAATCGACCCGCTTTATCAAGCACCGCATATTCTACATGCGTGCCTTCCTCATCCTCCTGCTCAAGCTCCGCCAGTTCTTCCGCATATGAACGTTTGCGCAGCATTTCGGATGAAATCTTGCCGTCTCGGATGGCTGCTACACGATCTACCTTCTTCGCAAGCTCTGGATCATGCGTAACGATAACAACGGTAATGCCAATCGTACGATTCAGTTCACGGAATAAGTCCAAAATCTGATTAGCCATTCGCGAGTCTACCGACCCAGTAGGCTCATCCGCAAGCAGCAGCTTAGGATGATTGGCGAGCGCAATGGCGATTGCCACCCGCTGCTGTTCTCCCCCTGATAATTCATATAGCTTATTTGAAGCACGGTGGCTTAGGCCAACGGCGTCAAGCAGCTCCTTCGCTCTCCAGCGCTTGCGACTGCCTGTTAGCAAAATAGGCAGCTCTACATTTTCAAGCGCGGTTAAATAAGGAATCAAGTTTCTTGCATTATTTTGCCAGACGAAACCTACGCTCTCTCGCTTATACCGAACGAAGTCGCGCTCCTTAAACTTCAGCATGTCTCTTCCGTCAACGGTCAGCTTGCCTGCCGTCGGACGGTCCAGTCCGCCAAGCATATTCAGCAGCGTTGATTTGCCGCTGCCGCTGTTGCCAATAATGGCCATCAGCTCGCCGCTTTCAATTTGAAGATCGAGGCCTTGCAGGGCGAATACCTCTAGGTCGGCTGTTTTGTATATTTTGACAAGCCCTTCGCAATGAATCATCCGTCAATCCTCCCCTAGCTTGATCGCTTGATGGATACGCAGCTTCGATAGCATATAAGCTAATATGCCAAGTCCGATGACCAACATAAAGCCGACAAGCACATAAATCCGTATTAAATCCGTCGCATCGAACATAACCTTGAAAGGCGGTACAAGGCTGCTTGGATTGAACGCAATTTGGAAGTTAGGCACATACAATCGACTCGCAATATTTCCGACACCTATTCCAATAAGAACAGCAACGCCCGAAGTTAACAGCTGCTCAACCCCAAGCATGCCGATGAGCTGTCTCAGCGATAGACCGATCGCGCGCAAAATACCATTTTGCAAGGTCCGGCCTCGGAGTGATAATACCCAGTATAATAAAAACCCGATAAAGCTAACAAGAATCGACAAGACGAAACCTAAAGTCAAAATACCGTTTAGTGCCATAAGGAACGGATCGTTTTTGGCAGTCACCAGCTTCTCTCTTGTATTGACAATATTCGTAATCGGAAGCTTCGATTCCTTAAGCCCCTCATAAAACTCGGAAGTGCTCACCTCAGGCTTTAATTTAAGCCATACGTCGTAAGGCTCAAGTGCAAGCTGAACTTGAATACGCGGCAAATGGCCAACGATCAGCATCGGTGCTCGGCCACCCGATGTATCTTTATCTTCACTAACATTTACGCTGCCTACCGCAGGGTTCGGATTAAAGGTTGGGAAATAATTAATGATGCCATACACCTTGAACGGCTGCTGCGGTACATCGCTCCAGCCTACCCAAATCGTGTCGCCAGGCTTCACTTTGTTCTGATCGGCTAACGTCCGCGATATGAGAACAGCCTGCGGATCTGCTGCAAGCAGGTTCAAATAATCATTAAGCGGATAGTCAAGCAAGCTGTCACGGAACCACGTTGTTTCTCCAAACTCATCGGAATCAATACCAATTAACGTTGCAGGGCCATTACTTTCATTTACGCTAAAGGCGACTTCTTTCTTGAATACTTTAGCTGCATGCTCTACGCCTTTGAGTGCTTTAAAGGGCTCGAATGCCGGCTCCAAGTAATGAACAGGCGCGAGCATAGCTAAATCCTGCGCTGGCGTCGACGGTGCTCCCGGAGGCGGAGGCGGCGGTGCATCGTTCATCCATTGTGTAGTCAATACGACCTCTGCGCCATTTCCATACCTGATTCGATCCTCTGTGTTATTGTTGATCGTTCTTGCCGCTGAAGCGCTAAATACGCCGGTAGCAATCGTCATAATAAGAAAAATCATTAAAAACTGATATTGCGAACTGGAGCGTCCAACCTGAATTAATGTGGCATATACGGAAGGCGGCCACCATTTCTTGCCGATCCAATAGATGAGTCTAAGAACCCACGGGTACAAACGAAGCAAGAGCAAACCTGCACCCATAATAAACAAAGCAGGAACAACAAATTGCAGCGGATCGATGTTCAGATCATCCGCATTTAAACCTAAGCTCTGCAAATCAGCAAGCCTTTTCCGGAATGTGTATAAGCCATAAATAGCCAACGCTAATGCAATCACATCAAGGAACATTTTGTGCCATAACGGTGATTTCAAAAGTCTAGCCAGCTGCTGCTTATGACCAACAATAGAGACGCGAGTAGCCATAATGATAGGAATCATCATAATGACAAAACAAACGCCGGAGGCAATCGCTCCATAACGGAAAGACTCGTCCGTAAGTTTGACAGGCAGCCGAACGCGCTGTACAAATTCAAGGAAACCATTGGATGCACCAAGCATCTCGGTCAGCATGACGCCAAGCAAAGGACCCACACCAAAGGCGATGCCGCATAAAATAATGCCTTCCACGGCATAAGAGCTAATAACCTGCCAACGTGCAGCTCCTCTGCTTCGCAGAACAGCAATCTCATTTTTTTGCCGATCCGCAATTAGATTGGATACCATGAACATGTAGAACCCGAGCATAATCAAAACAGGAACATTAAGCGACCACATGAGCGTCTTCAACTGTTCTGCCCGTACCATGTATTTCGAAATCGTATCCAGAGCCGGTGTTTCCGAGACGGCTTGATACATCGTTACATTATTAAGCATAACGTTGCGAATTTTATTCGTTGTTTGTATGAAGCCATCTACCAAGCTAAGCTCAAGCTTAGAATAATCCAATACAAAAAACCAACCAACGGACGCTACCGGAATCCGGCTTTCCTGCATGAGCTGTTGCTTAGCGAGTTTATCACTAATGACAAAGCTTGAGCTTAGCTCACTTAGATCCGTATCTCTAAAATAGGGGTCGTCATCCTGCTTTTTCTTGAATACGCCTACCGGCTTAAATGCTATTTCCCCGGCAATTTTATCGTCGTTCACATAAAACTTAGAATCCAGTACTGTTTTGAACTGAACCAGGCTTCGTTCTGTAACAAGAACCTCATAAACGCCATCAACTGGCTGCTGCTCAGCCGGCATTCTGCCGTCCGTCAGCGTAATATGCTCTTCAAGATCACTGAAGGAGCGAAGCGACATCGTCTTGAGATTTTTTTTCGTATCTGGCTCAGGATCATTCTCCGGTCTGATCTTCATTGATCTGGATTGAAAATCAACGATAAGCTCCTGCACCGGTATGCCAAAGTTGGATTGTGCTTGCTCACGTATGTAGCGATCTACTTTTGTATAAATCTTATTAACTTGCTCCGGTGTTTCTTTCGTGTAAAAAAGTTTATTGTATTGATTGCCGGGATATATCCCCCGCTCGCTCTGCATAGTCTCTAAATCCTTGACCAGCATCCTCGATAAAATGGCTTCCGAATAAATCGGCATGCTGCTTACCAAGGCTACGGACATGACTAAGCCAATAAACAAGCTCCCGACCAACCACTTATTTTGCACCATTTTACGAATAATCATAATAAACAAAGCCACTTCAAAACCTCCCAAGCGTAAACGGCTCATAACCTTTCCTATGAAGCTAGTTGATGGTTATCAATCGTTCTATACAGACTCATTATTGAAGTACAACAATCGCGCCTTCTTCCAAGCCCTTCGTAATTTCAATTTCCGTCGAGCCTTTTATGCCCGTTTCGACATCAATCTCACGAATTTTATTGCCATCCTCAAGCGTTCTTACGAATGTTCTGCCAAGGAAGCTGCGCACGCCGCTGCGTGGGATTTTGAGTACATCATCACGCTGCTGCAAAATAATTTTGACATCAGCAAACGCTCCGATTGTGGCGTTTCCAGGCACTTTCGGCACTTCAATAAACAATGTTTTGGAGTAACGATCCTGAAGCTGCTGGTTCAGCGTTGAAGGAGCCGATGATGGTGTCTGTACAACTTTCCCGTTCACTTCTTCAGACCCGAAGGTAACCATTGCCGGGAAACCAACATCAACGCTGCTAATTTCCGCACCTGATTCAACTCGCAGCGCCAGGCGCAGCTGTGATGGATCGGATATGACAACAAGCGTTTGATAAGCCTCAACAAAATCGCCTTCCTTCAGATCCTCAACGAAAGTTACTTGGCCGTTCATTTCGGCAACAAGCTGTTTGCTGTTAAAGGTCGCCGTCAAACGATCCAGCTTTAACTGCTCAATATCCATTTGCAGCTTAGCGATATCAATCGCATCATTGTCTCCGCCTAATTTAGCCTGTTTAAATGAAAGCTTAGCTTTGGCATGGGCGAGCTGCTGTTCCTTTAATTGAATGTCCAGTCCATCTACATTAAGCTGAACCAAGACATCTCCTTTCTTCACCTGCGCTCCCGAGGTAACCATCATCTTCGCAATACGGCCGCCTTGTCCTTTAAACTGCGCAATCTCCGATTGCGTCGACTCCAGGCTTCCGCTTCCTTTAATTTCTTGTGTAATTGTCCCCTTCTCGACCGTTACCGTGCGGTAATTTTCTTGCGCCGGCTTAACAAGAGGAGGTTTTAAGGCAGCCTCCTCGGCAGGAAGCAAGGAGCACCCTGTTAGTGAAGCGCTAAGAAGCAGCGCGAATGACCAGCCGAGTATCGGCTTAAGCTTTTGCGACAATTTGTCCATCCTCCAATTCATAAACATGGTCAACAATTTCCATTATTGCAGGATCATGTGTCGTCATGATAATTGTCATTCCTGCCATTTCTACCAAATCACGAAACACTTTCATAATTTGCAAGCCTGTGCGGCTATCCAGTTCAGCTGTAGGCTCGTCTGCCAAAAGAAGCTTCGGCTTATGGGCAATTGCCCGTGCTATAGCTGTTCGCTGCTGCTCTCCGCCCGATAGCTCGAATGGCCGATGATGCATGCGGCTTTTTAAGCCAACTTGCTCTAAAGCGTTAATCGCTGCTTCCTTGCGGCCGTTTGCCGCCATACCTGAAACTCTTAATATAAACTCCACGTTCTCATAGGCGGACATTAGAGGAATGAGTGCAAAGGATTGAAAAATAAGCCCCATTTCCTTGCGGCGTACCATATCTCTCTCTTGATTCGACATCGCCGTCAAATCGCGTCCAGCAAACGTAATATTCCCTTCGGTCGGACGATCCAATGCGCTTAACAAATTAATAAGCGTCGTTTTTCCAGAACCTGATCTCCCTTTAAATGCAATAAGCTTGCCGGATGGTATCGACAAATCGACACCTTTTAGTACGGTAACTGCACCGTTTCCACGTCCAAATGTTCTTTTTAAAGCGCTTGCATGAATAATATCATGCGTGATAGGCAGCATCTAGTAATAGACCTCCATTTCCAATAAATCGATTACCCTTGTATCTTTTTCCATTTTAACCTTGTCCATCTTGTTGTACAAGAAATAAAAAACCTAACAAACTCAAAATTAAGAGGTTGATAGGTTTACTAGTTTCTAGATATCAAGATTTAAGAAAAAAATAACTGCGGTAACCGTGACTATACTTAAAATAGTAGAAACAAAAACAGATTGCGAGGCAAACTCTGGCTCGTTGTCAAACTCTACAGCGAGAAGCACACTGCTGAGTGAAGTAGGGACAGCTGATGAAACGATGAGTGCAGCTGCCGTCATCTTGTCGAGTCCCATCAGCCAGACGATCAGCCACGCGAGCAAAGGACCGGCAATCAGTCTGAGTATGCCCGATATGCTGACATCAATGAGAAGTGA
Source organism: Paenibacillus sp. FSL A5-0031 (assembly GCF_001956295.1). Taxonomy (GTDB): domain Bacteria; phylum Bacillota; class Bacilli; order Paenibacillales; family Paenibacillaceae; genus Pristimantibacillus. The sequence continues at coordinate 165,592 of NZ_MRTD01000010.1, forward strand.
CCGCTTTATTTTCCACTCCATATTGCCCAGCTGTACGCCCAGCGTAATAAGCGCTGTACCGATAAACGCTGCTGATAAGTAACCGATCGGTGTAGCTATAGGCTGCGGGATGGGAACGTCGAACCCTCTGAGCAGGAAGGCAAGCGGGATGACATATATAATCGGCATTGAGATAATTGTCCGCCAAATCGCCCGCATATCGGCTTTGTGCGCGTTAACGTTATATATGCCATACGTGTTCGGTATAAGAGATTGCATCATCATAATTAATATCTGAATAGCGAGTGTTTTCTCGTTTCCTGCAAAAGCCAGCTGATTGAGCGGAATGCCGTAATTTGCGCTGTTATAGAATAAGACGCTGTTGCGCATCGCGCTCTTCATGCTTGGCTGATACCCTCTTATTCTAATAACCAGCTCAACGATAATATATTGCGTAACCATAAACAGCACAAAAAACAATAATATTTTCCCTATTACTTGGGCAGAAATGTCCGTTTTATATAGGAGGTCGAACATAATAGCCGGTGAAAATAAATAAAAATTCAGCTTCGATAACGTTTTAATATCCAGCTTGAACGCTCTTTGAATAATAATGCCAAGCCCAATCATGATGACCATCGGAAGCACGTTTGTCATTAAAATGTGAAAGAAAATATTCATCGCTGCATCTGCTTCTTTCTATTATATAGTGTGAAAAATGATAGTGTCGGAAATGGCCATGACTGCGACTAAGATTGCTTCCTCATTTTAATAGGTTCATGCTTGATAAGGCAAGCATTCATGTGGGGCTGTTGTTTTGATAGAGAGTTTGGTCTTCAGTGAGTAGCTGTGACTTGTTGTGATGTGCGATACTACAAATCAATTCATATACACATCCATGCGGCGAATCAGTCCATCTTCCTTCTAAGCCGTTAATCGTCTGAAATAGATCTAGAAACTAGTCTTATCCTGATGTAAATTTCCCACTATACACGTCAAAACACCAAATCAGCAAAAATAGAACTAAAAACTAGATCTATTTCCATAATATCAGCTTGTTTCGTGCTAATAAGACTATGAACTAGTCTTATCCGTAAGTAAATCGCCCCACTATCCTCATCTAATCGGCGAATCAACAGAAATAGAATTAGAAACTAGCTCTATTTCCATTAAATTAGCTGGTTTCGTGCATATAAGACTAATAACTAGTCATATCCGTAAGTAAATCGCCCCATATCCCCCTCAAAGTACCAAATCAGCAGAAATAGAGCTAGAAACTAGTTCTATTTCCATCAAATTAGCTTATTTCGTGCATATAAGACTAAAAACTAGTCTTATCTATAAATAAATCGCCCCATATCCCCACCAAAGTACTAAATCAGTAAAAATAGAACTATAAACTAGTTCTATTTCCATCAAATTAGCTGGTTTCGTGCAAATAAGACTAGAAACTAGTCTTATCTATAAATAAATCGCCTCAATATACCCGCCAAAGTACCAAATCAGCAAAAATAGAACTAGAAACTAGTTCAATTTTCATCAAACTAGCTTGTTTCGTGCGAATAAGACTAGAAACTAGACTTATCCTAATGAAAATCGTCCCAATATCATCATCTAATCGGCGAATTAACAGAAATAGAATTAGAAACTAGTTCTATTTCCATCAAATTAGCTTATTTCGTTCATATAAGACTAAAAACAAGTCTTATCCATAATTAAATCGACCGAATATATCCGTCTAAGTAGCAAATCAGCAAAAATAGATCTAGAAATTAGTTCTATTTCCACTAAATTTGCTTGTTTCGTGGGAATAAGACTAGAAACTAGACTTAACCTAATGTAAATCGCCCCAGTATCCTCATCTAATCGGCGAATCAACATAAATAGAACTAGAAACTAGTTCTATTCCCATCAAATTAGCTTGTTTCGTGCAAATAAGACTAGTAACTAGTCTTATCCGTAAGTAAATCGCTCCACTATCCCCACCAAAGTATTAAATCAGCAGAAATAGAACTAAAAACTAGATCTATTTCCATCAAATTAGCTGGTTTCGTGCATATAAGACTAAAAACTAGTCTTATCTATAAATAAATCGCCACACAATCCCCGTCCAAACACCAATTCAGCAAAAATAGAACTAAAAAATAGATCTATTCCCACCAATCCAGCTTGATACGTGCAAATAAGTCTAGAAACCAGACTTACACCCCATATGGAGCTCATTCAACAAAGCAAACAATCGTTTAGTCAATTAACCAATCATGTTAACCTAACCGCTCACTCCAAAACAATCTGAGCCTGTTGCTGCCTTACGCTCCCACCATCCGCAGCAGCAAATAAAAGACAGCCATTGGCTATATCGCCTCTGGCTGTCTGTCCTTCTACTATGACCAAACCTTTAAAGCTGCTGTTCCTGTTGATACAGCACCGTTGACAAGTAGCGCTCGCCGTTGCTTGGGATTACAGCAACTACCCGCTTGCCGGTGCCCAGCTTCTGCGCCAATTGAATAGCAGCATATATAGCTGCTCCTGAGGAAATGCCACCTAAGATCCCTTCCTCCTTGGCCACTCTTCTAGCTGTCTCGAATGCATCATCATTGCTCACTTGAATGATCTCGTTATAAATATCCGCATCCAATATCGAAGGTACAAAACCCGCGCCAATGCCTTGAATTTTGTGCAGGCCAGGCGCTCCTCCCGATAAAACCGGTGATGAGGACGGCTCAACAGCTACAATATGGATATCAGGGAAGCGATCGCGCAGTACTTCGCCAGCGCCCGTAATCGTACCCCCTGTGCCCACACCTGCTACAAAACCGTCCAGCTTGCCATCAAGCGATTCCACCGCTCTTACGATTTCAGGGCCAGTCGTTTCCCGGTGAATTTTCACATTTGCCGGATTATCGAATTGCAGCGCCGGAAAATAATCGGGATGCTTCTCTTGCAGCTCCTTCGCGGTGCGAATCGCTCCCTTCATCCCCTCAGCTCCGGGCGTAAGCACCAGTTCCGCACCGTATGCCCGCAGCAGATTGCGGCGCTCCAAGCTCATCGTCTCCGGCATAACAAGCACCGCTTTATAGCCTCTTGCTGCGGCTACCAATGCAATGCCAATACCCGTATTGCCGCTCGTCGCTTCAATGATCGTATCGCCCGGCTTCAGCTTCCCTTCCCGCTCCGCCTCTTCAATAATGCTGATGGCAATCCGGTCCTTTACGCTGCTGCCTGGATTAAAAAACTCCAGCTTCAAATAAATTTCTGCACTTCCTTCCGGCATGACCCTGTTCAAACGTACCAAAGGCGTGTTTCCTATCAAATCCGTAATATGATTGACAACATGACTCATCTAATCTGCCTCCTATATGATGAATGGCCTAGCGGCTCGTGCCGAAAAAAGTAAATATGGCGCAAAAAGAGTTTTATACAGCAATATTGCCTTGCGAATGCTCATACAGCTCCTTATAATGTCCATCATGCTCCAGCAGTTCCTGATGATTGCCTTGCTCCACGATTTCACCGTGACTCATTACAATAATCCGATCCGCCTGCATGATCGTCGACAAGCGATGCGCAATTACAATGGTTGTTCGATCTTGCGATACGACCTGAAGCGCATTTTGAATCAATTGTTCCGTATGAGAATCCAAGTTAGCGCTCGCTTCATCCAAAATAAGCACTTTAGGTTTGAACACAATAATTCTCGCAAAAGAAATCAGCTGCCGCTCACCTGCGGATAAACCGCTGCCGCGTTCTGACAGCATTGTATCGTAGCCATCCCTCAGCTTATGAATAATCGTATCCGCGCCTACAAATTCACAGGCACGAATAACCTCCTCGCGAGAAATGGATTCGTCGAACATTCTTATATTCTCGATAATGCTACCCGAATACAGATAAGGCTCCTGCTGAACCAAGCCGACTAGACGATGCAAGGTTGCTTGCGGGATATCCCTGACATCGATCTCATCTATTCGTATGCTGCCTTCCTTCACATCATAGAATCTGCACAATAAGCTGATCAGCGAGCTTTTGCCCGCTCCTGTTGTACCTACGACGCCAATCAGCTCACCCGAATGGATATGCAAATCCAAATCTTTTATGATCGGAATTCCTTCCTCATAGGAGAAGGAGATCCGATTAAAATCAATTTGGCCCTTCACCTGCTCCAAGCTCAAATTGGATATAGACGCTTGACGTTCATCCGCCTCTTCATCGCTATCCGTCTTATGCAGCTCGATCGATTCAAGCTCGCGATCTGTAATGTCAGGCTTATTCGCGAACACGCCCCAAATTCTCGTAATGGCAACGGTAGCAGACTGCAACGTATTCCACTGCTGCGTAATCGTATTAATCGGCTGAAAAAACTGGCGGATATACGTAATAAACGCATACAATACGCCGAATTCCAGCTGGTGGCCAAGAACAGCATTACCGCCAATCCATGTCACAAAGGCAATCGATAAATTGCTCAAAATATCAAAGGTTCGGCCAAACACAACATTCGTCCGAATTTCCCGAAGATTTGCTTTAAAATATAAGCTGTTTCTCTCGTTGAATTGCTTCTCTTGCTCCTTCTGCTGATGAAACACCTGTACAAGGTTCATCCCCGACAGGTTCTCGGCAACAAACGCTACAAGCCGGGATAGCCTCGTTCTAGCAAGCTGGTAGGTCGTGCGCATAAAGGAGCGGAAGGCGATTGCAATCGCCCATATGATCGGCAATAAAATCAAGCAATAAAGCGCCAGCTCCGTGTCTAATTGAAACATCATCACCATAATAAAAATGAGTGTAAGCCCATCCCTAAACAAGCTCAGCAGCACCTGATTAAAAAACTGGTTCAGCGCCTCTGTATCGCTTGAGACATGCGTAATTAAGCTGCCGCTCGACATCCGATCGAAATACCGCATAGACTGCTTCAAAATATGACCAAACAACTGCTTGCGAATGCGCGACACGATGCTTTGCCCAATATTTTGAAGCAGATTGTTTTGCAAATAGCTAAACAGCAAACTGGACATGGATAAGCCCAAATAGATGAAACAAATGGTTAGCAACCCTTTGTAGTCATTTTTGCCGGATAATAAATTGTCATCAATCGCTATTTTCATTAAAAAAGGCTGGAACAAATCAGATAAAATCGCGATTAACGTACAACAAAACACACCAATAAAAGCCCATAGATGAGGTCTCGCATACCCGAACAATGTGCGGAAGGCCGAGACATATTCCGGTTTCTGCTCCGGTTGATTCGGATCAGCCTTCTGATCTGCCTGCCAATTATGAATGGCTTGTGCCGGTCGCATGTTGACTTCCCTCCTCCTGTATCGCATGAAGCGTCGCATAGAGTCCTTGCTGCGAGAGCAGCTCTATATGAGTGCCCCGCTGCACAATCAAGCCGTCATCCATCACGATGATTTCATCCGCATGCTTGATTGCACTAATTCGGTGCGCAATAATGATCGTCGTTTTGCTGTCTCTTTCCGTTTGAATCGCTTCTATAATATCCTTCTCTGTCACCGCATCTACGGCACTGACACTATCGTCCAAAATCATAATCGGAGCATTCTTAATCATTCCGCGGGCCAAGCTTGTGCGCTGACGCTGACCGCCGGATAAGGTTAATCCGCGCTCGCCGAGCCTCGTTTCAAACTGATCAGGCAGCTCAGCAATATTATTATAAATTTGAGCTTGCTTCGCGGCTTGCTCAACCGCTTCAAGCTCAAGCTCTCGGTTAGAGAAAGCAATATTTTCTCTAATTGTTGTACTGAACAAAAAGCCGTCCTGCGGGACGTAGGCAACTTGAGTTCGCAAGCTCTCAAGCGTCATTTCTCTTATATCTGTTTCTCCATACCAGACCGTCTTTGGAGGCGGGTCGTAGGTGCGAAGCAGCAGCTTCATTAATGTTGTCTTGCCGCTCCCTGTACGCCCGATGATGCCAAGTGTTGAGCCTAGTTTAACGTTCAGGTTAATATTTTTCAGTACTGGACTAGACAATGGATCGTATGAAAAGGATAGATTACGAATCGTAATGCCCGCGTCTGTCAAATTCACTTCTTTCGCGTTAGGAAGCTCCATAATTTCGGTTTGCTGCGACAATAAGCCGTTTAGACGCTCAAGTGAAGCGCGAGAACGTTGAATCGAATTAATGACATTGCCGATTTGCTGGAGTGGATTCATCAGCATTCTAATATAAAGCGTCAATGCAACGAAGTTGCCCAGCGTAATTTGCTTCGTGATCGTCATGTAACCGCCAAAAGCAAGCGCGACGATTAAAGAAATTGCTCCTAGAAACGGAATCAACGCTTGGAAAAAAGAAGAAACGCGCACTAGCCGCAATTGCTTCAGCCTGATCTGGTCGACCGTTTTGCCGAAGCGTTCATTCATAATGTCTTCTACCGCAAATTTTTTCGTTACGCGAATGCCGCCGAATTGCTCCTCTGCCGTCTCTGTCATGAGGCCTAGAGATTCCTGCACCTCAAGCGACCTTTTTCTAATAATAGGTCCGAGATATACGACGATAAAAGGGATAAGCAGCAGTGGAAATATCGAAGCCAATATCAAATAATAAGGAATATGGCTGACAAGCATCATCGTTATGGAAGCCACGAGCAGCATCGACGCATTCGCTGTTGAATTGACCCCCATCGAGATCGATTCCCTTACAGCTGTAACGTCATTCATAAAGTAGCTGAGCAGCTTGCCTACACCATTTTTCGAATAAAACCGTTCGCCCATTTGTGTAAAATGTTTGAATAGCCCTCTTCGAACAACAAATTCAAATTTTCTTCCTACATACATAACCAAATACATTGCGATGCCGTTAAACAGCACCTGTCCAACGCCAATAAGCAGCAGCAATAAGCTGTAATCCACAATAAGCTTGCTTGTTAATCCGCCAATTTGCAGCTTATCCGTGAATTGTCCCAGTACCTTTGGAAAAAAAACGTTGATCAGGTTAGAAATCAAATGGAAAAAGAGAGAGAACAGGTAAATATGCCACGTACTCCGAAAAAAATCGGCCAACAGCCTTTTTGATCTCAAGAAGCGACCACTTCCTATTTTTCAAAATTATTGTTCCGAAACATCCTTTTGCGGGAATTGCAGCTCATAGAGCTGACTGTACCGGCTTTGATGATTTAGCAGTTCATCATGCGTTCCATGCTCGACGATTTCTCCTTGCTCCAGCACGTAAATCCGATCCGCCTTCTGAATCGTAGACAGACGATGCGCGATGACGAGACAAGTGCGGCCTTGCAATAATTGTGCGAGCGCGTCTTGAATATGCTGCTCTGATTCGGTATCAAGTGATGCAGTAGCCTCATCCAAAATAATAATCCGCGGATTTTTTAAAATCGCCCGCGCAATGGAAAGCCGCTGCTTCTGCCCGCCTGACAGCTTCACGCCGCGCTCGCCAATTTGCGTCTCATAGCCCTGCGGGAACGATTCTATAAAGCCGGCAGCATTTGCCGCTTTTGCCGCTGCAATAACTTCCTGATCTGTTGCATGCAAATTGCCGTACCGAATATTCTCTTCAATAGAGCCATTGAACAGCACGATATCCTGTGATACGATGCCGATTTGCTCCCTAAGAGACGCGATCGTTATATCCTTTAAGGAATAACCATCAATCGTGATGTCGCCAGACTGAGGTTCATAAAATCTAGCGATAAGATGTGCAATGGTTGTTTTGCCAGAGCCCGAAGATCCAACAAGCGCTGTCACCTTGCCTGCCGCAAGCTCCAATTGGAAATCGTTTAACACAGTCGAATCCTTTGAATAAGCAAAATCAATATGATCAAAAACAATATGCCCGCTCACTGGCGGAAGCTTCACAGCTCCTTTCTTTTCAATAATTTCAGCCTTCGTGTTCATAACCTCCATAATGCGTTCATAAGCGGCGGCCGATTGCTGAATCGTATTAATAATGCGGCTAAAATGACGAATCGGGTTTTGCAGCAGTCTGAGATAAGCTATAAAAGCAACGATTGTACCCACTGTCATTTGTTCTTTCATTGCAAGCCATGCGCCAAAAACAAGGACGATTGCAAGGCCAAGAAAATTAAGAAAATCAATAATAGGTTCATAAGCGGCTCGCAGGCGAGTCACCTGAATATTCGCATCCATATTTTTCTGTGTTCGTTCGGAGAATCGTTCAGACTCGTAATTCTCGGCAGTAAACGCTTTAATAAGGCGGATGCCGGTTAACGTATTTTGCAGATGATCGCTTACATCAGCCACCGATTCCTGTACCGTTCGGAACGAGGAGCGCATTCTTTTGCTGAAAAATCTAGTTGTCAAAATCATAAAAGGGAAGGTTGCAAGCAGCATTAGCGTCAGCTTCCAATCGATCCACAGCATATAAACCGCAATGGCCGTAAAGGTGAAAAAATCGGTAAACAACTGCATCATGCTGGAGGAAATCATTTGCTGTAGGATGCTTACGTCATTCGTAACCCGAGACATTAAATCACCGGTACGATTGCGATCGAAGAAAGAAATATCAAGGCTTTGCATATGGCGATACAAGTCGTTTCGCAAATTGTAAAGCACCCTTTGACCGATAGACGCCATAAGGGAAGTGCTAATATAGCGCAAAGCACCGAGCGCAACAGCTGCTCCCATGACGCCGCCGCCGATAAGCAGCAGTTTATTAAAAAGCTTATTCGGAATGATGTGGTCAATCGTCAGTCTCGTTAGCTGCGGAACGATGAATTCAAGCAGCGATATGGCGATAACGCAGGCAACTGCTGCAATCAATGCGGGCAATTGCGTCCGCGCATGCGCATATATTCGTATAAACATGCTGTAAATGCTGGCAGGCTTTACTTTCTCGCCTGTTCCGAATTTTCTCATGCCGCCCATTCCCGCCCCGCCTCGAAATGCCGGCGCTGAATTGTGCTGCTCTCTCATATCGCGCCGCCTTCTTTGCTGTCACAGTCGGTTTCTGTTGTGATTTGGCGAAGCGATACTCGAAGGTCATCCAGGATGACGCGTAGCTGCGCAGCTTTGCTCGGATCAGTGACAGCCGCTCGTTCTGCAGCCTTCAGCAAATGCAGCAGCTCCTTGCCAGCAGGCGTTAATCGACGGTTCGGCTTTCTTCTCTCAAAGGGAGCGCCTTCGTCTTCGGATTCAGCCTGCTCAGGTCGTTCCATTCCTGTTGCAGCATTTTCGCTCTCCTCCAGCAAATAAGCTCTGCCTTCCTCTGTAATCTCGAACACCTTTTTGCCGTCTTGCTTGGAAGACTCTACAAATCCTTGATCCCGCAGCATCTGCAGCGTGGGATAGATCGAGCCAGCACTTGGTTTATAGGTGCCTCCTGATTGCTCCTCAAGCGCCTTCATCATTTGGTAGCCGTGCATGCCCTCCTGTTCAAGCAGTGCCAGCAAAGCATATTTGACTCCGCCGCGGCTGAAAAAACGTCTGCCCGAGCCGTGTCCCTCCCTTTCATTCGCATGATGTAAAAACAATTGTTCCTCTGGCTGCCATTCTTTCGTCATTGTGTAATCCCCTTCGTTAACGATATATCGTATTAATTTACATACTATACGATATATCGTTAACTGGCAATTACTTCTTGCGATTTCATGACAAAGTCCAGTAACGGGATGCTCTTTACTGGACTTTGCTCATTTTTGGCCAGAGATGATTAGAATGAACCTCGTGTAGATACAGGGCCGTTATCGATAACCGCTGCAATACGTTCTAGTGTCTCATGATCAAGTTCAATACCTGATGCCTTCACGTTTTCTTCGACCTGATCGGGACGGCTTGCACCAATCAAAGCGCTGGATACGTTCGGCTGGCGCAAAATCCATGCTAATGACAGTTGACCTACCGTCAGCTCCAATTCGGATGCGATTTCCTTCAGCAGCTCAACCTTCGCCAGCTTTTCCTCCGTTATGCGGTTTTTAAAATTTTCTTGCTTCGCGGCTCGCGACTCTTCTGGTACATGTTGATTGGAAGAGTACTTCCCTGTGAGCAGCCCTTGTGCAAGCGGCGAGAACACGACCTGCCCGAAGCCCTTTCTAATGCCAAGCGGTATAATCTCCTTCTCGATATAGCGCTCAAACAAATTATAGATAGGCTGATTCACGACAATACGATCGAGTAAATATTTGTCTGCAATGGCGAACGCTTCAGTTATTTGAGCAGCCGTCCATTCGCTGACGCCGACATAATGCACCTTGCCTTGACGGACCAAATCCTCAAAGGCGCGCAGTGTTTCTTCAAGCGGCGTCTCCTGATCAAAGCGATGGCTGTAGAACACATCTACGTATTCAAGTCCAAGCCTCTTCAAGCTTGCATTTGCCGATTCGATCACATGTTTGCGAGAGAGCCCGCGATCATTCGGTCCGTCGCCAATTTTTCCATAGACCTTGGTCGCCAGCACATAGGATTCACGGGGATAAGCACGCAGCGTTTCTCCGACTACTTTCTCGGCTTCACCCTTCGCATACACATTAGCTGTATCAAAAAAATTAATGCCGAGATCATACGCCGTTTGAATCGACTTCACTGCATTTTCACGCTCGACATAACCGCCATACGTCAACCAGCTCCCGAGACTAATCTCACTAACCTTTAATCCGCTTGCGCCTAAATTTCGATATTGAATCGCCATATGAACAACCTCCTCAAATGTATACAAACGTTAGTTTTCTGCTGCGGCAGCGGAATGACAACTGCTGCCTCATTAAGACCATCAGCCGTTTATCTTTTCTGCTTCTCTGCTTAAAGCCCATATCGCTTTATGTTTGTTTTCCGGCTTTTCCAGCCCTAAATTCTCGCGCAGTGTTTTGCCCTCATAGGCCGTTCGGAAGAGTCCGCGATTTTGCAGCTCAGGAATGACCTTATCAACAAACGTCTCCAACCCGCTGTAATAAATATGCGGCAAAATATTAAAGCCGTCCGCGCCGTTATTTCTAATCCAGCTTTCAATGAAATCCGCCGTTTGCAGTACAGAACCCGTAAACGATACATGACCATGACCGGCTGCGCTTCGAGCAAGAAACTGACGAATCGTCATTTTGTCTCGTACCGCGGCATCCACCACTACCTCCTGCCGGCTTGTAATGCCTGTCGTTATCGTTCCGTATGGCTTTGCTTTATCGACGGGAACAAGACTATCAAGCGGATATTCTGACAAATCGACTGTAAAATAGTTGGAAAGCCGCTTTAACGCTTGCTTCGTATTCAGCAGTCCATTAAATTCATCCTCAATATCGCGGGCTTCTGCTTCCGTATCAGCCACAATCGGACTAAGCCCTGGCATAATGAGCAGCTGCTCCGGCGTCCTTCCATGCTTCTGCAATCTCCCCTTCACATCCGCATAAAACGCCTGAGCAGCACCTAATGTTTGCTGTGCTGTAAAAATAACATCCGCTGTTTTGGCTGCCAACTCCTTGCCGTTTTCCGAGGAGCCCGCTTGCACTAGAACCGGATATCCCTGCGGAGGCCGAGGGATGTTAAGCGGTCCTTTTACCGTGTGATATTTGCCCTTAAAGTTAATTTCGTACACTTTGCTTTTGTCCAACGAGACATCTGCGGCTCTGTCATAGATCAGCGCATCCTCTTCCCAGCTATCCCAAAGCTGCTTCGTCACCTCAACAAATTCATCGCCGATTTCGTAGCGCTTTTGCACGTCTGGATGCTCCGTCTTATTAAAGTTTTCAGCATCATCTTGCGAATGCCCCGTTACGATATTCCAAGCAGCCCGCCCTTTGCTGATATGATCCAGCGAAGCGAATTTCCGCGCTACATGGTAAGGATCGTTATAGGTTGTACTGACGGTAGCGATAAGTCCAACATGCTTAGTCAGCGCAGCAAGCCCAGAGAGAAGTGTAAATGGCTCCAGTCTCCTGCCAAGTCCGGAATAGTTGTCGGCTGTAAACAACGAATCAAACAGCCCTCTTTCCGCAATCTTTGCAATGTTCGCATAATACTCCAAATCCAAATCCTCCTTTGGATTCGAATCCGGATGTTTCCACGCGGCAGAATGATGACCCGCTCCACGCAAAAACACGTTAAAATGCGCCTTCTTGTCCCGCTTAATCTCGCTCATTTGCCATCCCTCATTTTCGATTCATTATGAAAACACTTTAAGTTTAATGTTGATTCTCAGGCATCGTTTCTTCACCACGCTATTCGGTGCCACTTGAGTACTTAACAGGAATTTCTCCTGTTCATTCAGCGGAATTCGAAGAGAGCATGGATTTAACAGGAATTTCTCCTGTTATTTTAGGCATTTTCTGATAAAACCGCTTATTTCCGCCCATTTAACAGGAGCTTTTCCTGTTAAATGGCACCCATCTGATTAATTCGCAAAATTAGCTGGAGTTTTTCCCGTTAGTTTAAAAAACAAGATAAGATTCCAAATAAAATGAGTCTAACTAAATAAAAAGAGACTTAGCTTATCGTCAGCTAAATCTCCGGTGGTCCGGTCGTATGGTATGGATTGTGCCTTTTATAAATAAATTCATTTCAGCTTGAACCCTTGACCTACAAGGAAGTCATGCAAATGATCACGCAGCCGATCCGACTTAAACCTTCTTAACATTTCACGAGACCACCTTGTTTCCTGCTCTCCGCCTTTGCCTCCACCTTTGCGCGTAGCATAATACTCCCGAGTGATCGAATCGTAAGCAATAATTTCATCCTCCAACCCGCTCTGCTTATACGTTTCTTGATGATAGACAGCTGCGAGCGGCAATCTTGGACGAAGATCAGGCTCTTGATCAGAAACGCCTACGCACATGCCAAACACCGGATAGACAAGCTCAGGCAGTTCAAGCAATTCCGTTACTTCTTTAGGATTATTGCGAATTCCACCGATATAAACGATCCCATAACCAAGTGACTCCGCAGCGATTGCCGCATTTTGAGCAGCCAGTGTCGCGTCAATCGTTCCGAGCAGAAACAGCTCCACGTTCTGACGAAGCTCTACATCCTCATGCAGCCTTGCTGCCAATCTGACTTTATTTAGATCGGCACACCAGATGAGAAACACCGGACTTTCCACTATTTGCTGCTGATTGCCAGCAAGCTCCGCAAGCTTTCGTTTCCGCCCAGAGTCCTTTACCGCAATTACGCTGTAAGCTTGGATATTGGATGAGGTGGAGGCTGCTTGCCCTGCCAATATGATTTGTTCCAAATGCTGCTCAGGAATGGGCGAGTCTTTATATTTGCGGATGGAGCGATGGTTTTTTAATAAAGCAATAACTTCGTTCATTGCTATACCTCCTCTACATGAATAAGTGCTCTTGAAACAAAAAAACCGAAGACACAGATCAACTGTTGTCTCCGGTTTTCCGGTAGAACTATAATTCCGATTATTCAAACTGTTTTAGTGCGAAAAATGTACTGAAAATTTATCACGTAATAAATCTTTTGTCAATCATCATTGTTGTACGCAATACGATCTATCGTACCTTTTAGAAAAAAGTGTATTGCAAAACATATTATTCTTAGTATAATACTCGTCATAAAATCAAAACAACTCAAATGGAGGTGAAATCTGTGGTTGATCTCATCATTATTGGCGCCGGCCCCTACGGAATTTCACTTGCCGCTCATGCAGCCGCAAGCAAAATGTCCTATGTCCTTCTGGGCAAACCTATGTTTTTCTGGAAGGAGCAAATGCCGCAAAATATGTTCATTCGCACCCATCCCCGCTACATCAGTCTCTCCGATAAGAATGATGAATTCACCATTGAACGATTCAGCTGCGAAACCGGCATAGAACTGCAGCCCCCCTTTCCTCGTCCTCATTTTGTTGATTATGCCTTATGGTTTGCCAAACAAACCGATATCATCTTCACTTCGGAGCATGTATCAGAGCTTCATTATTCATCCTCAAGCTTCATCGTGATCACTCACGAAGGTAAGCAATATCAAGCCAAACATGTGGTCATAGCTACAGGTTTGCAGCATTATAGCTACATCCCTCCAGTACTAAGCTCGTTGCCGCCTCAGCTCATCTCCCACACCTTCGCTCATCGTGATTTTAAGCCCTACGCAAACAAGAAGGTAGCTGTTATCGGCAGCGGCCAAAGCGCTTGGGAAGCTGCCGCGCTGCTTCATATGGCTGGAAGCGAGGTTGAGCTTTTGTTCCGGCGTGACGCCGTTCAGTATGCAAGCGAGGATAATGTCGAATCTGGCCAGAAGCTCCTCGACTCCGCTGAACAGTTCTATCTACAGTCCGACCAGCTCAAGGAGGAGCGGCGAAATACACCGCGTCAAAGCAGTGTTGCTCCTTTCTTAAAGCCCTACGTAGAAGGGAAAGTGACGATGACTGGCGGCGCAGCCATTGCGCATGCAGAAGCTACGATTGATGGCAAGGTGCTGCTCCAGCTTGGAAACAATGAAACTCGCCTCGTCGATCATGTTATTGCCGCTACCGGCTATCAGATCAATCTTGACCAAGTACCTTTTCTGCCGCCCCATGTATTGCAGCATATCGAGCGAGAGCCGTATTCTAATGCAAAATTCCCTCTGCTAAGCGCGCAATTTGAAAGCAGCATACCTGGACTTTACTTTGCCGGCCCACTAGCGACCTATACACATGGTCCCGCTTTCGGCTTCGTTGCTGGCTTGCGCCAAGCATGCCGATCCATTATTCCTCATATCCAGCAGCATACGTAATAAAAGCAGGGGCAAATGAATGCAACATTCACTTGCTCCTTCGCTTTCCTTCCTTATCCTATTCCAATCTGCTTAAATGAACAGCACAAAACAAAGGGGCCGCATTTTACGCTGCACCTTTGCTTTGGCTCTCTAATCTACTTATCTCCTATTGTCGTTCGGAGCGTTTCAACGTCTTTATTGATGGCCTCCGTTGCTTTGCGAATTGCAGAGTTTACATCCAACCCGTTGATGGCTAAATCCTCAGCCGCCTCTGTCAATCTTGTCGTTATTTCCAGTTCGTAGGGATGAACGTAATGCTCCTGCAGCGGCTCGCCAATAAACACGTTTTGCACCGTTTTACCCTGCAGCACTGGAATGTCCAGCCCATATTCCTTCTCCAGCTCTGGATTAATAACAGCCGGAACCCGGCCATTTCTAGATAAAATCCGCTGGCCCTCATCCGATAAAATTTCAGCAATGACTTGGAAAGCTTCATCCTTATGCTTGCTCTGGCTGTTCACCGAAAGCGAATGAATTTGCGCCTCTCTTGTTTTGCCCAGCTGGTCGCTAAAGTTTGGTGCCGGAGCGAAATCCCAATTAAACTCAACGCCCTGCTGACGCAGCTCCTCCAGCGGACCGATCATATTTGCCAGCCAAGTTACCCGCATGCCGATAATTTGATCCTTCATAAATTGATCGCGTCCCCAGTTCCATGTATGGTCTGGCGTTACGTAACCAGGAATTTCAAAGATGCGCTTGTTAAGCTCAAACACGCGCAGCCAGTCGGGCGTATCGAGTGCAGCATTTCCCGTATCATGATCGACGTACGGCAGCCCCAGCCCTTTGGCTAGCCCCGTTAGGTTATCAACCGATAGACCGATATACTGCACGCCATTCTCCGTACGAGTCAGCTTTGCAGAAATATCCAGCACCTCATCCCAGGTCAGCTGTTTTTCTGTAGGATACGGAACACCAAACTTATCAAAAATATCTTTATTATAGTAGAGGATATGCTGATTGGAGTTAAACGGAATCGCATAGATTTCGCCTCCCTTGTCTTTCGTTATATCTTTGATGTAGTCATACAAAATCGGTTTGATCCGGCTCTCATCAAAATGATGGCGTTTAATCAGCTCTCTCAAATCCTCATAGGCACCCGTTCGAATAATGCGCTGATGGGAGGAAGAGGAGGAATAAATAATGTCCGGAACATGTGTGGAAAGCACTTCTTCATTTGTAGTTGTTGCCGCAGGCGTTATTCTTTCGATGGTTACATTTGGATACTTTTTCTTAATTGGGTCCGCTATAAGCGTATTAAATTCCACGTCAGGAAAAGTGCCGCTCGTGCTGAAAAGGGTTAACGTAATCGGCTCGTCGCCGAGCTTTTTGAAGTCCGCTTCTTCCGCTACGGCTGTGTTCGTTTCTTGCTGCTTATTTGCTTTGCTCTCAGCCTTATTGGCCGGTGTATTGTCCTTACTGGCACAAGCCCCCAATAAAGCAAACAACATTAAAATAACTACGCCTATCGTAAGTTTTTTCATGATTAAACTCTCTCTCCTCTATCATGAGGTACAGCTGTGTCGTTTAATAGCCAACAAGCTCTCACCTAGTCTTTTAAAGTACAGCTTTGCTCTCATAACGAATATTCGCCGGCCGCTTCAATCCAAGCTGCTCTCGCAAGCTCGTTCCTGAATATTCCGTCCGAAACAATCCGCGATTTTGCAGCTCTGGAATCACCTTATCTACAAACTGCGTAAGGCCGCTCGGGAAAATCTGTGGCATAACATTGAACCCATCAGCAGCGCCGTTAACAAACCAATTTTCAATCACATCTGCAAGCTGCAGAGGCGTACCCGTAAACGTAAAATGTCCTCTGGCTCCTGCTAGGCGATTAATCAATTGCTTCAGCGTTAACTGCTCATGGCGGACGAGATCCAGTATGAGCTGATGTCTGCTCTTATTGCCATTAACCTCATCCGTTTCACGCACACCCTCCAATGAAAGCGGCTCATCAAGCGGATACTCGGATAAATCAATGCCTAATCGTTCCGATAGCTGTTTAATTGCACCATCTTTATTTACATAATTGAATAATTCGCTCTCGATTTCTCTCGCTTCCTCCACCGTGTCTGCCAATATCGGGCTAATACCCGGCAAAATCTTCAGCTGGTCAGCCTCTCTTCCATACTTCGGCAGTCTTGATTTCACATCCTTATAAAACTGCTGAGCACTTTCAATGCTTTGATGCGCGGTAAAAATAACTTCCGCTACCTTTGCCGCAAATTCCTTGCCGCTCTCCGAGGAACCCGCCTGCACCAGCACAGGATAACCCTGCGGCGGCCTTGCGATATTCAGAGGTCCCTTCACCGAATAATATTTTCCTTTAAAATCAATCGTATGGACTTTGTCCTTATGGACGCGAGTTCCTAACGTTTTATCATTAATGACCGCCTCATCCTCCCAGCTGTCCCAAAGCTGCTTGGCGATTTCTACGAATTCATCTGCTTCCTCGTAACGCAGCGCATGATCGGGATGATCCTCCCTCCCGAAATTATGTGCGGCTGATCCAGCACCCGTAACGATGTTCCAGCCCGCTCTCCCTTTGCTTATGTGGTCTAGAGAGGCAAACTTCCGTGCCACATGAAAAGGTTCATTATACGTAGTGCCAACCGTAGCAATTAAACCGATATGCTTCGTCCTGCTTGCCAGCGCAGCCAGCTCTGTGAATGGCTCGAGCTTATTGGAGCGTCCGATATAGCCATCAGCCAAAAATACGGAATCCATTAGTCCTCTTTCAGCCGTCTGAACGATTTGCAGCACATGCTCGAAATCAAGGTTGCGGCTCGGCTCCGCCTCCGGCAGCCGCCATGAAGCTTCGTGATGGCCGGTTCCGAACAAAAAGGCGTTGAGATTTAATTTGCGCTCCGATTCTCCCATATTTAATCCCCTCTCCATCGTCTGCTTATTGACCGATCGTCGTTTTTAAAGTCTCTACATCTTTATTAATCGCATCCGTTGCTTTGCGTATAGCCGAGTTAACATCTAGACCATGGATAGCAAGATCCTCAGCTGCTTCGGTAAGCCGTATCGTAATGCTCGATTCATAAGGATGAATGAAATGCTCTTGAATGGGCTTCCCAATAAAAACATTCTGAACGGTTTTGCCTTGTAGAACCGGTATTTCTAAGCCGTAATCCTTCTCCAGTTCCGGATTGATAATAGCTGGAACACGCCCGTTCTTAGCAATAATCCGCTGCCCCTCATCCGATAAAATTTCTGCGATCACTTGAAACGCCTCATCTTGATGCGGGCTTTGGCTGTTGATCGCAATAGAGTGGATTTGCGCTTCTCTCGTATTGCCAAGCTGATCGCTGAAGTTTGGCGCCGGCGCAATATCCCAGTTGAATTCCACACCTTGTTGGCGCAGCTCCTCAAGCGGACCAACCATATTGGCAAGCCAAGATACCCGAATGGCAATGTTTTGATCCTTCATGAAATGGTCACGAGTCCAGTTCCATGTGCCGTCCTGCGCTACATAACCCGGTATTTCAAAAATCTTCTTCTGCAGTTCGAATACACGAAGCCATTCCGGCGTATCGAGCGCAGCTTGCCCCGTCTCGCGGTTCAAGTAAGGGATGCCCAGCGATTTGCCCAAACCAGTTAAATTGTCTACAACTAGCCCGATATATTGAATGCCGTTTTCTGTTCTGGTCAGCTTCGTGCCAAGCTCGACCGCTTCGTCCCATGTCAACTGCTTCTCGGTTGGATAAGGAACGCCGAATTTATCAAAAATATCTTTGTTGTAATACAAAACATGCTGATTGATATTGAAAGGTAGCGCGAGAACTGCATCTCCTTTGCCCTTCGTTATGTCCTTGATATAATCGTAGCCAATCGGTTTGAGACGGCTCTCGTCAAAATGATGTTTTTTGATTAATTCTCTTAAATCCTGATATACACCTGTCCGAATAACCCGCTGCTGCACACTGCCAAATATAATGTCCGGCACATGTGTGGACAGCACCTCCTCCGGAGTCGTCGTCGCTGCTGGCGTTATTCGTTCAATCGTTACATTCGGATACTTCGCATGAATGGGACCTGCAATCATTGCTTCGAATTCCACGTCCGTAAAGGTAGCACCAGTGGAATAAAACGATAATTTTAGCGGCTCATCCCCAAGCTTCTTGAAATCCGCGGTTTCGGTCGCACTGTTCGTTGCATCCTTCTTGCCTGATGCATCATTCTGCTTTGCAGGTGCGTTATTGTCTCCCCCGCATGCGGAGATCGATGCTGCAAGAACAAATATGACGATAATAACCCCTAGTTTCTTCATCCGATATCCTCTCATTTCTATTATTTATTTATATTTGCTGAAGATGGCGCGTATTGGCGGGACGCTGAAGCCCTAAGCTGTCACGAAGCGTCTTACCTTCATATTCGGAACGGAATAACCCACGGTTTTGCAGCTCTGGAATGACCTTGTCTACAAAGGTTTCAAGCCCTGTAGGAAAGAGCTGCGGCAGCACGTTGAAGCCATCAGCCGCATGGTTTTTAAACCATTTTTCAATAAAATCTGCGGTTTGAAGCACAGACCCGGTAAACGTGATATGCCCATGTCCTCCATTGCTGCGATAAAGAAGCTGGCGAATCGTAAAGCTCTCTCTGCGCGCCGCATCGATAATGACCTCCTGCCTGCTGCGAATGCCGTTGAACTCCTCAGCAGGTTTGGCTTTCTCCAGCGGCACCTGCGCATCCAGCGGATAATCATTCAAATTCACCGTGAATCGCTCCGATAAGCTATCAAGCGCACGCCTTGTATCTACAAAAGCATGCAGCTCCTCCTCAATCTCGCGCGCTTCCGCTTCCGTATCAGCCACAATCGGAGCGAGCCCTGGCAAAATAACGAGCTCATCAACCGTTCTCCCATACTTCGCCAAACGTGATTTCACATCGTAGTAGAAGGCACGGCCTGCATCGAACGTTTGCTGCGCCGTAAAAATAACCTCCGCCGTTTTCGCTGCAAGCTCCTTGCCTTGCTCGGAGGAGCCTGCTTGCACGAGCACCGGATATCCTTGCGGCGGACGCGGAATATTGAGCGGTCCCTTCACCGAATAGGTATGTCCTTTGAAGTTGATCTCGTGCACCTTATTTGCATCCAGCAATTTACCCGCTTTTTTATCGAAAATAAGGGCGTCGTCTTCCCAGCTGTCCCATAGCTGCTTCACCACTTCCACGAACTCCTCGCCCGTCTCGTAGCGCTGCGCATGCTCTGGGTGTTCGTCTCTGCTGAAGTTATGGGCAGCTGAGCCCGCACCCGTCACGATATTCCAGCCAGCTCTGCCTCCGCTTATATGATCCAGCGAGGCGAATTGCCTTGCGACATGGAACGGATCGTTATATACGGTCCCGACTGTCGCAATCAAGCCGATATGTTCCGTTACAGAAGCAAGTGCTGCGAGCAGCGTAAACGGCTCCAGCTTGCTGCCGCCGCCTGCATATCCATCTGCTAAAAATACGGAATCCAGCTTGCCACGCTCAGCGATTCGAGCCAGCTGCCCTAAATAATCAATGTCCAGTTCCAAATCCGGACGCGCATCCGGATGCCGCCAAGCTCCCGCATGATGGCCTGTCGCTCTCAAAAAAACGTTCAAATGAACCTTTCGACTCGCTTCACTCATTAGAAATGCACCTCTTCTTCCGTTTTTTTGGCCTGCCAGCTATTTGCAGGTCTTGCTAAACCTAGATTTCCACGCAGCGTTTGCACTTCATAGGAGGTACGGAACAATCCGCGATTTTGCAGCTCAGGGATAACTTTATCGACAAAGCGCTCCAGCCCGCTCGGATACACCTGTGGCATCACATTAAAGCCATCAGCCGCCCCATTCTTGAACCACTTTTCAATGACATCGGCCAGCTGCAGCGGTGTACCCGTAAAAGTAAAATGCCCTCTTGCCCCTGCTAAGCGATTGATCAATTGCCTGAGCGTCGGCTGTTCGCGTTCTACTAAATCCAAAATAAGCTGGTGGCGACTCTTCATGCCGCTTACCTGATCTGTCGTTTGTGCACCATCCAAATTGACAAGGTCATCAAGCGAATGATTAGACAAATCAACGCCTAAGCGGCCCGATAACCGCTTAATCGCTCCTTCATGATCGATAAGCTCAAACAGCTCATTTTCCAGATCCTGCGCCTCTGCTTCTGTATCCGCCAATATCGGACTAAGTCCAGGCAATATTTTCAGCTGATCCGCCGTCCTGCCATACTTCGCCAAACGTGACTTCACGTCTTTATAAAAGGCTGCTGCCTCCTCGAAGGTTAGTTGAGCAGTAAAAATGACCTCCGCCAGCTTAGCGGCAAATTCCTTGCCCGTCTCAGATGAGCCCGCTTGGACGAGTACAGGATAACCTTGCGGCGGCCGCGCGATATTCAGCGGTCCCTTAACTTTGAAATATTTCCCATCATAATCAATCGTATGAACCTTGGCTTCATCGATAAGAATGCCGCTTATCTTGTCATTTGGCAGCGCGTCATCCTCCCAGCTGTCCCACAGCTGCTTGACGATTTCTACAAATTCCTCCGCTGATTCATAACGATCATGATGCTCCGGATGCTGCTCCCTGCTGAACTGTTCTGCAGCCGGTCCCGCTCCCGTCACGATATTCCAGCCTGCACGACCCTTGCTAATATGGTCTAAGGAAGCAAACTTCCTTGCGATATGAAACGGTTGATTATAGGTGGTTTCTACCGTTGCAATTAGACCGATATGTTTGGTTGCTGCTGCTAATGCTGCCAGCATGGTGAACGGTTCAAGCGATCCCGATCCCGCCCAGTAGCCATCCGCCAGAAATACAGAATCGAGCAAGCCGCGTTCGGCAATTTGAGTCAGCTTCAAGTAGTGTTTAATATCAACACCTCGCTCCGGATGCGTATCCGCATGCCGCCACGATGCTTCATGATGGCCTGATGCGGCCAGAAACGCATTAAGATTTAGTTTTCTCTCCGATCCACTCATCGCACGACTCCCCTTAAGTCATTTTCGAATGAAATACCTTGTTCAATTCCCCAAAAAAAATAGCCAGAGCTGCCCTAAGGCAATCTCCGGCTATCCGGTCGATTATTTCCAATTAAATCAATTGGTTTTATAAGGATTATAGTAAGTGCTAAGAATTTATCATCTCAACTTCGTAATGTCAACGTTTTTTTTGATCTACTATTCTACCAATCCTGTCCGTTCTACCCCTTCAATGAACCACCGCTGAGCGAACAAATACACGACAAGCAGCGGCATAATAATTAGGAAAGAAGCCGCCATCTTGATCGCTTCGGCATAAACGGTAATCTCCCCCGCTCCTTCTGCAAGCTTCATCTCGCCAGCCATTCTTGCCAGCGTAATGGAGAGAGGTACGTTCTCCGCAGTAAACATAAAGAGTGACGGAAAGTAAAAATCATTCCAGTTCCAGACGAAGGAAAATAGTACGACCACAACGGTAGCCGACCTCGACAGCGGAAACATGACGCGAAAGAACAGGCGGAAAGGGCCTGCGCCGTCCATACGCGCAGCCTCGTCCAGCTCTTTGGGCAATGTGGAATAGAAGGATCGATAGATGATTACGAACATCGCTCCTTTCAAGCCATGGCCAAATAAAGCGGGGACAACCATCGGCAAAAACGTGTTCAGCCAGCCGAACTCTTTAAAGAGCATAATCGATGGCAAAATCGTAATTTGCGGCGGCATAATAAACGTAAACAACAGCAGAGCTCCCCATACTTTTTTGAAGGGGAACTCCAGCCTTGCGAACGCATAACCGGCAATTGCACAGGAAAATACCTGCAGCACCGCTACGGAAGAAGCCAGCGAGACGCTAATGAGGAAACTCTTCGTGTAATTCAGCATTTCACTCGCCTGCTGCAGATGCCCCAAAAATATGGACCGCGGCACCCAAATAACGGTAGGGTCAAGAATATTTCTCGCATCCTTCACCATCGTCGTCACCATGTATAGAATCGGCTTCATATAGATGAAGGCGACATTGATCAGAATAATATAAACAAACAGCTTGAAGAGAATGCCCTTATCTATTTCAGCTCCAAGCAGCCGATACCTGAGACCAGTCAAGCTTCTTCGCAGCTTTTCATCGCTATATAGATTAGTCGCAATCTCATTTCCTTTTTTCACAATTTTCATGAACGCTCACCTCTCTTTCCCACTTATCGTTTTCCTGAAAGCGACTTATCCACTCGGCTGTATAGCAATAAGGTCAAGAGTACGAAGGTTAGGATGATTAAAAAATAGATCCATGCCAAAGCGCTGGAGCTGCCATAATTGCTCGTATTCACTCGGCTGACAATCGGATTGGATGGGAAGGTGAATAAGTCGACTACTGTGTACATTAAGTTCAAGAAAATATAAGGGACAAGTCCGGGCAGCGTTATTTTCCAAAATGTATTCCAAGGTCCAGAGCCGTCAATACGGGAAGCCTCGTACACTGATGCCGGCAGCGTCTGGCGTCCCGCGAGAAAAATTAGAATTTGCACGCCTGAATACCAAAGGACAAGCACAAATGAGCTCATAACCTTTTGTATCGGAGCCGCCCATGATCCCGGAACGTATTCACGCAAATAATAGTCGATACGCAGCGTCTCCATAATGCTGAGAGAGCCTTCCCCCTGCGCAATAAACTCCTGCACGATCTGGCCGGAGGAGAAAATAACAGGCAAAAAGAAGATAACCCGAAACAGCGTTCTGCCTGGAAAACGCAAATTAAGCAAAATAGCGACAAACAGGGAAAAGACAAGAATGATCGGAATCATCATGGCTGACTCCCTTAGAAACGGGAACAGCTCCTCATAGAGCAAGCTTCCGTTCGCGATCAATATTTCCCGGTAATGGCTTAGTCCAATAAACGTATAGTTGACGCTGCTCACCGTAATTTTCACCTGATGAAAGCTCATATACAGCGAATAGCCGAGCGGGAAAGCCACAAAAACGAGGAAGCCAAACACCCATGGCGCGATAAATAGGGAGCCTTCGAGCTTTCTAACTGTCGTATTTTCCAGCTTGCGACTCCATCTCATGGCTTCGTTCCTCCTTTTATGACGACAAAGTCTTTTGCTGGAACGATAATGCCATCCTTGCTGTAATCGGTCTGATTATAATTGACGATGATACGATAATCGCTGCCGTACTCTGTTTCCTTCACATTTGGAGCGAGTGTACGATGTCCCGTAATAAACTGCTCCTGCACAGCTGCAAGCGCCTCATTTGTTTTGGCATATTCAGCTCGTAAATGATCGATCCAATCCTTATAGTTCAAGCTGTAATACCAGTAGGAATAGGAATTTTTCAAATCAGCTGCCTTGTCGCCGCTAAGCACATAAGCAGGGTACGCCCCATATTCAATGCTGCGAAGCAGCTCATCATCGAACTCATCGCGCAAATTAGACCATTCCAGCGAATATGTGCGCAAGCCATGGAGAACGATTTGGGCAAAAGGAATCGCTTCACTAATGAAGACATCATACGAATAATCAGCGGTTAGGCGGTGGACATGATCGATTTGGGCTAGCGCATAGAAATTCACATTATTCGCCGCAAGCGACCCGAGTGCTTCCTTGCTTTTGTTCAAAATGCTGCGCTGTACATCGACAACCTCTGCCCTGCTCGCCGAGTATCGGCTGTTGAAATCCGTATTGACCTGCTTGCCGATGCCATCCTCGAAATAGATGCCGTCTGCTCCCAAGCTCTTATAGCTGTTCAAATCGGCCGAGACCACCTTCTCATAAAACCTCGGGCTTACAAACTTCGCTGCGTCCTGGTCCTCATTTCCCCTTTCCTCCAGCACCGTTCCTGCCAAATTGCGCAAGCCGTCGCGTCTCCACCAGAACCGATCATCGCCATTCGTATTGAGCGTATAATTCGCAGTCAAATAAACCGGAATATCCAAGGTATGAGCGAAGGAAATAAAGCTTTTCATCCCTTTGTTTCCACCTAAGCGCTTATCTACAGGAAAGTAGCCGCCATGCGTGCTGTAACCGTCCTGCTGCCACCCTGAGAATTGAATTTGCAGATGCTGAATGCCGCTGTCATAAATCGAACGAACAAGCTCGGTCGCCTCTTCTGTCGTGGTCGCTTTTAAATATGAATCTGCAAAAAGCCCCTTCTCGATGTCTGCGCCTACAATGTCCACAAACAGCGGAATGTCCTTTTTATTTGTTTCCAGCGGTTTTACACCCTGCTCTTGAATCAAATAATTGCGATAAACCTCCGCCATGCCAGCATAATCACTTTTATTAGGGAGCAGTGGATAATAACGTGTTGCGCGAGCATTCGTTATAAACTTATCGCCGCTGTATGTATAGAAGCCTTCACCCGTGCTCTTGCTTACACTTTGGAAAAACTTCTTCCGATACTGCCATTCGGTCGTCACCCAGTTTGAGCGGCCCACCGCGCCTGACGGCGCTGCATAAACATTCGCGAACGCCTCCCCTTCAGAGATAATCGCAACAAACGCCTGATCTCCTGACTTTAGGCCGAATACAGGCATCGTAATCCCCTGTCTGCCTGTATTTTCGTTGTAATAGGATAGATCCTGCCCATAAACACTCTCATTGTAGGTCAACTGCTGCATCAAACGATCTGCCTCAAAATGGATCAACGAACCGGAGCCGTCCGGCAGCAAAAGGTAACCCTCCTGCCCAGCAGACGGCTGGGCCCCAAACAAAGGATATAGCTTAATATTCAATAAGCTTAATGCGCCTTCTACGATTCCCTCATCCAAAATTCTCGTCTCTACATAATCCTTGTGCAGACGCACCTCAATCGGAATTTTCAACTGCACCTTCGGCAGCGCGAAGGTCACTGTGAATCCATTTTCCGCAGCCTGGAAATTTTCCAAGTAACCTTGGTTCTCGATTAATCCGGCAGTTACAGAGGAGGATTTGTAGTTTTTTGCATTTACGTATTCAATAATGACAGGAGAAGTTAAATTATTTTTCCACGTATTCGGAACCGTTTCTTCCTCCCAATACTTCGGCTCTGGATAAGAACGCCATATCTTCCCTGTTGCTTTATCGATTACTTGGAAGTGAGCAGATGCCTTATCTACAAGTAGCTTTAATTGGTCTGATTCTGCGATTTGCTCAAAATTTGCTTCAACTGGCAATCCCGCCTTATAGGGAACGGTTCCTTTCATTTCAAATGGATTTCCAGCAACTACGGCCACATCAGCGGGCTTGCCCCATAACCCAACCGCCACAAGAGCAAACCATCCTATACCGATCAGCAAAACAGCAGAGAGCAGCAGCTTCATAACGAGCTTTATGTTTATTTTGCGCACAGTCATCGGATGATCACCTCCTGATATAAGGAATTAATAAAGTTGACCAATTCTATGCTTAAGCTAATTAAGATGAAAATGAGAATGACAATAATAGCAAGCGCAAGTAACGATAGTAGAATAATAAAAATAGCTTCAATAAAGGTGTAGTTGTGTATGCCCTGCACCATCCATATGAACAGGAAGACTACCCATAAAACGATAAACAGCTTCAAAAACTTAAAGATCGCCAGCTCGTTTAAGGTCAGCACATTGGAGAGCAGAGTTACAGGTATACCGATGAGAATAATCGGAAATAAGGCGTAGCAGCTGCCATAAAATACGTCTCGGAACCGTCCCTCACCTCTAAGAAGCGAGCTGATTAAATAGTTGGAGACGACAAAGCCGAGCCAAATCCCAACAAATTGAATCGTAATGGGAAACAGATCAATACCGACATGCACAGCAGGGTTAAAGACAAAGCCTGTTCCCGCCTGTATATATCCGTACGATGCTAGTGCAAATATAAGTATCAGTATGCTGCTTAACCAACCTGCCTTGTTTTCGTACCGAATAGCATAGAAGCCGTCTACAGGATGTTTTATTAAATAGAACATATGCTGCAGCTGTTCAAGTATCGGATGCCTAGCACTGCGTTTAGCTGACGATTTGCCTTTTAAGCGAAGCTTTTTGGATAAAGCATTCCATAGAAGATACACGACGCCGAGCACGAGCGCCACATTCATGAGGACGCCAAAGTGCTTCTGAAACCATGTCAACCGATTTTGCCAAAAGGATTCTGAATAGCCGCCTACTACGCCCGCCTGATAAAACAGCTGCTCCGACCTTGCATACTCCTCTTTTTTGTAAGCGGCCTTCGCCAAACCGATCAGTGCCGGTGTATATTGTGCATTTAAACGATGAACCTCGCTCCAGAGCGGCTCGCTTTGCTCGTATCTCCCTTCCTGCGTTAATTGATTCGCTTCATGGACGAGATGGCCGAACTCAGACAGCCGCAGCACTTGAATGAAATTATTAACGCTGTCCAGCACGAGCAGTTCACCCTTGGAATTGCTCGCAATAGCTGCTGGCGCTTTGACGATTCCTGTCTTGGACGTAGCGGTAATGACATCCCCGCCCCAGAAAAACAACAGATTGCCATTCGAATCATATTGGCTAATCATATTGCCTACAGAGTCGATCACAGTAAAGTTGCCGGCACCATCCACCGTAATATCATTGAGCTGAGGACTTACACTTTGCCTAGTTCTGTGAAATACCTCTCCGTAAGAACGCACTGGCTGCAAGGCGGCGAATTCCCCTTTGCCTACCAGCTGGTCGAGACCCGCGATGTTGAGCTTTTTGACCTGATCCGAGCTAATTTCCTTCGTCACCGTATAAATAAATCCGTTCTTGTCTATCGTTGAGCCCGCAATAGCTCCAGGCAGCTTCTTCAGCTCCCTTTGATACATTTCCCGCGTATATACAAATCGCTTAAATGCGTCAAACAAAGAGAAGCTTACGCGATTCGGCCCAAAAAAACTAATGAAATTGCCTTCAGGATCCAGCTGCACCAAGCCTTGAAAAGCGCCAAGCGTCGTTACATAAATAAAGCCGCGCTTATCTACAATGAGGTTAACCGGGTCATACTTGAAAGCCGGCGGCAAATAGCTGGACTCCGGACGGCCAAATGCTTTTAGCAGCTTGCCTTCTTGATCGAGCCTTACGACCCGGTTGTTGCCCGTATCTGCAACGTAAATCTCTCCAGCTTCATCGACATAAATGCCGCTTGGCTTCTTGAGCGGGCTTTCTGTTACTTTGATTTCACGAATATATTGGCCGTGCTCATCCAAGTGTACGATTCGATTATTGCCCGTGTCT
Source organism: Paenibacillus sp. FSL A5-0031 (assembly GCF_001956295.1). Lineage (GTDB taxonomy): Bacteria > Bacillota > Bacilli > Paenibacillales > Paenibacillaceae > Pristimantibacillus. The sequence goes on from NZ_MRTD01000010.1 coordinate 193,386, forward strand.
GCAATGTAGATATGGTCCTTATCATCCACAAATAGATCCTTGGGCTGATTAAGCTGCAGCTTTGTTTTCCCTTCGGCTCCCGCAGCTTGGTTTGCTTCCGTAATCTCAACATCCGTGCCAATAATGCCAGCAGGAATGTAAGCCGCTTGCGTCTTCACCAGCTGTCCGAATCCATCCTTATAGTAGGTTTCGTACGGTAACTGCGAGGCTGTGGCCGGTGAGATGGGCCAAGCTATGTAAATCGCCGTAATCAGGATTATAATGATCGGACGAATCCGCAGCCTCCTGTTCTTCAAACGATTTCCCCCTTATTTAATACCGGAATGCGCCATTGTCGAAATGACCTTGCTTTGCAAAATAACAAAGAAAATTAAATTCGGAACGAGCATAATAAGCGCTGCTACAGCAGCGGCGCCTTGACGTGCCACATTGTTCGCCAAGTTATTGGTCAATGTCGATAGGAAAAACGGAAAGTTTTTCATTTCATCGTCCTGCATAAACAGCATCGATGTCTCCACGTTGCCCCAAGAGTTCTGAAAGGCGAGGATCGCAACGGTCGCGATGGCCGGCATACACATCGGAATGACGATTCGAGCAAATACGATAAATTCGTTTGCCCCGTCTATTCGTGCAGCCTCCAGCAGTGAATCAGGAATCTGATCCACGAATTGCTTGAGCAGGAACACGCCTACCGGCAAAGCAAGTACGGGCAGCAAATGCCCCCAGTACGTATTCATAATGCCAAGGTGGCTGACGACCAAATACCTCGGAATTTGAATTACCTCTGGTGTAAACATCAGCATCAGAATAATCGTAGCAAAGATGAATGCGCGGCCCGGAAAAGGATGCTTCGACAGCGGATAAGCGCAAAGCGCACTCACCGACGTCACGCCAACAACACTCGCAGCCGAAATGAACAAGCTATTGAACAAGTAGCGCGATACCGGAACGATTGAATTGGACGTTACCCAAAAGAGCTCAACAAAGTTCTGAATGTTCGGCTCCTTCACAAAGAAGCTCGGCGGATAGACGAACAATTCATGATAAGGCTTGAAGGCATGATTAAAAATATAAATGATCGGCAGGACCATGATGACGGATAGGATGAGCATAAACAGATTAAAGCTTATTTTTATACCAAGGCTTGATTGTTTCAGCTGTTATTCCTCCTTCGTACCGAACAATCCCCAGCTGAGCTTGTTCGCGAAATACATAAATATAAGAAGAAACACCGAAACCGTCGCCGCATAACCCATTTCAAAACGGATGAGACCATAATCGTTAATATGGTTCACAATCAAATGCCCGGCATATTCGGGCGTCGGGTTTTGACCGGATAGCTCAACACCAATGGATCCGGTCTTAAAGGTCGTAACGATCGCCATTACGGCGCCAAACAGCATTTGCGGCTTCATGGACGGAATCGTAATATACCATAGCTCCTGTATATTGTTTCTGATGCCGTCGATTCTTCCAGCCTCATAAAGTATCGTATCCACGTTAAGAATACCCGCGAGCATCGCTAGGAAGCCTACACCCATGCTCGACCACAACGTGACGACGATCATCGAGTTCATAAGAAACTCTGGACTTGTCACCCATAACTTTGGCACGTCGATAAGGCCTGCTTTTAATAGAAAGCTGTTCAAATAGCCAATGCGATCGCCCGACAGCAAGGGAAGCCAGATAATCGTCATCGCTATGCCAACGGTAAGCGATGGCGTATACATCGCAAGCGCCACCCACTTGCGAACGCCGCCGCGCAGCCGTGAAATAAGCCATGCGAGCAGGAAGGCGGCAGCATAACCGCCGGGACCAACAATGACAGCAAACTTAAATGTATTGGGCAGCGCATATTTTAGGAACAGCAGATCCTGCGCGATCAAATACTGAAAGTTGCTCCAGCCAATAAAGCGAGGAGGCTCAATCCCGTTGTAATAGGTAAAGCTTAAGCCTACCGCCGCAAGAATCGGAATAACAATAAACAGAGCGAAGCATATAAGAAACGGCGCGATAAACAAATACGAAATGCGATACGACCATAATCTACTCCACATAACGATCAATCCCTTCCCAAGGCTGATCGACAATAGGAATGTCCAGCTTATTCACCTGTTCGCCTCGCTCATTAATGTAGCCAAATTCCTGCTGCTTCCTTAGAAGCTCACGGTTAATGTCCCGAACGGCTTGCTCCAAGGAGGACATATAATTCGCCGTTCCAACAACGGATCGATTCCATGCATTATGAATCTCGCGTTCCAAGAAATATCCGCCGGGCACATTCGGAATATCCTTATACCATTTCCACTGGTTCAAAATAATTTCAGCATCCTCCTTTTTCCACGGCAGATGCGTGAAGGCTTCCACGTTGGACGTATTCCAGCGGAAAGCGACGCCATTGACCGCTTCTAAGTCAGAGCCATATTGCTCCTGCACCTCAGCTGACAACCACCACTTCAGGAATTGCCATGCCTCTGCTTTTTTATTGGACTTGTCAAAAATGACACCCGTACGCTGCCCCCCGCCAGCCCAGCGGCTTATCGATCCGTCCGTCTGCTTCGTACCGGGAATAAGCGCGATACCCCAGCGGCCATTCAGCTCAGGCGCAGCAGCCGAAAGCTGCACATACATGTTGTAATCCGATATGCCGATTGGCATCGTTCCGCTGCGGAAATGCTGATAGAAGCTCGGCACCTCCCGCTCCACAGCGTATGTATTAAATAGATCCGTCCACTGCTTGAAGGCACGATATGCTTCTGGACCATCGAGACCTGATTTCACACCGCCGGGTTCATAAAACTCCACGCCGTTTTGATAGAAAAAATGCGTAAACTCCTTCGGATTTACGTAGAAGTTCATAAAGTTTTGCTGCAGCGTAGGCAATAACTGATAAACGTCCTCCCATGTCTCGGGAATTTCAGCTCCAATACGCTTCAAAATATCCTTGCGATAATAGAGAACTTGGAACGACTGCGTTTCCGGCACGCCATAATAACCGCCATCGTAGTGCAGCGGCAGCCATGATCCCGGACTGAACTTCGGATACAGCTGATCAAAGTCTTCAAACTTGCTTAAATCCTGCAGCGTACCGCGAATGGCATAATCGACCGGCAAATCCTGCGTCAAGCCAAGGGCAATATCCGGCTGCACGCCAGCTGCATTAGACATAAGCAACAGCTCAGCATTTGGAAGCAGGTTCACCTTTACCTCAATGCCTGTTTCTGGCGTGAACGACTCATCTGCAAGCTGCTGCAGCTGATCCACGTAATCCCTGCCGCGCTGAACCCAAATGTTCAGCTTCTTGTCATCCAAGTCGTTAAGGCTGTCCCTCGCATCGAAAGAATAAATAAAGTTTTGAGCGCTGCCCCATAGCCGACCAAAAAAACCAGCTTCCATTTTCGGAGCATCCGTCTTCTCGGGAATAATATAAACCTCATCCAGCTGCAGCGATTGCTTGAGCAGTGTATCGATAAAAGTACCGAATTTCTCTCTCATCGAAGAAATCTCTTCGACCTGATAAGGAATTTCTTCAGGCTTCTTAAGCAATGCACGCAAATCCTTCGCTGATGTATCGAGTCCTTGACTGATTGAATCCTTGTTGCCGTTTGCTTTCACTACCCGCTTCGACAGTGACTCCATGACATCCGCTGCCAGCGCCATCTTGTCAGTCATCCCCGGGAAGTCCTGCTCCATGTTCCACGTACGATTGCGGTCAATGGTCTTCTTCGAGCTCGAACCTGTAATCGTACGCAAATCCCAGTCAATCGCATCCAAATGAGCGATCAGCTTCTCGACATCCACAACAATTGACTTGATAGGCGATTGTGTGACGGCTAGCGACAACGTATGCTTTCCTTTCTCAAGCTTAAGCAAATACGGATTCTTTTTTTCGTCCTGCAAAATCATTCCGTTCCAACCAGTAGAATAAGGAAATCCATACGCTAAAAATTGCTTAAACGGTACCTCTCCATCCACTCGAACGACCCGGTAGGAGGTTTTCTGAGCTATCGTATTTTGCAGAGCGCGAAAGCCTATTTTGTACAAGCCGCTCTCCGGCACCTCAAACGACCATGAGATTTCCTGATTTTGTTCAAGCCAGCGCGGACCGCCGACCGTATTGTAAATAATTCTTCCCGTATACCGCGGCAGCGTGCGTGAGTTTTTATCCGAAAATAGCTTTATTGCCGTATCATTTTTGCTCGTGAAATCCTCCGCTTGAATCGTCAATACATCGCCTGCAAGAGAAGGCGTATCGGCATACGCAGCCTTAACTTCAGCATAATCTGGTATTTGCTTGCTCGGAACAAGCTTAATTCGCTCAAGCGCAACAGGGTCAAACCCTTGCAATCGAATGGTATGCGTTCCTTGTTCGAAATGCCATTGCAAAGGCTGCGCATATGCCCCTCCTGAATCCGTTAACGGCTTCTCGCTCCAGCCCGACACATCAATCGAACGAGGACGAATTTCATCGCCGTCTGAGTTTTTCAGAATAGGACGCACATCCTCCCATGTCCGATATAAGGATATGGAAGAGGCTTCCCTAAACGGTCTTTGGCCATCTATCGTTACCTCCCACCCGATCGGTCCCTTTCTTCCATCCTTCAGAGGGTTATAAGAAACGTGGATTTCATACAGCGCACTCTCTGCAACGTCAACTTGATATTCAACCCATCCTGTGTTCCTTGTATTCCAAATCAGTATGTTTGATTTACCGTCGTAATCGCCTGCTTTGATCTCCTCTTCATTCGATACACGAGATGGCTTCGCTGCATCCAGCTGAATTGAAGTTGTTGCATTGCTCAGCCCCTTCTCCTGCCATGCTGCCAGCGCATCGCTAAAATAAGGGTCAACCTCATAATTAAATGTAGTTACGAGCTTGTCATATTGGACCGTATCGGTTTTGTCTCCAGATTCTGAGTTTACTGCCGCTCCAGCATTAAGCAGCCATGCTGCTATGACAATACTGGCACCATAGACAAGCCATTTCCGTTTTTTATTCATAAAGGTTAAGCCGCCTCCCTCCTTCGCAAATACCGATCATTCTGTAAATCTTTCACCCGTATCCTTATGAAAGAAATGAGCCTTCGATAGATCAAGCTCTACTTTCACTTTCTCATTTTCAGCAAAACGATTATCGGGATCGACGCGTGCAATAAGCAGCTTCTCCTGTCCGATGTCTAAATAAAGAAAACGATCAGCGCCCATAAGTTCATTGTCCTTATAGGTTCCGGTAATGATCGTCTCCGAGAACAAGCCTTCCAGCTTCACATTTTCCGGCCTTATACCTAATATTACCGATTTGTTTAGTTGGTTATTTTTGCGTAAAATATCCTCCATCACTTCATTTAACTTCAGTTGAAAACGATTCGTATGAAACTCTAATCGCCCCTGCGGATTCTCCTGCACGCGTCCATGAATGAAATTGATTTGAGGAGAACCTATGAAGCTCGCAACAAACGTATTCGAAGGTTTGGAGTAGATCAGCTCCGGCGTATCACATTGTTGAATGACGCCGCCCTTCATCACGACAATACGATCCGCCATCGTCATCGCTTCCACCTGATCATGCGTAACGAATATAAAGGTTGTTCCTAATTTTTTGTGCAGCTTCGTTATTTCCATTCGCATCGTTACTCTAAGCTTGGCATCTAAGTTAGACAACGGCTCATCCATCAAAAACAGCTTCGGATCACGCACGATAGCTCTGCCAAGCGCCACCCGCTGGCGTTGACCGCCCGACAGCTCCTTTGGCTTGCGATTTAAATAAGGCTCAATCTCCAAAATTCGGCTAGCATTTTTTACCGCCAAATCGATCTCATGCTTCGGAAGCTTGCGCATCCTCAGTCCAAACGCAATATTCTCATATACACTTAGATTGGGGTAGAGGGCATAGTTCTGGAAAACCATCGAAATATCACGGTCCTTCGGAGGTAGCTTATTGACGAGCTGCTCTCCAATATAAATCTCGCCTTCGGAGATCTCTTCAAGCCCCGCAATCATTCTTAATGTCGTCGATTTGCCGCAGCCGGAAGGACCGACGAAAACGATAAATTCCTTATCTTTAATTTCCAGCTGGAAATCCTGCACAACCGCGTGTTTGTCTTTGCCATATCTTTTGTATAGATGATTAATCGTTACTCCCGCCATGCTTACCGCCTCCCATCCGAACTTGATAAAAAAATGAGGATATCACGCACTGCTCTGATATCCTCCATTGATACGGTAGAATGTATTTAATTATAGAATTAGCTCGGAATGGCTTCTTTTGCCGGCTCCAAATTGGAGGTTGCTTCATCGGCCTTCGCTAGTTCCTCAGCGCTTAGTTTAACATCCCAGCTTTTTGCAGCCTCCGTAATATGCTCAAGCTTCGAAGCGCCTAGAATTGCCGACGTAATGCCAGGACGACTTAGTACCCAAGACAATGCGTATTGCGCTTGAGTAAGGCCCTTTTCTTCCGCCAAAGGTCTAATCGCCTCAGCAACTGGAATTGCATTTTTCTTCAAAAGCTCCTCCAGCCTTTGCTCGCCTGCCGCAAGCCGTGATCCTTCAGGCGGCGCTTCTCCAACCCGGTACTTGCCAGAGAGTATTCCTCTGCCAAGCGGACTATAAACGATAACGCCAACTTGCTCCGATTGCACAAAAGGTATAATTTCCTTCTCAATTTCACGCGAGATGATGCTGTATTCCGGTTGGAGACTTTCAAAGCGATGCAGGCTGTGCAGCGCGCTTATACCGTGAGCCTTCGCAAGCTGCCATGCAGCAAAATTAGAAGCGCCTATGTATCTTACTTTCCCTTGACGCACCAGATCATCTAACGCTCGAAGCGTTTCTTCAAGGGGGGTATTAGAATCAAATCGATGTACCTGATACAGATCCAAATAATCGGTTTTCAACCTTTTTAAGCTGTCTTCAACAGCTTTGTAAATATGATAGCGGCTTTGCCCCGAATCATTTACCCCTTCGCCTACGCGGCCATGAACTTTGGTTGCCAGCACAATTTGGTGGCGCCTTTCTTTTAACAAATTGCCCAGTATACGTTCCGACTCGCCTTCCCCGTATACATTAGCAGTGTCAACGAGGTTAATGCCATGATCCAGCGCGGCATCCAAAATCGCAGCAGATGCATCCTCATCAATCCATCTTCCAAACGCCATCGTACCTAAGCTCACCTCAGATACTTTTAGTCCTGTTCTTCCCAATTTACGATATTCCATGTTCATTATCCTCCTCAAATTTTGTACAAAAAAAACCGGAGACAGGGTTTGCATTTGCAAAATGTCTCCGGTTTTCCGGTCGAATATATTCATTATTAGTATGCGGCCAAGGCTCTTATTACCGGAACTTTGTGTTCAGCAGCAAATTGGCTAAGCTGAGCGACCAAATTTCCTTTGCCAAAAGATAAATACTTATGGCCTTCTTCCGCCTGCAGCTTGATCATGTGATCTAGAAACTGAATAATCATCTTCCGCCGGCCTTTAATTCCAGCATAACCGTTGTCATACAGCCATTGATCAATGGTATTGTAGACACCACGGTTCAGCCGATACATTTGCAAGCAGTAATGATGGAAGGCAAGATCCGGCCATTCATATAAACTGGAGCTCCTATCGTTCTTCATACGCATCCTCTCCACTTATAACGGTTATCTTTGCTTGCGAGCAGCAGATGGCAGCTTCTCCACCTCGTAACGGCTGCGCTCCGTCCGATCAATTTGTACAATTTGACCATTATGAATCGTAATTTGAACGATGCCATATTGAACGCCTGCCAATTGATCCTGTATTCGCTTCAACCATTCATCAGCAACCTCAACCGTTCTGGACATATTCAACATCCTCTCCAAATTTATGAGTGTGTTCAAACTAAATGTATAAGTGCCATCAAACCAAATGCTTGGTCACACGGGTTTCCAGAAATGCGATTAGCCGTTTAATCTACCTTAATCTCCAATAGACTCTCAGCCAAGGGGCGTCGCCCATTCGGAATTTCTTTATCGCGAAACTTTTCATCGAGCGTATCAAGTCCTCCACGATGACCGAGTGCAATGACGGCATGCAGTGCAATATGTTCGGGTACTTCTAAAATCTTGCGTGCTTCCGCTCGGTCAAATCCTCCAACGGCACGAGTCGATAGACCAAGCAGCCTCGCTTGCAGCGCCAAAGTTGCCCAAGCAGCTCCTGTATCGAAAGCATGGGACACATTCGGATTGCCATCTTGCTTAACCGCTTCAGAAGCTAGAAGCAGCAGCACGGGTGCGCGATCAGTCCACAAGCGGTTGCCAGGCACGATGAACTTGCGGAACTGCTCATGCTCGGCTTCTTCCCTTGCGACGTAAAATCTCCATGGCTGCAAGTTGCTGGACGATGGCGCCCATCTTGCAGCCTCCAAAACCGTATAAAGCTCTTCATCGCTCACAAGCTGCTCCGAGTAGGAGCGTGGCGACCATCGATTCAGAATAAGCGGGTGTACAGGATAATCAGGGCTTCTTGCATCGGCAACCTCTTTACTGTATTGCTGCTCAAGTGACTGAGCATTAGCTCCAAAACCAACATGACTCACTATCCCCATCTCCTCTTCCTTTGAATAAAAAGAAGGCGCACGACAACCGATTCGGCATTCGGTTGGCATGCGCCTCCAGTTTTCTAGCGAGCGCGACTTGCAATCAAATACAGCGAAACCATTGCCATGAATGACGATGCAAGTGTCATTATTCATTTCCGACTAATTCAATAGGATAAATTAAATTTAACATGATGTTTTCCATCCGTCAACACTTATCGGACTAATTTATACGACTCTTTTTTACAAATTAGCACCATGCTTTCGCTGCTGCAAAGGCCAAGCTTGCTTCGCCACTTGCTACTGAGCTCCCTACGCCAACTGAAGATTCACACGCTCAATTCACTAATTTATTACCTAAATCCTTATACTGACTGGATTCTTCGTATGAATTTCCCCATGATACGAAACTCCCTATACTAACTCGATTCTTCATACGGGATTTCCACTCAATTGGTACGAGAATCCCTACGCTAACTCGATTTTTACGCGGGATTCACGCAAATGTTACCCAAACCCTTTACTAAATCGATTCTTTACACGTAAATCCCTTCAATTGTTACGAGAATCCCTACGCTAGCGGGAATTTCTCCTGTTAATTCATCAAAAAGGGGCTAATTCAACTAATTACATGGAAATTCTCCCGTTAAATTTCTTCTTATTCCTCAATTAGAGCTAATTTCGCGAAATTAACGGGAGGTTTTCCTGTTAGTTGAGCATTTGACGTATAAACTGAGAAATTAACAGGAGTTTTTCCTGTTAGTAGATCGATTACTCAAAATACGATTAACCTCACACATACTCATTATCGAGCAAATCTGCCCATTCAAAAAAAGCCTCCCCACCCACTTAGAACGTGGATTAGGAAGCTTCTTTATCAAATTAATAAGCTTCCCCTTCGTCTCCCTGCACTATCGCTTGCAATTCAGTCGCAATTTCTTTCATCTTATCCATTACTTCCCCTTCAGCCTCAGGGACTGTTATCCTACCTTTTGAATAACTAAATGGTACTTTAATGTCTTCATATGACCAAATGAAAAACTCTCCATCAATTGAAATATTGAAAGGACCGGCAATAGAAAACAGATTCGAATATTCAAAGTCTTTTTTCGCAGCAAAATAGGTTTTTAACTCTTCCAATGTTATTGGATTATCCGCGCTATCTGTCCAATGATTTGCTCTCGTAATATGAATATCATAACTCATCTCATGATTTCCCCTTTTAATAAAAATTTTCACCAAAATATGTTGAGACTCAGACTACTCTACTTCGTTGCGTAGTGCCATAGATAACAGATGTATTTCAACATTCAACTTCCCTGTATGTAAAGTTCTTTGCAACTACAAAAGAAGGCTCTTCATGTTGACGCATAAGTAAAAGTTTCATTTTACCCTTATCATTATGATTAATAGGGGAACGATCAATCCCAGGATTTAAGGAGTGGGCTTGAAACACCTTTTTATAAATATTTACGATTTCTATCGGTCCTGAACAAAATGAAGCATATCTGTCCTTTTCCTGATAACCGTATGTGCCGTAACTAGGCATGTAATGACTTATCGTCTCCAACGCAAAAAAGCGTTGTAAATATTTTTGCAACTCGTGATAAATGGCTCCAGCTATTTCATCATTTTTAAAAGCTTCTTTTGGACCATAAATATTATATTCCGGTTTATTATACTTAAACAAATAAGGATGCTTATTTAAAAGATCAAGGTAGCCAAACGCCTTATCTAACCTTAGCCTTTGATCCAATACGGTTTCACAAATAATTTCCCATTGTTTCCCCTTTTCCACTCTTACTCCTGACTCATCTCTATAGATTGTAATCGTTAATATGATATTCTCGTCAACATACTCACTCTTATCAATACAGAAATAGCACTCATCTGTTTCTTTACGCATTTCTTCCAGCTTGTCGTGGATTTCATCAAACATTCTTTATATCTCCCCCTATACCACCTACAATAACCTAAAAAGATCGTTCTCCAACGCCTCTGTTGTTAATTCTCTATTTTCTTCATTCATAACGTAAAGCTTAATGCCTGGCAGTTCCTTTATCTTGTCAATTTCGGGATGGCTATCCAAGCAAATCGTGCCTATGATGAGATGCTGAGAGCTTGAAACTAGGTCAAAGACCATTTTCCGAAAAGGTACCGATAACATTTGCATGTAGCCAATTTCATCAATAACCGTTACCTTCTTCGTCTTCAAGGATTGTCTAATTGACGTTAGAGCTAAATTCTCAAAAGCTTCTAATTCAACGCCATATCTTCCTATTCTTATGGAACTTGTACTATCTACACTTGCTATTCTTACGCTTTCTCCAACCAATGTTACGCAGTTAAATCCAATACGATCCGTCTCATTTCGTATTTCTTCCGTATAAAATCCTCCAACATGCTCAGCGCCTATTCGGTTAATGAGCTGTATAATGGCAGTCGATTTGCCTACTCGCGGTTTCCCAGTCAACAAAAAACAGGTTTCCATATCATTCCCTCATTCGGCGGTGCAGCATATTTTCTGCTAGGGCATATAACAAACCCACAACCGCAAATATTATAATAGAGCTATTTCTATTCAACTCGTATCCCGAGACAAAATTATCATATAAATAATGAAACATATATACGCCCACCAATCCACCAAACAGGATATAGATTGAAGCCTTAATCATTAGTGATTTCACCAGCTTATGAACAACCAAAGAGATGGGCAGCAATGTAATCGGATAAAAAAGGAAGGCGTAAACAACCATCAGCAAAACGAACGTCAGCCCGATATTACGGAGACCATAATATTCGGTTGTCATAATTTTGCTCCCCTCGAATAATTCCAAGACCACCGCTGCCGCAACAAACAATATAATCATAAAAATCCAAAGAAAAAAATGTTTGACTATCTCCAATTAAACACCGCCTTGTTTGCTTAGATAAGTATTAAACGTTTATTTAATTTACAATGTTTCACAATTGCCTTATCTGTTTTATTATTTTGATGCTTCGCTCCATACACAAAAAAAGCCCGCGCAGCGCACGGACTTAACAACGATCAGCCTTTGTGGAACTAAAATCATATTTTCCACCTATCAACCCTCGTTATACAGGTGTACCTTGATGGAAAAACATTTGCCAGTTTCCTTTATCCTTCCTTCCTAAGTTAATCGATTTCCATAGGTTCGATAACTTGGAATAAAAACCGTGTATCGTTTAAATAATCTCTTATATACGCCTGAGCATACGGCTGTTCTGCAATTAAACTATCTGTTTCTCTTGGATCGGAAGCATGGTGGCAATAATTCTCGATCATGAACATGACGAAAAAACATTCAAGCCTCTTAACATAGTCCGTTTCCAGCTTTCTTACGCTCTCGTAGCCTTGAATAAACAGCCAGCGATGCTTCGGATAAAGCTCTAATAGCGAGCCTGCCATATCGTACAGAAAATAACCAAAACCGCATCTGCCAAAATCAATGGCATACGGCAGATCCTCGTTAAAAACGATGTTGCCGCTATGCAAATCCGCATGAATGAGTCCGTAGTTATCTCCGCTTCGTTCCATTGCAGCCAGTTCCGATATGATTTTCTCAGCTGCTGCTTGATACGAGCTCCATGCCTCACCCGATAGAAAACATCCATAATACTGTTCCAGCTTAGCCATTTGACGACTAAAGCTCTCTGCTCCCCAAACAGGACGAACAAAATCAGAAGTTGGGACAAAATTTGCAGCCGCTTTGTGAAGCCTTCCCATCATGACTCCCATAAGCTGAACCGTATGATCCGAAAACTCCCCGCTAGCGTGCTCGCCATCTACCCATCGCATCAGAGTAACATACGGACGACGATAGCCGGCTTCCGTATCGATCTCCAAAACATAAGCGCCGCTGCAGCTTGCCAGCGCTTCTGGCACATGCAAATCCTCCGATTTATTTAAGGCCTGAAGCAAAGCAAGCTCTGAACGAATTTCCTCTATGCTGAGTCGATCCGAATGAATTCGTAGCAAATATTTTTCCGCTGTATCTGTCTCAATTTTATATGTGATCGTGTCGGATAGCTGAACAAATCGAATGCTCACCCATTCCAAGTCATACTCCAGCAGTGCCGATAATGCAACTTTTCTCGCTCGAGCTAGCAGTGATATCCTATTCTCATCTGTATCAAAACAAAAAAAATCAATCATATCTTATCCCCTTCAACGGCTCTAACCACTATTTTCATTGTTCTTGTCATTATAATGGCTATCATGCCGTGAACCTAAGTAATAAACATTTAGAAATCATTTAGTACGCAAAATTACTCCATTATCTGCTCAACGATAACAGAGGTTTGTGATTCCATATTTGCGCGTAAATTATTCATGCATATTCATATAAAACTAACAAAAAAACGCCATTTCAGGAGCCGCCAGCCCCATTCGAGGTAAGCAGACTCCTTCTATTGGCGTTTTCAATAAAGCTTATGACAAATCAGCTTAATGCTTCGCCGCCATTTGCTTAAGCTCTGAAAGCAATTGATCAAGCTGAGCATATTCTTCTACCATCGTATGAATCTTCATATCCTGTGTTTCCATGCTGGCATGGACCTCTTCAACAGAAGCCATATTTTGTTCCGTTGTAGCTGCGATATTGAGCATTTCACTCGACATGCTCGCATAACGCTCATGCAATTCATTGGCAGAGCTGCCAACTGAATCGGAATGCCTTTTTACAAGCTCCGTATTCTCGTTTATCTGATCAATAAGCTTCTCAACCTGCAAAGATACATCTCTGCTCGTTGTCACTGCCGCTTGGCCGCTTTCAACTTGCGCATGTACAGCACTGATTTGTGAACGAATACCCGTCAAAATTTCAGATATTTCATTCGTCGCCGCTCTCGCATTATCTGCAAGCTTGCGCACCTCGCCTGATACGACAGCAAAACCTCTGCCGTGCTCTCCTGCGCGAGCTGCTTCAATCGCAGCATTAAGCGCAAGTAGATTCGTCTGCTCAGCAATCGTACTAATCGTTTCTACAATTGAGCTTACACGATCATTTTGCTCATTGAGTTCAATCATCATGTCCACGGTATGTGTAATGATAGAGCGAACGCTTTCTACCTCTGACGATAACACAGCCATTTTCTCCCGATTGTTCTCCGTCAAATCTGCGTTAACCGTAGAAAATTGCTTCAGCTGCTCCGTACCTTCCAAAAGCGTTTTAACCGAAGTATCAATGACCTGCGAGGATTCACTAATGTTCATAATAGTCCCTGTCTGCTTCTCGATCGCAGCCGACATTTCGGAGAACGTTGCCGTTACCTCTTTCGATATTTCTCCAGTGGAACGAACCGTCAGCTGCTGGCTGCTGCTGAACTCCGTTAACACAATAATAGAAGAGTTTAGTTTAGCGAGCAGCGCCTCTGCCATATCCTTAGAAGCTAAAGCTTCCCGCTGCTTGTCTGTTACCTGCCGCTGCAATTTGCCGCTGAAGCCCGCTGAGAATGCGAGTGCAACGGTAGCAAATAAGAGATACAAAAATAAATAAACAAGCGATTCGTTAGGGAATAGCTTAGGCTGCAGCACAGGATCAAAGAATAAATATGTGCTTACTGCGGCTCCCAAAACACCTGTCAAAATAATCGGTCTATAGTCTGCGTAAAGAGTAATGATTGCGAGGTTTACATAAACTAAAAAGTACGTGCTCACAATAGGATTCGGATCCGATACAATTAATAAAGTAACGATAATGGTCAATATAAAGGGTACAAAAAATTTAATAGATTGTGTAAAAATGCCACGGTATGTCATGAAAGTAGCTGCACCGCACAAAAATATACCGACTCCCGCAAGAAGAAGAACCATCTTTGCATCAAGCCCAATAGCAAGATCTGTAACGATCCCGAGAGCAAGCAAACTCCACAGGATTTTTATTAACAATCGATTCCGTTTGTCTAGTTCTGTTAATTCTTTTTTCATGACATTTCCGCCTTTTCTGAGTTAACTCATGTTTTCATACGTTTAAACGGTACGTCCAGTTCCTCCTGCACCGTTTGCAGCCAAAACCGCTTCTTGCGGATAGACGAGCCATTCATAACTATTTTTGTTGCGATACATCTTTTCCATATCGAACAATACGGGAATGACGTCATCTCCCTTATAGAACACCTTCTCTCCTACTTTTTCTAATGGTACTTGATATGAAATACGAAGTGCCCTCATAAATTTCGGCTCAAGCAAAGAGACAAAATATTTCAGCTGCAGCTTCTCTGCTATGTAGACTGCCGACGAGAGCAAATCTGAGATATGCCTTCCTCTATAGGATCGGAGCAGTGCAATTTTGTCAATTTCAGCTACAGCGTCGCCTGCTTCAATAATTTTCGGATGCGTTTGAAACGGACCTGCATCGTTAATGGAGCTTGAAGTCAAGGAATAGGGCTTAATTTCAGATGTCCCTACATAATGTCCTTCCTCTGTCACAATGACGAATCTCTCAAGAGTGTGTTCAGAAAATTCAAGTTCAAAACCTTTCTCCATCCAGACGGTTGTCCAAATGCCGTTAAACATAGCCAGCTCCAGCTCATTCTCCACTCGTTTAAACATGATTTCTCTCCTCTATCTCTCTATTTTTGCGAGTTTCTACATAGGTGAAATAGGCAGGCAATTTTTTTATCGGAATAATTAACTCAATAATTAACCAATTTAAGAGAATAAATATATTAATTTTAAAAACTTTTCTAAAGCTTCTTCCAATTTTTCTTCTTACTAAATATAAACGCCCTCCTTCTCAATCTTTTTATATAAATTATTCCATGCTTTCGATTACTCAACCGTTCATATCACATAATTCCTAGCAAGTAAGTGAGAAATCGAAACAAATCGTAGCATCGTCTCCCTTTAATTGTCAATAGTTTCCTTATTGTTTTGTTTCAAAACGTTTGTTTTCGTTTATATATAATTAAGAAATTCAAACAACGTTGATCAACTTGATCGACAAATACAAATCGAGGAGAGATGACAAATGTCACGAGAAAACTCTAGTAACGGCGTATTGATTGGCGCAATCGTAGGAGGTGCTATCGGTGCTATTTCAGCTCTGCTGTTCGCACCAAAAACAGGTGCAAACCTGCGGGAGGATCTCTCCAACAAGTTCAAGACGATTAGCGAGAAGACAAAGGAAATTGCCACTACGGTGGGAAATAATACAAAGGATTTAGCTGCTACCGTTGGACAAAACACGAAGGATATAGCAACTAATATCAAAGAGGAAGCTGGCGACTTGGTAGATCACGCCAAAAAATCAAATCAGCATATTATGGATTCCATTTCCTCTGCTAAAGATGATGTCAAGGATGGACTTGCAACAACCGGGAGGTAATAAAATGAAAGACGAGGACGAGCTTGAATCAACTACAAATTCAATGGCACCTACAGAAGAAGAGATGATTAAGCTTGGCGAGGATATGGAGAACATGGAAACCAATGCGCAAGTCATTGAGAATGGCATGGTACCCGATCCTGTTCAATAACTATATGGCTTATAACAAAAACCCCCTTTCCATCAAGATGGAAAGGGGGTTTTTAATATATTATAAAATAATAAAAGTGCTTTTACGTTCCAAATTCAGTGCTATGATCTGCTAAGAGTACCTTCAGCTTCTCAATAGCCCGCTTTTGTATGCGAGAAACACTCATCTGCGATACGCCAAGCTGATCAGCTATATCACGCTGAGATTGACCATTGTGATAAGCAAGAATGAGTACCTTCTTCTCCTCTGCTTTCAGTTGATCCATCGCCTCCTCCAAGTCTAGACGATTATCAACATTCTGATAATCGTCCTTGTCTGAGCCAATTAGATCGCCTATAGTAGCAGCGCTTTCCCCTTCGCTTGATAATGGAGTATCAAGCGATACATAATGATAGGATTCGCGGCAAGAGAGTATCTCTATCGTTTCTTCCACCGAAAGCCCCAAATGAACCGCAATTTCTTCCATTTTGGGCGAGTGGCCGAGCTCGACGGTTAAGTGATCGATGGCTTGCTGAATCAGCAAGCCTTTTTCTTTAATCCGTCTCGGCACCTGGATATACCAAGACTTGTCTCGCAAATAGTTTTTCAAATGCCCGATAATGCTCTTCATTGCATATCCCTCAAATGGGATTTCACGCGAGCTGTCATACTGCCTAAATAAACGCAGCATAGACAGCTGACCGACTTGGTATAAATCCTCATAGAGATCTGGTCTGCTGCGCGACATCTTTGCAGCGGCCATTTTCACAATAGGCTCAAAATGCTGCAGCAATACGGTTGCAACTTCATTACAATTCGATTGCTGATACAATTTTATTTTTTCAATCATATGTTCTGGATCCAGGAAGGATGAATTTGCGTTCATGCCATCTCCTCTTTCCTACCAAATAGCTTGGTCAAAATTACCTCGGTGCCTCTCTCAGAAAACACTTCCACTTTATCCATCAATGCATGCATCATAAACAGCCCAAGTCCACCAGCCGTTACTTCACTTAGTTCTTTATTGTGCAGAGACTCGGTTTTACTTGCGGATGGCTCATATTTAAAGCTCGTACCCTCGTCCTTGATGCGAATAGAAAGCCCTTCTTCCTCAAGTTCGAAGCTAATATCCACTACACCAGGCTGGCTGTTGCTGTACGCATGGAGTACAACGTTCGTACAAGCCTCGGTTACAGCAACCTTCATATCTTCAATTTCCTCATAGGAGAAACCTGCTTTGTTCGCAACGCCAAATAATGTAAGTCTAACAATATCAATAAATTCTGCTCTCGCCGGAATCGATAAACGAATGAATGAGTTCATAGTCGCTTCTGTCCTCTCTTCTATGTTCCTATTATAGCTTATATTTTCTTAACTTTATTCCATATCCTTATTGTGGAAATCGCACCATCGTATATCGTACTTATTAAGCTAGGTTCTGACGCTGGTTTCTTCTTGCCTTCACCTTTAATGGAAGCAACTACGCTTGCTGCGGATTCCTTAGCCGCTCCAGTAAATGAGTGCAAGGCGTGACCAAGATCATTGACAGATGCGAACAACACATCGAGCGAGCTTAGCTTCGTTCGTACATCTAGTGTCATTGCATTCGTATTATGAATGGCCTCCTTCACCTCAACACTAATTTGAGTCACTTCGGTTCGCAGCGAGCCAACGGTTTGCCTCATTTCATCGAGTGCACCTCGCAATACTTTCAACGTTTGAATTAGTGAATACAAGAGAACAAGAAAAGCAATCGCTATAACCGCAATACTGATTTGCATAAGTAGATCCATCGGTCATCACTTCCTTTTTTTCATTACATACCCCCTATTTCATTCTTTGAAACAAAAAGCGGTTTTTCTCATAATAGAGGTAGGAATATTCTATGCACTCTTTCATGCTATAATAAAGAGAGACTGTTACTAGAATTCTTTCATATAAAGGAGTTTATTCTATTGGGTAATTTACGTTTCAAAATCCGCTCAAAGATTTTACTCGGCTATTTTCTGATCATACTCTGCTTGGGCGTTTCTATCCTTGTCGTCAGCGAGAGAATATCATCCTTACAAACAGAAATTGAGTCCATTACAAGTCGAGACATCGAAGTTCATAATTTGATTACCAGTATTCGCTATAATGTCGTAAGCATGGAGACTAGCCAGCGCGGTTATGTGATTACGGGCAATGACCTTTATTTAGAGCCCTATATTCGTGGAAAAAGCGAATGGGAAGCCAACTATAACGCACTGTACCAGTATTTATCCGACAATCCAACTACACTCAAAAGTATGGAAGAGATAAAACTGACCATACAAAATTGGATCGAAATTGCCGGTGAGCCTACTCTAACCATGCGCAAAAATAACGATACGCAAGGCATTATTGATTTCTTTAATGACGACATTGGAAAAGACCATATTGATTCGCTTCGGATACAGTTAGAAACCTTGCGACAAAATGAGATCACTTCAACGAAAGAGCACATTGCTGAATTGGAAAATCGAAATGACATACTCATTATTAGCTTGTATCTCATGCTGCTTATCGTATCCGTTGTTGCTTTCATTATTGTTTCATTTGTTTCCGGCGCAATCGTCAAAACGATCCAACAGGTTGTGAAGACGATAAACGATATCGCATCCTCCGGAGGGGATTTATCCACTCGTATTAAAGTAAATACACGAGATGAAATTAAAGATCTCGCCGAAGCAACCAACAGTTTGCTTGATAATATAAACGATCAAGATTGGATCAAAACAAAAGTTGCCGAAGTGGCAACGATGAATCAAGGCATTAATGATACCTCAACGCTAGCCGATTCGTTTCTCACGAAGCTTGCTCCAATTCTAGGTGCTGCCTATGGCTTATTTTATCTCCGCCAAGGTGCAGGCGAGCAGCAGAGACTTGTGAAAATGGCTTCCTATGCAGCCCATGGCGACCAGTCTGGACTAGAAAGCTTCCGGTTGGGCGAAGGCCTTGTCGGTCAAGCAGCGCTTGAAAAACGTACGTTTTTGTTGAACACGGCTCCAGAGCATCCTATTAACTTAACCTCAGGTCTTGGAACGCTTCAGCCTAAGAGCATCCTGATCGTGCCTTTCGAGTATGAAGGCAAAGTAGTAGCTGTCGTTGAATTTGCTTCCACCGAGTCGTTCACTTCTCAGCACCTAAAGCTGCTTGAACAAATCGATACTCATTTTGGCGTTGCGATTAACAGCGTTGTTGGCCGAATGGAAATCGAGCGACTGCTTAGCGAATCGCAAGTGATGACGGAGGAGCTTCAAACGCAAACCGAGGAGCTGCAGACACAGTCTGAAGAGCTTCAGATGCAGCAAGAGGAAATGCGCATGACTACCGAGCATCTAGAGGAACAGAATCTATTTGCTGAGCAGAAAACAAAGGAATTGGAAAAAGCAAAAGAAGAGCTTGAGGCCTATTCGGAGCAGCTTAAACAAAGCTCGCAGTACAAATCCAATTTCTTGGCTAATATGTCTCATGAGCTTCGTACTCCATTAAACAGCATCTTAATTCTCTCTCAGCTCCTTGCGGAAAATGAGAACCATACGCTTAATTCGGATGAAGAAGGGTATGCTAAAGTCATTAATACTTCCGGTAATGATCTATTAACGCTAATAGATGACATTCTTGATCTGTCTAAAGTCGAGGCCGGAAAGCTCATCTTGACGATGGATGAAGTAAACGTAAGTGAAATTCCTGAACATATGAAGCTGCTATTCCAACCTGTCGCTGAGCAGAAAGAGATAGCTTTCCATATTAACGTCAATGCTAATGTCCCTCAATTGCTTTATACAGATGGTCAGCGGCTGCAGCAAATTTTGAAAAATCTATTATCCAACGCTTTTAAATTTACGGAAAAAGGATCAGTTACTCTGAGCATCCAAAAGGCTGGCTCGCATGAAGTACAAAAACTTGTACCAGCACATATAAATAAAGACGTTTTGGCCATATCTGTAACCGACACCGGAATAGGCATTCCACTGGATAAACAGCAGCTAATATTTGAAGCGTTCCAGCAGGTCGATGGCGAAACGAATCGTCAATATGGCGGAACAGGTTTAGGTTTATCCATTTGCAATGAATTTACTAAGCTTCTTGGCGGCAGTATCGTCCTTGAAAGCTCGCCAAAAAAAGGGAGTACTTTTACTCTCTACGTACCAAGCCTGCCTGATATGGAGAAAGAACAGCTTGTATCCCTTAATCAAGAGGTTGCAGCAGCTTCAGAAACTGTGGCCATCGATGCCGCGCCTGATATTGCCGATCATAACATTTCTGACTTATCGGAAGATGAATGCACTCTATTTAAAGGGAAAAAGGTGCTGCTTGTCGAGGATGATTCCCGTAATGTATTCGCTCTCGTCAAAGCGCTTGAGAACAAAGCATTTAACGTAACAGTGGCAAGCAATGGTAGACAATGTTTGGACATTATAAAAGAACAATCCGACTTCGATATTGTGCTCATGGACATTATGATGCCAATTATGGATGGATTTGAAACGATGCAAATCATACGTCAGGATACTGAAATGAAGGATACGCCAATTATTGCGCTTACGGCGAAAGCGATGAAAAGCGATCGCGACAAATGTTTGGAAGCCGGTGCTTCCGATTATATTAGCAAACCTCTAAATATGGACCAGCTTTTCTCGCTGATGCGGGTATGGTTGACGAAGCAGGTGGGCAATTGACCAGTCAAGGAAATGAAGAAGCTGTAGATTATAATGAATTAACGCTCGATGATCTGGAACGAATCGAAATCGATTTGTTATTGGATGGCATTTTCCGCGTCTATGGTTATGACTTCCGCAATTACTTGCGTTCATCGCTTCGCAGACGCATTACGCATCGAATGAATCTGGAAGGCTTGCCTACGATCACCTCTCTCCTAGAGAAGGTGCTCCATGAACCTGGATTTATTCATATTTTGCTTAATGATTTCTCCATACGAGTAACCGAAATGTTCCGTGATCCAAATTTCTTTGCTTCGTTCCGCAAGGATGTAATTCCTTTTCTTAGGAACCTTCCTGAAATTCGCATTTGGCATGCGGGCTGTGCGACTGGAGAAGAGGTTTATTCGATGGCTATCCTGCTCCAAGAGGAGGGCTTGCTGGATAAAGCGAAGATTTATGCGACGGATATGAATGAGCATGTTATCGAGAGTGCAAAACAAGGGAAGTTCCCGCTCAAACGAATGCAAGGATTCACCAAAAACTACTTGCAGGCTGGCGGTACAAAAGAATTTTCCTCTTATTATACGACTGATTATGAGCATGCTTTATTCCATCCTTACATCAAAGAAAATTTGATGTTTGCTCAGCATAACTTGGCAACGGATCGTTCTTTCAATGAGTTTCATGTTATTTTGTGCCGGAACGTTCTCATTTATTTTGACCCGGATCTGCAAAGTCGTGTTCATACTTTGTTTTTTGAAAGCCTCGCTCTACAAGGCTTCTTGGCACTAGGCAATATGGAATCACTAATCTCGGTTCATAAAATCAAATACGAGGATTTTAATCAGTCAGAACGAATTTTCCGCAAAATAAGTAATTAGCTAAAGCTGCTTCAGCTCACGAAACAAATAAGAGCCAAAATCCTTTCCTAAGGATTTTGGCTCTTTCCGTTTTAACGTATGGATGATTTCGTTTGTCTCCTATCGGCTAATCGAAACCGAACCTGCTGCTTTAATTGAGGCACTAATCGTTAGTTTTTTCGCTAGGCCTTGCAGCTCCTCCGCCGTTCCCTCGAATGGCTTGTGAGCAAGGCATAATTGCAATAAAGCAGCTTTTGCTGCCTCTTCTGCGAGATATGCATCTTGCAAAATAAAGTGAGCAACCTGATAGGCGTATTGCTCAATCCCTTTTAGCTGCTGGAGCTTGCAAGGTGTTAGAATGGCTCTGCTCATAACATTTCCTCATCCATTTATTTTTCCGACGATATCCATATTATTCAAATGTAGATTCTCCTTCAATTCCTCTGGTGTTTGCTTGTCATTGCCGATTTCAACTACACGCCCTGTGTAGAGCAATTCCCCTGTTGCAAGATCGAGTACAGATGCTCCGGCAACATCTGCATGATTGGTCATAACGTATACACGATTTGATTTAATCAACGGGAATTTGATCTCGTCTACGTTCAACTGGTCTGCGGATAATTTGGCATAAGCTTGCTCGAATTTATTCGTTGATAAATGATACCGCGATAAGGTGATGTGTTCAGGTCCACTTTCTGCTACATAATATTCATCGCCCTGCAGACTCGTCCACGCTTCCTTAATAACTAAATTAGTCAATTCAGTCATTAAGCCCGTACGGTAGGAATAGGCATAATATTTCTCGCTTAGCGTTTCTGGCACCTTGTTCGCTTCTCGATCTTGTTGGCTAATTTTCTCTTCCCTTACAATAAAGAGTACTTTCTCGAGAGGAGTACTGTATTGGCCACTTGAATCCCCCATATGTCCAATTTGGATTTGAACATCTTTTTTATTGCTTGTGGACTTGATGCCCAGTGACTCGATATTCGTATTACGCCGCAGCTTCCCGCTTTTCATATCGATGACAAATATCTCGTACCTGCTGCTCTCGTTGTCGTAATCATATGTACTGACGAGCAAATGAATCTCTTCATCTACCTTTTGAACATCCACTAAATTCATATAATTATTGCTGAAATTGTTCACTCTTGTCGTTTTCACAGCTCTCGGCAGCTCATAAGTCACTTTAAGCTTCGATACTTTGTCTGTTGATTCTTCAAGCAGCTGCAGCTGAAATACCGCCATTGCGGCTTCTGAGCCCTTTTTTTCTGCTTTGACTTCTGCATAAATGACCCACTCCTCGTCCCTGTAAAAGCCTTGAGCATTAAGTTTACCCCGCATAAATGACTTATGGTCTTTTATCATTTGCTTAATGTCAGGCTGCTTATAGAACCACGAGTCTCCGCTAAGCACATTTTTACGCATATTTTCATTCGACCTGTAATATTCGCTTCCTTTGGAATTAATATTTAGAGCTTCGGAGCGTCTCTCTAAATATTGAGAGCCTGATAATTCGATAACAGCGCCTTCCTTGGCATCGCCTTGTATCGTTTCCAGCTTATAATCAGGCAAAAAATCTAATCTGCCATATGAATAATAAGTGGCTATTCCGCTTACAACGAGCACAACCATTAAGATCGATAAGCAATAACGTCTCATGAACATTCTCCTTACACCGTAATCTTTTTGGCCATCAGCCGCATGCCGAGCCACACCGAAATGCCGAGCACAAGAATGCACAAGGTTAGCCCAAGCGCAAATATTTCATAGGGATACAAATAACTATAGTACTGATCCATATACAAAAATAAAAATGGAGCTGCCACAACAAACACACAACCGGCCAAATAAAGCACGCCATACAAAATGCCTAAACGACGATAGCTTCGCTCCAGCAAAATGGCAGTAAACACAGCTACTACAACGATGGCTCCAAAGCCGTATAAATAAACAAACTGTTCAAACTGCTGCGGAATAAGCCATATAAGTGCTTGATTGCTGATGATTGCTTCAACGATATGGGAGTCTATTCGCTGATCAGCCGGAACGATGAGGTTGAATACGATATGCTGAACCATGAGCAATAGTAATTGAAACGAAATAAACGCAAGAACGAACAGGAGAAATGCCGATATTTTGGCTAAATAAAGATTCCTTCTAGCCGTTGGCAGCATAAGCAATCGATATACAAAAGTAGAACGGCCAAACCAATCACGGTACCAGATAACAAAAACATATAAGGCAAGTACACCCATACAAAGGAACATCGGCAAAATATAACCCATCTGCGAGCTGAAAATGGCCCATTCAAACGATAAATATTGAGGAGAAAAGCCACCCAGGAGACTCTTGTCTACAGTCTCTAACAATAGCTTTTCTCGAAATGACAATTCTTTGGTCGTCGCCCAAATGAGCGAAGCAAATTGGGTAATCGCAACAATTGCCATTAGAATAGCGAGCACCCAGCGAAAACGATGTACTTCCATATGAACAAGCTTCAAATAACGGTTCATCCTCGGTACACCTCTCTCATCACATCAATGACTGATTTCCCTTGCTCGCTGCGCATTTCTTCGCAGTAAAACGATTTGTTTATTTTACCGTTCTGCAATAAAATAGCTTTATCAATGAGCTGCTCCATCTCTCCGATTTCATGCGTTGTGAGCAAAACGCCACGCCCCTCAATCAATTCACTCGTAAACACGTCCACTATCGTTTCTCTGCTGAACAAGTCGATGCCGGAAAACGGTTCGTCCATTAAGATATAATCAGCATCTTGTCCTAATCCCAGCATGAGATTGAATTTAGCGGCAGTTCCTTTCGACAGGTTCCCGATTTTATCCGAATACTCCAGCTTAAAAAACTGCATGAGCTCACTTGCGCGTTTTGGATTCCAGCTTTCATAAAAGTCAGCCATAAACTTGATTGCATCGGATATTTTCATGCTGGTTGGCATCGTCAAATGATCGGGCACGAACGCTATTTTCTCATACAAGCTTGGACTTAAAAGTTGTTCATCAATAAGGATCGAGCCTGCCGATATTGGAGTCAGTCCCATGATTGCCTTCAGAATCGTTGACTTACCAGCTCCATTCACGCCGATAAGGCAAGCGATTTCTCCCTTTTGCACGGTAAAAGAAACGCCACTCAGAACATCGCGGCGTCGATACCGCTTATGTATATCTTTTACCTCAATCATGCTCCGGCTCACCTTCCTCATATTTGTTCTTTACCAGCTGCAGCAGCTCTTCGATGGGTACATCAATTTTGCGCACCGACGCCACAAAAGCACCTACCGCCTCGCCAATGAGCTCCGATCTTATTTGATTCAGCAGTTCTTTATCATTCGTAATTCGGCTAGGTGAGTTTCCTTCCGTAATAATCAATTGCTGCTCCTCCATTTCCTTATACGCTTTCTGTACCGTATTGGGATTAATTTTCATAAGCGTGCCCAGCTCCCTTCTGGAGGGAGTTTCCTGGCCAGCGGCAAGCTTGCCCGTTGCGATTCGTTCTTTAAAATGACGGACCACCTGCAAATAAACAGGGTCCCGATTATTGAACGCAACTTCCGTCCAGCCTTCAATCGTGTTCATAGTCATACCTCACATTCATCGCAAATGTGTATTACGCGCGTAATACACTTCATAAGCGTATTATGCATGTAATACACTTGGAAGTCAATGGGAAATTAGACAATAAAAAAGAAGGGCTTTCCCAAAAGTGGATACAGCTACACTGGAAATAGCGCCTCCTTTTTTATTTAGTAGACATTAAGCAGAATGAATCTCCGAGCGGATCGTTATCTTATTGGATATATAGCTAACGAACCCAGCAGCTCTTATCTCATCCATTAGTAATGAATTATACTTTTAACGAACTCCAGAATTGTTATTTCGAGGAAAATAGCTTATGACACCCTATAAAGCATGAAATAACGCCAATAGGATTCGTTAAAACTTCAGAACCTTAGTTTTCAGCATTATAAGCACATTACAGTTCGTTAGATAAGCGAGCTTGTGTGGATGTGGATCATTGCTTAGTCCTTTTCCATAAACAGAGGTTGCCTGAATGGGATGAGATCAGAAATTCGAGTCATTCTGAGGGATATAAGCTGCAAATAACAAGTGAAAAAAAGCGATGCAGCGAGGAACGTTATTTGCTGTCGCTCAGAAGTTTGACTAAAACCCACAGTGAATATGAGCAGGAAAAAAATAAGCAGGAATTCAAGCTATTTCTGCTTCGCAGCTGCTAATAGTATGCCTAGGCCGCGTTTTGCTTTCTCATGCTTACAACCAGTAACCCTGGATCGAAATTAAAAAAAGCGGTGCAGGAAAAATTCCTGCACCGCTTTTTTTATGTTTTTGTAACCTTAATCACACTAATCCTCTGCTGCTGCATCCAAATATTTGGTTAGGACGACTTCCGTACCATTCTCCAATGGATGAACTTCTACCTCGTCCATCAGCGCCTGCATTAAATAAATGCCTAGGCCTCCGACACGAAGCCCGCTAACGTCGGCTTCAGGGAGCGGAGCTGCTTTATCGAGTGCATCCGATAAAGGGAAAGCTGATCCACTATTCTTTACTTTGATCGTTAATCCCGTTTCAGTTGGTTCAAAGGAAACGTCGATAACCTCCTGAGCGGAGTTCTGAACGCCATGAATAACTGCGTTGTTGCAGGCTTCAGAAACAGCCACCTTCATATCTTCCATTTCTTCATATGCATAACTCATCTTTGAGGCAATTCCGAATAGACAGATTCTGACCAGATCGATATAGTCCGCATGGGCCGGTATTTGTAAACGAATGGCATTCATGCTTGGGCCTCTGTCCCTTCTATTAAATATCTTGAAATGCCTGTGATGTCAAACAGACGCTTAACCGCGGAAGGAATATCCCGCACGAAAAACGGCGCTTTTAGCTCATCACGAAGTTTTAGCACCGAAACGATAATGCCGATTCCGGTACTGTCGATATATTTTAAATGTTTAAGATTTAGAATCAATGCTTTATCTTCGCGGTTCATAACCGGCTCCAGAGCTGCCCGCAGCTGCGGCACTACAGATAAGTCCAACTCTCCGCTTACATGAAGAATAATTTGATTTTGTGTCTCTTCTTGCTTGACTTGAAATTGCTCAGCTTTCATTCCATTCACTCCGCTCACTTTTGTTTAATAAATAGTATCAAGATCCTTCTCCTTGTACAAGCTGTACAAGTGAATTATTACATAGAGAAGCTGTGGAAGTAATGAATGGACGTCAGCTTCTGCGTATCCGCATCAATGAAAAGCTTTAATAAGGCTTCATCTCGCTCGAATACGATACCGTCCTCCGTCACATAATCGGGTTCCCCTAACGCATCCTTTACAGCATCTACTGTCGCTGCAACTTCACTTCCATCAATCAGCAGCGTTTTGGTATTCTCCGCCATTTCAACAGATTGTATGAACTCACCGCTAAAGATGACATTCATATTCGGGTATTCATAGGTGATCAGATCGGTTAAATCCGGGTCCACCGTTTTGCTTTTTGGTTTTCCCAGCTTCTGAATCACAAGGCTTGGATCATCATAAAGCGTGATGCCGTTAACCGTTTGAAGCGTAAATTTTGGTTTCTTTGCCTTCACAACCGGTGTTGATTCTGCTGCATAGGTAACTTCGGTTACAGTAGAGGGAGATGCAGAAGCGATTACAATTTCATGAGTTGCTTCCTCAGCCTTTATCGCCTTCACTGGGCTTGAAGCAGTCACTGGCGAATACGTTGCGGTGACCTGTCCAATATCTCCCGTGTATGCGAATATACCTCCGATTAAACAACCAATAAGAATAAACGTCCTCATAATTATCTCCCTCCTATGCGGGATTGTCGAGCTTCCTTTTGCTTATACTTACATATAAACCGTTCGGATTGCTTTGAAACAGGTTAAACATTTATTTTTAAAATATAATGATATCTCCAAGCCGGAAATTTATTTGGTTTCAATCATGACTAAGCATATATCGTCCTTCTGGCTGACACTCGCATGCTCCGATAAAAATGCACTGACCATTTCCGCATGCTCACTCGCATCTTCTTTTATTAGCTGTTCGACAAGCATATTAAGCTTATCCTCTTCTTTATCTCCAAGAGATTCACTTAATCCATCCGTATAAAGAACGATCTTCATATGATCCTCGTAAGAGATGCTGCCCTTTTGGATGTCGATATTTTCAAACAGCCCAATCGCACAGCAGCCTGCAGTCAACAAGGTTGTCTCGTCGCCAATTAGTACTTTTCCCGGAGGATGTCCGGCATTTACATATTCAATGACCCGCTTATTCGTATCCAGTACTAAATAAATGGCGGTAAAATAATAGTTAAGCAGTTCTTCCTTCTTATACAGCTGGTTCATATACCGATTCAGCTCGCGCATAACAAGACTTGGATCGGTAATATGCGTAATTGTATCCTTAAGAACCGAGGAGATATACATGCAAACCAATGAAGAAGAAATGCCATGTCCCATCATATCCAGCAAAATAACGCCGTAACGATTCTCATCAATCGGGTACCATGCGTAGAAATCGCCCGCAAGCTCCGAAGAAGGCTGATATACAGCGCTTATCGCCACATGATCATCGTTGATCGGCTGGCTTAATACATTTCGTTGCACCTTTTTGGCTAGCTCCAGCTTTGCTTTAATCTGCCTGTCTCTTTCTTTGTGCCAATCAATTTCACGCTTGAGCCTTAAAGCAGAACGAATCCTAGCGAGCAGCTCCATCTTGTTAATCGGCTTCATCACGTAATCACTGGCACCGGCATCAAGCGCTTCCGCCATCTTGCTGGAATCGCCAAGCGCAGTAACAAAAATAATCGGAACATCCTTATAGCGCTCCACCTGCAATATTCGTTTGCAAGCTTCTAAGCCATCGATCTCCGGCATCATCATATCCATCAAAATCAAATCTACGTTTGATTCAGTCGATAACGTACAATCAATGTCCAGCATCGTATAAAGCTCTTTTGCCGAGGACGCGATTTTCAAGTTTTTATAACCTTCTTTATTTAAAATAGCTTTAATAATAATCTGGTTAGTAGCATTATCATCTACAATTATAATACTCATATGCAGGCTCCTTTAGCTCCAATAACTACTACTTATATTCTGAGCGTAAGCGGTAGTAGAGTCAAATTTTTATAAGTAAAATTACCAAGCAGCATATTAACTTATAAGCTTACTTATAAAATTGAAACTTAGCTTTCTAATAAAGGGCCTACCCTCGCGGATAGGCCCTGATTGAATTCTTGGTAGTTGTGGAGCCTCTTGTTAACCCATGTATTGAGGGTAGTAGTATACGGCAGGGTCAAATTCTTCACCTGTATATTCTTTACCGCCCCATGCGATGACCAAGATTTTATCCTGATCCATCTCGCGTTCAAGACGCTGTGACTCTTGCTCCGAAATACCAAGTGATCTCATCTTAGCCCGCAGCTCATCTCCGGTCGAGCGGAAAATGTTTGCGATCGCCGATCCTAGACCTTCTTCGGAAATGCCGATTTTCTCAGCGTCCGTGTTGTCAGCAATACGATTTGTCCGGTCCTTGTCATGCGTCAGTACAAAAATTTTGTCCTTCGCATAACCTTCCGTTTGAAATTTATAAACCTGCTCTTGCACCTCGACAGCGTTGTTTACCGTGTGTACCTTCGTATTGGATAAATGGTTCATAGTAAATTCCTCCTCAGTTTTTGTTTGGAATCGTTTTGTTTAAATTAGTGTTGTTCTACTTTGTTAGATGAAGTTAACTGACTCGTCTTCTACCAACGATGAGAGAAACAATAAAGAGAATAACGAATACGACGAATAATATTTTTGCTATCCCGGCTAATGCGGAGGCAATGCCTAGAAATCCGAAAATGCCTGCGACAATGGCAAAGATGAAAAATAATAATGCCCATCCTAACATCGGAATCATCCTTCCTTTGAAGCTGTGTTTTTGTTGATTGGTTAATTTGTTAACTTGTCATGTTATTAACCAGCCTATTGACCTTTGAAACAACCCATTCTCAGACTTCCGAATTGAAAATAGGGCTATTAATGAAGCAATAAATAATCCGTTTTTTCAAATGTTTCAGAAGCTCTGGAATAGGTTAAGAGACTACACCAAAACAAATCGATAATAGAAAAGGCTGGTGATGATCGATGGAAAAGCAGCGTATACACGTTAATGGCATCGATTTAGTCTATGAAGAATGTGGCAGTAGTAAAGGAGACGTCATTGTATTGCTCCACGGCTTTTGCGGCTCATCTCAATACTGGCAAAAAATCTGTCCTGTATTAGGTGATCAATATCGCGTCATCATCCCTGATCTCCGCGGTCACGGCGGTTCATCTGCTCCTGAGGGCCCGTATACAATGGAGACTATGGCCGAGGATATTGCAGCACTTTTGGAAGCACTTGCAATTGAGAAGGTTGTTATGTTCGGTCATTCCTTGGGCGGTTATGTAACAGCTGCCTTTGCAGAGAAATATCCGGACAAGCTCGCAGGTTTTGCCCTTATCCATTCGACTGTGCTTCCCGACTCCGAGGTTACAAAGGAGAAACGTGATACAGATATTGAAGCGATTCACGAAAAAGGCATTTCAAAATATTTGTACAGCATCATTCCTAATCTATTTACCGATGATAAAGTCGGAGAAATGCGCGACGAGGTCAATCAGCTCATTGGAGTAGGTCAGGAGATGGAGGCGCACGCTGCTATCGCTACATTAGAGGGGATGAAGATGCGTCCCGACCGCAGCCATGTGCTGGCAGAAGCCAAATACCCTATTTTGCTAGTAGCAGGCGCAGAGGATGGTGTCATTAAACCTAATGATACGTTCACGGTTACGAGTCTGGATCAACCTGAAACGACGTTCAAATACCCTCATATTCTGGAGACAACATTCGAGGATGTCGGACATATGAGTCTTATGGAAGTATCCGATCAGCTAGCGAGAGTGATGTCGACGTATTTGAAAACGCTATTAGAACGTGAGAAAACGAGAACTGAAGCAAAAACGGAAAATGCCGCAAGCAGCTAAGTTATCTTTTTTCACTACAAACTGTTTCATATCATGCTAAGCGGGGTAAATAAGAATAAGCAGGTAACCCCCTATCTACCTGCTACAAAATAACTGGAGGTGCTAGTTACTATGAGTAGTACGAATACTTCTTATCGAACGGGAGAAATTGTTAAGCATGCTGGGAACTACATTTCAGAATCAGGCAAGAAAGATAAGCTCCAAAAGGGAGAAAAATTCCCTGCTTGTCCTATTAGCGGTAATGAAACAACTTGGAGTAATGCCGATTAGCGCAAAATAAACGTATGGAACCATATTGAAGGGCTGTCTCAAAAGTAGTTTATCTACTTTTGGGGCAGCCCTTCTGGCATTTTAAATTTATGCTTACGCACTTGTATACTTGTATGGTAGTATGGTAGTGTGAAGATGAAAGGAATGAGCCGATGGATTACCATGTACGTCAACAGCCCCTATCCACTAGAGACTCCGTTTATATGCAGCTAAGAGAACAGATTTTGAAGCTGGAACTGCCGCCTGGAACAGCTCTTTCAGAGAATGAGACTTCCATTTTGTTCAAGGTCAGCCGTACTCCCGTGAGGGAAAGCTTCCTTAGACTCGCTCAAGAGGGTCTTGTTCAAGTGCTTCCACAGCGGGGAACACTCGTTTCATTAATCGACACTGCACTCGTAGAGGAAGCAAGATTTATGCGAGAGCATCTAGAGAGGGCTGTCATTCGGTTAGCGTGCAGCCATTTTCCTGCGCCCTACCTTCTCGAGCTTCAGAACAACCTTCACCTTCAGCAGGAAAGCATTCACAACAAAGATAACCAAAGTATGTTTTCGCTTGACGAAGCCTTTCATCGCATCTTATTTGAAGGCTGCAGCAAGAGCAACACCTGGTCGAATATGCAGCAAATGAATGGGCATCTCAATCGAAGCCGTATGCTGCGTCTAGTGGATGATCTCCACTGGGAAAATCTTTATGCGCAGCATCGCATGATGGCAGAAGCTGTAGAAGCTCAAGATGCGGATACTGCTGAACGGCTCATGACGGAGCATCTTACTCAGAACATATCCGATCAGGCCGTGCTTAAGGAAAAGTATCCTCATTACTACAAATAAAACGGGAGGATTGATACGCATGAAAATGACTTTTAGATGGTTCGGAGAAGGCAACGATACGGTTCCCCTTAGCTATATTAAACAAATTCCCGGTACAGACGGTATCGTCTGGTCGCTTCATGATGTTGCGGCAGGAGAGGAATGGCCGCTGGAGCGAATTTTGGAGGTAAAGCAGCAAGCAGAGCAAAACGGTTTGCATATCGATGTCGTTGAAAGCGTTAACGTGCACGAGGACATTAAGCTTGGTTTGCCGTCTCGTGATTTATACATAGACAATTATAAGAAAACAATTGAGAAGCTAGGCAGCGTTGGCGTTAAAGTTATTTGCTATAACTTCATGCCCATCTTCGATTGGTTGCGCACCGATTTGCACAAGCCGATGGGCAATGGTGCAACCGCTTTATTTTATGAAAATAGCCGAATAGCTGATGCCGATCCATTCCAATTTGTTGAAGAGATTAACGCGAACTCAGCGTTAACTATGCCGGGTTGGGAGCCTGAGCGGCTTCAGCATTTGACGAAGCTGTTTGAGGCTTATCAAGGCGTGACCGAAGAGCATCTATGGGAAAATCTTCGTTACTTCTTAAATGAAATTATACCTGTAGCAGCACGCAACGGCATTCGAATGGCCATTCATCCGGATGATCCGCCATGGTCTGTGTTCGGGTTGCCGCGTATTATGACTTGTCAGGAAAACTTCAGAACTTTCCTCAAGCTGTATGATAGTCCTTTTAACGGAATCACGCTTTGCAGCGGCTCGCTCGGCGCAAATCCTAGCAATGATATTATTTCTATGATTCATGAGTTTGCAGACCGTATCCCATTTGCCCATATCCGCAACGTCCGCGTGTATGAGAACGGAGATTTTATCGAGACTTCTCACCGTACAGAAGATGGAACCGTTGATATCGCCGGCATTGTGAGGGCTTATCACGAGGTTGGCTACACAGGATATGCAAGGCCTGATCATGGGCGTCATATCTTCGATGAGCAGTGTAGACCGGGATATGGCCTATACGATCGCGCGCTCGGCATTATGTATTTATGGGGGCTTTGGGACGCGTATCAGCTTGCAGCCGCTACGACTGCAGGTTCGGAGGGCAAATCATGACACAGCTGCCTAAGCATGAGTCATTTGAAGGCAAGGTCGCTGTCATCACTGGCGGTGCGGGCGTACTTTGCCGAGTCATGGCGCTTGAGCTTGCTAGGCAAGGTGCCAAAATCGCCATTCTCAATCGCACCGCTGAGAAAGGGATTGCCGTGGCTGAGGAGATACAGGCTGCCGGCGGGATCGCCAGCGCTGTCGCATGTGATGTCACGAGCGCTGAGAGCACGAAAGCAGCAGCAGCGGCTGTGCTCGATAAGCTTGGTCCATGCGATATATTAATTAATGGTGCAGGCGGCAATCATCCTAGCGCGAATACGACGAACGAGACCTTTAAGCCGGAGCATCTTCAATCAGAAAATATAACGACGCTGTTTAATTTGAGCATTGAAGGATTCCGCAGCGTCATGGATCTCAACTTTATCGGCACACTTATTCCAACGCAAATCTTTACAGAACAAATGCTTGGCCGTCAGGGCGCAACGATCATAAATATTTCATCGATGAGCGCTCCATCGCCGATGACCAAAGTACCTGCCTATAGTGCAGCCAAAGCAGCTATCGTCAATTTCACGCAGTGGCTGGCCGTTCATCTAGCTGAATCCGGCATTCGAGTTAACGCTATTGCTCCTGGATTTTTCCTAACTGAACAGAACAGAAAGCTGCTATTGGACGAGGATGGTCATTTAACCGAACGCTCAGGCAAAATTATTTCCCATACTCCAATGCGCCGATTCGGCAAACCCGAAGATTTGCTGGGTACTCTATTATGGCTCGCTGACGAGACAACGGCAGGTTTTGTCACTGGTACAACGATTCCAGTTGACGGCGGTTTTTTAGCCTATTCAGGTGTTTAGTTTTTCATAAAAAATAGCAGGCTGCCTAATGAACTTATCGTCTGGGGCAGCCTGCTAACCTTTTCCCATACATTTGCTTAGAAAATTCAGCTTAATCAAGGGTATATTCAAGCGCTGGCATAAGCAAGGTCAAAAGCTGCTGCTGCTGTAAAATCCAGCTCCGTAAGGCCGCCATCATGCCATGTCGTCATTCGGAGCGTTACCATTTTATAATCGATAGCTATGAATGGATGATGGTTCAGACGCTCGGATGCTTGCGCAACCTCGTTTACGAAAGCGATAGCGCTTGGAAACGATTTAAAGCGATATTTTTTGATCATCCATTTACCCTCCTCCCGCTTCCAGCCTTCACATGCCGCCAAGCTTTTTTCGATTTCGGGCTCCGTTAGCTTCATACATTCCACTCCCTCGTCTCACTATGACTCCACTACTGTACAACACCCAGCTTATTTCATAATGTTATAGCAAGGAAAAGGATTGAACAAGTTTGGCCACACGAAAAACGCCACCCAGGGAACTGGACAGCGTTAATTTTTAAGGCTTATCCTGTTTATTGGATGAACGATACTTGTGCCCCTTAACACTACAGCTTCGGGCAGTTGGTGCAGTATTCTTTGTCGCTTGTGACCTCATAGTAGAAGCAGCAGGTTTTGCGAACCCGCATAGGTGTATTAGAAACAGATGAACAGGTCGGTTCGACATAAAAGCGGCTTAGCGGATTTTGTTTTTCCCCAAATAAAACACCAGGAGCCTGATGAATCACATACTGAAAATCTGCTCGGGCTCGGGATTGCTCTTGCTGTTCACCCGTTAATCCGATTCGTTTTTCGTAGAGCGAGAATATACGAACCGCAACATTTTCCCATAATATCGGTTTTGGCACGTTCGCTGCTCTAGACATGACCGCAACTAATTTCCCTAAGTTCTCAGCAAAAAGAGCTTGCATAACCGTATTGCGCCAAACATGCCGCTCGCTGGCTTCTGGCATTGCAGCATCACTATCGGCAAGACTGACATGCTCCAGCCAAGAGTGGCCCAGTGACGATCCAAGAATACAATTACGTGCAGATAAATTCAGTCCCTTGTTGTAAACTGTCATGGCGTACAGCAGCGGTGCTGTAGTTAAAAAGGCGTACCTTTTAAAAAACTGCGATGCTGTGACCATCCTCGATGGGGACTGTAGAATGACGGTCAGCCTGTCCAAATAGTCGGAGCACATCTCCATGTCAAGCAAGTCCAAAGCTCTCACCGATCCGACTGAGCGGGTTCCATCATATTCACACAAGCCAAAATGTTGGCTCAAATAATCCCTCTCATTCTGCGCGAGCTGCGACTGCTTATTCATACACAATCCCCCTCTGGCATTTTGGTTCAAAAAGGTTTTAATTGAGCGCCTCCGCGATCTGATCAACAATCAAATTGATGGCAATCGGTCCATAATAACCAATCCACTGCGCTGTGTTTTCCTCATATACCTGATTTTCCTTAACCGCACTCATGCTTTTCCAGATCGATGTGTTTTGAAATTCAGTTGTTAGCTCCAAATTCGTTTCATCCTGAAGTAGAAATAAATGATCGGCAGCCAGCTCTGGGATAACTTCAAGAGAAATCATCATGCTTGAGTCCTTGCTGTTAACTGCCATTTTAGGTGGAGTCAGACCTAGATCGTCATACAAAATCTGTGAAGTTCGATGGGATGTCGTTTGGAGACGAATCATTTCATCTCTAGGCCTAATCAAAGCAACCGTTTGTCCCTTCATTTTATCTGCCAATGCTGCTTTTAGATCGCTTATCTTTTGCTTGTAACCATCAACCAGCGCCTGCGCCTCTTGCGGCTTATTCAAGATTTGCCCAAATTTCAAAAGTACGGTCCGCCAGTCCTCATTGCGCTCTAGTGTGATCGTCGGTGCGATTTTAAGTAAATCTTCGTAAATATCATCATGGAATTCTGTTGCAATGATGAGATCTGGCTCTATCGCAATGATTCCTTCCAAATTCGGTTCTATATACGTGCCAAGTAACGGGATATTGCCCATCTTATCGCCCAGATAGGGAGGAAGTCCGTTGTCGGTTTCAGCTATTACGCTGCCCGCCGGCTGAAAGCCCAGCGCCAGCATTTGATCCGCGTACTGGACATCCAACACGACAATTTTCTTAGGTACGCTCTCGAGAGTTAATTCACCCTTCAAATGTTTGATCGTGACTGGTGCTGCAAGGGCCGGTTCTGTTACGGAGCCGCTGTTATCGGACTCACCATTTTGGGCTTGAGGTTGATTCGTCTTACCTCCCCCAGCATTGCTGCTGCCTTTGTTTGAACTGTCTGAGCATGCGCCAAGAATCATAACCAAACTTACTAACAGGCTGAAGGTCCAAATCCATTTGGTTTTTGAATACATATGTATAATCTCTCCTCTTTTTCTTGTTGAGAATGACAATCATCTTCACTTACAACACTATAACGACTCCCTCTGTTATCTTCAATGGATATTTGCGCCACTGCCCATGGATTGTGGCGACAAAAAAAACACCGTTGCTCGAATACGTAGATTCGGATGCAACCGTGTTTATATAAGAAATGGAAATCGAAGCGCTAGTTATGCTTCACTATTTCCGTTATATCAAATTATTTGGCATCTAAGAAAACCTCTGCCACTTGATCGACCACCTGGTTCATCGCGATGGGGCCGTAATAAGCAATCCAAATGCTTGATTTGGCGTGGTAAACATGCTGCTGCTGCACGGCACGCAGGTTTTTCCAAGTCGCAGTGGTCTGAAGCTCTTCCGACCAAGCTTTATATTTGTTGTCGGTCAATACGAAATAATGGTCAACATCCAGCTCCGGCAGCCCTTCCAAAGCGATCAATGAGCTGGTCCTTTTGCGGTCAACCGCTAGCTTCGGCGGATGCAGCCCCAGATCGCTGTATAGAATGGCTGCTGTACGATGAGCGCTTGTATGCAGCCTAATGATATTATCCCGCGGCCGAATCATCATGACTGATTGTCCATGTAGCTTGTTTGCCAGTGCCGATTTCAGTCCGCTGATTTTGTGCTTATACTGCTGTAAGACCTGCTCTGCTTCAAGCTTCTTGCCCGTAATCCGCCCGATGGTTCGCAAGGTTTCTCTCCAATCGCGATTTCGCTCTAGCATGATGGTCGGCGCAATATGCGTGAGGCTTCTATAAATGTTTTGGTGGAACTCAGTACAGATGATCAAATCGGGCTCTAAGGCACGCAAAGCTTCCAGATCGGGTTCAGCCATCGTTCCCAAGGCCTTAACCGAACGCTGCTTGTCTATTAGATACTCAGGAACACTGCTATGATCTCCAGTTACGATGACGCTGCCCGCCGGCAGCTCACCTAGAGCCAGCATATGGTCCATAAACTGCGGGTCCAGCACAGCAATTTTCTCTGGCTGCCGCTGGAGCAGCAGCTCGCCTTTGAGATGAACAATCGTCCGCTGTGAGCGACGGATAACAGCATCCAGAGGATCTGATGCCGCCTTCTTTTCGCCGCTTTCCAATTCCAGCTTAGGCATAATTACCGTACCATTCTCCGAAACATCAACTTTGAGATGATGCATCATTTCTCGGTACATGCTTGGAGAAACACCCGTATAACGCTTAAATAAACGGCTGAAATAATAGCTGTCCTCATAACCGACTGCTTCAGCAATATTCTTAAGCCCTATATTCGTACGAGACAGCAGCTCCTTGGCCTTGTCTATACGGATTTGCATCAGGTAGTCAATCGGTCCAAGAGACAACCGCTTATTGAACATCCGCTGCAATGTCCGAGAACTGCAATTCAATAATGCTGCAAGTGTGTCTGCTGTAATCGGTTCGGCATAGTGTGCATCCATATATCTAACAGCCTCAAGTACCGCATCCGGAGAAACTTGCTCCATCCGCCTGTGCTGCAGTTGCCCCATCAGCTCGCAAATAAACTGATAAAAAAATGATTTTACCTGCAGCTTCGCCATCGCTCCCGGCTGGTTCCACTCCTGCTCCATACGGGACAAGGACTGGAGCAGCGGAGCAGCAGGACTCGCCGCAAAACCATATTGGATTTCAAATGGTTCCGTGCTAGCCAGCAATTGAAGTAAGTCTTGGCTGCATGGCAGCGGCAGAGTGGCTTTATACTGAATCATATAATATTCTAAATGGCCGGTGATATCACAAATAGTAACAACTGTGCCTTTGCCGGCGTGGCAAACATACCCACTCTCCAATTCATGCTCCTTCCCGTCCAGCAGGAGCCGAGCACGGCCACTTATCGCGTATAATAGAGTACTCGACGTAAGCTGAGAGGTGTGCAAATTGTCGCCAACCGTAAGCTCGGCTCGCTGCACATCCAATATTTTTAGCGAAACAAGGTTCCACAGTATAAGGTGATTTTCCACATTCATATGATGTCAGCTCCTAAGCATGTCGCCTCCGTACAATATGTTTGAATTATATCATGAACATCAGAATTTGAGATCAACCCAATCATTCAGACCATTCTTCATCCAGCAGTTATTATATAACGTAAATAGCCCGGCAGGTCGTAGAAGACCTACAGGGCTATTTTTCTTTGAATCATTATTCTACTTCATTGGATGTCCGCAGCTCATAGAGTTCGGGTACATCACATTTAATCGTTGCAGCTATCGAAATCGCCACCTTAAGCGGCATGATTCGTTTGTTGTCGATATAGTCGCCGATCCTCTCGGGTCTCACCATCAGTGCATCTGCAAGCTGCGCCTGCGATAACCCGCGTTCGCTTAATCGCTGCTCCAGCAGGCAATTGCCCAGTTCGTATTTCATCGTATTGCACCTCCATTTAACAGAGCGCTCAATACAAGTCTACCCAAGCGACCATCTCTATACCCTCTCAAGACTTGTCATTATCACAACATGGAAGGAAGGACTATACATTTTTAAATTAATTAGCTATTCACTTTCTCTTTGGTATAGCGATTCGCTGGAATCTGTAAGCCGAGATTGCCGCGCAGCGTATCCGATTCATAATCAGTGCGATAAATGCCGCGCTCTTGGAGAATTGGAACAACCAGCTCAACAAAATCATTCAAGCCGCTTGGAATCGAAGAATGAATAATGAAGCCGTCTGCTGCTCCCTCTTCATGCCACTCCTCAATCAGATCTGCAATTTTCTCAGGTGTACCGATGAATTGCGGACGCGGAGTCGCGGATTGAAGCGCAACCTGGCGCAGCGTAAGATTTTTCTCTTTCGCTACTTTTTTAATTTTGTCGGTGCCGCTGCGGAAGCTGTTTTGACCGAGGTCGCCAAGCTCTGGGAACTGCTCATCAAGCGGATATTGAGAGAAGTCATGATGCTCGAAGAAACGCCCTAAATAGTTCAAAGCATTCTCGATCGTCACTAACTCTGCCAGCTCTTGGTACTTGCGCTCAGCTTCCTCTTCCGTGCGTCCAATAATCGGACCAATGCCAGGAAGAATAACGATATCATCCACCGAACGGCCTTCAGCCACCGTACGATCCTTCACGTCTTTATAAAATGCTTTTGCATCTTCGATATTGTCATGGCCTGTGAATACCGCATCTGCTGCTTTGCCAGCCAGCTTCTTGCCGCTCTCAGAAGAGCCCGCTTGAAAAATAACCGGATGACCTTGCTTCGAGCGAGCAATATTAAGCGGACCTTGAACGGAGAAATACTCGCCTTTATGATCTAGACGGTGCAGCTTAGACGGATCAAAGAACACACCTGACTCTTTGTCTCTGACGAAAGCATCGTCCTCCCAAGAATCCCACAAACCGCGTGTCACTTCCAAATACTCTTCGGCAATTTTGTAGCGCTCATCATGTGTCGGATGATCCGTTTTGCTGAAATTGCTTGCCGAGCCCTCAAGCGGAGATGTAACAACATTCCATCCAGCACGACCGCCGCTAATATGATCTAAAGAGCCAAATTGTCTTGCAACCGTAAACGGCTCACTATATGAGCTCGATAATGTGCCAACCAATCCAATTTTGGACGTAACAGCTGCCAGCGCGGACAATATCGTAATCGGCTCAAAGCGGTTTAAAAAATGCGGAATCGATTTTTCGTTTATATATAGACCATCAGCGATAAAGACAAGATCAAACTTACCCGCTTCAGCAGTCTGTGCTTGCTCCGTATAAAATTTAAAGTTCACGCTCGCATCAGCCGGCACTTCCGGATGCCGCCATGCCGAGATATTGCCTCCCACACCATGAATCAATGCGCCAAACTTAAGTTGCTTCCGGTTCGCCATAATAAACATCCTCCTAATGAACATAGTATGATTGATCTTCTGACAGCAAAAGCAGCAGTCCTGCTAAGTTACCTGCAATAACGATGCTTCCTTTAATTGAAGCCGGTAGCTCTTAACGAGCGTTTCCCCATTCATTAAATCCTTATCGAATGCGCGCTCGAAGCCAAGACGCTCGTAAAGCCTTACAGCTGAATCCATCATGTCTGAAGTATGAAGATGCAGCGTCTCCGCTCCCCATTCCTTTGCAAGCTTTGCACTGGCACGGATAAGCTCCGTCGCTACGCCGAAGCCGCGTGCTGTCTGCGATACGGCGAGCAGGCGAATAATCGGTGAATGAATTTGAAGCTCCGGCCGTCCATAGGCCGCTTCAGAGGAATCAAACAAGAACACACTTCCAACGATCCTCCCGCCGAGCACCGCAACTAAACGCGCCTTCGTTGCTGCGCCTTCAACAGATTCCAGTATGCTTTCTTTATATTGATTCCATGCCGCTTCAGGCAGCACTTGCTCATATTGGCCATAAGCATCAATAAGTACTTCCCGTGTAGCATCTAGATCCTCAAGCTCAGCATTACGAATAATGACAGCTGTATCAGACATGCTTCTTCACCTGCTCTCCCTTTATATGATTACAATGGCTATACCTTTTA
Organism: Paenibacillus sp. FSL A5-0031; assembly: GCF_001956295.1. Taxonomy (GTDB): domain Bacteria; phylum Bacillota; class Bacilli; order Paenibacillales; family Paenibacillaceae; genus Pristimantibacillus. The sequence goes on from NZ_MRTD01000010.1 coordinate 233,999, forward strand.
AAATGGCATCAATCTAATTGCGAGAGTCCAGCTCTCCCTGCTTGATTCGACGAATTTGACCTAAGTGACCTTGCACGTGCTTCACAAATGCCGGTACGATCACAGCTATTGATACGGGCTCACCTTTAAAGTTAATGCCGGTCTTGCTCCATTCTTCTTCGGTCAAACGATTAAACAACAGGCTGTTATATTGAACAAGTGAACGTGCCGCAAGCAAAATATCTTTAACATCGCCTTCATTTGCCCTTTGGCCAGACACCCAAGCATCCTGTTTAAAGGAAGGCAGCCTTGTCTCGGAGCCAGACAAGATTTCACGAATGCGAAAGGATACGATAATGCTGTGATCAACGAGATGAGCGAGCACCTCGGTCACACTCCATGACTCAGGGGCAGCCTTCCATTTCAGCTGGTGATCCGACAGCCCTTCCAATTCCTGCTCAATTTGATCATATACGTTCACAAATGCATGAATATCGACAATGGGTTCGCTCATTTAAAATCCTCCTCGTGAATAACAAAAGTAAATTGCGTTATGCCCTGCTAAAACGATCAAGCTCAAATAATCGCAAATCGTACCCTGTATTCTTTTTTTGTATTTTGTCAGCCAAAATCTCGCCTACCACGCTCGCAAATTTAAAGCCATGACCGGAAAAACCGCCAGCAAGCAGCACATTATGATGCTCAGGATGAGCATCAATAATGAAATCCTCATCAGGCGTAAACTCGTATTTGCATACTGCCCCCCGCAAAAGCTTGCCGGCCGCATCCGGAACAAAAGCGGCAAGCGCGCGGCGAAGATCCTCTTCATCTTCTGGATAAGCTCCAAATGGAGCAATCGGCTCACCTGGCTGCCACTCCACGCCTGTATCGTGTCTGCCAATTTTAATTCCAGCGCCGCCGATGCTCGGAAAGCCGTAGTAGCCTCCCAGCGCGCCGCCCCAAGTGAAGCCGGGAAATACGCCTGCATCAAAAGCGGGTGAACGCGTTTCAAACCACCCTACTACCTTGCGAACTGCACGAATGGGAAGCTTAACATGCTTCGCGAGCATGCCAAACCATGCGCCGGCGGTAATAATGATTTGCTGTGCTGTAAAAGCAGCTTCTTTCGTATGAACAGTAACGCTTGAAGCACTCGCCTGTATATCTGTAACGAAGCTGTTTACCAGAAGCTCCGCTCCGACTGCTATAGCTTGCTGCTTATAAGCAGCTACACATTTTTCACTGTATAAGTAACCCGCATTCGGCTCGTACATCCCTTGGAAGGAGTCAGCTAATTGTACACCTGGAAAACGCCGATTAATTTCTTCCGCTCGCAGCAGCTCCACTTGAACGCCATTCGCAATAGCAACGCCTAATCTGCCTTCATAGTTGTAAAAGCTCGATTCTGCCATATTGAGCACGCCCGATCGCTCCAGCAGCTTTTCCCCCGTTGCTTTCTCGAGTGCCAGCCACCTCTCATCAGCACGAAGCGCCATCTTCACATAAGTATCGCCGCCATGATAAGCATGCCGGATTAGACGCGGCTCGCCGTGATGGCTTCCCATATTATGCGGCGGATCAAAGGCATCAATGAGCAGAGTCCTTGCTCCGCGGGCTGCGAGCTCATAACCTGCGCTCATCCCCATAGAGCCTGCCCCAACGATGATCACATCATATGATTTCGGAATGTTGTCGTCCTCCCAGCGTATTCTCGCTCGTCAGCTTGCGCAGAGCATCCACAGCAAGGGAAGCAAAAAAAGAAGCAGCAATCGGCAATGCTTTTTCATCTAAATCAAAGGATGGATGATGCCATTCCTGTGAGCCGGCTGTGCCAAAAAACACAAACACCCCTTCGGTTTCCTTCAAATAAAACGCAAAATCCTCGCCTGCCGGAGAAGGCGTCGGCTTCACCACTGCAAGGCCAAGAGCATTCGCTGTTATCGAAGCTTGATCGGCCCACTTCTGATCATTGACAACTGCCGGCGGCCCTTCCAGCCACTTCACTTTCGCACTCGTTGCAAACGCCGATGCTACACCATTTACGACCTGATCAAAGCGCTCGCGCACTGTCATGCGGACATGCTCTTCAAACGTACGCAGCGTACCGTCAAATACCGCTTTGTCCGAAATAATATTCCAAGCGGTTCCCGCATGAAGCCTTGTCACACTAACAACCGCACTGTCCAGCGCACTTACGCTGCGGCTTACGATCGATTGCAGCGCCGTAATCATATGCGCCGCGGTTACGATCGGATCAAGACCCGCTTCAGGTACTGCAGCATGACTGCCGCGGCCTTCCACTTCAACGACAAAACCATCAGCTGCCGCCATGATCGGCCCGCCTGTAATTCCAATCGTTCCAACTGGGAGATCCGGCTTGTTATGCATGCCGAACACCGCGCTCACGCCTTCCAAAGCTCCGCTTGCAATAAGCTTCTGAGCACCCTTTGCTTTTTCTTCCGCAGGCTGGAACAACAAGCGTACCGTTCCTTGCAGCTCCTGCTCCCGTTCCTTGAGCAAAAGAGCAGTTCCTATAATCGACGCCGTGTGGAAATCATGTCCGCAGGCATGCATTTTACCCCGAATTGTTGAAGCAAATGCAAGACCCGTCTCCTCCTGTATCGGCAGTGCGTCTATATCCGCGCGAACCGCGACAATGGGGCCGCCGTGCAATCCACCAATCTCTGCAATGACACCGGTTTGAAGTCCATAATCAACAACTCGAATGCCCGCCTCCGTTAACCAGCCGCGTATGGAAGCCGTCGTCTCGAACTCCTCATGAGAAAGCTCAGGATGCTGATGCAGCTGCCTTCGAATGGCTATCAACTTCTCCTCTATGAATTCAGCTGAGAAATCGCTCATACCAACTCTCCTTCAAAGGCTTCCTTAAGCAGCTCGAAGGATCGTACACGCTTGGCGAAATCAGGAATAATCGTCGTAAAAATAAACTCATCCACGCCATACTGCTCCCCAATTTCAAGCAGTCGTTTGCGAACCGTCTCCTTGGTGCCGCGGGTAATATCCGCATCCCTTTCCTCTGCTGTAAATGTCTCTCCCGCCTGCCTAGCAAATTCCTTCGCTTGTTCCAGCGTGCCTACGTTTACAGTCTTGCCGCTTGCCAGTGTAACTCTCACATTTTTAAAATGACCTGCCAGCTCATTCGCTTCTTCTTCCGAATCGGATGCTATTACTGACAATGCTAGAATCGCTTTAGGCTCTCCGCCAAACGACCGATTAAATTTATTCCGATACGTATTTATCGCCTTTTGAGCCGTATCTGGATCGTTATTAATGAATAATGCAAAAGCATACGGATAACCCTTCTCCGCAGCCAGCTCCGCGCTTGATAAGCTTGTGCCAAGCAAAAAAATGTCAGCAGGCTGCTTCGGCAGCGGACTTGCAACAAGCCCAGCCAGCGGATGCTCTTCGCCAGTCTTATCATGGAGCAGCTGCTCCAGCTCTGTCAGCTTCTCAGCTAAAGTGTCGGCTTCCGCTACGCCCTTCTGCAAAGCTTTCGTAGAACGCGGCAATCCGCCTGGCGCTCGCCCGATGCCAAGCTCAACTCTTCCTGGCGCGAGTGAAGCAAGCACATTAAAATTTTCTGCCACTTTATAAGGGCTGTAATGCTGGAGCATTACGCCGCCTGAACCAATGCGAATGGATGATGTTTGAGCCAGCAAATAAGCAATAAGCACCTCTGGCGAGGACCCCGCCATCCCGGGAGAATCATGATGCTCAGATACCCAGAAGCGCTCGAAACCAAGCGTTTCTGCCAATTGCGCCAGCCTCACGGTATTCGCCAAGGCTTCAGCAGCAGTTTGACCGGGAAAAATAATACTTTGATCCAGAATGCCAATTTTGAGTGACATATTGATTCGCTCCTCTATGTGTTAGATGGAATAGACACCCTCAGGTGTGATCCGTTTCAAAAATTGTTTGGTTCGTTCTTCTTTCGGATTGGTGAAAATATCGTTAGGCCTGCCCTCTTCAACGATCGCTCCGCCGTCCATAAAGACAACATGGCTGGCAACATCCTGCGCAAAGCTCATTTCATGGGTCACGATAATCATCGTGATGCCTTCTTTTGCGATTTTGCGAATAACGCTAAGCACCTCGCCAACCAGCTCTGGATCAAGCGCCGAAGTCGGCTCATCGAACAAAATAACTTCTGGGTTCAGCGCCAGCGCACGAGCGATGCCCACACGCTGCTGTTGTCCTCCAGACAGCTCGCTCGGATAAGCATGCAGCTTATTGCCAAGACCAACCTTTTCAAGCAGCTCCTCGCTTTTTTGCCGCGCCTCTTCCTTCGGAAGCTTCTTAACGATGAGGAGACCTTCCATTACATTTTCAATTGCCGTCTTATGCTTAAATAAATTATATTGCTGGAAAACCATTGCGCTTTTTTGCCGAAGCGTATGAATTCCTTTTTTATCGGGACGTTTGCAATTAACGGTGAAATCACCAATCGAAATTTGACCGTCGCTTGGCTTCTCTAAATAATTGATGCAGCGCAGCAGCGTTGTTTTCCCAGAGCCGCTTGGCCCGAGTATGGCAACGACCTCGCCTTTTTTGACTGTAAGATCTATTCCTTTGAGCACTTCATTGCGTCCAAAGCTCTTCCTAATTTGCGTCAGCTTAATCATGAGACACCGCCTCTGTTGTACAGGTTAAAGCGCTTCTCGGCTAACGCGGTCAGTCGCTCGATGAAAAAGGTTAATCCCCAGAAAATAAGAGCTGCGGCAAGGTATGCCTCAAAAAACTTCCAGTTTGTTGAAGCAACGATTTGCGCTTTAGCATTAATGTCAACGACGGACACTGTAAAAGCCAGCGTTGATCCGTGCAGCATGCCAATTACCGAGTTCGATAAGTTAGGCAAGCTGGCAGCAAAAGCTTGGGGCAAAACAATTCTGCGCATCGCTTGAGAGGTCGTCATTCCAATGGAATACGCTGCTTCCATTTGTCCGCGGTTAACCGCAAGCAGTCCCGATCTGACAACCTCAGACATGTATGCGCCAGCCGTAATCGAGAAAGAAATATAAGCGAATCCTATCATGGGAATTGAGACCGAACGGAACGATAAGCCTAACGCCTCAGCTATACCATCAACGATAATCGGCAAACCGAAATAAATAAGCAATAAATGCGTTAGCATAGGAGTTCCGCGAATGACGGTAACATAGGAAACGGCGATAGGATAAAGGACTGGAATCTTGTAAAGTCTAATGACAGCTACAGATGTCCCAATGAGGAAGCCGCAAAAAACAGAAACGAACGTAATCGCCAAAGCCGTTGGCACCGCGCTCAAAAGCTGAACAAACGCCGTCCATATGAATGCGAAATCAAGCTTCATTTTCCCTTCCTCCTCTGCCAAAGCCTATTCCGGCTGCAAACCGCCTTGATTTATCTTTTTTGATAAGAGGTTCTTTGTCTTCTACCGCGATGCGGCGCTCATGCTTCAATAACCTGCGTTCGATCAAATGGAACAGCTTCTCAAGCCCAAAGCTCAAAATAAAATAGATAATCGCGAGCGAAACATACGTTTCAAGGAAATGCCTCGACATAACAGCCAGTGTTTGTGATTTTCCTGTTAATTCCATAATACCTAACGAAAAGGCGAGTGATGTATCCTTCAAATTTGCAATAACAAGATTAGAGAATACCGGCAATGCAATCGAAACGGCTTGAGGTAGTACAATTCGGGTAAAAGCTTGGAAACCCGTCATTCCTACCGCATAAGCTGCTTCAACCTGGCCCCTATCCACTGCCCCGACAGCCGCGCGAATCATCTCCGCTATATAGGCTCCGCTGTGCAGCGCATAAGTAAGGATGACAAAATATAATGCCGGCACTTTAGCTACATCCAAATGAAAAAGCTTCAAAACCTCAGGCAAGCCGTAATAAAACAGAAATAGCTGAATGAGTATAGGCGTCCCTCTAAAAAAAGATAAATACACCTGTGAAAACCGTCTTAGAACCGGAATCTTATAAAGCTGGGGAAAGGCGACGATAAATCCGACGCCAACCCCAAGTACGATGGAACTCACCACAATAAGAAGAGTGACTTTCAAGGTAGGCAGTAGCTTTATTAGATACTCGAACACGTAGCTGATATCAAAAGGTTCTCCCACCTTAGCCATCTCACCTTTCAATTGGGTTTATTTTTCTTGGGAAGTAAAATCATCGCCCAGCCATTCTGAGCTAAGCTTAGCCAGCGTACCGTCTGCTTTCAGTTCTTTGATTACTACATCAACTGCATCAGAAAGCTTTTGCTGCTCCGGATCGTCCTTGCGGAACATGAACAAGATGTCTGCTTCGCTCAGTGCCGGTCCTACTGCTTTAAGCTCTTTCTTCGGATCAACTAACGATAAAGTAAAGTCAGCAGCGAGGAAGGCATCCACTCGGCCCGAGGTTACTTGCGATACGTTGTCGTTTGCGCCGCCATTTTGATACACAAGCTCAAGCGCGTTTCCGTTTTCCTTGTTGTAATTTTCAAGAATCGTTGCCGCTGCGCTTGTTGCCGTTGTTAGTACTTTTTTACCTTTTAGATCAGCCAACGTTTGAACTGAATTATTGTCCTTGTCTACAATGATCTTGTTTCTCCAGTGCGCATAAGGCTCTTTATTAAAGAGGTACTTCTGTACGCGTTCCGGATTTTGCTCCATCTCATGTGCAATCATGTCAATTTTTTTCGTTTCCAAGCTTAACAGCAGGTTCGTAAATTCAAGCGTTTGAATGTCAAATTCATAATCTGGAAGACGTTTATCAATTTCTCTTACAAGCTCTACATCAAAACCAGTAAGCTTGCCATTCTCATCTATAAAGCAAACTTTAGGGAATTGTGTTCCTGTGCCAACAACAATTTTTGTTACGGATTTGGAAGCCTCTCCGCTTCCTGTTTCCGCACTGCCGCCGGTGTTGTTTTTATTGCTTCCGCAGCCAGCAACTGTAAGGGCAAGGACGAGTGCAATCGATAAAACGAATCGTTTTTTCATTTTCTTTTTCCCCCTAAATGTTTAAATCCTTATAATTCCTACCTGTTAAGTAAGGATTATGTTGAATTCACTTTACCACCGGACTGCCAGCTTCGTCAATCCTCTAGCTTATAGAGATCTTCTATAAGAAAATTGAATAATCCAATGATGCTTTTATCAACAAAAAACGTCCGCTGCTTCAGTAGGAGCAGCGGACGAATGTGATTAAGTGCACTATTCATATCGGCTTAACTGTAATTATGAATGTACCATACCCATCGCTTTTCGAATAATAGAGTTTTTGTATTACAGATTTATATTTGCTGATAAGCTTAGCTCCGCATCTGCTAATTGCTTGCCTATTTCGGTAATGGCATGTACAAATTCCAAATGCTCTCCATGATGCGAAATGAGGTTCGTCTGTAAAAAAATGCCTTCCGTCTCGGGGACGCGTATCGGATAAAGCTTCCCATCCTGCAGCTCCTGCTGGGCGCATAAGCCTGGAAGAAACGCGATGCCTGCTTTCTGAATGACAAGCTTTTTGGCCATCTCAGAATTATCCGTCTGAATTTGAATGTTGGGCGGCAGCTCCAAATTCTCGAATATACGATGAATGCGAAGCCAATCCAATGAGCCGCATTCAAAAAAAACGAGCGGCTGCTCAGCGATCGCCTCAACCGTCAGCTTATCCGTTGTTAAGAACGGATGCCCATGATACACATGCAGCCGTATTGGATCTTCATAGAACTTGGTCGACTGCAGGTTAGGATGATTCACCTTGCGAACAAAGCCAATATCCACTTCCTTGCTCAGCACTTTATTCACAATCTCATCCGTGGTGCTTGTGACGATTTTATAGTGAGTGTGTGGGAATTTCTTCTTTAAGCGAGGTAATAAGTCAGGAATAATATAATTGGAGACAGACACGGTACAGCCAATTCGGAACTCGTTCGGCAAAGACTTCTTCTGATTAATATGCTGCTTGCCCTTCTGATAGATGAGCAGCAGCTGCTGGGCATAAGGGAGAAATCGTTTACCGTCTTCCGTTATTTGAATCTGTTTGCCATTTCGATCGAACAGCTTGCAGTCGAGCTCCTGCTCAAGGGACTTAATTCTTGCTGTTACAGAAGGCTGAGACAAATACAACGCGTCAGCTGCTTTATTAAAGCTTCCACAATGGATGACATAGACGAATGCTTCTATATTCTCAATGTTGATTTGACACACCTCCACTCACTTAAATCCAACTAAACCAATACGAATATATATAATTAAAGTAACAAACTAAGGAGTTCATGTCAATCGAGCAAAAAAAACGGGTTGCCCCAAAAGTAGATACCTACTTGTGGAGCAACCCTTATTATTTACATTCGTTCCGCTCTAACGAGGGATTGTATTGTTGTCCGCATACCCACTATCGCTGCGGTTGCCTTTCTTAAATAATTTGCGCAGATAAGGAAGGGCAAAGTAATCAATACCGAATTTACCTGCGTTCGTGCCAGCGATGAATACGATAATTCCGATTAGCAGCATCCAAGGGTTAGTCGATACCGTACCTGCAAACATAAACATGAAGTTCATTAATAATCCGAAAAAAGCTGCAGCTGTCGTAAGTGCGCCAACGATAAGTCCAAGCCCTACCAAACATTCACCAACGGGAATGAGGAAGTTAATGATGCCTGCATTCGGAAGAGCAACATGTTCTAGAAATGCAGTGAACGTCGGATAAACTAATTCGTTTGTCGCTTTATCCATTACTGGGTTGCCGATAGCTCCTTTTAAAAATCCGCTGGCATCAAATCCGCCAAGCTTATGCCATCCAGCGCTCAGCCATTGCCATCCCAAGTACACCCGCAGCACAAGCATTAAGCCCGCTGCATATTTGTTTTCGCTTAGCCATTTGGTTACCATGACGATCAGCTCCTCTTATTTTTGTCTAAATCGAGATCGTTTCAATCAGTTCCTTCAGTTTGTTCGCCGAACGGTGCAGCAGCGCTTTTTCTTCCTCTGTAATCGGAATGTCCAGCACCTCTCTTACTCCATTGCGATCAACGACGCACGGAACACCCATGTATACATCCGATATGCCGTGGTAGTTTTCAACTAACGTGGATACATTGAGTACAGCCGACTCATTGGACAATATCGCAGTTACAATACGATCCAGTGCTAACGCAATAGCGTAATAAGTGGCACCTTTCGCTTCTATGATTTCGTAGGCCGCATCTCTCGTATGCGTAAAGATGTCTGACTTTTCTTCCTCGCTAAGCGAGATGGACGAACCAGCTACGTTTGCCAAGCTCCATAATGGAAGCTCGGAATCCCCATGCTCCCCAATGATATGGGCATGTACGCTGCGCGGGTCAAGCTGCAATCGCTCGCCGATCAGATAGCGGAAACGAGCACTATCGAGCAATGTGCCTGAACCGATTACACGGTGAGTTGGCCAGCCCGACTTTTTCTGGCAGAAGTAACTCATAATATCTACCGGATTCGTCGCGATTAATAGAATGCCGTCATCATTGTATTTCAATACTTCGGATACGATGCTTTCATAGATGGCAATGTTGCGCTTTAATAGATTCAGCCTTGGCTCCCCAGGCTTCTGTGCTGCTCCAGCTGTAATGATGACGATATCCGCATCCTTACAGTCCTCGTAAGTTCCTGCCCATACTTTAGTCTGACCAAGGAATGGCATCCCGTGATTCATATCAAGCGCATCCCCAACTGCTTTGCCTGCATTCGCATCTATTAACACAAGCTCATCCATCCGGCTGCGAAGCAGCAGCGTATAGGCTGTTGTGGATCCTACTGCTCCTACACCAATAACGACAACTTTTGATTTTTTCATTGTTATTCCACCTCTTCAAATGGTTTGTTTACGAAATAATACATAACGCCCATAAGGACGGAGCCACCAATTAAATTACCTAGTGTTACAGGTACAAGATTATGAATCATGCCTTCTAGTGAAATGGTTCCCGGATGATTCAGCACAAGCGCAATGGCGAAGGTGCAAAGATTAGCGATGCTGTGCTCGTAGCCTGAAATAAAGAAGCAGAATACGAATAGCATCATAGCGAACAACTTTGGCCCATCTCCGCGCAGTGACATCGGAACAAAAAATGCTAAGCAGACCAGCCAGTTACACAATACACCCCGGAAAAACAATTCCCATACCGGTGCGTGAAGCTTCTTCTCTACGACACTGAGTAAAAATCCATTAACGGACGCATCGCTGAACAATCCGGTTGCCCATATGAGAAGGGCGAAAGCAACTGCACCAAGAAAGTTGCCTGCGTAGCTTGCACACCATAGCTTTACAACGTTTAGCCAGCGCATTTTGCCCCTAAGAGCTGCAAAGGTGAAATAGAAGGTGTTTCCTGTAAAAAGATCTCCTCCGCCATAGGCGATTAGAATGATTGCTGCTCCAAACGTTATCGCCGCCATTGGATAGGTTAGCGGACTATGTGACTCATAGAAAAAGCTGCCTGTCTTAAACGCTACGATTACGCCAAATCCGATAAACATACTCGCTAACATGGCTCGCAATATATATCTCAGCTTGCTTGTCAAAAACACCTTTTGCTTCTTCAAAGCAAGCTGTTCAACCCTTCTCAAAGGAGCATGCTCCATATGAAATCCTCCTAATGTGTGGTGTTAATCGTTTATGCTGTGCTCGCTTTCGTTTGCTACACCTTTAGTTTAGGGGATTCTCTTCCATTTGTATGTCGGGGAACTCCCTGAACTATAGCTAAGGGTTTCTATGCGAAAGCTGCTTAGCAAATAGGGAGGTTCCCCGATGTGGCCTCCATGATCATTCTTTTATAATAGAAATAAGTGATCGGTAAATGAGAGGATGGCGGTAAACAAAATGGACATACAGGCATCTTTAAATGAGGATAACAAGGAGAATACAGAAAACGGAGCACCGCATGATAAAGACAAGGCAGCTGGTCATCGTCATAACGGCAAATGCTGCAATTGCTCAAAAAGCTCATGCCAGGACAAAACTAAAGCAGAATCGCCCCATGATAAGTAACAAATAAGCGCCAACACGCAAAAAAGGAGCAGCTCCTTAAGGTTTATGACCTATTGGAGCTGCTCCTTTTTTGTTGTCCTGCTATGCCATGTGGTTATTCCACAACCATTTTAATTTCTTCATACTTCTCGTCAAAAGAAATGCGAAGCGTCTTATTATCCAAATACCACAGATTATCATCTTCTATAAAATAGGTAATACCTTCTACGACATCACGAAGTCCCGCTGTCTTGGGCTCATCCTTCATAATGCCAAGTGAAAGTCCTGGATGAACGCTGCCGCAGCCGCCCAGGCGAACGTAAATACGAATCGCTTCACCATCGGAAAGACCCATTTCTTTTTTGTACCAGCGAGCTGCTGGTTGTTCCACTATTAAATTCATCTTAGGTCAGCTCCTTCCGCTACATGCTCTACTCCATCATCACGAAATCGCTTAGCGGTGTCAACCCTTACGTACCAAACCATCATCAAAAAAAGCCGATCACCTTCGTATAAGAAGGAAAGGGTTATATAATCCCATACTTTTTGAGCGCAAACTCAATTCCGTCCTCGCTCGACTTTTTGGTAACAAAATCAGCTGCTCCCTTTAGCCGTTCACTCCCATTGCCTATTGCAATGCCTAGCCCTACAAATTCGAGCATATCTATGTCGTTCTCGCCATCGCCAAAGGCAACCGCTTCTGATTTATCAAGGTTAAAATACTGCAAAACCTTGATGATCGCCAGCGACTTGGATACCTACTCCTGCAATACATTCAGGACAAAAGGATGCCATCTTCTAAAGGTTAAATGAGGAAACTGCTCCCTGTATTTCTGGGCTGTTTCTTCATCAGCAAACAAGCACATTAAATTAACCTCTTGTTCATAAATCAAAGGATTTGCCGCTGGGTAATGAAGCAAGGATTAATTTCATCGCACATGGATAACAGCCTGCCTGTTGCAGCAACGACCTTGATTCCTTTGTCGATTAGCGCCTTTATCGCTTTTTTTGTTTGATTTGAAATGCTGCCATCCTCATGGTGCGTAATCGTTCCATCTACATCGAAAAAAACAATTTTGTAATCCATAAGCATCTCTCCCTTGCTTTACTTTACCTTTGCAATTGAGATCTAGCAATAAATTACATCATAAAAAGACTGCCAATTGGCAGTCCCTAATCTAATCTTTTATGTTTATTTTTTTGGCTCCGAGCCGCCAGCATCCATCTCCAGCTTGATTTCCTCAGGCAATTTTTTCGAAGCGCTGGGCACTTGTCTCGTTTTTGCATTAACGTCTTCCGAAGAGCAAATAACGATGCTAACCTGCCCTCCCTGCGCATAAGCACGAATAAGTATAGGCTGATCATATTTATTTTGAAACACAAAGTCCGGCCCGTACCAGCTTACCGTCGCATCGCGGCCTGGCGGAACATATTTGACATGTCGGCTATGTGAGTAGCGCTCAACAATTTTGAGTCCTGCCCGGTCCACCGCATTAAAGAGGGTAGATGAAATTTGACAAATACCGCCGCCGACGTCTTCCGAAACTTCTCCCCTCACAATGACTGGAGCACGCAAATACCCTTTTTCCCTTGTCCGCATGCCAACAACCTCATTAAAAGAAAACCGTTCATCCGGGAAAACAACATGGTTATTAATTGCTTTCGCAGCTAATTCAACATTATGAGAACGGTTTTTGTTGCGTGAGTTGTAGTATGTAGCATAGAGTCCAATTTTTTTGGTTTTGATGTTCGAGAGCAGCTCGCTGTCTACTTTCGGATAAGTCGTTAGCAGAGGAGCCTCAAGCTTTAATAATTCCCCTTCATAAATAAAGCTGTAAAACAGCTCCTCGAACGCTTTACGATTAAGCTTACTTCCTGTCTGCTCGGACATGATTCTCCCCGCTCCATCCAGCGCTGCGTTAATAGGAGGCTTCTGCACTCGTTTATCAAGCTCATCCATAAATTTATCAAGCTTCTCTTGATTAACGAGCGGAATGCCAGTCATCGAATCGCTATACTGTGCACGTTTCATTTCCGAAATCGCATGGCCTTCATGCTCGATAACTAAAGAATCAGAATATGCTCCTTGCTGGAACAATAACAATATGGCCAGAATCCACGGCAATCCCATTGTCGTTAATCACCCCTATACGGTAGTATCCGTGCTAGTATGAATCATTTTAGGCAGAAGCATGCATACGCGGTGACCACATAATTAACGGGAAATTGGCTGAATATAAAGATAACGACAATTGGGATTGGAGGAGGACATCTTATGACCCGGATCTGGAGACAAGCAGCTGTTGTTATATTCGTTCTTATATCGCTGTTAACCTTACAAGCCAACGATGCCGCTGCGCAGACGATGATGTTGAAGCCCAAAAAATCAAATGAGCAGCAGCAACATATAATGATTATGACTGTCCGCTCTGGTCAACAATCCTCATTTATGAGCGAGCTGCAAATTGAAAGCCAAGAAATGGATGCCGCTTTGCGTCAATCCAAGCATGTTCCTGAAGCAGAAATAGACTATTACTCCGATATAGACATCACACTAAAGTCTGCTGAAACGGTACATTATCGCTTGGATCGCTCTGGACAGCTCTGGAACGAAGCAAAAGCAGAAAAAATAATTTTGCCTGACAAGCTAGCTAAGAAGCTGGTTCGATTAGCCGAGGGTTTGCGGACACAGCATTACGGGAAATTGTTGACATGGCAGCAAGCAACGGAGCTTTTGCCTAAAAAAAGCATGTTTTCCGTGACGGAGCTGGAGACGGGATTAACCTTCCATGTACAACGGCGCGCTGGCAGCGATCATGCAGATGTTCAGCCGTTAACGAAAGAGGATTCCCGCGTTATGAAGCAAATTTATAATGACAAATGGAGCTGGAAAAGAAAAGCCATACTCGTCCACTCCGGCGACACCTGGATCGCTGCTTCTATGAATGGCATGCCGCATGGCGGTGACGGCATTCCGGAGAATGGCTTCTCTGGTCACTTTTGCATTCACTTTCTAGGCAGCTCCACCCATAAATCAGATACACCAGACCCCGCGCACCAGATGATGGTACATAAGGCTGCTGGTCAAATCAAACCTTATTTTGAATCTGTTCAGCCAAGCGTTCTAGCTAGAAGCTTCGTTGAAGCGATGTATCATCAAGACCATGAATTGTTGCTTCCGCTCGCCAAAGAAATGCCAAAGGAAAAGCTCGCTTCCATCTTACATGTTATGGAGTCACTCGTTTCCATACGAGAGCAAATCCCACCAAAATCCAAAGGTCAGATCCACACCGATGAGCTTGGTGATGCTTTAACTACCCAAATAAGATTACCTGTATCCATCCATCAGCTGAATAAGCCTCGCCGAAGCAGCGTCTATACCTTTATGTTCAAACGAGAAACCGCTAAGTCCCCATGGCATATTCAAGATATTATTGAATAAAAAAATCCCTATAGCTGCGGAATCCGAATCACTCGGCTTTCCTTCGCTATAGGGATTTGTTCAGTTGAAATATTTTATTCGAGCATGCTCATCATCGAGTAAATGACTTTTGCTGCCTGTGCTCTTGTACTCCATCCATTTGGCATAAATGTATTACCCGACATGCCGTTCAGAATGCCTGTCGACTGCATTTCCTGAACAGCCTTGACTGCATAATCGGCAATCTCCTCCTGATCGGTGAAAGCAATTGCGCTTCCACTCACAAGCTTCAAGCCAGCCGCCTCAGCTGCACGGTAGGCCATAACGGCCATATCCTGCCGTGAGATAAGCTCGTTGACGCCAAAGGTTCCGTCAGACTTGCCTTTTATTATGCCAAGCTTCTCAGCTGCGGCAATTGAGCTGGCGTACCATGCGCCTGCTTTCACGTCGCTAAAGCTGCTTACGCCTTCGCTGTCTTCTAGCTCAAATGCTAGCATCAGCATTTTCACAAATGCTCCTCGTGTCACCTCGCCATTTGGCTGGAAGCTGCTATCTCCATAGCCATTAACAATGCTGCGCGCTGCCAATGCTTCAATCGGATCGATTGCCCATAAAGCTTGATTCAGATCCGTGAATGCAGATGCCGCATATAGGCTAGAATAATAGCTGAAATGATTCGTCTTGAAGGTGATCGTCCCTGTTTTTGCATCATACTTTCCATTGCGAACGATTTCGAATTTGCCATCGTCTGCGATATAATAAACGACCACATTGCCCGGCTTCTCACCTGGCTTAAGCACATAAGGAACACTTATCTCAAGTGCATGCTTGCCGCCCGCGAATTCACTTATTTTCTTATCGCCTACATATAGATTGAAATCATAGACGGCTGCATCGCCAACTTTCTCTCGAATAGTCTCGGAGAGTCCAGAAGTATTCATCCTATCGATTGATAGTTTAAGCGTTTCTGTACCTGCGCCAAGCGCACCCTTAAGTGCTTTGTTCGAAAGGGTTACTTTTGCCGAGCCCGTATCAATGGTTAAAGATAATTCATCCTTCGTATTCAAGCCCGCAAACGCACCGCCACGAATGCTGATCTCTACTAATTTGGCAGACCCTACCGCATTCACCTTAATAGCGAGCGATTTCGTTGCTGCTTCGATCGCTTTTTGGAGATCTGCAGCTTCTACCACCGCTGTCGCTTTTCCATTCACTGTCACTGCTTCAACCGTTACTTGATTGCCAGCAGGTGCTGGAGTTGGCGCTGTACCACCAAGCGGTGAATCCGGTGTTGGACTTGGAGTTGGTGTCGGTGTTGGACTTGGTGAAACGACTGGATTCGCAAGCAAGGTAATTACTTTCTCCCCTTTTACACCCGATCCATCCGCAGCCGTCGCTACGACGGTTACCTTTCCTTCCGCTGTCGCATGTAGCAGGCCATCTGTTCCAATTGCTGCCAGAGCCGTAGAACTGCCATCCTCATTCACAACTGACCAAACAACATTTTTGTTAGCCGCAGTATCCATATGAACCTCTGCATTCATCTGGAGCGTGCTGCCCACCTTAACAGAATCGGCTTGCCCTGCCGCTGTTACCGTTATCGAAGTAACTAGCGCTTGAATATATTGAATACTTGGAGCTGCTGGCATCCCCATTCCGTCTCCTAAATAGAAGCTTGGATGCGGCGGCTGGTTATAAGCAACATTTTGCCAAGCTACTCCTAAACGATAGTTCGGATCATGCATCAGCGTACGAATGCGATATTCAGTTTCATCCACAGTAGAGTAAATTCTAAATTCGCTGCTGTCTTCTGAACGCCACATGATCTCCTCGCGCCAGTCGCCGAACAAATCAGCCTGCAAGCTAGAGTTCGCTTTCGTCGAGTTATTTGTAGCGGAGCCAACTGCGGTCAATAAATTAACCGTTTTTGCATTCATATAATCCCACTTATCGATGCGATTATAATCCTGCAGCTCGCGCAGCAGATCGCCATCCCACCATACGCCAAAGTTTGTCGAGCTTGGGATGCTCGTCGTTATTTTCTCGCCTTTAGCGCTGTACAATCCTGTAACCGGGATATGCTCGCTACTTACAATATTGGCGCTCCACATCTCTTCACCCAAATATCTTGGATCGAGATCCGCTGACATCCCGCGGCCCGTATCTACGCCGGTATGAATACCCCAAATAATTTCGCCTGTACGCGCATCCTTCAAATCCATCCCGTATGGGGAGTCGCTATGCTCTTGTACAGCGAATATTTCCAGTCCCGGACGTTCAGGGTCAAGGTCGCCAAAGTGCATCGCATCACCGTGACCAAGTCCCGTATTGTAGAGCGGCTTGCCATCGTCATCGATACCCATCGCGCCAAAATGAATCTCGTCTTTGCCGTCGCCATCCGAATCGCCTATCGATAAATTGTGATTCCCTTGGCCTGCAAAGGAGCCGTTTCCTTCATCGTTAGAGTCAAATACCCACCGCTTCGTCAGCTGACCATTGCGATAGTCATAAGCAGCAATCACCGTACGCGTATAATACCCTCTGCTAAAAACTAAGCTCGGCTTCTCGCCGTCAAGATACGCGACCGCTGCTAGAAAACGGTCCACCCGATTGCCGTAAGCATCTCCCCACGCAGCAACATCACCGCGAGGCGGATCATATTCTGTTGTGGCAAGCGCTTTTCCAGTTGAGCCTTCGAATACGGTTAAATATTCATTGCCTAACAAAACATATCCGGTACTGTTGCGATAATCCTTGCTAGGATCACCGATGGCTTTGCCCGTTCCGTCAATCGTGCCATCCGCTGTCTTGAACGTCACTTCCGCACGTCCATCACCATCCAAGTCATAAACCATAAACTGCGTATAATGCGCTCCTGCTCGAATATTTGGTCCGAGATTAATGCGCCATAGCCGCGTGCCGTCAAGCTTATAAGCATCCATATACACAATGCCCGTGTAACCGGCTTGGGAATTGTCTTTGCTGTTAGATGGCGACCATAACATGACAATTTCATATTTACCGTCACCGTCGAGATCCCCTACGCTAGCGTCACCCGCTGAATACGTGTACGGCTGTCCGTCCTTCGTATAATCATCAGCTGGCTTCTGCAGCGGCACTGATTTGTACTGCTTTTGCCAAACGCCGAAGCTGCTGGTCGCCGCCTGCTCAACACCGCTCAGCACCGATGTAATATGGTATGAGGATGTGTCTGTACCCGCCGTATCCACATAGTTTGTGCTCTTCGTGATTAGCTCATCGTTAAGCTTGACGCCGTCACGATAAACATTGAAGCCGATTGACTCTGGATCAAGTCCTAACATACGCCAGCCCAAATAGTTGCCGTTCTCCGTCTTAATGGCGACAGGCGAACGATCCAGATACTCCATTGCGCGAACTAGCGTTGTAATTGCCTGTGTCTCCAAAGCACCCGACAGCTCAGAAATGCCGCCCTCATTGACAGAGGCCACTTTATAGTAATAAGGAATCGTCGTCAAAACGGTGTTGTCGGTATAAGCTGCCGTAGATGACTTTCCAATCAACGTATAAGGGCCATTCGCTTCTTTGGCGCGATATACATTGTACATTCTTGCCTGTGGAACGGCATCCCAAGTGAAGCTGATATCGTTTTTGTGAATAGAAGCAAGCGCAAGGCCTGTTGGAATCGCTGCTTTCTCCACATTCGGATCAATCATGGACACCTGTAGGAAATTAGAGGCCACTGACTCAAATCCGGTATTGTCTATTGCCGACACCGAATATACGTATTCAAGGCCAACATCCGCGCTTGTATCAATAAACGTTGGTTGCGTCGTCACGCCTAGCAGCTCAGCGCTGCTTGCGACAGTAGCCTTGCGATAAACATGATATTTTACAGCATCAGCTACTCCCGTCCATGAAAGTTCCGCCTTAATTGGATTGCTGCTCAAATCAAGATCGTTTAGCTCTAGCTTCGTAGGCGCTAGAAGCAGCGGCGTTATTTCAACCCCATTCAAATGAGCAGTCTGACCGCTGAGGATCATGTTCAGCTGTCCATCCTTAACGGCAATCATGTTGAACACCCGTTCAGCAATATTTTCCTTGCCCGATGATACCGTGCCATAATCCTTATTTTCAATATTAATATTCGTTTTCGTTGACCCGATCCAGTCCCCCGTATAGGTTTTGACTGAATAATAACCGTTTGGCAGATCGACTTTGTATTCATAGCTATTGCCAAAATAAGCAACAAAGTCTCGTCTGAGCGCATCCGTACCCGCTCCGCGGTCGCGATCTATCATACCTGTGCTGTCTGTTATGCCATACCCGCGTTCAGCGGTGTAGATCGTATTGCGAGTAACCTCGGTATATCCGGCCTCAACTACACCGCCAATCGTTCCGAAATCATATTTGTACAATGCCGATTTCGTTTGAATAAAGATGGGATCGGATGGCGCAGACTCTCCTTTGCCATTCACTGCTGTCACATAAACATGATAGCTGTTCCCTTCAACTAGGCCGCCCATATTCAGCGTCGGAAGTGTAGAAGTACCAATCATGGCATACGCGCTATCCGGCTCTGAGGAAAGCTTGCGATAGATTTTGTAAATATCCGCTGTTGCTGTTTTGTCCCATTTGAGCAATGCTCCTGCATTGCTTATGCTTCCAGCGATAAGGCTGGTCGGCTTAGCTGGCACGTTTGCTGGCAATTCAATTTCTTTTACGGATTGAGCCAGTGGCAAATCCAGCTGCTTAATCGCTGCCGAGAGCATACGCGCGAGCTGGATGGCGCCATATTCTTGGAAATGCGTATCATCAGCGGAGCCATTCGGAAATGCTCCGTATACACCAGCTGGCGTATGAAGGAACACCGATAACGTTGCTGCTGGACCGATTGAATCGTAATACGCAATACTCAGCGTGCTCAAATCGACCACATTAACGTCAAGCTCCTGCCCAACTTCCTTCATCGCTTGCACGTATTCTGGGAAGCTGACGTTAAACTTTCCAGTCTCGGCGTTGAAGCTGCGCCTGCCCATCGGCGTCACAAGAATTGGCGTTGCTCCGCGCTGCTTCGCGCCGTTTACATACGTTTTCAAATAGTTTTTGTAATCAGCTGGAGATGCATAACGATCCGGAACGCTAATCGTTGCATCATTATGACCAAATTGCACGAGGAAATAATCGCCCGGCTTAATAGCTCTCAGCACCTCGTCCAAGCGGCCTTCGGATATAAAGTTTTTGGTGCTACGACCGCCGATTGCATGATTTTTGAAAATTACATTTTCAGAGAAAAAGCTTGGAATCATTTGTCCCCAGCCCGCTTGTGGAAGCCAGTACGGATCGTACGTTTGTACAGTAGAATCACCTGCTAAATAAATAGTAGGCAGCTCGCCTGGTGTACGCTCCGCTTTTTTCGTAATGACGAGCGCGTTGATTTTTGGAGCAGTCCCCGTAAACTCGAAGTTCAGCTGCCCGTCTACGAGCGCAATATCAAAGCTCATTTCAAGAAATTGACCTGCTGGCCTAACCGCATTGCCATCCAGTCGTTTTACCTTTTCAATGTTCTCGACCGTAATTGAAATATCCGTTACGTCATTCAGATCCCCAGCAATAAGAGACACGGTGTAATCTGCATTCGGCAGATCCACAATAAAGGATGTGTCCTTTACGATGCTGAAGTCCGAGCGCAGCGCATCCGCTGTGCCGCGGTCGACGAAGCTTACCTTTGCCGGATCACCAAATCCGTATTTTCGCTCCGCGGTATAAGCAACAGCAGAGGAAACGGAAACATAACCATCGGCTGTAGAACCTTTTCCAAAATCAAAACGTTTTACATCTCCATCCGGCAAGACGACCGGCGGCACATACACGGTGCTTGCCGCGTAAGCCGAGAAGTCGGACAAGACTTGTCCATTCCGTGCTTTTATTTTGTAATATTGTACGATAGCAGTATTCGCAGTTTGATCGATATACGACAATGCTGCTGATTGGCCAATCTCAGCATACGTCCCATCCACTGCATCCGAACGATATACCACATAGTCCGCCGCTCCGGCAGAAGCGCCCCAAGCAAGCCGAGTAGAGGCGGCATTCACTTCGGTAACTGCTAGATTGGTGGGAACAACAGGAGACTGCGGCATCGGAATCGAGGCAGCCTCGCTAGCTGTGCTTAAAGGCGATTGCTGGCCAAAGGCATTGACGGACGAAACATAATACGTATAGCTATCCCCAACACTTACATTAGCATCGGAATAGCTCGTTTCTTTGATTTGCTCAGCAATCGGCGCACTTGGCTCGCTGCCGCCAGTTGTACGATATACATGGTAGTAAACCGCATCCGTAACAGCTGTCCATTTCATTGAAACTCCGCTTGCGCTTATACTCGTCAGCATGAGTCCTTCTGGCGCAGAAGGAAGCACTTGCTCGATGATGACAGCGTTCAAAACACTGAATGTTCCATCGCCTGTCAGTTGAATATTTAGTTGTCCATCTGCGACTGAAGCATGATAAACCTTGCTCTCTACAGCTCTGCGAGAGTTGATAGATTCCCCGGCTACATCCTCAATCGTTACCTTCGTTTTGTAGGTAGAAGTCGTTTGAAGAAGATCACCGGAATAAAGCGTGACCTTATAGTTGCCATTAGGTATGTCCGCTTTGAATACAAAAGGAACATTGGTTCCTCCCAAAACAAAATCATTAATTACGTTATCCGGTGATTCTGCCCCTCGAAAACGAGAAGCAAGATTCATATCCAAACCATAGCCCTTCTCAGGTGTATAAAGCGTCGTTCCAGTAATTCCGATATAACCATCCGCAACAGGACCGCCTGTACTTCCAGCAGGTGCTGGCGCTGAACCAAAATCAAACTTCCACATCTGCGGCTGTGCAGTTTGCGCGGCCTCTGCTTGCTCATTTGTAAATCCAGCAAAAACCGTGCAGAAAACCATAACTACTGCCAACACTAACGACATGCTCCGTTTCAATCGCTTATTCATTCAGCATTTGTTCCCCTTTCATAAATGGGCTAAAATAAGCTGTAAACGTTTCTAGCAATCACGCAAAATTTTTGGCAAGAAATATTTACCTCTTAATAGTACTCTTATAAAGAATGCGCTTTCATTAGAAAAAACCATAATGATTGTTCAAATATCCGTGTATTTAGGCAGCTTTTGAAAATACGACAGACTTCGGCGGCGGCATACAGGGCTGTTGATTAGCTTATAGAGTTTGGTGGGCCGTTGGAGTGGGGATTTATGGTGGCTATTAGAACGTATATGTTCTTAGAGCCTTGAAGTATCATGAGTTTGGCGGCTGTAAGCACATAGATGTGCTTATGGAGTCAATTCGGAGTCGGAGCGGGACTTTTGGCGGCTGTAAGGTTGCTTACAACAAGCTAGTGTTCGGATTTGTACATGCAATTGGAAAACATGATATAATTATGTGTGCATTTACCTTGCAAGCAATATGATCATTTTAAATAGACATTGTGACGTTGGAGAGGGGGATATTGATGTTTGCGAAGCGCCTTAAACAGCTGCGTAAATCGAGGAAATTAACGATGCAGGAAGTTGCTGATTATTTAGGAGTTGCGAAAAGCACCTATGCAGGCTATGAATCCGGCTATCGACAGCCGACTCTTGAATCCATTCAAACCATTTCACGCAAGCTGCGCACTTCCGCTGATTATCTTCTTGGGCTTACTGATTATCCTGAGCCGCCAATCGAGCTTAATCATAATGCGAAGGAATATTTGAATTATGATCAGCTGCACTGGGATGGGGTTCCTTTGGAAAAGGACGACCTGGATTTAATTCGCAACTTGCTCGAACGTGTACTCCGCGATCGCACCTTGCCAAAGGATGAATGATCTATCCACTATATCTATATTTGATTAAAATAAGGAACTCCAAACGTTCTTAGCTTCAACCGCCCATCAATTGCAGCAGCTTCGCCTCGAATTGCCCTTGAAGCTGCAGCATGAGATCGCTGAACGTTTGCTCCCACTTATCCGTAATTTCTGCCTCTACATTATCCTTTTCTGCTTGTGCAATAATTCCTTGCATTTTTGTACTGCATGTCGCTTCCACCTTCGAAAGCCCGTCCATCCATTTCTGGCTTAACTCCTGAAACGCGTAAGGATCAGACATATCCAATTGTGCAACACTTGATTCCGCCCCTGCCAATACATCATTCATATCCTGCGTACACTTAGCTTGAATCTGAACAATCTGCTGCTCATACTTTTCTGTTGACGTAATTGGAGCTTCCGTTTCCGGCACATTTGGCTGATCAGGCGAAGGCGTTGGCTTTGGTTTTGTCGTTGGCGTTGACGTTGAACCATCATTCGGCTTCGTCTCCGTCCCTTTGTTCGGTTTAGTTGTACTTGATGGCTTCGTCGTCTGAACGGGCAAAGGATTTTCATTTTCCCCAGCCAGCTTATCCGCCTCTTTCTCCGGCAGTACAGCTTCCCCTCCACTTCCAGCAGGCTTACCCGCTACCTGTTCCACTGGTTTGCCGGTTTTGTCAGTCGTTGGCGGTACGCCATCTACAGTTGGACTCGTTTTCTCAGGCACTGTCCCATACAGTTCTTCCTCACTCAGCTGTGCTTGCTCGTTTAATGCTGCGCCATTCGCATTCACAATAAGTGATTGTTGTGAGGATTCATTCCAATAGAGACCGCCCCACACAAATAACAGAATAAGCGTTAACGAGCCTAAAATAATATTAATCGTATCCGGCTTCTGAAGCCGCGGACGCCGTTTCTTCCTTGCATGATGCTTGCTCATATTATGCTCATACCACCTTCCGTTTTGAATAGAAAGAAGCCAGTCTCCTTTCTCTTAGGCGAGAAGGAAGACTGGCTGCTTTTTGTTAAGATCGCATGATTTCCGTAATAATAGTAGTAAGCAATTTGTTGACCTTGCTTTTCGTTTCATTTATCGCCTTATTTTTCAGCGCATTCGTTGTTTTTACTTTATTGATCTCATCAACAGCTACATTTCTAGCCTGTACAACATCCATGATCAGTTGTGCCTTCTGCTCATCGTTGGTCGCTGCTTTCAGCTTTTTCTTAACCTCGTTCAGCTTGCTATCCAATTCTTCAGCTATCCGCTTAAACTCTGCCTTAGGATCAATTTCCACATCTTCATTTACGAGCGTCACCTCTTGCTGGAAAATCACTTTAGCAGAGCCGCCGTATGGATTCACTAACGTCGCTTGAATAACAGCCGTACCATTAGCAACCTTTTTCGGAATCGTTACTTTCCCTCGCGAATCGACCGTGACATCTTTGCTTCCCGATACTTTCTTCCATTTCAAGAACGAGGATGGCAAAACAGTGCCAAGCAGCTTCAAGCTGTATTCATGCTGCCTTCCGCTAGACGTAATCTTCACCGCCGAAATAACTTCTGAACGGATATAAGCAACTGTTAATGCGTTAAGGGCCCGCTCATCATATTTCAGCTTTAGTTGGAATTTAAAAACAGATAGACGTACATCAGCCGATTTAACACCTAAGTTGTTCAGCGCCTCGCTTAATGCATAATCATCCTTTTTGGATAAAATTTCACCCATGGCTTCCATAATAACCGCATTTATTTTTTCCTTGTTGCCGAGCAGCTGAGCGATCTCCTGAGGCTTCATATCCGAGATAATTTTGCGAACGGTCCCTTCAACACCTAGGCGGTCAGCTCCGTCACCGAACAACAGAACGAGGAAATCATCCATGCTGAGGCTTGTTACCCCGCCTGCTGCGGCAATCGTCTTCAGTGCAGCTCGGAACTCTGGATTCGTTCGAATCGCTTCAAGTCCCTTCGCTTCTGGATCATATTGCAGGGAGCCTACAGACTGAATGATCTGGAACACAGTCTTCTTCAGCTCCGCTTGGTTAACCGTTGCGGGAAGCTTAGGAGCAATTTTGACCCACACAGGATCAATAAGGGATTGATCCTTGGCGAAATCAAGCTTGGCGATCTCATCGCGCAAATTGCGTACATCCTGCACATCCGAAGGATCTCCAGCAAGCAGTGCCGCGTGAAGCTTATTCATTCTCTCAAGGAATTCTTCTGCCGGGAAGTGTTCTCCCTCTCCATTTGTAGCTGTTAACGTAACCTCTTTCTCAAATATAACTTTAGCTTGTCCACCATATGGGTTAATCAATGTCGCTTGAACAACCGCCGATCCGCTGGCAACGCCTCGCGGAAGCGTAACCGTACCGCCAGTAGATACTTTCACATCTTTGCTTCCAGATACTTTGCTCCACCTTAGCGCAAGCGGCGGAACATCCACGCCGAACACCTTCAAGCTGAATTTTTGCTCACGGCCGTCTTCACTGATTTTAACAGCCTCGACAGCTTCAGAGCGCATATGAGCGATAATTAGCGCTTGAATTGCTGGCTCATCCATCTTCAATCGAGCTTGGAAGTTAAGCATGGTCGCAGCAGACTCCTCCGCCGTTACACCCAACTGGCTTAAAACGGAGCTCAACTTATAATTGCCGGTTTCACTTAGCAGCTCCTCTGTCTTCTGGAGCAGCAGTGTGGAAATCGCTTGCTTATCTCCAATCAACTGCAGCAGCTGAGTCGGTGACAGGCTGGCAAGCTTCTGCCTTATAGCGCCATCTATACCTGGGTTAACGCCACCATCGCCAAATAAAAACATGAGAATATCGTCTATTACAAAGCTAGTTTCACCGCCTCCGGCTGCTCCAAGCTCAGCTAACACAGCACGATATTCAGGATTTTTGCGAATCGCCTCTAAACTTGCAGCCTGCGGGTCATATGGAATCAAGCTAATGTCCTTAACCATATTGAATAAAACAGCCTTCAGCTTTGCTTGGTCTGCTTCTGCGGGCAGCTTAGCTGCAATCTTCTTCCAAATCGGGTCGATTAAATTGTGATCCTTAGCAAAGTCCAGCCCGGCAAGCTCATCACGCAAATTGCGAACGGCCCCAATATCTGCTGGATCTCCTGCTGCTAGAGCAGAATGCAGCTTATTCATCCGCGCAAGGAATGACTCCACAGGAAACTCGGTCTCATGCGAAATTGCAGCGTTTAAAGTAACCTCTTGCTCAAATATGACTTTCGCCGAGCCACCGTATGGATTAATCAGCTTAGCCTGAATAACAGCTGTGCCGGTTTTCGCAGCATCCGGTATAGTAACGACACCCGTAGGCAATACCTTTACATTAGAATCGCCGGATACCTTTGACCACTGCAGAACTTGAGGGAAAAGATATACGCCGAACACATTTAGGCTATACGAATGCACACGACCGGTGTAGTCTATTTTCACGCTTGACTTCACGCTTGAACGAATATACGCCACAGTCATCGCGCTGATCGCAGGCTCGTCCTTCTGAAGCTTCACCTGGAAGTTTTGTACGGTCGCTCTTACATCCTGCGGCGTCACGCCTAAATTTTTCAAAATAGAGCTGAACTTGTACTCCTTTGTCTCACCCATCAGCTTCTCCATCGCTTGAAGAAGAACCGTTACAATGCCCTGCTTATTGCCAAGCAGCAAAATCAGCTCCTCCGGAGACTTCTGCGCGATCAGGCTGCCAATCGTTCCTTCCACGCCTTTACGGCTGCTGCCATCGCCAAACATAAAGACAAGAAAGTCTTCCAATCGGATGTTCTCGTCACCGCCGGCAGCTGCAATCGTCTTTAACGTTGCACGAAACTCTGGATTCGTGCGAATAGCCTCCAAATCAGAGGCTTCAGGGTCGTAACGGAAGGAGCCTACAGCCTTGATCAACCGGAACAGGCTCGCTTTAAGTTCCGCTTTATCGGCAGACTCAGGAAGCTTCTCGCTAATTTTTGTCCAAATCGGATCGATCAGCTGCTGATTTGTTGCCTCATCCAGACCGGCAATTTCATCTCGCAAATTTTTAACCTCTTGCATGTCCTTCTTGTCCCCAGCTGCTAGTGCAGCATATAGAGCCTGCATACGCTCCAAAAACACGCTTGAAGGCAGCGCAGCTTCTGCGGCACTCGCCGCTTGAACAAATCCCAGCTTCTCCGTCAGCCCTTTCTGGCTGAGCGGCAATCCGCCTAGCGATGCTGTAAGCATGGAGATCGCCAGCGCGGATAAGGTTACTTTTTTTCGAAACGTCATTTCATTCACCTCTGGTCATTAGTTTGGTTTAAAATTGTAATACAGGTATTTGCTGCTTTACGCCTTGATTAAGGCTAGGGCGGCCTACGGAGTAATAAACAAATTCAGTACCAACCAAATGCTCCTCTTCGAAAACATTGCGGCCGTCAATCAGAATCGGACTTTTTAATACTTGTTGAAGCAGTCCAAGGTCAACATGCGAGAACTCCTCCCACTCTGTCAGCAAGCAAAGCGCATCCGCATCTTTTGCCGCTTCCATCGCGTCCTCACACCATTCAACACCGCTAATTTCATATAAAGTGCGGAAGTTGTCAGTCGCAATAGGGTCATAAGCCTTGACCTTAACGCCGTTGTCCACCAAATGTTGAATAATTTCCGATGCCGGCGAATCCCGCACATCATCGGTATTCGGCTTGAACGCAAGCCCCCATACTGCAATCGTCTTGCCTGAAAGCTCACCTTGGAATATTGTCTCCAGCTTGCGAATGACGTTGAAGCGTTGATCCTGATTGACCTCTACTACCGAGCGCAGCAGCTTGAACTCATAATCAACATGTCCGGCAATTTGAATTAAGGCGCTTGTATCCTTTGGAAAACAAGAGCCCCCGTAGCCGATTCCCGCTTTTAGGAACGATGGGCCAATTCGCTTGTCATAACCCATTCCTTCAGCTACCTTCGTTACATCTGCGCCTACCTTCTCGCAAATATTAGCGATTTCATTGATAAATGATATTTTGGTAGCTAGAAATGCATTGGACGCATATTTAATCATTTCAGCGCTGCGAATATCTGTAATAACGATTTGTTCCGTTAAAGGAATATGAAGCAGCTTCATAATTTCTGCTGCGCTTTGTGAGCTGGCTCCGATAATAATGCGATCGGGATGCAGCGTATCTTGTATCGCCGAGCCCTCGCGCAAAAACTCTGGCAGCGAGATACTGTCAAACAACTCACTCGTGTGGGAGGCGATAACGGTTGCTAGGCGTTCATTCGTTCCAACGGGTACGGTGCTTTTTACCGCTATGATTTTATAACCGTTCATCGCCTTAGCAATCTCTATGGCTGCTTGGTCAATGTAAGATAGATTAGCCTCGCCATTTGGCAGCGGCGGTGTTCCTACCGCCAAAATAATAATGTCCGATTGCTGTACCGCGCTTCGCAAATCAGTCGTGAAGGTGAGCATTCCTGCAGCTCGGTTCGACGCTGCTAGCTCCTTGAGGCCTGGCTCATAGATCGGAATGCCGCCAGCGTTTAGTGTCTCAATTTTGCGCGGGTCCTTGTCTACGCAGATGACGCGATTGCCAAGCTCCGCATAACAAATGCCCGACACGAGCCCCACGTAGCCCGTTCCAATAACCGTGATGTTCATGCTATTCGCTCCTTCATTGAATGATTTATTTATACGGTGCATATTTGCATAATCTCATTCCAATCGAAGGCAAGCCGGACGATGTCCTCTTCAATAAGCTCCGTCCCTGTCTGAATTTCGATAATGTCCATTTCCGTTTCTGCGCGCAGACTATGAAGGCTTTCTTTCGATATCGTTAGCACATCGCCTGATTTCACTTCAAAGCTTCGACCATTCAGTACCATGACGCCATGTCCGGCAACAATCGTCCATACCTCATCTCTCAGCAAATGATATTGATAGCTTAAGTTCCGTCCTGGCGCAACGCATATTCGTTTAGTCAGCACTTCCTTGCCGTCGGGATATTTCAAATAATCAAGCACACGATAGCGGCCCCAACGACGCTCCTCATACATCGGACGCTGGTCGGAATGCTTCATGACCTCCTTGATCATAGGACTAGCGGCTTTATCCGATACCAAAATTCCGTCCGGACTCGCCGCTACAATGACATTCGATACATTCAGCAGCGTAATCGGGATGTCGAGCTCATTGATGACATGCGTGTTCGTTGAATCTCCCGAAATAATCCCTTTCCCAATAAGCGGCGTTTCGATTTCCTCGGTCAAGGTGTTCCAAGTTCCAAGGTCTTTCCAATCGCCCTCATAAGGCAAGGCTACGATATGATTGGACTTTTCTACGATTTCATAGTCAAAGCTGTTTTTCGGCATCTTCCCGTATTGCTTCAGCATCTCGTCGTATTGAATCGGCAGTTCATTAGCAATCAGAATGTTAATGAGAAAATCAAGCTTGAATGCAAAAACCCCGCAGTTCCAAAGTGCAGCCTGCTCAATCATGGCTGCCGCTTCTTCTTCGCGGGGTTTTTCTCTAAAGCTGTTTACATTGACATAATTGTTCGCCTCAGCTGCAAGCTCAGGAACGATATAGCCGTATTTTTCCGAAGGATACGTTGGCTTCACGCCCATAAGCGCTAAGTCTGCTCCCGATTCATTCAAAACCAGCTCAAGCTCCTTCGTCTTATGGAAAAACGATTGCTCCACGTAGGGATCAACTGGCATGACAACGACTGTTTCATTCAAGCTTACACCTTGCACCGAATATAAATAGGTTGCTGCGAGCGCGATAGCAGGGAAGGTATCCCTTCTTTCCGGCTCGACGATCACTTCAATCTCGCTTCCGAGCTGGCTGTGAATCATATCTACCTGCGGCTTGCTTGTTGCGATATAGGCATGCTCGCGTAAACCCGCCTTCGTGATTTGTCCCCACACGCGCTGAACCATCGATTCACGCTCGCCGCTCTCGTCTTTTAGCACCTTCAAAAACTGCTTGGATCTCGATTCGTTCGACAACGGCCACAGCCGCTTGCCCGAGCCTCCGGATAGAAGAACAATCTTCATGTTGATTCCTCCTAATCGTTTTTATGATACGGTGATTCGATTCGCACTTACTCTCTTCGATATACCGGGGTTATTATGCTTCGTTCTTCACCACCAGCTGCGCTGACTTGATCCCGCTGGTCCATGTATTGTAATAGTTCGAGTTTTTGCCATATGAGTTATCGAGCAGCGTATTAGGCTTGTCCATCAAGCAGGATAATATATGCCCGTGCAGCCTGGAGGTTTGCACGATGCGATAGCCGCTGAAGCGCTTGACCGCTTTGTCTACGAGATAGTCGGAGTACTTGCCCCATATCGCCTGCATCGGCAGAGGGACACCGCTTTTCGTCATCATCTGCCCGATCATCTTAATTGATTTTTTCTCGACGCGATTGTATAGGGAAGCCCAGTCCAAATAATCGCCTCTCCCTGCCAGTTCAAAGCTCGCCTGCTCGCTTGTCTTCTCGATGTCGGTACGGAAGAAGCAGAGCAGCTCCTTGCCGGGGCTGCTTTTGGGCAAAATCGGCCACAGTTGATGTGCCATATCCGGCGATAAGTATACGCAGCATTTATCAAATTTTTGAGCTGCTATCCCATAGGACAGCGTATCCCGCACAAAAAGATGAACATCCTTATGTGCGTTAAAAATACGCGCCGTGCGATCATACTCCGCTTCCTTCTCGAAGAAAATCGTCTGCGGCAGCAGTACAATTCGGTGATTAGGATAATCCTTTACAATTTTCTCCCGCAGCTTCTGATGAACCGGGTACAAATCACCAAAGTTGCCTCCGCCTTGAAGCACGATAATTTGATCATTTGGAATGGTCAGCTTGTCTGGAAAATCAAGAACGCTATAACGCGCGGCCACGCGGATATGATTGTCTTTAAAAAACGCCTCTGCACCCTTCATAATGAGCAAATCGCCGCCATTGTTGTAAACGGGATAATCGATATAATAAATGCTTGAACCCGGTGGTATTACCTTTGTAATTCGGAGAAGCATTTTTTTGAGGCCCTCCATCGGA
The DNA here is from genome assembly GCF_001956295.1 of Paenibacillus sp. FSL A5-0031. Taxonomy (GTDB): domain Bacteria; phylum Bacillota; class Bacilli; order Paenibacillales; family Paenibacillaceae; genus Pristimantibacillus. The sequence goes on from NZ_MRTD01000010.1 coordinate 264,257, forward strand.
TGTACCTGTGCTTCAACTTGCATATCAACGCGCTCCTTTACGTTGTTTTTTGTCTTTCAAACGCTCGATTAAAAAACGGAAATCATTTTTATCAAACAGCATCCCTGATAGTTTTACTTGGAAAATAATTCTCATAGACGCCAACGTCACTACTAAACGAATGACTGCGCCGATTAATAAAGCAAGTGCAATTCCATTAAGCCCATACAAGGGTGTAAACAGAAAAAACAATCCGATGGTTGCCGCTAGGGCAATAAGCTGGCGGACAAGTACCAGCCCTGGACGACCCATCGCATTAAACGAGGATGCCAAAATCCATGAGCCCCCGCCGAGAATGCATTCGAACGACAGCAGATAGAAGGCCCCGCTTGCTTCAAGGAACGGCGCTCCGAACAGGATGCCCATCAGATAACGCCCAATGAACATGCTCGGGATAACGACGATCGTCATCAGCAGCATCGATAACCGAAACGCCCTGCCTACCGTTGCGATGATGGCTGACTTCTCCATGCCGGTAACCTTCGGAAACACAACATTCGTAATCGCCATCTGTACGACATTGAATACGCGGGACAGCGCATAAACGACCGTATACAACCCCAGTTCTCTAGCTGTCAGCATCGATAGAATGATAAGCTTGTCAAACTGCGTGTACAGTGTGCCGAGCAGTTCCACTCCGAACACTTTGCTGCCATAGCCGAATAACGCTTTCGCTGCCAGCCGATTGCCGAGGCCCTTCAACCAGTTCATCTGAAGCGTTTCTCTTAAACTATAGAGCGACCATGAAACGACAAGCACGCTGGTTACGAGAAATACAAGCGATGCATTATGCAGGCTTAAATCGCCAATTACCCATAACCCCAAGAGCCCAACTAGATTGCACAGCGGAACCAGTAAGCGCAGACCGTTATAAATGTTAAACTTGCCCGTACTTTGCGCCAGCGCCGATATTAAATTAATAGCGAGCAGAATCGGCAGCATGAGTACCGTATACCATCTCGTAATTTGAATGATGTCAGCTGGGTAATTGCCAAGCCAAACTGGCAGCCATATCCACGCGACCACGCCAATGATGATGCTAACCGGAATTTGAAATAGAAAACCCGCTCTAACAAAATCGCTGCCGCTGCCTTTGTTTTGCTTCATATTATAAATAAGAGAGGTCGGCAGGCCGAAGCCAACAAGACCCGCGAGAAGCGTTGGCCAAAACAAAATGGCTGAAAATTCGCCCTTGCCAACAACGCCGAACATGCGCGCCGTCACGATGGAAGTCAGCGTGCTGATGACCATGACTAGCAGGTTCGTTGCACTCGTGCGCATAATCGTTTGAACGAGGCCGTTGCCTCTCCACGCTTTAGAGATTGCGAGCTGTGCCATAACTTTCCGTCAACCCCTACCGTTATAGCGCAGAATGCCGACTAATGACCCGTTGCGATAACATATTTTCACGATCTGACTGATGAATTTCTTAAAATGAAAAATCGACAGCAAGGATGTTCCAATCGCCTGAATCATTCGGATCACATGTTTTACGATAGCAAAGAGGCTTCGATCCTGTCGCTTAACCGCATCGCTCACGCCTTGCCAGAAGATCCGCTTCAAAAACCATTTTTTTGTCGTTCTCTCCTTGGCAATTTTGTGTTGAACGGATCCATATGGCGTATAAAATACTTTGTAGCTTTCACGAATCCGTGCGATGAGCTCACTTTCCTCACTTGAGAGCAGATTTGTGCCTACCCGCCCAAGATCCTCTCGGAACGGCTTATACTTATGAAAGACGCTTGCCCGAAATGCTACGTTAGCGCCATATGGAATGGACGGTGCAGGCATTTCCTTCACCACGTTTGCATAATCAAGAATCGTGAATACCGAGCGATGCTCCTCTGGAATCCAGTCCGGCTCAGCCGCTTCCCAAATCGGATCAATTTTGCCGCCTACGCAGCCAATCGCCGGATCGCTTTCGAACACGTTCACAATATGCTGCACCCAGTCCCGCGAAGCCAACGCATCATCATCCAAAAATAAAATGAATTCACCGTTTGCTTCCTTAATCGCTCGATTGCGGGCTACCGACAAACCAAGCTTGTTCTCAAAAATATACCGAATGCTTGGGCCATACCGATACGCAAGCTTGCCTACCACTTCAGCCGTATTGTCTGTTGATCTGTTGTCGATTACAACAATCTCGATTTGTTCCCGCTCAAAGCTTTGAGCAATTACGCTCTCTATTGCCTCTCCCGTATCCTTCGCCCGGTTATGGGTGCAGATGGCCACCGTTACCTTCATCCTTTATCCCCATCCTTGGTAAACATTTTTTATCCTCTGTGCGATCGCGCTCCAGTCGAGCTCCTTAAGCACTTCTTCGTACTTAGGCGTCTTATGCTCTCTCTTCACATTTAACGCGGCTTTCATTGCATTTTCGAGACCGTTATAATCGCTTGGGTTGTAGCTCACGACCATATCCTCCATAAAATACTCATCGATAAAATCATTGTCCGGCATGACGATCAGCTTCCTGAACGAGAGGCCAAGTATCGCAGAGCCGGAGGTCGTAATTTCCTTGTACGGCATCACCATCACATCAACGGCGCTAATCAAGTCAGCGACTGCTTCATTGGGAATAAAGCGCAGGTCCAAAATAATGTTTTCCTTATCCTCTACCCGCTTCAAATAGGATTCCATTTGCTTGTCCGCTTTGCCCGCAATGATCAGATAGGTGTTTCGAGTCTTGAATGCATTAAACGCTTCAATTAAATCCTCGACACCCTTATACGCTTTGATTGCCCCTAAAAACAAATAAACATCAGCTTCCTCGCTGATGCCATAAGACGCTCTGAAGTTGAAGCCTGCAGGCTTATAAACGCCAAGATAATGACCATGCTTTACGACAAAAAGCTTGCTAGCCGGCACTCCGAATTCCATCATAACCTTACGTTTGATCGACTCCGAAGCAACCAGCAGCTTGCTGCAAAATTTGCAAATGATCGTTCGCATGTAACGCTCCAGCCGCTTATACTTCACCTGATGCGGATACAGATTATGAATCGTCCAAACCAGCTGCACTTTTCGCAGCTTCAAATAAAGCATCGTCATTATAAATATGATCGATTTCACCATGAACAACAGCAGATTATCATTCTGATAGGCATGATGCATCCAGTGAATATGGACGATGTCGCCAGCTTTCGCTTGCCCGACCTGAAGCGCTAGCTTGCCATGCTGCAAATCCTTTACTTCCATGCCTGCACTGCTGAGTGAATCGGTCAATAAATCATTGTAAAAGTTCAATTCGCTTGATTTTGGCCACATCCATACTTTCATCGCCGTACGCTCCCTTTAGTTATATCTGCGAACCCATTCCTTCGTAATTTGGAGCTCGCGAATAATCTTTGCGGGTGCACCGCCTGCCAGCACATTATCCGGAATATCCCGCGTTACGATGCTGCCTGCAGCAATGACTGAACCGCTGCCAATCGTTACGCCAGGCAAAATAACAGCTCCGCGTCCAATCCACACATTGTCCGAAATGACGATGTCCTTGCTGCCAGCTCGGTCTTTCATATCTACAGGGTGGAAGTTCGTATCGATAATGTTCACCATCGGACCGATAATCGTGTTGCTGCCAATTCGGATTGATTTCGTACAGCCAATATCGAGGCCATAATTAAAAAACACATTATCACCTACCCAAAGCTCCGCCTGCTTCTCTACGGTAACGGAAGAAGGCAGCGGCTTCGCATGGAAAGAAACATTTTTCCCAACGATGAACCGCCCTTTGTTTCGCAAGGTCAGCTTTCCGGAAATACGGCCAAGCCTGCCAGCTGAACTCGTCTTGACTCGCAGTATGGCAGCCCCCTTTAATACAGCCAGGAGCTTGCCGAAGCTTAATCGATTATATACGGTGCTCATCTAACCATCCCGCCTGCCGCTTCCGATTTTAAGTTTGGCGCAAGCAGCTCACGATATGTCGACTCCACCTTCTTCGCTATGGAGCTCATATTAAAGTCGCTCATTACGCTTGCATAACCTTGGCTTGATAGTTCCTCATAATCAACTTCCCCATCGTAGACGCTTCTCATCGTCTGATATAGCTCTTCCACGTCGCCGTCCTTCACGATGAAGCCGCCTCTCGTATGATGGATGATTTCTGGCGCTCCGCCCGAATCTGCAACGATAACTGGCGTTTCAACGAGCATCGATTCAATAATAACTCTGCCAAACGGCTCGTTAAGGGAGAAGTTTATCGTTAAATCACATTCCTTCATCACATCTAGCGGCTTTTTGCTGTAGCCATAGAAGACCACATGATGCTCCAAGCCGTAGGACAGCACCTTTTGGATCATGTCATTATAATAGTCATCCGACCCGTCAACGGATGCATCGCCCACGATGAGCAGCTTCCAATTGTTCCGATTGCTGTCGCTTAGTTTCTTTACTGCCTCGATCATGAGATGGTATCTTTTCCATTCCACAATCCGGCCGAATGTCCCGATGACGAGCGTATCATCCTCCATAAAAGCTCTGCTCTTTCTTGTCAAAGCAAGCTCTGGATCAACACCGTTATAAATGATCGTCTTGTTGCTGCCCTGAATCGAATTGGCTACAAAATGCGAAATGCATATCACCTGATCAAAAAATTTAGGCAGCACTTGGTTGAACATACGCAAATGGGTATAGTCGCGATGATGCCAGATCAGCTTTGACTTCGTCATAAACTTTAGCGGAGCTGTGTACCAAGGTGCGCGCCAGCCATTGGCATGAACGATGTCGATGCGATTTTTACGAACAAAGGACTGAATCTTAAGCACCGTTTCGATATAACCTAAGCCTAGTTTTTTCTTAATGCTGCCCAGCTGCAGCGGAAAATGAACATAATCCGATCTAATTTCATTTAGATACGACGCATCGCGAGGGCTTAATAAGAAAATCCGATATTTTGACGTGTCCAAATAATTGATGAGATGGATCAGGCTTTGCTCAGCGCCGCCCTTCTTATCCGCGTGGGTAACAAACAACACATTCGTTTTACTTCGACTCATATTAGAGCACCTGCTTTACTGGATAACTGACGTTCAAGGATTGCATATATGTTTTCAATACTTCTTTGTGATTGTAATGGGTGCGCAAGAAGCTTTGCGATGACTCCAGCAATGATTTTGCCCTTTGCGGATCATCGAATAGCTGCTTGATTTTCCCATAAAATTGTTCCGGCCGATCAGCGACCATGATATGCTCGTTATCTACAAGTCCTGTTCCCTCGTAGCCGATGGAGGTGGAGATAACCGGCAAGCCGTTCTGAATCGCTTCAATCGTCTTCAGCTTGACGCCTGCTCCGTTCTGCATCGGGTTAACGAATAAATAGCCGCTTCGGTATATTTCATCCAAACTCTTTGGCGTATCATGCACAATGACATTCTTTAGGTTGTAGCTGTCGAGCCAGCTGAGACTCTGTTTTCTGCTGTTCCCTGCTATGATGAACTTATAGTCCGGCTCCTTCAGCATCAGCGGGTGGATATGCTCCAGATACCACTGAATCGCTTCTCGGTTGTTCGGCATAAATAGGGAACCAATGAACACGACATGCTTGCTGCGAAAATCACTAGCTTCGAAATTGACCTTCGTAACCGGAGGCGGAAGGAACAAGCTTTTTGCAGCAGGATGCTGTTTGCGGAAGCTTTCAAATTCCTTGCTCGATATAAACAAGTATTTATCCACCTTCTCCAGCATTTTTTTTTGCAAAATCGTGAATTTGCGGCTCTCCATGTGGTAATACATTTTGTGAACGACGTTTTTGGTGCTATTGGCTAGCGCCTTGAAATAGACCGCTTCATCGTTATGCACCCGCAGGATAACCGTATCATGCTTGATCTTTGGATTTTGCAAAACCGGATACACGTAGTCGCCTTCAAGCAGTACATAATCATAATCTCCTGCCAGCTCTACATTACTTAGTTCACTGCGCGACTGTACCTGCATTGGAATAACATGCAGCAGATCAGCCAGCTTGCTTCTTCGATCACATAACGTAATCTCTTCCACGTAATTATATACTGTGTCCATTTCTTCCTTAGATGGCATCTGCTTGCCGCAAACGAGCAAGTGGATTTTCCAGCCAAGCTCCGCCAGCACCTTGATTCTCCCCCATGTGTCTACCCTTCCGCCATGATCGGCGGGATAGGGAAAATCACTGCACACCACAAGCATCTTCATTTGGATACCCCCGACCTTTTTGGTTGATCTATATCGTTTTTGCCTAAATAAAGGCTAATAAAAGCAAATAGCAGCCATATCTCATATTTAATCTCCAAGGAAACAAGAAGCATTGAAAATAAGATAAAAACTAAAGCAAGAAATAATATAGAGCTGGATTTCACTTTGACGATCAGGTTTTTGGCAAGCAGATAAAAGAACACGACTGCGAAAAGCCCGCCAAACATAATCCATTGGAAAAAGCCCGATTTGACGCCTAAGTTTTTGTCCGAGCCCGAATATTGCAACAGCTCCCCCGCATTAATTTGGCTGATGCCAAATGTATTGTAATAGAAATGAGACATCATGCTGATCGAATCATTCACATACTTATCGAAATACATGAGATATGCTCCTGTGCCAACCCCGAGCGGATTGTGAAACACCGTAATCAGCGCGATGATGATCGTTCCCATACGCGTGTAGGAAGATGTGTAGTTTTCGATGTCATTACTGAACGAGCTGACCAGCCCCGCAGAAAAATTAGTGATGAACATATACATGGCCAGAACGACTGAGATGAGCAAAACAAAATTTTTCTTTTTCCGAAAATCCAAAAACTTAATCATCGTCACGACTAGCGTGAACAAGCTGATAATCATAAACCCTTTGGAACCTGTAATAAATAAGTAAAACAGAAAAAAACCTGAAGCATAAACGATCGTTAACGTCTTGCCGAAGCTGTTCAAATACTTTGTCAGATACACCAAAATGGATGCATACACGACCACGATGGAGCCCGTCGTGCTGCTCTCCGAGGTCAACATCCGAACCCTCCAATAAGGGTTGCTCCCTGCATGCAAATACGTGAAGGCGTTCGGCATACTCATAAGCTCCAAAATCATAATGACCGTCAGCAGCGTAACGATTGCAAGGAAGCAGCCATACAGCGTCTTAAAGCTTGTAATTTTGGAAAAAACGAGCTGCATATGCCTGATGTAAAGCAGGATGAGCACAAAATAAATAAGTACCTTTATCGCTTTGCCAAGCAAACTCTCTGATCCAAAGCTATAGCTGCCTTGAATGAATTGAATAAGCAAATAGGCAATGCTGATAAAGCACAAATATAAAATAAATCCGAATATATACTTCTGCAGCATGCTGCCATGCATCACCCGCTTATGCTTCGCCAGCAGCCCAATTTCGCATAACACAAACAGCGGAACCAGCAAAATAATGGGTGACCTGCCAATCTCGCCGATCATATTGACTAACGGGAAATCCTGGTAGACGGTCAGCACCAGCAAGAAGCATAAATAAATCGCCAAAAAGATTTGCTGCTTCTCTTCTTTTTTGGCTAATTTAGCTTTAATCACTAGATTGCTTTGCAAGATTTGGCTCATCTTCTCTCCATCCCCGTAAATCTAGACGTATTTTTTGACGGCGGAGGATAACGGTTTGCTTGATTTCTGCAAGGCTTCCTCGTAAAGCCGCTCGATTTGGTTGTTCATTTTATCCGAATGGAATTTCTCTTGGAAAATGTCCCATCCCGCTAAGCCAAGCTCTCTCAGCTTCGGCTTGTCCAGCTCATGAATGATGTCTGCCAGCTCCTGCTTTTTATCGAAGTCGAATACATACCCGTTAACGCCATCGCTAATAATTTCCGGCAGCGCACCTCGATTGCTCGCAATAACCGGCTTCTTATTCCGCAGCGCTTCAATGGCAACGATGCCGAAGCCTTCCCAGCGAGATGGAATAATGACCGCATCACAAGATTGCATATAACGATCGATCTGAGAATTGTCCACCCAGCCGATCTTAATTGTGTTCTCAGGAAACTTGTATTCAACTTCCTTCAGCACCGTATCGCCAACCAAATATAGGCGAACGTTTGTAAACTGATGCTTGTTGAACACCTCAAGCAGCAGATCAAACCCCTTCTGCCGATCGAAGCGTCCTACATAAAGTAGATGAATCATGTCAGGATCAGTCTCGAAAGGCGGCGTGCTTACTTCCGACGTATCCGAAACGCCGTTATAGACGACTCCCGACTTGGCTGCTGGCAGTCCATAATGCATGGCCTTCTCATATTCATGTCTCGATATATTGATAATGAAATCAGTCCGAAGTGCGAGCGTCTTCTCAACTAAGGCGAATATCCGCTGCTTCCATGGCTTTATATCCATCAGAAAAGCCCAGCCATGCGCATTATAGATGACGACCGGGCGCTTGCTCTTGAAAAAAAACAACGTCCGCAGGAAAACACCTGCGAACGTTCCGTGTACATGTACAATATCAGGCTTGAAGTCCTTTACCTTACGATGAATAGCTTTCATGGCTTTCACAAAATAAGCCGGCTTCCTCTTGTAAGGGTACAAGCACAATCGATCTTGGCTAATTTGAAGCGACTCAGGGCTCGAATTCTGCTTAGAAGCCATAAGAAAAATATCATGTCTGCTCGCTTGGTAGCTCAGCACCTCGTTCAAGTGCGTCTCGATACCGCCCTTCGTAAACTCCGAAATATGCAGGATTCTTGCCATTTTTATCAACTCCTCAAAGTTTTGCGAAGCAAAACTATCTTCGTAAGCATAAGCTTAGTTTTGCGAAGCAAAACTGACTTCGAAAGCATACGCTTGTTTTGCGTAGCAAAACTATCTTCGTAAGCCTTCACAATCTAAAAAGCATCCTGAGAGCCGACTAACGTTTTCACCGTTCTCAGCATAATTTTGAAATCGAACCAAATGCATCGCTTCTGAATATAGGTCAGGTCAAGCTCAACCATTTGCTTAAAGCATAGATTGTTTCTGCCGCTTACCTGCCAAAGTCCCGTGCAGCCTGGCGTTACGGACAAGCGCTGCTTGTCGTACTCCGTATATTCCGCTACCTCCCGTGAAAGAGGCGGCCTTGGACCAACCAAGGACATTTCGCCCCTCAGCACGTTCAGCAGCTGAGGCAGCTCATCGATGCTCGTTTTCCGAATGATCTTGCCGATCTTTGTAATGCGCGGATCATCCTTCATCTTGAACATTGCACCGCTAATTTCGTTCTTATCCAGCAGATCCTTCAGCTTGTCCTCCGCACCCGTCAGCATCGAGCGAAATTTGTACATGCGAAACGGCTTCTCATCCTTGCCGATCCTTGTTTGATAGAAGAAGACAGAACCTTTAGGGTCCTCCCACTTAATAAGGATAGCGATGATGATAAACAGCGGGCTTAACAGGATTAAACCGACTAGCGAACCAACAATGTCAATCGTGCGTTTTATAATCGAATACATGCTTACCGTTTGCTGAGCGCTGCGTCTATTCGAATAGTAATCAGAAACGCCGATTACCGCTTCATCCTGATATTGTGGAGGTGTCATCTTCTATCACTCCTTCCAGCTAATAACTGCTTGCTAAGCTCCCGTTCCATTAATTCCTCAAGCTCAGTCATCAACTGATACTTAATTTCATTATTTCTTAAAGCAAAGTCAAGCGTCGTCATAATAAAGCCAAGCTTCTCTCCGACATCATAACGAATGCCTTGGAAGTCAAAGGCATAAACGCCTTTTTCTACGTTAAGCTTTTGAATCGCATCGGTAAGCTGAATTTCGCCTCCAGCTCCGCGCTCATGGCGTCCTAAATATTCGAATATATCGGGAGTGAGCACATAACGGCCCATGATGGCTAGATTGGAAGGCGCTTGTCCTTGCGGCGGCTTCTCTACAAAACGATTGACCTCATAAAGATTGTCTACCCGCTGTCCTGGGTCAACGATACCGTAACGATGCGTCTGATCAACGCCAACCGTCTGTACGCCAATGACCGAGCGGCCGGTTTTCTCATATTGCTCAATAAGCTGCCTTGTGCAAGGGACTTCTGCTTCTACAATGTCATCCCCAAGAAGCACTGCAAACGGCTCGTCCCCAATGAAGTTGCGAGCGCACCATACCGCATGCCCAAGCCCCTTCGCTTCTTTTTGCCTTATGTAGTGAAGATTCACATTTGATGATTTTCTTACCTTTTCCAATATATCCAGCTTGCCTTTTTCTTCTAATATATGCTCAAGCTCAAATGCGATATCGAAGTGATCTTCAATCGCCCGCTTTCCTTTACCCGTAACGACGATGATATCCTCAACGCCTGATTCAATAGCTTCCTCTACAATGTATTGAATGGTCGGTTTATCGACGATCGGAAGCATTTCTTTTGGCATCGCTTTGGTTGCCGGTAAAAACCGTGTTCCAAGTCCTGCGGCGGGGATAATGGCTTTTCTCACTTTTTTCATTTGATTTCACCCTATCCTATTATTTTTTTATTGGTTGTTAAGGGGCATCTAACCCCTCCTCACGTCACACCCTTGACGATTAACGTCTAAGGTCGGCTGACCCACAGCATGACCGAGTGCCTCCGGTGATAGAGGTGCAGGAGACATTACCTATCTATTTCTTGCTTCTATGAGCTGGAGCAAAGACGATTAAGCTTCTGTCTTTTCTCCGTAGTAGTAAGAGTAGATATCTGAATGATTTCGATTGATCTTATTCAGCACGACGCCGATAAGATTTGCTTTCACATGTTCAAGTGACGCTTTTGCTTTAAGGGCAACATCTTTTTTCACTTTCCCCGAGTCGATCACAAGAACGACCCCATCGCTTTGTGTGGCTACTATTTGAGCATCCGTTACAGACATGATCGGCGGCGTGTCGATAATGACGACATCGTACCGCTCTCTAGCTGTCTTAAGCAGCTCCGCCATTTGCTCCGACGAGAGCAGCTCGGAAGGATTGGGAGGCGTTGGCCCCGCTTGGATAATGGACAGATTTTCCGTATTCGTAAACTGAATGATGTCCTCAAGCTTCAGTTGGTTCAATAAAGCCGTCGTTAAGCCGCTGCGGTTGGACTTCCCAAAAATATGATGCTGCGAAGGCTTGCGAAGATCCGCATCAATCAGAAGCACTTTTTTGTTTGCTTGTGCAAATGCGACTGCCATATTGGCGCATGTCGTGCTTTTGCCCTCGCTTGGCTTGGAAGAGGTGACCATAATAATTTGCAGCTTTTGATTAATTGTCGAGAACTCAATGTTTGTCCTGAGCATCCGGTACCCTTCAGAAATGGGCGATTTGGGATTAAGCTCCGTTATCAAGTTCCATTTAGGAATCAAACGAGACATTTTGTTCCCTCCCTGCATTCGTCTTTAGCGTGGCGTTGCTGCTGTGTTCTGTCGCATCCCGCTCTTCAAACTTCGGAATCGATGTTAGTACTGGTACTTCCAGCAGTGCCTCGATGTCCTCTTCGGTCTTAATCGTGTCATCCAAGTAATCCAGCAGGAAGGATATGCCTACACCTACCATCAATGCCAGCATGAACGTGACTGCAATGTTCATCTTAGGATTCGGAGCAACGGGCCCGTGTTGTTCATGCGGATCAGCTTGGTCCAGCACGGAAACATTATCTACCTTCATCAGCTCTGGAACCGATTTTTGAAAAACGATGGCGATCGCATTCGCGATTTTTGCTGCTTGCTCATAGGAGTCATCACGTACCGATATGGACATGACCTGTGTTTCATTCACTGAGCTTACGCTTACCTTGCCGATGAGCTCGCCGTATGTCACACCGAGATCCGGGTATTGCTTGACAACTCGCTTCATCATTCGCGGCGTTCGCAAAATCTCTTTATAGGTTTTGATAAGTCCGATCGTGGAGTTAATCGATCCAACATCTATGCTCGGAATGAGCGAGCTGCTGTCCTTATACTGGTTAACGATTAACTTAGCGGATGCTTCATACTGTGGTTTGATAAAGTAGCTGGAGTAAATGCCGATGGTTAGACAGCTCACTGAAATAATTAAAGCTATCATCAATAGCCTTCTTTTGACGATGATCCAATACTGTTTTAATTCCAAATCATTTCCTCCATTGCTTTAAAATCATCCGTTGCCGAACTTCAGGAAAGTTGTTCTTAATGAATATTAAAATTCTCTCATTATTCAAAACGCGAACTTTTGGGCATCGTTTGTTTACAGGAATAGGCTTATCCATGGATTCCTGCTTAGACATAAAATGTTATCATCTCGTGTTATTAATGAACTCATCCACGGTCCCGCCATTCATTACATGCTCCATCATATCGTTAGAGCAGGCTTGCAGGCCGATCTTACCGAGCAGCTGAGATATCAGCTTCGCCATGTCAATCGGTTCATTATGGATTAGGCAGCCAGTTGCCATAAGCAGCTCAGGCAGCGACCTCGCTTCCGATTGACCGTCTTTCTGTAATAGAGAAGGATCCTCGGATAGTATTTTCAAAAACTGCTTCAGCTTCATCTGCTTCTGCTCCTGATTTGAAACATTCATCTCTGAAACCTCCATTCATCAGCTCGCTCATACATTTTGAGTTTTGGAAAGCTTCTTGTCTCTCTTTGCACTCTAGTATGACACAGATGATAATAATTCTTGAGGGAATAAAGACATGGTCACACTTAGACAATCTTGCTCATTTTCATTATGGTTTTCATAAGTACGGACTCCTAATTGATGCGAATAGTGGGATATGTCATGTCATGTTTTTTATCGCCAAATTGATAATTCTGACTATTGAAAGCGCTTAATAAACAGAAGGTGAAATTCCCACTTGGGACTCATGTTTTCCCGCATGCTTTTTCCCTCTAACCCATGTAAAATAAAGGTTTTTTTTCTGTTTGCCACTTTCCACCGAACGAAAAATCCAATTAAAATTCCACTGATTCAGCGAAAAAATAAGGGACTATTGACCAGCATCCTACCTAAGCAGCAGTAAATCACCATTCGACATATTTCGCATTCCTCTTTTTCCTGTACGTTTTAACCCCTAACTGCCGTAAATTTACACTTAAAAAACAAAAAAAAGCGGGGTTTGAATTGAAAAAGGGACTATTTGGAGCCTAAAAAGCGGATATTCCATCGTTCTCAGCTAATCGATCATACGTTTCAGCAATCTATATTTTGCACCCTATCAGGATAAACCAACATCATTCGGGATAAATATAAAGCTTCTAAAGCACTGAAATCAAAGAGCATTCCCTATCTTTTTGTCCCAAAATAACGCTTGGCGCTCTTCTACTAACGTCCTACTTCATTGTCTTTCTGACAAGATTAGTCATCAAAAAAAGAAGAGCACCGATGTCATCGTCGCTCTTCTTCGCATTTTTTCTAACTATTGTATATTAACTAGAAATCTCACTCCATCACATAAGCCAGAAGCAAAGCAGACGTGCCAACGATGGCATCTGCGTGTGTGCGTTCCATGCCGTGGGAAGCGTGAACGCCCGGTCCGATTAGTGCCGCACGAATATTGCTTCCGCCGCGCAGCGCAGCCGATGCATCGGAGCCATAGTGCGGGTAAATATCTACTGCATAAGCTAGGTTCTCACGTTTGGCTAATTCAATTAACTTAGTCGTCATATTATAATCGTATGGTCCAGTCGAATCCTTGGCGCAAATGGATATATCCTGCTCTGTCGCAGAAAGATCATCTCCCAGCGCTCCCATATCCACCGCAATCATCTCCGTTATATCCTCAGGAATATAAGAACTTCCGTGTCCCACCTCTTCGTAGGTCGAGAAGATCAGCTTGAGTGTATGTGCAGGTGTGTTCCCTTCACGCTTGAACCATTCCATTAATCCAAGCAGCGCTGCTACGCTTGCTTTATCGTCCAAATGCCGTGACTTCACCCAGCCATTCGGAAAGATGCGCACTCGCGGCTCCCACGAAATGATATCGCCTACGGAAATGCCCAGCCCCTCTGTATCTGCTTTGGTTTTCACCAGCTCATCTATACGAATTTCCATATTCGCTTCTTCGCGCTTCCACTCCCGCGAATCGGAGTATACATGTACAGAGGCTTTCGTAGACAACACCGTTCCCTCATATTTCCGGCCGTCACGCGTATGAATAACGCAATATTCCCCTTCGACCGTTTGCATATTGTAGCCCCCGATCGACGTGAAGCGAAGCTTCCCATCCGACTTGATCGAACGAACCATCGCTCCAAGCGTATCCAAATGCGCGGTTATGCCGATCACCTTCTCTGAATTGACGCCTGGAATGGTTATCATTCCGTTGCCTTTTGGCGTTATTTCGAGCGAATAGCCAAGTTTCTCTGCTTCCACTCCTAGATGCTTCACAATGTCCATACAGTACCCGCTAGGGCTTGGAATGTTCAGTAAAGCTTCAAGCTGGCTAAGTATAAAATCCCGATTAAGCTGTTTCGAAAGTGGCAATGACATGATATTGTGCTCCTTTTAAAGCTATATTTTTTTATAACCTCTCATTACTTCAATGCAATATACAAATCAATTTCATTATCGGGACTTTCGGGTTGATATCGTTCATCCCAAATTTCAAAATCGTAATCTTTGGGTTCATTTCCCGTTTCACTCATCCAATCGCCATAAACATAGCCGTACGAACGACTTAGCTCGGATTCAAGTCCTTTGTGCTTGTATGTAACATACTTACTTTCAGTCACGGTATGACTAGTCATATCTACTGGAACATCAGCTTGTTCACTTACCTCATAACAGATCAGATTCGTAAACCGATCGACCTGTGGGTCAAAATCATCATTCATGGGGTAGATTTGCATTAACATCACATTTTCATTTTTTCTATTCATAATTTCCGCTTTTCTTTCAACGAGTAAACGATAAGTATCCTTGCCAAGACCAGACTCAAACTCTGCTACGTTAGCTTCAATACGATAACCTACAACATGTAATAAAGGTAATGTTATTACTTTAGCTTCGATAAGCTCTCCTCCATTGGCAGCATTGATCCTTCTATTTTACGCGATTGCACGTCAGGATCAAAGTCTACCCTCTCATCATCCCGCTTTCGTTATCTTGCTTTTACATTCTAAAATGCGTACATACGTTCACTTTCGAGGTTATACTAATGATGGAGGTGAGCAAAATGGAGAAACAACACTCAGAAACATTGACCGAGGAAAGGTGGCATGCCATCTTAAACAACAATGCTGCTTATGACGGAATCTTCTTTTACGCAGTGAAAACGACAGGTATATTTTGCAGGCCATCCTGCAAATCCAAACCGCCCAACAAAGAAAATATTGCTATCTACTCTACGGCCGAGCAAGCTTTATCTGCCCGCTTTCGCCCATGCAAACGATGCAAGCCTACCGGGATGCGCCTGCCTGATGATGAATGGATTCATTTGGCTGCCGAATATATCGACAGAAACTATATGAACAACTTAACTTTACAAGTCGTTGCCGATCAATGTCACGGCAGCCCCTATCACCTGCATCGGACCTTCAAAAAAATCAAACACATGACACCAGTTGAATATATACAGCAATTACGAGTCGATAAAGCGAAGGAGCAGCTGACATCATCCGATTTGTCCATTTCAGAGATCGGTTCAAGCGTCGGCATGCGCAACACGCCGTATTTTGTAACGTTGTTTAAAAAGAAGACGGGCTGCACACCCGCAGCCTATCGGCAATTGCACAAACAGGAGGCTGATTCGAATGACCAAACACAGTAAACCACCCATTTATTGGACATTGCTCACGCACGAGGCTTGGAGCCTATACATTGCAGCCACAACGGAAGGACTTTGTTTTATCGGCTCTCAGAATGAACCGATAGACGAGCTGGTCCAATGGGCAAATACCCGCTATCCAGGCAGCCCTTTACTAGAGAATGTTGAGCTGCTCCAGCCTTATACAATTGAAATAGCTGAATACCTTCAAGGTTCCCGCAAGCAATTCAGCATTTCCTTCCACTATCAAGGAACAGCCTTCCAACAGGAAGTATGGAAAGCACTTTGCGAAATACCTTATGGGGAAACGAAGTCTTATTCCGATATCGCCCATCAAATCCAGCGGCCAGCAGCCGTTCGCGCTGTGGGCACGGCGATTGGCGCCAATCCGATTTTAATTACAATTCCCTGCCACCGCGTCATTGGAAAGAACGGATCGCTGACTGGCTACCGCGGCGGCATAGAAATGAAAACCAAGCTGCTTCAGCTGGAAAAACACTAATATGACGATCGAATATTTCTATACACAGCCCAAAACCTTATTGAATAAAGGAACCGGCTTTCTTACCGGCTACAGCCATTCCTTAAATCCTTATACAGGGTGTACGTTTGGCTGTTCCTACTGCTATGTGCGGAAAATGCCTGTTTCTTTATTTCGAGGCGCCGAATGGGGAACATGGGTCGATATTAAGAAAAATGCTGCTGAAGTTTTTCGCAAACAATTTTTAAGAGAAAAGTCTAAAGGTCCGGTTACTATTTTTATGTCATCCAGCACTGATCCCTATCAGCCGATTGAATATAAGGAACAAATTACTCGCTCCTTGCTCGAGGTGATGGTTGATGATCCTCCTGATTTTTTGTTCGTGCAAACGCGAAGCCCGCTTGTTCAGCGGGATATTGATCTGCTCTTGCGACTTGGAGAGAAGGTTCGCGTCAGTATGACAGTGGAAACAGATCGCGAGGACATTCGAAAACATTTTTCACCGAATGCCCCTCCGATTAAGGCTAGGCTAAAGACGCTTCAATTGCTAGATGATGCGGGCGTTCCGACTCAAGCGACGATTGCCCCCATGCTGCCAAGCAGTGAGCAATTCGCCGAAATACTGCGACCGCTCGTTGACCGCATCTGCATAGACGATTATTTTATGGGTGACGGAAGCAGTGGAAAACGAACGCGACAACTAGGCATCAATGCTTTGTATGAGCAGCTAGGTCTTGAGGAATGGTATCATCCGGCTGCTTATCGCGTCGTATACGAGCGGTTCAAGCAGGTTTTTTCCGATGATCGCATTTATGTAAGCCAGGAAGGCTTTGAGCCTTAGCTTTTTTTTCGTTTCATACCGCGGATTATGATTTTGGTTTCTTGATCGACGCGGTATGATTCTATTATTTTTTGCAGAGCTTTGTTGTAGGTGAAATCGTCTAAAGAATTAGCACCGCTTTTCAAATAATTCATAGTAGCCTCTGGCTGCTTAATATAACAAATCGACAATGCCCATGCTACCGCCATCTTGACGTAATACGTCTCTCGTTTCGTCTGATCAAGCAACTGCAAGAGGCGCTCGATATAAGTTTCTTCAATATAATAGCCAAGCAGCATAACGACGCCAAAGCGTATCTCATACTCTTTGTCAGATACCAAATACGGCTGTATGAAATCCCATACCGCTGACTTATTGTCCGTTGTAAATTTCAGTCCATTGCAAAAGCTGTCACAGACTGACCAATTGTCTATCTTCGGAACAAATTCAGCGACAATGTTTAAGCGTTCTGTGATATCCGCTTGAGCATAACCAATAACCATCCCCTGCAGCATCACTTCCTCAAAGTACTCGCTATCCGCATCCTTTAAATAGGTACGCCAGTCATCGCTTGCTATCGACTTGGCCAGCTGGCGAAGCTTCGGCAGGCGAACGCCTAATACATTATTTATTGTAGGAATAAGCGCAGCCGTAAATTTCTGAAAATCGTCTTCCTTCAATGCTATGAGCTGTTCTTTTATTGTTTTCTCCATGTTGTTGCTCCTTTTTAGCTTACTCCATTGACAAGGTCCACAAATAAATCGAAGCCACTGAACCATAGGGGGAATACCTTAGCCGGTAGGTATCGAACTGTTCTTTGGTTAAATCTTGAAGACCATACAGCTTCATCATCCCACGGCGAATGGCAATATCTCCCCAGCTCACGACATCTGGGCGCTCCATCGCATGAATGAGCAGCATTTCAGCCGTCCACTTGCCAACTCCCTTTAAGGACATCAGCTGCTTGATTACCTCTGCATCCGATAAGCGGTTCAGCTCTTCCAGCCGGATTTCACCTTGTACAATCGATTCCGCAATGCTTTTTATGCAAACAGCCTTCTTCATCGTTATCCCGCAGCTTTGAATATAATCTGCCGTTTGATTAGCTATGTTCGAAGGGGATATTTCGCCAAGCCGCACCTGCATTCGCTCCCATATGGTGTGTACTGCTTTAGCTGAGATCAGCTGGCCTACAATCGCATAAACGAGTGAAGTGAATAAGTCAGGCATAATGATGCGTTCGACTTTTCCGAGCCGAGACATGGCAGCACCAAGCGCTTCATCTACGCTTTTCAAATAATCGATCTCTGCTTGCCCATAGTCAAAAAGCTTTGTTTGTATCGTTTGCAGACGGCTCGCCCCCTGTAAATCGAAATAAATAGCTGTATATTCTTACTATACCTCATCGGGCTTTGTATGTTTTGATTACCGAATATAATCGCAAGATAACGAAATCGGCGATGATAGAAATAACGGACATCAGATGCCTTATTTGCCTCGATTTCCTCTTTTTGCAGAAGTAACGGACATAGGGTACGCTATTAGGCTCCAATCGTTATGATTTAACACGATTTCGACCTAATAGCGGATCCTATGTCCGTTAGATTCAAATTAAGCCCAAATTATGAAGAATAGCGGATTCTATGTCCGTTAGCGTTGGCATCAAGCCCGAGTCACAAATGTATAGGAATGCTTAGAAGGAAAACGAGCTTTTACTAAAACAGCGGCAGCCTTGGACTGTTTCATCTCGTCCATCGCTGCCGCTGTATTTTAATCGTTCTACTCTACTCTTATTTCTACTGCAGCAAGCGATAGTTGTTTTTGATGTAGTTAGCTCCTGATAGGATGGTCAACGCTAAGGCAACACACATCAAAATTTGATCAACAGGAATCGCTGTCAAAAAGCTGAGCGGACGATGGTTTAACAACACCGCTGAAATCGCAACAACTTGAAAGACCATCTTAATTTTGCCGAATTGGTCGGCTTGCAAGGCAATTTTTTGAGATGAGGCAACAATTCGAATGCCCGTAATAATAATCTCTCTTCCGATAATCACAACTGCGATCCAGCTGTAAATCATCTGCTCGCCTACCATTAATATTAACGCGGCGGATATTAGCAGCTTGTCTGCCAGCGGATCGAGCAGCTTGCCAAGATTCGTAATCTGATTATATTTTCTTGCAATATGTCCATCTAGTTTATCTGTCGCTGAAGCGAGTATAAATAATGCTGCGGCATAATAAATGCCATAGGTATCTATATGTAGAAAAAATTCTGATTTGTTGATTAACCACTCGGGGTATATGGGGAAAAATAAAATAAACACAGGTATTAATAAAATACGAGCAATCGTTATTTTATTCGCTAGATTCATATGGTTCCTCCTTCGCATTATGCTAGTCATCATACCATATGTTGGGAGGTTTCTAAAGAAGCTGCCTGTGCGCCACCATCACCTATCCTTTACGCTCTCTTTAAAGACTGATTAAGCATATCCCAATCGGCATGCGAGGCGTCAAACAGCATTATCCCGTCTGAGTACCGGAAAGCCGAATGGAATACCTCACCCTGCCGCTCGACGCTATTCATTTGATTAAGAGAAATGCCCGCATATACCGGAACTTCTCCACCTGTGGCAATGTTGCCAAGCGCCATATATTTCTCCACCTCGGCCAGCGTATCCTGATAGGTACCAATCATGAGGAAATCCAAGTGCCGGACATAGCCAGTGTCTCGGTAGTCCTTAGTATAGACGGAGCCCTCCTGAAATAGTAGGCGGCTGTCATATTGAAAATCAGGGCTGGACCAGTTTGCACCGTTGACATAATAGGTATCAAACCAAGACCCCACGTAGGCAGATAACAAAACATCGCTTCCCGTCTGTCGATTATGACCGTCCACTATCTCCTTGACCTCCGCAACAAAAGTGGTAATGACGCCTGCACGGAAAGCCCACCAGTCCAAAATCAACGGACCATCTATTCTCGTATTGCCTTCGTAATCGAATATATCCTCAGGCCAACGATGAAGCCGCTTGCCCCTTTCCGCCAAATAAGCCTCAAAGCGGCTTCGTGTCAAAGGACTGAAGTCCGCCGTTTCATTGTCGTATCTGCCCCGGTCCAAAATAATGCCGTCCACCTGATAGCCGGCAATCACTTCCCGGAAAGCAGCCAATTGATGCTCGCGCACCTTCTCATGCAGCGGGTTGGCAAACGCAACCAAGCCCGGAGCCGAGCTGTCTCGCTGCCGCTTGATCACACCTTTATCCTGATGCTTGTAAACCATTTCCTCCCATTCAGGATGCTCATTTAGAATCGCATATTGACCACGTACAATGGAGCCTTCTGCAAATACATTCATGGATGCATGAATAGCTAGACCAAGATGATGCCCCTCTTCTATAAAAATCTGCAGCAAATCCAGCTTTGGATAAGGAATACTCTGCCCAGCGTTTACCAATTCACTCATGTGGGGACGGCTCGTCAGCGGATTTTTGAAGTAAGAAACGTAACCCTCCACCCCTTTAACGTCAAGCGCAATATCCGTAACGCCTGCATGTTTTGCACGCTCCAGCAGTTTTCTTACCGCGTCCGCAGACTGCAGCTTCCCACTGTTGGCTCTCTGATCTATCCAAAGGATTGTCCTCTGCTTGCTCTCAGCACGGCTCTTAGAAAAAATAGCTAAGCTTCGAGCAACTGATGTTTCGTTCCACGTTTTGATCTCCACATCAACAAAGTTTACGCCAAGCGCCAGTTTCAGCGTATGGGCAAAAGCACCATGCTCGTCTACCACAGCAGCTTCACCATTAACCGTTAGCACCGGAAACTCGCCCGCATTGCCGCCGCTCACAATACCGCTAACCGTGGTTACAGTCTGCGTTTCCGAATAAACGGATGGATGGTTCAAATAAAGGCTGATTTCATGATCAGCAGCGCCTGCCAGCCCGTGATGATCAGTCACCGCACCGTCCTTGCGCAGCTTGATCCGATCTCCTTTTCTAAAGCAGGTAGACAAAAAGAAGCGGCTGTTTTCCGGAGCATACAAAGGATCAAGGGCAACAAGTACGTAACCATCCTCAGGGATGTTTAGTATCGTTGGACCCGACCAGGCCGGGGCAAAGCCGACAGGCGCTTCATTAACGACACGCAAAACCAAGCCGCCTGCCCCCACCTGCACCGCAACGCCATTCTCAGGAACAGTAACCGATTCCCCCCATGTGCTTGTAAACAAGACAAGCCACTCTTCGGCCACCGGAATGGTGTTGACTGCTGTTATAGCATGCCGCTGCCCTTCTAATGTAATTGTAATATCCTCCGGCGCAGCTTCCACTTGGGCATCGATAGCAAGCATATCAACCTCACTGCCTTTAGTCGGCTTAAATGATTCGTTCATTTCTGTTCCCCCTCAGTCAATTATGCCGGGCATTTCGCCTGGGCGACAAAGAGGCACCTGCGATTCGCAGCTGCCCCTTTGCCATCAAGCCTACGTCTATAGGCAAGCCTTTATTTTGAAATGGTTTGATACCACTCGTTCGCTTCCTTGACGGATTCTGCGCCGCCTTCGGCCATCCATTGCGTCAGGAAGGTATCGTAGCTGTCTCTAGATTGCGCACCTGCGATATACATTAGCACCGTGTCGTCGAGCAGCTTCGTCAGCTTTTGCTTGTTTTTGGATACCGCATCGATCGGCGGCGCAATCGACATCGGATCAACGACAATATTGCCTTTCGCCGCGTTTTCCTGAAACGCCTCATAGTAGCTTTGCAGCACAGGGTCCTTCCGAACGCGCGCCTGCCAGTAAGCTGGATAATCATATTCATTAACCCCGGTCATGTAGGAGCTTGCATTGGTTAAGTCATCATTGAATTTAGGCAGAATGGGATAATATTTGCCATCCTTCACTTCGTGATGAACGCCTTCCTCGCCAATGGCGAGCTTTATGAAGATATCCTTCTTCAGCTTGGTATCGAGCAGCTTGATCGCATGCTCCTTTTGCTTGGAAACTTTCGGTATCGCTATAAACCAAGTAGTTGCCAGGTTAACGCCAATCGATGATTTGCCATCCTTGCCAACTAAGTAAGGAATAATGCCGATTTTGGCTTCAGGGAAGTTTTTGACAAGAGCGGCTTCTGCGCTAGAAGCACTCCACCAAGCCAGCTTGATCATTGCGGCATTGCCGCTGGAAAACTTCTCAATCGCTTTCGCACTCGTATTGATTGGCATTTCCGAATCCAGCAGCCCTTCGCTGTACAGCTTGTTCATATAAGCCAAAAATTCCTTCATCTGCGGAAGCTCTGCTTTATGCAGAAGCTTGCCATCCACATCGTTCCAGTCGTTCAGCACGCCGAATGCTGCTGCAATATCTCCATAGATGGAATCCTTTGAACCCGTTAACGGTACAATATTTTTGGCTTTCTTGATCGCTTTCAACACCTCATACAGCTCATCCGGCGTTGTCGGGTTTTTCAAGCTCAGTTCTTCCATCCAATCCTGACGGACAACGAGCTCCTCGCCTACGCTAATGCCAGAGCCAGTCTCCGGTATAGCATAGATTTTGCCGTCGATCGTAACGCTTTCCCATGAATCTTCCTTAATCGCCGCTTTGATGTTAGGGCCATGGCTTTCGATCAGATCATTCAGCGGCTCCAGCGCGCCCGCTGTTGCCAGCTTGTAGAACTGAGCAGAACCCAGCTTCATGATATCGAAGTTTTGCTTGTTCGCAACCATCAAGTTCAGCTTCTCGTCGGCACTTTCCGCCGGAAGCATTTCATAGGTAACCTTGTAGCCGGTCGCATCTTCTATGTTTTTAGCAACCGGGTCTGCGTTCGGATCGAACAGGCTGTACTGCATCAGCATCGTGAGGTTAGGATTGCCTTCGCCATCTCCCCCTGAGCCGCTGCCCGGAGCCGGAGTGGAATTGTTGCCGCATGCGGCAAGAGCAAGAGCAAATACAAGGACTATGGCCAACCAAGAACCTTTTTTCATAGAGTACCCTCCCGAATATGTGTTTTAAAGTCAAACTTCATTACCCTTCCATTGCTCGCTATCATGACAAGCTGACAGCATCACCGCCTTTCATGGCCGATAGGTTTAACCCTTAACCGAACCTACCAGCACACCTTTGACAAAATATTTTTGCAAGAACGGATAAACCATCAGGATCGGCAGCGTAGCCAGCAATATTGAAGCTGCCTGAATGGATTGTGGCGTTATGTTCAGCGCCGCGTCCACGTTATCCTTCAAAAACTCGCTGCTGGAGGAAACCAACAGTTCCTTCAGATACAGCTGCAGTGGTTTGAAATCCTGATTGGTAATGTAGATCATCGATGTAAAATAGTCGTTCCAGAACGCCACCGCGAAAAATAGAGCAATGGTTGCCAGCACAGGAAGCGACAGCGGCAAAACAATGGAGAATAAAATTCGGATGTTGCTTGCTCCGTCCAGCTTGGCGGACTCCTCCAGCCCGTCCGGCAGCCCTTCAAAGTAATTTTTGATAATCAGCATGTTGAACACGTTGATGGCCGCCGGCAGGAATAGAACAGGAAACTGATTGACCAGTCCAAGATTCTGCATGAGCAGGTAGGTAGGAATCAGGCCGCCGCTGAACAGCATTGTGAAAATAAACATCAGCAGAAACCATTTTCTGCCTCGAAGCTGAACGCGAGATAATGGATACGCCGTAATGGTCGTGAGGAATAATCCTAACGCCGTCCCCACAATGGCCAAAAGAATCGAATTTTTTAAAGAGTTAAGAAACATGGAATCCTTGAGCACATACATGTATGTCCCAGTCTGAAAGCCAACAGGCAGCAAATTAACCTTGCCGGAGATGACCGCCGCTTCGCTGCTGAACGATTTGGCGATCAGGTTAACGAAGGGCAGCAGCGTCGTCAGACCTACCAGTATGAAAAATAAATAGTTGCAGAAATTGAACAGCTTCTCTGAAAATGATGTTTTCACGGTCACAGCAATCTCCCCTTTCAGTTACCAAATCCCGCGTTGCAGGTATTTGCGGCTAAGCGCGTTGCCCGCCAAGACGAGCGTGAAGGCAATAACGGATTCAAATACGCCAACAGCAGTCGTGAAGCTGTAATCCTGATTGCCGAGGCCCATTCGGTATACGTAGGTGCCGATGACATCAGAGACCTTGTATACCGTGGGATTGTACATGACGAGAATTTGCTCTGTGCCAGCCTCCAGAATGCTGCCCAGCCTTAGAATAAACATCAGCAGTATAATGGGCGCGATGCCAGGCAGCGTAATGTGCCACAGCTGCTTCATCCGACCCGCTCCGTCAATCTTGGCTGCTTCGTACAAGCCGGGATCAATTGTGGCGAATGCTGCAAGATACACGATGGTACTCCACCCAGTCTCCTTCCAGCCCGCTGAAGTAATCAGAACACCTCGGAACACGCTGTTGTCTAGGAAAAACGAGATCGGCTCCATGCTGATCATACCCATTACCTTGTTGACCAAACCGCCGTTGCTGGACAGCATGTCAATAAATAGACCGCTTACGATAACCCATGACAGAAAATGCGGCAAATAGATAACGGTCTGAATCGCACGCTTGAACAACATCCGCCTGATCTCATTCAACAGCAGGGCAATGAGAATCGGCAGCGGGAACAAGATACCGATCTTCAGAAAACTGATAATAACGGTGTTTTGAAAAACATGCAGAAAATCGGGAGAGTTGAACAGTTTGGCAAAATGCTTCCATCCCACCCACGGGCTAGCGTCATAGCCATCAAAGATATTGAAATCCTTAAAGGCGATTGTAATGCCATACATCGGGGCATATTTGAAGAGCAAAAGAAACAAAATTCCAGGGACAAGAAGTGCATATAAATCCCAATCCCGTTTGACATCGGCAGCAAGCCGTTTGACATAATTGCTTTTAGCCTGGGGCTTATCCAGTGGTGCCGTTGCGCTTTTCATCGTATTCCCCCTCGATTTGATGCTTTCTACCTAAAATTGTAGTATCCAGCGCTCAGGGTTGGTAGAGTAATGCCATTACTATTTCTGGTACTTTGATGTTTGATTTCCTCACAAAGGAACGTAATCGGCATAAAAAAAGACAAAACCGCTTTCTATAACTGAAAGCGGTTTTGTCTTTTTAATTTTTTGGTTATTGCACGCCAGCATAATTAGGCGCAGCTGTCACGCTTTAACTCCACCTGGGTTGACGCCCCAATATTTACGGAACACCTTGGTGAAATAGCTCACATCCCGGTAGCCCACGAGACGAGCGGCATCGTACACTTTGCCCCCATTCTGCAGAACGGATTTGGCCCGTTCCATCTTGCGCTCCAGCACATAGGCCGAAAACGGTACTCCTGTCTCCTGCTTAAACAGCCGGCTTAAGTAAGATGAATTGATAAAAAGGCGATCTGCGACCGTATGCAGCGTAATATCCTGATCGATTTCCTGATTGACGATAGACAGAATGGAGCGTACCACTCCATTGCTCGTCGTTTTCCGCTGCTGCTGCAGGTAATCGCAGATGCGGCCAGTCAAGCGGACCAGCCAGGCCCGAATCTGCTCCTTCGTCGCTAGCAGCCTGATGTTCTCGAAATAAATCATATCCTCTCCTGCCACGCAGCCAATTCGCCAGCCCTGCTTCTGAATCATACGAATATACAGGCTGCTCAAATAAAGAACAGCCTCATGGACTTCTTCCGCCGTCTCCACGGACTCTAGGCTTTTGTCCCACAATCCTTGCAGCGCCTCCAGCGCCTTGGCCTCGTCAGCGGTTTCCAATGCGATCTCCAGCGCTTTCTCCAGCCCTTGCTGTACCTGAACCCCCTGTTCCTTACGGCCAATCTCGCGGTAAGGAATGGCGATGTCGCAGCCGTATACAATACGCTCCTGCAAGGCACGGCAAGCTTCGGCATACAGCGCGCTCATGCTGCCAATCCCTCCGGCCGCAGCGCAAATGCCTGCGCTCGCTGTCAGCCCAAGCGTCTCCCGGGTGCGCGATAACAATTGAACGACCGAGGCCTGTACACGCAAGGCGCTGTCACCCGGCTCCTCCTCGCGCCGCAGCACAAAAACAAGGAGCGTGTACCCCTGATGATCAGGGCACACCCAACAGGAAGCGGGCAGCATTTCTCTCGCCAGACATTGCAAAGAGAAACGCCACATTGGAGCATCCTCCGCGCGAAAGCAGCCATCCCCTTGCGGAAGCGGGTCAATATCCACCACCGCAACTGCGATCCGGTCAGACTCCTCAAGCTCAATCTGATATTCCGCACCTCTTCGCAGCACCTCGCTATCGTCGTAGTCGCCTGCTGCCCATTGCCGAATAAAACTGCTTTGCAAATGGGGAAGATGCTCACGCCACTTCACCTTCAGCTCTGCCTGCTCGCGCCACTGCTCCATCTCGTCTCGCAGCTGCTTTGCCGCTTCCAGTACGGCGCCCAATATTTCCTCTTCAGCCGCGGGCTTCAGCAAATACTGGAAAACCCCTAAAGCGATAGCATCCTGAGCGAAGCCAAAGTTGTCATGTCCGCTTAATATAATCAGTTTCAGCTGTACGCCGTTGTCTGGATATTCCCTCAGCTTCCTCACCAGTGTCAGCCCATCCATCTCCGGCATCTGGACATCAATCAGCATGATATCGGGTCGCTTCCGCTCGATCAACGCCAGCGCTTCTACCCCGCTGGCAGCCAGTCCGACGACCTCAATGCCATGCTCCTCCCATGGAATATTATTAGCGAGTCCCAACCTAAGCCGCAGTTCATCCTCAACGATCATTAAATTCATGCGGATCGCTCCCCTTTTTCCAGAGTATGGTGAGTTACAGCACGAAAACTTTCCTTGCATTGATCCAGCGGCAGCGAAATGGTGACCGAGGTTCCATGTCCTTGCGCGCTTTCGACGATCAACTCAGCTTCTTTGCCGTAATAAAGCTTAATGCGGGTCATTACATTGCGAAGGCCGAACAGGTCGCCCGTCTCCTCGTCCTCCAGCGAAAACAGATTCGCTTCGCGCCGCCCCAGCCGCTTCATTTCTTCTTGAATGTAGGCTAGCCGCTGCGAACTCATCCCTGAACCATTGTCGCTAACGGTGACCTGAACGGCCTCTCCATCTTTTATTCGGCCCGAGATAACAAGTTTTCCGCCTTCCGTTTTCCCTTCCATCCCATGCAGGATAGCATTCTCCACAAGCGGCTGCAGCAGCAGCTTCAGAATCGGGATGGGGCGGCAATCCTCGTGAATGTCGTATTCCACCTCAAAGCTGTCCAAATAACGAATTTGCTGAATGCGAATGTAATAATGCAGATGCGACAAGCTTTCGTCAATCGTAAATACATCCTTGCCCTTGTTCAGGCTTAGCCGGAAAAATCGCGACAAATTCAGCACCATCTCGCTAATTTCATCCGCCTCGTAATTTTTAGCTGTCCAGTTAATTGAATCCAGCGTATTATACAAAAAATGAGGGTTAATCTGGGTTTGCAAAAATTGAAGCTCCGTCTTGGCCAGCCTCAGCTGCTGCTCGTAATGATCTTCAATTAGCCGCTTCTGGTCTACCACCATCCGATTAAACGCTTCCGTCAAATAACCCAGCTCGTCGTGCCGCGTATTCTCCAGATGCACATTCATATTTCCCGTACCCAGACGCTTCATGCCCTTGAACAGCTTATCTACCGGAGAAGCGATACCGATATAAACGAGCCAGGATATGCCCAGCGCCAGAAGGACGCTGACGAAAATAATAGCTAACGTATACAATCGAAGCTGATCTGTTTTGGCGTACAGCTCTTTTTTGGGTTGAATCAGCGTCAGCCGCCATTTGGAATACTCCGAATCGATAGACACCGTCATCTCCGCATCCGTCGTACGGGGAAGGCCAGGCATGCCCCCGCCCTCCGCAAGCGTATGCTCTGCGCCGTCGAGCTTGCCTGTCCCTGCAATCAATTTGCCGGTATCGCTGTGCAAATAAATGGTAGCCGAAGGCGATGGGAGCAGCGATTTCATCAGATTGATCAGCTTGCTTTTGTCCACTGTAATAATGACTACATCCGCTCGGCGATTGTTGTTGTACAAATCCATGGTTCGCAGCAGCGATACGCTATCGGTATTAATTAAGCTGCCGAAGGTCGCGTTGCCCGCAATCGGCTCCTCCGCCAGCAGATAAGTGATTTCCGTCCCGCTAGTAATGGCCGTATTCTCAAGCCATTGCTGCTGCTCAGGGCTGCTCAGCCTTCTCCCTCCATAATTCGTCGAAATCATCATATGGGAGGGCTGATGATACAAGGATATTTGCGATACGATATGATTAATAGAGTTTACATTCGACAGCTGCTTCAGCAGCATCGAAAAATCGACGATGGAGAGCGGCGACAATTCCGCTCCGTTATCTGCAAGCAGCTTAATAAACACAGGGTCTGTTGCAATCAGCGTCGAAATCTCCTCCACATTTTGCAAAGTCAGATCAATATAGTCCATAGCTGAATTCAGTACCGTACTGGAGCGCTCCACCGCTTGGTCATGCAGAATGCTGCGGGAGCGATCAACGGCAAATAGGCTTACCAAGACGAGCGGCAGCAATATCAACATAAAATAGCAGGTTAGCCGAAACTGGATTTTGCGGGAAAAGCGATCCCGAAACCATTTGACGGGATTTCTCATACTTATCTCCCCCCTCCGGCGCTCAAGCGGGCTTCGTACCATTGATTAACTTCCGCTGTAACCTCTGCGCCACCCTCGCGGTACCACTCCTCCACAAAGCTGTCGAACTTATCCAGCGAAACAATACCCATCACGATTTGTGTAAAAATGCTCTCAAGCTCCTCTAAATGTCCGGCATACTTGCTCATCGCCGGTGTGGGAATTCCGAAAAATTCGTTTTTAATTAAATTTTGTTCAATCATTTGCAAATTATCGTATAAGTGAAAGTCGCCCAGCGAATCTAATCTAGCCTTAGCCATGACAGGATCAATGACATCGACGAGCGACTGGTAGATGCCCCTGTACAAATGCTTGTCATGCTCTTCAAAATCGGTGACCATTTTCCCGTTTTCCATCGACCAAATCTCACCTTCAAAACCAAGCTTCAACGTCTCCCTGCCCTCTCCCACGATGAAATTAAGCAGCTTTACCACTTCTTCGGGATGTTTCTTACCAACTGGCACCACGTTGTAACCGCGGATTAAATCCTTGTTATATACGCCGCTGTGCCCCTCCGGTCCAACGGGATACTCCAGCGGAATCCATTCCGCCTTGGGATCTTTCTTTTTGCTTGCCGCGATGGGTCCGCGCGTATCATACCAAGTCGCGGAGAACATGCCGACCTTCCCGTTCTCGATTTTTTCGATAAAGGCATTGTTGCGGTTAAGCGGGAATTCCGGATCGATCAGCCCTTCCCGGTAAAGCTTTGCCAGGAAAGCGAGCGCTTGCTTGGTCTCCGGCAGCGTACTGCCATTAACCAGCTTTCCATCGCGCGCCACCCAAGAGTTCAATTGAACACCAAAAGCGCCAAAAAACGGCGCAGTCCGCCCCATGTCCTCGAGCAAAATAAGGCCCATCGTATCATTAAGCCCGTTCCGGTCAGGGTCTTCCTTAGCAAAGGCACGCATAACTTCATAATATTCTTCCAGCGTCCTAGGCGGCTGCTTCCCTAAAACATCAAGCCAATCCTTCCGCACATACATCAACTCGATGCCCTGCACGTCTGTTAAACTTGGAATGCCGTAAATTTTTCCGTCGTAGCGCATTCGATCCCACGCCTCTTCAGGAATAAACTTCTTCAGGTCTTGTCCATATTCGTTGATATAGTCGTCAAGCGGCGTAAAAGCCCCTTTTTTGACATATTCATCAAACCAAACTGGGTTAAAGGTGTGAATGAGATCTGGGAGATTTCCGGAAGCCATAATGACGTTCAGTTTCTCTTCGTAAACTTCCTGAGGGGGAATATTAACCCGCAAATCCAGTCCTGTACGTTCCTTTATATAGTTTATATAAGGATTATCGTTTTCGTCTGAACCATCCGGGAATGTCATGCCCAAATCGTTAATGACCATCGAAATCGCGACGCGGCTCTGCGATGTGGGCAGCGGCTCGCCCAATTTCTCCCACTCGCTGCAGCTTGGCACCGTCGCAGCTACCATTAACAACGCTATTATCCGAACAATCATACGACAGTTGAACCTTTTGCGCTCCATAGCTCCCCCTCCATCTCTTCCGGAATGCATCCGGCATTACTCCCTATTCAACTTCTCCTTCAAGCAAGCGCTAGACTTCGGTGCATAACCAGCAAAAGCAGCCTCCTTCCCACCTACTGACTGTTATCTACCTAAAATATGTTAACTATAATAACATGAAATACAACTAACGAGAGTGGAAAGGCATAACACATTAGTCACACCTTCATTTCACGTCACAAAATCGAACATCAATTAAAGCGGTTGCATAAATAACAAAGTAATGCGGATATCGCTATTGAATATACTTTCCTATATTTTAGAATAAATAGAAGCGGCTGCCCTTACGGCTATTCGAACTTTGCAGGCTGTTGAGCCCATCCTATTCCAATAGCCGCTCCAGCAACCGCTTTACGTCCAATCCAGCAAATGTGAATAAATCTGTTATTTCCAATGTACTTCCAACAAGCGCCCGCTTAATTCTTAGATTCAATAACTGGGCCTAGCGGTAGCTCTTAATAAATTGAACCGCTTTGCGTATATCGGTCTCCGGCTGGTCCCCAACTTCGCGTTCAATCGTCAGATAGCCATTATATCCAATCTCCTTTAACGCCGTAAAGTATCTGTCGAAATCAACATTCCCTTCGCCGAGCGGCAGCTCGCGGA
This sequence comes from Paenibacillus sp. FSL A5-0031, assembly GCF_001956295.1. GTDB lineage: Bacteria > Bacillota > Bacilli > Paenibacillales > Paenibacillaceae > Pristimantibacillus. Next base: position 295,082 of record NZ_MRTD01000010.1, read on the forward strand.
AAAATTGTCCCGTGCTCACCATCTCCGCAATTTTGGCATGATCCATCGGCTCATAGCCAAGCGCACCGTATACCATGCGAGGATCTACCACCTTGCGACGTATGCCGTCCTTGACATGGGTGTGCACGACGTAATCCTTAAGCAGGCGAACCCCTTCCGCTGGATCATCCCCCGTCACCATCACCATATTGGCAGGGTCAAAGTTGACAGATACCCCTCTGCCACCTAGCGTATCCAAAAAACCCTTCAGATGGGCCGCCGTCTCCGGTCCGGTCTCGATAGCGAAATAGGCCTTCATGCTGCTGGCATATTCATTCAGCTCGCGGCAAGCCTCCTGCATAACAGCGAACACCTCTCCATCTCGGTCCTCCGGCACGATTCCGATGTGAGTCGTTACAATGGTCGTGCCGAGGTCCAGCGCCAAATCGAGAATCCGCTTTGATTTCTCCACCTTTTCCACGTTAACGGATTTATCCTGGAAGCCATGGCCACCTAGGTCACCGCATAACGCGCTGATTTCCAGCCCTAATGAATCGATATAAGCCTTTAGCTCCCTGCGGGCGGCAGCGTTCAGATTAGCAGGGTCCATCTCGCCTGAAACGGCATAGATTTGCACCCCCTCCGCACCAACCTCCTTCGCCTTCTTCAGCCCTTCCTTAACGCCGACGCCAAAGCTGTCTACAATGACGCCTATGGGATTTCTGATATTTACAGACATGCCGATTCCACGCCTCCCCTAGTCGAAATGGATTTCCTTGCCTAGAGTCGCCGACTCGTACACGCCGCAAAGTATTTTCATGATTTCAACGCCGTCCTGCACTGGACTGATCGTGTTTTTCTTCCCTTGGCAAACTTCAACAAAGTAGTTTATTTCGTCTTGGAAGCCCTGCACAAATTCGAATGAGAGATTGTCAATTTGCGGCGTGGCGTTCAGAATCGTGTCATACTTCTCTGTAATTAAAGTCAGCTCCGGCTCCAGCTCGACGCCGCCTTTCTCGCCATAGAGCTTTACCGTCAGCTCGTCCTGCTTCGCATGCAGCGTAAAGCTGACATCAACCAGCAGCGACGCCCCGTTCTCAAAGCGTACCAGCGCATTGGCCATGTCCTCAACCGTGTTCAGTGCTGCATCATAATCGGCAGCTTTGTAGAACTTCAAGTTTTTCACATTGGAGCGGTTGCCTAAACGGTTGTAGGTATTGCCGCTAATAGATTTAACTTTGGGCTTGCCCATCAAATACCAGCATAGATCGATGACGTGAACGCCGATATCGATCAGCGGACCGCCGCCGGAGCGCTCCACATCAGCGAACCAGCCGCCAGGGTTGCCCAGCTTGCGTATGCATGAAGCTTTGGCGTAATAAATCGGACCGATTTCACCATTGTCCAAAAATGCTTTTACAATCCGCGTATTGGAGGCATAGCGGCGGACAAATCCTACCTGCAGCGTCTTGCCGGATTCCTTAACAGCTGCTTCAACCGCCAGTGCCTCTTCCACCGTTTTGCTGAGCGGCTTCTCGCAAAGCACATGCTTGCCTGCCTTCAGAGCGGCGATACTGATCTCCGCATGGGTGTTGTTCCAAGTACAGATGCTGACCGCATCAATATCGGGGTTCGCCAATAGCTCGTTGTAATCGGTGTAAACGTTAGGAATGTCATATTTCTCCGCCTTTGCCTTTGCCCGTTCTTCCTTCAAGTCGCAGACAGCGACCAGCACGGCATCCACGTTTTTGCTGTAGGAGCCAAAGTGCATTTCTGATATGGAACCAGCTCCGATTACGCCAATTCGAATAGGATTGCTCATTGCGATTTTCACCTCATTAGTTAATTTAGTTTAAACTGCGCGCAGCGAAGGCCATGCCAACTCGATGCCCTCTGCAGCCAGAAACCTCTGGTAAGCGGCAAGCTCTGTCTCCGAAGAGCGGACATCGCTTGGCGTTAAGCCGCGATCCAAGCAGAAGCTGGCACAATAGCCCGCTGCCTCGCCAATATTCCATTCCACCGGATGAAGCCGGTAGCAGCCGTTTGTAATATGAGTAGTTCCGATATTTTTACAAGCAGCAAGCAGATTGTTCACTCTTACCGGGATGAGACTGCCCAAAGGAATCTGGAATGGCAGCGACGATATATCAATATAGGGCTGATTTTCCGTGCTGGGATGCAGATCAATGCGGTAACAGCCGATGCCCACTGAATCCGAGAAATATTCCGCACGGCCGTCAGGACGGCTTTCCGTTGCAACATGCTGCTCCAGAATCGTAAACTCCGCCTTGATTCGGCGCGACTCCCGAACGTACGGATACATGGCAAGCCCATCCTCTGTCCCCACCACATCGGGACGAAGCCTGAGCCCAGGGTAACCTTTTCCCCCATCCGGGCGAGGAGCCTCTGTCTGCATCCAATAAAGCAGCGACAGGCTGAGCTGCTTCGCCTCGCTTAAGTGACGCTCCCTATCTTCCGGCTTCACATCGATAATAGAGCCCAGCCAATAATCGTTCTGCGGCCAGTTGACCAGCGAAATAGAACTGTTGTAGGTACCTTGAGCGTAGTGCTCCTTCTCAGCGATTTGACGATATTTGAACAGCGAAAAAGCGCCTTCGCCAGGGAACAGACCGTACTGAACCGGCTGCATCGTTGCCGGCTTGACGCCGGTCCAGCTTAGCAGGCGATCCGGCCAGAAATCCGCCTTGTATTCCTTCCAGAAATCATAGAGCTCTGGCTTTGGAATCGTATGATCCTCGCCTTCCAGATAATCGATGGCGAAGCAATAAGTAAAGCCCTGCATATCTTGCGGCAGCGCCTCTCCTTCTACAGCATGAGGCTCCCCGGTTTCTTCACGTGCTTCCGCACCTGTAACGTATTCAACGCCGGCCAGCGGAAGCAGGTCGCCACATTCCGTAGCGTCGAGAAAATATGGAGCCTTCAGCAGCACGGTATTTCCGCTGTCCAAGCTTTTAACCGTCACCGAGACGATGGCATCGCCATCGCAATGGGCGTTTACTGGAACATGGCGGCGCAATATCGTCAGCTGCCCACTATGTACATAAGGAGCAAGCTGACGCTCCAAAACGGCAAGCGCGGCGCGTGGCTCATGACATAAACGGCTGACCGTACCGCCACCTGGATTTAGCTGCTCGTTCTCCCGCGCCGCTGTCGTGAGTGGAAAAGCATCCCGGTAATAAGCGCGGATATCCTCGCGAAAGCGTCGATAGCTCCGGGTGCAGCCGAAGGACTCGATCCAGGGATGCTCGTCAGGCGGAACCGCCTGACTCGTTAATTGACCGCCGATCCAATCCGTCTCCTCGGTCATGATAACGGTTTTGCCCGACTTCGCCGCTGCCAGCGCCGCCGCAACTCCTCCCGTGCTTCCTCCTACAACTACGATGTCGGCTATTGCTTCTCGTTCCATGCGCTTATCTCCTTTGGGGTTAAATAATGGTTGCAAAATAGTCATAGCTGCGCCGAATGCCTTCCGCCTCGCTGCCTACACCTTCATATTCAAGAACAAACGCTCCGCGGTATCCATTCTCCACCAGCTTGTTCACGATTTTCTCCAATTCAACATCGCCGTCTCCTAGGTTGATTCCTTCAAAAGCTTTGCCTCCGAGAGACTTATAGCGCCCGTCTTCACGCATTTCAAAATCCTTGAAATGAACATGCGAAACATAAGGGAGCAGCGTCTCAAGCGCAGCTGTCGGATGCTCGTCTACGAGCAGGAAATTGCCTGTGTCAAACGTGGATCGCAGAGCTGGAGAACCAACCCGATCGATGATCGTTTTGACCTGCTCGCCGCTTCCCGCTAACTTTCCGTGGTTTTCCAAACAGAGAACCAAGCCTTCCTTCTCAGCGACCGCAGCAGCTTCTTTCAGTCCATCCACTATCCACTCCAGCGCTTCTTCGTAGGTTGCAATGTCGCTGAGGTTGCCGGAGAACACGCGGATGACGTTTGTTCCGAGTACCTTCGCAACAGGGTAGGCATCCGTAATCTCCTTCAGCGCCCCTGCTCGTTCCTCCTCGGTTGCCTTGACGAAATCATTGGCTACCGCGTAACTGGACACCTTGATGCCATTATCTCTCACAAATGCAAGCACGCTTGGCAGTTCCTCCAGAACGTCCTTCCAGAACACATTCAACAGCTCGACATCCTCAATCCCTTCATCCTTGCAAAAGGATAGAAAATCCAGCACCTTCCATCCGTTTTCTCTCACGGTTCTGTGCATGCTCCACATGCTAAGTGACAGCTTCATTTTGCAACTCCCTCCATGCTCTGTTATGGCCTCGCTTTGTTGACAGGCAACGCTATTGCTTACTGCGTACCACCATTGTAAAAGCTGCCATCCGGCATAAATAGGGTAGACCGATGACCATTTTTGGTAACTTGATGCGATTATCTCTCCATTCACTAAAAAAAGAATTGAAAGTTCCTTGCGCAGCCCTATTTGTTCGTAGTCGGCTTGTGCTATCCTGTATTTGCTGGCTACGCTCTCCAGCAGTCGAAACCAATGCGAAAGTTGAATAGTTTAGTTCTTATATAACTAAAAAAAGGGCTGTCTCAAAAGTCATTTTGCGATTTTTTGAGCACTACTTAGAACTTACTTTCATCGAGAAAAAGGACCTCAAGCTCCACTATATAGTGG
>NZ_MRTD01000011.1 GCF_001956295.1 Paenibacillus sp. FSL A5-0031
GTTTTTAAATTTTTGAGAAATAAGAAGGATTTTAAAAATTCTTTCTACCTCAAAAAAGCTTCTTAAGTTAAACGTTGAAAAGTTTTACAACTTTCAAAATGTTTGAAATTTTTGGAAGGTTTGAAATAATTAATTTACAATAAAAAAACCTTTGAAGGCAAGGTAGTAGCGCCAAAGGTCAACCTACGTGAACTATATCTGAAAGGATTGAATATATTTTGTCACAACCACAAAAAGTAACCGTCATCGGAGCAGGACTAGCAGGCAGCGAGGCAGCATGGCAAATTGCATCACAAGGAGTACCTGTCGTTTTGTATGAAATGCGTCCAGTCACAAAAACACCTGCTCATCATACGAATCAATTTGCAGAGCTTGTATGCAGCAACAGCTTGCGTTCTAATGGTCTTGCAAATGCTGTTGGAGTATTAAAGGAAGAGATGCGCCGACTAGACTCGCTTATTTTAAGCTGTGCTGATCAGCACGCTGTACCTGCGGGAGGAGCGCTGGCGGTTGACCGCGACGGTTTCTCTGGTGAAGTTACTCGCAGACTGCATGAGCATCCACTTGTTGAAGTACGGAATGAAGAGGTAACAGAAATTCCGAAAGACGGGATAGTTGTTATTGCTACAGGCCCACTGACAGCACCGGGCTTGTCTTCACAAATTCAAGAGCTGCTGGGCGAAGAGTATTTTTATTTCTATGATGCTGCAGCGCCAATCGTTGAAAAAGATTCGATTGATATGAGCAAGGTTTATTTAGCTTCCCGTTACGATAAAGGTGAGGCTGCTTATTTGAACTGCCCAATGACAGAAGAAGAATTTGAAATTTTCCACGAAGCGCTGACAACAGCTGAGAAAGCAGAAGTAAAAGATTTTGAGAAGGAAGTCTACTTTGAAGGCTGTATGCCGATCGAAATTATGGCTAGCAGAGGCAAACAAACCGTATTGTTTGGACCTATGAAGCCAGTTGGACTTGTAAATCCGCACACGGGTGAGCTGCCGCATGCTGTAATTCAGCTTCGTCAGGATAACGCTGCAGGAACATTATACAACTTGGTTGGATTCCAGACTCATCTCAAATGGGGAGAGCAAAAACGCGTCTTCTCATTAATACCAGGTCTGGAAAATGCTGAGTTTGTTCGTTTCGGCGTTATGCATCGCAATACGTTTATCAATTCACCTCGTTTGCTTAAGCCTACCTATCAGCTTAACAACCGCGAGACTTTATTTTTTGCAGGCCAGATGACCGGTGTTGAAGGTTATGTGGAATCTGCTGCTTCCGGCTTGATTGCTGGAATCAACGCTGCAAGATTAGCTCGAGATCTTGAACCACTCGTATTGCCGGAGCAAACTACGCTTGGCAGTATGGCTCATTATATTACAACAGCCGATTTCAAGCATTTCCAACCAATGAATGCTAATTTCGGTTTATTTCCACCGCTTGAGAAGAAGATCCGCAGCAAAAAAGAAAAGAACGAAATGATTGCGAATCGCGCTTTGGAAGGTATTGAGCAATTTAAAAAGGAACATTTGCAATAATATTGCGTAATGAAGGCATGGCAATTTAATTATTTGGAACCTTGAGGAGGCAAAGCAATGGAAATGCAATTTCACGCTACAACGATTTGCGCAGTTCGTCATGAGGGAAAAGGTGCAATTGCCGGTGATGGTCAGGTCACTTTTGGGAATAGCATGGTCATGAAAAACTCTGCTAAAAAAGTAAGAAGGCTTTATCGCGGTCAAGTCGTCGCAGGTTTTGCAGGATCAGTTGCAGATGCCATTACTTTGTTCGAGAAGTTTGAGGCAAAGCTGGAGGAGCATCACGGCAACTTGCAGCGTTCAGCTGTTGAGCTTGCCAAGGAATGGCGTTCAGACCGTGTCCTTCGTAGATTGGAAGCGATGATGCTCGTTATGGACAAAACCGGCTTGCTGCTTATTTCAGGCAACGGTGAGATCATTGAGCCAGATGACGGCATTCTAGCAATCGGCTCAGGCGGCAGCTTCGCATTATCAGCAGCAAGGGCGCTTCAGCGTCATGCACCTCAAATGGAAGCAAAGGATATCGCACGTTCATCGCTAGAAATAGCGGCAGAAATTTGTGTATTCACGAATCATAATATTATTGTTGAAGAGATCGTATAAATCGAGTAACAGGATTTTGGATAGAAGGCCAAACTTCGGAAAGTCTTAGCGAAGAATAGAAATCGGAGGGATTTTATAATGGGAAATGATGCACTGACGCCACGTCAGATCGTAGCGGAGCTTGATAAGTATATTGTTGGGCAAAAACCAGCGAAACGTTCTGTAGCCATTGCGCTTCGCAATCGTTACCGGAGAAGTTTGCTCGATGAAACGCTGCGCGATGAAATCGTTCCGAAAAATATTTTGATGATCGGACCTACCGGAGTAGGTAAAACGGAAATCGCACGCCGCTTGGCAAAGCTGGTTAAAGCACCATTTGTGAAACTAGAAGCGACGAAATTTACTGAGGTCGGATATGTAGGCCGTGATGTTGAATCAATGGTCCGCGATCTAGTGGAAACAGCTATACGTATGGTGAAAACAGAAAAAACGGAAAAAGTAAAAGACAGAGCAGAAAAATTAGCTAATGATCGCATCGTTTCTTTGCTTGCACCGTCAACGGCTAAGGCCAAATCGCAAAAAAATCCATTTGAAATGTTGTTTGGCAATCAACAGCAATCAGAAGAGCAAAAGGAAGAGCCGGAAGTGGAAAATGCGCTTTTTCAAAAACGTTCACAAATTAAAGAACAGCTCGCGGCTGGCAAGCTGGAAAACGAAATCATTGAAATTGAGGTAGAGGACTCCTCTCCTAATATGATGGATATGCTTTCAGGCCAGGGTCCAGAGGGCATGGGCATGAATATGCAGGAGCTGTTCGGTCAATTAATGCCGAAGAAGCCGAAGAAGCGCAAGCTGCCTGTAAAGGAAGCACGCAAGGTGTTGACTCAGGAGGAAGCTAACAAAATAATCGATATGGATGATGTCATTACCGAATCGATTACAAGAGCTGAGCAATCCGGCATTATTTTCATAGATGAAATTGACAAAATTGCGAGCCCATCACGTGGATCTGGCCCAGATGTATCTAGGGAAGGTGTTCAACGTGATATTTTGCCTATCGTTGAAGGCTCAACTGTCATGACAAAATATGGTCCAGTTAAAACGGATTATGTGTTGTTTATCGCTGCTGGCGCGTTTCATGTTGCGAAACCTTCGGACTTGATACCAGAGCTTCAAGGTCGTTTCCCGATTCGGGTAGAGCTGACTAGTCTTAGCTTGGACGACTTTGTAAGCATTTTGAAAGAACCAAAAAATGCTTTAACGAAGCAGTATTCAGCTCTACTTGAAACGGAAGGCATTCAGATCGAATTTACGGATGAGGCGATTCGCGAGCTTGCGTCTATTGCCGCAGATGTTAACCGCAATACAGAAAATATTGGCGCACGTCGCTTGCATACGATTTTGGAGAAGCTGCTGGAGGATCTATCTTTTGAAGCGCCTGAGCTGTCGCTCGAAAAAATGACGATTACGCCGGATTACGTTCGAGAAAAACTCGGAAGCATTGCGCAAAATCGTGATTTGAGTCAATATATACTGTAGTTGTTATGAGTTTTGGGAGGCATTAGAATGACTTTACTAACGAAGACTAGAACGCTGAACCGGTTGTTGCAACGCGCAGCTGGCAAAGCGCTGAGTTTCAGGGAAATGGCAGAAGTACTTTGTACAACGATTCAAACCAATGTGTTTGTCGTCAGCCGGAGGGGTAAAATACTTGGATGCTCCGCAGTAGATGCGTTTGATCATGATTTCATGCGAACGTTATCAGCTGATGAGCTTCGTTTTCCGCAAGAGAGCAACGTTCGGTTTCTTGATATGCAGGAATCGATGACGAATGTGAAACCTGATTCGGGAATTTACGAAACTTTTCCGCGGTTAGGTGATCAAGAAATTATGACGGTTGTACCTATTATTGGCGGAGGAGATCGTCTAGGTACGTTGGTCCTGACCCGTTTGTCCGGTACTTTCGATGACGATGACCTTATTTTAGCTGAATATGGTTCAACGATTGTAGGCATGGAGATTTTACGGGAGCGCGCGGATGAGATTGAGCAAGAGGTTCGCAGTCGTGCAGTCGTTGCCGTTGCAGTCGGTTCGTTGTCATTTAGCGAATTAGAAGCAGTCGAGCATATTTTCGAGGAGCTTGATGGCAAGGAAGGTTTGCTTGTCGCATCGAAGATCGCTGATCGAGTAGGCATAACTCGTTCAGTTATTGTAAATGCGCTTAGGAAACTGGAGAGTGCTGGTGTCATAGAAACAAGGTCATTAGGCATGAAAGGCACATACATTAAAATATTAAATCACCAATTATTGCAAGAATTAGATAAGATGAAGCGATAATTATAGGACGTTTAGACCATTTTTGCCCTATCTGATTTTAAAGATAGGGCTTTTTTCTTATTGTAATAATTTAGGAAATTGTTGAATATTATCATGTCGGCAAAAATCGACACATGTATCTCATTTTTTTAATATTTACTGTCGAACAAAGAAGGAATGAGCAGTAATCTGTTGAATACGTTAAGAAGATCCCCTATGTGAAAGTGGTGAAACTACGTGAATTTGTTGAATGGCGCAGCATTTGGAAGAATGGAAGGTGCGCTTCAAGCAGCTGAAATGCGGCAGCGCGTCATTTCTAACAATGTGGCAAACGGTGATACGCCGCATTTCAAACGGTCAGAGGTTTTGTTTGAGGAATTATTAGAGCAATCCATGGGAAATACGCAAGGGCAATTGATCGGCAAACGAACGAATCAAAAGCATATTGCTATTGGAGCAAGTTCTTCTAATGTACCTATACCCAAACTTATTACCGATGAAACAACTTCGATGAACAACAATGAAAATAATGTTGATGTCGATCGTGAGATGTCTTTGCTTGCTAAGAACCAATTAAGCTACAACTTTTATGTCCAACAGATTAATCATGAGGTAAGAATGATGCGCACAGCGATTGAAGGGAGAGCTTAACGATGAAATTGTCCACAGGGTTTGATATCAGCGCTTCGGCTCTATCAGCACAAAGACTGCGGATGGATGTAATTTCTTCTAATATAGCGAATGCTGAAACGACGAGAGGCAGTTTTGTAAATGGACAATTCCAGCCGTATAAGAGAAAGATGGTTGTCATTGAACCTCTGCAGCAGTCCTTCTCAAATGTGCTTTCTCAGCAAATGAATGAAAACTCCGCTGCTCAAGGAGTTAAAGTTACGAGAATTAAAGAGGATCAATCGCCAAACAAGCTCATTTATAATCCAACGCATCCTGATGCTGATGCAAACGGCTATGTTAATATGCCGAATGTGGATGTAACGAAGGAAATGGTAGATATGATTGCAGCTACAAGATCTTACGAAGCAAACGTAACCGCGCTAAACGCTACCAAATCAATGTTTGTTAAGGCACTAGAAATAGGAAAGTAATTGATTAACAATTCCATATGAAGTATTGGGGGAGTAATGATGATACAAGCGATGTCGCTTAGCCCGGTTCAGCCAACCAAACTCATTGAAACTAAATCGGTTCAAGAAGCGACTCCGGCGCAATTGACGCAATCATTTGGTCAATATCTAGAAACGGCAATTAATAATGTAAGTGATCAGGAAAAGAACGTTCATAAGCTTAACGACAAATACTTAATAGGTCAGGTTGACGTTTCAAAGGTTTTAATTGCTTCTGAGCAGGCGCAACTAAGTTTGCAGCTTACCTCACAAGTCCGCAACAAAATGGTCGAGGCATATCAAGAAATGATGCGGATGCAAATTTAACCATCATGAAGACCTAGCATAGTATTTGGGTGAGGTGAAAATGTGAACGAGAGAATCGCCCAGTTTCGAGGTAGGCTTACACAATTATGGAGCCAGACGGGCAGAAAACAAAAAATTTGGTTGGGGGCATCTATTAGTGGACTATTGTTAGCAATTATTTTGTTAACGATTGTATTTACGAGAACGGAATACGAAATTGCTTTTCAAGGTTTGGATACAACAGACGCAGCTGCTATTATGACTTACTTAGACGGAAGCGGAATACCTTACCAGCTCAGCAACAATGGGAAAAGCATTTCAGTACCGAGCACAGATGCAGCACGAATAAAGGTAGATGTAGGTTCTCAAGGTTTAGTTCAAAACGGTTCCATTGGTTTTGAAGCATTTAATGCAAGCTCAAGCCAGTTTGGCACAACCGAAAATGAATTCAATGTAAAATATTTGAATGCTTTGAACGGTGAAGTTCAACAGTTGCTGAATGCGATGCAAGGTGTGGACAGTTCGAAGGTTTTGGTTAACTTGCCAAAAGAAAGTGTATTTCTTTCTGCAGAAGACGCGGAGCAAGCATCAGCATCGATTATGATGAAATTCGTGTCTGGCTATCGTCCAAGCCAGAAGGAAATCGACGGCTATTACAACTTGGTGAAAACAGCAGTTCCGGATTTGGCAATTAAGGATATTACGATCTCAAGTCCTCAAGGCGAATTAATTTACTCTGATGTTGCTGGCGGGATTGCTAATAATTCAGATGCGGTTGAGTCCCAATTCGTCATTCAAAGGAAATACGAGGCTGAGCTCAAGAAAAATATCCAGCAGTTTCTAGGAACGATCGTTGGAGCTGATAATTTAGTCGTTCAAGTTTCTAGCAGCATGAACTTCGATAAGAAGACATCGCAAGAATCTGTTGTGAAGCCGCTAGACAATAACAACAATAACGGCATTATCATTAGTGAACAGCTGAATAACAGTACTTCGACTGGCAATTCCGGAGACGCTGGCGGTGTTGCAGGAACTGGAGAGACTGACGTGCCAGGCTACGAAGCGGCTGCGACGGGCAGCAATTCTTCAGAATCGAACTCGACTATTCGGAATTATGATGTGACACGAATCAACAACAACATCGAATCCGGACCATTTGTTTTAAAAGACCTTTCTATTAGTATCGGCATTGAACAGTCACAAATGAATGATGAAGCAAGCAGAACGGCCATTATGACATATTTGACTGCATTGGTGCGCGCACAACTAGCTGATTCTGGTCAAGATGTAACCAATGACGCATTGATAGAGAAAAAAGTTGCTCTTATTGCAAGAACATTTTCTGGAAGCAGTTCTGCTAAGGAATCGAGCCTCCTATCAACACCTTGGATTATCGGAATTGGTGTTGCTGCTCTTGCTATCATTGGCGGACTTATCTACATGTTAGCACGCAGACGCAAGAAGGTTGCCGAGGAAGAAATTGAATTGGTTGCTCCAGCTAAAGTGGAATATCCAACTCTTGATTTGGAAAGTGTCAACAACGACAGTCAGGCTAGAAAAAATCTTGAAACACTTGCCAAACGAAAACCGGATGAGTTCGTTAACCTTCTTCGCACATGGCTTGTGGATGAATAGAGGTGGTTCATGTGTCAAAATCAATGCAAGGATTATCTGGTCGACAGAAAGCTGCCATTTTACTTATTACGCTTGGACCTGATGTTTCCTCTCAAATATTTAAGCATTTAAGAGATGAAGAAATTGAACAGCTTACACTTGAAATCGCAAATGTCCGTAAAGTGGACAGTAGTGATCGTGAAACGATTTTAAGCGAGTTCCACCAAATCTGTATGGCTCAAGAGTATATCACGCAAGGCGGCATTTCTTATGCCAAAGACATTTTGGAGAAAGCGCTTGGTGAACAAAAAGCTCTTGAAGTTATTAACCGGTTAACGGCAACGCTTCAAGTAAGACCATTTGACTTCGCTAGAAAAGCGGAGCCTACACAAATTTTGAACTTTATTCAAAATGAGAACTCGCAAACGATTGCTTTGGTATTATCGTATTTGCAATCGGAGCAGTCCTCGCACATTCTTTCGTCGCTGCCGCAAGAGAAACAAGCAGAGGTTGCGAGGCGAATTGCTCTGATGGATAGCACATCGCCAGAAGTCATTTCGCAGGTGGAAAGAGTGCTTGAGCAAAAACTGTCCGCAACCGTTACCCAGGATTACACGAATGCTGGCGGTATCGACTCTATCGTTCAAATATTGAATGGTGTCGATCGCGGGACGGAGCGTACGATTCTCGACGCGCTTGAAATTCAAGATCCAGAGCTTGCAGAAGAAATCAAAAAACGGATGTTCGTGTTCGAGGACATTGTCAATATCGACAATCGCTCCATTCAACGAATCATTCGCGATATCGAGAATTCCGATCTTCAGCTTGCGCTTAAAGTGGCAAGTGAAGAAGTTAGAGAAGCGATCTTCCGCAATATGTCGAAGCGTATGGCCGAAACATTCAAAGAAGAAATGGAATTTATGGGACCAGTGCGGCTTCGTGATGTTGAAGAAGCGCAAACACGCATTGTTGCTACGATTCGCAGATTAGAAGAGTCAGGTGAAATCATCATCGCCCGTGGTGGAGGAGACGATATCATTGTCTAATTTGATCAAATCTTCGAGTGTGATTACTCTTGATCAATTGAAGCAGCTCGAATGGCTGCATCAACGGAATCTTGAAATCAATGAATCGCTGGATCAGGAAGAGGATATGGAACCCGTTCCTGATGAAGAAACGATAACTTTGCGAGATCAAATATTAAATGATGCTCAGCTATATGCAGAAGAGAGACTGCGTGATGCAGCAGAAGAAAGCGAAAAGCTTCTTGCTGAAACACAGCAGCAAATCGATGTATGGTGGCTCGAAAAACGTACGGAAGATGAATCAGCATCAGAAGCATCCAGGCAATCAGGCTATGAGCTTGGTTATGCCGAAGGAGCCGCGCAATCCGAAAAGGAAATGCGTGAGATCTGGGAGCAAAAGCTGGCTGAAGCATCGGATGTGCTAAAAACTGCATTTCAAATGAGAGAACAAATCATTCAGGAAGCAGAACCCTTTCTTGTTGAACTAAGCTGTGCGATTGCCGAAAAAATTATTGGGCAGCAGCTATCAACGGCTCCTGAAATGGCAATCGAGCTCATTCGCAAATCATTGTCTAGACGCAGAGAGCAAGGAGTTATTACTCTATGTGTTGCACCTGGACAGCTTGCATTCGTGCAAGCGGCTAGAGAAGAGCTTCATATGGCCATCGATTCTCAAGCGGAATTGCAAATTTTGCCTGACTCGACGGTTAAAGACAATGGTTGTGTCATTCGCTCTTCATTTGGCAGCATAGACGCTCGAATTGACACGCAGCTTGCTGAGATTAAAAAAGAATTAATACATCTTGCTCATCATAGCGGCGAAGAACGAGGTCAAGCCTATGATAGTGAATAATCTAGATGTGCTTAAGTATATTGAGCATTTGCAGCCGCTTGATCCCGTTCGGGTAAATGGCAAAGTCACTCAGGTTATCGGTCTAACCGTGGAGTCAGAAGGACCTGATGCGAGCATTGGCGATGTTTGCTTTATTTATCCTTCCAAAGGCGCAAAACCTATCAAGGCAGAGGTCGTTGGTTTTCGTGATAATAAAGTAATATTAATGCCTCTTGGTGATCTTCAGTCCATTAGCCCGGGCTGTGATGTTGTAGGTACAGGCAAACCTTTGACTGTTCAAGTCGGATCAGAGCTGCTCGGTAAAGTGCTCGATGGGCTTGGAAATCCGCTGGATGGATCATTTTTGCCAAGGCGAATGCCGCATTACTCTACTTATAATGAACCAAGCAATCCGCTTAAACGTCCGCGCGTCGTTGAACCACTCGGTATCGGTGTAAGAGCGATTGATGGGCTTCTTACCGTCGGGCGTGGTCAGCGTGTAGGCATATTCGCTGGATCCGGTGTAGGGAAAAGTACACTGCTTGGCATGATTGCTCGCAATACTTCAGCTGATGTTAACGTAATTGCATTAATCGGCGAGCGTGGTCGTGAAGTGCTCGAATTTATCGAGAAGGATCTTGGCCCAGAAGGCTTGTCTCGTTCGGTTGTTATTGTTGCAACTTCAGATCAACCAGCACTCATTCGCATGAAAGGCGCATTAATTGCGACATCCATTGCTGAATATTTCCGTGATCGCGGTCTGGACGTTATGTTGATGATGGATTCCGTTACAAGGTATGCAATGGCTCTTCGTGAAGTAGGTCTGGCTATTGGTGAACCGCCTGCTACTAGAGGTTATACACCTTCTGTATTCGCTGCACTGCCAAAGCTTCTGGAACGTGCAGGGACAGGGCCCACAGGCTCGATAACCGCCTTCTATACCGTTCTTGTTGATGGTGACGATATGAATGAACCTATCGCGGATGCTGTCCGCGGAATATTGGATGGTCATATCGTTTTAAGTCGTCAGCTAGCGCATAAGGGTCATTTTCCTGCCATCGATGTTTTAGCTTCTGTCAGCCGTGTTATGAAGGAAATTGTCACAGAAGAACAGCAAGATGCGGCGAATGAACTAAAAAAAATGCTAGCTACATATAAAGATTCGGAAGACCTGATCAATATAGGGGCGTACCAACGAGGATCAAATGTAGAAATTGATATGGCGCTAGAATTTATTGAACCGATTCAGAGCTACACAAAGCAAAAGACCAATGAAAAGGTGAGCTTAGAGGAAGCGCAAAGTCGTTTAATTAATGACTTCTACAGGAGTTGAATCACGAGATGGCATCGTTTCGTTATACTTTTCAAAAAGTTGTTGATTTAAAATCTAGTGAAAAAACACAGGCGGAATGGATTCTTTCATCGGCCATTGGTGCTCTAGCGGCTGAAGAATTGTCGTTAGAGCAATTGCGTGCGAAGCAGCAAGAATGGGAAAGCAAGCTGCTTGAATCTTCACAGACTGCTGTTCCTTTATCTGAGCTTCAAGTTATTCAGCAATATTTGGACTATTTGGTCACTTGCATTACAAGCAAATTGAAAGATGTGTTGCATGCACAAAAGGCGGTTGAGCAAAGCCGACTTAAGCTTTCAGACAAGATGAAAGATGAGAAAGTGTGGCTTAAAGCAAAAGATCATGCGCGTGATCGGTTCCAGTATGCGATGCAAATCAAAGAGCAGAACGAACTAGATGAGATGGCAAGCGTCCGTTTCATGATACCAACCCCATAAAGTGATGCGTGACACCGGCTAGAGGGAGTGAGTGGAATTGGCGGGTATGGATAATGAAAAGCAAGGCTATAGCACGCTAGAGAGAATTATGTTTTTGATGACACCAATTTTATTCGCAATTGTATTGCTCGGTGTTTTGTACACCTTGTTCAATATTGATTTCCGCAATAAGATGCTGGAAGCCGGAAACTCAGTTCCCTTTCTAAAAGACGTGCTTCCCGAGCCAAAGGTTGCAGGCGGGCCTGGAAATGATGATGCTTTGAAGACAGCGAATATGTCAGCAAAAATAGCAGATTTGCAAACACAGCTTACTGCAATTGAAAGCGAACTGGCAGCTGCGAATCAAACGAAAGCGACGCTTGAGCAAGAAGTAAAGAATTTGGAAAGTGATAACACCCAGCTTAAAGGTGTAAACGATGATCAATTGCTTGAGGATGAGCAATATCAAGCGAAAATTCAAGAGCTGGCAAGCATGTTTTCCAAAATTACGCCAAGTAAAGCTGCTCCAATCTTGCAAAGCATGACTTTAGATGAAATGGTGCTCGTATTTGCAAATATGCGGCCTGATGATCGAGTGCGCATTATGGAGAAGATGAATCCTCAGACGGCAGCTGATGCAGCGATGAAGCTGAAGGATAACGTGCAGGCAAAGGATTTGCAAATTGCCGCGCTTCAAGCAAGACTTGATTCACAGAAATCGCCAACAACGAAGCCTGCTTCCTCTGTTCTTGATCAAGAGCAATTAAGTGCAACGTTTACAGCTATGAATGCAAAGAGCGCTGCAGAGCTTCTTATCAAAATGATAGATGTGAGTCCAAGCAAAGTGCTTCGGATTTTAAATGCGGTCGATAATCAAACAAGATCATCCATTATTGCAGAAATGTCTGGAATTAATGAAACGACTACAGCCAAAATTGTAGCTAAATTAATGACAGGAAGTTAATGTCAGACCTTATGTTTTCCCTCTATTTGAAAGGAGGTGAGAAAAATGGAAATGAACATTTCACAAGTTGCTGTAGTACAACCGCAAGCACAAGGTACAACAACGGGACAAGCAAGCGGCAATACAAGCGGAGCAGCGTTTCAGAAAACGTTAGTGCAGCAAATTAATAGTGAAACTGCTGGCAGCAGCAGTCAGACGCAAGCTGCACCTTTAGTTGCAAACGTATCTAAGGAAGCTATGGTAGGGGTGGATGGCGCTGCTGCAGCACCAACATTATCTGACCTCATGTCAATCATCGATGGCTTGCTAGAGCAATTGGATGCAACTAATGGTGAAGACGGCAAGGCTCCTCTTGAAGATGATCAGCAGCTCCAACAGTTGGAAGACGTGCTTGATCAAATGAATGCTTTGCTTGCTCTGCTTGGCATTCCAGTGCCTGTCATTCAGCAACCGATTGGTCAACCGACTAACGGTGAGGAAGACTCCTTTATTTCACTAGAGGGGAAAAATGCTGTAAATATCAAATCAAGCCTGCAGGATACGTTGCTGCAAATGCAAGTGATGCTGCAGCAGGGAACAACAAAATTGGTTGGACAGCAAGAGCCAACAGTTTTGGTGGCACAACAGCTTAAGGCGTTAACAGCGATTTTGGAAGGCGAGCCGGTGGATACGACTAAGACTCATACGAAATCGACCGCTTTTACACAACAACTGTTTACGGCTCAACATGTACAGCAAGCTGACGTTAGTACGCTATTGCAACGACTGTCACAGCAAACCGCCCATCCTGCATTATTAACAACTGCAGTACA
Organism: Paenibacillus sp. FSL A5-0031; assembly: GCF_001956295.1. Classification (GTDB taxonomy): domain Bacteria; phylum Bacillota; class Bacilli; order Paenibacillales; family Paenibacillaceae; genus Pristimantibacillus. Next base: position 12,839 of record NZ_MRTD01000011.1, read on the forward strand.
GGGTATGGAGCAGGCAATCGCATCAGATGTATCTGACTCTTCTATTGAATTGATTCCGCAAATGCAGCTTGGAACAAACAATCCGGATACAATGCGGACGTTTACTTCTCTTGTTGCTAATGCAGCAGCAGCTACTTCATTTGTTGTCGCTGATGAATTTGCCCAATCCATGACAGGTATGATCGTACAGAAATTTGATCTTACTACATTGAATGGCGTTTCAGAAGCGAAACTCATGTTATACCCTGAACATTTAGGGCAAGTAGACGTAAAAATAACGATGCAAAATGGACTTTTAACCGCGATCTTCCAAACGGATACGGCAATGGCCAAGGACATGCTGGATAATCAAATGGCTCAACTGCGGTCAGCGCTTCAAGCACAAGGCCTAATGGTAGATAAGCTTGAGGTTTCGCAAGGACAATCAGCTGCGCAGCTGTTTCAACAGCAGCATGGACAAGGAAGCAATCAGCAGCAGTCATCCAATCGTAATGCTGTGAACACTGACGAAACTGTGAATGAGTCTCAATTTGAAACCGAAATGGTTCAACAAGCGACGATTCAAGGTCTTGGATTTGGCAGAGGCATCAACGTTAAAGCGTAGTGGAGTTAGTAGAGGGTTAGAGAGATCGGAGGTGATCGGAAATGGCAGATAGCGTTTCTACTCGCGTAGTTTGGCCGAATTACAGCAAAGAGAATGTACAAGCTGCAGCAAATAAAAAAAACACGGATACGCTTGGGAAAGATCAATTTCTAAGTATTCTAGTTACGCAGCTTCGCAACCAGGATCCTATGCAGCCGCTTCAGGATAAAGAGTTCATCGCTCAGATGGCGCAATTTACTTCTGTAGAGCAGCTGATGAATATGTCCACCGAGCTATCTTTAATGCGTCAAAACATTGGTTCAGCATCCAGCTTGATCGGTAAAACGATTGAATGGAATGAATATGATGATGCTGGTGCAATCAAGACCGCCAAAGGCGTAGTTGATTCCATTATTTCGAAGGATGGTCTCCTTTATGCAAGGGTAGGCGGAGCTGAAATTGCTCTTGATTATGTCAACTCTATATCGGAAACAACGGGTGAAACACCAACGCCAGAGGATCCTACAGGGGAAGATAACGGCGTAGACAAGAATCCTTCGGATCCAGCTGGTGCTGAGGAAGGGGCTGATAAATAATGAGTGAAGGCATAAAAATCGGTCATATTTTCCCGGTTAAGTCGACACCTCTGCAGCCTAGCAAGACCGTTGCCAACCGTTCAGCTCAGCCATCTGAATTTCAAGAAATACTTAATGGCAAGGTTTTAAAGTTTAGTCATCATGCCGAGGTTAGAATGCAGCAGCGAGGCATTAACTTGCAACCAGAGTCATTAACCAAAATAATGAATGCGGTCGAAGAGGCAGCATCCAAAGGCGCTCAGGATTCATTAATCGTTTTCCGAGACATTGCAATGATTGTGAATGTCCCAAGCCGTACAGTTGTGACTGCAATGGATGGCGCGCAAATGCGAAGCAACGTATTTACGCAAATAGACAGCGCTATTATATTATCGTAAGGCTGGACCTATCAGGGAGCCTCAAGCTGTGGACCGATTGAAGCAGTTTATGATAGTGCTAACATTTTTTTTGAAGCCCATAAGATTTTAATCCATTCCCTAGGAGGAATTACGAAAATGCTAAGATCGATGTATTCGGGCGTGTCCGGTATGCGCGGCTTCCAAACAAAGCTAGACGTTATTGGTAACAATATTGCGAACGTGAACACGGTTGGCTTTAAAGCAGGGCGCGTCATGTTCAAAGATATTTTGAGCCAAACGGTTGCGGGCGTTACCGCACCTGAGGAAGGCGTGCGCGGCGGCGTTAACGCAAAACAAATCGGACTCGGCGTGTCTATCGGCTCTATCGATACCGTACATACCGCAGGAAGCGCAATGACAACGAACCAACCGACAGACCTTCGTATTGACGGAGACGGATTTTTCGTAGTTAGAGCGAGCGAAGATTCTGAAATGCTTTTAACACGTGCGGGCAACTTTACGCTTGATTCGAATAGACAGCTTGTTACAGGTGATGGCTATTTCGTACTAAGCGTTGATCAAGAGCCTATCGTACTTGATGAGGCAATTACGGCGTTTTCCATTGGTCAAGACGGAACGATCATGGGTGTAACAGCGGATGGTACGGAAGCCGTTGCACAGCTTGGCGTAGCCAAAGTTGTAAATCCAAGTGGTCTTGAGAAACTTGGCGGCAATATGTACCGTGTTACAGCGAATGCAAATCCAGATGCTTCTATTGAGGATTTCATGACGTTTGCGACTGATCCTGAATTCGGTACAGGCGCAATCATTGCCGGTCAGCTGGAAATGTCTAACGTTGACTTAACTGCTGAATTTACAGAAATGATTGTTGCACAACGTGGTTTCCAAGCGAATTCACGTATCATTACAACTTCTGATGAAATTTTGCAAGAGGTAGTTAATCTAAAACGATAAGTAAGTCATAACGAGCGGGAGGCTTAACGCCTCCCCTAGGTGTGAGGGGGCAACTGATGATTACCGTAACGCGGTTGAACGGAACAAAGGTCACAATAAATGCTTTATTAATTGAAATGATTGAAGAATCAGCGGATACGGTGATTACACTTACGACGGGCAAGAAGCTGGTTGTAAAAGAAAAAACAACGGAACTGTTGCAGCTTAATGGGCAGTATCTTCGCACAATTGGCCTTATTGCGGCGGCCCAAAAGAGTGAGCAAACGGAGGGTCCATCGTCATGAAGAAAATGCTACCTTGGTTAATTACGATTTTGTTATCCATAACATTAATCGCCATTGTTTCAATCATCTTGTTCAAGTCGTTTTTTACTGACCCTAAGGAGCAGGCGACGGAAACAAAAACGATTGAGGTTAAAGCTTTATCGGCTGATGAGCGTGTGGCCGTAACTTCTGAATTAAAGGAATTCAGAAGAAATCTGAAAGATCGTGAATATGTCGTTATTTTGAGTTTTGCTTTCCAGCTTGACAAGAAGAAAACAAAAGAAGATTTTGATAAACTGCTTGAGATTGAAGTTCGCCCAATTATTAACCGTGTTATTGCTGATATGACAGCAGATGAGCTGCAGGGTTCTCAAGGTGAAGACGCACTTGAGTCGAAGCTTCTCAACTTAATCAATCCTATTATTCCTAAAGGGAAGCTGATTAAGGTAGAAATCACTGACTTTACACTTGCTCCACTTTAACTGACTACGCAGACATTCCTCGAAGGAGGTGAGATATTTGGTTGATGTTTTATCGCAAAATGAAATTGATGCGCTACTAGCTGCCTTGGATTCCGGTGAAATGGATGCAGAGGATTTAAAGAAGGAAGAAACGACGCGAAAAGTCAGTGTGTATAATTTCAAACGCGCCGTACGTTTTTCGAAGGATCATATTAGAAGTTTGACGCGGATTCATGAAAACTTCGCACGGTATTTGACAACCTATTTCTCAGCACAACTTCGCACATTTGTTCAAATTAATGTCGTGCAGGTCGAGCAATTGCCTTACGATGAATTTATTCGTTCGATACCAAAGATGACGATATTGAACATTTTTGAAGCGGAGCCGCTGGAAGGTCGTATGGTGCTTGAAGTTCATCCAAACGTAGCGTACGCAATGCTGGATCGAATGTTAGGCGGACAAGGCATAGCGCCATCCAAAATCAACAACTTAACTGAAATTGAAACCATTATTATGGAGAAAATTTTCAGTCGAACGTTTGAAGGCTTGCAGGAGGCTTGGAAAACAGTAATCGATATTTCTCCTAGGCTGGAAGCATTGGAAACGAACCCGCAGTTCATGCAAATTGTATCGCCTAATGAAACGATCGCACTCATTTCATTCAGTACCAAAATTGGCGATACGACGGGTATGATTAACCTTTGTATTCCGCATGTCGTTATTGAACCGATTATGTCCAGGCTGTCTGTTCATCACTGGTTTGTATCGCAGAAGAAAGCTCGCGCGCCAGAGGAAGTTGAAATATTGGAGCAGCGAGTAAATAAAGCGAAGCTTCCTATCGTAGCCGAGCTTGGCGAATCGTCGCTAACCATTCAAGAGTTTTTAGGACTGAATATTGGTGATGTCATTTCATTGAATAAATCAGTTAATGATGGTCTCAACATTAAAGTTGGAGACAAGCTTAAATTCATTGGCAGTGCAGGCTCTGTTAAGGATCGGCTAGCTGTTCAAGTAGATGAGATTGTCACTGAAGGAGTGGAAGAAGATTATGACGAGTAAGGACTATTTGTCACAAGAGGAAATTGATGCATTGCTACGTCAATCCTCCAGTGAGCCGGAACCGGAGCAGCACACTGAAGTCGGAACACAACTTTCAGACTTTTTATCCGATATGGAACAGTCTGCTCTGGGTGAGATTGGAAACATAACATTTGGCAGCGCGGCAACGGCATTGTCAACGTTGCTTGGCAAGAAAGTAGATATTACTACGCCACAAGTTACTATTGTAAGAAAAGATGAGCTTGCTGACATTTTCCCTAAGCCTCATGTTGCAGTTAGCGTGCAATACGTAGACGGCTTTCAAGGCATTAATTCACTTGTCATAAAAACAAAAGATGCCCAAATCATTGCTGATTTGATGCTTGGCGGGGAAGGCACCAACATCACTGTAGAAGAGCTTAATGAAATTCACATTAGTGCAGTTCAAGAAGCGATGAATCAAATGATGGGGTCATCTGCTACGTCGATGTCAACGATATTTAATCGGTTTGTCAATATTTCGCCGCCGGGCATTGACATTCTAGATGTTAATAACGGTGATGGCATGGAACATTTGCCACCGGTAGATATGTTTATAAAAATATCATTCCGGCTTACGATTGGAGATCTCATAGATTCAACAATCATGCAGCTGCTGCCCATTCCGTTTGCGAAACAAATGGTTGATATATTAATGGGAGTGGTTGATGATCAGCCAGCTCAGCCTGCTGTTCCAGCGCCTCAAACGGCTGCAGCAGCGCCAGCAGCACAACAAGCTATGGCAATGCAAGAAACGGCTGCAGCAGCCCATTTGAACGCTGTGCCGCCGCAAATGAATATGGCTACACAGGCGCCTCAAATGCCTTCTATGCCGTATCAAACACCTGCAGCTGGCTACGACATGTCGATGCAGCCGCCGGGGCCTCATACATATGGTCATGCAGCTAGTCGAAATGTTAATGTACAGCCTGTGCAATTTGCTAATTTTGGCAATGCGCCAATTATTCAGCCAGATGAGACAAACCTCAATTTACTTCTCGACATACCGCTTAAGGTCACGGTAGAATTAGGAAGGACCCAAAAGCAGATAAAAGATATTTTGGAGCTGTCGCAAGGTTCTATTATTGAGCTGGACAAGCTAGCTGGCGAACCAGTCGACATCCTAGTGAATAACAAGCTGATCGCAAAAGGCGAGGTTGTTGTCATAGATGAAAACTTTGGTGTTCGTGTAACGGATATCGTAAGCCAATGGGACCGCATTCAAAAATTACAATAGCATCCTAGGAGGATAAAAAGATGGCAAACCGCATTCTTATCGTAGACGACGCAGCTTTCATGCGCATGATGATTCGTGACATTTTATCAAAGAACGGCTACGAAGTCGTCGGTGAAGCCCAAGACGGCGCACAAGCAGTGGAGAAGTACAAGGAATTGAAACCTGATTTGACTACAATGGATATTACGATGCCTGAGATGGACGGAATCTCCGCTCTGAAAGAAATTAAAAAAATTGATAGCAATGCTAAAGTAATTATGTGTTCAGCAATGGGTCAGCAAGCGATGGTAATTGATGCGATTCAAGCAGGCGCAAAGGACTTCATCGTCAAACCGTTCCAAGCTGATCGTGTAATTGAAGCGATCAAGAAAACACTCGGATAACGGTTAGACATTATGTTTAACATAGCTTCGCGCATTTCAATGGTGTCTGCTCTTGGGATGGCGATTTGGCCACAATTTGCGGCTGCTGCGGCACAAGGCGGCAGCAGCGCAAACGATGAAGGACAAATGATGTTTACCGGAACAAATGATCTAGCGGGCAACATGATTTGGGTTATCGTATCGCTTGCCATCGTTATCGTATTAATTATTTTAGTCATTAAATGGTTGTCGCAGCGCAATCGCATGTGGGGAACGAATCGATCGCTTCGTTCACTTGGCGGTATTGCGCTAGGACAGAATAACTCGTTACAAGTCGTCGAGATTGCTGGTCGGATTTATATCGTTGGCGTCGGCGAGAACATAACTCTAATTGACAAGCTAGATGATCCTGAGCAAGCAAGTGCTGTTATTTCAGCGCTGGAGCGTCAACAGGAATCGGCTTGGTCAAAGGATCTAGTTTCACAAATACTTAAGAAGTTCAAAGATCGCAACAATCCGAATGGGTCTGATCCTACGAACGAGCAGTGGAACAAGACGTCTTCCTTTCAGGATTTGTTGCAAAATAAGCTTAGTCAGCAAGCTGACCGCAAGCAGCAATTGGAATCGTTATTGCATGAATCTAAATCAAATGAACGGTTGATGGATGATGAAAAATAAGTGGTGGATATCAATCGTTGTTGTTCAATTGCTTGCGATGTTATTACATAATCAAGCATTTGCCGAGCCGTTACCCGACGTATCCATCAATATTGGCAACGGAAGCGGTGACACGCCCGATACTAGCGCATTATCCATTCTTCTATTAATTACAGTACTAAGTATCGCACCAGCGATTATGGTGCTAATGACAAGCTTTACTCGAATCGTTATCGTTCTGGGCTTTGTAAGAACATCGCTTGGAACACAGCAAATGCCACCCAATCAAGTGTTGATTGGACTGGCAATGTTCCTAACCTTCTTTATCATGGCTCCAACGTTCTCTCAAGTAAATGATGTTGCATTGCAGCCCTATTTAAAAGGTCAAATCTCTCAAACAGAAGCTTTTAAGGAAGCCTCCGTTCCGATGAAGAAGTTTATGTTCTCTCATACGAGGGAAAAGGACTTAATGCTTTTTATGAATTATACGAAAACAGAGAAGCCGGCTTCATTTGAAGAGATTCCGATCACAGTACTAATACCTGCATATGCCATAAGCGAGCTGAAAACAGCTTTTATAATGGGATTTATGATATTCATTCCGTTTCTAGTCATCGATATGATTGTCGCAAGCACATTGATGGCAATGGGGATGATGATGCTGCCTCCTGTTATGATTTCCTTGCCGTTTAAGATATTGCTATTTGTATTGGTAGATGGATGGTATTTGATCGTAAAATCTTTGTTATTAAGTTTCAACACGTGATACTAGCAGGGAGGGACGTTTGATGAGTACTGATTTCATAATCGGGTTGGCCAGCCAGGCCGTATTCGTTGTTTTGAAAGCCAGTGCACCAATGCTCGTTCTTGCTTTGGTCGTAGGGTTACTAGTCAGCATATTTCAAGCAACAACACAGATTCAGGAGCAGACGCTGGCATTTGTTCCGAAAATTGTAGCGGTTTTCGTGTCCATCATCATTTTTGGCCCATGGATTCTAAATACGGTTATCGACTTCACTTACAATCTGCTGAACAATCTTCATAATTACATCGGTTAGGTTGTGAGTGTATGAACGCGATCGTACAGGGTTTCCCTATTTTTTTGTTAATCTTTTGTCGAATAACTGCGTTTTTCGTCGTAGCGCCTGTTTTTTCATCGCGAGGCGTGCCGAATGTTTTCAAAATTGGGCTCGGATTTTTTATCTCGTTTATCGTTTTCTTAACGTACGGTGTGAAGCAGACGATGGTTCCGGACGCTGAATATATTTTGGTTCTGGTTCGAGAAATATTGGTCGGCGTACTGCTTGGGTATGTAGTCTACTTGTTCTTCACGGTCGTTCAGACCGCGGGAGCCTTAATGGATTTGCAGGTTGGTTTTGCAATGGCAAATATCGTAGATCCCCATACAGGTACGTCAGCCCCATTGCTCGGCAATTTTAAATACATGATGATCTTAGTTGTTTTCTTAATGATGAACGGTCATCATTTTTTATTAACAGGCCTTATGGACAGTTACGAATGGATGCCTTTGTCCAATGATTTATTTAGCCGAATAATGAGCGGCAGCATTACTGATTTTTTAACAAGAACATTCGCAAACACGTTTTTGCTGGCCATTCAAGTGTCAGCGCCTTTGGTAGTAGCGATGTTTCTGACGGATGTTGGATTAGGCTTCTTAACCAAAACCGCTCCTCAGTTCAATGTTTTTGTAATCGGGATACCTCTAAAGCTAATTATAGGCATGATTTTGCTAGTGTTGTTAATGCCAAGTCTTGCTGGCATATTCGAAAGATTGTTTTCCATCATGTTTGATGCTTTGGAGCAGTTATTCGGTATCGTGCAAGGACCGCCGCCTGACGTGAAATAGGAGGAAGCTTCCCATGCGAAATTACCGTCTAGAGCTTGATTTGCAGCTTTTCAGTCAAGAGAAGACTGAGGAAGCAACTCCGAAGAAAAAGGATGAAGCAAGAAAAAAGGGTCAAATTGCAAGATCGGCTGATTTGCCGGGTTCATTAATATTAATTTTTGTTTTTATGAGCTTCATTATGATGGGCAATTATTTCAAGACACATATCATGATGCTCTTCGGCAATCTGTTTGAAGACTGGCTGTTGATGGATGTTACGACAGGCAACATTATGTCGCTCTTCAATGATGTAGCAATTGAAATGCTGCTAATCTTACTGCCAATCTTTGCGGTAACCGTTCTTGTCGGTGTCCTCGGCAACGTTGTACAGTACGGTTTTTTGCTAACCGGTGATCCTCTAAAAATGAAATTAAGCAAATTGAACCCGATCAACGGCTTTAAGCAAATTTTTTCAGCTAAAACAGTAGTCGAATTTTTGAAAAGTGTTTTAAAACTGCTTATTGTAGCGGTGCTCGTATATATGACCATATCGAAAGAATGGAACCGTATATTAGTGCTTGCTAGCTTGCCAATCCAACAAATATTTAGTTTTACCGCTGGTTTAACGATAAAACTAGGAATAGAAATTGGTGTGGTGCTCGCCGTTCTCGCATTAGCAGATTTTTTCTATCAGCGTTATGAGCATAACAAAAGTTTGAGAATGTCTAAGCAGGATATTAAGGATGAATACAAAAAATCTGAAGGTGACCCGATCATTAAGAGCCGCATTCGTGAGCGTCAACGCAAAATGGCCATGCAGCGTATGATGCAAGAGGTTCCTAAAGCGGATGTCATCATTACCAACCCTACACACTTCGCTATTGCATTGAAATATGATGCAACCAAAATGGAAGCGCCAAGAATCATCGCCAAAGGCATGGATCATGTAGCGCTTCGCATTAGAGAAATAGCGAAAGAAAACGGTGTTGTGACAATGGAAAATAAACCGCTTGCCAGAGCGCTTTATGAACGAGCGGAGATTGGGGATGTTATACCTCCAGATCTGTTCCAAGCTGTGGCTGAGGTGCTCGCATATGTATATAAGATGAAAGGCCGATTGAAATCATAACACTACGGGAGGTGGAGGCGTCATGAAAGCAAAGGACTTTGTAATACTATTTGGCGTAATTGGAATTGTACTCATGATGATAATCCCGATCCCAGTCCTACTACTCGACATACTCATCATTTTAAACATTTCGATAGCATTGATGATATTACTTATTGCAATGAATACAAAGGAAGCTCTTGATTTCTCTATATTTCCGGCAATTCTACTAATCACTACCTTATTCCGACTTGCGCTGAACGTTTCTACCACTAGAAATATTTTGTCACATGCGGAAGCAGGGGAAGTCGTTGCAACGTTTGGCAGCTGGGTTGGCGGTGGAGAAATTGCCATTGGATTTATCGTCTTCCTCATTCTCGTAGTCGTGCAGTTCATCGTTATTACGAAAGGTTCTGAACGGGTAGCGGAAGTTGCAGCACGATTCACGCTCGACGCGATGCCGGGTAAACAAATGAGTATTGATGCAGATTTGAACGCTGGTTTGATTAATGAACATCAAGCGAAAGCACGTCGTTCCAAAATCGAACGTGAAGCAGACTTTTACGGGGCAATGGATGGTGCCAGCAAGTTTGTAAAGGGTGATGCGATTGCTTCCATTATCATTCTAGTCATCAACTTAGTTGGCGGATTTATCATTGGTATGGCGATTCATGGCTTGAGCTTTGGCGAGTCGCTTTCGACGTTCTCGATCCTGACAATTGGTGACGGTCTCGTCAGCCAAATACCTGCATTGCTTATTTCCACAGCTGCTGGCCTTATCGTAACTAGAGCAGCATCAGAGGGGAATTTGGCAGAGGATGTAACCGCTCAGCTATTCAAATACCCGAAGCTGCTATTTATTGCAGCTGGAACAATCGCTTTGCTAGGCCTTACACCAATCGGACCATTAAGAACTTGGCCATTCGCTATTATGCTGGCCTTTGGCGGCTGGTATATGCAGAAAGCTATACATAAGCAACAAGAGCAAGAAGAAATGCTTGTCGAAGAACAGCAAATTGAGGAAGTTCGCAGTCCAGAGAGTGTAATTAGCCTCTTGCAGGTCGATCCGATTGAATTTGAGTTTGGTTATGGTCTTATTCCGCTTGCGGATACGCAGCAGGGAGGAGATTTGCTTGATCGAATCATCATGATACGCAGGCAATGTGCGCTGGAGCTTGGGCTTGTCGTACCAGTCATCCGGATAAGGGATAACATTCAACTGAAGCCAAATGAGTATGTCATCAAAATTAAAGGCAACACCGTCGCTCGGGGCGATTTGCTGCTTAATCATTATTTGGCCATGAGCCCGGGATTTGAGGATGATTCGGTCGTTGGTATTGAAACAACTGAACCAGCCTTCGGATTGCCTGCGATTTGGATTGATGAGCAAATGAAGGAACGTGCCGAACTTTCCGGCTATACAGTCGTTGACCCGCCTTCAGTCGTAGCTACACATTTAACTGAGATTATTAAACGACATGCACATGAGCTGATTGGACGTCAAGAAACGAAGCAGCTCGTAGAAAATGTAAAAGAGTCTTATCCTGCGCTTATTGATGAACTTATACCGTCTATTCTTACTATTGGCGACGTACAAAAAGTGTTGTCGAAGCTTTTAAGAGAAAAGGTGTCTATACGAGATCTAGTTACTATCTTTGAAGCATTAGCGGATCATGGAAACTATACGAAAGACCCTGATATATTGACAGAGTATGTACGTCAGTCGCTATCAAGACAAATTACACAGCAGTTTTCATCTGGTAGCGATACGTTACGAGTGATAACAGTAGGACCGCAGCTTGAGAAAAAAATTGCTGAATCTGTGCAGCAATCGGATCAAGGCAGCTATATTGCATTAGATCCCGTTTCCACTCAACAGATTTACCAGAAGCTCAATGAGCATGTAAATCGTCAGATCCAAGCTGGCCAACAGCCTGTTGTACTCGCATCACCTACCATTCGGATGTATTTGAGACAAATTGTAGAGAGAACGATGCAGGATGTACCCGTTCTTTCTTACAGTGAGCTTGAGCCAAACATTGAAGTTCAGAGTGTCGGGGTGGTGAATCTATGAGAGTAAAACGATATGTCGTCAGTGCATTGCCAGAAGCGGTCTCTCTGATTCGAAGCGAGCTTGGGAAAGATGCAGTTATATTGAATACGAAGGAAATTAAAGTAGGCGGCTTTATGGGGATGTTTCGTAAGAAAAAGATGGAGGTTATCGCCGCTATCGAATCGAATCAAGCGAATCAATCGAGTCCCCAAGCAAAACCTCAGCGAAACCCGGATCCTCAAGTGGATGCGGTCGTTGAGCAAATTTTGCAAACGGCGCAGCGAACAGCAACGGCTGTAATGGAGCCGCCAAGCGTTCAAGCAGTTTCTTCAGTACCGATTGCAGAGCTTCAGAAGGACAAAATAGAACGAGAGCAATTCATCATCGATGAGATTCGAGATTTAAGAGAATACATGTTAAAACTCTCGAAACAGCAAAACAATCTAATTTCAATGTCAGAGCACTTGATTGCACTGAGAGAACACTTGATAGAACAAGAAATGGAATTGCAGTGGATCGAGCGTTTGATACAAGCTATTTCTGACAAAGAATCCGAAGAAAAAATCGTTTTTTCAAAGGAACAAATATGGGAGCATGCGGCAGAGCTGCTGCAAGAGTGGCTGCAACCCTATAGTGGCAGCAGTATTAGCAGTCATGTAAGAGTGGTTCATTTTGTTGGTCCAACCGGAGTTGGCAAGACGACGACTATTGCGAAGCTTGCAGCTGAACAAACAATCAAGCAGGGCAGGAAAGTGGGATTCATTACTTCAGACACCTACCGAATTGCAGCCGTGGATCAACTCAGAACTTATGCCAACATCTTGAACGTGCCGCTAGAGGTCGTTTTCTCGCAGATGGATTTGCCCCGTGCTTTCAAGCAGCTTGAAGAACGAGAACTCATTTATATGGATACAGCTGGGAGAAACTTCCGCAGCGAGCTTCATGTATCAGAGGTCAACAGCTTGCTTCAAACGACCGAGGCTAACGAAACGGTGCTTGTGCTTAGCATGACTGGCAAGACGAAGGATATGTCAGCAGTAGCCAATCATTTTTGCAAATACGGCGTTCGAAAAGTGTTGTTTACAAAGCTTGATGAAACATCGGTTTACGGAGCAATTTTTAATCTAATTATGAATTTTGAATTGCTTCCTACCTATATGGCGAGTGGGCAGACCGTTCCGGACGATATCGAGAAGTTTCAAGTGGATTCATACGTTAAGCAGCTGCTCGGGAGCAACAGTTTATGATGGATCAAGCTGAAGCATTACGTAATTTAGTCAAGCAGCAGGAGCTTCAAGATGAAGGCCGCACGACTCGTGTAGTGACGGTAACAAGCGGTAAGGGCGGGGTTGGAAAGTCGAATTTCAGCTTGAATTTTGCATTAGCGCTCCAACGATTGGGTAAAAAAGTGCTCGTTTTTGATGCAGATATCGGAATGGCCAACATTGATGTGCTTATGGGCGTTTCGTCCACGTACAATTTGTATCATCTGCTCAAGCAGGAGAAAACAATTTGGGAAATCGTGCAGGAAGGTCCGGAAGGGCTGAGCTTTATTGCAGGTGGATCTGGTTTTAGAGATTTGATGGATTTGTCTACAGAGCAGCTTGACCGTTTCGCTGATGAGATTAGCAAGCTGCATGGCAGGTATGATGTGATCTTGTTTGATACTGGCGCAGGCCTATCGAAGGAAACGGTTAAATTTATAACTGCAGCGCAAGAAACAATCGTTGTGACAACGCCCGAACCTACTTCAATTACAGATGCTTACGCCTTAATAAAGATGGTTAAAGCGATGGAGGTGGATGTTCACTTCAAATTAATTGTCAATCGAGCCGCTGATTTCCGTGAAGGAAAACAAACCGCTGATAAAATTAGCATGGTTGCACACAGGTTTCTTCAATCCGATTTGCCGCATCTTGGTATTTTGCCGGATGACCCAAATGTGTCAAAAGCTGTGAAGCGTCAAGTGCCCTTTACTGTAGCCTATCCTGGAAGCGAAGCATCCGTTGCTATTGACCGGATCGCTAAGCAATTTCTTGAAATACCACAAAATACTGCAATTAACGGCGGTGTCAAAGGATTTCTGCATAAAATGTTCAGACTCTCAAGATAATCCTTTGGAAGTGAGGAGGAAATGGAATGGTTCCTTATCGCGTACTAGTTGTAGATGATTCCGCATTTATGCGAAAGATCATTAGTGATTTAATCATTCAAGATTCACAGTTTAAGATCGTAGCTACAGCTAAAAACGGTCATGAAGCAATAGAAGCGGTTCGTGAATGGAAGCCGGATGTCGTTACCTTAGATCTTGAAATGCCGTTAATGAACGGAATTGACGCATTGCAGATTATTATGAAGGATCATCCAACTCCTGTAATAATGCTCTCAGGTATAAGCGAAGACAATACAAGAGAAACGATTAAAGCACTCCAATTTGGTGCATTCGACTTCATTAGAAAACCTTCTGCAACGATCTCAAATGATATTCGCCAAGTTGGAGAGGTTCTGCTTGAGAAATTGCGTATCGCAGTATTAACGAAGCGTTATCAGCCAGTGATTACGATTAGCGAGAAACAAGAAACAAAAGCAGATGATAGCAACTTGCCAAAAGCGAAAAAAGAAGTAGTTTCGAACAACATTTTACACCATGAGGAGCTGCCGTTTGAAGCATTGTCTACTTCTGCTAAAGATCGGAACAAATTGCCGTTCAAGAAAGCGGAAGATAAACAAGGGCAACAACGCTCGGTTCCCCCTTTACATAATAAGCTTATAAGCAATATGCAAGATGAAGCAAAGCCTAACGATGCCAAATCTAAGATTGCACCTCGCAAATCAGTCGAAAAGGTACCGCAGGCTGAACCTAAATCTCATTTCACTGAGCCACCTTCAACAAAAAAAGCAAAGACAGTCCAGACAGCTTCTACCTTTAAACATATCGTAGCCATTGGAACTTCGACAGGCGGTCCTAGAGCATTGCATGAGGTAATCACTTCTTTGCCAGCTGATTTCCCAGCACCGGTGCTTATCGTACAGCATATGCCTCCCAAATTCACCAAATCGTTAGCTCAGCGGCTAGACAGCTTTAGCGAGATTCATGTCGTAGAAGCAGAGCAGGGAGAGAAAGTAGTTGCTGGCGTTGCCTATATCGCACCTGGCGGCTTTCATATGGAGCTTGTCAAAGATGCTTCTAGCTACTCGATTGCCCTCACTGAACAGCCGCAGCGCAACGGACATCGTCCTTCTGTAGATGTATTGTTTGAATCCTTGGCTGAATATCGCGAACTGAAGCGTCATGCGGTCATAATGACAGGCATGGGCAGCGATGGGGCGAAGGGGATGAAGCTGTTATCCGAATGTGGAATTGAAACGACCATAGCAGAAGCTGAAGAAACCTGTGTCGTTTATGGAATGCCGAGATCGGCTGTTGAAGCTGGATGTGTGAGTAAAGTATTGCCACTGCAGCATATTGCTTCGCAACTGAAGCAAGCAGTGCTGAAATAGATAGGCTAGAATGGCTTCACCATACTAACAGGAGGTGCTAGGAAATGGATATGAATGCCTATTTATCGATGTTTATCGATGAATCTAATGATCACCTGCAATCCTTGAATGAAAATTTGCTTCGTCTGGAAAGCGAGCCTGAGGAGCTTAGTATCGTTCAAAATATATTCCGTTCAGCGCATACGCTAAAAGGAATGTCAGCTACGATGGGTTTTGAAGATTTAGCAGCGCTGACGCATGAAATGGAAAATGTGCTTGACCTCGTTCGCAACAGCAAGTTAAAAATGGACAGCTTTATTTTTGACACTTTGTTTAAAGGGTTAGATGCGCTTGAAGCAATGGTTCAGGATATTGTGGACGGCGGTACAGGGAAAGCGGACGTTACCTCGATCGTTGAATCGCTGCAAATCATCTTGAAAAGCGATTATAGCGCAAGCAAAGCGACTCAGGCTCCAACCGTAGCGGCTAATGCACAAAGTGCTGCAGAATCAAGCGCATCAGGGGCGATGCTGCTTGATGAGTTTCAATCTTCGATTTTGCTTCAATCGATAGAAACAGGACATAACGTTTTTCATATTCAAATCGCTATTCGCGATAATTGCTTGCTAAAAGCCGTTCGTGCTTATATGGTATTTGATTTGCTAGAGCGCAATGGTGAAGTTATTAAATCAGATCCGTCCGTTCAAGACATTGAACAAGAAAAATTCAATTTCACTTTTACGGTGTTTACGATTTCACGCTTGCAGCAGGAAGATCTTCAAGCACAGCTGCTCAATATTTCAGAAATTGAATCCGCTGTTGTCACTTCTTTAGATGCAGAGTCTTTAGCCGTGCTCGGCCAATCTAACGCAGCTGCTGCAGTAGAGGTTGTCGAAGTTGCTGAACCTGCTGCACCGCAATCCGAAGCGGCAGTTACATCTGTTGAAGCAGCAAAAGGACAAGCTCGATCGGCACCTGCTGCCAGCACACCAGCTAATGTGTCGAAGACGATTCGTGTAGACATTGAGAGGCTCGATACGCTCATGAACTTGTTTAGCGAATTGCTTATTGACCGGGTTAGGCTGGAACAGCTATCTAGTGAAATCAAACGCAGTGATTTGACTGAAACTGTGGAACATATGGCGCGCGTGAGCTCTGATCTTCAAAGTATTGTACTTAAGCTTCGCATGGTACCTGTGGATTCTGTATTCAATCGTTTCCCTCGTATGATTAGAGATTTAGCAAAATCGCTAGACAAAAAAATCGATCTTGTTATTACAGGAGCCGATACGGAACTTGACCGTACGGTTATCGACGAAATTGGAGATCCGCTTGTTCATCTATTGCGCAACTCGGTTGATCATGGAATCGAAACGGTGGAAGAGCGAATTGCAGCAGGCAAGCCAGAAACCGGTACGATTTTCTTGCGCGCGTTTCATAGCGGAAATCATGTCTTCATTGAAGTGGAAGAGGATGGCCGCGGCATACACCATGAACGAGTTTTAAAAACAGCCATTAAAAATGGCGTCGTCACGGCTGACGAAGCAAAACTGCTGACGCCGGATGAAATTAATATGCTTATTTTTGCGGCAGGCTTCAGTACCGCAGATAAAATTTCGGACATATCCGGACGCGGTGTTGGTCTAGACGTCGTTCGTTCAAAAATTACTTCTCTAGGCGGAAACGTAACGATAGATTCTGCATTTGGTAGAGGAACGAAATTTTCTGTTCAATTGCCGCTTACGCTATCCATTATTTCCGCAATGCTGATCAAGCTGGGGTCGGAGAAGTATGCTATCCCATTGTCTTCGATCGTTGAGACAGGCATTATCCGCAAAGAACAAATTCTTCAAGTGCATGGCAACAAAATGATAGAGTTCAGAAATACCATCATACCTCTAGTATCGCTAAGCAAAGTGCTTGACTCTCCTGATTTTAATGAGAATGACGAGCTTGAAACGGAAATTGTAGTCGTTCGAAAAGGCGAGAAGTGGGCAGCTGTAATGGTCGATGAATTTATTGGTCAAAGTGAAATCGTGCTAAAAACGCTGGGCAAATATTTAACGAATATTAAAGCAATTTCCGGCGCAACGATACTTGGCGATGGTTATGTCGCATTGATTATCGATCCGAATGCACTTATCAAATAGGGAGGTTTTTACGATGGGAGAAGAATTAAAGGTTATCGTGTTTGCACTAGGCAGCGAAGAGTATGGAATTGAAGTAGACAAGGTCCGTACGATTGAAAGATTGTCTCCAATTACACGCGTTCCGAAGACAGCTACTTTTATTAAAGGGGTTATTAACCTTCGCGGTGTGGTCGTTCCTGTCATTGACCTGAGAGGCAGATTCAATCTAACGGAAACGGCAACTACAGAAAACTCAAGAATCATTGTTGTTTCAGTGGCTGACATCGAAGTTGGATTCATCGTAGACTCGGCGAATGATGTCATCGACATTGATACAGATACGATTGATTTGCCGCCCGAAATTGTTGGAGGCATTAAAGCTAAATACTTAAGAGGCATTGCAAAGCTTGGTGAAGGTCGACTTCTCATCATGCTGAACTTGTCCGAAGTGCTCAACAAGAATGAAATAATTCAACTTGAGCAGCTTGAGGTATAACTTGTGAACCTTTTTAGCCGCTTTGAAGCATTTGAATTAGATGTATTGAAAGAAGTCGGCAATATTGGAGCAGGCAATGCTGCTACGGCATTATCCCGTTTGTTAGATAAGCCAGTTGATATGGCGGTGCCGAAGGTAAGTTTGCTTCCATTTGAAGAAGTGGCGGAGCGTGTTGGCGGTTCGGAAAAAATCGTCATTGCTGTTTTTCTTCGAGTGGAGGGAGAAGCTCCCGGCAACATGTTTTTTATCATTGAAGAAGATTCGGCAAGGCGATTGTTGCGTCAGCTGCTTTCCTTAAATATTGAAGAGCAGGACGGTTATTCAGAAATGGAACTGTCTGCTCTTTGTGAGATTGGCAATATTTTAGCAGGCTCTTATTTATCTTCATTAGCTGATTTCACTCATTTAGCAATGGCCCCCTCCGTACCCGCTATAGCAGTAGATATGGCAGGTGCCGTGCTTAGCTACGGTTTAATGCAATACGGAGAGATGGGGGACTCGGCCCTACTTATTGAAACGACCTTTTTGGAGGATTGTCAGTCGCTTGAAGGACATTTTTTCCTCATTCCAGATCCAGAGTCGTTTGAGAAAATTTTTAGGGCTTTGGGAGTCGTTAGCGAATGATACAACAAAATTTGGTCAAAGTCGGCATGGCAGATTTAAATATTGCAACGGATGGGGCGATACTCAAAACGACCGGCTTAGGTTCATGTGTTGGACTTACCTTGTATGATCCAACGCGAAAAATAGCCGGTATGGCACATGTCATGCTGCCATCTTCAGACATTGCCCGTGAGACCAAAATGAATCTAGCTAAATATGCAGATACCGCCATACCCGAGCTGCTTGATCGAATGATAGCAGCAGGTGCATACATTGAACGCATGAAAGCTAAGATGGCTGGTGGAGCTCAAATGTTTGCTATGTCTGGACACAGTGATTCGCTAAGAATTGGCCCGCGCAATGTTGAATCCTGTACAGAAATGCTTAGAAGATTCAAAATTCCGATTATCTCTCAAGATACGGGCGGAAATTTTGGTAGAACGATAGAGTTTGACAGTACTAGCGGAATGCTTTCCATAAGAAGTGTGCAATTTGGAACAAAGGAGATTTAAAAATGTTCGGAACATGGCGATGGAATGTCGTATTTGGAATTTTCGGCACCGTGCTTACGGTAGCTTTCTCAATCGGTAACAATCCGATTACTGTTATGCTGCTTAGAAGTATGTATGCTTTCATCGCTTTTTTTGTTCTTGCGTATGGAGTACGGGCAATATTGGCATACATCCTTCAACCGCCAGCACTAATAGGCTCGGAAATTGAAGATGAAGAAGGAAAAGGCAGTCAGCTAGATTTACAGACACCTGATGAGTCAGAAGATATCAATCAATTGTTGAAATCACAGATTAAAGATGGTGCCGGCAAGCAGCCAATCGAAACTCAGAAAGATGATGCAAGCGATTTTCGTCCGTTAAATCCTCCGCAATTGTTAAATACAAAAAATACACAGCCTGAAGAATTGGTTAAAGCCATTCGTCACCTGACAGGAGAGTGAGTCGATGATTGAGCAGAAGACCCCTCATTTGACAAACTTGCAGATGTGGCAAGCCTGGAGAGAACAAGGCGATTTGGAAGCAAAAAAGACGTTGATTGAACAATATTTGCCGCTGGTTGATTATGTAACGAATCGAATGGCCATTGGACTCCCAAAAAACGTCATTAGAGATGACCTTGCAAGCAATGGCGTAATGGGTCTTATTGACGCAATTGAAAAATTTGATTACGGCCGCGGCTTGCAGTTTGAAACGTATGCATCATGGCGCATTCGCGGCGCTATAATAGATGGCTTAAGACAAGGCGACTGGGTCCCGCGTTCTGTGCGAGAGAAGGCCAAACGAGTAGAAGAGGCATATCAGCATTTAGAGCAACAATATTTGCGTTCTGTGACAGATGCAGAAATTAGCCGCTACCTTGATGTAACGGAGAAAGAATTCATTAATATGCTGCAAGATATTGCGGTAACAACGGTCTGCTCATTGGAGGACCCGATTCGTGAAGAGGAATCGGAGACAAGAATGTCTTTGCTAGTGGACGATAAGGCGAAAAACCCGGATCATAAGGTTCATGAGTTTTATTTGAAAGAATCATTGGTTAAAGGGATTGAAAGACTTACGGAAAAGGAACGAACAGTCGTTTCTCTCTTCTATTATGAGGAACTATCATTAAGTGAAATTGCTGAAGTAATGTCACTATCACCGTCGAGAATATCCCAGCTCCATTCTAAAGCGATTTTGAGGCTGCGAGGAGCTTTGGCTAAGCATAAAGATCAACTCATGCAACATTAAAAG
This sequence comes from Paenibacillus sp. FSL A5-0031, assembly GCF_001956295.1. Classification (GTDB taxonomy): domain Bacteria; phylum Bacillota; class Bacilli; order Paenibacillales; family Paenibacillaceae; genus Pristimantibacillus. Next base: position 32,849 of record NZ_MRTD01000011.1, read on the forward strand.
GGGGGAGCTACGTGGAAAATCTTCAATTAGAATCATACCTACGCATACAGACATCTGCCGATAATTTGTCTGCATTTTTAACCTTTAGCAGGATTTCGGACGAATTCGAATGTAACGGCGATGAGCTAGAACGATTCTTGCATAGCAAGGGGATCGTTTTTGGCCTTCGTAAAGAAGTTCTGAGTCAGATTGGCACTAATCCTCTCGCATACTTCAAAGAACAAACACTTGTTGCGCAAGGGCAGTCTCCTACACCTGGTAAAGACGGATATGTGAAGCTAGTTTACGATATGGATAAAAATGTGAACGCCCCAACGGAGCTCGAGGATGGGAAGGTTGACTTCAAAGAAGTTGTTCAGTTGAAAAATGTCAAGCGTGGACAGTTGATTGCTGAGCGATTCGAGCCTACAGCAGGTCCTGTTGGCAGGACGGTAACGGGAGAAGAAATTGCTCCTAGGCTCGGCAAGCACGTGAGATTTAAAGTAGGCAAAAATGTCGTTTTGAACAATGAGCAGACGGCTATGTATTCGGCAATTGACGGCTTGATTTCGCTTACTGAAAAAGAAAAAATTAATGTGTTTCCTGTTTACGAAGTAAACGGCGATGTGGATTACAGTGTCGGCAATATTGATTTTGTTGGTACAGTAGTCATCAGAGGCAACGTTCTTAGCGGATTCAGGGTTAAAGCTTCGGGCGATATCCGAGTTATTGGCGGAGTTGAAGGGGCAGAAATCGAATCAGAAGGCTCTGTTGAAATTACAGGCGGAATATTGGGAAGCAACAAAGGTTTTGTAAAAGCTGGACGAAACGTGCGAAGCTCATTTATACAAGAAGGCAATGTTATTGCGGGCGAAGAGGTGCTGGTATCTCAAAGCATCATGCATTCGCATGTAAAAGCCGGAAAAAATGTTGTATGCTCAGGCGCTAAAGGATTGATCGTAGGCGGACTTGTACAAGCAGGTGACCTTGTCAGCGCTCGAACCATTGGCAACTCGATGTCCACAGCCACAACCATTGAAGTAGGCGTAAACCCTGAATATCGTTCGGAGCTGCTCGAGCTAAGAACGAGGCTAAGGCAGAACATGGATAATTTAGATAAAACGGATAAAGCGCTAGTTATTTTGGATCAATTAGCTGTGACAGGGAAATTAACTCCTGAGAAGCTGGCATTGCGCGTTAAGCTGACTGCCACAAAACGTCAGACCGTGCTTGAGAATGATGAGACGAGAAGCCGTATTCTTGAGATAGAGAAAACGCTGGAGAACACAGATCGATCGAAGATCGATGTCAGCAATATTGTATTTGGCGGAACAAAAATTGTAATTGGCAGGTACACAAAGTTTGTGAAGGATTCAGCGCAGCGGGTGACCTTCCGTTATTCCGAAGGGGATATCGTCTTAGTTCCTTATACCAAATAACGCTTGAAATTGATGAATGGCGCAAAGGGGTGAGCAGATATGACGTTCAAATCCATTGATTTGCAGATGTCTGTACCACGAACGCAAGAATTCAGCGGCATGCATGGACAAGCGATGCATAAACCTGTAGCTGATCAGAATACGTTGGCCAATCAGTCTGCCAAACAAACAGAGCTATTAAGAGGGAAAAACACAGCGATCGAGCAATCAAACGGCCTTCATATTCGCAGTGATCAAGAAGGTCAACAAGGTAACGCTTATCAGCAGGCAAAACGTAAGCGTACACAGTTATCCTCGGATGTTGATGAACAGGAGGCGGCTCCTACACATCCGTACAAAGGCCATAGGCTTGATATTAAGTTATAAAATGAAGGCATCCAATGAAAGGCAGGCTATGAACGATGCAGCCATACTTGCAATATATCGTATTACTAGGAGCGGTTGTTATTGTCGGTGCCTTTGTAATGCCTCGTAAGAAGCAGGATACAGCTCTACCGTCACAATCGATGCAAAACATGGAAACCGCGCTGGAGCAGTTTATGGAGAACATGGAGAAGGACAATGAGGATCTTGTGCTCCTCGTTAGAACTGCTCAGCAAGAATCGAAATTAGATGCGGATCGCAAGGAGCAGCGTATTGTAGAATTGGAGCGGAAATGCGAACAGCTCACAGAGCAGCTGCAAAAGAAAATGTCCGAGTCCACGGCCTATGTGCGTCCAGTGGAACCCCCATTGCCAGCGGTCTCATTAAATTCGAATCAACAACTTGTTAAAGATGCGCCTGTTGTTGAACATATTATAGAAGAGACAGTGCGGATGAACACCATCCAGGACAGATATAAAGAGCTGTTCACACTTTATGAGCAAGGGAAATCGATTGAAGCGATATCCAAAAAGCTTGGTATGAACAAAGGTGAGGTACAGCTTATTATACAGCTTGCTAAGCAGGAGGATTCTGTCCATGCTTAAAAGTCGAGTATTTCTTATGGGATTAGGTGCAGGCATCATCATTGGCGCTTTGTTGTTCCAGCTGATGCTCTCTGGCGAGCAAAGCAGGCAAAGGCTTAGTGACTTAGGAAAAGAGTCAGATGAGAAGCTTTACACTCAACTAGAAGTTGATGCTTTGTTAAAGGCAAATCAAGACTCGCTTCAGCTTAATAAGGACAACACAGGGGGACAGGAGACTAAGCCTGCTGATGATTCTGACAAGGCTAAGGAGCAGACAAGCGAGGCGAAGACTGATAAAGCTGCGCCTATGGCAGTCCCTGTTCAGGAACAGTCAAAGGTCAAGCATGTTATTAGAATTAAAGCAGGCTCTAGCCTGACGAATACAGCAGAGCTTCTTGCTTCAAACAAAATTATTAAAGATAAAACCGCTTTTGTATCAAAAATGAAAAAGTCAAAGAAGCTGGTTCGCGCCGGTTATTTTTTGTTTCATGAGGAGATAACGGTTGAAGAAGCCATTCGGATCGTAACCGGTGAGCCTTTAACATCTTCAGAAGTAAATCTTCTAACTGCCAACAAAAAATAGCTATCCTATCTTTTCTGAAACGATTGTTGCATGCGATGTGTATTTATGGTATATTAATTCACGGTGTTAAAAACGCACGCAGGTCAATTTTGTCAAACGGTGCTTCCGCCCGGCGGAAGTTTTGACGAAAGATGCGACTAGCGGAGGAGCACTAAAAAAACCATTATAGGAGGTGTTGGAGAAATGGCGGTTATTTCCATGAAACAGCTACTAGAAGCTGGGGTACACTTCGGTCATCAGACTCGTCGTTGGAACCCGAAGATGGATCGTTATATCTTCACAGAAAGAAACGGGATTTACATTATTGATTTGCAAAAAACGGTGAAAAAAGTTGACGAAGCGTACAACTTTGTTAAATCGATCGCTGCAGACGGCGGCACTATGCTGTTCGTAGGTACGAAAAAACAAGCTCAAGATTCCGTTAAAGAAGAAGCAGAGCGTTGCGGCAACTTCTACATCAACCAACGTTGGTTGGGCGGTACTTTGACTAACTTCCAAACGATTCAAAAACGTATTGATCGTTTGAAACAACTTGAAAAATGGGCTGAGGACGGCACTTTCGAGGTTCTACCTAAGAAAGAAGTTATCATCCTTAACAAAGAAAAAGACCGTTTGGAAAAATTCCTTGGCGGTATTAAAGGAATGAAAGGTTTGCCAAGCGCGTTGTTCATTATCGACCCACGCAAAGAGCGTATTGCTGTTGCAGAAGCTCGCAAACTTGGTATCCCAATCGTTGGTATCGTTGATACGAACTGTGATCCAGACGAAATTGACTACGTAATCCCAGGTAACGATGATGCAATTCGTGCCGTTAAGTTGTTGACTTCGAAAATGGCTGATGCAATCGTTGAAGCTAACCAAGGCGAACAAACAACGGCTTAATTTAAAGGCTTTAATTAGTCAACAAAGGGTGGTCAGATGGTGATAAACCTCTCACTGCCCTTTTTTTGAATGTAAATCACTAAAAAAACAATTAATGATTCTCGAAGCTACATAGACTTCGTGAAACCTATAGGAGGGCTTACAATGGCAGTTAGTGCTAGCGCGGTAAAAGAGCTTCGTGAAAGAACTGGAGCTGGAATGCTTGATTGCAAGAAAGCTTTGGACGAAACAAACAATGACGTTGAAAAAGCAATTGCAGTACTTCGTGAAAAAGGTTTGGCGGCAGCAGCAAATAAAGCTGGTCGTATTGCAACTGAAGGCGTAGTTGAATCGTATATTCATGCAGGCGGCCGTATCGGCGTTATCGTTGAAGTAAACTGTGAAACGGATTTCGTTGCAAAAACGGATCAATTCCGTGAGTTTGCAAGAGACGTAGCTATGCAAATCGCTGCAGCTAACCCTAAATTCGTTAGCCGTGACGAGGTTTCTTCTGAAGAGCTTGAAAAAGAGCGCGAAATTTTGAAAGCTCAAGCACTTAACGAAGGCAAACCTGAAAAAATCGTTGAAAAAATGGTTGAAGGCCGTATCTCGAAATACTACGAAGAGTTCTGTCTTCTTGAGCAATCGTTCATTAAAGACCCAGACAAAACAATCTCCGTATTGCTTAACGAAAAAATCAGCAAAATTGGTGAAAACATTTCCATCCGTCGCTTCGTTCGTTATGAGCTTGGTGAAGGTCTAGAGAAAAAAGTTGACAATTTCGTTGAAGAAGTTATGGCTCAAGTTAAACATTAATCCGAACGCACAGGCGGGGCGGGGCGTCCGCCCCGCCTGCTTGTATGATTAGAACATATTTGAAGGACCTCATTTACTGAGGTGCATGATGGAGGTATTAACGTTGGAGCATCCTGTGTATAAACGTATCGTTTTGAAAGTAAGCGGTGAATCATTGTCTGGTCAGGAAGGTTATGGCATTGAAGCGACGGTCATATCTTCGATTGCTGATCAGGTGAAGGAAGTCGTAGCACTTGGCATAGAAGTAGCCATCGTTGTCGGAGGCGGCAACATTTGGCGTGGAATTGCAGGTTCTGCAAAAGGCATAGACCGTGCAACAGCTGATTACATGGGAATGCTGGCTACTCTTATGAATTCACTTGCACTTCAAGATGCACTGGAACAAATCGATGTACCTACTCGCGTACAAACATCGATCGCGATGCAACAAATCGCTGAACCGTACATCAGACGTCGTGCTATCCGTCATTTGGAAAAAGGACGCGTCGTTATCTTTGCTGCAGGAACTGGTAATCCGTTTTTCTCAACAGATACAACAGCAGCGCTTCGCGCAGCTGAGATCGAAGCAGAAGTAATATTAATGGCGAAAAACAAAGTGGATGGCGTATATTCTGCTGATCCATTTAAAGATAGCACAGCTGAGAAATTTGAGGAGCTTACATACCTCGACATGCTTAACCGTAATCTAGGCGTAATGGATTCAACCGCAGCTTCACTTTGCATGGATAATAATATTCCTCTTATCGTATTTGCGATTACAGAGAAAGGGAATATTAAACGCGTCGTGCTGGGTGAGAAAATCGGAACGATAGTGAGAGGAAGTGCGAAATAATGCCACAAGAGCTGAAAAAAAACGCAGAAGAACGTATGGATAAAGCGATTTCCGCGCTAAAACGTGATTTGTCGTCTTTGCGCGCTGGTAAAGCTAATTCATCTTTGCTTGACCGTATTCAAGTGGAATACTACGGCGCAATGACGCCTGTCAATCAACTTGCTAACATCAGTACGCCAGACTCTCGTACGTTGTTCATTCAACCATGGGACAAATCGTCGATGGCGGCAATCGAGAAAGCGATTATGAAATCGGATCTTGGACTAACACCTTCCAATGACGGTGCATCGATTCGTCTTTCTATCCCACCGCTTACAGAAGAGCGCCGGGCAGAGCTTGTGAAAACTTCGAAAAAGCTTGGCGAAGATGCAAAAGTAGCTATTCGCAATATTCGTCGGGATGCTAATGACAGCGTGAAAAAACTTGAGAAAACAACAATTTCTGAAGATGAATCACGTGGTCACCAAGAGGATATTCAGAAGGCAACTGATAAATTTATTGCTGAAGTAGATAAAGTGCTTGTTGCCAAAGAAAAAGAAATTATGGAAGTATAATAATCTCTGGGCCCCTCCGATAGGTGGGGTTTGGTTTTGATTTCGGTTGGGAGGAAGTAAGATGATCGAGCGACTTTGGGCCAAATTAGGCAAATCGTCCTTACAGCCGACTGATTCTGTGGCCTCAGAAAATGTGCCTGAGCATGTTGCAATTATAATGGATGGGAACGGCCGTTGGGCTAAAGATCGTGGATTGCCACGTATGGCTGGTCATCATTCCGGCATGAAAGCGGTCAAACGTATTACCATTGCAGCGGATCGGTTAGGCGTCAAATATTTGACGTTATATGCGTTTTCAACGGAAAACTGGAAGAGACCTAAAGCTGAAGTGGATTTTCTTATGAAGCTTCCGCAGCAATTTCTTGAAATTGAATTAGAAGAATTGATAGCCAACAACGTGCAGGTTCGCATGATGGGGCATAAAGAGGATTTGCCTTCATTTACGATCAGTGCAGTTGAAGAAGCCATTATAAAGACCGCTAACAATACAGGGCTAGTTCTAAACTTTGCCTTAAACTATGGAAGCCGTAAGGAAATGCTTGAAGCTGTGAAAAGCATCGCATCAGAGGTTCAGCAAGGAAATCTTGCAATCGACGATATCGATGATAAAGTAATGGCTGATCGTTTGCTTACAAGTGGATTGCCCGATCCAGATTTGCTCATTCGTACAAGCGGTGAATTGCGTTTAAGTAATTTTATGATGTGGCAGCTTGCTTATAGTGAATTGTGGTTTACGGATGTGTATTGGCCTGAATTTACGGAAGCGCATTTTCAAGAAGCGATTTTGGAGTATCAGCGCCGCGCGCGTCGATATGGTGGATTGTAGCTTCAAGCGACGGAGTGTGACTTTTCATTGAGACAACGATTGATTACTGGAATTGTAGCAGGTGCAGGCTTCATAGGTTTAACAATAGCAGGCGGATGGTTGTATACAACTCTCCTCGTATTGCTAGCTATTATTGGTTTTACTGAATATGCGCGAATGAATGGTGTAGCATGGTCGCATCCGTCAACTTTGCTCGGATATGCGGGTGTGCTACTGTTTGTGCTTCCATGGTCTGATTGGGGAATTGTTATTCCATCTTTCCTGACTATTGTTTGGATGCTGGCCTTCTTGCTGCTTGCCCTAACCGTGATTACCAAAAATAAAACGACAATTGATGGCGCCGCACTTATGTTGCTAGGCGCTTTATATGTAGGTTACGGCTTTTCAGCAATGGGCGAAGCTCGTCAAATTGAGGAGCATGGCCTAATGTGGACGTTTTTGTCCTTTGGCTGCATTTGGGCTTCGGATATCGGTGCTTATTTTACTGGACGAGCCATTGGGAAAACGAAGCTATGGCCTTCAATCAGCCCGAACAAAACGATCGAAGGCGCCTTAGGCGGCGTTTTGTTATCCTTAATCGTATCGGCTGTATTCGCACTTACAATGCCCGATTTTATTGATTTGCCAAAGGCTTTGCTAATCGGTTTAATTGCCGCTGTAGCTGGACAGTTTGGGGATTTGATTCAATCTGCTTATAAACGTGTGAGAGATATAAAGGATACAGGTACGCTTCTGCCAGGACATGGCGGAGTGCTGGACCGATGCGATAGCTGGCTAATCGTGTTTCCACTGTTAGTGCTTACCGGGCTGCTGCCTGTATAAGTCAGGAGGATTTTGTGTGAAAAAAATAAGTATATTAGGTTCGACAGGTTCAGTCGGAACACAAACGCTGGACGTTATTGCCCATGATCCTGATCGTTATCAGGTTGTTGGCTTGTCCGCTGGTGCGAATGTCGATTTGATTATAGAGCAAGCCAAACAATTTAAACCTTCGCTCGTTAGCTTGGCTTCCAAAGCAGACGCAGAAGCCGCTCGTCCCCATATGCCGCCTGGAACAAAGGTTGTCTATGGCGAAGAAGGACTTGTTGAAGTAGCCGCTGGGACGGACGCTGATGTCGTTGTGACAGCAATTATGGGAAGCAGAGGGCTGCCGGCAACATTGGCGGCGATTGATGCGGGGAAAATGATTGGTTTGGCGAACAAAGAGACACTCGTAACGGCAGGTCATATCGTAATGGAACGTGCGAAAGAGCGCGGAGTATCGATTTTGCCGATAGACAGTGAACATTCCGCGATTTTTCAATGCTTAAACGGCGAAGATCGCAAATCTATCAATCAAATTACATTAACAGCCTCCGGCGGCTCCTTTCGTGATCGCACAAGAGAACAGCTTGAGGGTGTAACCGTAGCTGAGGCGCTAAATCATCCCAATTGGTCGATGGGCGCAAAAATTACGATTGATTCAGCGACTATGGTTAATAAAGGGCTAGAAGTTATTGAGGCAAGATGGCTGTTCGATGTTACATACGATCAAATAGGTGTCATTATTCATCCGGAGAGCATCATTCATTCTTATGTGGAGTTTACCGATCACAGCATAATCGCGCAGCTTGGAATGCCGGATATGCGAGTACCGATTCAATATGCGTTGTCATATCCGCAGCGGAATGTAACCCCGACAAGCAGGCTGAACCTGGCACAAATCGGAAAGCTGCATTTTCGCGAGATGGATTTTGAAAGATATCCATGTCTAAGGCTGGCATTCGAGTGTGGGAAGCTAGGTCAATCAGCTCCTGCAGTTTATAATGCAGCAAACGAGGTTGCGGTGGCACGGTTTTTGAAAGGTGAAATTACGTTTCTTGACATTGAACGGATATTGGAAATGGTCGTTGGCAAGCACGAAGCAGCTGATATCAATGATTTGCAGATGATCTCAGAAGTGGACGCTTGGGCAAGACAGCTGGCCCAATCCGTATAATATCGGTTAAATTCCGGTTCTCTTGTATCGGACGGGAGAATAATGATAATCTATGTACAGGCCGTAACGAACAGGAGGCTTCAGCTTAATGCACATGATTCAAGTTGTTTTCTTGACCATACTCGTTTTTTTCGTGATCGTAACGATCCATGAATGGGGTCATTACTATTTCGCAAAACGCGCAGGCATATTGGTGCGAGAATTCGCAATTGGCTTCGGGCCGAAGCTTTTTTCGGTAAAACGTGGCGAGACGAGATATACGCTTCGATTAATACCTGCCGGCGGTTTCGTTCGAATGGCGGGAGAAGATCCAGAAATTGTTGATGTCCAGCCCGGTCAAACGATCGCGGTTCGTCTGAAAGACAATAAAGTGACTAGACTTTATTTGGATCGTCTTGATGACCGCAGCGGTGTTATTCGCGGAGAAATCGTTGCCATCGATCTTGAGCGCAAGCTATCTGTTACACTTGACGTAGAAGGGGAAAACGAGATTTTCTCGGTACACCCTACTGCTTTGATGATCACAAAAGGCAAAGAAACACAAATCGCGCCGCTTGACAGACAATTTGGCAGTAAAACAGTAGCGCAGCGTGCACTTGCTATTTTTGCTGGCCCTATGATGAACTTTGTGCTCGCATTTGTATTGTTTGCTACCTACATTCAGCTAGCAGGTGTTCCTGTTGAGTCTCCTGATAAGCTGCTTGTTAATGAAATATCAGAAGGCATGCCAGCTGATAAAGTAGATTTGAAAAAGGGCGATGTCATCGATGCTGTCAACGGGATCAAAATCGGAGCTGATTTTGATAAAATGATCGCGATTATCGGTAAATCACCGAATGTTCCTGTTAAAATGGATATTATTCGTGACGGCAAAGCTCAGCAGGTTGTTATAACACCTGAACCGAACAAAGAGGGTGTAGGCAAGGTTGGGATCAGTGCGGCATTGCCAACACGTCCGGCTACTTTCTCTGAAACGTTCACAGGCGCAGGCAAGCTCATGAAAAATATGACAGTAAGCATTTTTGAAGGCTTCAAGAAGCTTATTTTCGGAGAGTTCAAGCTTGATGATCTTGGCGGACCTGTGCGAACAGCAGAAGTAACGAGCCAGATTGCTCAGCAAGGCATTGCACAGTTAACATCTTGGACAGCGCTGCTAAGCTTGTATTTAGGAATATTTAATTTGCTGCCGATTCCTGCCCTTGATGGAAGCCGCCTCATATTCCTCGGAATTGAAGCGATTAGACGTCGGCCGATTGATCCGAACCGTGAGAGCATGGTACATTTTGTCGGTTTCGCGCTCATCATGTTATTAATGCTCGTAGTAACTTATAATGATATTTTACGATTGGTAAAAGGGGAGTAAATAGTCGCTTATGTCTAAGGATAAACAGTTTGTTACAGAAATCACGCCTCAAAGCGAGGATTTCTCCAGATGGTATATTGATGTTATTAAAAAAGCCGAGCTTATGGATTATTCGCCTGTAAGAGGCTGTATCGTGTTCCGTCCTGAGGGCTATGAGCTTTGGGAAAATATTCAGCGTGATCTGGATCGCCGCTTTAAGGAGACGGGACATCGCAATGCGTATTTCCCGCTCTTTATACCTGAGAGCTTTTTCCAGAAAGAAAAAGAGCATGTTGAAGGCTTTAATCCCGAGCTGCCTTGGGTAACTGAAGCAGCTGGCGAGAAGCTCGAAGAACGCCTTGCAATTCGTCCAACATCGGAAACGATGTTTGGGCACATGTATTCCAAATGGATTCAATCGTACCGCGATCTTCCGCTGCTCATTAACCAATGGGCAAACGTCGTTCGCTGGGAGAAGCGCACAATGCCATTCCTTCGTACGAGTGAGTTTTTGTGGCAAGAAGGCCATACTGCGCATGAAACAGAAGAGGAAGCCCGTCAAGAGACGATGCAGATGCTTGATGTTTACACGCAGTTCGTTGAAGAATTCCTTGCTATCCCTGTAATCAAAGGTGAAAAAACGCCTTCTGAGCGGTTCGCTGGTGCGGTTGATACGTATTCGATCGAAGCGATGATGAAGGACGGGAAGGCTGTTCAAGCCGGAACATCGCATTATTTGGGTACGAAGTTTGCAGTCGCTTTTGATATTAAATTCCTTGATCGTGAGAATACATTGCAATTCGCTCATACAACTTCTTGGGGCGTGAGCACAAGACTAATCGGCGCCCTTATTATGGTTCACGGCGATGATCGAGGTCTGGTGCTTCCTCCTAAAGTTGCTCCAACACAAGTGGTTATGATTCCAATTGGCCCTGCAAAAATGCGCGAGCAGGTTGTTGGCCGTGTGGATGAGCTATATGCAGAGCTTAAGAAAGCCGGTATTCGCGTACGCGTGGACGATCGTGCTGACGTGAGCCCAGGCTGGAAGTTTAACGAATATGAGATGCGCGGTGTTCCACTACGCCTTGAGCTTGGACCGCGTGATATGGAAAATGGACAAGTTGTGCTTGTTTCCAGAGTTACTGGAGAGAAGCGTATTGTACAGCAAGCTAATCTTCTTGCTGAAATAGAAGCGATGCTTGAAGAAACGCATCAAGAGATGTTTAATCGTGCGAAGCAGTTCCGTATTGACAACTCTCGTTCGGTTGAAACGCTTGATGAAATGAAAAGCTTTTTGGAAGAACAGCGCGGCTTCGTAGAAGCTGGCTGGTGCGGCTCTGCTGCTTGCGAGAAGCAGGTCAAGGAAGAAACTGGAGCGACAAGCCGGAATATTCCATTTGCTCCGGAATCGCACAAAGAAACATGTCTCGTATGTGGAGATCCATCCAAACATACTGTTGTATTTGCAAGAGCTTATTAAGGACTGAAGCTAGTTCGGTTCGGATCTTAAGGAGTGGTATTTTATGAGCCAAACCGCAAAAAAACGGCAGAGTTTTGAAATGCTTTTACAGCATATTCAGCTGCCGCAAGAACTTATACAAACCTATTTTCAAGATGGATATATAGATCAAGTTATCGTTAGCAACAGCAATCAAGAATGGACGTTTTGCATCCGCAAAACGTCCATGGTGCCTTTACAGGCCTATAATGGGCTTTGCCAGGCAGCTAGAATGAAGTTTGAGTCTATCGCTGCAGTCAGTTTCTTGATGATTTATGATCCTGTTGTAGAGACTGAATCCATTGTGCTGCAATACTGGGGCTTGTTCATGGAGTGGGCACAGCGCGAGGTCGCTTCCGTAAATGGATGGCTGCAGAAATCTTCGATCAATGTTGAAGGTGACTTGCTAACGCTGTCTCTCCTTGACAATACGGGATTGGATCTCGCTCGGAAGAAACGATTGGATGAAGAAATTATTCGTTTCTTTAATGAGAATTTCCAGCGCGCATGCAAAGTGAAAATGATAGTTAGCGAATCCAGACAAGAAATTTTGGATGAATTCTCCCTTCGAATGGTGCAGGAAGAGCGGGAATATGTGCAGGAGCTGATGGCGAGCGCGCAATCCGAGTCTGAGCTCGTCGATGAGAGTGAGATCAAGCTGGCGGTTGGTTATGATATTCGAGAAGAGCCGGTTCCATTGATGAATATCATCGAAGAAGAGAAAAAAATTACAGTACAAGGTGCGGTATTCGGCCTCGAAGTGAAAGAGCTTCGTAACGGAAGCACATTGTTTACGTTTAACGTAACTGACTTCTCCGACTCTATCGCGATGAAGATGTTTGCGAAGACGAAGGATGATGTGAAAATATTGAACCAGCTTGCCAATGGCAAGTGGGTTAAAGCTCGCGGCCGCATAGAATATGATCGCTTCATGCAAGAACCGGAGCTTGTGATGATGCCGAATGATTTGCATGAGGTCAGAACACCTGCTGAGCGTATGGATAAAGCGGAAGAAAAGCGTGTCGAATTTCATCTCCATACAACCATGAGCGCTATGGATGCGGTAACTCCGGTAGATGTCTATATAAAGACGGCTGCCAAATGGGGACATAAGGCGATTGCAGTAACGGATCATAGCAATGTTCAATGTTATCCGGATGCGAATAAGTCGGCCAAAAAACACGGCATAAAAGTGCTTTTTGGTGTTGAAGCGAACATTGTGAACGATGCAGTGCCAATGGTGCTGGAATCAAGACCTGAGCCGCTTGCGACAGCAACTTATATTGTTTTCGATATTGAAACAACGGGCCTTTCTGTTATCAATAACAAAATTATCGAGCTTGCCGGCGTTAAAATGCGTGATGGCAAAGAGATAGATCGTTTCTCTACCCTTATTGATCCGCATGAAAAAATTCCTTACCACATTACACAGTTGACTAACATCAATGATGATATGGTAAAAGGGCAGCCGGATATTGAGCCTAAGCTTAGAGAATTTATTGAATTCATTGGTGACGATGTTCTTGTCGCCCACAATGCAAGATTTGATATTGGCTTTATTCAAGCCAACTGCAAAGCTTTCGGCATGCCGGAAGTGAAAAATCCAGTGCTGGATACGCTGGAGCTTGCTCGATTTATTTTTCCAACGCTCAAAAATCATCGTTTGAATACGTTAGCAGATAAATATAAGGTTAGCCTCGACAACCATCACCGCGCTGTAGACGATTCCCTTGCTCTTGGCGGCGTGTTGTATGGCTTGATTGCAGATGCAGCTGAGCGAAATATTACGAATCTACATCAGCTAAATGACTATGTGGGCATTGATTTATCTAATTCTCGGCCTTTCCACAGCAATATTTATGCACTTAATGCTGTTGGGAAGAAAAATTTATTCAAGCTTATTTCCATCTCTCATACAGAACATTTCAAACGGGTAGCTACAATTCCAAAAACGAAGCTTGTTGCACACCGTGAAGGCTTGCTCGTTATTTCTGGTTGTGAGAAAGGTGAATTTTTCGAAACCGTTCTAAATAAGTCGTATGAGGAAGCGCTCGAGGTTGCACGTTTCTATGATGTCCTTGAAATCCAGCCGATTGATTTCTACATGCACTTAGTTGAGAAGGGGCTAGTAGGCAGCCGAGCAGAGATTGAGCAGGCGCATCGCCGGATTTGCCAAATCGGGGATGAGCTGGGCAAGCCGGTTATTGCTACAGGAAACGTTCATTACTTGAATCCGCGCGACAAAATGTATCGTGACATAACGATTCATGGGATTACCGGTTTTAGCCCGCTTAAGAGTATACGCAAACCAGATGCTCATTTTCGTACAACGGAAGAAATGCTGGAGGAATTTGCATTTTTAGGTGAAGCTAGAGCACGTGAGGTCGTCATTACGAATACAGTAGAGCTTGCTGATCGATTTGAGCCGTATGATATGTTCCCGACGGGACTATTTGCTCCAATTATTGAAGGTGCCGACGAGGAAATTCGTAACACTTGTTATGACACAGCGAAGTCGATGTATGGGGAAGATCTTCCTCAGGTCGTTATCGACAGGCTGGAGAAAGAACTTATTCCTATTATCAAATTTAAGTTCTCTGCCAACTACTTGATCTCGGAGAAGCTTGTTAAAAAATCCAATGCAGATGGTTATTTGGTCGGATCAAGGGGATCGGTTGGCTCCTCGGTCGTTGCTACATTCCTAGGTATTTCAGAGGTTAATCCGCTGCCTGCCCATTACTTGTGCAAAAACTCGGATTGCAAGCATAGCGAATGGTTTTTGGACGGAAGCATTCCAAGTGGATTCGATTTGCCAGACAAATTATGCCCGAAATGCGAGAAGCCAATGAAAGGTGAAGGACAGGATATTCCGTTCGAAACCTTCCTAGGATTCAAAGGCGATAAAGTTCCCGATATCGATTTGAACTTCTCCGGGGACTATCAACCGATTGCCCATAACTATACGAAAGTATTATTTAGCGAGAAGTGTGTGTTCCGCGCAGGCACGATTGGTACGGTTGCAGAAAAAACAGCTTATGGCTTCGCGAAGAAATATGAGGAAGAACATAGCAAGAAATGGCGCGGTGCGGAGCTTGCGAGACTTGCGAGCGGCTGTACCGGCGTAAAACGAAGCACGGGACAGCATCCAGGCGGTATCGTCGTTGTTCCCGATTATATCGATGTTGAAGATATAACACCGGTTCAATTTCCAGCAGACGATGTGAATGCGGAATGGAAGACAACTCATTTTGACTATCACGCGTTTGATGAAAACTTGCTTAAGCTCGATATTCTGGGGCACGATGATCCGACAATGATGCGGATGCTGCAGGATTTGACTGGCGTTGATCCAACATCAATTCCGATGAATGATCCTAAAGTCATGAGCATGTTCAACTCCACCAAAGCACTTAACGTGCCAGGCGAGCAAATTCGCTCTTCGGTAGCTACTTACGGAGTGCCGGAAATGGGAACGAAGTTCGTTCGTCAAATGCTTCAAGAGACGCAGCCTTCATCGTTTGCCGATTTGCTGCAAATTTCCGGATTGTCTCATGGCACGGGAGTTTGGCTAGGAAATGCACAAGAGCTGATCAAGAACGGCACTTGCAACATCAAGACGGTAATTGGTTGCCGGGATGATATCATGTTGTTCTTGATCTATAAAGCTGGAATGGACGCTGGACTTGCATTCAAAATTACGGAAAGCGTTCGTAAAGGTAAAGGCTTGACGCCAGAGTGGATCGAAGAAATGAAGCGATGCAAGGTGCCGCAGTGGTACATTGATTCTTGCCTGCGCATCGAGTATATGTTCCCGAAAGCACATGCCGCGGCCTACGTAATATCGGCAGTTCGCACCGCCTATTTCAAGCTTTATCATCCAATAGAGTATTACGCTACTTACTTTACAGTAAGAGCGGACGATTTTGATTTGGAGCTGCTTTGCCAAGGATATGATGCGATCTTGCGAAAGCTGATCGAGATTGAAGCCAAAGGATTTAATGCGCTCCCTAAAGAGAAAAACATGGTGTCACAGCTGGAAATGTCACTTGAGATGACAGCGCGCGGCTTCTCCTTTAAGCCGATCGATCTATATCGTTCTGACGCGACGAAGTTTCTTGTAGATGGGGATTCCCTTATTCCTCCATTTGCTGCGATTGCGGGAATTGGCGATAACGCCGCACGTAATATCGCAGCCTCAAGAGACGATGGCGAGTACTTGTCAATCGAGGATTTCCAAATGAAATCGAAGGCGACAAAAACGATTATTGAGGTTCTTGGAAACATGGGCTGCTTCCGTGGATTGCCTGAATCTAATCAGCTTTCACTGTTCTAGAAGCGGCTTGAATAGAAAAGATTTCTTGTCACTATAGTGCGGTTATGTTATAATTTTTCTGGCAATGATGATTATAAAGACTTTGATGCAGAAGAGTGGGGAAACCCACTCTTTACGTTTTGTTAATGGCAAAATGGCATAGTGCGTATAAACAGGAGGTCAACTGAATTTGAGTACATCCAAAATCAAAGCCGCTGTCCAGGAAATGGTTTCACCATACCTCAGCAGCAATGGATTTGAACTGGTTGATATTGAGTATGTAAAAGAAGGAAGCAATTATTTCCTTCGTATTTTCGTAGATAAAGAAGGCGGCATCGACATCGATGACTGCGGTCGTATCAGCGAATTCATAAGTGAGCAATTGGACAAAAACGATCCAATTACAGATGTTTATTTCTTGGAAGTATCTTCCCCAGGAGCAGAAAGACCGCTTCGGAATGAAGATGAAGTACGTAAAGCAATCGGTAAGCACGTTTACATAACGACATATGAACCGATTAGCGGCGCTAAAGAATTTGAGGGGCTGCTACTTGCATTTGATGGAGAAAATGCAGTCGTTCGTACAGCCAAAAAGGAATATACCATTCCTTACGATAAGGTGGCTGGCGCCAGACTCGCAATCGTGTTCTAAATATTCGTTTCTATATTGAAAGGGGGAAATCCAGTCCAATGAGTATGGATTTTATTGAAGCATTACAAGAAATAGAAAGAGATAAAGGGATTACCAAGGATGTGCTCCTTGAAGCCATTGAGGCTGCTCTTATCTCCAGCTACAAAAGAAATTTTAATACCGCTCAAAATGTACGCGTCGATATTAACCGTCATACTGGTGTTATCAAAGTATACGCCCGCAAGACTGTTGTTGATGAAGTACTAGATCCGCGTCTGGAAATTACAGTGGAGGCTTCAAGAGAAATCAATCCTCATTATCAGCTTGACGATATTGCGGATATTGAAGTTACGCCGCGTGATTTCGGACGTATCGCTGCTCAAACAGCGAAGCAGGTCGTTACTCAGCGTATTCGTGAGGCTGAGCGCGGACTGATTTATAATGCTTTTATCGATAAAGAGGAAGATATCGTTAACGGTATCGTTCAACGTCAGGATGTTCGCAATTTATTTGTGGATCTAGGCAAGGTTGAGGCTGTATTGCCTTTGACTGAACTTATGCCAACTGATAAGTTTAAGCATGGAGACCGCGTGAAGTCGTATATCACGAAAGTTGAGAACACGACTAAAGGTCCTCAAATCATTTTATCCCGCACGCATCCTGGCCTTTTAAAACGTTTGTTCGAGCTTGAAGTGCCTGAGATCTATGACGGAGTAGTAGAAATTCGTTCGGTTGCTCGTGAAGCTGGCTTCCGTTCAAAGATTGCGGTTCATTCCCGTAACTCCGAGGTTGATCCAGTCGGTTCATGTGTTGGCCAAAAAGGACTGCGCGTTCAGACGATCGTAAACGAGCTTAAAGGTGAAAAAATCGATATCGTTCGTTGGTCTGAAAGCGTGGATGAATATGTTGCGAATGCTCTTAGCCCTTCAAAGGTGCTAGAGGTTATCGTATTCGAACAAGAGAAGATGGCCAGAGTAATCGTGCCGGATTACCAACTATCGCTTGCGATCGGTATTAAAGGTCAGAATGCAAGGCTTGCTGCCAAGCTGACTGGCTGGAAAATCGATATCAAGAGCGAAACGCAGGCAGAGCAGGAGTATGGACGTCCGAAATCAATGACTACGGTCATGCATCAGGATTCAGTATCCATCGACTAATCTGAATTTTTCAACAGATACGCGTCAATTCAGCTGGCAGAGGAGGGGTGTACAATGAGACCGAGAAAAGTACCGCTTCGCAAATGCGTCGCTTGTCAGGACATGATGCCGAAGAAGGAACTCATTCGGATTGTGCGGACACCGGCCGAAGAGGTGCAGATTGACCTGAAAGGCAAACAAGCTGGCCGCGGTGCATATTTATGCGGTAAAGTCAGTTGCTTTAAATTAGCGAAGAAATCCAAGGCGCTTGATCGAGCACTGAAGCAGCATGTTGGTGAACACATTTACGATCAACTTGAGCAGGATTTTATAGCGGTAGAGGAACAGTTTATTGCTGGTAAGGAGCTGATAAGCGATGAAGCAGAATAAGAGCTTATCACAGCTTGGCATGGCAATGCGTGCCGGAAAGCTGATTACAGGCGATGAAATTGTCCTCAAAGCTGTAAGAAATAAACAAGTGCATCTCGTTATCCTTGCAGGAGATGCTTCAGACAATACGAAAAAAAAGTTTCGTGACAAATGCAACACCTACGGAATACAACTCGCCGAAGCATTCGACCGTGAGCAACTAGGAAAGGCGATTGGTAAGCCAGAACGGGTTGTAATAGCGGTAACCGATGCGCAATTCGGAAAAATGATTGCGAGTCATCTGAGCCATAATACGGAGGTGGATCATATTGGACAATAAACAAGACAGCAAGGACAATAAAGATAAGCTGCGCGTTTACGAGTATGCCAAGTCACTTAATATGAGCAGCAAAGAAATCATAACGATCCTAAAAAGACTTGATTTGCCAGTCAATAACCATATGAGTGTCATGGAAAACGAAATGGTAAATAAGGTTGAAGGTTTTTTCCGCAATATTAAACAAAATGCAGCTGCAAAGCGCGCGCAAGAAACAACAAATGTAACGGTTTCTTCCGCTCAACCTACTGCCAACAAGCCGCAATCGCAGCAGCCACAGCAGCAGGAGAAGAAGCCGCAGCCAGTACAAGAAAATAAAAATACGAATCAAGACAGACAGGGGCCTATGAATTCTATTAATACGAAACCACAAACAACCCAACAGCAGTCAGAACAAAGACCAGCAGGACAACAATCAAGTCGTCCAGCATCACAATCAAGCAGCAACCGTCCTTCACAAGGCAGTTCTAATTCGAGCCGTCCAAGCCAAGGACAAGGCGGACAAGGCAATCGCCCAGCGGGTTCTAACGCGGGTTCAAGCCGTCCATCACAAGGTCAAGGCGGTCAAAGCAGCCGTCCAGCATCATCTGGACAAAGCCGTCCTTCACAAGGCGGACAAAGCAATACAGGCAGCCGTCCAAGCGCTCCGCGTTCAGACGCAAGCAGCCGTCCAGCACCATCGGGCCAAAGTCGTTTCGACTCAAAGCCAGCACAAGGACAAGCGCGCGGTAACGACAACAGAAACGCAAGACCTGGCCAAAAAAGATTTGAAGACGGCAAACCAGGCGGCTTCAGAGGCAACAATGGCCGTGGTGGTCAAAAAGGTCGCGGCGGCAAGTTCCAACAACAACCGCCACGCGAGAAAATTGACAATACGCCAAAGAAAATTATTGTACGCGGTACAATGACTGTTGGCGAATTGGCAAAATTGCTGCATAAGGATGCATCAGAAGTTATTAAAAAACTGATTTTCCTTGGCGTAATGGCTACGATCAACCAAGAAATCGATATGGATGCGATTCATTTGATCGCAACAGACTACGGGGTAGAGGTTGAAGTGAAAATTCCTGTTGAGGAAGACTCCTTCGAGACCGTAGAAGAAACAGACGAAGATGAGAATTTGGTTACACGTCCACCGGTTGTTACTATTATGGGTCACGTTGACCACGGTAAAACAACTTTGCTTGATGCCATTCGCAAAACGAATGTAACAGGCGGAGAAGCCGGCGGAATTACACAGCACATCGGTGCTTACCAAGTCGAAATTAACCATAAAAAAATTACGTTCCTCGATACACCTGGTCACGAAGCGTTTACGCTTATGCGTGCACGCGGTGCGCAGGTTACGGACATTACGATCATCGTAGTAGCAGCTGATGACGGCATCATGCCGCAAACGGTTGAAGCCATCAACCATGCAAAAGCAGCTGGCGTTCCTATTATCGTAGCGGTTAACAAAATCGATAAGCCAGAAGCGAATACAGAGAAAATCAAACAAGAAATGACTGAATATGAACTCGTTCCGGAAGAGTGGGGCGGCGACACTATTTTCGTCGAAGTTTCCGCTAAACAAAGAATTGGTCTTGAAGGCCTTCTTGAAATGATTTTGCTCGTTGCTGAGATGAATGACTACAAAGCTAACCCGAACAAACGCGCTCGCGCTACTGTTATCGAAGCTGAGCTTGATAAAGGTAAAGGTCCTGTTGCACGTATTCTCGTTCAACACGGTACTTTGAAAATTGGAGATGCTTTTGTTGCAGGTAACTGCTTCGGCCGTATTAGAGCTATGGTAAATGATAAAGGCCGTCGCTTAAAAGAAGCAGGTCCTTCTACGCCAGTAGAAATTACTGGTCTAACAGAAGTTCCATTAGCTGGAGATCCGTTCATGGTATTTGAAGATGAACGCAAAGCTCGTGATATTGCTGAACGTCGTTCCATTAAACAGCGTCAATCGGATATGGGTGCGAATACACGCGTAACGCTTGATGATCTGTATAACCATATCAAAGATGGTGAAATTAAAGATCTGAACGTTATTATCAAATCCGACGTTCAAGGTTCTTCCGAAGCACTTAAAGGCTCGCTCGCAAAAATTGAAATCGAAGGCGTTCGCGTAAAAATCATCCACAGCGGTGTTGGCGCGATTACAGAATCGGATATCATTTTGGCGTCAGCTTCCAATGCTATCGTAATCGGATTTAACGTTCGTCCTGATCCACAAGCAGAAGCAACGATTGCACAAGAAAAGGTTGACGTTCGTATGCACCGCGTTATCTACAACGTAATCGATGAGATTGAACAAGCAATGAAAGGCATGCTTGATCCAATCTACAAAGAGGTTGTTATTGGCCACGCTGAAGTTCGTAACGTATTTAAAGTGACTAAAGTTGGCGCAATTGCTGGTTGTATGATTACTGACGGTAAAATTTCTCGCAACGCTGAAGCGCGTTTGGTTCGTGGCGGTATCGTTGTCTTCACAGGCAAAATTGAATCCCTAAAACGTTTCAAAGACGATGCTAAAGAAGTTGCAGCAGGCTATGAGTGCGGTATCACGCTTGATCGTTTCAATGATGTTCGTGAAGGCGATATTATCGAAGCGTTTGTCATGGAATCAGTAGAGAGGTGAGTAAAGCATGGCAAAAATCCGAGTAGGGCGGGTCGGCGAACAGATTAAAAAAGAGCTGAGCCAAATTATACAAACAGAGTTGAAAGATCCTAGAATCGGATTCATTACTGTAACAGGTGTCGAAACTTCGAGTGATCTTTCACAAGCAAAAGTATATTTAAGCGTGCTTGGCAGCGAAGAGCAGAAGGAAGCGACGCTTAAGGCACTAGCGAGCGGAACTGGATTTATTCGCACAGAGCTTGGCAAGCGCATGCGCCTTCGCCATACACCCGTATTGCTGTTCAAGTTTGACAGCAGTATTGAATATGGCAGCCGCATCGAGGCATTGCTTGAAAACATCAATAATGGGAATTCAGCTCGATGATGAATCAAAGCAGCTATTCGATGCAGTTAGATGAAGCGCTGGCGTTCATGAAAACTTACGATCATTTTTTGGTCGTATCACATGTACAGCCTGACGGTGACGCTATTAGTTCTACTGTTGTCGTAGGCTGGATGCTTGAGAAACTTGGAAAGTCGGCAGTGCTGATTAATGAAAGCGAGCTGCCGTCCAGACTTCGTTTCTTGCATCAATTTGATTCAATTCTAAAGTACAAGCGCGATGAAACTCAGCAAACTTTTGATGCCATTATTTCGATCGATTGTGCGGATTTCAAACGCATTGGAGAGGTAGCGAGCAGCTTTGCACCAGATGCAAAGCTGCTTAATATCGATCATCATCCAACAAACAATGGATTTGGCACCTTAAATGTTATACGAGCAGAAGCTGCGGCTACTGTTGAAATATTGTATGATTTAATCGAGAGGGCAGAAATCGCCTTAGATGTGAATTGCGCAACAGCAATCTACACCGGTTTATTGACCGATACAGGCGGGTTTCGTTATTCCAATACGAGTCCGCGTGTCATGGAGATTGCCTCGCATTTGCTCGCTTTAGGCGTGTCCGGCAATGAGCTCGCTGATCATCTTCTTGAGAAAATGACCATGGCTAAGCTCAAGCTTCTCCAGCTCGCGCTCAATCGCCTCACATTTACGGATAACTTAGAGATCGGCTGGGTCTATATTGGCAAAGATGATTTGCGCAATACAGGTGCTGTTCCTGAAGATCTAGAAGGAATTGTGAATTATGCGCTTAATGTGGATGGAGTTGAAGTCGGCATTCTATTTAAAGAAACGGAAGACGGTGCAGTCAAAGCAAGCATGCGTTCAGCAGGCAAAGCCAATGTAGCCGCAATTGCGCAAGCATTCGGCGGTGGCGGTCATGTGCGTGCAGCAGGATGCCGGATTGAAGGTTCTTTAACGACCTCGATTGAAGAGCTAGTGGAAGCAGTAAGAAAGGCGTTGATTTAAGCGATGGACGGCATTTTGGCAGTTTGGAAGCCTGAAGGCTGGACTTCTCATGATGTGGTTGCAAAAGTACGCCGAGTGCTAAAGATGAAGCGAATTGGTCATACAGGAACGCTTGATCCTATGGTTACGGGTGTATTGCCGCTATGTCTTGGGCGTGCAACGAGAGTAGTCGAATATGTGCAAGAGCGGCCTAAGTCATATGAAGCCGTATTGCAGCTTGGCATTGCAACAGATACAGAGGACATAACGGGTACAGTTATTGCGCGGCAATCGCCAATATCGGTTACAGAAGAAGATGTTCGCCATGCACTGTCGCAGTTTTTAGGCGAGATCGATCAAGTACCTCCCATGTATTCCGCTGTCAAAGTTGATGGCAAGCGATTGTACGAGTTAGCTAGAGAAGGAAAGACCGTTGAGCGGAAATCGAGAAAAGTAACGATTCATCAAATAGATCTCATTGACACTCAGCTCGATCTTGATCAGCCTCAGATTTCGTTTTCTGTCGTTTGTTCAAAAGGTACATATATTCGCACGTTATGTGTGGACATTGGCAAAGCACTAGGTGTTCCTGCTACGATGGCCCATTTGACGCGAACGATGTCAGGCGGTATTACAAAGGAAAGCTGCTTGACGCTTGAGCAAATCGAGCAATTGCAGCAATCCGGTGAATTAAGCGGACATATCATTTCCGCCGATGAAGCCATTACACATTTGGATCGTGTAACGATTCCAGAATCGTTTGGGAAACTTGCACTGCAAGGACAGAAAGTTAGTCTCAGCCATTCCGTCGAACATGCAGCATTGACTTTAGATGGACAACTTATACGTCTTTATAATGATCAAAGCTCGTTTCTAGGTATTTTTCAGATTGATTTGAATGCAAATGTTTTCAAGCCAATCAAAGTGTTTTCAGCTTAGCTTATCGTTGTAGAAAGTTAATAGGAAATGCAGGTGCTTCAGCGTTGGAAATTATTCCATTAAGTTTTCCTTTAAACGGTTTGTCCACGTTGTCGCTGGACAAACCGCTTTCCATAGCAATCGGTCATTTTGACGGGGTTCATCGCGGACATCAGAACGTGATTCGCCAAGCTGTAAATGCGGCGAAGGAATCCGAGATGCTATCAGCGGTTTTGACATTTGATCCTCATCCGAAGGAAGTTCTCGGACAAGGTGAGCAATATTATCGTTGCCTTACGCCTTTTGATGCGAAGACAGCGTTATTTGCAGAGCTTGGCGTAGATCTTGTATTCATAATGAAGTTTGATCTTGAGTTTGCTTCAGTATCACCTGAGCGCTTCGTTAATGAGGTTCTGCGTACACTCCGTGCTAAGCAGGTCGTTGTTGGCTTTGATTTCAACTTCGGCCACAAAGGCTCAGGTAGTGCAGAGACTTTGAAGCAGCTGGCAGAGCCCGATATTTCTGTTCATATCATTGAGCCTTTGATCGAGAACGGTGTAAAAGTAAGCAGTACTTATATCCGTGAAGCACTTGAGCAAGGTGATCTTGAACTGGCAGAACGATTGCTTGGCAGGCCATATGAAGTTGAAGGGATCGTTGTTCATGGGGACAAAAGAGGTCGGACGATCGGGTTTCCAACAGCAAACCTGCAATTTAATGCCCCATATATCGCGCCAAGGCTTGGCGTTTATGCGGTAATGGCTTGGATTGGTGATACCGCATACCCTGGTGTTTTAAACTATGGCTTAAAACCAACCTTTAATAAAGATGAGCTAAAACCTGTAATGGAGGCTCATTTGTTTGACTTCAACAGCGATATATACGGTGAGCAGATGCGTTTGCAATTGCTATCGTTTATCCGTTCGGAGAAAAAATTCAATTCCATTGCCGAGCTTGTTGAGCAGATTGGATCTGATTCTGAGCAAGCGAAGGCGATCCATGGTTACAACTAACTGATCGTATAAACCATTTGTGTAAACGAATGTTAGGCATTCTTTATTTATGATCCTCGACATTCGTCTACCTTATGTGTTATACTATACAACGTTGTAAGTAGTCATACATTTTGTGTGACATACGGACAAACTTAACCTTAGCTTGGATGTCCGATCTCACCGACGGCTTCGAGGCTAATGGCGATTATCAAGAAGGAGGTGAATTAGGATGGCAATTACACAAGTACGTAAAAACGAACTGATTGAGACGCATAAGACACATGCAACTGATACGGGTTCCCCGGAAGTTCAAGTGGCTATCCTGACTGAAAACATCGTTAACTTGACTCAACATTTGCGGGAGCACAAGAAAGATCATCATTCCCGTCGTGGTTTGCTCAAGATGGTAGGTCAGCGCCGTAAGCTGCTTGCATACCTTAAAAACAATGATGTTAGACGTTACAGCGCATTGATCGAAAAACTCGGCCTACGCCGCTAAAACATGCGTAAAGAAAAGCAACCTGGTTGTCCAGCCGTCCGGGAATAACGGATGAGCGGATTCGGGTTGCTTTTTGTAATAGGGAAACACTCGGAATAAACTGCCAATTAGCAGTGAAATAGACTAATCGAATAACTATTAGGAGGGATAAAATGGTACAACGAATTGAGATGATGGTAGGCGGAAGACCGCTATCCATTGAAACCGGCCGCCTTGCGAAGCAGGCGAATGCAGCAGTCACTGTTCAGTATGGTGATACTGTCGTATTGTGTACGGTAACAGCGTCAGCAGGTCCGAAGGATCTGGATTTCTTCCCATTGACTGTTAACTATGAAGAACGTTTGTATGCTGTTGGTAAAATTCCAGGTGGATTCATTAAACGTGAAGGCCGTCCAAGCGAGAAGGCGATTTTGTCCAGCCGACTTACGGACAGGCCTATTCGTCCGTTATTCCCTGAAGGCTTCCGGAATGACGTTCAAGTTATGAACATTGTAATGAGCGTGGATCAAGATTGTTCACCAGAAATTGCGGCTATGATTGGTACTTCTGCTGCACTATCCATTTCTGACGTTCCTTTTGACGGTCCAATTGGCGGAGTAAACGTGGGTCGTGTTAATGGCGAATTCATAATTAATCCGACGGTGGAGCAAAGCGTAGAAACGGATATTTTTGTAGTTGTCGCAGGAACAAAAGATGCGATTATGATGGTGGAAGCAGAAGCAAACGAAGTTTCTGAAGCAGTAATGCTCGAAGCGATTATGTTTGGTCATGACGAAATCAAAAAGATCGTTGCAAAAATAGAAGAGCTGCAAGCTGTAGCCGGCAAACCGAAAATGGAAGTTAAGCTACATACTGTAAATGAGCAAGTGAATGCTGATGTTCGTGCTTATGCTTCTGCTGGTTTGGTTGAAGCGATTAAGGTTGAAGAAAAGCATGCTCGTCAAGAAGCAATTGACGCAGTTAACAGCGCAGCAGTTGCTCACTTTGAAGAGCAGTATATCGATACGCCAGAACTTCTCTCTGATGTTAAAGAAGTTCTTTATGACATCGTGAAGGAAGAAGTACGTCGTCTTATTTCTCATGATAAAGTTCGTCCAGATGGCCGTTCGCTTGATGAAATTCGTCCAATCGATTGTGATGTGGCAATTTTGCCTCGCACACACGGAACAGGGCTGTTTACTCGTGGACAAACACAAGCACTAAGTATTTGTACGCTTGGCGCAATGGGCGACGTTCAAATTTTGGATGGCATTTCGCCTGAAGAAACAAAACGTTTCATGCATCACTATAACTTCCCGCCGTTCAGCGTTGGTGAAGCGCGTCCGCTTCGTCCGCCAGGTCGTCGTGAAATCGGGCATGGTGCTCTCGGAGAACGTGCACTTTCCAAAGTTATTCCATCTGAAGCTGAGTTCCCTTACACGATTCGTCTTGTTTCGGAAGTTTTGGAATCTAACGGTTCTTCATCACAAGCAAGCATTTGCGCAAGCACACTTGCTATGATGGATGCAGGGGTGCCAATCAAAGCGCCAGTAGCTGGTATTGCTATGGGTCTCATTAAAGATGGCGATCACTTTGCAATTCTTTCTGATATTCAAGGGATGGAAGATCATCTCGGCGATATGGACTTTAAAGTTGCAGGTACAGCTGAAGGCGTTACAGCTATTCAAATGGATATCAAGATTGCCGGCATCAACCGCGCTATTTTGGAGCAATCGCTTGAACAAGCTCGCCAAGGCCGTATTTTCATCCTAGGTAAAATGCTCGAAAGCTTGCCGACTACTCGTCCAAACTTATCGAAGTATGCACCGAAAATTTTGACGCTTCGCATTAATCCGGACAAAATCCGCGATGTTATTGGCGCAGGCGGAAAAATCATCAACAAAATCATTGAAGAAACTGGCGTGAAAATCGATATCGAGCAAGACGGAATGGTATTTATCGCTTCTTCAAACGAAGAGATGAACCAAAAAGCTAAATCGATTATCGAAGGTATCGTTAAAGAAGTGGTTGTTGGTGAAATTTATATGGGTACGGTTAAGCGCGTTGAGAAATTCGGTGCTTTTGTTGAAATTCTGCCGAACAAAGATGGACTTGTCCATATTTCTCAATTGTCGAATGAACGTGTTGCAAAAACAGAGGATGTCGTTAACATTGGCGACCAAATCAAAGTTAAAGTAACCGAAATTGACGGACAAGGCCGTATTAACTTGTCTGCCAAAATTTTGATGACGCCAGAAGCATCGCCGCAATAAGCTTTTAATGCTTGGCGGTCCTATAAATAAGAAGAAAAGAGACAGATTTGATCTGGCTCTTTTTGTTTTTTAAAGCGACATCCGATCACCATCTTGCCCAGCCGCTGCATATTCTCGTCCTACTTTTCATACATATGAATTAACATGCCGAAATAAGGTCAAGCTTAGGAAGCGTGCGAGGACTTATATGGGAGTGGGAATAATGATGCTTAGAAAAGCAGCTGCAATTGCGGCAAGCATGCTTCTAGTGCTTGCATTCGTCAGTATGAACGACGACATATCAAAATTTCTCTCTTCTTTAAAATATGATAATAAAATGGTTTATGCACAATATTCTTATACGCAATCGGAGAAGCAGAGGCTGCTGAACATTATTTCAGAAGAAGCAGATAAGCTGAACATTGCACCAGTAGACGCGCGGATTGATCGCGTTTGGAGAGCTATTCCAGGGTATAACGGCTTGGAAGTCGATGTGGATAAAACGCTCGAAGCTGCATTGCTCGCTCCGCCTTCTCAAACCATTCCTTATGTATATAAAGAGGTTGAACCCGAAATCAGTCTTAATGATCTTGGACCACATCCGATTTTTCGCGGCAATCCCAACAAAAAGATGATATCGCTTATGATCAATGTCGCTTGGGGCAATGAGTACATAGATTCCATTTTAAAAACACTTAAACGTGAAAAAGTGAAAGCTACCTTCTTCCTTGATGGCAGCTGGCTAAGTAAAAACGCTGATGTTGCTAAGCAAATACAAGCTGAAGGACATGAAATGTCTAATCATGCGTATACTCATCCTGATATGAGTGCGATTAGCAGGGAAGCGCAGTACAATCAAATAGCCAAAACCGAAGCTTTATTAAAATCGAGCTTGAACGTAAACAACAAATGGTTTGCTCCGCCTTCGGGCTCTTTTAATCAAGCTACTGTCCAGATCGCCGAGGAGCAGGGGTTAAAAACGGTGCTGTGGACCATTGATACGGTTGATTGGCAGAAACCGCCGGCAGATGCCGTTGTGCGCAAAATTGCAGCGAAATTGGAGCCTGGAGCGCTAATATTAATGCATCCTACAGCCACAACAAGAGATGCGCTGCCTGGCATAATTGCTACAGCTAAATCAAAAGGCTACGCGATAGGAACGGTTAGTGAGACGCTTTCCTCCAAGCGGATTCCCGTTGAAGTTGAGGGAGCGGACTGATTCTGCTATAGTAAAAACATTCATGTTTAGAGTCACATGTATATGATGTCAGTTTTGTAAGGCAAAATGATGAGACGTATAATAATGATAATTTTGCTGCACAAAACATGAGGAGGACTACTGATGAACAAATACACACTTAGCAATGGATTGCGTGTTGTCGTTGAATACATACCGACAGTAAGATCAGTATCGTTTGGCATATGGGTCAAAACGGGCTCACGCAATGAGACGCCAGAAAATAACGGCATCTCCCATTTCATTGAACACATGCTGTTCAAAGGCACTGAAAGCCGCACATCAAAGGACATAGCGGATTTATTCGACGGTATAGGCGGAAATGTCAATGCGTTTACCTCGAAGGAATATACGTGTTATTTTGCCAAAGTGCTTGATGAGCATTTGCCTCTTGCTGTGGATGCACTCTCGGATATGTTTTTTAATTCCCAATTTGATCCGGAAGAATTGGCGAAAGAAAAAAATGTTATTCTAGAGGAAATATCTATGTATGAGGATACTCCGGATGATAAGGTGCATGACGAAGCTTCTCGCGCAGCATTCGGTGAGCACCCTCTGGCTTATTCAATACTGGGGCTTGAGGATCGTTTGACTGCCATGACCTCCGATACGCTTCGCGGGTATATGAATGATACGTATACACTTGAGAATGTAGTAATCAGTGTTGCGGGCAATGTTGAAGAGCAGAGCTTGCTTGCGTTAATGGAACAATATTTTGGAAGCTTTAAGAATAGCAAGCCAGCTTCATCCATCATTACGCCTCCTGCATTTCATGGCGATTATTTGTTTTACAAAAAGAAAACAGAGCAAAACCATTTATGTGTCTCTTTCCCAGGGTGCTCGATTACCGATTCAAATTTATATGCCATGATTCTTCTTAACAATGCGATAGGGGGCGGAATGAGCTCGAGGCTGTTCCAAGAAATAAGAGAGAAGCGCGGACTCGCGTATTCTGTCTATTCCTATCACACTTCCTATGCGGATACTGGCTTGTTTACTTTATATGCTGGAACGGCGCCTAAGCAAACGAAGGAAGTGCTTGATTTAACGATGGAACAGATGAACGAGCTGTCTGTAAAAGGATTAGGCGAGGATGAACTGCACCGCGGCAAGGAGCAATTGAAGGGCAGCTTGATTTTGAGCTTGGAGAGCACGAGCAGCAGAATGAATCGATTGGGCAAAAACGAGTTGATGCTCGGTCATCATTACACGCTTGATGAGCTGTTGAAGCGTATCGATTCGGTGCAGATGTCAGATGTAGTTGATGTTACGAAGCGTATGTTGGCTGCTCCTTTCTCCGTTGCAATGGTCGGAACGAATGATAAAGCAGCAGCAGAGCTCAGGAGGGATCAATTTGTATCAAGTTCAGTTTAAACGATTAGAAGGAAATGAAGATATTGCCATACCGAAAAAAATGTCCGAATGGGCAGCGGGCTTTGATCTGCAAGCTTCTGTAGGAGAGCCTGTTGTATTGCAGCCAGGCGAGCGTAAGCTTATTCCTACCGGCTTTGCAATGGCAATGCCCGGGGAGCTTGAGGCGCAAATTAGACCGCGCAGCGGCCTTGCGTATAAGCATGGCATTACTTGCTTGAATTCACCAGGAACGATTGATGCGGACTACCGAGGAGAAGTGAAAGTACTGCTCGTCAATTTAGGCGATCAGCCGTTTACAATTACGCGCGGGGAAAGAATAGCTCAAATGGTATTCCAACTCGTGCCGGCAGTTACGATTATAGAAGCTGACGAGCTGTCTGACACCGTAAGAGGTGCCGGCGGGTTTGGACATACTGGCGTTTAAGCGATTTGAATTCATAAATGAGTATTAAGAAGATCGGGCATATGCCCGATCTTTTTTTCTTTTTCACCCCGCTCTGGGCGCAAGCATAAGATGATCTAGAGCTATTAGCAAGGAAGGAGTGAAGCTTAATGCTAACAGGCGTTCAAGTGCTGCTGCTTGGTGGTGATGCAAGGCAGCTGGAGGTAATTCGAAAGCTGACTGAGCTTGATGCTGCTGTCACAGTCTCGGGTTTTGACGGCTTGCATTCGTCACTCGACGGGGCGGTACAGGCGGAGTTCGAGGAACAGCTTTTTGAATCCGTCGATGCGTTGTTATTGCCTGCCGTAGGCACTGATGATCAAGGGATCATCCAGAGTGTTTTTAGTGACCGACAAATGCAGCTGGCAGACAGCCATTTTGCCAAGCTGCCAAAACATTGCACTGTATATACAGGAATGGCGAAGCCTTATTTGCGTCAGCTATGCGAGCAGTATTCACTGTCGCTCGTTGAGCTGTTTGATCGTGATGATGTTGCCATATACAATTCAATTCCGACAGCGGAAGGCGCCTTAATGATGGCCATTCAGAATACGGATATTACGATTCATGGGTCATCTTCTATGGTGCTTGGTTTCGGTAGAACAGGCTTTACAATGGCACGAACACTTCAAGGTTTGGGGTCCAAAGTGAAGGTCGGTGTACGGCGTTCAGAGCAGTTCGCAAGAGCGGCAGAGATGGGTTTTGAGCCTTTCTACATCAGTGGTTTATTGCATCATGTGAGCAATATTGACTTGCTTTTTAATACAATTCCGACTATGATAGTCACAGCACAAATTATCGCAAATTTACCTTCGCGAGCCGTCATTATTGACCTCGCATCGAAGCCTGGCGGGACAGATTTCCGCTTCGCTGAGAAGCGTGGCATTAAAGCGATGCTCGCACCCGGACTACCCGGTATCGTCGCACCGAAAACAGCTGGACGTATCATAGCGGATTGCTTATCTCAGTTGATTTTGGACGATACGATTAAGCGGGGGAATGGGATATGAATTGGTCTGGAATTACGGTGGGTTATGCGTTGTCAGGCTCACATTGTACGTTTGCTGAAGTTATGCCTGAAATTAAGCGGTTCGTCGATGCGGGGGCCAATGTGGTGCCGATCGTTTCGAATACACTTATGACAACGGACACTAGATTTGGAAAGTCCGAGGATTGGCAAACACAGTTAAAAGCGATTACCGGAAATGAACTTATTTCGACCATTGTGCAGGCGGAGCCACTTGGGCCTTCTAAGCTGCTGGACGTTCTCGTCATAGCACCTTGCACAGGAAATACGACAAGCCGACTTGCAAATGCGATAACCGACAGCGCAGTACTTATGGCTGCTAAAGCCCAAATGCGCAACGGCCGTCCGCTGGTTCTTGCTATTTCGACAAATGATGGACTTGGTTTAAATGCCGCTAACATAGCGAAGCTATTAGTGGCTAAACATATTTATTTTGTACCGTTCGGCCAAGATAATCCGGTGCAGAAGCCTAATTCGCTTGTTGCCAGAATGGATTTGGTCTTGGAAGCATGCGAAGCTGCCCTCTCTGGCAAACAGCTGCAGCCTCTGCTTGTCGAACGTCATTCATGACACACGGATAGAGGGGAGACGACAACAGATGTCGTATCAGAGATTGTTTAACGTTGCAGTTGTTGGTGCAACAGGCGCAGTAGGAGAACAAATACTGAAATTACTTGCTTCCAGAAACTTCCCGATCCGAAAGCTTAAGCTGTTGTCGTCTGCTCGTTCAGCCGGCACAAAAATTACATTTAATGATCAGGAGCTTACGGTTGAAGAAGCAAAACCGGAAAGCTTCGAAGGTATCGACATCGCTTTGTTTAGTGCAGGAGGCGATGTTACTAAAGCATTGGCTCCACATGCAGTTAAACATGGTGCAGTATGTATTGATAACACGAATGCATACCGCATGGACGAAAACACACCGCTTGTCGTTCCTGAGGTTAATATTGAGAAGGTTAGCGAGCATAAGGGCATAATCGCTAATCCGAACTGCTCGACCATTCAAATGGTAGTAGCTCTTAAACCGCTACAAGACCGTTTTGGCATTTCGCGTATTATCGTTTCCACTTATCAAGCGGTATCTGGTGCTGGAAATCTTGCCATTGACGAGATGCTTCGTCAAACTGCAGCTTCACTTCAGGGTGAAGAGGTAAACCCAGCTATTCTTCCAGTAGGCGCATTGCCGGTTAAGCATCAAATCGCATTTAATGCGATTCCGCAAATTGATAAGTTTCAAGAGAATGGTTATACGCTTGAGGAAATGAAGATGGTTCGCGAAACGAAAAAAATTATGGGTGACGAGTCTATTCAGGTTACAGCTACATGCGTGCGAATTCCTGTCGTTTACGGTCACTCGGAATCTTTATATGTTGAGCTCAAAAACGACTACGATTTGGAAGAGGTTAAGCAGCTGCTTGCAGATGCACCGGGCGTTACGCTCGTTGATGATCCTGCTAATCAGCAATACCCGCTTGCGACTGATGCCGCCGGTAAGCCGGATGTATTTGTTGGTCGCTTGAGACGTGATCTTGGTTCGGATCGCGGACTTAATATGTGGATCGTCTCCGATAACCTGCTCAAAGGAGCAGCATGGAATGCTGTTCAAATAGCTGAACATATCGCAAGAGGTTAATGTATTAAGTAAAAGGTAGTAAAGCTTGCTTCTTCCCTGGATCGATCATGGAGGATTATAATATGCGCATCCTGATTCAAAAATTCGGGGGCACCTCTCTTTCTACCGATCATGCCAGAGAACACGTAATTAGTCATATTACCAGAGAACGCAGCAGTGGCTTTGCTGTAGTCGTAGTCGTATCTGCTATGGGGCGTAAGGGAGATCCTTACGCAACGGATACCTTGCTTCAGGTTATACGTGATAATGGCGACAGGCTGCCAGCGCGTGAGCGAGATATGCTGCTAGGCTGCGGAGAAATTATTTCCGCAGCCGCTTTATGCAGCTTGCTCATTGCGAGCGGCATTCCTTCCGTTGTCCTAACCGGAGGACAGGCGGGCATGATTACTGACGAGCAGTATGGGCAAGCCCGAATCAAAGAGATTCGGCCAGATAAGGTGCTTCATCATTTACGTGAAGGAACCGTAGTAATCGTAACAGGTTTTCAAGGAAGCACAGCATTAGGAGATACGACAACACTTGGCCGCGGTGGAAGCGATACTTCAGCTACAGCATTAGGTGCTGCGCTGCGCGCTGAAATGGTCGATATTTATACGGATGTTAACGGAATTTTAACGGCGGACCCTAGATTAGTCGAGGAGGCGAAACCGCTTCCTGTCGTAAGCTATGCTGAAATATGCAACATGGCAAGGCAAGGAGCTAAGGTTATCCATCCTCGTGCCGTTGAGATTGCTCAGCAGGCTCGTATACCGCTCCGCGTTCGTTCTACCTTCTCAAATGAAACAGGCACATTAGTAACTGATTCAGCTGAGCTTAAGGCTGAGCTGGCGGTTAAGGATCGTCATGTTACAGGAATTGCCCATGCATCAGGGATTACTCAAATATCAGTAAAGGCTATTGAAGGCCGAAATGATGTGCAGCTGCAAGTGTTTCAATCTATGGCTAAGCATCATATTAGTGTTGATTTTATTAATGTAACGCCAAGCGGTGCAGTTTATACCGTATTTGATCATGATGCTAAACGTGCAGTTGATGTACTGAAGGAATGCGGCTTTGCACCTTCAGCTATTAATGGCTGTGCTAAAGTATCCGTCATCGGCGGTGGTATGAATGGAGAGCCAGGCGTTATGGCGCGTATCGTGGAAGCGCTGACGGAGCAGGGCATTTCAATCATGCAATCGGCTGATTCTAATACAACGATATGGGTGCTCGTACGTGAAGCGGATATGGTAGAGGCACTTCGTTCTCTGCACGCGAAGTTCGAGCTTCATCGATAGAGCAACTTTTTTGGGAGGAATTCAGATGGAATTTGGAAGACTAATTACCGCAATGGTAACCCCATTTGATGCGGACGGTCATATTGATTGGGAAACGACAGCAAAATTAATTGATTATTTGATTGAGGAGCAGCAAAGCGATAGTCTTGTCGTTTCAGGTACGACTGGCGAATCACCGACGCTCTCCGATGAAGAAAAACTGGAACTGTTCCGATTCGCTGTTAAGCATGCGAATGGTCGTTGCAAAATCATTGCTGGTACGGGCAGCAACAACACAGCCCATTCCATCCATCTGACAAAAGACGCAGAAGCAGCTGGCGTTGATGGCATTTTGCTTGTAGCTCCATATTATAACCGTCCTAGTCAAGAAGGACTTTATCAGCACTTTAAGGCTATTGCTGAAGCAACAAAATTGCCTATTCTTTTGTATAATGTGGAAGGTCGTACGGGAGTCAACATCTCTGTCGAAACGACGCTTCGCTTAGCACAAATCGACAATGTTGTGGCGACAAAAGATTGTGCTTCAACAGATCAATTAACTCAAATTATTAGTGGTGCTCCTGCAGGTTTTAAAGTATACAGCGGGGACGACAGTGCTACACTGCCTGCTTTAGCTATTGGAGCTTACGGAATCGTTAGCGTTGCGGGACATGTCGTTGGCGCGCAAATGAAACAATTAATCGAAGCCTATGTGAACGGAAACGTTCAGGAAGCTGCTCGAATAAATGGTATTTTACATCCAATTTTCAGAGGTTTATTCTATTGTCCTCATCCTGTACCTAATCCTGTGGCCGTGAAATTTGCACTTGGCTTAAAAGGTTTGCCAGTTGGAGGAGTTAGACTTCCGCTTGTTACTGTGACCGAGGCTGAGGCCGCATTCTTACGCAATTTACTGGTGTAAATACACGTAATCGTTGATTGCAGCCGGTGCATCCAGCATCGGTTTTATTTTTTTGGGAAGCATATTGCATAATAGCAATATCGTGTTTCACTTGTATTCCAGCTTTTTCTTCATGTATAATGATTTCAAGTGACTGGGTGCGGCAAATATTTGGAAATGAAATTAACGTCAGAGCGGCATCTGACGATAACAACGCATAGGTAAACAATGTTCGGCATTAATTACCTATGGATCCGTACAAAATAAATATTGCTTTTCCATATTACGACAATACTTACGAGGCCATTATAGCTTCGCAATAATAATTAGATGCTTACGGAGCCGTTCGCTTCGAAATATTTAAGAAAATGCTTACAAAGCTATTTTGCTTCGAAAATTAACCCAATGATTACGAAGCGAATTTCGCTTCGCAAAATTTTAAGGAGGAAAACACTTGTCTAAGAAGAACAACCAGGATAAATTGCTCATTTTTGCACTAGGCGGAGTTGGCGAGATCGGGAAAAACATGTACGTCATCCAATATAACAATGATATCGTTGTAGTTGACTCAGGACTTAAGTTCCCTGAAGAGGACATGCTCGGAATCGATATTGTTATCCCAGACATCTCTTACCTAACGGAAAATCGCGACAAAGTTCGCGGAATTATTATTACACATGGTCACGAGGATCATATTGGCGGTTTGCCTTATGTACTAAAAAGCTTAAATGTGCCATTATATGCAACAAAACTAACACTCGGACTTATCGAAGGAAAATTGAAGGAAGCGGGCTTGCTCGGGGAAACGAAACGTATTCTCATCAATGCAGATAGCGAAATTCAATTAGGCACGATTCGTGCATCCTTCTTCAGAACGAACCACAGTATTCCAGATTCCGTAGGTGTTAGCTTGGATACACCGGAAGGTACTGTTGTTCATACAGGTGACTTTAAATTTGACCATACGCCGGTGAATGAGCAATTTGCTGACTTGCAGCGTATCGCTGAAATTGGCAAGCGCGGCGTTTTGGCTCTATTGTCAGACAGTACAAATGCTGAACGTCCAGGATACACACCATCTGAAGCACAAGTTGGCGATAATCTAGAGGATATTTTCCGCAAATCATCACAACGCGTTGTCGTAGCAACTTTTGCTTCCAATGTACACCGGATTCAACAAATTATAAATGCAGCTATTGCAACAAAACGTAAAATTGCGGTTGTTGGCCGCAGTATGGTTAACGTTGTAGGTATTGCTTCTGATCTTGGCTACTTGAATATTCCAGAGGGAATGATTATTGAGCCGGAAGAAGTAAACAAATTAGCTGCTGATCGTGTTGTTATTTTGTGTACAGGCAGTCAAGGCGAGCCGATGTCGGCGCTTACTCGCATGGCACGATCGACACATCGCAAAGTAGATATTTTACCAGGCGACACCGTCATTATTGCGGCAACACCGATTCCGGGCAACGAAAGATATGTTGGTCGTACTGTTGATGAATTATTCCGCCTTGGTGCAAATGTTATTTACGGAAATGGTTCCGTTTCAGGCGTTCACGTATCTGGTCACGGCAGCCAAGAAGAACTTAAGCTTATGCTTAACTTGATTAAACCAAAATACTTCATTCCTATCCACGGTGAATATCGTATGCTTCGTCAGCATGCGAAGCTTGGAGAAGCAATCGGAATTGAGCGTGAGAACATCTTCGTTATTGATAACGGTGATACAGTTGAGTTCCAGAACGGCAGCGGCCGCAAAGGCTCGAAAGTACAAGCAGGAAACGTATTGATTGATGGATTGGGCGTAGGCGATGTTGGTAACATTGTATTGCGTGATCGCAAGCTTTTGTCGCAAGATGGCATTTTGGTCGTTGTTGTTACATTAAGCAAGCAAGATGGCGCGATCTTGTCTGGTCCAGATATTATTTCTCGCGGTTTCGTTTATGTTCGTGAATCCGAAGGTCTTCTTGATGAAGCCAATCGCATCGTAACATCGACGCTTACACGTTTGATGAATGATAAAGTAAATGAATGGGCATCGCTCAAAACGAATGTGAAGGATGCGCTGGGTCGTTTCTTGTACGAGCAGACTCGTCGTCGTCCAATGATTTTGCCAATCATTATGGAAGTTTAACATATAAGTAATTAATGAAAAGAATCGCTTGTCCTTTCCGCAATTGCCGCGGCGGACACAAGCGATTCTTTTTTTATGTAAAAACCGAAACCGTTTCTGATTGGTTTGTCAAATCAAGAGATCTAGACTGTATTTTGTATAAATTTTTGACCAGACCTCATACTATGACGAGCATCATCATAAGAGGGGGATATTTAAATGAATGGTCACACAAACATGCAGTTTACTTCAGAGCAGCCTGAACAGCCTATTCCAGACGATAAAAAAAAGACGAATGCTGTTGTCGAAACGATTCAGCAGCTTGGTCAGACAGCGGTTCCTGCATTGACGGAATCCAATATCTTTTGTATGACCATCATTGGGCAAGTGGAGGGACATCTCGTTTTGCCTCCGCAAAATAAAACGACTAAATATGAGCATCTTATTCCACAACTCGTAGCAGCTGAACAAAATCATAAAATTGAAGGTGTGTTTATCGTTCTGAATACTGTAGGCGGCGATGTTGAGGCAGGACTCGCAATAGCTGAAATGATTTCATCACTCAGCAAGCCAACCGTAACGCTCGTGCTTGGCGGAGGACATTCCATAGGTGTTCCGATTGCCGTAGCTGGCGATATGTCATTTATTGCAGAGACAGCAACGATGACGATTCATCCAATTCGTCTAAATGGTTTAGTGATCGGTGTACCACAAACCTTTGAATATTTGGATAAAATGCAGGAGCGCGTCGTACGATTTGTAACATCGCACTCGAACGTGACGGAACATACATTTAAAGAGCTCATGTTCAAGACGGGGGAGCTTACTCGGGATATAGGAACTACGGTTATTGGGTCTGATGCAGTCAAGCATGGTCTGATTGATGCCGTTGGCGGCTTGGGTGAGGCGTTAAAGGAATTAAACCGAAGAATTGAGGCTTCCAAGCTCGGCAGAATTGAGGTGAATATTCAATGACACTTTATACGAATATGCCTCTTGAGGTTGTACTGGAGGGCTTTAATGACGAAATGGAGCAATCGCAAGAGGTATGGTCAAATGGTGTAAAGATGCAGGTGACTCCTATCGCACCGGGAATGGGCAAAATTATTCGTTTATTAGATTGCAGCCTCGACGACTATCTCAATCCAAATTTAATGCCGGGCACGATTGTGAATTATAAATAAGGAACAAACAAATGTTCGTGCAAATGTCTCATAGGAACATTTGCCCACCTATGGTATAATCTTTTACCAGAGGTGACGGATTTGGCAAAGAAAAAGAGACGTAAAAAATCAATTGGCACAAACTTAAAATATGAAGTATATGGTATTTTGCTTATTACAATTTCAATTATTGCCCTCTCTGGAGAGGCGGCTGTCGGGCGCTCGTTATCCAAGCTGTTTGGGCTTGTGCTCGGCAAGTTTTATTTTGTATTAGCACTAATTGGGATTGTCATTGGACTTGCGGTCATGATCAAACGCGCTTGGCCTAAAGGATGGACGAACAAGCGAACAGGCTTGTTTATCATGGTGCTGGCTTTTACACTCATGAGCTCCATATCTGAAATTGATCAAAAGCTGAGCCCTACGGTTGATTTGACAGGGTCGAGTATTTTTAATCAGCTTAGCAGCGATTTGAAATTATCTTTAATAAGTGTACCGGCCGAAAATGATTTACCGATCAGAGACAAAGAAATAAGCGGTGGTTTTGTAGGCGCTATTCAATATTCATTATTTTTCTCTTTGTTTGGGTATTATGGCGCGAAGCTTATTATGTTTGTTATGTTCGCGATCTCTATCATGCTTATGACAGGTAAGTCATATGTGGAGTTAGGGAGATTGGTTACGACCCGAGGCAATCGTATGTTCAAGCTGCTTGCAGCTAAATGGAAGAAGAGGGCTTCCCTGCGTGCTGCCGCAGCAGCACAAGCGAGTGCCAACGTTGGACAGGCTGATTTCGATGATGATGATGAAACAATTGATGACGATCATGAAAGTTATGTTGCTGCTCCTCCTAAGAAGAAGAAGAGAAGATCCTTGTTTTTCTCTTGGAGACAGGATCAAGATGAAGAAGAGTCTGATATATCCAGTCATCCGCAGGATGAATGGGTGTTCGAGCCAAATGGAACGGATACGCTTGCAAGCGCAAAGCCTGCCTGGCAAAATGATATCGAACCGCCTTGGGAGAAATCCGGCGCTGATTTACATACAGATTTGAATCCAGATATACATGAGCATGACAGCACGCCGCCATGGGAAAATGCTGGTGATGGTCTTATAATCGACCATGAGCCGCTTGTAGCTAATCGTGATGAAGCATGGAACCAAACGAATCCTATTCAGGAATTAGCCAATTCAGAGCTGCATAACGATACTCTGGAAGAGGCTGAGGATGATGATACGGATTTATTGGAGCCTGAAATAATCGCGGCTGGTGCTAATTCTTCAGAAGCGCTTGTGTATGAGGAAGATACGGAGCAATTGATTCCGAAACGTCCTATTGCCGAAGAGAACGCACCTAAGCCTTACCTGCTGCCGCCTTTTACGCTGCTTACTAAACCGAATTTAATGAGTAAAAATGCAGATGCGTCCGACATGTACGATTCTCGCCGAAAGCTGGAGGCAACGCTGGAAAGCTTTGGCGTACGTGCCAAGGTACTGGATGTTGTTCGCGGGCCAGCAGTAACGCGTTATGAAGTTCAGCCGGCAACGGGCGTTAAGGTTAGCCGAATTGTTGGTTTAACGGATGATATCGCTCTTGCGCTAGCAGCTAAGGATATTCGGATGGAAGCACCGATTCCGGGGAAATCAGCCATAGGGATAGAAGTACCAAATATGGAGGTCTCCGTCGTAACGATGCGCGAGGTAATGGAAACCACTGCGTTTCAAAATGCTGCATCCAAATTGTCTATCGCGTTCGGCCGAGATATATCAGGACAGACGATCGTAGGCAACTTAGCCAAAATGCCCCATTTGCTTGTAGCAGGTGCTACAGGTTCGGGTAAATCCGTTTGTATTAACGGCATTATTACGAGTATTTTGTATAAGGCTGCGCCAGACGAGGTTAAATTTCTTATGATTGACCCAAAAATGGTTGAGCTGAACGTATACAATGGGATTCCGCATTTGCTCGCTCCTGTTGTTACGAATCCTAAGCGTGCTTCTCTGGCTCTAAAGAAAATCGTTGTTGAGATGGAAAGCCGCTATGAGCTTTTCTCCAAATCCGCAACTCGCAATATCGAAGGCTACAACAATTTAATGGCCGATAATCCTGCAGCTGTTCTTCCTTATATCGTTGTTATTGTGGACGAGCTTGCTGACTTGATGATGGTTGCTGCAAACGATGTAGAGGACTCCATTGCAAGGCTAGCTCAAATGGCGCGTGCAGCTGGCATTCATCTTATCATTGCAACGCAGCGGCCATCAGTCGATGTCATTACGGGTGTAATTAAAGCGAACATTCCTTCCCGAATTGCTTTCGGCGTATCTTCTCAGGTAGACTCCCGAACCATTCTTGATATGGTTGGAGCGGAAAAGCTGCTTGGCCGCGGTGATATGCTTTTCTTGCCGGTTGGAATGTCGAAGCCGATCAGGGTGCAAGGAGCCTTTTTATCCGACCAGGAAGTAGAATCATTAGTAAACTACGCACGCGGTCAAGCCGAAGCGCAGTATAAAGAGGATCTTGTACCGGAAGTTGAAGAGGAATCAACGGATGGGAACGAAATGCTGGACGAGCTTTATGATCAGGCGGTACAAGTGATATTGGAAGCGAAGCAGGCATCGGTTTCCTTACTGCAGCGCCGTATGAGAATTGGTTATACTAGAGCGGCAAGATTGATCGACCAAATGGAGGCTCGCTCTATTGTTGGTCCTTATGAAGGCAGTAAGCCACGGGAAGTGCTAATTACACTCGATCAATTTCAAGCTGGAAGAGCTAGCTCATAATTTCCGAAGTTTGCAGAAAACGGAACGAAGTGCATAGAAGTGGGATCAACTTCTCATACTAAAGTTAGGTAACGCTACCTTAAGCGAACTAACTTGCAAGAGAAAGGCAGATCCCATCATGAGAAATCGTTTGATTTTGGTGACCTCGATTATCGTGCTGTTGTTGTTCGGTTCCTTTTCGTTACTGAGCGGAAAGCATGACGGAGTAAAGGAAACGTTCAGCAACGCCACCTTAACGGTAGGCTCAACTGGACAAGACGTAAAAGAATTGCAAGGACGGCTAAAGCACCTCGGTTATTTTAAAGGTGATATAGACGGGAAGTTTGGATCGAGCACAAAAAATGCAGTCACATGGTTTCAATGGAAGTTTGGGCTTAAATCGGACGGTATTGTCGGTGCCAAAACAAAGCTGAAGCTTTGGGAAGCAACAAAAAAATGGACGCCATCAGCAGCAGCCCCGCCTGCTTCCGGTTCTAATTCTGGCGGTAAAGAAGATGCTGGTTCTTCCGGCAATAAGGCACCCATTGGAGGTTCCAACCGATTAGGCTTGTCGGAAAATGACATACAGATAATGGCTAATGCCGTATACGGTGAAGCAAGAGGCGAGCCGTATGAAGGCCAAATCGCGGTTGCTGCGGTTATCATTAACCGTATGAAGTCTCAAAGTTTCCCTAACACGATTTATGGCGTCATCTTCCAGCCTGGTGCCTTTACAGCGGTTGCTGACGGGCAAATTTGGCTCACGCCTAATGCGAAAGCGCGCGAGGCAGTTATGGATGCCATTAACGGCCAAGATCCTTCTGGCGGTTGTCTTTATTATTTCAATCCAGAAACAGCAACCTCGAAATGGATCTGGACAAGAACACAAATTAAAACAATCGGCAAGCATATATTTTGTATGTAACTATAAGCCATTCTCGAAAGGAAGCAGCCGTTACTGCCTAGTGCAGCAGTGGTTGCTTCTTCCATTTCCTATAGGTTAGAATGGTATAGTGATTTGTTTAATGGAATAGATTTACTCTATAACGCGCCGTTGAAAGGAGCAAACCGAGTGTCCACATTTGAAAGAGGTCAGCTGCAGCGCATTCGTCTGCATGTATTGCCTACAAAACGATTCAAAACGTTTGCCATTTCGTTATTTGCGGGACTTTCACTTGAAGAAGCAACAGTAACACCGGTTGCTCTTATTCCGTTTGTACTGAGAAGAGGCACGGCGAAATTACCAGAAACGATTACTTTTCGTGAGAAGCTTGACGATTTATATGGAGCAGGCTTTGGGTTTGATGTATATAAAAGAGGCGACTCTCAGATCGTCCAATTTCGAATGGATGTCATAAATGATGAGTTTGTTTCATCCGATACTCCACTTCTTGCAGAATCGCTGCAATTTCTAGGTGATGTAATAACAGATCCGCTCATAGATCAGAATGGTTTCCATCAGAAGTATGTAGATGCCGAGAAAACGACGCTCAAAAAACGTTTAGAGGCGATCGTAAATGATAAAATTCGATACGCCGCTGAGCGCTGCTTGGAAGAAATGTGCGCGGATGAGCCTTATCGTTTGCATCCACTAGGCAAGCTTGCTGAAATCGAATCCATTACCTCATCTTCACTTTATGATTCCTATTTGCAGTGGCTGGATAATGCAGCGCTTGACTTGTATGTCGTTGGAGATACGACGCTTGAGGAAGTAACGGAGCTTGTGTCGAGCGCCTTCAAGCTGAAGGATGGTTCACCATCTGCTTATTCAACGCCTAACATCCACCACCCTGTTAAGGAAGTAAAACAGGTTACAGATCGGATGGAAGTGAGTCAAGGTAAGCTGAACTTAGGACTTCGTACGGGAGTCGGGTATGTTGACGATGCTTATCCAGCTGCATTAATGTACAACGGCATCTTAGGCGGATACCCTCATTCGAAGCTTTTCTTGAATGTCCGCGAGAAAGAGAGCTTGGCTTATTACGCTGCATCCCGTCTTGATGGACATAAAGGGTTATGCACAATTCAATCCGGAATTGAGTTTGCAAATTACGAGCGAGCGGTTGCGATTATTAAAGAGCAGCTTGAAAGTATGCGTCAAGGAAATCTCTCGGAGCTTGAGATGAACCAAACCAAGGCGATGATATCCAATCACCTTCGTGAGCTTCAAGACTCAGCATATGAGATGATTGCTTATGATTTTAATGGCGTGTTAACGGGTAAAGATCGAAGTGCAGAGCAGTTGCTTGAACAGGTTCAAGCGGTAACAGCTGAGGATATCGTTAAGGTTGCAGAGCAAGTACAGCTCGATACGATTTACTTTTTGCGCGATCGAAAGGAGGCATAAAAGGTGCAAACCCTAAATTATCCAAATGTTCAGGAAACTTTGTATCGTGAAGTGCTTGATAATGGACTTGAAGTTATCGTGCTTCCGAAGGAAGGCTTTCATAAAACGTACGCGACATTTTCAACAAAATATGGTTCCGTTGACAACCGTTTTTCAGTTGGCAGCCAGCCGCCTGTAAAAGTGCCGGACGGTATTGCACATTTCTTGGAACATAAAATGTTTGAAGAGCCTACAGGCGATATTTTCGCAGTATTTGCCTCTCAAGGTGCATCGGCTAATGCCTTTACGAGCTTTGACCGAACCGTATACTTGTTTTCGGCAACGGAGCAAATCAACGCTAATTTAGAGACGCTTATCAATTTTGTTCAGAACCCTTATTTTACGGATACAAATGTGGAGAAGGAAAAAGGGATCATTGAGCAAGAAATCAATATGTACCGCGACAATCCGGATTGGAGAGTCTATTTTGGATTGATTGATGCGCTTTATCATGAGCATCCTGTTCATATTGATATCGCCGGCACTGTCGAGTCCATCAGACAAATAGATAAGGAAACGCTATATCGCTGTTATGAAACGTTTTATCACCCATCAAATATGTTGTTGTTTGTTGTTGGCGGAGTGAAGGCGGAGGAAGTATTCCAGCTTGTCCGCGACAATCAAAATAGCAAGTCGTTTGAACCTCAAGGACCGATTGAACGTTACTTCGAGAAAGAGCCGGAAACAGTGAAAATTGCGCGCAAGGTAACGGAGCTTCCTGTATCATTGCCTAAATGCATGCTGGGCTTTAAAGAAAAGCAGACAGGTCTTGAAGGGGAAGCGCTTCTTCGTCAAGAAGTAACGACCAAGCTGATGTTGGATGCTTTGATTGGACCTAGCTCTAAGCTTTATCAGCAGTTGTATGAAAATGATCTGATCTCTGATTCATTTGGAAGCGAGTATAATTCGAGCACGGGTTATGCTTTCTCCGTTATCGGCGGAGATACTCCAAATCCTGATGAGCTTATTAAGCAAATCCGAACAGCGGTTGAAGCCGTTTTGGTAAGCGGTATTGAGCCTACTGCTTTTGAAAGATCCAAACGTAAAAAAATCGGTGGATATTTGCGTATGCTTAACTCCCCAGAAGCAATTGCCGGTGAATTTACAAGATATCGATTCCGTGACAGCGACATGTTCGACGTCCTCGATTTCTATGAGAAATGTACACTTGAACAAGTGAATGAACGGCTCCGCGAGCATTTTGATTTCGATCAGCTTGCAGTTTCCATTGTGGAACAGCCTTCAAAATGAAGACGCTCCAACAGATGACGGTTCTTATTACGGGGGGAAGCCGCGGCATCGGAGCAGCTATTGCTAAACGATTTGCAGCGGAAGGCGTAAATATCGTTATCCATTACTTGCAATCTCATGAGACAGCAAATGAAACGGCGCGGATGTGTAT
Source organism: Paenibacillus sp. FSL A5-0031 (assembly GCF_001956295.1). Classification (GTDB taxonomy): domain Bacteria; phylum Bacillota; class Bacilli; order Paenibacillales; family Paenibacillaceae; genus Pristimantibacillus. Next base: position 77,581 of record NZ_MRTD01000011.1, read on the forward strand.
GGCTCTTGGCGCGAATGTGTTAACCATTTCTGCTGATCTGCGCTCTAAGGAGCAGCTGGAGCGGATGCGGGAGAAGCTGGAGAGCCATAATATGCTTCCCGATATATTGGTTAATAATGGCGGAATTTCACATTATGGCATGTTAATGGATGTGACAGAGGAAGAATGGGATGATGTGATGGCGGTCAACCTCAAAGGAATGTTCCTTTGTTCGCAGCTATTTATGCCGAATATGATTGCACAGCGCTTTGGCCGCATCATAAATGTTTCTTCTATTTGGGGAATGTCAGGTGCTTCGTGCGAGGTTCTCTATTCCACGACAAAGGGTGGCATGAACGCCTTTACTAAGGCGCTGGCGAAAGAGCTGGCGCCGACAGGCGTTACGGTCAATGCGGTTGCTCCTGGTGCAGTTGAGACAGAAATGATGGATGGGTTCAATGCGGAGGAAAAGGCAGCTATTCAGCAGGAAATTCCGGTTGGACGTTTTGGTTCAACAGATGAAATTGCCTCACTTGTTTATTTTCTTGCACTGCCGGAATCTTCCTATATTACGGGCCAAGTCATTAGTCCGAATGGCGGATGGCATACGTAGTCGGTGGCTGCTGCTTCTTGGGACAAGCTTGTTGCATAATTAGAACAGTGTTTACGCATCATATGACTGTTGATGATTTTTTTCTATACCCTTAGGAGGCGAAGAAACATGTCAACCGTACTTTCTAATTTTGCAACATGGAAGCAATTTTTGGCAGAGCGCGTATCGCAAGCCAAAAAAATCGGCATGACGGAAGAAACGATTTCAAGCTTAGCTTACGAAATCGGTACTTTTCTCGACGAGAAGGTCGATCCGAAAAATGAGGAAGAACGCGTATTGAAGCAGCTATGGGACGCTGGCGATGAAGCAGAACGCAAAACACTTGCATGCTTAATGGTCAAGCTCGTTCAGGAGTCTTAGCAGCAATCGTACGAAATCGTCATCTTCCTTAACAGAAGCAGAAGCAGAAGAGCCTCCTCTAGGAGGCTTTTCTGCAATGTTTCTTTTTGGGTTGCAGGATTGTGACGAAACTTGTAGAATTATGTTTCATGATGTATGTAATCTTCTTTTACATACTTCTACAAGAACAGGTTTAGGACGGTGACCGCATTGGAATCGAAACAATGGTACATGGAATACAAAATACATAAAAACCGCCCGGGTTTGCTTGGAGATATCGCCTCATTGCTCGGTATGCTTGAGGTTAATATTATGACAATTAACGGTGTGGAAGATAGAACAAGGGGCATGCTGCTTCAAACTGACGATGATGAGAAGATTGAATTGCTTGGCAAAATGCTGCAAAAAGTAGATAATATTACTGTTAATAAACTGAGAACGCCTACAATTGTAGATATTTTGGCAGTGCGCCATGGACGCTACATTGAACGTGATTCTGATGATCGCAAGACGTTTCGTTTTACACGCGATGAGCTGGGCATTTTGGTCGATTTTTTGGGTGAAGTGTTTAAACGAGACGGCAATCAGGTTATAGGAGTAAGAGGGATGCCGCGAGTTGGGAAGACGGAATCCATTATTGCAGGAAGCGTATGCTCGAACAAACGATGGTCCTTTGTGTCCTCCACCTTATTGCGCCAGACGGTTAGAAGCCAGATGTCAGAGGACGAAATGCAGCCGAATACAATCTTTATCATTGATGGTATCGTCAGTACGATTCGTTCAAATGAAAAGCATTACAGCTTGCTTCAGGAAATTATGGCTATGCCATCAACTAAAGTAATTGAGCATCCGGACATATTTATTAAGGAATCCAATTACGATTACAGCCATTTTGATATTATTGTTGAATTACGGAACAACCCAGATGAAGAAATTTCTTATGAGTCCTTTACAACTAACTATACAGACGATTTCTAATCGGAAGGAGGCCGTCTCATGTCTGACTTAGGAGAATTGCTTCGCAAGGCGAGAGAGCAACGTGGATTAACGCTTGACGATATTCAAGAAACGACAAAAATTAGAAAACGGTATTTGGAAGCGATTGAAAGTGGAGACCACACGGTTTTGCCTGGTCCTTTTTATGTACGAGCATTTGTGAAAAATTACTCAGAAGCTGTTGGGCTTGATCCGGACGAAGTGCTTCGTTTGTATCAGCATGAGGTGCCTGCAGCGCCGGTAGAACAAATATCTGAGCCGATTGTATCAAGATCACCAAGACGTGTGCAGTCCCAGTCTTCAGAAAGACTAGGGAAAATCGGCTTCAATGTGATGATGTGGTCGTTTCTTATTTTAATTGTTGTCGTCATCTGGGTGTATGTTATTAATAATGACACAGGTGGTGCCAAACAAACCGACAACAATACCAATATCACGGAAGTTTCAAAACCTCCAGCTACGAATGAGGGAGGAACCGCGGGTGGCAACGAAAACACGCCAACCGACAATCCAACGCCGCCAACACCAACACAAGCACCAACGACGGTTACTTTCGGAAGCAAAGTAGGCAAAGCGGATCAATATGATATCGGTCCTGTTGGCGTTGCCCATAAGGTTGAGGTTAAAGTGAGCGGCGGAAGAAGCTGGTTAGAGGTACGTTCAAACAGCAATCAAGGCGAGAAGCTTTATTCTGCGAATGCTGAGGACGGCAGTGTTGAATCATTTGAACTTACGGGTCCGCTTTATATCAATGTTGGTAGAGCAGATTTAACGGAAATTAAGGTTGATGGGGTTATTGTTCCTGACGGGGACAGAGCGGGCTCGAAGAAGCTGCTGCTTAAACCTCTAATTGACGAAAACGCTGCAACAGGTGGAAATACTGAAACTGGAACTGAATCTGGCACTAACACAGGTACGGGAACGAATCAAACGAAAACGGAATAATGATTACCGTAACAAAGGAGAGATTGAATTGGCATCAGAAAATGCATTTGATATTGTATCCAAGGTGGATATGCAAGAATTAGCCAATGCGATAAAGCAGGCGGAGCGGGAAATTGAAACACGCTTTGATTTTAAAGGTAGCAAGAGCTCCATTGCGCTTGAGAAGGAAGATCTTGTTGTTGCTTCAGAGGATGAATATAAGCTTAAGAGTGTGCTGGACATTTTATTATCCAAAATGGTAAAACGCGGAGTTCCAATTAAAAATATGGACTACGGAAAAATTGAAGGTGCTTCCGGCAATACGGTTCGTCAGCGTATTAAGCTAAGACAGGGTATTGAGCAGGATGTTTCAAAAAAAATTAATATTCTTATCCGCGATTCAAAGCTGAAGGTAAAAAGCTTGATTCAAGGCGACCAACTGCGCGTTTCCGGAAAAAGCTTAGATGATTTGCAAGCTGTTATGAAGCTGCTTAGGGAAGCAGATTTGCCTGTAGAGCTTCAATTTACTAATTATCGTTCCTAACAAGCAAAAACGCCTTCAGCGTCCTCTGGATGCTGAAGCAGCTTTGGCGAAGAAATATAAGATGAGTAGGTACAAAATATATACTTTCTTATATTTAAAAAGGCTTCGTTTCATCGGTTTCCGAGAAACGGGGCTTTTCGTTTTGGTAAAGCCATAGATGAAAAATGAGGCTTTAGCCGCTTTTGACACGTGTAATGGCATGTATTATACTTGTTTAGACAGCTTTACAGTTGGATCTGGGGGATACATAGATGAGAGAAAAAACACATGCGGTCACTCAAAGCTGCTTAACAAATGAATTGCAGCTGGGACAAAAATCTGATTTTTTTTACAAACAAAGGGTTCGCGTAACGCACACCTATGAGTTAGATCGATCTGAGGAGGGAATTGCGTGAATCTGGCGAACCGCATTACACTAGCCAGAATATTTTTGGTGCCGGTTATTATGTTTTTTCTGCTTATTAAAGTGGATTTGGGGTCGTTCACGATTTCTGACTTCTCCATTACATACAATCAAATTGCAGCGGCACTCATTTTTATTGTGGCAGCAAGCACAGACGGTCTAGATGGTTATATTGCAAGGAAAAACAAAATTGTAACTAACCTCGGCAAGCTGCTTGACCCTTTGGCGGATAAGCTTCTCGTGGCGGCAGTTCTCATTTCACTTGTTGAAATGGATAAACTTAATGCGCTGATTGCAATTGTTATTATCAGTAGAGAGTTTGCTGTTACAGGCCTTCGTCAAATCGCACTTTTAGAGGGTTCTGTTATGGCTGCCAGCACTTGGGGGAAATGGAAGACGGCGATTCAAATTACGATGATTATCGCTCTTCTTATTAATAATTTCCCATTCAATTTTATTGATTTTCCATTCGATGTTGTTGCAAGCTGGGTAGCAGCTGCTATTACAGTTTACTCAGGCATTGATTATTTCTTGAAAAACAAACATCTGATTCCGGTAGAATAATGGTAAAGCATCTTTCCGTCAAAAAGGGGAGATGCTTTTGCTTATATGTCTTTAATTACTCATACATTTGAATATGAAGGAGAACTTGAATCATGAAAGCAGAAATTATTGCAGTCGGGACAGAGCTGCTGCTCGGGCAAATTGTTAATACGAATGCTCAATACTTATCGCAGAAGCTTGCAGAGTTAGGTGTAGACGTCTATTTTCAGACTGTAGTTGGGGATAATTCTGCTCGCCTGAGGCAAGCCATTGAGATCGGCAGAAGCCGTGCGGATTTGCTTGTTTTTACTGGCGGACTCGGACCAACACAAGATGATCTTACAAAAGATGTATTAGCTGATTATTTGAACCGTGAGCTGAGTATTCATGAGCCGTCTATGTCCGCAATTGAGCAGATGTTCAGCTCGCGCGGCATTCATATGGTGGAGAGCAATCGTCGTCAGGCTTTGATGATCGATGGCGGGGTTCCGTTGGAAAATACTACAGGCTTAGCTGTTGGCAACGGTTTGTCTGTTGATGGAACACTTTATTTGCTGCTGCCTGGACCGCCGCGTGAAATGAAGCCGATGATGGAAGATGCCGGTGAACGGTGGCTGCGTTCGATGATGGGAGAGGCCAATCCGCTTTATTCTCGCATCTTAAAGTTTGCGGGGATAGGTGAATCCAACCTCGAAGCTAAGCTTCTGGATCTGATTGATGGGCAGCTTGATCCTACGATCGCACCATATGCAAAGGAAGGCGAGGTTTCGATACGCGTATCGACCAAAGCGAGCTCTTCCATTGAGGCTGATCTGAAAATCGATAAAAGTGTGCAGCAGATTAAGGATCGGGTAGGCGAATATTTGTATGCAGAGCAGGATATCCCTCTGGAGGAGGAGGTTATACACCTGCTGAGAGCCTCAAGACGCAAGCTGGCGAGCGCGGAAAGCATTAGTGGGGGTTTGCTTGCCGAGCTAATTACAAACGTTCCTGGAAGCAGTGGAGAGTACGTAGGAGGGGTTGTCACCTACACCAATATAATGAAGCATCATTTGCTCAGCATTCCGATGACTCAACTTGAAGGCGAAGGGGCTCCTGGAGCGATTAGCGATTCGACTGCCGCTTTAATGGCAGAGCGGGTTCGAGAACTCTCCGATGCTGATTTTGGCGTTTCTTTGACAGGGGTTGCTGGACCAGCGCAATCAGAAGGCAAGCCAGTGGGGCTTGTCTATGTAGGAATTGCCGAACGCGGCAAACCGACCGCTGTTCATACGCTGAATTTGAGCGGCGGCAGAGGCATGATCAGAATGCGAGCAGTAAAGTCTGCTTTGTATCGTTTGTGGCTTGCGCTGCAAGCACGGTAATTTTGCTGATTAGGAATGGCAGATGCATGTTTGGCAAATGGATGATTGCCATAAATAATGTTTGTCAATTGACGGTTTGACCGTTATAATAAAGCTTAGTTATCGGAAGAACCGTAGCGAAGATTACCTTTGCTGCGGTTTTTTTTATGTCCATTTAAGGGGGCGAAGCGAAAAGGCGAATGTATGTTCGAAAAAATGCTTGTCAACCTGCCGGAAAAAAGGTATCATAAAATTATAAATAAAGAAGGATGTGAGTTTCTTGTCGGATCGTCGCGCTGCACTAGAAATGGCTTTGCGTCAAATTGAGAAACAATTTGGTAAAGGCTCCATCATGAAATTGGGAGAATCCACACACATGCAAGTTGAGACCGTGCCTAGCGGTTCGCTTGCTCTAGATATTGCTTTGGGAATAGGCGGATTACCGCGTGGACGGGTTATCGAAATATATGGACCAGAATCTTCTGGTAAAACGACAGTTGCGCTTCACGCGATTGCTGAGGTTCAAAAAATTGGCGGACAAGCTGCCTTTATCGATGCCGAGCATGCGCTTGACCCGCTTTATGCAAGCAAGCTTGGTGTAAATATTGATGAGCTATTGCTTTCGCAGCCTGATACAGGCGAACAAGCTTTGGAAATTGCCGAAGCTCTTGTAAGAAGCGGCGCGGTAGATATTATCGTTATTGACTCCGTTGCGGCACTTGTACCGAAAGCTGAAATCGAAGGCGACATGGGTGATTCTCACGTAGGTCTTCAAGCTCGTCTGATGTCTCAGGCTTTGAGAAAACTATCGGGAGCAATTAGCAAATCGAAAACAATTGCGATCTTTATTAACCAATTGCGTGAGAAAGTCGGCGTTATGTTCGGTAACCCCGAGACAACACCAGGCGGACGCGCATTGAAATTCTACTCGAGCGTACGGCTTGACGTTCGTCGTATTGAGACGCTGAAGCAAGGCAATGACATGATCGGTAACCGTACTCGTATTAAGGTTGTTAAGAACAAGGTTGCTCCACCGTTTAAGCAAGCTGAGGTGGACATCATGTACGGCGAAGGTATTTCCAGAGAAGGTACGCTTGTTGATATCGGTGTTGAGATGGATATCGTTCAGAAGAGCGGAGCATGGTTCTCTTACAATGGCGAGCGTCTGGGCCAAGGTCGTGAGAATGCGAAGCAATATTTGAAAGATCACAAGGATGTTGCCGAAGTTATTGAAAAGCAAATTCGCGATGCGAGCAACTTATCTGCAGCAGCAACTCAGGCTAATTTCAAACCTGATGAAGATGATGAAGAGTTCGAAGATCTAGAATAAATTGTCCGGCAATTATACGTGTTGATGCTTCGCCGTCCTGTTAGGGACGGCGAAGCTGTGTTTAGAGAGGATGTACCGTATGACCCAAAGCCATTCAAGAACCGAAGAAGAATGGATGATATTATCCGTTAAGCAAGACAAAAAAGAACGGAAGTTATACCATCTTTTTGCCGAGTCAGAGAAAGCTATTCTGTCCGTGCATGAAGATATATTGATTCGTTATCGATTGACCAAGGGACAACTTGTAACCGAAGCTCAGGCCGATGAAATACGAATGGAAGATGAGCGTTATCGGGGATATATAATGGCTATCGCATATTTGGGAGCAAGACCGCGAACGAGAAAGCAGATTGAGCAATATTTGAATCGCAAGTTTTTTGAAGCTGACAATATTCAGTATGCCCTTGACCGTTTAGAAAGAGAGCATATTGTGGATGATGAACAATATGCACGCCAATTTGCGACCAGCCGGCTTAAGAATCGCTTAAAGGGTCGACGGTTCATTCAGCAAGAGCTGCAGCAGCGAGGCGTGTCGAAAGAAGCCGCAGCAGAAGCAATCGGTTCACTGGACCAGAAAGTGGAATTAGCATCTGCTAAGAAGGCTGCGGAGAAGAAATGGCGATCTTTAAAAGGTGAACCATTTGAGAAAAAACGTAAGCTTATGGGGTATTTAATGCGCAGCGGCTTTCCGGGAGATATCGTGAAAGATGTGATAAAGTCGATCGATCTGGATGGGGAAGAAGACTCATTCGAGGAAGATGATGGGCTTTTGCTTGACAATTGATTTTACGAAAAGATAAAATGAGGTTGTATTCCTTCATTATTGAATCAATTTTCCTTCCAAAAGTTGATTCAATACGATTATTTTCGTCAAATTAGTAAATGTTTAAACGGTTTGAAGCCGGTTGAAAACCTAATATCATCCCAAGCAGTGCCTTGGTGTATGCAACAAGGAGGTGAACAAGATGCCTAATGAGATCATTTGGATCTTGATCTGTCTCTTTGTTGGCGCAATATTCTTTGGGATTGGTTATTTTATTCGAAAGTCGATTGCCGAGGCCAAAATTTCAAGTGCTGAGCAAGCTGCTATTGTAATCGTAGAAAATGCGAAAAAAGAAGCGGAAGCTCAGAAGAAAGAAACTGTGCTAGAGGCAAAAGATGAAGTCCACAAACTTCGTTCCGAAGCCGAGAGAGACATTCGTGAACGTCGCAACGAGGCTCAACGTCAGGAAAGACGTTTGCTCCAAAAAGAGGAGTCGCTGGATAAAAAGTTAGAAGCGCTAGAACGCAAAGAAGAAACTGTAGCCAACAAAGAAAAACGGATCGAAGAAACGCAAGAGCAGATCGACTCCATTTACAAGCAACAGTTAAGTGAATTGGAACGTATATCGAGTCTGACAACGGAAGATGCGAAATCGATCATTTTATCCAATGTTGAACAGGAAGTACGACATGAGACAGCACAGATGATTAAAGAGATCGAGCAGCAAGCGAAAGAAGAGGCCGATAAGAAAGCCCGTGATATTATATCACTAGCTATTCAGCGCTGTGCGGCAGATCATGTGGCAGAGACGACGGTTTCCGTCGTAACCTTGCCTAATGAAGAAATGAAAGGCCGTATTATTGGGCGTGAAGGCCGTAATATCCGTGCTTTGGAAACATTGACTGGTATCGATCTTATTATCGACGATACACCGGAAGCGGTCATTTTATCTGGTTTCGACCCGATAAGACGCGAAATTGCCCGCACTTCTTTGGAAAAGCTTGTGGCTGACGGTCGTATCCATCCTGCCCGCATTGAAGAAATGGTTGAAAAATCTCGTAAAGAAGTGGATGAGCGTATCCGTGAATACGGTGAGCAAGCTACTTTCGAGGTTGGCGTTCATAGCTTGCATCCGGATTTAATCAAGATTTTAGGTCGATTGAAATATCGGACAAGTTATGGTCAAAACGTGCTGAAGCACTCAATGGAGGTCGCTTACTTGACTGGATTGATGGCAGCAGAGCTTGGTCAAGATGTTACGCTCGCAAGGCGTGCAGGCTTGCTGCATGATATCGGTAAAGCGCTTGACCACGAAGTTGAAGGATCACACGTTGAGATCGGCGTTGAGCTCGCTAAGAAATACAAGGAGCATCCTGTCGTTATTAACAGTATTGCCTCCCATCACGGTGATACGGAAGCCACTTCCGTTATCGCGATGCTCGTAGGAGCAGCAGATGCATTGTCCGCTGCACGCCCTGGAGCTCGTCGTGAAACGCTTGAAACGTATATCAAACGTCTGGAGAAGCTAGAAGACATTTCCGAATCGTTTGAAGGCGTTGAAAAATCATACGCGATCCAAGCTGGCCGCGAAGTGCGCGTCATGGTGCAGCCAGAGAAAATCGATGATACAGAAGCATTCCGACTCGCTCGTGATATTACGAAAAAAATCGAGAGCGAACTTGATTATCCGGGACATATTAAAGTTACGGTTATTCGTGAGACACGCGCGGTTGAATATGCAAAGTAAGTAAACAAAAAAATATAAGCTTTTCAGAAAAGTGGCTGCTAGTTAGCCACTTTTCTGTTTGCAGGCGTACAAAAAAGGAAGTGTAATGAATGAACGTATTATTTATCGGCGATATCGTAGGCAATGTAGGAAGAAGCGCGTTAAAGCGAGTACTGCCAGCACTTAAAAGTAAATATAACCCTCATATTATTATTGCGAATGGCGAGAACGCCGCTGCTGGGCGTGGGATTACAGCAACCATTGCTAAGGAATTTTTCGAATGGGGAATCCATGGCATAACGATGGGCAACCATACGTGGGATAATAAAGATATTTTTGAATGGATCGACGACGAGCCGCGCTTGGTTCGCCCAGCAAATTATGCAGAAGGCGCTCCTGGACAAGGCATGGCTTTTATTAAGGCTGGCGGAAAGCAGCTTGCTATTATTAACTTGCAAGGCCGCACCTTTTTACCGCCAATCGATTGTCCATTCCGCAAAGCAGACGAATTGATCGAAGAGGCAAAAGAGCAAACGAACAATATCCTTGTCGATTTTCATGCGGAAGCAACCTCGGAGAAAATCGCGATGGGATGGCATCTCGATGGCAGAGCTTCTATCGTCCTTGGCACGCATACGCATGTACAAACGAATGATGATACGATCCTGCCTGGGGGCACGGCTTACATAACAGATGTTGGCATGGTTGGCCCTAAAGAAGGAGTACTTGGCATGGAGCGAAACGCCGTTTTGCATAAATTTATTACGCAGCTGCCGGTTCGTTTTGTAGTGGATGAAGGAAAGTGGCATTTGCATGCAATCACTGTTCAAATCGATGATGCGACGGGTCAGGCACGGAAAATTGAGAAAATTCGTCTTACGGAAGATGAATGGCTTCTGATGTAATACTATGATTCTAGTGAAAGTTCTGACAATTCAGAACAGTTTGTTAATATGCGGAATAAAAGCAGGAATTTTTTAAACTCCCTCGAATACTATTTAAAAGTGGAATCCATCCAACAGTCCAAGGGGAGGTTCTTTTTATGGATGTATTAAAAGTTTCAGCAAAGTCCAATCCAAATTCCGTTGCAGGTGCGCTAGCTGGCGTTCTTCGTGAACGTGGTGGTGCGGAGCTGCAAGCCATTGGTGCTGGTGCGTTAAATCAAGCGATCAAAGCAGTTGCGATTGCTCGTGGATTTGTCGCTCCCAGCGGGGTGGATTTAATTTGTATACCGGCTTTTACTGACATTGTTATCGATGGGGAGGATCGAACAGCAATCAAATTGATTGTTGAACCTCGGTAGCAAGTCCAAGCGGCGTTAAGCTGTAAGCCAATTGGATTAAAAAACAATCGTTCGCCTGTTTACGTCGTAGACAGGTTTTTTTGCTGCAAATTATAAACGGTGAGGTGCGTCTATGAAAGTGGTAGATTTCCATTGCGATGTGCTATGCAAACTGTTGATTGATGAAAATTTATATTTTCAAGGCAATAAGCCCGGCAAATTAGATGTTACATACGAGCGTTTAAAGGCTGCAGGAACGATCTTGCAAACTTTTGCAATCTATATTCCACAATCAATGAATGGTCGACTAGAGCCGATTTTGGAGAGTGTAGATCGTTTTCACCAAATGGTGTTAAGCTGCGAGGACATGGTGTGGGTAAGGACAACCCATGACTTGGATTCTTGTATTAAGGATGGAAAAATCGGAGCATTACTGTCGCTTGAAGGTGTTGATGGTCTTCAAGGCCAAATGTCGCTGCTTCGCATCATGCATCAATTAGGCATACGTGCAGCTGGAATGACATGGAATCACGCGAATTGGGCTGCAGACGGAGCGATGGAGCAGCGCGGCGGGGGCTTGACCGCAAAAGGGAAATTGCTAGTAGAAGAATGCAATAATTTGGATATACTAATAGATGTATCACATTTATCTGAACGTGCGTTCTGGGATGTTGCTGAGCTTTCCAAGAGACCGATCCTAGCTTCTCATTCAAATGCAAGAGCAATCTGTGATCATCCACGTAATTTGAGGGATGCCCAAATTGAAAAAATAATTGAGATGCAAGGAGTAGTCGGGGTTACTTTTGTGCCTTGGTTTGTATCCAGCGCGGAAGTCGTTGTCATTGATGATTTATTGCGTCATATTGAGCATATTTGTGAGCTAGGCGGAGCATCGCATATAATGCTCGGCTCTGATTTTGACGGAATTGATAGTTATATGAAACAGTTAACGCATCCTGGAGAACTCATTAATCTTCAAGAGGCACTTCTTAAACGTTATTCTGAGCAGCAAACCGAACAGTTTATGTCCGGTAATGCACTTCGTTTTCTTCGGGAAAATCTCCCTTTTAACTAAAATGAATTCGATCTATTTGCGGTATGGGATTGATCGAAACAAACTATGCTTATATTAAGCGTTTACATCTTGATTTTTATAGATATGCGCTTTAAACTTGTTGTGACTGTTATGAATTATACTATATAATTACTTGATGAAATAGAATATTGCACGTTTTAGACAAAGAGGAGTTGGGCATTTTGATTAGTCAATTGTCTTGGAAGATCGGGGGACAACAAGGTGAAGGCGTCGAAAGTACAGACCGGATTTTTTCCACGGCGCTAAACCGTTTAGGCTATTATTTATATGGATATCGTCATTTCTCCTCGCGGATCAAAGGCGGACATACGAATAACAAAATTCGTATAAGCACGAAGCCGATTCGTGCTATTTCGGATGATTTGGATATCTTGGTTGCTTTTGACCAAGAAAGCATTGATTTGAATGCGAAGGAATTGCGTCTAGGCGGCGTTATCGTTGCAGATGCAAAGTTTAACCCAACGATACCTGAAGGCATAGATGCTAGACTGTTTGCAGTTCCGATTACGAAGATGGCTGAGGAGCTAGGCACTTCATTAATGAAAAACATGGTTGCCTCAGGCGCTTCTTGGGCGCTTCTTGGTCTTCCGCTTGAAGTATTCAATAAAGCGGTTGAAGAAGAGTTTGGACGCAAAGGCGCAGCTGTTGTAGAGAAAAATATCGAAGCGGTAAAAAGCGGGGCTGAGTTTGTGCTGGAGCAAGCGGGCGGACCGCTTGACGAATTTAAGCTAGATGAGGCTGACGGGCAGCAGAAGCTGTTCATGATCGGCAATGAAGCAATCGGTCTAGGTTCTTTGGCAGCTGGATGCCGTTTGATGGCGGCTTACCCGATCACACCAGCTTCCGAGATTATGGAATATTTGATTAAAAAGCTTCCGAAATTCGGCGGAACAGTCGTGCAAACAGAGGATGAAATTGCAGCGGTAACGATGGCGATTGGTGCAAACTATGCTGGCGTTCGCACAATGACCGCTTCTGCGGGTCCGGGGCTGTCCCTAATGATGGAGGCTATTGGTCTTGCAGGCATGACAGAAACACCGCTGGTCATCGTTAATACGCAGCGTGGCGGTCCTTCAACGGGTCTACCTACGAAGCAAGAGCAATCGGACTTGAACGCAATGGTTTACGGTACACATGGAGAGATTCCAAAAATCGTCATTGCTCCTGCTTCGATTGAAGACTGCTTCTACGATACGATAGAATCGTTCAATTTGGCTGAGGAATATCAAGTACCGGTCATTCTGATGACCGATTTACAGCTGTCGCTCGGCAAACAGTCTTGTGATCAGCTTGATTACAGCAAAATTGAAATCAAACGCGGCAAACTAGTCGAGAATGTGCCTGCACTTGAAGGCCACGATTTGTTTAAACGCTATGAGCTAACAGAAGACGGCATTTCCCCACGTGTATTGCCAGGCGAGAAGGGCGGTCTGCATCATGTGACAGGCGTAGAGCATGATGAAACTGGACGTCCATCGGAGAATGCAGTGAACCGTCAGCACATGATGGATAAGCGGTTGAATAAGCTGAATGATATGTACATTCGTGATGCTATTCGTGTTGACGCGCCTCATGAAACGCCTGATTTGCTTATAATCGGTATGGGTTCTACTGGCGGCACGATTGATGAAGCTAGAAGCTTGCTTACTCTAGATGGCGTGAAAACGAACCATATCACGATTCGTCAAATTCATCCTTTCCCAACTAAACCTCTGCTTCCTTACTTGCAAAATGCGAAAAAAGTAATTGTCATCGAAAATAATGCAACCGGACAGCTGGCAGGACAAATTAAAATGCATGCTGGTTTTGCAGAAAAAATCGATAGCTTGCTTAAATACGACGGTAACCCATTTTTACCTTCCGACGTTCACAAAGCATGTAAGGAGTTGAGTTTAGATGGCAACGTTCAAAGAGTTTAGAAATAATGTAAAACCTAACTGGTGCCCGGGCTGCGGAGACTTTTCTATTCAAGCGGCGATTCAACGTGCAGCAGCTAACGTAGGACTAGAACCTGAGAACCTAGCGGTTATATCAGGTATTGGATGTTCAGGCCGGATCTCTGGCTACATTAACGCATATGGATTCCATGGCATTCACGGCCGCGTGCTGCCTATCGCACAAGGTGTAAAGCTGGCTAATCGCGAGCTTACCGTAATCGCTTCAGGCGGAGACGGAGACGGCTTCGCTATCGGTATGGGGCACACGGTTCACGCGATCCGTCGCAACCTGAATGTGACTTATATCGTAATGGATAACCAAATTTATGGCTTAACCAAAGGTCAAACATCACCGCGCAGCGCGGAAGGCTTCAAAACAAAATCGACGCCGGAAGGCTCGATTGAGTCGACGCTGTCACCGCTTGAGATTGCATTGTCTGCGGGTGCGACATTTATTGCTCAATCATTCTCGAGTGATTTGAAGCAGCTGACGAAATTAATCGAAGAGGGAATCAACCACGAAGGTTTCTCCTTGATTAATGTATTCAGCCCATGTGTTACCTTCAACAAAATCAATACGTACGACTGGTTTAAGGAAAATATCGTGAACTTGGAGCAATTCCCTGATTACGATCCAACAAACCGTGTGCAGGCGATGAACAAGATTATGGAAACAAACGGCATGCTCACAGGACTTATCTATCAGAATAAAACGCGAAAAGCCTATGAAGATTTGATTACAGGCTTCAAGCCCGAGGCTCTAGCTAAGCAAAATATCAAAATCACCCCAGAAGAATTCGATAAGCTTGTTGCCGAATTTAAATAAGTGGTATGATAAGCATGCGGCCAAAAGGCCGTATGCTTTTTCTTTCAACTCTGTGGAAAACAACAAAATTAAATCAGGAGAGTGACAACATGATACATAGAGGAGTACCAATCGGAGTATCTGCAAGACATATTCATTTATCACAGGAGCATGTTGAAATATTGTTTGGGGCAGGTTATGCGTTAACTGAAATGAAGCCATTGTCTCAGCCAGGACAATACGCTGCGAATGAAACGGTAGCAGTTGTTGGTCCAAAAGGAACATTTGGAAAAGTAAGAATTCTCGGACCTGCACGGAAAGAGACGCAGCTCGAGGTATCGCGTACGGACGCATTTGCGTTAGGCGTTAACCCGCCAGTTCGGGAATCCGGTAATACAAAAGGCTCTGCAGGCATTAAGCTTCAAGGACCTGCTGGAGAGGTTACAATCGAAGAGGGCGTCATTGTAGCGGCTCGTCATATTCATTTCCACACAAGCGATGCTGAGCGGTTTGGTATTGCGGACAAGCAGTCGCTGCGGGTTCGTTTCGCCGGCGAGCGCGGTGTCGTATTTGAAAATGTTGTTGCACGTGTATCTGATCAATTCGCACTTGATATGCACATCGATACAGATGAAGCAAATGCAGCAGGCGTGAAAAACGGAGATATGGCTGAAATCATAGATTAATCAATAAAAAAACAGCTTCCCTGTCGTCAGAGACGATGAGGAAGCTGTTTTTTTGTTTGTAAAAATGGAATTAATGTCCCATCATCATGGATACTTCAGGTTTATTCTCAGCATTGGTGCCATCCTCTTGCTTCGGTCTGCGAAGTAGGAAGGCTGTGAGGGCTCCAACGATTGAAATGGATGCCAAGATGAAGAACGTATCTCCGTAAGAGGAGTACACTACATTTGGTCCTGGGTTAGTTACGCTGTAATGCTCTACTCTGCTAGCGAGAATCGTCGACAAGCCGGCGATTGCAAAGGAAGTCATAACCTGCTGCGCAGCTGCGGTCAGCGAGGTTACGCGGCTAACGAGCTCCTTAGGAGCGGATTGCATAATATGTGTGTTAAGCGGCATCATCGACAAGCCCATACCTGCACCGAGAAGAGCAATCGGAATCATAAGAGTGAGAAGAGTCGTGTCCGCTGAAAGCTGGCTAAGGATGAAGCCTGCAATCGTAACAATGGATAAACCGGCAATGACGATTGGACGAGCTCCGAAACGGTCAAACAGCTTGCCGCCGATCGGCATGAAGATACCTGCTGCTAAAGCTTGTGGAAGCAAAATAAGTCCAGTATCAAATGCGGAGTAACCTTTGGCGATTTGCAAGAAAATCGGAATCAAGAATAATGTTCCGAATAATGCGATTTGAACAATCCACTGCAAAATAATGCCGCGTGTGAAATTGCTTGATTTAAAGACGCGAAGCTCAAGCAACGGTTCCTTGCGCTTCAGTTCTATGATGATGAAGAGGATAAGCGAAAAACCGCCTACTATCATTCCGATCAAAGCTTCAGGCGAAGTCCAGCCGCTGCCTGCGCCGCCTTCACCGCCGCCAGCAGAGCTTACGCCATAAGCAAGACTGGCAAAAGCAAGTGGGGCAAAAATCATACCTAAAAAGTCTAGGGAAGGAACATGTTTGCGTTCAATTTTTGGCAAGGTGCGAAGCCCTACGATAACGGCAATGACACCAATCGGAAGATTGATAATAAATATCCAATGCCAAGATACATAATCAACGAGCCAGCCTGCTACTACAGGGCCAAGAGCGGGAGCTAACAGCATTGGAATACCGATCATACCCATAACTGCTCCTTGTTTGCCAGGAGGGCTGAGTCTAAAGGTAAAGGCCATTGCGATTGGAGCAACCATACCGCCGCCAAGACCTTGAATGATACGGAATACGATAAGCTGTTCAGCGGTTGTTGCTAATGCACAAAGACCGGAACCAATCGTAAACATAATGATTGAGAACAAAAAGACTTGTTTGGCGCCAAAACGATCTGACATCCATCCCGCAAGCGGAATAACAGCAGCTTGTGCAAGTGCATAACCCGTGATGGTCCACTGAACAAGTGACATCGAGCTTTTGAAGTCGGCCATTAAACCTGGCATAGCGACATTCATTGCGGTGCCGTCCAAAATAACCATGAACATACCGACGATAATGGCAATCAGCGGTGCAATAATATTGCGCATGGACATCGGATCACCAGCAGGTGAAGCTTTTTTTGAAGCTGAAGCCATTTTATTTCCTCCTATCCAAATATGAGGGTCTATCCAACTATTGTTGACCTCTGTGTACCAGCAGGCTACAATGAAAGGTGACCGCTTCTATGAGCGGACAATTGTCCGCATTACTGAATAATAAAGACGAATGGGGCAATTGTCAATCGTAAGATTTGTAAACGCGGAAAAAGGAGATAGGAACGATGACTGCACCAGAAAACAGCAGAACGAAACAAGCGCTAAGCAAAGCGATTTTGCGTACGGCTAATCACTTGTTTACGGAGCATGGGGTAGAATCGGTCAGTATGCATCAAATCGCCAAATCAGTCGGTATTGGACAAGGCACCTTGTACCGGAGGTATTCAAACAAAGGTGATTTGTGTATGGATATGATGAAAGAGAATTTTGAAATTTTCATCAATGAGATCGACGCGTATTTGACAGAAGGGGCTATGCTGTCCGTACATGAGCGATTGAGCGGAGTAATGCGCAAAATTATAGCGTTTATCGATAAGGAATCGAAATGGCTTGGCGTGATGCAATCTTTTAATAAAATCGAACTTGAACATCCTAAAGGTGATTTTTTTCAATCACCGCCTTATCTATATTTGCATACTGTCCTGCGCAGCTTACTTGAGGAAGCAATGGAGAAAGAGCAAATTAAGCCTATTGATCCTTGTTATGCTGCTCATTCCTTTATATCCATTCAATCCCCGCATACGTTTAGGCAATTGCGTTACGTAATGGGCTACACTTGTGAAGAAATACAGGACCGATTTTGCAAGACATTTATTGATCCTTTATTTCGATAATTGATTACTATTGTAAAAAGGAGGGCAGCGTATATGCTGCCCTCTCTTTTATTTGTCTTGAAATTATAGCTGATGCGCCGTCAGCACAGGAGAAATAATGTATAGTGTATCTTCGTTGTTGGTCGGCTTAACGATGATCGGTTTATTTTTCCCTGTAAATCGCAACAACACTTGTGTGCTGTCAATAGCTAGCAAAATGCCTCTCATATATTTTCCATTGAAAAAAACAACAAGCGGCTCACCTAAAATATGGTTAATGGCGAACTTTTCGGAGACATCACCTATCTCAGCTGCTGTTGCAAATAATTCGACTTCACGAGATGAAATACGCATCCCGATGGCATGTGTATCACTAACGAGCAAGCTGACGCGTTGGACGGCCCGAAGAAAAGGAGCAGTGTTCATCGTTATTTCGGTTGAAAAGGTTTTTGGCACCAATCTTTCAACTACAGGAAATGTGCCTTGAATAAGCAGCGATTGCATAGTGAAATTTAATGTGTGGAAGGAAATGACCTGGTCTGAAATCGTAATTTGTGTTTTGCTAGATCCATCTGACAGCATTTTGGAATAATCGGACAAATGTTTTGCTGGAATAACAAACGGAACTGAATCTAAGCTGTATTCACTTAGATTTGAGGTGCTTGTAGCAAGCCGAACGCCATCGGTAGCAGAAAGCCTTAGCTTTCCATTAATGGTTTGACAAGAAATGCCTGTCAATATCGGTTTCGCTTCAGAAGTGGAAGCTGCAAACGAAACTTGCTTCACAATCTTTTTAAATTCTATATTATTGATTTGAAATTTAGCTGTATTCTCCAAGCTGCGCATATCTGGAAATTGTGAAACATCCATTGTAGCCAGACTGTATGTAGAATGATCTGATTCAATATGTATGAAATTATGTTTTAACACTGCGAGTTTCACTTTGCTTTCAGTTGAAAAACTGCGGACAATATCGAGCAAAAGACGAGCGGGGATAACTGTACTTCCTTCTTTATCAATTTTAAGCTGGTCACAATGACTAGGGATAACATATTGAAGAGCCATTGAAGCATTGCAGGCTGTGAGAGAAAGACCGCGAGCTCCGGCTTGCATTTTAATCCCTGTAAGAATAGGGGAAACTGCTTTTAATGCCAAACCAGCAGCAATATGCTGAAGTCCAATATGCAACGATTGCTGTCTCACTTCAACAAGCATGATGGTCACCCGTCTTTACAATAATTTGTCGTGTGTATTTAATGATGACTCTATTATTCCGCGAATTACTTCAGATCTGGAGAGACCAGATGTTTTGCACCGATTTTCAAGCTCGGTCCAGACCTCATTGGTGAGCGTTAACGATATTTTTTTAGTTTCCCCAAATCCCTTTCTTCCGGCTCCGGCACGAGGTCCTCCACGGGAAAACATGATGGAAACCTGCCCTTCTTCGTCGGGCACAGCAATTTTTATCTTTTTTCCAGCCATAAAACTGCTCCTTTTTCGTTTGATTAAGGTAACTCTAATCAATGATCAATATATTAACTTTAGCATGTAAATTATGACATTGCAATGTGGGTTATAAAACATTAATCAAGGTCCATTTGAATAACTGCCATTTGACTATACATAGCAATAAAAAAGATAGTAAATGAATGAAACCATTCTATAAGCTTTTTTTTGATTTGCTTGTGATGGATTAGGCGTGGGCGTTATGATATAATTTCTAATTGATATGTTCAAATGAATAAAAATAATTAATAATGGAAATTGCAGATAAAGGAAGTGAATCCCCATGACGAAGGAGACCAAAAGCACACCAGACTTAAAATCTGGCACGGGTGTTAAGGACTACTCCAAGTATTTCGATTTTTCGGATGCAAAGATTTTACGAGAAGAAGATGGCATGACTACCGTTCGAATTAAAGGTCGGAATATACAAATCAACTCTGCTCCCAATCACAAGGATGAGAAGAAGCGTGGCAAAGAGGATATCGAGGTGCATTATGACTTTGCGATTCCTGCTGAGCTTCGATCGATGGGTATAGGCAAGTTTTATTTAATCCAAACGTATGGCTGTCCGTAAGACGTTAATGCATAATAATATCTTGCAAATTCCATGCTGATCCTCTACCTTAAAAGTAGAGGATCTTTTTAGTATTCATAGGGGGCGTTGAAATGGTTGAGCACTTTTCATCGATTAGAAAGAGGAAGGAAAAGTCTAGTGCAGATAATTTAAAAAGTATTAGGAAAGCCGTAATCTACGTGCGGGTATCTGATGTTAAGCAATTGGACGGTGTGTCATTGGATACACAAGAAAATGAGATACGAGCTTTCCTTAAAAATTCTGTGGATGAAAATGGTAAGCACATTACATATGAAGTGGATAAGGTCTTCCGTGAGGAGGGAAAGAGTGGTAAGGATCAATATCGCGATAAGTTTCAGGAAATGATTAAATATGTCCGTGATAATCGGAAGGATATTGATGGGGTGTGCTTTTACGCCATTAGCCGTCTTGGACGTAATGTGAGAATGGTTCTGGATACTATAGATGACTTTAATAAATTGGATGTAACAGTGCTTTCTAAGTCAGATAGTTTAAACTCTAAAACAGCCAATGGCAGGTTTACCCTTACCATCCTATCGGCGCTTGCACAGCTTGAATCTGAGCAAATAGCTGAGAGGGTAATGCCCAACATGATTACTTCTGTAAGAGATTATGGTAGATGGCAGGGCGCTAGGTACGTTCCATATGGCTATAAACATGAGATAAATCCTGAGCTTCCTCCAAATGATGCAAATGCTAAGAAGAAGATGCTCTTGGTAGAACCAGATGAAGCAAGACAGGTCAAACAGATTTTTGAATGGTATTGTGACGGAATCGGAAATGACTTGATTGTTGGCGAATATAAAATAGCCAAGCATCTTAATGAAATTGGATGGAAGTACCGAAAGGGGAAGGAATGGCAGCAGAGACAAATTCAAAGCATTCTGAAGAACGGTCATCTATATACAGGATGGCTAGTCTGGAATAGGCACGGAACTGAAAACAAAATGGAAGAGATTGTCGATGATTATGGCATCGTTCGTGATAAGGAGGTAATGAAACCAACAAAGGAAGGCTACCTTAAGCCGGTTAAAGAGACATACCGGAAAGAAGATCACGAAATTATAATTGCTGAAGGAATTCATGAAGCAATTATATCGGAGGCGCTATGGGCAAAAGTAGTCGACCGACTTAATCAGCGTTCCCAAAAAGACACTAGTAAAATTGATACATCTAGACAAGCAAAACACCTCTTCACACACGTATTAAAGTGTCCACAATGCCGCGGAACGATGGCAGCATCCACTCTTGATGGACAGGTATATTACAAGTGTCAGAAGGCAGCTAGAGGCGGTATGTGCAAGCACAACATGATACGAGAGGATTATATCAGGGAAACGATTCTGAATGTCGTATTAAGCCATTATGAGTCATACATCTATAAGCGGTTCGATGAGATAGTAGGAAAAGAATCAAAGCGCGAAAAATATCAAACGGACGCTGAAGCACAACTTGCAGCACTTGATGTTAAGATTGCTGGAGCAAATAAGCGTATGGCAGAAATTGTTCACGAATATCAGTCGGATTCCCCGAAAAAATTAATAAAAACTCGTGAGCAAGCTGAAAGTATTATTAACCAAATTGATGGAGAACGAAGCCAGGTTCAAATGGAAATGGATGAGATTAAGAGTGAAATGCAAGAACGGCTTTGGGAAGAAAAAGAAGTCGAAGATATTGTGGAAAAGTTAAAGGGTTTCTCAGATATTCGAGTTTACTTCGACTCATTAACAACTGTTGGGCAAATGGACTTTGTTGACAGGTACGTTAAACGAATCGAATATACCAAAGAGGAGGGGAAAAAAGGAGCTCATGCTTATGAAATTAAAAAAATCGTTCTAATGCCATTATTTTTTCCGTTATTTGATTTCGAAGATAAGCGCTTTGTTGATTTTGTTAATAAGGGAAATGGAACCGAGGAAAAGAGTGTTAACGAGAAGATTAACGAAATTAATTTGAGGCAGTTGTCACATCATGTAAGAACAGAAATTGGTGGCGTAATCGATCCGAATAAATCTAATTTGAAATCGGTTGCCAAAATAGTTGCACTTCAATCGAGTTTGCCGATTTACTATTTGAACGATGATGGTAAGGAGTATAGACCGAGTGCGCGCAAAAAATTTCAGGGGTTCATTAATGGAATGAATCCGAGTGCAAAACGAGAGTTGACTAAATTTCTTAAATCAAATTCAAGTGAACTTGTTCTCGATAAAGATGTTGATTCGCCATAAGAATGATAGCAAGAGAAAAAACTCGTCTCTCATAGGCGAGTTTTTTCTCTTGCTAATATTGATAGATAAGTCTTCCACGTCTAATTTGACATGCTTCCACAAATACCTTAAACAATTCGTCTCCCCAAGTTCCTAAAGCGAGGTAGGTTGAAAAATCGTCATTTCGTAATTCGTGTTGATGGTTATTGTAGAGATTCAAACCAGCCTTAACCAGAAATAGATACCCAGATGATAACCCAGTTCTATTGCTTGGTGGTGAATCATCCTGCACTTCAAAATACCAATCGAAAGGACCGTGCCCATCTGAAACGGGATTTCCATCACAATGGTCAAATATTACGGGATGAGCTACTATGTAAAATCCCGTTTGGTACTGAGAATCTTTCTTTGCTACTGGGTACTTCTCCAACATTAAATTAAAATTTTCTGCGTGTTTCTTGTTTGCGAAATACATGTACAAACGACCTCCATGATTGCTATTGTTTTGACTATTTCCAAACTTTAAAGAACGGATCACTCTGACTACTTTGAAGCATCCAGAGCTTGTCTCGCGGTATAACCAGCGGACAAATTAAGAATTTTACAAATGATAAGCGATTACTGGACATTGTCAATCAACTCTTCATATGTTTCGTCGTTTACATTATGTTTATCGTTTTCAAATGAAGGTATATGAATAATGGTACTTTGCGCAAATAAATCGATTGGCATATTGGACAATATCCGACTCCGGGCGTATAGGTTTAAACTAGAAAATTGATAATTACTAATGCGCTGGCGAGTATAATCAAATGGGAAAGCAATCTCTATGTCTTTCAATCCATATCGATTTTTATTGATGTAGGCGTAAATATTGGGGTGGACATTAGGTAATATGCGATCCGATTTCTTTTTGTACAAAATGATTACGGAAGCAGAATTGTCTTTTAACGTGCTCGTATTTTTCATTTTACTGTTGCCAGGGTCTTTTAAATCTGGAGTTATTTGTGACAGCCAAACAAAAGAGAGATTCTTATCTTTCACGCATTGCCGTATCATATCCGATACTTCGGCGTAGCGTTCGAAATCGCCGTTTGCCTTTGGTTTTTCGGCTTTACAAAGCTGGAAGTAATCATAGAAGACGATATCTATTCCTTGTTCTTCTGCATGCTCTATCCTTTGGCATAGACGCTCAGCAGATAGGATGTTACCTTCAATTATTAATCTGCCGCTAAAAAATTGCCGTAATAACTGTTGAGCTTGTGCTTTGACGGTCTGAAATTGGTCTGGTGAGTCATCCAAACGGTTCTCTAGCCGCCAAAAAAATTCTTCTTTTTCAGAAATAATTGCAAGCGCCTTAAAAACTAAGTTCATAGGGTGCATTTCTTGGGAAAGGACGAGTACCTTATATCCAGCTTCTGCTGCTTTGGATGCACAATTCATCATGGTTGTGGTTTTGCCTACACCCGATCCAGCTGCAATGACGTTTGGCTCGCCGCGATAAAACTTACTATGCTCATCAAGTTCACGCAAAAAAGTAGGAACCGCTTTTTTGCGTTTATCTTGTCTGTAGTGTGCGTCTATAATTTCTTCAGCTGATGTATTTTCAAATACAATTTTCGGGTCTTTAAGAGCAAGTATTTTTTGAGCGAATTGCATGTCAATTTTTTTTGTATCTTTAGCATTTTTGCGATTGTCGGCATATTCCTTTAGAAGTAAATCCCGTTGGGACTTAAATTTTTGTTCTACCATATCGGTTACGTGAAGCATGAAGTTGTTAATAACTTCTTTGTCATCACTAATAGCAAAGGTCTGGTGAAGTTGTTTTGCTATATTCTTGTTTTCTGTGAAGCGGCTAAACATTTCAAGAGTCAGTTTTCCATGCTTTTGGTTTTCCTCGCATATGTTGAAAACCTGTTTGCAATTAGAATCTGTAAAATCCTGCACCGTAATCCCAAGCTGCCTAATCGTTTTTAGTAGCTTCAAATCTGCACATAAAGCCTTCAAAATTTCATTTTCCATTTGTTCTCTATTCATTTATATTACCTCCAGTTGTTTCTAGGGAATTTGCTTGATTTTCTCATCAGTAGGCTGATGCCTAATAGATTGTTCTAAAAAAGCGTATATCTTCCTATCGCCTTTCAATAGAGCACTCGTAATTCTACCGTTAGGATATGCGGTTTTCATATCAGCAATCTTGCAGTTGCTGGTAACAATGAGCAAACCGGTATGATCGCGAATAATGGCATCGATATTATTGATAACATTGTTCAAATTAAAATCGGTATAGTTCTCAACGCCAAGATCGTCGATAACAATAATATCTGCTTCTGACAGTTGCTTTTCCATCTGTGCTTTTTTCGTCTTATCATTCAACCAATCACGGATGAAGCGCATATCGAGAAAGACACTTTTGTATTTTTGATAAGCTGCTAATAATAGCAATGTACAGGCATATTGGGTTTTTCCATAGCCCATATCGGAGATGAGAATCAAGTGCCATCTCTTCTTGATCATGTGAGCTAGTGAATTATTATGAGTGCTTATAAGTTCATGGAAAGGTATTAAACCATTATGTTCTGTTAGAATGTTCGGGTTAAATTGCAATTGAGAGGGGAAGAACATTAAATGTTTACTTGCCCCTGATTGCCGGTAAATCTCATATGCTTTATGAATATCTGTACAAGGACAAAACTCGTATGTATCTCGATTGATTTTAATTTGTCCGTAGCCGTCACAAGTTGGGTTTTCGATAATGCATTTCATCATTTGGTTCCTCCTATTCGAATAAGCCGGTAATATCGGCGAAGTTGCTTGGTTTATTGTCGGCTTTTGTTGCTGTGAGCTGACGTGATGTTCTGGGTAAATGTTTCTCTTTCTGCTGTTGAGAGGCTTGTACAACATAGGCATGGAATGTATCAGTCAAGGCTATCAAGCCATTTGCATTTGCTGTTTTTATTGCTTGGCATACGATTTTAGGTTCATAAACGTTATCGCTTGTCCGTTTATTCTCCAACCAATTAAGCTCAGCCTCAGAAGGAAAAGATTCGTATTGTTTGATATAGACAGAGAGGATTTTAAGCATACTGTCCCGCTGTGTTTTGGTTTTATGTGATCGCCAGCCTGATGCCGTAATAAGAGCTAGGAGCGCTGATGCGGGAGCATGATTTATTTTCAGCCAGTCAAGCGTCTGTTTGGTAAAGGCGTAATCACTATTTGCTCCTAATGCCTTTAGGTATGAATTCAAAGCAGTAAAATTAGTTTGAATCTCAGGATTTGAATGCGCAGTATTCATTTTTCTTCTTTCTGGAGTAGTCTTTGAAGTATTCTCTGGTATTGGTTTGTTCAAGCTGAGCGATGCGTCTGTCCAATTTGAATTGACCGTCTGCTCATTTTGAACAGATGCATTGCTCATCCGATCCAATTCAGCATAATCAATGGTGTACCACTTGGTTTTATCGAATCCGGCATGATTGTAATTTCCAGTTATAATTAACCCACACTTCTCCAAACTCCCAATGATTCGGCGGATTGTACTAATAGACCAGAACGGGAATTGCTCTTGCCAGGCTTCGTAGGTATTATATACCCAGAGTTTCCCGTTATGTTGATGAGTGCTTTTGTCCAGCCAATAATGGAATTGTTGAAGAATGATGCTTTCATTCAGACCGATCAAGCAGGCAAGGCGAGGATATACAAGCAGTGGATATTCATCAAGAAGAAGATGGTTCCGTGTGTTCATAAAGACCATCCTCTTTCATGCGTAGGCACAATATTAACGCTCATCACACACCTTCCCTTCGAGTAACTGCATTACATAGGCTTCCAATACTTCTTGAATCGTGAGACCGCGCTCTGCACAGTACACCTTAAATGCTCTACGCATTTCTTCATCTCTTGCGTAGAATTTGATTTGTGGTTGCTGATTTCTTTTTAACAACATCATAATTCTCCCTCGTAAAATAGTAATAATGGACTTTCTGACTATGTAATTGAGATAAAAAAGAAGGAGTCCTTTTTTAGTTTTAAAAAATTTTGATTGCCCAACGATTTTAAGGGAATTTTGGTTGTCGTCAAGAAAATCGCAATAAAAAAATGCCAACCGAAAAGGGAGGCATCATAACAAGAAGATTGATTTCATTTTTTACTCCGCTTATATGGACACATTTTGTCATTGCGACTGTGACCGTACAACTGAGTGATGTATTGATTGATCAGCCAACGTTGTTGACGATTCATCAACCGATTGGGAACATACTTGGGCGTTAAAACACCATTTCGTTGAACTGTCGGATTTAGTTTGGGGTCTTCGTTAACGAATTGCATTATTGCTTCCACAAGCTGTTCCTTACTCCAGGATTTCAACCGACGCATATGTAACTCGACTCCAGCTTTTCTGAAATCATGAACAGATTTATAACAAACTTTTCCATGTGAAGCACAACTTTTAACAAGTGATCGAACCTGCTTTTCTGACATTCTATGTCCCCAAATATTTGTTTGTTTATTGGGAAAGTGCGGCTCCAGCTTTTTGAGTTTTTCCATGACGATGGGAGGGAGGGGGGAGCATTCGTGGGCGGTTATTCTTATTTTGATTCTTTTTGTTCAAATGGATACAATTGTTCTCAAAGTCAATCTGTTCGAAACTGATTTTAAGCGCTTCTGATATTCGAGGGTTGGCATGTAAGAAAATGGAGAGGAGTGTTTCTTCATATAGGCTGTAATGCTTTTGAGCTTGTTTTACGATAATCTGTGCTTCACGGAGGGTATAGCCTACTCCTCCAGTGCTACCACGCCTGCGATCAGCTTTTCGGGCTACTGGAATCATGCTGCGGTGCTTATCATTGACAAGAGTAGCATGACTTTTTAATCCTACGATTACTGCTGATTCCGACATTTTAATAATTGAACTTACGTAAGCGGAGATTGTTTTGGCAGAAAGGTTTTTATCAAGTAAGGATTGGATAAAACCACCGACCATGCGCGGTTTTACATCACGTAATGACTTCACATTATCGTAATTCTCATAACAAAACTTAAGAAATGTACGGCAACTTTTTTTGTAACGTTCAAATGTCACTGATGACCAAATTCCCGTCACTCCAAGATTTCCATTGTTTCCTTTCTTCGCATCGCGTTTGGTCTGTTTACCGCTGGTAGCCCTTGTGACTTTGGAATTCCTGATAATCACTTTATCTAAATCGGCATGTAAGCGAATCAACTCTTTTTTCTGTCGGCTAGAAAGATGGTCGATTTTTCGCTGTTTATCACTCACCTTTTGTTTGCTTTTCCTTTCTCCATGCTTTTTCTGACCGGAAAAATACTTGTTGTCATAGGCTAGGCGATTTGATAGAGCACGTTTGATCTTTGATGTTTCATCCATTATTTGAACCACCTCCTGATTCGGAGGTATTATATCTGCATTTATTTAATTGAGTTGAAAATAATTCCGAAAAATTGCGAGTAGATGGAGGGACCTAAGCCGAATTGACATGGAGCCTCTACAGGCGTGATTTCATGTGAATGAGTAAAACCGCAAGGTATTCGCACGGCAGGGTAGCCTATTGGGGCTCTTATATGCACTTATATGCTCTTATATTCTTTTAGATGCTCTTATATGATCTTAGATGATCTTAGGTGCTCTTAGATGTTCTTAGACTCCGTTAAGAGGCTATCTTGTCAATTTCTAAACCTATCACGCCCGATACTCAGTATAAAGTCTTAAGAGTTTAACTGAGCATGAAACGATCCAGAAGAAATTTTTTTATGAATACCGACAAATATAAACCTAAGAAAACTGTTGTAGTTGGATCATTTAGCCGACATATTCTAAACGAATTCCCCCTCTACCTGCCTTATGATGAAATATCGCTGCCGCGATACTTCATAAACGCCAGATAAAGGGTTGATAGTGCTGGTTATGTCGTTTCACGACAAAACCACTGAATGCATTTTTGGCGTTGATGCAACGCAAAAAAGCACCCAGCCCACTATGGGTTACATGCTGCTTTCATTGAGAGTTTGAACACATTCACTAAAGCAAGAGGCTGCGCCTCCCATTGTTACAAACCTTACGTGCGTAAGGTTATACGTGGCATGGTAACCAAATTGTGTTCAAGAAAGAAGGAACTTACGCGTTCCTCTATAAATTAGTATTTACATTAAACCTTGTTCTTTCATGCTGAAATAATTTTCTTCCGAGACAATGACCGAATCAAGCAACTCTATCCCAATAATTTCACCGGCTTGTTTAATACGTTCAGTTATTTCGCAGTCTTGCTGCGAAGGTGAACAGTCTGAGCTTGGATGATTATGAGCAAAGATAATGCTGGCGCTGTTGCTTAGGATAGCGACTTTAAATACTTCACGAGGATGAACAATAGCAGCGTTCAGACTACCAATTCCAATTGTTTGAATGGCATTAACTTTGTTTTTCGTGTCCAAACAAATAAGAATGCAGTGTTCGCGATCCTCACTGCCAAAGAAATCTTTTGCTATTTGAAAAGCATCTTGCGGCTTGCGTATAACATTGGTTTGATATGATAAGGTAGCTTCCTTCACTAATTTTAAGCTAACAATATTCAATCTTTTCATTTTTGGTGCTTTTTCAAGTTCTTCGGTTAGTTGCATGATATGCATCCTCCATTTTTTATAGTTATCTTTGATTAAACCACGAATCATAGATTAGCGGCGCACTTTACTCGTTATAAAACAGGTAAAGCTTGTCCGAAAAATAATCTCCGAACAAATTAAGCGATAATACGCCAGCATTATAGTTTCATACGAATGATTGTCAACAAAAAGATTGACAATCATTTGTTTGGATTTATCATTTAAGCACAGAAAAGAAGGTGATTAATTTGTATCAATTTATAAAAGATTTAGAAACAATGAAGTGCCCTCCGCTGCTTGTAAAAGAAAGAGAGCTTTCAGCGGATAGTCAGATTCGTAGGAAGTTTACTCTGGGAGAAGCGGATATTCGTCCAGACTTCGCTAAGGAATATTTAGAACAGGGATACGTGGTTTTTCCTGTTTATCGTGATAGTCGGATACTTCCACTACAGTTTGGGGCAAAATTTTGCGATTATCGAATCATCAACTATGGTGATGCATGCGAGATCATTCAAGAATATGGAAAACTTGAAATGAATCCTCAGGATACACGGTATATGAAGCCGTCTCTTGATAATCCCATGTCTCGATCCTTTCGTTTCTATTATGATAGAACGGAAGGGCGGTACAAGCAGGAAAATAGTGAAGCAAAGTGGTTATTAAGGGTAGCTGAAATCAAATCAATCAAAGAAAGTGAAAGTGTTAATGATTTGGTGTGGATGTTCTATGATTTTTACAGTGATTTTTGGATCGACCGTGTCCAATGCAGAAGCAGGTTTAATTTGGACGACAAGCCGACGCATTTGGATTATATGGACTATATCTATTATCTTGATTGCCAATTGGAGAATGTAAAGGCGTACACGCTTCTCCTTCGTATTTTCAGCGAGCTTGACGAAGAAGAATATCAATTATCCGTTCAAATGGTAGATTCACTGGAAAAGCAAATTGAAAACTGCCGAGAGTATCTTCATCGTAACGTGCTAGAGGATAGATTCGACCCGAAAAACGATGCCTTGCATGGCAAGACGATAGAGAAACTTCACAAACATATCAATATTCTTTTTAAACCGGGATTTTTCGTTGATCCATTGAAAGAGAAGCTGTATCCGAATATTGGACAGATTTATGATCGCTTGCAGCTTAGCAGAATTTATAATAGCTTCGAAACTCTGCGAGAAAAACAGCAGAATATAATTATTAAAGCGAAAAGAGCCTTTGAGATTCAAGGTAAAACAACTCTGAATGCAATTTCAGACTATCTTGTGTATTTCGTCAACTGAACTACTAACAAGCTAAACTCCTTTTTTCAGAGCTTGCAACAAAGCTCTTTTTCATTCTATGTCTACTGAACCAGTTAGATTTATGGTACGATAGAATTTATTGTGGATTTTATCAGAAAAATGGGATTGGGGAAATTATATACATGTTGCGCTATGAAAAAATTGATGATGGATCGACAGCGAATTACATGCTCCATATTGATCATAATTATCGACTATATATCGATGTCATAAATGGTAAAGCTTATTATGGCATTTGGAGTGAAATAGAAAAAATGAATAATCCTATTGTCCTTCAAGGTAACGGAGAATTCGAGTGGGATTGGCGTCAAAAACAATTTCATCTGCCAAAAAGGATAGAAGAACCAGCTTTAAGACAAATGAAAAAGTTATATGCTTATTACTTGAACGGTGGGAAAGAACCTATACTGTACGATCAGCTTTGGGCAGAACTGCAAGTTTATATTCGAAGTATGACAAAGGAATCCGAAGATTCAATGAACAAAGATACTGAGCAATACGAATATCATAAAGGTCGGTATGAAACTTATGGACAACTATCTGCATATATGAAAAAGCTACTTGAGGCTAATAATTAGATTCGTATCTTCAGATGAATTTTATGACTTAAAGCCCTCTTTCAACAGGGCTTTTTTACTATGAAAGCAGGGAAGTATAAAGCTTTAGTCGAATAAATAAGGTTGCTGTCGTTTTATTTTTAGAACAAGATATTAATTTTGAGGAGAAATTGAAAATGCTCAACAACGGTTTTATATCACAGACGTATCTTAAATTAGTTATATCTAAAATCAAAAATGAAATGATCAAAAATTCAATTGAAGGCATTCGTATGTTTTTTCAAGATGTAAAAACATACGTAGATAAAAATAGCGATAAAGAAGAATATTCGTTAGAAGAGTATATTGATGATTTTATTATTTCTTATGTTGGGACATTTTTTAATTTTAATTCAATATCTGATAGTGTAAATAACTTTAAGCTCTATGCGGATTCCTTGAAAGAAAAGCCAATAGGTACTTTGGTAGCTCTTCACTACTCTGATGAAGTATCATCGGAAGTCAAAGGGAAAAACTTCGGCTATACGGCTGTTCAATTAGCACGTAAAGAAAATGTTAGATGGGCTTTTCTAACAAACGGACTAATCTGGCGTATTTATGATGTACAGTCTGTAAGTCCATATGAAACTTATTTGGAAATAAACTTAACTGATGTATTATTTGCTAAAACTGATATGAATGAAGACGCAAAAGCGTTTTCATTATTTTGTCAAGCTAAATCATACTTTTCTGTTACAAGTGAGGTTAAATCTCAAATTGAGATTCATTTCGAGAATAGCGAAAAAGAAATGGAAAAGCTTGAAAATGTTTTGAAGGGTAAAATCGAACAAATTGTAACAGATATAAGTTATGGTTTTATTCAAAGTATCGGAAAAGAACAGTATTCTGAGTTAGAACGCAGAAAAATTTTCGAGGACTCGATTATTTTATTATATCGTATGTTGTTTATACAATATGCGGAATCAAGATCCCTATTTCCTATGGAAAACGAAACATATGTAAAGCAAAGTTTCGAATCGTTAGCTCAATCTGCCAGAGATTTATATAATTCAGGCGATTTGGTAAATTACGTTGATTCATATTCACTATGGAGAAAGCTGGATATATTGCGCGGCTATATTAATTCCGGATGGGATGATATAGATATGAAGGCATACAATGGTGGACTTTTCGATAATGAGTACCATGAGATTCTTAATGGTTATTCTATTTCTGACAGTTACTTTGCCGAAGTCTTATGCGGGCTCTCTTTCGTAAAAGACAAGAACGATGGATTTAAAGATCGTATTGAATTCAAAGATTTATCTGTAAGGAGTTTGGGCAGTTTATATGAAGGCTTGCTTGAATTCAATCTATTTATTGCTGAAGAAGAATTAGTAAGAAGATCTTCGAAAGGGAAAGTTGTTTATATTCCGACCTCTGAAACAACAGTGAAACAAACAGAACGAAATAGTATTATTTCGAAAGGGAAGATCTACCTCTCCCAAGATGCATTAGAACGTAAAGAAACCGGCAGTTATTATACACCAGAAGATGTTGTAAATTACATTATTGAAAATACGGTTGGTAAAAAATTAGAAGAAATTAGATCTCAATTCAATCAACTTTTGAAAAATGAACAAAGCAGATTGCTTACAGCAATCAATTTTTCGGAAACACAAGCGATTCATAACAGTATTGACCAAAATGTTCATGAATTTATTCAAAAGAACATATTAACTCTAAGTGTTCTTGATAATTCAATGGGAAGCGGACACTTTCTAGTTAATACAACACATTATATTGCTAATTTTATTATGGATTTAGTTCATTCGACTGAATGGGAAAGTGAATATCTGAATGGTGATCTCTCATACTGGAAAATACAAGTAGTAAGTCATTGTATATTCGGTATTGATATTAATCCGCTAGCACTACATCTGGGCAAACTGTCTTTATGGCTTGTTTCTGCTGCAAAAAATAAGCCCTTATCATTTATGGATCACCATTTGAAAGTAGGAAATAGCTTAATCGGTATAGACAAGAGAAAGGTTCAACAGCAAATCAATGATTGGATGAACGGTGAATATGACATTTTTACAGCTTCCTATAACAGCGTAATCGAAAATATACTTAACAAATACAATCTAATCTCACAAATGCCAGAAGAGACAAGAGACCAAGTGCATGCGAAAAAAGATCTTTATGATGAAATTAATAGTGAAGTAGATCTTCTAAAGAAAAAATTCAATGTTTATTTAGGTATGTTACAGATAGATGGTAAAGTACACGATGAAACCTTCCTTAAGTTGTTAAACTATAATGATTCCGAATTTGATATTAATCTCGATGTGTATGAAGAATACCTGCTACATGCTCAACAGCAACAATATTTTCATTGGGATTTAGAGTTCCCTGATATTATGGAAAATGGTGGGTTTGATATAGTTATTGGTAATCCCCCTTACGTTGTTGTTACGGATACAAAACCATATAGGCAAAGTATTACCCAGACTCTACAGACAAATAATTTATACTCTTATATGATGGAAAGAGCCCTTAAACATAGCAAAGGTGAAGGATACTTTGGTGTAATTGTTCCTATTTCATCAGTTGCTGGGAAAACTATGATTCCGCTCCAGAAACACTTGTTGTCCAGTATGAGTAAGTTGTATATAAGCAACTATTCAACTAGACCATCAAAATTATTTCAAAAAGTTGAGCAAAGATTGTCCATAATTATGGGGACGAAAGCTATTGATAACAAATCTGAGGTTGAACTGTATACCACTTCCTATATGAAGTGGTACTCTCATGAAAGGAAGCAACTATTCACGGAAATGTTAAAATATTCTCGCTGTTATATTGAGATTGTCACGGATGGGATTATACCAAAACTTGGCAACGTAATTGAAAACAACATATTTCAAAAAATTAAATCTGTAAAAAATAATTTGGCGTCAATTACCGATAATGACGGAGAGATCTATCTTTACTATCATGGAACCCCTAGGTACTGGAATAAAGCTATGGATTATGTTCCTGGTTTCTACAGTGAAAAGCAAGGACATAAGCAATCAACAGAGTATAAGACTCTTTCCTTTAGTGACGAGTTAAAGAAAAGTGTATTTGGATGCATAGTGAATAGTGCTCTATTTTATTGGTGGTGGAATGTTGTTTCCGATTGTAGGCATCTAACGAAAAGGGATGTTATGGATTTTAGCTTTAATTGGGACAGTCTTTCTCTAGAAATGATCAACAATTTAAGCAATGTATTCAATGAGTTAATGGATAATTTCAAGACAAATAAAAAGCAACTGATTATGAATCTTGGTGGGAACCTCGGTCAAGTAACTTTAGATTCCGTTGACCATCAGTTATCTAAGCCTATTATTGATAAGATAGATGGATTTATTGCTGAGTATTATGGACTTAACGAAGAAGAGCTTTCTTTTATTATAAATTACGACTATCGGTTTAGAATGGGTGAAGAGGGTAATGAAAATGAGTAAACCTAAACTTTATTTATCAGAAGGTTACCACATGAAATTTGACACTGTAGCTTCCTTGCTTCAACTGGTCAATGATTCTAATTTGCCAACCCACTCCAAAGAGTGGGTTACAAAGAACATGGGGGTATCGTCAAGAATGGTGAAGTGCATTGCGAATTATTGCAGCGCTACCGGATTATTAATACCAAAAGTTTATAAACCGACTTTATTTGGTAAGCTTGTTAACGAATATGATCCATATGTTGGAGACAACGGTACACTTTGGTTAATGCATTATATTGCAGCTTCTAATCAAGAGTTGATTATTTGGAATCGCTTATTTAATACAATTCTTCATGAAATGCCAACAGGTCATCAAAGTAATGAGTATTATCATTATTTTGATGATCTACATGAAACTTTTACACCCGCAACAATTAAAACAAATGTTCCAAGTGAGCTTAATAGCCTGCTTAATGCATACAGTGAACAACAATTTTCGAAACTAGGAATTATTGCGAAGACTAACGATGGAGTTTATTCTTATAAAAATCAACCTATGTCCATTATCATATTTTATGCTTTAGTTTTGCTGTATAAAGAACGTAATTATCAAGGTGCATCTACAATGGATGTTTCTTTTCTATGCAGTGAGTTCAACAGTCCAGGACGTGTTAGCTTATACTCTTCAATAAATATTAGACGGATGATTGAAGAACTGCACAAAGTGAAATTGATACAATTGGAATCAAGAGCAGATCTAGATCAGATTCGTTTTGTTCATAATCATACGTTTCTTGATGGAGTTAAGATGTATTACAGAGGTAATCATGACTAATTCAATACACCTTAACGACCTCGTCGAAGTTCAGAAAACAGAACGATATAAAGCGATTATTATCCTTGGGAATATTCATTCTTTATCTCCTAATGTTGGAAGTGATATCGCTAGTGCACTAGAAGCGAAGTACATCTCGATCGTAGATGAGTTTGTACAAAATCAATTGCGTAATACATGTATTGACACATTCGATCCTGATGATTTGAAAAATACGCTTAGGGAATTGGTAACACCAACAGAAGAAGTTGTAGTTTTAGAGGGCATTGATATGCTTTGGACTGTATGGTCTACTTCAATGCGAAATCGATTTCTAAAAATGATTGAAATGAATACTATTTCACCGTATAGAGATACGGTCTTTATTTTTTTAATTCTTAAAGACGATCAACTAATGAAATGTGACTGGAAAAACGATGCCCATCACTCACCTAGAGTGATGGATATTAACGAGATACTACTAGGAGGACCTCAATGATGAACAAAATCTCAAACATTATTGAAATAAAAAGCGCTTACTCTACTCAAGTAAATTTAAGGGAAGAATATGATGATTATAAAGTCAATTTAGAGCGTATGGAGCGTTATATGCCTATACGTTCCCATAGAGCAGCATTTGAGAAAATCACTAGAGCTCTACTAGAGCGTGACAGTAAAAGGTTTTTTCTGTTAACAGGTAGCTATGGTACCGGCAAGTCTCATCTAAGTTTAATGCTTGCAAATTATTTGACGCACCCTTCTACGGCACCAGAAATTGAAACTTTCTTCGAAAACTTTGCACATATGTCAGAGCAAGATGGAGAATCCATAAATGACATTGACAAATGGAAAATCAAAAGAAAGAATGGTAAGTTTCTTGTCTGCATTTGTGATTATGACAGTGATAATTCTTTCATGGAGATCATTCTTAAATCTATTATCACTGCATTGGAAAGAGAAGGAATTGATAGTGCTCAATTAGCTACTCCATATAGAGAAGCAGTTAGAAAAATCGAGGATTGGAAAAGATTCTCCAATGAAGGATTAAAAGACTTCTATTCCGATTTTGAACGTTCTTTAATGAGCAAACTGCCCGGAACAACTCCTAATCAATTTATTAAAGCTCTTGATAAGGATCTCGATTCAGAAAAATTAGTTATATTTAGACAAATTCATAAGGAAATCACTACAGTTGATTTCATGATGGATAAAAATAATTTGGTAGAGATTGTGAAGGATTTAGTACAAAGCCCTTTATTCTTGGAAAATTTTCAGGGGATTGCAATTTTATTCGATGAGTTTGATTACATATTAAAAGAAAAACAACGTTTTGGTTCAAATTTGAATGTGTTCCAAGCTTTTGGAGAATATTGTTCTAAATCATTTATTAATGGTGCTCCTGTTTTTATGTTAGCTACGGGACATAGATCGTTTATCAGTTATAAGTCTCGATATAACGAAGATGATTTTTCTGTAGTTAACAATCGTGTAGAAGAAGTTTCTCTTAAAACAGAAGGATTCGAAGACATTATTTCTGCAATAGTAATCCCAAATAAAAACTCTGAATCATGGAAACAACTTATACGTCCAAACCGTCATGTTTTTGATTCTCTAACGCAATCATGTAAAGAACATGAGATTTTTTCACACCTTTCTAGCTCAGGGAAAAAGCTTCGGGAGAAAATCATTGAAAATATTTATCCTATGCACCCGATGGCTACTCATGTCCTACTTGAACTGTCGAAAGATATTGCGTCTAACAATCGTTCCGTATTTACATTTTTCACAAAAGCCTATCGTAACAGTAGTGAAGAAGGATCTTACAACTGGTATACTCATACACATAATATATTGGACGACAAAGGGAATCTGAATTTTTATACGGTAGACTACTTATTTCGGTACTTCAACCAATTAATTAGTTCTGATAATCTCGAACTTCCTGACAGTAAGAAATCCATAATCAGGAATTTTGAAGCATCCTTGAGGGAATGGAAAAAGGTTCATGCCAAAGAGAAAACCCTAATTGTTGATGAAAATGAACTTTGGGCAGAGCGTATACTTCAAACTCTTGTTTTATATCATTTAGCGAATGTTGTACCTAATGCTACTAATATTTTGTTTGGATTAAATGCTAATGCTAATTTATTCCCAGAGCTTGCTGCCAAGATTAAATCCATCCTGAGATATCTGGCAGATAGGCATATTTTGTTTTACAACAAACAGTCTGATGCATATGAGTTTAAGAAAAATGATTTGATTGATATTGATGGATTAATCGAAGAGTATGTCTCTAAGGAAGAACATTACAACTTTAATGTCGTAGATGAGTTTTCTCGTATTGGTAAAATTAGAGATCATTCTGAATTGTATCAACTTTTCCGAGACGACTTTTACTCGGGTAAGGCATACAATTTAGAATGGTCAGAAGATAAACGGTTTTTACGCGTCTTTACAACAGTTAAAGAGCTAGAAAGTAAGAATTTCTTTGAGAAAATTTCTAGAGCGATGTTTGAAGAACAAGATTTCACAAAATCATATGAAGGCGTTTCACTCATTGTAATCTGTGAGACATTAGATGAGAGGGATAAGGCAAGATCCCTATCAATGCATAATAAAAACTCACGAATACTAATAGGGGTTCCTAAAAATGATATTCCTGTGAAAGAACAAGTGGCTAGATATATTGCTCTGGAGAGTATATCTAGTTCAGCGATTTCAGAACAAGAATTCGCACTAGTTCAAGACAAGAAAAACTATCAGGCAAAACTTATCTCGGATCAACTGAAGCAATACTCCGACCAAAAAAATATTAATTGGACTGAAAAAGAAGGAAATGTTATTCCAATTTCCAAGGATGAGCATGCTTCTGTTAGCTATGTATTGCAAAAATTATTTGAAAATAAACGCACAAGAATAAAGCACCCCGATCTAAATAAAAATCATAGTATTGAAAAAAATGGTCAGAACGCACTTAGAGATGCTGTCGATCGATTATTAAATTTTGAAAGTGATTTATCCTGGGATACTACTAAAGCACTAGACACTTCAGATATGAGGATTTTTAATAACGTATTAGCCGCGGCGGATGTCTTAGTGATATCAGAACAGAACAAGAACATGTGTAAAGGTAAACTCAATACTAAGTTTGCGTCGTATAAGGAAACGTTACCGGCTTTGGCTGCTATGTTTTTAGAAATTGAAAACAAACAAAAAAATATTCCTTTTTCTAATTTCATAAAAATCGCGCAAGATTATGGAGTTGGTAGATATGCTTTCCTACTTTATTTTTCTATAATATTACGTTATTACGATAGTGCACTCTATTTGAAGTCAGCTCCTAATGCACCAGATAATCTAAAGATTAATTCCTTTTCAGATTTAGAAGATTTAATAGGTAAGAAGAAACATCCAAATGCAGTAATTGATATTTTACAGTTAACAGAGATTGAAAAAAAATTCGTAAATTCCATTTATCAAATATATGAGACAATACCTGTTAATAAGAACATTACAGTTGACCAATGTTATTCTCGATTAATGAAATGGTACGAAATGTTACCTAATGTTTCCAAGGTTGGTTCTATTTACTCGGACACACGTTTTCATAATCTGATTAATGTATTTTCAGGTATGAAAAATAGTTCAATGCCTTATTTTATTATATCTAAACTGCAAACAATAATTGGACGTGATGAGAATGACTTACTAAGTGACTCTGCTGTTGAAAGTGTTTTAGATTTCCTAAGATCAGCCAAAATAGAAATGCCTTATTCAAAGCAGAAAGTTTTGGATAGTATTTTTGAACAAGTTACAAATCTCTTTAATCCAAGTTTTACTGGAAAGTATACTGAAGAAGAAACTAGGAAGAGCATAGTTAATTGGTATGATTCTCTTACTGAAATACAGAAGGATACAAGTTTTCACAAGCATAGCCCTGATAGCAAAATAGTTATAAAGAATGCTGCCTCGTGTATCAATGCTGAACAAACCTTGGCAGTTGATATGTCAGAACAGCTAGTACAACAAAAAGTGCTAGAATGGTCTACTGATAAGACCGCTGACCTGGCTCATAAAATTAAACATGCTAAGGTATATATTGAACAATTTGTAGTTGATGTAGAAGATCCAATATTGGTTATTCCTGATGCCTGGATTAAAGTCCCCGAGGGCAATCAAGATGTTTACTATTTCCAAAAGGGTTCTATAACAATTAAGAGTCCTAGTGAAAATTACACTGTACTATACACTGACGATGGAAGTAGCCCATTAAGTCCGGTAAGCAATCCTAAAGAGATAAAGAATGAGATAAACTTTACTCCATTGATTGATGAGTTCATCTTACAATTGGTTAGTGTTGACGATCAAAATAGAAATGGATTGATAAGAAAGTACAAATTTAGGGCGGGAAAATTAAGGTTTCAAGCTCGACCAATGATTAAAGAGCATCAAGCGGTAATGAATTTTGGATCTTCTTCTGTTGCAGCAGAATCTGAAGAGTCTATTATGATTCCAAGTATTCCTTATGATAACAATTCTCTTGAGATATGCATCAATAGCATTATACAGACAGCAATAAATAAAAAGAACGTCACTAATACTGTAATAAGAGAAACTTTATTAAATATGTTAAGCAGTTTGGAGGAATAAGTGTTGAGCGGCATACAAATTTTTGCCGATCCAAATAGGCATCTATCTGATTCCATGTTAATTTTCAGTAAGATTTCTGATTATCCAAAACTGTACCACACAGTTCGAGAAATGTTAGCAAATAACATCAGCCGCTCGGATATCATTGTTCAAAACCAGCAGCTCTTATCATGGCTTAGAGAATTAAACAACTTTGAACCTAATGATATGTTAACGTTTCGTGAAATGACTTTAAGACAGTTTGTTACTAACACTTGGGGGATTATTCCCCCTTCTTATCTTCTAGATGATGATTTGAAAGAAATTCTAGATATTTTTCCAGTTCTGAAGGATCAAAGTGATTTTGAGAAAAGCGTATTGGAACATTATTTTCTTTTCTCTTTTGATTTCACTGAGTTAACGTTAACAACGTTAGAAAAAATCTGCAATGAGGCAAAGTTTGCTGATTATAGAAACAAGTCACAACTTAAATGTATAAAATTGATTCTCGATCATCAAAAGGAAAAGGCTTTAAAGTATAATAAAAATATTTCGATATTAATTGAGATTCTGTTTGAATCGCCTGAAAAATTCATAAAAATAGTGTCAAGCTTTGCTGTTTTGAAAGGTTATACAAACGAGCTTAGAAACAGATTTTTAGAAGGATATATTTACGAACTTTCAAGTTTGAGCATTAAGCAATTTTATCCGAATACCAACACTCTTCCTATAGAAATAACAAATGCTATTAGAGTTGAATTAAATAGTTTATTAACCAGCGCTTCAACCTTAGATGAAGTAGCTGAAATAATTCGATGCACAAGCGGGATATTAGAAAGCGAGTTTGAGACGCTGGTTGAGTTTATCAACTCTCAGATACATTTCGATCGTAATAAATTGATTGTAGTAGTTAAATCACACTTTATACGGTTATTGACAAGAAAACCAGAACTATCAACTGAATTAGATTTACTTTTTTCCCCCGATTTCCCGTCGGCACCTAACTTTGAAGATGCAAAAACATGGTTTGAATGGGCGGAGAATGAATATCTTCCATATCGGCGTTGGCAAGAAACACGTAAAGAAAATAATGAACTACTGGATTCTTATGGTATCCTGTTTTCTGACTGGATTGCGAAAAATTACTTCGAAATTAAATATTCTTATCCTAATACTGTCATGAATTTGTTACCTAATATAAAACAAAAGATTGACCAACAATCTTTCACTTTATTATTAATCATTGATAATATCGGATTACGCTGGAACAATCACCTTATCAATTTGTTTAAGAAAAACAGCATTAATTTACTACAAAAAGAGAACCTTATTGCTGCTATCCCTACCGAAACTAGGATTTCAAAAACAGCATTACTCTCGGCAAATTATACATTTTCAAAAAATGAACAAGACTATCGGAAGCTGATTGAACAAAAAACTAGTGAGCAATTCCAAAACAAACAGTTGTTTTATACAACAAAGGTGTCTGATTTAAAACAGCTACCGGAAGATGTCAACTTTGCAATTCTAAATTATTTGATGATTGATGAATACATGCATATGGATCAGAATAAAATGGCAAGTCCCAAATTAGAGGTTATTTCCAATGAGCTGAACGGTTTAGTTGATTTGGTATGCAAGAGTCTGGCTTATAGACCTCAAATAGATATCTATGTGGTATCCGACCATGGCTCTGTAAAAATTTCTAATGACAAAGTAATAAACGTTGATGATATATTTTTAGGAGATAAAATTATTGAAGGTACGGAGCGGTATATCTGTGTATCAGATGAACAATTAAATCGTTTCCGCAGCAAACTTGAAACAATTGGTTATATCTTTGAGAGAATTCGATATAATCTTGATGCAAACTATGTGATATTAAAAGGTTACAATTCATTCAGGAAGAACACGGCAGATCAATATCTGCATGGTGGAGTATCTCCAGAAGAAATTCTAGTACCATTACTACATTTTCATAGATCAACTCACACCGTAATACCACCAAATGTACTTATAAGGGATAACACATTTAGATTTAACGTAAAGAGTCAATTATTATTGCTTATTGAGAATACAAATCAAATTCCTGTTCAAAATTTGCAACTTACGATATTAAGTCCTTTCGTTTCTGTCGATAATGATATCTTAATCGTGGAAAAGATTGATTCAATGACTAAAATTGATGTCAATATTGAGAATGTCCGAATCATGCGTAAGGGGAGTATTGTTCCGACTGAACTGTCTATTAGCATTCAATATGACTTTGCTTCAAAACAGTATAGTTCTGAGATCAAATTGCCAATTGTAATTAAATCAATGCAAGAGAATACGTTTGATTTTGATTTTTAAGGGGGGATTGCAATGCTCGAACAATTTGAACAAAAAGCCCTAGACAATTATGGAGAAGTTGTAATTAATAAGAATCTGGTACATCAGGCTGGTTTTACAGCACGTTCAATTCCCACCTATGTAGGAGAATGGATACTATTTAATTTCCTAGAAGAAGGTATACTGACTGATGATTCAAGAAAAAAGATAGCTGATTTTATAAATAAATTTCTACCCCAGAAAGCACAAAAGGAACAAATTAAAAACCAATTATTGAATATGGAAAGCGTGAAGTTACTTGACGATTATAGTGTTTCTGTTAATTTAAAGACAGGCAACAGGAATTTGCGAATTCCATTTTTGGACATCAATGATGCGATGATCTCTCCACAAATAGTGGAAGATAATGATTTAATGCTAGCGAGTGGAGTCTGGGGAGTTGGGGAGTTGTTCTACGCTCCGCCAGATAGTGAAAATAATCGTGGAAGTGTAATACTCCGATCGTTCAAACCATTCCAAATCAATGCTGTTGATTTAGACTATTTTATTGAATGCCGTGAGCAATTTACATTTGATGAATGGATAAATCTTATAATATCAAGCATGGGTTTTAATCCTGGCATATACACACTCGAACAAAAAATGATTTTAATTACAAGGATTGTTCCCTTTGTTGAGCCTCGTGTCAATCTAATTGAACTTGCACCTAAAGGAACTGGTAAATCATACGTGTATGATAATTTTTCGAGATATGCTCGTGTTGTGCGCGGTGGGAAAGTCAGCCCTGCTGTAATGTTTTTTCATCAAACCAAGAATACACCTGGCTTAATAGCTAAATATGATGCTGTTGTGCTTGATGAGATTCAGAGTATACAAGCAGATCCCGAACTGGCTGCTGGTCTAAAAACATATTTAGAGAGTGGGAAGTTCAGCCGTGGGAATACGGAAGCTACTTCCGAAGCAGGATTTGTAATGCTTGGGAACGTTGCACTCGATGAAAATCGAAACCCGCTTTATCTAGAAGAGGGCATTTTGAAAGAAATACCTAACTTTTTGCAAGAAACAGCATTTATTGACCGATTACATGGAATTATCCCTGGATGGCAAATGCCCAGAGTGTCTAATGATACTCCTTCGAAAACACTTGGGTTCAAAGGAGATTTCTTTTCTGAGATACTTCATAATTTGCGTGGTAAAGTGGACTACTCCGATTTTGTAAGTGGTTATATGCATTTAACAAATTGTAAGGATTTACGGGACTATAAAGCGATTCAGAGACTTGCGACTGGCTTCCTCAAAATCATTTTCCCTGATATGAAAGTCAGTAATGAAGACTTCATTGCACACTGCTTAAAACCGGCTGTTGAATTACGCCAGAGGGTCAGAGATGAACTGCATAAGATGGATCCTGAGTATAAAAAAATAAAAATTGAAATTAGTAAAGCCGATTAGTCTATATATTCTAAATTTGAACTGTTTTTGTAGCAGTTCTTTTTTAGTATGCTCAGCGATCGCCCAGTGGTAAAATAGACCTAATTTGTTTTGATATAACCAATAACAATGTGGAGGATAAAAATATAGCATTCGAAAGACCAATTACAATTAAAGAAGCAATTGATAATGTATACGGAGAATTTTAATTACATAGGTAATTTACAGTTGATTGAAGGTACCGAATCAGCAGAAATCCTACATGGACATTGATAAATGGCTAGATACAGTTTGTTCAACAGACCAAAAGAAGAGCGATTATAGAAAGAACATTATATACCGGATATTCCTTTGACGATTGACAATTTTCAAGAATTCATTGAAGCAAGAGATGCACTGATTGTGAAAAAACTTGCTCAAATACTAATAGGAGGCTTGATGATTAATGGCTTTAATTAAAGAGATAGAAAAAGCGGAAAGAAACTCAAGATTGCAGATTGAAGCGAATTGTACTTATAATACTTTGATGACAAATGGAAAGAAGTACATTCAATTAAACACATATGGATCTAAAGAACGAGTACATACCAATATTGTGAGTCAATCTATGCAGTTTGACGAGAAATCTGCAAGGGAGCTATTTGAAATTTTAAAAAATGAGTTTAATTTGTAAATAGAGATTTGAAAAATGATAATACATACTTACTATTTAAAGAGTCTTACGATGTAAGGCTCTTTTTATTACTTCAAAGTATATACGATTCGATATGGGGACGATTTACATCTAAGAGTACCTAGAAGTATCTAAAATATCTAAGGTCATCTAAGGTCATCTAAGGTCATCTAAGGTCATCTAAGGTCATCTAAAGCATCTAAGAGCAATAAGAACTAGCTTAGACAAATTACAGAGGAAAAAGAGAATTCGTTTTTAAAGGAAGGTCATTTTCGTTTAAATTTTTTACGTTCCCTGTAGATGGATATACTTATGTCATTTGTGCTATAATTTTATATTGGGTTAAAAAAATAATGAGTTATATTTTAGATAGAGGGAAGTGATTTTTAACATGTCAAAGGAGAACCAAAATACATCGGACTTAAAATCCGACAAGGTTAAGGATTACTCCAAATACTTTGACTTTTCGGATGCGAAGATCCTAAGTCAAGAAGACGGTAAAACAACTTACCGTATCAAAGGTCGCAATGTCCAAATAAATTCAACTCCAAATCATAGGGACGAAAAGAAGCGGGGTAAAGAAGATATTCAGGTATTGACGTTCGAAGATGCCAAAACAGAAGAAATTATAGAAATGTTCAGAGAAATGAACCGTAAAAAGCAACATTATTATGCAATAAAGACTTACGGATGCCAAATGAACGAGCATGACACCGAAGTCATGAAGGGCATGTTCGAAGAAATGGG
Organism: Paenibacillus sp. FSL A5-0031; assembly: GCF_001956295.1. Classification (GTDB taxonomy): domain Bacteria; phylum Bacillota; class Bacilli; order Paenibacillales; family Paenibacillaceae; genus Pristimantibacillus. Next base: position 122,106 of record NZ_MRTD01000011.1, read on the forward strand.
TTATACAGCTACGGAGGATCGAAATCTTGCAGATGTAATCTTACTTAATACATGTGCCATTCGTGAGAATGCCGAAGATAAAGTGTTTGGCGAGCTTGGCCATTTGAAAGCGCTGAAGACGGAGAAACCGGATTTGCTGTTAGGTGTTTGTGGCTGTATGTCGCAGGAAGAATCGGTTGTAGGACGTATTTTGCAAAAGCATTCTTTTGTAGATATGATCTTTGGTACGCATAACATTCATAGACTTCCGTACTTGCTGCAAAATGCTTATTTCAGTAAGGAACTGGTCGTTGAGGTATGGTCCAAGGAAGGCGATATTATCGAAAATATGCCTAAGAAACGCGAAGGAATGCGAGCTTGGGTTAATATTATGTACGGATGCGATAAGTTTTGTACGTATTGCATCGTGCCATATACACGCGGGAAAGAGCGCAGCAGACGTCCAGAAGATGTCATTGCTGAAGTGCGCGACTTAGCTAGACGAGGATTTAAAGAAATTACATTGCTTGGGCAAAATGTTAATGCTTATGGCAAGGATTTTGAAGACATCAACTATCGCTTTGGCGATTTGATGCATGATATGTCCAAAATTGACATTCCGCGTATCCGCTTTATGACGAGCCATCCGCGTGATTTTGACGATCATTTGATTGAGGTGCTTGGAACAGGCGGCAATTTGGTTGAGCATATTCATTTGCCTGTTCAGTCCGGCAGCACCGAAATATTGAAACGAATGAGCCGCAAGTATACTCGCGAGATGTATCTAGAGCTGGTTGCTAAAATTAAAAAAGCAATACCGGGTGCGATGCTCACTTCAGATATAATCGTCGGTTTCCCTGGTGAAACAGACGAGCAGTTTGAGGATACGATGACGCTGGTGAAAGAAGTTGGCTTTGATTCGGCTTATACTTTCCTTTATTCTCCGCGTGAGGGTACACCTGCCGCTAGTATGGAAGATAATGTTCCGCTAGAGGTGAAAAAAGCTCGTTTACAGCGTCTCAATGCACAGCTAGCTGCAAATGCGAGAGAAAAAAATGAGCAGCTTCGCGGCGAAATTGTCGAGGTTCTCATTGAAGGCGAAAGCAAAAACAACGCTAATGTCCTTTCCGGACGGACGCGTACGAATAAATTAGTGCATTTGGAAGGTCCAAAGGAATGGGTTGGCCAGTTTATTATGGCTAAGGTTACCGAGGCACAAACTTGGTATATCAAAGCCGAAAGTATAGAACAGGATGCACAAGAAGCCGTTAGCTAACGGTAAAACAGGAGAGATGACAAATGGCAGAGCAACATACAGCAGATAATCAAGCAGCGCAATGTGACCATGATCATGAGCATGGCGAAGGCTGTGGAATTCCAAGTTTCCATACTCGGGATCTCATCGTTCGCGAAGATATTTCGAAAAAAGCAAAAGAATTAGCGAATCTCATCTTTACTTCTGAGGAAGTACAGCACTACCGCCGCGCAGAGCTGCAAATTAACGGCAATGAGCGTGTGCAGCAGTTAATTACAAAAATTAAGAAAAAACAAAAGGAAGTTGTTGCTTTCGAAACCACTTTCAAAAATGCAGACATGGTTAAAAAGATCGAAGGCGAAATGGAAGAGCTGCAGGACGAGCTTGACGGTATTCCTATCGTGTCCGAGTTCCAACAAAGTCAAAGCGACATCAATTATTTGCTTCAGCTCGTTATTTCGATCATCCGTGATACTGTGTCTGAGAAAATCAACGTTGAGGATGCGTCAGAGCCAGCTCCTGAAGAGTGCAGCGACTAAAATAAGCTAGACCAGCGTTATAAGCCGTATGTTTTGCAGCTCTTTTTGGGATGCAGACATGCGGCTTTCATTTTTACATATGAAATGTTACTTTTTTCAAATTAACATAACTGGCGGAAGGGATTAAGTCATATGAAATATAGACAAATAAACCAAAACACTGAAGAAGATTTTCAAGATTTAGAATTTGACATCATTGAGAGTCATGAGATAAATCATCGAAATTATTTTCTTGTGCATGGTCAATATGGAAATGAAATTGTTGGCTTTGAAGTGCTAATAAATAATGATATGATTCCTGGATGGAATCAGGGAGAAATCAATCAAGAGGCATTTTATTTTGAGGGAATAACGCTTAAATCAATTGGTAAAGAATCAGATTCGTTCATTAAGGCTTTGTTGGAGCTTTATGGCTATGAGGGAGAGTTAAAGTGTGATGATGAAATCTCATTTACATGTTTTGCACTAGAGGGTGACCCTAGAAATATTGCAAATGAAGATATTAAATTTAAGGTCTTTTTCGATGATAATAATGAGCTTGATTTGTATTGCGAAATATATATGAATATATCGGTACAGAATAAGGTTTTTGAATTGAAAGAAAAGGATACTGAATATCGCGGGAACATTTTAAGAACTTTAGGAAAGTAACTCGCGAGGCATTTCGAAGTAGATGTCTAAAACAAAAACCGCTATATTCCGATTCAAAATGCATAATCGGAAAAAGCGGTTTTTTGCTTTCATAGCAATACGATTTTAAACGTTAAATGTCGATTTCTCTTCGCTGTTTCTTACGGTTGACGAGCGTATATGGACAATGTAAGGTGTTAAAGAGGTTGCTAAAATAGCGCCTGCCAATGATTTAATCGCATCACCGATGATGAACGGATAGAATCCGACCGTCATCGCTTTCTGGAACGAAAGATCTAGAGCATTCATGAGCCATGGAATGCCTGGAATGTATGAGGTGATGGAGCTGAATAGCTCGAAAATGATGAAAAAAACTATAAAAGCTAAGGCTTTATTTCCCTTGGACATTTTACTGCGTAGAAATCCGCCAATCGCTAGGCTAACCAAAAACGAACAGAACGGGAAGGCGAATATAAAGCCGCCAGTAGGTCCTGTTAGATGAGGGATACCGCCTTGCCCGCTAAATAAGGGCAGGCCGATAGCAGCAAGCAAAATGACGATAAATATGCTGAGGAAAGCGTTGCGCGGCGTTAGAAAGAGACCGGCTAATCCAACAGCTAAGGTTTGAAGAGTAATCGGGACGAATGAGCCGCCGAACTTTATTGTCAAAGAACTCATGACGATAAACAAAGCTGCGAACAAAGAAATAAAGACGAGTGAGCGAATGTTGCTGGTTTGCATAATGATGCTAGTCTCCTTTATGTACTTGCGATAATATTGTTAACCATTTATATTTAAAACAGGTTAACAAATCGAATTGTAGCATAGCCTATCGTTTTCGGGAAGAGGTTGGGTGAAATTTTTTGAGTCAGAGCATTCAGGTACAATTGAAGCAGGTTACCGTTACGCCTCCAGCAATAGGTGAAGGACAAAAACGGAAACCAATAATAAGAGATATTTCGCTTGTTATAAAAGAGGGAGAATGGATTACTCTGCTTGGCTGCAATGGAAGCGGGAAAAGCACAGTTGCGAAAGTAGCTGCTGGTTTTCGTGTAGCAGGCGTCAGCGGTCAAGTCTTAAGGAACATTCATACTGCTGCAAAGGGGAAGCCGATTCCAATTGTTATGCAGCAGCCTGAGGCAGCGATGATCGGGGCAACGCCGCTCGAGGATATTATTGTCATGCTGGAGCAGAATGAGCAGGAAGCGGCTAGTATTCGATCTGAAGCCGAGCAAGCGCTGCAAAGAGTAGGCATGGGTGAGCGAATGCATCAACCGATTGAAACCTTATCCGGAGGGCAGAAGCAGCTCGTTGCGATAGCTGGGTGTTTGGCACTAAAAGCGCCAATGCTTGTGCTTGATGAGGTAACAGCGATGCTGGATCCAGAAGCAGCCATCTCTGTGCTGGAGCAAACGAGAAGTTTGCAGCAAGCCGGAATTACGGTCATTTGGATTACGCAGAAGCTGGAGGAGCTGCAGGCGGGAGATCGAATCGTTGCGATGAATGCCGGTACGATTATGTACGATGGCGGGGTAGAAGAATGGTTTGCTAGATCTGCTGCTGGAGCAAGGGATAGTTTTTGTGAGCAGCTTGGTTTGGAGGCTCCTTATTGTGCTCAGGTGGCATGGGAGTTAGAGGAGCAAGGTGTGAAGCTTTCGCCTTTTCCGTTCACAGCAACTATGCTGGCAGAGGCGGTGAAGCAATATGGGCGATGACTGGCAGTTAAACGGCGTTAGCGTGCACGCGGAGAATGACAATGAAAAACAGCTGCTAAAAGAAGTACATACGTCCTTTAAAGCAGGTGAAATCACACTTTTAATCGGGCGAAATGGTGCTGGTAAGTCAACGCTGCTTGAGACATTGGCGGGCATACGATCGATTCAAAGCGGAAATATTGAGCTTGGCACCGATCAGCTATGGATGGAGAATGGCCGCCGCAGCCGTCTAAATCCAGAAGTGGTGCTTAAGCTTGGCATATCGATGCAAAATGCGGAGTCACAGTGGTTTGCGTCATCTGTACGAGAAGAAATGGTTTATTCTCTTAAGCCATATAAGCTCGATTCATCCATAATCGAGGAGAGAATCGCGGAAGCTCTTGCGAGAGTAGGGCTTCCAGTGGAGCTGTTGGAGCGTGATCCATGGACGCTCAGCGGCGGTCAGCAGCGACGGCTGTCACTCGCCTGCTTATTGGCGTGTGAGCCGGATTGGCTGCTGCTGGATGAGCCGACGGCGGGGTTAGACGCCGGCGGTATTCGCCGCTTGTGCGCGGTGCTGGAAGCGCACAGGGCGGCGGGGTGCGGAGCGGTCGTGGCAACGCACGACCTCGACGCGCTGCTGCCGCTGGCGGACGCGGTCGCCGTTGTTGACGGCGGCACGGTCCGCGCAGCGGCTAAGGCGGCGGCGATAGCGCATGCCGCCTCTGCGCCGCAGGCGCTTCGCGCGCTGGACGCGCTGCGCGAGGAAGCGGCTTTGCCGCTGGAGCAGTTCATCCAGCGCGCAGACGCGGATGGGGCGCCTTGGCCGGCGCCGCAAGAGCTCGCTGCGGCGATTTCCATTGCTCTCGCGAGTCGAGACGACCAGAAATCAGAAGCAGCAGGCGTTGTTATAGCAAAAGGTATAGTAAGCAGCATAGATACTGAGCACAACAAGCCAAACACGTTTTCAAAAGAAGAACCAAAAGAAGAACCAAAAGAAGAACCAAAAGAAGAACCAAAAGAAGAACCAAAAGAAGAACCAAAAGATAAGCTCGTTGAAAAAGCGAAAACAGAGCTTTCTCAATTAGAAGTCGCTAAACCATCGGTTTTGCTTCGTTCAAATTATTTTGATCCTCGTGCGCTTATACTCGTTTATTTATTTCTATCTGCGAGCATTTTTGCGCAAAAAACAGCATTGGAGCTAACGGTCGCAGCTGTTTCAACGATATTGCTTTTAATTCCGTTTCGAACACTTATTTGGCCTTGGAGACGAGTCATTCGCGCGTATGCCATTATGATTATTATTTTTTGCGTAATAGCAGGAATTGGCATTCGACCGCTTTCCTTTGATTTAGACAAGGTTTGGCCAATAGTTATCCGATTAGGCAAGCTTTTGTTGATTATGCTTTTAGGCCTGCCTATGCTAAAGCTGATGACGCCTTTACGACTTCAGCGCTCGCTTGAGCAAACCTTCGGTGTCCTAGAGAGGCTGAAGGTGCCCATTCATTCCTTTGCAATCATCGTCACTCTTATTTTTCGGTTTATTCCTTTACTCACAGGAGAATGGGAACGGTTTGCGAAGCTGGCTCATGCGAGAGGAAAGGCAGTTACGCCTCTTAAGACGGTACCGATGAAAAGGCTTCTACCGATTCTGATTCCCTACGTACGTTCAATATTGCGTCTTGCGGAGCAAATGGCGGATGCGCTTGAAGCACGCGGCTTTGGTTATGCGAAGCGAAAGCCGACGTATAGCTTTCGGCTTCGCTTCGGACGAGCAGATGCTCGTTTAATGAGTATTGCAGCAGCAGCAGGCTCATTTCTATTTCTTATTGCTGTATTGTTTTAAAAGAGGGATAACCTGTGAAATCCAACGTCCATCTTCATCAGCATGCAGCGTATGCCATCCGTGCAGCGCTGCTTGCTTTGTGTTTTTAGGATGATCATCAACAAATAAAACAAAGCTGTCAGGCGGCAGCTGTTCATTTACTTTGTCAAAAATAGCCGGATGAGGTTTTTGGAGTGCTGCTTCGCTTGAGATCGTAATACTTTTCAAATAAGGCTTGATAGGTGTAATGATGGGTTCAACCCATGCAGGTAAATGATTGCTTAACACATGAATATCAGCAACAGCATTCCAATTACCGATTTCTGCAAGGGCAGGGAGCGGCAGTAGGCATCTATCGATAAAACTTCTGGTTTGCGCACTAGTTAAGTTTGGCGTATATTCAGCAATCCAGCTCCAAAATTGTTTCTCTGTTATTTGGCCTGTCCATAACCGCTCGCTAATTTGCTGCTTATATTCGGAGTAAAGTTGTTCTTCAGAAACGATCGCTTCCGCAGCTAGCAGCTGCCAGAAGAGCGGCGACAGGTTTGTCGCCAGCACGCCTCCAATATCGAGAACGAGCTGCGGCTTAATCATCCGCTTACCTCCTCTGCATGATTCGTGCGCGCGGCAAACTTAGCTTTGCGATCTGACATCGCCCACTTGATTACAAGTGCAAATGCGACAGCTCCAAGCAGCGAGCCAAATAGGAAACCTCCGTTCAAGCCCCAGCTTTCATTTAACCATCCAGCAAGGAAAGGTCCAGAGAACATTCCAATGGCATATAGCGCTTGATATAAGCCCATTGCTGTTGCACGGCCAGGAAGCTCGACATCTCGAATCGCCAGTCCCAGCAAAAGCGGCATATGTAAGCCTTGCGCAAAACCATTAATCGCCTGCGTTGCGACAAGAACGCCAAAAGAATCCGCAAACACCATAGCTCCTGTACAAATGGTACTCAATATAAAGCCAGTGCCAATCGTACCCCAATAGCCGAATTTAGGCGTAAACCACCTCGCTGTAACGAGTGAGGCAAAAGCATGGGGGAGCATAAAAGAAAATACGAGCAAGGTGAGCTTCAGACCGTCTGCACCCATTTCTTGTGCTTTGAGAGGTGTAAATCCGAACATCGTTATAAAAAGAATGCCATGAGCAAGGATGGACAACAAAGAAACCTGCAGCAATGTTTTAGTTTTTACCACATTTTTGATCATGGCAAACGACATTCCTGGCTGTTCCTTCAGCTCCGAGCGAGGCTCTTTCAGCATGAAAGCAAGCACTAGACCAAGGACAGCAATGACAGCGCCTACAATAAATGGAGCACTTGAGCTAAAACCATCCGTTAACCATCCGCTAAAGAGCATGCCAATCATTTGTCCGGATACCGTCATCACGCTTATATTGCCCATAGCACGACCTGTCTGCCCGGCTCCAAAATAGCTGGCGTAAAGCACAGTGAACGCGACCCAAGTAGATGCGCAAACGCCTGCCATCAATCTGCCAGCAAGCGGCCATACCCATGAATCAGGGATGAGGAACAGCAAGCAGCTTATTGCTGCGGTTAACATTCCTAATAGGATGAAAGGCTTGCGCTTTCCGAAACGATCTGACAAAATGCCAAGCGGAAATCTTACGAACATTTGGACAAAACCATAGCTTCCAAGCACGATGCCGATAAAAGGCAAGGACAATCCCCGATCACTAAGGTAAGGTGAAAGCGTAGGGACATATACATACATGGAAGTCCAATATAAAATGGTTATAGTTGTAAAAAGCAATCTTTGTGCTCCAGAGATTTGATTCATCGTTGTGGAAGCCCCCTTCGCTTTCACTTTATCGCAAGTCTGGTTCGGTTGTCACTTCCTATTTTGGGCGCTATAATGAAAACTTTGTACAGCAAAAAACGTATTAAGCAGACAACTATGATTATTATTACAAGAAAAAAACACTAACTGATGAGGAGAATGTTCATGCAAACAGAAAAACGCAAAACAAAAAGCTGGATGAAAGAAGTAAGAGAATGGGTCGTCTCACTTGGTATTGCCGTTGTTGTAGCGCTGCTGTTCCAAAACTATGTCTATGCTCAATCGGAAGTACATAATGTATCTATGCAAAATACGCTGGTCGCTGGACAACGATTAATCGAAGACAAATGGTCTTACCGGCTTCATGAACCTCGTCACGGCGACATCGTTATTATTAGCGGGCCAGAGAGCGATTTGCGTTTAATTAAACGTGTCGTAGGCTTGCCTGGCGACGTGGTTGATATACAAAACGGGGAAGTATATTTGAATGGCGAAAAAATCGAAGAGCAGTATGTTAAGGGTCAGACCGTAGCTGGCAGTGTTTCAGTGCCTTTTACAGTTGAAGAAGGACAGCTGTTTGTTATGGGTGACAATCGCGAGCATAGTATGGATAGCCGTGAACTTGGTCCAATTGCTAGATCCAGCATCGAAGGAAAAGCCGTTTTCCGGATATGGCCGCTGCCTAAGTTCGGTACATTAAGCGAATAATTATTTTATAGCATTAAATAAAAACGTCATTAATTAAATGAACAAGATCATCAAACGTAATACTTTTGTAAGAAATGGTTACAAATTCGTTTAGAAATAGCCGTTATGATTAACCATAGAAACAACGACAGACACACACTTAACAAAAAAGCAGCAGCGAGGCGTGAACAGGATTGTCCATTCGAGTAAAGCTGTATATGTCATACTTGGCGATGATTTTTGTACCGATCATATTAATGAGTGCTTTTATGATATTTATCTTTTATGCTCGCGGTGTTGAGGATGTTCGTCATTATTATGAAAATGAGAACAGAGAGCCTTATCTTCAAGCCTTGGTGTATGGCGAATTATCCTATGTGCTTCGCAACGATTCCGGCGAGCTCGAGAAGAAGGAATACGTAGCCGAAATTCAAGAGCGGTTAGGCAAGCTATGGGCTGGACTTCTTATTTCCAGGGATGGGAAGATTACTTCTGTAGCGCCTTTCTTGGAGCAGACAGCTGTTCATGCGGATTGGCAGCAATTATTGGACGAGCCGCCTTTGAAGGTTGCATTTAATTCATTTCGATTCGAAACGAGTACCGTCGATTTTATTTATCCTGATGGAGGAGAAGGTCGTGCGGTTCTGTTCCGGCGAAATGATACGGTTCCTATCTATTGGAGACCGGTCGGCACAGCTTTCAGTTTAGCTTTTATTGGATTAACGAGCTTGCTGCTTACTTACTTTGTATCACGAAGCATCATTCGTCCCATTAAGAAACTAGAAGCCGCAGCTCTGCAAATTAAGGATGGCGATTTGTCGCACAAGGTTGAGGCCACGACGAAGGGTGAAATCGGACAGCTAAGCATCGCGTTTGAGGATATGAGGGTAAGATTGAAGCAGTCGATTGATCAAAGCCTTCAGTATGAGGAAAACCGTAAAATGCTGCTCTCGCACATCTCACATGATTTGAAAACGCCAATATCTGCAATTAAAGGGTATGTTGAAGGGATCATGGACGGCATTGCGAACACGGATGAAAAGCGGAAGCGCTACATGGAGACAATTTATCGTAAAGCTACAGATATGGATCAATTAATTGATGAGCTGTTCCTATTCTCGAAGCTTGATCTTCAAACGGTTGCCTTTGATTTTAAAGTGATGGACATTAAACGTTACTTGGAATATTTTTTGGATGAGCAGCGGTTTGATCTGGAAAAATCAGGGGTAGGATTGCATTATATCGAGCATGGTTCTGATCCGCTGATGATCGCAGCCGATCCTGACAAGCTAAGCCGTGTTTTAACTAATATACTGAACAATTGTGTCAAGTATATGGGACAATCTACTGGTCTCGAAAAACATAACATCGTTGTTCGAGTAACAGAACTGGAGGAGCACGCTCTGATTGAAATTGAGGATTCAGGTCCCGGCATTGAGAAGGATGATTTGCCTTATATCTTCGATCGTTTCTATCGCGCGGAGCAATCACGCAATTTAGAGACAGGTGGAAGTGGTCTCGGTCTTGCAATCGTCAAACAAATTATTGAAGGGCACGGCGGTACGGTCTGGGCGGAAAATGCAGAGCATGGAGGTGCGTTGTTCTGTCTGAAATTGCCTAAGTCAGTATCCGTCAAAACGGTGGGTGGTCATGAAGAGCATACTAATTATTGAAGATGAGAAAGCCATTGCCGAGTTGGAACGAGATTACTTGGAAAGTTACGGTTTTAACGTTCAAATTGAAGGGAGAGGTGATATAGGGCTTGAAAAAGCGCTCGAAGGAAAGTTTGATCTTATCATTTTGGATGTAATGCTCCCCAAAATCGACGGCTTTGAAATTTGTCGACAAATTAGACAAACGATCAATATTCCAGTGCTGATGGTAACCGCGAAAAAAGAGGATATTGATAAAATACGAGGATTAGGACTTGGCGCTGACGATTATATGACCAAGCCCTTCAGTCCAAGTGAGCTGGTAGCACGCGTGAAAGCTCATTTGGCTCGTTACGAGCGTTTGACAGCTGACAAAGGGGAGCGAGGCGAGCATATTCGCATACGCGGATTGTTTATCGATAAACCTTCACGAAGAGTCATGATTCATGAGCAGGAAGCGATGCTTACTTCAAAGGAATATGAGCTTCTTCTGCTTTTAGCGTCACACCCTAATCGCGTATTTGAGAAAGAAGAGTTGTTTGAACGAATTTGGGGGCTTGATTCAAATGGAGACGCAGCTACGGTTACGGTTCATATTCGAAGGCTGCGTGAGAAAATTGAGCATGACCCGTCCAAACCTCAATATATAGAAACAATTTGGGGAGTGGGCTACCGTTTTAAAGTATAGATAGAAGATGAGGAGTGGAAGAGATTGAAGAGCATCATCCGATTTTCGCTTAATAACAAATTTGCTTTGTGGATTTTGACGCTGCTTGTGTTATTTGCTGGTCTTTATTCAGGAATGAATATGAAAATGGAAACATTGCCCGATATTACGGTTCCAATCGTAAGCGTCACAACGGTATTGCCGGGTGCTGCACCTGAAGAGGTAATGGAGAAAATTACGAAGCCGATTGAGCAGCGGACTCGCAATCTTAAAGGTGTTAAAGTTATTAGCTCAACATCCTATGAAAATGCTTCATCTGTCGTTATTGAGTACTCCTATGAGACAGATATGGAAAAGGCGGAAGCGGAAGTTAAAAATATCCTCTCCGAGATTAAGCTTCCAACAGGAACGCAAACCCCATCCGTTTCACGGATCAGCTTGAATGCATTCCCTGTCCTAGCGATGAGTATCTCCAATGAAAAGATGAATTTGGAGCAGCTTACGAAGGAAATCGAAGAAAATGTATTGCCGCGCTTTCAAGGCATTGAAGGTGTAGCGAGCATTCAAGTTTCTGGACAAAATGTTAAGGAAGGTGAACTATCCTTCAAAACGGATAAGCTAAAGCAAATCGGCTTAACCGAAGAGATGGTGAAAGGCATCATCCAAGCGTCAGCCATTTCTGTACCGCTAGGTATTTATGAATTTGGCGAGACAGAGAAGGCACTGGTCGTTGATGGGAACATAACGACAGAGAGTGATTTGAAAAACTTAGTCATCGTGCCGGGTGTTAAGCTTAGCGATGTTGCTGATTTAAGCATCGTAGGCAAAGCAGAGTCAATTTCTCGTACGAATGGCAAAGACTCCATTGGATTTAACGTCGTCAAAGCGGCTGATTCCAATACGGTTGACGTTGTTAATAATGTTAAAGCAGAAATAAAAGAGCTTGAAGGCAATAATGATGGTTTGTCTATTGTAACGACACTTGATCAAGGCAAGCCGATCGAGGATTCCGTTCACACGATGTTAAGCAAGGCGGTAATCGGCGCATTGTTCGCTGTCATTATCATTATGATATTCTTGCGCGATATTCGTTCTACGATTATTGCTGTCGTTTCGATTCCACTTTCCATCTTGATCGCTCTCCTGATTTTGAGCCGGATGGATATTACACTGAACATTATGACACTTGGTGCGATGACCGTTGCAATTGGGCGGGTAATCGATGACTCGATTGTCGTTATCGAAAATGTATATCGACGAATGGCGCTCCCTACAGAGAAGATGAAGGGCAAGGAATTAATTCTTGATGCGACGAAGGAAATGTTCGTACCGATTTTGGCTTCCACAATCGTAACGATTGCCGTATTCCTGCCTCTTGGACTTGTTTCGGGCATGATTGGTGAGATGTTCCTGCCGTTTGCATTAACGATTGTATTTGCTCTACTAGCATCTTTGCTTGTTGCCATTACGGTTGTTCCAATGCTGGCGCATATGATGTTCCGCAAAGGGATGAAAGCTGGCAAGGCGCATCACGATAAGCCGGGCCGCTTAGCGGAATGGTACAAAGGTGTACTTCGCTGGTCGCTTGATCATAAATTGGTTACTTTTGGTTTAGCAACACTTCTACTGATCGGAAGTTTGTTCCTGCTCCCAGTGATTGGAACGAGCTTCATCGCAGGCGACGAACAGAAAATGATGATTGTTTCCTACAATCCAGCACCTGGAGAAACACGTGAACAGGTAGAGAAAATGGCTCTTGAAGCTGAAAAGAAATTGCTCGATCGTGAAGGTGTTTCAGTCGTGCAATATGCAGTTGGCAGCCAAAATCCATTTAGTCCTGGAGCTTCAAAACAAGCGTTGTTTAACTTGAGCTATGATGAGGATTATGCTGGTTTTAATGCTGAGAAAGAAAAAATTGTACCTATGCTGCAAGAGCTAGGCGGCAAAGGCGAATGGAAACAGCAGGACTTCGGAGGCGGAGGTCTTGGCGGATCGGGCATATCGATGCTTGTGTATGGTCCGGATATGAACACGGTTCAACCGATCGTGGATGACCTTATGAAGAAGCTTGCAGATCATAAGGATTTGAAAAATATTGATTCCAGCTTATCAGAAACGTATGAGCAGTACCGCCTTGTAGCTAATCAAGAGAAGCTTAGTCAAAACGGATTAACAGCAGGCCAGATTGCAATGGCGCTTAGTCCGGTTCGCGAGCGTCCCGTTCTGACGACAGTTGAAGTGGATGGCGAGGAATTTAACGTTTATGTGAAGGTTGATACTAAAACCTATACAAATAAATCAGATCTAGAGAATGTGAAGTTGACTACTCAGTTAGGTACTGAAGTTGCTTTGAAAGATGTCGTGACTATCGAAGAAGGTGAATCACCGAATACGATAACAAGACGTGATGGTCGTATGTATGCTGAGGTTTCAGCAGATGCAACTTCATCTGACGTCGGCAAGGTTTCGACAGAATTGCAAAAAATGATTGATGAGACTGATCTTCCTGCTGGCGTCGATATCGAAATGGGCGGAGTAACAGAGCAGATCAATGAGTCATTTATGCAGCTAGGCCTAGCAATGCTTGCAGCGATTGCTGTCGTTTATCTCGTGCTTGTCATTACATTTGGTGGAGGACTTACACCATTCGCAATTCTGTTCTCCCTTCCGTTTACGATTATCGGTGCGCTAGTAGCACTGTTAATTGCAGGAGAAACACTGAGCGTTACCGCAATGATTGGTGCCCTGATGCTCATAGGTATCGTAGTTACAAATGCGATCGTCCTTGTTGATCGTGTTATTCAAAAAGAGAGAGAAGGACTTTCCGTCCGCGAATCACTTATTGAAGCAGCGGGTACACGTCTTCGTCCGATTCTAATGACGGCGATTGCAACCGTTGGTGCATTGCTTCCGCTTGCATTTGGATTTGAATCAGGCGGTTTGATTTCTAAAGGTATGGCGGTTACCGTAATTGGCGGCTTGACGAGCTCAACACTGCTCACGCTCATTATTGTACCTATCGTTTATGAGTTCTTGAACCGTAAACGCAAACCACGCACTGCAGAAGAAGCATAACGATTCGAGATAGCAGAGAGGCTGTCACAAGGTCATTGACCTTGTGACAGCCTCTTTTTTTAGTTGTTCCGTTTACATATTGGGCGACTGGGTAAATGGATTAGTAACACTAGCGGAGCTTTTTTCATACGTATATGTCATGAACGATTATCGGCATATGACCAGTTTGGGTTGTTCTCATTTTCATTTCCTATTTTGTGAATGCCGATGATCATCACATGAACATATAACGGAGGCTACTAAGATGAATGAATTTAAGAATGATCTTCAAAATTTAAACACGGATGCATTTAAATCGAGTGGAATGACGCCGAATGCGGGTCAAGGCCAAATGGATCCCAATAATGCTCGGTTGTGTATTGGCTTTTGTATTGGTTTTTGTATCGGCTTTTGTTCATGCGGCGGCTGTGGCGGCTGCGGAGGTTGTGCAAGATGCGGTGGCTGTGCTCGCTGCGGAGGCGGCTGTGCCCGCTGTGCTGGCTGTGCCCGTTGCCGTTAGTCAATATTGAGATGTAAATAGAAGGTTCAAGACACCCCTGCAAACGCTTTTCGGGATGCAGGGGTGTCTTTCTATGCGAGTGCAGGTATGACGGACAAATAGCCTTACATATCTTTATAGAGGAACTCTTGTTACGAAAAGCCAGATTTCAAAATAAGGAGGAATGAATTTTGGATCCTTCTATGCGCCTTAAAGTGAGAGGAGATACTTTTTTTCTCCCGAGCTCGGACGGAAGTGTCTATTTCCGCAATAATATCGGTTCATTTCGGATGGAAGGCAGTACGATTGATCAATGGATAGAGAAATTAATTCCGGTGTTTAATGGCGAGCATTCGATGCATGAAATAACGGATGGATTGACAGATCAATACCGTGATCATGTTTATGAGATTGCAAAAGTATTGTATGCGAATGGTTATGTCCAAGATGTGAGTCAGGATAGACCACATCAGCTTCCGAGCCATATTGTTAAGCAATATGAGGCTCAGATTGAATTTTTGGACAGCTTTGATGGGTCTGGGGCATACCGTTTTGAGCTGTTTCGAAAGTCCAGCGTACTTGTTGTTGGGAACGGGAATTTTTTGGTGTCAGTAGTGAAATCATTACTTGAATCCGGCCTTCCTCAGTTTCACTTCATCAATATGAACACGGAAACGAAGGGACCTAGTCGAATTACGGAGCTGGTACACCATTACAGACCATTCGATTCAGAGGTCAAGGTGGACGAGATCAGCTTGCCGAAGGATGGCGGAGTGGAATGGTCGTTAGTAATACAGCAATACGATGCAATATTTTATGTGTCAGACACAGAAGGGGAAGCTGAGCTTCAATCTCTTAACCAAGTATGTCGACAAAATAATAAAGTGCTGCTGCCAGCTGTAATTCTAGGTCAGGCAGGTTTAGCTGTTCCGCTTACGTATTCAATTCCGGAGGGTGACTGGGAATCAGCAAGGCGCAGAGTCCATTATGCTTCTATTTATGAGGAAACAAGTGATTATGCTGGTTCATCTGTCGCGGAATCGCTGCTCGCTAACGTGATCGTTTTTGAATGGCTAAAAACAGCTGCAGGTGTAACGAAATTAGAAAATAATAAACTGTTTCTGCTGAACCTAGAGACGCTGGAAGGCAAGTGGCATCCGTTTCTTCCCCATCCGTTAGTCAATGAAAAACAAATGGCGAAGAAGGTTGAAGATTATGAGCTTCTGTCGGAAGAGAGCACAGGAAAACGTGATCCAAGCGGTTTGCTCCCTTTCTTCAGTCAGTTAACATCCATGGAGACGGGCATCTTTCATATTTGGGAGGAAGGAGAGCTGCGTCAACTGCCGTTGTCGCAATGCCGGGTTCAGTCAGTTGATCCGCTGTCAGAAGGCCCAGCGCTGCTGCTCTCGGAAATTATATGCAACGGTATTAGACATGAGGAGGCACGCAGAGAAGCGGGGCTAGCTGGAATTGAATCTTATGTGTCGCGTATGGCCAACATTTTCATCAGCCAGACGTCTGAAAATGGCTCTGCATTAGAGCCTGTGCTTATGAGCGTAGGAGCAGGGGTAACGATCGAGGAGGGCGTCTGCCGCGCTTTGCAAAAGTTTTTATCCGAAGAATGGATAAGGCTATACGAAGCAGAACCTCCTTCTATCACACCGATTAAGCTTAGTCATATTGAGGATGAACGATGTCGTTACTATATAAATGCGCTAACCACGATGCAAGGATCACCTTCATTTGGCATCAGTGAAACTGTAATTGGTTTTCCAGTTGTATGGCTGAGAACAAACGGTTGCTGGTATCACGCAGTTGATTTAAATGAAACGAGAGCACTTCGCAGAGTTTTATTGGGCGCTTTGCTGGACATTCAGAACAAAGAATCTCTCTTTAAAGGGAAAATAAATCAATTGGCTTCTGTAAATGTGAAGGAAGACGAAGTGATGAATCTCTCCATAACCGAGTGTGATCCATTTGAACATCGAGAGGTTCTGAAGAATGCATTGATGCATCTACAAAATAACCAAAAGCGTCTTCTTGTGTATAACTTAACTTCGGAAGCTTTTTTCAATGAGGAGCTAGCGGGAGTATTCGGCATCTCGCTCCGAGAGGAGACAGAAGAGTGAGCGCTAAAATGGCAATTGTGGGAGAAGGGCTGCTCGCAGATTACGTAACCGATCTATTATCTGAATTTTGTCAGGTTGAACGAGTGAGCGATCTGTCGTTTGGTGTTCCAGAAAAGGCAGAGCTTGCGCTCGTACTGAGTGATGGCTATGATTCAGCTTCTCATCTGATGGCAGAGGAAATGTTTAAGCAATCGGGGACTCCATGGCTGCGTGGCTTTGTATCCTTTGGTGAGGGCGTAATTGGTCCGCTTGTCATTCCCGGGACAGCAGGCTGCTCGCAGTGCGCTGATCTGCGGCGTTTGATGGCTGGAAATGATCGGAAAGAAATGTGGGAGCTGCAGCATCTTTTTATGCACGGTGAAGTTTATCCGGATATTTGGTCTTCTCGAAGCGGTCTTCTGCATGTGGCTCATCATATTGCTGTTGAAGCTGAACAATTCCTCCTTAAAAACAAGGCTCATCTTGAAAATCGTGTAAAGCTGGTACATTTGCAAACGCTCAACAGTTCGGTTCATTTTTATTTGCCTGATCCGCTTTGTACGATTTGTGGAGAAATACCTGATGATTCGGCTATAGGTTCGCGAATTAAGCTACATCCAAGCCCGAAAATTAGCGAAAATAGCTATCGAACTCGTTCGATGAGTGAGCTGAAAGCTGTATTAGCCAATGATTATTTGGACAATCGCACAGGGTTTTTGAACGGAAAAATGATTGATCTGATGTCGCCATTTGCGGATTCGAGCATTATTTTACCGATGTTTTCGGGAGATGAAGGCTGCGCTGGCCGTACAAATTCTTTTGCAGACAGTGAAATGACAGCAATACTAGAGGGTTTAGAACGTTATTGCGGTATATCGCCTAGAGGAAAGAGGACGGCGGTTCATGACAGCTATGAGCATTTGAGTGAGATTGCTCTTGATCCCGTTCGGGTAGGCGTTCACGAGAAGGAACAGTATGAGCGTCCCGATTTTCCGTTTCAACCATTCGACCCGAGCAGAAAAATCGATTGGGTGTGGGGTTATTCGTTTTTGCAGGAGAAGCCTATTCTCGTGCCGGAACTGCTTGCTTATTACAGCTCTGGCTGCGGCCATGGATTTGTATACGAAACCTCAAATGGCTGTGCGTTAGGAGGCAGCTTGGAGGAAGCTATTTTTTACGGAATACTGGAAGTAGTAGAACGGGATTCATTTCTCATGACCTGGTATGCACAGCTTCCGCTTGTTCCTATAGATCCTTATTCCTCCGGAGATCTGGAATTAACCTTAATGGTGGAGCGTTTACGTGATGTCACCCAATATGATGTCCATTTATTCGATTCGACGATGGAGCATGGCATTCCGAGTGTATGGGTGCTTGCCAAAAACAGAACGGAAAATGGCGTTAATATGATTTGTGCTGCTGGGGCGCATCCCGATCCGGTGCGGGCAGCAAAAGGAGCCATCCATGAGATCGCTGGCATGCTGCTCGCTTTTAATGAGAAGTTAGAAGAAAACCGTGAGCAGTATGAACGCATGCTTCATGATCCTTTTCTAGTACGGCAAATGGATGATCATTCGATGCTGTACAGCTTGAAGGAAGCTGAGGAACGGTTGAACTTCCTTCTTCAAAATGAGAGGCCGCTCCGTACATTCGAAGAGGCATTTAAACCAAGGCCAAAGCATGCGGATTTGACAGATGAATTAAACGTATTCCTCAAAGTTTTCCGTGAATTAAATTTAGAAGTTATCGTTGTTGATCAAACGACGCAGGAAACGCTGAGAAATGGGCTCCATTGTGTAAAGGTGATCATTCCAGGTATGCTCCCGATGACGTTTGGTCAACATCTTGTCCGCTTGAGAGGACTTGAGAGGGTGCTGCGAATTCCAGCTGAGCTGGGTTACGTCAAGGAGAGGTTCACGCATGAGCTGCTTAATCCTTATCCGCATCCGTTTCCATAAGCACTATCTGCTGTCATGCAGTGGATCTCGGCGAGTTGGCACTTAGGAGGGGAGATATGAGTCTGAAGGCTTTTTTGCACCAATTGCAATATGATCCAGACAAAACCAAACCTCAAGATGTGGAAATCGATTGGGATAACGCTCCTCTACCGTACAAATTATATCGTCATGTACCGGTATTTCCTCTCGCTTCGGATGTTCCGCTTACTTTAACGGGCAAACGGGAGCATACGATGCCAACGCTACGGGATATAGGACATTTTCTTTGGTATACGTTCGGGATGACACAGCTTAGCCAATCTGTTCTTGAACAACATACAGGGGAGGAATGGGAGGACTCCTTGCAGCTTTGTAGACGTTTTGTTCCATCAGGCGGAGGGCTGTATCCAAGCGAAGTATATCTTTATTTGAAGCTGGATGAATTACCTAACGGAATTTATCATTATGATGTGGCACATCATCGTTTGGTGCTGCTGCGTGAAGGCCAATTTGATCGGTATTTGAGTAATGCGTTAGGTGATCGGTGCGACATAACAAACGGCTTCGGAGCTGTATTTGTGTCTACTTTTTTTTGGAAAAACTTTTATAAATACAATAACTTCTCTTATCGATTGCAGGGATTAGATGCTGGCTTGCTCGTTGGCCAGCTGCTTGAAGTAGCGAAACGTTTTGACTTTGAGGCGGGTGTTTACTTTCAGTTTCTTGATGGTGCCATCAATCATATGCTTGGGCTTCCTGATACAGAAGAAAGTGTTTACGCTGCGATTCCTCTTGCGATTGATGCAAATATGGAATGGTTCCACCATGGTGATAGCGCTGAAAAAAATATTTCTTCAGATGAATTATGCAGTATGCTTCCGTTAATTAGACATGAGCACTACATCCGATCAAAAAAGGTATTGGAATATCCGCTGTTGATTAAGATAAATGAAGCCTCCATTATGGAATCCGCACGCGCGTTTAAACTGCTTGAGGCGCAGCAAATACTAGCCAGCAGTAGCGATGTTTTTGCTTTACCGAGTGTAAATCGATTGACGTATGATTTAGCATCGGTATGCAGGCAGCGCTACTCGCCAGAAAATGAATATGTATTGCAAACCGTGAGTCTAACAGATTTGGCAGCACTATTGCAGGAGATCATGATTTCTTATAGGTATCGTAATGATTTGGATAGTTTAGTGCGAAGTCCATCGTCGCGCGTCCATTTATATGGCTGTTTTTATGGTGTTGATGGGATTCAAGATGGAGCGTATTACTATGATGATGCGGCTCACGCGCTGCAGCTTGTCCGTGTGGGTGACCAAAGGCCATGGCTTCAGTATGGCATGTCTTTGGATAACGTAAATTTATTCCAGGTGCCGCTTACTTTTCATGTGGCAGGTAATCTGGAGCATTTTCATAAGGAGCTTGGCTTTCGCGGCTATCGTATTCAGCAAATGGAAGCGGGAATGCTCGTTCAACGTTTGCTGATTGCTGCTTCCGCATTGAGGATGGAAGGTCGACCGTTGCTAGGCTTCGATGTTAGCTCCATGAATGAGCTTTATGGATTAACGCCAAATGGACTAACGAGTCTTATTCAAATCCCTATTGGCCCATGTCGACCTCGTTCACGACTCGAAGGCAGTTTGTCGCAATAGTTGATGAGGAGACAAAAGGGCAGATTGAATGATGGCAATCATTCAATCTGCCCTTTTTATGTTTTGCTTTTTTAACCGTTTGGCTGCTCAGCTGCCGCTTTCTTCTGATGCTCCCCGGCTGGTTGGCATGTAACTGGGAAGCAAACATGGTGCGGATGGTGATGCATCATAGGGTGGAACCAAGCATGATGATAATCTAAAGTTGAGAGCTCCCATCCATCATGAGGATGATGGTGATCGTAGTGCATATGCTCATCCCACATCTCATGCATCATGGGATGATAATCATCCATCATGTGATGAAAGTGATGCATATGGTGGAAATCCTCCATCATCGGATGAAAATCATCCATCATGGGATGGAAGTGATGCATGTGGTGAAAGTCATGAAAGTCGTGCATGTACGGATAATGATGCATTAGACTCAAATCAACACAGCAATGAGCTGGAGCGGGAGCCGTCTGTGCATTCACAGTTTCCGGTCCCACATTGGCCTGGGCAGGACTTGTTTGCATTTGTTGATAGTACTCAGGCATAACAGCCGATTGTGGCATATAAGATTGATTGCGTATCATGGTGTGCCTCCTTTTTATCATACTCTACAATATGCTTTGAATGAAAAAAGGGCACTTATCCCTATAAATTGGGCTGCAGCCTTTAGAAGTGAAGAATAGGACGAAGCAAAGAGGGTGACGCTAGTACCATCTCAATCCATGAAATAGGTGGTTGCAAAATGATAATTAATATTGTAATTAAGGCTGTGTTCGCACTGCTTAGCTTTACGCATACGGAAGTGTTTGCGACAGAAGCGGTTCAATTGCATGCGGAGCCGTCCTACGCAAAGTGGGGAAAGCTGGCTATGCAAGAAACGTCAAAAGCATACGAGGATGCTTCGATTGTCAATTACAAATACGAAGGAAGAAAAAAGCTTACTAATGGAGAGTCAGAGGAAAGTTTTGTTCTAATGTTAAATAAAGATGCCAAGCAATTCGCTATTCGCGTTACGATTAGAATAAACACGATTACGGACAGACTCATAGATGTGGAATTGAAAGAGCTAATGAATGGAACTTAATTGAAACAAAACAGCTGCCAGCTTCGTAATATAAGCAAATGTTTTAAATACACGCTTCTTTATGAAGCGAGAGGAGCATAATGATGCTAATTTCAACAACACCAACAATAGAAGGCCGTCCAATTCAAGATTATATAGGAATCGTAACAGGAGAGGCGATTATGGGTGCAAATGTCGTTCGTGACTTTTTTGCATCAATTACAGACATCGTTGGAGGACGCTCCGGTGCGTATGAGAGCAAGCTGAAGGAAGCACGTGACGTAGCCATTGATGAGATGAAAAATCAAGCCGCTAAGATTGGAGCAAATGCAATCGTTGCGATCGACATTGATTATGAGGTTGTGCGTGAAGGAATGTTAATGGTAGCTGTCAGCGGAACAGCAGTACGCCTGTAAAATAATTTACCATAAAATTGGAAGACGATAAAACGATGATCATCTTAAGCACAGCTTATATGATCAAGTTTTGTCGTTTTTTTTTTGTATTTTATGATTATTTAGAAAAAGAAGCAACAATTCAATTGTAAAATCCGTTAAAATAAGGATGTGTATAAATGGAAGATCAAGTAAAGAGAGGGGTCAAATGGTGAACTGTTTTATTCATTTAAGATATCGAACCATCGCATACGCGGTCATGATTAGTTTGATAGCAGCTTTCTTAGCGGGAACTGGCAACGCACAGGCAGCAGCAACGGAGAAGGGAATTTCATTGGAAACGAGTGTCGGATTTCAGGGCTACATGAAACAATCCGAATGGTATCCTGTACGGCTTACACTGACAAACCAGACAGCTGAGGATTTGAAAGGTGAAGTTGTTATATCTATAGTAGGGTCTAATGACTTGATCATACCCACAGAGCTGCCTCTAGGCACATCCATACAATTAACAGCATCTATTCAAGGCGAGCTTCTTAATCGGAGCAACAGTAAAATACGTTTTTTTAAGGACTCCTATAAATCTGGAAAACTTATTCCGATTTTCGGTAACGATTACATAAACGCAAGAACAGCCAACAGCTACACCATTGGTGTCATATCTCGTGACCCGGATACTTTGAATTTTATGCCATCGTTAAATCAACGAGGCTACGAAATAACAGTCATTCCGATTGCGCAGAAGGAACTGCCCAGCGATCCCATTTTACTCAAAACATTCAATACGATCGTTATCAATGATATGCCAACCACGGGCTGGGAAGAAGCACAGGTTAAAGCCATAACGGATTGGGTACAGCAAGGCGGTACACTAGTGTTAACTGGAGGAGTAGGCTATGGCAAAACGGCAGATGCCTTTAAACAGTTTGCACCATTAGAATCGTCAGGCACATCGACCATATCCAGCGCGGATTCACTTGCCAGCTTCGGAGGTACCGCACTTTCACTTGAAAAACCTTTGGTCGTCTCGACAGGTCATATAATAGATGGCAAAACGGAGCTTGCTGAGAATGGCCTGCCGCTTGTCGTATCCCGTGAACATGGATTTGGGAGCGTTATTTATATCGCTTTTGATCCATCACTTGAGCCTATGTCTACATGGACTGGCAGCGCGACGCTATGGGCGAAGGTGCTTAAAAAAAATTTGACGCCGCTTCAGCCTGGTATGGTGAACATCAACAATAATATGAAATGGAATATTGAAAGTATTATAGATGAGTTCCCGTCGATTAAACCGCCCAACTTTATGCTGCTAATGTGGATGTTTATCGGCTATATGATCATCACAGCGCCAGTACTGTATATAATTTTAGCTAAGGCAGATCGCAGAGAGTGGTCGTGGTGGCTTATCCCTGCTTTTTCTGTTATGACCGGTTTTGCAATCTTTTTCTTTGGCGCTGAAGATAAGCGGAATTTATCAGCCCATACGATTGAGATCATAGAGTTGACTGGACAAGGAGACGCCGTACGATCGGGCGCAACTGCGGTGTTCATTCCAACTGGGGGTACAGTGACTGCGGAATTTGATAAAAGAGTAAATTTATCTTTTTACACCATTTACAATCAAAGTGGAAATCAGACTATGGATGATAAAACGCAATTGATTTCCGAAAATGATTCGACTACAGCATTATGGCGCTCCGTTCCCTATTGGTCGACAAGGAAACTATGGATAGAAAAGCAAACGATGAGCAGTGATACGGGGCAGCTAACCCTTGCTTATAAGCAGGTTAGACATGCAATTGAGGTAACTGCTACTAACAATACGACAACTAATCTTACGAATGTTTCTATGCTAATTAATGGGCAAGCTCAGCTCTTTGGCGATTTGAAGGTCGGCGAGAGCGGGCAAACGACGATTACAACGAGTACGGTTAATCAATCAGGTTATTTCCCTTATGGACAGATGATGTTTCCTAATCCAACTAACAGAGGCAATGACGGGTATAATCGAGAGCGACAGCTTATAGACAGCTTTGGGAATCGAAACAATGGCGGTATTGTCCCGCCGGAGCCTATAGTGGTTGGCTTTAGCACTGATCATGAGCAGAATTACAAGGTAAACGGCGAAACGATAAAGACTGATAACTTGAAGCTGTGGGTTCAAAAGGTCGATACCTCTTTTATCGATGGGAATCGTGTCATCGTGCCAGCAGGTCTTATTAATCCCATTATTACAGAGAATGCCACGAGTCAATTGCAGCACTACGGGAACGGTTCTTATTTTGTAGGCGATGGCGAGCTTATATTTGAATATATTTTGCCAAATGATCATGATGCTGTATATGATCATCTCGAAATCCTATACAACAACAGTACAACTGCTTCAAATCTCATATTGACTGTCTGGAACGAGAAAGAAGGAAATTGGACAGATCCAAGCAAAGCTGCAGCAGCGCCAAAAGAGTATTTGATTAACAATCAAATTGTTCGTATGAAGTTTTCGGTCATTGGTTCTGTGGACATGACTTTACCGCAGATTGCTTTAGAAGGAGAGATACTGAAAAAATGAACAAAAATCACGAAATAGAGATCATTAATGTGGAAGTGTTTAAAACGGAACCTGCGGAACAACCATCAAATGATGCGCCTCTGGTTCCGATGATTGAGATCAAACAGCTTTCCAAAACATTCGGAACGTTTCAAGCGCTTAAATCAATTGATCTAACGATTCCAAAAGGAACGGTATTTGGTTTTGTTGGGCCCAATGGGGCGGGAAAATCAACGACGATGTCTATTCTTGCGACATTAATGATACCCACCTCAGGCATTGCAAAAGTAGACGGATTTGACGTGACCAAACATCCGCATGAGGTGCGTAAGCGAATTGGATATATGCCGGATTTTTTTGGTGTGTATGACCAATTCAAAACGTTAGAATATTTGCATTTCTATGGCGCCAGCTATGGTATACCGAAGGCGGAGCGGGAGCAGCTGATTCCGCAATTGCTGGAGCTGGTCAATTTGAGCGATAAAAAAGATGCTTACGTTGACTCGCTGTCTCGGGGTATGAAGCAGCGGCTTTGCTTGGCACGCTGCCTCGTTCATGATCCAGAGCTCCTTATTTTGGATGAGCCTGCTTCCGGCCTTGATCCTCGAGCACGGATTGAGATGAGAGAAATATTGCGAGAGCTGAAATCAATGGGGAAAACGATCATCATTTCTTCACATATATTGCCTGAGCTCGCCGAAATGGTAGATGAAATCGGCGTCATTGAGCATGGTGAAATGATTGCGATCGGAAATGTCGCAGATATTCAAAATAGATTGCGTGTCAAACGTTTCCTGCATGTGAGATTAGTTGATCGGGAGTCAGAAGCGGAGCTGTTTTTGCGAGATCGCCCTTATGTTAACCGAATTTTCCGAGATGATCGTGGAATACAAATTCACTTTGGCGGACAGGATGCCGAGCAATCACTGCTCCTTCATGAGCTGGTTGCAGCAGGTTTTCAGCTGATATCCTTCAGTGAAGCGCAGACGAATCTTGAGGATGTGTTTTTGGAAATTACGAAAGGGGGAGACGGACTCGAATGAAGGAGCAATCCGCGGCAAGAGATGGCCGAACGAGCTGGCGCCACCAGCTTATCAATCCCGTACTCAATAAAGAGTTTAAGCTTAGAATGAGGACGCCTCGCGCGATGTGGACGCTGTTCTTTTACTTATTTGCAATCGGCTTAATGGCTTTAAGCGCTATTTATTTAACTGAAGTAACTTCTGGACGAGGACAGTCCTATAATCCTGAGCAAAGCAAGATTTTGTTTTATTTTATGAGCATGGCACAGCTTGGTTTGATTGCTTTTATGGCACCGGGCCTCACTTCTGGTGTTATTAGCGGCGAACGCGAGAAGCAGACCCTCAATTTGCTGCTCACGACGCAGCAGAGCTCAGCAACGATTGTGCTTAGCAAGCTTGTATCGTCACTAAGCTTTATGGTACTGATTGTGATCAGTACGATTCCTGTATACAGCATGATATTTTTGTATGGCGGCATCTCGCCAGAACAGCTCTTTCTCGTTTTCTTGTTTTATTTATTTATTATGTTTGTACTCGGTTCCTTCGGCATATTATTCTCGACATTATTCAAGCGAACAATGATTTCTGTCATTGTAACGTATGGCGTTACGTTGTTTATGTTTGGCGGAACAGCATTATTATTTATTGTACTCGTAGGCGTGATGGAGCAAATGCCGCAAACGACTACAAATGCTTATAGCTGGATCGGTCATATTATTGCCTTGAATCCTGCGGCTGCTTTGTACAGCATTTTAGATCCGCACGTCTCAAATCAAGCCTTTTCTGTGAATTCGATTGGACAGAAAGGGTATAATGCGCCGCTTGCATTGTGGCAGGAGTTCATTATTATCTATACGCTTCTCTCCATCCTTGCTCTATGGCTCGGCATTCGTAGACTTCGTCCTCGTTTGAGACGGAAATAATGCTTGAAAAATAAATTATAGTTACGAAAGTGAGAGCTGTGAAGCAAATCATGCTGTAGGTAAGGTTTTGCTGCGCAAATGATGCTTACGAAGTAAAGTTTTGCTTTGCAAATAATGCTTACGAAGTAAAGTTTTACTGCGCAAAACTTATAGGAGGGCCAGTTATGCAAAAGAAGTCGTTGGTTGAACTGCTCCAGCCTGTTAGACGCAGGTTGACAATGTTTACAGTGAGCCGTTATGCGCTGATAGGTTTACTTGGAAGCAGTGCTGCTGGCCTTTTGCTGCTTGGTGCAAGCAGGCTGTGGCCTATTCTGCATGTTCGACTGCTTGTGTTCATCATTGCTAGTTTAGGTTTCGTTGCTGGTGCGGGCATTGGATTATGGAAGCGTTCTTCCTTAAGGGAAGCAGCTAGAATGATGGATAAACAAGTAACTGAGGATGCGATATCGACAGCTCTTGATGGGTTAATGCGTGAAGAAAATCAGGCTCATCCGATCGTTATGATGCAGCGAGAAGTGGCAACAGAGGCTGCTGATAAATATGTGAGCGGATTACATTCTTCGCTGCCGTGGCCAGACTGGCGAAGCTGGCGTTTACTCATCTATAGCGCAGCTGCTGTATGGATCGTTTTGGCGATACTGCTATTCCTGCCTAATTCTCTTGACGAACGAGCGGAAGCGCTCGCAGTGGCTAAGGAAAGGCTTGTGGCGCTGGAGCAAGAAACGGAGAAGCTTACTGATCTCGCGGAGGCAGCAGAGCTGCCAGAGGATCAGAAGCAGGAGCTGCTTAAACCACTGAAGGAGCTTCGCAGCAAGCTCGATTCGCTGGGCAGCGATGGAATTGAGGCGCTAGAGCAGCTGGAGGCTGCGATTAACAAGCTGGAATTAGCAGCTGAAGCGGCGCAAAAAACGGCGAAGCGGTTGGAAGCTGCGGCGAATGCGATGAGCAATGAGCCAAGCCTGCGGCAGCTCGGCCAAGCTTTACAGGACCGAGACGCCGCAGGCATGCAGCAAGCGATCGACGCGATGCGATCGCAGCTGCACCAACTGTCGCCAGCGCAGCGTGAAGCGCTGGCGAGTGCACTTGAGCGGCTGGCGGCAGAGCAGCCGCAAGAGCAGAGCGCCGCACAGCTTGCTGCGGCGCTTGAACAGGCGGCGCAGCAGGCGCGCGCCGCAGGTGATGCCGGGGCGGACGGCGGAGCCGCCTCGGATGGCGAGAGCGCCGGCGATGCACTCGCGGCGCTTGAGAAAGCGCTCGCCCGCGAATTGTCGCAGGGCGAGCTGGAGCAGTTGGCCCGAGGTATGGCGGGCCAGCTCGGGCAAAGCGGGCAGCAGCTGGCACAGCAGCTTGCTGCGGAAGGCGCCGCGGGCGTAACGCCCGGCACTGGCTCTGGCTCTAATGCTGCATCCGGCACTGGCAATGGCACTGGATCTAGCTCTGGAACTGGAACTGGCTCAGGTTCTGGCTCTGGCACTGGACCTAGCTCTGGCTCTAGCTCTAGCACTAGCACTGGCACTGGCACTGGCACTGGCACTGGCACTGGCACTGGCTCTGGCTCCGGCTCTGGCTCTGGTTCCGGATCTGGCTCCGGATCTGGATCTGGATCTGGCACTGGCTCTGGCTCTGGCTCTGGCTCTGGCTCTGGCTCTGGCTCTGGCTCTGGCTCTGGTTCTGGATCTGGATCTGGATCTGGATCTGGCACTGGCTCTGGTTCTGGTTCTGGTTCTGGTTCTGGTTCTGGCTCTGGATCTGGATCTGGATCTGGCACTGGCTCCGGCTCTGGACCAGGAGCTGGCACAGGAGCCGGCGGCAGAAATTTGATCACAACGCCTCGTACGATGCAAGGCTCCGGTAATGTGCAACAGGATGGTGGTCCTTCATCAGGGGGGCAGACCGTTAATGGCGGTCAATCCCCGATGATCGATGGAACGACACGTCCTTATGAGGATGTCTATAACGAATATGCAGCAGAAGCGAAGCAATCGCTAGGACGCTCTCAGCTGCCTGATAGTATGCAGGAGAAGGTTAAGCAATATTTTGATCAAATTCAACCGAACCGATAATGGAGATGATCCGATATGATTGAATCCAAAGCACAGTTAGATGAGGCAGCCGCGCGGATTGCTGCATTGAAAGAAGAGATTGGCCGTGTCATCGTCGGTCAGCAAGCCGTTGTGGAGCAGCTGCTCTGGTGTTTGTTTGCCGGGGGTCATGCCCTTCTCGAAGGAATACCAGGCCTTGGCAAAACGATGCTGATCCGCACTGTTGCGGATTGTATCTCTTTGCAGTTTTCTCGTATCCAATTTACGCCTGATTTAATGCCTTCGGATATTACGGGTACAACATTGATAGATTTTGGTACCCAAGGCGCAGCCGCACATCGGTTTCAAGCAGGGCCGATTTTCGGAAATTTAGTGCTCGCTGATGAAATCAATCGGGCGACGCCCAAAACACAAAGCGCATTGCTGGAAGCTATGCAAGAGGGTACGGTAACAGCAGGCGGGGAGACGCATCAGCTGCCAAAACCTTTTTTTGTGCTGGCTACCCAAAATCCGATAGAACAAGAGGGAACTTATCCGCTGCCTGAAGCGCAGCTTGATCGTTTTTTGCTTAAAATTGGAGTGGATTATCCAAGCCGCGAGGAGCTTAAACAAATCGTGCTTCGCACAACTTCAATTACTCAGCCCAAAGTATCGGTTGTCCTTTCCGCGGCTGAATTATTGGATCTGCAGATGTCCGCTAAACAGATTTTAGTCGCCGATGAGGTGCTTGATTTAGCGGTTAAGGTTGTTATGATGTCGCATGCTGGCGAGCCTGACGCACCTGAAGAGGTGAAACGATACGTTCGATTCGGAGCGGGACCGCGTGCTGTTCAAGCCATTATCGCTGTAAGTAAAGTTAGAGCATTGTCAGCTGGAAGGCTGCATATTTCTTGGAATGACATTCGGCAAACGGCTTTGCCGGTGCTTCGGCATCGACTCGTGCTTAGCTATGAAGCACAAGCGATGGGCATGTCGAGCGACCAGATGTCCGAAGCGATTTTAACAGCTGTGGAGGCCGCGCGATGAGCGTGAGCAACGAATCAGCAAACTCATCACAGAATGGCTGTTCTCCATCTGCCGGACTTTCGAATCAGGAAGCTTTAAAGCTATTATTTCCTAATCTATCTTTTCTAACGGAGCTTGAACGAATGCGTATTCGTGCAGGCAACCGCATCAAAGGCATGCTGGCAGGCAAAAGGCGTTCCAGCTCGCTTGGCGGATCGCAAGAATTTGCTGATTATCGGCCTTATTCATCCGGTGATGATATCCGCCGAATAGATTGGAATGTTTACGGCCGAACAGGCAAAGCGTTTATTCGGCAATATTGGGATGAACAAGAGCTGCAGGTTAGCCTCTACATTGATGTATCTCAATCCATGGCTTTTGGACATTCAGATACAAACAAGCTTCAATATGCGTTAAGACTAGCTGCATGTATAGGGCATATCACGCTTTGCGGTGATGATCGAATATCTGTGCGTTTGTTTCGTGATACGATCATTAGAGAGCTGCAGCCGCTGCATGGGTGTGTTTCTTCATCAAAGCTTTTTCATTTTTTAGCAGATGCCATGCAGCAGCTGGAGAGGGATAGCGATTCTTCTTCCCCTGCCGAAACAAAATTCGTTAACATGGCAGCACCATTCCAGACGGCAGCTGCATTGCCGAGGCGTTCTGGTTCAGCGTGGGTACTTACAGATGCTATGTTTGAACAGGGAATCGAAGAGACTCTCATTTCGTTAACAGCAGCAGGTCAACAGGTTGTGCTGGTACATCTATTGTCGCCTGATGAGTTGAGCCCCGATTTGAGCGGAGAACTCAACCTAATTGACAGCGAGCTGGGGACGGGAAAGGAAGTAGCGATAGGTCAAAAGCTGCTTCAGGAATACCGCAGTGCGGTTGCAGGCTATCAAGATGAACTGAAGAGCATATGCGCAGCACGCGGCGCCTCTTATATTTTCGTGAATACTGGCGTTCCATTAGAGGAAACGGTTAGACACGCTTTTTTATCCTCGCATGTACTTAACAGCTAGTTCTAAATTTACTGCTTTATAAGGTTTTTGCATATGTACTTTCCTAGCTCTCTTTAAAGCATGATTAGAATGGATTGGAGGGTATTGGATGCAGTTTTTGTCCGTGGCATCGGCTTGGTTTGCATTTGCGTTGCCAGCTATCGCTGCCATGTATATCCTAAAGAGAACCTATAAGAACCAGCATATCGCTAGTCACCTTTTATGGAGACGGGTATTGCAGGAGCAGGAAGCGAATCGGCCATGGCAAAAGCTCCGCAGCCGCTGGCTTCTCATTTTGCAGCTGCTCGTTGCGCTAATACTCGTTTTCGCTTTAATGGAGCCAATAGTCTTGAGGCAGGCAGCACCAGCTGGTCATGCTGTCCTCCTTATTGATCGTTCTGCAAGCATGTCGGCAAAAACAGGAGACATCAATCTTACTGCAAATACAAGCCTTGAATCAGCAATAGAAGCAGCAGAGATCTGGCTTGACAAACAATCAAGTGCTCGGTTGATTACGATTGTTGCCACAGGCGCGCAGCCTGAAGTGTTGACGAATCGCCAAAGAAACAAAGAGCAGATGAAACGACAACTGCAAGCGATAACTCCTTTTTATGGAAAAACAGATCATACCGCAGCCCTTTCGTTAGCAGATTCTTTGTTGCAAGAGGATTCAAATGGAGAGGTCGTAATTTTTACAGATGGCCAGTGGTCAGATGCTGCAGAAGCCAACAAGCTCAACCTGCATGCAAAAGTTGAGCGTGTAATCATAGGACAAGCGAGCTCTGACAGCAATGTATCGCTTTTATATTTTGGCATCAAAGCAGATTCGAACGATAACGGTAAAAGTGTGGGTATGATTACGATTCAAAATGACAGCAAGCGGGAGCAGACAGTAACGCTTGATGTATTCGCTGCAAATGATGAGAGTGACGTAAAAAAGCAGAATTTAGCTGCAAATCGAACCGTTATTGTTCCAGCAGGCGAGTGGGAAAGCGTGGAGATCGTCGATCTTCCTCCAGCCCTTTATTACAAGGCCAGAATTGAACAACGCATGGATGCTGTTGTCATTGATAACACGGCATTTCAATTCCCGACAATTCCAAGTGCTAGGCAAGCACTTCTCATTTCGGAAGGAAATTTGTTTCTGGAGAAAGCACTTCAGCTGGCAGGCGTACAAACGGTAAAAATAAGTCCAGACAGCGCCGTTCCAACAGGTGAGCAGGTTAATAAGCTGGATTGGATTATTTTGGATGGGATGAATGAACGGCTGATGGCCGACGCTGAGTGGTCTCTGCTGCTTAAATCAAAGCCGCTATGGATGATCGATCATCCCGATCAATCGGATGAAACAGCAAGCATTCCATCGAACACGAGAGTAGAGAAGAAGGATCATCCCCTTACGACTTATATCACATTTGCTGATACTCATATTGGTCGACTGGAGAAGCCTGATGCTTCAGAGCTCTTATGGGGAGAGCCGGTACTTAGCTATGGCGGAATTCCGGCAATTTATGCAGGCAAGGAGAATGGCAAGGCGAAGCTGCGCTTTACTTTTAATTTTCAAGATACAGATTTGCCGCTTCGGCCAGAGTTTCCGATTCTTATCCTTCAAGCTGCACAGTGGATGAGCGGCGGTTCTCACCTTGAGCTTGGTTCTGTCATTGCAGATCAGTTAATGGAAATTTCTCTACATACGAATACGGTCAAAGCGGTTTGGGAGGCGGTTGAGCTTACAGGAGGAGACTCCCGAGCTGAGCGTGCGCTGCTTCGTCAGTCAGCAGAGCTTGATTTGGATTCAGCTGGATTATATATCGCACCCTCCATTCCAGGGTTATACCGCCTCGTGGAAAGCGACAAAGAACAAATGGCTGTAAGCAGTCGGTTGCTCGCTGTCACGGTTGATCATGAGGAGCTTCAGAATAATGGAGCCGATGCAGGGGTGTTTTTGCCGAACGCAGCCTCTGAGCTCGCTCCAGCTCACGGCATAGATCGTTCAACAGAAGAACAGCAGATATCATTGCAATTGTATATTGCGATTTTATTGCTCTTCATAATGGCAGCTGAATGGGAGGTGTATCGCCGTGGGCTTTCAGGCTGAGTTCCCGCTCGCGTTTCTATTGCTGCTTCCTTGGCTCTTATATATCGTTTGGATGTTCAAAATGACGCTTCGACTTCGCGGCCGCAGAAAAATAATGTCTATTGTCACACGATCGATTATACTGCTACTCCTGATTGCAATTGCGGCTCAAGTCCAGCCGTATATTGAGCGAGAGCAGCGCAGCCTCGTGTTTGTCGCTGACAGGTCAGAGAGCATGCGAGCCGATAAGCGTATAGGCAAGTGGATAAATGAGGCGTGGACTGCTAAAGAAGAAGCTGATCGGGGGGGAATCATTTCTTCTGGGTTGAATGCGGCAGTTGAACGGACGGTTACGAATAAGAACTTAACAGGGGATACCGAGTTTAATTTCCAAGCGAATGTCAATCGGAACTATACCGATCTGTCACAGGGGCTTCAGTTAGCAGGAGCTATGCTGCAAAAAGAAGGCGGAGGACGTATTGTTCTGCTCTCTGATGGTGCAGAAAATACTGGTGATGTGCTTCGACAAGCACGTATGCTCAAAAATGCAGGTATTTCAGTCGATGTTGTCCATATTAACACTTCGGTTGTAACGGATACCTCGATTGAAGAATTGAATGTACCGGCAGCTCTTAAGCAAGGGGAGACCTTTACCTTTGAGATTGCCATTAACAGTACATTTGCGGGTCAGGCGCAGCTGCGACTTTTTGCAGATGATACTGAGCTTTCTGTATCGGATATTCAGCTTGAAAGAGGCGAAAATCGTTATTCGCTGCAAAGTGTTGCACTGGACCCGGGCTTTCACCGTTTTAGAGCTGAAATATTTACGGCAGGCGATGAACAGCCGGCAAATAATACAGCACATGCCTTTAGCCGGGTAAGTGGTCCACCAAATGTATTAATTGTGGAAGGCGTCCAGGACTCCTCAGCTAACATAGAAGCTGCGCTGCAAGCTTCCGTCATCCGTTACGAGACGATCATGCCAGAGCAATTGTCGGTCGAGCTAGCACAATATGCAGCATATGACAGCATTATTTTGAATAATGTATCCGCTGCGCGAATAGCGGAGAAGCCGATGGAATGGATTGCAAAAGCCGTTAGCGATTATGGGGTAGGCTTGATGATGGTCGGAGGTGACGAAAGCTTTGGGCTTGGCGGTTATTTCAAAACGCCAGTTGAGCGTGCGTTGCCCGTATATATGGACTTGCAAGGAAGAAAACAAATTCCATCGCTAGGACTTGTACTCGTCATTGATCGATCTGGAAGCATGTCGGATGGCAAGCTTGACCTTGCGAAAGAAGCTGCCATGCGAACGATTGAGCTGCTGCGAGATACAGATACAGTAGGAGTAGTTGCGTTTGATTCTTCACCTTGGTGGGTTGTAAAGCCGACGAAGCTTACTGATCGCCAAGCTGTCCTTGATCAAATCCAAAGCATTCAGCCTGAAGGAGGCACCGAAATATTTTCAGCGCTGAATGAAGGTTATGAAGGTTTAAATAAGCTTGACGCACAGCGCAAGCACATGATTTTGCTGACGGATGGTCAATCTTCAACGAATGCCAACTACAATACGATTACAGATGCAATGAATGAGAAAAATATGACGCTATCGACAATTGCTGTAGGAGAAGGCGCCGATCAAAAACTGCTAGAGCAGCTGGCGAAAAATGCCAAAGGTCGGTATTACTTTACGAAAGACGAAAGCACGCTTCCCGCTATTTTTAGCCGAGAGACCGTGATGATGTCTAGAACGTACGTCGTGGAGCAAACCTTCACCCCAAGTATCGGTCAAGCAGGAGAGTGGTCTTCCCTTTGGCGCAATGGATTGCCTGCAATCCATGCCTATATTGCAACTACGCCGAAAGAAACAGCTGAGATTGCATTATGGACACCCGAAGGCGATCCACTTCTCGCACGCTGGTCTTATGGTTCTGGAAGGGCAGTTGCATGGACAAGCGATTTAAGCGGAAAATGGTCAAGCCAATGGGTGCAATGGGCGGAGCTTCCTAAAGTTTTCGTTGATTGGGTAAAATGGACGTTTCCCCAGTTTGAGCGTGCACCCTATTCCATTACTGCACAAGTGAATGGTAATGAAGCAAAGTTAACCGTTCATTCACAGGCGGAGGGAGCAGGGGCTGACAGCAAGCTTTCCGCAGGCATCCTGAATCAAGAGGGAGAAAGCGAACGGAAGCGGTTAATGCCAGTGGCACCTGGTGAATTTGAAACGAAGCTAACAGTTACTGAACCCGGTGTTTATTTGGCGCAGATTGGTCAAGGGGATAGTCAATCGTCTATTCAAAATGGGAATACGGCAGGATTTGTGATCCCTTATTCGCCAGAATATCGAATCGCAAATCAGGATGGTTTAAAGCTGCTTGAACAGGTGGCCGCCACAACTACTGGAAGAATTTTAGATCCAACAGACCCAAAGCAAGCCTTCCAATTTGAACCTGTTCTTACACGGCAAGTTTATAACTGGACACATGGCCTTCTCTTGGCAGCACTGCTGCTATGGCTGCTTGATATCGCCATTCGCAGATTGTCTATTTCATGGAAACGTAGGTTTCAGCTGCTTAATCAAACTAGAAAAACGAAGTTATCAATCGAGCGAGATAACGAAAGAGCTTTAAGTGACCATTCGTCAAGCTCTGTGAGTCGCTTAAAAGAAAGAAAGTCAGAAGCAGTCCGTTTTTATAGCGGAGATAACCCTCCACGAAATCGTGAAGAAAAAGGTCAATCGGGAGAGGCTTCGGGCAAACGAGACGATGAGAAAAAAGTGAACGTTTCTATTGCAAGGAACACGAGCTTACAAGTGCCAACCAAAGAGGTGGAGCGCGCGCAAGAAAATGATCCCCGTGTTGCAAGAGAACTAGATTCGAGTCGAGCTAATATGCAAGGCAAAGCAGATAACGGAGCCACGATCAATCGTCTGCTTGCAGCGAAAAACAGAAAGAAGCGTTAGTATACTACTATTAATGCGGAGGAGGTGCCCAATTGAACACAATAAAAAAAGAGCACCGAATGGAAAGTATTCGTTTTTTTGTCCAAGAATTGATTTCATCAATCAATAATGAGGCGAAAAAACAAGAAGCTTCTATTCATCTATTCGGCGTTGCTAGCTTGGCCTCCATGTTGGCAATGAAAAGAGGACAGGATGCCGAGCTCGCTTCAATCGCAGCATTGCTTCATCGATATTATGATTACAAAACCGGTATTAGTGAGTTTTCTGGTCTTAACAGTGCGGAGTCCGTACGACCTTTTATTCGGGATTTGGATCTGTTTATGAAGGAGGAGCAAAATACAATTCTTAGAGCGATCTTTTATTATGAAGACAGAAGCAGAAGCCAAGGGCCTTATGAAGAAATTTTAAAGGACGCCTATTTATTGCAATTGTATCTTCACCAACCAAATCATTGTTTTGATCAGGTCGGGAAAAGTAGACTTGAAAAGGTATTTAGTGAACTTATGATTCCCGCCAAGTTTGTAGGAGCGTCAATAGACAGTGATACTGTTGGGATAGATGAGCGTTCAACTACGCGCGAGCTGCTTGCTGACATCGCGGAGTCGCTTGCGGGTGAAGATATTATTGGCGTGCCTGGCGATGAAAGGTATAGAGAAA
This sequence comes from Paenibacillus sp. FSL A5-0031, assembly GCF_001956295.1. Classification (GTDB taxonomy): domain Bacteria; phylum Bacillota; class Bacilli; order Paenibacillales; family Paenibacillaceae; genus Pristimantibacillus. The sequence continues at coordinate 157,784 of NZ_MRTD01000011.1, forward strand.
TATGCCGATATTGGCCGGACTCTGATATCCATAAAGTGTTGAAAAATAGCTGGTGCGCTGCATTTGTTTATTATTGCTGCAAATTAGCCGGCTTTCGTCTCCCCATTCGTTACCCGAATGGTGTTTGTCGTTTCGCGGGTGTAGCTGCTTGGCTGGAATGGGCACAACTGCCTGAAACCGGTTTTTTTTATAAGGATGGGCAGAATGGATTTACACCTCAGCGAGGCGATATTGTCATTTACGATAAGCTGTTATCTGATGAGCCTCATGATCATATTGGCATTATTTTGAGTTGCGAGGATACTCAGATACTCGTAGCCGAGGGTAATCGAGACAATCAGAACTACTCAGATGTTTTTTACAGGGAGAGACAACGCTTTATACTGGGATACATACGGATAAGCAATGACTACCAGTATGAATGGTGCGGCGAGTACATTCCAAATACTTAATGCTATTAATGATTAAGTGGGTTAATCAAGATAGACATGAGCTGGCCATAGCGTTACAATGCTTGTAAATGAAAATTTAAATGCAGCGCTTGAAGGGATGGGTAACATGTACTCAGAGATTACGACAGCCGAGTTAGAGAGCCAGTTGAAGGAAGGTAAAACCTTAAATCTAGTTGATGTTCGTGAAACAGAGGAGTGGCAAGAAGGCCATATTAAAGAAGCACGCAGCATCCCGCTTTCGGTGCTCCAAGAGCGGATTGATGAGTTTCAGCAAGGGGAAGAAGATATCATTATTATTTGTCGCAGCGGCGGCCGCAGCGGGAAAGCTTGTGATTACCTCGAATCTCAAGGTTATAAAGTTGTAAACGTAGCTGGCGGCATGCTTCAATGGCAAGGCGAAGTAGCTACTGGAGAATAATAGAATAATAGGTTTCTAAAAAAGCCCATTGCGGGCTTTTTTTATTTGCATATTCGAATGCAGAAATAAATCACCTGAGGTAAAAGTATCAAATGAATATATCTATTGTTTCTCTTGCTGTGATCAACGAAATCAAGCTATATTTAGTCCAAATTATAGGGGGGCTTGATTATGTCGCACACGAAACCGAGCTTATCGATTCAAGAAGTGAATACGGTGCTGCAGCGTCACTTTGGAAGCGAAGCAAGCCATATTATGGCTAATGAGGGCGGTAATTTCAGCAGCGTTTTTTTCTTCGAATGGGCAAATGAACCATATGTGATACGCTTCAATTCATCCAAGGAATCATTTCTGCAGGAAGAGACGATTTCAAATCTGCTTTCTTCACAAGAGCTGCCTTATCCGAAAGTTTGCGGTATCGGTGAAGAGCGGCATTTCTCCTATTGTATTTCAGAGCGAAAGCTTGGAATCGTACTGGCGGATTTGCAGACTGAGCAAAAAATGGCCGTTGTCCCCGATTTGGTTCATGTCATTTCCAAGATGAATCAGGTTCAATTAGGACAAACAATAGGATATGGCCCGGTCGTCGACGGAAAAAATGGTCAATATGCGGATTGGGAGTCATTTGTAGCAGCGTTTTTTGCAGAGAATCAGGAGGGAACCTTTTGGGAAAACTGGCATGAGCTGTATCAGAAGACCTGTTTAGAGCGTGATGTTTTTGAAGACATATTTCGAGGCTGATGGCATTTTGCAGCTATAACGCAGCACATAGACATTTTGTTCATAATGATTGTCATGAGTGGAATATTATTTCTGATGGCAGCAGCATTACCGGAATTATAGATGCAGGGTTCATCTACGGGGACTTTATGATCGATATAGCGACGATAGAAGAAGCAGTACCTGGTATAGATTTGGGCGAAGCATTCCGTGTTCATTATGAGCATTTAGGCAAACCAATTGATAACTTTAAAGAACGGCTTATTGGAGCACGATACTTTAAAGGTCTGGACGGTCTTCGTTTTTTTGCGAAAATGGGCTGGGATCATGCATATATCGAGCTTCGCGATAAGCTGCTATCTCTCCCTAAAGGGTAAATCATTAGAATGCCTCTCTACACACGCAGAGACATTTGCACATATAATGAGAACACGCAACTGACAACATGCTGACGGTTTTTGTGCAGTTTGGATATATTTTTATCACCATTTGAGGTATCCTTAGAATCACACTGTTTTTTAGAAAAATACTTCAGGCATCATTGTCCATGAAGTAAAGGATTGGGTGATTGAAATGATTGTTATCAAGACGAGTGAAGAAATAGCAAAGATGAAAAAAGCTGGTGAAATTTTAGCTGCTTGCCATAGGGAGCTGCGTACATTTATTCAAGCAGGCAAAACGACATTAGAGATTGATAAATTTGTCGAAGCTTTTTTGCAAAAGAATGGAGCAACTCCTGAACAAAAAGGATATCACGGCTACCCTTTTGCAACATGCGCCTCAGTTAATGATGTAATATGCCACGGTTTTCCAAGTGAGCGGGCATTAGTCGATGGTGATATCGTAACCATTGATATGGTAGTCAACCTAGACGGTTGGTTAGCAGATTCCGCTTGGTCTTATGCAGTCGGCAATATATCGGAAACATCGCAAAAGCTGCTTGATGTGACAAAGGAATCCATGTATAAAGGGATAGAGCAGGCTGTAGTGGGAAACAGAATCGGCGACATATCTCACGCGATTCAAGTTTTTGCTGAAGCACAAGGCTTCTCGGTTGTAAGAGATTTTATAGGTCACGGAATTGGTCAGAAAATGCATGAGGAGCCTCAAGTGCCTCATTATGGCCCGCCGAATCGTGGTACACGTCTAAAAGCCGGGATGGTTTTGACAATTGAGCCTATGCTTAATACTGGGAAGTACCACAGCAAAATCGATGAAGACGGATGGACGGCTAGAACGATCGATGGCGGTTTATCTGCGCAATACGAGCACACGCTTGCTATTACAGAAAATGGTCCGATTATTTTAACCGAGCAATAGATGTAATAAATGAACAGACTTTAGCCAATTAATATGGCCTAATGGCCACTACTATAAATTTCATTGTACTTGGCCTGCGTGCCTGTTTGTTTCTAGTGGAACAACGGGTCACAGGCTTTTTTATTTTGTAGAACAAAATTCTAAGTTTAGAAACTGTCCCTAAAAGGTCGTGAGTAAGCGGACTTTTATCGATGCAGAAAGACCCTTCCAAATCACTGTGAAAGTGGAAATAAAGGTTCTTTTTTCGATCATTAATATATGTAAAACTTGGTTATGGATTCCGAAGTTAACTTTTTGGAACACCCTTCTTTTGAAACATTTTTTAATGACAGGTTACTTTTTTAATAGAAAGAGTGTCTTATTACATATCAGGCAGAAGTGAGGCTTCATGCATATTTCGGATAAACGCATCGATATTCAGATGAACACCTTGAAGAGAGGGAGGAGCCATATTGAGCAAAAAAATGGGATATATGTTATTGGGTGTTTTCTCTTTGCTGCTTGTCATTTTTTTATTCAACTGGCTTAGAACAAATACTGACAATTTCGGAATGCTGCAGAGCTTCTCTGTGACGATTAATAATCAATCAGATTATGATATCGTTTCGGTTGAAACTGGAATTATTTCAAGCCTTGAAAAGCATAGCTATGCAAAAATAATTAAAGCTGGCGACACGGTTCGAATAAAACCGCAATTGAAATTAACAGGTGAAGGTGCCGTATACTTGAAATATACCGATGACAGGGGAATGACGAAGGAGACTGTTGCTTGCGGTTATACTGAATCCCTTTCTGGGAGCACGAAGTTAACCATTGATAATAATGGAGTTGCAGAAAATGAACAAAAGTGCATGTAAAACTTGTTGAACTCTCAAATGTGCAGGTTCCGTAATATGCAGGAGACCCTAATCCTGGAAGCAACAGCAATACAGGCAGCATTCCCGGTAATAAGCCAGGGGAAATTAATGCTACTATAGATGCGAACGGCAATGCCAAGGCATCAATCAGTGCAGCCGATGTGAAAGCTGCTATTGCTGATGCTAAAGCTGGTTTGTTGAAATTCCAGGCTAAAGCCGTGGATAAGGCGAAGCAGGTCACTTTCAAAATTTCTGTTGAGCAAGTACAAGCTGCGAAAACGGCAGGTATTTCTGAGGATAGGAAGCTTGAAGTACTTAAGAATATAAGTACAATTAATGGCATGGGCAACGGCAGCTTTGCACCAAGTCAAACGGCAAGCCGTGCACAAGCAGCTGTCATTTTTTATCAGTTGCTGCAAAAATCTACGAAATAACTTCTATGTATTTCAAATACAAATTGTTAAAAAAGAGCCGATAAGATGTTTGTTGGGATATGAGTGCTGGACCCGTTCTGGGGCTGGCTCGTATACAACTATTCTTAACGGCTCTTGGTTTATTTTCCAACTAGTACAAATACATTGCCATCAGGGGCTTCGAATACAGCGACATGTCCAGACTCCGTAGCAAAGGGTGTTCTAATCCATTGAATTTCTTCATTTTTGCTTAACTCGTTGTGTGCTTCAATGACATCTTCAACCAGAATTTCAACTTCAGTAAATTTATTGTCAGGATGATTGCTAAGAACAAGTTCAGAGCTGTCCTTCATTGGAAATTTTAGACCGATGATTTTCCAAACAAACCCATCTTCTAATGCTCGTTCTATTTTCCAGCTTTCTGTTAGACCCATCGCATTGTAAAAGGTAAGAGATTTCTCAATTTCGATCGTGTGAATGCAAACGCACTCTAGTTTCTTAAACATCAGGTCCAACTCCTTTGTTATTAACAGGAACATATGTTCTATAAAAGATTCTACTATTTTCCATATTGAAAAGCAAGCATTAGCAGTATTATACTTTTTATGGATTGGGGGGAATGTAGGCATGCTTGAATTCTTGTATCACTACTATGATGAATCGACGGGTCCATTCCGCAATTTATCAGACTTAAATCCAGAGGAAGCAGATCGTGTTTTAAACGAAATCATTGTTCAAAAAAAAGGCTTCGCCAGCAAACGGTCCGCGGATTATCTGAAAATTCGACGGAGTCTCGAATTAAAAGCAAGAGATTTATTTATAAATAAAGGCGGTATGCCCATTCGGAAGTTTCCCCATTATATGACTCTCGGGGAATGTCCATGGCTCTTAGAATGGTATCCAGCAGGTAAAGTACTGCAAGTTCCAATTTCGAATTTCGAGTCAAATACGATTAGTTTTACCTATGGAGATTTGTTTCCAACGATGAGGTTCCAAGACGGAAAGCCTTATCGAGGTCAGCTCTATACTATGAACGAGATTATTGAAGTAGTAAGAGAATTTGGATTGCCACAAGAATGGAATGCCAAGGGAGAAAGAGGACCAGAAAGATACATCGAAGTGCAAGTGTGGGATGATGAACCGTTGAACAAATGGAAGTTATAGTTCGAAAAATGCAGCGAGACTTGACACCGCCATACACTTCCTGTATAAATACTTCTAAGCATATGAGTTAGAAATAACAACATTAGCGATTGGGACAGTAGTCTAGGACCGATAGTTGCAGCGAGCCGGGTTAGTGGAAGCCGGTACGGATGTCTTAGATGAAGCGGGCCCATGAAATGGTTTGCCGAAACGAACGAAGTTACTTAGTAGGCAAATCCGGTCAATGACCGTTACGAAAATGAGGGGTCAAGCTGCTTATCAGGCTTGGCACTTAGAGTGGTACCACGGGATCTTTATGGCTCTCGTCTCTTATTTTAGAGACGGGGGCCTTTTTTATTTTGATAATAGGAGGAATTACAATGATTCATAAGCTGATTATTGGAGCAATTGAAGAAATAACGCAAGGCATGCTGGAAGAGGGACGTACAGAGCGACCTGAAAATCTCAAAATTGCGGTCGAGCATCCCGTTAACTTAGCGCATGGCGATTATAGCAGCAATATTGCGATGCAGCTTGCTAGGCTTTTAAAACGTGCGCCTTCATTGATTGCAGACGACTTCAAACAAAAATTAATCAAGCATCCAAGTCTTTCCTCATCCATAAAAAAGATTGAAATTGCTTCACCTGGGTTTCTTAACTTTTATGTGAATTGGACTTGGTGGGCAGTCAATGCAGATCAGCTATCTTCGCAGAAAACGACAGTTAACAAAAAAGTGCTTGTTGAGCATACATCTATCAATCCAAATAAATCAGCGCATATTGGTCATTTACGTAATTCCTGCGTAGGCGATACGATTGCGCGAATGCTGAGAAGGACGGGTCATCAGGTTGAGGTGCACAACTATATTGATGATCTAGGCAACCAATTGGCGGATACGGTGGTAGGCATTCTTCAGACAAAGTCGGTGCTGCCTTATGAGCGTTTTGGGGATTTTTGCTGGGATACGTATTCAAGCATTAATCGAGCTTATAAAGAGCAGCCAGAATTGCTTGAACAACGTACCAAGGTTCTTGCAGAGCTGGAAGAAGGGCATTCGAATGTAGCATGGATGGGCTTGTTGGTCGCAGAAAGAATTGTACGCGAGCATGTCGAGGAAATGAAGCAGTTTGGCATCACGTATGATGTTCTGGTGTGGGAAAGCAATATTGTGCGTGAAGGCTTCTGGGCTCGCGCGTTTGAACTGCTGCAGTCAACGGGAATATTCCGCAAGGAAACAGAAGGGAAGCTGAAGGGCTGTTATGTGCTGAAGCATTCTGATGAAAACGGAGAACAAGAGGAACAATCGGATTTCCACGCAGATAAAGTGCTCGTTCGCTCAAACGGAATTTTGACTTATACGGCTAAAGATATTGCTTACCATCTGTGGAAGTTTGGATTGCTAGATAACGATTTCCGTTACCAGAAGTTTTCTGATGGCCTGTGGTCAACGCATACGAGCGGTGTAAGGAAAAAAATCGGTCATGCGGATATGGTCATAAATGTAATTGATCAGCGCCAAGAGTATCCGCAGGCTATGGTTAAACAAGCATTGCTCGCTTTAGGTTTTCAGGAGCAAGCAGAGCAGTTAAAGCATGTCAGTTATGGTGTTGTCGCATTAAGCCCTAATACGGCAAATGGTTTAGGTATCGATACGTCAGATGGCAAGCTTGCGTATGCGATGTCAGGCAGGCAAGGAATCGGCATAAAAATAGCGGATTTCTTAGTAAGAATGGAACAAATCATAGACGCAAAAAGATCCCGTAAAGGCGGCTTGGCAAGCCGTACGATAGCAGCAGCATCGATTCGTTATTACTTGCTTCGTTTTCATTTGCAAACAGAGGTTGTGTTTGATCTTGATCAAGCAACCGAAATATCCGGTAATACAGGTGTTTATCTGATGTATACGTATGCTCGCTCCAGCAGTATTTTGAAGAGAGCAGGCGACACTGAGTTTAACCCACAAGCTCTAGCTGAAATTAGCGATCTTGAGATGCAAGAGCATTCATTGCTGAGACAATTAGCTTATTGGCCAGAAACGCTGGAAACTGCCGCTTTGGAGCTGTCACCTAATCAGCTTTGTACGTATGTATATGAGCTTTCCGCATTGTTTAACCATTTCTACGCTACATGTCCTATTTTGAAGGCTGAAGGCTCAGCGAAAAGCTTGCGTATTTGGCTTACCGAGCGTTATAAGCAAACGATGCAGGATGCACTTCACATACTGGGGCTTCCAGCGCCAAATAGAATGTAAACAGATGTTCCAATCATGCAATTGGCTTGCCCGTCATATAGTTTAACGCAGAGGTACAGGCATTAACAGCGATGAACGAAGGGCGGGTGCTGCAAATGGAGCAGGTACATGATAATCGTGTAGAGGATAGCGACCTTACGATAGATTTTGCGGTTCAGGGCATGAGCTGTTCAGCTTGTGCGGCAAGAATAGAGAAAGCAGTCAGCAAAATGGATGGTGTTCAATTGGCTGCCGTCAGCTTTCCGCTTCGCACCGCTTGGGTGCAGTTTAAGCCTGAGCGGCTCGGAGCGAAACAAATTGCAGAGCGTGTCAAGCAATTAGGTTTTGAAGCGATGCTTAATGAGACAGCTAAAGAAGGCTTGCACAAGGAACATCGTATTTTGAAGCTGCGACTCATTGCTTCAGCAGTGCTAACGTTGCCGCTATTAACCGGGATGATGCAGCATTTGCCGTTTTTAAGGCCGATGCTTGATTATTTGCCTGCTTGGCTCACTATCCCATGGCTGCAGCTCATACTAGCCACGATTATTCAATTCGCTATAGGCTTGCCTTTTTATTTCGGTGCATATCATGCGGTACGCGAGCGAAGCGCCAATATGGACGTGCTTGTTGTCATTGGAACGACAGCCGCTTATTTGTACAGCCATTATGTGGTATTTCAGAACGGCTTGTTTCGGCCGCTCTCAGAGGTGGCTGCTCATGCACCGCCATTGTATTTTGAAACTTCTGCTGTCGTAATCACAGCTGTCCTGCTGGGTAAATACATTGAAGTTTCCGCCTCGCTGCGTGCGCAGCGCGGATCGGACGGCTTCGGCAAGCTGCAAAGTCAGACGGCGGCTGTTGAACGGGCAGGTGAAGTGTTACATATTCAGACCGAATTTGTTAGAGCGGGCGATATTGTTATCGTACAGGCTGGTGAAACGATTCCGGTCGATGGCATTGTATGCGGCGGTCACTCCGCAACCAACGAATCATTGCTAACAGGCGAGAGTCTGCCGATTGCAAAGCGGGAAGGAGATCAAGTGTGGGCGGGAACTTGGAATGAAAGCTCACAGCTTCGCATTCGTACGAAGGCGGCAGGCCATGATACAATGCTTAACCGCATACAGGAGCTTGTTCGTCAAGCACAACGGTCGAAATCAGCCATTCAGCGAAATGTAGATGCGGCTGCAAGCTGGTTTGTTCCTGTTATGCTTTTCTTCGCCGTAGCAACGGTTTTTATGTGGGGATTATATCTTGAGCCGGGGAATTGGAGCCGAGCATTCATATGCGGCATTGCTGTTTTATTAGCAGCTTGTCCATGCGCGCTTGGTCTAGCCGCACCGATCTCACTTGTCATTGCAGCCAGCAGACTTGCGAAACAAGGCATTATTACGAAGGAAGCAGGTGCGCTAGAACGTTTGGCAAGTATACAAACGATCATTTTTGATAAAACAGGAACATTAACGGAAGGCAAGCCTCATATAAGTGCTTCACTAGCTATTAAAGGAAGCCGAAATGCTTTGTTGAGATTGGCGGCAGCTGCTGAAGCGGACTCCACACATCCGCTTTCAAGAGCAATTGAGAAGGAGGCGGTCAGACTAGGGCTTATTATTCCAGCTTCTAGTCATCATGTCTTCACGCCAGGCGGAGGCGTTAAAGCGATAATTGAGGAGCAGCGCTTCGCTATCGGGAACGCTCGTTTTGCAGCAGAACGCCAATGGACTATGAGCGTCGATATCATTGCTTTCGCAAGGCAGCGTGAGGATTTTGGAGAAACCGTACTATATGCAGCAATAGACGATCAGATTGCTGGTGCAATCGCATTTAGCGATAAGATAAAGGAAAACGCGAGAGAGACAGTGAAAGAGCTTAAAAATTTAGGAGTTTCCGCTGTTCTAGCGACAGGTGATCACAAGGCGCCGGCATTTGCTGCTGCAAAAGCGGTTGGCATTACAAGCATCCATGCTTCCATGCTTCCCGAGGGCAAGCTGGCACTGGTGGAGCAGTTAAAGCGTCGCGGCAAACGAGTCGCAATGGCAGGGGATGGATGGAATGACGCACCGGCATTAGCCGCAGCCGATGTTGGCTTAGCAATGGGTGAAGGAACAGATGCAGCGCTTAGCGCTGGCCATATGACGCTGCTTTTCTCTCGTCTGCACGCCATTCCAGAAGCGATTCGAATTAGCCGATTAACGATTCGAAATGTGCGTCAAAATCTAACCTTTGCTTTCCTATACAATGTTATCGTCATCCCTTTTGCTGCTTTTGGTTTGCTTGAGCCTTGGATGGCTGGAACGGCGATGGCGCTAAGCTCTGTATCAGTTGTAAGCAATGCGCTTCGGCTTTCTGGTCAGTTGCAAAGCAAGAGCCGGGTTGGTGCAATAAGATGACGCTGACTTGGCAGCTGATTGGATTCATTATTTTAACAGGCTTATTCAGCGCACCTCATTGCATTGGTATGTGCGGGGGGATTGTATCAACCGTCTCATTAAACTCCTCAGCGCCAGTCAAAAAATCAATGCTTCTATATAATACAGGCCGCATTATCTCTTATTCCTTATTAGGGGCTGTAATGGGAACAGTAGGTTCTTTTGTGGATGTCGCAGGTAAATTTGCAGGGGTTCAAGGATTGGCATCCATTATTGGCGGCTGTTTCTTGCTGCTCTGGCTTTGGCGGAGATTTCAGCTGCCGCTCATGAACCGATTGTCTAGCTTCCTGCACAAAAGGTTAGTAGGCGGTGCTTCTCGCTCAACTAAGCAGGAAACGTTCCATTTGCTCGCAACTGGAATAGCCTTCGGATTTTTGCCGTGCGGCTTAACTTATGCGATGCAGATGACGGCAGCCTCCACTGGCTCAGGACTTGAAGGCGCGGCTGTCATGGCCTTGTTTGGGCTATCGACTTTCCCTGCTTTAGCTGCGGCTGCTTCTATCGCTGCTTTTGCCAATAAGAAATGGCGGCGATTTATGCGTAAAGCAAGTGTAGTCACTGCGATTGCTGTGGGTGTCATCTCGATTTTGCGCGGTCTTGCGGTGAATGGTGTCATACCGTCGATTAATCCATGGCTTTGGTAAATTGCTAATTTGCTAATTTGCTAATGAACCGCTCGCAGTAATCTGTCGATGGTATACGTTTGGTCAACCGTCTTGAGTGTTAGAGTCGCTTTCCATGTGCCAGCCATCAGTGGTACGCCTTCGCCCGTATACGTTCCAGGGTCAGCTTCCGTCATTTTAAACTCGTAATCGCCGCATACCATATCCATCATCTCAAGCTTGACTGATAGCTCAGCTCCTTGTAATGGGGCACCCGATAGATCAGTAAGCTCGATTTTAAATAAATTGTTGTGAAGCACCTTCGCAGGATAACCATCGATGGACCACTTAGCTTCGCCTTTGTCGAAAATATGTTCCGTCATGGGCGGCGATAATTCTGCTCCTTTACGTAGCCAAGTAAAAACTATGCCAACGACGATTGCTATAACCAGTAAAATGATAGTGAATTTTAGCAGGTTATAATTTGGTTTGTGTTCTGCTTTCATATTTAGGAAAGAACCTCCTTTATGAGTTGCATATTCTTTTGTAAGATTCATAAAAAGAATGAGTGTTGTAAAGGGATGTATTAAATGCTGTTTGCTATCAACTTGCGATACGAATGGTAAAAAAAGCATAGCATGGGCGAAGAAGTTGCAAGGAGAGGTAACGGACATCAGATACGTTATTGTGCTCATTTTCGCTGTATACGCAACCGTAACGGACATAGAAGCCCTTATTTGGCTTCACAAGTTGGTTTTTAGCTCCCATTTGCACAAATAGCGGATTCTATGTCCGTTAGACTCGAATATGGGCCTTTTTGTTGAAAATAACGGAATATATGTCCGTTAGACTCAAATATGAGCCTTCTTGTTGAAAATAGCGGAATATATGTCCGTTAGGAGGTTTGAAGTGACTATTGCGAAAAGCTAACGGATATCAGATACGTTATTGTGCTCATTTTGGCTGTTTTCGCAATTGTAACGGACATAGAAGCCCTTATTTGGCTCCACTAGTTAGTTATTAGCCCTCTTTCGCCTAAATAGCGGATCCTATGTCCGTTAGACTCAAATATGAGCCCAATTCTAGAAAATAGCGGAATGTATGTCCGTTAGGAGGTCTGAAGTGACTAGTGCGAAAAGCTAACGGACATCAGATACGTTATTGTGCTCATTTTCGCTGTATACGCAACCGTAACGGACATAGAAGCCCTTATTTGGCTCCACTAGTTAGTTATTAGCTCTCTTTTGCCTAAATAGCGGATCCTATGTCCGTTAGACTCAAATACGCGCCCGATTGTTGAAAATAGCGGAATGTATGTCCGTTAGGAGGTCTGAAGTGACAATTGCGAAAAGCTAACGGACACCAGATACGTTATTATGCTCATTTTGGCTGAATACGCAACCGTAACGAATATAGAAGCCCCCCTTATTCGGCTCCATGAGTTAGTTTATAGCCCCTTTTGCCAAAATAGAGGAGGATTCTATGTCCGTAAGATCCCAATATGAGCCCGTTTTTTGAAAATTACATCTTAATGCTCAGTTAAGTCCAAGGCTAATCGCACTTGTCATGGTTAAAAAAACGCGCGCTAAGAAATAGACCCATTACGTTACCTATGCGGCAAATGAGTGAAGCAGAACGTCGATAATTAGGATGAGTATGGCATGGATGTCATTAGACAAATAGAACAAGACGTTGTATAGTAACAACGGATCATTTTATTGATGGTGGAAGGGGATAGATGCACCATATCTTCACCTGCATGATCCGATATTGTTGGAGAAGCTGTTCGCTTAGCCTAATTAGAAAAAGCGTATACTAGCATTTCTGACTCAAGGTCGGGGATGCTATTTTTAATACGATATCTGACGCAGGAGGAGTAAGGAAAATGAAAAGGTTACATAAAAGCACAATGAAAACGCTAGTAGGTTTGCTGCTCGTGATGATGCTCGTATTCACAGGAGCATGCGGTGCAAATAAGGACACGGTTAACGAGCCGGGAAAAACAACGAACAATGCTGGTCAGGCTGCAACTAACGAGCCATCCACGGCGAATGATTCGACCGTTTATCCGCTAACTTTAAAGGATGATACAGGTACGGAAATTACGTTTGAGCAACAGCCAACTAAAATTGTCTCGCTTGCTCCTAGTGAAACTGAAGCTATTTATGCAATCGGCTCTGGTGATCGTGTTGTAGGTGTTGACGAGTCAAGCAACTATCCCGAGGAGGCAGCAAGCAAGGCAAAGGTTGGCGATATGACAACGAATATTGAAGCTGTTGCAGCTCTCAATCCGGATCTCGTGCTGGCGTCTTCTTCAATGAATGGAGAGGCAATCACGAAGCTCAGAGAACTGAAAATTCCAGTCTACGCGACAGACCCTCTCACGTATGATGCAGTTATTGCCAAAATCGAAAATTTAGGTCATATTATGAATAAACAATCCGAAGCGGCTGAGGTTGCTGGCCACATGCTTTCTGTGAAGCAACAAGTTTCGGATGCAGTTAAGGATGCAGTGAAAAAGAAAGTGTATTTAGAATTTTCCCCAGGCTGGACCGTTGGATCTGGCACATTCCTTGACGAATTGCTAGTACTGGCTGGCGGCGAAAATGTTGCTGGAGCTGCCCCAGGCTGGTATGAGGTGAGTGCGGAGTCGATTGTTACTCAGAATCCCGAGCTTATTATATACCCTGCATTGAAGGAGGACCCGAATCCGATTGTTGTTGGCATTGAAAGCCGTCCAGGCTGGAATGTCATTGATGCGGTGAAAAATAAGCAAATGCATGCAGTAACGGAGGACCCGCTTGTTCGTGTAGGGCCGAGACTTGCAGATGGTTTGCTGGAGCTTGCGAAAGTGATTCACCCGGATCTCGTAAAATAATGATGACCTATAAATTAGTTTGGTATGGAGGAGCAGCTATGCTCCTTCTTGCTGTTTCTATCGTTGTAAGTTTGTCGATTGGCTCGGCTGGTATTTCCATTCGAGATGTTTGGGGTATTTTGCTTCATCAGCTGCCCTGGCTTGCCGATAACTCTGTCCCTTATACGCCTGCCGAAATAGCGATTGTCACGCAAGTACGTCTATCGCGTATTTTGCTTGCCGTCCTCGTTGGAGCTTGTCTTGCACTTGCTGGCACGGGCTTTCAAGGGGTTCTTCGAAACCCGCTGGCTGATCCCTATACGCTAGGAGTATCTTCGGGGAGCTCGGTTGGTGCTTCGTTCATTATTCTATTCGGCTTGCAGTCAGCGATTGGCATGTGGACGATACCGCTAGTTGCTTTTGCCACAGGAACCTTGACGCTGCTTGGTGTTTTTTGGCTGTCACGCAACAAGGGTGTTATACATATTGAAACGCTTATTTTATCAGGGGTTATCATCCAGTCTTTTTTAGGCGCTTTTGTATCCTTCATGGTGTCCGTCTCAGAGGGCGTCGTGAATCAAATTTTGTTCTGGTTAATGGGATCGCTTGCGATGAGAAGCTGGGAACATGTATATATGCTTATTCCTTTTCTCGCGGTAGGCTTTCCACTTTTGCTTGCATATGGGCAATCCCTCAATTTATTTGTGCTCGGTGAACGCCATGCAGCGCATCTTGGCATCCATGTCGAGAGAACGAAGCTGATCGTCTTAATCAGCTCGACCTTGCTGACGGCAGCAGCAGTCTCTGTTTCTGGTGTAATTGGTTTTGTTGGGCTCGTGGTTCCACATCTCATTCGGTTGCTCGTTGGACCCGACTATCGATTAATTACCCCTTTATCGGCTATCGGCGGGGGTATATTTATTTTATGGGCTGATACGCTTGCGCGCATGGCGCTGACGCCTAAGGAAATACCGCTTGGCGTTGTTACGGCTCTGCTTGGTGCGCCATTTTTTGCGTATTTGCTGCATCGGCGAAAGCTGAAGCAAGGAGGGGCGTTATGATTGAGGTGCGCAGCATCGTTCAGACGGTGCAAGGGAGGACGGTACTCAATAAGCTTTCCTGCTCATTTCAAAAAGGGCGGATGTACGGTGTTATTGGACCTAATGGCGTAGGCAAATCAACGCTGCTGCATGTATTGTCAGGCGTTGAACAGCCGGTGCAAGGTGAGGTTTTATTCGAGGGGCAGAGCATCTCCGCATATCCAAGAAAACAAATTGCACAAAAGATGGCAGTTTTGCAGCAAAGCGGGTTGCCTCAGGTAGGATTCTCTGTGCGTGAGGTGGTTAGCATGGGAAGATACCCTTTCCAAAACTGGCTTGGCAGCGATATACATGATTCAGAGGAAATTATTGCTAAAGCGATAATGACCATGGGACTCGAAGAGCTGTCGCATCGCAAAATGGATCAACTAAGCGGCGGTGAACGTCAACGTGTTGCCTTGGCAAAGGTTATGGCGCAGGAGCCCTCTATTATATTATTGGACGAGCCCACGACTTATTTGGACATTGGTTACCAAATTCAGCTTTTGGATACGGTACGTGCTTGGCAGCGTGAACGTGAACTGACCGTTATTGCTGTCCTGCATGATCTTAATTTGGCTTCACTATATTGCGATGAGCTTGTCGTTCTTCATGAAGGCAAAGTTGCAGCAGCTGGAACACCCAGGGCGGTCATAACTGCTGGTCTTATCAAGCAGGTTTATCAGGCCGATACAACTGTGATTGCCCATCCTGTTACGGGTGCACCGCAAATATTGCTCCAACCGAATATGAAAATATAAAATATTATAAAACGTTTGAAGGAGTTATGAAATTGAAACATGCATTGGAAACTCAGCTTGCAGAGACGATCAAACAAATCAAACCATTTAATGAAGAGGCCGCAGAACTAGCTGTGAAACATTCAGATTCATTGACGAAACCGCCAGGCAGCCTCGGCAAGCTAGAGACAATCGCCAGGCAGCTTGCAGGCATTTCAGGCGAGCTGTGGCCGGATTTGTCACGTAAAGCCGTTATTGTCATGGCGGGTGATCATGGAGTATGCGATGAAGGAGTCAGTGCGTTTCCACAAGCGGTGACACCACAAATGGTGCTCAACTTCCTCAGCGGAGGAGCTGCTGTCAATGTGTTGGCAAGACAAGCCGGCGCAGATGTTGTTTGTGTGGATATTGGTGTAAATGCGGATTTGGAGCATGAGATGTTAGTGAGCCGTAAAGTGGTGCGGGGGACGGCTAATATGGCCAAGCAGCCCGCGATGACACGCGAAGAAGCCGTCCAAGCTATTATTGTTGGCATTGAAGTGGTTAATGAGCAGGTGCAGCGCGGCTGCCGTTTGTTTGCAACAGGCGAAATGGGTATTGGCAATACGACAGCCAGTGCGGCGTTAACGACCGTATTGACGGGCCTATCTCCTGAGGAATCAGTCGGCCGAGGAACCGGCATAAATGATGAAAGCTGGGCAAATAAAGTACGGGTAGTCAAACGCGCAATTGCTGTCAACGAATTGGACCGCGCTAGTGTCGATCCAATCGATGTGCTGGCTAAGGTTGGCGGTGCAGAAATCGCAGGACTTGTTGGCGTTATTATCGGAGCTGCAGCAAACGGCTGCCCAGTCGTCATCGACGGTTATATTTCATCTGCTGCGGGGCTTGTCGCATCACGGATAGCGGAGCAGACGCTTCCCTTTATGATTGCTTCTCACCTCTCTCAAGAGCAAGGTCATTTGAAGCTGCTTGAATCAATAGGTTTGCTTCCCATGATGCAGCTGGAGATGCGGCTTGGCGAAGGCACTGGTGCTGTATTATGTTTTCATTTTATAGACGCTGCTCTCCATCTCATGAATGAAATGGCAACATTTGAGAGTGCAGGCGTATCCAAAGGTTAGGTGAGCGTGAATGGCAATTCTAGTAACGGGCGGAGCAAGAAGCGGGAAGAGCGGATTCGCCGAGCAGTATGCGATGAGGGTTGCAGCCCGTGGATTTTATATTGCGACCTGTCAGCCTTATGATACGGAGATGCGCGAGCGAATAGGAAAACATCGCAAGGATCGTGAGGATTCAGGCTTCCGCTGGCAGACCATCGAAGATCCGCATGAAGCAGCAAATGTGCTTTACAGATTGAAAGAGCAAATGGATAAAGAAATTTCAAACGGACAGCAGCCTGCTGTCGTCTTGCTCGATTGCTTAACGTTATGGCTGACAAATTGGCTTATGCGAATAGAACAAGAATCGTATGAAGATACGAGGCTGAAAATGGAGCAGCAGAAACTTATCGAAGCTATTTCCAACTATCCATATCCATTAATCATTGTCACCAATGAGGTAGGAGATGGCATTGTTCCGGCATATCCTCTAGGCAGACTTTTTCGAGACGAGGCGGGGAGGTTCAACCAACAGATTGCTGCGATATGCGAGCGGGTTTTTCTCGTCACCGCAGGCATACCAGTTGAATTGAAATCGCAAGCTTTTAACTGGGATCAATTATGATGATTTATTCAATAAAGGAGCTCCTGCTCCTCGCAGCGGCAGCCATTGCAATAGATTGGATCGTTGGCGATCCGAAATGGCCAACTCATCCCGTCATATGGATAGGCAGGCTCATTCGACTGCTGGAACGTTTGCTTGCTCCAGAACGATTGAAGGAACATCCGGCTGCTGTAAGAGGCTTAGGTGTAGTGTTGACCTTTGTCACACTCGTTGTCAGCTGCGGCGCAATGTGGTTCATTATTTGGGCGGCAGATGCTATACATACTTGGTTAGGCTATGCGGTGAGCGCATGGTTTATTTCGACAACGCTAGCGGTGAAGGGATTAAAGGAAGCAGCCATGCTCGTCTATCAGCCATTAGTGGAAGGCAGATTAGATGAAGCACGTAAATATGTTGGTTATATCGTTGGCCGAGATACAGCAAAGCTGGATGAGCGAGAGGCATCGCGCGCTGCAATTGAGACGGTTGCTGAAAATACGGTAGATGCGCTCGTTTCACCGTTGTTGTTCGCTTTAATTGGAGGCGCACCGCTTGCAATGCTCTACCGAGCAACGAATACGCTGGATTCCATGGTCGGATATCGGAATGAAAAATATAAGTATTTTGGCTGGTGCTCTGCACTTACGGATGATGTATTAAACTATATTCCTGCCAGAATAACTGGCGTTTTGCTTACGTTGTCATCGCTGTTTGATCAGAGAATGAAGGCGAAGCAGGCGTGGCTTGCCATTCGTACATTTGCACATTTTCATCCTAGTCCCAATAGCGGCATACCGGAATCAGCGGTTGCAGGGGCGCTAGGCATTGAGCTTGGCGGTATGAATTCGTATTTTGGTGTAATCAGTGAACGAGCAAGGATGGGATGGCCAACTCGCCAACTGGAACCAAACGATATTGTACTAAGCGTGCGATTACTGTACAGCGTTAGTTTTATATTATTTGCGGGGGTGATCACCGTATGGTTCGTCGTGAACTAAAGCTGCATTTCCAAGCACTTATTGCTGCTTTTCAATTTCTAACTCGTTTTCCAATTCCCATCACTGTTCCTTTCCAAGGATCTGTTCTCTTGCGAAGTGTTGTCTATTTCCCTGTAGCTGGTGCGTTTATCGGTATCTGTCTCCTTGCATGTACGTGGCTGCTAGCATTGTTTGTCCCTGCTTGGCCAAGTGCTGTACTGATTCTTGCGATATGGACTGCATTAAGCGGGGGGCTGCATTTGGACGGTTGGATGGATACAGCGGACGGCGTGCTGAGTCACCGCTCACCCGAGCGCATGCTAGAGATTATGAAGGATAGCCGAGTTGGAGCGATGGGCGTCATTGCCGCAGTATTGCTCCTTCTTCTCAAGGCGTCGTTATTAGCAGAACTGCTGAGAGGTGACCATTTTGAGCAATATGGACCATTGCTTGTCATCGTGCCGATTTGGAGCCGTGCTTGGATGAGCGCAGCTATTGCTTGGTGGCCGAATGCCCGTCAGGGTGAAGGGATCGCCGTTTTATTTAATGAGGTCAAATGGCCGCAAGCGACTGCTTCTTTTGTGATGGCAGCCATTCTTTCTGTCCTTACTTTTTGGATCGCTGGCACAGGTACAAACGTAGCATTAATAATGCTGCTTATTATCGTCATCTTAACGATTTGCTGCGGTGGTTTCATAGCAGCATGGTTAAATCGGAAGCTTGGCGGATTAACTGGGGATACATATGGTGCGATGAACGAAGCGATTGAAGCGTTATTGCTGCTTGCGGCGGTCATCTGGTTATATGCGCAATAGAAAAGGAGTTGTTTTTGTTAAATGTTGGAAAGATATGGTCATGGCGGCGATTTGCGGACCGCGGAAGAAGCGTTCGATATACCTGCGCATAAATTTGTTGATTTCAGCTCGAATATGAATCCGCTAGGTGCGCCATTAAGCGTTAAACAAGCGCTTCTTGCCTATGCAGATATGATAGAGCAATACCCTGATCCAGCCGTTCGCGGCCTAAGAAAGAAGCTTGCTGAACTACATAATATTGATGCTCAATCCATCGTAGTAGGAAACGGAGCGGCAGAACTAATCGATCTTATCGTCCGTACGCTGCAACCAAAGTTAACGACGCTTGCCATTCCGTGCTTTGATGAATATGGCGATGCCATTCGGAAAATCGGCGGAGCTGTGTATGAAATTAAATTATCATCGCACATGCAGTTTAAGCTTAGCTTGGATTCCGAGCATTTATGCGAAGCGGCCGCCACAGGATCATTAGTTATGCTCGGTTCGCCAAACAATCCGACGGGTCAGCTTGTAGATCCAGAACTAATTCGAGCACTCTTAAGTAAAGGCGCCTACGTCGTAGTTGACGAGGCGTTTATGGATTTTGTGCCTGATGAAGCACGGTACAGCCTTGTTCAAGAAGCAACTAGGCATGAACGGTTGTTCGTCATCCGCTCAATGACAAAATTTTATGCGATACCAGGCATTCGACTTGGATATATCGTTGGCATGCCTAGAACGATAAGCGGCTTGCGACGCTTGCAAATACCATGGAGCGTTAACTCTTTAGCGCAGCTGATTGGGGAAGCGGTGCTGGATGAGAAGGATTATGCAGAGCGTACACTCGCTTGGTTAGAGCAGGAAAGACCTTGGCTCATGTCTGAGCTTGAGGCCATCGGCTTTGACGTTAACCCAAGTGCAGCCAATTATTTGCTCATTAGGATTCCGAGCGATGCGGGTCTCAGTGCCAGCATGCTTCAGCTCGAGATGGGCAAGCAAGGGGTGCTTATTCGCGATGCATCGAGATTTGCAGGGCTTGATCATACGTATATCCGGGTTGCTATTAAACTTCGGCAGCAAAATGAACAGCTGATCGCTGCTTTTAAGCATTGCTTGAAATGGAATGAAAACCAAGGCGGATAAGGGGATTTGAACGAAATACAAATTTCCTACCCATTACAAATTAAACTCATGTATAAGCTTCTGTGACAGCAAAAGGAGGGAAAGCAGTGACACAGCCCTTTCGCAAAGACCAGTATTATTATCAATCACAGCTGTGGTGCGGCGTAAGCTTGCAGCTCCTTGAGGACCGCATTGAAGCAAGCAGCAATGTTCCTTTGTATGCGCTAAGCAGCGCGATTCATCCGGGCGGCTTTTCTTATACCAATCGGATTGTGAATTGGAAAGTTCCGCTTACTTATCAATGTGAAGATCCTGTTCTCGACATCGTTAATCAATGTACGCAATGGGGCTGCGAACCAGTAGCTACAGTAGGTTTATTAACAGCAGCGAAGCTGACACATGCATCCATCACTGAAATGGAAGGCGATCGGTTTAAGCTTATCTGCTGTACGACGGTAGGCACACGAAATGCAGCAAGATCTGGTATGCCGCGAAGTACCTTCTCTGCTTATTCTCCGGGAACGATCAATATTGTTATTTTAATCGATGGTCAAATGACTGAATCAGCTATGGTGAATGCGGTCATAACAGCAACTGAAGCGAAAACAGCAGCATTACAGCATTTAGGCATCGTTGAGATGGAAACAGGACAATCAGCTACGGGGACGACAACGGATGCCATTGTCGTAGCGGTTAGTCAAGCAGCAAGCTGGAATGCGGTACATGCGTATGCTGGTGCAGCTACGACAATTGGTTGCGCGATTGGAGAAGCGGTCTATGAGACCGTGTTAGAAGCAGCACGAACGCAGCATGATGACTAAGGATTAATGACCTTCGCTATAATGACTAAATGGAGGTTTGCGAATTGGAATTTTGGATACGGAAAGCGACGATCGATGATCTTAAGCTTCTCTCTCAAATGAACAAAGAGCTTATCGAGGATGAAGGCAGCCGTAATCCAATGACTCTCGCGCAGCTTGAAGACAGATTTCTTGGGTGGCTGTCAAGCGATTGGGAGATTTCATTGTTTGAGAAGGATTCTGCTATTTTAGGTTATGCGGTATATCAAATCAGCGCAGATGTTTTTTATCCAGAGGAGTCAAATGTTTATCTCAGACAGTACCACTCGACAGCAACGGAGCCATGGTTATGGAAGCGCAGTATTAAAACAATTAGTCCGCGACTCATTTCCTAGCGGTGCCAAAGTGACGATTGATGTGTTGGCCTCAAATCCGCGCGGGCAGCAATTTTGGACGAGTTGTGGTTTTGAACCCTATTATACGAACATGCAGCTTAAACAATGAAACAGCGTACTGCTTGGACTTTTACCGACTACCGACTACGCCATGCCGGAGACAAAATAACAATGGGGATGTTAATTGAAATTGTCTTTGAGTTTATTGCCGATTTATTTATAGCGGACGGAAACGGGAAATGGGAGAAGCTCAAACAGACAAAGTATGAGAGAAAGCTGCGAAAATGGGCAAAAGAATACGAATGGTTTGAGCATTTATCCGCAATCTAGACTTATATTTGGAAGCAAGGCGCCAATTAGAGGGAATGCTCATCGATAAATATAAAAGAAGCAGCGGAATAAAATAGCGGAGTTACATTACAGCGATTGTGAAATCGTGTAAAATGATATAGTTGAACAATCGGTCATAAGATCGATCGTGTGCCGCTTAGAACGGAGGAACTTCCTTTGATTAAAATAGTAGGTTATACAAAACAAAAGCAATGGTTAACTGATTTAACGATAGAAGATCTAAACTCGCCTGAGCTTGACTGGTATTGGGTCGACTTTAGTAACCCGAAGGAAGAGGAGTGCAGACTGCTCGATACCTTTTTTCATTTTCATCCGCTCGCTATCGAGGATTGCTACCATTTGCTTCAGCGGCCGAAAGTAGATCATTACGACGATATTCATTTTTTTGTGCTGCACGAAATTGAGCGTAAGACGTTGACCGTAAATGAAATCAATATGTTCATCGGTCCATCGTTTATTGTTACGTTTCATTATGAGCGATCACCAGAGATTGAGGAAGCTCAAACTAAGCTAATATCGAGCACGAAGATCGGCGAGAAAGGCCAGCTATATGCGGCATATCTCGTAATAGACAAGCTGGTTGATCAATATTTCCCTGCGGTTCATGAGCTGGAAGACCAGCTTCTTGATATGGAAATCGGTAGTGGTGACGAACAAAGTCAAACCGCTATGAGCGATATTTTCAACATACGTTCTAGGCTGCTGCGTTTGCGCAAAACGATTGTACCTATGCGTGATTTATTGTATCGCATAACGAATTCCGATCGCATTGACGGGCTGAAGCCTTATATGGCCTTTTATCATGATATTTATGATCATTTGCTCAAATTGACTGAAATGATGGATTCAAGTCGAGAGATGACGGCAGATCTTCGTGACAGCTTCATTTCCTTTAACTCCAATCGGATGAACTCCATTATGAAAACTCTTACCGTTATCACGACGATCTTTATGCCGCTCACTTTTTTGGCAGGCATTTATGGCATGAACTTTCAAAATATGCCTGAGCTGGAGTGGACGTGGGGTTATTTTGCTGTCATAACGATTATGCTCGTCATCGGGCTTGGCATGTATGCTTGGTTCCGAAGCAAAGGTTGGTTTAAATGAATGTTAAGGAGCTTGGAGAGCAATGGAAATGAAAGAACCTGCTCGGATGAGCAAAAAGCGGCTGTTCACCATAGTCGGCATTATGGCGGGAATAATGCTTGTGCTAGTCGTGATGCTTTATTTGATGATTATTTCACTCGGAAATCGCAATGCGGTTAATCTCTCAAAGTCTGAGCAAGCGTTGCATTACTCCTATTTTTCAGAGACATCGCCTAGCGGAGTAAAGCTGCACGTACTGCAAACAAAGCCCGCGTATGTCACGCTGGAAACAATCAATACGAATGTTACGCTTACAGGGAAGGTCGGCATTAACGGCGGATTTTTTTACGGCAATCAGCTGTTAAGCATCGGAGTCGTAAATAGTATTCCGGTTAATAAGGAAATTGGCAATTTCGGAACGGGAAGTGAAAACGTAAAATATGAGCGAGGCACACTCGTCTGGGATGGCGCTTCTGATTCATTAAGCGTTCAAGTTGCAAGTCAAGCGTCCGAGATAAAAGTGAAGGATCACACACGTTTCTGGGCACAAGGCGGCATTAGCATGAGCTTAGGCGATGATGCGCATTGGATCGAGCAGTCGGTTAAGGAGAACGCGCCGTTCCCAGATGACAATCGCTTGCGATCGGCAGCGGTGTATGATCAAGCAGGGGCGTTATATTTAATTGTTAGCGAAACGAAAAACTCGCTTGCCGTATTTAGAGAAGCGATTATATCAAGCGTTGGCGATGGAAAGCTGGTTGATGGCATATTTCTAGACGGTGACGGGTCGTCCCAGCTTTTTGGCAGCAAGGCATCGTTGCCTGGGGATAACAGACCGGTTGTACAAATGATTCGAATCGTAAAATGAGTTGAGATAAGATAAGGAGCAATCAGCATGAATCAACAACAATTGCCGATTGATCAGGTATTGCCGGAACTGCTATTGGCTCTCCAAAGCGGTGTGAATGCGGTGCTGATCGCAGAGCCGGGAGCCGGAAAGACGACACGAGTTCCTCTTGCGCTGCTTGATCAGCCATGGCTGGGAAGCAAAAAAATAATAATGCTTGAGCCGCGCAGACTCGCCGCAAGGTCAGCCGCACAGTTTATGGCAAAATCGCTAGGCGAGCAGGCTGGTGAAACGGTTGGTTATCGGGTGAGATTAGATTCTCGGGTTAGTTCGCAAACACGTATTGAAGTGGTGACGGAAGGTGTATTAACGCGCATGCTGCAGGAGGACCCCGCACTCGAGCAGGTTGGGGCGATCTTGTTCGATGAATTCCATGAACGACATTTGCATGGCGATCTTGGCTTAACGCTTTGCTTGCAATCACAGCAATTGCTGAGAGATGATTTACGCCTCGTTATTATGTCAGCAACGCTGGATGCAGAGCCGATTGCCGAACTGCTTGAGGATGCACCAATTATTAGCAGCGAAGGCCGGGTTTTCCCTGTTGAGACACAGTACATGAAAGCAAAGCTTACGGGACCTATAGAGCCCCACATGGCACAAACGATTATGGAAGCGCTCCGTTCGTTTGATGGAGATGTATTAGCGTTTTTGCCAGGTGTTGCAGAGATACGCCGCACAGCCCGATGGTTAATGGAGAGCAGCGTATCTTCATTTGCTCGAGTAGAGGAGCTGCATGGCAGCTTGCCGCTCGAGAAACAAGATGCGGCTGTTGCTCCATGTGCTGATGGCGAACGCAAGGTTGTGCTTGCAACTTCCATTGCAGAATCAAGTCTGACCGTTGAAGGAGTTAAGGTTGTTGTAGACAGCGGCTTAATGCGAGTTCCCCGGTTTTCTCCAAGAACAGGCATGACTCGGCTGGAAACATTGCCGGTTTCGATCGCTTCCGCGGATCAGCGCAGAGGGAGAGCAGGACGGTTGGCTAAAGGCGCTTGTTATCGGTTATGGACAGAGCAAGAGCATCTATATTTGCCGAAACAAAGTACACCCGAGCTGCTTGAGGCAGATCTTGCTGCCCTTGCCCTTGAGCTAGCCATTTGGGGAATAAAAGATCCGCAGGAGCTTAATTGGTTGACGCCGCCGCCTGCAGCTGCTTATGAGCAAGCGGTTGCTTTGCTGAAAGAGCTAAACGCAATAGACGGTGACAGTAAACCAACAGCCGCGGGAGTGAAAATGGCACAGTTTGGTTTGCATCCGCGGCTCGGTGCCATGATTTTGCATGCTTCAGAGCTAGGTTCTGCGCGACTGGCATGTGATGCAGCAGCTTTGCTAAGCGAACGTGATTTACTTCCACAGGAGCGCAATGTAGATGTGCAGCTTCGGTTGGATTTGTTATATCAGCTGTCCGGAAAAGATGGCAAACTGCTGAAGGGCGGCAGCTCCGAGCATCCTAGCAGAGGCGCAGTACGCCGAGTTATCGCGCAAGCGGATCAATGGGAGCGGAAATTGTCAGCGCAAACCGCTGTCGAGACAGCTTCTGAGAAAACAGCTCAGCACAAGTCGCCTATTCCGATTGGCATTTTGCTGGCATTTGCGTATCCGGACCGAATCGCTCAAAGGCGCAGCGATGGCCGATACTTATTAGCTAATGGCAGAGGAGCCGTACTGCCTGAACTTCAGCCGCTATCACGTTCAGCCTATCTTGCTGCTTGCGAGCTCGATGATACAGGCTCCGAAAGCCGGATACGGTTAGCGGCTGAACTTCATCTAAGCGATATCGAGCATTATCTAAGTAGTTATATAACAGCTGAAGAGGTCGTAGAGTGGGATGCTGCTGCACAAGCTGTTCGTGCAAGGAAACGATTGCGACTTGGCAGTATTGTGATGAAAGAAAGCATTCTTCAGAAACCGGATGAACAACTTGTTGCGGATGCTTTGATTTCTGCGATTCAGGAAACTGGATTTGTAATGCTGCCAATGAGCAAGCAGGCGCAGCAGTTGAAAGCAAGGATGAAGCTGATGGCGCTGGCTGGCGATGATTGGCCCGATGCTTCAGATGAAGAGCTTCTCGGCACGCTTGATGAGTGGCTGAAGCCGCATCTATTCGGGATGAAGAGCCGTGCTGATTTACAAAAGCTCTCCATGCTTCAGCTGCTTGAAGGCAAGCTTAGCTGGAAGCAAAAACAGGAGCTTGATGAGCAGGTTCCTACCCATATCGTTGTACCTAGCGGTTCTCGCATACCGATAGACTACAGTGATCCGGAGTCGCCAGTGCTCGCCGTAAGGTTACAGGAGCTATTCGGTCTAACGGATACACCACGACTAGCAAGGGGTAGATTGCCGGTTACACTGCATCTTTTATCTCCGTCGCAGCGACCGGTTCAAGTGACGCGTGATTTGCGCAGCTTTTGGGAGAATACGTATTTCGAAGTAAAGAAGGATTTGAAAGGACGTTATCCGAAGCATTATTGGCCGGATGATCCTTACACAGCGATGCCGACGAATCGAGCGAAGCCGAGAAACACATAAGGGACTCAGCTGTTTCTGCCTAAGCACGAGAAATCTCCCTATTCTGAGAGGATGTGTGCCAAAGCAATGATCATTTATTTAGTCATACTATATTTGCTGTTTATAAATATTTACACGTTTGCGCTTATGGGCTTTGATAAGAAAAGCGCTAAGAAGCAGCGCAGGCGTGTTCCCGAAAAACGATTGTTTTTGCTGAGTGCCATTGGCGGTGCAGGCGGAACATGGCTTGCGATGAAAAAATGGCGTCATAAAACAAAACATCGCTCATTTACAGTAGGAATTCCTTTTCTGTTTGTCTTAAATATATTGCTCATTCTGGGAGCTGCCAAGCTTATTGGAATGACGATAAACTCTTGATTGCTTTGAGAAGCCTTCCTATGGTATATTGGGGCTTCTCTTTTTTTTTCTTGCACACCACAAACTTAGGAGGTAACTGACATGACCGTTCAAAGTGCCTATCAAGAAGAGCAGGATCGATTAACCGAGTCGCTGAATGATATTGTAAATCAGCTTCAAGAAATTGGTCCACGCTACAAAGGCGATGATTTCACAGAGCAAATGCTCGATTTACAGCAAGAGGAACGTAGACTTAGACTTGAAATATCGAAGCGTGAGCCTTATTTCGGCCGCATTGATTTTCAAGAGTTGCCAGTGGGCGAAACAAAGCCCCTATATATTGGAAAAGCCGGCGTGGCAAAGCAAGGCAGCAATGAGCTGCTTGTCATCGATTGGCGTGCGCCAGCAGCAAGCTTGTTTTATTCCTTCACAGGCGGAGAAGCGCCAGCTTCCTATGAATCGCCTGACGGAGAAATTGAAGGATATGTCCATTTAAAGCGAAATTTCATGATCCGCCAGGGAGAAATCATTCGTCTGGTTGATAGTTATGTACGCGGCCAAGAAGAAGGCTCGGTAACGGATGAATTCCTTTTGTATCGCTTAGGAGAGAACAAGGATAATAAGCTGCGTGATATCGTTTCTACGATCCAAGGCGAGCAAGACCGTATTATTCGTGCGGATCGTAACAAAGCGTTGTTTATACAGGGCGTCGCGGGAAGCGGTAAAACGACCGTTGCGCTGCATAGACTTGCTTTCTTGCTTTATCAGTACGCCGATCGGATGCGAGCGGAGCGCATGATCATCTTTGCGCCTAACCGAATGTTCCTAGACTACATATCCGGTGTATTGCCAGAGCTAGGCGTGGGTGATATTCAGCAAACGACATTCAGTGACTGGTCTCTTGAGCTGCTGGAGAAAGCAGTAACCGTCAGCGATCCTTCCGATACGATGGCTTATTGGTTCGAAGAACGCAGAACCGCTTCAGAAGTGGAGAATGCATCCGGACGTTTTAAAGGGAATCTCGATTTTAAAGCAATTATTGATGAGCGGATCGCCAACTTTGAGAAACGAATTGTGCCAACGACATCTTTTATGCCAATTGACGGGCTTGAGCTCTCGCCAGAGCAAATCCGCGAGTGGTATGATACCGATTATGGCGAAGAGACGCTCATGAAGAAACGAGATCGACTGGTTAGTCGGATTCGTCGCTGGATGGAGTCCGAGCTGAAGATGAAGCGGATTGTTGATAAAAAAATAAGAGCGAAGGCGCTCACTAAGTTTAATAGCTACACCAAAAAAATTCCGGCCTATACCTCTTTACAGCTATATGCTTCGTTATTCAGCGGAAAACTGCTTGAGAGCCGTATTCCTAAGGTTATCGCAGCTGCAACTGCCGAACGTTTGAAGAAAGAAATGGCTGCTGCGGAGGATTTGGCACCGCTCGCCTATATCCAGCTTCAGCTATTTGGATTGCCGAAGCAGTTTTTCGATCATATCGTTATAGATGAAGCACAGGATTATTCTCCATTTCAGCTGGAAGTACTGCGGCTGTGTCAAAGAACAGCATCGATGACCGTGCTAGGCGATTTGCAGCAAGGAATTCATGCCTACGCAGGCGTACAAAGCTGGACAGAGCTTACCACTTTGTTTAATGAAGAGCAGATAGACTTTTATGAGCTCAATCGTAGCTATCGTTCGACAATGGAAATTATCGAATTTGCCAATAAAATTTTAGGAAGCATGATCGGCGAAGTCAAACCTGCGGTGCCTGTTTTCCGAAGCGGAGATGCCGTTCTTGCAGTGCCAGTTGAAAACGATAATTGGTTAGCTTCCATTGAAAGTACTATCCGTGAATGGCAATCGAAGTCAGAATATGAGACGATTTCTGTCATTGGCCGTACAGCGATTGAATGCGAAGAAATTTATAACTTCTTGATTAAGCAAGGTTTGGACGCTTCGTTAGTGCAGAGCAAGCAGCCTGCATATGGCGGCGGCCTGTCTGTAGTACCTGTCTATTTGTCTAAAGGTTTGGAATTCGATGCGGTTTTGGTAGCAGATGCGAGCGAGGAAGCTTATTCTGAGCTTGATGCGAAGCTATTGTACGTCGGATGCACGCGCGCCTTGCATAAGCTTAAGCTGTTTTATCGCGGAAAACTCACATTACTGCTGGGCGACGAAGCTTAATTTCGATATAATAGGCAGCAACATAACGTCTATCCGGAGGCTACTTATTTATGAACTGGGACGAATGGCTGCCGCCAGTATGGCTCTCTTTAAGAGTATCTATTATTGCTAGCATTATCGTTGCCATTATTGGAATGCTTGTAGCGCGCTTCATGTCACGGCATTCTTTTAAAGGCAAAAGTATCGTAGAAACCTTCTTCATGCTTCCGCTGGTCCTTCCCCCAACCGTCGTTGGATTCATTCTTCTCATTACGCTTGGACGAGGGAGTTGGATCGGTAAAGCATATGAGTGGTTATTTGCTCAGCCTATCGTTTTCTCATGGATCGCCGCGGTTATCGCGGCGGTCATTGTTGCGTTTCCGCTCGTTTATCAGACGATGAAGGTTGGTTTTCTTTCCGTCGATCGCCATCTTGAGGATTCTGCACGTTCAGCAGGAGCCAGTGAGCTGCAGGTGCTGAGATATATCACGCTGCCGCTTGCTAAACGATCACTGACTACGGCATACTTGCTAGGATTTGCTCGAGGCCTTGGCGAGTTTGGCGCAACCTTGATGATTGCAGGAAATATACCAGGTCGCACGCAGACAGTACCTACTGCTATTTACATCGCTGTTGAGACGGGTGAAATGGGAATGGCTTGGGCATGGACGATAGCTATTATTTCGTTCTCTTTTGTCATGCTGCTGTTTACGGGACGCAAATTGGAACAATAATGTGAAGGACGAATCCGAATCCAGTTTTTCTGCGTATTACTTGCGGAGAAGGAGCGTGCCCGAAGATGCCTACTGTCATGGATTCACCAGAAAATTTGAAATCTGCTTTGCTTGAAATAGAGAAATGGGAAAAAGATCAGAAGGATTTATGGTTTTGGGAAAAGCTTGGGCGTTTGCCATTTATGCTGCTCGACAAAATTACTCCAAAGTTTATACAGGAAAAACTAGGACTTGCAGTGGATGAGATCGGAAGCTATATTCAAAATGGCGGGAAATATTTGATTTCGGAGCGTTCGGTTATTGATAAACTGCATCAAAATGCTGCTCAGAACGATGGGCTTCTTGGAGCCAATCATGAAGAGACGACCATTAACGATGTGGCTGATATGCCGTTGTCTATTTTAAACTTAACTGCTGAGCAATTGGCATCCAGTCGTTCGAAAATGGCCACGCTTCAAGGGGCAACGACAGGAATTGGCGGCATTTTTACATTAGCGATCGATATTCCAGCAATACTCGGCTTATCGCTGAAGATCATTCAAGAAATTGCGATTTGCTACGGATTTGATCCAAAAAGCAAGGAAGAACGTGTATTTGCAGTTAAAGTAATGCAATTTGCTTCTTCAGATATTGTAGGAAAAAAAGCGATACTTGATGAGCTCGGTGCTTATGAGGAAGTGAACCGAAGCAATCAAATGCTGTCGCAGCTGCAGGGCTGGAGTGAAGTGGTTGCTGTTTATCGGGACAATTTTGGCTGGAAGAAGCTATTTCAAATGATACCTGTGGCAGGCATGTTATTCGGAGCGTTCATCAATCGGGGCATGCTGAATGATGTTGCAGAAGCAGCAACCATGCTGTATCGGAAACGCAGAGTATTGATAAAGCTGGGGGAAAATGAGGCGAAAGCATAATGACGACGAGCAGCATGAGAAAGAACATAGCCGAGCAAGCGATTGCTTTCCTAGGTGAAGCATATTATGAGCTTGGAAAAACCGAAGAAGAAGCGAAGCGGCGAATTGATGAAGTGCTGAAGCAATTAGAGGATACTGGTTATTATACACATACGTATGAAGAACTTAAGCATGGTGCAAAGATGGCGTGGCGGAACAATAACCGCTGTATCGGTCGATTGTTTTGGCAGACGCTGGAAGTATTCGATGCACGCGATATAGTGGATGAGCTAGACGCCGCAAAACGAATCTTCCAACATATGAGCTATGCAACAAATGGAGGTAGGATTAGGCCGGCTATTACGATTTTTCCGGCCAGCCACTCCCAAAATAACGTAAGAATTTGGAATCATCAGCTCGTACGTTATGCAGGTTATAGCGAAGGAGACGCTATTATTGGCGATCCTGCCTCCGCACCCTTTACAGCTGTTTGTGAGAAGCTGGGCTGGAAGGGTGAAGGTACTCGATTTGACGTGCTTCCGCTAGTCATTTCGCTTTCTGGGAAATCGCCTAAATGGTATGAGCTGCCTAAAGAGAACGTGCTGGAGGTTGCGTTGACGCATCCTGAGAATCAGGAGTTCGAGCAGCTCGCATTGCAGTGGTACGCCGTTCCTTTTATATCCGATATGGAGCTTGAAATTGGTGGAATCATGTATAAGGCTGCTCCTTTTAATGGATGGTACATGGGTACAGAAATCGGAGCGAGAAACCTATCGGACACCAGTCGCTATAATCAGCTGCCGAATGTTGCAAAGCTTTTTCAATTTGATATGTCAACGAATACTTCGTTATGGAAGGACCGTGCTTTAACGGAGCTAAATGTAGCTGTACTGCATTCATTCAAAAAGCAGGGCGTCAGCATTGTTGACCATCATACAGCATCGGAGCAGTTTCTACGTTTTGAGAAGCAAGAGCAGGAGCAGGGGAGAGCAGTGACCGGTCGTTGGTCATGGCTTATACCGCCTATGTCACCCGCTACAACGGGCATATGGCATCGCAGCTTTGATGATACGGAACGAACGCCTGCTTATCGAGCACAAGCTGCTCCATATTAAGCAAATAATGTATGAAATGTAGTAAGATAAATAGAGGAATGTTAGTTCATGAATTGGGCTAATCTCCTCTATTTTTTTATTTTAAGCATGTGGAGGTCAAATTTTAAGATGAACTGGCTTTTTCAGAGAAAATTATGAATGCTTGATTGTTTTAATAGGAGACTTAAAAAATAAGGAGGCTCTTTTATGGGAAAATTTATTAGTCATGTACAGATTCCAGTGAAAAACTTGGAGGAAGCAGCTTTATGGTATATTACCAATCTCGATTGTACGTTACATGCTAATTTCGGTAAATTTGCTATTATAGGCTTTAAGGAAGATAAAACACATATCTTTTTATGGCAGTCTTCAGATAAGGAATCATCAACGTTTTCAGTTAACGGTGAACCGTTTCCAAGCATCGGATTTCAGGTAGAGGATATGGATGAGCTTTGCAGAAAGCTATCTGAAGCCGGCGTTAAGGTACACGGTAACCCACAAGCACCGCCAGGCGAGGAAGGTAGAAGGTTTTTGAAGTTTTTTGATCCTGATGGCAATATGTTGGTTGCACATACTATTTAGGAATGTTAATTTTGGTAAACTGTAACCAACTGATAGACTTTTAATAGCTGACGTTAAATGATATTTGAATCATACATTTGGATGAGCAGGCGCTAATCGGCCTGCTCTTTCTATTGGCCATAACGATTTCTAATAAAAGCTTACATCTAGCAAATCTGTGCAGGTGATCCCCAAAAATCAAGCAACATAAAATTATTAATATACGTCGAAGTAGATGTGTGTACTTTTAATTTGACTGTTAGAGAGGCAGGGGGTTCTCGTGCAAAAGCTTGTCTGCATTGTATTGTTTATTGCGGTTTGTCTATCTGGTTGTTCCACAAAGTCTGATCCCGCAGCGTCAGACCGAATTTCCGAAAATACTGTAGTTGAAGCAAATTTGCCATTGGCGCAATTGCCAGTGAATGAGATAAAGGACATTGTTATCATAGAACCTGATGGCATAGATTTAGAGCAAATGCCTAAACCATTAGCGACGCTTACCGAGAAAAATGAATTTCAAGCATTTTCAGATGCAATAAAAGATGCGGTTAGAGCTACAGGGGAGGTTGTTGCTATCGGACCGAACTACGACATATCCGTCGTAAAATATGCATCCTCGGAGCAACGATTTCGATACTGGAATAGCAAACCTCTAAAAATGATTACAGATCTTGAAGTACAAAAGTCATATTTCTTAAGTGAAGAAGCGATCAATCAAATTGATGAGTTAATCAACAAGCGGCTGACAAATGGTGTAAAGGATTAGGTTAACAATGATCTGAACAATTAACTGAACGAGGCAGCAGGTAGGATGACAGCCTTGCCGTGCTACTTTGAGGTTTAGTTCGATTTATTTTAAGGGGAAAATGGAGGCATTACAAAGGTGAGGAAAAATATGAATATCGTACTAATTGGTATGTCAGGTGCGGGTAAAAGCACTTTAGGTGTGCTGCTTGCAAAAGCTTTAGGAATGGATTTCATCGATACAGATCTTGTTATTCAACAACAAGAAGGTAGGCTGCTGCAAGAAATAATTGATCATGATGGTATCGACAAATTTATGGAAACCGAAGAGAAAATCGTTTCTGAATTGGAACTGGAAAATTGTATTATTTCTACAGGTGGAAGTGTTATCTATTCAAATAAAGCTATGAATGCCCTGAAACAGGTTGGGCACATTGTTTATTTGCATGTCCCATATGAAGAAATTCAAAGGCGGCTCATAAACATAACAACTAGAGGGATTGTAATGAAGAAGGGAAATAGCCTGAAGGACGTTTATGAGGAAAGAGTGCCGCTATACATGAAGTATAGTGATAGAACTTTTGATTGCTCAAATAAGGATATCGAACATTGTGTTAGCGAAATTATAGAGAGCATGAAGAAATAAAGGAGCAAAATAGTGCACCTAATGTTTAACATTTATTACATAATTACTCGTGTGAGGGGAGTAGAAACAGCTTGAGGCCGTACGGGAGAATCATATTCATCTCATTTCGGGCCATGCTGAAGATGATAGATGATTGCTATATCGTATTTTTAAGCTCTTTCGCCTGCATATCCAGCTGCCGCGCCGCTTCCCCAATGCTCATGAATTCATCGACAGCCCGTTGAATGCGCAGCTGGCTTTCCGCAACGACCTCTTGTGATAGTTTGGTGCCGTTTACGACCTCTTGAACATGGTTTACGATATCTTCTACATACCCATTTACTTCTTTGGTTGCTTCCTGGACTTCACCAGCTAGCTTGCGGACCTCTATCGCGACCACATTGAAGCCCCGGCCATGCTCACCGGCATGTGCTGCTTCGATTGCCGCATTTAAAGATAAAATATTCGTTTGCGAAGCAATATCGCGGATGGTACGAACGATTTTACGAATGAAGCTTGTTTGTTGTTCCAGCAGGTGAAGGACAGTCATATTATCGCTTGCACCTACAGCCACTCTTTCAATAGCCGCTTCCACTTCTTGGCTGTGTGATATCCCTTCTTGGGCACGGCCGAGCAGCTCCTCGGACATTTTCAGCAAATTCTCTGTCATCTGAGAAGTAGCCTGCTCGCGGGCATTAATATCGGTTGCCATTTTTAAAATCGCAATGACTCTGCCTTCTTCGTCCCTAACCGGCATGTAAGTGGCCTCCAGCCAAATTGCATTTCCGGTTTTTGTAATCCGCAAAATTTTATTCTGAAAAGGTAGTCCATTGCGCAAGTCTTCCCAGAGTTTGGCATACGCAGTGCTATTCACAAATTGTTGCGAACAAAATTGCTTATGCAGCATGCCTGGCATCTCTGTGGAGTGATATCCCATGGCTTGCGCAAAATTTTCGTTTGCCCATAAAACCTTCCCTTGAACATCGAATTCAATCATGGCGAGCGACTGCTCAATAGCTGTAAGAACAGCTCGCTTGTCCAATACCTGGGTACTCGTATGTAGCATGGTGTTACGTTCTGTCATGTCGAGATTCTCCTTCATTCGTTCGAATGCTTATAGTAAGCAAAAATAGCCTTCACAACATTCTACAAACATTGTACATGTTGTGCAAGATATTATTATCAAGGGTTTGAAATGCACTTGGAACATGTTTGAAATTCTATCAGATTCAGATGCGAGATTAATGTGATTGGCTCTCTCATCTGATGTCGCGAAGAGGCGAGATATGCTATTCTAAGTAGATGACATCAGCTTGCTTGGAGGAATTATAAACGTGGATTTTAATATGCAATATTTATCCTTTTTCGTTATTCATACCGATGGTGAAGAGAGTGCCGCATCATCAGGAAAACGGTTTAAACATTATCAGACTTTAGAAGAGGACACGTATGAAGATAGTGAAATTCAAAGGTTTTTGGATGATGAATTTAAACGGATCGTCAAAAGAAAAGTAGAGCGCAATCCAAACTCAGCAGGCGCGCCAACGAAGATTGGACGATTTATGGTTGAGCCCGGTTATGAACTCGGCAGCAATCAGAACTACAATTTATTTCAGCGGCTGCGTGACGCGGATTCAAAGGAGCGCTTTATCGGCATTGCCGACGAGCTCGTTCGAATCTACATGGATACGAGTGCAGTAAGGGGAGGCGCATTTATTATTGCGTTATCCAAGCTTAATACGTATTTCGATGAGCCGTTTTTATTTTTGCTGAAATGTGATTTTGAGCCTAAGATTGCTCGTATTTCAGATGAAAAAAGCTTAATCTCCCAGGTGGAGATGGCAATATCTGCTCGCAGCATCAAATCGATTCAGTATCCGCATATGCCGGAGGAGGGCATGCTAGAGAATTGGGAGCTAAAAATTCATCAGGCATCGCATGCACGTTATTTTGAAGATTTCTTAAAATATGTTTCTTATGAGAAGCCTTTGCCTGAGGTCATGGGTGAGCAAGTGGTGGAGATGGTTCATCAATATATTGCGGATAAGTGGCAAGAGGATGAAAGCTCAGAGCGCCGTGAGGAGGAAAATGCGGTTGAGGTGTGGGCGGCAAGCGAGAAGCGCGACCTTCAGGAGTGGTGGACGCCTGAGCAGGTAGAAGTTGCAGCTGCGGCATTAGTTGAGCAGAAGCCGGATTTACCTTTTACATTTAAACTAGGCGACGTTACTGTAAAAGGACTGCTTGCTGACTTTGGCGACAGCATCCATTTTGCCAAACATAATGGACGTTACGTCGTCGTAATTGAAGGTGATTCCTTCCAATTCGATAAGGGCATGTCGCCGGTTGAGCTCGTCCAGCCGCTTGATCTGGTTGATGTTATGCCGCGTATCGGAAGCAAGAAGCCTGCTGAGGATGCGGATTCCGGATATAGCTACACCCCTGCTGGAGAAGGCACAGGCAATAACGATGATGTTCCATGGTAAGTCATCTAGTACGTATGAAATTTCACTTTGAAGGAGAGGATATTTAAGTGGACAACTTATTTTTTATAGAAATAGGCATGGGATGCGATCTACACGGTCAAAATATTACAAAGGCATCGGTGCGCGCGGTACAAAACGCGATTCATCATAACTCGATGCCCGGACTGCGATCCGTACTGCCAGGAGGAACGCTTGATAACATGAAGGTGCGGGTAAGGCTTGCACTTCCTTGTGATCATGAGCTTCTTGACGTTGAGCAGGTAAAAGCAGTGCTGCCGTATGGACAAGTGACTGTAGAAGTCATACACGGCGGCATGCTGACGACTAGCGGTGTAGTACTGCCGGACAAAGATGATAAAAACGATTTGATATACATCGTTAATGCATCAGTTGAGGTGGGCTACTAGTAGCATCTCCATTGCAAAAGGGAGAAGACGATGGTTTTAAAGCTTGCACTATTCGTATTATTGCTTGTATTTACAGCTTTTTTTGTCGCGACTGAATTTGCAATTATTCGCATGCGATCAAGCCGCGTCAATCAGATGGTAGCAGAGGGCATGAAAAATGCTAGAGCGGTTGAGCAGGTAACGAGCAAGCTTGACGGTTATTTATCTGCCTGCCAGCTCGGCATTACAATTACGGCGCTTGGCCTCGGATGGTTGGGAGAACCAACGATTGAGCTTATATTGCACCCGTTATTTGATCGGATACATATCGAAGGCGAGCTGAGCTCGGTGCTTTCGTTTGTCATTTCTTTCATCATTGTAACGTACTTGCATGTCGTACTAGGAGAACTTGCTCCCAAAACGTTAGCCATCATTAAATCGGAAGAAGTCAGTCAGTTTACAGCTCCGATTATCATCGTTTTTTATAAGGTGATGTATCCGTTTATTTGGCTTCTCAACGGATCTGCGAACTCCTTGGTAAGATTGCTGGGCTTAAAGCCAGCGAATGAGCATGAGGCTCATTCCGAAGAGGAAATCCGCATCATTTTGTCGGAAAGCTATGAGAGCGGGAAAATTAATAAAAGTGAATATGGCTATGTCAACCGGATTTTTGCATTTGATGAGCGGCTTGCGAGAGAAATTATGGTTCCTCGGACGGATATGGCCTGCTTGTATGTGGATCAAACTCGCGCGGAGAACCTCGAAATTATAATACGAGAACAATACACACGTTTTCCTGTTGCCAAAGGAAGCAAAGACAATATCATTGGGATATTAAATACAAAGCAATTTTTTCTCCGCTATGAAACAAACCGAGATATCGACGTAACGTCGTTGCTTCAGCCCGTTATGTCGGTTCCTGAAGTCATGCCAATCAATAAGCTGCTCCGCAAAATGCAGCAGGAACGCGTTCAAATTGCAATTCTGTTGGACGAATATGGTGGAACGGCGGGGCTCATTACCATCGAAGACATCATAGAAGAAATTGTAGGGGAAATCCGTGATGAGTTTGATGAGGATGAAGTGAAAGAAATCGAATATATTGAGCAGCAGCGTTATTTGGTTAATGGCAAGGCGCTGATCAGTGATTGGAACGAGATTGCAGGAACTGATCTTGAAAGTGAAGAAGTAGATTCTGTAGGCGGTTGGCTTTTTAATCAGAAGCCCGAGCTTCCTATCGGTGAGCCGTGGACCTATGGGAATATGACCTTCATTATTCGTGAACGTGACGACAATCGAATCCGAAAAATCGAAATTCATACCGATTTGATCGAAAATGAAATGGGAACCTACGGACATGCATAGGCTTGTATAGAGTGAGTAATTTTCAGTCTATTTCTAGGAGGAGATTGGGCGTTGGGCGATCTAATTAATGCGATTATTATGGGTATCGTGGAGGGCCTTACTGAGTTTTTACCAGTTTCATCAACGGGTCACTTGATTTTAACAGCGGAGCTGTTGAATTTCACAGGTGATCGAGTGAAAACCTTTGAGGTGGTCATTCAATTTGGCGCAGTGCTGGCTGTGCTTGTGTTATACCGAAATCGGTTTGCGAGTTTACTTAATTTCAAGGTAGGCAAAAATTCGGGTTTGAATGCTCTTCACATCATTATTGCAATGGCACCGGCGGGAGCATGTGCTGTTCTGCTTCATTCGTTTATAAAAGGCGAGTTGTTCGTTGCTGAGAAAGTGCTGATTGGTCTTGTGGCGGGTGGTATACTGATGATTATCGCCGATCGTATACGAAAGAAGCCGACTGCAGAGGAGCTTGATGATATTACCTACAAGCAGGCCTTTGCTGTTGGATGTTTTCAGATACTCGCATTATGGCCGGGGTTCTCGCGTTCAGGCTCGACGATATCTGGCGGCATGCTGTTTGGTGTAAGCCAGAAGGCTGCGGCAGAGTTTACTTTTTTAGTATCCGTCCCGATTATGGCTGGAGCGAGTGGAATAGACCTACTTAAAAGCCGAGAGTTTCTCACGATGTCGGATTTGCCTCTCTTTCTAATTGGGCTAATAGCTGCATTTGTTGTAGGTATGATTGCGGTCGTAACGTTCATAAATATGATGAAAAAAATTAGGCTTTCATGGTTTGCCTATTATCGTTTTGCGCTCGCAGCACTTTTTTATTTTATTATTTTATAAATGGAGAAAACACTGATTTTCGACAAAATTATCGAGAATGATTTTCAACTACATATAATGTAGCAAAAATTCGCTTGGATCAACTATCATTAATTTATATCCAATCGATCATTTTTTCTAATAAATCCGAGATAATCAGGGCAAATTGCCCTGATTTCTTTGTTTTGTGGATGAATAACGATCTTTTTCCATAAAATTGTAATTTTGGAACATGAAATCATCGTTGATGGATTTGTCTGATTATGTTAGGTTAATAATTATTGAAGCACTTCTGAAGCACTAATTTTAAAATATGACTATGAAAACTAATGATGATTTTATGTTTATGAGAGGTGGATATTGTTGCAACTTCAGGTAACGAACAGTCCTTTTAATCAAGAGCAAGTTGACCTTCTGAATCGCCTTGTACCATCACTATCGGAGTCTCAGCAAATTTGGCTGACAGGTTATTTGTTTGCTCGTCAAGCATCAGCAGGTCCGTTAACGATTAGTGCGGATGTGCAGGCTGTCTCCGAGGGAGCAGCAGTTGCAGAAGTCATTTCGGCTATCAGTCAACCAGCGGTTTCCCGCGAGGTTACTGTATTGTTTGGCTCTCAAACCGGCAATTGCCAGCGGGTAGCTACCAGCTTATCGCGCAAGCTGGAAGAACAGGGTCTGCAAGTGACACTTGCGCCAATGAACAAGTTTAAGACAAACAATTTG
The DNA here is from genome assembly GCF_001956295.1 of Paenibacillus sp. FSL A5-0031. Classification (GTDB taxonomy): domain Bacteria; phylum Bacillota; class Bacilli; order Paenibacillales; family Paenibacillaceae; genus Pristimantibacillus. Next base: position 196,636 of record NZ_MRTD01000011.1, read on the forward strand.
AAAAAAGTTGAAAACCTGTTTTTGGTTGTCAGTACTCATGGTGAAGGGGAACCGCCGGATAATGCGAAGAGCTTCCACGAGTTCCTTTACAGCAAGCGAGCTCCGCAGCTAGAAAACGTTAGCTTTTCTGTCTTGTCGCTTGGCGATACGTCGTATGAATTTTTCTGTCAAACGGGTAAAGACTTTGATCAACGTCTTGAAGAGCTTGGTGCAAAACGTCTTGTTCCTCGTGTAGATTGTGATCTCGATTACGATGAGGCTGTTGCTGGCTGGTCAGCAGAGGTTATCAGCTCATTAAATGATCGTTTGAATGCTGCCTCGGGAACGACTGCAGCTATAGCGCAAACAAGCAGCGAAACAACACCAGAACTATCCGCCTATTCGCGAAACAACCCTTTTAAGGCTGAAGTTCTTGCGAATATTAACTTAAATGGCCGCGGATCTGATCGGGAAACTCGTCATTTGGAGCTGTCGCTTGAAGGCTCTAATTTACAATATGAACCAGGGGATAGCCTTGGTATTTATCCTGAAAATCATCCAGAGCTAGTGGATGCAATTATTAAGCAAATGAATTGGAACGCTGAAGAAGTTGTTCCGATCAATAAGAGCGGTGAGCAAGGCTCATTGCGTGAAGCTCTACTTAAGTATTATGAAATTACAGCTCTAACGAAACCGCTGATCACGCAAGCAGCCGAACTGACTTCAAACTCAGCACTTCGTGAACTGCTAGCTCAAGGGCAAGAGCAAGCGCTTAGAAGCTACATTAACGGTCGGGATCTACTTGATTTATTGCAGGATTTTGAGCCTTGGCAAGGAAGCGCAAAACAATTTGTTGCTATCTTGCGTAAGCTGCCAGCAAGACTTTATTCCATTGCCAGCAGTTTTAAAGCGAATGAGGATGAGGTTCATCTTACCGTGAGAGCTGTTCGTTATGAGTCTCATGGTCGTGAGCGTTATGGGGTATGCTCCGTACATTGTGCAGAGCGTGTACAACCAGGCGACAGTCTGCCGATCTACATTCAACAAAATCCGAATTTCAAGCTGCCTGCGGATACGAATACTCCAATTATTATGATTGGTCCAGGTACTGGTGTTGCTCCATTCCGTGCTTTCCTTGAAGAGCGCGAGGAAATTGGCGCAGAAGGAAAATCATGGCTGTTTTATGGAGATCGCCACTTTGTTACGGATTTCTTATATCAGACCGATTGGCAAAGAATGCTTAAAGACGGCGTCTTGACCAAACTTGATGTGGCTTTCTCCCGCGATACGGAAGAGAAGGTATATGTACAGCATCGTTTGCTGCAGAAGAGCCGTGAACTATTCGAATGGCTTCAAGTTGGCGCTTATGTTTATATTTGCGGTGATGAGAAACATATGGCACATGATGTCCATACGGCTCTATTAACTGTCATAGAGCAAGAGGGCGGATTAAGCGCTGAGCAAGCGGCTGCTTATTTGAATGATATGCAGGATCAACAACGCTACCAACGTGATGTTTATTAATAAATAGATAACAACATGAGTACTTGAATGATTGCGAGAGGAGACAGCAACAATGGCGAAAGAGCAGTTGGTAAAACCTATCGGTGGACCGCCAAGTGAAGTTGAGCATATCAAAAGCGAAAGCAACTATTTGCGCGGCGCATTAGTAGAAACGATGAGCAATCCGATTACAGGCGGTTTGCCTGAGGATGACAATCGGTTGTTGAAGTTTCATGGAAGTTATATGCAGGATGACAGAGATTTGCGCAATGAACGTGAAAAGCAGAAGCTGGAGCCGGCATTCCAATTCATGATCCGGGTGGTACTGCCAAGCGGTGTAGCAACCTCTGATCAATGGCTTGCCATGGATGAACTAGCTCACAAGTACGGCAACGGGACTTTGCGACTCACGACACGTCAAACGTTCCAAATGCATGGCATTTTGAAATGGAATTTGAAGCCTACGCTTCAAAAAATCAATAGCGAGCTGATGACTACACTTGCTGCCTGCGGTGACGTCAATCGGAACGTTATGTGCAGTCCAAATCCTTTTCAATCGAACCATCATGAGGAAGTAAGCTACTGGGCACGTCAAGTGAATGATCATTTGGCGCCGCGTACTCGCGCTTATCACGAAATTTGGTTGGATGGAGAAAAAGTAATCGATGGTAAAGAGGATGGAGCGGAAGTAGAGCCGATCTACGGACCTGTATATTTGCCGCGTAAGTTCAAAATCGGATTTGCGATTCCGCCTTTTAATGATGTGGATGTATTCTCTCAAGACATCGGCTACATTGCAATCGTGGAAGATGGCAAGCTGAAGGGCTTTAACATTTCCGTTGGCGGCGGTATGGGGATGACACACGGCGATACAACGACTTATCCGCAGCTTGGTAAAGTGATTGGCTTCTGTCCGCCGGAGCGTATTGTCGAGCTTGCCGAGAAGACCGTTATGATTCAACGTGACTATGGCAACCGTTCAGTTCGCAAAAACGCTCGGTTTAAGTATACGATTGACCGTCATGGTATTGAATGGTTCAAAACCGAGCTGCAAAACCGTCTTGGCTGGCAGCTTGAAGAGGTACGTCCTTATCAATTCCAAAATAACGGAGACCGTTATGGCTGGCTGAAGGGAAGCAACGGCAAATGGAATTTGACGTTGTTTATCCAGAGCGGACGTATTGAAGATCAAGAAGGCAACCCGCAAATGACGGGTTTACGCGAAATCGCCAAAGTTCATACAGGCGACTTCCGCATTACTCCGAATCAGAATCTTATTATCGGTAATGTTAGCAGCCAGAAGAAACGCAAAATTACGGAGCTAGCAGAGCAATACGGACTTACGGACGGTACGCAGCACTCTGCGCTGCGCCGAAGCTCATTATCTTGTGTTTCGTTGCCGACTTGCGGTCTTGCTATGGCGGAAGCAGAACGGTACCTTCCAACACTGATCGATAAGCTGGAGCCGATTATTAATGAAGCAGGGCTGCGTGACCAGGAGATCAACATTAGGATGACTGGATGCCCGAACGGCTGCGCAAGACCAGCGCTTGGAGAAATCTCATTTATCGGCAAGGCACTCGGCAAATACAATATGTATATGGGCGCGGGCTATGCAGGTGATAGACTAAACAAGCTTTACCGTGAAAATATCGATGAGACCGAAATTCTCGATACTTTAAAACCGATTATTAATCAGTATGCGAAGGAACGGGAAACGGGCGAGCATTTCGGAGATTTCGTAATCCGCGCGGGTTATGTAAAGGCTGTTCATGATGGTCAACAATTCCATAACTAATATAAGTATAATTTAAGCAAAAGAAGACTAGGGCGATATGCCTTAGTCTTCTTTGTTATGAAGAGCACGATGAATCATTGATGGAATAAGATTGACCCTATTCATTAAATGTGTTAATTTGGTAAAAATCATCGGAGTGGAGCGTGCTTATGCCAAAATCAGCGAGATTAATTAAACCAACGATCGAATACCGCGACGCGTATATATCCTTTTATGAGGACTGGATAAAGAGCGGTGAAGACATGGTTCCGTGGGTCATTGAGAGAGAACCGGAAGATTTTAATGCCATGATAGATTTTTTGTATGCTGAAGATAATGAATCTAAAATATCAAGCAGTGATCGTGTTCCACATTCCACTTATTGGCTCCTAAGTGAGGACAACTTAATTGTAGGAGCGGTTAATATTCGGCATCGCTTAAATGAAAAACTGCTCAATCAAGGCGGCCATATCGGATATGGCGTTCGTCCATCGGAGAGAAGAAAAGGGTATGCCAATATCATATTATCAAATACGTTGGAGCTGTTAAAAGGTTGGGGCCATCAAAAAGTGCTAGTTGTTTGTGATAAAGGGAATATCGGCTCAGAAAAAACGATTTTAAAAAACGGCGGCGTGATGGAATCAGAATTCGTAGAGGAAAATGGCAATATTATTAAAAGGTTTTGGATAGACCTATAATCAATGCAGCTAGCTATTCTTGTCAGAAGAAAATAAAGTTTTAGACTGTGCAAATAAAGTATTAGATTGACGATGTTTCATTAAGCGACGGGCAGGATAGTGCAACTTAGTGAGTATGTTTACGTTTATTAAAGGAAGAGCCTAAAAAATAAAGGGGGTGTGTAATGAAGCGAAAAATTACTGTTGTACTTGCTGCATTTGCAATAATTCTAAGTGTATTCTCTATTTGGTACTTGATACCTAAGCAGTACTCAGAGACCATCAATGGTGTATATTATCAATTAGGAACGGAAGGAATAACCGAGCATATAAACGTACATCTTGATGGGAAAATACAAAATCATATAAATGGAAAAAGAAGCTTTAAAGGTGAAATTGACTTTGAAGGAAGTAAGGTTCCTCAAATTCCTAAAGATAGAACAAAATTAGAGTTGCATTACGATGGTTATAATTTTACAACTATTTCTTCCGGTTTTCGAATCATAGATGATAAAGGTAGAATAGAGTCTAATATTTTTACTTACGGTTTGGTATATACTGATAATAAATTCTCTGAATTTACAATTAAAGTTATGAATGATGATGGCCAGTGGTCCCCATCAAACGGATATATGATTACAGCACCAGCGAAAGACAGGCAGGAAGCAATGAAAAGGTCCCAAGGGTTAATCAAGAAGTTTGAAGAAGAAAGTAGGAAATGATTGAACTAACGAAGAACGATAGTTGAATAACGCTCATGAAGAGCAGGCGCTACAGTGGCCTGCTCTTCTTATTAAGCTAACGGGCAGCATTCCTATAATGAAGAAATACGAGTTTTGAGAAACAAAAAGACTCCTTGTTATGATGTATGAGGGTCCCAGATGCTCGCCAGCGACCGGATCCAAATACAAACCAAGGAGACTACAAAATGAATTCTATTCAAAATGAACGCATTAATCAAATTACTTCTTCTACCTTAATTGTCGGTGTAGACATTGCTAAATTCAAACATGTGGCCAGGGCACAAGACTACCGCGGAGTCGAGTTCGGGAAGCCCATTACGTTTGAGAATAATCGAGAAGGCTTCGAAATGTTCGTAAGCTGGTTCGAAAAGATTGCAACAGAGCAGGAATTCCAGAATGTCGTTGTTGGCATGGAACCGACTGGTCACTACTGGCTGAACCTGGCCCATTTTCTAAGAGAACAGCACGTTACGTGTGCTGTGGTTAATCCACTCCACGTGAAGTAAAGCAAAGAATTGGATGACAATTCACCAACCAAGAATGACATAAAAGATGCCAAAGTCATCGCACAGCTCGTCAAAGACGGGAGATACGCCGTACCCAACCTTCCCCAGGGCATCTATGTTTAACTAAGGGAAGCGATGAAAATTCGCGATCATATGTCGACTGACCTGCGTGTGGTGCAAGGCCGCGTCCATAACTGATTGGATCGGTACTTTCCAGAGTTCCTCACGGTATTTAAGGACAGGGAATGCAAGTCAGCACGCCAAATGCTCAGTCTTTGTTTGTTGCCGCATGAGCTGGTTTCTGAGTCTGAGGAAACCTTGCTAAGTCACCTCAGAAAGGTTGCCAAGCGAGGTCTCGGCATGGAGCGTATGAGAAGTCTGAAAGCAGCGGCAAGCCGTTCTGTTGGTTTACGAGAAGGGACCGCACTAGCAAAACTTGAGCTTCAACTGTTGTTAACGCAGTACGAGTTGCTTGAGAGTAAGTTTGAAGAGCTTGAGGCAAGGCTGGATAAGCTCTTGGAGCAAATCCCCCATGAGAAGCAATTACTGGACATAAAAGGCATTGGCCGGGAAATTATAGCCGGTTTCCTCGCTGAAATTGGTGACATTACGTATTACCGGCATCCGAAACAAATCATTAAGCTCGCCGGCTTGAACCTAAAAGAAAACACGTCCGGTAAACACAAAGGACAAACGAAGATCACGAAGCGAGGTCGTAAGCGACTACGAGCGCTGCTATTTCGTGTCATGATGCCACTGGTGGCTAAGAACTGTGCGTTTAAGGCATTGCATCAATACTATACCAAACGACTAGATAATCCCTTGAAAAAGATGCATTCGATCATTGCGCTATGCAACAAGCTGATTCGAATTCTATTTGGGGTCTTGAAGAAGGGGCATCAGTTCAGTGAAAAAAAAGATGTTGCAGGATATCCCAAGGTACACGGCAGTGTCGTTAGCAGCTTAGTTTCAAAGTTTTCATAGACGTCGAACATCAATAAAAGGTACAAACAATTGAAGCACGGATGAGTCGGAACAGAACTATCATACGGAGAAAGATCCTGCCCTCGCAGCAATATCCGACCTCCACCTCATGGACAGGTTGAATGAAGGAATGTGGGAGCGAAGACTCTGTGAGACATGGGAGGGTTGACCGCCATGAGCCTAAGTGGAGATCCAAAGGTGCGACCATATATCTCCAGAATGTCCACTTTTTAAAACGAGTGGTCTGGATGGATATATTTTTGCACTTTCTTCGCCCTATATTTTACATCCTCTACAACCTGATTCCATTCAGTGGTTGTCTGGGGTACGAAAGAAAAACGTTCAAAACCTACGAAAACAAGCGAATTTAAGAGAAAAACTATTCTCCATAGAGGGAGGATAGTTTGAAGCTCGCGTAGAATAATCCATTATAGCAAAACCATATTTTGGTTAATTTAATAGTGCGAAATGGGGTTGATACAAATGTTTTTAGTAAATTCTCGTGCCATAATTGAAAGAATAGTAAACGGAACATTAGAAATAGTAGTACAAACAAGGGATAAAGCGGGTGAAGCGAAAAAAATTGAACTTCCTGGTGGCAGAATTGAGCAATATGAATCTTTAACACAAGCTCTAATAAGGGAAGTTAAGGAAGAGACTGGACTGGATGTAGTTGAAATTGAAGGCGAGGATACACGGGTCGATACAACAGGAATCGACCCAGAATTCCACGTGGAATGTATAAGACCGTTTGGAGCTTATCAAACATTAAAGGGTCCTTTCGATTCAGTTGGAGTTTATTTCCGGTGCAAAGTGCAAGGGGAGTTATTATCTTCCGGTGATGATACTAAGTACCCACGATGGATTTCAGTAAACGAATTAAGACGTTTGATGGATGATGAACCTTTGCAATTTTCTAATGTAGACAGAGCAGGGATAATGTTTTACTTAAAATCACTTAAGTAGAAGGTTTGATTGCAAAGCTCGTTACGCTAACGGGCAGGCTAGCGTAAACAAATTGATCAAAAGTATTAACCATACGTAGTTAATTATATTTTGGGATTAGCGCAATGATTTTCGGCAGCTTTGTTTGGTTAACGGGGGTAGTTTAAGTAAATGTAAATATTTACTTGCGAACTAGTGTTCGGTATAATAAACTTGATTCCATTACAAAAAGGAGATGTTGGATATGTATAAACACATTAAAGATTTTACCGCAACTTGGCAAAATGAAACGGAAGCAACAATGCGGACACTGGAGATGCTGACCGATGAGTCTCTTGGCCAACAGATATCAAGCGATCATAGAACGCTTGGACGTGTTGCATGGCACCTTGTACAGACGTTGCACGAAATGCCATCTCGGACGGGACTGTCTTTCGAAGGACCGGGCGAAGATATGCCGGTGCCAGCTTCGGCAGCAGACATCGCGTCAGTCTATAAGAGGACCTCACAAGCGCTCCTTGATGCTATACAGTCCAGTTGGAAAGATGAGAATCTGCTGATCATGAGCGATATGTATGGTGATCAATGGCCAAACGGCTTAATGCTGGATATTCTCGTAAAGCATGAGATTCATCATCGTGGTCAGATGACAGTCCTGATGCGTCAGGCAGGCCTTCGTGTGCCGGATCTTTACGGCCCGACAAAAGAGCAGTGGGCCGAGTATGGAGTGCTATCTCCAGTAATTTAGAGTAAGATTATATCCGCTTTGGCCGTTTGGCTATAGTGGGATTTATAAGTATTTTATAATAGGATTGAAAGTGGTGACTTGAATCATAGACAAGAGGATACCATCGGACTGAAACTGTTGATTCTATTGAACTAACGGGTAAAATTAGTTTAATTTCAAAAGCGGCAGTCTAAGACTTTATTATCAAGTCTTGGTCTGTCGCTGCTTTATATTTATGGTGTAGTCTAAATCAAATTTTTCAAAAGCTGACGATTCTTCAATTCAAAAACTTTGCTAGACCAACAACTCCAGTCCAATACTTTATTCTCACCGAAAAATTTTTCTAGCATTTGCAAACCATCAGCAAATTTCCGTCGGGGTCTTTAAAGCTGAAAAAGTGACCATGTTCAATTTCGCTTACAAGCTCTACATTCTTATCACGCATGAATTGAAAAGCAGCATGGATGTCATCCGTATTAAAATGAAAAATAGGTGTTCTTGCATAAGTATCTTCTGTATAAATTTTACTGTCTAAAACAAGGTTTTGGCCGTTGTTATCTAAAGGAATACAGCATAAATGACCTGCAATGATATCATAGGTAGGCTCCAATTCAAGAATGGAGCAATACCATTCACGAGCTTTTTCAATATCGCTAACCGTAACAAAGATTGCTCCTACTCTATTCATAATAATACCCATTATGAAACACTCTCCTTTAATTTTACATTTATTCTATCATGCTTTGAGGGCTAGATCACATCATTTCTTCCATTATTATCAAAAAGAGGTTATTCCAATTGCTCGGAATAACCTCTTTAACTTATTGATCGCGAAGCAGCTTCTTATCAAGAATAAATGTGCCAAACGGAAGGAAAGCTGCGATAAACGCTGCTGCTGCCTTGAGAATCGACCAGCGGTGTTTAATCCATACATGGAAGACAGCAAGGATATAAAGAACGAATAAGAGGCCATGAAGTCCGCCTACAATAGTCACGGGTTCTGGAATATCAGCCCAGTATTTGAGGGGCATTGCTATCAAAAGAAGTAATAGAAAAGATAACCCTTCGATGAAACCAACGACCCGCAGACGACCCATTGCGGTTTTAAGCATTAAAAAACCTCCAATTAATAAGATTGCGAGCGAGGTTCAAGTCCTGCCCACAATAGTTCTACGATTTCGAACGCGGCTTGTTCCACTGTTTTTTCATTATTAATGATTTCTTTACGGTTTCGTACCGTCAACATAGCTGTAAAGACATGAGCAAGCAGCATCGAATCACCCCGTTTGATTTCGCCCTCGTCCATTGCCTTCTGAAATACACTCCCAATTAATTCGTGTATCGCTTGCTCGCTCGTACGAATGCTCGTAATTTGCTCCTCAGTCAAACCGCTGGAAGCTTCCCGCATCATCGTTTCAAACTCAACATGAGCATTGTTCATATGGCGTTCAGCAACAACAAGCATTCTTTCCTTCAGCGACCCGGTGCTGCTAACAATTTTTGAAGTTTGATCATAAGCCATCTTTAGAACAAATTGAAGACATTCCGTGAACAAAACGCTTTTATTATTAAAATAATAATAAACGCTTGCTTTAGTAACCCCGCATGCTTGGGCTACACTTTCTAATGAAACTTTTTCGAAACCTTGCTCCATAAATAAAAAGGCTGCTGTGCGCAAAATTTGCTGCATCGTCTGAATTGAACCTGTGCCTTTGGGCCGGCCTGGTTTGCGTTTTATTTGGTCCTCGCTCATCGACATGCCCTCCATTCATCAAATTGTAATAAATATGAATTGATTAATTAACCTTTCGGTATATATAATTAAATTATCGCATGAGTTAATTTTAAACGATATTAGTCGTAATGTGAAATGGAGGATTTGTCAAATGATCGAAAGATTAGCAGGAATGGTCGCTGGACGACGTACAAGGTGGATAACATTAGTTGCGTGGATTGTATTAGCCGGGCTGCTAACTGTATTTCTGCCAGCTGTGGGCGACAAAGAAGTAAGCAATGCTCCAAACCTAGAGGCTGACAGCCCGTCCGTTGTCGCTGATCAATTAATAAAGGATAAGTTTCCAAGCTCCTCTGGCATTCCAGCATTGGTGGTCTGGCATCGAGAAGGCGGCTTAACAGAAGCGGATTATGCGCTTATTCAAAAAACGACGCAGAAGATTGTTGAAAATCCGTTGAAAGAGCAAGGCGAGGTTATACCTCTTCATCAAATGTCTTTACCTGCTTTGCAAAAATTTGCTTCAGAAGACGGAACGACACTCGTTCAGCCGATTCAGTTCGGTGAAGCAACAGAAACTGAAGTTTTGAAGGAAAATATTGAGTCCATTAAAGCTATCATCGGAGAAGCATCAGGTAAAGAACCTTTTTCCGTACCTATCCATGATGCTGCTGAATTAAGCGTACGTGTCAGCGGTCCTGTTGGGATTTCGGTTGATGCAACCGATTTGTTCAAAGGAGCGGATGTATCACTGATGATCGCAACAGTACTTATCGTACTAGTCTTGCTGCTCCTCATTTACCGCTCACCGATTCTTGCTATCATTCCACTCATTGGGGTTGGATTTGCTTATGCTGTTACAGGACCATTGCTTGGCTTTATGGCAGGTGAAGGCTGGATAACGGTGGATGGTCAAGCTATATCCATTATGACTGTGCTCTTATTCGGAGCAGGTACTGATTATTGTTTATTTTTCATCTCGCATTTCCGTCAAGAGCTTACTCGTGAAAGCGACAAAATGAAAGCACTAAAACGATCGTTCAAAGACGCATCGGGTGCTATTGCAATGAGCGGCTTTACGGTAGTTCTTTCTTTGCTTGCTTTGCTTGCGGCTAAGTACGGTGCTTATGATCGGTTCGCAGTTCCATTCAGCTTATCGATCCTTATTATGGGAATCGCAAGTTTGACGCTGGTTCCGGCATTGCTTTCGATTATTGGAAGAGCCTCATTTTACCCGTTTATCCCGCGTACAGATGCGATGGGGCATGCACATGCGGACAAAAAAGGAAAAGTGTACCGCAAGCCGAATTCGGAGAAAAAGCTAGGCTCCAAAATTGGAAATCTCGTGATAACGAAGCCTTGGATGGTCGTTATCACCTCTGTTTTGATATTAGGAATTTTCGCAAGTTTCTCCAGTCAAATTAAATTTACTTATGATTTATTGTCTTCTTTTCCAAAAGATATGCCTTCAAGAGAAGGTTTTGAAGTGATTTCGAAGTCATTTACGCCAGGAGATTTAGCACCGATTACAGTGGTTGCTGCGACGGATGGTGCAGTACCTGAGTTAGCAGAAAAGCTTGCAGCTGTACCGCTTGTAGATCATGTTCAGGAGCCGCAGCCGAGCGTTAATGACCCTAATTTACTTTCGTATACGGTCATCTTGAATACGAATCCATATTCCCAGGAAGCAATGGAGACGATTCCGTTACTCCGAGCTGCAACAGAAGCTGCGCTTACGAATGGAAACGTTGCTGAGGCTGATCAAAAAGTATGGATCGCTGGCCAGACAGCTACGCAATATGATTCCAAGGTGCTGACGGATCATGATAATAATGTCATTATTCCTTTAGTTATCGGACTTATCATGATTCTGCTGTTTGCTTATTTAAGATCCATTACTGCAACATTATACTTAATCGGCACTGTATTGCTGTCGTATGCAGCTGCACTTGGCTTAGGCTGGGTGATCCTGCATTACATCATGGGCGTTGATGCCATTCAAGGTGCAATTCCGCTTTATGCTTTCGTTTTCCTCATTGCGCTTGGTGAAGATTACAATATATTTATGATCTCAAGCATTTGGAAAAAGAGCAAAACGCTGCCGCTGAAGCAAGCCATCAAAGAAGGCGTTAGTGAAACGGGTGGCGTTATCACTTCAGCAGGACTTATACTTGCCGCTACGTTTGCTGTGCTTGCTACGCTTCCTATCCAAGTGCTTGTCCAGTTTGGCCTCATTACAGCGATTGGGGTATTAATGGATACCTTTATCGTTCGTCCATTCCTCGTACCGGCTATTACGACTTTACTGGGCAAGAGAGCGTTCTGGCCAGCAAAAGTATCACTTGTAGAGGAAACAAAACAAAAGGTAAAAGGATAACAATCAAAAAAAGCTGTTTCGACCGTAGCTTCTACTACGGAGAAACAGCTTTTTTATTGCTATAAATGAAACATTTTCCCATAAGAAACCGTCTTAACCTAAAGGCATAAATGCCTGCTATAGAGAAAAGGTTGGGGGAGTAGATATGATCAATAAAAAACTTATACTTACAGTTGGAATAATTTCTATATTCTTTATCAGCAGCTTATTGATTATCCCATCGAATGTCCAAGCCTGTTCTTGCGTAAAGCCAGGTACGGTGGAGGAAAGCAAAATCAAAAGTGACGCAGTGTTTGAAGGAACGGCAACTTCCGTTAAAACATCCTCACAATCCTTGTTTCGCTCCTCTGAGAGAGCGGTCAAAGCCAGCTTCCAAGTCAATGAAGTGTGGAAAGGACATGTTGCTCCAACGCTTGAAGTGAAAACGCCTGAAAGCAAAGACAGCTGCGGCTATACGTTTAAAGTAGGAGAACGTTATTTGGTTTACGCAAAAACAACTGGCAAATCGCTACAAGCACTCTGCAGCGCGACACTATTGCATAGTGAAGCAAATCAACATATCAAGCTGCTGGGCATCGGTTCATTGCCGCCGCAGCCTGATATCCCCGTTAAGAAAACGGAAAGCTCATTTGCACAAGGCTGGTACATAGGACTTGGCGGTGTTGCTGTAGTATCACTCATCTCCGTATTTTATCGTCAACGAAAGCGATCTAAATCAAGAACATAGCAACGATCGTTGTCACACAAAGACCGATGAGCACCGGTTTTAAATTGCGACGCGCAAGTTCAAACGGATCTACCCCGCAAATGGCTGCAGCAGGGATAAGCGCCCAAGGTATGATTGTACCGCCGCCTACCCAGATTGCAGCAACTTGACCAAGAGCAGTCAAAGTGGCAATCCCAGAGCCTATAGCGTGGCCAAAGAGCTGCGCGATCGAGCCTGCAAGCGAGATACCAGAGAAGCCTGAACCATCAAGGCCGGTCACAGCTCCGACTACTGTTAACGTAATCGAGCCAACAACTCCATTAACGGGTACGACATGAGCAAGGGCAATACCGAGGTCATTAACTATTCCATGCGACGCTTCAGGAAGCTTGTCGCCGAACATGGCTAGAAAACCAGAGTCGCCCAAGTAAAAGAAAGCCGCAATCGGTATAACCGGTCCAAATACTTTGAAGCCGAATAGGAAGCCTTCAATTAAATAACTAGTCGTTTTCTCGAACCCTTTGCCACGGTGTGTCAGCATTGTAATGAACAGCATAATGAGTATGGCTGTTCCGCCAATCAGCGCAGTGGCATCACCGCCTTGAAGCTTAAGCACGAACATGGCTGCCACATCAAGTGCGAATAACAAAGGAATAAGTGCTGCGAGCCAGCGCTTTGTACTCAGTGACAGCGCATTGCGGTCGGCATCGAAGCTGGGGTCGTTTGACGAATCTGGCCCTGCGGCTGAAAGGACAAGTCCATCACGCCATGTACCAAGTTTCTGATCACGTCGCATGATCCAGTAGGCAGCAACGGTTGTGACAACCCCCATGACAATGACTAACGGAATGCTGGCCTGCATGACGGAGCTGACAGGAATACCAGCAGCATCTGCAGTAAGCTTCGGTGCGCCTTGGATGATATAATCACCAGACAAGGCGATGCCATGTCCGAATAAATTCATAGCGACTGCCGCTCCGAGTGCAGGCAGCCCAACACGTAAAGCTACAGGGAGTAAGACGGCACCGATGAGTGCAACCGCTGGCGAAGGCCAGAAGAAAAATGAGGTTACCATCATAATTAAGCCGATTCCCCAGAAGGCGAGCGCGGGCGTTCTAAGAAAACGGGTAAACGGAGATATCATAATCTCGTTTATACCGGTTCGAATAAGGATACGACTCATGGCGACGATGATGGATATAATTAAAATCGTTCCCAGCAATTCTTTTATGGCAAAGATAAAGCTGTTAAAAATACCGCTTACAGAACCGCTTGCCGATGTGGTTGCTAGTATTCCAATTCCTAAGATTCCGGCAATACAAATAAGCGTTGTATCGCGTCGCATCAGCATAAATCCAATGATTGCGATAATAAAGGTCAAATAAACCCAGTGAATCGCCGATAAATGAATATCCATCTCGATCATCTCCTTGTGACATACACGAAACCAGCATGAGCTGTTAATCGTACAGTAATGTATGCATCAACTCGAATAGGCGTTCATCTCGGTAGTAGGATGATTATGACAAGGAGGTTGCTTATGATTAAACGAGGCGTTTCGATAATATTGCTCTCCATAATGCTAATGACATCTGGGTGTGGTATTATTGATCAAGTAGGTCAAACGGTAAATTTTGCAACAGAAACGACGGATTACTTACAAACGTTAACGGATTTCGGACAAGATATGAATACACTTGCAGAGCAAGCAGTGACGGATTTGGACAAAAGAACGGATTTAAAGGAGAAGCTTCTTGCTTTGAAGGAACAGGTTGTCCATTATGAAGGACTGCAGGTACCTGATTACGCAAAAGATATCCATCAATCGATTGCCGATTACAACGCGACGCTGCAGCAGGGTATCGATCAAGCTCTAACGAATATTGAGCAGGGTAGAGCCGCTTTTGAATCGACGGGTATTCCAGATACGATCAACAAAATTAACGAGCTGTTAAATCAAATCAATCAGCTCGCACCGTAATGAACGATGAGAAAGGAAGAACAGAAGTGATTAACATCAATGTAATACAGGCTACTATGACGTATTCGAAAGAAGACGGTTACGTAGGCAATGTTCAATTCGGGGTAGAAGGACATAAGAATGAGTATGAAATTGCACTGCACAGCAAGCGAGGCAAAGAGTGGGGTTATGGCTTGTTTTTCCTTCATGAATCAGGCAAGGAAGAAGAGCTGCTGGCACTTGAGGATTTGTTAGAGGAAGATGACGAGCTGTTTGATTTCTTCATCGATACAGCCAAGGAAAAGCTAGTTAAGGATGAAAAACAGGAATAGAAAATGATTAGAAAAGCTCATGCTAGCACACCGACAGGTGCACTTGCATGAGCTTTATTTGTTAATGACCGCCAGATGAAGTTAAGCCCAAATGACGTATAATTAGTTTGCTTTCCTCATTGAGCCCCGTAAATGAAACTTTTTTGTTCAGCTGCTCATATTTGTTTTTAACCTTCGCTATGGCGGTCACTGCGGATTGATCCCATACATGCGAGCCGCTAAAGTTAATGGTCACATGTGTTGGATCATCTTTATAATTAAAAAGGGTCACAAAACGACTGGTTGTCCCGAAAAACAACTGTCCGGTTACGTGATAAGTAAGATTTTTCGAGCGTTCGCCTGCGATGGAAACACGGATTTTCGCCATTTTACCAACGAATACAAATGCACTTAGCACAACTCCAGCAAATACGCCTTTTGACAAGTCATGTGTGATAAGAACAATTACTACTGTAACGATCATGATAAGCGCATCGGTACGTGGGACTTTATGAATATGAAATACTGATTTCCAATCAAATGTGCTAATAGATACCATAATCATGACGCCGACTAAAGCAGCCATCGGAATTTTATTGACGACATCGCTTAATACCATAATAAGAAAGAGCAGGAACGAGCCAGCTACGAAGGTGGAAAGTCTAGTTCGGCCGCCTGATTTCACATTGATGACCGATTGACCAATTAATGCACAGCCTGCCATTCCGCCAAAGAAGCCTGTCACCATGTTTGCAATGCCTTGACCGCGTACCTCTTTGTTTTTGTTGCTTGTGGTATCTGTCATTTCATCAAGGACCGAAGCTGTTAAAAGCGACTCCAAAATTCCTACGATAGAGAGTGAGAAGGAATACGGCAATATGATCCACAACGTATGAAGCGAAAATAACGTATCCGGAATATGGAACAGCGGCAATGTGCTTTCGATTAAACCTCTGTCGCCAACGGTTTTGAGATCCGCGCCGATGGCAACGGCTATAATGGAAACGATAATAATTGCAGCCAGTGGTGAAGGTATAACCTTTGTGAATTTAGGCAGCGTATAGATAATGACTAATGTTAAAGCAACAAGTGCATACATGATCCAAGTAGCACCCACAAAATGAACAAGCTGGGTAGTGAAGATGAGGATGCCTAATGCATTGACAAAGCCGAGCATGACGGATTGCGGAATGAATTGAATAAGCTGCCCTAGCTTGAGCACGCCCATAATATACTGCAATACACCCGCCAAAATCGTAGCTGCGAACAAATACTCGATGCCATGATCTTTAACTAGAGAGACCATCAGTAACGCCATCGCTCCTGTCGCAGCGGAAATCATTCCGGGTCTGCCGCCAACTATGGAAATAATGACAGCGATGCAGAAGGAGGCGTACAATCCAACCATTGGCCCGACACCTACCATTAAAGAAAAAGAGATAGACTCCGGTATGAGCGCCAACGCCACTGTAATGCCCGCCAAAATATCACCGCGTACATTTGAAAACCATGATTTTTTTAGTTGTTCAAGCAAAGCAAATAAACCTCCCAAATTGCAGTCATTTGTCTAATTTTATTGACACCAATAACATGAAAATGATATTGGTTGACTTTCCTCTCGCAGAAAAGTCGGGGCCGTTGCACACTGTTCGTTATTATACAACAAATAAAGTGAAAACAACGTGGCTCGATATCTTGAGAAAGCGATTACATCCAGTGAATTCGCCAGTTATCTTGTATTATCTAATTTTCAGGCATAAGGCTAGGAATAGAAAAGAACCACCGCGGCTTGCGATGGTTCTTGAATCTGTAACGGCTACATTGGCCGTTCGATATGATCCTTTTGTTGTTTGCTTTTATAATATTTATAAATGATAAAACCAACAACGATGACAATGATGGCATAAATGACCCAGATTAAATATTTGTAAATGTGATCAGAGAGGTCTTGCACTTGATCTCCTACGAACGTACCAATAATAAAGTAGATGAGTGTCCATACAAATGCGGATGGGTAAGCGAAGATTGCGAATCTTTTGTAAGGCATGCGATTCATCCCCATAACATAAGGAGTGACATGTCTTAAAAAAGGAAGACAAAGGCTAAGGCTAATGGCGTAGCCGCCGTACTTTTCACTTAACTGTTCGGATTTAGCGACAAATTTACTTATGTTTTTCTTCTGGCTGAACCAGTTGGACAACTTGCTTCCTGCAAATCTACCGATGCTGTATCCAAAGGTCATAGCGGAGCAAATACCTAGACACGTCATAATAAAAGCGGGTATCGGCGATAATACACCGGATTCTGCTAAGGCTCCGCCAGTCATCACGACTGCTTCATTAGGTATGGGCAAACCGATTAAGCCAAGACATAAAACGAGGAATAAAGCGAAATAACCAAAATCATCTATTATGTTCAATAATAAATCATACACTCGGCAACATCCTAACCTACCAAAAAATAGAATTTTTATTATTCCACTTCAAACATGTTAACATATCCGAATCCGAAAGGATACCATACATACGATTGGTGAGAGGAAAGGATTCAAATTTAACCATTTCGTAACTAATTGCTTTTCAGGAACAGTTACAATAGGGAATAGGTTTTATGTGTATGAAGGGGCGACTATTCTCATGCTGGATTTCCAAAAAAAGGTGGATGCTTTACGGCGATATGAATCGCTATGTTTTACGGTTTGCGTCACAATCTTAATAGAAGAACATGCTTCATATAAAACAGCTGAACAGGCTTTATGTCAGCTTTTTGGCGATCGTGAATTTTGGCGTACAGCTGAAGTTGATCGATCACAATATATATTGCGGGTTTGTACTAAATTATGCATGCAAAAGAAGGAGATTCGTTTATCGCGAACGTCTTGATTGAAATAAATACGTTGATATTTCATGCTTCCAGCGACCATAATAGAAAGGTCGTGTGAATATTTTTTTATTTATCATGTTATTCACAGAAAGGATGAACAATGAACGCTAATCAGACACGGAAAAAAGTTACCATTGCATTATTCGTCGCCACATTTCTTGCTGCTATCGAGGGGACGATCGTAAGTACAGCCATGCCTAGCATTACGGGAGAACTTCAAGGAATCCAGCAGTACAGCTGGATCATTTCGATCTATTTGCTTGCAACCGTTATTACTACTCCTGTTTACGGCAAGCTATCCGATCTTTACGGTCGAAAGAAAATATTTATTATCGGGGCATTGATCTTTCTTGCCGGCTCCATGCTTTCAGGTGTAGCGCAATCAATGAATCAGCTTATTATGTTTCGTGCTTTGCAAGGACTCGGAGCAGGTGCGCTCACGACGATACCTTATACGATCATTGGAGATTTATATCCCTATGAACAGCGTGCGAAGGTGCAGGGCTGGATGTCAAGCATATGGGGGATAGCGGGTATTTCAGGCCCATTGTTTGGCGGTCTGTTGGTCGATTACATATCCTGGCGGGCAATCTTCTATATGAATTTGCCGTTTGGAATCGTTGCTATTTATTTGCTCTCCACTTCACTGCGGGAGACATTGGAGAAGAAAAAGAGACATATCGATTATCCTGGCATCGTTACCTTTACGATCGCTATGTTCAGTTTCTTGTATGCGATGACGCTAATTCGCGATGCCGATGGTGGAAACGGCGGAAAACTAACGATTAGCGTTTTATTCGGTGTAGCTGTACTATTTTTCGTCATTTTTGCTCGTATCGAAAAACGTTCTCCAGAACCGATCATTCCGTTCCAGCTATTTCGGAATCCGATTATTAGCATGGCGAATCTTAGCAGTTTCTTATTGTGTGTGATCAATGTCGTCATAATATTTTATTTGCCTTTATGGATTCAAGGCGTTTACGGCAAACCGGCTACGTACTCTGGACTTGCCATGATTCCACTATCCGTAGCATGGCCGCTGGGCTCAATATTAGCAGGAAACTGGATAGCCAAAAAAGGATTGCGTTTTATTAGTGTCGCGGGTTCTTGCTTCTTGTTCGTCAGCAGCATTGGTTTCGCTTTTATGACAGCTTCTACATCCATTGTATTATTTATCATTTATACGTTTTTGGCAGGACTTTCGTTTGGCCTTTCTCTTACATCCATAACGGTAGCCGTATCTTCAGCTGTCGGCTGGGAGCTTCGTGGATCTGCTGTGGCGAGCAACAATTTCATTCGTACACTCGGCCAGACAATTGGGATTACTGTGTTTGGTTTGCTGCTTCATACCGGTCAAGCTGATCGAATTGAAGCAACAGTTCTTGCAGGAAGCTTGCATACGATATTTATATGGGTAGCGGTATTATCTGTTTTTGTTGTATTTGTATCAATTGGCATGCCTAAGATTAAGCAGCCTGAACAGCAGCAAAGAAATGCTTCTTAGAAAGGTCGATTAAACAGATGAATCCTGTAGATTTGGAAGCAAGTAACAACCTGTTAGCCGAATGGAAAATGAAATCTGTTATCGTGCTTAAAGGACAAAAGCTGCTTGGCGAATGGTATGAGAGCGGACAGGATTCAATCGGTCCGCTCTATTCTTGTACAAAAAGCATCTTATCCGCGTTAATTGGAATCGCGATTGATAAACATTTTCTTAAGAGTGTGGACGAGCCCATTACGAATTATTTGGACCATCCGCAGGAAATAAGCGAAGCGCTCAGCCAAATCTCCATCAAGCATTTGCTGACCATGACGCCTGGGTTTGATTGGCCTGACTTTGACAAGCCTTATAAAGCCTTGAAAGCAGCGAAAGATCCCATACAATTTGTATTCAATCAGCCGCTGATTTCTGAGCCTGGAACAGCTTTTGCTTATAACTCGGGTGGATCCCATCTGTTGTCTGCGATATTGACTTCAGCAACTGGGATGCCTGCTCTTTCGTTTGCCAAAGATTATTTGTTTGCTCCGCTTGGCTTTCGCAGTGCGAGATGGATGGAACGGGCAGGTATTAATGAAGGCGGAACCGGACTTCAACTGTATGGCAGAGATCTTGCGAAGATAGGCAGTTTATTTGTAGGTAGCGGACAGTTTGACAACGAGCAGCTGCTGTCAGCTTCATGGATAGCAGAATCGACTCAGCTCCATCATCGCGGATTGATGCAGTATGAACCGCCGATCTATGGCGGCTATGGCTATCACTGGTGGTATTCGCCGGAGAGTCACAACGGCCAATGCGATTGTTATTTTGCTTTTGGCCATGGCGGTCAATATTTGCTCATCGCGCCTGAGCATGAGCTTGTAATCGTCGTTCGAAAACAAATAACGAAACGAAATGAGGCCATATGGTCAAGACGACTTATATTTGAACATATTATTCCTTCTTGTTTAGGAACAAATAAACAATAAACGGTATGTGAACAAATCAAAAGCCGCTCCAAACGCGATTTTTCCGTGTTTGGAGCGGTTTTTTGTTCTTTTTGCTGAATTGAATTTATTTGGCGGAATATTCATGTAACATTAATGTTAAGTAGTTACGATATTTCGTAGTAAAGCATATAAATATTTAAAGAAACGTATTGCCTAACGATCAATTCTGCATTATTATGTTAGATAACCTTACGCAAAGAAAGTGAATGACTGCATTGTCTTTCTGTTTGTAGGATGACGGTGATGCTGTAATTAATAAAGGCAGAATATTTGGTGAATTTAACATACTAGCACTTGAGGCATGAGGGGGATTTTTGAATGACAACTATACTTATTCGGAACGCAGTAGTTATGACTATGAACCATGACAATCAGATTTTCACAGGTGATGTCTTAATAGAGGGAAGTCGAATTGCCCAAATGGGCGAACGGTTGGAGACACAGAATGTTGATCGTGTTATTGAAGCAGGTGGCAAAGTGCTGCTGCCCGGGTTTGTACAAACGCATATCCATTTATGCCAAACGCTGTTTCGAGGGAGGGCTGATGATTTATCGCTCATTGAATGGTTGAAGGAAAAGATTTGGCCGCTTGAGGCTGCTCATAGTGAGGATTCAGTTTACTACTCAGCCATGCTCGGGATTGGTGAACTGATTCGCAGCGGTACAACGACAATTCTAGATATGGAGACGGTTCATTATACAGAATCGGCTTTCCAAGCCATTAAAGAAAGCGGCATTCGAGCTCTCTCTGGAAAAGTGATGATGGATCATGGTACGGAGGTGCCGCTTGCTCTGCAGGAAAATACTCAAAAATCGCTGCAGGACAGTGTGGATCTTCTCGAAAAATGGCATGGTGCCGAAAATGGGAGAATTCAATACGCCTTTTGCCCGCGTTTTGTTGTTTCATGTACCGAGGAATTGCTTATTGGGGTTCGTGACTTGTCTGCCAAGTATGGCGTAATGGTGCACACGCATGCATCGGAAAACCAGGGCGAAATTGCAATGGTCGAGGCGGAACGCGGAATGAGAAATGTCGTCTATCTCGATCATATTGGACTTGCGAAGCCGAATCTCATTTTGGCACATAGCATTTGGTTAGATGAAGAGGAAAAAAGAATTATACGGGAGAGGGGAGTCAAGATTACTCATTGCCCGGGCTCTAATATGAAGCTTGCGTCAGGCGTTGCAGAAATTCCGCATCTTCTTGAGCAAGGGATTGATATTGGCATTGGTGCGGATGGCGCGCCTTGCAACAATAATTTGGATATGTTTCAGGAGATGCGCTTAACCGCTTATATGCAAAAGGTGAAGCATGGCCCAACGATTATGAATGCAAAAACGGTGCTGCGGATGGCGACGATGGGCGGTGCGAAGGTGCTTGGCTTAGAAAATGAGATCGGCAGTATTGAGACTGGGAAACTTGCAGATTTGCAGCTGCTTGATTTGGAGGATTTCCATGTGTATCCATCATTCGATGCAGATTGGTATTCAAGAGTTGTTTATGCGGCGACAAGAGGCGATGTTGATACCGTTCTTATTGATGGGCAAGTGGTTATGGAAAACAAGATTGTGAGAACGGTTGATAAAAAAGTTGTCTTAAAGGAAGCGGATCGCTCACTCAAAAAATTGATCGCTCGATTGTAGCTGATAGGTTGAAGGCTAAGCTAATGATTACGCTGCGAGGGTTAAATACGCTAATGCTAATGGAGGGATAGCGGATGGATATGCATGATGTATTGGAATCGTTGAAGGCAAGCGACGAGCCGAGTGTGCTCGCTACCATTGTATGTGTTGAGGGTCATTCCTATCGTAAGACCGGAGCATCGATGTTGTTCAGCTTCAGCGGTGATCAGATTGGATCGGTTAGCCCTGGCTGCTTAGAGCAAGATTTGTTGGAAAGGGCGGCGGGGGTATGGGATTCCGGTCAATTCATTTGTGTCAATTATAATATGAAGCCTGAAGAGGATGTTATATGGGGTGAGAGTGTGGGTTGCGGCGGCGAAATTCGCATGTTGCTGGAGCCTGTGGAAGGACAATTGCGGACGCTTTTGCTTGAAGCGAAAGCAAAAAATGATGCCGGTATTTCCGTTAAGCTAATGCGAAGCTGGGATGAAAAGGAAATCAGCTACGCTCTTATTGAAAACCTTGGCGATCAATCACTGGTGGACTATGAAGATGGAATGAACAACAATTCCAATCAAATGTCGATCATAATTACGCCTAGACCTCGTTTGGTGTTATTCGGGCTAGGAAAAGACGCGGAAGCTATCTATTCGTTAGCGATGCAAATTGGCTTTCGTGTTATAGCGGCTGATTGGCGGCCGGCGTTATGTACGAAGGAAAGGTTTCCACACGCCGAATGTGTGATTGGATCTCCCGTACAAATTATGGAGCAGGTGCAACTACGTCCAGATGATTATTTAATCGTATGCAGCCATAATTTGTCTCAGGATAAGGAGATGATTAGGCTTGCATTGCCTCTAAAGCTTGTTTACATCGGCGTTCTTGGTTCAAAGAAGCGGATACGGATGCTGTTTGAGACCTTTCTCATCCCATCCAATGTACACGCTCCGATAGGTCTCTCGATTCATGCAGATGGACCGTATGAAATAGCTGTCAGCGTTGCGGCTGAATTAATTGCCATACGTGCAGCAAGGAAAGGGAGCCTGCGCCAGGAGGGGAGCAAACATGCGAATATCAGCCCTTTATTTAGCAGCAGGACAGAGCAAACGTATGGGAGTTCGAAAGCAATCGCTCGAGCTGTCGAAGAACAAGCCGCTGGCACGGATGGGGCTGCTGGCTCTGTTGTCCAGCGATCTTCATGAAATAAAGGTTGTTGTTAATCCCGAAGATTCAAATGACTGGATCGGGGCAGAGGATCGTGCTGTGAGTGCTGCTCATCATTTTCAGTCAAGCGGCGTCACTATGATTGAATGTGCGGATGCGCAGAAGGGAATGTCCTATTCAATCCGCTGCGGCCTTGAAGCGCTTCTGAGAGAGGGAGCTGCGCTTGATGCAGTTGTGGTTGTACTCGCTGATCAACCCTTTATTACTTCCGGAATGATTAATAGGCTTACCCGCTGTTGGAGTGAGCGTCCGGAGCTGGATTTTGTCGCAACCGCTGTGCATGAAGCGAATGAAGGGAAAATTGTTCTAATGCCTCCGGCGATATTATCCCGCTCCATGTTCGATTCTTTATTCCAATTAAAGGGCGATGCTGGAGCTCGTAAGCTGTTCGGATCAACTGATTTTCAAGGCTATGGGCTGCTGGCGTTAGATCGTGAGACATTATTTGACGTAGATACGCCAGCTGATTTTGCTTTAGCTAAAAAACGATATTTGGGTTTGTCTAAAGAGTGCTAGAGATACCTTTTTTAGCAGATTACTTCGGGCCAAACAAATGGTACGCAGGCTTGCAATGACCTTGTTTGGAGCAGGGGTACGCACTTATTTAGATGCAAACAGATCGGGGGAGTAATGTGAACATGAATGCTCAGGAGATCATGTCATCTCCTCTTGTATGGCATCCTCAGACGGCCGCAGAGGCTTGGCTGCTTAAACAAAGCTATGGGTTTGATGGATTATATATTTCAGGTGGAACCTTGCTTCGAACGCAGTGGGAATCTGGTGTTTCCGCTATCCCGAAACATTTGATCAATTTGAGTACGATTCGTGGATTAAACGAAGTTAAAATCGGCGAATCAGGTGTCATTATTGGCGGCCAAGTGACTTTGCAGGCTTGTCGGACGAATGCATTCCTGCAGCGAAATTTCCCATTAGTCACCGATGCTGTACGCGCAATAGCAGCGCCGTCCATCCGGCATTTAGCAACGATTGGCGGTAATGTTTCCTCCTTAGTTGGTGACGCTATTCCCGCTCTCCTTGCCTATGATGCTGAAGTGATTTGGTACAACGGTGCAATAGAGCAGCGCGCTCCTTTATCCAGCTATTTGCTTCTAGCAAACGATCCGGCACAAGGATGTGAGCGATTGCTCCTCAGCATCATCCTGCCTTTCACACGATTTAAGGAAGAGAACACGGCGTGTGGGGATGAAGAGGAAAATACCATTTCGAAAATCAAGCATTTTGGCGCTTACCATAAAGTAGGACGTCGTGAAGCATTTACTCCGTCTATTGTAACTGCAGCCATTTTAGGCGCGATTTCGTCCGCTGGCGTGCTCATGGAACTAAGAATCGCGCTTGGAGGAGGACAAACGCTTCCGCAAAGGCTAGAACGATTAGAAGCAGAAATCGTAGGAGCGGCTGTGGATCATCAGCTTCTTCAACAAGCCTATGATTGTATTTTGCAAGAGTACGAACCTAGGGAAGATTTATTCGCATCATCGTCGTATCGGAAGATTACAGCAGCTAACGTCATCGCAGCGGAGCTTTGGAAGGCAGCTAGAGATTGAGGAATGACAGGAAGGAGTGAGCGTATGCTCTTAAACCGCACAAGCAGCGGAGGTAGATGGCGAATCCGTCCTGATGGTCCAGGTAAAGTTACAGGCAGTCTTGTTTATCTAACCGATATGACAAGAGAGCATATGCTTTATGGCCTTGTTCTGCGAAGTGAATATCCTCATGCGCGTATTCTGTCCATTCATACAGATAAAGCCAAGCAACTAACCGGTGTCCACGCCGTGCTTACCTTTGAAGATGTCCCTGGTTTAAATGCTTTTGGCATTGCACATCCTGACCAGCCTGTTTTATGCGAGGAGCGGGTGAGATATGTGGGTGATGCAATAGCGACAGTAGCTGCTGAATCCCTTGCCATTGCACAAAGAGCAATTGCACTTATCGAAGTTGAATATGAGGTTTTGCAGGTAGTGGACGATCCGGAGCACGCGCTGCGGGATGACGCACCTCTGCTTCATCCAAAAGGCAATGCGTTGCACCGGGCATCCTTTCATAGAGGGAACGCTGAGGCTGGATTCGAGCAATGTGCTTATATCGTAGAGGAAACCTATTACACGCCGCGCCAAATGCACACGTATATGGAAACGGAAGGCGGCCTGTTCGTGCCGGAGGCGAATCATCGGTTAACGGTATATTCACCAACGCAGCACGGCTTTATGGATCGTATGCAATTATCACGAATTTTAGCTGTACCACAAGAGGATATTCGGATCGTATCCAGCCCCATTGGAGGCTCGTTTGGCGGGAAGGACGAGTTGAATGTACAGCCTTACGGGGCGCTGCTCGCCACTTATACAGGAAAACCAGTCAAGATGCATAATTCGAGGCAGGAATCGGTTCGTGCTGGCTTAAAGCGGCATCCGATGAAAATTACGATGAAAACGGGCACTGACTCTGCAGGGAAATTAATTGCTCACCAAGTCAGACTTATTTCTGATACGGGCCCCTATTCAACGCTTGGAGCCGAGGTGCTTAATTTTGCTGTAGAGCATGTTATTGGCCCTTATAAATACGAGCATTTGGACGTTGAAGGCGTATCGGTATTTACGAACAACGGCATGTCGGGTGAATTCCGAGGTTTTGGTGGCAATCAAGCTATCTTCGCACTTGAGGGGCAATTGGATCGACTGGCTGAGCAGGTTGGCATTGACCCTTGGACATTTCGCCTATTAAATATGCGCCAAATGGAAGATCTCGGGCCATTTGATCAACCGATCGTGGTGACGGAAGGTGCCGAGCGAGTATGGAATGCCATCACAAACAGCCCATTGATGCAGGAGAAGCTGCAAAATAAGTCACGAAGCAAAGATGGCGCAGAACCTTGGGTGAAAACGGGCATCGGAGCAGCTTTTACGATGCATGGCGCAGGACTTGGAGTTGGTATTCCTGACCCTGCAGGCGGTCGCTTAGAGCTTGCGAAAGACGGGAAGATTGAAGCCGTATTCGGTTATGAGGAGTTTGGGCAAGGTCTCATTGCATCGCTGGAGCAGATGCTCATCGAACAGTTCAAGTTAGGAGCAGATGATTTGCGGATCATTATCGGCGATACCGATGTTGTGCCAAACAGCGGTTCAACTACGGCTTCACGTGCAACAGCAATGATGTGGAAATCACTTCAAAAGTTAAAACAGCCATTTACAGAGCAGTTGCTAAAACGAGCTGAAGCAGTGTTAGGACAGCCAGCTCAGGAGCTGCAACTGGGTGAAGGCGGCATAAGAGAGACGTCGAGCAACGCACTGCTGCTTACCTACCAAGAGCTTGCTGAAGCTTGCGATTCCTCTATTCGCTGTGAAACTTCTTTTTCATTTCCAACCTCACCTACAGAACGTGTAGGCGCACATTTTATGTATACCTATTCGGCCGTAGTTGTAAAGGTTGAGATTAATACGCTGACAGGGCGAGTCAAGGTGCTGCAGCAGTATCATGCGGTAGCGGCTGGACCTGTCATAAATCCACAAGGCTTCCTCGGTCAAATCGAAGGAGGCAGCAGTATGGCTCTTGGTTTTACACTTATGGAAGATGCGATTATGGAAAAAGGACAATATGTTACGCGAAATTTGGATACGTATCTTGTTCCGACGATCTTCGACCAAAAAGGGTTAGTAGAAGTGGAAGCCATTGAGCATTTGCCTGAGGGGGATGATTATGGGCCACGCGGTATTGGCGAGGTCGGATCGGTTACTCTAGCACCTGCTATCGCAGCTGCTATAAGGCAAGCTTGCGGGAAATGGGTGACTAAACTGCCGATAGACCCTGCTTTTTTGCAAGAAAAGCCATTTTTTCTTATGAAGGGGTGAACGGAGATGAGCGATCATACTGCAAAAGTTCAAACACCGTTTGCACTCGAATGCTTCATTAATGAACAGGAGCTTAAGATTGAAACGGCAGCTTCCACCAGATTGCTGACCATATTGCGTGATGACTTGGCGCTTACGGGGACGAAGCGATCATGTGATATCGGCAGGTGTGGTGCCTGTATGGTACTGATTGATGGCCAGGCGGTCAATTCTTGTTTAACGATGGCTTATCAATGCACCAGCAAGCGGATTACGACGATAGAAGGTATTTCGTCAGAGGGGATCGACCCGATTGGGCAAGCCTTTCTAGAGGAAGGTGGCTTTCAATGCGGTTATTGCACACCAGGAATGATCGTTTCCGTTAAATCGCTGCTCGACCACCAGCCAGAGCCGTCAGACGATGAAATTGCAGAAGCCTTGTCAGGTAATTCGTGTCGCTGTACTGGATATGGCGGAATATGGAGAGCTGTGAAACGAGCCATTGAAGGGAGGCGTCAAGCGATATGAGAGATAGGCATGAGATCGATTCACGAGGGGTACTGGAATTGAGAATAAATATGGATCAAATCAATGCATGTACACGCGAGCAGTTCATTGCTTGGCTGGGAACGATATTTGAGCATTCGCCTTGGGTGGCAGCATCGGCAAGTGCAGCACGTCCGTTTGCTTCGGTCGAAGCGCTTCATGACGCGATGATGAACGTTGTGCGGGAATCGAGAGTAGAGACGATTATCGATTTGTTCCGCGCCCATCCCGACCTTGGAACAAGGCTTTCGGTTGCCGAGTATTCCGCAATAGAGCAGCAAGGTGCTGGTTTGGATCAATTGACGACAGATGAATACGAGCTCTTCCTCGGATTAAATCAAACGTATGTAAAATCATTTGGGTTTCCCTTTATTTTCGCAGTAAGAGGAAAAAAGAAAGAGGATATACTCGCAGCGATGGAAGCTAGATTATGGCATTCTGCTGCTGAAGAAATAGAGCAAGCATTGCGAGAAATTGAGAAAATTTCCGGATTTCGTTTAAGAGATCTCATCATGGAGTAGAGAAAGGAACGATCATTATGCTAAAATTACGCAGCGGACGAACATTATATTATGGCAAAGGCGATGTGCTGAGCTACCGGACATACGCAATACCGCTTTCTGTTAAATCGATCCCTCAATCAACGTATACGGGTGATCCTAATATTATTTTTGCTCATAACATCACCTTCTCCGTGAGCAGCGAGGTGCTGCTTACCTCCTTTACGGAGGGTGACAATGCGCAGGTCGTAGCTACTGACTCGATGAAAAATTTTATATTACGGCAAACCGCTCATTATGAAGGAAGTACAACAGAGGGACTGCTAGCTTTCATAAGCGAGCGATTTATGGAGCGTTATTCGCATATCGATGCGATTGAGATTCGTGCGGATCGGCTGCCTTTTAATTCCGTCACGATTGCCGAAGGCAGCAGCTGGAACGATAGCCAGCTTGTGTTTCGAAGATCGCACAACGAGCATGCGAGCGCTTCGCAAAAATGGATACGGACAGCTAATAGCTTGCAACTCGCTGAACATGAAAGTGCATTGTCCCATATTCAGCTAATTAAGGTGAGGGGCAGCTCATTTTATGGATTTGTTCGCGATGAATATACAACGTTGCCTGAAAGCTATGATCGTCCTTTATTTATTTTCCTTCATATCTTTTGGACTTATGAGCATGCAGAGGATGCATTGGACAGTCGGCGCGGAAATTATGTTCCATCCGAGCAGATTCATGATTTAGCCCACACGTTATTCCATCTTGCAAACTCACCTTCCATTCAGTATTTAATCTATCAAATTGGAAAAAGCATTCTTACAACCTTCCCGCAGCTGTCTGAGGTTCGATTCGAGTCGAACAATCGGACATGGGAAACGGTAATGGAGCCTGAGCATTCCGCAGCAGCAGGCGTGTTTACTGAACCACGTCCGCCTTATGGCTTCCAAGGATTCACTCTTACAAGAGCTGACCTGATTGAGGGGGAGTGATCCGGAGTGAACGGAAAAGTTACGACGCATGTTCTTGATCTTGCTGGAGGCAAACCGGTTGTTGGCATAACCATAGAGCTATGGTATTTGGGTGAGGAGAGTGCGGAAGCCGCAAAGCAGCCTAGGCTCATTGGTTCTTATAAGACCAATGAAGATGGACGCGTTGATGAGCCATTGCTTCTGGGTGAAAATATTCAGTGCGGAACCTATGAGATCGTTTTTGCAGCAGGAGAATTTTTTCGGCGATCGGAACATTTGTCAGCGATAGAAGAGAGCATATTTGATGAAATTCCGATTAGGTTCCGCATTCGCGATAAAAACTCGCATTATCACGTTCCATTATTAGTTGCTCCTGGCGGCTACAGCACCTATCGTGGAAGCTAGCCCATTTTGCGCTTATGTATACAAACTATCAGGATAGTGTATGAATATACCGAAAGGGGATTTGACGATGGCGTTAATGAATGAAAAAACTGCAGCTATGACAACGTTATTGTCGCAGCTGCCTAAGGTTGATTTGCATGTGCATTTGGATGGGAGTGTAAAGCCGGAGACCATTAGAGAGCTCGCTATCGAGCAAGGAAATCCTTTACAAATAGACTCGGAAACGGAGCTTCTGTCTCATATGCAGGTTGGAGAAACTTGCGAGAGCTTAAAGGAGTATTTGGACAAGTTTGGTTTTGTCTTGCCGTACTTGCAAACGGGATCAGCGTTAGAGAGAGTTGCTTATGAGCTTGTTGAGCAGGCTGCAATCGATAAGGTAAGCTATATTGAGGTTCGCTTTGCTCCTCAGCTGCATCGCACACAAGGCTTAACCATTCAGGATGTCATCCAGCATGTGATAATTGGCTTAAAGCGCGGTGAGCAAGCATTTGGCACGGTAGCTAGAGCAATCATTATTTGTATGAGGCATCATTCCTATGCGCTCAATAAGGACGTTGTTGAAGAAGCAGCACGATTTTATAATAAAGGTGTCGTTGCCGTCGATTTGGCTGGTGACGAGGCAGGATTTCCCGCCAAGCTGTTCCTTCAGCTCTTTGAAGAGGCACAGCAGCTGGGGCTGCCGATTACGATCCACGCGGGAGAAGCGGCAGGTGCGGAAAACGTCCGAGTCGCTATCACGGGCTTAGGTGCTGTACGTATCGGCCACGGCATTCGGATGCAGGAAGACCCGGAGGTCGTTGCTCTCGTGAGGGAACGACAAATACCTTTGGAGATGTGCCCGCTCAGCAACATCCAGACAAAAGCTGTTCCAAGCTGGGACGCGTATCCGATCCGCCGTTATTTGGAGGATGGGATCATTGTTACAGTAAATACGGACAACCGAACGGTTTCGAATACGACGATTCAGAAGGAATATGAGCAGCTGGCTGAGCATTGCGGCTTAACGATGAATGATATCGCCAAAATCGTGCTAAACGGCGCAAAGGCTGCTTTCTTAGAGGAAGCAGAGAAACAATTATTGATTGCTAAGCTGGAAAATGAATGGGCAGCAAAAGGATTTAAGGTTTAACAAAATATAAGGTAAAAGGCTTCACGTCGGATATTGACGTGGAGCCTTTGTTTTTGCTCCTAAATCCTTGAATTTATTGAAAATGTTTCATCTGAGCATTGACAGATAGACATTACTCCCAATCGCAACCATTTTCTGCTATATCCTGTGCACCTTGGGCTTTGTAATCCCTTACATCATGAACTAAGATGGAAAAAGTTATTAATTGTGTTTCGGGAGGGATTCACATTAGTCCAGTTAAACGATATTTACTATGGGCAAAACCTTACTGGTGGTCGATAGGACTTATCATTTTGTTAGGTATGGTTCAATTCGTTGCACCTCTATCAACACCCATCTACACGCAAATTTTGCTCGACGATGTACTTGCAGGCAAAGGGAACTGGGGGCTTTATCAAATTGTAGGCATCATGGCTATTATTTTATTTTTTGGTGTTATTGTCAGCTTTTTAAGAAATTATTTCTCGGCGATGCTTGGCAATCGAATGATGAAGGATCTTCGCGAGCAGCTGTATCATCATCTGCAAAAGATGCCTGTCAGCTTCTATGATCAAAGGCAAGTGGGAGGAATATCCTCTAGAGTCATTCATGACATCGGAGGGGCTCAAAACTTGATTGGCGGGGGCATCATTAACCTTGTTCTCGATTTGTTTATGGTGCTTTTTGCGGGGTTTCTGTTATTTCGGATGAATGTGTACTTAGCATCGCTTTCACTTATTATTTTGCCTTTTTATTACTTGTCATTTACGAACATGAATGTGCATATTCGGCTTGCATGGCGTTCCGTTCATCGGCAGATGGAGCGTATATCAGGCACTCTTGTCGAGCGTATGGCGGGAATACGGATCGTGCAAGCATTCAACGGTGAAAGACAGGAGCGGGCCCGGTTTGGCAAGCAGACAAAGCAGCATTATAACCATACGGTGTACGCTCATTTATTCTCAAATGTGCTTGGCAGGCTTAGTGAATCGTTTGCCCATATCGGCGGCATTATCATTTGGCTCGGCGGAGGCAGCTTAGTACTTGCAGGTAAGATGACAGCAGGTGAAATCATCGCTTTTCAATTGCTGCTGGGCAATCTTTATGGACCGATACAGCGATTCGCAGATGTTAATGTCACCATTCAAAACTCGATTACAAATATTGAACGAGTGTTTGAAATGCTGGATGAGAAACCTTCGATTAAGGAGTCAGAGGATGCGCTTCCTATGCCAACGTGTGAGGGGCATGTCGTTTTCGTTAATGTTACCTATAACTATAAGACACGAAATATAATACCAGCACAAACCGTTAACGGTACTGAAGACACGGATATCATCGAACGTGAGAAGGCGACTAAACGGTTTTATTGGAAACCAACGAATGTACATCCATTCCCGCCGGAAGTTACGATTGAAGAAAGACAAGGAATAAAGGACATTACGTTTGAAGCGCGCTCCGGCGAAGTGATTGCGCTTGTGGGGCCAAGCGGCGCAGGCAAATCGACGTTAATCAACCTTATTCCGCGATTTTATGAGCCTGTAGAGGGTACGGTGTTTATTGACGGCGTCGATGTGCGTGAATACAATCTGGATGATTTGCGAAAGCATATTGCATTGGTTTTACAGGAAAACATTCTTTTCTCGGGCACGATCAGGGATAATCTGGTTTATGGTCGACCCGATGCTACGGATGACGAGGTTGTCGCAGCTGCCAAAGCAGCAAATGCCCATGATTTCATTATCGCGTTTAAGGACGGTTATGAAGCTGTCATTGGCGAACGAGGCATGCGATTGTCGGGCGGACAAAAGCAAAGGCTGGCCATTGCGAGAGCGATTTTGAAGGATCCCAAAATATTAATTTTGGACGAAGCGACATCTGCTCTTGATTCCGAATCGGAAGCTATGGTGACAGAAGCGCTTGAACGCCTCATGGTCGGAAGGACAACATTTGTCATTGCGCATCGTTTAGCTACTGTTGTTCGCGCCAATCAGATATTGGTTATCGATGATGGAGAAATTGTACAAAGAGGAAGCCATCGCACGCTGCTTCGGGAAGGCGGGCTTTATCGCAAATTGTATGAACAGCAATTGAAAGCAATGAAGCCTGAAGAGATGACAGGACTGGCGCAATAAAGAACATAAGAAGAGGCTGTCCTTCAAGGTCTAGATCTACATTGACCTTGAGGGACAGCCTTTTTTGTTACGAGGCATTTATTGTACTCATTCGAGGTTTGAAAGCAATTGGCTTAGAGCAGCCTGAATTATTTCAAAAGCCATAGCGAAGGAACATTGGAAGGTTCCCAGCCAACAAGCGAGGTATGAGATTGACGACACTCGTATGTGGAGCCATTGTACGAAACAAGTGTACCTGTTGTGTATGCTGTATTGGCTGCCCAAGGTGCAGCCGAGGAAGCGGCAGCGGTTGTTCCAGTAACCGTGCTTGCAGCGGAAACATTGCCGGCAGCATCGATCGCTTGAACATTAAATGTATAAGCTGTGCTTGCGCTAAGTCCTGTAACCGTGTAGAAAGTTGCAGTGCCGGCTACTGTTGTAACTAACGTTGTTCCGTTATAAATGCGGTAGCCTGATACCCCTACATTATCAGTCGATGGATTCCACATAAGCATTAAGCTGCTGGATGTTGGCGCACCCATTACATGAAGGGCGCCTGGTGCAGTTGGCGCTTGTGTATCATTGCCGACTGGAGCGTTTGTTGTAACTGACAGCGAGTTGCTTGCACTCGATTCATTGCCAGCATTGTCGATTGCTTTGACGCTGAATGTGTAAGCTGTATTCGCAGCTAATCCCGTTACATTGTAAGCAAGAGTTGTTCCAGAAACGGAACCAGTTAAAGTGCTGCCGTTATATATCCGGTATCCGGTAACGCTTACATTGTCCGTCGAAGCATTCCATGCCAAGGACACGCTGTTCGTTGTTTTCGCTGTAGTCGTTAAAGCGGAAGGTGCTGTAGGTGCTTGCGTATCAACAGGGTTGCTGCCGCTGAAGTTTGCATCAATGACATTGTAGAAAGCGTTCGGTGTGTCAGCGACTTCCCAAACCGCCAAAATGATATGATATCCGCTGCGTTCAGGTACGTTGCAGCTGTTCGAATAGGAGAATGGAGGCTGCGTGCCGCCATAATTTACAGAACAGAATGGCGTTAAATCAAAGGAGTCCCGAGTTAGTGCAGCATTTGGATTCCAATTTGGTTTCGTTATATAGTATTTCCAGCTAGCTGTTGCATGATTAGCAGTCAGCTTCCAAGTAAATGTATTTGGACCGGAAGACATATTCACTTTCGACCAGCGAGTAGCGGATTGCTCATCAAGTTTAGGGAAAGCGCCATTAGCGCTAGCTATTTTACCGTCAGCAGGACCTGCTGCGGGGAAACCCTTAGGTGCTTCAAGGCTTTGAGGCTCATAAACGATTGGACCACAATCAGTATTTTGACCAGATTTACAAAGTGCAGCACGGCTGGCAGGCCCTTCAACATAACCATGTGCAAAAAGCTGTTGTGAGAACAGCGTCAATCCTAGAGCAGTAATAAGCAGAATGCCAATGTAAGTACGAAGATGTTTTACCTTAAAATGTGATGAACGAATAGTTGACAATGCAGTAGCCTCCTTCAAATTTGGGGAAGATGGAATTGCCGTCACGTCTAAGAGCTGGTATGACCAACGCTTATTCGTTTCGTGTTGCATTTGAGCAAACGTGCGGGAACAAACCTCCTGTTCATAGAGATTGTATATATAAACTCTGAAGAGTTCATATCCAGTTTAGTTTGTGTATTCTGCGCTGTTCAAAAGGGCAATTGGCTCTAGATTGATGAATGGCTAAATCATTTTAGGAGGTCATTACGGGTGTTTAGGGGGGACAAATGTATAATGTCTTTGTCGCTGAACTCAGTGTACTACATTTTCGCGACAATTATGAGTGTATTTTGGAGCATTTAATCAAACTTTTGATTGAATATCACAAATAAAGGATTAAAACGATTATAAAATGACGCTTATGCCGCATGGATAAAGGCTTTTTCGTTGAATTGTGTAAGGTATTATTATCATTTTTACATTGATTTTGGAAGATATTCTAGGACTTTGGATAGGAGAAAAATCTCTTTTTACTAAAAAACCCAGCAAAGACAGCCAAATTGCAAAAAAAATGATTTTACTATGAATACGATTGAATTAGCTTACATATAGAAAAGCATAAAAAAGGCGAACTTTCATTCCTAATAGAATGAAAATTCGCCTTTAACATTTTAGATATATTTTTTAATTATCAGTACATTATTTCATTGCAGCAGCTGCGCTATAAACAACAGGGAAGTGCTCGCCTGATAAAATATCTCCTTCATTTACCGTTACATAAGGCACCATGGGATGATTGCTTGTTGGCGAATAGATGGTGTGGCCAGGCATGTAATGAACAGCGATAGCTCTGCGTTTAAGCTCGGAACGGTTGTGCGGGCTGCCATGCCAAGTGAGGCTGTGATGGTAGCCGACCTGCCCTTTCTTAATCTCGAACGGTACAGCTTCAACGACTGCGCCTTCAGGCAGCAACTCGGGCTTGCGATGAAAAGGCATAAAGTCAGGCGTACTTGCGAGATATTTCTGGTGATCGCCCCACCTATGACTGCCGGGTACCATCCACATGCAGCCGTTTTCGATGACTGCATCGTCAAGGGCAACCCATGCACTGACGAGGTCAGCTGGCTGAATAACCGGCCACAACGGATGATCCTGATGCCATGGTGTCGGTCCACCCGTTACCGGTGGTTTATACTGGATCTGATCATGCCAGACACGAAGGGTATCGGTTTTGCATAATTGTGCGATCTCTTCGCAAATGACCGAATGTCCGGCATGCTGCAAATAAGCATCGCTAGCCATCCATATATTTACGATTTGGACTACCTTTTCACTGACGCTCATCTTCATGCCTTTGTATAAAGAGTCAGCTTCTTCCTCTCGCATATTGTGGTTAAGAATTGGTTTCTTGACCGCTTTTCCTTCCATAACCAAATCTAGTTCCTCGCGTAAACGTTCAACCTCAGCATCGTTTAAGACCACATCGCCTTTCAAAAAACCATTTTTCTCGAATTCAGCTAACTGTGCAGCATTCAACATACTCTTGCACCTCTCCTCAAGCTTGATTATGATTGTTGATAACCTAATCATAATGAAAGCGTGAAGCATTGTATTTTCCTAAATCAATGAATCATTTGTGTTTTTCTTATAATGTGGAGAAAAGGAGCGCATATGTCTACTATCGAGCTTGAGAAAATAGCGCCAACAGTCAACTTCGCCGTTAGACAAACGGCGGAAGCAGGCGAGAATTGGGGAGTTCGAGTCATTCCCGACTGCCAAATCATGAACGTCATTTCGGGCTGTGCCGAGCTATATATCAATAATCAGACCTATACGATCGGCCCTGGAGAATGCGTGTACTACGGTCCTGATTGTCAGTCCTATTTGAAAGCAACGGAGAAAACGGACTTTTACAGCATTCATTTCAGTTGGCAGCATGATTCTCCAGAGCCTGTGCATCCTGGACTTGGCATTCGGTTTTTCAATTCATGGCCGCCTCAGGGTGTTTCTAACAACCCGGTACTTGTGTGCGGGACGGCAAGCCAGCTTCTTATGCCCACATTGTTTGAAGTGCCTGGGCTAGAAGCGATATGGACGCGTATGGTTAAGGAGTACAAAGGGGAGCAGCCAGGGTATACCATGGCACTGCGTGCCTTAATGATCCAAGCAATCACGGTAATGTATCGGCATATGCTGGAAGGCAGTTTGTCGGCTAATGCCAATCATAAAATAGAACCTGCTATTCAAGCGATGCAGCTACAGCCCGATTACAACTGGTCGGTAGCGGAGCTTGCTGCATTATGCGGCTATCATCCTATCCATTTCTCTAAACTGTTTAAGGAAGAAGCGGGTCTTACACCGAAGCATTTTATTATTAGAGAACGGATTAAGAAGGCGAAGCAGGCTCTTCTTCTAGGGGAGAAGATGGAGTCGCTTTCGATAAGGCTCGGATTCAAAAGCATACATTATTTCAGCCATCAATTTAAGGAAGTAACGGGACTTACGCCGTCGCAATTTCGCATGATTGGACAAACGAAGAAAACAATAAATGATAAGAAGCAAGAATGAGGTATCGAAATCATCGTATAGTTGCTATACTAGTTGGACATTTGTTTATAGGTATAATTTGAAGGTGGAGATAGAATGGTAGACACGAATAGTCGTGCACAAGAGTTATTCATTGCCTACTACGGCAATTATTTTCAAATGCATCGCGCGGGAGAGTTAGAGGAGTACAAGTCTTACGAGATTGCAAAAGAAACGGAAACGGCATGGTACGATGTTATGATTGCCAAAAACGCCAGTGAGCTGTCCATTAGAAACTGGGACGCTGTTCTTGAGCTGCTGTCGATCGCCAAAAACAAACCAGATCCAATAATAGTTGAGCATGTTATGGCTTTCGCTAATCGTCACGTCAAGTCGTCCGATAGTATCGTAAAGCTGATGTATGCTGAAAATATGATCGAAATAATTAAACTAGTTAGAAGTAATGCGAGTACCGAGCTGCGTCATCATGCGTATAAGTCAGCCGCTCAGCTTCTGGATGACGTTATGTCGAGTGCGTTGATCATCGATCCGGGTCATGATTTAAAATCGTTAAACCTAAAGGACAAAAAGTCCTTGAATCATAGAGCAGCAGTAAATATTGAGATAATAAAAGAAATGCTTGCTGAGGATCAACAAGCTTAATTTTGGAGGTAGATATGAAAAAGACTAATAGGCTTGTTACCATCGGAATGATCATATTGCTTTTGTTTGCATTAGCGGTATGGAATTCTTACTCGAATGTAACAGGAGCACAGGTGAAAGTGATTGAGGTTCATGAAACAGCCATCAAAATTCAGGACTTGAGCGGACAGCAAGACATGATTCAAATTCCTAAAGGCATCTATAAACTAATTGAAGTGGATCATGATTATTATATTAAATATGAACATCGAAAATGGGAAAGACCTACACTCATTTCCATTGAGCCATAATAAATCTAAAGGGATTGCTCGGCGCGAGTCAGCAAATCCTTTTTTTTATATACCCATTAATTATGCGATACCTTTGTAAAATTTTGTTGCTTCCACTTCATCGTTATGTCAGGATTTAAGTATACCTATCAATATTACCCAGTACGCCACATAAAAAGAGAGAGGGTTATTTTATGGATGAGAGGGTAGCGAGAATTAGAGAGGAAGAGAAAAAATATCACGAAGCCTGCTATGATGATTATAAATTGTTTGAGGAAGGCTCGTGGCTGCATAAGCCTGTGCTGACGGTTATGAAAAATCTTGACTTACTTGATCAACCAGGCCCACTATCTGTTCTTGATTTAGGCTGCGGAGTAGGTAGAAATAGCATACCGCTAGCGAAGGTATTGCAAGAACATCATATTCAGGGACAAGTGGTATGCGTGGATCTCTTGGAGTCAGCCCTGAGTAAGCTAATGAGTTATGGCGAGCAATTTGGCGTGCATCATCTACTAAAGCCGGTTGCAAGCGATATAGGCAATTTTACAATTTCAGAGAAAGAATATGATTATATTGTAGCAGTATCCTCGTTGGAACATGTGAATACTGAAGCGATGTTGCGTCATACACTGCATCATATGACTGCGGGTACAAAAGATAATGGAATCAATTGTATCATCATAAACACCAATATTCGCGAAACAGATATACGAAGCGGCGAAAGTCTAGAAGTTCTTATTGAAGTAAATATGGAAACACAAGCGATGGAGCATTTGTTAAGCAAAGCATATACGAGCTGGGAAGTTATTGACCACCATGTCAAACAGTTGGAATTTGCAATCGTTAGAAATGAAAGGGATATTTTGCTGAGCAGTGATTGCATCACTTTTGTCGTCCGAAAGATAGGATAAGTTGTACGTTGACAACAACATGGAGGAGGTTGAGCATATGAATCTTAAACCGATGAAGTCTTTCTATATGGGGCTTTTGACAAGCTTTGTACTTGGCATGAATGCCGTTA
Source organism: Paenibacillus sp. FSL A5-0031 (assembly GCF_001956295.1). Taxonomy (GTDB): domain Bacteria; phylum Bacillota; class Bacilli; order Paenibacillales; family Paenibacillaceae; genus Pristimantibacillus. Next base: position 235,223 of record NZ_MRTD01000011.1, read on the forward strand.
TTCAATTTATAAACATTTATATGAATGATGGCCCTGAGGTTCTAGGTTTCTTTTTCTTCTTTATGGGTTTTGTAATGATTGTTTTTTTTATAGTATACGTCGTGGATGTATTCAACAAAAACTACCAAATTATCCATGCCAAAATGGTTAGCAAGCATAAAAATATTATTTATGTTTTAAACGAAAACGGCAAAGTGAAACGAATTAGAATCATTTATCCTGAAATTTTAAATGAGTTAGTTCCTGGGCAGCAGCTCGAAATCACATTGTCATCGACTCTCTCGATGCCGCTTCATATTGTTACAGTTGGCAAATCTAATGAAGGGCATTTACATAACCATTTTGTGAAGTGTTTCCAACATATCGCGTGGGCGAATGCTCAAGTTATTATGGCGCTCAAATTGAGTGACCTTCCAATGGAGAAGACATTAAGCTTGCTTAGTCATGTCCTTGCTGCTGAGAAGGTATGGCTAACCCGTATTAATGGAGAAGATAGTGCGGGGATGGTGATTTGGCCGACGCACACCTTAGAGCAATGTGAACGTTTCGCTGAGCAAAATAAAGCGGACTATGAAATTTTGTTCTCCAAGCTGGTTGAATCGGACTATGGGAATGAAAGTAATTACTCAGACAGTAAAGGAAATCCGTTTACTACAAAAATAAGCGATATCCTTACGCAGGTTGTTTTGCATGGCAGCTACCACCGTGGACAAATCGCTTTATTGCTTAGGCAAGCTGGAGCAGAACCGATACTTACAGATTATATTATCTATGAGCGACAGGCAGCTTTAATAGAAAAAAGTATGCCAATTTCGAAATAGAAGTTGAATATGACGAAGCGAATCGTTAGTATAGAACAATGATATGAGAATGATGTCGAGGTGACAGTCATGATTATATGGATTAATGGCGCGTTTGGCGCTGGGAAGACACAAACTGCGTATGAACTGCATAAAAGAGCGGAACATTCATTTGTATACGATCCAGAGAATGTTGGTTATTTTATTCGTAAAAATACGCCGCGTTCAACTCATACGAGTGATTTTCAACAAAATCCGATGTGGCGTGACTTTAATTATGCGATGCTGAAGCATCTCGATGAAACCTATGATGGCATCATAATCGTACCGATGACAGTCGTAAATCCGCAATATTTTGAGGAGATCATTGGTCGCCTGCGGGGAGATGGAGTGGAAATTATTCACTATGCTCTGTGTGCAACGGAAGAGACTTTAATGAAACGACTTCGGGGCAGAGGCGAGCGGAAAAACTCTTGGCCGATACAGCAAATAAAGAGATGTGTGGCAGCTCTTTCGGATGAAAGGTTTGGTCACCATCTGCAAACGGATCATTCATCCATCATGGATAATGTGGAGCATATCGCTGCGCTGTCGAATATTCAATTGCTGCCCGACCAAAGAAACTCGTTAAAAAGATCATTTGACCGCGTGATCACGCAGGTGAAGCACATTCGATTTTAAGAAAAAGAACTTAGGAAACTGGGAGGAACATCATGTCTAACTTAATGAACAACAAAGTAATCGTAATTATGGGTGTAGCCAATGAACGCAGCATAGCTTGGGGAGTAGCTAAATCACTTCATAATCAAGGTGCTAAGCTGGTTTTCACTTACCGTAAGGAAAGATCATTGGAAAAACTCAAAAAACTGCTCGAGCAGCATCAAATAGAAGCGTTGGAAGCCGTTTCCTGCGATGTGCTTGATGACAATAGTGTTATTGAGGCATTTAAGCAATTGGAGCAGAAGGTTGGCGTTATTCATGGCGTAGTTCATTCCGTCGCGTTTGCTGAGAAGGATGAGCTGCAAGGGGAATATGTAGACACAACAAGAGAAGGTTATCTGCTTGCGCAAAACTCCAGCTCCTACTCGTTAGTAGCCGTTGCGCGTGAAGCGAAGAAGCTTATGACCGAAGGCGGGAGCATCGTTACGCAAACATATATCGGCGCAGAACGAGTGGTAAAAAACTATAATGTTATGGGCGTTGCGAAAGCCGCGCTTGAAGCCAGTGTAATGTACCTTGCTGAGGATTTGGGTAAATATGGCATTCGTGTTAACGCGGTATCTGCAGGTCCAATTCGGACGCTTGCTGCAAAAGGCGTTTCAGGCTTTAATGACATTATGTCAACGATCGAAGAAAGAGCGCCGCTTCGTCGCAATATAGATCAGGATGAAGTTGGAGATGCAACGATGTTTTTGCTTAGCCAGTTGTCGAGAGGCATTACAGGGGAAGTTCTTCACGTGGATGCCGGTTATCACATTCTTGCTTTGTAATTCGTTAAAAATAAAAGAAGCTCAGAACTCATAACGAGGCCTGAGCTTTTTTTATGGATATTTTAACCTATACGGTAGAGTCGATTCGAACAATAGGTAGATTTGTCTTTTGCAATTCACTTTATTTTGATTGAATAGCGGCTTTGATTTGAAGATTGACAGCTTTTACATCTATAGAAGGTAGTGTTTTATCTTCAAGCTTATACTTTTCTTTTAAGCTTAAAATGCGATAAACGCTTTTATCCAGCATATCCCTTGAAATAACGCCGTCGCGTGCATTTTTTTTGAGCGATTGGAGGACGGATAGCTGCGTTTTGTAATCATGTCCGATGAGGATGATATCACTTCCAGCCAAAATCGAGGTGACTGCAGCTTTCCCAACATCGAAATGCTCCGTTATGCCGCCCATCGTCATATCATCAGTCATAACGACTCCTTCATAACCGAGTTCCTCGCGCAATAATTTCGAAATCATCTTTTTGGAAAGGGAAGCAGGGTAGTCTTTATCGATCTTCGGAATTAACAAATGGGCAATCATAATCGCATCGGTATCCTGCTGGATCGCTTCGACGAATGGAAGCAGCTCAAATGCCTTCAGCTCTGCCAAGGATTTATTCACGACAGGCAGATCGAGATGAGAATCCACTGAAGTGTCGCCGTGTCCTGGAAAATGCTTGACGACTGCAGCCACTTGCTTAGATTGAATGGCTTTCATCGTTTCTAGGCCATGTGTAATGACTGCTTCAGCGCTCGACCCATAGGATCGATTGCCGATGACAGGATTTTTTGGGTTGCTGTTAATATCTAATACAGGCGCAAAATCCATGTTAAATCCGATGGAGCGAACTTCTTCACCAAGCGCTTGTCCAATTTGAAATGTGTAATCGGTATTGCCAGCTTTACCAACCTCAGCGGGGGGAGGAAGCTTAATGTACTCTTCGGGCATACGATTCACTTTTCCGCCTTCTTGATCGACACTTAGCCATAAAGGTGTTTGGTTTTTTTGATTGGTTTCTTTTAGCTGATTAAGCAGTTTTAATATTTGTGCGGCATCGTTCATATTGTCCTTATACAAAATAAATCCGCCGACGCGGTATTTTTCAATCAGCTCTTTTCCCTGCTTGTCCATTGAAGTACCTTCAAGACCTACAATCACCATTTGGCCAATTTTCTCATCTAAAGTCATGTTGGCGATTTTTTGTTTAAGTGGATCATTTTGTTCCGCTGGCTTGTCTGTCGATTTGTCAGTCGGTTTCGGGCTAGGCATAATCGTTGGCTGGTCACTTGGACTTATTGTTGGTGATGGAGATGTTGAAGTGTTACCCGTGCTGCAACTTGAACAAATGATTAAAAGGGTTAGTAGTGTAACTGCTTTTTTTATCATCATAAATTCCTCCCTCGTTGCATGATCACCTTTATTGGCACGACTTATGCCTGCTGACAATTTGAATATTCCTCATTTTCCCATCATAAGCTGTATAGGTTATGAAAGCTACTACACTTATTTTAAAGTCGAGGAGGACTATGATGGAGGATCATCCCCAAGATCCAAATAGCAGCACAGTTATCCCTCAGCCCATTCGAGAAAGTGACGGAACGGGAAATATAGACCAAGGTCCGCGTGATATTATGCGTGATATTGAAAACCCGAACATGCTCGTTCCCCCCGTAACCGATTCGGGTTTGCTTCCTAATTTGAAATTTTCATTCTCGGATACACATATGCAATTAAACAAAGGCGGCTGGTCACGCGAGGTAACCGTTCGAGATTTGCCGATTGCAACAACTCTCGCAGCAGTCAATATGAGTCTAACAGCAGGCGGCGTTCGAGAGATGCACTGGCATCAGCAAGCCGAATGGGCGTATATGCTGCTTGGTAAAGCGCGAATTACTTCAGTTGATCAAGCTGGACGCAATATGATCGCTGACATCGGTGAAGGAGATCTTTGGTATTTTCCGGCAGGCATCCCTCATTCCATTCAAGGGCTTGAGGGCGGCTGCGAATTTTTGCTTGTTTTTGATGATGGCACCTTCTCTGATTTGAATACATTATCCATATCCGATTGGTTTGCACATACGCCAAAAGACGTGTTGTCTGCAAATTTTGGCGTTCCCGAAAGTGCTTTTCAACATATTCCTTCCGATCAGGTTTATATTTATCAAGATAAGGTGCCAGGGTCGATTGAAAGCCAAAAGGTGCAATCTCCATATGGTGAGGTTCCATCTCCTTTTACACATCGCTTGTTGGCGCAGCCACCACTTAAAACTCCTGGCGGAAGTGTACGGATTGTGGATTCCTCGAACTTTCCTATCTCGAAAACGATTGCTGCCGCCCTCGTAGAGATACTTCCGGGAGGAATGCGTGAGCTTCACTGGCATCCAAACAACGATGAGTGGCAATATTATCTTGCTGGACAGGGCCGTATGACCGTGTTTGCTGGAAACGGTGTCGCTCGAACCTTTGATTATCGTGCAGGTGACGTTGGATACGTACCATTTGCTTATGGACATTATATCCAAAATACGGGCAGCCAATCACTTTGGTTTTTGGAGATGTTCAAAAGTGATCGCTTTGTTGATGTGTCATTGAACCAGTGGATGGCGCTAACTCCGTGTGAACTGGTTGAAAGTAATTTGCATGTCGGTCCGGAACTGATGGATGCCCTGCGCAAAGAGAAATGGCCTGTCGTAAAATATCCAAACTTCTCCTATAAACCGAAGTAAACGATGACAAAGAAGATTTTCTGAAAAGTGCTTTCTTGCTTTTTGGGAAATCTTCTTAATTTTGTGGACATGTTCTCTTCTAAAACAGCAATGTGGTAAAGTATAGCTATGATGATAGGTAGGAATAGTACAAATTTTATATAAGAACACGAACATAGGAGAACGATGATGCTGAAATATAATATTTGTTTTATTAAACGCGCAAATGAAATATTGTTGCTTAATCGAGAGAAATCCAGCTGGATGGGCTGCTGGAATGGGATTGGCGGCAAGCTCGAAGCGCAGGAGTCTCCGAGGGAAGCGATGATTAGAGAGATTGAAGAAGAAACGGGTATTCGTCATTACGATTTGCATTTTAAAGGATTAGTTACCTGGTCTGGCGATAACTTTGATTTTGGCGGCATGTATGCGTATATAGCAGAAGTGCCGGCTTCCTTTGAATATGCGACACCTAAGAAAACAGATGAAGGGATTTTGGATTGGAAAACATTCGAATGGATTATGGATAAAAACAATGTCGGCATCGTGTCCAATATTCCAATCACCCTGCCTATGATGCTGAATGAAGCCAATAGTTACGATCATCATTGCGTCTATAAAAATGAGAATTTAATCGATATTATGCATAAAGAGATTTCTTCCAGCATCGAATCAGATACTTCTAATAGAGAGCTATATTTAAGCAGTTACGCGATCAAACAAGAATCGCATAGATAATGAATGTACTATAGAGAGGATGAGTCGATTGATTAAAGCGTTAGTCTTTGATTTTGACGGTCTTATTATTGATACGGAAACGCCATCCTATTATGCTTTTCGTCAAGTTTATGAGGAGTATGGAGTAGAGCTGCCAGTGTCGCTGTATGCCAAATGTGTAGGGACGTCGCTGGATCAATTTAACCCTTATACTTATATTGCCGATTGTGTAACTGAAACGATAGATTTAGCAGCTGTTAAAGCAAAATTTAAAGAAGTGTATGCAGAGCTTCTTAAGTCAGCTGATATTCGCCCAGGCGTGATGGACTACTTGAATGAGGCGAAGCGTATGAATCTCAAAGTTGGTCTCGCATCCAGCTCTCAGCTTTCTTGGATAAAGCCATATTTGGTTAAACATCAATTGGATCATTATTTTGACAGCTTCAGTATGGCTGATGAGGTCGAACGGGTCAAACCTAATCCTGAGCTGTATTTGCTGGCGCTGCAGAAGCTTGGAGTTGAAGCGAGTGAAGCGATTTCATTCGAGGATTCTTTAAATGGCTTTTTGGCAGCTAAAGCAGCTGGACTACATACAGTGATCGTTCCAAACGAGCTGACGAAGGATTTTGCTTTCATGGATTATGATTTATTGATTCCTTCAATGGCAGATCGAAGCTTGTCTGAGCTTATTGAAACGATAGAATTAAAGGCACCACGTATAGTGGAGAAGCGTTAAGTAATAAAACCATCAAGATTTCGCAGCATTGTTGATTTACATAGAGGATTAGGTTATTTTTCATATAAGAGAATATTCATACTTACAACATACAGAATTGAGGAATGAAAATTGAAATTTAGACCTTGTATCGATTTGCATGACGGTAAAGTGAAACAAATTGTCGGTGAAACGTTGAATGCCGAAATTATAGAGAACTTTGTATCCAAACAAGATTCTGCTTATTATGCAGAACTGTTCAAGAAAGACGCGCTTACGGGCGGTCACGTGATTATGCTCGGCGGCGGAAACGAGGAAGCGGCAGTTCGGGCTGTTGCGGCATATCCCGGCGGCTTGCAAATTGGTGGTGGAATTACTGCGGATAATGCTGCCTTTTATTTGGAGAAGGGCGCATCGCATATTATTGTGACCTCATATATTTTTAAAGATGGTCAGCTGAATGAGGATCATCTTGCGAAGATCGTCGCTGAAGTGGGGAAAGACCGTTTAGTAATCGATCTAAGCTGCAAGGAGAAGGACGGGCAATGGTTTGTTGTGACGAATCAATGGAAGCAATTCAGCGAGTTCGTTGTTAACCAACAAAACATCTTATTCCTTGAGCAATATTGCAATGAGTTTCTTGTTCATGCTGTTGATGTGGAAGGCAAGCAGAGCGGCATTCAGCAAAGTCTCGTTCGTTCGTTAGCTGATTGGGTAACGATTCCGACAACCTATGCCGGCGGGGCAAGGTCGATTGCGGATATGGATCAATTTAATGAGCTTTCAAATGGCAAGCTGGATATTACAATCGGCAGTGCGCTTGATATTTTTGGCGGGCAGTTATCCTATGAGGAAGTTGTTGCCTACAGTAACAAGGCTTAGAGAGAAAACAGCAACGAAGCTGGCTAACTGAGACTTCGTTTCCTAGGTGGTGTTAAGGATGGATGTGGAAGAATATTATTGCAGGTTAAGAAACACTTTTCCAGCAAACCCAGAACGCGAGCCTATTTTTTTATCCATGGAACGGATCTGCGACATATTGTCTTGTACACGCAGAAATGTACAAATACTTTTGACAAAAATGATGGAAAAGAGCTATATCGAATGGTTGCCCGGTCGTGGCCGCGGCAATCTCTCGCAAATCGTATTTCTTGTTTCATACCGTGATATCGTACTCGGCAAAGCGAAGGGGCTAGTCGAGAAGGGGAAGATCAACGAGGCTTGGAGCATGCTTGAGATGCTTCAGGATCCAGCTGTGAAATCCGAAATTATGACATGGTTGTCTGAGTTGTTTGGCGTGAAGCGGGATATGGAGGAGAAGGATGTACTGAGGTTTCCGTTTTATCGTCCTCTCTTGCGCTTAGATCCTGCTTTCGTCTGTCGCCGCATGGAAACGCATTGGATAGAGCAGGTTTTTAATACATTGGTCAGATATTCAAAACAGGATGGTAAATTCCATCCTCAGCTTGCTCATTACTGGGAAAGCAACGTTATGAAAACGAGCTGGACGTTTTTTTTACGCAAGGGCGTTCGTTTTCACAATGATAAGATAATGACCTCGCGAGACGTCGCATTTACTTTTCAAAGACTGCTCACAAGCTCGCCTGCGGAGTGGTTAACGTCCAAGATTAAGGAAATAAAAGAAACGAGCAAATACAGCATTACCTTTGAGCTAAACGAGCCTAACGCGCTGTTTCTTCACTTTCTTTGTACGGAACGTTATTCCATTGTGCCTGAAATGCTCGATGGTACTGGTTCTGATGAGCAGTTTGCCGTCATGCCTATTGGGACTGGACCGTTCAAGATTACCAAAAACAATGAGTCTATGCTCGTTGCAGAAGCCAATGAGTTTTATTTGGAAGGTTGTCCTCATCTGGATCGCATTGAAATGTGGGTGTGGCCAAACTATGAGGAAAATCAAGAGAAGCTGCAATCAGACGGTGAAGATCAACTGGTTTATTTTGAAGCGCAAATCAAGGAGAGTTTAAGGCCAGCGCTTGCCCAATTGGAGAAAGGCAGCACTTTTATTACCATCAATACAGCTAAAAAAGGCATCACGCAGCAAATGAAGTTTCGCCAGGCTTTGCACTACGGAATAGATCGGCAGCAAATGATCCACGAATTAGGCGGGATTAGGCACAAGCCTTCAACCGGCTTTAATTTAGAGGATACGGATAAGGCTTTCTATAACGATTATGATACGCAACTAGCGACAACATTGCTTGAAGAGTCAGGATATAAGGGCGAGACCATTACGTTATATACTTATGAAATGCCTGCGAATGATCAAACTTCGAAATGGCTGCAAAGGGTATACAAGGGTTTAGGCATTTCACTAGAAATCGTAAAGCTTTCGCTCGAAGAGCTTGCTAATCCCGAAATCATAATGAAAGCGGATATGATCCTTAGTGGGGAAGTACTCGGAGAGCAGCCCGATATTTCACTTATTGAGATGTATATGTCAAAGAACAGTTTTATTACGAACCATCTGGGTGCGGTTGACAAGATGAATATCAATCAACAAATTTCGATTTGTTTGCGGTATGAGAATTCAGATATTAGAATGGGTTATTTAATAAGCATACAAGAGGAGCTCAAACGAAATTTCAGCTTATTGTTCTTATATCATAGCCTGCAGATTGTAGGACATCATCAAACGCTGCAAGGAATTTCGTTAAACGCATGGGGTAAAATCGATTATAAAAACGTTTGGTTAAGAAATACGTGATGATTAGATCGCTTTTATTAGGATTTGCGAGGTGAGATTATGAATGAGCAGGAGCTCATCGACAACATTGTCAAAGGTATAGACACACTTCATGGCAGCAGTCGAATTTCAAAAATAAATAAAGGTTATTCGAATGATCAAAAGTTTCTAGTCGAGAAGAACGGCCAGCTCTATTTGCTGAAATGCTTCGCGTTGGATGAGCTTGCAGCGAAGCAAGCTGAGTATGAAGTGTTGCAGCGTATGCAGTTATATGACGTTAATTGCTCCAAGCCAATCGAAATGAGTACTTTGCCAAATACAGAGATGGGTTACATGCTACTAACGTATATTGATGGCGATGAGGCTACCGAAGCTATTCCTGCCTATTCCGCTGAGGTTCAATATACAATTGGATTGGAAGCGGGGCAAGAGCTTGCTAAGATGCATAAGTGGCATGCTCCTGCTTCAGTCTTGTCTTGGCATGATCGTAAGCTTGCGAAGCATAAAAGCTATATCGAGCAATATATGGCTAGTGGGGCTCGAATGAAAAACGATGCGAAGATTCTATCTTTTATTGAACAAAATCTGTATTTGATGAAGGATCGGCCAAACGTTTTTCAGCACGATGATTTCCATGTGGGCAATTTAATTGTAAATGAAGGCAAATTAGCCGGCGTCATTGATTTTAATCGATGGGACTGGGGAGATCCGGTACATGAATTTCTGAAGGCCGGGATGTTCAGCAGTGAAATCAGCATTCCATTTACGATTGGTACGATTAAAGGATATCATGGCGATCGAGAGCCTGATGAGAAGTTCTGGACCTTATATTCTCTTTATCTTGCGATGACGATTATCTCCTCAATCGTTTGGATATTGAAGGTGCGACCAGTTGAGCTGCCTATTATGGTAGAGAAGCTGGAGCGAGTGTTAGAGGATCATCATTATTTTGACAGCATAGTTCCACGATGGTATTTGGAGGTTCAAGAATATGAGACCGGATCATTATAAGCTTATGTACGAATTTGTAAAATGGGCAGGCGGGCATTCGCATATTACAGGTATTGCCTTGGTTGGGCCTTGTGCGGACGATGAGAGTGAAGAGGATTCGAATTTAAGCTTTCTTCTCGTTACCGATAAGAAGCAAAAAACAGTAGATGCCATTTTATATCAGTTCCAATACGAGGCTATAGAGCAAGCGACGAAAGAGGAATATGTTTTGCTAACCTCTCTAAAAATAGAGTATGCAAGTGGAATCGAAGCTGACTTTGGTGTTGCAGATACCGATTGGCTGCATAGACCTTTGGAGCAGGGATTGGGTGACTTGTTAGTGCAAGGGTTTAAAGTCATTTGGGAACAAGAAGAAATGTTCGATGATATTCTAAAAGCGATTGCTAGATATGCTGTTGAACTAGAGAACGGGGCTCTTTAATATAGCAGGCTGTACCTAATGGTTAAAAACCTTTAGATACAGCCTGCTTTTTTATTAAGAACGAAATGTGAAAGAGACTAGCTCTGCTGTTAGTACATATTTGGTTTCTAACGCAGTTGTCGTAATGGTCAAAAAGTTAGCGTTAAATGCCATCAACTGGCCTTCTTCATTTCCTGTTGAGGTCGTTATATAAATAATGCTTCCAATATGGCGCTTGAGTAAACTATAAATAGCAGTACCTGGAAGAATCTGATTTCCATTTGAAATAATAGACATCGCAAGCCTACTCTCCTTAGAATCTTGTTTATGAAGCAGCTGGATTCTCGTGGACATAAATAATGTTTGCATAAAAGATTCGCAGCTCGTAAAGAAAACGATCTTGATCGAAGGAAACGAGTATAAAGTCGTTACCAACCTGATCGAGTCTTCCGATTACAGCAAGCTGACCAAAACCATTCGTCATGACAAACACTTCTTTGCCGAGTAAAGCGATCAAATCGCCCGAAAGCGTTGTTGACATGAGCACAAACCTCTTCTCATAGGGAGTTATGAAATTGTTTCAATGTTCGTGATGAAGGAAAACGGGATAAACATCAAAGTACCTGCGACCGTGTTTAATTGGACAAGTGTTGATTGTACGCTGATTACTGTTCCAGTGAAGCCGGTCGGCTGTCCCGGTGTCATGACATTAATGAGAGTACCAACAATAAGGTAGCCGTTAAGCAGTGTAATGAGCTCTGTAAAGTCAAACCCGCTTGACGGTCCCGGGGGACCCTGAACGCCTTGAAGACCCTGAAGACCCTGAAGACCCTGCGGTCCTAATGGACCGGGGACGCCTTGTGGTCCTTGTACGCCTTGTAGTCCTTGAATGCCTTGAGGACCAACAGCACCAGCCGCTCCTTGTGCTCCTGCTGCGCCTTGAGGACCTGTAAGGCCGGATGGACCGGCAGGGCCTTGCAAACCTCTTTGCCCGCTTGCACATCCCTTTTTCTGTACTTTAAGGTGACAGCGATCAGTCTTTCTTTTTTTGTGTTTCCGTACAACTTTAGGTTTACATTCCGTATTGCTTAGACTGCCATTGCTATGATGTAAGTGCAGCTTGCCATGAATAACGACATTTCTCTTTTTACTCACTATTTTTTTCCGTTTCTTGCTCACAGTCTGAAGCTGCACTGTGGGTGATTTTGCAGAAGCTAGCAAAATATAATCCCTCCTATAAAGCTATCGCTCCTATATATGTATTTCTTTTTGCCAGAAAAGGGACTAGGGATTACCCCAATTATGCTAGTGTAGAGGATAGATAGGCGTATTCTCATAGTTTTCAAAAATGATTTGATTTGTAAAAGGGATTATAAAAAACAATCTACCCTATAATCAACTTAAGATGTATAATCATGGGAATCAATAAGCAAAGGAGAGAGGAATAGTTATGATACATTATCAGAACGATAAAAATTTGTCCGCGCAAGACTTGTCGCAAGTATTTGCGAGCTCTGGGATTAAAAGACCCTATCAAGATTTAGAACGCTTGCAAAAAATGATCGATCATGCAGATATCATTATTAGTGCATGGGACGGTATTAAACTGGTCGGAATAGCGCGGGCGATTACAGACTATTCCTATTGCTGCTATCTGTCTGATTTGGCAATTGATCACGACTACCAAAGATTAGGCATCGGCAAGGAGCTGGTAGATCGACTTAGGCAAACACTTGGTGCGCAAGTGTCGCTTGTCTTGTTGTCTGCGCCTTCAGCTGTCGACTATTACCCGAGAATTGGATTTACCTCTACGGATAAAGGCTTTGTTATAGCAAGAGAACGTTAAGTTTATTTAGAAACGTAGAGAGGGGGGGAAGTCAGTGATCGAGTCGAAAATCGCTATAAATCAAGATGTTCATATTCATTACTTAGATTCAAAACCAGATGCAGACCAAAAATTAACCCCATTAATCATATGCCCAGGGTTATCGGAAACAGCTGAAGAATATGAGGATTTATTGTTATATTTATTGCCTCGAAGAGCAATCGTTCTCTCGTTCCGCGGGAGAGGACAAAGCGATACGCCGTTTAATCATTATGATCTAAAAGATCACATAGCAGATCTTTCAGCTGTTGTTGAAGCTGCAGCCGTGGATCGCTTTCATCTGATGGGATACTCTCGCGGTGTATCTTATGCACTTGGTTATGCTCAAACGAACGAGCATCACTTAGAATCACTTATTTTAGAAGATTATCCAGCAGAGCATAAACAAATGTCGGCTGAATGGCGTCATGATTATATTTTTAATTATTTGAAGCCGATGAAGCGGGAAGAGAAAATAAGAGAACAAGCGGTTATCGGCATTGAGCGGGACTCTTCACAGCTGCAGCTGGATGTAAAGCTTAAGCTGCCTGTTCTTGTTATGAGAGGGATGCTAGATGGATCTTTGCTTAGCGATGCGGAACTAATTCATTACAAGCAGCTGTTCAGCAATATAACGGTTAAAGAGTTTTTTGAGTCCGCTCATAATATTCGCGGTAACGAAAAGGAAGAGCTCTATCAAACAATCGAGCAGTTTATCAAGCATCGTTAGAAAAAGTAGGACGGTTGCGGTTCAACTTGAAAACCCAGTTGACAATGAAAATGATAATTGTTATCATTAGGTGACTTTTGAGGTGAAACTATTTTTACTTCACAGCCATATATCGTCTTACAGGGGGAACTATCGTGATTAACCGCAACAAGAGATTTGTACTTGTATTTATGAGTTTGATTGTCCTATCCATTTGTCTAGCAGCTTGCGGAGGTAATAAAACAAATAATACACCTGCTGCTACAGTGGCTCCAACAGAAGCGCCAACAGAAAGAAAACTAACAGATGCATTAGGTAACGAGGTTACCATTCCAGCTAATCCTCAGCGCGTCATCGCTTCTTATTTAGAAGATCACTTGGTAGCTATAGGCATTAAGCCAGTTGCTCAGTGGTCCGTTCCTAACGGTATTCAAGATTACTTGCATGATTCGCTTGCTGATGTTCCAACTATACCGTATGATCTTCCATTCGAAGCTGTAACAAGCTTTGAACCAGACCTAATTCTTATGGCATATGATGCGAATGTGGAAGGCGATAAATTTGCGCAATACTCAAAAATTGCTCCAACCTTCACCATTGGCGATAAACTGATTGCAGACTGGCGTGCTACTTTACTGAAAGTCGGAGAGGTTTTTGGAAAGAGTGCAGAAGCGCAAAAAGCTTTGGATGAGTATGATGCAAAAGCAAAAGCTGCTAAAGAAAAATTGCAAAGCACAATCCCAGGTGAATCAGCTGCAGCTCTTTGGTTTGTACAAGGAAACTTTTATATCGTAAGTGAAAAGCTATCGAGCGGTGATCTTCTTTATAATCAACTAGGTTTGACTGTTCCAGAGGTAGTAAAAGAAGTTTCTGCAACAGGAACGGGCAACTGGAACGCCATTTCTCTAGAAAAACTAGCTGAACTTGATGCTGACCATTTGTTCCTCGTTAACAGCGGCACAGATGCGGATTCGCAAGCATTAAGCGATCCAATCTGGAAAAACATCCCTGCTGTGAAAAACGGTAAAATTTATGAGTACCCAAGCACATCAAGCTGGTTGTACGCAGGTACGATTGCTTACTCACAAGTCATTGATGATGTATTGGAAAGCATTGTGAAATAATAGCAGTAGAGTTGAACAAAGGGCTGTACCTCCGCGCGAATTGTGCATTGGGGTACAGTCCTTTTCTCTGTGGCAAGCCTTCCGTACCTTTTGAAATCCATGTATAATCATGGAAGATAGGACACTGGAAAAGGAGTTGTATAATGATGACTTTTCATATGAAATCAACCGTACCGATTCTTCGCATGTTTGATGAAGCGAAAGCACGAGACTTTTATTTCAATTTTCTGGAATTTAAATGCGATTGGGAGCATCGTTTTGAGCCAGACTTGCCGCTCTATATGCAAATCTCTAATGGAGATTGTGTCATCCATTTATCGGAGCATTATGGCGATAGTACGCCTGGTTCAGCAATCCGCATTGAAGTCGACAATGCCAAGGCGCTTCAAGAGCATTTGTTAGCCAAAAAATATAATTTTGCTAGACCTGGCTTTGATGAAGAATGGAATCAAGTGAGCATTACAGATCCATTTGGCAATCGTCTGCACTTTTATTCTGCTAAGCCTGAGGAAATTAGTTAGATACGGTTGAATAAGAGACATGTGAAGGGGCTGAAATATTGGATCAGTTGATTTTAAATACGGCTAGAGAGGTTGCTATTGCTGCAGCTTATGAAGCGGGCCGGCTTACACGTGAGAAGTTTGGAACATTGGATCATTATGAAGAGAAAGGCGACCATGGCGATATCGTTACGGAAGTCGATTATCTGGCAGAGAGCATCATACTAAATAAAATTAGTAGCGTATTCCCCGATCATCGCATTCGATCAGAGGAATATGGCGAGAATGATCTGACTAGCGAATGGCTGTGGTTGGTCGATCCCCTTGATGGAACTAATAATTTTGCGGTTGGATTGCCGTTGTTCGGCATCTCGATCACGCTCTCTTATAACTTAAAGCCTGTGTTAGCGGTCATTTATGAGCCGATGACAGATCGTTTGTACGTGGCAAGCTCAGGCGAAGGCACTTTATGCAATGCTAGGCCAATACATATGAAACAATCAAAGCCTTTTGCAAAAGCGAGAGTTGGCTGGATACAAGGTCATGCGGTGCAAAATGAACAACGTGCCGTGACGCTTAGACATTACATAGACGTTAACACGAAGCGGATGATGCGGCTGTGGGCTCCAACGCTGCAATGGACGATGCTTGCCAGAGGGGATTTGGATGCAATCATCGTTTATAACTCGGAGGGCGAGGATCTATATTCAGGTATCATAATGGTTCAGGAAGCGGGCGGCGTTGTCATTGATTACGATGGCAATCCATTTAAGGGCGTAAATGAAGAGCCTTATTTAATTGCTTGTCACCCTGATCATCAATTGTATTTTATGAACCTTGTTAAAGAAGGACTGGCAAAGTAAGAAAAGGATGGAAATCGCTTTATTCGTATAAAATAAGGAAACAGTTTTTGGGTAGTGTTCGACCCGCTAAGGAGAGACAACATGGTAGAAGCACTCATAGGAAGCTTTATTTCTGCAATGGCTACTGTGCTAGGCGCGGTTCCGCTGCTCTTTGTCAAAAGTCTTTCGGAAAAATGGAAGGATATATTGATTGCTTTTACAGCTGGCATTATGGTTTCTGCGTCTACCTTTGGCTTGCTGCCGCAAGCTCTCAAAGAATCTGGGCTAATCCCACTGACGTTAGGACTTTTAATTGGCGTGATTGCGCTTGACCTCATTGAAAAAAATCTACCCCATATCGATATTGAGCAAAAAAGAGGGATCTCATCCTTTGACAGCAAGTCGCTGCTCGTCATATTTGCATTAATCATCCATAACATTCCGGAGGGCTTAAGCACCGGCTTTAGTTATGCAAGTGCGAATGGCGGACTTGGACCGATGGTAGCTATTGCAATCGGGGCTCAGAACATGCCGGAAGGGCTCGTCCTTGCCATCTTCCTTATTCATTCCAAGGTGAGCAAGCTGAAGCTTATGCTAATCGTAACCTTGACGGGTCTAATGGAGGTTGTCTCTGCGATAGTCGGTTATTTTGCCGCAAGTTATGTGGCTGGGCTTATTGGCTACGGACTTGCGTTTGCATCTGGTGCTATGTTGTTCATCGTCTATAAGGAGCTAATTCCTGAGACACATGGACATGGTTATGAACGTTCTGCAACCTATTCTTTTATCATCGGGCTGCTTGTGATGGTGTATATTAGTCATTTCTTTGGTTAATCATTCCAAAACCAAGATGTAATTTTGACGGGAAGCACAAACTTTATATTTTAATTGGTTTTTCAAGCTTTATTCGTTTACAATGAACGATAGAAAAGGGAGGTATCATAATATGTCGAAGATAAACAGGATGTTGCTTGACGTTGATACAGGCATTGATGATGCTTTAGCCATCTTATATGCACTGCTTTCACCAGAGATTAAGGTAGAGGGTATTACGACGGGATTTGGGAATATCGATGTTGAACAAGCTACGGAAAACACGCTGCGTGTCATTCAAGTTGCAAATTGCGGTTATGAGGTTCCCGTTGCGAAGGGTGCTTCAGGTCCACTCAAGCGTGTGTTTCCAGGCGCTGTCGCTCATATTCATGGACATAATGGCATCGGCGATGCAGAATTGCCGTCAACTCATCAGAAGCCTCTAGAGGGTATATCTGCTGCGGAATTCATCGTTCAGAAAGTGAATGAGAGTCCAGGAGAGCTTATTCTTGTAACTGTAGGCAGACAAACGAACCTAGCTCTTGCTCTACAGCTAGATCCTTCCATTGTAACGAAATTCAAAAAGGTCGTTATTATGGGGGGAACAGTATTCGCGCCAGGCAACATTACACCAGTGAGCGAAGCAAATCTGTACGGTGATCCAGAGGCAGCAGCGCTAGTATTCGAATCAGAGCTTCCAATTACAATTGTCGGCTTGGATGTAACACAGAAGACTCGTCTTACAAAAACACATATGGAGCAATTATCACGCGAGATTGCTGATGATAAACATGAAATCCTTGATTTCTTAAATGTCGCTTTAGAGCGTTATTTTGAATTTTATGCATTTTCCAATCACTTTGACGGCGAATGCGCAATGCATGATCCGTTAGCTGTTATTGTAGCTATTAATCCTTCTATCGTGAAAATAGAAACGATGAATGCGGTTATTGACTGCGGTGAAGGTTTGACGGCAGGGATGATCAT
Organism: Paenibacillus sp. FSL A5-0031; assembly: GCF_001956295.1. Lineage (GTDB taxonomy): Bacteria > Bacillota > Bacilli > Paenibacillales > Paenibacillaceae > Pristimantibacillus. The sequence goes on from NZ_MRTD01000011.1 coordinate 252,605, forward strand.
TACGGATCGCAGAGTACGTTCGGTTGTAGGCCGTCCTGTGGATTTCTGTTTGGAAGTTGAGCAGGAAAGAGCGATCTCCCAGCTATTATCCGTATTTAAAAAAGGGGAATAATCATCAATGGAGCAGAGGCATTCACGCGAGTCCAGATGTTACAAAACGGCAAGAGTATTTCCACCGGACGTCAACAATCACAATACATTGTTTGGCGGGAAACTAATGGCTTACATCGACGATATTGCTTCGATTGCAGCAACCAAGCATTGCCGGCGTTCAGTCGTGACCGCCTCCACAGACTCTGTTGATTTTTTGCATCCCATCAGGCCTTCAGATTCGGTATGTTTAGAAGCATTCGTAACGTGGACAGGCCGAACCTCAGTAGAAGTGTTTGTGAAAGTAATCAAAGAGGATTTATTAAGCGGCGAACGTAAAATTGCAGCAACCTCTTTTTTAACCTTTGTTGCACTGGACGAGAATCGGAAGCCCGTTCCTGTACCAATCGTTGTACCGGAATCGGATGAGGAGATAAAACTGTTCGAGACAGCGGAACACCGAGCGGACATGCGCAAGGTGAGAAGAGATGAAAGCAAAAAGTTTGCTGGCTTTTTGACGGTTACTTATCCTTGGGATTAATTTTTGATTTCTCAAAAGACTGCGTCAGCATAATAATTGCTGTCGTGGTCTTTTTTTTGATGAAATTTAATGTTTAGCATTATATTTGTTGAATCGCTTGCTGTTTTTTTGGGGTATTGAGAGAAAATACAGCATATTTGTATCGATTTATGTATAAAAATGATCCGAAATACGGGTGTGGAACAAATGTTCTCATACGATTTTGCCTAATTAGATGATATTTTTCATCATCTTGGGCAAAATTGACTTTAATGCCAACCTAATAGAAGATATTGCATTAAAAATTGGGTGAATTGACTAAAACTAATGGTTTTTATCCCCAATATGCTCATTTTGCGAGCAGGGAACATTTGTTCCCTTTTTATATTTAAGCGCTCAGATAGTAAAGGCAGCTCTTTTTAACGGAGCTGCCCAAACATTAGATTAGCAGCTTTTGTCCTTTTTCTTCGGTATAGCTTCGTCGTTTCTGCTTTGTTTATCGCCAAATTGATCGAGCCTGGATGGACTTGAAGCTGGTCCATCATTATCAGGTTTATTGTTTCTTCCTGTCAATGTCATCACCTCCAGCATTATAGGGTGAGCAGGATCTGTCCATTTCATACCCACAAAAAGTCGATGAATTGGAGCCTGTTTGTCCAATTAGACGTAGTAGTGTATGTACATCATTTTTTAAGTCTAATTATTCAGAGTATGGAGAGTGCTGCAGGATGAATTTTACTTTCGTTTTTACACGTGCATTTTTGTTTAGTTTAATGGGTGCAATCGGGTTCATATGGATATCCATTTGGATTGGCGATCAGCGAATTGCAAATTTTGATCAGAGTATCATCAGTAAAGTTCAAGGAGCGGAATCTGATACTCTTACAGCGATAATGAAGTTTTTTTCGTTTATTGGATCAGGAGTTATGGTTTCTGTTTTAGCCATCATCATGTTAGTCGTATTAGCACAGTTGCAATATAGAAGAGAACTGTACTTCTTTGCAGGAATCTTAATTGGATCAACCATTTTAAATAGTGTGCTGAAATTGAGTTTTCAACGTGTTAGGCCTACGATTTACCGGATTATTGAAGAAAATGGCTATAGTTTTCCGAGTGGACATTCCATGGCCGCTTTCACTTTTTACGGGATTATCATTTTTCTATTATGGAAGCATATTCCGAAGGCGTATTGGCGTGTCATTTTGATCTTAGTTGGTTCAGTTATGATTCTGGGGATAGGGATTAGCCGGATTTATTTAGGGGTTCATTTTCCAAGTGATATTGTTGGTGGATATTTGGCTAGTGGGACTTGGCTTGCTGTATCGATTGGTTTGTATCAGTATGTACTCGATAGACGGAATCGGAAATTGAAAAGTTAACGATAATGACGAAGCATTGAGGAGTAAATATGAATTGTATTGCTATCCAGCGTTATTATAAAGTGAAGAGAGAAATCACAAGTGTAGAACAAAAAACAATAGTGGATGAACGTCTTATGTATTTATACAAAGAGAAAATTGTTACGAAGTACCGCGAGTTTCCAATAACAGAAGTATTCGATTTATCGTATAAACCGATTGGCGGGGATGGCGGTATTTTCTATTTGCACACGCTGCAAGGTGTTTTCTCGTATATGATATTCGCGGATCCAGCGTCTTTTATAGAAGCGTTTAAGGAATTAAGCAACTCTTCTCCAAAAGAATGATTCAAGTTGAAAATGAACCAAATAGCGTTGCAATTCTTGATGAGACCGTCTTTGATTAAAGGCGGTCTTTACATGTTTAAACAGGTATGGATTTCGCCGAATATGAAGAAGAACGAACCTATCTGCTGTAATCTTAATGGAAGCTTAATTGTTGGCTCCAATAACGAATAAGAGTTAAGGTCTAGTTAAAACTGAGTTACACAAGATCTAAGAGTGGTTTGTTAGAATGAGGAAGACAAAAGCAAAGCTATATAAATAAGCAGGTGATTTATCGGAGATTCAACTGAATGGGTTAAAACAAACAATGTAGAATAAGGGGAGAAAATGAATGATGAAAAAAATATTAAGATTTTTACTTAAAGCTGTAATTGTCATTATTATAGCCATTGTAGTTTTTCTAGCCGTCGTTTTTATCGTTAATATTATCAGCAATAAAACGGACAAAGATAAAATCGTATCTTATGGTCAGCTTGTACCTGTAGAAGGAAAAAATATGAATGTTTTGATTCAAGGCGATGGCAAAGAAACGGTTGTGCTGCTGCCTGGTTACGGAACAGGAGCGCCAGCGCTTGATTTCAAACCACTAATTGATGAGTTAGCACCATTTTACAAAGTAGTCGTGATTGAGCCATTTGGGTATGGCTTAAGTGATGTTACAGAAAAAGAACGTACTACTGAAAATATAGTGAAAGAAATTCATGAAGCGCTGCAACAGCTAAATATTAACCGCTACACGTTAATGGGCCACTCTATAGCCGGTATTTACGGTCTAGATTATGTGAACAAATATGAGAATGAAGTTACATCATTTGTTGGGATAGACAGCAGTGTTCCAACACAAGGCGGTTTGGATGAACCATTTCCATCAGATGTTTATAAAATACTCAAAAAGACTGGTTTCTTGCGATTGTTATCGAAACTAACCGACGATCAGCTTATTGCCCCAGAAGTTAATGATGAAATGAGAGAGCAGATTAGAATAATCTCTCTCAAAAATATGATGAATCCCAATATCATTAGTGAAGGGGAAAATTTCAAGCCTAATTTTGCCGCTGTTGAGAATTCGAAATTCCCGAAAGACCTTCCTGTTATTTTCTTTTTAGAAGCGAATAATACGGATGTTGAAGGCTGGGAACAATTGCATGAAGAACAGATAAAAGATTTAGTGCATGGAAAATTGATGACATTTGAAGGCACGCATTATCTACACCATACAAGGTCCAAAGAAATCGTGGAAAACTATAGGAGCTTTATGGAGGATATAAATAAAGGCCAGTAGATAGTTCCGGCCATATACAATTGAATATGAAGCAGGCGCTCCTGGACTACTGCCGCGAGCGCTTTTTTTCGTGTAAAGTATGATAATACATAGAAGAAACCCCGATTTTGTATCCTTCAGCTTGGATTTGAAAAACCTGAAATCATCTTCTACCTTTCTATACAAGAGTGAACAGCCGGAATGAGAGAAGTAGGGAAATAAACAGCCAGCGTGATCCTTCGGGAGCTTATGCTTTTAGAAAGAACTGAATTAATCAGTAGCTTGGAAGAAGGGAGAAATAGAAATGAAGCATTGGACTTTGTGATATAATATGGTAAAATCTTCAACTCCAAAAACGCAGAGACTATACCACATGTAGCGTTATCTTTCAGAGAAATTATCTCTCAATAACCGTTGTTCCGGAGTTCCTAGATTTGAAGACATCCCAAGAGGAGGAAAACAGAAATGAAGAAGAAGGTTGTTACGACTTTATGCGGTACCATGATACTTTTGGTGGGCATGGGTACAGGTGCTTTCGCGAGCTCGAATCTCCAAGAAATTAAAGCATTGTTAAACGGAGATTTAAAAATCAGAGTGAATGGGGAGATTACTCCTCTCAAAGATGGCAATGGCAAAGCGGTACTTCCTATTACTTATAAAGGAACTACATATCTTCCGGTACGATCTGTGTCTGAGCTGCTGGATGTTCCGGTGAAATATGACGGGACAGCCAAAGAGGTGATTATTGGCGAACAGCAGGTAGGCATACCCGTGAATCAGGAGGATTTTAACACCAGTCTGCATACCAAGGACCCTGCACTGACCAAATACGGCGGCAAGAATTATAAGGAAGTTCTGTACAGCGCACCTAATTCCAATATTAAATATACCGCGCTCAGCCCTAACGGCAAATATCAGAAGCTTGTTCTTCAATTCGCTGCAGTCGGCAAGGAAGTGGAGTCTCTTGAAATTAGGGATAATGATAAGAATGTGCTCCTTAAAAAAGTAGAGAAGATTTCGCCTAATAGTGATCTCCAGACGATTGAGGTAGATATTTCTGGAGTAAAGAACATCGCAATAAATGTGACACAAGCTGTTGACGGCGGGTTCATTATTCCGTTAGATACTTCAATTTACAAGTAAGATTAAGCAGAGAAGCCCACAATGCCCGTATAGGCGTAGTGGGCTTCTTTTGATGTGAAATTACATTAGATTTTTTCTTGTTCTTTTGGTTTGAATGACAAACTCATTCTTTAAAATAGGGAGTAATCCCGCTTGAATATAGGTTCTCCACTAACTTTAAAAATTGTTCTGGCGATAAATCCTTTTGACGCTGGAGCCAAAGACGAAATAAAGAAAGGGAAGTTGTCAGGTAAAACTCAATTAAGTATGGCGTTAAGGAATGGTTTTGCGGAACGTTTAATTTTAATTGATCGAATGTGATTTCATTTTTTAAGCGTTTTAAAAAACGGGCACTTCCATAATCACCCAAAAGGGCATTAAGAACCAGGAGATGTTCTCTTTTGTCCAGACAATAGAGCGTATCTTGAACCGTATTCATCGATAACTCTTTATTCGCCAATTCTTTTTTCATGTCATTCAATAAGTCATTTTCAACAGAGTCTAACAATTCGTAAATGTCGATAAAGTATTGATAAAAGGTGCTGCGGTTATATCCTGACTTATTCGCAATTTCCTGAATCGAAATTTTCTCAATCGGCTTTTGGCTATATAACTCACAAAAAACTTCTACAAACTTTTGTCTTGTTTTCTCCGTTATTTGGGGTTGCTTGTTCATGTTACCCTCCTACTAGCGAATAAGAATATCATCCGACAAATAATAAAAAACTGATGGTTGATCAAGGAATAATGAAGATTTATAATCACATCATACAACATGTTGTCTGATAATCGAAAGGAAATGTTAATAAGTAGGGGTGGTTTTAATGCCAGCAAAACAAGAAAGAATTTTAATTTTTGGTGCAGGTGTCATCGGGAGCATGTACGCAATTAAGCTTATTGAAGCAGGGTTTGACGTTAGCCTGTTTGCACATTCTAATAGATTTAAATCATTAAGAGAAAACGGCCTGCAATATATAGAAAAAGGTACAGTTAGATCGATACAAGTGAATGTCATTGACACGCTCGAAAATGACGATATATACGATTTTATTTTCGTTACCGTTCGTTATGATCGGTCCGAATCCGCGTTGTTAGCGCTAAAAGATAATCACAGTAAAAATATAGTTACGATGTCTAGTAATTCATTTGGATTTTCTTCGTGGCTGCATATCGTAGGGGATAGACTTTTACCAGCTTTCCCCGGCTTCGGCGGACAGATTAAAGATGGAGTATTGCATGCTCGATTTCTACCAAAGATAATAATGGCAACAGCATTTGGGGAAATTAATGGTGTAGTGACAGAACGCATAGAAAACCTAGCAAAATTATTTAAAACAGCAAAGATTCCCTACGTTATTAAAAAGGATATGCAGGCGTATCTAATCACTCATGCCGTATCAGACATTGCCATGTTGAGCTTTTTGCATTCTGAGAATAAGATCATTGACAAAAAAACAGCCAGATCCAGAAAAACGGCACGCAAAATAACAGTCACTTTAAAAGCGCTTCTAAGGGCAATACAAAAAGCAGGCGTTTCAATAGATCCACCAATGCTTAAAATAGTGCTTAAATTTCCAAACTTATTTTTGGATCTTTTCTTTATGACATGGCTACGAACTGAAATGGTTAGGGATATGATGTTGCCGGATTATGCGAATAATGCTAACAATGAGATTGTGCAGCTGAGTAATGATTTAATGAAATTTTTAAGTCAAAATGATATCAAATCGGAAATATAGGTTCAGTAATTTTTTTAAAAAAATATTATGGTACTTTTTTTCAGCAATTAAAAGAGAAGAAAGTAAAAAGTAGATATACCTTATTAATGCATGTTTGTGTAGTAACATAACAAATCGATTATCTAGCATGAAAGTATTTTAAAGAAGATTCACCTCAGCCAACGAACGGGCAGTTTAATGGAAATGATTTGTAGAAAAAACCTATAGATGAAAGTGACAAAAGTAGTGTAGGTCGGGAGGATTCCAGATCTCGTACATGCTACGGGATTTTCTGGCAACCTCTCTGGCGATTTTCATTCAGGACAATTCTACCGGTAGTTGAATAAAGCGGATGTGACAATTCAACCAACGCTTGATAGAATCACGTTTGCGGAAATGCTATGCTGTATTTGACGGTGCGCACTGTACATTTTTTTACGGAGGTAATACGATGCTCGACTTACGTAAAATTGGAGCTTATATTTCGAAGCTACGCAAAGACCAGGATCTGACCCAATTGGAACTTGCAGATCAACTGAATGTCAGTCATCAAGCGGTATCGAAATGGGAACGGGGCGACTCGCTACCGGATATCGGAACGCTTCCGCAGCTTGCGAGGTTATTCGGAAAAACGGTAGACATCATTATTAATGCAGGAGAAAACGCAGAAAATCGGGAGCACCAGCACCTAGGAACGATCGTTGAGGAGATTGCAGAAAACAGGCCAGAACAAGTTGCAGCGATGGTCAATACCGGAGAGGTGGAGGTGGAAGAGCTTGTAGAAGTAGCACCGTTTGTAAAGGCAAGCGTTCTAAATAAGGTTACTGAACGATTAGACAGCAACGTCTTTAAGTTAGACATGATTATGAGGCTGGCTCCGTTCCTTGGAACTGATACATTGGATGAACTGGTTCGTCAGGCAGAAGAGGGCGAGATTGTGTGGAATGTCATTACCGGACTCGCTCCGTTCGTCAGCAGTGACACATTAAACCGACTGGTGGATAAATCGATTGACGGTTCCTTAGAAGTGCACAATCTTGTTGGAATTGCTCCGTTTCTTGGAAGAGAACATGTAGATCGATTTGTACAAAAAGCTGAAGAGGGCAGCTTGAGCTGGCATTCCGTTCAAGGTCTGGCACCCTTTATTAGCAGAGAGACATTAAGTCGTTTGGTAGACCGGGTTGTAGACGGCACCATCGATGCGGACCGGATCATTAGCCTCGCACCTTTCCTGGGTAAGGAACATGTAGATCGGTTGGTACAACAAGCAGAAGAGGGCAGCTTGAGCTGGCATTCCGTTCAAAGTCTGGCACCCTTTATTAGCAGAGAGACATTAAATCGTTTGGTAGACCGGGTTGTAGACGGCACCATCGATGCGAACCAAATCATAAGCCTCGCACCTTTTCTGGACAGGGAAAATCTAGAGAAGTTGATTGGTGGAATATCCAAGTAGAGCAAATCAATTCGAATCAGATATGATGATCAATAATTTATTATACAAGAGGGCTCATTTTTTATATTAAACATGGATGCTTTTCTTTTGAATTGATTGGTAGGCAAAATGACATAGAAGATTATGTGGTTGGAATCTGATTGGAGAAAGTAATTGTTTAAATAATTTTGTGTAATACTTAAATCGTAATGGTCAAAATAAAGATCATGCAAATATAAACGCTTATTGACCGGAAATCGAAAAGGTTGTTGCCGTTTAACAAAATTATTGGATTTAAAACTGGATTGAATCAAATATAACGTCCGAAATGTCATATGCAAGAATAAAACAAAAAGAATCACCTCAAAAGGTTGATCTTCAACAATGAAGATCAACCTTTTGTTATAAGAGGTAATCGAGAATCCGCGTGGCAGCCCTTTGTCGTTACGCTAAGTGACAGAATAAGGAGAGAGAGCGAGTAGACCTTATTGGTTTGCTCGCTATTTTCGTTTATAAGTTGACCAAACAGTTCGCTTATACAGCATACTGAATTGGGAGCTGCCTACTCTATTAAAATTACTGCTTGCAAAGGAAGAACAACTCCCTTTAGAAAGTCGAGACCATTGGAAATGAAAAATTCAAACCAGTGATTATTCCACAAATTCTATTAGTTGTGCTTTGCGGCATAATTGTCAAGTTTTTGCAGGAACGAGCCGATTTTCCTTTCAGATGCAAGCGCCCATTGCAACCAGCTTGTAGTTAAAGGAAACCTCTCAAAAGGAGATAGCACCAAGTACGTAGTGTACGGAAACCGTAACCAGACTTGAATAAGTTCGTAATCGGTTTTACTAAGTTTTGCTACCTTGCGGTAACCTGTTAGAATAGCCTTAGCAATCTCGAAATTCCAATTGTAATCTTTGCACGAATTATAGATGACTCGAAACAGGTCGTAGGCGCGCAAATCGACGTGTAGCGTTTCGAAGTCGATAAGATAAGTTCCTTTCTCATTTAGAATAAAATTGCTGGGACCCCCATCGCCGTGTGATAGTACTCCGGTTTGGCGCGGATTACGGCTGTAAGATCGATATCCGCTGCTTCGCAGCAACGCTCCCGCTTGGTTCGAATAATGCAAGATTTCTGAGCGGTGCTGTTTTACAAAGCGGTTAATCGGCGGACTGAAACCATTTCTAATTGCCTTGGTAATCTTTTTTTGTAAATTCCGTTGCCGATAACGAAGAGTAGAGTGCCATGATCCGATCCTGCTATAAGCGAATTTACCCCTTAGTCCGGAATGTCCAGCCAAATGAAAATGTGCTAACGCGACGCCACATGCTCGCATATCGCTTAAAGAACGAGGAGAAGGCTCTCTCCCTGAGATCCAGGGTGTAAGTACGTAAGGCTCTCCTTTTTGTGAGATTACATAAAGCCTTCGTCCTTCTGGCATTTGTGGATTGCGCCAAGCAAGAAGCGGCCCGCTATTTTGGACACGTCGCAGGACTCGGTCGGTCCACTGTAAACGCGCAAGCTGCTTTGGCATTCGTTTCAAGCTGAATATTTTCCCGCCAGGTGTTACGACCCGATAAATTCCTTTCCGAATTTTCTTTATTCTGCTTGCCTTTATCCCAAATCGTTTTGCGATACTAGAAATCGGTTGCTCACTCAAGGCGAATTCACCTTCCTCAGGTTCATAAATAATGATTTGTAGCGGCGAGCGATTGTAGGCCATTTATAACGAGCGGCAGTCGAATGGGCGTTGGTCAAACGCTGCTTTTTCTTCGCCGGATTTTTCCACAGCGCTGCGATTGCACCGGCGATAGTGGAGCTATCAACGGAATGAATAACTTGGGCATTCCGAGTGTTCACAAATTCCTTTAGCCCGCCCGACAATGTGGATACAAGCGGTACGCCGTTCGCCATCGCTTCAAGCGCGACAAGGCAGAACGACTCTTTTTTACTCGGAACAATAACGGCCCCATAAGTAGCGTACATCCGCTGTACCGCCTCGTTCGGCTTCTTTTTAATCCAACGAATGCGTCCAGCAATGCCATGTCGTTTTGCGAGGGCATGTAGACTGCTCTGATAAGCCACTGAGCCGCTTCCGACGATTGTTAAACTAACATTCTTGTGATTTTGGTATAACAAAGCAACAGCTTTGATTAAGGGGTTAATACCTTTCGAAGGAAGAAGTCTTCCGACATAGAGCAAGTTGGTAGGAGAGCCTTTAGTTTGCCTTGACTTGGATTTCACACCGTGAGGAATGATGGTTATTCTGCCTTGTTTACGGGTATTCAGCCGCTTGATTTCATTTGCTTGCCACCTGCTCGGAACGACGATCCGTTTCGCGGTGAGAAACAGCTTGGCTTGGTTTTTTCCAGACGACGAAGTGATCCCTTTCGAAGCCAATGAATGGCATGTATAAATGATCGGGATACGGTACAAGCTTCCTGCTGCCGAAGCAACTGCGGCGAAATCCGTACTATGAACATGAATGAGGTCTGGTTTGCCGAAGCCCATGGCTACTGCCGCCCGTAGAACGGTACTCGCTTTGAACGCTCGAGAGTAATGACTATAGTAACGTGAGTTTTTGGGAATCCTGATGATTCGCAGTCTGCCGTCAGGTTTCGAAAACGAAAGTTGCTTAAAGCCACTGGAACATAACACCATAACTTCTACGTCGATCTTGCTCAGCATTTTAGTCAGACTGGTTGCGACAATACCGAGCCCCCCAACAATATTTGGATGAAATTCATTTGTCATGACCCATACTTTAAGTTTCCTTCTACTTTTCATTAGGGTCCTCCTTTCAACGAATATTTTATGAAACGGGCCCATAGAATGGACTTTCTCATTAATGATATGTTATGAGTTAACGAATGGATGTTACACAATTAATAGACATTGCTGTTGTTCAGAAAACAAATTGTCTCGTCACGCTTATCGTAACGTCTCTCTTTGCGACCAAGGACGTTGCAACGACAAGCGATTATTACCAATAGAATGAAAAGCACCAGAATCGTGCCAAGTTTATTGTGTATTATTTAATTCGCCTCCCTGTGTTTTGAATTCCATGTAGAGTATGTGCTAATAGAACGTAGTGATTGGATGTTTGTTCTGGTATGATACTAGCCTTATATAAAAGGATTGGACAGTCAAACATTTGTACCGGAAGGTTATGTTGCGATATCAACTAATTTGAAAGATTTGAAGTTATAAACACCGTCTGATTAATGAAATGAAGGCTATAATCACGAACAAAGTGAAAAGTGCCAGAATAATAACACTATTAGAATCACTTGCAAATTCACTCATCAATCAATTACCTCCCAATTTTTAAACGCTATGTAGAATATGTGCGGATGATGCTTTGGGATTGGACGTTTGCTTTGCAGTAATGAGTGACCAGATTGAATGTTGAAGATCTAGATATGAATTATTAGAATGCAAAAGACCCATAGAATGGGCCTTCTGAATAGAACCTGTTTGAATAATTTTATATTTTGTAAGAAGGTAAAGGTGGAAATAGAGCTGCTAGTTTAATAGTCTCAGTAATTACAGCCTGTGTTGACACCTTCAACTCTTCTTTCATCATTTCTTTCTTCTCTTCTCTCATTGCGGCCAAGGACGCCACAACTACAAGCAATAATCACTAATAGAATGAAAAGCACCAGAATCGTACCAATATTATTGTGCATTATTCACTATACCTCCTTAAGTCTTGAGTATTTTGTAAATTATAATAGTTGGCGTACACAGTTTTCGTCTATAGATTAGTAATTGCTACGGTTGCGGTCGCGGTTGCAACTACAAGCGATGATTACTAATAGAATGAAAAGAACCAGAATCGTGCCAATGTTATTGTGCATTATTCAATTCACCTCCCTGTGTTTTGACTACCATGTAGAGTATGTATTGATAGAATGTAGTGATTGGATTTTTGTTCCTGAATGATATTAGCCTTATATAAAAGGATAGGACAAACAAGAGGTTTAGAATGTACTGAACAGCCTAGAGGTGGTCGAATATCAGTGCGGGGAAGACTGCTGCATTTAACGAAGAAACTCGTTCGAAACTCTGTGCTGTTGGGGTAAGGGTTGAATTATTAAATCACACTGAGACGATGAAACGTTTTGTATACCCGCTCTCGCTTTTAACGAGGGGTATTGCAACGAACATTGAAATGGAGAATTCGCCTTGTGAGGTCCACTGGACGACTAGTTTTGCTATAGAGTTCTTAACGGATAAAGGCATTTTTACGGTTGTTGAATGATTACCTAGAGAGTTTGAACCACAGTTTTTACAGGGACGGACAGCATTGAATGTTAAGTTTCATTGGAAAAAGAAAGCCCATAGAATGGGCCTTCTCGTTAATGCTATTTTAGAAATTAACGAACTGAGGTTACGCAATTAAATAAAAAATGGTAGTAAAAAGGGTATCTCTTCTAGTCCTTCTTCTCGTCTATCTTCCCGACGTACATCACTTCTCACGTCACTTCTCACGTCACTTCTCTCGTCGCGTCGCACATCACGTCGCACATCACGGGTGAAGACGCCACAACTACAAGCAATGATGACTAATAGAATGAAAAGAACCAGAATCGTGCCAATGTTATTGTGCATTATTCAATTTACCTCCCTGTGTTTTGACTACCATGTACGCTATGTATTGATAGAATGTAGTGATTGGATGTTTGTTCCAGTATGATACTAGCCTTATATAAAACGAGCGACGATTGGGGCGGACTGCTCTCTGATGCAGGAAGCGAAATGAAAGACTAAGCTTTTGAATTTCATGTTAATGTAAGTGATCTAAGAAATGAAAAGGTTATCGAAGCTGCTTTGCAGACCCAGAATGAGAAGAATATGTATGCCATGGATTGGAGTAAAACACAATGTCGCTATTCCGTGCGGTTAATGGCATCCAGCGTGATAATGTGATTTATGCAAAATTACATGAGGTTTCCGTTGGTACGTATTGCGACCAGACGAAACAAGTCAAATCATCTGACGTGTACACGCTGACTTCAAGTTCCGCTATCGGGTAACGATAGTGTAATAGCACACAACGCTGCCTTTTTTTATTAAGCTCCCTCGAAATGATTCAGTTTCCTCACTCGGACTCATGAATTTGCAGGTTTTCATCCTATAGTTAAAGAAATAAGAGGAGGATGAAGAAGGCTGTGGTTGGGGGATGGAGAATTGGGCATGCGGAAATAAAAGGTGGATAGGAATCACCTATATTGTTCCATAATGCGCACGTCTCCACTTCGCCCTAGTGATTCTCGCTCCCATGTCTCAACGGGTTTTGTCATCCTGCGAATACATGAGCCGATGAGGATTAATTTTATATGCTTGCGGGAATATCTTGATCGGTTCGTAAGCAGTACTGCTTTTAGCCAAAGCGACTAGCATTCGCGCTACTTTACCACATAACTTCATATTGGATTTGTGACGGAGACGAGGGCGAACCTGCTTGATGATACCCATTTCCGTCACTGACTGTAGTTAAGTTTACTTCTCCACTGGCTTTGATATTGGTGAAGAAGTAACAATAAGCAGCAGAGAAGGCATCGGGAGAATGCCTTTTCTTTTGATTGCCGAACGATGTATTGATAAAAACGAGGTGTCAGCGGTGATTAGTTTTTTATTTTGTAATCGGGAATCAAAACTGAGTTGGATCATTGAAGCTGTGATCGGCTTGACCAAGCTTGAAACCTTTATGTTTCCAACTTGTTTTGTCGGCGGGGGTGCTCACTCGCCCTTCATCGCACTTTAGAGCTTCCTTAAATGAGGTTAATATTTATTCAAAGGCGTATTACATTTAAAGTAGAGGGAGTGGAGGATGAATATGAAATTTGCTCCACTGTCCCAACTTCCAGTACAGCTACAATTCTCTCTTGCAGATCTATCTTAAGAGGTATCGGTAGCCGTCGCTCATATATCCATTCCGGCATGGTGCGACGAACATACCAGCCTTTAGAGTTGGCCAACAATTGAAAGTTCTGAATCAAACAACATGCTGCAGCATAATCCTCCCCTTGCTTGTGCGGGTCAGCTTCTTTTTTTGCCAATACGATAAGTAATGACAGCGAGGTATTCCCATGTGAAGGCGCGAGTTTAGCAACGGCTTCTTCGCCGGTCACATAAATAAAACGCCATGGTTCACGAAGTCCATCATTCGGTGCCCAAACAGCGATGTTTAATGTTTCCAAAATGTCTTGAGAAGATATATATCGATCTTCATTAGTTAGATGCGGTTTTGTATCTGTTGTGAATTCTGTCCAGTTCATTTCCGCGGGTGTCCTTTTTCGGCCTTTAGGTGACCTATCAAAGTATCCAATATTTAAAATACCGGCAAACTTCTCCCCTGTCTTCAGGCCAATTTCATTAAAAAATGACGGATTGTTCAGCAATGGGTCCGTGTACCAGAGCATCCCCAAACCGTTTTCCCAACCAACCAATTGAAGGTTTTGCATAATGCTGCAGACGGCGGCATAATTGTTGTCACGCTGTCGATGATTTTCTGAAGATGCCGCAATAAAAACCAGATGAACCGGCGTATTAAGCACGGATTTGGTGAGAAATCCCGTTAATTTTGACGGGATCAATTTACCAAGCTGACTGTCTATTACTTTGGCAAACATGCTCTCTGCCAGTCGCAAACGCGATTCCATGGAGTCATAATAAATGCAACGCCAATGTTGAGGCGCTTCGGATTTCCATAAACTTGAAGCTTGTTTGAGCAAGGAATTCATCAATTCGAATGGGACGGGCTCTGCTTTAAACTTGCGAATGGTTCGACGTTCTATTATCGTTTTGGCAATATTCACAGTCATACCCCCTCGATCGTAAATGCATAGTCTTCAGTTGGCTGAGTGGATGAATCGGAACGAGTCAAACGCAACACCTTCTTTTTATTATTGTTAACCATGAAACTATAATATAAAACCGGAATGGCTGTCAATATCTCTTTATATTCGGTGTTTCAGGGTTGATCCCTATGAAATGACGTGATAAAATAATTTATAAGTGAACAATAAGGAATAGGGCTTAGACAATCTTATAGCGTTAGCCCGCATATTAAAATCGCTAGGGGCAATTCGCTTTTGTAAAGGGGAAGTTAACATCATGTCTGAGGGGTTAAAGCGAACATTATACGAACGTTTTCTTCACTTTGTTCATCTAACCGAGCAAATGTTTACAGCAGAGATTAGCGAGTTTACTGGCTTGGCACAGTCACATGGGATTACATCCATTCCGAACAACTTGACAAGCGTACATGTGATTGATTGCATTGGAAACAATGAACCTATTAACAATACGTCGATTGCAGAAAAAATGAATTTGTCCAAAGCCAGCATTTCAAAAATTAGTAATAAGTTACTGCAAGAGGGTTTTATCAAACGAAACCAGATGGTTGATAATAAAAAAGAGGTCTATTTTACCCTTTCACCCAAGGGCAAAAGGATTTATGAATTACATGCGACCATGCATGAATTGATGGAGGATAGATTTATATCGGTTTTAAATGAATTGTCGGAGTCTGAAATTCAGGCCTCCCTGAAATTTTTTCAAGTGATGATTGAAAAACGTGATGATATGTTTAAGGGAGAAGCATAGACATTAAAAAATAGGTAGAATTCAACATCAAATTTTGGATTGGTCGCATTTACAGCATTTACACCGCGAATCTCAAGCAGTTTCTGCGCGTATGGAATGCGCCCCAGAATATGATGAAGCTCATGTTCAATTTGCTCAAGCTGGTGGTGCGCCAAGTCGTATTCTTCGAGTAAATGGGCTAAAAGCTTGTAGGCGTTAAGTGCCTGCGTAGCGCCAACGCTGCGTCTAGACAGCACAATGAGCTGCTCGGCTCGATGCAATCCTGCATGGCGTTTCACATAGTTCTTCTAGCCGGCAATGAATTTCTCTGTCGTTAAGCTGCTAATTTCCTTCGGAAGAGGAAACAGCCTTAACGTAGCAATGGCGCTGGTGCAGGTAAGGATTTTAAAGACGTGCCATAGTTCAGGGAAGACAATATCTACCCATCGATGAATCTGATTAACAGCGCTGTTAAGTCGTTTGGTAACCGTGTCACGGTTGGCCATGAGAATCCGGAGTTCCTCATAGGCTTCTGGGTTGAACCGGACAGGGGAATAGTAACAATTTTTGACCATATCTGCGATGACGAGTGCGTCTTTGTGGTCGCTTTTGGAAAGGGTATTGTCGCGGTTTTCCTTGTTCTTTTTGACGAGGTGGGGATTTACGAGAACAGCCTCAATTCCTTTTGATGAAAGCCAGCGAGCCAGGCTGAACCAGTAGTGGCCGGTAGGGTCCATACCGACGATAACTTTGCTCAGCTTGAATGATTTGAGCAGATCTCGAATTCATAGGCCGAACCCCCCAAACCCATCATCATGACTGTCGAATTCTAGCGACGAACCCAGAGAAATACCACGATAGCTGACTGCACGAGCGACATGATTCTCCTGGGCAATATCTACTCCGACAACAAGATGGAATGAGGAAATGTTTTCAATGCGTTGATTTTGTTTATCCTGTGATTTAAACTTCACAGTAGAGCGACCTCCTGATGGTGAGATAAAAGGGCTGTAGACCCGTTTCCAACTCCCATATTACAGAGGCGCTCTTTTTCATGCAAAGTCCAAAATATTCGTTTTACAGGAATTCTAAAGGCAGGATAGTTTAAACATTTTCGCGATTAACTTCAAGTAGTGGGTTCATAAATATGTCCGTATCTCGGCTCAAATTTGAAGGAGGAACAAATAAGCCGTAGGGCTTATTTTTTTTTATAACTTGTTGGGTTTAACGAAGGAAACAATGTATTTTTATTGTAAAACGATAAATAAAGTGATAAAATCAAAAATGAGGTGAAATAGATGAAAAAAGAGACGCTCTTTTTAAAAATTGTTCTGGTTGTTATGGCAATTCCTGCATTAGTGATGTGTTTTTATGGAATCCCAGCGATGGCGCATAGTATGATGCCGGATTTCCCGGATATTAAAGTTTATCTTTCCGCTTTGGCTGCGTATGTGGCTTCTATTGCGTATTTATTTACGCTACTTCAGGCATTAAAGCTTCTCAGGTACATTGATACAAATACTGCTTTTTCGCAAACCTCTGTTTTAGCGCTTAAGAAAATAAAGCAAGCGGCGGTTGTTGTATCACTCATGTTTGCATGCAATCTCCCGCTTTTCTACTTTGTAGCTGACGGCGCAGATGCACCAGGCGTCATGGTCATCGGGCTAATTATAACCTGTGCGCCAGTCGTAATCGCAGTATTTGCCGCAGTTCTTGAGAAATTGCTCAAAAACGCGATCGAGCTCAAAGAAGAACAGGAGTTGACCGTATGATAGTGGTTAACATTGACGTCATGCTTGCAAAGCGGAAAATGAGCGTTACTGAGCTATCCGAGAAAGTCGGCATTACAATGGCGAACCTGTCGATACTTAAAAATGGAAAAGCGAAAGCCATTCGAATCTCAACACTTGAAGCGATCTGCAAAGCACTCGCTTGCCAGCCTGGAGATATTCTCGAGTATCGGCAGGATTGAATAAAATAAAAAAACCGCCGTATATTGCGGATGTAAGTAATGATGAAGAGTTCGAAAGTTATATCAATCCTAACGACTACATAGCCTTCGCCTTTGAGGCTAACGGCAATATGACACTATTCCATAAGAATAACTCATCAATAATAATGCTTGCTCATAACCATTGTTTAATTGGGTGACAAGAACATAGTAACATTGCAAGCCGCATAAATTGCGGCTTTTTTATTTTATGATATCAAGTTCTTGCCAAAATGATATGACATGAACGTGATAACATTTCTGATGAGTGACAAGAACTTTGTAACACTCCCTATAAGATCTTTCAATTGGACGGCTGCAGATAACAAAATCAGCGACAGTGTTTATTAAACTAACTGGCAGTATGGTTTAACCAAATGTAGGGAGAATGTTCAATATCTATAGTAATAAAAATGAATTCATTCAGTACTAAAGGGAGCGTTCAAAAAGCCAATTCTTGAAATAGTTGGCGACGATGAAGAATTAATTAAAGTAAAGAAGTAATAGTTCCATTTGGCTAATGGGAGACTTTAGAGTTTCGCACTCAGACTCATGAATTCGAAGGATTTCACTGCGTGAATCGCTTGCGTGGCGCCCTGATGGTGAGATTAAAGGGCTGTAGACCCGTTTCCAACTCCCATATTACAAAGGCGCTCTTTTTCATGCAAAGTTCAAAATATTCGTTTTACATGAATTTTAACGGGTAACGTTAGTAGAATATCATACATGGATATTCGGGAAAAACTTAATCCAGAATGGCTTGGAATTGTAGTTTTGCTTGTACATATACACCCGTTAGAGATTCATGCTGCCGTGTTAGATATCGTAAATTCATGAGATGCTGCCCCCTTTTTTTGATGGGTTCAAACTCTTCTTTATAGAACAGCGTCCCAAGTTGATAGGCATCAGCAGTATCCTTCTTGATCCATCTCAAATTAATTTTCTTGGCTTCAGATGAGATTTACGGATTAATGACGATGTACAGATACTGGTGCTCATCCAGAAACTGAACAACAGGGCTATGATAATGGCCTGTTGCCTCCATTACAATGCAAGGGCTCATTTCCACTGCTATAACATAATTAAGAAAAGATGATAATCCCTCTAGATCATGATTAAATCTAAAGATTTTCCCATGAGGTACTCCACGGTCTAAAAAAGCTTGTTCATGACTCGACCATATAAAAAGGAGGTCGACCAGAAAGATCCGGTGACCTCATAATACGAACGGGGCAGATTAGCGTAGTATAACGATTGAGTGTTAACTTCTTGGAGCCATAGCATAGGCAATCCTATGAGGGGGAATAGGCTTTACTGGATGACTCCGAGTTCTCCGTCCTCGGATGGTAGGTTTGGATGACTAAAATGTATCAGATTTATTTTTGTTAAAGTGGCCTGGTTTCGGGTTCCAGGGCTATTTAACATATGCCAAGCGGTATACTGTTCAGCATAAGGATTGAGAGTTGACATTCCATCAACTGGAATAATGACATTGTATCCCCGGAATGCAGCACTAGTGGCTGTATGAAGGACTGCGCCATTAGCGGCATAACCGGTAATCAGAATAGTTTTAATGTCATGCTCATGCAATATTTGTTCTAAATCAGTTTTGTAGAACTTATCAACGTTTGATTTCACAACAGGATCACTTGGCAAGGGGGCTATCTGCGCGGCAATATCTGAGAGACTTCCCGTTCGTGTAAGGCTATAGACGACAAGCATGCCGCATTCACGACTTCTCTCCAATAGTTGATTAATTTTAGAGATGGAGGCAATACAACGAGGATTATTGCATATAGAGGTCTCCATATCCAAAACTAGGAGTGCACTTGTTTTGGGGTCCACTGAAACGGATTGTAGCTGAGGAGGAGGAGGAGCAGGAACAGCGTTCCATTCATCTATGATGGTTGAATCCTTTCTTCCAGCGTAATAGTTCACATGAAGCCAGTGACTACATGGCATGCAGTATTCACGCCAAACACCGTACTGGGGACAAAAATAGATCATCCTAATCCACCTCTGGGCTGCATATTTGGTATTAGATTATGTACGCAGATAGGAAAAGGTGAGGCGGGAACCGTTTTAAGAGTAGTCATGCCCATTCCCCAATAATCATTGAATGTAGACGTGTACAGATCAAAAAGGTCTTCCTTAAATCTCACCAATAGCTGTTGGTGGGCAAGAACATATATCGTATGCGGAGTTTGGACAATACATTATTGCCAATAGCTCGGTCTGCATCTATAAAATCATTAATTGGTTTGGTATAGATTAAGAAAAAATCCACTATTAAACATAGTGGGACATCTGTCGTTCATACGCTTTCTTATGGTATTAACCGTGAGGAGGTCTCCACTCGTATGCCCGTAAAAGTAAAACTTCAAAAATACGTCGATAGTCTGCCGATTCCCAAAACCATTTTCCCGATAAAACGAGACAAGAAAGGTTCGTATTATGAAGTGACCATGAGGGAATTTACCCAAAAACTACACCGTGATCTTGGGCCTACCCGTTTATAGGGTTACAACGGAATGTACCCGGGTCCTACTTTCGACGTGATGAAGGATGAAACGACATATGTCAAATGGGTGAATGATCTGCCTAAAAAGCATTTTCTCCCCATCGATACAACCATTCATGGTGCAGAAAAAACACTTCCACAGGTTCGGACAGTGGTCCATTTACACGGCGGAAAACAGCATGACCATAGCGATGGGTACCCTGATGCTTGGTTTACGAGAAATTTTGAACAAACTGGACCTAAGTTTCAAAGAAAAGTATGCGAGTATCCCAACCTTGAAGCCACTACATTATTTTATCATGACCACACCATGGGTATTACGAGATTGAACAATTATGCGGGACTTGGAGGTTTTTTTATCATTCGTGATGAGCATGAACAATCCCTGAATCTGCCGGTGGGAAAATTTGAAATCCCTCTTATGATTCAGGATCGCTCGTTTAACCCGGATGGTTCGCTCATTTACCCTGCTACTCCCGATAATAACAATCAACGTCTTCCTTATCCTTCAATTGTCACACCTTTTGACGCAGATTACATTTTGGTAAACGGCAAAGTATCCCCCTATCTTGAAGTAGAACCGCGAAAATACCGATTTCGGATGTTAAATTACTGTAATAGTCGAGCTATTACATTCAAACTGGACTCTGGACAGCCATTTTATCAAATTGGAACAGATCGCGGCTTACTGGAGAAACCAGTGAAAATGAATGAGATCCTCCTTCTAACGACCGAACGTGCGGATGTGATCGTTGATTTTTCTCGATCCTTTGGCAAGACGATTATTCTTAAAAATGTCTTCAAGGGTGCCTCGCCCGAAACAACCGATGTCATGCAGTTTAAAGTAACCACTCCGTTAAAAGGCAAAGATGCCAGCTCCCTTCCTGATCAATTAACGAAAATTGATTTCCTTTCTAGAGAGATGTCAACAAGAACAAGAAATCTCACACTCGAAAGGGTGGAGGATGAATATGGTAGATCGCTGAATTTACTTGATGGTAAAAGGTGGAATGATCCTATATCCGAGAAAATGGACTTAGGGACTATTGAGATATGGCGATTAATCAATTTGTCAAAGGATGACCACCCCATTCATCTACATGTTGTTGACATGCAAATTCTTGAGCGCCAGCCTTTTAACGTTGCTCATTTTCATGCCACTAGAGAACTTAAGTTTACAGGGCCAGCAGTTCCTCCTGAACCTAACGAAAGAGGATTTAAAGATACGATTCGTGCTCCCAATGGTTACGTTACCTCTTTTATTGCGAGATTTTCTCCTTTTACTGGAACTTTTGTATGACATTGTCACATGCTCGAACATGAAGATTACGAGATGATGCGACCATTTGAAATCCTAAATAAAAAAAATAGACTTAAAAATATACTAATGAGAATGATTAACGGGAAACGATAGCACCATGACACAGGAGGAGGGCAACAAATATGGGCTTTCACGGAGGCTTGGAGGTTTTGAGGACAAAGGTTTTGGATGGAGGTTACAAACTATGCAATCACCCTATCCTGTATATCCCTTTTTTGGTTATCAAACCAAGTTAGTACAGAAACCTATAGCATTTCCACCACAGCACCAGGATGAAGTTCCTGGTCTGGAGTATCTCATGGTGCCGCGTCCAATTTTTGATTACCCTGGGTATGTCGGTAGCTGCAAGCTAAAAGGAAAGGTTGCGATCATTACTGGAGGCGATAGCGGATTTGGACTTGCAATTACAGCTGCTTATGCTAAAGAAGGAGCCGACTTGGTTATTGTATATTTGAATGAACATATTGACGCGGAAGAAACCAAAAAGTATGTTGAGCAATTCGGCGCTCGCTGTCTGCTTTTGGCCCGAGATCTTCGCGATCCAGCTAGTTCGCCAGATATAATAGCTGAAACGCTCCGTCATTATAATAGACTGGACATCGTAATCAATAACGCTGCAGTTCAGCCTTTTACAAGAAGTATTATGGACATTTCCAATGAACAACTCGAAAACACTTTTCGTACTAATATCCATGTACGTCACAGGTCAAGTGATTCATGTAAATGGAGGATTGATCCTTTACTCATAATTTTAGGCAACATTAAAGCGTGGAGGAGATGAAAAAAATTCAACAAAATCGGGGGATTTTATTCATAGGTTTATCGGAAGAGACTTTAAGCATGTATGAAGAAAAGGCGTGCGAGATCCTCACTCGAAGCCTTTTCTTGTTGGATAAAGGAATTACCATACAAAAAGTGAGAATCCGGCATATCCTCCGACGGCGAACCTGGCGTGAACGAGTCAGGCACACGGCAGGGAAGGACCCATTAGTCTGCCCAAAATGTGAATGTGACTATGAATACAAGGGGGAGGTCTGTCTACAGGAAGGGAAATTGCGTGTGAAGTATGCCCGTTGCCGGATAACCCACGTTTGTCTAGAAAGGATGATTCGTTATCTCACCGGTGTCCAAGAACCGCAAACCAGCCAAAACGAATAAAAAGAACCCACTCACGAACGGGCAGGTAAATACATATGCCTCAACTGCAACGGAGAAGAACGCATTCCCCTTCAGATGGTACGGGACTTTGACCGTATGGACGGAGGGGATCCCCTTCCTTTTGCCCCTCAATTCTCATGCGAGGATTGTGGAGGAGAGATGTACCCGGAGTATTACAAAGGAATTAAAGGATATGTGTACAACATTTCCGATGTGCACAGAACCTAAAGGACCGTCAGGGAGATCTACCCTGACGGTTTTTCTTAATTATCGGAAAGCTTAAAGTTTCGTCCTGTCGCCGATAAGGAGGGTGTTAGCCGATTCTTCTTTTGTTGACAAAAGCAGTTGTTCTGTATATAGTTGTTGAAACAACTAATTAAGAAGGAGGATGGTTATGACGGCAAATGAAAATGTGCTTGAACGATCGCTTGGTGCTTTGATGGGCATCACGTACCGCAAGATGACGAATGTCCTTCAGACCCGCCTTAAGGATTATGAGATTACAACGGAGCAGTGGTCGGTGCTGTTCCAGGTCGATCAGACAGAGGGTTTGATCCAGAAAGAAATTGCCGAGTTGGCGGGTAAGGATAAGCCGACGACGACCCGGATTCTCGACCATTTAGAAGAAAAGGGGCTGATCTGCCGCAAGATGGCGGAGAACGACAGACGTTCCTTTCAAGTACACAGCACAGAGAAAGGCGCTTCGCTGATCATGGAGACCCTCCCGGTTGAAATGCAGGTAAACCAGGAAATCAAACAATGCATGACGGTTGAGGAGCATGAAATGATCATGAAGCTTCTTCTGCGGATTAATCATCATGTGAGCCAATTATCATAATGTCCGGAAGGAGCATAAAAATATGCAGTCCCAAGAAAGTAGTTCCAGGCTTTGGACCAAACCGTTTCTGATTCTGACCCTTAGCACCCTGCTGTTGTTTTTGAATTTGCAGATGCTGCTTGCGGCTTTCCCGGCCTATGTGAAATCCGCTTTTCAGGCTGACGATTTGACCGTAAGTCTAATCATTAGCGTGTTCGCTGGTTCAACAATTATTACCCGGTTATTAACCGCCCAACTTATGCGTATAGTGCGTCGCAATGTGATTTTGTATGCGGGACTTGCTGCCGCATGTCTGTTCACCGTAATGTCTGTTGCCGCGGGTTCAGTCGGTATGCTGCTTGTCATGCGGGTTGGTTTTGGGATCGGGTTCGGAATGGCGAGTACGATTATTCCAACGCTGGTATCTCAAATTATTCCAGGCAAAAGGATGGGGGAAGGCATCGGTTATTTCGGCCTTTCAACCAGTCTGGCTATGTCTGTTGGACCGATTATCGGATTAAGCGTGATGAAGCATGCAGGATTCACGATACTTGCTATGCTTGGCACGGCGACCATCCTGCTTATTTTTCCCATTCTGCTGCTATCGCGGGCGATTCCGCCTGATACCAGCAAGAAAACAGCGCCTGCAGCAGGCTCCGCTTCCAAGCAATTATTCCATGCCAAATTATTAATCCCCGGACTGCTTAATGTTATATTGGCTGTGACCTATGGCGGTCTGCTCAGCTTTATCGCCTTGTTCGGGGAATCTGTTCATTTGGAGCAGGTCGGCCTGTTCTTTTTGTTCAATGCGATTGCAGTGATCATTATCCGGCCCGTTTCAGGCAAATTATTCGATCGTTTCGGACATGCTGCTGTTCTCATCCCTGCCGCGATCAGCGTTGTGTCTGCGTTAATGGTTCTATCCTACACAACAACGATGCCGATGCTGATTTTGTCCGCCCTGTTATATGGACTCGGCTTTGGGTCCATTCAGCCCACGCTGCAGGCATGGATGCTTCGTTCCGGCACGCCGCAGCACTACGGCATGGCCAACAGCATGTTCTATAATACGACTGATCTGGGTATAGCGGTCGGAGCCTTGATTTTGGGTGCCGTTTCATCCATGTCCGATTATGCTTTCATGTACCGGATCTCGGCCGGATTCATGGTCCTGTTTCTGATACTTTATATAGTTGTTCGGTTGTTATCAGCGGTCAGATACAAATTCAAGCAAAGCGCCGGGCAAACAACATAACTTCCTGCAGGGACGGTAAATCGCATATAATAGATGATTTACCAGGGAAAGAAAAGTGGACTGTTCATGAATACGCTAGAGCAGCCGCAGAAAATAATCAGACGCCATGTCATCAACATGCTGGAGACCGTGAATGTTCAGACTAGGGAGCGCATGGTATTATTCCTATTCGACGATCTGATTGAAGCGCCCAACTGAACCCGCGACGGCAAGACGATCATTTATTACAGTTTGGGAAGAATATTTGCCTTTGATATCGCTTCTCGTACAAGAACTGTCATCGAGTCGGGTATGCCACACAGTGAAACAACGATCATGTTCTTTCACCTGATAATTCCCATCTTGCAGTGAGTTAGCATACACAGGAGGACGGCAAGTCCCGTATCTATGTATTTCCTCTGTAAGGGGGAGATCCTATTCTTCTAACAGCCTTGCCCCAGTTATTTGCACGGCTGGTCCCCGGACGGAATAACCCTTTCCTACTGCGCCGAACGCTATGGACAGTATGCGCAAAGTAGATGTCGTGCCGGACGACCATCCGGCAAATAAAGACGTGGAAATCAGGTTGATGCCAAGCGGCAGTGAAACAAAAACGCTTGTCCGGTTATTCGGCGGTCAAGGAACGCTGATTGTAAATTCATGGTCGCCGGACAGCAGCCAGCTGGCTTTTGTAAGTTATCGCTTCAAGGACTGATGCCATACAATAAACGGACCCAAAGACGATCCCCCCGGATTTTCGGCGGGGCCGTTTTTTTGGAACTAGCCGTCAAGGACGCCATCAGGCGTTTTTCTTATTTTGCGGATATATGTTCTTGTCCAAAGCGAAAGACAAGAACATATATCCGCAGCCGTATTAGGACAAGAACATTTAATCATAGCCGATTTTTTTGGCCAACAGCCACAGCACACTTGCGTAGTACGATCGTACGTATATTATTGGAAAAATTAACAAACAATAAATAGGCCAAGCGTTACAGAAAAGATGTAAATATAGAGGAATAAGAAAATGGATGATATTCGTGAAATTCCACAGCCTGACATCCAGTAAAAGCAGATCAGACCAAAGAATTTCCTGTAAATACAGTGAATCAAACGAATTCAACCACGAACGCAATCATGTAACTAAAGCGCAAAAATAAATGGCATCTCAAGAGCCTTTGATGCGAAGCAACCGAATTGCCAAAGCTGATGGTAGAATCGACAGACTTATACCTTATACAAAATAGTGGAATTAATTGACAGAGCAAGTTGAGTGTGATAACATTGTTTTAATTTAAAACGAAAAGGCTATGATGAGAAATAGTAGCTATTAGGGATCTCACAGAGAGAAGATGGTTGGTGCGAATCTTCATTGATCTAATAGTGAAGCAGTCTCGGAGCTGTGAACCGAACAGAGGAATCTTAGTAGGCTTCAACGGAGTTCCACCGTTATTCAGGAAACAATATCGGAGATATCCCGTATTGATAGAGTGCAGAGAAATCTGAAATTAGGTGGTAACACGGACATAATAGTTCGCCCTAAGTTGACAAGAAATATGTCAGCTTAGGGCTTTTTTTGTTTTATTTCTTCTCGTTTGAATATTTGCATAATAATTTATGGGAATAACTAACAATTGAAATGGAGGTATTGAGCATGATGAAAATGACACCAGATGAGTTAAGAAAATCATATATTGATTTTATGAAAGGAATAGGGGCTAGCCAAGTACCTTCTTCTAGCTTGTTACCAGAAAATGATCCCTCAACGTTGTTTACAGGAAGTGGAATGCAACCTATGGTTCCATATTTATTAGGGGAAAAGCATCCGATAAGTAATGATATTGCTAATAT
Source organism: Paenibacillus sp. FSL A5-0031 (assembly GCF_001956295.1). GTDB lineage: Bacteria > Bacillota > Bacilli > Paenibacillales > Paenibacillaceae > Pristimantibacillus. The sequence goes on from NZ_MRTD01000011.1 coordinate 278,938, forward strand.
TCAGAAGTGTTTAAGGACAGTGGATATTGATGAAGTAGGAGATACGTCGCATCTGACATTTTTTGAAATGATAGGTCGATGGGAGTTTAAAGCAAATGAAAATAACTATAAGAAAAAGCAAATCGATGCCATTTGGAATTGGCATATAATCGAATTAGGTATTGATCCTGGCAGGCTGTATATCAGTGCTTTTATAGGAAGTGATGATTTGAATATACAGAAAGATACGGAAGCCATTCAAATCTGGTCAGAAAAATTTAAATCAGTTGGTATAGAACCTATCATTGAAGATGATCCCTATCAATATGGGGCATCTAGAGGTGGAAAAATATTCTTATACGATGAAAAAGAAAATTGGTGGAGTCGAGCTGGAAGTCCATTGGATATGCCTGTTGGCGAACCGGGAGGGCCTGATAGTGAAATGTTCTATGATCTTGAACCGGGCGGTAATTCACTGGATCATCCTGCTTCTGTAAGCGAGAGGTTTTTAGAAATTGGGAACAACGTATTTATGTGTTACAAAAAAGAAGACACAGGATTTGTAAAAATGCAAAATCCCAATATCGATTATGGAGGCGGATTAGAAAGGGTTGCAACAGCCCTTAATGGTGACAAGGATATTTATAATACGGCTTTTTTCCTTAATCCCAAGAAAAAATTGATGGAGTTAAGTGGTAAACAATATACTGACGATTTAAAGTCATTTAGAATCATACTTGATCATGTGAGAGCGGCTACTTTTCTAATTAATGATGGTGCTGAGCCAGCGAATAGTGATGCAGGGTATATAACAAGAAGGTTATTAAGAAGGGCGATTCGTGCAGGTAAAAAAATAGGTATACAAGGAAGTTTTGTGGGTGAGTTGTCTGAAGTTTATATAGATGAAGCAACAGTTTATAAAGATTTGATTGGTAAAAAAGAGAAAGTTATCGAAATAGTAAATAAGGAAGAAAATCTTTTCTATAGAACTTTACAGCAAGGAGAATTTGAAATACAAAAACATCTTAAGAATAAGGGTAAAGTTACAGGTGCAGATGCCTTTTATTTTTACGAAACATATGGGTTTCCCTTGGAGTTGACGGAAGAGTTTCTAACTGAAAGTGGATATAGGATGGAGGACAAGGCGTCTTATATAGAGGCGGCAAAGAAACATGCTGAAAAGAGCAGAACTGCTTCTGCGGGTAAATTTAAAGGTGGATTAGCTGAACATTCAACAGAAACTACAGCGCTGCACACGGTATCTCATTTATTACTTGCTGGTTTAAGGGAAGTATTAGGTGATCATGTTCATCAACAAGGAAGTAATATTACTTCAGAACGATTACGGTTTGACTTCAACCATGATGAAAAACTTACGCCAGAGCAAATAGCTGAGGTGGAAAAGTATGTGAATGATGCGATTTCATCAAAAGCAGTTACCTATATTTCAGAGCTGCCTAAAATTGAAGCGAAAGAAAGTAATGTTGAAGGGAATTTTTGGGATAAATATCCGGATATCGTTAAGGTGTATACAATCAAAGATAACGAAGGGAAAGTTTGGAGTCGAGAAGTATGTGGAGGACCTCATGTAGAAGATACAACAAACTTAGGAAAGTTCAGTATAAAAAAAGAACAATCTTCTGCTGCTGGAGTTAGAAGGATTAAAGGAGTAATTGATAAATATTTCCAAAACGCGGAACAATAGCTGATGTTTTAGGATTGTCATTTGTAACAACGTTATGAGATGCCGGGAATCCAGGATGAATGATAAATCCCGCAATCGAAGAGGGTTTGACATCGCTTGGCTTTTCCGTTGGCGGTACCGAAGCACAGTATTCAAAGAAAAAGCAATTCGGATTAAATCCGAATTGCTTTTTTACTGCAAGAAAGGGGAACTTATATAAAACATAACGAAAATCGAGCTATATGGTGTATGACACTAGACAAGCCAAGCCATGTAAATTGTCGGATGACAAGAATATGAGCCGATTAATTACCGCGTAAATCGCGGTTTTTTTGTATTATCGGTACATATTATTGTCAATGTGCAATGTCAAGAATATGAGCCGATTGCCTATCCAATACCCTAACGTCACGGCGGATGTCATTCCAAATAGAATAGAAGCAAAGGTGTAAAAGGGGTGGAACAATTCATGACATGTCATAATCCCAGCGGTAATAATTGTCACCTCATTTGGTACTGGAATCCCAAAAGGCCCCAAACAGAAGGCTAAGAATAGTACGATGTAGCCATAATGACTTATCATTGTCAAAATTTGATCCACGTAGGTTCCCCATTTTATGAAAATGACTTGTGTGCGCCCCGATAAGGACAACAACACCTAAGCTTTTTTTAAAGAAAGAAATGCTCGCCTAATTCATAGGCGAGCATTTCTTTTAGATTATTTAATTAAGGTACCTTTAGAATTCCTGTAAATTGATTAAGTGCAACTCTATTTTTCTAATATAAGACTAATTGAAAAATGTATATGTTCAACTGGTGGATTAACTTCATGTCACAACATAATAGAATTCATCATCTGCAAACGTATTAAAGATAACCATGTCATTTAATAGTAATCATGGGGTTCGATGTCAAACTGTTCTTCCGCGAGGAAATGCGCATGATTAGCGAAATCCGTCTTAAAGATACAGCGAGCGAGCTACTCGTTCTATGGATCTGCTCATCCTCCATGTCTCATAGCTTCATGGCGAGCCCCAGTCGTTTAGTCCTTCTTGCCGAGAGAGATGTACTGATCCTCGGAAGTGCCGAAAGGAGTGTGCAGTAGCGCGCTCATCAAGCCGAAAGCGACCTCGGACTTGGAACGAGTGAAAACGAACTTTGTGACTTGCTCGGGAAGGAGTTCCGGGCATTCCGAGGTGCAGACGACGACAAGGTTCTCCGGGCTTAGGTACTTCATTACCTGCAAGGCCAAAAATTCGTTGAAGACGACGAGGGGTTTGTTCTCGTGCTGCTGGATAAATTGCTTAAGCGACTCTTCGTCGCTGGTGGCTGCGAATACGAGAGATTCATCCAATCCCGAAGCGGATCGAACGATCTCATGATACCGCTCGTTCGACATGTGTTCGTGAATGAGCGCATAAGGCTGTCCGGTCGGCAATGACGCGTTCAGATCGCTGAACAATTGTTGGAAATCAGGATTGACTTGCCGGAACAAGGAATCGTCGATCAAGCTGTCCACGATAACCAGCGGCGATCCATATTGCAGATTCCTCGATATCGCATGGAAGGATTGGACCATAGCATCAATCAGAAAGAAGCCGTCCAGCTTACGCTCGGCGATGATCTCGAAATTGGGTTTGGCCGGATCGATTTGGGATACAAGGAGATGATAACCCTTCTCCCGGCATCGGCGCTCCAATCCGTCAAGGAAAACTCCGTAGCTGACCGGCTTTGGAATGCGGGCGTCGCCGGTGCTGACGAACAGCACGCCAAGGACATTGGTTTTGCCGAGTGAGAGCGACTTGGCCGTCAAATTCTGAACGTAATGGAGCTTGCTCGCTGCTGTAAAGACCCGCTGCCGCGTCTCTTCCGGAATCGTCTGGGTGCTCACGTTATTAAGAACATAGCTTACCGTAGCGACGGAGACGCCGGCTTCTTTGGCTACGTCGCGGAGTGTCGTTTTTTTCATCATATCAGTAACCGCCTCGTTAGGATCAAAAGTTTAGATAATCATAAGTCCGAACTTGGAAGGATGTCAAACTTGCCGTTGACAAGCCTCAGGAAACGCCCTATACTGAAGCCACTTAACCGGTTAAGTTAAAACTTGAAGAATGAAGTTCTCAGAAGGGGCTATGCAATATGGAAAATTCGGCTCAATCGAAGCTGATCGTATTACCCGGGGTGCACGCATCCCGGCTGGGGAACGAAAGAGACATCTACATTTATTTGCCTGCGGGCTATGACGATGATCCGTCCGTAAGGTATCCGGTGTTGTACATGCACGTGGGCCAGCACGTATTCGAGCCGAGCAAGCCATCCGGAGAGTCCTGGGGTATGCATCGCGTAGCCGACCGACTAGTGGCGGAAGGACTGGTTCGGCCAATTATTATCGTGGCGGTCGAACATAAGTACGAGGACGGAACCAGTGAATATTTCCACGACCTGTACGCGTATCCTATCCGCTGCGTCGGTGAGCTCTATGAACATTTTCTGATCGAAGAGCTGAAGCCAATTGTAGATCGCGGATTCAGGACACTGCCGGATGCGGAGCATACGGCTTTAATGGGCTCCTCGGCAGCCGGCATCGCAACGTACAACATTGGGCTCCGCCGTCCGGATGTATTCGGCATGCTGGGCATCCTGTCGCCTTTTTTCGTCCAGGTAGATCCCGGCACTCTGGAAGAAACGCCGCAGTATAGACTGTATCCTTATAACGATGGGCAAAAAATATGGATGGACATTGGTGGGGCGGAGGGGTTCTTCATGCCATCCCACGTGCGGAGCGTCGCGGAGAATATGCAGCAAGCTGGCTGGAAGCAAGGTGAGGAGCTTTATTATTATCTGGACATGGAAGCCGCGCATTCCGAATGGGACTGGAGCCGCCGGGCGCACATGCCGCTGCTGCACTTCTTTGGCGAAGCCGCCGATGTGTCGGTCCTCGCGCTTGAAGGGGACGGTATCGTCGGTGTCGACGGGCCTGTAGTGGTCGTTAATGCGGTTGCCGCTCTTCACAACGGCATACGCTTCAGTTTGCTCAGAGCCGATTACCAGACGGATAATCCGGATGTCCTCGGGATTTCGACAGACGGAAGGCTGCTTCCACGGAAACCCGGCACTGCGACGATCGTCTGCCGCTATGGTGGCCAAGAAGCGGCCAGAATGTATACTGTCGTGGAACGGCTATCTGAGACCGTCGTCGTCGAGCTTGAAATTCGCGTGCCGGATACAACGCCGGATGATGCAGAGATTTATGCGACGTTCGGCGTTCCGAAGCTCGGCAAAGGATTGTATGGCGGAACGGTCAGTTTGCCTAGAGGATTAACGTTTGATTTTCTCATCACCCGGGGCTACGATAAGGAAGAAGTCGATCGGGATTTCGGGCGGATGCCTTACAGAAGGATTGTCACGGACGAGGACAAGAGAGTCGTTTACACGGTTCATAATTGGATAGACTTAAGGCCAGATACGGGAAGAGAGGAGGAGGTTTGAATGACGCAGCCTTCGCGAGTGGAAACCATCGCGAATTTCCGATCGGAAATTATGCGCAACGAAAGGGACATTTTCGTTTATTTGCCGCCCGGCTACGGGGTGGAAGCGGACAGGACGTATCCGGTACTTTATATCCATGACGGGCAGAACGTATTCCATGAAGCATTTAACGGGCAGTCATGGAACCTGCACCGCGTATGCGACCGTCTGATTGCGGAAGGACGCATTGAAAAATTGATCGTCGTGGCTGTCTCGAATAAGGGGATGGAGCGAGACAGCGAGTTCGCGCATCAAGGCCCGTTCGCAGAGGAGCTCGACTACCCTTGCCGGGGAGAGTTCTATGAGCGTTTTCTAGTGGAGGAGGTAAAACCCTACATCGACCGTACTTACCGGACGAAGCATGAGAGCCGCCATACCGCACTGATGGGTTCGTCCAGAGGCGGGCTCGCTACTTACCATATCGGTTTCCGCCGTTTCGACGTTTTTGGCAAGCTTGCCATGCTTTCTCCTTATTTCGCCCAATACAATGAGGTGACGATGACGCATCTACCCATCGTTCAGACTTTCGATGGGAAAGGACCGTTTCAATTATGGATAGATGCGGGCGGCATGGAAGGCATGACTGTGCGTGTCGATCACGTCAGGCACATGGCGGAGCATTTCGTGAAGCTAGGCTACCGGTCTGGAGATGACCTCGTGTTCTGCTACGAACCGATGGCAGAGCATAACGAGGGGGCTTGGGAACAGAGGGTGTACGCGCCGCTTGTCTTCTTCTTCGGAGACAATGGATCGCCAGTCTCAGCCGAGTTGATCGGTGATTCTGTCGCCGGGATCGAGGGAGCCGAGGCATGGGTGTACCCGCTTGTCACATATGAAAGCGGTTTAGTGTCGGTCGACCTGGACGCAAGCTTCCGCGTTACGCCCGAAGGCGCAGCGGTGGTCGATACGACAGGCTTGATCCGTTCAGTCAAGACGGGGGAATGTGAGATCGTGTACAGCGGACATGCGCTGACCGCATCGACAACAATCAGGATCGTGCCGGAATTGTCCGAGGAGGTCGAAGTGGAGCTGGTAGTTGTCGTACCAGACGATACCTCGGCAACGGCGAGAGTATACGCGGGGGCGGAACTGGAGAAGTCCGGACCTCGCTCCTACCGAAGGCGGCTTTTTCTGCCGAGAAATACGGGATTTTCTTTTCACATCTCAGAGCATTCTGGTCTAAGGGAAGCAGGCCCGGAGGGGGTGGATGTCCCGAAGCGGCGGTTCGTCGCCGACTGCAATAAGACGTTGCATTATGAAGTCCAAAATTGGACGCTAAGTCAAACGATATGAATACGGGGAATCTCCATGAAGACGAAAGCACTGACTCGCGGCGCGAAAAAACTACCATTGTCTTTCTTAACGCTATCGCCGCTCGCCGCAGCCGCTTACTCCAACGGCACAATATTTTTTTCAATTCGAATCGTTCCAGCGATCCTACAACTGAAACAATTGGTTTCAAACTTCCAATAACAAAACATCCATTGAAGTACAAATCAATAACTGATTCCAATAAATATAATTAGTATTAAAATGCTGAGTCCAGGTAGGGTATGGATTCAGCTTTTTTATTAGAAGAGGTTTAATCAAATGCCAAAATCACTAACTTAAGAGGAAGTGACAAAATAACAATGCTGAGAATACAAGATAGATTGTGACACAAGCTAATGTCGGATGACAAGAATATGAGCCGATTAATTACCGCGTAAATCGCGGTTTTTTTATTTTATCGGTACATATTCTTGGCAATGTGCAATGTCAAGAATATGTACCGAATGCCGAAAAAGGCCAAGAACGTATAGCGATTGCCGATGAGCTATTTTTTCAAGTGTTCTGCATATTTCACAATCAAACCAAAATCGACTACAAAGAGAAAATGGTAAAAAGGGACTTTTCATTTATTTAGTGCTTTTTGGAATTCGTTGATAATACCTTCAATTAGCATTAATTGAATTTTGTAACTATGTTCTGCAGGCCATTTAGCTTACGGGCAGGATAGTTTAAGATCAAACGCGGTGAACCGTACCACAAATAAGGGCAAGTTTTTTTTGGTGAATTCCTTGCGGCGTATGGGTTTGAATATATGTGCTTAGGTCACATGCGAAGAAACGAGAGAAAGGTGCATCGGTTGATTTTTTTGATTTGTAAAAAGGTGTATATGAAAGTAAACAAAAATCTATTTCCAAGCATAAAATTGCCTCATAGAATTAGTCGTAAAGAGGCCGTTTGGAGCTTGGATAAAATGGACACTCGGATCAAGACCATGTACCAGACTTGTTAAAATCATTTAAACCTAAGAAATGGGGATGAAAGATGAAGCGAAGTCAGAGGTGTCCAAGACGAAGTTCCTTGTTGTTATCATTTTTGTTAATCTTATCGATTGTTTTTTCTGTTCAACCATCAGTAGTGAAGGGAGAAGGGGATAGGTCGCCGAAGATTTCGCAGGGGCAGGAGGATCAAATGCCTTTACTTCAAGTTCCTAATCAGCAGGGACAACAAGAAAAGTCCGATCCTGATCTCGAGCAACAACCCCAGTCTAACTTAGAACAGCCGCTTGCCGCTGCTGCTGCAACAGGATATTTCCCACCAAATACCGCGGCATCTGGGAATGTGAAGAACATGGCCTTGCTTTATACTGGATATTACGGTGGACGAACGACATACGAGGGAAGAGAAATCGGCACGTATGACAAGAATACGCTTTTGCCCTATGTTGCGCACTACAACAGTAATAATGTGATGGATGACACCTTTTTCGATTCATTTCTATTTCTAGGAATCAACACATCTGACTATAGAGATTTTGGTGATACAGCGGACCCTGCCAAGTGGACCTATAAGGCGGATTGGGAATGGTATATAAACCGCATTTTCACCGCTAATCAACAGCTCGATGCCCTCAACCAAGCAACCCAGCAAGTTGCAACCACACTAAACCTAACAAATTACAAATCCAAAGTATATATTATGATGCCTTATCCTAATAGTGAAATCACCAATTTCGGAGATGTCGATAACGACGGAATCAGCGAAAATCTGAATTCGACGCCTAGCAATATGACGAAGGTAACCAAATGGTATATCGACACCGTATTAAGCAGATGGAATCAAGCCCAATACAGCAACCTTGAATTAAAAGGCTTCTACTGGTTCCATGAAGATATTGATCCCGGCAATCCGGGTGAAGTAAATGCAATTAATAACTCTGGTAACTATCTTCATACGCTGGGTCTGAAACTTGCCTGGATTCCATACTTTGGTGCCGGACAAAGCAATAACTGGAATAATTATGCAATCGATTTTAGCATCCAGCAGCCCAATCACTATTTCGTTCCGGAGACTGATTATTCGAGAATGACGAATGTATCGACCCAAGCTCAAACATATAATAAGGGCATCGAAATGGAGTTTGACGAAAGAGCGATGTTCGACCCCGATTTTAAAAACCGATTCGATAATTACTTAAAGGCCGGCGTAGAATACGGATACATGACGGGAGCGGTCAAGGGTTGGTATCAAGATATTTTTGGGATATATAACTTGTATAAAAACAAGAATAACAACGGTGTAAACGGAGTTTATGACGGGAGACAGATGTATGAAGATATCTACAAATTTGTTAAAGGAACGTATACCATTCCAGCTAATCTTGCAAGCGGTAAATCGGCAGTAGCCTCTTCCAACCAAAGTTCTTCTCTATCCGCTGCTAAAGCTGTTGACAATTTGCCGGGTACACGGTGGTCAAGCCAACAGTATTCAAGTACAGAGTGGATTTACGTCGATCTCGGGCAAGCCTACAACATCAAACGCGTCAAACTTAACTGGGAGTATGCTTACGGCAAGAGCTACAAAATTCAAGTATCGGATGATGCGGTCAATTGGACCGATGTGTACTCGACAACGACAGGCAACGGAGGTGTAGACGATATAGGCTTTGTGCCTACAACGGCAAGATACGTGAGAATGCACGCAACAGAGAGGGGCACGAGCTATGGTTACTCTATTTATGAGTTTCAAGTATATGGAGACAGCGTCGGATCCGCTACTACAACAAATTTGGCGTTAAATAATACAGCTACGTCATCTTCCAATCAAGAGGCAGCTCTTTCTCCGAATAATGCGGTTGACGGTAATGTGGCGACAAGATGGGCCAGTCAGTTTGCAGACCCGCAATGGATTACAATCGACCTTGGGCAGGCTTATAACATAAATCGAGTTATATTGAATTGGGAGCTTGCCTATGGCAAAGGCTACAAGATTCAAGTATCGAATGACGCTGTCAACTGGATGGATGTGTATACGACAACGAATGGAGACGGGGGGATTGACGATTTATTCTTTACTGCCGTAAATGCAAGGTATGTAAGAATGTACGGAACCCAGAGAGCTTACTCCTTCTATGGCTATTCCTTATATGAATTCCAGGTTTATGGCAAACCGAATCTAGCGTTAAACAAATCGGCAACATCCTCTTCCAACGAGACATCCACATTAACGGCCGATAAAGCGGTGGATGGTAGTGTAACGACAAGATGGGCCAGCCTGTTTTCAAATCCGCAATGGATCTATGTATACCTCGGACAGGAAACCCGCGTCAACAATGTCAAACTCAACTGGGAGTATGCTTATGCTAAGAGCTATAAGATTCAGGTGTCGAACGATGCAACCAACTGGACGGATATATACATGACAACGAATGGAGACGGAGGTATAGACGATATCTACTTTGAACCGGTAAATGCAAGGTATATAAGGATGCATGCGACAGATCGAGGCACAGGCCACTGGTATTCTCTTTATGAGTTCGAAGTTTATGGCAGCTGAACCATTAGCATAACGTAAAGCCTAATATGGGGTTCTCATCCCAAATAACAAAACAAGCCCATGCACGAAACTGAAGTGCACCCCTTATAGTAGACATTGGAAAAACCCATATGGGAAACCGATGATACTTTAGGGGTGTATTTTTATGAGGAAAAGAGAGCAACCGAATAAATTGTATTCATATGAAGTAAGGAAAGAAGCCGTACGTTTACACGAAGAGGATAGATGGATGTACAAGCAAATTACAGAGAAGTATGGAATACAAGATAAAGATAGAGTTCGTAAATAGGTGTATAAATTTAGGAAAAAAGGCAATTACGGATTATTGGATAACAGAGGCCGCCGCGAAGAATATAAAGATATGGATCGTTACAACCAACAACTTCAACGGGAGAATACGGTTTTGAAAAAGTGATTAGAAATCTGGAAACGGGAGGTGTGAAAGGCAAGTATGCAATTATCGATGAGTTATCTGATGTTTACCCAGTGACCCTGCTATGTGAATTGCTTGATGTATGGAGAAGCGCGTACTATTGATATCTTAAGCGTAAGCAAGCAGACCCTAATGGCGAGACCAAGCAGCGGATCAAAGCGATTTATCTACAGCGTGAGCGAACGTACGGTTATAGGAGAATCCAAGGTGAGTTAAGTTCTTGTCATTTATGGAATCAAGTTCTTGTCATCCGACACGGTTGGTGTCGGATGACAAAAATATGAGCCGATTAATTACCGTGTAAATCGCGGTTTTTTGTTTTATCGGTACATATTCTTGGCAATGTGCAATGTCAAGAATATGAATCGAATGCTGAAAAAGGTCAAGAATATATTCCCATTGCCGTTGAACAATTTTGATTTCTCACAAAGGCTCACTTATTTGTGGAATTTGTCAGAATGATAGATAACACTCTACAGGAATGCTAACGGGCAGGATAGTTTAATTCACTTCACGAATACCTTAAATATGGAAAGTTCACTAAGTTCGTAATTTAGACGGTAGTTGAAATACCATGAAAATATGAGAAAAAGGAAGGGGGTGTAAATCAATCGAAAGTCCACCTTTGCAAATCAATACAAAACAAACATCTAATTATTAAAAATGGTAGAACTGAATTGAAAGTACATTTCGATGATTTAAAAGAATTAAAGAACCGAAGTATCATTTCGATGAACAAGTAGAAGTCATGTATTTAGAGAAAACAGGACATGTCGAAGATATTTATTGGCATTACAAGTCTGAAAAACACATTTATCTTTCAATCATTGATTGAAAGATAAAATCAAGACGATTTTACGAGGAAGAGCTCATGTAATTAAATAATTGAGGATACTTACTTCAAATAAAACCATATCACGCTTGAGTCCATTCTTAATTCTTGATTGAATTTATAGGATTGATTATGGTAAAAAGAGATGGCGAGACAATAACCATTAAGAAGGTGAAATGAATGAGGAAATGGCTTGTTGTTACCTTGCTGGTTTTTCTTGTAAGTGCTAGTATCGGTCTTCATCGCACTTCTGCTGCCATGAAAATCTTTCCTTACACTCTGTCGATAGATGGGAAGAAGGTTGAGTTTACAAATGCCAATCATCCAGTTGTACTGAATGGAACAACAGTTGCTCCGTTTCGACCGGTCTTTGAACGACTAGGGCTACATGTGAAGTGGAAACCAGAGAACAAACAAATCATTGGGGAGAGTTCTGATTTAACAATCACGTTGACTGTTGGCTCCACAAAAGCAATCGTTAATGGCAAGCGCGTAGACATGCCGGCAGCACCCGTTATAATAAAGGGTTTCACCTTTGTTCCCTTACGATTTATTAGCGAATCAAGCGGCGGAGAATTACAAGTTTATGGTGAAGAGGGCGGTAATAATGCCTGGTTACTTTCAGCAAAACAAGTTCAGTTAAATAAGGCAATCATGGATAATGATTTGAAGGCAACTGAAAAGTATTTGCAACAAGGTGCTGACCCAACTGTAGGGGTCGGACCGTTAGGGCCAGCAATAGACAGTTTTGTTCCTTTTTATGGAGATAACCTTGAGATGGTTGTACTCTTCCTAGAATACGAGATGAATGTTAATGCCCAAGAAGAATTTGATGGTACAACTCTACTACATAATGCGGTATTATACAGCAGATACGAAATGGTCAAGTACTTATTAGAACACGGTGCTAATCCTTCTATAGAGTCTAGAATTGGCACACCTTTGGAAATTGCACAAAGCCCAAGTTTCCCCGAAGACCAACAAAATGCTGATGCGATTGCAGAATTACTTAAGTCTTACTTGCAAAATGGGTAATTTTGCTCGACTTGAACGATGAGTTCTTCATATCCCGAACCCCCGAGAACCTTACAATCTAAAATTGCGAGCGCTCTTAAAAGCATGTGAAGATCGGTGCTTTCATTAACATTGAATTCTAACATCTGTTGTAGCATCACGGATTCACTATGCTGGATTTGTAATTTATCCTGTGTTCGTTAAATGAGGACATGTTCTAATGAAGAGGATAACAAGATTACTCCGGGCGGGATACGTAATATCATGAGAGAAATAAGCCTAATCCATATCGGAGCAAAAAGATCTGCTATTGCAGCAGATCTTTTTGCTCCTTACACAAGTGTTGCGAATTATGACTGGTAGTTAATAACCATTTTGGCAACCTGTTTCTCCCATGAATCCGATCCAGACAATTCGACCTTCAGGTATTGAGTACCTGCAGGCAGTTCGTTTTGTGGTGAATATGTTTTCCTATACCAATTGCCAAAAGTATAGACACCAACTGTACTGGTATGTGACACTTGTGTCCAGTTCACATTATCAGGTGAGGTGTAGAATGCTATACCATTCCATACACTGGCATGATAAACGGTCGCAGTAAAGTTGGTGATATTCTGTAAGTTATAAACAAAGTTTGCTGTTGTTCCTGTTAACCGTTTAACGCGTGAGGTATCATTATTGAAGTAAAGTGCGCTATTTGTCGTGTCAAATGCTAGATTGCTAGTATGAGAGCTTGTTTTGGACCAGTTGTTCAGATCGTCTGTAAGCGTTTGCGGAGGAGAGTCAGGTGCAGATCCATTTTCACCAACAAACGTTATAACGCTCTTAGCTGGAATAACGGTCTTGAACTTGCCTCCTGCTAAAGGCACATTAGGACCTTTTGCCATATTTAAGTCACTGTTAGTTGTATAAGGAGTAAGCTTGCCAGCTGTGAATCCGCTTGGGTTGAAGTTCACTTCTGCTGAACTGTCGCTGTCATTGACGGCAACGATTGTGAACTTTCCAGTTGCTGGGTCTTTAAAGGCCGACGCATATACACCTGATTGAGGATTTTCGGATGCACCGATTCTGACATATCCCGGTTTAATAAATTTGCTGAAGTTACCGAAAGCATAATATCTTTTTGTTAATTGGTAAGTACTCGTTGCTTTGTTTACGTTGATTAAGCCTTCGTCATTATTGCCTGGGATTGCTCCTGTCCAGTACAACCACGCATTAACATTCGCCTTCGTAACGAAATCATGAATTTGTTTAGCGAATTTTAAGCCTGAATTAATGCCTGGATCATAGGAATCTACCTTAGATACTTCGGTCATCCATACTTTTTTGCCTTTGGACGCAGCTGTAGTAAAAGGATTAGTTGGCAGCTCAGCGTTAATGACCGGAACTGGATAATTGTGACCGCCAACAATGTCGATACGCTCTGCTGAAGCCGGATCATTGAGAGCATCCTTCACCAGATCCTCGGACCACCATGAAGATTCACCAACAATTACTTTCTTATTCTGAACCCCTTGGTTAATCATAGCTTGTTTCAAATAATTTTTGAGGAATACTTGGATGTTCGTCGAATTCCATTCGCTGGAATTCCAAGAGAGGAAGGTCATAGAGTTCGGCTCATTTGTCAAGGAAACACCGTATAGATCGATACCGAACTGAAGTTTATATTCCTTAATAAACGTAGCCATGAGAGTTGCAAAATCACCATAATTTTCGGATTTGAGGAATCCGCCATTCGTTGTGGAGTTATTCGTTTTCATCCATGCAGGTGGACTCCAGGCGGTTGCGATAATTTTGTCAACGCCTCTAGCCTTTGCTTGCTGCATTACCCATACTTGGTCAGGTCTAGCATTAAAATCATACGTTTCTGGAGCTGGATTGAATTGTGGGAAAATTTCGCCCCTAAGGATGGATAACCCGATACCTTTATCTTGCGTAAACAGCAGATCCATGACTTCACTGCGCGCCGGCTCCGCCAAATCATAGATAGCATCTGACCATCCTGCTTGTGATACTCCGAAACCATCGATTTCTTGTTTAACGTCATTCCAATTCACAGTAACATCCGATGCTGCATGGGCAGTAAGAGGTAATACTATCAATGTCGAGAGCACAAGACTCATTACTACACTAGCACTTGTCAGCCTTTTAAAAAGATTCCGTTTCATACCTAACCACCTTTACTTGAATGTTGGTACTTTCGCATGTATATCCTGACTTTTTAAAAAGCTATGCTGCTTATGATTTTTTTGTGTGTATCATCTAAGTATGATTTGTATTGTTGTGCAATTAACTGTGTAGATTATCTTGCTCACTATTATCAAGCATTCTATCAACCACGGCGCCGAGGCTTCCGAATGCTGTAGCTCACTCCCTTCATTGCGCTGTATGTCAAGACCTCTGAGACAGCACTTCTGTGTTATTATGACGGATTCCTATTCTCAAGCTGATGGAAAATTTACAGGATTGAGATGGAATATATCGCCATTCAGATGGATTTTAATTGGATATGGATTGAGTGTCAATTGACAGAACATCATAATATTCACGCATTAGTTGTTTTTGTATTGATTTGACAGGTCGTTTAACCCAATTAATTGGATATTGTTTGAATGTCAATGGACAAAACATCATAATATTCACGCATTAGTTGTTTTTGTGTTGATTTGACAGGTCGTTTAACCCAATTAATTGAATGATGTGTTAGATCCGGATGGTGAAGGTATCCATCTTAATACGCTCCGTAAAAATAGCGAGCTCCATGATTATTTCGTTCAGCATCAAACTTCCAAGCCATATAAGCCACGTAATAGGGCTGTAAAACAGCTTATGGATGATATGGATTCATTCATCAAACAGATCAAGATTAACCGTGACCTAGAACGTGTTAAACAGCGTTATATGCAGTCCACAAAGGCCGAACTGGTGGAGCATCTGATAAGACTTGAACAATATGTTGCTCATCATAATAAGTGAATCATAGGAGAAAAAATGGCCGCAACTATCAGCTGCTTTTTGTTCATTGGAAGATCTCGGCGGAGCAGAGCCGGAGCGCGAAAGGAGGGCGAAACCTTGGAAATTATAATGTTGATATCTGAAAAAGACATATATAATGTATGACAACCGAGGGATGAATCTATATAGGATAAGGCCTAAAGCCAATACATTAACATATGTACAAAATACGAGTTTTGTGAATAAGTAGTAATGAAATTCTCATTAATGATTAGTTCGTCTTTAATTTGCTGTTACTTCACTTACTCTTGCCTTCATTTTATGGACTTCAATTATAATGATAAATTCCATACAACTTCCGCTTCAAATTAAACGGTTTGCTCTTGTGAATTAACACTAATAAAAACTAGAGTTTAATTTCATTAGTAATGCTACAATTCAGCTGTCGTAATTATCCGTAGAGTTAATTTTAGAGTTAATCCTTAAAGTTTATTTTGCTCATCATGAATGTAATTCTAAACTCATGTAAAGTTTCCATTGTAAAATCTAATTATTTCCATATATTTTAATGTTCAATACTTCAGTCATACCACAATGTTCTTCTATAATGCTGCAGCTGCAATTTTCTTAGACGGATTGATCATTGAACTTGCATTGGAACATAAAAAAATAACCAATATGACGCATGTATTGGTAAATAATTTCCTTTTAACAGTCCCGTTAGTTCATTGATTTTCTTTTCAAAATGGTGATGTAGTCTATTTCTAACCCAGTTATATTTTTGATTACTTCCTCTTCTATACCTTCTGCTAGTGCTTTTCGTGCAAATCGTAAGCGATATTTGACTGCTGCCAACATCAGATTGTCTCCTCAAATGGACGAAGGTAAATCGTTTTATTTTTCTGATGCCCTGCTTGATCTAAAATAGTCTTAAGCTCTAACGTCAAGAGATGCTTATAGAAGACCTTTGTTGTTTTACCATCTGCACCTACCTCTACTACAAGAAGCAGCACGCCTTCTCGACTATAATAGTTCCGGTAATCAGCTAATTCTAGTGAGAATAGCGGCTTCTTTTGGTAAAACGATATCTACCTGACAAATAGCTTCAACATTTTTAGAGTAAGCAGAGCCAACACAAATAATTATCTAATTCAGGAATCGAGAGTGGTGCAACTTCTCCGCTTGTTAGGGCACAAACGTACAGCTAATCATAATTTTCGCAAAGGATGAACCAATTTAATTGAGCTTATGAAGTGTGCCGTTCTTATGTTCCTTGAGTAACTTTGAGAATAGCTCGCTTGAGTAATTAATCCTACGCTCAGGGAATTCACCTGTAAGTACAATCTTCAACATATGAAGCAGACGTTTACCCGTTAGTTCAGTAGGCCCAATAGACCATTGTCTAATACTGGGATATAAATATATCAAGCCACTGTAACGAAATGCTACCCTCAATCTTTCATAAAAATCATCATAACTAAGTGATATACCGTTTGCAATTAATTCGTTGTAATAAAGTTTAGCATGCTCTAGGTTAAAATAACTGGCCAGGTCAATATAAAAAGGCGCATAATAGATCCACCCGAAATCAATAAAATATGGTTTTCCATTATAATAATGTATATGGGGACCATCTACCGACTGCAAATCTCCATGTGTAAGAGTCAGGCTTTCCCTCTCATCGTACAAAGCCTCCATATCACGAGCAAAAGTGTCGGCTTTTTCACGCAGTGATGGCAGATAAGCACCAAATTCTCTGCAAAACTGGGGATTTTGATCCATAAGCGTTTCAAAATGATCCACAGAAATTTTTGTGACCAAGTTTTTCCAATATTGACCGTCAGCATGTGGTAGCCACAGCATCTCCTGACCTCTATGCATATTACGTGCGTGGATTCTAGCTAATGCTTCCGCAACCCTTGGCGACCAATCTACGCTAGATGGAGGTGATTTAACACTTCCCAAATCTTCTATAGCCATCCATCTAGGCTCATCTGTTTCTAAATCAAGTGAAAATGCGGCGGGCGTGTTTAGACGGCCTTGGTCAGTCAATGTTTTCATCACCATGCGTTCTTTTAGAGCGGCTTCTTTAAATATCATGCTCTCCTTTTGTCCATTTTCGTAAGTAACCTCTATACGACGTACTTCCGCACCAGACCACCCACGTTCAGCATCTGTCATATACCCTTACTCTAAATGACGTACTTTTCCGCGTTGAAGTACTTCGGCTAAGCCTTGAGCAATGATGATCATTTTATGTTCCAAATTAATCTACCTACCAATCTATTTATTTTTGGTTTACTCAGTAGCGCATATTACGTGCTCCAATTGCTCTCTCCCCCATTATTTTATAAAACAAAAAAGGGGCAGAAAATGAACATATCGTTCATCTTCTGCCCCCATAGGGAATTGACTAATGGAAAACATGATGTCCCAATTCAAACGAATGTCAAAACAAATGAATCTTGACATTTAGGGCATAATGTAAAAAAACCGTGCATGAGAGCACGGTTCCACAGTCAACTAGAAGTAGTCGATGTCCCATGTTCTTAACTATTGCTGGATTATTCTATTTATTTCATGAAGAAATAAACCACTTCAATAAGTGGACTTCAAGTGGACTTCTGAAATTTAAATGGAATAAACCTAATGCAATTAACTAGTTAAGAACAATAGCAGACACTTGATACATCCCCCTAATATTGAAACTGGCTAAAGTATAAATTAAAACTAGGAAATAGTCAAAAATACTATGCATCAGATCCGGAAATCGTTATAGACCAAGGCAGGATCTTAAGTTTGATCCACTTGCGGTTTTAGAATACGAAAAGTTATGGCTGCGGCATCTACTCGGTTCCTAGCTTTTGAACTTTTTTTGTCAATTGTATAAGCATTATCTTAAGCCGGGTACAATAACCTCGGAGAGGGAAACATGAAATGTTTTTGCTGCGAAAACATCAATGTTATCTAGTTATTGTCAATTCATTGCTGCACACCATTTCCGGAAAATCATTCTCAAATTTCTCGGATACTCGGTGCTTCTTGTATAGTTTGCTCGTACCCGGCTTTTACCGATGATGGTACAAAGCTTGAATCATAACGATTTTTCCCCATAGCAACAATACTGTTTCCATCTGGAATAACAAGAGAGGCTTTTGCACTTTTTTGTAATTCCGCTACATCCTGCTTAACACCTGGAACAAACCCGTGTCTCTTAGGCATGGGTGATAACACGATGACTTTATCAAAACCGCTTGCTAAATGAGCGTTCGTGCTTGATACCATCCCACCGTCAATCCAGTCTTGTCCGCCAAAGCTTGTAAACGGCCATATTCCTGGAACAGCACCACTTGCAGATACGGCCTCCAACAGAGAAATTCCCGTATCCTTATTCAACATATGAAGATCACCTGTCGCCGCATTGATTGCAGTCACATTTAAATTGGACGGCCATTCGGTTGTTACAAGCCTTGATTTTACAACGGATTGCCGCATTTCTTGTGTAACTTTAGATGAGTGCCTTTTAGCGATATCACCAAACATTTTTCCTATTTTTTTAGGATTGCTTCCACCCATGAGAACAGCCCTAATCCATTAAACGATTAAGTAATGATGAATATGATTGTGTCACAATTCATTGAGGTGTGAAGTAAGTATGCTTGTTACCCTGGAACCACGTTAACCTGCCCGTTCGTATTATGAGGTCACCAGATCTTTCTGGTAGACCTCATTTTTGTGTGGTCTTAAGATAGCGGT
>NZ_MRTD01000012.1 GCF_001956295.1 Paenibacillus sp. FSL A5-0031
GCAATGAAGAGGAACGGGGCGATGCCCATCTGCTGCAGGAGCTTATAAAGAAGCATCGGGTAGAGGTGCTACAAATTACGCCATCACGCTTCAAGTGGTGGATGGCGCAGGTGAGCCAAAGCGAGGTTTGGAAATTCTTAAGCGTAGTCATGATTGGCGCGGAGCCGTTGACGATGGATTTGCTCGAGAGACTGCGCGCGATGACGAGTGCACGTATTTTCAATCTCTATGGCCCAACGGAAACAACGGTATGGACATCGGTGTGCGAGGTAACTAGCGGTGAAGCTATTACGATTGGCACACCTATTGCAGGGGCAACAATGGTCGTACTGAGTCCAGAGCTGCAACTGCAGCCAACAGGTGTAATTGGCGAAATTTGCATCGGAGGAGCAGGCGTTGGTCGGGGTTATCTTCGCCATCCGGAATGGGATGAGGGAACATTTATTATGAGCCCGTTTGGTACAGGTGAGAGGATGTACCGCACGGGTGATCTTGGCCGTAGGCTGGCGAATGGTGAATTTGTATACGCAGGCCGCCGCGATCATCAGGTAAAAATACGAGGACATCGCATTGAAACCGGTGAGGTGGAGCAGCAGCTGCTGCAGCATGAACGTGTGAAGGAAGCGGTTGTCATTGCGTTTCAAGAGCATGAGGGTGAGCCTGTTCTCTGCGCTTATGTTGTCCTACAAAAGGCTGATGATGCTGATCTGCCAAATATCACCTCGTACGCGGATCATTATGTTGCAGCTGCTTTCGAAAGTATCCATAAGGGAGAAAGCGTATGGCTAGATTATGTAGGCGGGCATTCTCTCGGTGTAACCGAGGAGCTAATCGAGCATCTGAGAGGCAAGCTGCCTGCTTATATGATTCCAACCTATGTGATGCTGCAGGATGAAATACCGATGACGCCAACAGGCAAAATAAATCGCAAGGCACTTCCAAGACCGCAGCAGACAGAACGGAATGTACGACATTACCGGGAGCCGAGCACGGAGACGGAGCGCAAGTTGGTTATGCTCTGGCAGGAGCTGCTATTGACGGATAACATCGGAGCGACAGACAGCTTCTTTGAGTTAGGTGGACATTCGTTAAAGGCGGCAACATTGGTCAGTCGGATAGGCGTACAATTTGGTGTGCGCGTGCCGCTGAGAGAATTGTTTCAGAATCCGACACTAGAGTCACTCGCTCTAGTAATTGAAGGTCAAAGCCAGCAAACGTATGAATCGATTCCGCGTCAGCTGGACAGGGCGTATTTCCCGATGTCGCGCGCTCAAAGAAGGCAATATGTTTTATCTCTGCTGTCTGGAGAAGCAACGATGTATAATGTCCCTTTCGCACTGCATATCCGTGGGAATCTGGATGCGAAGAAGCTGGAGCAGGCGTTCACCGCTTTAATCATGAGGCATGAGAGTTTACGGACTTCTTTCCATTATGAAGATGGACAATTCAAGCAACGGATTCATCCATCAGCGGCATTCAAGCTGGATGGCAATGCATGGGCACGAATGACTGCCAAACGTTTGTTGTCAGAAGCGGGAATGGATGAAACCATCACTAGATTAATGGCGCGGTTCATCCGTCCATTTGATCTTGGCAGCTGCTTATTGCTGCGGGCAGGTCTTGTTCCGCTAAGCTCTAGCTCTCACTTGCTGCTGCTTGATATGCATCATATTGTTACGGATGGTGTATCGGTCAGTGTGCTTCTAAAAGAATTGATCGAATTGTACTCCGGCAATGAGCTTGCAGAGCTGCGGGTACAGTATAGAGATTATGCCGTCTGGCAGGAAGCTCAATTAATTGGTCCAGGGTACGAGGCGCATGAGCGCCACTGGCTGGATATGTTCTCAGGCGAACTGCCGATATTGGAGCTCCAGGCAGATAAACCGCGACCAGCGATGCAGAGCTTCGAGGGGCGGAGATATAGTTTTAGGTTGAATGAGAAACTTACGAGACGAGCGCAGCACATGGCAAAAGTACTGGGGACAACATTGTATACGGTGCTGCTTGGCGCTTATGCGCTTTTGCTTGGCAAGCACAGCGGCCAAGAAGACATTATTATTGGCACGCCGACAGCGGGACGTGACCATGTTGATCTTGAGGGGCAAATCGGTATATTCGTTAATACAGTTGCGATTCGATGCCGACCACAGCCTGAAAGAACACTTGTCGGTTACATCGCCGATGTTCATAATGATGTACTGCAAGCGCTGGAGCATCAGGAGTATCCGTTTGAGGATTTGGTGAAGCGATTGGAGCTTGGGAAAAATCAGAGTCGAAATCCTTTGTTCGACACGATGTTCATTTTGCAAAATATGGATCGTTCTGTCATGCAAGGAGGCGATTTAACCTTTGAGCTTCAGCCGTTCGAGCCGGGAGTTAGTAAATTCGATTTGACGCTGGAGGTTGTGGAGAGCAATGGAGAAATGATTTGCAGCTTGGAGTATGCCACAGCACTGTTTCACTCAGATACGATTACGCGCATGGCTCAGCATTATTGTGCAATCGTAGAGGAAATGACGGCTGCTGCCAGCCCTCTGATGAAACTAAGCGATCTATTGCTGCAAGATAGTCCTAAATAACATCGTTCTCGGCGGTATTTCCTTCGCGCTGTACCGCCGAGAAACGATTAAATGATACGAGTTTGGATCAATTAAGGAGGATAAGCGGATGAAAGTTACGTTGGACAGACAACCATTTAATGAATTCTGGGCGAACTGTATGCTCAATCAAGCCTATTCAATCGCTGTTTCTGCTCATCCCAGCTACCGATATGCGGCATATTTGAACATTCATCGATATTATCCTTGGTCTGCAGCGACAGACCAGCAATTTCGATATCCGACGATTGATACGCTATATTATCTCGACGATTGGACCAAATTCCCATTAACCGGTGTTATTAAGTGGATTGAGCCGGGGCACTTCCGCGATAAGGAAAAGTTTATAGATGAAATAAAAGAGGTGCTTGACGGTGGGCGCAATTTAAGTGTGAATGTCGATTTGTTTTATTGGCTGCCGGGAAGCATGGCTTGGAAAAAGTTTCATTGGTACCATTATTCACTGTTTAATGGTTACGATAATGAACGCTCATCCTTCTATGTCATTGACGATACGCTTGCTGGCTACAGTGAACATGAGGTTCCTGAGGACCGGCTCAGAAAAGCATTCAAAAATTCAGAGTACAATATCAATAAAAACTATAATGGCCCTGCCTATTATATTTATAATCTTCATCCAACGATCAAGCCGTATGAATTGAACTTATCGGAAGTTGTTGACAATGCCGAGCGGCTTACGCGGGAGCTTGACGATTTCTCCATGGAGGGAATGTGGCAAGTAGATTCAAGCCCGGATAAATATAGCGCTCATATTACGTATGCACTCATTGGAATCAACATTATATGCAACCGGCATATTGCAAATGAAGGTCTTATTCGAACGCTGCGAGAGCAGAAGCAAATCAATGTGACATTATACGAATCCCTTAAGGATCAATTGGAGATGATCTGTGACGGCTGGCATGCGATTAAGCAATCTTTTGTTACGCATAAATTTCAGCGAGATAGAGAGATAGCTCTAGCAGAAAAACTATTTGCGATGGAAAAAACATTTTGGCGTACGCTGGCTAGTGGTGTTTAACAAAATCAAATAGCTTCCTAACAAGGTGGTCGTTCCTAATTATGGATAGTATACCGTTGCTTTGTTTGCCTTACGCGGGGGGCTCCGCTCAGGTTTATAAGAAATGGTCGCGGCAGCTAAATCCTTCTATTCAATTGATCCCGATTGAATTAGCTGGGAGAGGAAGCCGGATGAGTGAGCCGCTCTACGAGGATATTCATGAGGCAGTTAAAGATGTATTGCATTTAATCCGTGACTATTCACAAAAACAGTATGCTTTATTCGGCCACAGCATGGGATGCTTGATCGCTTATGAATTAATTCATAGCATTCATGCAGCAGGATGGACGCTCCCATCCGTAGTTTTTATGTCAGGGTATGGGGCGCCTCATTCCAGCCATGTGAACCGAGAAATATATCAGCTTCCCGATAAAGCTTTTATCGAAGAAGTATTAAGCCTTGGCGGAACATCTGCTGAGCTGTTTGAGCATAAGGAGCTGCGAGACGTATTTATGCCCATATTGCGAGCTGACTTTAAGCTGGTTGGCACGTACAAGCCAGAGGTTAAGCCGCCGCTCCCTCTTCATCTCATTGTTATGAATGGCTCTGAGGACAGCAGCCTGTACGGGACTTCAGAAGATTGGCAGTCACAAACGACGGAGACCTGTAAAATCGTCAACTTCGAAGGAGGCCACTTTTTTATACATGAACGGGAACAACAAGTCGTTTCGCTCCTAAATGATACGCTCCTGAGGACATGGGCTGGCAAAAAAAGCATCCATTCACAATAGAGAGGAGCAAAAAATATGGATAAGGTAGTCATAGACGCCGGCCAGAGAAATCAATATTTGTGGCGAGAGGATGGAGGTTTTCCCTCCGACTTGCTTAGCAGAGAAGCGGAGTATCGTTTGATGGAGCAGCGTATCCATTTACCCAAAGAGCTCTCAGAAATGCTGCTCCGATATGCTGAAAATTCCAATCAGCGATTGTATAGCGTACTGCTTACTGCGGTTTACATCATGCTTTATAAATATAAAGGGGATGACCGATTAACGATCGGCATTCCGTCTCAGAGATTCGGAAGTCATATGGACGGGACATGGATTCCGCTTCAAATCAGGGTAGATGAGCAAAATATGCTTCAGTCATTGCTAAAGCAATTAGACGGAGCTCTGAATGAATTCGAGGACAGTAATAAGGGACATGTTTTGGAATTAGAAACTATCGATTCCGCCAGAACAAGCAGCTTCAATTCGGGACAGGCTGTAGCCGTAACCTTGGAAAATAGTTATGGGAAACCGAGTGCTGAAGGGGTTGGTTTGCTCTTTTCGTACAGTGTCTTGGAGTCAGAGTCACCCGCCATAACGCTTACTATGATATACAATAGCTCTGCTTACAGCTCAACAATGATGAAAAATCTAGCTAATCATGTTCATCGGGCAGCGGAGCTGTTAGTTCGAGGCGACGACATTCTCCTTAGAGATGCAGCCATACTGGATGAAGATGAAGTTCAAGCATTAATAAAATCACTTTGTATTGGTTCATGCACATCCACTGAAACTAAGCCTTTGCATAGAAAGGGAATAGCTGGTGAATCAAGCATGACCATGAATCACCTATTCGAGAAGCAGGCTCAATCTCGCCCCCATGAGACTGCACTTATTTGCGGCGAGGAGTCGTTTACTTACGACACGCTGAATCAGCGGGCCCACGAACTTGCTAGTAGACTGCGCAGCGAAGGCGTGCGTTCTGGAATTGTGGTTGGACTGATGGTGGAGCGAACGGTCGAGCTGGTAGTTGGCATCATTGGCATCTGGAAGGCTGGAGGCGCCTACTTGCCCATTGATTTGGAATATCCAGTGGATCGCATTCATTATATGCTGGAGGATACTAAGGCTCCGGTTTTGTTAACGCAGCATGATCTTCTCTCGAAAGCTTCACAATATGAAGGCAATATTGTTTGTATCGATGAGAGAGATGAGCAGGGCGAAGCTGGCAGGGAAGAGAAGGATTCACACATACTCTCAAGCAGCATGGAGCAGGACAATGCCTCTCAAAATCTAGCTTATGTGATTTATACATCAGGTTCAACAGGCAGACCAAAAGGTGTCATGATTGAGCATGAGAGTGCGATACGGTTTATAGAAGGAATGGCAGAGCAAATAGAATATGTACCAGGTAAAACGATTGTTGCTTTAGCAAGCGCTGCGTTCGATGTATCTATACATGACTTAATTATGCCGCTTCTTTATGGGATGAAGGTGATTCTAGCATCACAAGCGGAGCGCAGAGACCCAGACCTGCTGGATCGTCTCATCGTCAAACATGATGTTGAGATGATGGTAACTACCCCGATGAGACTGCAAATGCTGCTGGCTGGCAAAGAAGAGAGACCATGCTTGCACTATTTAAAAGATTTGATCATTGGCGGGGAGCCGTTTATTCCAACCCTATGGAATCGGCTGAAGCCTTATCCAAAGCTTCGAATATACAATGTGTACGGGCCGACAGAAACGACGGTATGGTCAACGATACAGCGGATTGAGGATAATCATCCCGGAATAGGCAAACCGCTTGCTGGAGTGCGAACGTACATTTTGGATAAGGCGGGACGTCTTCAGCCTCCTGGAGTAGCTGGTGAACTTTGTATAGCGGGGACAAGATTGGCCCAAGGTTACTTTGGGAAGCCGGAGCTTACGGAGGAACAGTTCGTTAGCGACCCTTTTTATCCCGGTGAGAGAATGTATAGAACAGGTGATCTTGCACGTTACTTAAACGACGGAAACCTTGAATTTCTCGGGCGCAGTGACTTCCAAGTGAAAATCCGCGGACATCGCGTCGAGCTGGAGGAAGTTGGAATGATGCTCGCACGGCACGAGGACGTTACTGAATCGGCGGCGCTGCTGGAAGAGGAGCAGACTAATGGCGGATGGTTATGCGCTTATTATGCAGCGGAGTCTGAATTGTCCGCATCAGAGCTTCGCAGCTTTATGGCAAGTCGAGTGCCTGAATATATGGTGCCGCAGCGTTACATTTGGCTTGCAGCATTGCCATTGAATAATAATGGAAAGATTGATCGCAAGGCGCTGCCAAAGCAGAATGAAGTGACTCGTTTGCAGGATAATGCTGCATTTGCGCTGCAGCTGCTTGAACTGGATACCGATACGGAGCGGAAAGTAGCGGCTCTTTGGCAAGAGGTGCTGCATACCGTCGACTTTGCCGCTGAAGACAACTTCTTCGAGGTAGGAGGCAACTCCATTCTGCTTGTTGCATTACATCACAACCTGGAGCAGCACTACCCTTCTCGTGTATCCGTTGCAGATTTGTTCGGACATGCGACACTCCGCGGAATGGCTGCGCTAATGGATGCACCGTTCAGTGAAGAAGGAGATATGGATGGGCTAGCAGGGCTGAAAGGTTTAACTTTCCCTAATCGCAACATAAGCAGAGAAACGGGTATAGATCATGCAGCCATTCCCCGTTCATGCAAGCTGGATGAAGCGATGCTCGGAAAATTGATGCAGCTATCAGAAGACATTGGATCAGATATCGTTGATATATTGCTTGTCCTTTATATGTACGTGCTCTCCGATCTTACGATGTCTGATGAAGTTACAGTCATCGTCAAAGACGGTGTAGGAGATCGGATGGTGCCTGTGACGCTGAATATGTCCCACTATATGACGGTTGTGGAAATGATCCCTGAAGTAGCTGATCAACTGGAAAACGGCGACTATTATACCTTTTCCTCGCTTGCGACAGCAGCTGGTTTCCGTACATTGGACAATGGAATCATACCATGGTTCTCATCAACCGACTTGAGAGGAATGGAGTCCTATATGCCGCTAATTGGCTTTGCGCTTCAGCTTGAGTTTAGTGAAGATGAGTTAAACATCCGATGTCTATATGATGCTCTTTCATGGGACATAGCAAGTGTGGATGAATTGCTCTCTCTGTATCTAGCATCACTTAAGGTTGTAATGGCAGAATTAGAAGAGGGAGCTGAAAGTGTATGGTAGGCGGCACATTGCTGTTTCCCGGTCAGGGCTCACAGTATGTTGGCATGGGCAAGGATTTGTATAGGAAATATGAGCTCGCCAAAGAGACCTTTCATGAAGCGAGTGAAGCGATAAGCATGGATCTCACAAAGCTTATGTTTGAGGGCAGCATGGAGGAATTGACAAGGACGGAATATGCACAGCCAGCTATATTAACTGTAGGGATGGCAATGTACAAAATATACAGAGACCTGCTGGGAAAGGCTCCGCGATTTTTAGCCGGTCATAGCCTTGGAGAAATTACCGCCTTAACTTGTGCAGGGGGTATCCTATTCGACAGCGCTGTCCGTATCGTTCATCGTCGCGGTGAGCTCATGCGTGATGCGGACGCTGCCGGCAGTGGTGCAATGGCGGCGGTAATATCGCTTAGCGCAGCTGAAGTTGCAGAGATCTGCAAGCACGCTAGTTCCTCGTTTCAGGGTGGAGCTGAAATTGTTGTAGTGTCTAATATTAATTCAGATGATCAGGTTGTCATCTCTGGACATAAAGGCGTATTGAACGAAGCGGTGCAGCGTATTTCCAAGCGGGGAGGCGTTGTCATCCCGCTTCATGTGAGCGCGCCGTTCCACAGTCCTCTTATGGCACCGGCAGCGCAGCTATTTGCAGAGGAGCTTAAAGGACTGAAGCTTGGAACACTCCAGCATCCGGTTGTTTCCAGTGTGACTGCAAGATTATATCGGAGTGCGGATGAGATTCCAGCAGTACTGACAGAGCAGATTACCGCACCCGTACAATGGACAGCGGTTATCCGTTTTTTGCTGGAGAACGGGGTTTTGGAAGCGGTTGAGATGGGCCCCCAATCGATATTGAAGAAACTAGCCAACAATAGTACTGCCCTTAGGGTGCTTTCTTTCGACCATGAACCGGATAGGGAACAGCTCCTTGGGAAGGGGCGGGATGAGGGGCAAGACTATTCGTTAGATTTTATTAACCAATGTTTGACTATCGTTACTTGCTTGCGTAATCGGAACAGGGATTTAGAACAGTATGAGCAAGGTGTAGTTGTACCTTACCGCGAGGTTCAGTCGATGTTGAATGAGCTTCAGCTTTCTCGTGGCAGGGCAGAGTGGAAGCATCTGGTTAAGGCTTATGAGATGCTGATCTCTGTGTTCCATACGAAGCTTGTTCCAGAGAACGAACAGAAGGATCGATTGGAACAATTGCTTCAAGACAACGGCCTTAAGGATAGATTAGGGAGTGAATTTTTAGCTTCTAATAGAAGTTAAAGGATATAAAAGGGAAGTCAACCATGCCAAGGAGGACTTTACGATGATTAGCAGCTTGGACGGGCCGATATATGAGTCCCCTCAATATCTATTGCAGCAATTAATACGGTTCAATACAACGAATCCACCAGGCAATGAGCGAGATTGTATTTATTTTATTCGTGATCTTCTTCTTGAATCGGGTATTAGCGATACGATCATTATTGCACAAGAAGAGCATAGACCTAATTTAATTGCACGATTAAAGGGGTGCGGAGATGCACCTCCTTTTCTCATGTACGGGCATGTTGACGTTGTAGGTGTAGAGAAGCAAGCATGGAGCCGCGATCCATTCGGGGGTGAGATTATCGATGGTTACGTATGGGGGAGAGGAAGCCTAGATATGAAAGGCGGTGTAGCGATGTTGCTTGCCGCCTTTCTAAGAGCCCACGCAGAGAAAACAACATTACAAGGCGATATGATTTTGGCTATTGTAAGCGATGAAGAAGCAGGCGGGGATTTAGGAGCCTCCTACTTAGTTAAACATCATTCTTATCTCTTTGCTGGCGTGAACTATGCGATTGGGGAGTTTGGGGGCTTCTCCTTTCATGTAAGCGGCCGAAAATTTTATCCCATTATGGTGGCAGAGAAACAAATTTGTTTCCTTAGAGCTACGGTTAGAGGAGGAGGCGGACATGGTTCTCTCGGCCAAAATGAAGGAAGCATGGCGCAGCTTGCCTATATGCTGGGAGCGTTAAATAAGGTCAAGCTGCCGATTCATGTCACGCCTGCAGCATCGTATATGATTCAATCCATGGCATCGGCATTGCCCCTATTGCCGAGGTTATTATTGAAGGGGCTGCTTCGGCCAAGCCTGAGCAATCTCATGCTGAGGATATTGGGTGACAAGGGGAAGTTGTTTCAACCGCTGCTTCGCAACACAATCAGTGCTACGGTTGTGCATGGCGGCGATAAAATCAATGTGCATCCCAGTGAAATCATCGTGGAGATGGATGGGAGGCTGCTGCCCGGTTTTACTCCAGAGCAGTTCATTGCCGAGCTGTACGCTCATGCCATACAACATCAAATAACGTTACAGGTAATTCGTCATGACCCTTGTCCAGAAAACCCGGAAATGGGAATGTTTGAATTGCTGTCAGATGTGCTGAAGAAAGCGGATGAAGCTGCAGTGCCCATTCCGATGCTGCTGCCGGGTGGAACAGATGCGAGACATTTTTCAACATTAGGCATCCAAACGTATGGTTTTTTGCCTATGACGCTCCCAGAGGACATGAATTTCTCGGAGTTGATCCATGCGGCAGATGAGCGTGTGCCTGTTGAGGCTATTCGTTTTGGGGCAAAAGCAATTCATGAAGTGATGGCGCGTTATGGGAAAACGAGTTTATGATAGATTCAGACGAAACTTTCGGATTAATTGAGGGGGAAAGGAGCAGCATAGCGTGCAGGCTGAGATCATGGTTTTGAAAATACCGCAAAACATCACGTCGAATGACTACCAGCAATTGTTAAGTCTTATATCAGAAGAGAAGCGTTTAAAAATAAGTCGATTGCGACAGCAATGTGATGTTTATCGGACGTTATTTGGTGAAGTGCTTGTACGTGCTGCAATTGTGCGAATCCTAGACCTACCCAATCAAGAGATTCAGTTTACTTACAATTCATATGGAAAGCCGTCACTTATCGGCTGCGAAGGTTTTCACTTTAATATTTCGCATGCTGGAGATTGGGTTGCCCTATTTATAAGCTCTTCCCCGGTAGGCATTGATGTGGAACAAATATGTGAAATAGATGAAAGTATAGCAAAATCTTATTTTTCGAAAATGGAATATGAACGTTTGTTTTTTTTGAGAGGGGAGGAGCGAACCTCCTATTTCTATGAGCTTTGGACGCTGAAGGAAAGTTACATAAAAGCAAAGGGTAAAGGGTTGTCCATACCGCTGGATTCCTTCTCTATACATATTGGCGAGGATAGCTCCATCGCTTTAAATCCGAGAACAGAGGGTTATTTTTTCAAACAATATGAACTGAACCGAAGCTATAAGCTGGCGGCTTGTACTACTGCTCCAAAGGGATTCCCTAATCAGCTGCAGCATTGGAGCATGGAGGATTTAATACACCTCTTTTTCTAATTAAGTGAAACGACATGACGCGTGATAAGCGAAAACCCTTTCTGTATCGAAAGGTGTACTTGGCTTATCGCGCGTCTTTTGTGTTTATACTATAATCAAAGATACTTGTGAATGGAAGAAAACGGATGTATGGAGGTTGTTGGATTGACATTAACGTTGATTGGTGAAATTACTGGCATAAGCAGGTACCCGATTAAGTCATTTGCAGGAGAGGATCTGGATACCTGTAAAATCGATAGTTACGGATTAATGGGCGACCGTTGTTATGCTTTTTATGATGAAACAAAGGAAGGCTGGGATAGCTTCTTTACTGCAAGAGAAATTCCGGCGATGCTCGCATACAAAGCGAAGCTGGTTGATGAACGCACGAGCGCAGAGCATCCCTTAGTAGAAATAACTTCTCCAGAGGGTCAGACCTTTAGCTGGAACGAGGAGCTGTTAGCTGAGATACAGAAGTACTCCAAGAAGAAGATGCGGATGCGCAGCTATCAGGCACAAAGTCCTGACCTTAAAGCGGTGGATGAAGGCAGCATTCTCATCATCACCGATAGGAGCTTGCAAAAGCTCGAAGCGATATGGGGAAAACAGCTGGACGCACGGCGTTTTAGAGCAAATATACTGATTACAGTAGAGGAAGGCGCTTTTGGAGAAAAAGAGTGGATAGGCAGAAGAATAACGGTAGGCGGTGCTGAATTGCAAGTGGATAAATATTGTGATCGCTGCTCCATGGTTACGCTTGATCCAGATTCCCTTGCACGTGATGCTTCCCTATTGAAAAAAATTAACACAGAGATGAATTTAAACTTCGGGGTGTATGCTTCTGTAAAAAAGACAGGAGACATTGAAGTAGGCGAAAAGGTATTTCTAATGGGTTGATATGAAAAAAAGATCGCTCCCTGTATGCCATAGTGGCAATAGGTTAGCGATCTTTTTTTGAACTAAGATGCTTATAGTCGTTTCCGTTTATAGAAGACGATGAATGCACAGGAGAGAAGCAGGATCACGATGGCAATTCCAACCGTCGCGGCTTCTTTAGGGCTGCCTTGTTCCTGAGTTTGCTGCGTGCCAGGGCCGCCGAAGCCTCCGCCCATGCCGCCACCCATATCATTTGGTCGTTGGCCGCCAAACCCGCCTTGCATGCCGCCTTGCTGATTAGGCATTTGACCATCTGGCGGCGCCATGCCCGCATCGCCCTGAGGGACCTGCCCGTCAGGAGCAGCAGTACCTGCGTTGCCCTGAGGGACCTGCCCGTCAGGAGCAGCAGCACCAGCATCGCCCTGAGGGACTTGCCCGTCAAGAGCAGCAGCATCTGCATTGCCTTGAGTGCTCTGCGTAGTAGGGGAGGTAGTATTATCAACTACTTGCTGAACGACGCTATCTGCCAGAGCACCTTGCGGACTCAGCTCTTTGTTCGCTGTAATTCCGGCATTAAGCTGTCCGGCTCCTGCGTTAACAGCAGCATTGCTGTTTCCCGCATCGGCTTGACCGTTACTCTCCTGAGCGTTTGGCCGATTGCCGCCGAATCCGCCGCCACCGCCCATGCCACCACCGCCACCCATCCCGCCGCCGCTGCCAGATCCGTCGCCAGCTGCAGGAATGGTGCCGGCGAGCTGCTGTGCAATGGTGCTGGTTTGCTGCGAGTTAAAGGAAACAACCTGAGCAACGCCTTGCTCATATTGCTCATACGTGTAGAAGGAGGAAGGGTCAGCCTTTACATAATCCGAGATCATAGCTTTAATTTCATCGACTCTTGCCTGAAACGTATCAGTTGCCAAATATCCTTCTAACATGCTTGTAACGATTTCGTGATATTTATCTTTATAGGCATCCACTTTAAGCAGCTTGTCAATAAGCGGCCGATCGGCTACCGCGCCGGTAGTTGGCTCATCAATGAGCACACTGGAGCCGCCGAAACCGCCAAAGGACATATTATAATCCCATGGCAAAATGCTGAAAATACCATCATCCTCATACAAATAATAATTATGTTTTTTCTCAGAGAGGTAGCTGTCAAAGTTGCCGGCTACTGCGTTTAAGGCAATGAACTTAAGCGCTTCATCAACGTCCAGCACACTCTCGTAACTTGCGCCATTGTTCAGTACATCCAGCATATCGAGCAAAATATCATCATTTGATTTGTCGGACTTCAAATCGAGGCCCGTATAGGCATCGATCGTTTCCAGCCAGTTGAGCTCGCTGCCGTTGCCGCCGTTTGCTTTGTAAAGCGCGCCATATGCATTGCCGAAATTACGTTCAAGATAGGCATCGCCAATCTGCTCGACAGCCAAATAAAAGCCCCATAGCTCTCCATTGACGTATACATTGACATATGAATATTTTGGGGTTGGAAGTCCCATTTGCTCAGCAAGCTCATACGATAGAAACTCTCGCATATAAGAGGCATCGCTGTAGTTGTTATTCAAATTAATTTTGCTTATTCCTTGCAAGGTTTGATTAACATACTCATCGAATGAAATTTTAAAGCTGTACCGATCGGAATCAGTCATTCTTACGACACTGTTCAAGCTGAGGTTGCCCTTCGTTCGAATGGCTACGTTATCGAACTTCTGACCGTTGTATTCGACCGAGGCTTCTTTGTATTCCTCCGCGCTGGCGTTGTCCAGCATATTTTGGAACGCATCCTCGTCGATCGTAATTTTTACATCTACGATTTTATCTTTAGGAAAAACCGTTTCATCTAGCTTTTGCTCATCCGCTGATTTCTCATCTGTACCCGTTGCTGCACCCGAGCTGCTGAGACTGAAGGATGTACCGCCTGCGGCACATCCAGCGAGTAAAGTAATCAGGAGAATGGAGCAAAAGCATAATAAGCTTACACGCGCTTTCGCTTTCATGAAAACACCTCCCGATAATTAGGATACATAGTCCCCGCTATAGCTAATAAGTACGGCGTTACGAACGCCAGCCAGCTCCGTCAGTTGGTTAACGAAACGTCCGGTTTCGTCGCGAAGGCGAATTTCCAGCGTCATTTCAATATTGCCCTGCGTCACGGTTTTTTGCTTCACGTTATAACGTTTAACGAGCGTACCGACTTGCTTGTGAACAAGCTGCTCGGTAGCGTCGCTGTCGCAGTTAACAACAAGCAGGTAAGGTGTTTCCACCGATCCGCCCTTAACGAAGAAGAACAGAATAAGACCAACAACAACCGAACCAATTACCGCTAGTGTAAAGAAACCCGCGCCAGTAACGATACCTGCAACAGCAGCCCAGAATAAGAAAATTAAATCGGTTGGATCTTTAATTGGAGTACGGAAACGGACGATGGACAGAGCGCCAACCATACCGAGCGATAGCACGAGATTGGAGTTAATCGCGATAATGACCACTGCAGTAATCATGGTCATGCCGATCAGCGAAACGTTAAAGCTTTTTGAATAAAGCACACCGCTAAATATTCGTTTATAAAGCAAGTAAATGAAGAAGCCGAGTAAAAAAGCGACGCCCAGCGTCATCAATATTTTCGAAAGGCTGATATCAGAAGCAAAGTTATCCAGTACTGAATTTTTTAAAAGATCGGCAAAATTTGTTGTCGTCTCCGTTGCTGCCGCGGCAGTTGTATTGGTTTCCATTTTAATAATCCTCCCAAGTGTTGAACTTCAAATGTTTTCGGCAGATGACATATTTTGAAGCGGATTGCCGGTTTAATCCTTCCAACTGCAAAGCGATTCGAATAAAAGCTGGAATGTATTCGTCATATTTCACCTCAAGAATGATTAAATCATTGTCGAGTGCGCGTACGGGCTCCACCTTCTCATCAAAAATATTAACGGCATGAAGCCCGGTGCGCAGCTCCTTATCGAACGTAATGCGTACGTTGCCGTTAGCGTAAACATATGGCTCACGGACATAATCGACGATGACCTTCGGGCGCAGCAAATGATGCTTCATTTCATTGTGAATTTCGTTCAAAAGCGGCTTGTCCGGCCCTCTAAGGACGTCGTAATCGCCATCCATAAGCTTGTCGTACATTTCCCTCGTTAGCGGCTCCTTCACCTTTGCGATGTAGTCCTTGAATTTAATCTTTTTCTCAAAATGAATGACATGGTCTTGGCCATTGTATATGCGGATACGATATTTGACCCGATCGCGAATGCCGCCAAGCTTCTCATGCAAAGCTTTGTTGTTTATATCATCAAAATATAAGCTTCTAATATGGTACTCGCCTGACGGACCGACATGTTTGTCTTGCTCCATCAGATCCTTTAGCCGCTGGCGAATAATAAAGTATTGATGATAGTTAATGAAAAATTTCAATTCATGGCGATAGTTTAGGTTATTGTTCATCTCACACCTCATTTCATGTTCAGCGCCCCTCGCTGCTTACAAATGTTATTCTACGAGCCTTTACTTATTCTTAACTTAAGGCTGGCTGAAAGATTGCTGAATGCGCCGTGCAACAGCTTTTTGTTAAGATATAATTAAAATTAGATAGAGAAAAAGGAGTGTGACTAGGATCAAGATCCGAAAAGACATGATGATACTGCTCATATGCTGCGCCTTATTAGTTGTTGGAGCCATTGGCATGGAATGGTTAAAGGCCAATAAGTCGGTAAAGCCAGCCGCGATTGTGACCACGTTCAAGGGCGATCCAAAAACTAGCCGCGCCTTCACTTGGCATAGTACGAATGCACATTCCGATTCAATTGTTCAGATCATTGAAGGAGCCGCCCCTAGCGATTGGGAAGAGGCTCTTGTAATGACCTTTAAGGGTACGACATCATCGAATGACATAGGTGAGGACACTTTGCGGGGTGTTCATAAAGCAGAAGCTACCGGACTTAAGCCGGGAACCACGTACACGTACCGAGTAGGCAGCGGAGAAAAAGAGACATGGAGCGATGCTGCACAATTTAAGACGGAGGCTGAAGCAAGCGATGCTTTTACTTTCATAAACGTAACGGATTCGCAAGGTGTGACGGAGCGTGATTTTGAGCTGTGGGGAAATACGCTGGATCAGGCGTTTAACGTTTTCCCATCCTCTGCTTTTATTGTTCATAATGGTGATCTGACAGAAGAGCCCACCGATGAGCAAGCCTGGACCGAGCTTTTCGCAAAAGCAGGCAAGTGGGTAACACAGGTTCCATTTATGCCAGTTACGGGCAACCATGATGAAGTGGATGGAGATGCCAAGCGATTTGTTTCTCAGTTCAACTTACCTGCGAGTGGCGTGAAGGGATCGAATGCGGGAACGACATACTCGTTTGATTATGGTTCTGTTCATTTTGTTATTTTAAATTCGGAATCAAATATAAAGGAGCAAACAAGCTGGCTGAAAAAAGATTTGGAGAGCACGGATAAGCCATGGAAAATCGTTGCTCTGCATCAAGGGCCTTATGGTGGTAATACGAACAAGAAGGTGAAGGATTGGACAGCGCTATTTGACGAATTTGAGGTTGATTTGGTGCTGCAGGGCCATAATCATGAGTACTCCAGATCCTATCCGCTTCGTGATGGTCAAATCACAGGCGATGGTAATCAAGCGGTGCAAAACCGAGCGGGCACTGTATATGTGGTAACCAATACAGCAGGGCAAAAATTCAATGAGAAAAAGGAAGATAAGTTTTATCACAAGGTTCATTTTCAGAATGAGAAGCAAATGTTCGCAGGGATTACGGTAAACGGCGACAATCTAACTTATCAAGCCTATGACGTGGAAGGTGCAAAGCTGGATGAGTTTGTGCTTCAGCATGGAGCTGCAGATTGAATAGTGAAGTGACATTACAAAAAGCCGATTTCTTTGCAAGCTAAGAAATTCGGCTTTTTCCATTTAAAATAATGTTTTTAGTTTTTGTTTGATCCCATTTATTATTTTTTGTCCGGTATTTACTTTATGAAGTGCAATGTCCCACAGCAGGACATCTTGATCTGATGTAGGATTAACAATTTTTATAGTAAGTTCCTTTGCTCCATTCAAAGGGATCTGAAAAAATTCGGAAGGAAGCTCTTCCTGTCCATCGAAACTCCATTCATATGAATGGATTACGGTTCCGTCTGCGCTAAAAATGAGATCGATATTTCCATTGCTGTTGCTTTGAATTAAGGCTTTTGATATCACGACATTACCTGCTATCATGTGATATTTGCCGTCTAAAAGATAGGTAAACTCATTTGTTCGTGTATTGTTTCGGCTGTACTTATTTAGTTTTGGCTCAACGTTCTCTTGAGCTGCGGGAAAGCTGGAGAGACTTTTATCCCAAAGAACAGTTCCAGCCTTTAATGGCAGTTCATCTAAAGCGATAACCTCGCTGCTTGCTTTATCTAGATAATTATTAATGCCTCCAATACTGCCAATGACAACAATCGCAAGTACAAATGCTGTTATTATTATTTTGCAGAAGCCTTTGAATGTATCACGCTCATGTCGAACAAACCTTTGTGCGCAGTAGCCTACTGCAGCGCCTAACGTATTAATAATAATATCGTTGATATCAAAGGAGCCTAAACGGGAAAACATTTGCAGCGTCTCAAGCATGGTAATCGATACAATAAATAGCAGTATAAAACCCAGAAAACGAGAACGAAACAGAAGCGGGATCATGATTCCGAAAGGTATAAATGCTGCAAAGTTGCCGAACTCAAAAAGCGAAAATGAAAAGTCTCTCTGCATAGGGAGGAATAAATGGATCTTTTCGGGTATTAGATTATATCGCAAGCCGCTGTCATGAATAGAGGCAGCTCTGTTGAATCCGACATATAAGAAATAGAAGATTAATACGGTATATAAAACCAACAGTAAAATAGTCATTTTTCGCAGCTTTCCTTGATACATCGTTACATCCTTTCTTGTCTGAGTGCGGCTATTACCAGAACAATTGCTTTACGTGTTATTCTATAGAATGAACATGAAAACTTTTTTAAGCATCTCTTATTTTTTCCTGAAGATTACTTTTATCCAAGACGATATTCTGATATTATCGGTGTAACTTATTAAATGAATTTAATAAGTGTAGCACTCAGAGGTGGTGATCATCATAAATGAGCTATTTGCAACTCCAAAAGAATGGAAAAAAGTTATTTTACGCAGCATTCGTGCGGCTCTTCTGGAGCATGGGAGTGCCACGAAGGTTGAGCTAAGTCAGAAGCTAGGAGTAAGCTTCCCTACCATTAGTAAATTTCTCACGCAAATGGAAAAGGACGGTGAACTCATTTTAGTTGGTCTCGACCATTCAAGTGGCGGAAGAAGAGCAAACAGATACGCATACAATCCCGAGTTCATGCTCGGTTTGGCTATATTTTTAGAGAAAACAGAAACTAACTATACCATTTTTAATTGTTTAGGCGAAGAGAAAGAACAAGGCAGTACTTCAAGTGTGCTAATGGATGATGCTTTGAGCTTATCTCATTTACTTGAAAGCATTATAGAAAAGCATCCCAAAATCAGCTCTGTAGCTATAGGTGTGCCGGGTTCAGTCAATAATGGCCGAATTATTTTCATCCCGAGCTATGAGCAGTTTCATGATTTTGATTTAAAAGGATATTTTGAGGAGCGTTTATCCATACCTGTCGTTGTTGAGAATGATATGAATGCGGCTGTTCTTGGGTACTACGACAACCGGATCAATAAAGACAAGGGTTCCTTGGTCTACTTGTATTTAGGTCAAAATGGTCCTGGTGCAGGCATTATGATTAATGGTGACGTCGTGCGAGGCAGTACGTTTTTCTCAGGAGAAATATCCTTTGTTCCTCAGTATGATGACCGAAATTTTGTACAAGCCCTGAATAACGAGGATGGAACAGAAACTGCATTGGTTCATGATGAAAAAAAGATTGATGCGATTAGTCGGTTGGTAGCCTCATTTACAGCTACAATAAACCCGCACACGATTATTTTTTCCAATGATGAAATAAATAAGCAAATAACCGACCAAATAACATTAAGAAGCGCAGCCTATATTCCTAAAGAACATTTGCCGGAGCTTACTGTGAGCGACTGGAAACAAGATTATTTGTATGGATTACAGAAGCTTGGTTTAGGCCTAATGATTTCAGGAACAAAAAAGTAATTGAATGAAGTGACCAGACAAACCGTATTTCTGCTTAAAATTGAAACAACAAACAGGAGTGGTACCAAATGAAGACAGAAAAAGAGAAAATGCTCAGTGGTGAGCTTTATAATGCAGCCGATGCTGTGCTGGTTGCGGATAGAATGAACGCTCGCAGACTTACGAGGTTATTTAATCAAACCTTGGAGACAGAGGATAACAAAAGAACT
Source organism: Paenibacillus sp. FSL A5-0031 (assembly GCF_001956295.1). GTDB lineage: Bacteria > Bacillota > Bacilli > Paenibacillales > Paenibacillaceae > Pristimantibacillus. The sequence goes on from NZ_MRTD01000012.1 coordinate 19,265, forward strand.
GAGCTGCTAAAGGAATTGTTCGGGTCCACAGGCAAAAGTCTATATGTCGAGCCCACTTTCCGTTGTGATTACGGCTACAACATTCATGTTGGAGAAAACTTTTATGCTAATTTTGATAGTGTACTATTGGACGTTTGCGAAATTCGAATTGGCGACAATTGTTTTCTTGCACCAGGAGTAAACATCTACACAGCAACTCACCCCTTGAATGCAAAGGAGAGAATATCTGGCGTTGAATACGGAAAACCGGTAACGATTGGCCATAATGTATGGATAGGCGGGAGAGCCGTTGTAAACCCTGGCGTAAGCATCGGCAATAATGTCGTTGTTGCTTCCGGTGCTGTCGTTACAAAGGATGTGCCAGATAACGTAGTTGTAGGTGGAAATCCCGCCAAGATTATAAAGCAGATTGAAGAGTGATGGAACGTAATTGAAATTTTTTATTAAACAAAATCGCTGGCTTTATGCTTGATTAAGGTGCCGAGCTTGAGAAAATAATATCGTCGACCATCCATGTATTTTGAATTTGTTTAAGGATGATTCTTCGCTCGACAATCATGCCTCCAGCATGTAAGGGGGATTCATATTGATTAATATATCCTTCTTTTCCTTCGGAATGACTGTATGCTGTACCTGTGAATGGAACGTTGAACTTTAATCCATTTTGTTTGATGATCTTATTAATGAATGTCCCAGTAAAATTGGATTTAAAATGGGCTCTAATTTGTGAATAGGATGATAGATTAGTCGCTTCGTTCGCTTTTTGGATCAGCGTATTGATATGTTCTTGCGGGATTGTAGACAAGTTAAAAGTAGACTCTGTAGTAATTCTTACTTGTTTGTCGCCTAAAGAAATGTCGGCTACTCTACTTTTAGCATCCCAAGAAATAGTACCGCCTAAGCTTTGTGAGATAAAGCGAATGGGGACGTATGTAACCCCTTTGGTTATTTGAGCAGGAACATCAATCGTGATTTCAGTACCATTCTGCATCACTTTATTTGAATTAATTTTGAGCATAACCTCGGTTTTTCCGTTAAGAATGGTTACCGTTTTGGACTGTTGGTTCCAATTAACCTCAGCCCCTAACCCTGCAGCAACATAGCGTACTGGAACTAAAGTGCGTCCCTGAACCACTTTTCCCTCTATTACGAATGGCTGATTTGCTGCTTCTGCATGAATGTGATTAACTGAAAATATACTGGCAGACAACATAAGAGATAATAATGCAACAGTAGTTTTTTTCATCTGAAAGTCCTCCATATCATGTATATCGTAATAGACGTCTCCACAAAGGATTAGTTGCTTAGATAACCAAAGCAATTTAATCCTTTTTTCATTTTTATTTTGGCAGGATGGGTGTAAACTGAAAGGAAAGATTGCTATACAGATATGAAAGCGTGGATAGGAGGCTGGACAGCTTTATGCAGGTGAAAATCGAAAAGGATCGGTTCGTTCGCAATGAGCGCGAAGCGGAAATCGCGGCGACAGCGGATCAACTGGCGAGCAAGTTTGCAGGAAGATCAGCTAAGCATGATAGGGAAGGATCTTTTCCACATGACAACTTTGCCGATATGCGGGAGTGCGGGTATTTGAAGCTTACTGTGCCGAAGCAATATGGCGGGGATGAAGCGTCATTGTATGAATTTGTACTAGCGCAGGATCATTTGGCCCGCGGTGACGGTTCAACGGCGCTCGCCGCGGGCTGGCATCTGGGGCAGGTAATGCAAATGCGGATAAGCCGTCCATGGCCGGAAGCTTTATACGCCAGCTTTTGCAAGGAGGTTGTAAGCAAAGGCGCCACAATAAATCATTATGCAAGCGAGCGAGCAACTGGAAGCCCAAGCAGAGGCGGCAAGCCGGAAACTACAGCGATAAGAACGGCTGGAGGTTTCCTTATTAACGGGCGCAAGACCTATAGCACGCTTAGTCCTGATGTGTCTTATTTCACCATATCTGCATGGATGGAAGAAGAAAATCGTGCAAGCGAGTTTTTAATTCCAATGGGCGCAGGCATAAGTATTGAGGAAACATGGGATACGCTCGGCATGCGGGCAACAGGGAGCCATGACCTCCTGTTGAATCAAGTATTCGTGCCAGACAGCGGTACGCTTGAAGGCGCAGAAATTAATCGTAAAGGCGGGACGGCCTTCGATGGCGGAACGCTGCTTCATATTCCTGCCTGTTATATCGGCATTGCACATGCGGCACGTGATTTTGCGATTCACTTTGCCCAAAACTATCGGCCTAACAGTTTGCCAGGCCCGATATCCGAACTGCCAACGATCCAGCGGCAAATTGGCGAAATGGAAGCGGAGCTAATAACGGCTCGCACCTTACTCTACAGCATCGCCGATCGCTGGGACCGGGAACCGGAGGGACGGAGCGGATTAAAGCCCGAGCTGGGTCTCGCTAAATATGTGGCGACCAATTCAGCCGTTCGTATCGTTGATCTTGCCATGAGAATAGTGGGGGGAAGCAGCTTGTCTCGCACGCTTCCGCTGGAGCGGATGTACCGCGATGTTCGCGCAGGCTTGCATAATCCGCCGATGGATGACATTACATTAAACGGATTAGCTCAGCGGGCATTAGCAGAGATGCAGTCTGCGGAATAGATGGTAAATAATGAGGGTGCCTATCCTCAAAAGCCATAAAATTGACAAAGATATCCTCTTTTATGAAGACAGTGCAGCACATACCAAGATCACCTTCTCTAACGAACTGTGTCAAGCTTATTAGGTAGAAAATGACCTTTTTTAAAATCTAACGAACCTTATTGATGTTAAGTCACACTTTACAGGGTGTCATACGCTGTTTTTCGCGAAATAACGATTCTGGAGTTCGTTACCTTTCAAATTGCTTACAAATAGTCTAAATAAGAGTTAATGAATTCGTTAGATATTGCCAAAAAATAAAGGAGCTAAGCACATTCTTTTCGCTTAGCTCCTTTTGTATTAAAATGTGTTCTTTACAGCTAAGAAATGTTTTTGTAACACTGAATCATCTCACTGCTGGCTGTAGTCTTGCATGTCGACTGGATTAGGCGGGGTGGTTGGGAGCAATATGCGGAAGGTTGTTCCTGCTCCGGGCATACTGTCTACTGTAATTGTACCTCTATGAGCTTCTACAATTGATTTCGTTATGGCAAGCCCTAGACCTGCGCCGCCCTTCTTACGCGTTCTGGATGATTCGTTTCGATAAAAGCGCTCAAACAAATGCGGCAAATGCATAGCCTCAATCCCTGTTCCATTGTCGGCAACGAGTATTTCTGATTGATTATTGTACGTTGCGAGCGTGATACTGATCACGCCTGTCTCCGAATCGGTATGCTGCACCGCGTTGAAAAATAAATTGAGCACCACCTGTTTCAGCTTATCCGCATGGAACTGGCCGCTCACATTAGGTGTGAGCAGCAGCTCTACTGTGCGATTGCCAGCAATCAATTGCAATTGCGGCTCCATCTCGAGCAGAAGCGCATCCAGCTTTGTTTCGGCCAGCTGCAGCTGCGGGTCTTGATCAAGCTTCGCCAGCACGAGTAAATCCTCGACCAGCTTGTTAATACGATTGGATTCAAGAAACATGCTGTTAAGCGCGCGCGAGAGTTGATCTGGATTCGAGGCCGCCCCTCGCAGCAGCACTTCTAGAAATCCGTGAATAGAAGTAAGCGGTGTACGCAGCTCATGGGAGGCGTCCGCTACGAAACGCCTCATTTTTTCAGTTGTTTTCCGTTCCGCCTCGAAGGAATGATCGAGGCGCTCAAGCATGCCATTAAACGCATCGGATAAACGATCGATTTCCTCTTGTCCTTGGCTGGCGGGAATTCGTTTCGTTAAGCTGCCTGCATCGGTTTGCTGCGCTGCCACAACGACGCGAGATAAAGGACGAAGCGTACGCCGAAGCAGCGGCAAATAAAGCGCGAGCCCTGCTGCAAGTGCAAGGACAGATAAGCCAGCGAATATAGCAAGCTGTGTCATGAGCAGCTGCTTGAGTGAATCGGTTTCGGTGCTCACTTGAATGATGCCTTCGGCTCTGCCTGGCGGTCCAGCCATGCGGAAGACGACTAGCTGCTCGATGCCTTCGGCATTGTTCAAGATTTTATAGCCAATTTGCTTATGCGCTTTAAGCTGATTTCTAATTTGCTCATATTCGCCCGCAGCTAGAAGCGGGGCGTTAAGGTTATTATCCTTCGATACGTCAGCCGTGACACCGTTTGAATCAATCAGGACGATAGACAACCCCGGTTGATAGAACATGGGCGAGTCGCGTCGATCTCGCTGCGGCTGTTCAGCCGAATTAGCGGGATCACCCTGATTGCTCGTTTCAGGTCGGTTATTCGTATCTTTCCCATCCATAAACCAATCCATGGGCATCGACATGATTTGAGCGTTTAAGGCATCGGCTTTATTTTGAAAAATAAAGTCCTTCATAATGAAGTATTGAAGCACGCCAATTAACAGAAACAAAGCCGCTAGTATAAGCAGCGACCGATATAATAATTGATATTTTAGTGAACGTGGAGCAAAGAAACGAGTGACGTCGGACGTTTTAATACGCGTCATGGCAGATCCATCCGATAGCCGGCCCCGCGGAGTGTTCGAATGAGGCGATGCTCCTTGTCGTCCAATTTGTCGCGAAGCGAGCGGATATACACCTCGACAATATTTTCTTCTCCACCGAATTGATATCCCCATACCTTATCCAAAATGAGCGATTTACTGAGCACGACACCATGATTTAGAATGATAAACCTTAGCAGCTCATATTCGGTAGGAGACAGCTCAAGAACCTGTTCCATATAAATGAGTTCTTTGCGGCGGTCATCGAGCCGGAACGGTCCATACACAGCCTCACCAAGCAAATTAGGAAACTGATTCCGCAGTCTCGCTCCTATGCGGGCAAGCAGCTCGCTGAAGCTGAAGGGCTTCACCAAATAGTCGTCAGCTCCAAGGGTTAAGCCTTTGACACGATCCTCAATCTCATCTTTTGCTGTCAGCATAATAATAGCGATATTATCGCCTGTAGCCCTTAATGCCTCGCATACTTCGAATCCGTTCAGCCCGGGCATCATCACATCGAGGATGACGACATGGGGCTGAAAGGTACTCGCTTCCTGCAAAGCGGATTCCCCGTCATAGGCGAACCGAATATCAAATCCTTCGTTAATTAGACCGAGCTCCAGAAATTGCACGATATTTGGTTCATCATCCACAAGCAATATTTTAATCCCTTTGAAGGACACCATTTCAAATTCCCCTTTCGCAGCTTACCCCTCTATTATCTGTCTTTTTAGAAAAAGATGCATCTGTTTACTCGCTCTTTCAGCAAACTTTCAGCCACATACGAAACCGATTGATGGGTTTAGTTTACAGGTTCTATTTTGCAAAAAATGAGGTAACCTTTATATTTATAAAGCATCTTATTCCTAGTGCGTTACTTAAACTGACGTAAACTTGTTTTTTTGTATTGACTAGAGAGGAAACGTTTGTTAATTTATTGATTAATAGAAACTAATTATTGAATAATGATAATAAGGAGAATCGGATATGGATCGAATTGTGGCTGCCAGAGGCGTTGAACTGCGTTGCAAAGGCTGGAGGCAGGAGGCGCTGCTGCGAATGCTTGAGAATGTTCTTGAAAATGGCGAAAACCAACAAGAGCTTACTGTCTATGCTGCCCTTGCGAAAGCGGCGCGTAATTGGGACTCCTATCATGCAATTGTCAGCACGCTCAAATCATTAGAGGAAGATGAGACGCTGGTCATTCAATCAGGCAAGCCTATCGGTATTATGAGAACACATAAGTACGCTCCAATTGTTGTAATGGCGAATTGCAACATTGTTGGCAAATGGGCAACGAGCGACAATTTCTATAAATATCAAGAGCAGGGATTAATCGTTTGGGGCGGTTTGACCGCGGCAGCTTGGCAATATATCGGTTCACAAGGCGTCATACAAGGAACCTATGAGATTTTTCAATCGATAGCTAGAATGCATTACGACGGCAATCTGGCTGGGAAGTTTATTTTGACAGCCGGTCTCGGAGGGATGGGCGGCGCACAGCCGCTTGCAGGAACGATGGCGGGTGCCGTTATTTTATGCGTAGAAGTGTCCGAGGCTAGAATCGACAAACGTATCGAGGTCGGTTATTTGCAGAAAAAAACGGCAAGCTTGGATGAGGCTTTGGAATGGATTCAAGCAGCTTGTGCGAATAAGGAGAGCTTGTCAGTCGGCCTTCTTGGCAACGCAGCCGATATTTATCCTGAGCTGATTCGCAGAGGCATTCAGCCTGACGTTGTAACCGATCAAACGTCGGCGCATGATCTCATGTACGGTTATATCCCTTCAGGCTACAGTTTAGATAAGGTTGCTGAGCTGCGCAAAACCAAACCGGATCAGCTTCAAGCGGATGCAAGAGCTTCTATCGCATTAGAAGTTGAGGCGATGCTGGAGTTCCAGCGCAGAGGTGCTGTCGTTTTTGACAATGGCAACAATATTCGTTCGCAGGCAGTACAAAATGGCGTTACAAATGCTTTTGATATTCCTGTGTTTACCGAAGCGTTTCTAAGACCGTTGTTTTCTCGTGCGATTGGGCCGTTCCGCTGGGTCGCTTTGAGCGGGGAGGTTAGTGATATTCGCAAGATAGATCAATATATATTGGAGCATTTCAGCGATAACGAGGTTGTAGTCAACTGGATTCGCTTAGCGAATCAGTATGTTCCGGTCGAGGGTTTGCCAGCACGCATTGGCTGGTTCGGTCATGGCGATCGGACGAAGCTGGCACTAGCGGTTAATGCCATGGTTCAAGCTGGCGAGCTGAGCGGTCCCATTGCCTTCTCGCGTGATCACCTCGATGCGGGATCAATGGCTCACCCGAATATTATGACGGAGAACATGAAGGATGGCAGCGATGCAATATCGGATTGGCCGCTGCTTAATGCGATGATTAACTGTTCATCGATGGCTGATCTTGTAGCGATACACTCCGGAGGGGGCGGCTACAGCGGATATATGACAAGCGCGGGTGTCACGCTCGTTGCAGATGGCACATCCGATGCAGAACTTCGATTAAAAACGACGCTAGACAATGACACAGGCCTTGGCGTACTTCGATATGCTGACGCTGGTTATGAGGAAGCGCTGGATGAAGTAAGCAAAAAGCGAATACGTCGAATTGATACGAATCGGAAGGAGAATGCATGATGCGTGAATTAACGATAGAGGATGTAAAAGCAGCAGTAAGAGGAGGGGCAGTATTCGCATCCGGAGGCGGGGGCTGGGTTGATCATGGCCTTGAGATTGGCGGAGCAGCAGTAGGCATTGCTAGACCAAAGCTGGTTTCGGTTGATGAGCTGCCTGATGATGCCATTATTGTGACAGCGACGGCGATTGGCGCACCAGCAGGCAATGACTGGGAAATGTGGGGCATTGATTATATTAAGGCTGTTCAACTTCTGATGGACAACTATGACGGCAAGGTTGTGGGGGTTATGACACCGCAAAACGGTATGTCGAGCACTATTAATGGCTGGCTTCCAGCTGCGGCGCTCGGTCTGGTTGTCGTTGATGCGACTGGTGATATTCGTGCGCATCCAACAGGCAAGATGGGTTCGATGGGCCTTGCTTCCCGCACCGATTATGAAACGATTCAGGTCGTTGTTGGCGGACGCAGAGATACGGGTTCTTATTTGGAGCTCGTTGTAAAAGGTACGCCAGCTAAGACATCGAATATTTTGCGGACAGCTGCAGATATGTCGGGAGGATTTATCGCTTCTGCTCGCCATCCGATTCCAGCATCTTATGTGAAGGAGCATGCAGCAATTGGAGGCATTTCGTTAGCGCTTGATCTAGGTTATGCGATGATCGAGGCTGAGCCGAACGGCGCGGAAGCGATTATGGAAACGGTTTGCAGCAAAACAAATGGACAGATCATCGGCCGTGGTGTCGTTTTGAAAAAGGACGTTCATTATTCAGGCGCTTTCGATATTGGCACCATTACAATGGCGGACGGATCAGGTGGTCAACTGACGATGCATGTCATGAATGAATATATGGCAGTGGATGATGCTGACGGTAAACGACTTACAACTTATCCGGATGTCATTACAACCTTTGAAGCAGCAACAGGTCTGCCGATCAGCGTAGGCGGCGTGAAGGAAGGCATGGAGATCGCATTGTTTGCAATCGATAAGCAATATGTGCCTCTGAGCTCCAGCGTGAAGGACCCTACCGTATATCCAGAGGTGGAGAAGGCGCTTGGCATACCGCTTGCTGAATATGGCTTGAAGGGTATTGTCTAGCACGATCAATCTAATTTATCGATATCTACTAAGAAGGTGCCTATTATGAATGAAGTTATAGATGGTATCGGTTTGGAGGATACACAGTCGTCCGAACGAGTGGTTACGCTTGATGGCAATACGCTCACGATTCGCGAGCTTGAGCTAATTGCATCGGAAGGTTATCGCGTGGAGTGCTCGCAGCATGCATTAAAGCGAGTAGAGGAGGCTCATGTTCTCATTCATGAGCTTGCTGCAGAAGGCATTCCGATCTATGGGCTAAACCGCGGCGTAGGTCTTAATAAAGATCGAACCATTACAACGGAGATGTATGAACAGTTTAACCGCAATCTTATTTATTCCCATTCGGCGGCTATTGCGCCTGCTGCTTCTGAGCAGCAGGTGCGGGCCGTGCTCGTTGCCAGGCTGAATTCATTGCTTATTGGTTGTACAGGTGTGCAGCCTGCGGTCGTACTCATGTATCAGGATTTGCTTAACGCAGCTATCCATCCGATCATTCCGCTTCGAGGATCTGTTGGCGCAGGCGACATCTCGGTTTTGTCACATATCGGCTTAACGATGATGGGAGAAGGAAATGTGAATTACAAAGGCCAAATGATGAGCGCGGAAACGGCTTTTCAAGCGGAGGGGATTACTCCTGTGAAGCTGGGGCCAAAGGATGCCTTGGCAATTGTAAGCTCCAATGCGCTGTCCGCGGGCACAGGTGCTCTGGCAGCAGCAGCGGCTTTAAAGCTGCTCGGTACGGCAGATGCTATTTTTGCATTGTCGCTTGAAGCGCTTCGGGGATGCATGAATCCGCTTGATCCGGCGTTATTTGAGGTAAGGCCATTCGAGGGAGCTGCAGCAAGCGCGGCAAATGTGAGAAGTTATTTGCAAGGCGGAACGCTGCAGCAGTCAAGTAAAAACGATAAAATTCAAGATCCGCTCAGCTTTCGCAGTGCTTGCCATGTACATGGCGCAGCTCGTGATGCGCTTGCTTATGCGACAAGGCTGCTGCTCATTCAATTAAACGGATCTGATGATAATCCTTGTATATTAATAGATGAAAGAAGAGTAGTGCCCTCCTCAAACTTTGACGTAACCTCATGGACCGTGGCGTTTGAGATGGTAGCGATAGCGCTAAGTCATGTATCCAAAATAAGCTGCTACAGATCACTTAAGCTCGGAACGCCATCCTTTACGGGTCTGGAGAGGTTTCTAGCCCCAAATCCAGAGTCTATCGCATTCGGAACGCTTCAAAAAACATATACCTCCCTTGATGCGGAAATCCGCTTGCTGTCTAATCCGGTATCTGCTGATTATTTATCGCTGGCAGGCGATATGGAGGATCATGCAAACAATACACCACTCGTCATTCGTAAGCTCGAAGATATCATCGATCGCTTAACCTACATTATAGGGATGGAAGCGCTGCATGCAGCCCAAGCCATTGATTTACGCGGTATACAATCTGAATTAGGCAGAGGCTCGGCCGCTGTTTATTCACAAATTCGCAGTGCAGTGCCTATGTTGACGGAAGATCGTCCGCTAACCCCAGATATTTCTGCTATGCATGAGCTTATTCGCAGCGGCATTCAATTGGAAGGAGGAGCAAATGGTGAATAACAGCTATGATCTCGTCATTTATGGAAATCTCGTACTTCCAGAGGGCGTCGCATACCATTCCGCAGTTGGAATCAAGGACGGTAAAATTGTTCGTATTGGTCATAGAGACGACGCGGACATGGCTGCCGCAACAGAAAAGATTAATGCCGAAGGCAGCTATGTGCTGCCTGGTGCAGTCGACGCTCATGTCCATTGTTACAGCTCGCTTGACGAAGGGTTTTACACAGCGAGTGCGGCTGCAGCTGCCGGAGGCGTAACGACGATTATTGAAATGCCTTATGATGCGATGGGGATGATCTGTACACTTCCTGCATTCAAGGAAAAAAAACAACAGCTGGAACAGCAATCCATCGTTGATATGGCGATGCTTGTTACGATTCATAAGCAAGACGGTTATGACCATATCCGCCAGCTTGCCGAGGCAGGTGCTTGCGGCTTTAAAGTATCGATGTTTAATACGGATTCCTTCCGCTTTCCGCGAATAGATGACGGACAATTGCTTGATTCGTTTGCGGTCATTGCTGAAACAGGTTGTCCGGTTGGCGTGCATGCCGAAAACGATGAGATCGTTCGCAGATATATTGATAAATATCGCTCCCAAGGTGCAGATCCACGTTCGCATGGCTGGAGCAGGCCGAAAGTAAGTGAATCAGCAGCAGCGCTGACCGCTATGGAGCTTGCTTATGAGACAGGAGTCAAACTGCATTTATATCATTGTACGTATCCGCGTATTTTTCAATTGGTGGACTATTTCCGTTCAATCGGAGCGAAAGTCACTGCGGAAACCTGTACCCATTATTTGACGCTAAGTGTAGAAGATATGCCGCGTTTGCAGGCGAAAGGTAAAATCAATCCACCGCTTCGCACGAAGCAGGACAAAGAGGATTTATGGGAATTATTGAAAACCGGATCGATCGATATGATTACTTCCGATCATGCTCCGTGGCTAATTGGGCGTAAATCAGACGCAGATATTTTTAATAATGCTTCAGGTGCTCCCGGAGTGGAACATTTGCTTCCGATTATTTACAGCGAGGGAGTGGCGAAAGGAAAATTGGCGCTTACCGATTTGGTCAGGCTGATCAGTCAAAGGCCTGCTGACGTATTTGGGCTTGGTCATCGCAAAGGCAGATTAACTGAAGGTTACGATGCGGATATCGCGATTATCGATCCTGCTGCAGCTTGGACGCTAGATGAGTGTGAGCTTCAATCAAGTGCTGGCTGGAGTGCTTATAACGGAATGAGTATGCAAGGAAAAGTAACGCACACGCTCGTAAGGGGAACGCTTGTGTATGAAGCGGGAGCTGTTACCGGCAAGGCGGGTCATGGCGAATTTATTAAAGCAGAGCATCTTGCTTAATCAATTTGCGAGAGAGGAGTGAATGGGATGGGTAGCAAAATGGATAGACTGGTGCCAAGTGTATCTCGAATGATGTCTGATATTGAACATCTATCGATGTTTGTTGATCCATCTAAACCCGGCTGGACGCGACGTCCATTTACGAAGCAGTATGCTGACGGCAGGCGCTGGCTGACCGAGAAAATGGAGGAAGCGGGCCTGTCTGTTTCGCTGGATGCAGCTTCAAATTTGATAGGCAGCTTGCCTGGCAGCGATCCGAATTTAGCGCCTATCATGATTGGCTCCCATACAGATACCGTTACTGGCGGCGGGCGGTTCGATGGAATCATAGGAGTGCTGGCCGGCATAGAAATTGCCCGTTTACTTCAACAATCAGGAACGCAGCTTCGGCATCCGCTGCAAATTGTCGATTTCACGGCAGAGGAGCCTAGTGAGTTTGGCATCTCCACGATTGGGAGCAGGGGGATGGTCGGCAATTTGTCTGAAGCGATGCTGGAGCTTCGCGACGATACTGGGCTGAAGCTGAGCGATGCGATTAATCAACAAGGCGGAAATGTCGAACGCCTGACAAGTGAGGCGAGGCAGCTGGGGGATGTAGCGCTCTACCTTGAGCTTCATATCGAGCAAGGTCCGGTGCTGGAGCAATCAGGCCATCAACTTGGGGCGGTGCTTGGTATCGTAGGTATTCATCGCTATCGTGTCACGCTCAAAGGTGCGCCAAATCATGCAGGGACGACGCCAATGACGCTTCGGAACGATGCGCTGGCAGGCTTTTGCGAGATTGGTTTAGCATTTGAACGTCACTGCAACGATCATGCGAGCGTAGCCGTAGGGACGATCGGCAAAGTGTCGAATGAGCCGAATGCATCCAATGTCGTGCCCGGCCTCGTTCGGTTTGATCTTGAAATCCGCTCACTAGATCATACGGTGGCTGACGCGGTGTACGCCGCTTTTGCAGCGGAGACGATCCAGATTGCTGCAAGGCGAGGCCTTCGTTTGTCGCTTGAGCTGCTGTCGAAGTCAGATTCCGTCATGGTCAAAAAGTCTGTGCTGGGTGGAGTGCTTGCAGCCTGTGCTTCTGTTGCTCCAGCTATTCACCTTGCAAGCGGGGCGGGACATGATGCGAACCAGCTCGCGCGTATTGCGCCAATCGGCATGATCTTTGTTCCTAGCAAGGATGGCAGAAGCCATTGTCCCGAGGAATGGACCGATGAGGATGATATTGCTGCGGGAACGCAGGCTTTAGCCGCCGCATTGCTTTATTTTGATAAGGAGGATTTAAGCGGGTGGCATGATGGCTAAGACTCAGCATGTGCAGGTCAACGGCAAACGGTTATGGGATTCGATTCAAGCTTTAGGTTTAATCGGCGCAGATCCAAGCGGCGGTGTAACACGGCTATCGCTCAGCAATGAGGAATTAATAGCGAGGCAATTTATTATCAGTGAAATGAAAGCAGCGGGACTAGAAGTCAGGCAGGATGAAGCGGGCAACCTGATTGGGCGATTGGAGGGGGAGGAGCAGCGGACAGGAGCTGTAGTGACGGGCTCTCATATCGATACGGTCATTCAAGCAGGCCAATTCGATGGAGCGCTTGGTGTACTTGGCGGTATTGAGGTTTTGCGAACGATTAAAGAGCAGTCAATCAGGCATTATAGACCTTTCGAGGTTATTTGCTTTACGGACGAAGAGGGCGTTCGCTTTGGAGCCGGCTATTTGGGAAGCCGTGCGATGGCAAATACTTGGGATGAAAAATGGCTGGATTTTACTGATTCTTCCGGCATATCGCTGCGCGAAGCGATGGAGCATGGCGGCTTGTACCCTGATCAAGCAGCTCTTGCAAGTCGCAGCTCAGAATCCATTCATGCCTATGTTGAGCTTCATATTGAGCAAGGACGAGTTCTGGAAGAGCTGAATACAGCAATTGGCATTGCAACAGCGATTTATGGACATCGCTGGTTCGAAGTGACCATTCATGGACGAGCGGACCATGCGGGAACAACGCCCATGAAGTTAAGACAGGACCCGATGCCTGCCGCAGCAGAAGTTGTTCTTGCTGTGGAGCAAATCGCAGTGAAGCATGGGGGCGTCGTAACAATAGGGACGTTTAAGCTTGCGCCAGCTGCAATCAACGTAATTCCGGGTGAAGCGGTGTTTACACTCGATGTTCGGCATGAATCCTTGGAGTCGCTCAATAAGCTGGAGGCTGCGATAAAAGTCGAGTTGTCACGCCTTACTGCAGCAAGAGGGCTGACCTGCGCTATCCGGACCTTAGATGCTGCTGTGCCTGTAAAAACGTCGGAGTATATTACAAAAGTGATTACAGATAGCTGTGAGGATGCGGGTTTGCCTGCGGAGTATATGATTTGCGGCGCAGGTCATGATGCGGTGGTCATGAGTGAATTAGCGGAAATGGGGCTCATCTTGGTACGTTCAAAGGATGGCATCAGTCATCATCCACTTGAATGGAGCAGCCAAGAGGACTGTGAAGCAGGAGTAAACATATTGCTGCAAACTCTTATCCAGCTAGGAAATGATGTAAATTAATAATTCCGATTGACATAATGGGGTATAAAGTTTAATAATAGTGGTAACAAGTTATTGATTAGTGATAATACAAAGGGGAAGGAGGATGACAAACGAGTGAATGTATTCCTCGAAGCTTATGACTATGTGAATGCTAACAGCGACAGATTTTTGGAAGCGGTCAAGGTGCATTTAAGCATAAGTTTCTACGCGCTCCTTATTGCTTTCGTCGTATGTGTGCCGCTCGGTATATTATGTGCCAAGAAAGAGTGGCTGACCGGTCCGATTATGGGACTGTTCAACTCCTTGCGAGTCATCCCAAGCCTTGCGGTTTTAGTCATTATTTTACCGATCATGGGAACTGGCTTTGCACCGGCATTAGTTGCATTAACGCTGCTTGCTTGTCCGCCTATTCTCATTAATACATACATGGGCTTTAGAGGTATTGAGCCAGCGATTATTGAAGCTGCTTCAGGCCTTGGTATGGGAGAGAAAATGATTATGCGGAAAATCGAGCTGCCGTTAGCTGCTCCGCTGCTGCTGTCAGGATTAAAAACAGCCGCCGTAGAAGTTATCGCCAGTGCAACATTGGCCGCATTCATCGGAGGAGGCGGACTGGGAACGTTTATTATTAACGGTCTTGGCATGTACAAATTCTCATTGCTGCTTGTCGGGGCGCTGCCGGTTGCGCTGCTAGCTATTTTATCGGAGATCGGATTTGCTGGAATTGAAAGAGCAGTAACCAAATATCAGCGTGTATAATGAAAGGGGAAAATTCAGATGAAAAAGAAATGGGTAAGCTTGGCATTGTTGATTATAAGTGTGGTACTCGTTATTAGCGCTTGTTCTTCTAAGGAAGGTTCAGGCAAAGAAAAGATTAAAGTCGGCTCGAAAAACTTTACGGAATCATTGATTTTGGGCGAGATGTACGCACTGGCACTTGAGGACGCTGGCTACAAGGTAGATCGCAAGCTCAATCTTGGCGGCACACTCGTTGCCCATGAAGCGCTCAAAAAAGGCGACATCGACTTTTACCCGGAGTATACAGGAACAGGCTTAATCAACGTTTTGGAATTGCCGCCAAACTCCGATGCCAAAACCGTATATGATACTGTAGCAAAGGGCTACAAAGAGAAATTCAACCTAGTTTGGTTGGAGCCAACTAACGCAAACGATTCACAAGGTCTTGTTACAACAAAGAAAATTGCTGAAAAATATAATCTTTACAAAATATCAGATTTGGTGAAATTAGCTCCTGAGCTTAACCTCGCTGCTGTTCCTGAGTTTGAAGAGCGTGAAGACGGATTAAAGGGACTAAATACTTTCTACGGTAAAATGGACTTCAAAAGCATCAAGCTGTTTGATTACGGCATCAAATACCGCGTAACACTAGATGGCGAAGCGGATGTAACAGTTGGCTTCACGACTGATGGCGATTTGACGAATCCGGATCTTGTATTGCTTGAGGATGATAAGAAGTTTTGGCCTCCTTACTTCGTGGCTCCAGTGCTTCGCGGCGAGTTGAACGAGAAGGACCCTGAAATTGCTAAAGTGTTGAACAAAATTTCTGCTAAGCTGGATAACACAACTGTTCAGAAGCTGAACGCGCAAGTGGATATCGACAAAAAAGAATACGCGGACGTAGCGAAGGCATTTTTGGAAGAGCAAGGTTTATTGAAAAAATAATTCATAATTAAATGCAGCGGGGTTTCTCCATATTGGGGAAGCCCCCTTCCTACAGGAGTTGATATAAAATGAGCAAAGAGGCCATTATTTTTGAGCAGGTGTCCAAAACATTTCCAAAGTCTGCGAATCCCTCGGTTAATGAAACGAGCCTTATTATTCCGCAAGGCTCCTTTGTTACGATTCTAGGTGCTTCAGGCTGCGGCAAAACGACCTTGCTAAAAATGGTAAACCGAATTATTGAACCGACCGCAGGAACGATTTCGATATTTGGCAAAGACATTCGCAGCTTGCCCGTGACGGAGCTTCGACGAAGCATCGGTTATGTAATCCAGCAGGTAGGGTTGTTTCCGCATTTGTCGATTGAACAAAATATAGCAACGGTCCCCAATATACTGGGCTGGGAACGGCAAAAAACAGCAGAGAGAATCGATTATTTAATGGATCTTGTTCATTTGCCAGCAAGCTATAAGAAGCTTTATCCGCGGCAGCTGTCAGGTGGACAGCAGCAGCGAGTAGGGATTGCTAGAGCGATGGCAGGTGATCCAGCTATTTTGCTGATGGATGAACCGTTTGGAGCGATTGACGCGATTACGCGCACGAAGCTGCAGGATGATTTTAAGCAAATCCAACGTGAGCTTGGCAAAACCGTATTGTTTGTGACGCATGACGTGGAAGAGGCGATGAAGCTCGGCGATCATATGATCGTGATGAACGAAGGGACGATTCAGCAATATGATACGCCTCTTGCCATCATGTCCAATCCCAATAATGCTTTCGTATCGCAACTGATTCAAGCCGATGATTTGTTCCAACAGCTTCACTTGATTAGGGCAGAAGAGAAAATGATTGCGCTGGAAGAACCGGCTGGATCTGATATTCCCCGCATTCCCGCTGGTGATAGTCTAAAGTCGGCGCTTCAAATTCTGCTGCAGCAAAATGTACCGTATGTGGCTGTGGAAAATAAAGAGCATGAAATCATTGGCAAAATTACGCTTGAGCAATTGAAGCTGCAGAACGGCAGGTGAGAGGCATGATTGACTATTTAACCCGCCATTATGATGATTTGTTAACCTCGTTGCTGGAGCATATTTATCTCACCTTTGTTTCGTTGTTTATCGCACTTGTTATTGCGCTGCCATTAGGTTATTGGCTGTCGAGGCATCGGCGGATTTCCGTTCCTATTTTGTCCGTACTCGGCATTATCTATGCGATTCCAAGCCTCGGGATGTTCGCTTTGCTTATTCCGCTAGTTGGCCTCGGCAGCAAGCCGGCGATTATCGCATTAGTGGTATATAGTCAGCTGATATTGGTGCGAAATGTCATTTCGGGCTTTCAATCGATTGAACCTTCGATTATTGAAGCAGCCAAAGGAATGGGCTATGGCAAGTGGAGGCTGTTCGTCCATATCGAGCTGCCGCTGGCACTGCCTGTCATTATTGGCGGCATTCGCATAGCATCGGTATCGGTAATAGGTATCGCAACCATAGCGGCGTGGATTAACGCCGGCGGGTTAGGCGGTATTTTATTCGAAGGCTTATATCAAAACTCAGTACCAAAAATGGTATGGGGCACGCTGCTCGTATCGTTATTAGCTTTATCTACAAATACGATTTTGCTGCAAGTTGAAAAATCAACGATGCGCAGAGCACGCGGAGAACAAAGGGTATGATATACTGATCCTTATAATTGACTACTATTGTAAATATTTTGAGGTGCAATGATGAATGGAACTCAAACATTAGGACGTGCTATCGATATTTTATTCGTACTCGCTGAATCGGGAGCAACGCTCACGGTTAGTGAAATTGCGGAGAAGGTAGGCATCCCCGACAGTACCGCATATCGTTTTATTCAAACACTTATAAAAAATGGTTTCGTAGAGCGTAAGGGCAGAGGGCAAATTGGTTTAGGTCTGCGTATTTTTGATTTAGCAAGAAGCTTATCGCAGCAAATCGAGAAGGAGCTTCTTACGATCGCGAGACCGATTATGGAGGATCTCACCGCACTTACGAATGAAACGACGGTGCTTTTTGTCCGCTCCGGTTCCAAAGCCATTTGTATCGAAAATGTAACGAGTAAACGTTTGATCAGGCTTTCTATTGAAAATGGAAGAATATTGCCGCTTAATTCAGGCGCATCAGGGAAAACGCTGCTCGCTAATGAAAATGACAAAGTTATTGAAGAGATGTGCAAGCTTTTTGGCGAAGATGCCGGCAAACCATTGCTTTTGCAAGAAATGCATCGTATTAGGGAAGCGGGTTATTGCTTTACTTTGGGTGAGGTGGATACGGATGCTTTTGCAATTGCTGCCCCTATTTTTGATCCTCAGCAGCGAATCGTAGCCAGCTTATCTGCAGCAGGACCTATCCATCGGCTTAACGAGAATGAAATTCCTAATGTGATCCAGTATGTAAAGGCAGCTGCATCACAAATTTCGTGCAAGCTCGGTGGCTTGGCATAAGTATTTTCAAATAGGATGAAGAAGAGTAGCGGAGCGCAAATAAGCGATCCGCTTTTTTTATTGATTCAATGTGGAATGAAATTAAATATTTGGGGATAGTAAGGGGGGAGTTAAATTCAAGAATCAAAAAGGATGGTGTATTTTGCATGCAACAACATAAAAAGGAAATTGATTCGGATGAACAACACAATAAGATTGGGAGGTTTGCTGCAAGGTACATAGGCGCAGCATTACTCGCAATCACATTGATGTTCAGTATGCCTCATACTGGTCAAGCGATTGGCAAAAATGCTAAGGGTCCAGATGTCTATGTTATTCAAGGCATGCTGAAATCTCTGGGCAGCTATTCTGGTAAAATTGACGGTCGATATGGGCCATCTACAGTGCGCGGCGTAAAATATTATCAAAAAACTCATGGCTTGCCTACAACAGGCGCCGTAGATGCTAAAACGCTACAATCGATTTCTTATTCCTATTCGGAGAAGAAAGCAGCAACGAAGGCAAAAACGCAAGCAAAATGGAAAGGTAAAGCAAAATCACTCGGCAACGGTAAAGGCGCTGGTAACGGAGCTGGCAATGGAGCAGGCGGAGCAGGTGGCGGTGCAGGCGGCGGAGCAGGTGGCGGTGCAGGCGGCGGAGCTGGTGGCGGAGCAGGCGGCGGAGCTGGTGGCGGCGCAGGCGGCGGAACTGGTGGCGGAGCAGGCGGCGGAGCTGGTGGCGGTGCAGGCGGCGGAGCTGGTGGCGGTGCAGGCGGCGGAGCTGGTGGCGGAGCAGGCGGCGGTGCAGGCGGCGGAGCTGGTGGCGGCGCAGGCGGCGGAGCTGGTGGCGGTGCAGGCGGCGGAGCTGGTGGCGGTGCAGGCAGAGGTTATGGTGAGAACCAAGGCAAAGGCGGCGGATTTGGCGGAGGCCAAGGAGAAAACCGTGGCAAAGGCGGCGGCATTGGCGGAGGCCAAGGAGAAAACCGTGGCAAAGGCGGCGGGTTTGGCGGAGGCCAAGGAGAAAACCGCGGCAAAGGCGGCGGCATTGGCGGAGGCCAAGGAGAAAACCGTGGCAAAGGCGGCGGTATTGGCGGAGGTCAAGGCAATAACCAAGGTATCGGTGGAGGCAACTCTAACAACCAAAGCAACAAAGCTCCATCCGAGAATCAAGGCAAAGGCGGCGCTCAAACGGAAAACCAAGGGCCGAATGGAAGCCATTAAGCAACTCGCTTCCTTGATATAGATGAAGGGACTTCTCTTAAGTGGAGGTCACAGATTAACAGCGATTAATGTTGTGAAGTGAATTTAAAATCAAAAAGGCGGCTTTCATTCCATCGTGAATGTAAAGTCGCCTTTTTATATTTTCGGATGTTGTTATGAGATCCATTCTATTTCCTTATGCGATTTGCGTAATAACAAGATGAGCTGAAACAGGTCTTGTTCCTCCAGCGAGAGGTGTGATCGTAAGTGCCGTGGAATTGCCCGCAGGGTTTCGCACGGTGAGTATTGAATTAATGACAGTCGTTTGTACAAGAGCCATTCCGACAATTTGTGAAGTACCTGTCGCTCGGCCAACTACTGTATAAGCTAGATCAGCGCCATTAACGGTTAAAATGAGCTGCCCCGGTTCGGTCACACTTACTTGAAACAAAATCTGATACGTTCCGATTACAGCTAAGTTAAACGTAGTAGCACCAGTACGGGTAATGTTAGTTCCGCTAGTAGGACCATTTTGCGGGAAACTTACATCTGCACCGACAGCAACTGTTGCTGCATTATCAGGCGGCATCAATGCAAAAAAATCGGCGAAGCTTAATACTCCTCCGGCTCCGCCAGTTGCGCCTGTAGCTCCAGTGGCCCCATTAGTACCAGTCGCCCCAGTTGCGCCTGTAATACCAGGTATCCCATTAGTACCAGTTGCGCCAGCGGCTCCAGTGGCCCCATTAGTACCAGTTGCGCCAGCGGCTCCAGTGGCCCCATTAGTGCCAGTCGCACCAGTTGCTCCTACTGAACCAGGAATACCCTGGGGTCCTTGAGGTCCAGTTGGTCCTGCCGGAGCAGTAACATTCACTTGAGGAGGAGGACATGTTACCTTCACAATTTTTTTAACAACTCTATTTCGGCGTTTCATTCTTTTTTTTGATTTGCATACTATTACACGTATCTTTTTGCAGCGATTTCTTTTATTCAAACAGCTCACTAAAGACACCTCCCTATTGATGGTTTAGTGTACGTTTATACCTTTTTTTAAGGTTGGATGAATAACCATTTTTAACTAGACTAAAAACTATTTTAAGAAAAATGGGTTAATGATAGGGTCATTTCGACGCCCAAAACTTGGGTCTATTAGACTTTTTATGGAATATAGGATATGATTCTATCGAATAATCGATAGAGTGAGAGCTATGCTCATAAAGGAGAGGATGTAGTGAGGTTCAAGGGGAAAACAACCGTTATTATTGGAATCCTGCTGATGTTTATGTTGGGAAACGCCATGCAGGCGTTTGCGTATGATGCGCAATTAAAGCCCTATCGTGATGTACCTGTTAAGGATTGGGCAGCCGAATCTATTTATCGTTTAGTCGCACTTGGAGTTGTTTCTGGATATGAGGATGGAACCTTTCGTCCAAGTGCTGAACTTACGAGAGAAGCATTCGTAAAGCTGCTAGTCCAATCCGTTAAACCAGTGATAGATAAAGAGAAGTCTGCTGGACTCTCCGACGTAGCCAAGGATCGTTGGTCTTATGCCTCTATTAAACCCGCATATGACGCTGGTTGGTTGGATTTGCTCATCGTAAATGGGAAATTTAATCCGAGTCAAAATATTAAGCGTGAGGAAGTAGCAGCTTTAACGGCTTTTGCGCTGCTCCAAGGAAAAACGGCAGATGAGAAACAGCAATGGTTAGATACAGGCTGGCTGGAAGCTAGCGAGAAAGCCGCTTTTGCCGATATGAATCAAGTGGATAAAAACCTTGCACCGTACGTGCTGCGTACATACGCGGATTCCATTATGCAAGGGGACAATAAAGGCTTGTTTCTTCCGAAAAAGTCGTTATCACGACGTGAGGCAGCGGCCATTGTTGATCGGATGATCAGCTCCCAAAGCGAAAGCCGCCAGCTTGAGGTATCAGCTTTTTTTGCAGCAGGTGGACCTTACAAAAAACTGGATAGATTCGCCGCCGCAGATGAGGTTATCTTTGACTGGGCTAAGCTTGACTATCAGGGAGCAGGCAAAGCATCCGTTCTTTTGTCGCCGCCAAGCGACTGGAAGCAGAGTCTGACAGCGGCAGAAACGAGTGGTTCTACAAAGACGCTAATGATCTTTGGGAATACAACGCTTCAGAAGCTTGGTGATTTCATAATCGATGCTGAAGCTCGCAAAGCATTTGTGAGTTCTGTAGTCGAGGCAGCTGCTAATCCATTGTATGGTTTTGAGCGAGTGGCTATTGATTTTGAAGGCATGGTACCTGCTGAGTATAAGCAGCCTTTCGTTGAGCTGCTTCGCGCAATTAAGGCCGAACTAAGCAGTGAAATATCACTTACGGCAGTTGTACCGCCTTCTTATTATTATGCAGGTTATGATTACAAACAAATTGGCGAACTGGCTGATGAAGTTATATTGATGGCCTATGAATTTACGCATGAGGAAAGTGGATTGCCGTCTGCGCCGCTTACGCTTGTTGGTGATTCCGTACGAAATATACTCTCGTATATTCCAGCAGCTAAGCTGAAACTAGGCATTTCTAAGCAGGCTAACCAATGGACTACAAAGGCAGATGGTACTGTAGAGTTTTTCCGGTCGCCAGCCATCGCTGCTGTAGAAAGTCGCTTAACAGCTGCAGATACCAAATCCGTCATGCAGCTGCCGTACTTTTTGAATCAAATTACGTTTAAGGACGATAGAGGCTCGCATCTGCTTTGGTATGAGAATACGCAAAGCATCGAAGCCAAAATACGTTTAGCGAAAGCGTTTGGCCTGCGTGGTGTTGCGGTATGGCAAATCAATCAATTAACGGATGCCGATTGGACTATGATCTCTTCTTATCATCATTAAGCAGCAAAAAAATAGGACAAAGCAGACTGATACAGCTGCTTGTCCTTTTTTTTTCGCCATTAGAAGGCAGACCCTTAGAATTATACCCTTATACCTTAGTTTCTTACATCGTCACATTATGAATGCGCTTTTATAATTGAATCATCGCCTTGAAGCAATCGCTTCTCTGAATAGGCTGTTCGATAATCGGTTGGGGTTAGATTTGTTTCTTTACGGAAAAATTTCGTGAAATGATTCGTTTCTTTAAATCCAGATTGATCGGCAACCTCCTTAATACTGCGAGAAGTTGTCGTTAAGAGCTGTTTGGCGCGATCTATTCGTTTGCGGCTGACGTATTTAAGCGGAGGCATCCCGAAATGTTTTTTGAAATAGGAACTAAAATAGTTGGGATGAAGATGAACAGCTTCGGCCATTTGATCGACGCTGATGCTCATATGAAGACGACTGTCTACATATTGCTGTATGACGTTCAAACGGTTCATCTCCTCGGTTCGGTGCTGCAGCACGCGAATCGGAACGGATTCGAGAAAACAGCTTATGATTTCTAGCAATACAGCTTTTTCTCGGAGCCTGGCAACAATTGAATCTTGTTTATGCCATTCGATGAGCTCATGGAACAAGCGCATCATCCTGTTCGTATCCTGAATGTTGATGCAAAGAGGAACCCCAATCCACTGAAAAAGATCAAGGGGACCTGCCATGATATTGAAATGGCACCAATACTTTAAGTATGGACGATGATTTAAAGAGGAGAACGATATCTTTGTATGCGCAGGCGTGAGAAACAGCTGACCGGGTTTAGGATAATAGTCGTCGTTGCCAATGCGAATCCAACCTTCCCCCTCGCAAATAAAATATAGCTTATTGTACTCGGGAACAGAATTGGTTTCTCCCCAATTGAGAGAGACTTGCGTTTTATGCGCCATAAGCAATTTTAGCTGCAGCGACTGCAGCAGCTCAGATAACGCATGTTGTTCACTTGTTCTAACCACCTGCGGCACCGCCATCCAATGTTTTTTGAAGGATTATTAATATAGTAATGGATTGTTCTCTTAAATAATAGATGAATGAAAAGGGGAATGGAAGATGACACAGATTGAAGAAACGCGCTTATGGTATAAGGAGCCTGCCTCCAATTGGGAGGAAGCACTGCCTGTTGGCAATGGCAAGCTCGGTGGCATGGTATTTGGGGGCATAAGACGTGAGCGGATTGCTCTGAACGAAGACAGCGTATGGTATGGCGGACCGCGTGATCGCAACAATCCAGATGCGCTGCCACATCTGCCGAAAATTCGTGAGCTTCTGAGAGAGGGAAGACTGCATGAAGCGCATGATTTATCTGCGATGGCTTTATCTGGCGTTCCCGAGACACAGAGGCACTATATGCCGCTTGGAGATTTAGAGCTAAACATAAGATATGATTCGAAAGAAGAAGTACGAGATTATGTCCGAGCTCTCGATATCACCAACGGTATTGCAAGTGTAACCTTTACTAAAGGAGAAGTACATTTTGCCCGTGAGACATTTGCTAGTTTCCCAGATGAAGCGCTAGTTACAAGATTCTCAGCAGATAAACCGGGAAGCATCAGCTTTACAGCCCGTTTACTGCGCGGCAGCAATCGCTACTATGACGAGCTGGTGAAAGCAGACGAGAATACGATCGTGATGCGCGGCATGTGCGGCGGTTCAGGCGGATCTGATTTCCGAACTTCTTTGCGCGCGGTTGCGGATGGCGGCTTTGTATCAATTATT
The DNA here is from genome assembly GCF_001956295.1 of Paenibacillus sp. FSL A5-0031. Classification (GTDB taxonomy): domain Bacteria; phylum Bacillota; class Bacilli; order Paenibacillales; family Paenibacillaceae; genus Pristimantibacillus. The sequence continues at coordinate 42,979 of NZ_MRTD01000012.1, forward strand.
GGCGAGCATCTCATCGTGGAAGGCGCCAATAGCGTAACGCTTCTATTAACCGCAGCAACTTCTTTCCGTCATGCTGATCCGGAGGCATATGCTGTCGATGCAGGAGTCCGAGCTGGCTTAATAAGCTATGATGAATTGAAATCGCGTCATATTCAAGATTTCACTTCATTGTCAAAGCGGGTACAGCTACGCTTAACGGATGCTGCTCATTCGAATGCTGCCGATGTACCTACAAATGAGCGTTTAAAGCTAGTTCAAGAAGGCAGCGCCGATGTAGGCTTAATGGCCTTATATTATCAATTTGGCCGCTATTTGCTCATTTCAAGCAGTCGTCCGGGCTCGCTTCCTGCCAATTTGCAAGGCATTTGGAATGAGAAGATGCTGCCGCCATGGGACAGCAAATATACGATTAATATTAATACGCAAATGAATTATTGGCCGGCAGAAGCGGGGAATCTAGCAGAATGCCATGAACCGTTATTTGATCTCATCGAACGGATGCGTGCACCTGGCAGAATAACCGCAAGAGCAATGTACGATTGTGGAGGTTTTGTCGCTCATCATAATACCGACATTTGGGGCGATACCGCTCCGCAGGACATTTATTTGCCAGCCTCGTATTGGACGCTTGGTGCGGCGTGGCTTTGCCTGCATATGTGGGAGCATTATGAATATGGCCTTAATGATGCTTTTCTTGAGCAAATATATCCAACCTTGAAGGAGTCGGCACAATTTTTTGTGGATTTCTTGACGGAAACAGAGGATGGTCTGCTCGTATTGAATCCTTCTGTATCTCCTGAGAATACCTATTTATTGCCAAATGGACAATCCGGTACGTTATGCATCGGTGCATCGATGGATAGTCAAATTTTATATGAATTGTTTACGGCTTGCGCAGAAGCAGCGAAGAAGCTCGGCATCGACTCATCGGAGCAGGAGCTTTGGCACAATATGAGAGCCCGTTTGCCGGAGCCTGCAATTGGCAAGCATGGGCAAATTCAAGAATGGATGGAGGATTACGAGGAAGCGGAGCCGGGACATCGTCATATCTCGCATTTGTTCGCCCTGCATCCGGGCAAGCGCTTTACGGTTAGAGGAACACCTGAATGGGCAAATGCTGCCAGAGTAACGCTAGATCAACGGCTTGCAAGCGGCGGCGGTCACACGGGTTGGAGTAGAGCTTGGATTATTAATTTCTGGGCAAGGCTCGAGGATGGGGAGAAGGCGTATGCGAATGTGCAAGATCTACTAAGTCATTCCACGCTGCCAAATCTGTTTGATAATCATCCTCCGTTCCAAATCGATGGCAACTTCGGAGGCGCTGCAGGCATAACGGAAATGCTGCTTCAATGCCATGCGGGCAGCCTGCATGTATTGCCTGCTTTGCCGGACGCATGGCCTCATGGAGAAGTGACAGGTCTCCGTGCAAGAGGAGGCTTCGAGGTGGACATCCGCTGGTCAAATGGTTTGCTTGTTGAGGCACGCCTACGTGCTGGCGCAGCTAATAGCTGCGTCGTGCAAAGCAGCATTCCGCTCATCGTAAGGGAAGATGGCCGTGAGGTGAAAGACGTATTCAGCAAGGATGGGCTTGTATCATGGACGGTGAGCGCCGGAAGCGAGTACGTGCTTTCTCCGAAGTAGAGGTTAGCCCAAAGAAAACCAGCTGTACCTGATAATCGGGTGCAGCTGGTTTCTTTGGGTTGCCGGCTTTTCTCGGCTGGAGAGATTCAATTCATTAGGGCTTTACCAATGCGCCGGACGCCCTCATAAATTTGCTGATCATCCAAATGCCCGTATCCAAGCAGCATCCGGTTATTCGGCAGCAAGGCCGCAAATACAGACGCTGCTTCCAACCGGTTTATTAAATCTTCCGGCAGCTGCGCATCAAACTGAGCGACCAAATGCAAACCAGCTGCTCGTCCACATATGTGGTAAGGCAGTGTAATTTGCTCATGTAAAGCATCAAGCAGCAGCTGGCGTCTCTTTTTGTACAACTTTTTCATTTTTAAAATATGAGCATTAAGCGATCCGCTGTTCATGAAACGAATCAAAGCGAGCTGCTCAATCATAGGCGTTTGATAGTCAGACAGCCGCTTAAGCTGACGACAGGACTCGATTAGCGGTTCAGGGACAATCATATAGCCGATTCGCAGCGAAGGAAACATGACTTTGCTGAAGGTTCCAATATAGACAACCTGCTTAGGACATAAGCTTTGGAGTGAATGGATAGGAGCACCGTCATATCGGAATTCGCTGTCATAATCATCTTCGAGGATATAGCTGCCGCTTTGGCGGGCGTATTCGACTAATTCAATCCGCCTTTGTATCGGTAAAATGCCGCCAAGCGGGAATTGATGAGAAGGTGTGACATAGATGCATTTTGGCCGCAGGTTTACGGGAAGCTTGTGGGTTAATAGGCCGGAATCGTCAACGGGAACGCCATGTAGCGCGGCTCCTGTAGAGGTTAATATCGTCTTTAAATCTACATTGGACGGATCTTCGACTAAAACATCTTCCCCGTCTCTCAGCAGCAGCTTAACGATCAGCTGAAGCGCCTGTACCGCACCGTTTGTAATTATAATTTGTTCGGGATTGCTGACGACTCCTCTTGAAATCCACAGCTGTTTAGATAGCAGACGACGCAATTCCAAATCACCGGACGGATCGCCATAACCTAATTCAGCAATAGAGGAATCCATGCATACACTTTGCAAAATAGAGCCCCATTTTTTCGTCGGAAAAAGATTCAGTGCTGGCAGGCCTGTTCGAAACGAGATGAAATCGAGCTCTGATGTGTTCGTCGATTCTGCTAATGAAGCGGGTAATGGTAACGGTGACGCCTTCGTGAAGCCAAGCAAGCAGGCTCCTTGAGCGACATAAGTTCCTGCACCAGAACGGCCTGTTATGTATCCTTCAGCCAATAAAAGCTCATAGGCTTCCAAAATCACGTTGCGTGAGACATGAAGCTGCGAGGCAAGCTCTCTAGTAGATGGAAGCTTGTAGCCAGCAGGCAGCTCACCCGAGAGAATAGCACCTTGGAGTGAGTTGAAAACCTGGCGAAACATAGGCAAATTCGCTTGTCTATCGATGGACAGCCACAAAATATCCAGACTCCTTTGGAAGTGGTACTTTGAAAATGCCTGTTTAATGGCACTACAACCAGTTAACGACCCTTTGCTACAGTATACATGAAACAAAAGTAGAGGGGTTGCTGAATGTGAATCATTCTCGTATTATTGCGTATGTTGAGCTGACCATTGCCGCTATTCTCATCGGAAGCTCCATAGTAGCCGGCAAAATAACGACGATGCAGATGCCGGTTTTTTTGTCACAGGCGATTAGCTTAGTCATTGCTTTATTGCTGTTAATTCCGATTTTGATGCTAAGCGGCAAATCCTCGCTCCGAGTCGGGAGAAAGGATTTTTTATTTTTACTGCTGCAAGCGTTTCTCGGAATGTTTTTATTCCGCGTATTCATGCTGTATGGCCTGCGGACCGCGCTCGCAACGGAAGCTGGTATTGTGACGAGCTTAACGCCGGCGGTCGTTGCTTTCCTTTCATATATGATTTTAAAAGAAAAATTAACGAATCCGATTAAAATAGGCATCATTTGCTCCATACTGGGTGTTGTTAGCATTCAGGTGCCAGGATGGCTGATTCCTTCCTCTGGACCTCCATCAAAAGCTTCGTATATTGGGCTTTTGCTCATTTTAGGCGCAGTTGTTGGGGAATCGATGCTTACGATCCTGCGCAAAATGACTGCAAGCAATGTCTCTTCACTGCTTGGGACAACCTATGTAACCTTGTTTTCATTCATCATGTTTTTGCCTATTGCGCTTGTCGAGGCTAAACAATACGATTTCAGCAGTGTAACTGTTGGCGATATCGGCCTGTTGTTTTATTACGGTATTTTCGTTACCGCTTTGGCTTATATATTATGGTTTCGCGGTGTTTCCAAAGTGAGTGCGGGAACAGCGGCTGTCTACACAAGCTGCATTCCGCTTAGCACGGTGCTTCTATCCTACGGCATTTTAAACGAACCTTTCTCATGGTCTCATCTCGTAGGCGGAGCGTTTGTTTGCTTAGGCATTTGGCAAGTTTCTAAGAGCGATTCATTCGTGTCTCGGAAGCCAAAAAAAAGCCCTAAAAGCAGCAGCGCTTAATCCTTACAAAGATCAATTCTCTGTTTATAGAAACTCCATTGTTTCACACCCTATACATATGGGATAATTAATGTGGAACGATCATCAGGAATGGAGCTTGTGTATGAACAAATTCAGTATTAAGAAAAAAGCGGATTTCGCGCTTCTTTTCTCAGCGATCGGAATATTGGCGGCTTTTCCCTTTCATGAAACATTTATTGGCGGCCTGTTATTTTCCTTATTTAGCGCTGCAACGATCGGCGGACTGGCGGATTCCTTTGCAGTTAGCGCATTGTTTGGAAATCCTTTGCAAATAAAGTGGCCGGTCTGGATGGGAACCAACATCATTTCTCGAAATCGTGAGCGCTTGATTGGCGAGCTTGTCCAAATGGTTCAAAATGAATTGTTAACCATCCCGAATATTAGGGAGAGGCTTGATGAATACAATATCGCAGACGTTTTAGTCACATATTTGAAGCAGCACGGCGGCGAACAGGGTGTGAATGACATTTTGCAGCAGCTTGCGGATGATGTAATTACGACCATTGATTTGCAGGAACTGGCCAAAACCGTTCAAACCTTCCTTCTCGAGCATGCCGATTCGATTCCTGTAGCAGACATTGCTGCCGATGCTGGCGATTGGACCATCAAAAATGGTTACGATGATCGGATTATTGAGTTTATCATTCCGGAGCTTATCAAAATTGTGAAATCGGCGCCATTTGGTGCTGTTGTCGGCCAAATCGTCGATTCAGCCATTCGTTCCTACGAAGGCGATAAGTTTAGAAGGAAGCTGATCGATTTCTCCGCAGGGCTGGAAGCGGCAAATATTAGCGGACGATTGCAGGAGTGGCTGGTATCTTTTCTACAGAAATTTCATGCTGAAGACCACCCGCAGCGCAAGGAAATCAAAGCTTTTATTGCGCAATTTGTTGCAAGACTGCGTACGGATGAACAATTGCGCAGCCGAATAGAAGCGGGGAAAACAACGCTTCTGGCATCTGTTAAGGATGAGCTTAAGCTCGATGCGTTCATCCAGCGGGGACTGGAGTCCATTCGACTCGCTGCGGCTTCAAATACAGAAGGCCAGCAAGTGCGCTATCCTTGGATCAAGGATAAAGTGGAAGAAGGAATAGCATTTGTAGTGGGTAATACAGAGCTGCTTACTCGACTGGATCAATACGTGAAGACGACGCTGCTGAAATGGGTGGAGCAGAAGCATTCTTTTATCGGCAAAATGGTAACTGACAAGCTGAACAGCTTCTCTGAAGAAGAGCTTATCGAGCTGGTTAAGGAGAAAGCGGGACGCGACTTGCAGTACATTCGGATTAACGGAATTGGTATCGGAGCGCTTATCGGCGTAGTCCTGCATCTAGCGACGTTTTGGATTGGAGGGCGAGCATAAATGGCTATGAGAAAAAAAGCAAACCGCAGCTTAATATTGCTTGCCGCCTTGTTCGTCATTGCGGCTTGCTGCTTATATGTCTTCCCAGACCAGTGGTGGGCACGGATGCTGCTCTACACGACCGAAGCGGGGCTCGTTGGCGCATTAGCTGATTTATTTGCTGTAACGGTTTTGTTCCGCCACCCATTTGGGTGGAAGTGGATTCCGCATACAGCGATCATTCCTAGAAATCGCGATAAGCTGATTGAAGGCGTCGCGAATATGGTCGAGCAGCAGCTGCTCAGCAAAGATTTGTTAAAGGAAAAGGTAAAGCAAATATCGCTTGTAGAGATCGGCATTTCATGGATCGATCGCCGACCAAACGGCATGCTCGCTGAGCAAGGCTGGACGCTGGTGGCTGGTCTGCTTGCCAAGCTGGATATTAAAGGTCTATCCGTCATTTTGGATGAGAAAGCACGGAAAAGCTTAGGCAAGATCAGCTTGTCGCCTTATGCGGGCAAAGCGCTCAAATGGGTGATGGCTAAAGGCAATTTCCAAAGCTGGGTTAGCCAGATCGTTGAGTTTGCAGCGGCGCGCGCAGCTGAAGAACAAACCAAGGTTGTCATTCGTGAGCTGCTTGGCAAGGAGAAGGAAAAGTTTGTAAATCAAGGCAGTATCTTCTCCAAGTGGCTCAAAAAAATGGCAGTGGAGATCGCTGAATCAACGAATGCACTGAATCTCGACGATGCTACAAATGTGCTGTTTGACGATTTGCAGCTGCTCATTAATGATTTGCGAAATCCTGAGCATGAGCTTCGTGTTTTACTGGAGGAAATGGTGCTGCAGCTTGCCGACAATTTGCAGCACCGCGAGGATGTTTCGGCTGCTGTTGATGAATGGAGAGATGAAGTGATTGAGAAGATCTCGTTGCTTCCTTCTATTGAAGCTTTGCTAGGCAACTTTAGACAGCTGCTGATCAGCGAACCGAAGCAGCAGCTAGCCTCGCCGCAGAAACATTCCGTCAATCCATCCGATATTAAGGAGCTGATTAATCAGTTCATTATGTCATACTGGGAGTGGTTCAAAGCGAACGAGGAAACGAAGGGCTGGCTGGAGCAATACGTGCAGAAATTTGTGCAGAAGATGATTGAAACCGAGCATGCAATTATCGGAATCATCGTACGCAAGACACTTGATAGCTTCACAGAGCAAAAGCTGGTGCATTTCATCGAGAGCAAGGTCGAGACCGATCTGCAGCGTATTCGTTTGAACGGAGCTTATATAGGCTCAGCGCTCGGAGCGGCATTTTATATTCTGCTGTACGGAGTATACGAGCCGATTTTGAACTTGTTATAACACGAGAAGCAGCTGTTTCCAGCAGGTTTTTGAGACCTATTGGAACAGCTGCTTTTACTTTTGAGTGAGCTTGTCTTTGGGCGATCGTACGCAGGTGCATTCGTTTATTTAATACTACACCATAAAGTTTGCAATTACCCCCGTGTAATCCGAAATACAGTCAGGTAGTATGTAGATAGGTAATGATTCCGTATTGAACATCTTTGAAAATGCATGAAGGGGAAGGTGAGAGGATGCTGCGTGCTTTAATAGTGGACGATGAATTTGAAATCCGCGAAGGTTTACGTAACCGCTTTCCATGGGAAACATTCGGAATTGATGAGGTACTGGTGGCTGATGATGGAGATACGGCATTAATGATTGCACTCGATATGAGACCGGATCTTATCGTCACGGATATTAAAATGAATCGGATGTCGGGGCTGGAATTTCTTCGTTCGTTGACTACCGTTGAAAATTATAAACCGGAAGCGATTGTTGTAAGCGGGTATGATGATTTTGAGCTGGTGAAGCAGGCGATACAAATCGGCGTTATGGACTATATCCTTAAGCCGATCAATTTGGACGAGCTGACCCAAATCGTTGAAAAAACGATGGATCATATCCACCGAAAGAGAATGGACCAGCATAATGAGCAGCAGCTTATTAATCAAGTGAGGTTCGCGATTCCAAAAATGCGCGAGGAGCTGCTCAGAGAAATGATTGAGCAGGACTATGATCCTTACCGTGAAGCACGGAGAAGACATCGCTTGCAGACTTTGAATTTGGAGTGGATAGCGAATCAGCATATGACGCTTGTTGTTGTGGAAGCTGATGATCTGAAAGCAATCGAGAATCGCCATACGAAGGAAAAGGATTTAATATTGTTCGGAATCGGCAATGTGGTCAATCAAACGCTGGAGGAAGATTATCCTCATCCCTTTGCGCTTTGCATGGACAGCAGCAATCGATGGATTGTCATCTTCAGCTGCTCGCGGCCAGAGCATGCGGAGCTGAGCCGGGGCATGGCGCAGCTTTGCTTACAGCGAATCAACGATTTTGTTAAGGTGAAAGCAAGCGCTGGCATGCGAACAACACCTTGCACGTTTGAAAATCTTCATGAAATGTATGCGGAAGCGATAAACGTATTGGAGCAAAAGGCTGTATACGGAGGCAATCGATTATTTACGGAGCAGGGTTTATTTTATGAGGGTGACGGGAGTGACTTGTCGCTTAGCGAGCCTGAAGAAGTGCTCGATCTCGTGAAGTATGGCACAGATGAGGAAATTACAGCAGCGATGGATCGATTTGTCGAGATGGTACAAGCCTGGCGTCTCAATCAATTGCGTGACATTCAGCAAAAAATATTCGAATGGCTGTTCGAAGTGTTTCGCAGAGCAGCGGCGGCAGGTGTTCCAAACAAAAATTTGGGCAGCAATCCGATCGCGGTGTGGGAGCTATTAGAGCAATACGATACATTGCAGTCGCTGCGCGTGCAAACAGAGCTGTTCCTTCTTGCAATCGCAGCAGATTTCCGCAAGCTGTCCAATACGCCGAGCCAGATCGTTTATGAAGCGGAGAAAATATTGCAGAGGGATTATGCCGAAAGCTTAACTCTTCAAAGTGTTGCAATGGCCGTTCATGTGACGCCGGTATGGCTGAGCAAGCTCTTTAAGAAGGAGAAACGGAAAACCTTTTTGGAATATTTGACAGAAATACGGATTGAGAAGGCGAAGGAAATGTTAGGCGACATCAAATACAAAGTGTATCAAATCTCATTTCAGGTGGGGTATAAGGACCCGGTGCATTTCTCGAAGCTGTTCAAAAAGCAGGTCGGCTGCACGCCGAAGGAATATAGACGACAAAGAGGCATTGCAGACGAAGAGCCAGCTATGCCACACTAATGATATGAAAATTTGCACTCAGCAAGAAGCATGAAGAGGCAGACTCCTAGGTGAAAACGGCATAACCTTGGGAGACTGCTTCTTTGCATTTTATCTTTTAATTTTTTGATTTGGTTATTTAGAAGCAGCGGCTAAACCAATCGTTACGATTTTGAAGCCTTCGACCTGAACGCTGTTTTTGATCTTATTAGCACTATCGTTCTCCATAATGTCACTTACATAGGATTCAGACGCAGCGCTTGGATGAATAGCTAAGCTGGTCGTGGATTCTGCTAAATTGTACCACCTTGCCATGCTGTCGCCACGCTCCTCGTTAATCTTTAGGCTGGAGAAAGCGAGCTGGTCACCATTCCATTTGAGGAAATCACAAGCAGGAGCGAGCTCGCCATCATGCAATCCAGCTGCGATTGCCGTAACGGGTATAGGGAAACGATAGGCTTCGCGATAAGCGGCAAAACGTTCTTCAGCGCTGCCGTAAGGAATGATCATCCATTCGGCTTCATTTGTACCTAAGCACTGCGCTTCAGGCGTATGAAATACACCCCAATCGCCAAGCTCTCCGACGGAGCGCAGAAGGGTTACAGCGATCGTATTTCTGCCATCTTGAAGCACTTCATATTCATTTAAGCCTTTGCCTGCAATCGTGAGGCCTCTATGCTCGCCGTGCACGTCAATGAACGTCTGCATATGCTGAGCATTGCTCGGATTTTGCCATTCCTTTGCAGGAACGTTTTGACGTTCAGCGACCTCGAAGATTGAATCTGCAAAGTGTGTGGATGCAGCAACATCCGAAGGTAGAAGCACGCGCAACCTGTGATCTTGCGATTGATTTTCAATACGCGCATGGACTTGAACACCTTTGCCCTCACGTTCCAGACTAACTAGTGTCACAATTTCTAGCGGCACAAGGGAAGACGATCTGCCAGCCTTCCGCTGCCGGAATTCAACCATTGTGCGGATTTCTTCTGCTAGAAGATCATCTGCCCGTGCAGGTATAGCAAGGTGATGAGTGATTTCAATGGCTGCTCGGTAAGGCGAATCTTCAACCACTCGAATTTCGGCTTTGCTGCCCTTAGTCGTGATCGGCAAGTCGCCGACTGGCTGCTTGAAAATATATTCATTTCCAATATCGCCTACATTCTCGTAATGGCCAAGATCCGAAAACAGCTGCTGGCTTTTCTTATCATAAACTGTAAAACTTCCGTCTTCCTCTATCGTCAATGTAAGACGAGCATTTTCCAGTGTTCGTTCACTAGTCACTAATGAATGGCGATTCTCGCTGGAAGTTTTAATCTCATTTTGACATGGTATCCAAGCAAAAGATTCATATCCCATCGAAGGCAATATGCCGGTCTCAAAGGTCAGACGCAGTGCACGAGCCATATAGGGCTGCCGGAATTTATCATTTGGCAGTTCATAGCAGAAGCGAACGCCCAAATCATGAGCAGTAAAGTCGATGCGTTCACCGCTGCCGTTCACCAAGTACCCTTCGGCGTGCGTTCGATCTTGAACCTGCTTAGCAATGGCAACAGGATCTTCGCTTTGATCGAAGAAACGGTGCGACCATTCGATCTCGAATTGGTGGACTGACGAGCCTTCATAGCCGCTTGAGTTAAAGACGATGAAGGGAGCAGCTGACTCACTGATATTGGCAAAATGACTTGTATTGACCTTAGCGCTAATAAATTTAACGCTCTCGGTCGTTAATGCTTTGCCAACCTCCATGCTTTTGGCAAAACGAGTTTTCATTTCTTGGTACACCTCATCGACACTGCAGCCGCAAATGCTGTCATGCGGATGATTTTGCATCAGTGTCTTCCAGGCATATTGGAATAGACCATGCGGATATGGCTTGCCGAGCTGATGGGCAATGGCAGAGATCGGCTCGGCCACTTTCTCCAGCAGCGTCTGATTTCGTTGATTAAGCTGTTTGATGTAAACACGAGCAGACGCTGTATTAACTAATGAATACCAGCCGTCCGTTTGCTGGCCGCGCAGCTCTCCGCGAGTTAGGCTCAGGTTCGGAGGCTGCTGCGTCTGAACCGCCTTTACATAATCGTCAAAGTTGGAGTGGATGAACTCGTACGCAGGGAACAGCTCTCTCGCAACGCGCAGCGCTTCGGAGAGATTGGTCTGAATGGGCTGATGATCGCAGCCGTTCATAAGCAGCAGCTGCGAGGTTGAAGCATATTGTTCCGCTCGCGCAAGTCGATGCTCCCAGTAAGGCTTTGCTTTGAGGGGATCAACTGGAATCTCCATGCCGTTGTTATACCAATTGGCAAATAGGATGCCTAATACGCTTGAACCGTCGGGTGCCTGCCAGATGAGCTCGGAATAAGGTGACTCAAGGCCTGAGGAATCTTCCACCCGATTGTTGAAGCCGGTTGCTTTCACACCTCTTCCGAACACGGCGGTATCGATGCCTGCTTGTCTTAATAGCTGAGCAGCTTGACCCATATTGCCAAACGAATCTGGGAAATAACCAAGCTTCGAAATCGGTCCATATTTTTTGGCATCCCGATGACCGATTTGCAAGTTTCTTACGTTTGCTTCGCTGCTGGTAAGAAACTCATCCTGCAAAATATACCAAGGACCCAAAGAAAGCTTGCCTTCATCACACAGCTTTTGTATTTGGCTCTGCTTCTCTGGGTACACCTGCAGATAATCATCTAAAATTATCGTTTGACCATCGAGGTAAAAGCTGCGAAAATCAGGATCGGCCTCGAACGTTTCCAGCAGCGTGTCCATTGTCTCAATCAGCTTGACATGATGGGCTTCGTAAGGCATATACCATTCTCGATCCCAATGGGTATGCGAAATGACATGTACCACCCGTTTCGATGCAGTCATCATTGTTCCTCTTTTCGTTGAAAGGTTAGGTATTACGCCATTAGTCTAAAGAATATGCAAGCTGCTCACAATGAGGGATATGCAAACTTTAAGGGGAATTATTATCGCTTTGCCAGGAATGTGGAATTATGCATATCGAAATGCTGTAACAAGCTTAAATTATTTATTGCAAAAGTAGCTCAATGAAGTATATTATCGAGGACAAGTCTACTCCAGTGATGGGGTTAGCATAGTGGAAGGCAGGTGTATACTTGTGAATAAAGTGTCCTTTCGGCTCGCTTCATCCTTTCGCAATCGGATGATTCTCATATTTTTTATGATCATTATCGTTCCGTTTCTGCTTTTTGCATATTATGCGCATATTAAATCGATCGAGGGCATCTCCAATACGAATACGAAAATGTCCATGAGCTATCTTCTTCAAGCAAGAAAAAACTTCGAGATTTATCTGGGCAACTTAAATGATCAAGTTAACGATGTCATCGGAAATAAGGAACTTCAGGATTTATTGGAAACGGAACCATTAAACCAGACAGAAGAGGAAGCGTTTACAGTCAATTTATTGACCGTGCTGTATCATGCTACGTCTACGATTGATGCTTTTAGAGTCAAGGTGTACCCAATCAAGCCAACAGATTATCCATCCTATATGAGAACAATTGATGAATCGGTGCGTATCGGAGACCAGTATTGGTTTCAGCGCTCGAAAGCGACGGTTAGTCCGACGTGGTATCTGACCATGCCCATGCATGGGAAATACGCAAAACCGCTGCTCTCCTATGTGAAGCGATTCTCGGGCTTGTACGATCAAAAATTAAGAGGCATTATTGCGACCGACTTATCCGAGGACTATTTAAGAAGATATTTCTCTCCGTCCGATCAGCTAAAGGATCAGAAGCTGCTGCTCATTAATGAGAAAGGCATCGTGCATTATGATTCTACAGTTAATGAATGGACAGGCAAGGAATTTCCGTCAACAGCGTTAATCTCTTATATGAAGTCGGGTGATGAAGGCTCTATGTCCATTACGATTGAAGGGGAAACCTATCTCGCAACCTATTTGAAGATGGCTAACCATCCATGGACCATCGTCAGCTTGACCCCTCTTCATGAGCTGACGGGTACGATTGATGAAATTAACCGCATGCTCGTAATCTTTTTGATCGGTTATCTTATTTGCTGCATTAGTGTCGTCTTTTATATCACAGCTTACTATACACAGCCTATTGCGCATTTGGTTCGTTTAATGAGGAGGCTGGAGGCGGAAAATCTTCATTACTTGCTGCCTTCGTCGTCCCGCAAGGATGAGGTTGGCTGGCTGTATAGAGGAGTAAGCAATCTTGTTCAGCGTATAGATGGATTGATTAAAGAGGCAGCGCGCTCCGAAAGGAATAAAAAAGCGCTGGAGTTTCAAGTGCTGAGCCACCAGATTAATCCTCATTTTCTATACAACACCTTGGAATCAATTAGGTGGAAGGCGGAAAATCATGGACGCAGCGACATAAGCGAGATGGTATCGGCACTTGGCAATTTGCTGCGGCTCAGTTTAAACCAAGGGAAAGAGATTACGACGCTGCGCCGCGAGATTGAGCAGGTGAAGGCTTATGTATCGATTGAACAAGCAAGAATGGGCAAGGTCGTTCGTATCTTGTATTCCTGCGAGACAGAGACGCTGGATATGCCGTTTCTAAGGTTATTGCTGCAGCCGCTTGTAGAAAATGCGATTCAGCATAGCGTGCGCGACGATTTTGATAAAGGGAAAATTATGATCGCAGCCAGAAAAATCGGAGAGGATATCGTAATCGATATTGTGGATAACGGTAAAGGCATTCCAGCGTCCGTGCTGGAACAGTTGGAGACGGAAGAAGAGCCTAGCGAAAAGTTCTCGCATACGCGCAGAGGCGTAGGGCTTCGCAATGTGAATGATCGTTTGAAGCTTTATTTTGGAGATCGTTACAAGCTTGAAATCAAGACGGGTCCCGAAATTGGAACGACGATAACGTTAAGGCATCCCATTTTGAAGGAAGACCAGAATATCGATTCGATTGGCAATGAGTGAAGCGTGAGTATCAAAGGAGGCATAATCTTGATAAACAAACGTAAACAAACATTTGTTATAAGTTTACTCCTGATGTTTATGCTAGTTCTAACCTCTTGCACGTTTAAAGGCTGGGATGGCGAGAATGCGGCAGAGGGATCAAATCGTGGTCAAGAAGGGCAATATTCAGGCAACACACCAGTTACGCTTAAGCTTCTGACCTGGGGAGGAGAGACGTATAAGGAGCTGTACGAAAAATTCAATGCCAAATATCCATGGATTACGATTGAGCCCATACAAATCGTGGGCGGCGATGACGAAATCATGAATCAAATTATTGCATTGGAGGCGGCAGGCACACCAGCTGATCTGACTTGGGTTGTTGGTGATTTGCTTCGTTATGAACAAAGCGGCCTGCTCGAAAATTTAAAGCCGTACATGGATGAAGATGCTTCCTTCCAAGGCAAGGTGCTGCCCGATGGATACTTTGATACGATGGCCTTTAATGGCCGCAGGCTTGCTGTGCCGTTCGTCGATGTTCCGATGTGGATTATTGTAAATAAAGATTTATTGGCTAAACATGGCATAGGTATGCCTTCAAATAATTGGAGCTTTGATGATTTGCGTGATATTGCAAAACGTGTCACGGACCCTGCAGCAGGGGAATATGGCCTCACTACGAACAGTGACTTTGTGATGCGCTTGCTGCCGATGAAAGCTGCAGCGGATGGGCATGCGCCTAATTTGGCTTACCTAAATGATCGATTGACCCAAAGCTTGCTAAGCACGCCGGATGTGATGGCGGATGTGCGCTGGCTGACTGAATTTGTCACCAAGGATGGGTCTATGCTCTCTTGGGCAGATTCCAAAGCACAAGGCGATGTGGTTAAGCAATTCATAAATGGTAAAACAGCGTTTGACATTGCCGGGGATTGGCTGCTTCCGACACTGCAAAAAGAGGCTGAATTTAACTGGGATATACTTCCCTTTCCGAGAGGGCAGGTCAACCAATACTCCTTCCATATTTACGGTCCGCTTGCAATGCTGAGCGGATCGAAGCATAAAGAAGAAGCATATAAATGGATTAGTTTTCAATTCGAGATGGAAGCGCAGAAATGGAAAATCGAGAAGGGAGCGAATGCTTCCGTTATAGATCCGGAGCTGACAGCTTATATTGATGAGGTTCCCTTATGGCAAGGGAAAAATATCGAAGCCGTGAAGATGACCAAGGATAACAGCCTCGTATTGCCCGGCGCCACGATACCCGGTTTTTCGGAGTACAACTGGATCAATGTTATTAATGATATCGTATTTCAAGGTGCCGACATTAACCGTATTATTCCAGAGACAGAGGCATGGAACAAAAAAACGCTGGAGCTGCGGGAGCATTGGAAGCGGAATCGTGATAAGTGAGAGCAGGCAGCGGAGGGGATGTTTGATGAGGACGAGATGGAAGGTTATGTTTATTGTTTTCTCGGGCGTCGTAATGATCATGGGTGGCTGTAGTAAGTCCATTACGGATACGGCTACAGAGAAGAGAATAGAGTTCATTCAAAACCCGGATTCCTCATTGACGAAGGTAAAAGTAGAAACGGATGGCATGCTGTCAGAGCTCGGTTATACGCATCCCCATCCATTTGCTTTAAACAATGAGGTGTTGGTTGATTTGAATTATTATAAGGAAAATCAAGTATCTCGCGGGGATATTACCTTATTCCAAGTTAAAAAAGATAAACAAGCGACGGATATAGCAAGAGTTGTTGGGCTTCCTGGTGAGGCGGTTCAGGTTAAAAAAGGGCAGGTTTATATTAATGGGAATAAACTGGATACCTTTTACGGCAGCGATCCTTCTTCCGATAAAAATGATTCTATGAATAAGCCATTGCAGCTAAAGGAGAATGAGTATTTTATATTGGCGGATGTACGTTGGCGAGGATTCCATGACAGCCAATCAGCGAGTGCTTTTGCCAAAGAGGAAATAGTAGGTAAAGTAGTCGGCTATGAGAACAAACGTTAAGCAGCAAAGTTGGTTAGGAAAGTAACCAAGAGTAATGGGAGCTATGACGTTCTTGATGAACAAAGCTACAAATGGATACAAAGCTTAATTGGTAAAAACGAAGGAAGAAGTCTGTTACTTCGTTATGTGCATGTAGAGATCACCGGTTGTTTAGGTGGTCTTTTTTTGTTTGAACTCGTATGCATAAAGAATATTTGCGGCGTCTCGGCGAGGTGGAAATGGAGCTGTAAGCACGTATGTGTTCTTACAGCTCGAGAAAGGACTTGGTTTGTTGTCGGTAAGCGCAAATATGCACTTATTGAGTAGATGAGGCGTCTGATCGAGGTGGAAAAGGAGCTTTATGCATAGGAGGATAATCTTAAACCACAAAGTATAAGATTGGCTCATAGTAAGCCCAGGCGGGCTCCCTTAGAATAAAAGTATCACATCAATGGAAGGGAAATCGATTATGAAATCTAATGGAGTCATTCGGGAATTACTTAGAAATCGAACGCTGCTGCTCATGTTCCTGCCCGTCGCGACGCTCCTTTTTCTCTTTAACTATTTGCCGCTTGCAGGTCTAGTCATCGCCTTCAAAGACTTTGACTTTGCTAAAGGAATTTTCGGAAGCGATTGGATGCACCCGCTGCTGAATAACTTTGATTATTTGTTCTCTTCTCCGACCGCTTTTCGGGCGATGAGAAACACGATACTGTTAAACGCATTGTTTATTACAGTCGGGCTCATTTTTGAAGTAGGGTTTGCCTTGCTGCTCAATGAGATTAGAAACAAATATTTTAAAAGAGTTACGCAGTCGTTAACCTTTCTTCCTTTCTTTATTTCGTGGATCGTAGTCGGAGTGTTCGCTTACAACTTAATGAACTTTGAGAGTGGAGCGATTAATCGTGTGTTAGAGACGATAGGCTTGCAGCCGATTGATTTCTACAGCGAAGCCGGATTATGGCCGCTCATTCTAACGATAGCGGTTCGCTGGAAGGTTACCGGATACGGCACAATCATTTATTTGGCGGCATTAACGTCCATCGACAATTCGTATTATGAAGCAGCGTCCATCGACGGTGCGACAAGATGGCAGCAAATCCGTTTTATCAGCATTCCGATGCTACGGCCAACGATCATTATCTTAACCTTGCTGGCTGTTGGCAGAATCATGAACGCCGATTTTGGAATGTTTTACGCAATGGTCGGCGATGCTTCTCTCTTATTTCCTACAACTGACGTTATTGACACGTTTGTTTATCGCAGCTTGCGCAAATCAGGGGATATCGGCATGGCATCTGCGGCGGGCTTCCTCCAGTCGTTCATCGCATTCGTGCTCATTATCGGCAGCAATTACGCGGCACGCAAAATAGACAAAGACTCGGCTATTTTCTAAAAACGTCCATTCACATCAAGGGAGGATCATCTGCATGCATCTGAAGAGATTTTCAATTTCACAATTTATTATCATTATAGCGATCTCCTTGTTCAGTCTGTCCTGCTTGTTTCCATTCATTATGGTCATTTCAGGCTCGTTAAGCACGGAGAAGGACATTATGGATTATGGGTACACGCTATGGCCAAAGAGCATTACTTTCGATTCTTATCGCATTTTATTTCTAGGCTCTAATCGCATTATTGATGCGTATGGTGTAAGTCTTCTCGTTACGGTAGCAGGAACAATACTATCCTTGCTCGTAACGAGCATGGGCGCATACGTAATGGCGAGACGGTCATTCAAGTATAGAAACATTTTGTCTATCTACGTCATTATAACAATGCTGTTTAATGGCGGATTAGTACCTTGGTACATCATTTGCGTGAGATATTTGGATCTAAAAGATACACTTTGGGCGCTTATTTTACCGATGCTCGCTAATGCATTCAATATGTTCCTCATTCGCAATTTTATGTTATCCATACCCGAGGATATGAATGAATCGGCCAAAATGGACGGCGCGGGCGACTTTAAAATCTTTTATCGCCTCATTGCACCGCTTTCCTTGCCTGTACTTGCAACCGTCGGTTTATTCGTAGCACTGAGTTACTGGAATGATTGGTTTCTAGGTCTCATGTTTGTCGATAAGCAGGAGCTCCAACCGCTGCAGCTGCTGCTGCGAACGCTCATCTCCAACGTGGAATTTCTGAAGAGCTCGAGCAATGCATCCGCTATGCAGCGAATATCAGCGCAAATTCCTTCGGAATCGATCAAGATGGCGCTTACGGTCGTTACCATAGGCCCTATCATTTTCTTGTATCCGTTCGTTCAACGTTTTTTTGTCAAAGGTTTGATGGTGGGCGCAGTAAAAGGATGACTATCTCGGCTTCAGCCGTGTAGTATATAAAACATAAGCTAAGGGGAGAGGTTCAGATGCAGAAAAGCATAACAAAAATGCCGCTATTTATTGCTGTCATTATGCTGCTAAGCGTTATTCTAGCAGCATGCAGCTCAAGCAACAGCAATACGCCAAGCAATAATGGGAAGGCGACTAATGCGCCAACTGGCGGAACCGAAGAAGTGAAGCAAGAGGATGAGGTTACGCTGAAGTTTTATTTTGGCGGTGATAAAAAAGCGGCTACGGATGAGGTTTGGTCCAAAGTTAGCGAATATGTGAAAGCGAAAGGTCTTAACGTGAAGTTCGATATTAACTTCATTCCGTTTGGCGACTTCAAAGAAAAGATGCTCGTTATGGCCGCATCCGGCGACAACTGGGATATGAACTTTGACGGCGACTGGCTTTCGTACAAGCAGATGGCTGCAAAAGGTTCATACATGGCATTAAACGATCTGCTGCCGGAATTTGCTCCTAACTTGCACAAGAAATATGAGGAGCAGGGTACACTTGCTGCTGCAACGGTAAACGGCAATATCGTAGGTCTTCCATGGACGATGAAAATGAATGAGCGTAAATTTACTGGCTGGCGCTCTGATCTTGTTGAGAAAGCGGGACTTGATATTCCAGCAGGCTCAATCAAAACGATTGAGGATGTCGACAGACTATTGCGCGAATTGAAAAAAGCGTACCCGAACGAAAGAATTTCCCGGACGCCGCCGGTATCCCTCATTATGATTCGTGATGAGTGGGTAGATCTTAACTTCCACGGCCTTGGCTTCTATTTAAGCGATGATAAAATTACGATTAAAGCGGTTGAGCAGCAACCATTCTACCTAGAGGCTGCAAAGCTGGCTAAAGTTTGGTATGACGATAATTTGATTAACCGTGATGCGATGATCGATAAGTCAGACGAAGCAGCAGAGTGGAGAAATGGCAAAAAGCTGTTCACTGTAACATCGCATGAATGGGTAAGTGCTAATCCTGGTTTCTCTGATCCGTCGTTCAAGATGGAATCGGCAGAGCTTTATCCTGACAAAAGATTCGTTAACCGTACGGCTCTTGCCAATGTCGTTGCCATTAACCGTAACTCCAAAAATCCAGAACGAGTGCTTCGTTTCTTGGATATGATGGAAACCGACAAAACGTTGTATGACCTTGTGCAATACGGTATTGAAGGCAAAACCTATGTATTGAACGGGGAAACGGCTGAATATCCGGAAGGCATGGAAACAACGACGAGCAACTATATGGAGTGGGGCGGACAATGGGCATTCTGGAAGCCGCAATTCATGCGTCCGACGATGACATACGGAACGGATTTCTGGCTGAAGGAAGCTGAATTTGCAAGCAAGCCTAATAACGTCAACTCGCCAATCGACGGCCTGTTTATCGCTGAAGATAATATGAAAAACGAGATTGCAAAGCGTGATACAGCAAACGATGAGCTGAACAGACCGATAGAGTTTGGCGTGGTGAAGGATGTCGAGAAGGCAGTTGCTGCTTATATCGAAACGCAAAAGAAAAATGGACTTGATGTCATCATCGCTGAAACTCAAAGACAAATTGATGAGTTTCTTGCGAAGAAAAAATAAAGTGTGACGAATGAGAAGCCGACCTTATGTAGAGGAAGGCTTCTCATTTGACAACGATTGAAAGCGGATACATTGGATGAGTATGAAAGAAGCTGCTGCGAAACGGCAGTTCTCTTGTATCGCATTTACAACCAGCAGCCTTAAAACGCGAGCCTGGTCCCCCGGGGGACCAGGCTTTTTTCGATACCCCAGAAGCATTGAAGGAGGTGGTAGGATCGAATAAATAGGGATTGGAGCAGCCGCTGTATCATCCATTTTTTGAGGAGGGAATTTATGCTGGTTAAAGGAAGAAGACAGGTTTACGTCATCCTATTGCTTGTTCTGGTTCTTATTTCAACGCAGCTCTCGTTATCACCATCCATGGTATCGGCAGCTGGCAATTTGGCGATGAACAAAAGTGTAACGGAAAGCAACCACACTCAGAACTATGTAGCTTCAAACGCAACGGATGGCAATCAAGCAAGCTATTGGGAGGGAGCTGCAAGCAGTTATCCGAACTGGATTAGGGTCGATTTGGGCAGCAGCCAAGCCGTCAATCAAGTGGTTCTTAAGCTGCCGCTTGCTTGGGGTGACCGTACGCAAACCTTATCTGTGCAGACTAGCAGCGATGATGTTAACTACAACACCATTGTTGCTTCTGCGGCCTATACTTATCAATCTGGTACAAATGCGGTCACCATCAACTTTACAAGCACCAATGCGCGTTATGTCAAAATAAATGTGACGGCCAATACTGGAGCGACTGGCGGACAAATATCGGAGCTTGAGGTGTATGGACCAGTTGTGGCAACGCCAACGCCTTCACCGAGTGCGACGACAGTTCCAACAGCTACACCTGCTCCAACAGCTGCGCCAGGCTCGATATCAGCTTTTGTTCAAACGGCAGCTTCCGCCTTTAACAGTCAATTCGGCACGCAATTGGAAAACTCCAGTGAAGGCGGTCAAAATGTCGCTTATGTGGACAACGGGGATTACCTTGTATTTAACAATGTGAACTTCGGGAGCGGAGCCTCATCGGTTGCGCTGCGTGTGGCAAGCCAAACAACCGGCGGCAATGTTGAAATTAGACTGGACAGCTTAAGCGGCACGCTGGCAGGTACCTGCGCGGTAACGACTACGGGCGGCTGGCAGTCATGGACAACCAAAAACTGTTCCATTAACACAATAAGCGGAGTCCATAATCTATATTTAAAATTTACTGGAGGAGCAGGTAATCTGTTTAATATCAATTGGTTTAAATTTGCTGCTGCCGCAATTGGCGGCGATGTAGTCGGAAAGGTGTTTGCTGGCTACCAGGGCTGGTTTACCGCTGGGGGTGACGGATCACCTCTAAACAACTGGACACATTGGTCCAAAAACAATAATAATCTGACAGCGAATTCCAACGTAAACTTCGAGATGTATCCGGATTTAAGAGAGTATACGAAGCTGTATCAAACGAACTTAGGCAATTTAGGCAACGGTCAGCCAGCCAAGCTGTTCTCCTCTTATGATCAAGAAACGGTGAACAAGCATTTTGAATGGATGCAGACGTACAACATTAGCGGCGCAGCGCTGCAAAGGTTCGGGGCGGATGCAAACTATGCGCCCAACAATTGGAATCAGAACCGCGACAGCGTAGCTGTGAAGGTGAAAAATGCTGCAGAAACCTATAACCGCAAATTTTATGTGATGTACGACATTACGGATCTCAATCCAAGCCAGTGGGTCAATGCGGTCAAAAATGATTTTACCAACAATGTTGTTGGCACGATGAATTTAACCTCATCCACTGCCTATGCCAAGCAGGACGGTAAGCTGGTCATTTGTATTTGGGGGATCGGGTTTACCGATCGGCCGGGAACAGCAGCGGAATCCGCAGACCTAATCGCTTGGTTCAAGAACCAAGGCTATTATGTGATCGGCGGCGTTCCTACTCATTGGCGAAATGGGGATAATGATTCGAAGCCTGGATTCCTCGATGTGTACAAATCACTTGATATGCTGTCGCCTTGGTTTGTCGGTCGGTTCAGCCAGCTAGCGGGCGCTGATCATTACAAGACGAATCAGTGGGCGCCGGATTTCGCATTTACTCAGCAGAATGGCATCGTATATCAGCCCGTGATTTGGCCGGGTTTTGCATGGAAAAACATGAAAAACGGTCCCGTCAACGAGATTCCTAGGCTGCATGGCGATTTCATGTGGCGACAGGCTTACAATTTAAAAAGTTTAGGCATCAATACAGGTTATATTGCGATGTTTGATGAATATGACGAGGCGACAGCGATTGCCAAAGCCGCAGAGAACAGTTCGATGATTCCGAACAATCAATATTTCCTTACGCTCGATGCGGATGGCGTAGCCGTATCCTCTGATTTCTATTTGCGGTTGACTGGCGATATTGCCCGTCTTTTCAATAATGAAATCCCATTAACCGCAAATCATCCGACCAGCCATCAGTAAACATTCACAGCTTTAAATGAAAAAGGCGTTCCCCTAGCGGGATCGCTTTTTTCATGATTATAATAGAGAGAGTTAGTAGTAGGAGAGGAGAGATTGTTTTGAACAACATTAAACATATTATTTTTGACTTTGATGGTACACTGGCTGATACTTGGCCGGTGATGTATCAAGTGATTTCAGGTGTATTCCAGAGATATGATGGCAGGCAAGTGTTGATTGAGGATATGTACGCATTGGCAGGGCCGACGGAGCTTCAAATTATTGAACAGCATCTGAACAATCGCGAGCAAGTGGAAGCAGCCATAACCGAATATGTAGCTGAATACGAGCAGCGTCATGACGAGCTCGTAGAGCGAAATACGGAAATAGCAGATTTGCTAGTCTCATTGCGGCAATCAGGCATCGGTATTGCCATGTTCACAGGCAAATCGCGGCGTACGCTCGATATTTCGCTGGACAAGCTGGGCTGGGAGGTTAGCTTCGACAAGATTGTAACGGGCGATGATGTGGAGAAGCGCAAGCCATCAGCGGAAGGGATCCATCTTATATTGAACGAGCTTGGTTGGGCAAAGGAAGAAACTATTTTTGTCGGCGACAGCAACGATGATATGCTGGCAGGTCAAGAAGCTGGAATACGTACATTTGCTGCTCAGTGGATGGCTGTCGTGCAGGATAAAGATTATCGCGTCTTGCCGGAGCGGATTTTTAACGAGGTGGAAGCGTTCAAGCAGTTTGTACTTGAGCAAGTAGAGAAAGTATAAATAGCAGCTTCTTATACAACTGTAGCAGTTGTCGATTGACACAGATGATACAAATGGAATATAGTCATGGTATTCTTAGTCGCAAGAAAGGAATGCCATGTCAAACTATCCCTATACCCGAATTAAAGATGATATTAAGCAGCGCGTGTTGGAAGGAGAATGGCTTGCGGAGATGCGTTTGCCCTCCAGCCGCAGCTTTGCGCAGGCATATAACTCCAGTGTAAATACAGTAGAGAAAGCAATAAAAGAACTGTGCGCGGAGGGGCTTCTCAAAAGAGACAATCGCAGAGGAACCTTTATTGAGAATGGTGTTGTATCTCCACTCGGTCAGAACAGATCTGGGCTTGTAGCCGCCTCTGTCATTGGAATAGAAAATCCGCTATGGGCTACTGCATTAAGAGGAATTGAGGATGTACTTCATCTGCACGGCTATCACCTTCTCAGCTATAGCGATGACCGAAGCCTCGATAAGCTGGAGGCACTCGTTAAAGGCGCTGTAGCTAAAGGGGTTGATGGTGTCATCTTAAGTCCTATTTATGACAAGCATCATGAGGAGCGCAATCAGCGTCTGTACCGTTTGCTGGCGAGCAGCAAAATTAAGGTTGTTTTCCTTGACCGGCATTTATATAACAGCAACATCCCCTTCGTTACGAGTGATAATGTCGCGGGCGCATACAATTTGACGAAGATGCTCATTGAAAAGGGGCATCGCCGAATTGCGTTTATTCGCAACTCGGACTTGAGTACGTTTAATGAACGGCTGCTCGGTGTGAAGCAGGCGTTTATTGATTCAGGCCTTTCGTTTGATTCTGACTTAGATATGCTGATACCGACCGAATTTGAAAACTTTGAAGAGGAATTTGAGTCATTCAGCAGTAAAATAGCGGAGAAGCTTAACAAGACGCCATGTACAGCTGTTTTCGCTGCGAATGATCAAATTGCAGAATCGGTCATTTCGGCGATGACACAGCTTGAGCTGCGTTTCCCTGAGGATTTATCGCTTGTGACCTATGATGCATTAAATCTTAACCGCAAGCTGAAGCTGAATGTTACGGGCGTTAATCAACCGTTTTATGACATGGGACGAACGGCAGCAAACCAGCTTATGAATCTGCTGGAGGGCAAAGAGCATCTATCCGTGCTCGGTCAAATCTGCAAAGCTGAAATTAATGAAGGCAGCTCTATTATGCCAGTGAAGCTCACATAAACAGAAATATGATGGGCCATTGTCGTTCGCGACAGTGGTCTTTTTTTGTATTAACTGTATCAAAATAATAATATATTAAAGTAAACTATTGACACAGATAACGTTTGGAACTAATATAACGTTATAAAAGTAATACAGATTAATTGTGTTTGTATTACTTTTATGATACAGAAACAAAATATTCGGTCATTAACACGTACGACAGTATGAATCAACCATCGATTGTAAGCGTTATCGGACAGATCGGGGACGAGACGCTGACGATAAACAAATGTACAAGGGGGATTTAACAAATGAGAAGACGGTTCGGCAAGCTGGCAATTATATTATTAATTACGGTTTTAATGGCGGTTCTGAGTGCTGGCTGTGGAAGCAATTCGAATGATAAGGGCAATGCTGGAAATGAAAGCGCTGGCAACAAAAATGCCGCATCTGGAAAAACCGAGAAGCTTGTCTATTACGGATTCTCAGAGTGGGTTACCGATCCTAATTTTGCACCGGTGTTTGATGAGCTGAAAGCGAAGTTTGCGAAAGAAAATCCAGGCTTTGAGGTGGAATTCCAAAGTGACCCTTGGGGAACTTGGGAAACGAAGTACAAGGTTATGTTCGCAAGCGGCAACGCGCCCGATGTATTTATCGTAAACAATCCGGACTTCCCCACCTTTGCTAACTCCGGTTATTTGCTAGATTTGGGCGAGCAGCTTAGTGAAGAGGCATTCAAGGACTTTTTCCCTGGCATCTTGTCCATGTATACGTGGAACGGCAAGCATATGGCTTTGCCCTATACGACGGATGCTAGGGTGCTGTGGTACAACAAAGAGCTATTTAAACAAGCGGGTCTTGATCCCGAGAAGCCGCCAGCAACATGGGCAGAGCTGAAGGACTATGCTTTGAAAATTGCAGATGCAACAGACGCAGCAGGTTTCGGAATGGATTTAGGCCTGAAAGAGTTTCCAGCGCAAAGCTTGTTCACTGCATCAAGCGGAACCATTATAAATGTGGATGGCAGCGGCAGCATCACTCCGAATGTCAATACCGCGGAGTTCAAGGACTATCTTCAATTATTAAAGGACATGGGACCTGCTTATGAAGCTGATTTTGCTACACTGGATCATCTGAAGGTGGCTACTTTGTTCGCACAGCAAAAGGTGGGCATGGTGCTTGCTGGAACTTGGGTAACGGATCAGAACCCAGATTTGAAGGGCGCTGCATTTTACGGTCAATCACTCGTTCCAAAATACAATGCCAGCGCTCCGGACGGCTCATTCGGCGGTGGTTTCGGAATCGGAATATCAGCGAAAAGCAAACATCCCGAGCAAGCGATTAAACTAGCGCAAATGCTGACCTCAGTCGATTTCAATGCACGCACGATGAGCGATGTGCCAGCCAACAATGCATCGCTTGCTGTATCTAAATTCGCAACCGATCCCGCTTACAAAATTTTTATGGATCAAATCAAATTTGCTAGACAATCTCAGCCGAAGACACTTTTCTACAAAGAAATTGACTCCGCTATATACGATACGGTGTCTAAAGTACTGATAGGCAATGAAGCCATTGATGGGGAGATCAGCAAGCTTGAAACGAAAATAAAAGAAATTTCGACTCAAAAATAATTGGCGGGGCAGATGAATAAACATTCGTCTGCCCTAACTCCTAATCGATGAACCTGGAGGCATCAAGATGATTCGTAAACGGCTTTTTCGACATTCGGTTCCCTATTTATATCTGCTGCCCTCGTTAGTCATTATTATGAGCCTGCTGACGTATCCGCTGCTTTACAATCTTTATGTCAGCGTGCATCGCTGGCAGTTAAGCAGACCTGACAAACCTTTTATCGGGCTTGATAATTTCACAGCCATTGTAAAAGATGATATTTTCCAAACGGTATTGTGGACGACGGTTAGCTGGACTTTGATTGGCGTGCTGCTGCAAATGGCAATTGGCTTGATAAGCGCTCTGTACGTGGATGAGAGAAGGCGAAGCAAAGGGGCGCTCAGATCGCTGCTGCTGCTTCCGTGGGTATTGCCCGGTGTGGTCACTGCACTGATGTGGAGCTGGATGCTGCAATCAGACATGGGGATTATAAATGAGCTGTTAAAAATCTTTCATATTACGAGCGAAAATATTTCTTGGTTAGGCTCTGATCATATGGCGCTTGGCACTTTGATTTTCGTAAATACATGGAAAGCTTTCCCGTTTTGGTTTCTTATGCTGCTTGCAGGCTTGCAGGATATTCCGAATGAGCAGGTGGAGGCGGCTCGTATTGACGGAGCGCGTTGGTTTGGCATTGTAAGGTATATCAAAATACCGCATCTAAAGCCCATTATAGGGGCCACGGGTGTCATTACGACCATTTGGACGCTCAATTATTTTGATCTCATATGGGTAACGACAAAGGGCGGACCAATGGATTCAACCTCTACGCTGCCCATTTATACCTACCGCCTAGCATTCGAATTTTTTGATTTTGGCAAATCATCGGCTATGGCGCTTATTAGTTTGGTCATTATCGGTATCGTTTGCTTGCCTTATATGCGAGCTATGCTGAAGTCTATTAAGGAGTGACATAAGTGAAAGGGATTCGTCTTGGAGGTCACATACTATTATTTATTGTCATTGCTGTCATCATCTTGTTTCCCTTATATTGGCTGCTTGCGACTTCAGTTAAGCCGTCTGCCGAAATTTTTGCCGCACCACCAACGCTGTTTCCTGAACAATTGAACTGGGATCATTACCGCAGCGTTTTCCGTGATTCAGAAATTGTTGTGTATTTTATAAATTCGATGCTGATTACGGCTGTAACAGTATTTATTGTGCTGATTATTGCAAGTCTCGCTGCGTACAGCATGACCCGTTATACATTCAGAGGAAAGCTAACTTACTTTACCGTCATTTTGTTTGCACAAGTCATGCCGCTTACGACATTAATCGTTCCGTTATACATCCTGTGGGGCAAGCTGGAGCTGCTGAATACATATACCAGCATCATTTTGACCTATTGTGCGATTTTGCTGCCGATGGCGATATGGTTGTTAACCGGTTATTTCAAGGGTATTCCGAAGGATATTGACGAAGCCGCAACCATCGATGGCTGCTCCTCATTCGGAATTTTAGTGCGGATGATTTTACCGCTTGCGCAGTCCGGGCTCGTTGCTGTCGGGTTAACCGTCTGTATAACGGTATGGCAGGAAATTATGGTTGCGATGACGTTTGTAAGCTCAGATGCCATGAGAACGCTGCCTGCGGGCATCAATACTTTTATAACAAAATCGGGCATTCAATGGGGCCCCCTTACGGCCTCGGGCATTGTGACCACACTGCCGGTTCTTATTATCTTTATTATTTTCCAGAAGGCGCTCGTTAAAGGACTTACCGCAGGTGCGACAAAAGGTTAGGCCCCCGAGTGCCCATCAAGAAAAACGAGGAGTTTATTATGCAACCGAAAGAATGGCTGTACCATATTGAGAAATGGCTAAAGGAGAAAGAGCAGTATTTGTATCGTCATATTGCACCTCTGTCATTCGAATATTTACCTGCCGATTGCCGGCTGTCGTACGAGGAGGCGCTTCAAGGACATTACGTCCAATTGGAACCGGGCACCGAGTGGGGCGAGAAATGGCATTATGGCTGGTTTAAAGCAAGCGTGCGTTGTCCACTAGAGGCAGCAGGAGAACGTGTGGAGCTGCAGCTGGCGCTTGGCGGAGAAAGCACAATATATGTAAATGGCAAACTCGCAGGCGCTTATGATTTGCAGCATCATTCCCTTACTTTGACAAGAGAAGCTTTTGGCGGACAATGTTTTGAGGTTGTGGCCGAGGCGTATGCAGGGCATGACCGTGATCTTCCGATTTACGGACAGTCGTTTTTGACGATTCTTAATGAAGAGCTATATCAATTTTTTATTGATCTGAATGTGCTGCTCCAGCTTCGAGCGGTCCTCCCGCCAAGCTCATTAAGGGTTTCCGAGCTTGATCAAGCCTTCTTAAAGCTGATTGCATTCATGAATTGGGGTTTGGAAGGCGAAGAGCTGACGAAGCAGGCGATACAAGGCAGGGTGATCATGAAGCCTTTGCTTGATTGTGTGAACGGTTCAACCGTACCGAAGCTGTATATGATGGGGCAATCCCATTTGGATATCGCTTGGCTGTGGCCGATCGAGGAGACAAAACGCAAGATTGCCCGTACGATGTCTAATCAGCTAAGTTTGCTCGATGAATATCCGGAATATCGTTATGTGCAAAGCCAGCCTTACTTGTTTCAATTAGCAAAGGATTTATATCCGGAGTTGTACGATCGAATAAAGCGTTATGTAGCGGAAGGAAGAATTATTCCCGAAGGCGGCATGTGGGTTGAGCCGGATACGAATATTCCGAGCGGTGAGAGTTTAATCCGTCAGTTTTTGTACGGCGAACGTTTTTTTAGAGAAGAATTTGGCGTAACTAATGAAATGCTTTGGCTGCCTGATGTATTTGGCTATTCCGGCAATCTGCCTCAAATTATGAAAAAATGCGGAATCAACTATTTTGCATCGATAAAAATGTATCAAACCTATGATAATATTACGGACCCCTTTCCGTTTAATACGTTTACGTGGGTAGGCATAGACGGCTCAGCAGTGCCCGTGCATCTGCTTGATTATGGTCCATTCCCAAATCCGGCTGATGTGAAATACGCCAGCTTCCAGTGGGAAGAGAGAGTGCAAAAGGAAGGGATCTCCACGCGACTGGTGCAATTCGGCTATGGAGACGGAGGCGGCGGGGCAAACCGCGATGACCTCGAGTTTCTGCGACGGATGGCTAATCTCGAAGGAATACCGCAAACCGTCATTTCTTCCCCCATCGAATACTTTGAGGATTTGCAGCGAAGAGGCATGCCGGATGCTCATTATGTAGGCGAGCTCTATTATCCGGCGCATCGCGGGACACTTACCTCGCAGGCTAAGATGAAGCGGGGCAATCGTAAAAGCGAGATTGCGCTTCGTGAAGCAGAACTGTGGGCCGCTGCCGCTTATTTAAGGGGACGCGCAACCTATCCGAAGAAGCTGCTCGATGAGGCATGGCGCAAGCTGCTGCTCCTGCAATTTCATGATATTTTACCGGGGACATCCATCACGAGAGTGCATGAGGAAGCGGAGGCTGATTTCGAAGAACTGCTGCAATTGGCGGCAGAACTAGGCCAAGCAGCTGCATCTGCGCTCACGGATGGGTCCAATGATGGCATAACCTACTTTAATTCACTGCCTTGGGTTCGGACAGCACTCATTGAGCTGCCAGACAACTATGTTGGCGCACGGAATTCTGAAGGGGAATTACTAGACCTTCAGCTTTATGGGGATAAGAAAGTTGCTAAAGTGGTCATTCCCGCGATGAGCCATCTCTCTGTCATGCCAGATGAAGCAGGAGAGATAAGCGAAGGAGTCAGAGCAACCTCGAACAGTCTAGAAAACGAGTGCTTAAAAATGACCTTTAATGATTACGGTGAAATCACAAGTTTGTTCGATAAGGAAACGAATGAGGAATGGGCAAGCGGCTTAAGCAATCAATTTCTGCTTTACCGTGATCAGCCTTCTAATTATGATGCATGGGAAATTGATCGCAGATATGCGGACTCTGTCATTATTTTGAGGGAGCCTGCGAAAATGACGGTCAGCACTCAGGGGGCTCTGTTTGCTGAAATTCAGCTGAAGCGTACGATCAATGAATCTGTTATTTTGCAAAAAATTCGTTTGGAGCGCGGCAGCAGAAGGGTTGATTTTCGTACAAAGGTAGATTGGAGAGAGAAGCATAAGCTGCTTAAAGTAGGCTTCAAGGTTAATCTCCACGCTTCTGAGATGATGAATGAAATTCAGTTCGGTTATGTGAAACGGCCCAATCACCATTCACGCCCGCATGATGCTGATCGTTTTGAAGTGAGCCAGCACAAATGGTCGTCAATCGTGGAAGGGGATCGCGTATTTTCTTTACTCAACGATGGCAAATACGGGCTGAACGCTTGCGGCAAGGAAATGAATTTGACCCTGCTTCGCTCGCCGACCTGGCCGGATGATCGGGCAGATGAAGGTCAGCATGAATTCACCTATGCGCTTCATGTTTGGAACAACGGCTTTATGAGCAGCCCAGTCATACGCGAGGCTTATGAACTCAACTGTCCGGTGCTTGCCGCTGCTGGACAGGCCGAACCTGCCGCTGCGCTTCTGACATGCGATCAGCCTAATATTATGATTGACACGATTAAGCTTAATGAGGGTGACTTGGATGATTGGATTGCTCGAATATATGAAGCGAAAGGAGCCTCAACTCGCTGCTCCGTACAATCCGGATTCGAGCTAGCATCGGCATGTGAAACCGACATGCTGGAGGAGCAGCCCATTCGCACGCTTGAAATCATACCTGGCTCTAATACCATTCTGTTATCCTTTAAGCCTTTTGAGGTGAAGACGATTCGTTTCAGAACTATCCTTCATTAAAGTAATCCATGCAGCACTCGCTCTTCTAGCAGGAGCGAGAAGCTGCTTAGGATATAACGCTGTGTAAGAAAGGAGGATATGTATTTTTCTTTTCTTTTTATGTAAGCGCTTTATAATTGAGGGGGAGGCAATGTTCATGGTTCAAAACAAGTGGAGAAAACATTTGAAAAGAGGAGGAGTGACGGTTTTGCTGTTTTCACTGTTAGGCGCTTCAACCTTCGGTACCCCGTTTGGTCCTGAGCGAGCGAATGCGGATGGTTTGACAGCGGCTCATGCTCAGCGTATCGCAGCTGCTTATCAAGGTGTCTATACGTCACCGCCATCCAACAGTAATTTTTCACGCACGCCGAATGCGCCTTTGCTTGGAAACGGTGATGTAGGTGTGACCATGGTAGGCAATATTGACAATATGGTCATGGTGCTCGGCAAAAATGAATTTTGGTCGCTTGCCGAAGGACAGGTGAAGTCGATGGCAAGACTAAACATTGCAGTCGCTTCAATGAATGGGGCGTCCTATCTTGCAGAGCAAAAGCTTGCCAGTGCGCAAGTTAACGGTACGTTTAGTCTTGCTGGCAATACGATTCGAACAGAAAGCTGGATGCAGGCAACGGATACCGTAAATAATTTACTGCTTACCAAGTTTACTTATACAGGCAGCGGGTCCAAATCAGCAGCCATCTCGCTTGCCAAAGGCAATGAGAACAGCTATGCCAGCTCATCTGGTTCATCAGGAGATGTGCTCTATCTGGATGTCAGGGGAGATAGCGCGGATACGATAAGCGGCTATAATACAAGAAAAGTGAGAATTGCCACTCGAATTGTAGGCACAGCAGGTTCGATCAGCGGCAATACGCTAACGTTTACGATGACGCCGGGCAACACGTATTCGCTGGTTACGAGTATAATGAGCGATGCTGACAGCAGCGGTTACCAAGCGGCAGCGATAAACAATGTCAGCTCCAAAACGCAGGCGAATGTGGATGCACTGCAGACAAGCCATCAGAGCTGGTGGAGCAGCTTTTATGGCAAATCCTTCATTGAAATTCCGAATAAGACAATTGAGCAGTCATTTTATGCGTCGCTTTATTTGATGGGCAGTACGTCTCGAGCTGGGGAGATGGCACCTGGCTTATGGGGGAACTGGCTAGCCCGCAACGGTGAATGGAAAGGCGATTATCACCTCAACTACAACTACGAAGCCCCCTTTTATTTTACATTGCCAACCAATCATATTGAGCTTGCAGAAAACTATGACAAACCAGTACTGGATTGGATTCCAAAAGGACAGGCGTTAGCGGCGGCTAATGGTTATAGCGGCGTATTTTATCCTGTTGGACTGGGACCTCTTCCGAATGGGTCAAGTGACGGCAATATCCATGGTCAAAAAACGAATGCTGCTTTTGCTGCGACCAATATGATTATGCGGTATTACAATACGAATGACATGTCCTATGCAAGCATGGTGTATCCTTATCTGAAGCAGGTTTCGGCATTTTGGCAAAATTATTTGGTTTGGGATGGAGCGAGATATGACATTGTCAACGATGCGCAGCATGAGGGTGATGCTTATCCGCAAACGAATGGCATCATGTCGCTTGGCCTTGTCCGTTATTTGCTGCAGGGAAGCATCGATATGAGCGTCGCATTAAATCAGGATGCGGCACTGCGGACGACTTGGCAAAACATAGTAAACAATCTTAGTCCATTCCCAACGTTTACACGGAACGGCCAGACCGTATTTAGGTACACGGAGATTGGCCGGGAATGGAGCACTGATAATGCCATTGGTATTCAGCATATTTACCCTGCTGGCCAAATCGGGTTGTCTAGTGACGCTTCAACACTTCAAACAGCCAAAAATATGGTAGACCAATTGGGCAGCTGGAACGACGGCAATGGCACAAACACATTTTATCCTGCAGCAGCAAGGGTCGGTTATAATCCAGCTTCTCTATTAACTCGTTTAACCTCGTTCATTAACGGCTACAGCTATCAAAATCTTCATATTGCAACGAACGGCGGCGGTATCGAAAACTTTAATACGGTTCCTGCGACAATCTCGGAAATGTTCTTGCAGTCCTTCCAAGGGAAAATAAGAATATTCCCGAACTGGCCGGAAAATACGGATGCAAAGTATGGCGATCTGAGAGCTGATGGGGCGTTTCTTGTTTCGAGTGAAAAAAGAAACAATCAGGTGCAATATGTACGATTGATTAGTGAAAAAGGCAAATCGGCAGCAATCGTCAACCCATGGCCGAATCAAACGGTGCGTGTTTACCGCAATGGCGTAGATGCTGGAACTGTAACGGGCGCTGAGTTTACGATTACAACTTCAGTTAATGAGACGGTGCACCTTGCACTGAGTGGTACAGCTTACAGCACGATTGTGCAGCTGATGAATCAAGCGCTAAGCGGGGGCGGTGTGACAAACCCTGGCAATCTCGCGCTTAATAAAACGACAGCTGCAAGCGATACCATTGGGGGAACGGAAACGAAGGAGAAAGCAGTTGACGGATCTGCCAGCTCGAAGTGGACATCGCTGCCACTGAGTTCAGCGCCGGGAGATAAATGGCTGAGTGTGAATTTGGGCGCTAATGTCATGATTAACCGCTGGGTTGTGAAGCATGCTGGTTCAGGAGGAGAGTCTGCGGCTTACAACACTAAAAATTTCAAGCTGCAAAATAGTAATGACGGTGCAGTCTGGACGGATGTTGATGTAGTTACAGGCAATACAGCTTCGGTTACAGATCGCACAGTCGTGCCTTTTAGCGCCAATTATGTGAGGCTGTATATTACAGCTCCAGTACAAGATAATGCTGGATACTATCAAGTGCCGGGCGATCGAAGCAATGCTCGCATTTACGAGCTAGAGTTGTATGGACCGTCATAATTTCTTTTGATTTATGCTGTAGAAGAGAGTGTCCAAATAGGGGATGCTCTCTTTTTTTATATTGTAACTACTAAGGCAATAAGCATCATAGGATTAGGAAAGAGGCTAACAATAGGACAGAAAGTTTAAAAATGCCTCATGTGGAATGCCGTGTGATTGACTTAAACTAAACGAGACACGGAAAGGAAAGGTGAGGGCATGGCGAAAATAACGGGAATCAAATGTATTCGAACGCGTAAGAACGGAACTTGGACGATCGTAAAGGTGATGACCGATCAAGACGGGCTTTATGGACTCGGCTCGGCTTCGGATGTCTACAATCCGGAAGCCGTTGTACAAGTTATTGAGCAATTGCTGGCGCCGCTTCTGATCGGCAAAGATGCCGCTAACATAGAAGATTTGTGGCAGACGATGTATATGAGCGGCTATTGGAGAAACGGAGCTATTTTGCATACGGCTATCGGCGGTATTGATATGGCATTATGGGATATTAAAGGGAAGGAAGCGGGGTTGCCGGTCTATCAATTGCTCGGCGGGGCAAGCCGCGCGGCTGTTCCTTGTTATGGACATGCAGGTGGATCGGATATTTCCGAGCTCAAAGAGGATGTGCAGCGTTTTATGGAGGAGGGCTATACCGTCATTCGCGTACAGATGGGCGGGTATGGGGGAGGCGGCTTCATTAACGCTGACAAGGCGAACCTGCCGGAGCGTGCTTGGACAAAAGGTCCAGTGTTTGACGAGCAGGCTTATTTGAATGCCATCCCGAACATGTTCGAGCAATTGCGGACAACGTTTGGCATGGGTATCCAGTTTACGCATGATGTCCATGAGCATTTGTCGCCTATCAATGCGATCCAGCTGGCGAAGCGGGTTGAGCCCTATGGTCTGTTCTTTCTTGAAGATGCGCTCGCACCGGAGCAAATTAGCTGGTATCGCCATCTTCGTCAGCAGAGCGCAACGCCGCAGGCGGTTGGCGAGCTGTTCGTGAATCCGCAGGAGTGGACGGAGCTCGTTAAGGAGAGACTGATTGATTTCATTCGCGTTCGCGTCTCGAAGGCTGGGGGCATTACGCCATGCCGCAAAATAGCAGCGCTGTGCGAGGCGTTTGGCGTACGTACCGCGTGGCAGGAAGGCGGAGAGAATGATCCCGTTAACCAAGCGGCAGCGGTACATCTTGATATGGCGATATGGAATTTCGGCATTCAGGAAGTGAACCATTTTAGAGCGGAAGAGCTTGATGCCTTTGAGGGGCATATCGTTAGAAAGGGCGGTTATCTTTACCCTTCGAACAAGCCGGGTCTTGGCATTGAGCTGGATGAGCTGAAGGCGCAGCTGCTCGTTGGGGATAACTGGAATCGCTCCGCATATCACAATCCTTATCATCTGGATCGAAAGGCTGACGGTACGCTTGTGCGGCCATAATACAAAGTTGGAAATTGGAGGTGCTTCTTCTATGAAAACAATTGCAGTAACTGGCGGGAGCGGCAAGCTCGGAACACAGCTCATTGGGGCGCTTCAGCAGGATGGCTATCAGGTTGTTTCCTTGGACAACGAGCGGTCAAATCAGCTGCATTGCAAGCAAATAAAAGTAGATTTAAATGATTTCGGGCAAGTCGTTTCAGCGCTGCACGGTGCGGATGCCATCGTACATATGGCTGCTATACCTGCACCGCTTGGCCATACGTACCCGCATATATTCGCGAACAACACGGTTGCAGCGTATCATATTTTGGAAGCCGCCTCGATTCTTGGTATTCGCAAGGTTGTTATGGGCTCAAGCGAGTCTTCTTACGGCTTTGCATGGGCACCGACGCCGTTTGCACCGGATTATTTGCCGCTGGACGAGGATCATCCGCAGCAGCCGCAAGAGTGCTACGGTCTGTCGAAGGTAGTGAATGAAGTGACCGCTGCGATGTTCGATCGAAGGAATGGCATGCAGGTCATTTCACTCCGTTTCTCTATGATTACTAAACCTGAGGATTACAAGCATCTTGCGGTTGATAAGCCGGATTCCTTTAAACATATTTTATGGAGCTATATTGATATACGAGATGCAGTCAGTGCATGTATCGCGTCGCTTCATGTGGAGGACCGCGGAGCGATTTGTCTCAATATTACGAGCAACGATACGCTTAGCGAATGGTCAACCGAGCGTTTGCTGCAGCAATTTTATCCGGGAGTCATCGATCTGCGCGCGCCTTTAACTGGACGGACAGCCGTAGTCAGCAATCAAATGGCGAAGGATACGCTGGATTGGAGCCCTAAGTATTCTTGGGCAGACCATCGGTAAACAGCTGAATAAGTACAAATGAAAGAGGCCAACTCAACAGGTGCAAACCTAGCGAGGCGGTCTCTTTTTTTATTGGCAGCAGAAGAGACTGATTATGGATTTGTTTCCATTATAGAAAGCGCTTTCTAAGAATGGAGGGAAAATAGTGATTTTCAGCTGATAGAGGCTAATTTTTGACAACAAAAGAAAATATCACCTCATATTTGCCGGCGAATGTATGCGTTAACATTAATAGTAGCAAGAGGAAGACAATACGTCATGAGAGGTGAGCAAGGGTGGGAAGCATTACGTTTAGCCATGTATATAAGCACTATAAAGGGGAGTCGCGTCCGGCGGTCAACGATTTCCACCTTTCCATTGAGGAGGGGGAATTCCTGGTGCTCGTCGGTCCTTCCGGCTGCGGCAAATCAACAACGCTCCGGATGCTGGCTGGCCTAGAGGAAATCACCGAAGGAGATCTGTACATCGATGAGAAGTTCGTAAATTATGTCTCGCCCAAGGACAGAGATATTGCGATGGTATTTCAGAACTACGCCCTATACCCGAATCTAACCGTTTACGAAAATATCGCGCTAGGACTTAAACTTCGCAAGACGGCAAAGCACGATATCGAGCTAAGGGTCAACCGTGTGGCGAAAATTTTGGAAATATCGCATCTGCTGGAGCGCAAGCCAAGCCAGCTGTCAGGCGGTCAGAAGCAGCGTGTCGCACTTGGCCGAGCGATAGCAAGGGAGCCGCAAGTGTTCCTCATGGATGAACCGCTGTCGAATCTCGATGCGAAGCTGCGTGCTCAAACAAGAGCGGAGATCATTAAGCTTCAGAGCGACCTCAAGCGGACGATGGTCTATGTGACGCATGATCAAGTCGAAGCGATGACAATGGGAACGCGGATTGTCGTTATGAAGGATGGCGTTATCCAGCAGGTTGCCCCGCCTCGCCAGCTTTATGATGAACCGACGAATTTGTTTGTCGCCGGATTTATCGGCTCGCCCCAAATGAATTTTATGGAGGGGAGCCTAGTCTTGGAGGATGGTCTTTATTATTTCGTTAATAAGCGAATAAAGCTGCTCGTTCCAGAACGTCATTATGCGCATTTTGCGGTAAAAAGCGGATCGCTTCGCAACTGTGTGATGGGCATTCGCCCAGAGCATGTATGGCTGAAGCGGGAAGAAGCAAACGCGGAGGAGGAAGATTTCTTTCGATGCGTAGTAGAGATGACGGAAGTAACGGGAGCCGATTCGTACGTGTACGTGAAGGTAGGAGAGAAAACGCTCATTGGCAGAACGGAGCCGGAGATCGTTTATCACAAAGAGGAGAAGCTTGTCGCTAATTTCAACATGAGCAAGGTTCATTTCTTTGATGAGGAAACCGGCGTATCTTTGGCAGCTGGAGGAGAAGACAGATGAGGAGAATGAGGATGCTGGGCATCGCTCTTCGTCTCATTCTGGTACTGGCGCTGGTGTTCGGAGTCATCCGCTGGATTACGGCCAGCGAACCCGTTCTTCATGCAACCTCGGTGAGCACGGAGCAGCTGCTGTCCTATAAGAGCAAAACAGAGGAGCTGCCATACG
This sequence comes from Paenibacillus sp. FSL A5-0031, assembly GCF_001956295.1. Lineage (GTDB taxonomy): Bacteria > Bacillota > Bacilli > Paenibacillales > Paenibacillaceae > Pristimantibacillus. Next base: position 80,185 of record NZ_MRTD01000012.1, read on the forward strand.
CGATGCTGATGTACCAATATCCGGAGGCGGCCAAAACCGACGAGAGTCTTCCGTCCATTCTGATTTCACCAACCGAATATCAAGCTGCTGCTGAAGAAGCGGCGGTCAGGATTGATAAGGAGCAAGGTGAAGCTGCGCTTTATTGGGAAAACGAAAAGGGCTGGGTGGAATGGACGTTCGACGTGCCGAAGGGCGGCTGGTATGAGCTTCATATTGATTACAAGCCTTTAGAAGGCGGGAACGCCTCCGTCGTACGCGGCGTTCAAATTGATGGGCGATATCCTTTTACGGAGTCGGCACGCATTGAACTGGAGCGACTTTGGAAGGATTCCAAATTTCCATATGATCGCAACGAGATCGGACAGCAAATTCGTCCTCCGCAAACCGAGCTAGCCGGTTGGAGCGCAAAAGCGGCAACGATATTTTCTGCTTCATCCGAGCCAGTACTCTACCAGTTGGAACAAGGCCAGCATAAGCTGCGGTTGGTTGGGGTGAGAGAGTCCGTCGCGCTCCGAGAAATAGCTTTCAAGCCAAAGGAAGAAATTCCAGCTTACGAGTATTACAAAAACTTGTATCCGCCGGAAGAGGAGAAGCAGAGCTGGTTCAGCATGATTGAAGCGGAGCAGTTTCAGCGGAAATCAAGTCTTGCGATTCAGACCGATTTTTGGTCGGAGCCTTATATTTCACCTGACCCGAAAGGGCGAATTACTTATAACGTCTTGGGCGGTCAGCGCTGGCGATTGCCGGGCGAGTGGGTGGAATGGGAGCTTTCTGTGCCAGAGTCCGGCTGGTATGAAATCGACCTGAAAACATTTCAAAACTATCGCAATGGCTTTGAGGCATATCGCACCATCTCGATTGATGGGAAGACACCGTTTCAGGAGCTGCTTCACTACGGTATTCCGACGAAGAAGGAATTTGACATTGGCACGCTTGCTGATGCAGAAGGCAAACCTTTCCTCTTTTATTTGGAGAAGGGCGCACATGTCCTGCGCATGACCGCTGACTCCTCACTCGTTCAGCCCGTTTATCTGGCTTTGAAGGAGACGCTGGATCAGCTTGCAATATTCGACCGGCATATACGATTGCTTACAGGAAACTATAGCAAATCGGCTTTTGACGCCAACATCGATTCAACACGAACGTGGAATATGAAGAAGCTTGATCCAGATGTGGAACAGAAGATGACGGAATTTGTCGCTCAGTTAACGAATATTCGGAATTATATCAATGGTCTCAATAAAAAGGATTCTGATTTATCTGAGGCGATCAAAGGTTCCGTAGCGATACTCGAGAAGATGCTGGTGGATGTGAACGAAATACCGAATAAAATCAATGATTTCTCGACGATTCAGAACAATATTGGGACGTGGATGGCAACGCTGACTCAGCAGCCTTTGCTCATGGATTATATCGTCGTTCGGACGCCAAATACGGTGACGGATCTGAAAGTGCCTACGACGCTTTCAAGAGTGCCTTACTCGATTGCTGATTTTGGCCGCTCCTTCTATTTGGACTACGACACGCGCAAGCATAACAAGAAGGAAGCACTTACTATCTGGGTGCAGCGCGGTCGGGATTACGTCGAGCTGCTGCGTGAGATGGTGGATAATGATTTCACGCCTCGGACGGGAATTGAAGTCAATATCAATCTAATGACCAACCCGAACATGCTCATACTTGGAAATGCGGCAGGAGACGTGCCTGATATTGCGCTTGGCGTTGGGGAGTCTACGCCAGCTGACTTCGCAATGCGGGATGCGGCCGCGGAGCTGTCTGACTTTCCAGGCTTCAAGGATGTGCTTGATCGATTTATTCCCGGCGTCAGCCGTTCGCTTAGCTACGACGGAAAAATGTATGGACTGCCAGAGGTGCAGAACTTCCAGATGATGTTTTACAGAACCGACATTCTAGAAGGCTTGAACCTGAAGGTTCCGGATACATGGGATGAAGTGTTCGATATTTTACCAACGCTTCAGGAAAACGGGATGACGATGAATTATCCGAAAAGCGATTTCACTACACTTTTTTTCCAAAATGGTGCAGAGGTGTATTCGCAAGACGGTTTGAAGGGTGCGCTCTCGAGCGATGCCGGCCAGCAAGCATTCAAGCGCTGGACGGAGCTCTACAAGAAATACAATCTGCCGATTGACATTCCAGCATTTTTCCAGCATTTCCGTGATGGAGATATTCCTATAGGTGTAGCAGATTTCAACACCTATGTGCAGCTGCTCGTTGCTGCTCCGGAAATAACCGGACACTGGAAAATCGCACCGCTGCCGGGCATCGAGCAAGAGAACGGCGAGGTAGCAAGATGGTCGCCGCAGGCTATATCTGCCGCAATGATCATGAAGAAAAGTGAGCGGAAAGACGATGCTTGGAAGTTTCTAGAGTGGTGGACCTCTGAGGAGGTGCAATCGCAATACGCCAAAGACGTCGAGTCCTTTTATGGCATTGAGTTCAGATGGAATACGGCGAATGTCAATGCGATGAAGTCGCTCACTTGGCCGAGCGATGACCTGAAGGCGCTTCAAGAGCAGGCGCGCTGGGCGAAAAACATGCCTTATGTACCGGGTTATTATTTCTTGAACAGAGAGATGGAGTTTGCGTGGAATCGGACGGTTCTCGAAGGCATACCTGCGCAGGAATCGCTTGAGGCTGCTCAGCTTTCCTTGCAGCGGGAAATGAATCGCAGACAAAATGATTTTGGCATATCGGCTAATGAGGATTTGAAAATTCCACAAATTAAACAACCTTACGAATGGGAGGAACCGCACAAATGAATACGCAGCTTTCTCCCAGCATTGCTAAGCCGAAGCAGAAATCCGCTTTGCGTGTGAAATGGAATCGCTTTTGGCGGGAAATGAGACGTGATGCTTTTTGTTATCTGTTTCTTGCGCCGTTTCTCATTTGCTTCCTAATGTTTATCGTCATTCCGGTTGTTATGGCAGCGACGCTTGGATTTACGTCCTATGACGGCTTTGGATCGCTTCATTTTATCGGTGTACGAAATTACATCAGCTTGTTCACACAGGACATTATTTTTCTAACTAAAGCGATTCCGAATACGTTTTTGTTCGCGTTAATCGTAGGGCCGGGAGGATATATTTTAGCATTCCTGTTCGCATGGCTCATTCATCAGCTGCCGATTCGCATTCGCGATTACTACACGCTTGCGTTTTATGCACCGTCTATGGCTGGCGGCGTCGCATTATCCGTCGTTTGGATTGCGACGTTCAGCGGTGACCGCGTCGGTTATTTTAACAATTTTTTGCTTAAGATGGGCTGGATCGACAGTCCGACGATTTGGTTGCAGGACCCTAAATATTTGCTCAATATTATGATCATCGTATCGCTCTGGGTTAGCTTCAGCGTTGGTTTTCTCGCTATGCTGGCTGGTCTTCAGACGGTAAATCGGGAGCTGTACGAGGCTGGCCGCATAGACGGGATTTCCAGCCGCCTGCAGGAGGTTTTCTACATTACAATTCCGTCGATGAAGCCGCAAATGCTGTTCAGTGCGGTCATGTCGATCGTAGGAACATTGAAGGCGGGAGGCATATCCACCCAGTTGACGGGGATGGCGATTACTCCTTCCTATTCAGGGCATTTGATTATTAATCATATTGACGATTACGCTTTTATCCGTTTCGAGCTCGGTTATGCATCTTCGGTCTCAGTCATGCTGCTGATCATCAGTTATTTTGCAATGAGATTTGCTTATCGGCTGTTCGGATCAAAGGAGGAGCTGTAAAACCATGATTCGAAAACTTCGCAGAGTGACGCCGTTTCAGATCATCCTTGTCACTGTTTTTACCGCGCTGGCCGCATTCATGTCGCTGCCGATCGTGTTTATTTTGAACCATGCCTTCAAGCCGCAAAATGAGCTTTTTCTTTTCCCGCCGCGATTTTTGGTGCAAAACCCAACGCTGCGCAATTTTGAATCGCTTATCTTGCACGCATCAAACGCGACGGTTCCGTTTACCCGTTATTTGTTCAACAGTTTAATTGTAGCGGGACTTACGTTGTTTACGGTCATCATCGTCAGCACTATGGCAGGTTATGTGCTTGCGAAATACCAGTTTCATTTCAAGCAGCTGATCTTGTCTCTTATTACTTTATCGTTGATGTTTGCACCCGAGACCGTTGGGATTCCGAGGTACTTGATCATCAGCGGAATCGGCATCAACAATACGTATTTCGGGCATATTTTGCCGGCATTAGCTTCTCCGATCGCCGTATTCATGCTGGTGGGCTTTATTTCGCAAATTCCGGGAGAACTGCTGGAAGCAGCCAAGATTGACGGGGCCAGCCACTTCGGTATTTTTACCAAAATGGTGCTTCCGCTCTCCGTTCCCGCCATAGCGACCATATCCATCTTCACATTCCAAGGCGTGTGGGGCGATGTGGAGACGTCAACCTTATTCATGCAAGAGGAAACGATGAGAACGTTAGCTTTCTATGTCAATAGTCTGCTTAGCGGACTGCAAAACAGCGTATCGGGACAAAACATGGCCGCCGCTGCCGGCTTGCTCATGTTCGTGCCGAACCTAATTATCTTCTTGCTCTTCCAGCGAAGAGTGCTGGAGACGATGGTCCATTCCGGAATTAAGTAATTCAAACCAGCAAAGGAAGTCGTGACGATGAAGAGATTTCTAATATTCCTGCTTCTTGCGGCGACCTCCATGCTTGTCGCACCAGAAGCGATACACGCGGAGCTTCCCTATCGAACGGCCTACTATGACAGCAATCAATCGACTTGGCTGCGTATACAGCCGGTTTATTCACCAGCTGAAACGAAGGGAATTCGCTTTGTAGAGCCGATCGATCTGCAGGTGGGCACAGATGATAAGGTTTATGTGGCTGACAAAGGAGCAAACCGAGTTATTGTGCTTGATAATGACGGAGCGCTGCTGCAGACGATTGGCGAAGAAGAGGGAGCCGGCATGCTCAGTGCGCCAGAAGGCTTATTCGTTACGCCGGAAGGGGTCGTTTATGTAGCCGATTCGGGCAATCAGCGCATTGCTGTCTTTCGTGCCGACGGTACGTTCGACCGAGAATACAAAAAGCCCGCATCAACTTTTCTGGAGCAGGAGCATTTTGTTCCCGTAAAGCTTGTCGTTGATCGGCGCGGCGTCATGTATGTCAGCTTGAACTCCTCCTATCAGGGCTTGCTGCGCATGAATGATAAAGGGGAATTCATGGGTTTCTTTGGTGCCAATAAAGCGCAGCAAACGGTACTCAACTGGCTGAAGAAGCTCGTTCTCAACAAGGAGCAGTTGGATAAAGAGACGGCAAGCCTCCCCCGGCCAATCTCCAATGTTGCTATTGATAAAGATGGATTTATCTTTACAGCAACGGCAGCGGGATTCGGGCAGGGCGCTATTCGCAAGCTAAATGCGGGCGGTGTCGATGCCTTTAAGAATAAAACGCTTGTGAACGGCCATGGCATCGTTGATGTTGCAAGCGATTCAAAAGGCTTCTTATACAACATTGATATGGAATCGGCAAACATTAATATTTATGACCAAAATGGCGAAGCATTGTTTGCTTTCGGGTTCATTGATAACGCAACACAGCAATATGGTGTTCTTGGATTTCCGACGAGCATTGGCGTAGATTCCAAATTCGGCGTCTGGATTTCTGACAGCCGAACAGGTACAATTCACAAATTTGTTCGCACGGAATTCGGAAGCGACGTTATGAATGCGTTAGGCCTCTATTTGGAAGGCAAATATGAAGAGAGCAAGCCTTATTGGGATCGCGTTTATGCCCGCAATGATATGTACAATGGTACATTTCAAGGACTAGGCAAGGTGTATCTGCATGAGAATAACAATGAGGATGCGTTGACCTTCTTGAAAACAGCCTTTGATACGAAGGGCTACTCTAAAGCGTTCTGGCAAATCCGACTAGAGTTTTTGCAGCAGCATTTCATATGGATCGTTTTAGGTTTGGCAGCTTTGTATCTCTTGCTTAGGTATAGCCGAATGCTGCTTAAAAAGCAGATTCAGCGCCGCCCTTTGCCTGAATCTTGGCAGCGCCCGCTTGGCGATTTGCGCAACCTTTGGTACGTCATGCTCCATCCTTATCATGGCTTTTACAAGCTGAAGGAAGCTAGAGTTGCACCTTGGATTATTATTTTGATTTTAGTTTCGGTTGTAGCGATGAAGATCGTTACGATTTATTACACCGGATTTTTGTTCCATCCCGTGGAGCTCTCGCAGGTCAATCTATTTGGAAGTCTGGGATTATTCGTAGTTCCTTGGGTAACGTGGATCATCGCGAATTATCTCGTATGCAGCGTGAAGGACGGGGAAGGGAAATTCAGAGAGGTTATTCAAGGCAGCACCTATGCGCTTGCACCATATCTGTTCTTTTCCATTCCAACATTACTGCTGTCCAATATCGTGACGCTTGATGAGCGAGTGATCGTGGACTCATTAAACACCGTTATGTTCCTCTGGATGGGTGTCATGCTGATCGTTATGACGCAGGTCATTCACAATTTCGATTTTGTGGAGACGCTCAAAAATATCGCCATCACGATATTTACCATTGGCACGATTTGGCTGTTTGCCTTTCTCGTCTTCGGATTGTCCTACAATTTATACGATTTCTTCTATCAGCTATACAAGGAGGTGACCTTCTATGGTTGAGTTCATCAAGCGTACTTCCCTTCGAGTAAAGCTTGCAGCAATCGCAGTTTGCGCGTTACTTATTATCATTTTGGTTGTTATCCTGCAAGGAGATGAGCTCTCGCCGGCACAAGCTCTTGCCTACACAGGGATTAAGGAGAGAGCAGTGAGCAAGGCTCCTCTCTATGAAGGCGAGGCTTGGAAACCGCAAGCGGGAGCTGATGGTTTCGCAGAAGCACTAGCAAGCGATAACTTCGCGCTTTATATTCAGCCCGCAAGCACACAGATTGCTTTGGTTGACAAACGTACTGGATACAGGTGGAGCAGCAATCCTTCAGAAGCTCAGCTAAGCAGCGAAACGGTTAAAGGTGTGCTGCTTGCCAACTTGAAATCGCCTTTTGTTCTCACTTATGTAAGGACACAAGGAAAGGATCAGACGATCAGGGAAGTGCTGAACGCGAATGATCCGAAAGTGCAAACAACGCTGATCAAAACGGCAGAGGGGCTTCAGGTCTCCTATGTTTTCCCGGAAAAACAGCTGGGCTTTACGATCCAATACGAGCTTACGTCAAAGGGGCTTAAGGTACGGATTCCAACGGAGGGAATTAAGGAGGACGGAGAATATGCCGTCTTTACGGTAGACTTGCTTCCCTACTTTGGCGCTGCTTCCTCAGAGGAGGATGGATATATTTTTGTTCCAGATGGACCAGGCGGCTTGATCCGATTTGACAGCGAGCGGGCTGGCGTGTCTAGAGGTTATATCCATCAGGTATACGGCCTTGAACTAACCAATACCGGAAATTGGACGCGTTCAGGTGAAAGACGTGAGAATATTGCTTACCCGGTGTTCGGCATGAAACGAGGCAGCAATGCCTTTATGGCGGTGCTTACGGAGGGCGGTGATTCGGCGAATATTGCTGCGATGCCGCCAGGTCTCAAATCCAATATGTATAACGTATTTTCCAATCAGATCTACCGTGAGGAATATTTGTACAGAATGAGCCGGCTTGCCGCACCGCTTAAAGCGGTACAGAAACAGCGATTGGATACGGATAGAGAGGTTGAATATCGCTTTCTTAATGGAGATGACGCTGGTTATGTCGGAATGGCGAAGGCTTATCGAGAGTACATGACGGAAACCGGCAAGCTGAACGAACCGTTAAAGCCTGTTGAACACACCCCTTTGTATTTAAAAATTATGGGGGGCAACTATACGGAAGCCTTCAGCAAAATCAAATATATTACGGCAACGACCTTCCCGCAGGCAACGAATATCGTAAATGGGCTGCTGGAGAAGGGTGTCGCTAATCTGAAGGTCATTTATTACGGCTGGCAAAATCAAGGCGATTACGATCTTTATGACCGTTTTCCAATTGAGGAGTCGCTAGGCGGCGAGACGGCTGCCAAGGCTTTTGTCTCCAATATGACAAAACATGGCATTGACGTCATGTTCGAGGATGATTTTGTCTGGATCGATTCGGACAATTCCGATTTATCTGGCAAAACGAACGGTATTCGCGGCATTGATGAGACGGTATTTGTTGATGAGGGATGGTTTATCAGCAAGCCGTCACGCACCGTTGCCATGGCCTATCAAACGATTGAGAAGCTGAAGGAGATTGGCATATCCGGCATTTTGTACAACTGGATGGGTGAAATGGTGTTCCATGACTATGATCCGTCAGGCATAGAAACTCGTTCGGACACGATTGCTGTATACGATGGCTTACTCGAATACACGCAGAAGACGCTTGGCACGGCTGGCGTATATCGCGGGAATGACTACGCAGTTGGCCAAAGCGATTTTATTGCTAATTTGCCGCATGAATCCAGCTATGATTTCATGGTCGACGAGACGGTTCCTTTTTATCCCATCGCGCTTCATGGTTATGTATCGTATTCGTTTGGAGATGGCAATCTTCGTAATGATGTAGAAACTGAGTTTTTAAAAGCCATTGAATACGGAGCTGTACCTTCTTTCTTCCTCACTCATGAGGATTCACGGAAGCTCAAGTACACGGCTGCGAGTTTCTTATTCAGCAGTCAATATGAGAAGTGGACAGACCGCATTTTAAAGGAATACGAGGCTTTTGATTCCCTAGCAGGTTTGTATTCCCAAACGATTAAAAATCACGAAAAGCTGTCTGAAAATCGGTTTGCTACCGTTTATGAGGACGGCACACGGGTAATCGTCGATTACAACAGCAAGACGTTCGTCGTAGAGAAGGGAGCGGGCGCATAATGCAAGCAAAAGCTAGAGTCCGTGCAGCGCGCCTTCATCTCTGGAAGCGCTACGGGATGGGACTGCTGTTCATGCTGCCATGGATTATTGGGTTTGCGATGTTCGTCATTATCCCGATTAGCTGGTCGTTATTTATGTCCTTTAACAAGGTGCAAGTAGCGGTCGGAGGATTTAAATATGAATGGGTCGGATTGCGCAATTTTCGGGATGCTTTTTTGAAAGATAACATTTTCCCAATTGAACTTATCACTTATTTCCAAGAAATGCTGCTAATGGTTCCGATCATCGTTATTTTTGCCCTGCTGATCTCATTAATGCTGAATCAGAAATTTCCTGGACGATTTATTTTCCGCGCGCTGTTTTTTCTTCCAGTTATTTTTGCAACAGGGCAAGTGCTCTCAGAGCTGTTCTTGCAAGGAGCAGGAGATATTCCATTCCTGGAGCAGTACAATTTGCTTCCGATTGTAGAGGAATATGTTGGCAAGCAATTTGCAGAGACAGTAATGGCAGTGTTGGGCAAAGCGATTCTAATTTTATGGTATTCCGGTGTGCAGATTCTTATCTTTATTGCGGGTTTCCAGACGATTTCACCAACGATTTATGAGGCTGTGCGGATCGATGGCGCCTCCCCTTGGGACAGCTTCTGGAAAATAACGCTGCCAGCCTGCGTGCCATTCATCAGCTTGAATGTGCTCTACACGATTATCGACCTGTTCACATTCCCGCTTAATCCTGTGCTGAAGCATATCAAAGACAACATGTTTAAGGTCGATACCGGTTACGGCTACGCCAGTGCGCTCGCTTGGATTTATTTTGGACTCATCTTCGCGCTGATCGCCCTCGTATTATGGCTGTTTAACCGGAGCCTCAAGACAAGGAGGGTACATTCATGATTACTGCGATGAAGTCTGAGTTCGAGAAGGTTAGCCGCAGCGTAAGGGGAGTTCTTTGGGGCCGCAAAGCCCAGAAAACGAAAATGCTGGTGCTCGGACGAAGCTTGTCTGACGGATTGCTGGCGAAGCTCATCATCTATTTGCTGCTCTCGATTGTCGCTTACCTTTATTTACAGCCGATTCTTTATATGGTCAGCACGATGTTTAAGAACATGAGTGATCTTCTTGATCCGACGGTAAAGTGGATTCCGCGCGAGATTACTTGGGAAAATGTGACGAAAGCGCTGAAGGGTCTGCAATACCCGGAAGCGCTCAGAAACACTGCCCTTATATCGGTGACATGCTCGCTCGTACAGGTCATTATTTGTGCGATGACCGGCTATGCGCTTGCTAGGCTGGAGCTGCCATTCAAGGGACTTTTTACGGCGCTGATCATATTGACCTTCTTGATTCCGCCGCAGGTTATCATCATTCCGCTATACGTTATTTTCAGCAAGCTCGGCTTGTTGAATTCGATTTTTGTGTTTCTCATACCGGCTATATTCGGGCAAGGCCTTAAGGGCGCCTTATTTATTCTCATTTTCCGGCAGTTTTTCAAAGCGCAGCCGCCAAGCTTGGAGGAGGCAGCGAAGCTGGACGGAGCTTCTACAGCGAGGCTGTTTTTCGGAATTATGCTGCCTCTGGCAAGGTCAGCGTGCTTAGTCGTGTTTCTCTTCTCATTTATTTGGTACTGGAACATGTATTATGAGCCATCGATGTTTCTTACCAAAGGCTTCACGCCGCTGTCGATCCGTCTAGATATGCTGGAGGATGTGCTGAATCCGTCATTGCTCGGAAATACGCGAACCATCGTTAATCCGATTACGGAGAGCACCAAAATGGCCGCAGCCTTCCTTATTATTTTACCGCCGATCATCGTGTTTATGTTCCTTCAGCGCTGGTTCGTCAGCGGTATTGAAAGAACGGGAATTGTTGAATAGTTCTTTGTCTGCGCTAAGGCGCAGCAGCTCTTTAGGGGGGTGATGTTTCGGCAAACAGCTGCTGGAACGGTTTCAACGTTATAAAGAATGCTAAACCGCAAAAAACGAGGGGAAGGCTTACGAAACGAAGCTAGTTTTGCTCTTCAAAACTTAAAGCTTAAGCTTACGAAGCCAGTTTTGCTTCACAAAACTTTTAGGAGGCCAAAAAATGAAAAACAAAAGCGCTTTGACATGGATGTTGTGTGTGGTCTTGTTATTTTCAGTCGTTCTCTCAGCTTGCTCCGGCAATGGAGAAAAGAAAACGACTAACACTCCTTCTAATAATACAGCGACAGATGCACCTACCGATGATGCAGCGAAACCGGCTACAGAAGAGAAGCATGAGCCTGTTACGATTAAACTCATTTCATGGTCTGATTCCTACACAGAATTATACAAAATGTTTAACGAAAAATATCCATGGATCACAATTGAACAGGTTCCTGTAAATGGCAAACCAATTATGGAGATCATCGCTACTTTGGAAGCGGCAGGAACACCAGCCGACTTAACTTGGATCGACAGTGATTTGATCTCGTTTGACCAAGCTGGCTTGGTTGAGGATTTGACTCCTTACATCGAGAAGGATATGACATTCCAAGATATTCAGCTGCCTCAAGGATTTTTTGATACGATGACGTATAAAGACAAAAAATTGGCTGTGCCATTCGTTGACGTACCGATGTGGATACTTGTCAATAAAGATTTGCTTGCTAAGCATGGTGTTGAAATGCCAGCAAATGATTGGACTTACGATGATTTCCGCGATGTAGCCAAAAAAATTACCGATCCAGAAGCAGGGGAATATGGCTTAACAACACAGCCAGAATTTCAAATGCGCGTTCTTAGCACAAAAGCAATTGCTGACGGACATGCTGCAAACATTCATTACTTAAATGAAGATTTGACACAAAGCTTGCTCAATACGCCAGATGTAATGAACGATGTTAGATGGCTTTCAGATTTTGTGTGGAAAGACGGCTCCATGCAGAGCAATGCGAAAGCTAAGGAACAAGGCGATGTTTCGAGAGAATTTATTAACGGTAAAACGGGCTTTGCGATCGGCGGAGACTGGGTACTTCCAGGCCTCAAAAAGGATGCGAAGTTTGAATGGGATGTTTTGCCTTTCCCAAGAGGAAAAGTAAGCCAACCAGGTTATAGTATTTATGGTCCGCTTTCACTGCTGAGCGGTTCCAAGCATAAAGAAGAAGCTTTCCTATGGATTAGCTTCCAATTCTCCAAAGAAGCGCAAAAATGGAAGATTGACCAAGGAGCAAATGCTTCGGTTATCGATCCTGAATTGACAGCTTATTATGATGAAACGCCAATGTGGGAAGGCAAAAACAAGGAAGCTGTAAAAATTGCAAAGGAAAATGCAAAAATTCAGCCAGGTGTAACCATTCCTGCTTGGTCTGAATACAACTGGAACAATATTTTGAATGAAATTATTTTTGATGGAGCAGATATTAATAAACTGATTCCAGAAACGGAAAAATGGAATAAACGTACGCTAGAGGTTCGTGAATCGTTGAAATAATCGGAGTCTACCTTTAGTAGGCTAATCTCGAAATCACCCTATGTCGCTTAGTTTGCGGCAATAGGGTGGTTTTTTTGTATTAATAAGGTATGTAGATAGCCTAAGCTTAGTAATTCATAAACTTAGTCATATAAAATAATTAATAATTTCAATATAAATATGTATTATTTAAGAAGTTTCAATCTAATTGGTTTAATTTACATAACATTTTAGTTAAACTGGTTTAATATAGATAAATTAACAGTGGGGGTTATCAAAAATGAAGATGGGATTACGCTCGTTGACGAATAAATTTATGCTAGTCATGGCCGCCGCATTAGTCATAATCGTTAGTGTGATTCTCATGTATGAATGGAAATCCACTCGTATAGCTGTTGAGCAGCAGCTTCTGGAAAAGGGTCGCACGATGGTTTTATCGCTAGCTCGCACACTTGAGAATGTTACGGAGCAGGATTTTAAAACAGGTGTTGTGCTGGAGGATGGTACGAAATGGGACGGAAACAAGCTTAAAGAGGATTTTTTCAACGATACATTGACTGTAAATCCTGAAAGTGAGAAAGTGGCTGAAAAAAGACTAAAGGACTCATCCTATGCGGGGAAAGAATCGATTTTGTACAATGGAGAGTCCATTCCGCTATCTCAATATGAACTGAAATATGATAGTGCCTATGACCGTTATACGGATTACCGCTGGCAAGGTATTATGGATAGTTTTCTGACGGAGGAAAATGTTATTTTTGCTATTGCAGGCGCATATTCAGAAAATCCGAATTTTGCGGGCTATATCCCAACACATAATAGCATTTACAGCCCTGTGGGAGAAGAATCAAAAGATACTTGGGGCGACGAGGGACTTCTTAGTCAAAACTACCGGGCCAATCGGATTTTTAACGACAAAACAGGCTACAATGCCGCTACGAACACGAAGACGGATGATGTCCTCCTGCAAAAATATAATAGACTCATAGACGGGAAAACGGTAGAAACGTGGGATATTTCCTATCCCTTAATTATCGATGGCAAGCATTGGGGCGGCGTACGTGTTGCATTGTCAAAAGAAAAGGCCGATGCGCTCATCGCTTCAGAAAGAACGATGGTTGTCATGCAATTTGGCGGCCTGATGGCTGTTGTTTTGGTCGTTTTGTTTCTGCTATCACAATTTATGGTAGGACGTAAGCTTCGTAATATTGTTCATGCAGCAATTAATCTTAATTCTAGCGAAGCGGATCTTACCTATCGTATAGAAAATAAAGGAAATGATGAAATTGCTCGCTTAGGCGAAGAAATCAATCATTTCATTGCCCATATGCAAGGCTTAATGCGGACGATTCGGAACAATGCCGCATCCGTATCGGATTTTGCTGGTCGATTGGGTGTAGGCTCGCAGCAAAGCCGAGAGCTCTCTTCGCAGCTAGCTTCCTCTGTGAATGAGATGGCAATTGGCGCGGAAAATCAAGCAGACGGGGCAGTTGAGGCAGCAAGGTCTATGGAGGAAATGGCGACGAGCGTAGGAAGGATTGCTCACTCCTCGAGCCAAATGTCGGAAGCATCGAACGATATGCTGCAAGCAGCGGAGCTGGGCCATGAAAAATCGGATCATGCGGTTGGTCAAATGGAGCGGCTTGGCGCGGCAACGGCTTCGATATCACGAGTGATCGGACAGCTTAATGAGCGCTCATCCGAAATCCAAGAGATGGCAGGCACGATTGCTGCTATTGCAAATCAGACGAATTTGCTCGCTCTAAATGCTGCTATAGAAGCGGCACATGCAGGGGAGTATGGCCGTGGATTTGCAGTTGTATCAAGTGAAGTGAGAAAGCTGGCTGAACAGGCTTCGGCTCATGCGGGCCATATCGAAGAAACGATTAATGAGGTGCTAGCCTTGACTGCCGATGCTGTTGGCGCGGTCACTGCAGGAGAGCAAGAAATGGAACAAGGATTACTCATCGTTCAGGAGCTGAAGGTATCTTTTGACACGATATGGAAGGAATCCCGCCTTGTAGCCTCCCAAATTGAAGACGTATCTGCTTCAACGGAGGAGATGGCAGCAGGCAGCGAGGAAGTGAGCGCTTCCGTTGAATCGATGGCGCAGGTCGCCAAGGATACTTCCACTCATGCTGCGCAATCGGCAGCGGACACTGAGCGGCAAAATCAGCTCGCAGCTGAAACGCAGCAGCTTGCTTCATCTGTAAATGAGCTTTCGGAGGAGCTTCAGCGCTCGATTACGAGATTCAAAATTGAGTAATTTGGAGCTGAAGTAGATTTTTGATGAAATACTAGTCATAGGCGCATGAAATCGAATAGGGAATCGTACAAGTTGAAAAAAAACGGTCAGAACCTTTGTCTAATCCTTTCAAATTTGATACAATTCACAAAACAAGCACTTACAATTTCATAGAATAGCTAATATGGTGCTGCCGTGAATCTATCATTCACAAGCAGCTTAATAGGGAAGTTCGGTCAAAATCCGACGCGGTCCCGCCACTGTATCGCGGAGCAGATGATCATGTTGTCCACTGTCATATCATGACGGGAAGGAGATCGTCTATGCAATGAAGCGAAGCCAGGAGACCTGCCATAGGAGCGCTCTATATTTCTCACGAGGATGGGAGGGAGATGTTTATTCGTGCTTTTGCAATAGGTGGATTCCTATGCTTCCATGCGCACGTGTTTATCCAAACATCTTTCCACAAACGGAAAGATGTTTTTTTGTTGCCAAAAATGATTAAAGGGAGAGAAAACATTGCTTAATTTAAAAAGATTTATGAAAAAGAGTTTGCCTGCAATTTTAAGTTTTGTATTGGTGTTTACTTTATTTGCACCACAAGTAGGTAAAGCGGCAGATCATTCTGCGAATACGTCATTGAACGTGATGATTGATAAGACGGTTGAGTATTATAAAAACAAGAAAAAGCCGTTGACATCGTGGGTGGAAATCGTAGCGCTTTGGGGCGCTGGCGTAAATTTGAACGACGGCGACTGGCAACTGCCAAGCTGGGAGACACAGGAGCCTACAAATCCGGTACTAAAACCGGATAATGGAGGAACTGAGCATATCCGTTACATATTCGGACTGCTTGCTATGGGCGAAGATCCTGCTCATGCGTGGGAAACAGATCGCAATCTGTATGCCGAGCTGGCATCGCAGCAAGATGCTGCTACGGGAGCAATTGGTTCAACAAACAAACATATGTGGGCAATGCTTGCCCTTGATACTGGCGAAAAGCTAGGCAGCAACGTTGGGAAATGGGATGCAGTTGCTAAGAAAAAAGCAGTAGATTTTTTACTAAGCAAGCAACTGGCTGATGGCGGCTTTGCTTACTTCGGATCGAAGTCTGATCCAGATATGTCAGGGATGGGTCTGTTAGCACTTGGAAATTATCAGGATGACAGCGCTGTTCAAGCGGCAATTGAAAGAGTGAAAAGTTATTTACAAACGATAAAGCTAAACCAAGAACATATTATGTTTAGCGACAATAACTCGAATAGTCTATCCACTGTAGTGACCGGAATAACGGCCATTGGCGAGGATATTTTGTCTGATGTCTGGACAGCGAACGGTAAAACGGTACTTGATTCTTTCTCTTTGTTCCAGCTTCAGGATGGATCATTTAAATACCTTCTTAGCGGCGGATCTAATGGAATGGCGACTGAGCAGGCGCTTATTGCCCTGCTTGATATTAAATATCAGAAAACGGTATGGCATCGTTTAGAGGAAATTAAACAACCTATTTCTGTTAATATGAGTGTTGATGGCGTTACGGGTTCTGTTTATGGCAAGCAACCGGTAAGCTTCACTCAAATTAAAAAGCCAACAGTGTTGGATGCGTTTAAAACTGCTTTGGATAATGCCTCACCAGCAATTTCCTACAATATTGTAGACAGCAGTTATGGCCCTTATATTAAAGGGGTTGCAGGACAAAATGCGGGCACCTTTGGCGGCTGGGATGGCTGGGTGTATACAGTCAACGGCATAGCTCCGAACGTAGGTGCAGGCTCTTACAAGCTTAAAGCTAACGACGAGGTTCGTTTCTTCTATAGCCGTTATGCAGATATTACAACTGGAACAACGCTTGTAAATGGCGCAACTAATCCATCAGTTGATGTAAAGCTTGTTGGAGATGAGTTCAACAGCAACGCGCTAGTGAAAAACAATTGGAAAATTAACTCTGAAGTATCAGGACTAACGATTGAGTCGATCGTGAAAGAAAGCGATCAAAAGATCAAAATTAATTTGTCAGGCAAAGCTACAGAAAAAGCAGTGACCATCCAAGCACTGGGAGCAGCTTTAGTTGGTAAAATGGACAGTACTACAATTACGCTGCGGGTTCCTGTAACCGCTAAGCTGCAGGTAGATGGCCGTTCCAGTTCGATTTATAGCAAACAAGCAGTGACGGTGAAAAACACGGTTAAGCCAGTCACTGCATTGGATGTGCTAAAACAAGCACTCAATCAAGCAGATCCTAAAATTAGCTATAAAATTGAAGACAGCAGCTACGGACAGTATGTTTCTGCCATAAACGGAGAAGCAGCGGGTACGTTTGGCGGTTATGATGGCTGGATGTATGAAGTGAATGGCATTGCTCCAATGGTTGGAGCAGGTGAATACGAGCTTAAAGAAAACGATGAGGTTCGTTTCTATTACAGCAGATGGCCGGCTATTTCTTCGGGTTCGAAGATTGCCAATGGTGCTGTAGATCCATCGATTGAAGTAAAACTTGTAGGCGATGAGTTCACTAATCAAGCAACGGACATTAAAAACTGGTCAATTGATCCAGGAAATACAGGTCTTCAAGTTAATACCTTTACGCGAGATGGAAATAAAATAACGATTTCGTTAACTGGAACTGCAACTGGCGGCGCGATTACGATTAAAGCGCTTGGGGCTGCTTTTGTTGGCGGACAAGATAGTGAAGATCTAATCTCAATTGCCGTACCACGTGTTGTTGGGGATACAACGGATCAAAGCTTTGCCATCAACAAGAACGAGAAAGAGGTTGTAGTTGGCGCAGCAAGCGGTGGTCAAGTAACAAACAATGTAACCCTTACATTTGAAACAACAGCATTGCCAAAAGTAACAGCGACACGCGGTACTACAGTTCTTGAAATTCCAGCTGCTACAGTGGTGACAACAACGACATGGGATAAAGCGCTAGCACTCCCAAAAAATCTAAGCATCGATGAAAGTGGTCTGGCTTCCAAGCTGGATGCCGTTTTATCAGCTGACAGCAAGAAAGTGGAATCCATAGCCGTTCGCATTCAAGTTGGCGGTTCTGCAAAAATTCAATTTAATCAGCATGTATCCATCACGCTGAAGGGTCAAGGCGACAAGGAAGCTGGTTTCATTGATCAAGCAGGTGTATTCACGCCTATTAAGAAATACGCAGATTCATCCGTTCGTATGGATGAGGTTTATGCTTACAAAAAAAATAACGATTTAGTTATTCAAACGAAACATTTTACACAATTTCTGGCTTACAAAACTGCTGCTGTAACCAATCCTGGCGGTAGCGATGGCGGTACTGCTCCAATTGTTCAGAAGGTTACACTGTCCGTTGAGAAACGTTCGATAAACGAAGGCGATTTCGTTGCACCAATTACGGTAACTATACAAGATGGCGATACTGCTTTTACTGCACTGAAACGTGCACTTGAAGATAAAAGTATAGCAATTGATTACTCCGGATCAGGTTCAAGCACTTATGTAAAATCGATTGGCGGTCTTGCTGAATTCGATAAAGGCAAGGAAAGCGGCTGGATGTACTCCGTTAACGGCGTTTTCCCTAAAATTAGTGCGGGTTCCTATACTTTGAAAAATGGAGACGTGCTGCGCTGGCAGTATACGAAGGATCTAGGTAAAGATCTTGGCGCTCCAACAGAGCCAGGTGAATCAGGTGGAATAGGCGGAGTAGGCGGTGGCGATAAGCCAGAGCAGCCTAATGCGACGAAATACTCAGATGAATCAAAAATTGCAAGCTGGGCTTTGGAAGCAGTAAACAAAGCAACGGCACTAGGCTTCATGCAAGGCACAAGTACGAGCAATGCAACATTCGAGCCTAAACGTAATTTGACGCGTGCTGAATTTGCAGCGCTAATGGTTAAGTATTCCGGAGCAGACCCTATTATGGAGGATTCCGGCTTTAAGGATGTTAACAGTGGGGCATGGTATTATGGTTATGTTAAAGCAGCCAAAGAAAAAGGATTGATGTCAGGTGTAACTGAAACTTCTTTTGCACCGAACCAACCGATTACAAGACAAGAAATGGCTGCCGTTTTAGTTAGACTTAAAGGTCTAGCTGATGCGAATGCACCACAAGCAGCAATTAAGGATCGTGACGCTGTTGCAGCGTGGGCTGTTCCTTATGTAAATGTAGCGTACCAAAAAGGTCTGATGACAGGAGATAACGGCAAGTTTAATCCACAAGCTCTTGTTACACGTGAGATGGCAGCTGTTACGATCATCCGACTTCATGAATTGAAATCATAATTTACTAAGCTGTCTCGTAGGCTATTGCAATAGCTGCGGGACAGCTATTTTCTTGAAAGGAGAGTGTGGATTCAGGATGAACAAAAAAACCGTATCACTTAAATCGTTATTATTGATGGTTATATACGCATTAATGCTTTCTTGCGTCAGTACGGCTCTGTTGCCTATGCAGCGCGCGGCAGCGGCAGAAACGATGGCGGTAGAGAATGAAATGACATCAGCTGCGAAACAAATCTTAAGCAGCGGTACCATTAGCGATTGGGAAGCGATTGCCTTATATCGTTCTGGTCATGCGGTGCCAGCAAGCTATTTGAGCGGGTTGGCTTCTTATTTAAAAGAGAACAAAGGTGAATTCCGCAAAGTAACCGATCTTGAAAGAATGGCTATTGCGATTAGAGCGGCAGGTGAAGATGCAGCCTCCTTCGCTGGCTACAATCTCATTCAAAGCATCTACAATCATTCGAGAATGACGAATCAAGGCACAAATGGCGTGATTTTTGCATTGATTGCTTTGGATAGCGGCAATTATGAGGTGCCAGCAAGTGCCTTATGGACACGTACGAAGTTAATAGATTGGCTGCTCAGCCAGCAAAATACGAGTGGAGCATTCCCGCTTTCGGAGAAATCCGAGGATAATTTAGATATAACCGCCATGGCGATAAGCGCACTCGCTCCTTACCAAGAACAAGCAAAAGTGAAAAGTGCAATCGATAAAGCTGTAAAATGGCTGTCTTCTGAGCAGCAAGTAAATGGCGGCTTTAACGCGTTTGGTGATGACAACAGTGAGAGCGTAGCTCAAGCTATTATTGCTTTGTCAGCTGTGGGAGTTAGTCCAATGGAATCCAGTTTTATGAAAAAGAACGGGAATCTCCTAACGAGCTTATTAAGATTCCAGCTTGCGGATGGCAGTTTTGCACATGCACTTGGTCAGCCATCAAATGAGATGGCAACGGAGCAAGCGTTGATGGCACTAGCCGCGTACGATCGCTATAGCAAGCAAAAGCCGGCGCTGTTCAACATTTCGGCGGATACAGAATTGACGGGCAGCAAGCCGCAATTTGTAGACAATAACCTCATTTCCGTATGGGCCTATGATGCTGTTTATAGCGTGTTCGAAGCCAAAGTTATGGTAGGGGTAAGCGGTTCGGAGCTTCGCTTTGATCCGAAGAAGCAGATGACAAGAGCCGAATTTGCAACCTTGCTCATCAATCTATTGGAGGAAGCCCCTGCTAATGAAGCAGCCAAAGTGTTCAAGGATGTTCAGCCTGGCGCATGGTATTACGGAGCCATTATGCGTGCCAAGGAACTGGGCATCATTCAAGGGATTACAATAGACTCGTTCAAACCGAACCAAGCGGTAACAAGACAAGAAATGGCGATCATGATTGCCAAAGCTTTTAAGCTTAAGGGCAGCACAGATTCGCTTCCTTTCAAAGATGAGAGCAGCATTCATGAAAGTGCAAAAGCATACGTCAATGCCGTATATGTAAACGGCTTGATGCAGGGCTCGAACGGAAGCTTTAATCCGAAAGCGGTCGTTACGAGAGAAATGGCAGCCGTGGTGGCAGATAAACTGCTGGAATTGCCGGCAGCCTAAATTAAGAAGAAGCGAAATGAAAGAGCAAGCTGCTCTTTTGTTTCGCTTCTTTTTTTTGCATCTAACTACATAGGAAGGAAGCCCCTTTTTTCACTAAACGAACCAAATTCGGGATTTTGTTCTTTATAAAGAATATTGGTAGTGGTATATTTAAGAGGTTGAAAGGAGGAACACTTATTTCTTGCAATCAGATGATTTGAACCGCAAATAGGAGGCTTAAAGTGAATATATTAAAGCTAGTCATGTCACTAATGCTCGGATTACAGCTATTGCTAATACCTAATCAGGCTTCGGCAGAAGCGCCGGATTCCAAAGACTATTATCTAATTGAACTTTCTAAGTTTGGCATTTATAACGATGGCACACATCCTGTCGAGACAACAAAGGGCATTAACAATGCACTGCAATGGGCAGTTAAAAATGGGAAAACGACGACGTCACTGCCGCCGGGTACCTATTTAATCGATAAAGCTAACCGGATTAATATGGTTAGCAATATGGTGTTTGATCTCCCGATGGATGCGGTGCTCAAGAAGGAAACAAATGATAAAGAGTCGTATCAACTCATGTATTTGGGTTATGGCGTTCATAACGTCACGCTGAGAGGCGGGACCTATGTAGGTGACAGGGAAACACATAACTATTCTAAAAAAGACAATAAGCACAGCTCAGGCACACATGAAGCTGGTTATGGCATTTTTACGCAAGGAGCTTATGATATTACCATTGACGGTGTGAAATCGATTAATTTTACAGGCGATGGTCTCATACTGGGCGGTTACGGCACGATGGCAAAGGATTTGTATGAAGATCATTTTGTATTAGGCGCATTCGATGATAAAGGAAAAAATGTCGCGAATGCCAAAAAGCTTCGAACGAAGCAGCCGCTTAATTTTACGAACACGATTTTTAAAACGGAGAAACAATTTGAATTGTCGAATGCGATTAAACTGCCATATAAATTTGATATCTTCTTCTATAAAGCGAACGGAGCTTTTATTAAGAAGCTGGTAAATGTGAAGGTGCGCGAGCTCATCGACATACCGGAAGGAGCGACGCAGTTCCATCTTGTATTCGAGCAAGCGACCAAAAAAGGCGCCTATGTGGAATTTTGGAACAAAAGTGTAACGAAAAACGTGGTTGTGAAAAATTCTGAATTTGCTTATAACCGTAGGCAAGGGATTACGGTCGGCGGTGCTGACCAAGTACTTATTGAGAACAACGTTCTTCATCATATCAAAGGGACGATGCCGCAGTCGGGAATAGATGTGGAGGGCGGTTTTGGCGAGAACGGACACCGCAACAGCAATATTACGATCAAAAGCAATAAATTTCACGATAATGCTTCGTACGATGTCATTCTATATGATGGAAAAGACGCAATCGTAGAAGACAATCATTTGGCATCAAAAGGTGCGATTGGGCTAGCCATCTCCGATCCATTTAAAGGGGCCATGATTAAAGGCAATCACTTTGACGGCTCTCGCATTGCAGCGGCTCATGATGCCACATTTATCGATAACAAAATGAATGATTCCTATACGTCGTTTACGGGTCCTAATATCAAAATAGATGGCATGACCTTTACGGACTCTATGTTTTTAATTAGTGCGAAGGATGCTTTTGGAGTGAGTGCATCGAACATCGTTATGAATAACAACAAAAAGAGTGATTCTGGTCTATCGCTTTGGGGAAAACCGATTCGTCTGAAAAACATAACGATTAACGGCGAGGGCAAGCTTAGGGTCGTAACGGGCGGAATAACCGAGGGCTCGATCATCGATAACTTAAAGGTAACCGGCTTTAATACCGATTCCGGGTTAACGCTGCCTCCTGCCACATACAACAACTGCGAATTTATCGGAGCCGCGGGAACGGGCAAATTTGGATCGATTGCGATTTCACAAGCCGGCAAATATGTGTTCGATGGCTGTTCCTTTCAATCACCGCCAGCGCTTAGCACATTAGTGATTGCTGAACATCCGAAGCTTGATTTGACGATCAAAAATTCGACGTTCGAGCTATTAGGCAACTCTCAAGCTATTAGTATACAATCGGCGAAAAACCTGCTGCTGGAGAATAATACGATTACAGCGGAAAAACTAACCTCCGATAAAACAGAGATTGTTCGCATTAACGATTATTGGAAACGGAATAATCCGCATGACGTTCTGAAGGCCGTAATTAGAGGGAATACGATTACAACCAATTTAGCTGCGATCGGGATCACCACATTATATGCGGGAACAGGAGCGCCAGCCTATCTCATTGAAAACAACACCTTATACACAGCTAAGCTGGTTCAAAAGAAAAATGATATTTTGAAAAATAATTCGATTAAGAAAAAATAGCTGGCAGACTTTAGCTTTGATAAAAATGAGCATCCGTTTTCTTCATTTGAAGAGAACGGATTTTTTATTGTATTTTTCCGATTCGACGCGGGGGTAGGTAAATAGCTATAATAAGGAAATGAAGTTGCTTAGCAATTCCATTTCTTGCTTTATTGATTACCATACAATGAATAGGATGAATGTTCATGCTCAAGCGGCTTGGTAGAAGTATCCGTGATTTTCGTGAAACATATAAGCAACATTTGTTGTTTGAATATTTATTTATGCTCCTAACGAGCTTTGTTATTATTCCGATTATTTCTTTTATATTTAACCGTATGCTTCGTGTACTTGGAACGGGCTCTGTATTAAATGGCGATGTTTACAAAATTGGGCTGAGCTACACGGGCGTTGCTGGATTAATCGCGATCTGTTTAGTAGCTGTACTTGTGCTTTTTATCGAGTTTGGCGTGGTCATTACGATTTCTCAGCAGCATTATTTTGGCAAACAGGTATTGATCTCAGATGCCGTGCTGACGACGCTGAGACAGACGCCTAAACTATTTGGATTCGGTTTGATTCAGCTGTTGTTTTTCCTATTGTTTCTTGTGCCATTTATTGAATCGCCGCTGTCCACTTCCCTTTTTGCACAATTTAACGTCCCAATATTTTTTAACAGCCGCGTCTTGAGCTCGTCTATGATGATGCTTTCTTTATACGGTTTGTTGCTTTTGGCGGGCGTGTACACCATCTTGAGATGGATTTTTGTTTTGCACTTCATTATGATCGAAGACAAATCCATTCGAGTAGCCATCAGAAGCAGTCTCTTATTGACGAAGGGAAAGCGGCTATCGATTTTTGTTAATTTATTTTTGCTAAATGTGTTCGTATTCGCGCTTGGTTTTGTCGTCATCTCGTCTGTTGCTTATTTGCCAGCGTGGCTGGACATCAATGTGCTTAAAGCGGTGTCCAATCATTATTCATTAACGCTAACAACGGTACTAACCTATATGTTCACTTTGCTGCTCGTGCCGATTAATATCATCTTTTTGACAAGGCTCTTCTATCACTTTAAACGTACACGGGGCGTGATGCCGCGAGATCAGCTCCGTTTATTCAAAAATGGCTGGGTTGGCCCGCTTGAGCAGCGTCTTATGACTTTTCTAAAAGGCAGAACGAGGAAACGAGTGCTCTACAGCTCTATATTGGCTGCTTATTTAGCGCTTGCGCTGTTTGTCAGCTATGCTGCTAATGATCAATTGGTTTATGTAAAATGGAGCGTGCTCTTGTCTGCTCATCGCGGCGATACGCTCGTTGCGCCGGAAAACTCGCTGGAAGCGATTCGCAGCTCAGTGGCGCAAAGCATTGATGCCGTTGAAATTGATGTACAGATGACAAAGGATGGCGTAGTTGTCCTGAACCATGACTATAATCTACAGCGTATGGCGGGTGTGCCGAAGCGGGTGAGCGAGCTGGACTATGAGGAAATTGCGAGGCTGAACATTGCCAAAGCTGGCGGTGAACCCGATGAGATTGTGCGAATCCCCATGTTATCCGAGGTGCTTGGAGAAGTGCTGGGGAAGTCGAAGCTGATCATTGATCTTAAGCCATACGGTTCAGGCGAACAATTGGCTGAGCATGTTGTTGCATTAATTGAACAATTCGATATGGTGCAGGACTGTTATATTCAATCATTTGATCGGTCTACGCTTCAGCATATTCGGTCACTGAACCCTGAAATAAAAATTGGGCAAATTTTATATTTTGCACTCGGTGATCTTTCGCTTCTTGATGTTGATTTTTATACCATCGAGCAGATTATGCTGACAGAGCAGCTCGTGGAGCGTGCGCATAAAAAAGGCCGTGAGGTATGGGTGTGGACAGTGAACAGCGAGCGGAATTTAAAAGAGGTGCTTAAATTCGAAATTGACGGCATTATTACCGACTATCCTGCGCGCGCACACAATATGGTTGAGCTGAAGTAAGAATATACAGATTGAGCGGAGGGGCGGTTAACGGTGACACAAATTGAAAAATATAAATCCTTTATTGAGTCGCTCCCGCCCGGCAGCTTGTCCAAGGAGCAGCTGTTTGTAGAAGAATTGCTTCTTCATGAAGAGCATGACATGTCGATTTATTACGTGCCTTACGAATATGTGAATATTGCTGCTAAAGTGATGATTATTGGCATTACGCCAGGCTTTACCCAAATGGAGGTAGCCATACGCAGCGCGCGGGAGGATCTTGTAAATGGGGTGTCTTATGACCTCATCGATCAACGCGCGAAGAAGCTTGCCAGCTTTGCAGGCTCTATGAGAAAAAATTTAATCGACATGCTTGATCAAATTGGATTGCCAGCAGCACTTGGCATAAAGAGCAGCGAGCTGTTATTTTATGAGCTTAGAGATTTACTGCATACAACTTCAGCAATTAGGTATCCCGTGTTCATAAAGGGCAAAAATTACACCGGGCATAGCCCTGTTATTTTGAAATCAGAGACGCTTTATCACTATGCTGAGAGTATCTTTCTTCCAGAATTGCTGGCGGTAAAAGATGCGCTTGTCATCCCGCTTGGCAAGTCGGTATCCGATGTAGTCAAGCATTTTGCTGACAAGGGATGGATAGATAAAGAAAGATGCTTGTTCGAAATGCCGCATCCCTCAGGAGCAAATGGTCACAGAAAAAGCCAGTTTGAACAGAACAAAGCACAGATGCAGCAGCAAGTAATGACATGGTTCAGCTAACTATATAACAGCTACAGAAATAGAAAGGCGTGACGGGGATGCATAGTAAAAAAGTTCGTATGATTACCTCTTTTGCGTTTCTAGCCAGTCTCTTATGGATATTTGCCTTAGGCTGGTCGATAAAGGATTATTTATTCGGAACAGCAAGCCAATCATCTGTATCGCAAGATACGGAACAACCAGCAGAATCATCAAGCGGATTAAAGATTATTGCATTAGGGGATTCGTTAACGAGAGGAACAGGCGACATCGAAGGAAAAGGGTATGTAGGTTATGTCAGCGATCAACTGAAGCAGTCCGGTAAAGATGTTTCCTTAATTAACTTAGGTATTAAGGGGCTTACCTCTTCAGAGCTAGTGGAGCAGATGAAACAAAAGGAAATCGAGCGGCAAATTGGACAAGCAGACATTATTCTGATGACCATTGGCGGCAACGACTTATTTCTCGGTGGCCAATCGCTTACGGATCTGTCTGAGGCAAGCATTTCGGGATTAGAAGAAGCGTTTTTGAATCATCTAAAAACGATTTTGACGAGCATTCGTGCCGTTAATACAGAAGCAACCGTTTATTTGCTTGGATTGTATAATCCGTTCAGCGAGTTCCAAAATGGTGAGTTGATGTCGACTGTGGTTAGGAACTGGAATAGTAAAACTGCGGAGACTCTGGCACAGCATTCGAGAGCTGTTCTGGTTCCGACCTATGATTTGTTTCAGCTGAATGCAGAGAAACTTTTATTTACGGATCATTTCCACCCGAATGAGATAGGGTATCGCTTAATGGCTGAGCGGGTAGCCGCGTTAATTGCTGATGCAGGAGGACAATCATGAGCGACATTACATTAGCAGTGCAGGGTTTACGGAAGGTGATAGGCAAGCGGACGATCATCAAGGATTTAAGCTTTGAACTGAAGCGCGGCGAAGTGTTTGGCTTTCTAGGCCCTAACGGAGCAGGAAAAACGACGACGATTCGGATGCTGGTCGGCTTAATTAAGCCAACCTCCGGCACCATCCATATATGCGGCTTGGATATTGCGAAACATTTTACAAAAGCGATGCGGCACTTAGGATGTATCGTAGAAAACCCAGAGCTGTACCCGTTCCTCAGCGGAATGGACAATCTTCGCCACTTTGCCGTTATGATTAATGGAATTACGCAGGAGCGGATCAATGAGGTTGTTGCGCTTGTTGGCATGCAGGATCGAGTGAATGATAAGGTAAGCACCTATTCACTCGGGATGAGGCAGCGGCTTGGGATTGCTCAGGCACTGCTTGGCAAGCCTGATGTCCTCATATTGGACGAGCCAACGAATGGGCTTGATCCATCGGGTATTAGAGAAATGCGGGCTTTTATTAGGTTTCTAGCTGAGGAAGAAGGATTGACCGTGCTCGTATCGAGCCATTTGCTGCATGAAATTCAATTGATGTGTGATCGGGTCGCGATTATTTCCAAAGGCGAGATCATTCGAGTGGATTCGGTTAAGCAGCTGTTGTCCAGCGAAGAACGTCTAGTATGGCGGTTGCAGCCGCAAGCGCTGGGACGATCGATACTTGGCGATGTTACGGCTGTCCTTGGTGAGACAACGGATACGGTTACGACAGCTTACGTTGAAAACGCAGTTGGAGAGTGGAATCGCAAGCTTGTTGAGGCTGGGGTAAGTGTGCTGGAGATGAATCGGAAGCTTCCCGCGCTTGAAGATCTATTTCTTGAGCTGACAGGAGGCGAGTCGATTGATTAATCTCGTTCAAAATGAAATGACGAAGCTGGTCGGCAAACGACGTTTTATCGTTATCTCTATCATTATTATCGTTCTTCTCTCGATGTTTACGTATGCGCAGGCGAAACAGGCAGAATCCATAAAGGAGCGGCTGGGTGACGTGGATTGGCGTACCGAATTGCAGCAGCAAATTGTGGACATGCAAAATCGGTTGAGCAGCGCAGGACAGTGGCGAGAGCAAATTCAAATTCAAATCAAACAATCCGAATATTATTTGAATAATAATGTGAATCCTTCTGAGCCGGGAGCGCCAACCTTCATTAGAGGTTTTGTTCAAAACTCGGCGGAGCTGTTTCTCCCGTTGCTCATCATGATTATTGCGGTAGATATCGTCTCCTCAGAACGGAGCATGGGAACGATTAAGCTGCTGCTTACACGCCCGGTGAGCAGGTTTAAAATATTGCTCAGCAAATATATCGCGCTGATTTTGTCCGTTTCCTTAGTTATTTTCATATTCGGTTTGTTGTCTTACCTCATCTCAGCCATTATGTTTGGCAATCAAGGCTGGTCGGCTCCCGTATTGACTGGCTTCTCTACACAAGGAGGCGAGCTCGACATATCAGGCGTCCGCCTGGTGTCACAATGGCAGTTTATCATTCAGCAGTTTGGACTTGCATGGTTTATCTCGCTTGTAGTGGGAACGTTATCGTTCATGCTGTCCATTCTGATGAGAAGCAGCGCAGCCGGTATGGGTACAATGCTTGCATGCTTAATCGCAGGTGCTATTCTAAGCAACATGGTATCCTCATGGGATTCGGCCAAATATTTGTTCATGGTCAATCTTGGTTTGATGGACTATGTCAGTGGATCTGCTCCTCCGATCGAGGGCATGACACTTGGCTTCTCGCTTGCCGTGCTGGCCGCTTGGATGGTCGGTTCGCTGCTCGTTTCGTTTACGGTGTTTATGAGAAAAGACATTTATTGATCGTGCTGCAGGTTGTCTAACTCATCCTAAAATGCTTCCTCTATGCATAAGCATGTAATAGAGAGGAGCGTGATAAGGTTGGACAAAACGGTACGCAGATATTACCAGCAAAAACAAAAGCAAAAAGAAATAGAGCAGGAGCTGACAGAACTCAGGCAGACCATTATGAGCTACTTGGCTGAGCAGGAAGCAAATGAGCTGGAGATTGGGAGCCATAAAGTAAAAGTGGTTGTGCAGGAGCGTAAGGAATACGATGACAACAAGCTTTATGAGGCGCTGCCAGATCCGGAGCTATGGCGAATGTTATCGAAGCCGGATGGCACAAAGATTGCAAGCTTGGTCAAGCTGAACGTCATTAATGAGGAAAAGCTGAAGGATACTTTTTCTACAAAGACGGTTAAGCTGCTTCAGGTGGATAAGAAGTAAATTTATGAAAGGACGATTCGGTCAAACGAATCGTTCTTTTTTTGTGCGCGGCATTTGAAGCTCGCTAGGGGATGATTAGCGCAACTGGAAATGTCGAGCTGTTGGGGAAGCGGTTTGTCAACACGACTTACCCACGAGGCTTATCCCGCCGAAGCAGTTTTGCGGCGCGAGCTATACGGAAATAGAATTAGAAATTAGCTCTATTTCACTCAAACTGACCAAAACCGCACAAATAGAACTAAAAACTAGTCTTATTATTGCGTGTATCCCGCCGAATTTCCTCTAAAGCGCGAACTACACGGAAATAGATCTAGAAATTAGCTCTATTTCACTCATACTGACCAAAACCGGACAAATAGAACTAATAACTAGTCTTATTATTGTTTGCATCCCGCGGAATTGCCACTAAAGCGCGAAACTTACAGAAATAGAACTAGAAATTAGCTTTATTTCACTCATACTGACCCAAACCGCACAAATAGAACTAAAAACTAGTCTTATTATTGCGTGTATCCCGCCGATTTGCCTTTGAAGCGCGAAACTTACAGAAATAGATCTAGAAATTAGCTCTATTTCACTCATACTGACCCAAACCGCACAAATAGAACTAAAAACTAGACTTATTACTGCGTGTATCCCGCCGAATTGCCCCTGCAGCACGAAACTTAAAGAAATAGAACTAGAAATTAGCTCTATTTCACTCATACTGACCCAAACCGCACAAATAGAACTAAAAACTAGTCTTATTATTGTTTGCGTCCCGCCGAATTGCCTCTAAAGCGCGAACTACACGGAAATAGATCTAGAAATTAGCTCTATTTCACTCATACTGACCCAAACCGCACAAATAGAACTAAAAACTAGTCTTATTATTGTGTGTATCCCGCCGATTTGCCTTTGAAGCGCGAAACTTACAGAAATAGAATTAGAAATTTGCTCTATTTCACTCATACTGACCCAAACCGCATAAATAGAACTAAAAACTAGTCTTATTATTGCGTGTATCCCGCCGAATTGCCCCTGCAGCACGAAACTTACAGAAATAGAACTAGAAATTAGCTCTATTTCACTCAAACTGACCAAAACCGCACAGATAGAACTAAAAACTAGTCTTATTAATGCGTGCATAAGGTACTTCAATCGCCATCCTGCTAAGTCAAAAAGGAGGCAATGCAACAACAGGCTTCTTAAATTGTCACTAGTTGATGTTTCTCTGTGAAATCAGAGAGCTGATACTTTAAATAGTCTCTCAAAAAGTCGTACGGATTCTTCATTGTCCTGAATTCTCTGAATCAACTTACAGACAACATGTAACTGTCATCCTAAACGCAACTTTTTCTTCATTCTAGTCGTCATACTTACCAAATAAAGCCAAACTACGGGTGCATTAGATTTTTAGTGTGCAATGGAGGCCTTGTATTTATGATTATCAAAAAATATCAAACGACAGCAATCGTTGTGCTTCTCGCCTTACTCGTTGGATGTGAAGGCAATGCCATTAACGACATGCCATCAAATCAAATATCCGCTAAGGAAACACCCGCGAATGTTGTGCAACTCGTCCAAAAAGAAGAAGCCGCAACTCCTATACCGATTACGATCGATACGATTAAGAGTGAAATAAAAGATGATTTAACCCAAGATCAGGTTCATACGCTTTTTGGAATACCAGCATCATCTGGAGAGAATTACATCATGATGAACGGTAAAATGAGTGTCATTGACCAATACATATATGAAGAGGGCCAATCAAAACTCGTCATTCAATGGTCCAAGGAAGGGCAGCTGCTATACGCTGTATTCTACGATACGGATGCTTCAGGGAAACGCAGGAGCTTCCTGCCTGCCATTAAGGGGCTGTCGTCATCCTCATCAGAAAATAATCTTGTAGCTAGAGAGCATGCGATAGAGCTGGATAAGCCAGTTACATTATATATGAACACGAATGCCTATGAGTGGTGGGGAGGAACACGTGCTGTTAAGTTCATCTCTGTAGATGCACGGGCAAAATATAAAGTCGTTACATTGTCGAATGATTTTGCCGAAATTCAGGACGAATCGGGATATGGCGGATTTGTACCCGTGTGGTATTTAACAAAAGAAGCCGCTCAAGTGAAAGATATAGCACCTCTATCGTTAAAAGCAAAAGAAAGTGCTAAGGCGAAGTGGTATCCGAATTCACAAGGTGATGCCACAACAATGAAAGAGGGAGATACCCTCTATGCTTACAAGCAATATGGGGATTGGTATGGAGCTGCCGTACCGAATAGTGCTGAAGGTGATAAATCCTATGGCCTTCTATGGATTCGTAAGGATCAAGTAACGTCAGCTGATGGTGCTGCGCCTTTGTTTGAGATTGAAAATAGCAAACAAGCGGTAGCTGCTGCTGTACGGAGTGTACTTGTGCCTGGTCTTGAGAAAGCTCGCGTGAAGGCGATCTTTGGTGAACCTTCGTTCGAAGAGTCTTCCGAAAATGTAGCACCATTAGAAGAAAAAGCTCGCACCCTTCCATTATGGCGTTATGAGGGTGAGCAAAATGAGCTTATCGTTGCTTGGTCAGAAGCGGGGACACTTCGGTATTCGATATACCGAGACTCCCCCGAACTAATTGCGCCACAATATGGTGTTAGTGCTCAGGGACCTCTTGCACCTTCGCTGCATATGCAGTGGGATTGGCGCTTCAAGTCCGATCTCGGTTTCAATTTTCTACTTGAGAAGGTTGGTAATGTTCTGCTCATCGCAGGCGAGGATGGCGGTTTTAGCGGAATGCACAATAATTCGAATATATATGCGCTTGACTCAGCTACGGGTCGCAAGAAATGGCAGTTTGATTTTGGCTTTGGAAGACATGATTACGGTTTATCGCAAGATAAAGAACGAATAGCGTTTCTTAAAAGCTCTATGAAAGAAGACCGTCCAGTTCACACGCTTCAGGCATTAAAGACAGCTACCGGACAAAAAATGTGGCAAAAGAAGCTGGACAATGGTAAGGATGTAACCTCATTTGCTGTATCCAAAAACGTGATCTCAGCCGTTCAATCAAAGCGAGTCAGCACAACGGAAGAAAAGTTTACTTATGATCTCATCGGGTGGAGTATGGGAACAGGCAAGCAGCTTTGGAATATTGAGCTAGCTCAAGAATCAGAATTGGTTCGTGATGTCGGCAATCAAGACGTACTGCTTGTACAGGTTGGTGAGGACATGAGCCCTGTCATTTTGAATGAGCTGCAGGCATACGATCCGTTGACTGGAAAGGTGCTCTGGAAGAAGCCGGAGCGTAAAGCGGCCTTAGACCAAGAAGTGATGGATAGTGTTCGTTATGCGGAGCGTTCGAAAGCTTTTTGGACGAGGACGGTGGATGAATTAGTGTTAGTAGATGCTAAAACAGGCAAGGATGGGCTTCGCCTGCCTCTTGCCGGTTATAGCCGTTACGATATTATTGATGAAAATTATATCTTTCTACAGCAGTCATCTGATAATAACTTGTATAGTGAAAACGTGAAAAGCTCCTTAATCGAAGTTAAGTTAGGCAGGCCGTTATTTACACTAGAAGGAAGAGCTGAATTCGGGAAAATAGAAGGAAGCTTGTTATATTATCGCCTGAACGGTAAAGCGATGTCTTTTGATTTGAAAAAGGAAGAGCAGCGCTGGACAACATCGGGGGTTCCTGGCAAGCAAACGGATGGCGCTTCAGTTGTTCATTATGGCGGCAAGCTGATCGGCGTCTTTCCGGGTCTCGGTAATATGTATGTGTTAGACGAATCGACTGGAGAAGCAGTGAATAGACTCTCAGACGTTCGAGTTGGGTATTACGATTTTACGCCAAATCAACTGCTGAGTGGTTATTTATCGGTTATTGATGGGCAGCTTTATGTAGGCTCCTCGAATGGGTATTTTAGTAAAATAAAATAGAAGGAAGTGTGTTATGCCAATTGATGCCGTATTATTTGATTTTGATGGGACTTTAGCAGATACTTTGCCATTATCGTTTGAAGCTTTTAACACCGTCTTCAAAACATATGACAATCGAGATGTTACCAATGAAGAGCTCATAGCGATGTTTGGTCCGACAGAAGAGGAGATCATTGCAAATCATTTCAGGAATGAAGAATTCATCTTACAAGCGATTATGGACTATTATGAGATTTACAAGCAGGGGCATTTTGATACCATCGAAAAGGATCAGGCTATTATTGATTTGCTAGAACATTTGAAAGGAAAGGGGATCAAGATAGGAGTCATCACAGGAAAAAGCAGGCGAGCGTTCCAGATTTCATCTGAAGCGCTGAATTTAATAAGTTACTTTGATGTGGTGATTACTGGGGATGATGTCGTGAAGCCCAAACCTGATCCCGAAGGTATATATAAAGCGTTAGAAATCCTTGGCGTTAATAAATCCAAAACCGTATTTATTGGCGACAGTAATGCCGATATTGTGGCAGGTAAATCTGCTGGCTTACGGACTTATGGCGTGCAATGGCTGTCAACGTTCCAAAGCAGCGTGTTTGATATACCGCCTGATGCTATTTTCAGAAGCGTATCTGAATTTCTTGACATCATGAAAGAAGAGGGATAAACCGATGGAATTGAAGTGGTTAGAGTGGGCGAAACAGATGCAGGCGATTGCTCAAACGGGACTTACGTACACGAAGGATGTTTATGATATAGAACGTTATGAACAGCTGCGGCAGATGAGTATAGAAATTATGATGAACTATACTTTGGTCAGTCAGGAGAAAATTGCTCTAACTTTCGCAAGTGATTCTGGTTATGCGACTCCAAAGGTCGATATTCGTGGTGTGATTTTTAAGGAAAATAAAATACTGCTTGTTCGCGAGAAGTTGGATGGCGCATGGGCATTGCCGGGAGGTTGGGCGGATATCGGTTATTCGCCTTCGGAGATTGCAGTGAAAGAGGTCAAAGAAGAATCAGGGTTTGATGTTGCGCCCGTTCGTTTACTCGCTGTATTGGATAAAAAATTTCATGATCATCCGCCTGAGCCTTACCATGTATATAAGTTTTTTATACTTTGTAAAATCGTTGGTGGAGAGGCCACTGTCGGAGTAGAAACAAGTGCGGTTGATTTTTTTGAGATGGATCAATTGCCAGAGCTGTCTGCGGAGAGAAACACCAAAAAACAGATTCAAACGTTGTTTGAGTTTCTGGAAAACCCAAATAAAGAGATTATTCTGGATTGACCTGTTGTAATAATCGGGATCGTAATATTTTATATACCTTGAGATGAAGCGGGTTTATTTTCAATTGTCGAAATCCCGTACATGCACTTCTAGGCGGCTACCCACATATAATGGAGAACAGACTTCAGTGTTCATCTGTAATACATCGTGGGGGTGACTGAGCATGCCAGGATTGTTTTCGGCAATAGCACTATTTATTAAACAGCTTTCGCTACTTGTCTCTTATGTCAAAAATAATGCTTTTCCCCAGCCTCTTCAAGAGGAGGAGGAAACTAAACATCTGCAACTGATGGCGGAAGGTAATCAACGTTCACGAAATCTTTTGATCGAACATAACCTTCGACTTGTCGCTCACATAGTGAAAAAATTCGACAATACTGGGGAGGATCTCGAGGATTTGATCTCGATCGGGACGATCGGTCTGATTAAAGCGATCGAGAGCTTCCAAACCGGGAAAGGGACGAAGCTCGCTACATTTGCTGCTCGTTGTATCGAGAATGAAATACTTATGCATCTGCGGTCTTTGAAAAAGACTAGGAAAGACGTATCACTTCATGACCCAATTGGAACGGATAAGGAAGGCAATGAAATTACGCTGATCGATATCCTCGGTACTGAAGCGGATGATATCGTCGATAAAGTGCAATTGAAAATTGAAAAGTCGAAGATATATAAGAATTTGGATATACTTGATGACCGCGAGAAGGAAGTTGTTATTGGACGGTTTGGTTTGGAGCATGGCGGGGATGAGCGGACGCAGCGGGAGATTGCGAAGGAGCTTGGGATTAGTCGGAGTTATGTTTCAAGGATAGAGAAAAGGGCTCTAATGAAGCTTTATCATGAGTTTTATAAGGCGAAGCGGTAAGAATGGCCTGAGCTCTTATAGTACATCTGACATTATCGTATGTAGCAATAAAGTTATGAATAGATTGAACTATGTTACATCAATAAAAGGAACCAAACGATATAGATTCCGTTTGGTTTTTTTCTGTATACGCATTCCACACATGTCGAGTGTGTGGCGGTGTTGGTTTGGAACGGAACTGAAGATAAGTAACATTAACAGCCCTTCTAGCGAAGGGCTGTTATATCGTTTATACTGATAAAACCAATTTACTTCTTAGGAGTTGTCTAACGAATCATGATAAAGAAAGAAGTCGCGCATATACGCAAGCAATTTAAGCTGGATCACGATATGATGAATATTAACGACATTCTCAACGTGTATATTATGAAGGATAGCAACGAGGTCTATCATTGGGAGAGCCAGGCGTTTGCTCTGGTGGATAGAGAGAAGCAGGAGTTGTATATGGGGAATTTCAAAAAACTGCTGACCGGAGAATTGGATCAGAAGTTGTTCGAGTTGAAGTTTCAGGAGGAAGCAGAGGATCCGACGCGAGTGATACTTCACCAAGGTTTGTCGACAGGCAATCCTGAAGAATGGAAGGACCTGATGCTGCTGTTGGTGGATAAAATGTTGGTGGATACCAAGTATGAACAGGATACAGTAGTCACGTTCGTTCGTGGACAGTATTTCCGGCCGACCAAGGGCAGAAATGAAGAAGCCGAAGAGAGCGGGAAGGACGAGCTGTTCGCGCATCCGTTCATTCTATGCAGCATGAATTCCACGGAGAAGCAAAAGAAGACTCTCTTGTTCGATTATGTGGAGAGGGAATTTAAGTACAATGTCATTGTAGATCCGATTATCAAGTTAAGTTCGCCGGAGCACGGGTTCTTTTACCCTAGCGTGACGGATAACTATTCCGATGTGAACCGCATTCTGTATTGTACGGCAAAATCGAATTATCCAGATCCGCACTTCATCGGACAGGTCTTAAATGCCGAAAGATCCATGACGGCAATGGAAGAGAGGGCTATTTTCGAAGACATCGTGAAGGAAGTGGTGGGCGAACAACTCGACGTAGCCACTCTCGCACAGGTGTACGAGGAGATCCACCAAGTAATCGAAACTAACGAAGATAAAGAAGAACCCCCGAAGTTGGATTATAAAGATGTGGAACGTGTGCTGACAATAAGCGGCATAGATAACGTGACGACGGATAAAGTGGAACGCGCGTTTCAAACGATCGTCGACGATAGGAACTATGAAATGAAGGCAAGCAGCGTTATGCCGAAATTCACTTCAAAATCGATTAAGATCGATACAAAGGTAGCCTCGATTTCGGTCAGCCCGCAGGATTTAAAATATGTGAGACAGGTGAATTATCAAGGGAAACGATGCATCCTGATTGAGATCGATGAAGATGCCGTAATCGAAGGATTTACGCTCAGTACAGAGACGTTATAGACTCAGTTGACAGCGTTGGTTGATGCGGTTGCAGCCTTTGAATAGGTCGGCGCATAATGTGTTCTTGAGGGAAAGAAAATATTTTAAGGGGACGAGCTGGAATGTGTTGACGTTTGGTTTACATCAGGTTGTGTCCACAACGTCAAAAAATTCGACAATACTGGGGAGGATCTCGAGGATTTGATCTCGATCGGGACAATCGGTCTGATTAAAGCGATCGAGAGCTTCCAACCGGGAAAGGGACGAAGCTCGCTACATTTGCTGCTCGTTGTATCGAGAATGAAATACTTATGCACTCATGATCCAATTGGAACGGATAAGGAAGGCAATGAAATTACGCTGATCGATATCCTCGGTACTGAAGCGGATGATATCGTCGATAAGGTGCAGTTGAAAATTGAAAAGTCGAAGATATATAAGAATTTGGATCTACTTGATGACCGCGAGAAGGAAGTTGTCATCGGGCGCTTCGGGCTGGAGCATGGCGGGGATGAGCGGACGCAGCGGGAGATTGCGAAGGAACTTGGGATTAGTCGGAGTTATGTTTCTAGGATAGAGAAGAAAGCGCTTATGAAGCTTTATCATGAGTTTTATAAGGCGAAGCGGTGAGACTCAAATAAGTTCATATATAATACCTGATCTATCGTATGTAACGATAAAGTTAGGGTTTGATTGCACGATGTTATATCAATAAATGAAACCAAATGGCAGAGATTCCATTTGGTTTTTTCTTTATGTATACGTACTCCGCACATGTGGAGTGCTTAATATTGATAATTCTGAAACAATAATTGAGATGTGACGATGCGGCTCAAAGGCATTGATTGTAATGATATGATCGTGTACGCTTAGGTACTGGTATTAAGCGAACGGGCAGTTTAGCGGAACAAGACGGTTAGATTGTTCTCAAACATAATATTAAATCCATGGTATGATGTGCGGGAAATGGGTCAAGGTTAGGTGAGCAGATTTTCTATTTTTGCGAAGGAGGAGATAAAGCGATATGGAAAGTTCGAATCAATGGGATGCAGAATGGGAAGTATCAGAAGAATTGGCTTATAAATTAATAAGCAGTCAGTTTCCGCAGTTAGCTACAAAAAGTGTAAAAAAACTAGGGCATGGCTGGGATAACACTGTTTTTCTTGTCGGGTCCGAATATGCATTTCGCTTTCCAAGAAGAGAAGTTGCAATTAATTCTTTAAGGATGGAAGGAAAGATACTGCCTAAGCTTAAAGATTATTTTTCCATTGCATATTCGATACCACTATTTTTTGGGGAAGGGGATTATAATTATCCTGCACCCTTCCTAGGCTACCCCTATTTATTCGGAGAGTTTCCAATCGGATTAACTGACAAGCAACGAGCGCTATCAGCAACAACGCTCGCGCAATTTTTAAAAAGCTTACATGCATTCCCTGTGCAAATTGCCCAAGAAAATGGAGTTCAACATGACCATAGAAATCTGACTGATATTGCGATGCGTAAGGAGAAGATACATAAATTCATTTCCGATCTTGCCCTTCATTTCAGTAAAGAAGAATATCATGCAATATCAAATTATTTGGAACAGCTCAGAACTGAAAGAGTGAATCAAAAGTATGTATTCCTTCATGGTGACCTTCATTTTAAAAATATACTGGTAGATGAGAATGGAATTGTTTCAGGGATTATCGACTGGGGAGATATCAATATAGGACATCCTGCTTGTGATTTGAATGTTGTGTATAGCTTTTTACCTCCGGATGCGCGTTCTGACTTTTTCAAAGAATATGGGGATGTAGATGAAGAAACGAAGATCTTATCTCGATTAATTGCCATATATATTCCCATTTTGATAATGATGCAGGCAATTGATGATAAAGATGAAAGGTTGGTTGATGAAGCAAAAGCGAACATAAAACGTGCTCTATCAGATTAAGAAATGTCATTCCGCTAACGAGGAACGAAAGTTGAAGAAATCGCCTTATCATAGGTGATCTTTTTCTTTATTTATCAAAAAAAATTACGATAATAGTGCCTTGATTCATCGCAATATTACGTACTCCAGTCATGTGGAGTGCGGAAACATGAACTATATTTTATGGGGACGAACTGGGATGTGTTGATGTAAACACGCAAGGACGTTTCGCTGTAAGGATAAGGAAGGCAATGAGATCACGTTGATCGATATCCTAGGTACTGAAGCGGACGATATTGTGGATCGGGTACAGCTGAAGATTGAGAAGAGCAAAATATATGTTTGTTGAGGCTTAATGTAATGATGAGATAATAAAACTGATCTCGTAAGGAATAGATTAAACATTTTGGCGAACAAAAAGAGCTGTACATCATTCTAAAAGCAGGAGGATCTATAAAAGGTTTTTCAGGGTTAGATGCTGATAAAGGATCCCCATCTTATCAATTTATTAATGATATTTATATAAATTACTTTGAACCTCAGCGATCGCTATCGGGTCAATGAGAAACAAGTTATTTTCGTGCCTGAGCTGAAACGGGGGACGAAAAGCTGTTAGGGGCATGTCCTCTGACAGCTTTTTACTCGAACTTTGACGGTGCAACGTTATAGTATTTTTTAAAAGATTTCGAAAATGTAAACGGATCAGGATAACCCAGAAGGTTAGCAATTTGTTGAATCGTATATTTCTTTTCATTAAGATATTCTCTCGCCCTGTTCATTTTAATCTGGTAAATATATTGTCCCGGAGTAATGCCCAAGGCTTTCTTGAAATAAGTGATAAAATACTTTTCTGATATGCCTACAAACGCTGCAAGCTCATTTATTTTAATAGATTTGTGCAGATTGTTATTAACGTATTTGAACACTGGCTGCAACACGTCCAAATTGCTCTGTACTTTTCTTGACGTTCTCCCATTCAGAAATGTGCCGGTATATTGGCCAAGTCCGTGGAGTTCAATAATTTTGGCAATAACGGCCGTCAGACAAGCCTTTAAATATAAACGGTTCCCAGGTATGCTTCGTAATAGATTCGATTGCGTAAAGGCTTTGCCGAACAAAATGGCTTCTTCCCGGATCAGCTCTTGCGGTATGACTCCCGAGAGCTGAAAATCGTTTAGAATCCGCTCTTGCTTGCCGATTTCAAAATCGAAATGAATGTAAATAAACCGGCACCCCTTATTACTAGCTGCTGCCATATAGGGAACCCCTGGGTAAAAAAAAACCACATCTCCCGGGTTTGCTGTATGTTCAAAACCATCGATAGTAATGGTAACGATTCCGGATTGAACGAACCAAAGATCATAGTCGGTATGAGCCTTGTGTTCAATCCATTTCGTGTCGTGGGTAAGCTCAAAGAAGGATTTCATTCGAAGCGAGATCAATTCCGACAATTCATTGAGAATCCCCATATCCGTCATATTCTTATCCATTGGCATCCCTCTACATTCCTCAACCAGAAGACATTTCTCATATTATTTTAGTATATCACTGGATTTGTTAATCACAAATATTCGTACTATTTGACATGAAGGTGAAACTATCTCATATTCTACTTTTAAACCATTCTCCTATAATTAGGTTATAACTAGTTAGGAGGACTTGATCATGATGGATTCGAAGGTTTCACAACCAAAGGTAGTTATCATTGGGGCTGGGAGTCTTTTCTTTGGGCGGCAGTCAATCTGGCAAATGGTTCACTCTAAATATTTGAATAATGGAACACTTTCTTTAGTAGATACTGACGAAGAAAAACTATCCAAGATGGTAAGGCTCGCTGAAATGGTTGCAAAGGAAAACAATGTATCTCTTAAAGTGGAAGGCTCGACGAATAGGAGACAGGTATTAAAGGGCGCGGATTTCGTCGTTCTCAGCTTTGCTGAGGATACCGTCAAATACCGTGGCATCGATTGCCAGGTTTCTCTAAAATATGGAATTCGGATGTGTTCTGGGGATACCATCGGTCCAGGCGGAATCTTCAGGGCAATGAGAGAGCTGCCAGTTATTATGGAATGCGCTAAGGACATTGAGGAGCTTTGTCCCGATGCGTGGGTAATCAATTACATCAATCCATCTACCGTCCATGGGATCGCCTTAAGCCGATATGCGCCGAAACTTAAATCCTTTGCGCTTTGCGACTCCCATCACATGCCGAGCAAGAAAGCTTACTACGCGATTCGAGCGGGTATCATTCAGGTTCAAAGCGAATTCAATGAGGAGATCGACCGGAGATTTGATTTCCGCGTTGCCGGTGTCAATCATTTCACCTGGCTGCTTAAGGCGGAGTATGACGGAAAGAATGTTATGGCTCCGATTGCCGAGGCTTTAAGGAGGTCGGCAGGAACGGAAAACAACGGTGGAGATAGAGGGGCAAAGGCGCTTTATAACGATGCAATCACTTATGAGCTTTATAACATTTTCGGGTATATTCCAACATGTACGGCCCATACCAAAGAATATGTCCGGTATTGGCAGGGGCTTGGCAAGAATGAAGACGTCATCCCGCCTTTATCGATTTGGGAAACGGAAGACCGGTATAAACGGCATGAAGAAATGTGGCGGCAAGTGGATGACTTCATCTCAGGGAAATATCCTATCAGCGATTATATGAAATCTTTCGGACCCGATCACGCTACGGATATTATCGAAAACATGGTGGGGAATTTGAACAAGCGGTTCTTTATTAATACGCTCAATAACGGTGCTGTGACCAACATGAATAACGACTCGTTCCTTGAGTTGTTAAGCGAAGTAAGCATGGATGGAATCAAACCGCTTCATATGGGTGAAATGCCGAGGGGAATCCGGGGCATGCAGGAGCTGGTGCTGGATACGCACGAACTGACTGCGGAGGCTGTTGTTGAACGGAGCTACACGAAATTGAGAAGAGCGATGATGACCGATCCGCTTGTGAATTCGATACATGATGCGGATTTAATTATTAAAGAGTTGTTGGAAAAGGAAAGGGAGATCATCCCCGAATATTGGTATGAGTAAACAAGTACGGCAAACATAAAATCTGAAACGATACATCGGGTGGTTTGGTTTGGAGCATGGCGGGGATGAGCGGACGCAGCGGTGATAATGGCCTGAGCTCTTATAGTACTTCTGGTCTTATCGTATATAGATGTGAAACCAGATGTTATTTCAATAAATGAAACCAAATGGCAGAAATGTCGTTTGGTTTTTTTACTGTTTACACACTCGAAACATGTGTAGTGCTGTGTGTCGCTCGTAAGGAAGTAGTAGTTAAGAGCCGCATTTACCTGTATATTGAAGTTTGAATGTATTTGAATCTACCGCTATGATCTGCATCGGTGATTCTGCTTCGTTACCCGTTATATTCTTGGGTTTGCACGTTAATTAACCGTTCGGTGGGGGACGGTTTTTTCTTACGTTCAAAAAAGGACCTTATCGTGATGTTTGTGTTCAACGCCTCGTAGATATTTGCAGGGTACATTTACCTATAATGATGATATTATTTAAATAATCAACTTACTTATTGTGCTCTTGCAGATTGGGGTTTGGTTCATAATGAGGGGAATTCTCCGATTCGGTTCTCGTACTATCTTGTTTCATATCATTGCTGCCGTTGTTGTTGGTTTGGTTGCAAGCTATGCCGTCATCTCTGTACCAGACTCTCCTAAGTTTCAAAGTAAAGAAGGATTTCTGGACTTAACACAGGTTCATGTCAGTGAGAATCCACTAAAGTTAAAAGGAGAGTGGGCGTTCTACTGGCATGAACTGCTATCGCCTGAGGACATACAGAATCGCTTAGCAAGGGACGGAAATCATGACCGCTGGATCAGCATCCCGAACTCCTGGCTAGGTTATCGGTTAGATGGTCAGCAACTGAACGGTACAGGCTATGCTACATTTCGGGTGGTCATAGAGCTTAGTGAGCAGGATCGGAACGAGCGGCTTGCTCTGCGGCTGCCTACCATCTTTCATGCGTATAAATTATGGGTTAATGGCGAGCTGCTGGCAGAAGTTGGTGTGGTTGGTCAGGACAAGAGCAGCGTGATACCGCATCTGGCAACGAAGCTGCTGTTCTTCCAGCCCAAGAATGACAAGG
Organism: Paenibacillus sp. FSL A5-0031; assembly: GCF_001956295.1. Taxonomy (GTDB): domain Bacteria; phylum Bacillota; class Bacilli; order Paenibacillales; family Paenibacillaceae; genus Pristimantibacillus. Next base: position 122,329 of record NZ_MRTD01000012.1, read on the forward strand.
TGGAGCTGGTTATGCAAGTTGCCAACTTCCATCATAAGCGAGGCGGAATCACCAAGTATATAGAGCTCGGCGGCAGTGATGTATTAACGGTCAGTAAAAATCTGAAAATCGCTGCTGAAATGTTCATCACCGCAAGCCTACTGGTGATTGGCGTGTATCACCTGCTGTTGTTCATCCTGCGACGCAAAGACAGGGCTCCATTGTATTTTGGTCTGTTCACCTTGTTGTTCGGTATCCGATCATTGCTGGTCGGCGAACTCTTGATCACACAATTGTGGCCGGCTATTCCATGGGGATTGCAGTTCAAGATTGAATACCTGATTCTTTGCTGCAGTGGGTATATCATCACGATGTACTTTGATTGCATCTTTCCAAATTATGTGTCGCGTTGGTTTCATCTTGCTACGCGGATAATAACCGGCGCATTCTGTATCGTTGTCGTTGTAACTCCTGCACTTATATTTACAAAATTATTGCTGATGATCGGTGTAATGATTGTTCTGCATATGGTTTATTTGATGGTTGGTCTGGTCCAAGCGGCTATGTGGCGTATGGAGGGAGCGCTGATCTTCCTGCTGGTGTCGGTGGTTGTTTTAGTTACGGTCATCAACGATTTTTTATATTACAACGAATGGTCACGAATCGGAAATACATCTCCGCTTGGTCTGTTGGTGTTTACGATCGCACAGATGATTCTGCTTTCTTCAAGATTTACGAGGGCGGAATCGAACGAGGAGAGGATTGCACGTGAACTGCAGGACGCTAACAACAAGCTGACCGAAATGAATATGAATTTGGAACGAACCGTGCAGGAACGCACTCAGGCCTTATCCGCTGCTCATGATGATCTCCGCACGTCGTATGATCGGTTGCTTCACTCCGAGGAAGGGAGGAAGAAGCTCCTTGCCTATATAACGCACGATCTGCGTATGCCGCTGTCCAGTATGCTTGGTTATGTAGAAGCTGTGCAGGACAGGGTCAAGCCGGAACGTAATGAACAGTACTTGAAGTATATCCGGGATAACACGATAAGGGTTAACCGCATGATCGAGGAGTTGTCCTTCTTGTCGCATTTGGAGACGGGACAAGTCTCATACCGAATGGAGCAGGTTCATATCGTTCACTTCTTGCGCCGGTTCTATGAACAATATGAGCTAGTTGTGCGTGACGCAGGGTTGGATTTCACGCTGGATTTCAGAGATGTGGAAGAACAAGGCCCCAACGTGCCTGTTGTCGAAATGGATTCACAAAGATTAGAGCAGGCATTGTTTAATCTAGTGTCGAACGCGATGAAGTTCACTTCTAGTAGTGGGGCGGTGCGTATTGCACTAGCTGTTGAAGAAGAGGATCATACCCGCTGTGCAATCATTAGCGTGCAAGATTCAGGCATAGGTATACCCCCAGAGCAGCTCGAGCAAATCTTCGATCGTAATTACAGGTATGATCGACCGGGCCTGGAGAATGGTATAGAGGGCAGCGGGCTCGGGCTGGCGATTTGCAGGGAAATCGTCCAAGCGCATGGAGGGACGATTCGAGCGGAGAGCGACGGCAAGACGGGGGCGATATTCTATGTATCGCTTCCTTGTATTGTAGAAGAAAGAAGGTGACAGCATGATGGACATACACAAAATTATGATCGTCGATGATGATCCCAATATATGCGAGATTGTTCAGGTATATTGCGAGCGTGAGGGCTTCTTATGCTCCTACAGCTACAGCGGGGCAGAAGCCATGAAACTGCTTGCGTCGTTCGAACCGGATTTGATTGTACTGGATGTATTGTTGGCTAATGAAAACGGCATTGATTGGTGCAGGAACGCACGTATCTTCACGAATGCGCCGATCGTGTTTCTGAGCAGCCGTGAGGAGGACGAGGTCAAAATCAGCGCATTATCCTATGGCGGCGACGATTATGTGACCAAGCCGTTTAGTCCAGGAGTACTCATGGCCAAGATCAAGGCTCATCTTCGCAGAGTATCGACGGGCAGAAGGGAACAACTGCTAGAGTTAGCGGGTTTGACGCTGGATTACTACGCACAGTCCGTCATCATGGGTAGTGAAACTATTTTTTTAACGAAAAAAGAGTTCAGTCTATTGTCCTATTTGGCACAAAACGTTAATCGTGTCGTCACTGTCGATATGTTGTTTCAGCTCATCTGGGGAATGGAGAGTCTGGAGGATACGAGAACCGTCGCTGTACACATCAGTAATTTACGTAAAAAAATCGAGGCTGACCCTGTCAATCCTGAGAGAATCATTACGATTCGGGGGGCCGGATATATGCTGGTTGCCAGGAGTGCGTTGCAAGCGAGAACATAGCGTTAAGGTTTAAAATCCACACTGATGATACCAGAGAGTCTTTATACGCAGTAGCAGCGATGAATACTTCGTTCGTATTAAGGGGTATTGTAACTAAAACGGCTGTTTATAAGTGTTCGTATGAGAGAGAGGATTCCAGACTTCATGCCAAACAACCTCCAATTCCACCTATGATAAAGTGGAGATGGAGGTTGTTTTTACATGAAAAAATAGTAATAAGTGGAAACCAAAAAGTTATAAATGGGCTATTGGGAAAACCCTTCGGAATTTCAGGAAATTAACGTAGCAATTGCAGTACGCCTTGCGGCTGTTGGTTCGCTTGAGCCAACATAGATTGTGCTGCTTGAGTAAGAATATTGTTCTTAGTGAACTCCATCATTTCCTTCGCCATGTCTACATCACGGATACGCGACTCAGCGGCAGTAAGGTTTTCAGAAGCAGCTCCAAGGTTGTTAATGGTGTGATCCAAACGATTTTGGTATGCACCTAATTTGGAACGTTCGGCGGATACAGCATTAATGGAATTATCTAGTACTGCAATTGCTCCAGAAGCCTTAGTAGCATCCGATACATCAAGGGAGTACTCAACATTAACGTTATCAGTGCCATTATTGGTTTGTTTCGTAGTTGTCCAAGCAGCACCCGTAATCACTTTTCCACTTTTATCTTTAATTACTGCAGATGTATCAGAAGAAGTTAACCCGAGAGCACTTGCACGCATGTCTGCAACATTCATGGACAAGGACTGGCCTTGGTTTGCTCCGACTTGCATCGACAAGGATTTGTCCTCAACAGTACCTTCAACTGTAAAAGCGGCTTGACCATTCGTGTTTGCGCCAATATTTACTTTGAGGCCATTTCCAAAATCGATCGTGGAGTTGGCTGCAATATCAGATTTCTTCGTTGTATCACCAGTTGTTGTGTTTGTCAGCGTAGCGGTTTTCGTTGTTGCGGCAGTAACGCTAAATCCATGTGTAGTAGGGCCAGTAAGTGTACCGATAGTAAGATCTACGCCATTACCTAGGTTATAAGTGCCGCCATCCTCAAACGTTAACGTTTGCGTGCCAACCACAACGCCGCCATTGCCATCGTGGACGGTTGCAGTATAAGCATTTGCGGTACCGACGGTAAGGTCAAAAGTGTTAGAAGCGCTATACGTTGTACTATCAGCACGTGTATCAATGCTTACTCCGTTTGCGAAGGTAACTGTGCTGCCGGCAGTAAAGGCTACTTCAGGTCCGCCATCAAATGATGCTGCAAGCTCGTTAGTGACAGTAAAGCTATCAGTTCCATTGATAATTGTGTTACCAACGCCGTGGGCAATCGTGAAATCTCCAATTGTTACACTACCTGCAGCAGCACCTGCAGCAATAGATGTAGTACCTACAGTGCTGCCGCCTTTACTTAATGTAACTGTGCTGCTCACATCAAATGTTTGGTGATTTCCGGCTGCGTTAGCTCCAGCTAATGTGGTGTTAACCCCAGTAGCGGTTTTAAAGCTCACACCGAAGTCATTGGTTGATCCCAATGCCTTGAATTGATAATTTTGTACGTTGTTATCAAGAATAACTTTGTCTGTTAAAGCTGTAGTGCCGTCGGTATCCATTAATTGAACACTAAAAATACCGTTGCCTTCATCTGCATAAGCAAGTTGATATCCTACTCCATTGCTCAGTGCCGAAGAATTATCTAAACTCAAAGTAAGGGCACCAGCCGCACCTGCGGCAACAGTACCATTGTTTACCGCACCTAAAACGCCTACAGTTTTTATATCAAAGCTTCCAGACACTGGATTGTTACCTGTAACCGTAATACCATCGGCCGTAAGGCCTGTATTTGCACCGGTGAATGCGCCGGTTGCAACAGAATCTGTTCTAGTAATTGTTACTTCATGTGCACCGTTAGCCAAAGTAGAAGTAGGAGCAATCGAAACGCCTGTTACAGAGCCTACCGGAGTATCAAGCGATGCATTCTTCGTTTGCGTTTGGCCAATACGAATTTCATAATCGCCGTTGTTAAGACTTGAATTTGCCCCAACGCTAACGTTTTTAATTGCATTATCAGCAGTATGGGTTGCGGATTTCGTTACAGTGTCTGTAACATCTACTGTATAATTTCCTGCCTTCAGAGAACTGTTCTTATCTAAGTCCGGATTCGAAATAGTCGTCGTTCCCGCATTGAAAGGATTAGTGGTTTTATCAATCGTTACAACACCGGATTTTTCCGAAATATCCCCATTTAACAGTTTTTTCGTGTTGAACTCGGTCGTATTGCCAATACGGTTAATTTCAGCTGATAATTGGTTGATTTCCTTCTGGATTTCGCCGCGGTCATCAGCAGTGTTCGTATCGTTGGCAGCTTGCGTTGCGAGTTCTTTCATACGTTGAAGGATGCTATGTGTTTCGGTCAAAGCGCCTTCCGCCGTTTGAATCAGGGATATCGAATCTTGCGCGTTGCGCTGTGCTTGATCCAATCCGCGGATTTGTGCTCGCATTTTTTCGGAAATCGCAAGACCTGCAGCGTCGTCGCCCGCACGGTTGATACGAAGACCGGAAGACAATTTCTCTAAAGATTTCCCTGCTGCACCTGTGTTACCTGCTAATTGGCGGTGTGTGTTCTGTGCTGCAATGTTGTGGTTAATTCTCATTTCTCATTACCTCCATGTGGTGTGTTTTAGGTACCTATCCGTTGGCATCCTTTGAAGCGCATACCTTGTACTCACAAGTCGTTGATGGATTGCGCGCTAATCCAAAACAAGGATTTGTAAGTCAAACTGTTATCTTCCTTGACTTCACCACTCGTCCTTAAGTGGCAGGAGCTTCGACCTTTTTTGCCGTTTCTAAGGCTATATTGTTTTCTTCCCATAACTCTCCACGAACAATAGAAATATGCTTTGGTGCTTCAATCGCCAAACGTAAATGGCCTTCATCGCTCTTAATGACCTTTACCATAATGTTGTTGTCGATCAGCACATATTCTCCGGGTCTTCTCCCTAACACGAGCATTAGCTCATCCCCTTATCCCGCTTAGTAAATTGTCATAAAAAAATGAGCAAATAAACCACTGCCATTCTTCCTCCTGAAGAATGACGGCGACTCATTTGCTCATCCTAAGTCTCGTAATTATTTAATAAGTATTCAATTGTAAAAAACTACATTTAAACAGCAAAAAGACGAATAAATAGGCATCTGTTTCAAATGTTCCTCCTTGAAACTACATGCGTATTTACTCGTCCATGAGTAATCGAATATGAGATTAATTTATATATCGACAATGTATTTGAAATGTTTAGTCTTTTTGAAAAAAAATTTGAAAGTTATTATTCTAAATTACGAAAGCCTATGGTTTCAGTCGTTTGTGAAAAATGGGATAGGGCATCTCATAGGCTTTTGCACATACGAAGCAAGTCCTTGTTTAAATATCTAAGGAAAGCTGCAAGTAAATAGAAGGGTCACTAGTGTTGCATAAATCTTTAGAATTATTTAGTCGGAAAATTCCGGAAGTAATTCTCCGCGAACGATAGAGATATCTTTTGGCGCTTCAATAGCCAAGCGTAAGTGCCCCTCTTCACTTTTAATTACCTTTATGATAATTTTTTCGTTTATTACTATGTATTGTCCGGGTTTTCTTCCAAGAACCAGCATCAGACTCACTCCTTTACAGTGAAGGACCTTTATATGATTTGAACTTATTTTACGAGAATTATCATTCATTCAATTGAAGCTTTCAAATTGTTTCCAGCAGCAGTAACTTTCTACCATCCCCATAACCCTTAATGAGAGTAAGCAGCAGGGAGGGGCAAGCTCAGTAGCAACGCTAAAAACAAGCTGACCATTCACCTTTTCATAGAGTTTTTCCTCCATGTATATTATCATGATAGATTAGCCTATTAAGGAAACTCAAAGAAAACTTTAAGTTCGTGCCCAAGATAAAGCAAACCAAAGAAAAAGATTACAAAGATAATTGGCTGTAAGAACGTTGATTCGATACGATATTAAGCGATTTTAACAAATGTCGCGGCAAAGCGGTCGCTTCCCGCAAACGGGACATGTGGAGTGTTTAATATTGAAGGTGTTAACAATGGTTGAGATGTAACAGCATCGCTCGTGAACGTTATGACATGCTGGATTGGTACTTGGCTAATTTAGTCTTGGATGTTTTGATTTCACGCGGAGGGAATTGTGTGTAGTTTATGGAGCGGTGTCCTCCCTTATTATTAACTTTTATATTGGCTTAAGAAATTCGTAAGGTATGAGTAAGAGAAAAGAGAGACGGCATAGCTTGTCATGATGGATACTATATAAATGCAGGAGATTATGTGGGAGAACTGAACAGAGGGATTATTCACGGATTAGGTTTTTAACAACATCCGATTCAATCAAAGTGTCTTAGAATATGGCTACCATTATACCTGAGATTTCTACTACGAGTGCTACATCCCGTAGGTAGGCAACGTGTGAAGCAGAGCTCTTCTAGACAATGGATAGTTTCCTTCTTTATAACCGGGCCCGCAGATACCTGCGGGCTGTTTTGCTATGGTACAGAGCTCAGGTGAACAACTGGGCCGCGTCCTGCTGGTTCCCGTAGGTCATGAAGTCTGTAGGTGACATCGAGGTGTGTTTTTTGAATACCCGGAAAAAGTAAGAGGTGTCATAGTAGCCTAAATAGTTTGAGATATTGGAGATGGACATGTCGGAGTTCAACAACAGGTTACATGCTTCTATCACGCGCAATTGATGGATGTATTTGATCGGCGATTGTCCGATAACCTCTCGGAATACGGCGATCGTATAGTTCGGTGAACGCTGAATTAATCGTGCCAGATCCTTGATCTCAATCTGTTCGCGGTAGTGGTCTAGCAAATAGTGTTTTATCTTTTCGGCATATTTCATTTTGATCGGTATAACCTCGGGCTTCTCTAGTTCTCTTGCAATGATGCCAATCAGCTCTTGCAGGATGCCGTGACAAATGAAGGTTCTAAAGTTCTCCCCCTGCCGCGTTTCCTCATATAAACGTTCAAATCTTCTATGCAAGTACTGAAGCCTCCACAGCTTGAAATGTACAAATTTCTTATCGTGAAGAAAAGGAATGAATGGCATAGCATCAACTTCATAGTTGAAGATGATCGTAAACTTTTGGTGTGGGCCGGAAGGGTGATTTTCACCGGCGCGACGCGAGCCATGTGGAATAAACATAAAGTCTCCCCGTTCACCGGTATAATCTTCGTTTTCAATTCTGTAAGTAACTTTGCCCTCCATGACAAGAACAAGCACATTGTAATTGATAACCTCGGAATGCGTACGCCAATTCGGGATGAAATCGTCAAAATGTACAGCTCTAATTGTCAGCATAAGCATCACCCGTTTAATGAAAATGGTTGCCTTTATTATAGCATTGATAATTATCATAATGTAAACGAAAACGTGTTGAAATCCTCAACTTAGTGTTGAAATGTACATCTTCCGGAGATTATGTACATCGACAAAGAAAAGGGCTGACTCTTATACTGAAGATAATACTTAAAGAAGGCGCTATCATTCTAGGGAAAGGGATAACGACATGAGACCAAGGAAATCAGTGGGCGAACGAGAGCACGGCAAGCGGTGCCGTTGCGGGAGATTTGAGCGAATTCTCAAAGCAGGTGATGCTTCGTAAGAGCGACAGCATCAAGACTGTCCGCGAACAATTTCTCAAGAAATTATGGAGAAATACCCGAATATAAAAATCGAATACAGGCAGCTCAGTCCTCAAGGATGAGGTTTTTGCATTATTCGAAGGGATGAAGGATGACGGCAGCTACCATCCGAAAACGATGGGAATCTTGGAGCAATCAAGGGCTAATTTCTTGCAGGGAGCTGCAGAAGTTGCATGGACGAACGACTAATAATCGAAGTAAAGGAGATTGAACGATGCGAGTATTGCTGCTTGATCTTGATTCCACCAGACCTGACCATCTTGGCTGTTACGGGTACCATAGGAATACCTCACCCCATATTGACCGGATAGCCGCCGAAGGAGTCCGCTTCGATAATTATTACACGTCCGATGCGCCGTGCTTCCCCTCTAGAACGGCGCTTATGACAGGGAGATTCGGCATTCATAACGGGGTTGTCGGTCACGGAGGGACAGCTGCGGATGTGCGCCATGAAGGCGAATCCCGCGATTTCCGCAGCAGGTTGGCCAGTGAAAGCTTCCCTTCGCTGTTCCGCAGCGCGGGGATGAAAACCTCACTTGTCAGCCCGTTCGGAGAAAGGCACACCGCCTGGACGTTCTATGCCGGCTTCAATGAAATTTACAATACGGGCAAGGGCGGCATGGAGTCGGCCGAGGAGGTGACGCCGGTCGTGCTCGAGTGGCTTGAGCGCAATGCCGAGCAGGATGATTGGATGCTTTACGTAAATTATTGGGACCCGCATACACCATATCGTGCGCCGGAGGAATTCGGGAACCCGTTCAAGGACGATCCGCTCCCGGAATGGATTACCGATGATATATTTGCAGCGCACCGGGAAAAGGTGGGACCGCACAGCGCGCACGAGATCAACATGTATAACAACCGTGTCTCGCCCCAATATCCCCGTCATCCTGGGGAGCTTGTGGATCGCAATGATCTCCGCCGTATGATTGACGGGTACGATTGCGGTGTGCGCCATATGGACGATAACATCGGTATGATTCTGAACGCGATGGAGAAGAAAGGCATTCTGGACGATACCGTAATTATTATAACGGCTGATCACGGAGAGAATATGGGCGAGCTTGGCATCTACGGCGAACATGGTACGGCAGACCAAGCGACATGCCGGATTCCGATGATCATCCGCTGGCCGGGCTGCATAGCCGGTCATGTGGATAGAGGCCTTCACTACCATCTGGATTTGCCGCCGACGATGGCGGAGCTGTTGGGACTTCAGCAGGCGCCGAGCTGGGACGGCCGCAGTTATGCCGACTCGATACTGACGGGCGAAGATACGGGACGCGACAGCCTCATTATTTCGCAATGTGCACATGTGTGCCAGCGCAGCGTAAGGTTCGACGAATGGCTCTACATCCGTACCTACCACGACGGCTATCATTTGTTCGACAAAGAGATGTTGTTTCATATCAAGGATGACATTCATGAGCTGTATAACTTGGCTCCCGCCCGCCCTGACATATGCAGAGAGGCTGCATACCGCCTGCTCGACTGGCATGATGAGATGATGATGTCGATGGAGCACGATGTTGACCCGCTCTGGACCGTCATACGAGAAGGCGGGCCCTATCATGCCAAGGGCAATCTCAGCGAATATGCCGAAAGACTTATCGAATCGGGCAGAGGGCGTTACGTGGAGGAATTGAGAAAGAGGCATCCACAAGAGAATTAGCAGTGAAAAAGTTGGAAAAATAAACGTTTGAAGAAACGCCAGCAGTCCTTTTAAATCGATTTTCATGAGAGAGTTGTTCTCTTCAGTGAAAAAATGATTTAAAGGACTTCTGGTGGCTTTTTTTTGGCAGGAGACTTTGAAGACCGTGATCGGTTGTGAGCAGCTGTGCGTTTCGTGTCGCAGCCGGATAAATCAAAGGGAATGGGTTCATATTGCCCGTTCTTATAGTTTACTTCGGATTAGGTTCACATCTTTCTACCTTCTTCACTTAAAACCTAAATGAAATTAAGTCGAGTTTAAACATTGGGATATTTGGTAATTAAATAAAAACACTATGTTTATTTTGATATAAATTCTTTTAATTTGTTTTATCAGTAATTCTTTATTCCAAAACGGAAAAAAGATGATAAAATGGATGTAATGAAGGGGGGGGTCCAGTGAAGTTGTTTTTTGCGCACTTTGGTAAACTTAACCAGCTTTTTTGGACGTTCTTCAAAATTGGTCCATCTAGCTTCGGCGGTGGTTTTGCCATGATGCCGATTATCGAACGGGAGGTTGTCATCAAGCGTCAATGGTTTACTGAAGATGAGATGGCCGATATGCTGTCTATGGCGGGCATGGCTCCCGGAGGAGTCGCTGTGAATGCGGCTGCATTCGTAGGCTATCGGAAAGCAGGCGTCATCGGTGCTGTTGCAGCCATTGCAGGCGTTACACTTCCAACGTTTCTGATTGTGATCATCCTTAGTTTCGTTTACCTGTTTTTACGTGACGAACCAAAAGTCCAAGCAGCCCTGAGAGGTATTCATGCCGCCGTCATTGCTTTGATCTTGATGGCTGCCTACCGAATGGCCAAAGTATCGGTGTTTGACGTGTCCACTACTTGCGTGACGACGATCGCGCTTTTGTCGCTGCTGCTGTTGAGTATTAATCCGCTCTATGTGATCCTCCTCGGCTTAGTCGTGGGGCTGGTTATTGTAAAGAGTAAAGAGTGGATCGGTCTAGAGGTTCGAACCGAGAGAATGGATATCAATGCAAAGTCATTGCGTGAGCCCGAATACTTTATCTGACGAACGGAGGCACGAGTCATGCTGTGGGAATTATTCATTACCTTCTTTAAGATTGGCTCCGTTTCATTTGGCGGAGGGTATGCTGTCATTCCCTTGATTCAATATGAAATTGAAGCCCACGGCTGGCTGACGAACAGTGAATTTCAGGAAGCGGTTTCTCTTGCCGGTATGGCGCCAGGACCGATCGCAACGAACAGCGCTACCTTGATCGGGTATAAGTCGGCTGGATTGGCCGGGGCAGTCGCGACGACGTCAGGCATGATTCTGCCTTCACTCGCAGCCGTTATTTTGCAGGCAGCCGTATTTTTTCGCCAAAGCCGCAGCAAATGGTTCCGATCAACCTTTTATGGTCTTCGTCCTATCATTACCGGACTTATTATTTATGCGGCCATCTATTTTGGCTTTCTTAATAGGCGTGAGGCTGGATTCACATGGAAGACTTTCTTTACGCTTGCGATATGTTCCGGGTGTATGTTTTTGATGATCAAGTATAAACTTCATCCGATCGCCGTTATCGCTGCAGCAGGGGCGGCAGGAATTATTCTATTCTAAACGAATGATTAATGAATCATGAATAGGCATCATGTTTGGAGGGAGGCGAAGGAGTGGATCAAATGAAATCCTGTTGTGCGGTAAGCAGGCTGCAAGCGAACATTGAGCCCAGTGTTATAGAGGTCCCATCACCGTCACAAACTGCCGTTTCGGAGCCGGATCACATTGACATGGATTGGGTTATCATACCGGGTGGTTCTTTCGAAATGGGAACAATTACTAGCGAAGGGTTTCCAAGCGATGGGGAAGGTCCGGTTCGGAGGGTGGAACTCGAAGCCTTCAAAATCTCGGCTTGCGCCGTGACGAACGCGCAGTTTCGGGCATTCGTGGATGCAACCGGATATCGAACTGAAGCAGAAAGCTATGGATGGTCATATGTCTTCCATTTGTTGGCATCAGACGAAACGAACATCAGGGTTAAGAATGTACCTCGGCAAGTCCCATGGTGGCTTGTCGTTGATGGAGCAAATTGGAATAACCCGGAAGGACCGGATTCGAGCATTGAGGGTCGTATGGATCATCCGGTCGTTCATGTCTCTTGGAACGATGCCGCGGCGTTCTGCTCCTGGTCCGGGACAAGACTGCCGACGGAAGCGGAATGGGAATATGCGGCACGAGGTGGTTTACAGGGCAGAACCTATCCTTGGGGAGACCTGCTCAAGCCGGACGGCAGGCATATGTGCAATATTTGGCAGGGAAAGTTCCCAATTAAAAATAATGCAAGCGATGGTTATATCGGTACTGCTCCTGCTCAGTCGTTTGATCCGAACGGTTACGGACTGTATAATATGGCAGGCAATGTATGGGAATGGTGTGCGGATTGGTTCAGTCCTGCCTATCATCGACAAACGTCTTCAGTTAATCCACGATACACACAGGATACAGGCAAAAGGTCGATGAGAGGCGGCTCGTATCTGTGCCACCGCTCCTACTGCAACCGCTACAGGGTAGCGGCGAGAAGCGGTAATACACCAGACAGCTCAACGGGCAACATGGGCTTCCGCGTGGCCGCGGATCTAGTCCCTAAAGTAACTTAATGGCTATCGAAACGGAATAAATGGAGTATCTTAATACCTCACGGTAACGGTGAATATTACGCCATGTGATCATGGAGTTTAAAATCACGGTTGACCGGAGGTTTTTTTGTCGTCACTCTTGTGCTGAAACGTTCGGCGCGAAGTTGGGCCTTCTGGAAATTTTATCTAATAATTCAACTGAAAAATATCATAACTGATTACCAGAGGTTGGCGCTGGAGAATGAGAAGGGTATCAATCTAATTCAGGGTTATTTTTTCAACTGTTGGAGCAATGGTCAAGTCATCATAATCGAGATGAAAGATAGAGCCGCTTGCTTCTGAAAAAAGTCCATTAGCATAATCATAAAGTTTCCCATTAGGCCATGTTATTAAGCTCCTATGAAGAATAATGGAAAAGGTATATCTCGGGTTGGATATATGAATTTGACAAATATTACATATACGTAGTAAATTAAGTTAAGTGCTTAACTACTTTTTGGTGGTGACTTTATGAAAGAGTTGCAAGAATACATTCATGATTTACCTTTACATTCGCTCGCTTTTTTTTCCTTAGTTGAAGTAACGGCAAATTTAGTCGATGTATCGGAAAGATATTGGCAATCCAAAGGTTTGAATGGTGCTAGAATTCGAATTTTGGTTGAAATTATGAAGGAAGGAGGCACGATACTACCCTCGATGCTCGCTAAGAAAATTGGCGTAACCAAACCAAATATTAGTCTTTTGCTTATCCCGTTAGAAAATGACGGATTAATTCGCCGAGCAAGCCATCCTATGGATGGTAGAAAAACGGTGATTTCAATAACAAGTGAAGGCCAGAGCCTCCTGTTGAAAAACTTACCTGAAAATCGTCAAAGGATTGCCGAAAAAATGAAAGTGCTGGAAGAGCATGAATTGAGACAACTCCTTGTTTTATTAAATAAACTACAAAGAAAGTGACATTTTTTAGGTATTTGGTTAAGTGCTTAACTAAAATTATAGCAGAAAGGATGAAATTTGATGTCGATCGTCATTACAGGTGCCAATGGTAAATTAGGAAGTTTAATTATCAAGCAACTCCTTCAGAAAGTTTCGGCAGATCAAATTGTTGCCTGTGTTCGGAACCTTGAGAACGCCAAAGAATTTCTTGAGCAAGGAATTGAAGTGCGACTATGTGACTACGATAAACGTGAAACTCTTGATCAAGCATTTACCGGAGCTTCTAAGCTATTATTAATTTCAAGCTCTAATAAGGATGATACCATTAGGTTGCGTCAACATGCGCATGTCATAGAAGCTGCGAAAAAATCGCAAGTGGAACAACTCCTATTTACAAGCTTTGCTTTTCTAGGAAATGGCTCAATTCCACCCACTAATTTGTACTTGGCTACTGAGCAGGCTATTCTCACATCAGGAATTCCACATACTTTTCTCAGAAATTCTTTATATACTGATTTTGTTGGAGTACTTGGTTTGGATACTGCCATAGCTACAGGTGAACTAAGCATTTACCCCGGAGAGTGGAAATTTAATACTGTGACACGTAAGGATCTTGCTTTAGGAATAGCAGTAGTTCTCTCCGAACCAGGTCATCAGAATAAGACATATGAACTTACTGCACCTCGTCCTTGGACCTTCACTGATCTTGCGATAGTTTTGTCTGAACTTTCAGGTAAACCCGTTTCAATCCGTCAAGATCCTCAGATCCAAAACTGGATATATGGGTTTTTAGGCAAGATTAATACTTCCTCGACCTCAGCAGATTTGGAAAGAATAATTGGCGGTCCAGTCACTACATTGAAAGAAAGTATTAAGCAATTTATTACAACTTGAAAAGTTCCTAATATAAGCCAATTGGCAATATCAGATGAAGAAGATCTTTGTTATATGCTTCATCATTTGATTTAAGGCTTTTGTATGGAGAGTAGGTTTAGAATTCTAGTTCGAGGTCGCATTTGCTCTTCTGTTATGAAGTGGTTGCGGTTTGTTGTGGGTTGCGTAGGGTAGACGAGCCACTATAGGAATGTAATAATTGACTTTAGGCGAATTGATATTTAAAATTTTAAAGGGAAAAATGTTTACATTTAGTGAAGTTAAAGAAACGAGAATAGGAAATGAGGTTTAAAATGAAGAAAGAGAATAAACAGACAGCAGTATTGGTCGCGGTGCTGCGAGGACTCATTGTTGTCATCGGTGCTTTTATTACGGCCTATGGCCTTGAGGCAGTATTAATTCCGAACAATGTATCGGACGGCGGCGTGACGGGTCTTAGCATCGTAGGGTCGAATCTATTCGGGTTGCCTTTGGGACTTCTCATTGCGATTCTGAATATACCGTTCGTATATTTAGGGTATAAACAGATTGGAAAAAGCTTCGCGATATATTCCGTGATCGGTATTGCTTCACTGGCCGTGGGTACCGTCGTTATGCACCATATTACTCCGATTGTAGAAGGCGATACGCTCCTCGTCACCGTTGTTGGAGGCATCATTATCGGTTTGGGGATGGGTCTTGCTCTTCGGAACGGCGGCGCGCTGGATGGCATTGATATGTTGGCGGTATTGCTTTCCCGGAAGCTTCCTTTCGGTACAAGCGATCTTATCTTATTCCTGAACGTATTCGTATTTATCGTCGTCTCGACGGTATTTGGATTACAGGGTGCTATATTATCGGGTATTGCTTATTTTATAGCTTCCAAGGTGATACATATCGTCGAAGAAGGCCTCAGCGGAGCTAAAACGTTTAAGATCATTACCAAGCATCCTGAAAGCATGATTGAAACGATTCGCAATCGCTTGGGTCGCGGCGCTACGTATAGTGTGGTGCAAGGCGGCTATTCAAATGAGCATTTTAAAGAAATCACATGCGTCATTAACCGTCTGGAAGAGCGAAAAATGAAAGAAATTATTCGTGAGATTGACGAAAATGCTTTCATCATGGTGTACGAGGTTGCTGAAGTAAAAGGTGGCAGCTTTAAGAAAAAGGACATCCACTAAAATATTTCAAAGGCGACATTCTGGGAATGAGTTCGGTACTGTACCGGGCTCATTCCTTTTTATTTTGCCTTCACTAGCTCATCTCGAATTCGGAGATAGCCTTAGCACTCTTTTTTAATCTATCGTCCATAAAAATTTTTTTAGTGTGAAAAATAATAGGCTCTTCGATTGTATTACTAATGTAAGGGCGAGATCAGAAACAACGAATGAAATATTTGAATTTTAACTAAAAACTCTACGAGGTGAAAGAAATGAAAACAAAATTCAAAATGATTACTATGTCCACTATTACCGCATTATCATTAACCTTTGTAGGTCACAGCTATGCAGCTGCCAACCCTTTCTCGGATATAACGAATATCGCGGTAAAAGATAAAATTGTTGCCTTACAAGAACAAGGCTTAGTCCATGGTATTTCAGACGACTTATTTGCCCCGAATGACACCATCACAGCGGCACAAGGCATTCAGCTTATCGTTAATGCCGCAAATTTGAATCTAGATCTAGTAAGATTCCTTGTAGAACCTAAAGCTACGGATTATTTCAAAAACGCAGACAACAATGCTTGGTATGCGAATGCCTTAATTACGGCAAGCGTTAATGGAGTCGTACTGCCAGCCGATCTGAATCTTAACAAGAAATGGACGCGTGAAGAGTTCACTCACCAGCTTATTAGCACGATTGAAACGCATAGCAATCTTCCAAAGATTAAGCTTGTTCCTGCCCAGATTAACGATAGCACGGATATAACAGTTGATTATGATGGATCCATCCAGCGGGCGCTAGCTTATAACGTAGTGAAACTAGATGAACAAGGGAACTTCCATCCTAAAGCTGAAATCTCTCGTGCTGAGGCAGCAGAACAAATCTACAATGTACTCGAATACATTAAGGCACATCCTGCACCATCGCCACAAACAGATCAAGAATTAGAAACAAACTCAAAAAGATCACCATCGTCAACAAGTCCACAAATACCAGGAGCAAAATAAGATCTACGAAATCGGATTTCTCAAAATGATAAAGCGATCTCCCTAATTATGGGGGATCGCTTATTTTGACTGTGTTCCTCTTTGGAGCTCGCTTCAAGGAACGATTCTCCTTCAATATTGATTTTAGGCAGACTCTGACCATTTCTTGTATGAGTTGTTATATGGATTCCGACCCAAGAGATTGGTTTGCAGGAGGAGACAAAGCGGGGGAGAATTTCGTCCCCAAACGTCGGATGCCATCCGATTAGAACCTATGGTTTTATAAGGCGAAGAGATAATTGACGAAAAAGGCTGATGAAAATCATCGGTCTTTTTATTATCTAAATGACGAAGTGCAGGGAAATGTCATTAATTGTTGAATTTAGGATAATGAGAAATGTATTGAAAGGGTTGAATTTCTTGATCGATGTGCAATATTTTTTTAATTTGTGTATAGATGCTGAGCAAAACTATGAAATATATAAAAATGCGGCTGTAGGACGTATAGATAGGAAAGAATATACGATTAACAAACGATATGATTTTGAACCATTCTGGTTTGAACGAAATAGCCAGAAGAGAGGAAGCATATCGAAGAAAGAATCGGAATCCTACTATGGTTTTGATAACAGAGGAAGAATAATAGTTTCAGCATGTGATGGGATGAAAGATACTCATGGTTATACGGAGTATGATGATTCATTTATTCTAACAAGAGTGTATACGAATGGTAAAATTGATTCGATAAAAGAATACAAAATCGAGGATGACCGGCCAATTAGTTGTGTAGAATTTATTGTACGTCATGGATTAATTGTTGAAGATTCTTGGTATCGTTTTGAGGAATACATATATGAGAATGAAAGACTTTCTTGTGTTCATCATCCTCAGTTTAGCGGGAAAAGAGGTTATGAATCTAGAGTAAATACGTATTTTGAATATGATGCTTCTGGAGCCTTATACAAAGTACTTGATAATCAACAAGGTTTACTATACATCAATATCTCCAAGCCTGAAGCTGTTCATTTACGTGAAGTAGTTAAGAAGGGATTAATTGCAGAAACAGTGTCACTATTTGATCGTATTCGCCAACAATTATCGGGAGAACGACTTTGTTTCGTAGCGATATATTTACACGGTGAGCCCAATGGTTTATATGATCCAATTTACCATCCAGGTCTCGAAAAAATTAGAATGGAGCAACTTGAACAGAACAAAGGTCTACATACATTCTGGAATTCTGGAGAGCATCCAGGTAATTATCAGGTTTCTATAAACAATAGTGAATTGCTTGAAAATTTAAGAAAACTCATCAACTATTGGGGTTTTAAAAGCAATTGGTGGGTGCAAGGAAAGAAATTTTGGCATGAGGTTGCTTATGCCATAAACGAGCTTGATTGGTCAGAGTCTATTCCCATTACAGACGATTTCATTGTTTATGTGGACTGGGAAGGATTGGATGTATCAAAGGGAGGACTTCTTAACAGCATTCCATATCATAAATTAGAAATTTTGAGACAGAAAGGATTGCTAAAAAAATCTAAGGGTATTCACGTCTAAATTTCAAAATAAAACAACATAACCCTCTAAAGTGAGGTGTAACAGATTGGAACGTGAAGATGCAATTCTACATATTATCAAAAATATGATTAACATAATGCCTAATACATTACGGTATGAAGTATTGTTAAACTGGTGGGGAATCGATCAAGAAGATGCTGTTTTTAACAATTTACCGGATTTGCTTAAGTATGAAATATTGAATTCTGAAGAACCACCAGAGTATGTAATGGATGATAGATACAATTCACTTATTATCGAAGCACTAAAAGTAAAATATATTGGAGTTAGGAATGAATTTTTATCTAAAAAAATATCAGAGATATTATACACTAGTCATGTGGTAGAGGGAGTGCAAGAGGAACTAATAACTTGTCCTTGTTGTGAATATAAGACGCTTCCCCAAAAAGGCGAATATGACATATGTCCAGTATGTTTTTGGGAAGATGATGGAAACACAGACCTACAATACTATAGTTCTCCTAACCACATGTCTCTTGCACAAGCACGTGTGAATTTCACTAATTTTGGTGCAGTGAACAAATTGTCGTTACAATTTCTTGAAGCAGATAGGCTTGAGTTGTATAGTAAGTGGAAATATGACTGGCCTTGAGGGATGAAACCTTCAAGGTTTTCTTTTTATCCAGACTAGTGTCGAGAAGCAGGAGGAGAATATCCCCAAATGAACCTTTTTTTTTTCACACCTGTGTGATATTCCTCTGAAATATCAGTACGCTCATAAGGTTTAGTTGTAAATTTCATATTTTTATTTATTTAAATATTTATTTAAATAATTTTGTATTTCAACAGATGCTGTCGCATTTAATTTTATATAGTTCTCTACTCTATTATCTTTATCACCGTAAGATATTTTTGTGTAAATTGTTTTGTATATATCTTTGGTTTCTAAATCAATTTTGTTCTTATCTAAAATAAATGCTCTGCCCAGTGTTGCCCCAAGGGCGTCGCCAGTAGGTGCTATTCCTATAGCCATATCATTCAGTGTATTGGATTGGTAAACAGAACTTGTATTTAATTTATCAATCATTTCTGGTTCAAGATAGAAAGACATTATAAGATTTTCCATCT
Source organism: Paenibacillus sp. FSL A5-0031 (assembly GCF_001956295.1). Classification (GTDB taxonomy): domain Bacteria; phylum Bacillota; class Bacilli; order Paenibacillales; family Paenibacillaceae; genus Pristimantibacillus. The sequence continues at coordinate 141,263 of NZ_MRTD01000012.1, forward strand.
TTATTATTGTCTTTTCTATGAAAATTTCATATTGGATCCGATCTGCATCATTTTCTTTTAATAAATCAATACTAGCTGACAGAGTATATTCTTTTGGTAATTCTTTCGAGAAACTATTATTGGATATTGCATTTAATAAGTCCTTTTGTTCACTTGTATATGTGATAGCTTCACTCTTATTCGTAGAATTAGTGGCATCATTATCTTTTTTATTTTGAATTAAACAACCGGAAAGTAATGAGACTGTTAAAAATAATAATGTGAAAATGGCTAAAAATCTTTTCATGGTGAGAACTCCTTTTTATATACCAGCAATGTATAGTCTCTTTGCGAATAACCGTTAATAGGTGTGAATTTCTTTGTATCGCATCCCGTTGCATAATTTATAAGTATTCCTGTGTAAGTAAACTATTTATTACCATACCACATTTATCCCTACCATATGTCTATGATATGGACAAAAGTCCACATTCTTCAAACCAGTTCAGAAGCATAAGAAATAATTCGTAGATGACTCAATGCCAAAACCGTCCGTACAAGCTACTGTAATCAAAAAAATGGTGCAATTGCTGCGTGTGGTTCAAGAGATCAGAGGTCATCACGATAATTTATTCTAGTTAGATTTAGCTGATAGTACGCGCTTTATGCAATATAAAGAGCTCTTGTTTGTATATTGTCAGAACAAATACATCTTCACCCTGTTTGTCTAGATAAGCTGTTTAAAGCCAAACAAGGCATCTTCTTTAATAATTATTTATTAAACGTGCGCATGAAAAAGTCTAAAGAGTTGTTGATTAATTCCGATAAAAAAAGTATATGAAATTGCTACTCTAGAGGTAAAGTATCGGAAATTGGTTTAGTTTTATAAAAAATCAAGGAATATACTGGTGTTAGCTCGAATGAATATCACAATAAAGTGAAAATGTGTTAGTAGCTTATTTCCTAGTGTGAATAAAAATACTCCATTAATGAAGAAGAGGTGCTTAAGATGACAGTAAATTCTATTATTAAGCCAAGCCCGAAACAACTCGAGTATCAATCCTGGGAGTTCGGATTATTTGTGCACTTTGGTCTACGAACGTTTTATGAAGGGTACGTAGATTTTGATCCAAGAGGCATGTCCCCCGAGTTGTTTAACCCGCAGCAATTGGATTGTGAGCAATGGATCCGTACGGCGAAGGAAGCCGGAATGAATTATGCTGTACTTACGGCTAAGCATCATGATGGGTTTTCTAATTGGCCGTCGAAGTATAGCTCGTTCTCTACGAAACAATCGCCATGGAAGGATGGTCAGGGTGATGTTGTTCGGGAGTTTATAGAGGCTTGTCGAAAATATGATGTAAAGCCTGGTTTATATTATTCTCCTTTTGACGGATCTGCGGATTTCTATAACCAGGATGCAAGCGCTTACGATGATTATTTTGTAAATCAAATTACAGAGCTGCTAGGTCAATATGGAGAGATTGATATTTTGTGGTTTGACGGTTGTGGCTCGGAGGATCATGAATATGATTGGAAACGAATCATTGGAGAAATTCGTCGCCTTCAACCGAATATTTTAATTTTTAATATGGGAGATCCTGATTTCCGGTGGGTCGGGAATGAGGATGGCATTGCGCCGATTCCTTGTTGGAATGTTGTGGATTCGCTTGAGTTTTCGATCATGACCGAGGAAAAGGAAGCATTGACAGATAAGCTATGGCTGCCTGCGGAATGTGATGTGCAGATGCGAGCGAATTGGTTTTATAGCGATAGCGACGAGCATACGATCAAAAGTCTCGATCAGCTCATGGGCTTATACTATTATTCGGTAGGGCGCGGTACGAATTTGCTGCTGAATATCGGCCCGGATAGACAAGGCTTGCTGCCTTCGAAAGACACAAGCCGACTCGCTGCAATGGGCGCAGAAATTAGAAGAAGATTTGACAGCCCTATCGCGACCTTGGAGCAATGTACTCACAACCAGAATGAATGGGTTTATGAGCCTGCTCATCCACATCTGATTGATCATATTGTTATTCAAGAGGATTTATCTTCTGGGGAGCATATTTTGAGTTTTCAAATCAATATTATGACAGAGAAATCGCATCGTACCATAACGGTATATGAGGGACAAAATATTGGTCATAAGGCTATTGTACGAATTCCGCCTGTTAAAGTTCGAGGCGTCTCTCTAACCGTGACAAAGTCGCAAGGCGAGCCTGCTATTAAGGAGCTATCATTTTATTATGTTGGGGAGATTCGGAATGAATAAAGCATTAAAATTCCGTACTGACGGTACATTCAAAATAGTCCAGTTTTCTGACACTGAGTATATGGATGATGCCGCTGACCTAAATGAGCGAACCGCTAACATGATGCGAACCGTCATGGAGACGGAGCAGCCTGATCTTGTTGTATTTGCAGGTGATGTCATCGGCAGTTTGCGCTGCAGCAATCCAGAGCAGTCATTCCGAGATGTAGTATCGACTATAGAAGCGATGAAAGTCCCTTGGGTTGCTATTTTCGGCAATCACGACTCGGAAGCGGGAATTACAAGGGAACAGCTTATGAATATTCAACTGAGCCATAGCTATTGCGCCGCTGAACGGACGGCTGAGCATGTCAGCGGTGTAGGCAATTATGTGTTGAGCATACAGGGTAGTGATGAACGTTTCGCGGCAGCTTTATATTTTTTGGATAGCGGCAGTTACTCTGCCCTTCCTCACATTCATGGATACGATTGGATTCGCAGAGATCAAATTGACTGGTATGCGGCACAATCGAAGGCATTCACCGATCAGAATGGAGGACAACCTATTCCTTCCCTAGCTTTCTTCCATATTCCATTGCCAGAGTATCAAGAGGTATGGGATAAGTCTGAGTGCCATGGCGAAAAAAGAGAAGAGGTTTCTTGCCCTCGTATTAACAGCGGTTTATTTTCCGCAATGGTAGAGATGGGCGATGTTATGGGAACCTTTGCGGGGCATGATCACGGAAATGATTATTCGGGCGAGCATCAGGGCATTCGCCTTTGTTATGGACGCTCTTCAAGCTATATTATATGGGATACGGATATTCCAATTGGTGCAAGAGTGATTGAATTGCAACAGGGATCCAAAACGTTTGATACTTGGCTGAGATTAAGTGATGGATCGGCTCAGCAGCGCTCAATAGGGTAATATTTAGAAACCGTCAATAAACGTTAGAATTTGTTATAATGGATAACAAGCGTTATGTTGGCCTCCACTCACAGCGGTGGAGGTTTTTTCATGCTACGAATCCCTTAATAGGTATTTATTATATAGAACATAGAAATTAGGAGGCAATATGTCCTGGAGCAAATTGAAGCAACAGCTTGAGAGTTTTCTATCTCCTGCTTTACTTGGCAGGTTCGAATATCGTGCAACCAGCTATCGCTATTTACCTGACAAAGCTGGTCAATGTTATATTGCGGTAGATAAAAAGAACGTACTCAGTATGAGTGATAGCACTACTTTAATTAGATGGTATCAGACGGAGCTGGAAATTAAGAATGATTCAGCTATCGAAATTCCTATCAACCATGAAGAAATTGAAGCGGTGAGAAAAGATACCAATGGGAAAGTTCCTGAGGATCGTCTAAAAGTAATGGCAAGAAGCAGAAAACTATCCGAATATGCTAAGGAAATTTTTTCAGCACAATCATCATTAAGTAAATCAAATTTTGTCGTTGTCGCTAATAAGTTTTTATCCACTTCTATAGAGGAAAGCCTAGAGAGCAATGATATTTTATTAAATATTCTAGCTTTGGTGGACAGACGAATTGGGAAAAAGCGGCTTTTAAACATGGCCGAGAAGATGATGTTAAAGCATCCCATTGTGCAGTATTTTTATGAACTACGGCTTAATACGTTATGAGAATAAGTAACTCATTCACCTCTAATTACCGGCGAGCTCTCTATACTGCTTCGGGGTTATCTCCGTTTCTCGCTTAAACAGGCTGCAAAACTGCGCATCCGTTGAAAAGCCGCATTCCATCGCGATAACCGATATTTGCAAGGGGGTATGCCTAAGCATTGTTTTGGCGTGCTCAATCCTACGCTGCAAAATATATTGGCTGGGAGATAACTTGATCTTCTCTTTGAACAAATGACGAAACCGATCATAGCTATAACCAGATTGGTCGGCAAGAGCTTGGAAGTCAATTTTCTGCGTATAGTACTCATCGATGAAAGCCTGGGCGAATCGGATAATGTCATGACGGCTATCTGGTTCTTGGGCAGGATGAGCCCGCAGTGCTTCCAAATATAGGCGTGAAATCAAATTATCGAGCAATTGCTTATAGAAGGGGGGCTTATCACGAAGCTCTTTGGCCATCATCTGCATGAGGCCAAGAATAGGCCTTGACGGGGAATCTTGGTAGATTCCTTCTTTCAAGGGAGGATAGATGGTGCTGGTGAATCCCGTAAACATAACCTTCGACGGTTTGCCATGCCGTTCATCGTGAGGCGTGCAAGGTGCTATTATCGCGTAATCACCTGCCTTGAAAACATGTTCGGCATCCCCGATTCGAGTTGTCCCCTGACCGCAGTCGTAATAAACCAGCTCATAACACTGATGATGATGCATTGCAATATGCTCATGCTTCGCTCTCGTTTCTTGATAAAAGAAATCCAATGAGGCTGCCATTCATAGCTCTCCTGTCATCGTAGCCAATTCGTGATATAGAACGACCGTATGATGCTACTACATTATTTAAATTATTTATAAAATGAATTCATTATAGCATGGCTGAAAAGCCAATTCATTATATAAATGGAGGTAGATGATATGGGTCTAGATTTCGGGGCATTGCCCGTAGATGAGCTGGTTCGCAAGTTGGAGGCACCGGGTAGTAGAGTTAGGATGGTGCTCGATACGGATACCTTTAACGAGATCGACGACCAATTTGCGGTTATTTATGCGCTATTATCACCAGAAAAAATAGAGCTTCAGGCTCTATATGCAGCACCGTTCCATAATGAGCTCTCTACGGGGCCCGATGACGGGATGGAAAAAAGCTATAAGGAAATCATTCGCATTCTTAAGCTAATGAATCGAGAGGATGTCCCCGTCTATCGCGGCTCCGAAGCTTATTTGCCTACTGATAGCTCCCCGATTCGCAGCGAGGCAGCTCTAAACCTAGTAGAACGCGCAATGGCAAGCGATAAGAATGATCCATTATATGTAGTCGGTATCGGTGCCATTACGAATATTGCGAGTGCCATTCTGCTAGAGCCGCGAATCATTGAGCGCATCGTTGTAGTCTGGCTGGGAGGCCATGCTCTGGATTGGCCTGACACTCGCGAGTTTAATCTCGAACAGGATCTCCATGCATCGAGAACCGTAATGAACTGCGGAGTGCCTTTGGTCCTTATCCCATGCATGGGAGTCGCTTCAAACCTTCGTACGACACTATCGGAGGTTAGAGATTATGTAAAGCCTTCCGGCGCAATTGGAGAGTACCTCTATGAGACGTACAAAAACTGCAAGGATGATCATTTCGCCTATTCCAGGGTGATATGGGATATCTCGGTTATCGCATGGCTGAATCAGCCCAAGTGGGTTCCTTCGCGGCTTATTCCAAGCCCAATCATTTCCGAGGACTTCCGCTGGAGCACGGATAGCACAAGACATTTGATACGCTGCGCAAGTTATATCGACCGTGACGCTGTATTTCAAGATATGTTCTCAAAGCTTGCTCTAAGCAAAGTGGAGTAACAAGATGATCTAGCTGAGAATAAGCGTTGAAGGCTAGCTCATTTTAGGTATTGTAGTTACGTATCTCGCATTTGCTTAATAGGTTATAGCGAAGGGTCCCTGTCATTCCAAGCGGAAGGATAGGGGCTTTTTTGATAGCTCTTACTTTAAAAAGGGAATGTCGACGATATTGAGGGTCGGGTGCAGACCTTGGTTCCATGAGCGTTTCGAAATATTAGTTAATATGTGGGGGCAAATCTATAATTTGTTAAGTTGTAATGTATGCGCTTACTTTCTATAATTTAGTTATTCAAGACACGAATTGTCTTGTATGGAAAGAAAAATTCCTTTGGATAGGAGGGACAGATTTCACGTTATTTGAAACAGGACAAGTTATGCACTGTACTGCAAGTAAAAACAACCGACAAACAATGAAAGGAGAGAGATTTATAAAAATTTATAAAAGGTAATATTCAAGTAGTATGTAGGCAAGCAGTGACAAACACCAAATTTTAGGAGGTAATAATATATGTTTAAGTTTAAAAAGAAAGTGTTTACGCTAGTTATTGCAGCTTCCATGAGTATTTCCAGCTTGTTTGCAGTATCCGCAAGTGCAGCGACAGACTACTGGCAAAATTGGACTGATGGTGGCGGCACAGTAAATGCTACTAATGGATCTGGTGGAAATTACAGTGTCAGCTGGTCAAACACCGGAAATTTTGTGGTTGGTAAAGGCTGGAATACTGGTTCACCATCTAGAACAATAAACTATAATGCCGGCGTCTGGGCGCCGTCCGGCAATGGGTATTTGACTCTCTATGGATGGACAAGAAACTCACTCATTGAATATTACGTCGTTGATAGCTGGGGGACATATAGACCTACAGGAACATTTAAAGGCACAGTGTCCAGTGATGGAGGAACATACGATATTTATACGACGCAACGAGTCAATGCACCTTCCATTGACGGCACAAAAACGTTCACCCAGTTCTGGAGTGTCCGCCAGTCTAAGAGAGCGACAGGCAGCAACGTCGCTATCACTTTTGGCAACCACGTAAGTGCATGGCAGAGTAAAGGAATGAATCTCGGAAGCAGTTGGTCTTATCAGGTGTTAGCGACAGAAGGCTATCAAAGCAGTGGCAGCTCTAACGTAACGGTTTGGTAATAGGTCATCTTCAATTAGGGCAATGGATTGGCGCCTGATGAATCTAGTGTGTTGAGAATGTGTTTAATCTTTTGATCATGATAAGGTCGTTCGGTCTCACAGCCTGCGGCCTTATCTATTTCAAAAAATGATAGAACCTACATGCTACTTGACTATTATCTTTTAGAATCCATCCAGTTGGATCCTTCAGTTTGGACGCATTGAGGAGATCGTTTCCCATTAAACGCTCCTCAATGCTTCCAGAGGAGAATTGTAGTCTGTCACGGACTATAGTTTTTCCTAAACGTATAAAGGAGATATAACAATGAGAAAACTAATCGTTTTTCTTATCATAGCAATAATGGTTGTTGTCAGCGCTTGTTCGCAAGAAAAGCCTGATAAAACTTCGCATAAAATACCTGATGACTTTGTCTTAGTCAAAGGCGGACCGTTTATGAACAAGAAGTCCAACTACTATGGTGAAAAAGTAGCATTATCGAACTTTTATATCGGCAAATATGAGGTAACTCAAAAAGAGTGGATTGAGATTATGGGAAGCAATCCCTCGGAATTCAAAGGCGACAATTTGCCGGTAGAAATGGTGAGTTGGTATGACGTTGTGGAGTATTGTAATAAGAGGAGTATCAAAGAGGGATTAACACCGTATTACTCAATAGACAAGAATAATAAAGATCCGAAAAATACAAGTGAAAACGATATTCTAAAATGGACAGTAACGATCAATGCAGGAGCGAATGGTTACCGATTGCCGACAGAAGCAGAGTGGCAATATGCTGCAGGTGGTGGTCAGAAGAGCAAAAGTTACACCTACAGCGGAAGCAATAATGCAGATGATGTAGCATGGTATTGGAAAAACGCTGGAGATAAAATGTTATCAGGAGAATGGAACTGGCCTATAGTAGAGAACAACCATAACAAAACAAAATCCATCGGTGTGAAGAAACCCAACGAGTTAGGGCTTTATGACATGTCAGGTAATGTAAGGGAATGGTGCTGGAACGGGTTTGGAGACTCGGAAAGCAATAGTAACTCTACCCGAGTTGTGAAGGGCGGAGGCTGGCTTGGTGATGTTGGCGAGTTATCTTATCTGAGCAATTTTGAGGCAAATGGCATGGGTCCCGATCAAGGTTTTCGTGTGAGTCGCGACGAATAAAGCTATAAAACCCCAAGAAGAAGGGTCAAAAAGCGTTGATTGACAATGCTGTGTAACGATGATAACTTAAAAAATATAAAACACATTAAACTAATCGGAATTACAAGCTGGCTGGACAACCGGAAGCATGGATTATTAAATCCATGCTTTTTTTTATGTTCAAAAAGGGTAGGTTTAGAATGAACCTATTAGAGATGGAGTCTGGCTTAGAGAGGAGAGTGCAAATCTTGAAATTTGCTTTGTTTAGCCTAATGATGAATATACCGAATGCTGTAAGCGGGGAAACATTGACCACTCATCAGAAATTTGAGAACGTACTTAAACAGGCTGTCCTTGCTGAAGAACTCGGCTTTGATGCTTATGGCATTGGAGAGCGGCATGGAGCACCGTTTATCTCATCTTCGCCACCAGTCGTTCTGACCGCGATTGCTGCCAGAACCGTAAAGATTCGTTTGCTAACAACAGTTACCGTTCTAAGCGTTCTCGACCCAGTGCGTGTTGCTGAGGACTATGCCACACTGGATCATCTCTCGGGAGGTCGACTCGAGATGATTATTGGCAAAGGAAACGACCCGCGCCACTATCCGCTTTTTGGAATTACCGAAGACGAACAATGGGAATCCCTTGCAGAGCGATATGCACTCCTGAAGCGCTTGTGGAACGAAGAGAACGTAACCTGGCAGGGGCGCTACCGTTCACCGCTTGATAATGTGACTACCGAGCCAAGGCCCTTTCAACATTCAATTCCGGTCTGGCATGGAAGCGCATCTAGTACGCTGTCGACCGAATTAGCTGCGAAATATGGTGAACCGATTTTTTCCTCCAATACGTTTCACCCCCAGGCTAAATATAAAGCATTAATCGATCATTATCGCGAGAGATTGGCCCATTACGGCCATGATCCTCAAAAAGCAATGGTTGGCTCGGGATTTGGAAGCTTATATCTAGCTAACACCACAGAGGAAGCAGTCAAACGATATAGGCCCTATTACGATGCTTTCCATGCAACGGCTGCATCGCAGCACAACAACTCGCCTTTCAAAGACCTCGAGGACAATGTACAAAATGGGCCTGCCTTGATCGGCAGCGCTGATAAAGTGATCGAGAAGATTTTAAACTATCATGAAGCTTATGGGCACCAAGTGGTCAGCATCAGTGTAGATGGCTTGTCAGAAATGGAGCAACGTGAGCAAATTGAACGATTTGCCACCGAGGTTGCACCTGTGCTGCGTCGAGAGGTTCCTAGTACAGTATGGAATAGTCCCCAATCATAGAAATCGTGTTTGATGGTAATGAACCAATCGTTGTGATGTCACAATGCTTGGTTCATTTTTTTACCAGAAAATTGAGTTTTAAAGCTCCAGACAATCAGAAGATGTTATACTTTTAAAGCAGCCGTATTGTATTCGTTTTGGCTGCTTTTTATATTGTGCTTCTGATTGTGTCCGAATGCGACCGCGTGGTCCGTCCAGTAAATATAAGTTGGGGATTGCAGCGTTCAACATTCAAACGTAAGGCTATCGTTTTCCAAGTGGAGGATTGTTTATATGGTCAATATTCTTATCGTGGACGATGATCCTAACATTCGCGCCTTGATGCGCCTTTATTTGAAGAATGAAGGATTCAATCTGACCGAGGCGGACAACGGAATCGATGCGCATGCTATCGTCAAAGGTTCAGGAATCGATCTGGTCATCCTCGACATTATGATGCCGCATATGGACGGATGGGATTTGTGCAGAGAAATTCGGAAAAGCGATCCCGACATTCCGCTTCTGATGGTAACGGCCAAGGGCGAATCGGGTCAAAAGATAAAAGGCTTCCAGCTCGGGACTGACGATTATATGACGAAGCCGTTTGATCCAGTTGAGCTTGTGATGCGGGTTAAAGCGTTACTGAAGCGATCCCGTATTGCCTCGTCCCAGGTCATACCGTTGGGCGAAATCGTACTGAATCGGAAAACGTATAAGGTCATGCGGGGAGAAGAGGAATTAGCATTGCCGCTGAAAGAATTCGAGCTGCTGTTCATGCTTGCCGGCCACCCGGGGCAGATTTTTACGAGAGAGCAGCTGATTACCCAGATTTGGGGCATGGATTACGAAGGCGACGATCGAACCGTCGATGTACATATCAAGCGGCTTCGGGAACGCTTTGCCGGGGACGTCCGCCATTTTCGCATTGAAACGGCACGCAGCGTCGGCTATCGTCTGGCGGTGAATCCGGGATGAAATCGTTATACGTTCGCGTCGTGCTGACTTTTCTGGCCGCCATCGTCATCAGCTTGATCTCATCCCTTCTTCTCGCCCTTGCTCTATTCCAGAATGATCTGAACGCTACGGGTAAAAACGATATGACCGCGGCAGGTGATCGTATAATACGCGTGTACGAGCAAACGAATCCTCCGGATTTGGATGTGTTCATGAATGATATGGCTGAATTGGTTTCCTATACCTTGCAGCTTTACGACGGCAATGGCGGGATGAACTCCTATGTCCCGACCAAAGGCAAGAAGGTCGAAGCGATTAACTCGGAATCGGTTCGCATGGTACTGCGCGGAGAACCGTACCGTTCGCAAGGAAAAGATAACGGTACGTTCGTCGGCCTTCCGTTTTCTTCCGAAGGAAAACATTATGCTTTAATTTTGCAGAGCTCTTCCAAGAACGAAATTACGATCTTTCGATTATTATTCACTATTCTGTTCCTCATGCTTGCGATCGGAAGCTTATGTATTCTCATTGCCGGCAGATATCTGGTGAAGCCTCTTCAAGCGATGACGGAAGCGACTAAGCGGTTGGCCAAAGGGGACTTTGAGGTTGAGTTGAAAATCAATCGCGGAGACGAGCTCGGAACTCTCTCGCGGAGCATTAACGACATGGCTAGGGAAATCAAGCAATTGGAGCGGATGCGACAGGATTTCGTATCAAACGTGTCCCATGAAATCCAATCTCCGTTAACTTCCATCTCCGGATTCGCGAAGGCGCTAAAAGATGGCAATCTGTTTATTGCAGAGGACGATCGCGTCCAATACTTGGATATAATCGTTACCGAGAGCGACAGATTATCCAGACTCAGCGATAATTTGCTGAAGCTCGCTTCCCTTGAATCGGATCATCATCCGTTCGAGATGGAATCGTATAAACTAGATGAGCAAATTCGACGAGTCATCGTCGCGTGCGAGCCTCAGTGGTCGGCCAAACGCATTCGCGTCGACATAGAGTCCCCTTCGGGAGCTGGCGCACGGATAACGGCCGACCGGGATCAACTCAATCAAGTTTGGATGAATTTGCTCGGGAATGCCATCAAGTTCACGCCCCGCGCCGGTCAAGTTCTCATCGCGATCAGCCGGCCTCATCCTCATGAGATTGCCGTTGCGATAAGCGATTCCGGGATCGGCATTGCGCCGGACGATTTAAGCTCTATTTTCGAGCGCTTCTACAAAGCGGACAAGTCGCGGGCCCAAGACCGAAGCGGCAATGGTCTCGGACTTGCCATCTCCCACAAAATCGTTGCTCTCCATCGCGGAAGCATAGAGGTGAAGAGCACCGTCGGACTGGGCACGACGTTTACCGTGACGCTTCCCGCTGCCTTGCATAACGATTCCGCCATTTGCAAATAAGTTCACGCTCCGTTCATATTTCTCCAATACACTCAGTTCGATTCACATATAACTGATCGGAGGAATAGAAACGATGAGCTTTATTCAAGATGTTATCGATTCATTAAAATGGTTGACTGTCTGGGAAATGATCTTATGTGCACTAAACTTGTTCGTCTTGCTGAGGTATGCTTGGCCCATTCTCAAAAATAACCGCTGGTTGGATTTTATACCGAGCGCAGGTGTAATCATTGCGATTATTAGCCTTATGAAAGGCGACGCCTCTTTACTGGCTCTGTTGATTTACTCCTCTACGGCCATCCTATTCTTAAGTACTGCGAGAAGAGTCTTTAAACCGGCCATTAAGCCGATGTCTTCGAAATTTCGCTTCGTCATGGTTATCGTTTGCGTCCTTGGTACTCTTCCTACGCTATTGGCATTAACCGTTGCGGGAGAAGTTCGATACAATCCGGTGAGCGATTTAAGCCATAAGAGCTATTCCAAAGCTTTTATCGCGATGAACGAAAGACTGTCTGCCGAATACCCTTTTGGAGACTGGAAAAAAATCGATTGGGAGGCAAAGAAAAAGAAATACGAGCCTCTTTTCCTCCAAGCGGAAAGCAACCATGATCCGAGCCTCTACTATAAAACTTTAAGGGATTACCTCTTTTCTTTCCGCGACGGACATATCGAAATCGCGAATGAACATCTTTACGACGATAATAACACGTTTAAAAATGAAGTCGGCGGCGGATTCGGAATTAGCGCCGTTCAATTGGATAACGGCAAAGTATTGGTTAGCTTACTGTTAGCTGGCAGCCCGGCTGACAAAAGCGGAATCAAGCTCGGAGCCGAAATCATTTCGTGGGACGGGAAAAACGTTCGGGAAGCATTGGACCAAACGTCCTGGAGCGAGAACCCATCGGCAACCGAAGGAGATCGAATTCAAAATCAAGGGCGTTTCTTGGCAAGAGCTCCAATCGGCAAAGAAATCCAAGTCGAATTTCGGAATCGGGATGATGAAGCGAGCAAGACTGCGACGCTTACAGCCTACGACGATCAATACGAGACCTTGAAGAAAACGAAAATTAAGCTAAAAAAAGAAGATCCTCCCGTAGAAGGCGAGGTCCTTCGAGAGGAATACGGGTATGTGAAAATCAGATATTTTCTTCCCGGAACGACGCAATCCGATCCCGCACAAGCGCTGGACGACCTATTAAAAGAGTTTCAAGAGAAAAGTGTAAAGGGAATCATCATCGATTTACGCGATAATCCGGGCGGAGACGACGACCTTGTTGCCCAAATGGCAGGACATTTTGTGAACGAAAAGAAGATCTATGAATACGTCAGTTACTACAATCGAAATACGGGTCGTTTCGAAATCAACCGCGCCGAAACCAGAACCATTCATCCTTCGCATATTTACTTTTCAGGGAAAATCGCGGTCCTCATTAATTCTAACACCGCGAGCTCAGGGGAAGGACTGCCTTTGTTCTTAAAAGGAATGCAAAATGTCAAGATTATCGGCTTTGCGTCCACGAACGGTTCGTTCGGAGTCGTATCCGCTCCTATAGAAATGAAAATGCCGGGAGGATATATCGTACAGTTTCCGGATGGCAGATCTCTTAATCAAGACAAAACGATTCAAGGCGATAGCGATGAACGCGGATTTGGCGGAGCGGCTCCCGATATCACGGTTCCGATGAATGAGCAAACGTTTAAGATGAAATATATCGATGGGCAAGACGTGGAATTGAATTATGCAATAGATTTTTTGAAGGAGAAAAACAGATGACCATAATTGACAAATTAGCATCGTCACTTAACCGCAAAGACGAAGGTCCTAACCAGGAGCTAGCGAAATATATTGCCGATCGAGATGATAAGGGAGCGGTAATAGAACTAGTTGATAACTTGCATAACAATGACAAGAACATCCAAAGCGATTGCATTAAAGTTCTCTATGAGATTGGAGATCTTAGGCCATCTTTAATTGCTGAATACTGCAAAGAATTCGTAACATTGCTTGATCATGGAAACAATCGACTTGTTTGGGGGGCTATGACAGCACTAGATGCGATAACTCTTGAAAATCCGGAAGTCATATATTTAGCACTTGAGAAAATTGTTGATATTACGGACAAAGGTTCAGTAATCACCAAAGATCACGGGGTAAGTATTCTGATTAAACTTTGTTCGCTCAAACCATATGCGGATCATGCATTCACATTACTCATCGAACAGCTTAAGAAATGTCCGACCAATCAGCTACCAATGTATGCGGAGAATGCAATAGCCATCGTTAACGATAATAACAAAGCCCTTTTCATAAAGACGCTTTCCTCACGACTGGGCGATATTGAAAAGGATACAAAACGAAAGCGTGTGGAGAAACTGATTAAGAAATTGAGCTGAAGCTTAAGTGAAAAGTTATTATTCAAGAGGAGTAGCCTATTACAGGCTGCTCCTTTTTTTGTGAGCAAGTGGAGTTAACAATCATAACTGAAGGCTATCATCAGATTTTGTTGGCGATACCGTGACAATAGATCGATCAAACTCCTTCTGGAGACCGAGCGCAAAATACATCGACTGAGGGAAGGTCATTTCTTTTGGATGGTATATGATGGAAAAATAGTGCAGTAATGGGGCGTTGCCTCCATAAGTTAACCGGTGAAACAACAAACCATGTTCTAAAAAAATAGGATACGAGGAGATGAAAGTAGTGAAAAAGTTAATCGATTTCAAAAATGTAACTAAAGAATACAACATAGGTGAAGTGACAATAAAGGCGCTAGCGGGTGTTGATTTTTCCATAGCAGAAGGGGAATTCGTTGTCATTTTAGGTGCAAGTGGTGCCGGCAAAAGTACAATTTTGAACATACTTGGCGGAATGGATACAGCTACTTCAGGTCAAGTGTTTGTTGGTGACCATGAAATCACAAGATTAGGCGAAAAAAAATTAACAGAATACCGTGGTGAAAAGATAGGTTTTGTATTTCAATTTTACAATTTGATTCCGAATTTAAACACGTTAGAGAATGTTGAATTTGCGACGGAAGTATGCAAAAACCATTTGGACGCTAAAGATATTTTACATAAAGTGGGATTAAAAGACCGAATCAAAAACTTCCCTTCCCAGTTATCTGGAGGGGAACAGCAAAGAGTTGCTATCGCGAGAGCGGTTGCCAAAAATCCTTTACTGCTGCTTTGTGATGAGCCAACCGGAGCTTTGGATTATGTAACGGGCAAGTCTGTCTTGAAGCTTCTTCAAGATTTGAACAAAGATACGAAAAAATGCGTTGTTGTGGTCACGCATAACTCTGCGATTGCTCCTATGGCTGATAAAGTCATAAAGGTTAAAAGCGGAATGATAGAGAGCATCACTATAAATGAGGAAAAACAAAGTGTTGAAGGGATTGAGTGGTAATTATGAAATTATTTTTGAAATCATTAAGAGATATCAAACAATCGATAGGACAATTTACAGCTTTTGTTTTGGTTATCGCAGTAGGAGCTTTCTTCTATACGGGGCTTGTAACTTTGAGCGACAATCTTGGCGCGTATACGAAGGGTTATTTTAAAGAACATCATCTAAGTGACTTAAATGTATACTACAGCCAAATTTCAAGCGATGATGTAGCTCGTCTAAGCGAGATTGCAGGTATTCATAAAATAGAAGGACGGTATAGCTTTGATGCCACGCAAGCTTTTAAAGATTATAAAGCGATTTTGAAAATCCATTCCATTCCTGAAAAAAATGAAATAAATACGCCTACGATCATTATGGGCAATATCCCGTCAAAACAGGATGAAATCGTAATAGATTCCGCTTATGCCAAGGAACATCATTTTCAACTAGGTGACACAATCAGTATTAGCAGGAATGGAAGAAGCTTTAATTTTACAATTAGCGGCTTGATTGAGAATGTTGAACATACTAAAAAGAACGAAACGCAGGACCATAAAACCAGCGGAATCGCTTATATTAGTGAAGAGACAATTCCTGCAATCGCAGACGGCTTTTACTATAATGAAGTCATGATTGAGGCGCAAGAGGGTCACGATATTGATAAAATAGGTCAAAACATTGAGGAACAATCCAAACCACTCCCTTATTTAAGCCAAGAAAGTAAAGAACGGTCTTTCAATTACTCTCAATTGAACCAAACGATACATAATAATAAATTGATGAGTAAGGTTATACCTCTTGTTCTCTTTTTAATTGAAGCAGTTATTCTGTTCCTTACGATGTCGAGAATTATTGATTCACAAAGAAACCAAGTAGGCATTATGAAAGCATTAGGTGTGAAAAACAGAAATATTATGCTTCATTATATGGGGTATCCTGTGCTGGCAAGCATCATAGGTTCTATCCTTGGTTATGTCATATCCGCTATTGTATTTATTCCATTAATTACAGCGTCGAATGCAAGAGCTTACTCTATGCCTGACATTTCATTTACACTTTCAGTACTTTCTATTATTCCTCCTATTATTTTCTCCAGCGCTTTTGGAATCCTGTCATGTTACTTTAGTGGCAGAATGATATTAAATGAACGTGCAGCCCAGGCGATGCGCCCTAAACCGCCAAAGAAGATGAAGAAGCTGCTCATTGAAAAAATTCCGGGTATTTGGAGCCGAATTTCCTACAGCCATAAGCTCATTTTGAGAAATATATTTTTAAATAAACAAAAAGCTTTTGCGAGCTCCGTTGGTGTTGTTGTAAGCACTGTTTTATTGATTACTGCATTTGGCACACAAATGTCTTTGGTGAAGGTGGCTGATCAAGTTGAAGAGGTGTATACCTATGATTTGAGAGTCGATTATGCAATAGGAACATCTTCTGATTCGATTAATCTCCCTTCCAATATTGCAAAAAGTCATAGATTATCCACCTTTCCTGTTGCCTTTATAAAAGAAGATGTCAAAGAAAATGCCACATTAGTTGTTACGGAAAAAGAAAACGACCTTATTCATTTCTTTGATGAAAATGATCAAAGAATTCGTTTAGAAAACAATGGTGTACTAATACCCAAATCTTACGCTGACAAGTATCATATAGCTGAAGGCGATACAATCCAAATGGAATTTACAGCACCAGAGCTTAACCAAAAATCGGTGAACATGAAGGTTTTAAAAATATCTAACCAATATTCGAATCCTTCGTTTTATAGCACACCCGAATATGTGAATAGTTTAGGCATAGACTATCGCCCAACCTCGGTTTTAGTTAAAGCGAACAGCTCGGCGGATCTGATAAGCGTTCGTAATTTCTTTGAGCAGGATCAACGTGTAGACACCATTGCAGATAAGAATGATCTAAAGAAATCCGCGCAATATATTTTGAGGCAAAATAGTTTTGTATTCATTATGTTTATCATTTGTGCGGTCATACTCTCCTTTGGGGCTATCTATACGATATCTTCCATTAACATTTATGAAAGGATTCGTGAGCTTGCAACACTGAAAGTATTAGGCTATCAAAAAAATAAAATAAACCGGCTTATCTTTTCCGAAAATATTATTTTAACCGCCTTTGCGGTAATTGTAGCGTTACCGATCAGCGGCTATATCTATACTATTATTGTTCAGGCATTGTCGAGTCCCCATCAGCAAATCCCAGATAAATTAAACATAACGATCATGCTAGTTTCTATTCTTCTTGCGTTCTTACTTACTACGCTTTCTAATTTACTGCTTCGGCGAAAAGTTTCTCAAATTAATATGATTGAATCATTGAAAAGTATGGAATAGAACGTATTGATCGTTTCATTAGAGTAAGGTTTTCGAATTCACAGGGCATTTATGTTAAACACGCTATAGTTTAGCGTGTTTTTTTGTGCTGAGATACCTTTTGCTAATAGCGAACTCAGAAGGTACAAATGGCAATAGAAGGATAATATTAAACGATTCCGTTTTCTGTGAAGTTGAAATAAAAACCCATTTTCAAAGAATAAGAGATATTTATCCCTTAATAACATAATCAACCTTCTTTTTGGTTGTGGAGACACCTCGTACAATAAAGGGAGAAACATATCAGATACTCGCTTTACACCGCTTTTCCCCCCCCGATCTTCTTTGTGCAATCTTCTTTTCTCTTGTTCAAACGACTTAGCAGAACTATGATGTGACGGTTTTCCTTTGTTTTTATCCTTACTTTAGGAGGTGACTGAGCAGAGTCTATTTGATATTCACTTATTGAAAGCGATTTCAAAATCGAAGGAAGAGGTGTATTTAAGAAATGGTACTAGGCGGAGCATCGGTACGAAAAAGTAGTGTTATCCTGTTGGTTGCTTTTCTCATCCTCTCATTGTTTTACTCCCTAGCATTTGGTGGACAGAAGGTAGAAGCAGCTTCAAATTCAAAGATAATTGGGTATTATCCCTCTTGGGGTGCCTATGGCAGAAATTACAATGTCATGGATATGGATGTTAGCAAGGTGACTCATATTAACTATGCGTTTGCAGATATTTGTTGGAATGGCATTCACGGAAATTCAGATCCGACAGGGCCTAATCCTGTGACATGGGCTTGTCAGGACGAAGCGGGTACGATTAACGTGCCAAATGGGACAATCGTATTAGGCGATCCTTGGATCGACACAGGGAAAGCGTTCCCGGGGGATACGTGGGATAAGCCGATAAAGGGAAATCTTGGGCAGCTGATAAAGCAGAAGCAAGCTAATCCTCATTTAAAAACAATTATCTCCGTAGGCGGATGGAGTTGGTCGAACCGATTCTCTGATGTTGCGGCCAGTGCGGCCACAAGGGAGACATTCGCTAATTCAGCGGTAGACTTCCTGCGAAAATATCAATTCGATGGCGTTGATCTCGACTGGGAATATCCGGTGAGCGGAGGGTTAGCTGGCAATAGCGTAAGGGCTGCTGATAAGCAAAACTATACGCTGCTGCTTCAGAAGATTCGCGAGAAGCTTAATGCTGCGGGTGCGGCGGATGGTAAAACTTATTTGCTGACGATAGCCTCAGGTGCAAGTCCGACGTATGCACAAAATACCGAGCTAGGTAATATTGCTGCGATTGTCGATTGGATCAACATTATGACATATGATTTCAACGGTGGCTGGCAAACCGTAAGCGCCCACAATGCTCCGCTGAATTATGATCCTGCAGCAGCGGCGGCGGGCGTTCCAAACGCAGCAACTTATAACAGTGCGTCTGGCGTGCAAGGGCACTTGGATGCCGGTGTTCCAGCTAGTAAAATTGTGTTGGGAGTTCCTTTCTATGGTCGGGGCTGGGCCAATTGCGCAGCGACCGGTAATGGGCAGTATCAAAGCTGCTCTGGCGTACCTGCAGGTACATGGGAAGCGGGGTTATTTGATTATACAGATCTCGAAAACAACTACATTAATAAAAACGGCTACACACGTTATTGGAATGATACAGCGAAAGTACCTTACTTATATAACGCTGTTAAACGTACTTTTATCTCCTACGATGATACAGAATCACTCGGGCACAAGACAGCCTTCATTCAAAACAAAGGGCTTGGCGGTGCCATGTTCTGGGAGTTTAGCGGTGACCGAAACAAAGTTCTATTAAACAAGCTGGCGAGCGATTTGGCAGGATCCGGTAGTGCAGATATCATTGCGCCATCGGTACCGGGCAACCTTCAATCCACTGCAAAAACATCAAATAGTGTAACATTAGCTTGGGGTGCGTCCACTGACAACGTTGGCGTGACGGGTTATACCGTGACTTATGGTTCTACAAGCGTAAACGTCACGGGAACAAGCACGACAATTAGTGGGCTTGCTGCTAATACAGCCTACACGTTTACTGTGAAAGCGAAGGATGCGGCTGGCAACATTTCGGGAGCGAGCAATGCGCTTTCGGTAACGACGAATCCACCTGCGGGAGACACAACCCCGCCAACAGCGCCAACGAATCTTCAAGTCACAGGCAAAACATCCTCCAGCGTAAGTCTTTCATGGACGGCATCTACTGACAACGTTGGCGTGACGGGTTATACCGTGACTTATGGTTCTACAAGCGTGAACGTCACGGGAACAAGCACGACAATTAGCGGTCTTGCTGCTAATACGGCATATACATTTACTGTAACAGCGAAGGATGCAGCTGGGAATATTTCGGGAGCGAGCAATGCACTTCCAGTAACGACGAATCCAGCTGCGGGAGATACAACCTCGCCAACAGCGCCAACGAATCTTCAAGTCACAGGCAAAACATCCTCCAGCGTCAGTCTTTCATGGACAGCATCTACTGACAACGTTGGCGTAACCGGTTATACCGTGACTTATGGTTCTACCAACGTGAACGTCACGGGAACGAGCACGACAATTAGCGGTCTTGCTGCAAATACGGCATATGCCTTTACTGTAGTGGCGAAAGATGCCGCGGGCAATGTTTCGAGCGGCACATCAGTTGCCGCTACGACTGATGCTAACGGTGGAACGGTAAGTGCTTGGGCACCTAATGTAAGCTACAAAGCAAACGATCTCGTTACTTACGGAGGCAAAACCTATTATTGTATTCAGCCTCATACGTCATTAGCTGGCTGGGAACCATCGAATGTGCCAGCACTATGGGGTTTGAAATAAGCAAGAGCAGCCGCCCTGCCTAAGGGCGGCTTTTTTTATTTTTTAAAGGCTAAATAAAAGGAATAACAAGTTGATTATTTATTCATCTCAAATAGAATCATGGAAGGTAAACTAGCATGCGTGTCGAAAATAGAAGTTCACACTCCCAAACCTCCTTTCCTCCTTATTATTTGCTGTCTCGCATTTGCAATACTATACATTAAACAAATTAAGCGGAAGGAAGGCGCATCGCTAGTCACGCTGCGGGTTTCTATCACTATGTTTAACGGGTCGCTCAGCGCATACATCATTCCACTAGTTTATGAATGGTTTTTTCCATCACAGAGTCCTCATGCAAAAATAAGAGGAAACATCTTTATATAAGGAGAAGCCATGATGAAAAATTGGAACGACTACTTGCTGAAGAGTAAAATGTTCATCGTCTTCTCCGCGGTATCGCTGTTCATCGTCATGCTGACCTGTATTATTTTCTACTATAAAAATGTAAACGATATCAAAAATCAAACGTTAGCGCTTTCTGACACGATTTCTCGGCAGTTCAGCCGAACCTTCGAGCTGTATATTCAGGATATGGAGAAGCTCTCTGTGTCTATTATTGGCGATCCAATTATTCAAGAAAGTTTGATTGATCATTACGGAATTCCTAACCCCGTTACGCAGAACCAGATTGAACTGACGATCAACAATAGACTGTTCACCCATCTTCAGCCGCGCCCTCAGCTCCAGAGCATTTATATTTTCACCACGGACGACATCGCTTATTTTGTATCGAAGGCGGGGGGACCTAAGATAAGCTTCAATCTTCAAAGCGAGAGCTGGTATCAGAATCGGCTGGATATGCCGGGAGTCAAATTTCTGCTGCTGCCCGTCACGGCGGAGAATACGGGCGGTGATCGTGAAGCTCAGGTGATATCCTTCGTACGGAACATCAGCCGCATTCCATACCTTGATGTTTTGGGCTATATGAAAATTAATATTAATGTGAATGTCATCAAGGACATGCTTGTCAATTCCGACAGCAACGACGTTGAACGGAATATGAGAGCGTTCATCATTACCGATGAAGGCAGTGTCGTCTATGACGACAGGAATGAGCTGACGGGCAACGATGATACAGGAATTGATCTATCCATCTTCCAAGGCAATCATGAATCGAATGAGGTGGTGTGGAACGGCGAGAGCTATATCTATACAACGTCGAAATCCTCCTATACAAAATGGAATACGTTGATTCTAATTCCGAACGAATTCCTTCTGTCCAAGCAGAAACACTCTACTTATATTCTCATTCTCGTTGGCCTGCTCGCGATGGGGCTGATTGCGTTCGTGTCCTATATGCTGTCTTATCAGATGACGCTTCCGCTCCGTAATTTGATGAAAAAGATGGCGCGTGTCGAGCAGGGGGATTTGAGCCAGAGAATGGAGGTGGCCGGCAACAATGAGATCGGCCGTCTGAGCCGTATCTATAACAACATGCTGGATAGTATTACACGCTTAATTAGCGAAGTGTACACATCCAAACTGGCGGAGAAGAATGCGCAGTTATCGGCGCTACAGGCGCAGATCAACCCTCATTTTTTGTATAACACGCTTAACATTATGAAGTCTATCAGCCGGGTTCGAGGCATAGAAGAGGTTGCAGAGATGGCAGAATCATTGGCCGAGCTGTTCAAATACAGCATGACAAATCTTCATCATCCTATCCCGCTGCATGACGAGATGGAGCATATAAGCAATTACATGAATATTCAGCAGCACCGATTCGGTAATCGATTCGAGTTCAATATGGATGTACCGGAGGCGCTGCAGCAAGCATCGGTGCTGAAGCTTACCGTTCAGCCGCTAATTGAGAACGCGATCGTTCACGGACTGAGCAAGGTCAAATCAGGCGGTCGAATCGACATCGCTGTTAAGAGGCTTGGCAGTGAACTGATTATCGAAGTATCCGACAACGGTGGTGGTATTGAAGAGGAACGCATCCACATGCTGCGCCGAAGGTTGGAGAGAGTACAGGCGGTGGACGCTTACGACGAGGAGGGGCAGGGTATAGGCCTTTCCAATATCGCGCAGCGAATCAAGCTGTTCCATGGCATCAAATATGGAGTAGAGCTGATAAGTTCTCCTGACCGTGGAACGACGGTTAGGTTGACGATCCCGTATGAACGATTCGTCAAGGTGAAGGGAGAGGCCGACTGATGAATATATTTTTGGTAGAAGACGAGCGGTGGGCGCTTGCGGAGCTCGAGGCCCTCTTTAAGCGATACGAGCCTCTGCATCGTGTGCTTGCATTTGAGAACGGGGAAGATGCGCTGGAAGCAGCGAAATCCGTAGTCCCGCATCTTGTGTTGACCGACATTACAATGCCAGGCATTGACGGTGTGGAACTGCTGGCTGAGCTTGGCCGCAGCCAACCTGACGTCAAAGGTATCATTCTCAGTGTCCATGACGATTTTGCATATGCACAGCGGGGAATGCAAACTGGCGTGACGGACTACTTGCTGAAGCCTGTTAAAAAAGAGACGCTTTACAAGGCGGTAGACCGCTTGCTTGCGCGTATTGAAGACGAGTCACGCAGCCGGAGCGACCGTGTTGCATGGTCACTTCTGCAACGGCTGCTGGCGGCGGATGCGATGGAGCATGTTAAGCCTGCCGAAGCAGAGCAGCAGCGTTTGTTCATGGTGCTGCTGCTTCTGGAGAACTGGGCATCGCCGCTTACTTGGAAGGATGCTGGGCTTGAGGCATCGGATATTCTCGCGCATTTCGTGAGCGTCTTGAACAAGGAGCAGGATAGTCACTGCATTACGATTGACGGCCGCCGCAGAGTACTGCTGCTGCCCGCTGGGAATGAAGCATTTACGCAGTCGCTAAAGACAAAGCTTCAATCGCTCTTTGAGTATGTGAATACCCATGGCATTCTTCTCCATGTGAGCTTCACATTAAAGAAAGAGCACGAGAGTCTGAATCGCAGCTTCATCCGCCTTGGCAAGCAGCTTGAAGAGCATTTGCGAATCGGCGAGCCGACCTTGGCATTACCGGATATGAAGCTGGCTGTGCCTGATATTTCAGAAGTATGGGTAAAGGTGCGTGCACTGCAAGCACAGGTTAAAGCGGGCGATATGGCAAGAGGACGAGATACGATATCGCGTATCGTCAAGGGTCTTCAGTACAAAGAGGTCACCCAAAAGCAGCTGGTGCAGTTTGCTAGCGATTTGTTCTATTCGTTGAAGTTCAATTTGCAAGCAGAATCATCGATTCTACTGCAGGAGGATATGAGCTTGCTGCACGAAGTGACCGACTATGAGCCAATCAAGGAATGGCTTATGGCAGCAGTATTCGGGATTGCAGGGACACACACATCAAAGGAACAGAAGCCTAAAGGGCTCATTCCAGTGTTGATGAACTGGATTCATGCCA
Source organism: Paenibacillus sp. FSL A5-0031 (assembly GCF_001956295.1). GTDB lineage: Bacteria > Bacillota > Bacilli > Paenibacillales > Paenibacillaceae > Pristimantibacillus. The sequence continues at coordinate 164,871 of NZ_MRTD01000012.1, forward strand.
ACTATCAAGGCGACCTTTCCCTTCAGCAGTTTGCTTCTGATCATCATGTCAGTCTTGGACATTTATCCAGATTGTTCAAAAGCCAAACGGGCTACACCTTCTCCGATTATGTGAGCGGGTACCGGATCAGCAAAGCAAAGGAGCTGCTAGCCGACGGCACGTCGCGTCCTTCTGAAGTCGGCGAGCTGGTAGGTTACGAGGATGCCAAACATTTCTCTCATTTGTTTAAGAGAATAACAGGCGAAACACCGACCGCCTTCGCAAAACGCAAAATGAGCGAATGATCCAAGTACTAGCAAGCAGTTAGACGACTTGCAGGCGATGCAATCTCGCAAGCTGGAAGTTTCCTCGCCCGAACCACTTCCTGTTGTGAAAAGGAAAAATTCCCCCCTTAAAATAGCAAATGAGCAGGTATTCATCAAAAACATAAACCCTTAGACTGAAAATACGAGGGAACCCGGGCCCTTGGAACGGAAGCTCGCTCTTTATGGAAGCGTATTCATCATATTGTAACTTACAGCATCAGTGATGCAAAAAGAGGCAACGATGGACGGCTGCCGAAAGGAGCAAGGGTCCATGCCTACAAAGGGAGGCTCCAGAACGATGAAACGAACGACTGCCAAAACACTCGCATTTGTGACAAGCGTGATGATGATCTTGCTGCTGCTCGCTGGATGCGGCAGCAGCAACAACACCCCCTCTGCGACGAAGAACAACACCGGCGCTACGAACGGGAAAACGGACACGACAAGCGAACCTGCAGCGAAAACGACCTTAACGCTGATGGTAGGCAATTCAGGCACAACGCTCGAAGCGCTTAAGGCGGTTGCCACTGAAGCAGAGAAAAAGCTGAATATCACCATTGAGTATGACATCAAACCGGATGGCACGGAAGGCGACAACCTCGTCAAGACGCGCCTGGCAACAGGAGATATGTCCGACCTTCTCGTTTATAATACGGGCTCGCTGCTGAAGGCAGTTAATCCGGTGGATAACTTTCTCGACCTGACGAATGAATCGTTTATGGCGGACGTGCTTGATTCCTTCAAAACAGTAGTTACGGTCGATGGCAAGGTGTACGGCGCGCCCGTCGGATCAAGCTCCGCCGGTGCGATACTTTACAACAAGAAGGTGTACGGTGAGCTCGGATTAACCGTCCCGCAAACATGGACCGAATTCATGGCGAACAATGAGAAGATCAAAGCTGCGGGCAAAACCGCTGTTATCGCGTCCTACAAGGATACTTGGACGTCCCAGCTGTTTGTTCTCGGTGATTACTACAACCTGCAGGCGCAGGTTCCGAATTTCGCAGACGATTACACGAACAATAAGGCGAAGTACGCAACGACACCAGCTGCACTGCGCAGCTTCGAAAAGACGGAGGAACCGTTTAAAGCAGGCTATATGAATAAGGACTTCCTAGCCACAACATATGACGTTGCTTTGAAAATGCTGGCCGATGGCACAGGTGTACACTATCCGATGCTGACTAGCGCACTTGATTCCATCTTGCAAAATAGCCCAGACAAGATCAATGACATCGGCGTTTTCCCAATACCGAGCGACAGCGCAGACGTCAACGGACTGACGGTATGGATGCCGAGCGGTCTGTACATCAACAAGAACAGCAAGAAAGTAGAAGCCGCCAAGAAGTTCGCGGAATATTTCGTGTCTAAGGAAGGCCAGGATATATTTGCCTCCAAAGTCAAGGCGGCAGGCCCCAATGTGATTAAAGGAATTGAGCTCCCTGACGATGCTTACGAGGGTGTCAAAGAAATGCAGAAATACTTCGATGAAGGCAAGACGGCACCTGCGCTGGAGTTCGTATCGCCGGTCAAAGGCCCGAACCTTGAGAACCTCACTGTCGCTGTTGGCAGCGGCATCACCTCCGCGCAGAAGGGCGCCGAGGATTATGACAAAGACGTTCTGAAACAAGCGCAGCAGTTGAATCTACCGGGCTGGTAGAACGCCCGCCGCATTCGGGAATTTTAGTTGAAGACGGGACTCCGCGCAAGAAGCTGCGGAGTCCGTTTTCTCCGGAAAGAAGGGGAGAGCCATGACCAAGCTGACGATTCGGACTTACTCTTATTTATTTCTTATTCCCGCATTTCTAATCTACTTCGTCTTTTATTTGCTGCCAACGGTATTATCGCTCTTCTTCAGTATGACGCGTTGGACGCTCACCGATTGGAATTACATCGGCTTTGACAACTATGTCACTTTTTTCTCAGAGACGGCGCTCAGCATCGGCTTCAGGAACACGTTAATTTATGCGGTTGTAACCTGCGGCCTCAAGGTCATCCTTGGCCTCTTGCTCGGTGCGTTCCTCACCTCTACCGTTTTATTTAAAAACTATTTGCGTTCTGTTATTTTCTTCCCAACGCTGCTTAGCACGATCGCGGTCGGAATCGCCTTCTCGATTATGATGCATCCTTCGCAAGGGCTGATCAATACAAGTCTGGCTGTATTTGGTATTAACGGACCCGATTGGCTTGGCAATACGAAGATTGCGCTTCTGTCTGTCGCCTTAGTAGACGTATGGAAAGGTATCGGCGTTGCTACCGTTATTTATATCGCAGGCATTTCAGCCATTCCAGGCGAATATTACGAAGCGCTCAAAATCGATGGCGGGAGCAGCATGAACGCATTCCGGTATATTACCGTTCCCTTAAGCAGACCGGCGATGAATTCGGTCATCATTCTCTCATTCATCGGAGGGCTCCGTTCCTTCGACCTGATCTGGGCCATGACGAAGGGTGGGCCGGGTTTCACGACCGACCTGATCGCCTCGATCATATATAAGCAGTATCAAGCGGGCTTTTATGGCCTAGCAACTGCGGGCAACGTCATTCTGTTTGTCGGTGTGTCACTACTGGCGTTTCCTCTGTATAAGTACCTGACGAAAAGTGAGGTGCACTTATGAGCAGCGAAATGAGCCGAATGATGAATAAAGGCGTGGGCAAACCGCTGAACCGCGGCGACAACAGGGGGATAAGCAGCGCAGCTAAGAGGATTATCGTTGCCATGTTCTCGCTGGTGCTCAGCACCGCCATTTTTTGGATTCCGTTTTATTTTGTCATTATCAACTCTTTTAAAAATCAAGCCGAATCTGCACTTATGAATATGTCGTGGCCAAAATCATTTCATATTTTGGAAAATTACAGGGATGTGTTGACTGCTGCCGATCATATGCTTGTCCGCGCTTTTTATAACAGCATGCTGCTGACGGTATTATCGATCACTGTACTGATCATCGTCAGTGCGATGGCTGGATTTGTGCTGCATCGCAGAGAAGGGGGGCGTTTTTCTTCCTTCTTAAACTTTCTAGTTTTGGCAGGCTTGATGATTCCGCCCGCGATCGTGCCAACGATCTGGGTACTCGACTCGATCGGCCTGTTCAAGACGCTGGCAGGCATCACTTTCGTGGAGGTTGCGCTGCACTTTCCGTTTGCAGCTATTTTGTACAAAGCGTTTGTGGCAACGCTGCCGCGTGAAATTGATGAGAGCGCATTAATTGACGGCGCGGGCGGCGGGCGGCTGTTCTTTAGTATTATTTTTCCTCTGCTAAAGCCCGTTACTTCAACCATCATTGTGCTGGAATCGATAAATGTATTTAATGACTTTGTTAATCCGCTTTACTTCTTCCCAGGCTCCTCCAACGCGACGGTGCAATTGACGCTGTACAACTTCATGAGCCGGTTCACGACATCGTGGAATTTGTTATTTGCCGATATTGTTCTAATCTCTATTCCGATGCTCATTCTGTTTATTTTCTTTAACAAAAAAATTGTAGCCGGCATGACAGCAGGCGCTATTAAGGGATAATCAAGCATGGACTGCAGTACTTGAGTACGAACGAATTTCATTTGATTTTGTCCTCACTCAGAGAGCCGCAGTCATTAGGATTGCGGTTTTTTTAGGATGCTTGCGGTGAATCGGTAGCTGAGAATCCCACTTCTTGAGAACCTTGATCGACCTAAGCATACCAGCTGTCTGATGTACATTTTAAATCGAGCCTGTCCTTTTTTAAAAGCAGTCTCGATCGGAAAGGTTTTTGTCCCGAACCGCCATGATTTGGACAGAAGTTGGCAGTATGATGAACTTATAAAAGCGTTTACAACTATGACGGCTTGGCGATTAGGCTATCGATATGATCTAGGAAATTCATTATCCAATTCAAAGGACGAAAGGAAGTTGAATATGGCGGTCAAAATTGGAATTGTAGGCATGAACGGGATCGGCAACAACCATGCGAATTGTTACAAGGAGGATGAATTGGCTGATGTCGTAGCGGTATGCGATGTCATTAAGGAGCGCGCCGACGCAGCTGCGGAGAAGCACGGTGTAAAAGCGTACTATACGCTTAAGGACATGATCGAGAACGAGCCTGATATTCAGGTGATCGATGTGACGACAGGCGGCATTGACAACGGCAGCTGGCATTTTGAACCGGCGATGGAAGCGATGTCTTACGGAAAGCACGTGCTCGTGGAGAAGCCGCTGTGCAACGATGTGCGAGAAGGCCGCGAGATGGTGGCATTTGCTGAGAAGCAGAAGGTGTATCTAGGCTGCAACCTGAACCATTACTTCACACCGCCGGCGGAGAAGGCAAAGCAATATATGGAGAGCGGCGAGGTGGGCGAATTAATCTATTGTCTTGCCAAAATGGGCTTCAACGGCGGCGAGCTCAACTATGCGCTTGCCAGCTCGGATAAAGTGAAAGGCCACCCTTACTTCCATATGCGGGCGTTCCTGACCCACCCATTCAGTGTTATGCGCCATTTCTGCGGTGATATTACGCACATCCAGACGTTCTCCGACCGTCCAGGCTTCCGCCGGAGCGCAGGCGATGTTATGGTGTCCATCAACAGTATCCATATGAAGTTCGCAAATGGTGCAGTTGGCTATTTATTGAGCCAGCGCGGCGATGCGGTCTACGGACTAGGCGGCTGGTGGAGTCTTGAGGTTGGGGGTTCGAAGGGGACATTCACCATTGAGAACTGCGTCGAGAAAGTGTCGTTCTGGAAAGCGGACAAAGGCATTCCAGCGATCAGCGTTCCGATTGAGCCTGAAGTGACGGATTTCGGAACAAATGATTTCAACCGGACTTTCAACCATCGTCTGCATGCATTTCTGGAGGATGTTGACAACAAGGTGTCTCCGGATGCGCTGCGCGCCAGCGGACGCGATGCGCTTGCTGTGCTGGAGTATGTGCATGCTGTACAGGAATCGTATGAACGCGGGGGAGAGGTCGTTCGTCCTCAGCCGCTTCCGCCGCTGCACGGTGATCCGTTTTATCTGAAATAATCTCAGTAAGATAGCGCGGTACTATTTTGTTGCTTGCGATATCTATGCAGGTATTGCAGGAACATGAACTAATACATGTTTTACTAATCCATTATTCAGGAGGACTCATACATGATTAAACTAGGTGTCAATTCCGTACTGTTCAAAGAGTTCAATTTCGCTGAAGCGGCGAAGCATATTGCGGCCAGCGGCTACGACGGTGTAGAGATTGCCGCCATTCAAGGCATGTGCGAGCATCTGGATCTCAGCCGCTGGAAGCAGCAGAAGAGTGAGCTGCAGGCGATTGTGCAGGAAAACGGCCTAACGTTTCTGTCGACTGAGGTGGCATCGCTCAATGAGGAGCGGCTGCTCCCAGCGTTTGAAGCTGCCGCTGAAATTGGAATTCCAATCGTAAACGTTGGTCCTGGCGGAAAGCTGGGTGTCGAAGAAGACCTGCAGGCGTCGATCGAGATGCTTGCGCGGATGGCGGAGAGAGCGGCTTCATTTGGCATCACGCTCTGCGTCAAAGCTCATGTCGGCAATGCCATTCACAATACGCCGACCACGCTGCGGGCGATGGAGTCGATCATCTCCCCGGCGTTTGGCATCGACATGGACCCGAGCCATATCCACCGTGCCGGCGAAAATGCGGAGAAAGCGCTACCCGCTGTGCTTAGTCGCGTAAAGCATGTTCATATCCGTGACTGCAAAGGACGGGAGCAGGGACCTGGACCGATCATGCTTCAGGCGTGCGGACGGGGCGACATCGATCTATATGGCTACTGCAAAGCGATGGTGGACGGAGGTTACGACGGGCCGGTCGTCGTTGAGGTCATTGGTGCTTCACCTGAGCATACGCTTGCGCAGGTATCCATCGTAGCCGCTGAGTCGTACGGCTATCTAAATGCGGTTCTTAAACAGCTGAACGCGCGATAAAAGCATTATTTTCATCCAAAAGGAGGATTTCAAAATGACTAATAAGAAACCAAATATTCTACTGTTCGGCATAGATAGCCTTCGTCGGGATCATATGAGTGCGTATGGTTATTCGAGGCTGACTACTCCGCATCTGGATAAAATTGCTGCCGAGGGCGTTCTATATGAGAAACATTTCAGTCCGGGCATTCCGACAACGCCAGCTTATGCATCGATGCTGACGGGTATGGATGTGTTCGGAACCGACGTTGTAGCGCTGCGCCACGAAGGACCGCTTGGCAGTCACGTGAAGACGCTGCCTGAGCTGCTTGCGGAGAACGGCTATAACACGTCATGTGTCGGCTTCTCGGGCAATCCATCATCGCGCGGTTTCCAAACATATCTCGATTATGAATCTTGGGTGCCTGATGAGTCGGGACGTACGCCCAAGGCACAAAATTTAAATGATGTTGCCATTCCAGAGCTGGAGCGGCTGGCGGCAGAGGATAAGCCGTTCCTGCTGTTCATGCGGCATATGGATCCTCATTCCCCGTATTTGCCGCCTGCGCCGTTCGAGCGGATGTTCTACGGCAAGGACGAGAAGGACCCAGCCAACGACTCCATGGAGCCGGTTTACAATTTTAAGCCGTTCGCCGACTTCTTGAAGTCATGGATTCCGGAAGGCGTCACTGATGAAGCCTATGTTGGCGCGCAATATGATGGAGCAATCGCTTATATGGATGCTTGTATCCAAGGTATCTTCGAGAAGCTGAACGCGCTGGGCTTAGAGGAAGAGACGCTTGTCGTTATTACGTCGGATCACGGCGAGACGCTGTATGAGCACGACTGTTATTTTGATCATCACGGCCTGTATGACTGTACGCTTGTCGTGCCGCTTATTATTAAGTTTCCGGGGCGTTTGCCTGTGGGAAAACGGGCTCAGGATGTGTCGGTCATCTCGGATATTATGCCGACGCTGCTGCAGTTGATTGGCATCGACAGCGACATTTCCTTCGACGGCCGCAGCCTGCTTGAGCCGGTTGCGAGCGAAGATTCAGAGCGGATAAGCGAGCTGTATTTGACGGAATGCACGTGGATGCGCAAGCACGGCTGGCGCACACCGGAATGGAAGCTTATCCGCTCGCTTGAGCCGGACTTCCATTTTAAGCCGGAGGTAGAGCTGTACAATCTGATCCAAGATCCAGAAGAAAACAACAATGTGGCGGAGCTGCAGCCGGAAGTCGTTGGACTGCTTACGAAGCGGATGGAGGACCATATTGCAAAACGTGAAGCGCAGACGGGTCGTACGAATCCGATCTATACGAATCTGAATTGGCATGGCAAAGGCCAGACGTTCACCTCGTCTGAGCAGGCATACGAGTCACTGCATATCGGCAATATTATTGGCGCGCGCTCCCTTCAATCCAAGGAGGAGGCGGCATCCAAATGATTCGGGTTGCTGTCGTTGGTGTCAATCATATTGGGAAAATCCATTGCCGTGCTTATCGGCAGCATCCAGACACGGAACTTGCGGCTGTCTGTGACCTGATGCCAGAACGCGCGGAAGCAGCTGGTCTTGAACATGGCGTTCCAGCGTATACCGACCTGAGAGAGCTGCTAGCTAAAGAACAGATCGATCTAGTCGTCGTAGCGACGGCGGGGGTTGAGAAGGGCAGTCATCATTTTGAACCCGCGATGATTGCGATCGATGCTGGCAAGGACGTCCATGTAGAAAAGCCGATTTCTAACCGAATTGAGGAAGCGAGGACGCTGGTTGCTGCCGCCCGGGAACGGGGCGTTCGGCTCGCTTGTAATTTGAATCATCGATTTACGCCGGCTGCTTACAAAGCGAAAGAACTGATGGAAGCTGGCAAGCTAGGCTCCCTTCTCTTTGTCAATATGCGGCTAACGATTCAGAATCCGCAGGAGGATACGGAATGGCTGCATATGCGTGCTCTGCATCCTCACTCCATCGATGTCATGCGGTATTTTGCCGGTGATATTAAGCGGGTTCAAGCGTTCATGACCAAGGCGCCGGGACGTCAGAGCTGGTCAACCGCATCCGTCAATGTGACGTTTGCTTCCGGAGCGGTTGGCCACTTGACCGGCAGCTACGACATGTCGATGCGGCATCCCATTGAATATTGCGAAGTCGCAGGTCATGAAGGCCGGTTTGTTATCGACAACGTTTACGAAAGCATGACGTATTATCCGCATCACTCCGACGAACTGCTCGTTGTACGCAACTCACTGTTTGGCGGGATGCAGGGCTTCAATGATACGTTTACCCATCGGATCAATCGATTCATCGAGCAGGTCAAAGCAGGCGATGCGCCGGAGAAGATCGAGGCGTCAGGAGCGGATGCGCTTGCCGCACAGGAAGTTATTGAAGCCGCAATTCGTTCGCATCAGTCCGGCGGGATGCCCATTGACGTGCCTGCAATCGGATAAGCGACCGAACTTGGCGAGAGGAGAGGACAACATGGATAAACAACATGGCTCGGTTATATGGTTCATGGGCTTGTCGGGAGCAGGCAAGACGACGACGGCCAAGCATATAGCGGCAGAGCTGCTGCGGGAAGGACGGCACGTGGAGCTGCTCGATGGCGATGAGCTTAGAGAAACGATTTGTAAAGGACTTGGATTCTCACGGGAGGATCGATTGGAAAATATTAAACGGATCGTCTACGTCGCTAAGCTTCTCTCTCGCAATAGCGTAGATGTGCTCGTCTCTGCCATCACACCTTATGAGGAAATGCGGGACTATGCCCGTTCGCAGCTGCCCGGATTTGTGGAAGTTTATGTGCAGTGCCCGCTCGGGGAATGCGAGCGCCGTGATGTGAAGGGCTTGTATGCTAAAGCGAGAAACGGGGAATTGCACCATTTTACAGGCGTTTCCGATCCATTCGAGGTACCGCACTCGCCCGACATCATAATCGATACCGCTACTGCTTCATTGCAGAATAACGGCGAAGCCGTAATGGGCTGGCTGCATGCCAATATGAGGTTCAAGCATGCGGCGCAGCGAGCATAACCCAAGAGGTGAATAAGGACCGGAATACCGGACTACCCGAAGGAGACATACAATGAAGATCATACTGATATCGCTGGATACGCTTCGTGCATCAAGGCTGAGTGGGTACGGCTATTCCAAGCCGACAAGCCCATATTTGGACCAGATTGCCGAGCAAGGTGTGCTTTTCGAGCGAGCTTATGCCGCAGACATTCCAACCGAAGTGGCGCATACCGGCATTTTTACAGGCAAAGTAGGGCTTACGACAGGGATTGTCTCCCATGGCTCAGAGCTGACGCATCTGCCCAAATCGACCCCGTGGCTGCCAAACCTGCTGCGCGGCGCAGGCTTCACGACATCGGCGGTGGACAATTTGTACCAGCTTAAGGAATGGTTTGCCCGGGGTTATCGCTACTATACGAACAGCGTTGGCGGCAATCGCTGGATCGACGGCCGAACGGTCAACGATTTAGCTATGCCATGGCTGGCGGAGCATAAGGATGAATCGTTCTTTTTGTTCCTCCATTACTGGGATGCTCATACGCCTTATTTGCCGCCGGAATCCTATATTCCAGACTTTTATGAAGTGGGGCGAGATCCGTATGATCCGAACAACCGAAGCATGGAACCAGCTTACAATCATCCCGCCTATCCTTTCTTTAAGCACCACCATTACGATCTCGTTGGCCCAGTGACCGACAGCGCTTACTACGACGCGCTATATGATGCAGAAATCCGCTATCTTGATGATCGTTTGAAGGAACTCGACGCTCATCTGGAGAAGTTAGGTATCAAAGAGGATACGCTGCTCATACTATTTGGCGATCATGGCGAAAGTCTGACGGAGCACGACATCTATTGGGATCACTGCGGCTTATACGAGCCGACTGTCCATGTGCCGATTATTATGCGATGGCCGGGTCGTATCCCAGAGGGGCGCAGGGTGCAAGGTCTCGTGCAGCAGGTTGACCTCATGCCGACAATACTGGAAGCGATACGCAGCGAGCAGCCAGAAGGTATCGAGCTTATGAAGGTTGCAGACCCGCCAGGCATGGACGGGCGAAGCTTATGGCCTTCTATTCTCAACTTGGCTGACGGAACGCACGATGCTGTCTACCTTAGTGAATGCGCATGGCAAGCGGCGCGCGGCATACGGACGGAGCGCTACAAGTTTATTCGCACGTACGACGCGGGGCCTTTTACTAGGCCGCCTAGAGAGCTGTATGATCTGGATGCCGATCCAGAAGAGACGGTAAATCTTGCGGAGCGGGAGCCAGAGCTCGCCGATCAGCTGGAACGGCAGCTGGATAGTTGGGTGAAGGCGAAGCTTGGTGGCCGTGAGGATCCGAAGGATCGGCAGCTTCGCGAGGCGGGACTTCCGTTCCGCAGACGCATTGAGCAGATTTTGGCGGAGTCAGGGATGACGTGGGACGAATGGTTTCAGGATCCGCGCCGTGAACGATTCGATCAGGCGACAGACGGGCGGCATGAACAGACCATCGGATCTTGATCCGATTACGAACCGAGGGGATGAAGGATGGGGCATATACTGGGAAGCAATAGTTACATGAAGGATGAATTCCCGTTCTGGATCAATCGGATGGTGCAAGCTTCTGTCTCTGAACATGGTCACGAGTTCATTGAGCTCGTATTTGTGGTGCATGGACAGGGCGTCCATATCTTCCAAGGCAACCATTACAACATTCATGCGGGCGATGTGTTTATTATCAATCCCGGCGAGACGCATGCTTATTCCGTAGAGAGTGGCGGAAGTATGGAAATCATCAACTGTTTGTTTATGCCGTCCTTTATTCCCGATGCGCTGCTTCAGGAGCTGGAAATCACGGCATCGATGGACTACTTTTACGTGCATCCCTTCCTGAAACAGGATGTCCGTTTCAACCATTACTTGAATCTGAACGGGCAGGAGGCGTCGTCCGTGCTGGCGCTGCTGGAGAACATGATCCGTGAGCTCAACAGCCGCGGCCCTGGGCACACGACGTTGATTCGCCTGCAGATGGTGGAGCTGCTCGTTCTTCTGTCTCGCTATTACGCCTATATGCAAAGCCATCGTATTCATAAATCCCCGCGCCAATCGGAACGAGTAATGATGGCCAGACGAATTTCCGGTTATCTCGAACGCCATTTTGACAAAAAAATTACGCTTCAAGCGTTGTCCGGCTTGTTTAATGTCAGCACAAGGCAACTGAACCGATTGGTGCGCGAGGAGTTTGGGAAAAGCGTATTCGACCTGTTGCACGAAATTCGTATTGAACGGGCGAAGCGGATGCTGCTGGAATCCGACCAGAAGGTCATCTACATCGCGACTATGGTCGGCTACGACGATCCATCGTTCTTTAGCCGACTGTTCGTTCGTTATGCCGGCTGCTCGCCGCGCGAATATCGGACCGGTACACAGGGTCTGCGGGAAGGAAAGGAGCTGAGCGCGCATGCCACACTCGATGAAAGAGCGGAGGCCTAACGTACTGCTGATTACGGCAGACCAATTGCGAGAGGATTGCGTGGGCTTCAGCGGTAAATATCCCGTTCGTACACCGCACATTGACCGTCTGTCTGAACAAGGAGTCTCTTTCTCCCACGCTTATTCCGTACTGCCGGTATGCGCACCGGCGAGGCAGTCACTCCTGCGAGGCAGGAGGCCGGAAACATTCGGCGCTTTATGGAATTACAGCGGGGCGCTGCCTGTGGCTGCACTGCCGCCGGAAGCCTATACATGGACGAGAGCACTTGCGGAGAGCGGTTATGCAACCGCATATTTGGGCAAATGGGGAGTCAATCCGGTGCACGGGCCTGCGGCTTATGGTTTCGATTCATACGTCAGCGAAGCTGAATATCATGACTTTATCTCGCAAAAGCATCCGGACGTCCGATACGAGCATGGCTTCTTCGGCGAAGAGAGTCCGCTCCCGCTAGAGGACGCAGAGACGCATTGGTTCGCCGCGCGTGCAAGTGAGACGCTGGAGCGGCTGCAAGGCGATGGTCGACCTTGGCATATGGCGCTGCACTTTAGCGATCCCCACTTGCCCTGCCGACCTTCACTTCCTTTTGCAGGGATGTATGCTGCTGCGGACATCCCGGAGTGGGCAGGCTTCCGCGATACCTTTGCCGGAAAGCCGTACATTCAGCGCCAGCAGCTGGAGAGCTGGGGCGTTGCCGATTATGATTGGCAGGACTGGGCGCCGATCGTTGCCCGTTATTACGCCATCATTAGTCAGCTCGACGATGCCATTGGACAAGTGTTGGGGACGCTGGAGCGCTTAGGTATGGCGGATAACACCATTGTGATCTTTACCGCAGACCACGGTGATATGTGCGGTTCCCACGGTATGATGGATAAGCACTACATCATGTATGACGATGTTGTTCGGGTGCCGCTAATCATTCGGATGCCGGGCGTCGTCGGGGACGTAGAAGTGGGCGGACGATGTGACCGATTTGTCTACAATTTTCTAGATTTGCCGCCGACGCTTTTGGAGCTTCTCAATCTGCAAACGCATGATCCTGGGGATTTGCAGGGGCGCTCACTTGTGCCACTGCTGGCTGGGGAGGAGCCTGCCGATTGGCGGGACGCCGCTGTGTCGACTTATAACGGCCAACAGTTCGGACTTTATACGCAGCGGATGATCCGCACGGCAGACTGGAAGTATGTTTGGAATTTAACAGACGTAGATGAACTGTATGATATGGTTAATGATCCTGGCGAACTGGTTAATGTGAGGGGGAAGTTAGAGCACGCAGAGCTGCTTGCCGTACTTAGGAGACGGCTGTATGAGCAGCTGTCCGCGGACGGCGATGCCATAGTGGCCAACGAATGGACGAGACGTCAGCTGCTGCAAGGTGCGAAGCTGGACGGGATATGAAAAGGATTGTTGAATTATTGTGTATCAAGTATTCCTGAAATTATTTCAAGTGATATTCAAAGCACTAGGTTCTGGGTGTTAAAAAGTAATTTAATACACAGAACTCTCAATCGAAGAGAAGCTCCTTTTCATCACTTGTCGTAAACAAGTTGAGAAAAGGAGCTTTTTATATTCCAAAAGTTAGACTATTAGTGCCATCATTGCAAACAACTTTAAACTCAGAACGAAATCAATTTAGCACTGAAGAAATATTAAATAAAGAGTTACTACTTGATTTTTACTGGGATAAAAGTCTTACAAAATAGAAATTAGTTCAATTATATTGGAAGGAGAACAAACTTTAAAGCAAATTGAAGAGCTTTTCATTGTGAGAGCAAGTACGATATTTGATTATTTGGTGAAAATATATATATATCGAGAAGGGTACGAAAATCTAAAATTCAAAGTTAAACAAAAGATAGGTTTAATTAATTATATTGGGGTGAAGGTATGATCTTAAACTTGAAGGAAATTGAAAATTAATTTGAAATTGTAAATATGGAAATTATCAAATCGATGATAAAGTTTGAAATACCTCATAGATGAAACAACTCAAACTCAAAGAAGTGATAAGCACTTTAGTGGTCCTTTTTTTTATTAAGGGGGGAATATTGGTTTCAAGCATAAAGATGATTCTAAAGGTTTTCGCAAGGGGTTATTTAACTTTAATTTTGTTTTTTGGTATGCCAGAAAGCTATAGTGCACATCCTTCGAACAAAAGAGATGAATTTATCGAATCAAAGTATCAATCCAATATATGGTACAATTAGGTTGTGAGCATTCTGCTTGTACTTCGACGTGATTTCTATGGAATTATTAAAAATACACTTGTGAGTGGGATCGTAATTTAAATTAGAATGAAGTAATAAGTTACTGGAATTGTAATTCTAAATTAAGAGAAGAGATTGATATTCTTATAAAAGAAGAGGTACTCATTTCTGATAGTAAACTCTTTACTGAAGGTGAGCAGGATTATTTAGATTACCATTTAAATAAATCAAAATTTAGCAATTCATTGGATTTGCGTAATAGTTATCTTCATGGAACACATACCAATGATGATGAGATGCATAGAATAAACTACTTGATTTTCTTGAAATTAATTGTAATTATTATCGTGAAAATAAATGATGACTTAAGCATTCGAGAAAAGAGTCTAGGTGAATTAGTAAAGAATTAGCACAAAGCATCAACCGTAATTGAGCACATAATGCCTTCGGAATTTTTGTTAAGTTAGATAAAATTAGCAATTAATGAAAAGGCCGGTAATATTAAGTTTTTGGCGCAACTGGCAGATGCGAAGGACTAAAAACCCTGCTTTGATTACAAAGAATGCCTTAGAAAGCGCCGATTTTTGAATAAGGAATAGAAGACTTTTCTTATAACATAGCTTCCGCATGGCTAACCGTTGAATAAACGGAAGGCGGCGGGGGCTTTTTTGGTTATTAAAAATCCAGTATTTTTTCGAGTCCTGTCACATGTGTTTTTTGTGTAGGAAACCATTGGTCTTCGACACGGCTGGAACGATAAACAATATCTGGAGGGGAATACACTTGACCAGAGCTTCTAAATGAAGTATGGCTTTTTGATTAATTTGAGCAATGATCTCTTCAGCTACACTGTAAGTGCGCGGTGTTTCATTAACAACAACTGTCCGATTGTCTTTATTATAGACTCTATATTTAACTCCATATCTAATGGAATTAAGGTTCGCGGATCAGTAATTTCTACGCTTATCCCCTTGTTTTCTCCACTTCCTCCGCGAAAATCGAAGGCAGAACCGCTGCCACTAAAAGACAAATGATGATTCTTGAAAAGCACTTATTTAACACAAAGCAAGGAACTGAATTGCAGCGACAAATAGATTCAGACAGTCAGATAGTCAAATAGTCAAAATTTTACTTGCCCAAAGTCAGTATCGCTCCTTTGATTTGTCCTTGTTTGCTCTATAGTGGAATGATTACTATTGTATATTTCAGTATTACACG
Organism: Paenibacillus sp. FSL A5-0031; assembly: GCF_001956295.1. GTDB lineage: Bacteria > Bacillota > Bacilli > Paenibacillales > Paenibacillaceae > Pristimantibacillus. Next base: position 179,993 of record NZ_MRTD01000012.1, read on the forward strand.
CGTTTTAAGTTACTAGTGTTTTAAGTTACTTAGATTTTAAATGACTAGAAATTTAAGTTACTACCACTGCGTTCTATAAGAACTAATTTGGAGTGAGAAAATATGGGGATTAAAAATGATAGATTAATAGAGAAACGGCCTGCTAGTGTGTGGACTGAGGCATTTCCAATCGGCAATGGACGCTTGGGCGGCATGGTATTCGGTGGGATTCAATCCGAGAGAATTCAATTAAATGAAGACTCGATCTGGTATGGAGGGCCGATAGGCAATGATAATCCAGCTTCCATTGGAAAGCTGCAGGAAATTAGAAGCTTATTGCTGAAAGGAGAACCGCAGGAAGCAGAAAAATTAGCGTTGCTGCATATGACCAATGCTCCGCATTATTTTGGTCCATATCAGCCTCTTGGTGATTTAACCATTAAGATGGAAGGTCATCATAACGCTTCGGACTATCAGCGAGAGTTGAATCTTCAGTCTGGTATCAACTTTATTGAATATCATTCTGAGTCAATTCACTATCGGAGAGAGGTCTTCTCGAGTGCAGCAGACCAAGTATTAATTATCCGTCTGACTGCTTCGCAGCAGGAAGCTCTTACTTTAACTGCCCGTTTGAGTCGAAGGCCATTTGAGGGGGAAGTTGGCAGTGAGGCAGAGGGTACTTTGACAATGAAAGGACAATGTGGGCCAGGTGGTGTTCATTACGCAGCTGTATTACGAGCAGTCGTGGATGGAGGCGAGATACAGACGGTTGGGAACTATTTGGATATCCGTCATGCGAGTTCAGTTACTTTAATAGTAGCGGCACAGACCTCGTTTAGGTGCATTGATCCGAGCATGGAGGCGCTCAAACAGGTGGAGCAGGCAGCTTCTTTGCCAAATGCAGAGCTTAGGAATAGGCATGTTCAGAATCATAGTCATTTATTCGATAGAGTATCACTAACATTAGGCTCTGATGACGAGAATAATCTTGAGCTTGAACAAAAACCTACCTCTGAGCGGCTGCTGCATTATCAGCAAGGTCATACAGATGTAGGTCTTGAAGCGTTATTCTATCAATACGGACGTTATTTGCTTATGGCAAGCTCAAGACCCGGCAGCCTGCCAGCTAATCTACAAGGAATATGGAATGAAAGCTTCACACCTCCTTGGGAGTCAGACTTCCATTTGAATATCAATTTGCAGATGAATTACTGGATCGCGGAAGCGGGTAATTTGGCTGAATGTCATGAGCCGCTGTTCGACCTCATCGATCGGCTGGTGGTTAACGGACGAGAAACGGCACGCAAATTATACGGTGCAAGAGGTTTTGTAGCACATTCTGTAACCAATCTGTGGGCGGAAACAGGGATATTTTGCGCGTGGGCTCCGGCAATCTTTTGGCCATCAGGAGGTGCATGGCTTGCCCTTCATTTATGGGAGCATTACAGATACAACGGCAACGTATCGTTTCTACGTGAACGAGCCTATCCGGTGCTGAAGGAGGCTTCGCTTTTTTTCCTCGATTATCTAATCGAAGATGACAAAGGCAGGCTTATAACCGCACCATCCCTTTCTCCAGAGAACAGTTATGTATCAGAAAGCGGCGCAATCGGGTCGTTATGCGTTGGTCCATCGATGGATTCTCAGATACTTTATGCGTTATTTAGCGCCTGTATAGAGTCAGCAAAAATTGTTGATCTTGATCCACTGCTTCAAGTGGAATGGATGGAGGCTCGAAGCAGACTTCCTAAGCCGGGGATTGGCCAGTTCGGTCAGATTATGGAATGGGCTGTCGACTATGAGGAAGCTGAGCCTGGACATCGCCACATTTCACATCTATTTGCTCTTCATCCGGGTGAGCAAATTTTGGCTCATCGAATGCCGGAATTAGGAGAAGGCGCACGGCGTACCCTCGAGCGGAGATTGGCGCATGGAGGCGGACATACAGGATGGAGTCAGGCCTGGATTGCGAATTTTTGGGCGAGGTTAGGTGATCGCGACAAATCCCATAACAGCTTGCAAGATTTGTTGCGTAAAGCCGTTCATCCTAATTTATTCGGAGATCATCCGCCATTTCAGATTGACGCTAATTTTGGAGGAGCAGCGGCAATTCAAGAAATGCTGCTGCAATCGCACGGAGGCGAGCTGCTTTTGCTGCCCGCACTTCCTCCCGCATGGTCATCCGGCAGTATTACAGGCTTGCGAGCAAGGGGCGGGTTCACGGTTGATATCGAATGGTTGGATGGAAAGCTGAAGGAGGCCAAGATTCGTACTGAGATCGGCGGGAAGCTTGTTATTTATAGCAAGGTACAGCTTGAAATTCGTGATTTGGCAAATAAACTTATAATGGCTGAATGGACGGATTGCACCTATCAATTTGTAATGCCACCCGAAACCATGTTTGTTGTTAAGCCCGTAACAGAGTGACACTTATAATTGGTAGACGGAGTCTCAATTCAAGTGAGACTAACATCAAAAAAGAGGTTTCCAACGTCTTAAACGAGGCTTGGAAAACCTCTTTTTGTATTTTAATCATGGATCAAACGAAGTTCTTGAAAAAAGTCAAAATAATGCACATTCCTGCAAAAATTCATTCTCATTAGACGATCTTTCTTTCGTTATGATTGAGCGTAACTAATAAATGGTTGAATGAAGGAGGCCTTGCATCGTGTGGAAAACGGCTATTGATGATGCTATTGCAAAGACGCTAAAAAATATAGAAAGATTTGAGGGGAAATTCCCTCATGTCAGCAGCAATGGAACCTATGAATTGAATGAAAATAATGATTGGACCAATGGCTTTTGGAGCGGGATGCTGTGGTTATGCTACGAATATACACAAGACGAACGGTTTCGGAATGCAGCGGATCAGACGGTTACAAGTTTTCATCAACGTTTGAAGGATCACGTTGTGCTAGATCATCATGATATCGGTTTTTTATACTCACTGTCCTCCAAAGCACAATGGATCGTGGAGAAGGATGAAGCAGCCCGACAATTAACGCTGCAAGCAGCGGATTTGCTTATGAACCGGTGGTGTGAACCTGGCGGCTATATTCAAGCTTGGGGACAAAAGGGAGATGCTAAAGAAGGCGGCCGGATTATCATCGATTGTCTGTTAAACCTTCCACTGTTGTATTGGGCGAGCGAACAGACAGGAAATCCATCCTATATGGAAGCAGCCCGTATCCAAGCAGAAAAATCAAGGCGTTACCTAGTAAGGGGGGATGACAGCTCCTATCATACGTTCTTCTTTCAGCTAGAAACGGGTGAACCGATCGGAGGGGCGACGCATCAAGGGTATACGAATGGTTCAACATGGACAAGGGGACAAGCGTGGGGAGTATATGGATTCGCACTCTCCTATCGCTACACGAAGGATAAAAAGTTCCTCGAAGCTTCAAAGCGACTTGCCCGTTATTTCCTTGAGCATTTGCCAGACGACCATGTAGCCTACTGGGACTTCAATGCACCCATTGAGAATAATACCTACAGAGACAGCTCGGCCTCTGCGATTGTAGCTGCGGGATTATTAGAGCTCCTTTCCCTCATGGAGCAGCAAGACCCCGAACGTCTCTATTTCCAAGAACATCTTGAGAAATCAATGACCTCACTCGTTCAGAAATACGCGACGATTGGGGAAGAAGACGCTGAAGGACTGCTTAAGCACGGATCATATTATGTGCACGGAGGATTGTCACCAGATGACTATATGATCTGGGGAGATTATTACTATCTGGAAGCGCTGATGAGGCTTGAGAAGGGTATCGGAGGTTATTGGTATGAAGGCAAATAACCAAGCTCAGTATGAAGAGCGCCTATTTAACCTATTAAACCTAGATGATGAAGGGTTAGAAGTGGTAAAGCAGGCCATCCTTCAAAATCAGCTTGATGATGCATTTGCGGTGCTAAAGCAATATTTTATAGAGCGAACTTCTCCTAGAATGTATTTGCAAAAGAAAGAAATACAACAGGTTTGCAACTATGTGCATGTACATTGTTCAGAAGAAGTGCAAGATGTGCTGCAAACAGCTGATGAGGTCGTATCGCAAACCTTCCTATTCCGCTTTCAGTGGGATATGGAACGTACCCGTGTTCCTGTATGTTTTGATCGGCTAATCGATTGGAATCACATTCAAGATAGTGATGTGGAATGGGCCTACATGCTTAATCGACACCGATACTGGGTTGCACTTGGACAAGCTTATCAGCTTACTGGAGATGAGAAATACGCGAGCACCTTCTGTCTACAATTAGAGGATTGGATTGATCGAAACCCTGTTCCTTCGGCGCAGACTAGGAATACGTTAACTTGGCGCTCTATTGAGGCGGGACTACGCTGCAGCAACTGGATCAAGGCACTGCCTTATTTAATTGAAAGCCAAGTTATGACACCGCGTCTATTTGCAAAGATGTTAGTCTCCCTCCATGAGCATGCGGAATATTTAGCTTCATCATTCACAGGCTGGAGTAATATTAGCAACTGGGGAGTTATTGAAACGAGTGGATTATTCCAAATGTCCGTATTCGTTCCAGAATTTAAGCGGACAATTCACTGGCAGCAGCTAACGGCTGAGAGGCTGAGAGAAACGTCGCGACTGCAAGTGATGAAGGACGGCATTCACTGGGAGCAGTCCCCTACATATCATCATGAGGTGCTGAACTGCTTCCTAGACATGATGACTCTGGCTCAAAAAAATAAAATGACCATGGAAGCTAGTTTTACTCGCTCGGTAAAGAGCATGGCTGCTGCCTCACTCTACTGGGCAAGACCGGATCATAGACAGGTGATGCTTGGTGATAGCGATAATAATGATATTCGGTCAGTTATGACGGCTGCTGCGATTATTTTCAAAGACCCCGTGTTTCGGTTTGCTGGATGGGAGAAGGTCGATTTTGATCAGGCTTGGAACTTCGGGCCTGAAGGTATTCGCTATTATGAAGATTGCCCCGTTCAAATACCGCCGCAGCAATCTTATGCGTTTGAACAGTCAGGGCATTATGTGATGCGCTCTGGCTGGGAAGAACAAGCGTTATATCTCTATTTCCGCTGTGGTCCTCTTGGAGGAGGACATGGGCACGCCGATATGCTTCATATCGATATTCATGCGTTCGGCAAGGATCTGCTTACGGATCTGGGGAGATATAACTACTCTGATCATACGCCGCTGCGCAAGCAGCTTAAACAGTGCAGCTCCCATAATACAACGGTAGTTGATGATACTGAATTTACGGAAGTTATCGATACATGGCAATTTGGGCGAATAGCTTCAAGAACAAGTACGGAGTGGGTTTCTGAGCCGAATTTTGATTACGTTAGCGGAAGTCACGATGGATACATTCATTTGGATGATCCAGTCTACCCAAGCAGGAGCATCATCTTTGTAAAACCGTATTTTTGGCTTGTGGTGGATTGCTTTAGAAGCCAGAATGAACATACGTTTAAGCAGTTTTTTCATTTTGCTCATGGACAACTGAGCTTATCGCAGGAGACGGGTATTTGTCGCACGACAAATGAGAATGATGCCAATCTTTGCATTATTCCGATCCAGACAGCTGGACTTAAGGCTGAGCAGAGCGAGGGTGTTATTTCTTATGAATATAATCTAGTGGAGCCTAACCAACATGTGACCTACGAGAGAACTGGATCAGGTACGACATCGATGATGCAGGTTCTTTACCCTTTACGCGCGGGAGAAACAAGCATTCCTATCGTTGAAAAAGTTCCAGTCTACCTATATACTGGTGAGTTGGCAGAGGACAACAGCGTAGAAGCATGCCGGATTGTGATTCCGCATTCAACAGAGCAATATATCATTGTTGTATGCCATAGGGCTCCATCCTCTCATATTGATTCTTACATGGTTGACGGCACACAGATTTTTGGCGAAGTGGTGTTGATATCCTTGAAAGAAAAGGTCAAGGAGATTACCGTTATTAAATAAAGCCTGAAACGCGAAAAAGGCGATAAGCTACCCTGCTGCAATAGTCATGAAAGCAACTTGAAAGAGGCGCGGTAAATATGTCTAGGTTAAGCTATTATCAAAAAATTCAGCTGTCATTTCTCCTATTTATTATTGTTCCTATCATTACCGTATCTGTCATCTCATTTGTGCTCATTAAAGAGACGATGGTTGAGAAGCTTCAACTGAGCAATGACAACTTCTTGAATGTCATGATCGAAGAGATTGGAACAACGATTGATGATGTTATATTTGCATCGCATTTCATCGTTAATGATACGAATGTCCGGTCAGATTTGAAAAAATTCGCGGATACAGAACGGTTGAATACGTATGCGGATTACACAAATTTTACGAACATAAAGGGAGTATTTTCTCTCATTACATCAAAGCCCTTAAATAATAACATTCGAATGTATTTGGTCAATAGAAAAGGCTTTATTATTTCTTCGAATGAGGATGATTTGAATTTAGTTAATAGAAACCTAGACGATTTATATGAAAAAATTGATCTCAAAAGGCCCGAAACCCTGCAACGGCTCGGTATGGTAAAAGAAGAGTCCGATAAGGAAGGGACCTATTATATGGCAAGAGTGATTCATGATAATGATGACAAACGCTATCTATCGGTTCTGATTATTGGTATTTCAGAGTCATACTTTGAGAAAGTTCTGAAGCCCATTGAGTTTGGTAAAGTAGCGCTTTTTGATGCAGAGGGAACTCTTATTGCTGGTAGCACGGAGCTTCTGTCGCACGATGCAGCAGCAAGCAGAGATATTCTTCGTTCTGAAGTCACGTTAGACAAAACAGACTGGACGCTTGTTTATGAAGCGAACAAGGAAACCTTTACGGGGGAAATTTCAAGAACCTTCTATTTGGGTATAGGAGGCGTTATTTTCCTCTTTATTATTTTTTCCATATCTTCTATGTTTATTGCAAGGAGATTGCACAGGCCTATTCAAAAATTGCAGCGTGCGGTCAGGCAATTTGGGATGGGAAACCTTGATGTGAAGCTTGAAGTGAAAGGCAAAGACGATATCGCTGAGCTTGGTCATTCGTTGAACACGATGATGGAGCAGCTCAAGGGGCTTATTCATGATATTGAGCATGAACAGGAGCTGAAGAGAGTAATGGAGCTCGAGGCTTTGTTCATGCAAATTCGGCCACATTTTCTAATCAATACTTTAAACTCTATCAAGTGCAGCCTTATCCTGCAGAAGGATCTTCTGCATAGCAAAAGCATCGATTCATTAATGAGCTTGCTCAGAGCCTATCTGAAGGTAAATGAACCGACCTCATTGAAGGATGAGTGCGTGCTGCTTGGGCATTACATCGATATTATGAAGATCAGAAATGAAATGGTACTTGAGCTTACGGTTGAGCTTGAACCAGGGCTGGAACAATTATTAATTCCGAAGCTGATGCTACAGCCTTTAATTGAAAATGCGATTGTACATGGTTTGGTAGACAATCCTGCTGCCAAAATTTCGATCCAAGCAAGAAGAGTAGAGAACGGAATTGTCATTGAAATAGAGGATAACGGTAGTGGAATAGAGGAAGAACAGTTAGCTGCACTGAACCATCATCTGCATTCCGTCGGCTCAGAGCAGTCCTCTTCTTATCAAAGGGTCGGCTTGGTTAATGTGATTCAAAGGTCAAGATTAACATTTGGTCAAGCGGCGGCGTTAGCTCTATATGAAAATGTACAGGGCGGGGTAACAGCCTTCCTTCATCTTCCTGTTATTGAACGGCATGTTTATTCTTCGGAGGGGTGAAACGGTGATGTATAAAGTCATGTTAATTGATGATGATGTCCCTATGATTCGGGTTTTGCAGCAAATGATCGATTGGGAGTCACTCCAGCTGCATGTGGTGGGGGCTACCTATTCAAGTGCAAAGGCATTGCATATGTTTGAAGAAACGTCGCCTGATATCGTCATCACTGACATTGGACTGCCGCAAAAAAGTGGTATCGAGCTAGCAGCTATTTTCCGCCGGATGAAACCGGATATTAGAGTCATATTTTTGACGTGCCACGAGGATTTTCATTACGCACAGCAGGCAGTAAAGCTGAATGCCGATGATTATCTTCTTAAAGATCAATTAACGGCGGAGCAGCTTGAGCAAAGCTTAGGAAAATCCATACAATTGCTCAAAATGAAAGTCCCAAAGATCGACAATGAAGTATCGAACTATAACAGTGAGCTGTTCAAGCAAGGCTTGTTTCAAAGAGTCATTGATGGTGTTAATCCCACATCAACTGTGGGGTATGCAGCTCAGCTAGGCATCTCATGGGGATACCCCTTCTTTATGATGGGTGTCGTCCATATCAATTTCTCAACTTACGAATCGCTTTACGTTCAGAACAATATTTCGTTAATTTTTTATGCGATTCACAATATTGCGGTGGAGCTGTCTGGTTCGTATGATGGAATAACGCCATTTTTGGAAAAAGACAATTTAGTTATTTTGTATAATTACCGAAATAATTTGGCGAACAATGCTTATCCTTATTTTCAAAAGTATATGCAGGAGCTGCAGGCTCTTTGTCTACAGTTTCTAAAGTTGCAGCTTAATATAGTCACCGTGACAGATAAGATGGAACTGCAATCCATTGGAGCCGTCTATCAGCAGGTGATTCAATATAAAAATGAGTTTTACAAAAGCAGTGAGTTTACGGTTACAAATATGAATGTCTTCTTACAGAACATATTTTTATCTTATCCGCTAGGTTTTCTAGATTGTTATAAGTCAGATATTGAGCGTGCGATTATGAAAGGCGACTTTGACAGTATCCATAATATCGTCGCTAATATTGGTAAAAATGCTGAGGAGAATAGAGTCGAGCCAAGTGAGTTGGTTCAAGATTTATCAACACTCATTCGCAGCATTGATATAATGTTCTCAAGATGGAAGTCGGATGAGGGGATTTATATTTACCTGTCTTCTGCAAGGACTTTGCTTGATGTAACAGGATTGATTGAAAGAAAGCTTATTCACATTGCAAAAAACCGGCAGAAGGGATTAGAACCTGTGATCCAGGAGCCGAAGCTGCAGGTGATTCAACAATATTTAGATAAAAATTTATCCGAAAACATTACCTCAATTGATATGGCGCGTCATTTGTATTTGAATTCAAGCTACTTCTCCCGCTATTTCAAACGACTGACGGGTGTGAATTTCACGGATTTTGTTCACCAGTATAAAATGAAAATTGCTGCAAAAATGTTGAAAACGTCCAACCAAAGCATCGAATCTTTAGCTATGGGACTTGGATATTCGGATAGAACTTATTTTTCAAAAGTGTTCAAGAAGTATATAGGCATGACTCCAAGTGAATATAAAGCAAATTATACGATTAACACTTATGTAAGATGAATAGACTGCAGCTACAATCGAAACCTGTCCTCCGATAATGCCGGGGTACAGGTTTTTTTGTCGTTTCCATTGTTCATAACTTTTATGGTGTTTTCGCCGAATGTAACCCATTTGGAAAGTCAAAATATTGCTCCTACGAAGTCATAATCCATCGTTCTTGTCCTGTGGATTTCTATTATCATTAGTATCAACTTAATAAATGTTGAGGTGATACGAAATGGAAGCTGCTAAACCAATCACAAACCCTGAAATTCTACAGAAGCCAAGAAAATTTTGGACTCCGAGGCGGAAAGAAGCATTAATCGGCTGGCTGTTTCTTGCCCCAGAAATCATAGGTATGTTATTGCTGAATGTATTTGCACTTGGGTTTTCTCTTTATTTGAGCTTTACTTCGTGGGACCTGTTATCAGGCCTAGGGGGCATTAAGTTTAACGGTATCGACAATTATATTAAAATGTTTCATGATCCAACCATCATTAAAGCGTTGAAAAACAATCTGCTTTATACCGTGCTGACGGTGCCGGTTCCAATTGCTATATCGCTGGTACTCGCTGTTCTCATTCACAATAAGGTGTTTTGGAAGGATTACTTTAAGGTTGTGTTTTTCATTCCCTATATTTCATCCATTATTGCTGTTGCGGCAGTGTGGAGCGCATTGTTCCATCCTTCACTAGGACCGATTAATCAGTTTTTAATGGATCTAGGCATTTCCAACCCGCCTAAGTGGCTGGTGGACCCAAAAACTTCACTTATCGCCATTGCGATCATCACTTCTTGGGCAGGGCTTGGTTATACGATTATTATTTATTTGGCCGGTCTTACAAGTATTTCGAATGAACTATATGAAGCGGCGGATATCGACGGTGCGACTTCAATGACCAAGTTTCTCAAAATTACGGTTCCATTGCTTCGTCCGACAACGTTCTTCTTGTTTATTACGATGTTGATTGGTTCTTTTAAAGTATTTGATATTATCTCTTATTTGACAGCTGGGGGACCAGACAATTCTTCTACAGTCATCGTATTCCGGATTTATGAGGAAGGATTCGTGAATTATAACATGGGGTACGCGGCTTCAATCTCATGGCTGCTATTTGCGATTATTGCTGTCATTACTGCGGTCACCTGGAAATTCAGAAATGAAGAATCATTATAAGGGGGAGGGGTCAGCTTGCTTATCATAAGAAAAAATATATCAAAAATAATTGTTACCATTATTATGGGTGCTATATCTATTTTCTTCTTAGTTCCATTCATATGGATGATTTCATCAGCGTTTAAATTTGAAAAGGATGTTATGCGTTTTCCCATTGAGTGGATTCCTAAAAATATTAATGTGTTGTACAATTTTAAAGCAGTTTGGATGGGAAATGTAAACTTTCTTCATATTTATTTCAACTCTATTAAAATAGCTTTAATTGTCACTTGTCTCACATTGCTCTTTTCCACTATGGCAGCTTTTGCATTTACCAAACTCCGGTTTAGAGGAAGAGGCCTTGTATTTATGGCTTTGATTTCGTTCATGATTATACCGGATCAGGCCACTCTAATTCCTCGGTTTATGCTGGTTCGCTGGCTGGGTATTTATGATAGTCACTTTGCGCTTATTTTTATGGGGATGTTTTCTATTTATTTCACATTCCTGCTTCGTCAGTTCATGGCGGGGATCAGCGATGAGTATATGGAAGCTGCGAGAATTGATGGAGCAGGCCATTTAAGGATTTTCCGCTCGATTATTATTCCGCTGTGCCAACCGGTTCTTGCTACCGTCGCTATTATAAAGTTCATATGGTCATGGAATGATTATCAGAATCCGCTTATTTTCCTGCAATCCAAAGATTTGTATACGATCCCGCTAGGTATGAGCCTGTTCAGGGATGATTATACAACGAATGATGCCATTATGATGATGGCTGCGCTGTCAGCAATTATTCCTTTATTAATTATATTTATTATATTGCAGAAGCAAGTAATTAACGGGATTGCCCTTGGCGGAGTCAAAGGGTGATATTTGAAAAAAAGTCAAAAAAGTAATCATTTTACCTCAAAATTATACTCTTCTATGAATCTTCCAATCTTTATACTGATGATGAAAGAAGATGAGTCAGCTATTAAATAGGGGGGCAAAAAAAATGAATCATAAGGGTAAACGCAAGTTTTTAGTTTCGATCTGTCTTTTGTTAGCGGCTTTTGCAGTGCTAAGCGCATGTGGAGGTAATTCTAATTCGCCTAAAAGCTCAAACGCTGCCGGGTCTGAGGGTACAGCGGACAAGCAAGTGACCATTAAGTATTACAATTTTGACAGTGCAGCTCAAGAGGTTGGTACAAAAGCTATGCTGCAAGAATTTGAGAAAGAAAATCCGGATATTAAAGTTGAGCATGTCATTCTTGTTCCGGGTAATTCCTTGGAAATGTTGAAAAAGCTTGATTTTCTAATCTCTTCGGGTGAAGCGGTCGACGTCGTAAACGTTCCGAGCGCGTCAGCGGTTATCGAAAGAGCAACTAGAGGCGCGCTAGCTCCGCTGGATGAATATTATGCTGCCAATAATCTTGTTGCTGCGGATGAATATTTTGTTAATCCAAAAGTGGGCGACAAAACTTACGGCATGCAGATGTCTACAGGTTACCAGTTCATTCTATTGAATAAGGATGCCCTAGATGCAGCAGGTTTGCCAGTGCCGACATACGGTTGGACATGGGATGACTTCCGCGATTATTCCAAGAAGCTGACCAAAGGTGAAGGCGTGGATAAACAGTACGGTTCGTACTTCCATACATGGGAATTGTATATGAATGCTCCAGCGCAAACGGTGATGAAAGATCCTTTCCGTTATGATGATGGAACGACGATCTTGGCTGATCCAACTTATAAATACTTCTTCCAGCTGCGCAAAGACATGGAAACGGTAGATAAATCGGCTAAGCCTTATGCGGATGTTCTTGCATCGAAGCTTAACTATCGTACTGAATTTTTCAGTGAAAGTGCTGCGATGATTCTTTCCGGAAGCTTTATGATTCCTGACCCAGGAAATACGGAGCAATATCCGCATGATTTCAAAACGGCATTTGCTCCAGTTCCGCTTCCTCCTGCGAATGCGCAGCCAAAAGATTATGAAGGCGGTAAGTATTTTGTAGGTGGCGGACATCTAGTAATGGGTGCGACTTCCAAGCATAAAGAAGCTTCATTCAAATTAATGCGCTTTATGACAACGACTGATTCGGAATCAAGAAATGAATTCTCTGGCTGGAAAAAATCAGACCAAAACGTCGTACTTGATCGTTTGATCGGTGCAAACGCTGATAAATATGATGTTGAATCGCTTAAAAACACATTATTTGGCCCTGAAATTAAATATTTGGATGCTTCACAAGTGGTAACGACAAGTACTGCTGATTTGACGAAAGTTATCGGAGATGGCTTTAGCAAGTTCATGCTTAGCAGCGATTCCATTGACGATGTACAAGCATGGATGGTAAAAGAAGCGACGAGAATCATTGATGAGAAAGAAACAAAATAAAGTTAAGTGAATTGAAACCGAAATTGAGGAGCTTTGAGCAGTCTAGACATGGCTGCTGCAAAGCTCCTTTTTCTTGTGTCGGATCAATGGCAACTTAGGAGTGCAAGGAAAGGGAGATGCAGCATGGCTAACTTATCATCATCATTATCAGTGCCAACCGAGCAGCAGCGTCGTTGGCAGGATCTTGAACTCGGAATGTTTTGTCACTTTGGAATGAATACGTTTTGTGATCAGGAATGGGGCGATGGGAATGACTCGCCTTCTTTATTTAATCCAGCCCAGCTTGATGCCCGCCAGTGGGTGCGTACGGCAAAGGCTGCTGGATTCAGATACTTCGTCCTTACGGCAAAACATCATGACGGCTTCTGTCTTTGGCCGACCGCTACGACAGATTATTCGGTTGCCTCTAGTCCTTGGAGAGAGGGCAAAGGCGATATCGTAAGGGATTGTGCAGATGCCTGCCTTGAAGAAGGAATTGGCTTTGGCCTATATTTATCTCCTTGGGATAGACATGAACCGTGTTATTCCGATCCAGATGCTTATGATCTCTTCTACGCTAGTCAGCTGGAGGAATTGCTAACGGGTTATGGTCCACTCGTTGAGATCTGGTTCGATGGAGCGGGCTCCGAAGGAAGAGAGTACGACTGGAAACGAATTATGAACCTAATCAAGCAGCATCAACCGGATGCCATGGTGTTTAATATGGGAGCACCGACGATCCGATGGGTAGGAAATGAGGATGGTCTTGCCCCTTATCCTTGCTGGAATACAGCTGAATCTGCTCGGGTAAGCATGTTTAGTGAAGGGGATCTGAAATGGCTGCCTGAAACACCTCGATGGGTACCGGCAGAATGCGATGTCCCTATTCGGAAGGACCGATGGTTCTGGCATCCTGAGGAGGAGCATCTGCTGCTTTCCTTGGAGCAATTAATGGACATCTATTATCGATCGGTTGGTCATGGTGCAACGCTTCTTTTGAATGTAACGCCAGATAATCGTGGACTTATGCCAGAGGCAGATGTGAACCGGGTTATTTCGTTTGGAAACGAGGTTCGTCGCAGGTTTGATCATCCACTTGCCGAGCTGTTTGGCGAGGGAGAGGTTATCGAGCTTGTGCTGCCTCGGAAACTTATCATCGACCATATCATCACAATGGAAGATATCGCTTATGGAGAACGGGTACGGGACTATAAAATTGAGGTTCAAGCCGGCAATGAATGGATAGAAATGATCCGTGGGAGCGCAATTGGGCACAAAAAAATAGATGTCTTCCAACCAATTTCCACAGACAGAATACGTTTAACTGTACTTGAGTCGGTAGAGCGGCCAATAATAAAACGTTTTGCCGTGTTTAATAGTCATTAGATTCGATGTTAGCATTGGAAACTATAAAGGATGGGAGAGGAAACCATGAGTCAATTGGAGATTAGAGAAGGGCAGTATTACTTGCATGGGGAGCCTTACCGTATTGTGTCGGGTGCCGTACACTATTTTCGTGTCGTGCCAGAGTATTGGATGGATCGTTTGCAGAAATTGCAGGCATGTGGATTTAATACAGTAGAAACTTATGTCGCTTGGAATGTGCATGAGCCGCAGGAGGGTCAATTTCAATTTGAAGGAATGGCTGACATCGTCCAGTTTATTGAGCTTGCGGGACAACTGGGCTTGCACGTGATTGTTCGTCCCAGCCCATTTATTTGTGCGGAGTGGGAATTTGGGGGATTGCCAGCATGGCTATTGAAAGAGAATGATATGCAGCTTCGCTGCTCGGATAGTGCCTATTTGGCGAAGGTAGACCTTTATTACGATGTATTAATTCCTAAGCTTGTTCCACTGCTCTCTACGCAGGGTGGCCCGATTCTTGCGGTGCAGGTGGAAAATGAATATGGCAGCTACGGCAATGATACCTCCTATTTGACCTATATTCGTGATGGGCTTGTACAAAGAGGGATAGACGTGCTGCTCTTCACTTCTGACGGACCTACTGACGAGATGCTGCTCGGCGGCACGATAGAGGATGTTCATGCAACAGTGAATTTTGGATCGCGAGTTGCGGAATCGTTCGGAAAGTATCGGGAGTATAGAGAAACAGAACCGCTCATGGTTATGGAGTTTTGGAATGGATGGTTCGATCATTGGATGGAGCCTCACCATGTTCGTGCTGCAGCTGAAGTGGCTGACGAATTGGATAAAATATTGGATAGTGGTTCATCGGTTAATCTTTATATGTTCCATGGCGGAACGAATTTCGGATTTTACAATGGCGCCAATCATATTAAAACGTATGAGCCGACGGTAACTAGTTATGATTATGATGCACCGCTGAGTGAGTGGGGGGATGTGACGAGCAAGTATGAGGCGATTCGCAGCGTGTTTGCAAAGCACGGCATCGAGCCAGGTTGTGACATGCCACAGCCGATTCCTAAATATTCATACGGCAAAGTGACACTGTCAGAGAGCGCGACACTGCTTGATAATTTGGACCAATTATCAGAGCCAGTAATATCGAAATGTATACAGCCCATGGAGAAATTTGATCAGGCGTACGGTTTTATTTTGTATTCGACATGGGTGAGTGGACCTCGATCTGGGCAAAAGCTGCATATTCAGGAGGTTCGTGACCGAGCGCAAGTATTTCTAGATGGCAAGTTATTAGGTGTGGTGGAGCGCTGGGACCCTAAGCCCTTAGATATTAGCATTCCGGAAAATGGGGCAAGACTCGATATTCTTGTCGAGAACATGGGGCGAATCAATTACGGTCCTCGACTTCGTGATCCGAAGGGGATTACGGAAGGAGTGCTCCTTGATAATCAATTTTTATACAATTGGACGATTCGGACGCTTCCCCTTTGTCCTGATTCTCTATCATCTGTCCGCTACGAGAGAACGAAAGACCATGAATTGCGTGTAGAAACTCCGGCATTTTACAAAGGTTCTTTTGAAGTAGAAGAGATCGGGGACACTTTTTTAAGATTTAATGGTTGGAATAAAGGCGTAGCATGGATTAATGGCTTTAATCTGGGACGGTACTGGGAGATTGGACCTCAGCGTGCGCTTTATATCCCAGGGCCTTTGCTGCGAAAGGGACGCAACGAGATTGTGCTTTTTGAGCTGCATGGCTTCTTGACTGAGCCTGTAATCACGCTTAGCGACCAGCCTGATCTAGGGGAATCCGCAGCGGTGGATGACCGGGTGTTAAATTTTGTGCAAGAAGAGCAGACAACCTAAATCGAGCTTTATCCCTAAGCTTGAGCAATGAAATAAATCAACCACGTCCTAAGGACGTGGTTTTTAATCGTATCAACATTATTGCGCTTTTGAAAATATTAATTTACATGGGTTTGGCGGACATATCAAAATCAACATCTTCTATAAATTCGATAATTTCCCCATTTGGGCTATGAATAACTGCGTTCCTTACAAGAAGAGGTGGTTCGCCAAGAGAAAGGCAATCTGGTTTTACAAAAGGTTTCGCCCCATGAGCGAGTGCCTTTTGATACATTTCATCTACGTTATCCACATAAAAGGCGAAATGCAATAATGCTCCATGAGCGATATCCTTTTCAGATAATGCTTTTTTCCCTTGAGCGGGAATGACTGCATCGTTATCAAAGATCTCAATACAGGTCCTTTGGTCAGGTGAAACCAGCATGGAAGCTTCCTTAATTTGAAATAAGGGCAAACTCCAATGATGGCCTAACTTGAACCCTAAAACCTCAATATAGAATGCAATCGTTGCTTTATAATCTATAGCTTGGATAGCTACATGCGAAAGGCCTTTTACGCTCATCACTAATCGCTCCTTAAATAATATATGTAAATTATAGAGGCATTAAAGGATGAGAAACATGCAAAAGATAAGCATTTTATAGTAATATGGTTATAAAATATAAGGTATTTTAGATGAAAAGGTTTATTTCATGTTAATGATCAGGAGGCTCTTACTATGGAACATCCTATGGATGACATTGATAAAAAAATTATGGCATTACTTCAGTACAATGCACGGATGTCCATTTCTCAAATTAGCAAAGAGGTATCGATGTCGCAACCATCCGTTAAAGAAAGAATACTCAAGTTGGAAGAGAAAAACATTATCGCTGGGTACAATACCGTTTTTAATTTGCGTGAAATGAATCGAGGCACGACCACGTTTATTTTAATAAAAACAGAACATTGCAAAGAGATTACTGACTTTTGTGAACATGCTATGGAAGTAACCGATTTATTTCGGATTAGTGGAGAATATAATTATCTTATTAAGGTGCAAACCGCATCCATTGAGGAACTGGCTGAATTTCAAGATTCTCTTATCAAGTTCGGACCTTCAAAGTCTCATATCAGTTTGAAAAATATGTTAGAAAATAGAATTTTGCTTTAGTTGAGGGGGAAGTGCGAGGATGACGACAGTTCTGCTTGCCACACTAAAGAAGACATTGAATAAGAATGATATCTGAGTCGAGACAGCAGAAATGCTGTTTTTTGTTTATTATGATGCAGTAACAAAGTTGAGTATAAACACTAAATGAGTTGTGTTTCATAAGAAAAGGTCAACCAGAAGCTTCTGATTGACCTTATTTTTGGTGCTATACGAAAGCTCAATGCACTTCATTTCGCCGCAGTTCCTCTTTTACATATTGCATGAAAAGAATTTTGGATGATGAATTATACTCCGTGTTACGTAATTGCAGCAAACCGACCGGAATGGATGAATCCTTCAGTTCAACGTGTATTTTCACAACATTCGTGGGTAACGCTGTTGAATCTAGAACGGCTCCAACGGAAGGTATTCGCTGAACGAACCCAGGAATAGCCGAAATTTGATTCACCGTATATAGAAAAGGGGTTTCGGTGTAATGGGAATATTGCTTAGCTAACCGCAGATAATACAAGCAGGTATTTCCTCCAACGATCATCGGATAGTTAAGCAGTTCTTCAAAGGATATTATTCCGTTTCTTTCAGCCAAGGGATGGTTGTTCGCTACAATGAAGGAAATATTCTCGTTATATAGAGGCTCAAAACTAAATGAAGAAAAATCGGCAGGCTCTCCGCATATGGCAAAGTCCAGTTGGTTCTGGAGTACCGCTCGTGACAAGGAGTCGGTGTTCCCGCTGACAAAGTGACATGATACTTTTGGTTTAAGTTCCTGGAATTGTCGCAGAGAGCTGGGCAGCACATGCTCGAATATCGATGCTAGCCCTCCGATGCGCAGGGAGCCGATCTCCTCTCTTTGCAAAGCTTTTGCTTGTTCAGTTACATGGTTCCAGTGTTGAATGAGCTTGTCAATTTCCACGGCAAAAATTTGTCCAGAAGCGGTTAACTCTGCATCCCATCCTCGCTTAAATAGCTGGATGCCCAATTCCTTCTCCAGCCGCTGGACTTGATTAGTAATCGTAGACTGCGCGTAATTCAACTTTGTGGCAGCCTTGGTGAAGTTTCCTTCTTGAATAATCGTTCGAAACGTAACTAGTTCCTTTAAGTCCATAGCACATATCTCCATCGGTATAATTGAATTACAATATCACTTTATTCAATTATACAAATAAATTAGCGGAGAGTAAAATGAAGTTAGCCCATTGAAGGAGTGATATAATATGCCATTTATCAGAGTAAGTTACATGGAAAACCAATATGGGAAAGAGCAGCTACCCATCATAAGCCATGCGATTATGAATGCACTAATTCAGCATTTTAACGTGCCGGAAGATGATTGCTTTCAAGTTTTCCATTCACACAAAGAAAGCGAGTTTTATTTTAGCCGGAATTACTTAAATATAGAGCGAAGTGACGGGCTGCTCTATATTCAAATTACGCTCAAATCTGGAAGAAGCACCGAGCAGAAAAAAAGCTTTTACGCAAAGTTAGCCGAACGATTATCAAATACGCTCAACATGAGGAAAGAAGACGTTTTCGTCGTACTGGTCGACACGGAATTTGAGGACTGGTCATTCGGTAACGGCGTTGCACAAATGATCGAACGTCCAGACAACTAGGGGAGGCATAAGAATGAACCATCGAAAAATTAAATCAACTGCCCGTGAATCTTTTGGGGATATTGCACCTACTTTCGTGCGATATTCGGAAGAAGTACTCTTCGGGGACGTGTGGAGAAGAGAACAATTATCGCTTCGGGAACGCAGTCTCCTTACGATATCAGCACTAGTCGCCGGTGGACTTTCAGAACAGCTTTCTTATCATCTCCGCCTTGCAAAAGAGAACGGTCTGAATGAAGAAGAGTTGATCGAAGCGCTGACCCATCTCGCGTTTTACGCTGGATGGCCGCGAGCCGCGTCGGCGATTCAAGTTGCGAAGGAAGTATTCGAGGAGAACACATAAAGATGGAACACGCCAATTTGGGCGTGTTTTTTTGTGTAAATGGATGTCCAATAAAGTTTATGGAATAGTTAAGTTGAAACCTAAGAGGAGGACGCAAGCATGTCAACTGTGACCTTTTATCGCAAGGATTTGCTGCCTTTTTTGGAAGCAAAACGATGTATGAGGAGCGATCTTGCCTATCAAAAGCATTTTCATACTTTCGGAATAGACCCTCTCTCTTTGACGATAACTATTGGCAGCGGTAGACTTTGAGAGGGGACAAATGGGTAGACAAGATAAAAGGAAAATTAATTGAATAGATCAAAACTTTACTCTTGATGAAAAAATATTCAAGGAGTACAATTTTTTCAAAATAATCAGGAGAGATTGACTATAAATAAATCTTTTACCTGATTTGATGAAAAAAGAGGTGGAATTGTCTTGGACATAACAAAGTTTTGTGAGGGAATTAGGCTTAACGAAGCTGCTCGGCGGCAAGTGTATGCGTATCCTATGAAGGAAGAGGAGTATAGTCAATATAAACAACATTTTCTTTCAGATCGATATTCATTTTTTGAAAACGTAAAGCAAACAACAGATTATAGGAAATTGTTATTGTATTTATTTGTTAGATTTGCTGTCGATGCGTATCAGGAATACCAGATACGAGGGATTAGTGATCAATATTATTATGATACCTTCTCAGATATTCAGATCTGGTGTTTAAACTGCAAGCGAGATTTTAATGAATACGGAATCGAGGAATATAATTGGCTGCAGGAGCATGTTCAGCTTCGTTTATTCCGATTGGGCAGATTGCAATTTCAGCCTTTTGCTATAGATCGTGATTTAGAGGTAGAAGGACAAAAAATATTTAAAAATCAAATTGTGCTTAATGTACATATTCCACAAGGCGAACCTCTTTCTCAACAGGGCGTAGAAGAGTCCTTTGAATTAGCCAGAGTTTTTTTTAGAGGAATATCTCCAGTGTACATTTGTCATTCGTGGCTGCTTTATCCGGATTTAAATAAGATTTTAAGTCATGGCTCCAATATATTACAGTTTCAAAAGCATTTTTACATCTATGATATCGATGAGGCTTCAAGGGAAGCAGAGCAAAGAATTTTCAACCGATTAAGTGCAAACCCATACAGTTATGAAGAGGAAACAAGCTTACAGCGCAGTGCGAAAGCATTTCTAGTTGCTGGGAACAACCTAGGAAGCGGTTTTGGAATTAAGCTGGACTAAGAAAAATTCAATTGTGAAACTCCATCAATCGCTACTAAGAAGAACACGCCAATTCGGGCGTGTTTTTTTGTGTATATGGATGTCCATTAGTTCACTAGAATCATGATATACTAAAGCTTACTGAATAGTTAAGTTGAAGCCTAAGAGGAGGACACAAGTATGTCAACTGTGACCTTTTACCGCGAGGATTCGCTGCCTTTTTTGGAAGCAAAGCGATGTATGAGGAGCGATCTTGCCTATCAAAAGCATTTTCATGAGGAATATTCGATTGGACTTATAGATGAGGGAGAAACGAGCGCATGGTGCGATGGAACGCTGCTTCAGGTTGAAGCGGGAAGAGTCATTAGCTTTCCGCCAAAAATGATGCATGCTTGTCAACCTCTTGATGATATGGAGTGGCAGTACAAGATGCTTTTCATCAAGCCCGAATGGTTTCAAGGCCTTAATCATACAGAGCTTGACCAGCTTGATATCCCGTACTTGCTGGAAGAGGGTAAAAATAATGCTTGTCGATTGCAAATAAACCGGACGATGGAGGCACTTATTAGCAAAGGTACTCCGCTTGAGATCGAAACGGCTTTAATCGAGCTGATACAAGCACTCGTTAGTCAGAATACGGATGATCTTGAACACGAATCACAGCGTAAACAGGATCAAAAGTACGTCAAACTGATAAAAGAGTATCTGCATGCGCATTTTGACGAAAATGTTACGTTGGAGCAGCTGGAGAATGAAGCGGGTATTAGCAGATTTCATCTTGTTCGTCTATTTAAGAAATGGAGTCATCTGCCTCCGCACGCTTATCAGATTTTGCTGAGAATCAATCATGCAAAGCTGGAATTGACCAAGCAGCGACCAATATCCGAAATTGCAGCAGAAGTGGGCTTTTATGATCAGAGTCACTTTTCTAAAGCATTTGTCAAAATCGTTGGGGCAACGCCGCAAAAATATGCTTTGTCTATTTGAAATGGAGCAATTTTATACAATACCGCTTCCTGCCTAACTTGTAAACTTAGATTTACTTGAATGAAGGAGTGGTAGAACCATTATGCATAACAGATCAGACTTAGAAAAACAATTTACAGCTGCGCTCAAATCTATCGCTCGTCGTCCTGACTTAAAGTCATATGTGGAGCAAACGCCACAGCTGAACCAAATACTGCGAGGTGCTGCTGCGCGGTATGTAACGGGTGAAGCAAGGCAAGATGGAGTTGAAGCAGCAAGCGAGCTTTCCGCAAAAGGATACGCGGTATCACTCGAGTATATCGGCGAGAATACTGCTGATGTCGCTAAATGTGAGGCAGCAGTTACAGAAATGTTGGCGCTCATCCATGAAGCTCGGCAAAATGAGCTCTCCGCACGAGTATCATTTGATCTATCACATATCGGGCTCTCGCTGGATACGGAGCTTGCTTATTCGAATCTTATGAATTTAGCTGAGCAGGCGCAGAAAGCTGGCATTGAACTATTCATTAGTATGGAAGAGTCCTCGAAGACGGACAGAATACTGACTATATTTGAGCAAGTTGCTTCTATTTATCCGAATGTCGGCATTACGTTACAGGCGCATTTGAAAAGAACACCGCAGGATTTGGCAGCTATATCCTCACCTAGCCGTATCCGCATCGTCAAAGGCGCGTATCAAGAATCCAGTGAATACTCGTTACCTCGTTCTCCAGCACTAAATGATCGTTATGTTGAACTTGCCCAGAGCGCGCTCCGCCAAGGACATCGTGTATCGATCGCTACCCATGATGAGTCCATTATTGAACAACTTCTTAATCAAGGAGTGGGATCAAGTTCAAATGCTGAGTTTGAAATGCTGTATGGCATTCGTCCAGATCTGAGCAGCAAGCTGAAAGCAGCAGGACATCCAATCAGGATTTATCTTACTTATGGACATGAATGGTATTTGTACTTGTGCCATCGCATTGCGGAGTACCCGCCGAATCTTTTTCAAGCTGTCATAGATACAGTAAGTCATGAGGGAGTCAAGCCTGTGCAGTCGTATGAGTGAAGGAACTTAGTGGTGTGATGCTTTCAAGAGAGAGCAACTACAAAAATGATCGTAAAACGCTTGAATTTTCGAGCGTTTTTTTGTTTTTTGCTTATTTATAGAAAAATGAGCATCTAAGCAAATTTATTTTATTGTTTGGGAGGTTTTGGGTACATTGGTCTAGAATTGTAGTTATAAGTAGTTCCGAAGTCTATGTTTTAACCGTAAACTAATTAAACTTTCGCTTGATAAACGAACTGGAGAAGCCATAATGATAATTAATAATAACCCATCTGCTATTAACGCTCATAATAGTTTAAAGAAAAATAATATCCAAACATCTAAAGCATCGGAAAAGCTGTCTTCGGGTCTTCGGATTAATCGTGCAGCTGATGATGCAGCAGGACTAGCCATTTCAGAGAAGATGAGAGCTCAAATCAGAGGGTTAGATCAAGCACATAAAAACGTTCAAAATGGGATATCGCTTATTCAGACTGCTGAAAGCGGATACCAGGAAATAACGGATATCATTCAACGACAAAGAGAATTGATTATTCAAGGCATGAATGATACGAATACGTTTGAGGACAAGCAGAAAATTGACCAAGAAATTCAACAGCTTAAAGAAGAAATAAATAGAATTGCTACCCAAACGGAATTCAATACCATTAATCTTTTGGGACGAGATGACTTTCAAATATTAGCCGACCGTTCAAGTCATACGATTAAAGTAAATACATCGGGACCGTTTCCTCCAACGACTATAATTAATGAACGGACAACATCCTTTTTTCCAATTGGTATGACTGAGGTTCCCGTAACCGCTCAATCTTCGAATACGAATACAACGATCGGTAACGTTAACCATTTTAACGCTTCAGTCACACCCATTACTTCACCTGATGGACGTGAGGGGTATAACAATTACGAAAAAAATGAACATATCCATACAGAGACAACAACTACAGGTACCTATTATTATGGAAGAGAACTAGTCAGCGATCCTAGATATAAAGAGCTTGATATTAAGCATTTTTCTATTAATAATGTGTTTTTTCAGACTGAGCTTATTCCAAGTGGAACTACAGTCGGACAGTACCCTGATTTTGGCGGATTTGAAGATCGGTTCATAACTGTTGAAATAGACGGTATCTCTCATACTCTTGATAACTTTACTTTAACGAGCTCGGCTATAACCTCGAGTGCGATTACAGCCGTTTATGAAAAAGATGGTATTGAAATTGAAAAGATGATGTCGACGGACGGGTCGGCTTTTAAAGCAGAGTTTAAAATTAAAAATCATTCCGGTGTAGATGATAAACAAATCAAATTTAGTGCTGGTTTTAAGCCGGAATACGACGGATCATATAATATTTCGTCCTCCAGCGGAGTTCCTACAGGCGTTACTGCTATTCAAACGGAAATACCGAATTCAGGGACTGTGTTTGAACTATCAAACGATCTTGTGAATTACGATTTTTCATTCCTGAATGGCGGAAGCTACGTTAAGCCTAATTCATTAACAACGGGAAGCGATATTTTGCAATCGTCAAACTCTGGCCCCAATGTTATTACTCCATCATGGGAAACGACGGATCTTGATGATGGCGCTGTTTTGGAATTTGGCATTGTGCTAAATCATTTTAATTTTAAGAAAGATGTTTACCTTGTAACGAATAAAACGACAAGTCAAATTGATTCTATTATTGAAACCGTTACTACGGACATAACGGATGTGGACTATATTCCGCCTCGACTTGATATTCAAATCGGGGCAAATGAAAATCAAACGATGATTATTCCCCTTTTCAGTGTGAAGCTGGAAGGTTTGGGTATTGCCGATATGTCTATTTTACCGCCGGCCATACCTAGTGAATCGCTAGCTCAAGCAGATCATGCCATAACAAGAGTTACAAACTATAGAACGATTTATGGAGCATTGCAAAATCGATTAGAACACACAGCGAACAACTTAGGAAATTATGCCGAAAATTTAACCGCAGCAGAATCACGAATACGTGATGCTGATATGGCAAAAGAGATGATGGATTTAACCAAATCGCGTATTCTGAATCAAACAGCACAAGCTATGCTCGCTCAGGCTAATCAGAATCCACAGGCTATTTTACATTTGATCCAGTAACATGAAACCTACCTTTATGGTAGGTTTTTCATGTTGTTAGGGCATCTACATTTTCGCTATTGGTTGTGGATTGGTTAAATGGCTGCCGCATGGCAGGAGGATTGCTTTTAAGAGGATAAGGCATGGAAGAGCAGCAGTGAAAATAGTTTTCGCATGGATCGAGCGCCAATTTTGTTCATTAGATTTGATAGATGATTTTTGACCGTCTTTTCACTGATCACGCATTTTTCGGAGATCTCGCGATTAGTAAAACCATAAACAACGGAAAGGATGAGAATTTCTGATTCACGCTGTGTCAGCCGATAACGAGTTGCAAAACTTTGCATAACAAAATCTAATCTTCGAATTAGAAAATCGCTAACATCTTCATTTTCTATATCGTACATATTTTTAAATATCGCTTCATGTGACGGTTTCTTCACTTCATAGGAGAGTTTCACTGTTTATGCTTACCTTCTAGCATTAAGCGGATTGAGAAAAACACACTTAAAATGAGAAGCAAACAACCGATTGCGTTCCATACGATCAAAAGCATTTCTACAAGTCTCCCTTGAACTTTTTTACTCTCACCTGCAGAAAAAAACATAGCCACTCCTAATTGTTTATCCAACTTTTCTCATTATAAATAATACGAAAGGCTTATTCTAGATGAAGAAGATCATTAGAAAATCGCTTTTTCGTCATTTTTCGACTGCTTTTACCTCGAACATATGACTTAAGTCATGTATATGATAAAATAAATAGTAAATCTATCATCCCACTCGGGGGCATGACTATGGATGTACAATTAAATAACAAAATGACTCACATCTTGTTCATCATTGTGATAGGAGCGACGATTTGCTTATTGTTGCATACGAGCAAGCTATCTGCTTTACTTTTATTACTGGTATGTACGTATATAATGATCGTCTTCATTCGAAATTACATCCTAAAGATTAACCTAGAAGGATGGATAGGCATATTGAGCTTATCTATTCAATTAATCTTGGCATCTGTTATAACAATAGGGTCGGACAGCTTTTTTGCACAAATTTATATTTTAATTCTCGTTGGAGAATTTAGTTTTTATCACAGCAGAAACCTTTCGATTCTCTTTACTACGGTGAGCTATCTCAGTTTTGTACTAGGACTTTTGGTTTATCGCCAATTCCCGCCCTTTAAAGAAATAGCTTATATGTTGCCTCGTATCATCGACTACTTTGCAATTTTTGGGATAAGCCTCCTTGCAAAAATTGCTTTTCAGCAAAAGAATCAGCTGGCCAAAGACAATGAACAGCTGCGAATCGCATCCATTGAGTTAGCAAAGAAAACACAATTACAAGAGCGGACTAGAATATCCCGTGAAATTCATGATTCCGTTGGACATACGTTGACATCAGCGTTAGCCGGCCTGCAAACAGCAGCACATGCGATTGAGAAAAACAATTATGCGATTGCAAAAGATATGATCAATAGAACGAAAGAATATATTCACAATGGTTTGGATGATGTGCGAAGCTCAGTACAGCTGCTGCATGAAAATGTTCTAGATCAACCTTTTATACCTGAGCTTATTAAGCTGATCGATGAAACGAAGAGACAAACTCAGGTGGAAATTACATGCGAGATTGATGCCACATTGCCTGAACTGCTGCCAATAGTCGAAATAACGATTTATCGGGCATTGCAAGAAGGCCTTACTAATGGAATTCGGCATGGTTGCAGTACCCATTTTGAGTTTTCGCTAACTCATCGTGATGGGCAGATCCGGTTTATTTTATCTAATAATGGAAAAGTTCCTTCGCAATTTGTTCATGGTTTTGGTTTGAAAGCGATGAATGAGAGAGTAAAGGAAATTGGCGGAGAATTAACGATTTTGAACGAGCGTGCTGCCGATGGTGTAGCACTAGACATAAGAATACCTATTCAGACGAAACGATAGAGCGGAGGGAGCAAATTGTCTAAAAGAACGATTGTGATAGCAGACGATCAGCCCTTAATTCGCGATGGTTTGGCAGCTATTCTAAGTATGGAGGAAGAATATTTAGTTGCAGCTACAACGGGTGATGGGTTGGCAACGATAGCGCAAGTACGATTGCACCGTCCTGAACTGGTTTTGATGGACATCCATATGCCGAAGTTGGATGGTTTGGAAGCAACAAAACGAATCAAAACGGAGTTTCCGGATACGAAAGTGCTCGTTCTGACAACGTTCGAGGATGAAGAATACATATGGGAAGCGATTCGGCATGGAGCTAACGGTTTTTTAGTTAAAGGGGTTGAGACTAAGAAACTTCTCTCTACGATTCAGGATTGTTTAGAAGGAAGAATCAATTATCCCAGTCGGATTCAGAAACGTCTTGTACAGGCTCTAAACTTACCAGAACAGCTTGAACAAGGATCATCCCAAGGAATTTCCGAGTCTTATTCAATCGAACGGCCTGATGACATGCTGAATGGTCTTTCTGCACAGGAACGAAATATTGTAATGCAATTGAAACTAGGGAAGTCGAATCAAGCTATCGCTTCTGAATTGTTTTTAACGACCGGTACAGTAAAAAATTATTTGAGTGCGATTTACAAAAAACTGAAGGTTTCCAGCCGAACGGAAGCTATTGCATATCTTCATCATTCTTCGGGAACAACATCACCCCCGAGTTCTACATAGTCGATTGCCGAAAAAGCTGATTTTGGGATAGCCCGAAGCCAGCTTTTTTTGCGTAGTCGTACGAAGTATTTTATGATGCGGCGCTATGCTTATTTGTTTAGTTTTTTTCGAAACCATAATCCCGTTCGACCTTGCAAACTCTTGTTTTATAGCTGCTATACCAATCTGCTATTCCTTGTTGCTGTGCGACCAAATGCCGTTCATTTTGTTTCCATTTTTGTATCGCTTCAAGGGATTCCCAATAAGAAACGGTAATGCCTAGCCCTTCTCTCACACTTTCTACACCAAGATAACCCGGTTGAACGGAAGCAAGCTTCACCATTTCATCCGCCATTTCCTTATATTGGTTCTCAATTGCTGTTCGTTCTGATGTAAATATGACTGCATAATAAGGCGGTTGTGGTGTTTTCGCAATTTCACTCATGATTTGCCTCCTTGAATATGTTCCTATAAAGTTTAAAGAAAATAATTATACAGTTGTTCGCATTGAAAATAAACAATAGGATGAGCAGAAACCAATATGTGTATTTTGAAAAACATAACGGTTGTGCTATCATAGTTTCTTCCGAATATTAGATTGATGGTAGCAAAAGGTTACATATTTCCTACACAAATGAGTATTCGAGCAAACACATCAATAGATGAAATTACATTGTTATTAATTCCTTGCCTTGGGAAGTATAACTATGAATGGATTCTTAGAACGACATCGAGAGGGTAACAAATGGAGCAGATGATTCAAGATTTAATTGGTATTGTGAATGACTTTTTATGGTCGAAGCTGTTGATTGTTATGCTTATTGCAATTGGCCTTTACTTCACCCTGCGGTCAAATGTACTGCAATTGCGTATGTTAAAGGAAATGTTCCGTCTGCTGTTTGAGTCCACAAGCGGCCCGCGCGGCAGCATTTCACCATTTCAGGCGTTTTGCATTAGTATGGCAGCTCGTGTAGGAACAGGGAATATTACCGGAATCGCTATCGCGATTGCGTTAGGTGGACCAGGGGCTGTGTTCTGGATGTGGATCATCGCCATTATTGGTTCAGCCTCGAGCTTCGTAGAAAGTACGCTTGCTCAGGTTTACAAGATTAAGGACGGTGAGAGCTTCCGCGGAGGCCCCGCATATTATATGCAAGCGGGTTTAAAGAAGCGGTGGATGGGCGCCTTATTTGCGATTTTAATTACGTTGTCCTTCGGACTCGTATTTAATGCTGTACAGTCGAACACGATTACGATTGCTTTTGAGAACTCTTTTGGCACGAATCGACTGGCAGTGGGATTAATAATGACAGCGATATTTGCTGTTATCATAATTGGCGGTGTTAAGCGGATCGCCAAGCTATCCGAATATATTGTGGTTGTGCTGGCAGTTTTGTATATTGGGGTTGCTCTTACGATTGTTGTGATAAATATTGCAGATATGCCGGCAGTGCTTGCTTTAATTGTGAAAAATGCGTTCGGAATAGAACAAGTAGCCGGCGGCTCACTTGGCGCAGCGCTTATGCATGGCGTAAAACGCGGTTTATTTTCTAACGAAGCAGGGATGGGCAGTGCTCCCAATGCTGCAGCTACTGCAACGACCAGTCATCCGGCAAAGCAAGGCTTGATCCAAGCGCTTGGTGTTCTGTTTGACACCTTAGTCATTTGTACGAGTACAGCCTTTATTATTTTGCTGTCAGGCGTGTATGAACAGCAGGGACTAGGCGGAATTGAACTCACGCAAGCAGCTCTTAGCGTACATATGGGTTCATGGGCCTCGGGCTTCCTAGCGATCATGGTTTTTTTGTTCGCGTTCAGCACATTGATGGGCAATTATTATTATGGGGAAACGAATATTGAGTTTCTCAACACTAGTAAAGTCTGGTTATGGTTGTACCGTATTTGTGTGCTGGCGATGGTCATTTTCGGGTCGGTTGCCAAAGTGCAGCTTGTCTGGGATTTAGCAGATTTGTTCATGGGACTGATGGTGGTGGTCAATCTTATCGCCATTACTCTTTTATCACGAATCGCCTTTGATGTGCTGCGTAATTATATGAAGCAGAAGAAGGCAGGGCGTGATCCGAAATTTGTGAAGAGCAGCATCAAAGGTTTGGAAGACGTGGAATGCTGGGATGACTGAGACCCGCAAGTGATGCACAAAGATAAAAAAAAGGAGTGTCCTACAGGTCAGAAGTAATGACTTGTAGGGCACTCCTTTTTGTATTTATGGTCATCATCAATCACTTTTCTCTTTGCAATATGATGAAGCTCGCTGATGATAAATGCTTATGTTTTTGTTCGATAATACGTTCAACTTTGTAGTTGCTATAGGCTCTCAAATGATTCAAAATATCCCGATCTCGAATCGTCGGCACGACGTTTGGCTCGTCTGCGCTAGTAATTCGCGTATATAAAATGACATACTCCGCCTTACATGAGAAAATGTCGTTCAACGTTTTGTTGAAATCATGGTCATCCGTAATATGGTAAAGAACGTCTAAGCAAACGACGAGCTCGCATGTTAGATAACCATGGTTAACGAAGTGTCGAGGGTTGTAGGCGAGAAAGCTTTTGGAGCGATCACCGGCAAATCTTTGCGCGCAAATATCGATGGAGGAATTGGCTACGTCCAAACCTAAATACTGTTCATAGCTCATTAACGATATTTGGTTTCCATCCCCGCATCCGAATTCGATTACCTTTTGAATCCCGTGTTCACTTATAAAAGAATTGATTACCTCCGCTTTAAAGTCCGCCAGCACACCGTAAGAGCCGCTGCCTGATGTGCCGCCTTGGGAGTAATTGTTGTCCCAATACGTTTTATAGTCAAATGGCGTCTTTTGTTCTTCGGTCATGTTGATCATTAGCCTCCTTTTATTTCATCCATTTCCTTGGCATCCACCATTATATGTATAACAGCTTTTAAGTGAACCGAAGCCAAGTCCTTATCATAGAAAACAACAAAATACTCTAAAAAATAATAAGGCCAACAACTAAAAAGTGTTTTTAGTTGTTATTAGTTGTTTTTATGTTGACTTTGTAAAGGTTGGTGAGTATGATAAACATGGAAATCATGAGTTGGATTGGGGCAGCATTTAATTCATATAGAAGAGGAGAAATGATGAATGGAGAAAATAGCACGGGTGTTCATTATAGGCTGGGATGGAGCAGGGAATTTTGTGAAAGATGCGCATACACCTCATTTGGATCGATTAATTCGTACAGGTACATTCACATTTGACGCTCAAACGGTCTCACCAACGATTAGTGCGCAATGCTGGGGATCGCTTCTTCACGGAGTAAGCCCTGAAAAACATGGCCTTACGAATGATATCGCCAGTGAACATACGTTTCCCGAGCAATCGCAATATCCTTCGATTTTCCGAATTGTAAGGGATAGTATTCCAGATGCCAAAATGGCGGCTTTCAGCGTTTGGAATCCAATTAACGATGGTATTATCGAATCGACGATTGGTGTACATAAAGTATCGATGAATGACCGTGAGCTTTCGCTTGCGGCCGCTGAATATATTAAGGGAAATCCCGATGTGTTGCTGATGTTTATCGGCTTAGACTTACCCGATGGAGCGGGGCACCAGCATGGATTCAATACACCTGAACAACTGCTTGCTATAGAAGAGACGGATGAAAGTACAGGAATCATATTACAAGCCATTGAAGAGAAGGGACTTCTGAGGGACAGCTTGATTATTGTCGTTTCCGATCATGGGGGTGGCGGGGAACAGGCTTATCAGCATGGCAGTGATCACCCACTGGACAAAACGATCTTCTGGGGCTGTGCTGGCCCTGGAATTAAGCATAATGCCACGCTTCAAGGTGAGCTCATGATTACAGATACGGCGGCAGTTGTTCTCCACGCACTAGGGCTGAATGCAAGAAGCTGGGATGCCAAGCTGCCTGAAGGCCTTTTTAATCCTTGATCTGTTTTATTCAAAAGCTGAGCTTACCCAATAAACAGCGCGTCCTTAACTAAGGAATGTGCTGTTTTTTTGTAGACATAGACAAACCATTACTAAATTCGTGATCAAAGATGAGCTATTTTCGCTAAAATAGGTGGCTTTGCGAGTGAATCTGACAACATAAACAGGGGCATACAATCTGCACATTAGTACTGCGAAAATTGCAAAAATAAGTCATTTAAAATAATAATTAACTGCTGTTGACTTCCTTCTAACGAGGAGGTAATATAATTTTTACAACATTGTATACGCTTACATTTTAAACAAATTTGTGAATACATATAGTAAGGAGGAGGTGTGTTTATAATTATCAGAAAATTCAAACAACATTTTGAAGTATCTAATTTTTTAACGATGGGGAGTGAGCCGAATGCAAAAAAAAGAATGTGTAGCGATGCTGCTTGCAGGCGGTGAAGGAAAAAGATTAAGCCATCTCACGTCTAAGCTAGCAAAGCCAGCTGTGCCTTTCGGCGGTAAATATCGGATCATCGATTTCACGTTAAGCAATTGCAGCAACTCAGGTATTCATACGGTTGGGGTACTGACTCAGTATCAACCGATGGTACTGAACGCTTACATAGGGATAGGCAGCTCATGGGATTTGGATCGGAAAAATGGCGGGGTTACCGTGCTTCCTCCATTTATGGAGCAACGAGGCGGCAGCTGGTATAAGGGGACGGCGCATGCGATCTATCAAAATATTCATTATCTCGAACAATATGATCCTGAATATGTTTTAGTTATTTCCGGTGATCACGTATACAAAATGGATTACTCCCTCATGCTCGAGCAGCACAAGGCAAGGAAAGCGGATGCTACGATCGCCGTAATTGAAGTCCCATTACATGAAGCAAGCCGATTCGGCATTATGGATGTGGATCATGAAGACCGAATTATTGAATTTGAGGAAAAACCGAAGCTGCCCAAAAATAATCTCGCCTCCATGGGCATATATATTTTTACTTGGGATGTATTAAAAAAGAAACTAATTGCAGATGCGCAGGACCCTGGATCAAGCAATGACTTTGGCAAAGACATTATTCCATCGATGCTCTACAGCAGCCATTCTATTTTTGCCTATCGTTTTAGCGGCTATTGGAAGGATGTTGGCACCGTTGAAAGCCTGTGGGAAGCACATATGGACCTTCTTCTTGAAAATCCACCGTTTACGCTTCATGATGCGAAGTGGCGAATTTACGCTAAAAACCCTAACAAGCCTCCGCATCATATCGCATCTACCGGCAAAGTGACAGGCTCCTTAGTGAATGAAGGATGTATGGTTTTTGGGGAAGTGGATCATTCCGTACTCTTTTACGGTGTTCATGTTGGTGAAGGCAGTCTCATCAAAGACTCGGTCATTATGCCGGACGCAAAAATTGGGAACAATGTCACGATTCATAAAGCGATCATTGGCTCAGGCACTGTCATTCAAGATGGCGCGATTGTAGGCAGTGCGGGTGATGCGGCTGAAATTACTCTAATCGGTGAAAACATGGTCATTTCTTCTCAATTGATATAGGAGTGAATGCGATGAATAATGTTCTTGGCGTCATCAATCTCAGCATCAACCAGCCGCTCTTGCATGAACTGACCTACTCAAGAGCGACTGCGACGGTACCTTTCGGCGGCAGATATCGATTGATTGATTTTGTATTATCGAATATGGTGAATTCCGGAATTAACAATGTGGCGGTACTCGCTCATAACAATTACCGTTCCATCATAGATCATTTGGGCTCTGGGAAAGAGTGGGATTTGGATCGGAAATACCGAGGATTGTTTATTTTGCCCCCTAACAATAGCAATGTTCCCGGCTTTAACGGCGATTTGCAAAATTTTTACGGTTCTCTCGAATATTTTGCCCGCAGCACGGAGGAGTACGTCATCGTTTCAAGCAGTCATATGATTTGCAATATCAACTATACGGAAGCTGTAGAGAACCATAAACGAACAAATGCTGATATTACCGTCATCTACAAGGAAATGGACGTCGATCGTGACGATTTCTCTAACCTCATTACGCTTGACTTGGCTCAGGATGGGCGAGTCGTCCGTATGACAGAAAATCGCCAGAACAAGGAAAGCAACAAAGCCTATATGCGGATGATCATCATTAAGAAAGAGCTGCTTATTAATCTGGTCAAAAAAAGCGTGAATCAAAACTACTATGACCTTGTCCGGCATGTCATTATTCGAAATCTGAACGAGTTAAAAGTGTATGGCTACGAATATAAAGGATATTTGGCCGTCATTAATTCCGTTCAAAATTATTTTAAGCACAGCAAAGAGCTGTTGAATCCTGAGGTATGGAAATCTCTATTTTACGAGCCGGGTGTTATTTACACCAAAATCAAGGATGAACCGCCTGCAAGATACGCGAGTAGTGCAGTCGTTAAAAATTCACAGGTGGCTAATGGTTGTATTATTGAGGGAACTGTGGAAAACAGTATCTTATTCCGAGGCGTTCGAATCGGGAAAGGGGCCGTTGTTCGAAATAGTATCGTGATGCAGAAATGTGTGATTGATGAGGATTCTAGCCTTGATCACGTTATTCTCGATAAAGAGGTACATGTTACGCGTGGAAATAAGCTGGCAGGAGAGGAAATGTCACCCACCGTTTTCTCAAAGAAAAGCATAATATAAAACATACAGCGACCGCTTCTCGTTTTTTTTACGGGAGAGCGGTCGTTTTGTATTTTAATTTACTGCATGCCTTCCATCGCAACTCTGGATTCGCTGCGCATGCGCAGCTTGTATTCTCGTGGCGAGCACTGATTTTGCCGTTTAAAGAGCTTATAGAACTGGGCCATGTTCGTAATGCCGACCTCGTAGCTGACATCCATGATGCTTAGCTCACTCGTCAGCAGCAGCAGCTCGGATCGTTTAATTCGTTTATAGTTGACGTATTCAACGAAGGAGACGCCCATCGTTTTTTTGAAATATTTAATGAAGTAGTGGTAGCTCAAATTAAGCAATGAACTAGCATCCTCTACGGACAGCTTGCTGCTTAAATGGGTGTCCACATAATCGAGAACGGGTCGTAATCGATTTAACTCAATTTCCTCTGTATCGTTCAGCAGGTTTCGGCTGTCGCTTCTAAGCAGAAGAAGCAGCAATCGCTTTATAATTGAACTAATAGCAATCTCGTAGCCTCTCATCCTCGTTTGCGACTCTTTAAATATTTCCAAAATAAAGGCATGGGTTTCTTGTTTGGCTGTTTCGTTCATGTCAAAAATATAATTAAGCTTATCGAGCGGCTCTGTCAGCTCAGAGAAGCAATTCAAATAAGGCATCGTACTTTGGTCAAAATGTTTGCCCAAATCAATCTGAAAGACAACATAGTGCTGTACTTCCGAAAGCGGCTTGTGAGAGCGATGCGGCTGGGAGGCGCCTAGCACCATCACATCGCCTGGTCCGAGGACGACATAGCCGTGCTTGCTTTGCACACCTAAGCGGCCTTCAATAATAGCAAGGAATTCTACTTCTTTATGATAGTGCCATGGATGTTTCTCAAGCGTGCTGAAATAGTCAGCTTCCGAGTAAATCTCCCAAATTTTAAGAAACAATAGCGGATTTTGATAAATGACTTCTTCGTTGATCGCTTCGGAATGCGTATCAATGGCGGTTTTTATTAGAGTCATATGCATCACCTCCATTTTGGAGTATACCACTTTTGGAAATGTTGAATCAATAAACGCGTCATTATTAGCTGTCTTTTCAGTATATCCAAAAAAGAAAGACACTTTTGAATATAAAATCAGCATGTTTAAGTATTACGTTAATGGGGCAAATTTTTTATACTGAGATTAACTGAATGAATAAGGAGTGTTCATATAATGGCAAAGGTAACGGTATGGAATGAAAATCGTCATGAGCAATTAAATCCGGTTGTTGCTGGAATTTATCCACAAGGTATTCACGGTGCAATTGCAGCCTTTCTAACTGAAGCTGGCTACGATGCAGGAACGGCTACACTAGATGAGCCAGAGCATGGATTAACGGATGAGGTATTAAACAATACAGATGTACTCATTTGGTGGGGACATCTTGCGCATGGAGACGTAAAGGATGAAATCGTTCAAAAAGTACAGCAGCGCGTGCTGGATGGAATGGGCTTGATTGTTCTTCACTCCGGTCATTTCTCCAAAATCTTTAAAGCATTGATGGGTACAAGCTGTGACTTGAAATGGCGTGAAGCGGATGAGAAGGAACGCCTTTGGGTTGTAGCGCCAAGCCATCCGATTGCTGCAGGCCTTGGAGAGTATATCGAGCTGGAAAAAGAAGAAATGTACGGCGAGCATTTTGACATTCCTGCTCCAGACGAGCTAATTTTCACAAGCTGGTTTGAGGGCGGAGAAGTGTTCCGCAGCGGCTGTACGTTTACTCGTGGAAACGGCAAAGTATTTTACTTTAGACCGGGACATGAAACGTATCCAACGTACCATAACAAAGACATTCAACGCGTCATTACGAATGCCGTGAAATGGGCACAGCCGGTAGACCGGAATCGTCCGGTTTATGGAAATGCACAGCCACTTGAAAAAATTTCAGTAAAATAAAGTTATAAGAAAAGTAATGTGACGCTTGGGAGTTTAATCCCAAGCGTTATTTTGTTTTGAGCACTATTTTGAACCGTAACATTTAGTCAAAATAGTGCATTGGCAAATGGGGTATAATCCACCATACTAAATGGAGTGATCGCTCGGGCTTGCCTGCCCGATTGCATAGATGAAATCCTTGTCGCAAGAACAATACAATAAGCTTGCACTATATCTAAGCCGTCTTCGTGCTTTTTGATATGGTGCTTTTTAATCCTATAGCCGATTGCAAAGAAAGCAGCGTTAAACGTGTTGGCAAGCGGCTGTTTTGGCGAAAATAATGCAGGAAGTTGAAAACGGTTTATTGATCTTACCAGCGCTACCGCCTAAGATAAATAAAACCAAACTCGCACGGCCTGCACATGAGAAGAGGGCATTGCTCCTGAAGAGGCTGCCATGCCTCGATACGGAAACGGTATCGGGGTTTCTTTGGTTTACATCACCCGGGAAATAATTACAGTGTGCTTTTGCAGAGAAAGTTAATGTGTTCGTTGCATGGCTTTGAAACTTCAAGTAAAGGGCGGCTGTTCATAAACAAGAAAACGGCGCTAATCATCAGAGAAAAGGGTGAGGGCTAATGATGAGCAAATCGTGGTTTAATCGGCTGCTTCTTTCCTATATGCCGATATTTATTATCGTAGTTACCTTCACTTTTTTTGTGTTTTTTCAATTAATTAGTGAGCAGGGTCGGAAAGAAGCTATTAATGCTAACAGCATGTTGTCTTTGCAAGCGATGAGGTTAATCGACACGTCTTTACGAGCGATAGATAACATGGTGATGAAGGAATCGATTAACAACAAGTCACTTATCGATTTTTTCAACAGCAACGAGAATGGTGACCCTTATATTAACATTAGCGCCGTCATGAAAATGAACGATATGATTTCTTATTATCCACTCATTGATTCTGTCTATCTGGTTCGCTATGAAGATCAGGTTGTGCTAAGTAATGCGACGGGCGGACATATCGACACCTATCCAGACAAAGCTTTTATCGAGCAATATCGCAATACGATCTCTCAGAAATGGACGGATAAGCGGGCATTTAGGCAATTTACGTTATTGGAGAGCAAGGATGTTGTCAGCCTCGTGAGAGGTGCTCCATTCATGACGGGTGAAAAAGGTATGATCGTTGTCAATGTCGCAACGGATGCTTTGGAGCGTTTAGTTCATGAGCTTTACAATTCAGAAGTCAGCTTCATTCGCATCAAAGACGGAGCGGGCAATGAATTGCTCAATGAGGCAGAACCTGTAGATTCTATGCGCGTTTATGCAAATTATAAATCGAGTTATTCGAATTGGTCTTATATAAGCGGTTTTGTGCAAGGTACGTTTATTCAAACGGTATCGTTGCTTTATAACGTATGGTTTGTGATCGGGATCCTGATGATCATTGCAGGTCTCGTATGGATGATTTATATATCAAGGCGAAATGCGAAGCCGGTAGAGCAGATTGTGTCACGCTTTAGCGGATATAAATTAGCACTGGCAGAAAGTGGAAAAAACATCGGATCTGGCAGGATTAACGAGTTTGTCTTTATCGAATCCGCACTTGATAATTTAACGGAGCAGGCAAGGCAATATCAGCAGCAATATAAGGAAGATCTTCATTTAAGGACACGAAATCTATTCCATCAGCTTATTGAAGCTGGAGCGGAACTGACGCCTCTGGAATGGCAGCGTGAAGCGCTGCGGCTGCAGCTTCCCGCGCCTGCGGATCGCCATACGCTTATTGTCATGGAACTGGATAAGTACGGAGAGTTTTGCAGCAGTTATTCGCGAAACGATCAGAATTTGTTGAAATTCGCTCTGCGAAGCATTACTTATGAGCAGTCGTCACGCTTCGGATACGCATGCTGGGCAGAATGGACAGCCTCTTCTCGTCTCAGTGTTATTTTATTTGAGAGCGGGAATGCTCATGCTGCCATGCTAGTTCAGCTTTGTGACAGTATTCGGGCTTGGATTGAACAAAATATGAAGTTCACGATTAGTATAGGAATCGGTGATCCAGCCTTGCAGCATTCCGAAATCGCAAAGTCGTTTCAACAGGCTTTGGAAGCACTTAATTACAAAATGGTGCTTGGCGAAAATCGCCTTATTACACGCGAGGATATGATGAGTCAAGGCCAAGTTGAAGTATACGCTTATCTTGGGATGATTAGATCTGCTGTTTATGCCTTCCGTAAATCAGAAGCGAGCTGGAGAGCAGAATTAGACGATTTGTTCAGCCAGATGAAGCAAGGCTTGCTCACTAAGGACGAGATTATGAACGTTATTAATTACTTGCTCTATAGTTTGGGACGCGAGTTGTCTGGTCTCGGCAAAGAATTTAATCTCGTATGGGAAAGCGAAGCACTGCCGGTTCTAACGGGAAAATTGGATAACTGCCATTCTCTAGAAAATATGCACGAGGCGATCATCGGTAAAATGACAGAGCTTGAGCATACGCTTGCAGATATGCGTTACAGCGGTCAGCATGCCGGCATTATTCAGGAGATGCGGAGAGTTATTGAAGAGGAATATGTAAATCCGAATATGTCGCTTGAATATTTAAGCGAAAAATATGATATGAATGCCAAATATGTGAGCAAGCTGTTCAAAGAAACAACAGGCCAGAAGTTTATTGATTTCTTAATTGATATTCGGCTGAATGAAGCGAAGCGGCTTTTGAAAGAGACACGGAGGACGGTTCAGGATATTGCGGAAGAGGTTGGATACACAAGTGCG
Organism: Paenibacillus sp. FSL A5-0031; assembly: GCF_001956295.1. GTDB lineage: Bacteria > Bacillota > Bacilli > Paenibacillales > Paenibacillaceae > Pristimantibacillus. The sequence continues at coordinate 218,469 of NZ_MRTD01000012.1, forward strand.
ATTTCGTTTACGAGAGTGTTCAAGAAAGTGGTTGGATGCTCGCCAGGCGAATACCGTTCAGAGACGCTGAAGCAGCAAAATGGCTGAATATACATGGAGTTGAAAATCGTTAAGCGCAAGAATTATGTTAGTTCTTTTATCGAAAAATGGATGCTATAGGGACGGCAGCACCGATAGTATAAGGTGCTGCCGTTTCTTATGGAGCAGCGATGCGAAAAAGGTTAAGCGCGCAATTAATGTATCTTGTTGCATAGTGAGGGCAGCTTATAAAATGATCACATGAAAGCGCAACCAAAATTGAGAATGTTAAAGGAGGCTAGCCCTTGTCCAAACTTAATCATGAATGGCATTCCGTTCCGCAGGCCTTTGCACACCCAGCAAGAAGGTATGAGCCTCTACGCAAAATGGCTCGCCACTGGCAATTGTATTTCGTCATTTTATTGCCGATTGCTTATCTCATTATATTCAAATATGTCCCCATGGCGGGCATCGTGATCGCGTTCAAAGATTACAACGTCATTAAGGGCATCTTTGGAAGCGAGTGGATCGGGCTAAAATATTTCAAACAGTTTTTCGAATCTCCAAATTTTTGGCTCTATATGAAAAATACGCTTGGCATTAGCTTCTATGGCTTGTTAGTCGGCTTTCCAGCCCCAATCATCCTTGCGCTTGCGCTTAATGAAGTGCGCAATGGACTATTCAAGAAAAGTGTACAGCTGGTTTCTTACGCACCTTACTTTATATCAACGGTCATTATGGTTTCGATCTTAATTGTCAACTTAACCCCAAACGTAGGGATTGTCAGCAAATTGTTCCAAATGCTTGGCGTAGAAAACACAAACTTTATGGGTATCCCTTCATTATTCAAATCCATCTATGTCTGGTCGGATGTATGGCAGCATACCGGTTACGGAGCCATTATCTATATTGCGGCATTAGCTGGCGTCAATCCTGAGCTGTATGAAGCGGCAAGGGTTGATGGGGCATCGAGAATACAAAAAATTATAAATGTCGATATCCCAAGTTTGATTCCGGTATCCGTCATTCTTCTTATTCTTAATCTAGGCAATCTGATGAAGCTCGGTTTTGAGAAGATTTACTTGATGCAAAATCCGCTTAACCTAGCGACCTCAGAAGTCATTTCTACTTATGTGTATAAAGTGGGCTTGCTGGGTTCGAGCTTTAGCTTCTCAGCAGCAATCGGAGTTTTCAACTCCGTTATTAATTTAACATTGCTGATTGTCGTCAACTATATCGCTAGAAAAATTTCAAATAATAGTCTGTGGTAAATGAGGCAGAAGGGAGACTTTATGAAAAAAAACATTACCATTCGAGAATCAAACGGTGATCGATTATTCATGGCATTCATTTATGCTTTTCTGACAGTGGTTCTATTAGTGGTGCTTCTGCCGCTTCTCTATATTTTAAGCTCTTCCTTTAGTTCGCCGCAGGCTGTCGTTTCCGGCAAGGTATGGCTGTTCCCGGTCCATTTCACGCTCGATGGCTACAAGGCGGTATTCAACAATCCGCAGATCGGCACTGGATTTATGAATTCATTGTTCTATACGGCAGTCGGAACGATCATTAATGTTATTCTGACGGTCATGCTTGCTTATCCGTTAGCGAGGAAAACGTTTTATGGAAGGAATTTTTTCATGGTTCTTCTTGTTATCACGATGATGTTTGAGGGCGGGCTGATTCCGTATTATTTGGTCGTCAAACAATTGCATCTGCTGGATACAAGATGGGCTATGATTTTGCCGGGAGCTCTTGCCGTATTCCAAGTCATCATAGCACGAACCTTCTTCCAGACCAGTATTCCTGAGGAGCTGTCCGAGGCGGCGGACCTCGATGGCTGCAGCGACATTCGGTTTATTTTCAGCATCGTACTCCCGCTCTCGAAGCCAATCTTAGCCGTTATGATGCTGATGTATGCGGTAGGACATTGGAATGCATATTTCGATGCACTCATATTTCTGCGATCCCAGGAATTGTTTCCCCTGCAAATCGTATTGCGTAATATTCTAATTTTAAATACGGTGGATGCGTCGATGATTTCCAATGCGAATCAGATGCTGGCTCAGCAGGGACTAAAGGATTTATTGAAATATTCATTGATTGTTGTTGCTAGTGGACCCGTACTCATCATCTATCCTTTTGTTCAGAAATATTTTGTGAAAGGTGTCATGATCGGTTCCTTGAAGGGATGAGTAGGAGGATTTCTTTTGGAGGGGGGATGGGTTGCCTTTGGGGCCGAGGCAATCATTCAGTTACAAACGTTACAGCATGCTGCTAGGAGTGACTAGGATATCACAAGGAGGAGTCGGTTTTATGAGAAAAGGATGGAAAAAATCCAGTGCAATCTTAATGTGTGTCGTACTTAGCTGTGTTATTGTTCTAGCTGCTTGCAGCAAGGATACGGGGAATTCCGGCAATGACAAAACAGAGGAAACAGGACAAAAAGAAACAAATGCTGTGCAAGAGGATCTTTTTACAGCTGTAGGTACGTATCCTATTGTGAATAAGCAGATGACGCTTAAGATGTTTGCTCCTCAGCTTCCTACGATCGAGAACATGGAGACGAATACGTACACGAAGTTTTTGGAGGAAAAAACGAACATTAAGATTGCATGGGATCTCGTCCCAAGTAATGCGCTTGAGGACCGCAAACAGCTGATGCTCGCAAGCGGTGATTATCCGGAAGTCATTTTGCAAGCTAATCTGACAAGAGAAGAGCAAATGAAGTATGGGAAACAAGGCGTATTCCTTCCTTTGAATGAATTAGTCGATAAGTACGCTCCTAATATAAAAAAAGCTCTAGCAGATATTCCATATATGAAGTCGTCTATTACAGCTCCAGATGGAAACATCTATGCGCTGCCGCAAATCAATGAATGCTACCACTGCGATAATGCTTTGAAGCTTTGGATCAACAAGGCTTGGCTTGACAAGCTTGGACTCCAGCTGCCTACAACAACGGAGGAGTTCTATCAGGTCTTGAAGGCATTTAAGGAACAAGATCCGAACGGAAACGGAAAGAAGGATGAGCTTCCGCTTACAGGATCCGATGAAATGTGGGCTGGCAACGTGTCCGCTTTCTTGATGAATGCGTTTATAGTAGATGATTATACCGAGAAAAATGCCGGCACCTTCTTATCAGTTAAAGATAGCAAAGTCGACTTTGTAGCTAACAAGGATGAATGGAAGCAAGGGCTTGAATATTTGAACAAGCTGTACAAGGAAGGGTTGATCGACCCGGCAGCCTTCACGCAAAATGCGGATGCGATTCAACAGCTGGCGAACCGCGAGCCGGATAACATTATGGGAGCTGTGACGACCGCGCTTATTAGCTACGGCTATAATATGTCGGAAACTCAGCCTAGGCACAAGGATTATGTGACGCTGCCTCCGCTGAAAGGACCAAGTGGCGTACAGCAGACGCTTAATTTCGCAGGCATTAGCAAATCGCAATTTGCAATTACGAATAAGGCGACCGCAGATCAACAGATCGCTGCGATCAGACTAGCCGATTATTTGTACACGGAGGAAGCAATTGTGCTGCAAGAGAATGGTCCTGAAGGTCAAGGCTGGCGCAAGGCAGAGGACGGCGAATTAGATATTGATGGCAAGCAGGCTAAGTATGCTTATATTCAACGAGAGAGCAAGCAAACGCATAACGATGGCTGGGAGCAAATTGGTCCTTCACTTCGTACCTATGCATACCGTTCCTCTTGGATGGCTATTCAGGACCCGCTAGCAGACGGTGGATATGGAACACGTTTGAATACGGAATCGAAAAAATATGAATCATTCCATTCCAAAGAAATGTATCCAAACGGCGTATTCATTGCGCAAGATGATGCGGAAATCGCTGCTCAGCTCAAAACAACGATAATTGATTATACAAAATCCAATATGGCACAGTTTATTACGGGCTCCAAAGACATCAGCAAGGAATGGGATGCTTATGTTAAAGGCTTTGATGGTTTGCAGCTTGGCAAATACATTGAAATTTATCAAAAAGCATTGGGCAATTCTTAATAACCGAATGGAGGAGGCTTTGCATCAATGAGTGAACTATCCAGTGATAACGTGCTAGAAGAAACAGAAGAGCAAGAGCTTCATGAAGGTGTCCACAATTTTAGCAGCGAGCGTGATTGGATACGGCCTGATAATCCAGTTACGCTTGAGCGATTGGAATGGTTTAAGGATCAGAAGCTCGCACTTATGATGCACTGGGGACCTTATTCCCAGCTAGGAGTTGTAGAGTCTTGGGCGCTAAGCGACGAGGATCAGGATTGGTCGCGTGAAGGCATTGACTGGGAGAAGGATGGCGAAACATTCAAGCAGCAATATTTTGATTTAAATAAGACGTTTAATCCGATTCGCTTTCAGCCAGACGTATGGGCAGATCTAGCGGAGGAGGGAGGCTTCAAATACCTCATTTTTACGACGAAGCATCATGACGGATATTGCATGTGGGACACAAAAACGACGGATTATCGCATCACTGATGAACAGACACCGTTTCATACGCATAAGTATGCCGATATTTGCCGTCATGTATTTGATGCATTCCGCGCGAGAGGATTGTCTATCGCCGCCTATTTCTCGAAAGCAGATTGGCATACGCCTTATTACTGGGCACCAGATATGGAACGCAGCCTTACCAACACGCGGCGTGGGCCTACTTACGACCCGCAGGAGCATCCTGAGCTGTGGAACAAGTTTGTCGCGTTTACACACGAGCAGATTACGGAGTTATTGACGCAGTATGGCCGAATAGATGTGCTGTGGCTTGATGCCGGCTGGGTAAAGCCGCTGCGGAGCGGCCAGGACATTCGGCTTGGCGAGATTGTGGAGAAAGCAAGGGAGCAGCAGCCATGGCTGCTCTCGGCAGATCGCACGGTAGGCGGACCGTATGAAAACTATGTTACCCCTGAGCAGACCATTCCGACCGAGGCGATGAACATCCCTTGGGAGAGCTGCATTACGATGGGGACGTCCTTCTCTTTCCGATATGAAGATAAATATAAACCGACGCGCCAAATCGTGAAGATTTTGCTTGAGGTTGTAGCTAAGGGCGGCAATCTCGCGTTAAATGTAGCTCCGCAGCCTGATGGCAGGCTTCCCGAAGGAGCTATCCAGCGCATGAAGGAACTTGGCGCTTGGCTGAAGGTGAACGGCGAAGCGATTTATGGTACTCGCATTTGCGCGCCTTACTATACAGGCAGTCAAGCTTTTACGCAAAAAGGAGATTATGTTTATTGTGCCAACCACTATCCATCAGCTGATACCGTAGTTTCAGAGACGGTCTTTATTCCTTATGAAGGCTTGCTGGAGTCGATTGAGCTGCTTGGAATGGAAGGAAAGCTGAACTGGAAACACGAGAACGAAGGGATTTCCGTACAGCTGCCTGAAGCTGCTATCAATGAACCAACACCAATTGCACATGTGTTTCGGATGTTGAGGAAAATTAAAGAGTGATTCAAGCTGTGAAAATAACAAAAAGAGAAGCATGCTGCCTTCAGCAGTATGCTTCTTTTTTTGTTATTTTTCTTTTTTTCTATTTTTTGTACTTATGGGAACATCAAATGTTACATAATCAACATTTCTAGTCAGCAGTAAATAGCGCATACCAGTAGCCGGATCACTAATAACAACGGAATCCAATCCAGCTGATTCAATGATTCCTTTAAATATTTTGGCATTCCATTCACGGTTGTTCTCGTAAGTCATATAGAAGGTAGCCGTTTTACCGCGATTTGATCGCAAAATTTGAACAAAAGCTGAATTTGAAGCATTGTTCTTTACTTGTTTTCTCATCATTGAATCTTCCTCTCAGCATATGATTTCTATCATAATATGAGAGAGTTTTGTTTCGTTCTTGGACTAGTTGTTCATATTTCCGAAGCCTGCAATTACCGTGAATGAGCCTGTTGAATGAACCATTCGGCCAGATGCATAAGTTTTACTTTTTGATTTACACCCGTACTGCCCTTAAACAGGATGGCTGATCCAGTTGGCATGTTTTGAGCTACCCTTCTCTTTAAACCGGAAACGGAGTGGAAATGGTTTGTTTTATTTTTGGGTAGTCCAGACTGAATGGCTCCTTTTCTGATTTCTTTCGCATTGCTGCCAATCGTGTAAAGACGATCAATGGATTGCTCCATTAGTTTTTTTCCAGCATTAAAATGAATCTTTTTTGAATGCTTTCCGAGATCATGAATCTCTCCGAGTACAGCTATTTTTTTTCGCCTTTTGGCAACCTTCCACAGTACGTCCAAAGCAGCATCTAATTCTGGATTCGTATTGAAGCTATCATCAATGAGAATGTTATTTCTAGGCAAACGATGGACTGTTAATCGTGCATAGGGCTGCTCATATTTTTTGAGACCCTGTTTGATCTGAGGAATGGTACAGCCAAGCTGATGGGAAACAGCGATCGCAAACAAGGCGTTGTATACATTGAAATGACCAAAGCCAGGAATAAAAAATGCTGCATTTTCTTTGCCTAATCGAGCGTTGAAACTCATCCCATTTTTTAAATAACGGATACGATTTGCTTGGTAATCAGCATGATTATCGATGCCAATAGTCAAGATCTTCCCTTTAAACGAAGCCAAATCGAGCAGCTTGGAGTGTTTATCGTCTTTATTTATAAATAAAAGCCCAGTCTGCTTCATCCCTCTAATCAGTTCCGATTTTGCATTAGCAATTCCACGTATTCCACTTATAAAATGGCCGACATGTGCTCTTCCTATCGTTGTGATTACGCCGATCGTGGGCTTTATTAAACGGCAATGCCTTCGTATGTCCCCAGCTTTCTTCATTCCGAATTCCAAAACGACCGCTTTATATGATGAATCGATTTGTTTACTATATTGGGAAGTAAACCAGACATCGTTCCCATTTTGAAACGATTTAAACGTTTTCCGATTTCTTTCCAAGATCGAAGCGAGCATCTCTTTTGTCGTTGTTTTTCCTGCACTGCCTGTCACGGCAATTATGGGCCTGCGCATGAACAATCCTCCTAACTCTATGAATAAATGATAGTTTAACTAGAAACAAATCTATGAAATGGTCATATATTGTAAGGTGATTTAGAAGATGGACAAGAGGAGGTGAGAGGGTGACATTAAGGGAACGTTTGTGGATGCTTGGTTACAAGGATAGTCAGCTAAAGAAGGCTTTGCTGGCCTTTCAACGTGATTTTCACACGAGCAAATCCAAGGCATTAAGTAAATTAACGCTGCTCCGTTTAAGAAAGCTGACTAACGGAAATATGAAGTTGAATCTATTATCAAGAATCATTCACAGTGAATCTAACGGTGAGCCCTACCGTGGAATGGTTGCCGTAGGTGCAGTTGTTCTAAATCGACTGAAATCCCATCAATTTCCGAATTCACTCACCGCTGTTATTACTCAACCGTTGGCTTTTACAGTGGTACAAAATGGACGGTTTTGGCTGGAGCCAACTCTTCTTTCTTATAAAGCAGCCAAGGAAGCTTTCAGTGGTACGGACCCTACTGGCAATTGTTTATTTTTTTTTAATCCCGATTTATCCAGCTCCCGTTGGATTCTAAGGCTTCGTCCAAAGCTCAGAATTGGCCGACATGTTTTTGCTTAGTTACACGAAGCGCTGGCGGCGATTGCTGCTCTTCCTTTTACGCTTTCCAAGCAATTCACTGATGGTGACGAAATGATAGCCTTGTTTTCGCAGCCCATTGACGATAAGAGGTACGGCCTTTAAGCTTTGTATCCATGGGTCGCAGGCATGCAGAAGTACAATGCCTCCCGGATGTGCATGTGGTATAACTCGGCGAACAATATCAGCTGTACGGGTGAATTTCCAATCCAAAGAATCGATATCCCAGTGAACAATCGTTTGGTTCATTTTCAAAAGCTGTTTAATGACACGGTCGTCAATATCGCCGCTTGGTGTTCGAATCATGTTAGTCCTGACGCCGGTAATATGATAAATCGCTTTCCTTGCGGAATGCACATCTTGTTTAATCCATGCATTGGAATGGCTTGTATAATTGTCATGACGATATCCATGTGAAGCGAGCTCATAGCCCATACGTTGAATTTTTTTAGTGATTCGTGGATTTAACTCAGCCCATTTGCCGGTTACAAAAAAGGTTGCTTTTGTTACACCCAATCTGCGAAGCAGGAACAGCATTTTCATAGGTACTTGACTGCCATGAGCGATATTGATCGTTAAAGCGATTTTTTTTTGGTTAGTCGGAACGTGTTGGATCACACGATTCGTATACATGGATAGGGTTCCTCCATTTTAGAGCAGCTCAAATTAATTTATGTTTTTTCAACTCGGTGATGATTTGAGCTGCGCGACTTTTGTAGCTATGCTTCTGAACGGCTAAGAAACCTTGATTTCTAATTTTTTCACGTGCTTTGGGATGCTTCAAATAATAACGAATTAATTGGCGAGTTTGTTTGGAAGAGCGTGATACGATAAGTTCTTTATTTGGCCGGAATAAACGCCGAATTTCTGGTGTATCACTTGTGACTAGAAAACCTCCAGAACCCAGAATTTCATAAGTGCGCTGGGTGACTTGCGTTAGTTGGTTTTGCGGTGCAAGTACAATTTTAGCTGAATTATATACCTTGTGTGCCTCAGGATACGGCAAATAGCCGTGTATCCATTTATTAGGAACCTTTACGCCAAGGATGGGCTTCATTTCTTCCCATTGTTTGCCCCATATATCTATTCTTGTGCCATCCTGCACGAGAGGACGGATTAAATGATTTAAGGATTGAATTCGGAAATGATGGGGATACAGCTTTAAAATTCGCGAATAGCCGTTTGCTACAACCGCAATATCGCTCCTCAGCTGCTTGTTCACTGCTCCTCTACGGTGAACACTGCGGTGAAACCCAAAGTCCAAATGGGCGGAAGGTATGCCCATTTTTTTATAATCCTTTACTTTGCGGCGACATATCGTAAATACAAAATCCGGTTTCACAGCGCGTACATAAGGAAGAGTAAACGATTCATGATGAGTGGGGTCCTCGGTTGCCCAGTAAATATGGGGAATCCCAGATTTTCCGACATATCGGCGAATCCACTTTTGCTTAATGGGAGTATGTTCACTGGTCCATCCCATGCTGATTATGAGCTCTGGTCGAAATTGGCTTAGCAAGGTCGGAAGATTTCTTTTTGTAAGAGGACCTGATATCTTCACGTTATGGCCAAGGTCCTTAAATCCATTCGGAAGGCCATGAACCCACATGGGGTGACTTTCCAGAAACAGTATTCGCATTATGTTCTCCTTCCTTTTAGAACTCCAAATACGTATCCCCGTCTTTTTAAGCCCTGTATGATGTCAGGCAATGCTGCAAGCGTGCTGTCTGAGAAATCGTGAAATAAAATGATCCTATCTTTATGCTCATTACTCTCCTTTAGCACTTTCGTAATGATTTGGAAGGGGCTGGGGAAAGGCGGACTTGAGTCGAATGAGTCGATATGCCAGTCAAAATCAATGTAGCCTTTGCGGGCAAGGGAAGCTTTTATTTTCTTATAAATTTGTTTGCCGCCATACAAATAGCCTGGTGGACTTTCAGAGCCGCCTGGAAAACGATAGATTCGTGGTTTTTTTCCGATGGTGCGCACTAACAGCTTCTCCAATTGATAAAAGTCAGTCAAAAAAGCTTTTTTAGATGAGTAGATTTTAGCGTAATTATGAGAAAACGTATGATTGCCAATGCTATGTCCTCTATTTGCGATTGCCCGGTACATCCTAAGTCCGAAGCGGCTTGTATTGCCAATCACGAAAAAAGTAGCTTTTATTTTATGTTTTCCTAATAGCTCGATTATTTTTTTCGTATTAGGCAAAGGCCCATCATCAAAGGTGAGATAAGCGGTTCTTTTTCCTTTGCCAGCTATGTGGCTCATTTTCCTCAAATGATTCCCTGCTTCCGTAACGTGGACAGCATACTGCGGGCACGGTTCGTATAATGATGTTTGCGAATGTTCTTTTGCCCAGCAAATCTTACCTTTTCCCGTTCGAAATCATTTTCCAAATAATAACGAACCAACTTGAGCGTTTCCTTCGGAGAGGAAGATATCGCTGCATCACGACCTGCTTTAAGCAGTCGCCTAGTCGCAGGTGTATTGCAGGTTAATAGAAATCCTCCTGAACCGACAACTTCATAGGTTCTTTGAGTAACCATATCCGTGTAGTTTTGCAAGCCCAAAATAATTTTGGCGGAGCTGTATACTTTATTCGCATGTTTATAGGGAATTGGTCCCTTGATGTGCTTTTTCGGAATGTTTTGACCAATAAAGGGTCTCATGCGAGACCAATTCTTTCCATAGAAATCTATTTTTTTACCGCTTTGAAGTAAAGGACGTATCAGAATATCAATGGATTTGCGACGATAAAGCTTGGGGTATTTTCGCAATACGTCAGGGTAGGCGTTCGCTACGACGGCTATATCTGCTGTATATTTCAGGTCGGGAGGAATCCTTTTATGAATATTTGGATGATACGCAAAATCCAAATAAGCTGCAGGGAAACCCTGTTTTCGAAACTTAACCGCTGTTTTTGCTGAAATGGTAAAAGTAAAGTCGGGCTTCATCCTCTTTAAGAGTGGCAATGTAAATGTTTTGGTAAAGTTCGGATCTTCTGTTGACCAGTAAATTAAAGGAATCTTATATTTCGTTGCGAAAGCTCTCATCCGTTTCTGATTTTGTTCAGTTTGATCAGGACCCCATCCTACATTTATGAGAAGGTCGGGTTTAAAGGAAGGCAATAAATTGGAGAGCGAGGAGCTTGAGACTGGTCCCGACATTCGCACCTTGTGGCCGAGATCGCGCAGACCGTCCGGCAGACCGTGTGACCATAATTGTCCACGCTCCAAAAATAGTATATTCAATTTGTTCACCATCCTGTTTGTAATAGACAGGCGTATAAGCAAATTCTCCGTTCAAATCATATAGATATGCATGGAGGGATACGATGAAAAATAGAAATGAGCCCATAAGCTGCGTAAATACGACGATGAAATGTGTGGCTTTAACGTTTGATATCGGTTGGGGCGGAACGATGACTACACCCGTACTTAACGTCCTGCAAGCCAATAAAATAAATCGGGCAACATTTTTTCTATCAAGCCCATGGGTGGAGAAACGAGCGAAGCTAGCTCGGAAAATAAATGCTTTCGGTTATGAAATCGGCTCCCATGGCGATAAGCATGAAAACTACACGGAATATAGCAACCGCTGGATTATAAATGAAGTGAAGAAGTCAGAATCGACGATACGTTCAGTGACCGGGGTAAAATGCAAGCTCTTTCGAACACCGAATGGAGATATGAATACACGGGTAACGAATGTATTGGGCTCATTAGGTTATCGAACGATCTATTGGAGCATCGATTCGAAAGACTGGATGAATCCTGGCGTGTTTGCGATTGTTCAAAACGCAACAAAAAATGTACGATCCGGAGATATTATTTTGCTCCATGCAAGCGATTCGGCCAAGCAAACTGCAAAAGCGCTGCCGTCAATCATCAGCATTTTACGTAAAAGAGGTTTTCATTTTGTGACGGTATCTCAGTTGTTGAAATTAAAACAAAACCTTTAAATGATTTTTTCCTTTTTCAGAACGCTTAACAAATACTTGGCTCTATTCATGTAGGAATGAGCAACGGCTGCACGAACGGCATTTTGCCTAATTTGTTCTCGTAATTGAGCATTTTTGCTGTATTTCTTTATCAGCTGTTCGGTTTCTTTTTCGGAGGAAGAGACAAGAAGATCTTTCCCTGGTCGGAACCATTTCCGGACTTCGGGTGTGTCGTCTGTAATGAGCAAACCGCCTGCTGCAAGAATTTCATACGTTCGTTGTGTGAGTCGGTCTTCGGCGTTTTGCGGTCCTAGTACAAAATCGACGGAGCCATAAACGTTTATTGCCTCCTGATAGGGCAAATAGCCATGAATTCGCCGTGAAGAGACGGGTTTACTGAAAATTCGTTTCATCTTCTTCCAGTCGCGTCCGTACATGTCGGTTTTCAAGCCTTGATTCAGAAAGGGATTTACTAAGCGGCGCAGCGATTGAAAGCGGTAATGATAAGGCTTTGTACGATAGAGCTTGTGATAGCCATTTGCTACAAGGGCAGCAGTTCCCCGATATTTTTGAATAGGCTTCGTCCTATAGTGGGTATCGGGATCGCTGCCAAAGTCTAAATGTGCTGCTCGAATGGCATGTTTTTTTAAAATCTTTATGCTGGGGCGATGAATCGTGAATACAAAGTCAGGTTTTGTTCTCCGAATTAAAGGGAGCGAGAATATATCGGTATAGCCGGGATCTTCTGTTGACCAAAATACATAAGGCACACCGGATAGACGAGCTAGCTTTGCGATACGATGCTGTTGTTTTGCCGAGCTATTGGAAGGAGTCCAGCCCATCGCTATGATAAGATCCGGTTTGAATTGTTTAATTAAGTGTCTGGATTTCTTATTTGGATAACATGTTTTTACAACATGGCCGAGTTTTTCAAAACCTTTTGGCAATCCATATATCCACATGGGGTGGTCTTCAAGAAACAATATTCGCAGACGATCGTTACGCATATGCTGACTCCTTTCTGTTCAAATAAATGGAGGGTAGGCGCGTTAGTAGTATATTCATCTGCTTTCGTGAGCGAGTAGACTTCGGCCTATCAACCGTATTTATTGTTTTATTTGGAGGCTTGGCAGACAAAAACACGATGAGCAGAGGGGGAATGCGTAAAAAAAACCAAAACTGCTTAAAAGAAGACTAGTTGATATTTTTTTGAATCGCTTAAGCTGAAGACATATCCGCAATTTTGAAAGCGCATATAAAAAAGAAGGTGAAACGGGAAGAAATAGCAGTTATACTAAAAAGAGCAGATTTACCAAATCAAATAGTGACATGAGCTCAAGCTGCCACTATGATCAGACGGATGCTAGCGAACGAAAAACGGCGGCCGCTTCTCGGTATCTTTTCCGGGAGGAGGACGCCTACACTTTTTTTGATATGCAAGGAGAAGCAGCTATGAACCTATCATTATCAGAGCCACAGAAGCAAGCAGTGAGTATGAAAAAGCTTTGGTCTTTTTTTCTCCCGTTAGGCATTTCGGCAAGCTTAGTTACGATTTCACATGTTATTATCAACAGTACCTTAAGCCGAGCGGCAAACCCTGAGAGCATCATTGCCAGCTATGCCATTGCGATGAGCTTGCTTGCTATTACAGAGAGGCCAGCCGTGCTGCTGCGGCAAACCTGCTCCACACTCGTTCGCGACAAACGCTCGTTTAAATCGACGCTTACCGTTGCACAGCTTGTGTTTGCCAGCATTATGCTATTAGGTTTTATAATCAGCTATACCCCGGTTGGAACACTTATTTTCAAGGGAGTGTTCGGGGTTAGTGAAGACAATGTCCATGATGTTATTCGAGTGTATAAGGTATTGATGTTCGTAAGCTTGTTCTCTGGCATTCGTTGTCTCTACCATGGTGTCATTATTTACAATCTGCGTACGAAATGGTTAACCATTGGCATGGCGATTAGACTGGCAGGAATGTATGCGCTTTCGCTTTATTTTATACATACAGGCGTTACGAGCGGGGTTGTTGGAGCGATCATTTTCTTATTCGGCATGATGATCGAAGCAGCTGTCAGCTATTCAGAAGGACGGTTACTGGTGCGCAAAATGCCCGAAAAGCTGGACAATCACCCTGTTGAAAACAAGCATCATGTATTTTCTTTTTACCGTCCCTTACTGTTGTCCTCGTTTATATCCGTATGGATCGGACCGGCAATTAATGCGATGCTGGGGAAAACATGGGATGCGCAGCTAGCCATTGCATCGTTTGCGATTGCGGCTAGTTTAGTTATGCTTCTCAGCAGCTTTTTTAGTTATTTTCACCAAATTGTGATTAACTTTTATCGTGTCGATCCTTTGGCTGTCCGAAAGTTTATTTTAATGCTTGGTTTTATTCCTGCTATATTAATGGGATTGATCGCATATACACCCGCAGGTGTATTTTTACTAGAGCATGTGATCGGCGTTCATGGTCGGCTGCAGGCTGAGAGCATACGAGTGCTGCAAGCCTTTGTGTTGTTCGCGCTCGTTATGCCTTGGCTCGATGTCATGAACGGACTCGTGTTTGTGAGAGGGCAAACGAAGCTGATCTTCGGTTCACAAATTGCCAATCTCAGCTTTACCTTTATTACCCTTCTAATCGGCATTGGGCTCGCGCCAGAGTGGAACGGGACGATTGGGGCATGGGCACAATCGATCGGCATGACGGCAGAGCTCCTCTTCGTCGCACTGGCGCTGAAATTTGTTAAACAGCCTGATCCTGTGCCAATGGGCAAACGTGGATAGATTCACCCTGCAATATTCGAAATCGACTCATTAATCGACGAGGAGAATGATCATGGGAAATCGCATATATGAAAATCTATTGCCGGCACCGAAGAACGGTGGATTTAAAATGGATGGCTATTATATTTGGTGCGGCTCAGTTGTGCAAGGCGAGGATGGAAAATATCATATGTTTGCTTCAAGGTGGCCTAAGGAATATGGCTTTGCTGCACAGTGGCTGTTCAACTGCGAGATTGTTAGAGCAGTTAGCGATACGCCTGTGGGGCCTTATACGTTTGCCGAAGTTATATTTGAGCGTAGAGAGCGCAGTTATTTTGACGCTTTGAATCAACATAATCCATCGGTGAAATATTGGAACGGAACGTACTATCTTTACTATTTTGGAACGACTTATGGAGGGCCTATCCCAGCGGTGGGAGAGAAAATAAGTCAAGAAAGAGATGTCGAGGTTTGGAATCGAAAAAGAATTGGCTTAGCCACTTCGAAATCTATATTTGGACCGTGGGAGCGACCAGATCACCCATTGTTAGAGCCAAGAGCGCCTGGGCATTGGGATTGTACAATTACAACCAATCCATCAGCAGCTATATTGCCGGATGGAACGACGTATATGATTTATAAGTCGAGAGAGTATGCGGGCTCTACCTTGCAATTAGGCGTTGCACGTGCTCCTCGTCCAGAAGGGCCGTATACCCGTTTGCAGGAGGAACCGATTTTTCAATTTGAGAATCCAGACTTCCACGTCGAAGATCCGTTTCTGTGGTGGGAGGATGGGAAATTTCATATTTTAATTAAAGATGATTTTAAAAACGATTCGGGCGGTGTCACTGGCGATTGGGGAGCGGGTATCTATGCTACAAGCACCGATTGCTTGCACTGGGATATTTCAAATGATCCTAAGGCGTATACAAGAGATGTCCTGTGGGATGATGGCACAAGGACGGTTCAAGCGAACATCGAGCGTCCTAATTTGTTGTTCCATGATGGCAAGCCAACCCATTTATTTCTGGCAACCGGAAACGGGACTCAGCCTTGGGATTTCGTAGGAAACACTTGGAGTATGGTTATTCCTTTAAAGAAAACAGTGTCTGAGCATAGCTGAGAACAAGCTTTGATTTTTGCCTAAAGACTCTAATCATTCATTCACATAAAAAAGGCAAACGATCACTTTTGTTAAAGTGACTGTTTGCCTTTATTCATTATATCTCTAATTTGCTCATTTCGTTTCGATCTGCTTACAGGTCTGTTTCCTTGCTCGTACGCTTGAAATCCTCGTCCCATTTGTAACGCTCATTGTAGATTTCCATTACTTCTTGATATAAAGGGCTGGCTCCTGCGTGCGGACTGCTTTGAAGCATTTGATAAAGCCGCAAGAAACGGTCTTTAGGAAGCTTTCGTGCATAGCGCATCAGCAAATAGGGATAGAGTGTGATGTATCGCTTCATCCTAACTGCCGCACCGGCAACACCAACGAGAATGCTCTCGCCATGCTCCATTTTCAAAATCTGCGCCTCATGAAGCAATACATAACGGAATGT
The DNA here is from genome assembly GCF_001956295.1 of Paenibacillus sp. FSL A5-0031. Lineage (GTDB taxonomy): Bacteria > Bacillota > Bacilli > Paenibacillales > Paenibacillaceae > Pristimantibacillus. Next base: position 234,385 of record NZ_MRTD01000012.1, read on the forward strand.
ATTTTCTTTCAGCAAATCTCTTCTGATTTTGGCAAGCTCGCCAATATATTCAACGAGATCGGGATTAAAATGATCCATTAACAAGGGGTCCAGCATTAGATCCATATCCTTGCGCAAAACAAAGGATTGAAGCAGCAATATTTGCTCTAGTCGAAGCTGGTCAGTATGGACGAGCGCGCCAATTTCACGCAGCATTTCATACGCAAGCGGTTTATCGCCGCTATGGAACACTTGAATAGCTGTTTCTCGGTCATTTACTAGACCTGCAGAGAGGGTATACGCCTCTTTTTGAAATATTTTTTGCAGCTGCAGGAGCAAAAGTGCAGGGGTCGACCGCTTCTGCAACGTCCATAATAGAGCGACTAGCAGCATTCCTCCGGCAACAATCAAAGTGGAATGCATTGCGGATTCGCTCATTGCAAATCCGACAATGATAATAAACAATGCAAAAAACCGCTCTTTCCACATCTTAAGCTTCAGCTTATAGGCTGCCTGAGCTTCAACATTTTTCAGGGCAAATTTGCCGCACACGGGGCACTGCGCATCACCCAGTACTGTAAAGTGGTTGCATCTTCGGCAAATTTTAAGTTTATTATAAGGATAGCGTGTTTTAATATAAGGGTTAAGTAGTACCGGCAGCTTCTTCATCATTCGCGATCACGCTGCCCGCTGCTTTTTAGTATGGAAAGGACAAGCTTGCTCAGCTGTTCTGGAGAAGGCGCCCGTCTCCGCTGTGCACGATAGCTCATTGCTTTGATGATGACAAAAAGAAACAATAGTCCAAGACAAACGTAGGTAACCATATCCTATTCCTTTCTTACAATAAAAGTGATTTAACAAAATCTATCAGGTATACTTATTTTGTAGTATATCATCATACTGGTAGCAGTGACTAACAGTGACTATTGGACTAGCGAAGAAGAACCGTTTGTCCCATTACAAAGGAGTACAGCAAAATGAATAGATTAAAACGTTTATCATGTCAGCTAATTATGGTTTCTGCTATTTTGCTGCTGCCGTTCAGCAGCTTACAAACCGCGTATGCAGCGCAAGGCGACTCGCAAATTGATGCAGTACTTGTGCTGGATGTCAGCAATTCAATGAGCACAAGCGATCCAGGGAAAATTGGAAATGAAGCCATGAAGATGTTCATTGATATGCTGCCGACACAAGGCGACCGAGTTGGCATTGTGGCTTATACCGATGAAATTCAACGCGAGAAGGCGCTGCTGGAAATCCAGTCTGCTTCGGATAAAGAGAAGCTGAAGAGCTTCATCGATCAGTTGAACCGAGGGGCCTATACCGATGTTTCTGTCGGAGTAAAGGAAGCGGTACAGATTTTGGACGATGGTGCCGACCAAGATCACGAGCCGATGATTATTTTGCTAGCCGACGGCAATAACGATTTTAATAAGGCATCCGGCAGAACGCAGGCGCAGTCCGACGCGGACATGGACAAGGCGCTTAAAGAAGCGAATGATAAAGGCGTTCCGATTTATACGATTGGCCTAAATGCGAATGGGAAACTCAATGAATCTGCGCTTGCTAAGCTATCGGAAGTGACCGGCGGGAAATCATTCGCGACCGATTCGGCTGACGATTTGCCGCGAATTTTGAGTGAAATTTTTGCCAGCCATCTGGAGCTGAACGTCGTACCGGTTGATTCTTTGACGGCAAACGGCAGCTATCAGGATGTGAAAATTTCAGTTCCCAACTCGAATGTACTAGAAGCAAATATCTCGATTATGTCGAGCAAGCCGGTTGAGGCGAAGCTCGTAGATCCATCTGGCAACGCTATTCCTATTCCTTCGGATGGCGTCTTGCTATCGAGCTCGAAGAGCTATTCCTTGCTGAAGCTGTTAAAGCCGTCGGAAGGCGACTGGACGCTTCAAATTAAAGGCGTGAATCGCGATAAAATCGACATTAATCTTATTTTCAACTATGACTTAAGTCTTGCTATGGATCCACTAGCCAAAGCGACCTATTCCAAGGGCGACAAGGTGACGATCAATTCTTATCTCGTAAGCGGCGGAAAAAAACTGGAAGACACCTCCCAGTACAGCAACATGAGCGCGGTTTTACTCGTTAAAGACTTAGACACGGGCAAAACCGAGGAAATACCGATGGAGAATGCGGGCGACCATTTTGCAGGCTCCTACAAAATACCTGAGAAGCATGACTATGAGATTATTGTGAAGGCCAAGGAGAAAAGCTTTTTCCGAGAGACCGATGCGGTTAAGATTTCGGCAAAGGCGGGGACAACGGGGCAGACGCCAAAGCCTGAGCCAGATAAAGAAGAGAAGCCGTTCCCGGTTGTACCTGTTGTAATTGGCGTTATAGGTCTAGCGGCATTGCTTGCAGCAGCTTACTTTATATTAAGAGTGCTGAAACAAGCGAACCGTGGGTTTGTTGGCCAACTTGTCATTGAAATTCGAGATGAGAATACAGGTGACAAAACGTCGCCGCAGTACAAGAAGCTGACAGCCTTCAAAGGCAAATTGCAGCTACACCAGCTGTTGCAGCTAGCGCCTGAACTGAAGGAAACCGACAAGGTCATTTTCAAGCCGGGAAGCAATGATCGTATCGTTCTGCAAAATGGTTCCTCCTGCACAATTGAGAAATCGGGACGAGCAGTGGATGCGACGCGTGCATTGGAAATGAAAAGCGGAGACCGGATTACGGTTTCATTGAAACAAATAGACAAAACGATATTCATTGAATATCTCGTATAAATAGAGCCCTGGAGGTAATGAAAAATGAAACCGATCGTAAGAGAACACATACAGCAGCTTGACGTTTCGCTTGGCGGAGGTATTGTCAGCGAGAAAATTCGGGTAGACACCATAGATAATCCCATTCTGATCATTGGACTTGGCGGTACCGGTATTGATGCGCTTCTGCGCCTGAAATACCAGATCAATCGCCGCTTTAAGCTTCCTGAGGATCCCGTTTCCAAAAGAAAACGCGAGAAGCCAGATAATGTGGAATTTCTTGCTTTTGAAACGAATGAACAGGATCGCAATAAAAAGTATAAAGGGATCGGTCTTGACCCTATTAATGAATTTGTGCTGCTATCTAATGCGGAGGTTGGAGGACTGCTGCAAAATCGCAGCATTTTGGAGCCGTACATCACGGACTGGCTGTCGCCAGAGCTAAGTATAACTGATGGCATGAATGGTGCAGCTGGCGTTCGTCAAGCAGGTCGGCTGCTGCTGTTTACGAAGATCAATCAAGTGGTGCAGAGCATCGACAAAAAAATTAAGACGTTATCCGTCGGGACGAACAAAAAGCTAATGGTGTTTCTGCTAACCGGCTTGTCTGGCGGAACAGGAAGCGGCTGCTTCCTCGATATCTCTTATATCGTTCGAGGAATTATAGAGCGTGATCATGGATCTGCTGGCATCGACCGCGTTAATACGCTTGGCTATTTGTTTACGCCGGATATTAATCTTGCAAGCAAAAGCTTGAGCGACCATACACGTGAGTACATTAAGAAAAATGGCTATGCTGCACTGAAGGAACTGGACTATTGGATGAATGTGGACAGCCGCGGGGAGAGGTTTACGCAGCAATATGGCAATATTTTAAACGTTAATTCGCCGCTCCCACCGTTTAATTTATGCCATCTCATCTCGGCTACAAATGCTGAGGGCAAGCTGCTTGAAAATGCTTATGATTATTGCATGAATGTAACGGCAGAGAATATTACGAACTTTATTTCCAGCGAGGAAAAACAATCCGGCGAGGAATTCGCTATTCATGATTATATTAGCAACATTCGGACCAATATTGCTCAAATGAACAAAATGTACCCGGCTAACTACGATTACAACATTATTGGAGCTTCTTCTGCGGTACTGCCGATCGAGGAAATGACGACTTATTTGGCTTACCGGCTTTTCAACAAAATGGACAAAATGTTTGAGAAGGCGCCGAGTCAGGACGATGTAGAGAAATTTGCCCGCAAGCTTGGCATTGATCTCGAAACGATGATGAAAACCTTTGACTCACGCGTGCCTGAGCCGCTGCCAGGCTTCGAGAACAGTGAGCGACTCAGCTACAATAACGTGGTGAAAATGCAAGCCGTAAACATGGATACGGAGCTGGAGCAAAACTTTTTGGCTCGTGCGCGCGAGGAATATATTAAGGCTAAGAAACAGCTGCCAGGCGAAATTGTTGGGCAATTTACCGATCAAATTCGTCGTACATTTCTCCATCCAGAGCAAGGGCCATTTTATGTATCCCGTCTCCTGCATACCGAGAAAGGCTTCTGCTTGCTGAAGATGCTGCTCTCTTATATTGAGACGCTTCGTGAGGGGCTGTCACGTCTTCCTAAAGAGATCGAAGCAGCTAGAGAGCAAGCCAATGAGCGTATGGGCGATGCGAAGAGCGCATTCGTATCCAAGGATAAGAAGAAAAACAACTATATCGAAGCAAAAATAAATGAGTACTGGCTGCTTGCTGACGTTGAGCGAATGGAGCAATTGATTGAATTTTATGAGGATCTCCACCAGCTGCTGAACAACGAGAATAACCGCATTTATAACGTATTTACTGAAATTTTGAATGTGCTTAATTCCATCTTTGCCAAAAATGGCGAAATCCTGACAAGCGGCGAGGAACAAGCGGATCATAAAGGAAACAAAACTTATTATTGGAATATCGTCGGCGTTCCAGACATCTCTGACGTAATCAGCCGTTTAATGGATAAGAAGGACGGCGATGATCTGATCCGCGACTTTACGCAGGAGCTTCTAGACCATTCGAATCTTTGGGTCAAAGAGCAGGAAATTGATATCGTCAGCTCGATCTCAGAGTTTTTGACGAATAAATTCGGCGATCTAATTACGAAATCGATGGAAGAATTCCTAGTTATGAAATACGGGAACGATGAATCGATTGAGAAGTTTGTTGAGCGTCATATTGCGAGCAAGCTTGATGAGGAAGCTGTGCCTGTATTCCATCTCAGCAACAGCTCAGGCAATTTGCATGTCCCTTCATGGGGGTTTGTGTCCGTGCCTGTGCAGGCGCCGAGCATTTTGAGAGGAATTCGGAACTATCAAAATAACTCAATTGGCAAATCCCACTTTACAATAAAGGAAAGTGAAGTGAAAAACCGGATTTTCTGGCTGAATACGAGAAATGGTGTGCCTTTGTTTGTTTATACGCCGCTGAAGGTCTATGAAGAAAGCTATGAACGCACGATTCTGGATAAGGAAGGCATCGGCCGTCATTTGGTGCAGACTGATCGTGTCAATTGGACCTATTTGCCTTCGCCGATTCCAGAGAAATCATGGGGCGACACGTACGTCAACCCACGCGTGAGAAGCTATAATGCGAGGGTTCGCGCTGAGTTTGTCAAAGCGGAGAGCTTCCGTATTATTGAAGAGAAAGGCATAGACAATAACACGAGCAGCCGTTACTCCGTTCGATTCACGAAGCCATTCCAGTTGTCGGATGCGTTAAAACCATTCAATATGCAGCTTGATGGCGCGAAGCCGAATTTAGGTGAAGTTAAGCGAGCAGTAAACGAGCTGAAGCGCCTTTTATCCGAGGGGCTGGAGCTTGAATCGACAAAGGATATTTTCGGCAGCTTTACAGAGGAGCTTGCACAAGAAAATCTCATTCGTTCGCCGGAGCAGCTAAGACGGGTTCGTGAGGAATTGGCGAAGTATGAATCCATCTCTGTAAAATTAGTCGAGCTTGAGCAGCTGCTTATGCAGCACCAAGATGATGAGAAGTTGCTGGATCAGTTTATCGAGGCGCTATACACAGAGACCATTTGCAAGAAAGGTGCCCTGTATGTTTATGATCGCGAGCCAGAGGAAGAAGCATGGCCGCCTTTCGCTAATTTAATGAAAAGCAGCAGCTATGTTGAGTTTGAGGTGTTTGAGAGCTTCCGTCAGCTGGATGAGAAAAACCGCAGTGTTCTTAGACGCAAAGCAGAGCGCAGAGTAACGGAGCTGACTGCAACGGAGGATACTTCAATGCTGTTAGCCAAGCTGGAGGAGCTGTTCGGCACATTCCTTGATGCACGCGAGCGTCTCGAATACGAGAAGGTTGAGCTGGCAAATGGAGAGGAAATGCACCGGTTCTACCGGGAAATGTCTACTAAACTTAACGAAATTCGTAGAAAGTTGAAATAATGATGAGAGAATTGTTGGATCTATATGCAAGCGACTATTCGGCTGCTGAGCAGAAGCTTAGCGGCCTTGAGGATGATCAAAGCAGCATTCACTATCCAACCGTATTTCTATACATCGGAGATGAGGCAGGGCATGCGATTGAACCTATGATTCAATCCAATGAACTGAAATGGGACAACAATGCCGGCGTTATTTATTTCCATGTCTCGTCGAGTGAAGCAAATGCTGCCTCTGGAAGTGCAGGTTATAAAGCATCGTCATACCATGGGGCAAATCGTAATCGATCTGTCCCGAAGGTGACGAGGGTAGCGCTTACGGATGTTGTAGATGGCAAAACGGATAATCGCACCAAACGCAAAGATATAGGCACCGCATTCCATAAGGAAGGGCGTCATCTAGCGGATCTCAACCGGGCGCTGCGTCAGGTTAGCGATACAATTGCTGATTACGGCCGATTGTACGCATCTTTCGATCGCCTTCATCTTGCTGTCATTACAAGGGTTGATGATCCATTAAACGTGCTTGTTCCAGAAATATCGCTGCTTGCTCAATCGATTTTTTTGCAGCTGTTCAAATCAGTTCAAATGGATTTGTACGCTTTAATTAATGAACGTGAGCAATCAGAGACATTTGGTTTGGCAAGCGCAGCGGGAATCAGCTTCCTGCGCGAGCTGGATGGAATGCAGCGGCCGGATTATTCATTTTCGGCGAGGCTTCAAGTGACAGGTGATGGGTTATCTATTCCGGTCACCCACAAGGCATCGCCATTATTTGATCTTGTTTATGTATTATCTGATCGCAATGAGCGGGGAATTACAACGCTTAACGGGATGCAGGATAACTATGAAATCATTTGCAATATTCTGCTGTTGAAAAACAGGAGGAGAAAGGAAACACAGGTACAATCGAGTGACATAAGCTACAACAACTCTTCTTTCAAAAACAGTCTCATGACGGAATCCGGAAGACAGGGGTTCGTGTCAGCGGGCTTGTCCAAGGTGAAACGACCGAATCATTCGATTGCGTTAACCGTCCTCTATCATTTCTTTAAACAAATAAAAGAGCGGCTGGAAATTGCTGACCTGCAGGGGAGCAAGGAAAAGCTGTCCTTCTTTGGGCTGGATGCGGCTGCGATGGACACTAGAATGCTCGATCTGATGCCAAGCGAGGACAGTCTCATCGATATGTCGGGTCTTCTGACGAACAACATTCGTTATGATCAACTGCGGCGCATGTCGCTGCGCGAGGCAGAGGAAGCCTTGTTCGGAGATGGCTGCACCATCTTCTTCCGTAAGCATTTCACTAGTTCAGCTGAGGTGAACTTAGGTTATGTGAAGGCCTCAGATGAGCTGCGAGCCACTGTAAACCGTAATATGAAAGATCAGCCATTGTTTAGCTTCTTCCAGGTTGCCAAATGGACAGACGAGAAAAATGAGGCAGACAGCGTCATGACAGCTGTTCGCGCTCGAATGCGCGATTTGGTCAGAGAGATTGATATCGCTCAGGATGAGCTTGGTCGAATCCGCGAACAACGTGTGGATGATTTGAAATTTCAGCGTCTTCCATTTATGGACAAGCAAAATGTTCGATCCTTTATACGCGCTTTTTTTGATGCGGTGTACCGGCTGGAATGGCAGCTTTTACGACTTGAGACCGAGCTTGCTTTGTACCGCAAATTTGCTGCTGAGCTGGAGCGTCTTCATGAGAAATACCGAATTCGCGTAGAACAGATGGCGCTGCTAGAGGAAACGCTGAATGCGGCGGCTCAGCACAGTATCCGTTCAGCGGATGATTATATCGGGCAGAACATCTTCGAGTATTATGAACGTGTCACTGCGGCGGTCATGAAGGATATTGAAGAGAAACGCGGCGCATCCATATTTTTTGAGGAACGGTTTCTCGGCAATATGACGGAGCTTCTGCAGCAGGGAGATTCCGCGTTTCTGGAGCGATTAATGGAAATTTGCCGAAAGTACATTTTGACAGCAGAGCCTTTTGCACAGACTTTCGAGGAGGAACTGCTGCTGCGTGCAAATGTATCCGTTGCATACAGCAATCGTAAAGCTTTATCGAGAGACGAGCTATTCAACCGATTATACCGGACACTGGAAGAGCATGCTGTCGTTCATATTCGTCTTCTCGACTATACACATGAGCATCGTTATGAGGAAAAGTATTTGTTCGGAGATCGCGAGAGTGAATTTATCCGATATGCACTTGGCGTTGACGAATCTTCGCGCATTTACAAGCTGGGGTGTGTACATGAGAAGCGCAGCAGCGGTGTAGAAAAGTTGAATATTATGGGCGGCTTTCATTTAGAAGATTTGATGTATTATCGAAACGGCAAAGTGTATTATGAGACCTATTTGCAAAATGGGTACGAATTTCACACGCTTGAGCCTGCCCTGCTGCCTGATCTTCGCTGACCGATATACATCAATAATTGCTGCGGTCCACTAGCAAGTAGAAAGGGTGCTGTTATTATGCAACGAAAAATAAATGGACTTCTCTTATTGTTCAGCTTGATAGGAGGCGCAGTAGGATTCGTCATCGGGGAAATCATACTGGGGGCGCTGTCAGAAAGCTGGCCGCGCTTTGCCGTCGTTGGGCTATACTTTGGCGTTCTTGCTTTATGCATTGGACTGGCCTGCCTGATTGCTGAAATGATTTCGCCTCGTTTGAACGGAACTTCGTGGCGTCAGCGTTATACCGGATTATCGTGGCAGCTGCTCGTACCAGCGACGCTAGTTCTGCTGTTTGCAGTCGGCGGATTGCTTCAATTTATTTACGGTGCACATTTTGGCGGTGCGAAGCAGGTAAAGGATATTGTGCTTGTCATCGATAATTCAGGAAGCATGCTGGAGACCGATCCTGATAACGAGCGTTATTCGGCTGCGAAGCAATTGATTCAAAACATGGAAAGCGATAAGCGTGTGGCGGTGGTTGCATTTCACAATACCGCACAATTGATTCAGCCCTTTGTTAAAGTAAGCACACAGGAAGAGAAAGATAAAGTAAATGCGGCAATCGACTCACTTGAGCCGACGGACGGCGGTACAAACTTTAGTCTAGCGCTTGGCGAAGCAATGAAGACGATTAAGGATAAGGAAAAGGCTGGGCGCGGGACAATGGTTATTCTGTTGTCAGACGGTTTCAGCGAATCCGATATCAATAAGCAAATTGCACAATTCCAAGAGCAGCAAATTGTTATTAATACGGTAGGCCTTAGCGTTGCAGATTCCAAAGGCTCTGCCTTGCTGCAGCAAATAGCCGATTCCACCAATGGAAGCTATTACGATGTGTCGGAAGCGAACGGGCTGGCGCTCGTATTCCAAAATATTTACAATACAATCGATAATCGGACGCTTCTAACTGAAAGAACGGGATCGCTTGCGGACAGCACGCTGTATACACTGCTTCGTATTTTATCCTTAGCCATTATCGGTGCAGCTTTAGGAATGTCGCTCGGATTGTTTTTCGACAATCGGTTTCTGGCATTAAGCTTTGGGGCGGGCGGTATTGTAGGCGGTTTGCTGGCTGGCTTCATTTTGGATTCCGGCTTGTCGGGGGATATGATCTCTGACGGTTTATCACGTCTATTCGCTGTTCTCGTACTGGCAGCCATTATTAGTATTTTCACACTTGTTGTTCCAATAAGGGATAATAACAGTACAAACCGTTATGATGGCGGCAGAAAAAACAGCAATAGAGATCAGTCCACTAAGGCGTTAGGCGAACGGACGAAGGACAGCCGCAGTCATGGATTTTAAACGATGCGGGAGGCGGATATAAATGCGGTTTATCGATGCAGAGGATGGTTCTCCGATCATCAGCGGTTTAACTCGCGTGTTGGAGGAGGACCGCTGCACGCTGCGCTGGATTTGGCCGGGCGGTATAGAAGCGGTCTACATTGGGAAAACGCCGGCTGAGCAGGCGGCGGAAAGCCCCGTGGATATAGGAACTGTCAAGTTGTACACGAAGGCAGAATATAAAGCGAATAATGGCTATCATAGCCGATTAGAGGGCATCGGACGTTTTGTCTTTACAGTATATGCCGCGCTGGAGGGGAGCGGCGGTCCGCAGCTCATCCTTCAACCTAATCACGAGAACAGCATCGAAATAAGTGCTGGCCGAGCTAAGATTCATTATTCGATTACAAATAAGAGCGGTTTGTTCAGAAAGTTCAAAACGATTCAAATTCAAGTTTCAACAGAGGTACCAATTGGGAAAGACGTGCTTTGTTATGTGAAAAAGCAGGGCAGTTATCCCGCAAATAAAGAAGACGGCATGCTGTATCCGTTCGTTGCGCCATTCGCAGCTGGAAAAACCGTTTTGCCTGCCATTGAGGTTGGCAAACAGGATTTTATACGATTGTTTTTCACGGATGGCCGAACGTCTGGACAGATGTACGAATTAATTTCAGTATAAAGGAGGAAGATCGCATGGGTATTTTCGATCTTTTCAAGAAAAAGCCGGAAGCAAAGCAAAGGCCTTTGTTTTATGATATTGTTTGCCCCTATTGTTTTAGTAAATTTACACCGGATGAGGTTGTGTTCCGCGCTTCACATTCCCGTGAGGATGATGAGGATTATGCGCTTGGAGAAGATGATGAGCTGAATAAGTATCGTGAGCGTTTTGGCCTTGATTCTGTACACGATATGGAAGCGGTGCTCTATCCAAACGACGTGCCTGAAGAGCATCGGATTTACTCAGACCATGTATTAATTGGAATTAATGACCGCTATGGCGAGCTGACACGCAGAAGACTTTGTCCTAAATGTCACAACGAAATTCCAGTAACGGCAGGCAAGGTGCCGAGCAATATTATTTCAATCATTGGCGCTTCACAAGTAGGCAAGTCGGTGTATATGACCGCGTTGATACATACGCTGCAGAACACGACAGCGGATCATTTTAATGCAGCCTGCATGCCGCTTAACGCTGAAATTAGCCGAAAATTCCGAACCTATTACGAGGAGCCGCTGTTTGAGCGCGGCGATCTGCTTGCGTCTACCCAAAAGGAAAAGATGCAGGAGCCTTTTATTTTTCAATTTGTGTTTAAAGATGAATCGAAGCCACCGCTCACTCTCGTATTTTTTGATGTCGCTGGCGAGGGCATGGTAGAGCAGGATTATCTTGGTTTGCATGGTCAGCATATCAAAAATTCAGCAGGCATATTGCTGATGGTAGATCCGCTGCAAATTCGCTCCATTCGCGAGAAAATTAGAATGAATCTGGGCGATAAGCCAGGTGTTTGGGTTTCCCAATACGACGAGCCGCGCGACGTTGTTCTGACGATGTTTGGCGACTTTATTGCTTATCAGGAAAACAACAAAACGGATATTCCGACTGCGGTCGTTTTAACGAAGAGCGATATGCTTCATTCGCTAAAGGATGAAGATGGAGAATATATTAAATCGAACAGCAATATTTTCAACAACATGGTACATCGCAATTATTTTAACCTGACCGAGTTTGAAAATATTGATGGAGAAATCCGACGTTTCATCGAGAAGGTCGATCGTCCCTTTAAAGGTACGATGGATGTTTATTTTAAGGATACGGCTTATTATGCGGTTTCCGCACTCGGCAGCAATCCCGTCGATCAGAAGCTGCAAACCGTCGTCAGTCCCATTCGGGTAGACGAGCCCTTCATTTGGCTGCTTTATAAGCTGAACTTCATTGAGGGGAGAAGAGAATAGTGCGCGATTCTACGCCCAGCAGGATGATTCAGCAGCAGATGTATGCACGGGAAAGACGCGGCATTTTCAGATCTACGGAAGGTTATGACACGATCGCCAAATCAAGCGGTTTGGAAGCATCATTTGTCAAAAAAGTGCTTCATCCGTTTTGTGTTTATGATGCCCCGACTGAACTGGCTACCCGCGGTGAGAAGGACGGTTCCGCGTATCCAGAGACGATGCACTTGCTTCATTTGGATAATGGCGATGTGCTTCTTGGCAGAAGCGTTTATCAGGCAGCCGACTTCACGGGTCTTCGCAGCGCGTTTTTTACGCATAACTTTATTATTCCAAGCGGTCATAGCAGCAAGCCTGCAAGTGATTATATGAACTGGCTGCAAGCCGCTTTCGTAGATCAATATAATATTGACAGCGGTACGGAAATAGCAGAGCTGCTAGAGCTTCCGATTCAGAGTGCAGCAGCGATTAAGCCGTCTGCTCGTTCCATCCTTTCTCTGCTGAACATTTCAGAAAAATCGTTCAAACAGCTGCTCTATGCGGTAATGGCAGCAGTCGGTGGTAAGAAAAAGATCTATGTTTCGCTTGATGTACCAATCAAACAGCTGCCGGACAAGGCAAAACAGCTGCTTGGTGTGCTATATGCGAGTTTACCCTACGCCTTCCGCAAGCAGCTTGGTTTCATTACTTATGCGAAAGAGCCGGTAAGCCGCAAATCGGTTCATCTTACGTTCGTAGAGCAAGGAAGCCTCCGCCAAGGGGATCGCAGCATCGAGAAGGATTTTACGTTTGATTTCGGCAACGACCGAATGATGAATGTTGATCTGGACGGTATAGATCAGCCGTTTTTGGATTTTGCATGGGATAACTTGGATCGTCCTGACCGTACAGATAGCTTCTTTCAATTCGCTGAGCTGATGCTGGCAGATATGGGGGAGGAGCGCGAACTCGCAGCAGCCTGTTATCATGAGCTATGCGTCGTTTACCAAATCGAGGAAGGCAACGAAAAGTTATATGAATCGCATAAAAGCGCGGTAATGCGGAGCTTGATGGATTATTTGCAGCCATCCGGCGCATTGGATGCCAAGATGCGCTTGAATGATTTATTTCTGTCTCGATTTGATTATGAGTTTGACCGTGCTAGGCAAGGAGTAGTGCCGGAAACCTTCATTGTAGATGTGTTTACACAATACTATCAAATTGAAGGCAAACATATCGAAAATAAGCTTGTTTCCTTTTTCATTTTAGCATTGCTAAATGCAAGAAAGCAGAGTGAGCAAGACGCGGCGGCTTCCTTCTATGCGGCAGTAGAAAGCAATCCTGCCTTTAGCATAGCTTTTTTCACAAGAGTCTTAGTAGATGCGAAGCTAAGTGCAAACTTATTTATTCCATTCCTTGAGCAAAAGCTTAAAGCAGCTGCAGGAGCCAAAAGTGTTCTGCATCTCATTGAGCAGTGGGGCAACGCTCATCCTAAGCTGTACGGTGATGAAGACTTTTTTGTGCTGGTCCGCCAGCAGCTCATTGAGAAGCTGAAACGGGAGCGCCACTCGCTGCCAGCGACAAGCAAAGTGCTTGAGCAATTGCGCAGCTTAGCAGCAAGTGAAGGCAAGTTTGGCGCGCGAAAACAGCTTCCATCTCATGATGCGGTAGAGTTTTATACGGAGCTCGAGCTTGCGGCTTATCGAGCAATGTTAATTGAACTTGATATGGAAAGATTGACGAAGGATCAGCTCATGCTGGGCGAGTTTCTCAAATCGAAGGAGCAGCTGAAAAAATGGAATGGACAGCTGAACGATCCGAGACAGAAATCAGCAGCGCTTGAGCTGCAGGCGCTTTACGAATGCTTCGCATTCCCGGAGCCAACGGTAGATTTATTCGAAAATCTATCCCCAGCAGAGATCGACCGGGTGCAGCTCGTTGGTCGCCGATTGCTTGCCAATCAGCTGGAGTTAGCTGAGTTTCCGCGTCTCGTGCTATTGTTTCTTCGCAGCTCGGATATGGAATCAGTGGATTATGCCACGCTCCTCAACTATTTGCAGCAAAATGCGGCTCAAAAAGATACGGTATATCTATTTTTCCGATGGGCAGAAAAACATCCTAGTTTCATGCGCTCAAGAGGTTTTGTCCCTGCCTATGTAACTGCAGTAGTCAGCTATTTCACAAAACATGACCGGGATGCATTTAAGAAACGAGCCAATTGGAAGCAGCATTTTGACAAAGCAGGTCCTATTCTTAAAGGTGTATATAAACAAGCGGAGCGCGAGCTATCCTCACCGCTGACTAAATTTTTTCGCAGGAATCGTAAATCGACGTTTATAACATCGTTATCGGCTATAGGTATTGTACTAATCGTAGCCGGCATTATGTTTGCCTTCGGCGGCAAGGATGATGTGAAGCCTGGTGGTGCTGTTTTGCCTGAAACGACTCCTGAACCGAGCATAACCCAGCCGGATACAATCGTATACGTGGAGCAAAATGCTGCATCAGAGGGGAAGAAGGCTGCGACCACCCTCGTCTTCGCATTTAAGGAAGCAGCAGCTTGCGGACTGTTAAAGCCTAGCTCATTGACGATAGAAACGCCGGGTGCAGAAGCGGTTGCGTACACCACACTTGAAGTTGCATCTGATTGCAAAGCGGATACAGGGAATAGCAGCACGGAAGGGAATCAAGTTGAAAGCTCGTCACAGCCGTCGGAAACAACGGATTCGACTGCCAAAGAATCCGATAAACCAGCGCCGACACCGACGCCAACGCCGGCTGAAACTGATTCACTGCCGACAGCTACCGATTCTCAGACGGAGCAACCGAGCAATACTGCAATAAATGAAGCAGACTATACGAACAGGGTTGTCGTTAATCTCGGTAAGCAGGTTGATATACCGGAGAAAAGCATTATTACAGTCGGTGAATCGAAGTATGAGATTTCCGTTCTGCGTGTTGTTGCGCCATAAACAAAGCAATGTATTTATAAGAATAGGAAGGGTTGTTCCGTTAGTAGTTTTACTACTGCTGGGAAGACCCTTTTTTTCTTTTTAGCTAATCGGCTATTAAAATGATGAAATTGATTCATGTCATAAAAGTGGATAAGAAAGTTGAATTTATGATAGAGACATAGGGTCTGCAATATTTTACAATATCGGTACTACAACACGAACAAGGAGCTGTTTTTCGATGAAAGGTATTAATAATCCGATAGTCCCAGGCTGGTATGCTGATCCTGAAGCGAGAACGTATGAAGGCAAGCATTGGATTTATGCGACCAGGTCTATTACGGAATATACGAAGCAATTGAATTTGGATGCGTTCAGCTCAAGCGATCTGATCCATTGGGAGAAGCATGAGAGCATTATTGAAATGTCAGACTTTCCATGGATGTGGAGAGCGGTTTGGGCGCCTACGATTACCCAGAAACGAGGAAAATATTATTTGGTTTTTGCAACAAACGATATTCAAAGCAACGATGAAATCGGCGGTTTGGAGATAGCCGTATCTGACCGTCCTGAAGGGCCATTCAGAGGATATTTGGGAAAACCGCTCATTGATCGATTCATTCATTCGGCTCAGCCCATTGATGCTCATTTGTTCAAGGATGATGATGGAACGATCTATTTATATTATGGCGGCTGGCGTCATTGCAACGTAGCGAAAATGAATGATGATATGACGGGGTTCATCCCGCTTGATAATGGAGAAACCTTTCTCTCCATTACGCCTGATGGTTATGTTGAAGGACCTTGTATGATAAAGAAGGATGGACTGTACTACCTCATGTGGTCGCAAGGAGACTGGGTGAACGGCTCTTATTGCGTTGCGTATGGCGTGAGTGATAATCCTTTGGGTCCATTCGAGAATAAGGGTATCGTGCTTGAGCGACAAGAGCCTATTGCGGAAGGGCCAGGACATCATGGGTTCCTCCATTTGCCTGAAAGTGATGAGTGGCTCATTGTTTATCATCGCCGTATTATTGGTGACCCTGAAGCGGGGAATCGTATGCTTTGTATTGATAAAATGATTGTTGCTGACGGGGAGATAAAACCGATAGTGATGACAAATGCTTGGTAGTTGTTATCGCTTGAAAAGTTTCTATAGAAAAGCTATTATCGAAGTTAAAAGCTTGTATTTGCATGCAACTAATGATGTCAGTCCAAATAAAAAGATGAAAGGAAGAGCATGATGTGCCGAAATATTAAAACGTTATTTAACTTCGATCCACCGGCAACAGAAGAAGAAGTAGCTGCCGCTTCGCTCCAGTTTGTTCGAAAGCTATCGGGATATCAGTCGCCATCGAAAGCCAATGAAGAAGCATTCAATGTTGCGATTCAAGAGGTGGCTGCGGCTGCTCAGAAATTGCTCGACACGCTAGTCACCCAAGCTGAGCCGCGTGATCGAGAGGTCGAAATCGAGCGTGCCCGCGCAAGAAATGCCAAAAGATTTGGTACGGCGGAAGCTTAGAGGTTGGAGTTCTTATACCACTTATAGACAAATGAACCTCAGATTTCTCTGAGGTTTATTTGATTAGGACATCTATAAGGAGATAGTAAAAGCCTTTTTTTGTTATGATGAGGCTTTTGCTATTTTCCATTGTTCATGAGCAAGCTGTATTCTTTTCCATAGTTCATCCCGTTCTTGACTGCTGTAGTTGACGAGTTTTTCTTCAAAAACCTCACCCAACACCTCGAGCCACTGGGATTGACTCACTAATTCCGTCTGCCTCACACCGTCAGTTCCTCGTTCATTCCAAATGCAGCCCCTTATTTCATTGCTTCCGCCAGCATGTCTATTTCGAATTAAAAACATATTGATCCATGGAGATTCTGCGGAGCGGCTGTAATGCTCATGCTTAGGCTCAAACTCTGTCATATCCGCCAAAACGGTAGAATCATAATCCACGCCAACAAATGACGCAGATGGATCATGCTCTAAGCGCCATCCATTTGGAACAACAAGAGATTCTGTTACTTTATAAATAAAAGGGTTCTGGTTATACGTTCCAGCAAGAAGAGGCAGCGGCTCATAGGGCATATCGCCTAATCCAACATCAATAATCCATTGTTCTTCTTCGTTGTTTTCGTTCAACAAGTGAGCGGTTAGTCCAAGGTGAAACGAGTTGATACGAGGCTCGGCACCTATTGGCTGTACGCCTGCCCGGTGGAATGAAACCTTGTAGCCTAATGAACGCAGAAGCTGGCTAAATGCGCCATTTAAATGAAAACAATATCCGCTTCTGCCATGGATAAGAAGCGGGACGGATTGATTGAGTTGAATTCCTGCGGGTTTACCTGCAAAAACATCAATGGTTTGCCAAGAGAAAACTCTAACATGGGCTCTATGAAGCTCAAATAGAAATGCCTTGGTTGGCTCCTGAATTTCTGAGATACCGAGCCTGCTTAAATAAGCTTTTATTTCTTCTCTCGTCAACGGTTCCATAACGATTCACCTCTATGGCTCAAACATCGTTTTGAGCTTCTTTATTTTATTGCCTTTATCACATCCTAAACGAGAAAGAGCTAGAGAACAATGTAGAAATGCAAAGACTGTACCGGTACAGCATCATTCAATGAATGGTTAGTCATGATGACCAAGTCCTTATACATATACTTTTTTGAAGAGCATACCGAGAGGAGACATCTGCGTGAATAATCAGGTGCGTTATTATAAGCCGTTTATTAGCCCTTTAGATCCCTGCCCGCCTATAAAAGTAAAAAGCTTCAGCACGCCGCCTCAATTATTTATTACCTTTCAACCGCCCAATTTACCTCAGTTTTCACCTCATGAAGCATTGAGATATGGCACACTCTGGCCCATGTTGTATAGCCCATATGATCCGAAAAACGACAGACAGGAAGAAGGTGATTGACGGTGGCGATCATACTTGATGAAGAGTATTACAAGCTGCTGCATGATTTGCAGGCGGTAGATTTTGTACTCGTGGAGCTGAATTTATATTTGGATACTCATCCTACAGATTCCAATGCCATACATCAATACAACCAGTTCGCACAGCTAAGATTGCCTATCGTACAGCAGTATGAATCGAAATACGGACCTTTAAAGCATTTTGGCCAAAGCTTCTCTACCAACCCTTGGTCATGGAATGATACACCATGGCCGTGGCAGGTATAAATAGTGGATAGAGCCAGTAGGAAAACTAGAGGAGGCACCGTACATGTGGGTTTATGAGAAAAAACTGCAATATCCCGTTCGCGTAAGCAAATGCGATCCAATGATGGCTAAGTTTCTAATGGAGCAATATGGCGGTGCTGACGGTGAGCTTGCAGCAGCGCTTCGGTATTTAAACCAGAGGTACACGATTCCAGATAAAGTCATTGGATTGCTAACAGATATAGGCACTGAGGAATTGGTACATCATATTTGTAGGTGATGATTTTCTATTGTAGTATATTTTAATCATAAGATGATAAATGGTTTCATTAATTAAAGAAAAAGGGCTGCTCCTTGCATCAGCCCGTATTTGTATGCATTTTTATGTACATTGAAATTACAATCTTTTAAAGAATTATATTTTTAATTCTGGTAACTTAGGTTGAAGTTCTAGAGTGAATTTATCTTGAGCGCCACTCCATCTACCGCCTTCTTTTTTAGTGTATACAACAGATCCAAGGATTAATTTTAGTAATTGGTTTTTCTCTTCAGGAGTTTGAGCTTCATTATAAACATCAAGTACATGCTCTATTTGAGGAATAATATTTGTTCTTGCTGATTCTCGTTTATTATAAACTTCTAATGCTTGCTTTGTCTGCTCGAGGGAGTTTTTTGTTTCTTCAATACGCAAATCGAGGTTTTTCGATCTTTCTAAATATACCTCAATCGTATAAATTTTTAGTTCTAACAAATCATGCAGTGAGCTTTTTTGTTTGCTTAATTCTTTGAGTTTATTTTCTAATGATTTATAAGCATCTTGATTTGCTTTCAATTTCATGTCATCAAAAGTATTTATTGTTGGTCGTTTTGACTCCCAATCAACTTTATAAGACTCTAACCATTCACGTAAACCTTGTAAGAGACGATCTTCTATAAGCTGGAAATATGCACTTACATTTTTACAACGTGGCATAGAGCACATGAGAGTAGCCGGAGTCTTATCACCAAACTGTCTCATTATGACGGCAGATCCACAAACTCCACATCTAATTAATCCAGCCAGGGGATTCACTGTTACGCCTTTCTTCGGACCTGGATTATTATTATTTGCTTTCATTATTTGTTGTGCCATATTAAATGTGTTTTCGTCAATAATTGCTGGGTGTAAGCCTTTCTGTTCAATCCAATCTTTACGTTGTAATCTTGGACGACTTATAGAGTCACGTCGTTTTAATAATGGTCGTGACTTCCATCTAACATTACCAATGTATGTTGGGTTTCTTAAAATTGTATTTATAGTTACTACAATCCACATTGAACCCCTCATAGTAGGGATGCCTTTATCATTCAGATAATGTGCGATTAATTGTGTCCCTAAGCGTTTATCTATATCAGGATCTGTATATAATGAAAAAATTAATTGTACTATTTGTGCTTGCTCTGGATGAGGTTCTAAAGTGTAACCCTTCCCAGGTAATTTAATTCGTTGGTATCCATAAGGAGCAATATTGCCCATATATCGGCCTTCCTTTACACCATCAATTCTTCCTCCTTGTAATCTTCTTGTTATTGTTTTGAATTCTCTCCGACTCATAAATAAGCCGAATTCAAAATATTCTTCATCATTTGGATCATTTGGATCGTATGTTCTCATAGGTGTGATTATTAGTGTATCAGAATATTTAAAAGCTTGAGAAACAATGCCTTGGTCTAGTGTATCCCCACGAGCAAGACGCTCTACTTCTACAACTAATACTCCGTCCCAACGGTTATCTTCAATATCATTTAGTAAACGTAACATTTCAGGCCTTGCTGAAATTCGTTCACCAGTTATTGGCTTTTCTTTATATATTTCTGTAACGTTAATCCCAAGTTTTTTTTGAAGTTGAAGTAAATTATTCATATGTCTTGTATAAGTATCTTCTTCACCTTTACCCTCAGCCTCTAAATCTGAACGGGATTTTCTTAAATAAATACAAAATTGTCCTTCTAATATCTTTTTTTTCAGAAAAAGGACCTCCTTCTTGGCTTTTAACAATTATAGCACTATAGCTAATACAAAAAATATTGAATTAAAGGGACTTATGAATCACAAAAATATGTCACAATTCGACAAAATAAACGAAATTAATGTGTTATCATTTCAAAAGTGGTCCTATTATAGGGGTTCTTTAGTCTGATAGTAACCTTATAAGGTTACTATTGCGGTAGGGAGGAGCGCTAAGCTCGCAACCGTTTGCCATTTTTTTGTTATTCCCAAGTGTATAGATCCTCCATAGAACAGCCTAAAATCTCAGCGGATTTTCTTAGTCGTAAAACAGATAGTTTTCTTTCACCGGATATTAATTTGGTAATAAACGCTTTTGACACACCCAGTTTTCTGGAAAACTCTGATTGAGACATATTATTTTGGGCTAATAACATAGGCAAACGGCTACTCCCATACCGGAGAGAAGCCATTATACTAGAACCTCCTAATTCTTGTTTAATATCAACTTGTTTAACTACATCGGAGGACAAAATGAAAAGAGAAAATTTGTTCAAAACTATTAAAAATCTCAATTTAGAGCAGGTTAATAAACTTATTTTATTTATTGAAGAAGAAAAAATCTCTAAGGAGTTACAAAAGTATTTACAAGATTGTATTAATCTTTCGAAGCTATAATTTCAGCTGTTTTTAGAATATGGTCTACTTGTTCATCAGTTAAGTCATCTAAAATCTTTAGGAGTTTTTCTTTGCGCTCATCAGAAAGAATAGTTTCAAGCATTTTAAGTTTCTTATTTTCTATTATTATCTTTTGTATTGATTCGTTAAATTCGTCTTTTGAAGGTATTTTTGTCTCTGAACCATCCTCACCAATTATTGAATATGAAAAGTATCTGGACATATTTATTTTTTCTTCACTAGTAGCTTCTTTAAACATTTTCTTAACATAACTTTCAGTAAAATTATTTTTCTCATCTGTATTCTTATCTAAGTTATTTTTATTATGATTATAAAACTTTTCTGCATACATTTCTGAAACAGCATTAAGAAAATTTTCAAATCCCTCTTCACCTAAATCGTCTAGTACTGGTTTTAATCTCTCTGTCTGTGCAGCAATAATTAACTTTTCCGGATTACAATTTGTTGCTTTTGCTAATGCTTTGTTAACTTCTTCTGAAGCTGGTGGAATATCGTTATTTATTAGTTTACTAATATAAGCCTGTGATACTGGTGTTTTGTTATTTGAACATCTTCTTGATATTTCTCTTAATGATAAGCCACTTTCGTTAACATATTGCTTTAATGTATTACTATAACTATTCATCTAAACACACTCCATTCATCAGTTATTATAGACGAACGATAACTAAAATTAAACATACAAAAATTGATAACAATATATGAATCATAGCTATTGACTATTGATGAATAAATAGTTATCATCAACCTAAGTGATGAATTATAGTTATCAACTATTGAATATAAAACTTTGTTTAAAGGTGTGTGATTATCTATGGCTGTCCAATTGATTAACCAGCATATATATTCTCATGGGAGGGATGATGAGATGAAAAACCAATTCAAACCGCATGAGGAACATGGGAATATAATTAAAACAATAGAAATTGGAAATTCGACAATCATAATCCGTGATAAAGAATGTGTTTCAAAACAAGAAGATATTGATAAGATTCTCGATGAGTTTAGTTCGATCGGCTGGGCTATATTAGAAAAAAAATATGCATCTGAAAATGAGTAAATAAGATGAGGATTTCCAATATTCCTACTATTTACCTATCGCAATTATATATTTTATTATTTTTTTATGCATCCACAATCTCAATATAAATTAATTCAACTTGAGAGGAGGGGGAATATGGAGTTAAAGATTAAAAACCTAAGAGTTGGTAAGGATTTGACACAACTAGAGGTTGCTGTTCTTGCTAATATTACACAACCGTACTTAAGTGAAATTGAAACAGGTAAAACAAAACCATCTCTTGATGTGTTGGAAAGGCTCTCAAGAGCGTTAAATGTAAGCATTAGTGATTTGTTTTAATATAAAATCGTCTATATAAATTGAAAAGATGATCGACTGCAATCGATCACCTTCTCTGGAAAGTATAAAATTGAGACTAGACACCTCTAATACTACACTTTCCCCTTATAAATTCGCAATATCTCCATGAAATTAATTTAATCCTGGTCTGCAATTACTCTTAAAAAATATCCGGAGGAAATTCTCTTTGAAGAAAATAAAAAACTACATAAATTGGACTATCTATGAAGCATCCTCTAAGAATGAAAACGATGGTTATAGATACGCAGCATTTCTACCTGATGATGGACCTGACGTTATGGGATCTCCAGAGTGGCAAGCAGATAACTTGCAAGAAATTATTGATTTTATCAATAGTTACTAATTTATAGGAGGAATTACAATTGGATATTCAACGTATGGTTACCGACTTTGGTAACTCGCTTGGCCAATTCATGATTGATGGCCATTATTTTGAGATGCCTTCATCTATTAAAGAAATTTCGTCAGAGACTGTAGAGGGGTTATTTGCACAAACCATTCCTGCTGATTCCCTTGATGAACACCTTGTCATTAGGTCTGGTGATCTGTTCTTCATGGTTGGGAAACGAGCACAAGCGGAGCTCTTAGGTAATGCTCATATCTATAAATTGCATGATAAAACGAAATCTGAGACTGTATGGGTTACTTGGCTTGCAGGATTGGCATTGTATCATGCAATGAAAAAACCAGAGTTGAAACAAGATACCATAACGATTGACTATTTCGGCACGTTATTACCAGTTTGGCTAGTTAAAAAAGGCAATAGTTTTAAAGAAAAATTAGCAACGATGGCAGTTCGTTTTCAAGTAGAAACTTCTTTTGAACTTATTACCCCAGGATATCGTCGTGAACTAACGATTAAAGTGAATTATGCTGAGTGCCGCATAGAAGGAGAAAATGCGCGACATGCACTGAAGCTCGACCTTGAAGGTAATCCAAGGGAAGAGGCTAAGAGGTACAAAGAAGCATATACGGTAATAGATGATATTGGAGGTCAAAGTCAAGATTTATGTAAGCTGCAGCCTGATTTAAACGGAGCTCAAAAGTCAGATGACTTTGTATCATCAACGGATCAAAGTTACTTAGCGGTATTGGAGAAATTAAGAACGGACAA
The DNA here is from genome assembly GCF_001956295.1 of Paenibacillus sp. FSL A5-0031. GTDB lineage: Bacteria > Bacillota > Bacilli > Paenibacillales > Paenibacillaceae > Pristimantibacillus. The sequence continues at coordinate 257,513 of NZ_MRTD01000012.1, forward strand.
GCTTATGGATTATTTTCAGGACGTTCGGTCTCTGGAATCCTTTATCCTCTCACACATTGAAACTCAAAATTTTATATATAAGGATCCAGTATCTCATGTAGAGTTTCCTCTAACAGAGGATATAGAGCCGGTACTAAATGATTTTGCAGCTGTTGCCATGCAGAAGTCATTACTAAGTTTCAATTTTAAGCAAGGGGATCTAGTGTATTACGTTCACATTGGTGGCGTAAATCAAGCACTTCGCAAATATATGATGGATTACTTATGTAAACAGCTGGGCGAGAAAGTAGCTAAGCTGTATCATATATTTCCTGAAGATTCACGCAAATTGAATATTTATGCTTCAGAGATAGTTGCGAAAAATTATTTAAAACGCAACATTCCAGTTAGCGTAAGGATCGCTAATTCAGAATGACACGTCGAAATCAATACAATGTCAGTGCATTGAAATTTACGGATGATGTACATGACTTTTTGGAGCATTTATCTACAAGTCGTGAATTATCTGAATGGGTAGCACAGCAAGTTAAACAGGAGATTGGACGTATCGGTACGTCAACGGGGACATGCTCCTGCAGCAAAGTAATGGATGAATTAAATGAAATCAAGCAGTTGCTTATCAGCGGCTGCAATAAATCGAGTCAAGAAGAGCCGGAGGTCATAGAGTCTAAAACTGTCATGAAACAAATTAGTAGTGATTCGATAAATCAGCTTATTGTAGAAAGTGATTTGGAATACGGATTTTAAAGCCGTTATATCAACACGAAGGCAGGCATGAACCATAAAATCGTTTAAAAGGAGGAATGGATGTGCTGAGGGATGGGCTTGATCAAATCATTGAGCAAAAGCGACTCTTGATGCAATTTGCAGTTAATCAAAATAACAATAATCTCGTACATCCAGATGTGGTAAAGGCGAGTCAGGAACTGGACGAGCTGATTAATTTAGCGATGCAAAAGAAGAGGAGGTAAGACAGATGGAAGCTAAAGGTTTCCCTTATCAACAAGATTTAAAACAGCTTGTTGAAGGTGAAAAAATCGTACTGTATCTCGCTGAAAAAGCATATATCGTGCAGCTGGCAACGGATGAAGAGTTGGAGAAAATCAACCAAGGATTTTTTATTATGACGTAGCCGAAACGCCCAGCATGGGGCGTCGCGAGGTAGATAGCCGTTCCTCGCCTGAAGATGGCAGGCTAGATTGGAGGCATAATGGATGGGGGTTGCTAAGTTAAAATCTTATTCAGAAACGGATCTTATCGACGGCATTACATATGACAAACATTATCGGATGACATATCATCCTGATTTTCATTTGAATCACGGAATAAAATTCTCAAATGAGGATTTGGAATACTTATGTATGTTTTATGGAATCGATAAAAATCGAACTTTGGCTTTTGGTTTAGGTCGAACAGAGTCAGTGATTCGATCAAAATATGAGTATCTTAAGAGAAAGGGTCTTATAGATTACTATCGTAATCGTTATCTAAGAAAATACGAAGCATTTGATTTAGCCGAAACGCTGGTTCCCAGGCGTCGTGAGAAGATAACCGCTCTCACTTGATAATGGTAGGTTGAATTTACTAACAAAGTGAGGGGATTTATATGAAGAAATATGAGGATTGGAAGGGTAATATGGATGATTTCTTAAAAATTGGTGATGAGGTTGATGATGAGTTTTACGAATACTTTCTGAACGTGTTACCTCCAGCATCCTGGACTTCTTCTCTCGTCCAAATCGGTGAACCTCATAGCCACGTTGGGGGAAGGGCTACTTATGCCACGATAGCCAAAGTTGATGGGAAATGGATTTATAGAGGGCATTGTCATAGAGGTGAAACCTCTCATGCAAAATAGCTTGCAGGTTGATGCTTTTGAGCAAATTCATGACTTGAAAGTAGATTTGCAGAATCTATTGCAGTCTGTTGAGGGAGAGAGGAAATTGATTCGTCAACTACTCTCTACCACTAACCGGTTGGCCACTAGCACTTATTCTAGAAACTCTGCAGGATTTAATAAGAATGGGAGGATATTATGAAAATCTGTTATCGGGAAATTAAATTTCGTCGTGAGAGCTTAGCACTGATTCACAAGGTCAACGAAATTATTAATGAATATATCTCTAGAGGATACTCGTTGTCCCTTAGACAAGTTTACTATCAACTGGTCGCACGAGATATCATACCGAATACTGAGCGCAGCTATAAAAATTTGGGGACGCTCGTATCGGATGCTCGTATCTCAGGTCTTATTGATTGGGATGCAATAGAGGATCGAACACGAAATTTGAGAGGGAATAGCCATTGGAATACACTAGGGGATATTATGTACTCCACAGCGAGAAGCTTTGCTTATGATAAATGGGCCGATCAGGACTATCATGTCGAGGTTTGGGTTGAGAAGGATGCCCTCGTTGGTGTGGTTGGTACGATTTGCGATCAATTAGATATTTCATACTTCTCATGTCGTGGTTATGTGAGCCAAACGGAAATGTGGGTTGCAGCACAGCGGCTAGTCCGAAAATATGATGAAGGTAAAGAAACGATAATTATCCATTTGGGAGATCATGATCCTAGCGGAATTGACATGACTCGCGATATCGAAGCGCGATTAAATACATTTGAATCCTTTCCATTAGTGCGACGAGTAGCTTTAAATATGGATCAAATTGAACAATATCTACCGCCTCCCAACCCAACTAAGCTTACAGACACGCGAGCTACGAGCTACATATCGGAGTTTGGTTATGAATGCTGGGAATTGGATGCGCTTGATCCACAGGTTATGGAACAAATCATTGAGACAAATGTATCTGAGTTTTTGGATATCAAGCGTTTTAATGCAGCAGCAGCTCGTGAGAAAGAAGCAAAAGCGACATTACGGAAGGTAGCGGATCATTGGGATGATATTAAAAAACGGTACGCTTAATAATGTACACAAGAGCCGAAACGCCTGGCTTAAGCAGGCGTCGCGAGGAAATTGGTTACCTCGCCTGAAGATGGCAGCCAACAACGGAGGGAGTGACAAATCTTGATTTGCATACATTGCGACAGACTATGTCATCCAGTAGACGAGGGACTTTATTACTGCAATTATTGTAGCCAACAATTTGAACAAACCTTATTAGCTTTAGATGACCTATATGTTGTCCCTGTTAAGCGAAAGGAGAGAACGACGATCATGCGGAGAAAAATATCGGTAACCGAACAAAATATCGCATCTATTCCTTTATCCTGGCTTACTGTACGTTATGGCCAACTTAAAAAACAATTGCGGACTACGATCACACCTGAGTTGGTTCAAGAAAGTTCGCTCATTGCGACGTATATGGCAGAGTCGGGTAATGGCTTTGATGATTTCTATGCGGGAGCAGAGCAGGTTGAGCTAAACATACCACAGACTAAAAAAGAAGAATATGTTCCTCTAGTGGAGGAGCTGCTTGAACAGTATTTTTTAAATACAAAGCGTAAACGCAAATTAGAGCTCGATTTAGAAACAATACAATCTCAACTAGCTTTGCCAGCCATGACCGCCTCCTACAGTGGCATGAGCGGTAGCGGTGGCCCTGCAAGTCCTATCGAAGCCGAGTACATCCGAAAAGAACAGCGGATGACAAACAAGGCACAGGAAATAGCAGATTTAGACATTGAAATAGATGAGATGGATCGAGCATTATCCCGTTTATCATCGGAGCAAAGTGACTTAATAAAAAAACGTTATTTAGTTCGTGAAAAACCATACGATTATGAGTTGCTGGAACATATGCTTTATAATCGTCAAAAATATTTTCAGCTAAAGCACAATGCATTATGCAAAATAGCTAGCAGCTTGAAAATTATCTAGAAAGAATCAATCATCTAGAAAGGAGCAACCAAATGCTGAACGAACATAAATCAATTATCCAGCCAATTCACACTAACACACCTATTAAGTTCAGCTACCGTTTTTTACAAGCTTTATTTGCTATTGAAGAAGAATTCGAAGCACGTCAGACGTTTCGTTCTCCGAGTGGACGAGTAAGACTCATGCATCATCTCACTAAAGCAGATTTGCAGCTTGCAATGACGCTTCAGGTAGGCATTCAGACAGTAGGTATTTCCACGTACATCAATCGTCATATTATCTACATAAAGCTGAAGGAACTCTTTGAAACACCCGTAAACAAAGATCAGTTTTATGCATCCTATCATAAATTTGTTTTGCATAAGCTCATACTTGAAACAAAAGAAAAGTATACGGGTACGCTATCCATTAGCCTGCCCTCGTATTTAGAGCCTGGCGGTCAGTTAGGGCGATTTATTTTGCTGCCTTCACTAGTAACGAGAAAGGCTTTTACATCGCTGTCTATAGCGGCTCAGAAGCTTTATATCTATGGTTGTGGCCAACAAGGAGATGAGAGATGTAAACTGCTGCAGCTTAATTTCTCTAAGCTTGGGCAGCTCATACATCGTGAGGATAACAGTCATATTCGGAAGGTATTAGAGCAGCTGGGATCAATGGTTATAGATGGTCAGGCATTGTTTTCAATTGCACGAGTGGAACGTAACTTATTCGGTGAACCAAAAGCAGTATTTCAGGTGAATGCGGCACTCATGCCTAGACACATAAACGGCATGCATTATCGCTCTATTTTTCCTGCCAAAAAAAGCTACCGCCGCTTGATTGCCCAAATAAAGGGCTATTTAGTGGCTATTGGTTGTGATTCAATTCTTGATTGGCAAAATGGGCAAGGTTTGCTGCAGCTTGCTGCGCTGCTGAAGGATAAAAGCCAAAGTGTACTGCGATACGTTATGGCTCGTATTAAAGAAAGCTTTGATATAGATGGTGAGCATCCGGAGAAGGCAATAGATCGCATACGACTTGAAATGCGAGATAAAGGGGCAGCTGCTCTACTGGCCATTACCAAAGAGACAGGTATCATAAGATTTGTGAAGGATAGCAAGCGTGAAGATTTTGTACTCAAGCTGAACGGTTTTATGAAGCCAGGATTTAGAAAGTTATGCCGCCGCGCTTTACTAACACTGGAACAACAGCATGCCCTACCAGGAGCGTTTAATACACTAGACTATAAGTTGTCGACCTTGGCTGCTGAAGAGCTGGAGTTGAATGTGGATCTACATACATTCCGGACGATGGCACTAGCCAAGCGCATCGATCCTACCGCCTTTAAGGATATGATTATGGAAGCCGGTTATCGTATGCGTGAAGGCGCATCTTCAGATTCATTGATGCAATGGATGGCTTGGGAATTGGACAAACTTCCTACATGGAAGCTTATACCTGATCCACCGCAGGATTTCTGCCTCGCTACATATTTAAAAACAATGCAAGCTTAGCCCTCAGCCCTAGACTCTAGGATAAGGGCTCTTTCGCGTCCCCCAATCCTATATAGACCTCTGCTTCACTACTTTTCAATGCTTCCTTCAACCTTCAACGACCATAATGAACAAAGATTTTATCAACCATTTATTAGCAAAATAAAACAATAAATTTTTGTAGCGTCATTTTCGAAAATAAACAGATAAAAAAAGCTTAGAACTTGCCAGTACCATTGATCTGTGCAAAAACAAGAAAATTGGATTTTGATTTTTTAGTTTTTTCCGTTTTTATAAGAGGATTTTTAATAATAGTCGGCTTATATTCGGCAAAATAAAAATAGGTTTGTTTTTATTCGACAAAGTCTCGTAAATGCTGCGCTGTTGTTAGGGTATGTCGAATCGTAATCGTTTAATCTTGTAATCGTTAAAGGTTATAAACGTTTTCATCATCAATGTATTTATGTTTTTGAGTAAATAATTAGTTTACGTCGGCGATAATATATGGAAATATAGATAAAAAAATAGAATTTCAGGGGGACATTATGGTTAAAAAAATAATGGTATAAGAGAAAAGAGAACTGGTGGATTGGAATCGGGTTTATTATAGCTTTTTGTGCTGTAGCTGTTCCTTTTACATTAATGATTGTTTTCGAACAAAAGTTCAATTTGGAGAGTTTTGAAAATTAATTTAGGTACTGTTGGTGATTTTTTTGGAGGCACTACTGTCGGTTTACTATCACTGGCTAGCATCATTTTTGTTACAGCAGCAATTATGATGCAGAAGGAAGAGCTTGAGTTACAGCGAAATGAAGTGCAGAAGACAAGGGAAGAGTATGAGATTACCAATGCCACAATGAAAAAGCAGCAATTCGACAGCACATTTTTTAATATGATCAATCTGCATCATGATATTACAAAGGATATAGTAATAGAAGGTACCACGGGAAGAGCAGCAATGCAGATTGTTATTTTAAAGATAAAAGCAGCATACAAGGACAATGATGTGTTTGATGCTTACATCAAAGATCTGAAAAAGGAAGCATTAGAGGGAGATATTAAATTACTAGATGAACTGATAAGGAATAGGTATTTTTATTATCGAAAAGAAGAATTTAAAAGAGACAGTATACTCAGTTTTAAACGTAGTGGTATTAGGGAGGGTAACGAAGAATACGAGAAGTTTTTTGAAGATCTAGAAAATGGTATAAATAAAGATTGGAATGAATTGAAAATTGATCACACGGTAATTTATGAAAAAGCGATCTATTTGGATTATATACAATATGAAACATTGTTGAGCGAGATTGATTTCTTATCTGCACATTACACCTCTACCTATTCGGACAAGTTTAAAATGGATTATAAAACAAATCCGCTAAAAGAACTGAAAAGGGGAGCTTTTGAGAAAGTATACGATTCTTATGAAAGTCAACTCGGTCATTACTTTAGAAATCTATATCATATTATAAAACTAATCCAAAATGAAAAGTTCCATGAACGTGAACAAGATAGTAATAGAGAGAAGCGAAAGTACCTAGGCATAATACGTGCACAACTTTCATCATACGAGTTATTGGTCATTTTTTACAATATTGTTTATTCCTCGAAGGGTGATAAGTTTAAACAATTGTTGATTAATACACATTTCTTTGACGATCATCTGAATGTGAAAGAATTTTTATGGCCAAATGATTTTTCTGAGTTAGAGCAAATGAACGTTCAATAAAAAAGGTGTAAAAAGTTTAACAAAAATATTTATAATTCATACTTTTTGCATACGAAATGCAAACGATGACAATGAGAAAATTAGATATACTGAAAGAGTAGAAAAATGAGATACGAAAGGCCGTCAGACTGAGCTGGCGGCTTTTACCCGTTTATGGAGGTGACAGAGGATTGCATGTCTTGATTTACAATTTAGAAGTAAAGGACATACCGCCGCCAGCGTACCGGCTGCATGTATGTAATGATCAAAAAGAAATGGAAGGCATGCTCCTAAAAATGACGGTTACCCTTATTGTCATGCCGGAGGAGCATGCTGGAATGATTGAACGTTTGAGCTTGTTCGCACCCAATATCCCCATTGCTATTGTGGTCAAAGAGCATTCTCATCAACATGCACGTCACTGGACTTCACAAGGTATTGCTTGGGTTTGGCCAGAAACCAACTGGGAGAGACATTTGAATCTTACGCTCGATGCTCCGCTGCCGGAGACACAATTAGTGGATAGCCAAGAAAAGGTAGTATCGCAAACGTATGATCAACCAACCATACTAATTGCCGTGGCAGGGGCTTTTGATGGGGCAGGAAGTACACATCTATCTTTTGCTCTTGCGAACTACCTAGCTAAACAGGGTGATGGTAAAGTGGCCATTTGGGAGGCTGGTCGCAATCCCTGTTTCGAATTTCTTGCTTTTAATCACGATGGGGTAGTCAATACTAAGCCACGCTTTGAAATGGATAAGGTGACTTACTTTAAAAGCGCAGTAGATATGGATTGGGTAGAGTCTTACGCTGAGCAATTTCGCTATTTAATCGTTGATCTTGGCAATATTAATACGAGTGAACACACGAGTCTTTTCTTTCGGGCTACGATTCCGGTCTTGGTCGGGTCCGGTAGCAGCTGGCGGCAACGTGAGCTCGTGCAGCTATGCCGCAAACATATTCATAAGCCGCAAGAAAAGTGGCGAGTCGTATTGCCAATGGCTTCGGAAGACGCCAGGGATGAAATGGCGGAAACCTTGGCTGGAAGACAGGTCATGTCCTTACCAACTTGCGATCCCTACCAGTTGTCAGAAGAAGCAGAGCAGGTGATCGAGCGGATTCTAAATATCGCCAAACGAAAGCCTGCAGGTTTTTTTGGGCGACTAATAAATCGTTAGGAGGTAAGCAATTGAGCTATTTCTTACGTTACCAACCCATAGTGGATATTACGCATGGACGGGAGATCATTGGATATGAGAGTTTTGTGAGTGGATCAAAGGGTGAGAGTCCGGCAGATCTCTTTAAGCGTCATGCTGGTGCAATTGCTCGCTTTGATAGTGAGCTCATGCATACAGCCATCAAGGAAGCTCTACCAAGGCTCCAACCGCAGCAATTGCTATTTTTAAATGTACATCCTAAAACGTTATTAGCAGGTGTGTCATTACCTGAAGGCCATGCCAATCAACTGGTACTGGAAATCATGGAGAGCACGATCTATAGTGCGCGTATAAAGAGGCAGCTGCAGCAATTGGCCTTGAAAGGATATACCATGGCCTATGATGACTTTGGTAAACGAAATGCCAACTTAGACCGTCTGCTGTCTACGACATTTCGACCATCATGGATCAAACTAGACAAGGTGTTTATCGCGGCATATGCTGAACCTCAAGTGCCTCTTATCATAAGATACATGCTAGAGTTATGCGAGCTCTTGCATACTAAGCTCATTATCGAAGGTGTGGAATCAGAGGAGCAATTGCAATTGCTTCATACCTGTGGTGTTCGGTACGTCCAGGGCTATTACCTAGGCATGCCAAGCCGTGTTATTGAAGGAAAAACAATCAGCTCTCAGCCACTTCAAGCAGTGCAATAAGCGATTCACCATACCTGGGTGAATCGTTTTTTTATGTGTAAAAATCGAGAGAGGAGGTGAAAACAATGAACAAAGCAGGACATGTGGCTCTAGGCGTGGCCGCTGGATCGGGTCTGCTTTCACTCTTGCCACAAATGGACGGACATATGGCATCGCCCATAGTCTACATTTTAGCTGTTGCGGTAGGGAGCCTGGCACCGGATTTAGATCATAAGACCAGTACGGCTAGTAACCTCATTCAGCTCTCTACACAAAACCGAAGAATGGCTCAATCACTTGGTTTGCTACTTCTGTTAATCGCGGTTGCCATATGGGGACTCCCTAGACTTGGACTCGACCTAGACAACGTATGGGCAAGGAGTGCACCGCTTTGGGCTGCTGCAGGCGTTTTATGCTTATTGCTTGCGAAGCTGCGTAGCCTGGTATTGCTTGGCGTAGGAGCCTTATTACTTGCGGCATACGCGATGTATGATTGGCACTGGATCACAGCTTTTGCAGGCGGGGCATTACTTATTCTTCCGATGGTAAAGCATCGGGGGATCATTCACACGCCAGAGTTTGCACTAGCCTTAAGTATTGGAGCCTTTTCTTTTGGGCAGCAAAGCGATCTATGGATGGTGCAGGCCATTAGCATAGGGCTTATCGTGGGCTGGTGGGCGCATCTGATCGGTGATCTATTTGGACGTGAGGGGATTGGCTCCTTAATCTCAAAAAAAATACATGTGGCATTACGGCTTTTTGATAATGGAGGCACCGGTGAACGGTTATTGTCGGGGTTGTGTTGGGGAATTAGCATTGTTTGCTGGATCGTCTTTCTTATGCCAGTAGAATGGCGAATGGAGGCTTTCTTATCATCATTCCTATAAAACTCCTACAAACATTTCGATTGAAAGAGAGCAAGTGAGGAATAGTCCTATAAAAATCCTACAAACGAAAGGTGTTTTTAACGATGAAGATAAAAAAATGGTTAGTATGGCTGCCTATGATGATTATGGTTTGGATGATGCCGGTAATGGCCTATGCGGCAGACGAGAGTAATCCGATTACAAAACTAAAGAAGTATTTTAAATTCGATTGGAAGCTGCTTGATGGGCTCGGTTTTATGTTCTATGTCGTAATGGTCCCAATTACGTTTATGATTATCTTCCTATTGGTTTACAGCATATACGATATTATCCGTTTTGGCATAAAAGTCAAACAAGCAAAAGAAAGTATGGGTAATAAGAAGTTTTGGATTGAAACGGGCGTTGTATTCCTCATTATCTTCTTCTTCTTCTCGGGTCTATTCCTAGATTTTCTGGAGCAGGTATATAACTGGACGAGCACACAAGATATTACATCAGGAATGTAATGCTTAGTTATCTCGCATCGGAAACGTCGGAAGCTTATCTCAAGAAGATGAAGAAAATGTACGCTATTGATGTCAATCAGTTGGGGGCGCTGGAATGGGTGCTTGTCATTGCAGGCACCTTTGCCACCATCGTATCCACCATCGCTCTTGTCTACTGGCTGTATAAAATCATCCTTTTCTTATGGCAGGTGAAGCTGGCGAAGGCCAATCTGAATGATTCAATTTTTTGGAAGCGGATGGGTATTGCGCTTGTTATTATTATGCTCTTCGTTACATCAGGGATGTTTGCCATCTTAGAGGGCATCTTTAATGTTTTGGGAAAAATGGGGTGGACGATGTGATGCAAGGCGTGTCTTACACCTATTTGGCTGCTGCTGTGGAGGAGCCAAAAGAGAGCAACGATAAATGGTATATACCGGAATGGGTGACGGACTTAGGTAGTCAATTCCGCGATATAACCCAAACGTTTCAGGATCTCATGTCGGGTAAGTTAATTAAAGATGCCATCGATGGCGTTGTAATTGGCTGGACAGATGAGTTTCTCGCACCGTTGTATGGAACATTTGCGAAGAGTTATTTGTTTACGCCGCATATTGCGGAGATAAAAGCGGTATTTGTAGGGTGGTCGATCATTTCCATCATTAGCCTAGTTGCGCTACTGGTGGGTATAGGTATGCTATCCATCCAGATTATAAAGGGCAAAAAAGAGATGGGTCAGCTCTTAAAAGTATTTTTATGGAGCTTCGTCTCTGCCGGTTTAAGCCTAACGGTTATGAATTTTATTAACGTGGGTTTAAACTGGCTCACGCAATTAACGCTTGCTGGCATTATCGGCAAGGCTGACATTACGTATCAAAACTTAACAGGTGAAGAGATCCTAAAGTCATTGGTAATCGGCATCGACAGTATAACGAATCCTGCGTATGCCGGCATGTCGCTCGGACAATTAATGGCAGAAACGGAAGGCGGTATTTTTATACTGTTTTTTGATGTATCGGGAATTATTGTGCCATCCTTCGTGCTTTCAATGCTTAAAAGTATCATTGTCATTATCATGGCCATCTTTGTAGGACTCTGGATAGCCTATACGGCTTATTCTGGAAAGCTAGAAACGCTGGTAGGATTTATAAACATTTATACTCGAACCTTGTTTGCGGGTTACCTGATGGCTGTGTATTGGGCGATTTTTGTTAAAGCGCAAACGGACTTTGGGGTGGACATTGGGTTTATGTCGGATATCGGCATTCATCCTGCCATTGCTGCTCCGATCACAGCCATTGGCTTGTTTGTGCTCCTCTTCTTTGTTTGGCTCCGTCCGGTATGGTTAGCGGCTAAAATGCCGGTACATCTCAATGGTGGGCAAGCGATTGAAAAGTTAGGAACGTATGGTCATCGTAGCTCAATGGCCTTAAACGCCATGGGCAAGCGATTTGGCTCGGAAGCACTTCAAAGAAAAGGATTGAGCTGGTCACAGTCTAGTAATCGTGTAGCCGATGTTGGCAGACGGATGCAAGAGCGAAATGTGCAAAAAGCCATCATGAAATCAATCATGACTGGTGGTGGATCTGAAGCATTGCAGGGTGTGAAATACGAAGCGCCTGCCGTGTGGGAACATAAAACGGGTAACGTGGTTATGAAAGAAGCTGGTCAAGAAGTGACGAATCATGGCTTGAATTTACTAGATATCCCTGCGCACGAACTTGAGCATCAGCTAAAACCGGAGGGCTTTGTATCAGGTGCCGTCATTCGAGTGGATAAAGAAAGTCGAGGAGACATGGAGAAAATAGTCGGTCATCTCGAACAAACGTATGGTAAGGGTATAGCATACAACGCAGGCACTGGTGAGCTGTTAGTAGAGAAAACGGTAAGACCTGTTATGCGTGAGCTGCAGGATGCGCAGATCAAGTCAGCAGCCAGTCATGGTTATACCAAAAACGGTGTCTTTATTGATAGTGACAAGCAGGATATCCGCCGCTTTACGAAGTCTGAAGTAAGTAGGGAAACACTTGATGCCTTAACGGAGAAACTGCCGGTTTATACAAAAACCAATTTAAGTACAACCGAAGCGCAATCGGCCTATAACCAGCTGAGTGAAAAGGGAAAACAGTATCCATGGGTCAAGCAATTGAAGCTGGTAAATGGACAGCTATGGATTCCGGAGATTGATATGCCAGAAATCTTACCATTGCTGCAAAACCTTCGCACGGAGAGTACACCTTTTGTGCGTTTTGATTTGCCGCGGGGATCGCAATATTTGGCAGATCTTGAGCAACAATTGAGATCCAGCGGTGATACTGATTTACTTGCTGGTTTTGAGGCAAATGTAACAGATAATTACATTATGGTAAGAGAAACGCAGGCCAAACGACTAGAAGAAGTCCATAAGCTATATCGGGAAAGTAGGTTGCCATTCTGGCGGACCATGTCCGGAAAAATCATGGTCATTATAGACGGTATGCCAGTAGATCATGGGCATCAACCGCTAAATGGGATGGATATGGGCAGTTTTGAAAAGCTGCAAGCGGATATGTTACGGCAGCATGAAGGAACAAGTAAAAAGAAAGGAGGAAAATAGGTGGCAGAGGATCTCAGTCGGCAAGAACAGGAAAATGAGTTGTTGAGTGCTTATTTTTTAGGGGATATACGAGAGGATATACAGTATCTAGGTTTGACGTTTAATGATATCGCTTGGGTAATGGGGAATACGCTCTTCGGAGGCGGATTCCTTTTTTTATTGCCTTTGCCATTTTGGATTAAGATCCCTGGTCTCCTATTGATCTTTGTCTTATCCATATTCGGACGATTATTTTCATGGTCTTATCGTCGTCGCCGTCGTTATCGGTATATTCGGCAAAAAAATACGGGCACCGGTGATGAGATGGAGCAGCTGCTTGGTGCAGAGAGTGATGGCTGGTTTTATCGCAGCGGCAAAATGTTGCATATGGTCATTTCGTTGCAAGCAGATCCATGGCAAACAGCGGTATACAACCAAAAGAAACAACGGATTAACGGCTTTGAACAATTTTTACGGGCATGCGCGAGTGAACGTTTTGAGGTTTCGATATCTTCTGAACAGATTTCGGACTATCAGCACGAGTTATGGACAGCGAAAGCTAACAAACCGGTAGCTTCCGAAGGTATGGCAGCTCTGAAGAAAAACCGTATAACGATGTGGCGGAACATGGCTGAAAGCGGCGAAGCAAAGCGGAGCGTGTATGTGCTGCGTTTATCTGTCATGGAATATCAAATCGATTCGCGTGAACGTGATGACGAAACAAGCGAAATGACCAAAGAAGAGCGCCAGCGCTTTCGCATGTTGGCGGAGCTGCGCGAGAAGCTGCAGCGTGTATTAGATCCGCTAACGGCATCAGGTCACGAGGTAACGATTCTATCAGGACTTAGCATGCCGGAGCTCATGGGCCGCTGGTTAGATCCAATTAGCTGGGAGCGTTGGATGGCAGCGGAGGGGAATTGGGAGCAAGAGGCGCCTGATGAGCTTGTTATATCGTTAACAAAGGAGGATAGCAAGGAAGAAGAGGCTGACCATGAAGAGAAGGAACAAACGGATAGCCCACCTCGCAAAGGCTTTTTAGCGGTCATAACGGCTGGTCTTATTACGCTGGCGAGAAAAGTCGGCTATAGCTTGCGCTGGGTAGGCAATGCATTACATTGCATTCTAGCGCGTTTGAAAACGAGGAGACCAAGGAAGGAAGTCTTGGATGATTTATTACACATAGCGGATTCACTATCGGATCTAACCCTGCAAGGTGAAGAGGAGGAGAAGGAACAGCAGCGTATGTCTGCTCTTCAAGGGATCTTGTTTCTGACTTCGCCTACCTCAAGCGGAAAATCTTTTTTAACGGCCAATATGGCTGTTGCGCATAGCGGTGAGGGGGTAATTCTACACGTGGTGGACTTATCACCGGATCGTGGTACGCATACGTATCTCAATCCGCTGCGCGTATCAAGCTCGGAGCCAGGATGGGAAGCTTGGACGTCACGGAATGCACCAGGGCTTACCTTGTGGCTGCCAAGTGAAGAGCAGCGTCCTCACATTGAGGAAACCATTCGTCTACTTCGCAAGCTTTCGGAACAGGGTCCGGTCTTGGTTGATCTTCCCTTTGCGCACCCCTCACGAGCAGAGCTGCTAAAGCTTGGTCAAGCGGTTGCGATTGTGGATGGTGATTATCACCACTGGCTGCAATGGGAGCAAGCGGCAGAGAGTTGGCATGGCGAGGTTTGGCTTAATCAGTGTGAGGAGCCTATGACAAGTCATATGGCTACGCTGCTTAAGGAGAAGTGGGGCCAGCGTGTATCGCTTACATTTCCTCATTTTCATGAGGCAAACCGTTGGCTCTTCCAAGGTCGACCTTTTGTCTTAGATCCTAAAGCGGTTGTTCATTTTATTCAGGTAGAGGAGGAGCAGTCCCATGTTAGCGGAAACCAAGCGGCTAGTTAAAAATTGGCGAAAAGAAAAATCAGAAACCGTAGTCAATGTTGTGGATGGTAAAGACGATAAAAGTGGCCACTTTGTGCGCGTACTGATGATTAAGGGATATCCACCGGTGCTGCTCACCGGCTACCTGGACAAACTCGATGAGCTGGTGGGCAAGGAAGGCGCTACGCTGCGTAAAACGATTCGTTATGCAGCCAGCGATGTGACATGGAATCTATCACTAAAAAATAAATTAAACCGGCTAACCGTGTCGATAGCCAAGCAGCAGGAAGACGATCCAGCTAGAAAAGCGGAAGTGCAAGCGAAAGAAACGATTTTATCCTTGCGCGATGCGAAGCAGCAGGACAATCGCAAACTGCTTGACGTTTATACCTATCTTACGATTACAGCTCCAAAGCGCCATCAGCTCCATGCAGTCGAAGTAAAACTTAAGCTATGGTTTGATGAGCTGGATTGCAAACTGGATAATCTGCTATTTGAGCAGCAGGAGGCGCTGAGGCAGACGAGTCCTATATTTGATCCCCACACGCCAAATAGCGAGTTCTTTAACAAAAAGCATTATGGCCATGTGACCACGGATACCGCAGCTGCGCGCACCTATCCCATGACAAGAGGCGGATCTAGCGATGGACAGGGACCGTATTTCGGCAGGCGGACAGAAGACGGCTCTTTTACCTTTATTAATATTTGTGATCCCGATGATCCAAGAGCACAAAATATTACGGTTTTCGGTAAAACAGGACAAGGTAAATCCTACTTCTTAAAAGCGTTAGTTGTTTCGTTGCTAGAGGAAGGCATACATGTATTTGTTTTCGATCTAGACGGCGAGTGGCGCGATCTTTGCGAATATGTAGGCGGGGTTTATATCGATCATACGGCAGACCAGGGCCGCTACTATGAGCCGCTTACGATTATGCCTGCGCTTCCTGAATTGGATTCGGATTGTATCAACTTTAATCGTTCAAGGCGTGGGAAAGCCATCGATAATGGTGTTCGCGCCTTCTCGCTGCTTGCAGATGGTTTAGCCAAGGCTGAGCTCTTTGAGGCAGGGGAAGCGATTAAACGTGTGTTCGACAAAGCTGGCATTGTGAAAGAGAAGCCAGAAACGTGGGATGCGCCATATACGGGTCCGCGACCAACCATTCATCGCGCTTTTGAGGAGATAGCCGAGGAAGCGAAGAAAGATAATCCGGCAGCCAAAAGCTTGTACGATGCCATCAAGATTTACTTTATTGGCATTTATGATGGCATTTTTCAAATTGAAGAGTCCATCACCTTTCAAAAGACAAAGCTTACCGTCATTAAGGTCGGAACGGGTCAAACGGATAGCGACGATAAAGATGAACTAGCCAAACAATCGCAACTTAAAATGTCGATGGCCATTGATGTTGTAAACTCCAATATTCAATGGTTGAAATTCGAAGGCGCGTATTTTTCAGCGGTGCTAGTGGATGAAGGTCAGCGACAAACGAAAAATCCAGAAATGAGGCGCGAAATTTTCTCTTGGTACACAGCAATACGGAAGTGGAACGGCATGATGATCCTTGGTTCTAATACGCCAGCGATTATGCTCGATACAGCAGAGGGCGAGGGCATGTGGGAAAACACGAGTGTTCGCGTGTATTTCTACATGGAACAATCAGCGATTAGAAAGCTTACTGAGCACTCCAATGTGCCGATGGAAATTCAGGAGCGCATATCGCAAAACGAAGATACCAATCAATACATTCTGGAGTATCACAAAAAATATGATGAGCTGGTCATGGTGGTTCCTCCTGAAGAGAGCGCTTTGTACAAGACTCGTGGTCTTAAACAGGCAGGGTAGGTGGGAAAATGCAAGGGTCCATCTCCAATACAGTACAAACCGTAAAGAAAGCCCATGCTATCTATAAGTTAATTCTTCTACTAGGTACACCGGCTTCAGTCGTCCTTATTATTTTAGCTGTTCTGATTGTTCTTATTATGCTGCTCACCGTTCTCCCCTTTCTCTTATTTGCTGAGGAGGGGAGTTTGAATAACCAAGGAGCGTTAGGAAGTTCATGGGGACCGATCCAGCTCGATGCGGACGGCAGTAATTATCAATGGCCGGTGCCATCGATTACGCGCATTACGTCGTATTTTGGTATTCGAGATATTGGGGAAGGCGGAGAAGCGCATGGCGGCATTGATATCGCGGACGGCGCAGCCAATACAGAACTCCAGCCGATCTATGCGATCGCTTCCGGCACAGTAACCATTGCGGGAACGCTGGGCACTTTTGGACAAGCGATCTATATTGATCACGGTGGGGGGCTGGTGAGCATTTATGGACACTTAGATACGCGAATGGATGTAGAGCCTGGTAGTGTCGTAAACAAAGGGCAGCGAATCGGCAGGATCGGTGAAGGTAAAGTGGGGCGATCGACGGGTCCTCATTTACACTTTGAAGTACGAGTCAATAATAAACGAGCTAATCCACTTGATTATGTGCAGCCGGTCATTCAAGTATCAAGTGACTTCTCTTATCGTCCGCTCGATATTGCACTGGCTAATCGCTTCTTAATGAGCAAAAAATCAGCGCTTGCTGATCGCTCGATTTTAAGTGCCATCGATCAGGCAGGAAAGGCACAAAACGTCGATCCTATGCTTTTACTTGCGATCACAGGGCAAGAACAATCTTTTGTTCCGATCACCAAAAAACATGCAGAACTGATCGTTAAAAACCCTTGGAATGTATTTGGATGCTGGTGTAGCGGCAAAGGCGCGACACTCACCACAGAGCAATCTGCGTTGATCGCTGCAAAGACGATTGTAAAGCTTTCGCAGGATCGGCCAAGCAATCGTAATGCGATTGAATGGCTTAGCGCGAAGGACAACCCACGAGGCTATTACGCAGAGCATGCAGGCTGGTGGATTGGTGTCACCAAATTTTATAGTGTGCTGCTCAATTTGAAGGAGTGATTTATTATGTCCACCCTTGTAATCCTTATTGGTCTGGTACTGTGGTTCCTACACCGGCAGGGGAACAATTTTGTCATACCGAAATGGATTTGGACCATAATCGGTTTATTTTTGATTTTTATGGTCGTAAAGAACTTAAATGATGTTTTTGATTTTGCAAGTCATGAGGCGTCGGAATGGTGGCCATTAATTCAAGAAAATGCCTATCGGACGAGCGAACGGGTACGTGGTTTTGTACAACAAATGATGCAGGGAGGCTGATTCATTCATGGAGGGTGGGGGGAAAGGGAAATCAAATGAAAAAGAAAGCTTTGCGCAATATCTAACGCGCATATGCGGAATTACGCTGGCGGTTTGCATTGCGTTGCAATTTCTAAATGTGCCAGAGGTGATATCGCTATTTGCGATGCAGCTCATCCGATATGTACTTATGCTATTTGGTTTGTTTGTTGCGTTGCCTGCAGCCATGCAATATGTTTGGCACAACCGGCTTAGATGGCTGGATCGATACCGTGAATGGAAGCAACGAGAACGACCGATCATGATGCCAGTAAGCGCTCTTCAGGGGCAGGTAGAGTCACAGCCCGTAAGTGTTTCTGACGTTTCAACCAACCAATTAATGATCGCTCCAACTAATCCCTTAGCAAATGGTCCATTGATCGCTCCTTATTCGTTCTTGCCGGTTAATCCTAAGCCGCATTCAACATCTACATTGCGAGTTGAGGGGGCTGGTCAGCTAATCTCTGATGCGCTGCAGCTGGCCGGTATTCCGCTGGAAGGTGAAATTGATGTTTTAGCGGTGGAGAGTGGGCCGACGCTTCAAGCGATCTCCTTTCAATTACCGCCAAAAGTGCAGCTCTCCAAATTAATTAGCAAGAAAGAAGACATTGCTAATCATATAGGTCATCATATGGGGTTTGATGTGACGTCTGCTCCGCAATTTAGAAGTGCTGCAGCCTTTGTCGTGCCACAAGCCGACCGTGCATTTGTTTATATGCGGGATATGGTGCATGAACTTATAGCTTTTGCTGAGGATGCAGCCTTGCCCGTGATTTTTGGTAAAGATATTCTTGGAAAGCCAATTCTTCAGGATTTAGCACGTATGCCGCATTTACTTATCGCGGGTGCAACCGGTTCGGGTAAATCGGTATGTATAAATACACTTATCAATTCGTTACTACTCACCCGATCTCCGAAGCAATTGCGATTGCTCCTCATTGATCCAAAACAGGTCGAGTTTACCGTCTATCGAGGGCTGCCGCATTTGCTTGTGCCGCCAGTATCAGATATGCGTAAAGCAATGCTCGCTTTTAATAAAGTCATTATGGAGATGGAGCAGCGCTATGAAAAGTTTGCAGAAGCTGGCGTTCGTAATTTGGAGGCTTACAATGGCAAGATGAAGCAAGATCAGCTGCCCTATATCGTGGTCATTATCGATGAGTATGCGGATCTCATGTTGGTAGCTGGTGATGAGGTGGAGGACGGTGTACAGCGGATCACGCAAATGGCTCGTGCTGCCGGTATTCACTTGATTTTAGGGACGCAGCGACCAAGTGTGAATGTGGTGACGGGTGTGATTAAAGCAAATCTTCCTTCTCGGGTAGCCTTTCGGCTGCAGAGTGCGGTTGATTACCGGACGGTACTTGATCGTGGAGCTCCTCCATTATTAGGGTACGGGGATGGCGTGTGTATGATTCAAGGAGGGACGTTGCAACGATTCCAATCAGCCGCAACGAGCTCAAACGATAATGAAGCAACCGAGTTAATCGATGCACTAATAACTTTTTGGTCGAAGGATACTGGAAAGCAAGACGAATGGTCGATGCCAGAGGACAGCGATCCAAGAACGTCTCCAGATGAGGATCAACCGCCATGGGAAGATGACCAGGAGACTGATGCAGCTGATCCGGAAACTGAGCAGCCAAGCTATAACGCTGATCCTCAGAAGAGTGAATATGAGCAGGTACTTGCCATAGTAAACGAACACGGAGGATTTTCGATGGAGGTAGTACAGAGGAAATTGCGAATAAGTTATGCTGCAGCCACAAGACATATTGAACGGATGCTAAATGAAAACGTGATTGGTCCATACGATAAGGATGCGAAAATGAGACCATTGGTTCGTGATGCTGAAGCACAGCATGAACATGAGCAAACAGAAATTCTCCAAAAGATGAAACGCTATATTTGCGAACATCGATCCGCTAAGAGCTCGGAGCTGCGTGAAGTGTTTTCGATCCGGAAAGAAAAGGTTTTAGAATATATGCAGCAGCTTGTAGATGATGGTTTTTTAAATCCTCCTGAAAACACGCGAGCCGGTTATACGATAGCCTGGTCAGATGAAGTCATGCAGGCATTTCTTCAAGATAATTAATTGACAGTAGAGTATGAATTTAGATTAAAAACAGATTGCTTCTATTTGGTAATAATAAAAGTATATTGGTTCCCGTTGATTAGTTCCCACTCAAATTATGTATATGAAACCGATTGAAAACCCCCATTTTATAAGGTTTTTTGCTTGTTTTAACTGGGAACCAATAATGGGAACCAATGACGGGAACCAATAGAGGGAACTGATTAAAATGAAAGGAGAATAGTAAATGAATACAGCTAAACTACCCATGAGTAAGGACGTAGATATGGCAGTCATGTATACGGCCGAGGCTTGCAAGACTAAATCTCAAAAACTCGTACTTAGTGAGATTAATCGAAATATCATAGATGAAGTTCTTGAGATTTACGAGCTTAAGGCGTCTTTTGCGGAACAGGGAGTACCCATGCCGAATAAGATTCTAATGTATGGTCCTCCAGGTACGGGGAAAACCATAACCGCTTTTTATTTAGCACATATGCTAGGGTTGCCACTTATCCTTGTTCGCCTGGATACCATTATCGGCAGCTATTTAGGGGAGACGGCGGGAAACGTTCGAAAAATATTTGATTATGCGATTCAGAATCCTTGTGTTTTTTTCTTGGATGAATTTGATGCTATTGCGCGGAATCGATCCGGAAGAAGAGATGTGCAAGAAATGTCTCGCGTGGTGAATACGCTGCTTCAGTGTCTGGATGAGTTTCAATCTGAAAGCATATTACTTGCAGCAACCAATTTGGATGAAGAATTAGACACGGCAGTATGGCGAAGATTTGATACCAAAATGAAGTATGATCCGCCAACAGATTCGGAACGAAGGATTTACACGCAAAAGCTATTTGATAACTATGAGAAGAATCAGCTGATTGATGATATAGCCAGTGTTCTCGCTTCATGTAGCTTTGCAGAGATGGAGCAAATATTTATGAAAGCAAAGCGGAAGTCGATTTTGAGGAAGACAGACATTACCCTTCAGCATATTGAAGAAGCAAAGGAAGAATATATGGGAGATCGGAAGTAACGGTCATCATAATCTTTGAGTGCTATAAGGAATTGTGGTATCGTTGAGTAAGAGATTATTCCATAAGGGAGGCGATTTTACTTGGAGAAAAAGTCCAATAAATCGTTGAAAGAACGATTAGCGGTTGCAAATCAAAAGATTGATGCTCAGCTGCCGGATCTCTGGTTGCAGGCGGAACAAAATTTAGAGAAATTAGAAGAAGATTATCATAACAATAACAATCAAATAAATAAGGGGATAAGAGACTAAGGTGTATCAACCTATAGTCTCTTTTTATTTATCCATATGAATCATAATCGCGGCGATGTTTATTTGGTGTTATATCCTTTTGATGATGGGGAAAAGGAAAAGCTAAGACCAGGAATTATTTTAGATACGAAGGATAAACGCTCTATTGTGATCAAAGTGACTTCGAATGAAGAGCGAGGGAACGATAGTCGGGATCTCGCTTTAGTATATTGGCAAGCAGCTGGCCTTCAGAAGCCATCGGTAGCTCGATGTTCCATGTTTGTGCCGCTCAATCATGACAAAATTGATAAGTATTTAGGGACGTTGCATCCGGAGGATTTGATCAACGTCCTGGCACATTTTTATAAATAATAACGAAGGCCGATCCGCTGAGGATTGGCCTTCGTCATGAAATTGACGGAAAAGAGCTGAGTAAATGATTAGAATTGTTGATACTAATCCTGAAGTTCTCGCTAAATTTTTAAAAGTCGATGTTGCTCTCATAAAAGTCTGGAGTGATCGGAGTATGACAGTTGGCCCTGATACTACACATGATTATAAGGTGAGTCGACGGAAGATTCAGTACGGCGTTCTAATAGGAACGATGGATGGCTATAGCATTCATAAAAATTGATAAGTATTTAGGGACGCTATATCAGGAGGATCTTATCAACGTACTGGAACGATTTTATATCTAAAAATAAAGGAGGCCGTTCCTGCAGAGGATCGGCCTTTGTTATGAAAGGAGCTTGATGTATGAACCTATTTTTCATTTTTTTCTTATCCGTTATAGGTGTAGCAACCTTTTCACTATTTATTCATTCTCAAATTCAAATGCATGTCAAAATGATTTTTTTATCAGGGCGTGACACTGCTCACTTTGATGCTGCTCACATTTCTCTTTATTGATCGCTATGTCATCGGTGTGATCATTTAGCTTAATGTGGATAACCACGAAAAATAATCATACTTTTTGCATACGATTTGCGAACGATTGCCTTCAAAATCCTTGCTATGCTTGTAATAGATAACAAGAGCCACACGAAATGGATAGGAGGGTTGGTGGTGGGAATCTGGCTAAACAGGGTATGGCAGCCAGCGCTCACTGATCGCTTAATCGTCATCATATTAGTTGATGACATAGTGATCATGAATAGTAACCGATCACCACCAAATCATACCTAAATACTGGAGGTGAAAGGAGCTGAAAGAGTGAAAGAGATTGCGATGAGTGATGTTGCCAATCAACTACAAATGGCGGAGAGCAGCTTGCGCCGCTGGTTGCCAATGATGGAACAAGCCGGTTATGTGTTTGAACGAAAAGATAATAATCGAAGGCAGCTTACCGAGATAGATATCGTCGCATTTGCGGAGTTGAAGAAATTAAGTCAAGTCATGACACTGCCAGAAGCGTGTCAACGGGTAGTTCAGCTGATTCCGCAAGTGTCTACGGGTAATCGAGCGCAAGAAGAGATTCTCTTCGAGCAGCTGCTCGAAGCATTACCGGAGGCGATTTACTGGCAGGGCAAAGACGCACCGGTTGCGCAGCTACGCCAGCAATGGCTAAAAGTAAAATCTTCCTAACGGAGAGGAGAACAAAATGAAGTTTAGCTTAAAGAAATTGAATCGGATGCTGCTTTATGTTTTTGGCATGACAGCAGCACTGGTACTGCTCTATATCTTGGATACAAGATGGACGGTCATGGTCGATACACAGAGAGTAGTCATAGCAGCTAGACAATTGCTACCGCATGACGCAATTAAGGAAGAAGATCTTATGATCCTTCGGATCAAAGAGGATTATGTCATATCTGGCGCGATACCTGCAGAGGATGCGCATTTATTAATTGGTCAGGAAGCGCTGCAGCTTATTGAGGCAGGTGATCAAATGACCGTGAACCGAGTGGACAAGACTTCACTGCTTAGTGTGCCAGGGGCAACGGTTGTGGAATTGCCAGATGATTGGATACTTTCTGTTCCAGGCAGCTTGCGCAGACTAGACCGGATTACCATATTTGCTGTACCGACCGATACCGAAAAAGTAAATGCAGAAACAGGCATTACCGAACCACTTCTAACGAAAGCGGAGAAAGTGGCAGAGGATATTGTTGTCGCCTATTACAAAGATGCAAGCTCCAATGAAGTAAAGAATGTTGAAGGTACTGCGAATCCGAATGTGAGAGTGGATGCAACCGTGCGAGGTCGTAAGCTAGAGCTAGAACTGACGCCAGATCAACTGAAGCTGTTGTCAGAAAAAGCAGCGAGCGGTCATCAATTTATAGTGGGGTATGGATCATGAACATTGGTTTTATAGGGAATGATCAAGAACTATGTCGTCAGCTGCGCCAGGCATCTCAGACGGAAGGGGTATTTAGTACCCAAGAAACAAATGATATGGAGCTTATCTTAGATACGCTTAAAACCTGCAAGCTGATTTTAATCTCTGACCGGCTAGTACAGCCGCATGAGTTGGAATCGCTGAAGGAGCTCTTTCTTGGAAAGGCAGAACTAGTTTATTTAATTAGCTACAAAGCGGATACTCCGGTTATAGAAGAGACCAAGCTGGTGTGTATGCGGCATGGGATTGGCATTTGCCATCCCAAACGAACAGTAGAGCAGCTCGTGGAATTTATTCAGCAGCAATACCTTGGCGGTGGTGCGCCGGTGAGCAAACAAGGAGGACAAGTCATTGCGCTTGTCGGCACAAGGGGACAAACGGGAGTGACAGCCACTACGTTTTCTCTCGCAGATGAGATTGGAAGGCGGATGGGGCGAAAGGTAGCTGTGATTGGCTTAGATGCTTTTTCCCCTGGAGATACCTTTATCACCTATGCAGGCAGCTATCTCAATGATCTGTACACACAAATTAAAGATGGTGGTATTTTGACGCCAGCAGAGCTCGTTACGCATATGCATCAGGCTAAGAACTTTGCGTTTTTGGCTGGCAATATGGATATTACCAAACGTTATCGGTACTCCTCGGAGTCCGTAGCCCATGTTATTGCATGCGCGCGAGAGGTTTTTGATGTGGTACTGCTTGATGCAGGCTCTAATCCAGATAATAACCTATGCTTACAAGCTTTGCTGCATGCAGACATGCGAGTGGTGGTAACGACGCAGCAACCCGCAGCCCTTACCAATTGGCACCGGTATATACCACTTTTTAGAATGGTGAGCAGCGAGTCCATGTCATTTATGCTCCTGATTAATAAATGGTCAAAGCAGTGGGGAGATACAAAAGAGATTGAGCGTAGCATGGCTGTGCCGCTGCTAGGGTGGCTGCCCGATTTGAAAGATGACGGTATGTTGTGTGAGATGGAGAGACGTTTGCTCACCACAGTCGATCATTCTAAATATACCGAACAACTGAAGCAAATGGTTGATTTATTGCAATCACGCTTCAAGTGGCCAGCACAAGAAGAAACACCTGCCCGAAAATGGAGATTTGGGAGGAGAGCGACATCGTGAGTAGTCCGTGGCGAGAGCAAGATTTTCATATCACCGAACTGGAATCTAAGGAGCACGTAAGTCATAAACCAGCCATACAAAAGGCGAGTAGTCATTCGCTAAGTGATGAGTTTAAAGCGCTTTGTATGCAGGTGCGAAATAATTTTCGAGTCAAAAATGAACAGCGTACAGATAAAGACATGAAGAAGTGGCAAGCGTTGCAGCATGATGCTGTTATCGGAAAGCCAGAAGCGGTCCAGTTATTTATGGGCGAAATCGAAGAACATATTCGGGTTAATCAATTACAGCACGTCAAGCAGCCAAGCTATTATCATTCACTAGTGGAGGCGGTTTTTCAGCAAACGTTCGGTCTAGGTCCCATTTCGGTATGGAAAAAGCATCCGAAATATGCGAGATCACAATCTGCTCGTATTATGGGTCGTAAAATCTTCTTCGACATTCCAGGTGAGAAGGCCCTGCAGCCTTTTGCTTATGAGTCGGAGGAAGAAGTGGTCGAGAATATTATCGAAAAAATACGGATGAAGGATGAGTTTTCTCATATTAACCAATATAACCCGACTTTGGAATTGGATTTGGAAGATGGAAACCGTGTAACGATAATGATTCCGCCACTTGTTCGGCGTCCAACGATCATATTTCGTAACGATACCATGAGAGCACCTACCCTAGAGGATTTGGTGGATGAGGGAACTATTCCATCAGAAAGTTTGCCGATTGTCCGAGGGGTTGGGCATGCGCTTCTTAATATGGTGATTACAGGGGCAGTACGATCAGGGAAAAGTACGCTGATAAAGGCGCTTTACGCAGAACGACGGAAAGAAGGACGAGTTGCCGTAACCGTTGAACGAGGCCATGCGGAGATGAGACTGAGTGACAATCATGAAGATGATCAATTGGTTGAAATTGTTATAAAAACAGATGAGGATTACGCGAAGGTATTTGATATTGTGCTGCGTTCTGATTTTATCTTTCTCATTGTTGGAGAGACGCGAAGTATGGAAGGAGAACTTTTTTTGACCTCCTGTGAACGAAGCAAGGGCGGATCAATGACCAGCTACCATACCGAGAAAGTTGCCAACATACCAGGTCAATTAGCACGGATTGTCTTACAACGTTTTCCGAACCGAGAATACTGTGAAGAACTCATTCGCGTCGCAGAGAATATTAATCTCGCAACCGTCATGAAAGAACAAGATGATGGATCGAAAAAACTCGTTCGGTTGACCGAAATCAGACTTGATCCTTTTACGTTTGAAGTGAGCTGTCACGATATCATGCGATGGGAACCCGAGCAAAATCGATGGACATATTGCGATGACTTCTCAGATGAAGTCATAGAAAAAATGAAAGAAACAGCACCGAATTATGCCGAGCAAGCTTTATCAGCTTTGAGGCGATTAGCTCATAGTCACCCTATGTCGGAGTCCAATATTGAAAAGGCGTTAAGCAGCCAGCTTGAAGAGGTGGTTGTGAATGATATTTAAATTGGATTTATCAATGGAAGTCATTTTAAAAGCGGCCATCATGTTATTTTATGTAGCTTGCGCCTTTGGTCTCATTGCAGCTATTCGCAGCCAGCTGTTTCGATCATGGAATGTACCCTTTTTTCTAGATACAACAACTGCGAAGAAAATGGAGGAAGAGGATAAAACTTTTTCTCACCTGGAGCTTCTGCTCCGATCAACGAGCAAAACATTTCATCGTAACTCAGTCAACCAGTTTATTAGCTTATGTATAGGTGTGATGGTAATTGTTTACGCGATCTTATTGGTTGGATTTAGTGCCGGTGAACCTTTAACGTGGTGGAATAGGCGAGCTTTTGGATTTGCAGGAATAATTGCGCTGCTACCATATGGCTTACTGAGAATAAAACTTTATAACCTGCGTAGGGAAAACAGTTACGCACTCATTGAAGCGACAGAATTGCTTATTTTGAAATATCGAAGCCCTGGTACGCAAGGTGATTTATATCATGCTTTGTATGATACTGCTGATGAGCTTCAGGGAACGATGAAACGTGCATTTAGCTCGTTGGTAACGATATTACAGTTACAGGGCAAGTCAGCGATTCGAGAGGGTGTCGAGTTGTTTAAGTATCAGATCGATAATAGCTGGGCGAAGCAGCTGGGTGTGTTATTTACAAAAGCGGCAAAGGAAAATAGGAATATTGGACGAGCATTGGAAAAAGTGCATACCGATATGCAGGAATCGAAGCGAATTGTTGAAGCAGAGAAGTCGGAGTATATGGATTCCATTATTATGGGTTACTTTCCACTGATTTTGGTTCCAGCTTCAATCTATGGCATCAATCGCATGTTCGAAGGGGCTATCATGAAAATATTGTTTGATGATCCTAAGACACTACAAGCATTGATTCTTTGTATTATTTTTATTGTAATAGGCTTAGTCACATCGTTAATCTTATCCAAGCCTAAAATTGAGGTGTAGCTTATGCTCATACATGGTGGAAAAATTGGCCTATATCTACTAGAAGTGGTGTCTGTCTTTCTTCTTATGCGAGAGCTGCTCTATATGCGGCGACGTAGTCCGCCGGATCTGTTAAAGCAGCTCATTGATATGACCAAGGGGCAGAAGGGACGTGTATTCCAGTTTTACAAGGACGATGAACTGGATGCAGCTTTTACCTTTGCGGGTATTATGAAGAATGGTTCAGCCTGGCAATACAAATTTTATCGAGATCTGTTTTTTATAACGACGATTATGGTATTGCATATCTATTTCCTTTTCGTTCAGGAGTACCCTGTAAAAGGCATGTTATTAACATTTCTGCTCTACATGGTGTCGTTAACAGGGAAGTCATTTGCACCAGGGCGATTATTTTTGGTCATGGCCGGTAAGGAGAAGCAGAAACAAAAGAGCGATGAGATCATAGACCTTTACATGCTGCTCTCTAACGATTATCAGGCTGAAAATAACGATCATTATCAAAGCGTTTTCGCAAAGCTTACCGAGTTTAGTTCATTTACCAAGGCACTCCGTCCGGATCTAGATCGATTGTTGTTTGATTTTCCGGTTGATGGTGCAAAAGCATTTAAGGATTTTGGTCAGCGTGTGGGTACGAAAGAAGCGAAAACATTAGCAGATTTGCTAGAGAAGATTAATGAATCAAATCCTGAAATGGCCGTAGATTTGCTAGATAAAAACTACGATACCTTTCTTGATTTCCGAAGGCAGCGCCGCAAACAGAGATTAAAGATTAACGGTTATATAGGACATACTGTCGTATTTCTGGCCATCATCTCTGTGATTTATTTTGTTAACGTAGCATCGAATGCTTATAAAAACGTGTTATTGGACGCTTTAAACTAAAATGAACGCCCAAAAGGGCAAGAGGAGATCATTCACATGCAAAACGCCTTAGCAACCGTTATTTTAATTGCAGCAACACTTATTCTGATAAGCTTGACAGTCTTTTCGGATACAGGAACGTTTGGAGATGCATCCACACAAAAAGAACGCGCGCATACCATCTCAGAGAACACAACGATCCCAACCAAATTAAAATAAGTAAGGGGGGAGCCGGCATGCTTTACGAGCATGCCGGCATTTTTATATGAAAGCCGTTATTGCATTCGTTATATTATCTCCGTTCTTTCTCTATTTTTTGTTTCAGCCCAGCGTGGAGAGAACCTTACAATATAGGGATCAAGTACTGCAAAAAAAGGCATATGAGGCCGCGCATTTAGTAGCGCTGGATGGTCGCTTAACGGAAGAGGTCAAAGAGGAAATCATTGGCCAGTTAGAGAAAGCTTATTTTCGACGTGATAAAATTGATTTAAAGGGTCCAGCTATTGCAGTTACTCGTGGGGAAATTATTGAAGTATCTCTGCAGTACCCACAAGGTCCGACGCAAATTTTCAATCTGTTTGGTAGCGACGAGGAAAGAGATTACTATTACCCCATTACGATTATGAGCGAATATATTGAGGAACGGCCATGAAATGGGTGTTGACGGTCATATTACTTACACCCATCTTGATATTGTTTAGCGCTTGGAATCAAGATGAGTATTTACAAACAAAGCTCAAAGCAGAGCTGAAGGAAGGTATGGATCTTGCTACACATGATGCCTCCCTGCAGATCATCCAAGAAGAGCTGGAGAAGGGATCGATCCGCTTTGATCCCCTAGAGGCAGAAAAGGTATTACGACGATCAATGCAGACAACATTTAAACTCAATGGCTTGCTTGAGCCTCTTCCAAATGGAATATGGTTAGACCCCTTTGAGCTCGTTTGGTTTGATCGTATTGAATCAGGCACTTTCCCACAGGTATATCAGAGTGGTCCACCTTATTACTATTCGGATATTATAAAAGGGCCATCGATTATCGCCATTGTGAAGGTCAAACATCCCCGTTATTTCGGGGTATCAGACGATTTTGAATATGTCGTGGGTAGTAGTCACGAATACGTAAAATAAATGATGCTATAGCAGAGCAGAACGGGTATAGTCTTATATCTAGTTTGATATGTGGCTTTAAGTTTTATGGGAAAAACGATATAATAGTGTCAATAAATTAAACGACAGAACAAGTGGTTTGAATGTAATCCCCTCACGTATGCTAAGAGTAACAATGGGTGAAGCTTACCATGAGGGGGTGTAAGGAATTGGAAGAGAGGGATGAGGAAATGGCAATTGATAAAAAAGAATCGACTCCAAAGGTTATACATGCTGCAGACGAGGCAATTATGAAGATGGCTCTAAAGGGAACGGAAAAATACGATAAAACACTTTCAAAGCTGGCGAAAAATTAATGATCATTGGATTATCGGCCAAGCAAATTAACATGATTCACGATTTACAATTGCATAAGTATGGTGGACTCTCCGGAGTCAAAGAACCAGGATATCTTGAGCTACTCGCTGAAAAGCCGTTTACGGAGTATTTTGGCGAAGAGCAGTATCCTGGTTTATTTTATAAGGCAGCTGTTTATTTTGAAGGTATAGCTGCAGCTCATGCTTTCAATGATGGAAATAAGCGGACTTCCGTTGTTGTGACGTATACCTTTTTGCAGCTCAATGGTTATGAGCTGGAGGCAGATTGGATGGAACTGTTTGAGACAGCTATATCAGTGGCACAGAAGAAGATGAGTCTAGGTAATCTGTCGCAATGGTTGGAGAAAAATAGTAAACGGATATAGATTTGTTCCGAATATTGATTATTAATCAAAGGTGGATATTTGAATTGACAGAAAAACAAGAGAATCGGGGCGGAGCCCGAATAGGTGCTGGACGGAAAAAAGGAATTAAGAAACGCAAACGGCAAATCTCATTGTTTTTGACTGATCAACAGTGGGAAGCACTAGAGATGGAAGCCGCAGCAGAAAACAGCAAACTTGGAACCTTCATGAATAAGAGGGAAGAAGCTTATGCTAATGAACTTATCGATAAGTATAAACTTGGGCTAGAAAATCATAATGAATCAAATAAAAATAGCGAGTAGACCAAATTGGTTTACTCGCTATTTTTGTATAGACAAATTGTTTACTTTTTGATTTATAGGTGCTAATATTCAAAATATATTCAATGAGGTCATTAAGAATTGGATTTTTTTGCTGCAGCAGCAGGCCAGTGATTCCATGAAAAACAAAATGAACTATTGTGACTGTAAGGAGTGAGAAAAATGAAATTAGGTATCTCTATTGATGATGGAATGTACGGTGTAAAAGGTGGAAAATGTGTAGGCTGTGGAAAAGAGACTAGACATTTATACAAACATACTAAGTTTCCAAAACATCAAGCAAGATGCAGTAGATGTATGGATGAGTTGAAAGATGAAAAAAAGCGAACATCATATTGAATAGGATTTTTAAAACATAATACAAAGGGAAGTGACGCAACGTGAATCCCAATATAAAAAAGTGGCTAGATAAAAACGCAACAGGATATGAGGTGCAAACAACCAACGAAGGAAAAAGTATTGTGTTTGTGCCAAGTATCGTTGCTGATGAAGCGTTCAAGTATTTTAATAAATTCCACCCTTCCTTAAAAACGGAATGGCGCGGTAACTATTCGTGGCTTGCGATTTTCATGAGCTAACCCAATGGTCGATATCGCTATAAAGGCAAGAAAAAAAATGAATGAATTTGTCAATGGGGAGTGGAGAAAGAAATGATCGAGTCTTTAAGCAAGGATCAAATCGAGGAGGCTAAGCACGCGCTTGGTTTAACTTACAAAAAGAAGCCGACTCGCAACTATTTTTATACAAGTGCAAACGATAAAAACTGGCGTGATTTAGTTGATAAAGGTTTGGCGACTACAGCATCCGGTTGGAGCGAGGAAAAGGCATATTTTAAGCTTACGTTTGAAGCAGCAAAGATGATTTACGGAAAGCCAATGTCATTGAAATACTTTAAAGAGATTTCATAAAACGTCATGATCTTCGATGAATATCTTTGACCATAAGGAGTGAGGATCGTTATGAATAAGTGGCATGTGCTTTTTAAGGATGAAAAAGGCAAGCGCGGTTGGTTAGTAACTAGCGATTTAGATATTTGGGGCAAGGTCGGAACGATGAAAGTAATCGACAAAAAGCTTTGCGAGATTGTTGCGATTCATGAAGTAATTCTCTGAATAAGAAAGGTACGTAGTCAATATGTATCGCTCAGTAATAACGAAAGGATGTGAACGTTTGGCATACACAGTTGAATGGAATCCGTTGCTGGAAAACCAAGATTTAAAGCGTACCCTAGCAAGGCTACATGTAACATTTATGACTCTTGGTTTTATGTCTATTACTTAGGTTTTGAAAGTCGTTGTTATTAGTGTTGATAGAGTGGAAGTTTATGCGAACAATGGACAGATTTTTTCTTACCGCGCAAGCGATAAATACAATGACCGGTTGGAAAGGAGGGCTGGGAATGTCAAAGGAATGCTTGATGTGCGATGGAGAGAAGATTTACGAAAATGAGGAGTGCAATTTTTGCGAAGGTACGGGTTTTGACCTTGAACATACTGAAAACCCTGTCTGTCCTCATTGTGGCCACGAAGAAGAGGAACACGCTGAGCTAGGATTAAAAGATTGGTCCGATGGTTCAGAGTGTGTGGAACATTGCTCCAATTGTAACCAGAAGTTCGGACTAGTTTTATCAGTTTCATATACGTTCGGAACATCCAAGAAATATGACGGACAGCTTTGAATACGGAAGAACATGGAGGGCTGTATGGAGAAACAAAGAGAGTTAGAGGACATTAAAAACAAGTTGGCTGAAATAAAACAATATGATGATTATTTTTGGCTGCGGTATTTGCAAGAGAATACGATTTTTGACACCGATAACATCAAGGCTCAAAAGGATTGGTTAATAGCC
>NZ_MRTD01000013.1 GCF_001956295.1 Paenibacillus sp. FSL A5-0031
TTTCGTGAAGTCTCACTTAAAGCATTAATTTCCACATCCTCAGGAAATTCGATACCGAAAGATTGTTTCACGGCTGCTTTGGGATTTGCAAGCAACTCTTCTTTAAAACCTTGATCTTCCCAGACTTTTGAGATTATTTTTTCTTTTAAAGCTTGATCTTTTGACACATTTATCACCCTCCCAATCTTGTATAACATTACCAGCTTAATCTACCATGTCAGAACCACTTCGTCTACATGAAAATACAAAAAAACCAATTATTTATTATAATTCGACACTTACTACTCTTGATTAATGTGTTGAGTAGACAAAAAGTAGTTAAATCCGCCCTCTAGCAGCAACTTTTTGTTTGATTCTATCGTCTCATGGGTATGGTTCAAATGTTTTAGTATAAAGCTATGGAATGCGACCAGTTCACTAGATCCCGCTTCCAATTCAATTAGTCGTTTTTCATTATCAATTGCAAGCTGAACATAAGGTCCGAGGCATCCTCGAATAAAGATTTCATTTTCAACCTTTTGCTCAGATAAGGAATCTTCCGCAGTTCTATTTGCGGCGATCATCGCAAGCAGGCCATTATAGCTGCCTTCAGCCAGATCTTCTTTCCAATCCTGATAGTCATCAGACATCTGAAGCGACATCAGCACAATATCGATGGCGAGCTCCATCTTGGCAATGAGCTCTGGCCGTCCTGCTAACAACAGTGCGCCAGTGCTGGCGATTTTGACGGGACCTGCTTTGCCAGCTGTGCGGATGGGGTCGTTTATAAAGTAATCATCGCGATCCTCGTTGGTTACACTTTCGGCCCAGTTCGTTACATAATGGTCGTAATACGCCCAAAATGGTGAAGCTGAAGGGAACAGCTCACGGAATACACGGAACATTTCGAGCATGAGCAGGTTGCCAAGAGCAAGCTGTTCCTTCCAATTGGATGCCGGCTTGCTGTCCATCACGTCATCCTGAATAAAAAAATAGAGCATTCCATATACATTAGCTAATGCGAGCGCTTCACATTGCGAATCATTAATTCCGCTCGGCTCTTTCATCCAGAAGGGGAGAAGGCTGCATATGTAATCCTTGTTACTGTCATGCTTCACCGGATTGAACTTATGCGCATAGGCCAGACCAAGGCTGCCGAGCGGTGCGGGGAAAGCTGCAATACGTTCTTCGGCTTTAGCATAAACAAGTTCCAGCTGTGTGGTATAGCGAGTAAACCATTCCATTTAAATGTCCTCCGCTGCAATAGAATGTAAGCCAAACGACCATACTAAATTAAGATTTGATGCATATAAATAGTATATGAACGGTGTCAATCTTTTCCTACTATATCATTTTTGGAAAAAGAAAATCTTAACATATTTTTAAGCATGAGGAAGAAAAAAACGAAGTCTGTATTGAGTAAAAGCAGAAAATCCAGTAAAATGGATTAAGGTTATAAAAATAGGTGAAGTTAGTAGATGATCCTCTGTCACGCTATGCTTACAGAACTGGACTTAGGTCGGGGATGAATCTATTACCTGAGCAGGTTTAGAATTTAGTTCTCCTGCATTAAAGTTAATACCTAGATGAGAGTTCTTTAATGTGGAGGTAGTATGGCATGAATAGAGATGTTGAAATTTATGTTCTCTTAACGAATACGGGAACCTTATTTTCCAAGACAATTAGATGGTACACTAAAAATATGCTGAATCACGCTTCAATTGCATTTGACAGAGACTTGAATGAGGTTTATAGCTTTGGCAGAAAAAATCCGAACAACCCATTTTTTGCGGGATTTGTGAAAGAGGATGTACGAGGCGAGTTTTTTGAGAACTCAACCTGCGCTTTGTATAGATGTACGATTAGTCATTGTGCCTATATAAACATACGAAATCAAATTCATTACATGGAGAAAAATCGCGATCAGTATAAATACAATTTGCTTGGCATGTTAGGCATCATGCTTAATATTGAGATGAAACGAGAGTACGCATACTTTTGCTCACAGTTTGTAGCCTCTGTTTTTGAGGAGAGCGGCGTAAATCTTGTTAATAAACCTTCCTTGTTCGTAACACCTGCTGATTTGGAGAATACAACGCTGCTGGAGCTCGTTTACCATGGTAAGCTGCAAGCTTATACAGGTGTTCAAGAGGAAATAAAGGCAACTGGAACCTTCCGCACTGCGTAAAGAAGATCTCACGTGTTGAGATCTTTTTCTTTTTTATAATGATCATTATGACGAAAACGGATTACATCCAGGAGGCTGGTTCACGATGTCTATTATTAGCTTTGGAATAGTTGGCGGAGGCTGGCGCGCAGAGTTTTACATACGTATCGCCAAAGCATTGCCTGAGAAATTCAATATTCATACAATACTTGTTCGTGACGAGGAGAAGGGGCGGCTGCTGGAGGCAAAATGGGGCATTCGTACGGTTCGCAATTTGGATCAGTTTACGGCTGAGTCCAAGCAATTCAGCTTCGCTGTCGTATCTGTCCCGCGAACAGCGGCTCCGGCTATTATCCAAGAGCTAGCTGAACGGCAAATTCCAGTGCTGGCAGAGACGCCTCCGGCTGCTGATTTGGAAGCACTAACCGACCTGTATCAATCGCTGCCTAAGGATGCAATGGTACAAGTAGCCGAACAGTATTTATTTCAGCCGATGCATGCGGCTCGTATTCAGATTGCCCGCTCCGGGAAGCTGGGTGAAGTATCGCAAGCACAGGTATCTGCTGCCCATGACTATCACGGGATTAGCTTAATTAGACAGCTTCTTGGCGTCGGGTTCGAGCATGCCAGCATCATCGGACAGACCTTTGAATCGAAGATCATGCAAGGGCCAAGCAGACAAGGTGATCCGCTAGAAGAACGAATGGTTCAATCTGTGCAGCGAATTGCAACGCTCCGATTTGGCGACAAGCTGGCTGTATATGATTTTACGGGAGATCAATACTTCTCTTGGATACGGCGCAGCCGCATGCTCGTAAGAGGCAGTAAAGGTGAGCTAGTAGACTCAGAGGTCAGTTATTTAAAAGATTACGCCACGCCTATTCATACGGAGCTTCGCAGAGTCGATACCGGTCAGCACGGGAATTTGGAAGGTTATTATCATCGCGGGATTATTGCGGATGGCGAATGGCTTTACCAGAATCCAGTTGCTCCCGCAAGGCTTAGTGATGACGAAATCGCAATCGCGACTTGTTTGCTGCGAATGGGGCTGCTCGCTTCCGGTAAAGGAGCTTCCTTCTATAGCCTGGCAGAAGCAGCACAGGATCACTATTTGGCGCTCCTTATGGGAGAAGCAATGGCTTCGGGACAAACGGTGCATACGGAGAAACAAGTGTGGATGCCAGAATAGTCATAATCACCAATTAGGACAATTAGCACTAAACAAAATTGGTACCAATTACATGCAGGTGTAAGTCTTCGGCTGTGCTAAAATTGTATGATAAGTAGAAGACTCGTAGTCACTATTTTTGTGATAGAGTCTTTTTTTGTTTTGAATATTCGGAATTTTCTGGAAATTATTATTTTTTTTCTTGGAAAAACATATTCGATTTCTTAATTAATGGGTAATCAAGTTATAAAGGAGAAACAGATGCCATTTTTAACGAATAAAAAAAAGAATCCTGTCATTTTATTGCTGATGTTCGTGTTGCTGGCTCTTTCGGTTACAGGGTGCGCTTTGTTTCAAAGCAGCGGCAATTCGGGTGAAGAGAATAAACCAATAGAGACGGAAAAGCCTGTCGCGCCTGCAAACGGTGAAAAGAGTAAAGTGATTCCATTTGTCTATACGACAAAAAAGGAATTGTCTCTTACTTTCAATGGTATGGGTGATGAGAGTCTGATGACCAAGCTGCTCGATGAACTTGATCGCTACGATATTAAGGCGACCTTCTTTTTGCCGGGCATGAGGGTGGCTGAAGAGCCGGAAGTCGCCAAGGAGATTTTGGCCAGAGGTCATGGCATTGAGAACAACACGCTTAGTCGGCTCGATCTAACTCATTTAAGCTATGAGCAAGTGTTTAAAGAGATCAATGTCAGCAATGAAGTGATCGAGAAGGAGCTAGGAGTAAAGCCTCAATATATGCGGACGAGATCCGGCGATTACAATGATACCGTTCAGCTGGCGGCAGCGCAGAGCGGGCTTTCGGCTGTTGTATCTTACAGTCTTAATTTGCATGAATGGCAGCAGGAATCGGAGCAAGAGAAAGCGGACTATATTCGAAAATATGTGACCCGGGGCGGCATTATTGCCTTGGATACGGAGCTGGATGGACAGGTTCTTGAATCGATACCGCTTATTGCGAAGGCAGCGGCCGAGGTCGGCTACAAGCTCGTTCCGCTTAAAGAGCTGGTAGGCAGTGGACAAGAGAGAAAACCGCTTGAGCAAATACCAGGATTTGATGCTGCTCGAAAAAATTTAAACGACAAACAATCGAGCTACAAGCTTATTTATAACTGGGAAAATAAAAAGAAGGTTGTGTCACTTACCTTTGATGATTGGGGTACCGACTACACGATTACAAAGCTGCTTGATATTTTGGAAAAGCATGACGTGAAGGCTACATTCTTCTTGCGTGCCAACGGGGTAGAGAAAAATCCGAATTTAGCTAAGGCGATAGCGGAAGCCGGACATGATGTTGCTAATCACACGTACAGTCATCCTGTCATTACCAAGTTAACGCCTGAGCAATTGCAAGAGGAAGTCGTCAAGGCTCATCAAGTGATAACCGAAGCCATTCAGCAGCAGCCTACCATGTTATTTAGACCCCCGACGGGTGAAATTGATGATGAACGGGCGAGAATCGTAGCTGCAACAGGCTACACATCCATTGCGATGTATGACGTAACGGTGTTCGACTGGGACTCTGCCAATGATGCCGACCATATCGTGAAGGGTGTTTTGGATCAAACGGTTGATGGGAGTGTTATTCTTCTGCACATGCTGGATAACATTCATACGATTGAGGCGCTGCCAGATGTTATTGAGAAGCTGAAAAGCAAGGGCTATGCATTCGTTCCCATGTCGCAAATGTCTCTAAAATAACTTTTTCTTACTAGATGGAGATGACATATGACGTTATACGAGGAAATCGTTACAAGGCAGAAGAAAATAGCGGTCATTGGATTAGGTTATGTCGGATTGCCGATTGCAGTAGCTTTTGCGAAAAAAGTGGACGTGATCGGTTTTGATGTTAATAAAGATAAGATTGCACAATATTGCAGCGGGATCGATACAACCGGCGATATAGGCAGTGATGTGCTCAAAAATACCGAAGCGCAGTTTACTTCAGATCTGAATGAGCTTAAAGATGTTTATTTCTTCATTGTGGCCGTGCCTACACCGATTCAAAGCGGTAATATACCGGATTTGAATTATGTGAAGAGTGCGTGTCAATTGGTGGGCAAGAAGCTCAAGCATGGTGCAATGGTTGTGTTTGAATCGACCGTCTATCCGGGGGTGACGGAGGAAATATGTATTCCGATTTTGGAGGCAGAGTCGGGTCTTGTTTGCGGCGTCGATTTTAAGGTAGGTTATTCGCCTGAACGGATCAATCCCGGTGACAAGGTTCATCGACTAGAGAACATTACGAAGATCGTGTCCGGTATGGACGAGGAGACGCTGGAAACTGTCGCGAGCATGTATGAGCTGATTATTGATGCAGGCGTATTTCGGGCGGAGAGCATCAAAGTAGCTGAGGCTGCAAAAGTCATTGAAAACGCACAGCGAGATGTAAATATTGCTTTTATGAATGAGTTGTCCATGCTGTTTAATGGCATGGGCATTGATACAAAAGCTGTACTTCAAGCCGCAGGCACCAAATGGAATTTTCTTAACTTTAGCCCTGGGCTGGTTGGTGGTCATTGCATCGGAATTGATCCTTATTATTTGACCTATAAGGCTGAGGATACCGGCTATCATTCCAAAATTATTTTAGCGGGACGCCAAATTAACGATGGGATGGGCAAGTATGTCGCTCAGCAAATCATTAAGAGGCTTGTTAAGCAGAAGGTAAATATAAATACAGCCAAAATAGGCTTTCTTGGCTTTTCTTATAAAGAGGACAGCTCCGATATTCGCAATACGAAGGTGACAGACATTATCGAAGAGCTTCAAGAGTACGGGATAACAACACTTGTGGCAGATCCAAATGTGGACAAGCAGCAGGTTTATGGTGAGTATGGCATCGAGCTATGCGACATTGAGGAATTAAGCGGGTTGAATGTTGTTATTGTAGCGGTTCCCCACAGTCAAATTATGAAGATGAATGTTGAGGATTTTGACATGCTGTATGACGACAATAAAACGAAGTTTTTGGTTGATATAAAAGGCGTATTTGATAAGCGGTTATTCGAGCAAAACGGATACGACTATTGGAGCCTATAGTGCCGGATTGGAGACAGCAGCGTGTTTAGACGACAGAAAAAAAAGCCGATAGAAGTGCTGACTGTTCCAAGAGCGGACAGACGCACCCTTTGGAGCGTTCCCGATCCGGAGCATTTGCGGCAAAAGGTTGATCGAAGAGGTTATGCCGAAGGTCAAAGCAAGGACGGCCGTGATGATGCGGCGGCGATGCATAAGCTGCGTGAGCTTAGCCTGAGATATGAGGCTAGCTTTGACGTGCGGCTGCTTCGCAATGGCCGGAGGAAGAAGCAGGCAATAAAGGGAAAAGCGGTAGACATTTCTTCTACAGGCATTTTGATTGAACTGGACGCCTCCGTAATTGGCGATTCGTTCATGGAGGGGGCAAAGTATAAGCTGAGCTTTGAGATCCCGCCTGGGACGATGCCTGAAGGTTATGAGTCTGCCGTGAAAATTGAAGCTGTTATCAAAAGAACATTTACGCGAGATAGCGAAGAGGGAGCGAAGCAGCTTATCGCTTTCCAATTTGAGAGGCCATTATCCACGTATCTTCAGAAGAAGCGTTGGGGTTATTCTGTCTATGCGGCGAGCACCCTGCTGTTTGTAGCAGTTGGTATTATTATGCTTATGCGTGTGGAGAGCATCATTTATTTTAAATATAATTTCATCTTGTATTTATACAGTATTACGGCAGCGGCTTTTTTGCTTACTCGTTACTTCTTCGGCGCGCTGCACCGCGATGTGCCGGTTAATCCGCATTATACGCCAGGCGTATCGATTATAATTCCTTGCTTTAATGAAGAGGAATGGATTCATCGAACGATTTTGAGCTGCATGAATCAAGACTATCCGATCGACAAGCTGGAAGTGATTGTCGTAGATGATCGCTCTAAGGATCGTTCTGTGGAGCAAATTCAGAAGGTTATCGACCTTGTTCACAAAGAGGCGCAGAGGTATGAAACGAAGGATCGTCTGAAATTGCATGTATTGTCCGAAAATGGGGGCAAACGC
Source organism: Paenibacillus sp. FSL A5-0031 (assembly GCF_001956295.1). Classification (GTDB taxonomy): domain Bacteria; phylum Bacillota; class Bacilli; order Paenibacillales; family Paenibacillaceae; genus Pristimantibacillus. The sequence goes on from NZ_MRTD01000013.1 coordinate 7,356, forward strand.
GTAGCGCTTGTAAAGGGCGTGGAGATGGCAAAGCATCGTTTGGTCGTATTTGTGGACTCTGACAGCTTTCTAGAGCCAACAGCGATTAGAAATCTCGTACAGCCCTTTCAGGACCCGCGAATGGGCGGTGTCGCTGGACGCACGGATGTGGAAAATAAATATACGAACACAGTTACTAAGCTGCAGACGGTTCGTTACTATATTGCATTCCGAATTATGAAGGCTGCGGAATCTTGGTTTGACAGCGTAACCTGCCTGTCTGGGCCACTCTCATGCTACCGCAAGGATTTAATTTTGAAGCATAAAGATGCTTGGCTGACTCAGAAGTTTTTGGGGCAGCCAGCGACCTTTGGCGATGACCGCAGCATGACTAATTTTATTTTGAAAACACATCGTACCGGCTATCAGGATACCGCGATTTGCTCCACAATCGTACCCTCAGAGATGAACGTGTTCTTAAAGCAGCAAATGCGCTGGAAGCGTTCATGGCTGCGTGAGTCGCTGCGAGCAGGGGGCTTTATTTGGCGGAAGGAGCCGTTTATGGCTTTGTTCTTCTACATTGGGCTTATTGTTCCAATTGCAGCGCCGATTGTGGTTTTGTACAACTTGGTTTATGTACCGATTATGTATCGGATCTTCCCAAGCACCTTCCTGATGGGACTGCTGCTGATGGCGCTGTTGATGAGCTTTGCCCATCTGCTGTTTCGAAAGAGCAAGCTGTGGGTTTTTGGATTCGTATTTTGTATTTTCTACGAGTTTGTGCTGCTGTGGCAAATGCCTGTTGCTTGGGTGACCTTCTGGAAATCCACTTGGGGGACAAGAGAAACGCCGCAGGACATTGAAGCTAGAAATAAGAAAGCAGCGAGAAAGAACAAAAACAACAAGAATATGGACATGCCGCTTTAAAGCGGCTATGGTCTATTTCATAGATAAGGATGACCGCTATGAATAAGTGGTATACGAATGGAGTTTTCGATTATAAGCGGAAAAACAAAAGAAAGGTGATCAGAACGACCGTACAGATGATCATCTTGCTTGTTTTGGGCTTCATTCTTTTCCATGCTGTATTTGATATCAAGCAATATGCGGAGCCGGATAAGGCGCAGTGGACCAATCAAGACGGGTTTATTGCGCTGTCTTATTTTGGCGTAGCAAGAAACGGCACATCGGAGCTGATTTCCAAAAAACGGCTGGATCAGCAGCTGAAAGCACTGCACGATCAAGGTTATGTAACCATTTCGCAGCAGGATGTTATGGACCATTACAAGCTTGGAAAACCTTTGCCGCCTAAAGCGCTGTTTCTATCCTTCGAGGATGGACGAAACGATTCCAGTTTATTTGCTCAGCCTTTGCTGGAGAAATACAACTATAAAGCGACCATATTGTCTTATGCGAATAAGGTTGGGAGCAATGAATCCAAATTCCTTCAGCCTAAGGACATGCTCAGTATGATGAAAAATGGCTTTTGGGAGCTGGGAAGCAACGGCTACCGCTTGTCTTATATTAATATTTTTGACAAGGAAGGCAAGCTCATTGGTGTGAAGGAAGAGAATGAGTTCAAAGATCGGGCTAACACGAGCTACTACACTCACTACCTGATGGACTTTATCCGGGATGAGAACCTAGTGCCTGCGGAGCATCGAGATGAAATGGAAGCACGCATCAATGCAGACTACAAGTCGATGAAGGAGATATACAACAAGACGCTTGGCTTTGTTCCTAACGTGTATATGATTATGCACGCGAACATTATGTACAACGGCATGAACCGGCTTGTTGAGAATGTGAACGACCAAAATATTAAAGCGATGTTCGGCATGCATTTTAACCGTGAAGGACTTTCCTTGAATAAAAGCAGTGACAGCCTTTATAATTTAACAAGGGTGCAGCCTGCTTCCTATTGGTATACGAATCATTTGCTTATGAAAATTAGTAAGGATACCGGTCAAAAAGTCAGCTTTATTGCAGGGGATGAGCGGAGATCGGCAAAGTGGCAGCTTATCAGCGGTGCGGCTGAGTTTACGGATAACCGGATTGCTTTAACCTCTGTTCCAGCAGGAAGCGGCATGCTTTTGTTGAAAGATATTCATGCTGCCAACGTAAAACTAACTGCGGAGCTTGGCGGTCATGTAGTCGGCAGCCAATCGATTTATGTTCGCTACGATCAGAATAAGGATTCATTTGTTCGAGTATCGATCGAGGATAATTCGGTTATTGTTGAGCAAAAGGCACCCGGAGGCAAGGTTGAACGGCTGCTAGCAAGCAAGCTTGGGGACAAGGCTGCTGAACGTGCGAAGCAGCTTGAAGTTAGCGCATCGGGCGATCAATTAACGGTGATTGTAGATGATGTACAGCTCTCTTTGCAGCAAATTAGCAGCTCGATCGTCGGCGGAAATATTGCGCTTGCTTCCAAAGCAAGCCTTAACAACGAAAAAGATGATATTTACGACGCTGTTTTTGATAATATAAAAGTAACGACCGTCAAAGAAGACGGTACAGAGCATGAGTCATTATACAAGAACGGTTATGTTGGGATTGAGGGGTTGATCAGTAGAGTGAAGAACGCGATAAATGCATCATTCGACTGGGCGATCGATACGTTTTAGCTTAATCAGAACCTAATAATTCGAGGAGTTTGAATCAATGCGGAAACGAAAAGGTCTTATTGCAGCATGTTTGCTTGTGGTGCTTGTAGGCGCAGCAATGTATTTTTCCAATCTTACAAATCGCGCAAAGAAAGCGGAGCAGTCGTCTATTGAAGATGTACAGCAGGCTGCAGCCAACGTACTGCCTGAATTGTCAGCTTGGATTGTGGACTGGCAGTGGAAGCAGGGAATTGAGGACCTGAGTATTATTAAAGGTGAATTAACGAGCTTGCAGTTGTTCGCGGCCTATTTTGATTATAAGGATAGTCTTTATTTTACGGATAAGTTCCAGCAGGCGTTGCCTGAAATCATGAAGATTTATAAGAAGAACGAACAGATGCAGCTCTATCTGACGGTAGTAAATGACCAGTTTAAAGAAAATGGCGAGTCTGTTCAAAAGGATTCGAGTTTAATTACGCGGCTAGTAGAGACGGAGAAAAGTCGCAAAAAACATGTTGATGAATTGATTGCAGCCGTTGATCAATTTGGCTTGAACGGAATTGAGATCGATTATGAGCGAGTCGAGGAAGAGGACTGGGAACGGATGCTGCTTTTCTACTCGGAGCTTCATACTCGTTTGCAGAAAAGCGGGAAGTCGCTTCGAATCATTTTGGAACCAAGAGCTCCTATTGAACAATTAAAGCTTCCGGAAGGCCCGGAATATGTCATGATGGCTTATAACCTATATGGCTCACACAGCGAACCAGGACCAAAAGCGGATGAAGCTTTTATTGAACAATTGGCAGCCAGAATGGAAGTACTGCCTGGCAGTCCGTATATGGCTTTCTCGGTTGGCGGGTTCGATTGGCATGAGGATGGCAAGGTTGAAGCTTTGACTGAGGAGCGAGCGGGGCTGCTGTTAAAGCAAACAGGCAGTAAAGCGCAGCGCGATCAAGCGAGCGGCTGCATGTTTTTTGAATATACAGATGCTGAGGCCAACAATATGAAGCATACCGTGTGGTATGCAGATGAAGTGACATTATCTCGTTGGATAAATATTGCAAAAGATAATGGAATTAGCAAGGCGGCGATTTGGAGATTAGGCGAAATCGAGATGGAATCTCTGACTAGTTTAAAGCTGTATATGCAATAAAATAGGGAATAACAAAGTGCTTCCGAAGCTTATGAGAATAGCTGCGGAAGCACTTTTCTTTAGTACTGAAATATTCCATTGACAATGATTATCAATAGCGAATATACTTCATTTTAGGACAAAAACAGAGTGGGGAGCAATTTTAATGAAGTATAAATTAATGACTTTTTTACTGGCTTGTACGGTAGTATTTACAGGCTGCGGCTCAAATGATGCAGATAAGAATGAGCCTAAACAAGCAGAAGGCAATTCCGCAAGCGGGGCTGTCGTCTCGGATGAGACTTGGGCACCTATTCTGGAGAGCTATCGTCAGTTTACAATTGAGCAAGCCGATACTTTCATATTAGAAACAGAAAAGTTTGTAACAGCTGTGAAGAGCGGGGATGTTGAGGCGGCCAAGAAGCTGTATGCGCCGACACGCATGTACTTTGAACGTATTGAGCCGATAGCTGAAGCGATTGGCGATCTCGATCCAAATATTGATGCGCGTGAGAATGACGTAGAAGATAAGGATTGGCGCGGTTTCCACCGTATTGAGCAGTCGCTGTGGGAGAAGAATTCAACCGAGGGCATGAGTGAATATGCAGACCGTTTGCTGGAGGATGTAAAGCTGCTTCGCGCTTTGATGGAAACCGTTGAGGTTGAGCCAAGTTTGCTTGTAACGGGAGCGGTAGAGCTGCTTAATGAGGTATCCTCTTCGAAGGTGACAGGCGAGGAAGAACGTTATTCACACACAGATCTTTACGACTTTGCAGCTAATGTGGAAGGTGCAGACAAAATCTATCAGCTGGTTAAGGCTGAACTGAACAAAAAGGATGCTGCGCTGGATGAGCAAATAGGCAAAGGTTTTGCTGATCTTGAGCAAGCTTTGTCAGTTTACAAATCAGGTGATGGCTATGTGTCTTATCTAGATTTGAAAGAGGAAGATACAAAGAAGCTAAGCCAGCTTATTGATGCGCTTGCAGAGCCGCTTTCTCAAATGGGTACGATATTGGAGGCTTAACAACATGACGGAACCTTCTGATTCCAATCAAAATGAGGGCAAGCCCAACATAGATGCTAAAAAAATCAGCCGCAGAGATTTACTGCGGCTGGCTGGCGTTGGCGGAGCAGGACTACTGCTCGGAGCAGCAGGAGTTGGAGGCTTGTTCCAAACGCAGGAACGAAGCGCGGCTAAGCCCGCTTCCAAGGCAGTTAAAGCAGACAAGGATCAAATTGTCAGCTTTTATGGCAAGCATCAGGCCGGGATCACGACGCCGGCACAAGACTTTATTTTATTCGCTGCCTTTGATTTAACGGCGAGTACACTGGATGAGGTGCGCAAGTTATTTCAAGCATGGACAAGTGCGGCAGCATCGATGACAAACGGTGAGATGCTCGGCAAGACTAACGATAATTTAAATCTTCCTCCGTCAGATACGGGTGAAGCAGAAGGTCTGCTGCCATCACGTACAACAATTACTTTCGGAGTAGGTTCGTCATTCTTTGATGCGAGATATGGATTAGCGGGCAAAAGGCCAGCTGCTCTAGCTGATATGCCTGCTTTTGGCGGTGACGAGCTGCGAGAGGAATGGTCAGGCGGCGATATTGGCGTTCAAGTGAATGCTAATGATATGCAAATTGCATTCCATGCGATCCGCAATCTAGCTCGTATAGCTAGAGGGAAAGCGGTGCTCCGCTGGACGCAGGAAGGTTTCCAGCGCACGAGCGGTGCAGATCCAGCGAATGCTACGCCTCGCAACCTGATGGGCTTTAGGGATGGAACAGGCAATCCAGACGTTAACGATGATGGGGAAATGAACAAGGTCGTGTGGGCAGCCGCAGCTGATGGTACGCCGTGGATGGATAAGGGCAGCTATATGGTCGTAAGGCGTATTCGTATGCGCATTGAGGTATGGGATCGTTCGACGCTCGGTGATCAGGAGTCAACCTTTGGCCGCCACCGAGACAGCGGTGCCCCGCTTGGCGGAGCGCATGAGTTCGACAAGCTTGATTTGGAGAAGAAGGACGAGAAGGGCAAGCCGGTGCTTCCGATGAATTCGCATGTGCGTCTAGCTCATGGCGATGGCACGGTAAAAATTTTGCGCCGCTCCTACTCGTATTCAAGCGGAATGGATCACAAAACCGGGCAGCTGGATGCGGGCTTGTTGTTTATTTGTTTTAACCGCGACTCACGGAAACAATTTATTCCGATGCAGACTAAGCTTGGGCAAAGCGACCTCATGAATGAGTATGTCGTTCATACGGGCAGTGCGATGTTTGCTTGTTTTCCAGGTGTTCGTGAAGGCGGATATATCGGAGAAACGTTATTTTAAATCATGATATTGCTCGATTAGTGCTTTGCAGAAAATAGCTCTTGATGATGAAAGGGGCGGACGTCTATGTTCGCACAAAATGGCGGAATGAAACAGTGGAGTATTCGTTTCATTTCTTTTTTTGTACTGATGATATTGATGTTAGGGAGCAGCGGATTATATGCGTTTGCTGAAGGTGCGCAATCCTCCGAGCTTGATCGTTTGCTTCCGCTCGTTGGCGGTGCTCTTGTTGAAGCAGGTCAAGGAAAGTGGAAGGAAGCAGCGGCTCATATTGACGATGCTTCGGCTAAGTGGAAGCAGCTTGAGCCTGCGGCAACGAGTGAATCGGCCGCGGTGGATTCTGCGCTAGCGGGAGCTGTAAAAGCTTTAGCAGCGCCGGAAAGCGATGCTGATGCTGCCAAAGCCACGTTATCCACATTAGCGAAGGCACTTAATAAATACGTGAAGAGCGTTCAAGACGCACCAGCGACCCAGCTAACTGGTCAAGATGCGGCTGTCAGCATACTTCCTTTAGCAGGGAAGCTGCTTGCAAGCATTCAAGCAGGCGACTTGGAGAAGGCATATGCTGAATATCGTGAAATGAACAACAGCTGGCTTAAGGTTGAGCCTGCTATTCGAGCGGATCACTTTAACGTATACAGCGGCTTGGAAACGAAGATGAGCATGCTTCGGATTGCTGTTCAAGCAGATCCTCCGAGAACCGAACAAGCGAAAACAGAAGCGCTCGCACTCATTCAGCTTATTCAAGATTATCGCGATGGGAAAATAGCGACTGTGGCTAAGGAGTCGGGCATAACGGTAGCCGATGCTGTGGACATCCTAAATCAGGCGTTAAATGATGTCCAGCAAGGGCATTATCCAGAAGCGGCTGGACAGATGGAAGCTTTTATCGTGCAGTGGCCTGCGATTGAGGGTGTGGTTGCCCTGCGTTCGGCTGCTATCTATAGCAGTATGGAGATTGGAATGGCTGAGGCGGGCGGGTATTTGCTCTCCGATCCTCCAGCGGCAGATAAGGCGGAGCAGCTAATAGCTGAGATGCTGGGGCAGCTAGAGCCAATGATGCAGGATACCCGTTATACCGCTTGGGATGCGGGGATGATTTTGCTGCGCGAAGGTCTTGAAGCCATTCTTGTATTATCTGCTTTACTTGCGTACTTGCAGCGTACCGGCAATCAGGATAAGCGCAAATGGGTATGGTCTGGCGTATGGGTTGGACTTCTGCTTAGCGGTATTATGGCTGTTGTGCTAACGTATGCCATTGCTCAGGTCGCAGCTGGAAGTGCGCGTGAGTCGATTGAAGGCATTGCTGGCTTACTATCCGTTATTCTAATGATTACAGTTGGCAATTGGCTGCACAATAAGTCTAATATGAACAATTGGAATCAATACATCGATAAACAAATGGGTAGTGCGCTTGCAAGAGGAAGCCTATGGTCATTATTTGCTGTTTCGGGTCTAGCGATCTTCCGCGAAGGTGCGGAGACGACGATTTTTTATGTCGGGATGGCGCCGTCTATCGATCCGCTGCAGCTGGCTCTCGGATTTGGCGTTACGTTCATCTTGCTGATTGCACTTGGCTTTGCGATTATTAAATTTAGCGCGAAGCTTCCCATTCGGCCATTTTTCCTTGTTGCATCCGCATTAATCTATTATCTCGTTGTTCGCTTCCTTGGCGAGAGCATACATTCCTTGCAGGTATCAGGGTGGGTTCCGTCACATACTGCTTCAGGCGTACCGACTATAGGGGCGTTAGGCGTATATCCGACTTGGGAAACAACACTGCCTCAGCTTGCAGTGCTAGTATATATTATCGTAAAGATAAGTATAACGCAGCTGCGCAAAGCGGCATCACCCGGTAAAGCAGCTGAAGCCAAATAATGATGTAATGGAGCTGTTCCAAGAGCAGATATAATCTGTTTTTGGGGCAGCTCATTTTTTATTAATGCTTCATTATCATAAAATTGTGGTTAAGTTTAGTATGTAAGGCAAAATAATTACTCATAGCTTGCCAATAGGCGAATGGATTAGGTTTGTGGTATGATTTTTGAAAAGGGAGGAATCGGTATGAAAGGTCCGGGAATTCTTATTTCCGCATTAGTATTCGCGCTTCTTATCGCGATATTTGCGGTTATCAATATCGATTCGGTACATGTGAACTTTTTGTTTACGAAGGCAACCCTTCCGCTCATTCTCGTCATATTGGGATCGACGCTGCTTGGCGGCTTAACCGTAGGCTTACTGGGGATGATTCGTCAGATTCGCTTGCAGCGAACCGTCAAATCATTAGAGAAGCAGCTTGCTGAATTTACAACCGAAGCGGAGCTGCATGGTTTATCCAAGGCAACGATCCGCACGGAGCCGAGCGAAGAGGCGGCTGTTCCACAAAAGGAATAATATAGTTATCAGATCGTGAGGCCATTAATGTTTATTTATACGTATGCATGCCATGAGGATGAAGCAGCTTTGTGTGAGCTGGAGCTGCAAGTCTTATTCGGCGAGAAGCCCAAACAAGGCGTTGTCAGAAGTCAGTATGGGCTATCGGTTGATCGCAGCCCTTTCGTAAAACGGCGTATAGCCGTCATGCTGGAAGCTAACAGTATGGAAGAACTGATCGTTATGCTTCCGTCAATTGAGCTGGGTGGAAAAACGTTCAAGGTTGTTTATACGCAAGGCGATGAAGCATTCACCTTCGATGAGCAAAGACTGCTCGAGAGAGCTGCCGGCGCGGTTATTCATGGCAAAGCCGATATGCGCAAAGCAGAGCAGCTGTTTGGTTTAATGAAGCTTTATGGACGCTGGTACTTTGGACCGCTGGAGGAGAACGGAGCTGTATGGCTGAGGCATCAGAATAAGCCGCAAAACTATTCAACTGCACTGCCAACAAGAGCAGCTCGTGCGATCGTGAATCTTGCGGCTGGGCAAGCAGCTGAACAGCTTAAGCTTATTGATCCGTGCTGCGGAATGGGAACCGTTCTGATTGAAGGTATGTCAATGGGAATCGACATTGAAGGGTTGGATATCAATCCGCTTGCCGTGCGAGGCGCGCGCGTAAATCTTGCTCATTTTGGTTATCCAGACCGAGTAAGACTTGGCGATATGCGGCTTCTCGAAGGTCATTACGATGCTGCGATTGTAGATATGCCATACAATTTGTGCTCTGTCTTGCCAGAAAGCGAGCAGCTTGTTATGCTTGAGAGTGTAAGAAGGTGGGCGAAGCGAGCGGTTATTGTCACAACTGATCCAATGATGAGACAGTTAGAGCTGGCATCTTGGAAGAGCATAAAAACCACAACCCTGAGTAAAGCCTCTTTTACCAGATATATAAGTGTAGTAGAATAAGAAATATGTAGCGCATGAAACGAGGTGAACCTATGTCTACAATCGAACAAAACGAATCCCAAGAGGAGCCTAAGAAGCTGACTCAAGCGGAGAAAGCGAAGCAATTGCTCGCTCAGAAGAAACAAGCGAAAGCTGGAGGAGCTCCAGGCCAATCGCATCTTTCTACGGGGACGCAGGCACTGAAGAGCCAGAACACGAAGAAAGTTAACAATCAGCGTAAAAAAATGGGTGTATAGCTGTCGGTTCCAACTTTTTTTTGAAATGCAGCAATAGCAACAATGAAGGACGCCAGCTGGTAACAGCTAGGCGTTTTTCTTATATAATAATATAAGAAGCAGGTTAGTCAGCTTGGAGGTTCACGGGGTTCTTGCCTAAATTTACTGAAATAACAACAAAAGGCAAGAATGAATCAATCGACTATCCCGCATAATGAATATACACGGATGAATTAGAAAAAATAATAAAACATGAAAATGAATGACGTTTAAGTTAATTACGGAGGGATTCGTTATGACGGCGACCAAACCATCACGAATGAGTATTTATTTGCTTGCCGGTGTCGCAACATCCAATAGCATATTTACGGAATGCAAGGTTAAGCTGGAACAAATGTTTCAATCCGATGGTGTAGAACCAGCTATCCACGTTATATTTCCTTATGGAGATGCCAGTCGCAGCTTGGTTAGACAAGTGCTAGAAGTGAAGAGCGACTTGTCCAACCGTTTAACGGCGGGTCGAATCGGCGGACAACATGCGCTGGAGAAAATCAAACAAACGATGAGCAGCGAGCGTTTATTGCTGATTGGACACAGCGGCGGCGGTGCTGCTGCTTATCAAGCCGCAAAAATGCTTTATGAGCAGGATCAAATCGAGGATTTTCGAATTGTGCAAATTGGATCACCAAGAACGCCGATCGAGCCAAAGCTTCAGGAGCGCGTTAGTTATTTTCATTCCATCGACAGCTTAGGCAAGCTTAATGACCCGATTAGCCGAATTGGTACTTGGGGCGGATGGAACATAAGCAAATATGCGATGCCAAGGTGGAATCGCATGAAGTACGCGCCAGGCTATGTTGAAGGAATTCCAACTGTGGGCGGGCATGCGGATTATTTTCGCCATACGGAGGATTTTAGCGACCAAGAGGCCGTTTGCAATCTAGATAAAACAGTGGACCGCGTGCGGGGTTGGTTGAAAGGGTGGGTCTGATCCTATACACTAAGGTGAGAGTAAGCAGCAGCTTCTAAAGTGAGATGCTTACGACTTAGGAGGTGAAGGACCCATGGCCAATACACATACGTACACAAAGAAAGAAGAAATTGCGAATGCCGTCACACATGGGATTGGGGCTGCACTCAGCATTGCGGCACTCGTCGTGTTGATCGTATTCGCGGCAACGAAGGGAACGGCCTTTCATGTTGTCAGCTTTACTATATATGGATCAGCCATGCTGCTGCTGTATGCGGCCTCTACGCTCGTGCACAGTTTCCCCGAGGGAAAAGCGAAGCGGGTATTTGAATCCCTTGATCATTCGTTTATTTACGTCTTTATAGCAGGAACTTACACTCCGATATTGTTCCATATCGTGCAGGGTACGCTTGGCTGGGTACTGTTTGGGATCGTTTGGGGAGCGGCATTAATCGGTGTAGCGTTTAAGGCTTTTTTTGCATCACGATTTTTATTCACATCAACGATCATTTATATTGCAATGGGATGGATTATCGTATTTGCTTGGAAGCCGCTCACAACGCATCTAGCTCCAGGAGGGGTGCAGCTGCTCGTTACAGGGGGATTGCTGTACACATTCGGAACGATATTTTATATGTGGCGTGCCTTTCCTTACCATCACGCCGTATGGCATTTGTTTGTACTTGGCGGTTCAATCGTCCATTTCTTCGCTATATTGCTATATGTTCTCCCAGCGAAATGACAAAGATTATTTGGACATACAGAAGCAAATCTTACTCGCATGAAGCAAGCTGTGCGGGAGTTGAGATTTGCTTTTTTTGTTTTTTTAGCAGCTCGGAATTAAACTTCAATTGCTGGGCACCAGCCTGGCGGCTCCGCGCAAATAGCCAAGGCAAAGGCGGGATCTTCTTGCGCAAGATCAGCGAAGTAGCTTGATAATATATGGTTTCCTGAGACAGAGCCCATACGGAACGAACGTTTCACCTCACCCTTTGCATGCATATAGTAGTAAGTTTGTTTGGTTTTTGGTGATTGGTAAACGAGCGTAGGCAGATGGGGGACGATATCAAATTCATTTTGAAAACGCCAATGGGTACCAATGGATGCGTTATAGCTGCTTGCAAACTTCGGATCACCGACTCGAGGTGCTCCATACGTATATACAATGGGATCAATAAATGAGGTATTGTTCGCCAGATCGAGAGCAGCAAGGGTTGCAAGTGCGCCCCCAAGGCTGTGTCCCGTTATAAACAGCGGTCTGCCCTGTGGAAGCTGATTTATAATTTCAATGATTTGAGTCCGTGCTGACATATAGATGTCGGTAAACCCTTTGTGCGTTAGACCGGCATTTTTGACTGGGCGGTAAGTCGTTTGCTGGGCAATGAAATCAGATACCCAATCCACTGCAGAGTTGCTGCCGCGAAAAGCGAGCACGGACGCACGCTCAGATGTTAAAACAAAACCGAATCGTTCATCGCTGTCGTCATATGCTCTAGCCGTAAATTCACTTACTAAGCTGTAGGTTCTAGGTACAAGAAATAATCCGTCCTTGTTATTGTATTGCATGTACGTTTGTCCGCAAACCGCAGCCAAAAACAGAGCTGTTCGAAAATCGAGATCCTGCGTGGCTAACGTGCCTCTCGTTTTTGCTGTCATACCATCCCTCCGCTCATACAACTCCGGTTCTCCCGATGTTTGTAATATATGATCAGCCCTGCAGATGGGTACCAGCGGAAAAAAATGGACTTCTTAAGGCAGCTCCAAGTATAATCGGGGAATAACGCGATTTTGAAAGGGGATTCATAAATGACTCTTCAAATAGGTATTGCAGGTACAGGATGGTTTGGCATGATGCACGCGGAGAAGCTCGCTAAGCTTGCCGGCATCAAGGTAACTGCTTTCTTAGCAACTAGCCAGCAAAAAGCAGATGCAGCAGCACAGCGCTTTGAGGGTGCACGCGGTTATGATTCGATACATCGCATGCTTGATGATCGTAAGCTTGATGCGGTATATATTTGTGTACCGCCATTTGCGCATGGGGAGATTGAATCTGCATTGCTTGAAAGAAGCATTCCCTTTCTTGTAGAGAAGCCGCTTGGAGTGGACGAGCAGCTGCCGTCTGAGATTTTGAAAGGAATCGAAGAGAAAAAGCTGATTACATCGGCTGGCTATCATTTCCGTTATATGGATGGAACCGACCGTGCAAGAGAGCTGCTGCGCGAGCGCACAACATTAATGGCGCTTGGCTATTGGATGGGCTCCATGCCGGGGGTAAGCTGGTGGCGCAAGATGGAAGGATCAGGCGGTCAATTCGTAGAGCAGACAACACATATTGTGGATCTGCTAAGGTATACGGTTGGCGAGGTAAGTGAGGTTTACGCAGCTTATGGCAATCGATATATGGGCGGTGTTGAAGAAGGTGTGACGGTTCCTGATGTAGGCACAGTTACGCTGAAGCTAGTGGGCGGTGCAGTTGCTACAATTAGCAATACTTGCGCTATTCCAGCCGGAGATCGTTCCGGCCTGCATATTTATACGAACAAAGGCGTGCTGGAGCTTGGCCATAGCGGATTGATTGACATAGAGGCTGGACGCAGAACAGAATATGCTAACCAAACGGATCCCTATGAGCTGGAAAATGAGGCTTTTCTTCATGCGATCCGAACCGGGGATGTTTCCCGCATTCGCTCCAGTTATGCGGATGCAGTAAGAACACATCAAGTGACCATTGCTGCTAATGAATCTGCTCGTACTGGATTGCCAGTTAAGCTTTAGAATATGATGTAAAAAAACCGTCCATGAAGGTCATTGACCCTAGTGGACGGTTTTATTATGGGCTGACTTTCATTATTGGCTTCGTTTTCTTTGGGAACGAGTTTGAGCTTGAGGGGGTTCACTTGAAGCATTCGCAGAGGCTTTCTGCGAACGGCTGCTCTTCGAACGCTTGGAACGTTTTGTCGGAGAGGAAGAATCAGTAGTAACAATCTCCTTCGGATTGCGTCCATTTAACAAGTCGCCAGTCCAGCCTTTCTTCCAAAGCCATAAATACATGAAAATCGTAACGAATAAAATAAATACGTTCATCGCTGTAAAGCTCCACTTATTATCTTTAAATGGCAGGATCTCGAAGTTAACACCCCATATTCCGCCTATAATCGTAGCAGGCAGGAACAAGACGGTAAATATCGTGAGCGTCTTCATAATATCGTTGCCGCGAAAGTTGGAGATGGCATCGTCCATTGAGATCAAGGTATCTATTTCCAGTGCGTAATGCTTCAGAAGCGCTTCGATTCTCTCCAGCTTATGCGTAATGCGTTTAAAGCTGTCCGTCTCGGTGAGTTCATCCATGAAAGCTTCCTGTGCAGCACTATGTACTTCTCTAATCGGAATGAAGAGATGACTCCAATGAAGCAAATCATAACGCCTCTCAAAAATAGTATCGATAAGGCCGGTACGATTCTCATTGCGCATCGTCGTTTCAAGCTCTCCGAGTCTTTTTTCAAAACCATCAAGACCAGCATGGAACGTTTCCAAAATAATGCTCAGCATAATAAATAACGCTTCAGGAGCTGATTCGCAGCTCTCGAACTTTAGGTTATGGTCAATGGACTGAAGCCGGAGCGGAATGCGCATGTCATCATGCATCGTCAGCAGTCGGTCTTCTGTCAGCCAGAAGTGAAAAGGTTGAATATCCGATTGGTCGTCCGACACTTGGAACATAACAGTGCCATATAACAGCTTCTGCGAATGCGTCGCACCGCCAACGGATATATTGTTTGTTCTTCTGCCTGCGCATTCATCAATCCATGACGCACATTCTGGAAATAGCTGCTTGAGCTCATCTCGCTGCTGCTGAGCCGCTTCCTGTTCCTGTTTGGTAATGGCTTTAATGGTCTTTTGTCCTTCGCTTGAAGAAACGGTTTGCCTTTGTGCACCTTTCCTGCTGGGCAAGGGCTCATTCCTTACGGTTTGCTGCCTCGCTTGCTGCAGTACATGCCATTCCCATCCTGCGGGATAGCGAAGCATCCGATGAATCATCGCTCTGCCTCCTGCTTGTCCGATTTTCCAATATCTATTCCTCCATCATACCGCGAACTTCAATGATGCACAACCTGATCATTTGACAACACAAAACCTTCGTTATTTCATGCCAAATTTCAACACAATACGACTTAATCCGTCATAAGAAGGGCATACCAAGATTAGTATGCAACATAAGGAGGATAAGGCAATGGCAAAAAAAATAGGCATATTTGAAACGGAGCAGCAAGTCATAACGGCTATTGAACAGCTGGAGCAAGCGGGCTTCGTTCAAGGCGAGCTAAAAGTCATAGCGAAAGATTCTGAGCATTCTAGGCGAGTAGAAGCAGAGAGCGATGTCCATGTGGACGAGCTTAGAGAGCTCGAAGATATGCCTGACCGTCAAGGTTTGGGTAGTCTTGGCATGGCTGCAGCTGCTGGGTTTGCAGGAGCTGGCATGAATGCCGTTTATGGCATGACAGGTTACGGGACAGCGCCTTATGCTGCCGGAGGTTTTCCTTTTGCAGCGGCAATTTTGCTTGGCGATGACGATCACAGTGGAACGCTGCAGTCGCTTGGTCTTGAAAATGAAGAGGTTCGATTGTGCAGCGATGCTCTGCAAAGCGGTTCATTAATCGTTATTGTTGAAACTCTGGAAAGCAAATCGTTGTTTGACAAGGATGGCGGTCCGGATTTGTCACGGCTAGGGGCGGCAGAAGCTGTTTTTCGCGCCTGCAATGCCTCCAGCGTTATTGCTGGCGAATAGCTGCTGGTAACATCAGAAAGATAATATAGAGAAGTCTCACTTATCGCGCAGAAGCCTTTTTTTGCCGATAGGTGAGGCTTTTTAATTATGTATATAAGCCGTCCGACGGACGGCAGCCGCAATGAAAAGTTGTATCATTTATGTTGTTGATTATACATTTGCTAAGGATTTGCGATCCAGCTTTACGATTTCAGTTAAGGGATGCTCTTCGCCGATAATAAGATCACGCAGCAAATGGGATGCAAGCATGCTGTAAACGGTACCGTTGCCGCCATATCCTAAGCAATAATAAACATTTTTCCAAGCGGGATCAGCACCTATAAAGGGCAAGCCGTCACGCGATTCGCCGAAGGTGGCGCACCATTCATAGGCAATGGGAGCCTGCAGCTCGGGAAATAAAGCCTTTAGCTGGCTGTGCAGCTTATCGCTGTGTTTCCTAAGTTCTTTATCGCTGTGAGTGGGCTTTTCAGTATGCTCATCCAAGCCGCCGACAACGACGCGGCCGTCAATCGTCGTTCGCATATACAAATAGGGACGGGCGGTTTCCCATACGAGAAAACGTTCGTGCCAGCTTTGAAGACTTGGCTGAACTTCAGTAACAAGTGCAAAGGAGCGATTCAGCTCCGCCTTGATCAGCTTGCCGCGAAGCTCTTCAGGCTCATAACCTACAGCATAAACAACATGCTCTGCTTCAATCTCATAACCGTCAGCGGTTTTTAGAAGATGGAGACCGCTTGGCAGCGTTTCATGGGCTACAACATCGGTTTGCTCATAAATCTCAAGCCCAGCTTCAGCGGCATCGTTTGCTACACCGTTTACGAACTGATAAGGATTTACCTCTGCGTCGCCGTGTGCAACGATTGCACCTGGCTTCTGAAACGGAAAATGTTTGGCGATGTCGCTTGGAGACCAAAATTCGACTTTAAGCCCACAAGCCTTTAAGGCCTCATATTCCCTTTTGAGTTTTGGAAGCTCCTGCTCCGATGAGGCATAATACAGGCTGTTTCTTCTAATTAAACCTACATCGACAGAAAGGGAATCAGCTGTTTTCTCGAGCATTTGGACTGCATCTCTGCATGCTTTATAGAAGATTTGGGCATCCCGCTCCCCGATTTGATCGATGAGATCACAAAGCATAATATCGTTGCAAAATTGCAGGAGGCCTGTATTTGCTGAGGTGCTTCCGCCTGCTACCTGTCCACGTTCAAGCATAATGGTGGAAAGGCCGCTTTTATTGAATACAGAAGAACATATCGTACCTGACATCCCGCCGCCTATAACAGCCACTTGTGTTTTTTTATTTTGCCGCAAGGGCGCATACACCTTGGGATTGTTTAATGTAACCGGCCAATATAAGTTACCGGTGTGCAGCTCTTTCATAGATCATCACTCCCTACGATAGTATTACCCGAATTTACGAATATGAAGCGATCGGGAGCTGATACTAACAAGAGGATGGAGATTCAGCTAAAAGGTGCTGCTTAGTCTCCTAAATTCCGCATCGCCATGCGGTATGCTGTAGGAGATTGGCCATGAAGCCGGCGGAATTGTTTGGAGAAGTACAGAGCATCCTGTAGACCGACTGATGCGGAAATTTGTTCGATGGTCAGCTCTGGCCGTTCCCTCAGCATGCGGCGTGCTTTATCGATTCGGAGCTTGAGCAGGAAAGTAACGGGAGACACGCCAATGCGCTGCTTGAACAAACGGGACAAGTACGCTCTATTGTAGCCAAGCGATTCCGCCATTTGTTCAATGGAGACCGGATGGGCATACTGCGTTGATAAGTAATGGATGACTTGTTGAAGCAAGTGATCGCCTTCTGCTTGGGAGGTACGGATTTCATTGCCGTTTTGGGTATTAAGCACGCTTTTGTACTCGGCAAGGAGCAAATGCAAATAACCTACGGCTCTCATATCAGACGCAGCGCCTCCCCGCCGAAAGGTATCATATATTTGACGAAACAAAGCAGCGGCTCGCCGCTTATCTGGCGTGAACACTACCTGCTGCTCTGCTGTTAAGCCAGCGGTTGCAACAAGATCGGCGGACAATGTTCCATGAAATGCGACCCAGCGATATTTCCATGGCGTGTCACCGTCAGATTCATAACTGATTAATTGTTCCGGCTCAATTAAGAAGGTATGCCCTGCACGAAGCTCATGCTTAACCTCATCACAAATAAAGATGCCCGTTCCTTCCAGTACGATGTGCATCAAATAGAAGTCATAAACCTTGGGACCAAGCCGGTGGTACGGCTTCGTTTGGCTCTCGCCAGCAAACAATACATTGAGTGGGGAGTTTTTGCCATCACTGATAACGGGATTGGAGGCTACGGTATACATATCCTGCTGCATTTTACTTTACACCTGCTTTACAGTGGAATGCGAAGATAAACAATTGTAGAGTTTATACTATCATAGCATGTCCGATGTTTATGCGAGAAGTCACATTAATCCATATAAAAAGCACTTGCCGCCATTTAGTTTTACTGCTGCTTCCCGTATACTAAGGTTGTTATCCAAACATACAAAATCGATATAAAAAGGAACGTGATAGCAAATGGCAAACATTGAAGCGCTAACACAGCAGTTCATACAACAATACGGCGGAGAAGCAAGCGACATCGCTGTATTTCATGCTCCAGGCCGCGTAAACTTGATCGGTGAGCATACAGATTACAACGGCGGCTACGTGTTCCCAGCTGCACTTACTTTCGGAACGACACTTCTTATCCGCAAACGCCCTGATCATCAGCTTGGTCTAGCGACAACAAACTTCCCAGCGTCAAAAAGCTTCTCGCTAGGCACAATTGTGTATGACGAGGCTGACGACTGGATGAACTATCCTAAAGGAATCGTTCATGAGCTTTTGCAAGCAGGCGTGAAATTCTCCAGCGGCTACGACTTGCTGTATCATGGCGAAATTCCAAATGGCGCTGGACTTTCCTCCTCTGCATCCATTGAGGTCGTAACAGCTTTTGCACTGCAAACACTTGAGGGACTTCCAACTGATAAAGTGAAAATCGCATTGCTGTCACAAAAATCCGAAAACGAGTTTAATGGCGTGCAATGCGGCATCATGGACCAATTCGCGGTAGCAAACGGCAAAAAGGACCATGCCATCCTGCTCATGTGCGATACGCTTGAATATGATCTCATTCCATTTGATTCCGGCAGCTATAAGCTGGTTATTGGCAATACGAACAAACGCCGCGGCTTGGTTGACTCCGCTTATAACGAGCGCCGCGCACAATGCGAGCAGGCGGTACAGGATCTTAAAGCAGCATTCCCTGAGCTTACGCTTCTTGGACAGATTAATCTGGAGCAATTTAACTCTGCAAAACATCTGATCAAGGATGAAACAGTTCGCAAACGCGCACAGCATGTTGTAGAGGAAATCGACCGTGTCCTGCAATCAATCAAAGCATTGAAAGCAAACGACCTTGCGCAGTTTGGACAATTAATGAACGGCTCACACGATTCGCTGCGCGATCTTTACGAAGTAACGGGTGCTGAGCTGGATGCGATGGTTGCGGCTGCTCGCCTCGTGCCAGGCGTACTAGGTTCGCGTATGACCGGCGCAGGCTTCGGCGGATGTACGGTTTCGCTCGTTCACGAAGACAGCGTTGAAGCGTTCCAAGCAGAGGTAGGCCGCAAGTATAATGAAGCAACAGGCTTAACTGCTGACTTCTATGTATGCACAATCGGAAATGGTGTAGAGCGCCTAGTATAAATAGCATGATCATGCGACACCAAATGGAGAGGGGAAATGAATCATGGCAGTATTAGTAACTGGAGGGGCTGGCTACATCGGCTCGCATGCAGTAGCGGCATTGCAGGAACGCGGTGAGGAAATCGTTATCGTCGATAACTTGCAGCAGGGTCACCATAAGGCTTTGCTTGGAGGCAAATTGTATGAGGGTGATCTTCGCGATGCAGCTTTCATGGATACCGTCTTTAAGGAAAATGAAATCGATGCAGTGATCCACTTTGCAGCGAATTCGCTTGTTGGTGAAAGCATGAAGGACCCGGGCAAATATTATCACAATAACGTGTTTGGTACGCTTTGCCTGCTTGAGAAAATGAATGAATACAATGTTCGTAAAATCGTATTCTCTTCGACAGCTGCTACTTACGGCGAACCGGAGAACGTGCCGATCGACGAGTACGACCGCACGCTTCCGACGAATGCTTATGGCGAAACGAAGCTTGCGATGGAAAAAATGATGAAGTGGTTCGACGTTGCTCATAACATCAAGTTTGTTTCGCTTCGTTACTTCAATGCGGCGGGCGCTCATGAGAGCGGAAAAATCGGCGAGGACCATAGCCCGGAAACCCATTTGATTCCTATCGTGCTCCAAGCAGCGCTTGGTCAACGTCCTCATATTTCGGTATTTGGAGAAGACTATGAGACGCCTGACGGTACGTGTGTCCGTGATTATATTCATGTAAGCGACCTTGCCGATGCCCATGTGCTTGCAGTGGATCGTCTTCGCAGCGGGGCTGAAAGCTCTGTATACAATTTAGGCAACGGAACAGGCTTTTCTGTCAAACAAGTTATTGAAATTGCGCGCACAGTGACTGGCAAAGAAATCCCTGCTGTGTTCGAAGCTCGCCGTGCGGGCGACCCTGCTATTCTCGTAGCTTCATCAGATCGTGCTCGCAAGGAGCTGGGCTGGAATCCGAAGCGGGATAAGCTTGAGGACATTATCAAAAGCGCTTGGAGCTGGCATGAAGCGAATCCAAATGGATACAACGACTAGGGTTGACGCTTAAAGGAAAGGAGCTGCATCACCTTGGAAACTAAGCAACAAGCAACATTAGCAAACGATGCGCTGATTCTTATAGAACGATTGCTGCAATTTGGATTGCAGCGCAATCTGCTTAACGATCAGCTTGATACGCATGCAGCGAGAAACGAACTGCTAGATCTCTTTCACTTTACTGAGCCTTTTGAAGGCCAAGTGACAGAGGAGCGACTCGAAAGCGCAGTACCGCTTCTGGAGCCGCTGCTTGACTATGGTTACGCTATCGGACTCATTCCAGATAATACGACGACATATCGCGATTTGCTTGATGCTCGCATTATGGGCTTCTTGCTGCCGCGTCCTTCAGAAGCCAGCGCTGCATTTTCACGTTTGGCGAAGGAGCAGGGACTAAAAGCAGCTACGGACGCTTTCTACAACCTGAGCATCGATTCGAACTACATTCGGATGGACCGCATACGCAAAAACCTTTATTGGCTGCACGAGACAGAATTCGGAAATCTTGAGATTACGATTAATCTCTCGAAGCCCGAGAAAGATCCGAAGGAGATTGCGCTGCTCAAAACGATGCCGCAGGCGAAATATCCGAAGTGCTTGCTCTGCGTAGAAAACGTTGGCTATGCTGGCCGTCCTGATCATCCGGCTCGTCAAAACCTGCGTGTCCTGCCGCTCACGCTGCAAGAAGAGCAGTGGTATCTGCAATATTCACCGTATGTTTATTACAATGAGCACAGCATCATTTTCAAAGGCGCACATGAGCCGATGGTTATTTCACATTCTTCATTCGCGAGACTGCTCGATTTCGTGGAATTGTTTCCGCATTATTTCATTGGCTCGAACGCTGATTTGCCGATAGTCGGCGGATCGATTCTAAGCCATGATCATTTCCAAGGCGGCCGCCATGTGTTTCCGATGGAAGCTGCATCAACAGATACGCTGTTTACTGATCCTAAGCTGCCAGGCTTGCGCTTTGGCATCGTGAACTGGCCAATGTCAGTCGTTCGGGTTAACGGGACGTCCAAAGCGGATGTTCATCGTGCAGCTTGCCATATTCTCGACGAATGGCGTAATTATAGCGATGAAGCTGTAGATGTGATGGCATTTACGAAACAGGCCGATGGCACAAATACTCCGCATAACACGATTACGCCTATTGCACGTCTACGGGACAACGGCGAGTATGAGATTGATCTAGTGCTTCGCAACAACCGCACGAGCGAAGAGCATCCGGACGGTATTTTCCATCCGCATCAGCATTTGCATCATGTGAAGAAAGAAAATATCGGTTTGATCGAAGTCATGGGACTGGCGGTACTGCCAGGACGCTTGAAGGATGAACTGGAGCAAATTGCAGCTTATTTGTCAGGGGCATCAGCTGCTGTAGCAGAAGAACTTCATGCGGACTCTCATCCGCTCCATAAGCATGCTGAGTGGCTGCTAGCTCTAATCGATCGTTTTGGATCTTCAAATACTGCTGAACAAGCGAAAAAAATCGTTGAAGCTGAAACGGGCAGCAAGTTTCTAGAGGTGTTGAAGGACGCAGGCGTATACAAGCGCACCGCTGATGGCGCCGCAGCCTTCGAACGTTTCTTAACGTCTATAGGGCTCCAAAGAGCATAAAATAATAAAACCTCTATCCACGCGGGCCACTAGCGATTGGATGGAGGTTTTTTGCTATCAAGCTTAAAAATGAAGCAATTTATATAATGTTTTATAATCATGCATTGTGAAATTATATTAATTTGTAAAGTGACAAAATTTATGGTATTTTTTATAGAATAAACAAACCTTTTTGAATTATATTTTTATTTCTCTATAAACTATTTATCGGAGGGGTCAAGATGTCCGAAAAAATGCTGCCGTTGGACGACTTTTTGCAGCTTAGCACTGACGAGCAAGTGGAAAAATTAAAGCGTTGGAAGATGGATTACACGCTTAAAGACATTCGGGAAGCTTGGAACTTCAAGCATTCCGCGCAATATTATATGCTGCTGAAGAAGCTTCGGATTTACGAAAGAGTTGTTAATAAATCAGATAAGTTTTATCCCGTCCAAGAGCAGCTCATAACGAGAACGAATGCTGGCGGAGAGCGCGGCTGGTCCGGCCAGTCTGCTTTCGCGGAGCGTAAGCTTCCGTCGGATAGCTTCGATTATCATTTAAATACGACGCTAAGCGGACCTGCACTTGCAGACAAGCTGGAGCGTATCGCACATTTTCTAAAAGGCGAGCACAAGGAAGTATCGATAAAGCTGTCTATAGAAGCTGCGGAAATAGAAGTGGAAGAGCTGGAGTAAATAAAAAGAACCGAGTTCGGCGAAGTTGCCTGGCTCGGTTCTTCTTTTGTAGAAAAATGAAAATAAATGTCTGATACTGGAATATTATGTTTGTAAATAGTTTATTGCAAACGCAGCTTTCCAAGCTCGGAAACGAGCGCTTCTACCTCGCTGATGCTGAATTTCTCTTTTGAAGCGACTACTTCGTACAGATCTTTTATATCCTCATATTTATTGAGATCAAAGTTAGATGCCTGCATTGCTGCAGCGGAAGCCATTTTCAGCTTTGTTTTGATAACTTCAATCATAAACGCTACATTTTCTTGCGTTTGTAAGTTTAAATTCGTCATGGAGTGCCTCCTAAAGTTTTTGCGAGCCGAAGTCGGCTTCGGAAATGGGCTTGTTCGAACGTTTTGCAATGCTGCAATTGTAACATGTTTCAAACGAGTATGACCACAAATTGAACAGTATCTTAAAATTGGATACAATTGAACTAGATACGATTGGCAATCGAAGACAGGGCAGGTGCAATACGACGGAACAGCTAACGAGCAGTGAATTGGAGAACTTTTTTAGTGCCATTGCAAATAAGTATATGAATCGCAGCGGCATTGTATTTGTATGTATAGGCAGTGATCGTTCCACAGGGGACTCTCTTGGCCCGTTAGTGGGAACGATGCTTAAGGAAAGAGGTTGGCCGAATGTCATTGGAACATTGGACAAGCCATGTGATGCGCATGCGGTTCAGCAAGCCGCTCAGTCGCTGCATAAAGATGACGTTGTCATTGCCATTGATGCATGCCTTGGCAAACCAACCTCCATCGGCCGTTTTATTTTGCACGAAGGACCGCTTGAGCCAGGAAAGGCAATCGGCCGCAGACTTCCAGCAATTGGGCATTATAGTATTGCAGGCGTAGTAAATGCTAACGGACCCAAGGCTTACTGGATGCTGCAAACGACTTCACTTTACCAAGTGATGCGTATGGCAAGCGAGATCGCGTGCGCGGTAGATTCAGCTTGGGGCCAGCATTCGGATAGCTTGTCATATGTTAATCAAGCATTACAAATTCCATCCGTGTAGAGGAGCATGAACAAATGACAAATGAAAATAGCAAAGAAGTATACTCAATCGCACAGCGCAAGCTTTTTTTGAATAACGGATTGGAGCTTGCCTATTATGATTCCCATCCGGATGACGGAGGCGCGGCGGATGGCATTAGCGAGGTTGTCGTATTGCTGCATGGCTACTGCGGAAGCTCTTCCTATTGGGAGCATATCTTGGATGGGCTAGAGCAATCTGTACGTATCATTGCGCCAGACGCACGCGGACATGGAAGAAGCTCTGCGCCAAGTGATGAGGTTTATACGATGGAATTGTATGCGGAGGATATTGCTGAGCTGCTTATCAAGCTGCAAATTCATAATGCAGTATTGCTTGGGCATTCCTTAGGGGGCTACATTACTCTTGCATTCGCTGAAAAATATGCGAAGAAGCTTTCCGGCTTTGGCCTGATCCATTCAACAGCGCTAGCAGATAGTGACGCTGCCAAAGAAAACCGTGATAAAGCAGCAGCGGCTCTCGAGCAAGATGGCGTGAAAACATTCGTTGATGGTCTTATTCCTAAGCTGTTTGCTCCCGCTAATGTGGAGGCTTTGTCCGCTGAGGTTGAGCAAGGAAAGAAAATAGGTTATGGCACATCCCTGCAAGGCGCAATCGGCACAGCAAAAGGAATGAAGGCACGTCCAAACCGGACGCAGGTAATCGAGCAATCTGAGCTGCCAGTACTACTTGTTGCAGGGGTGTCAGATAAGGTTATTCCGGTGGAGAGTGTTTTTGCAGCATCAAACGGATCTACCGTGAAAGTGGAGCTTGGCAGCGCAGGTCATATGGGAATGATCGAAGAGCCGAAGCAATTGATCAATGCTATTCTTAGCTTTGTAAAGAATAAGCAGCAGTAGATTGGCGAGAGGGGGAACCAGATGTTTCAGCGCGATTATTTCATGCGAATGATTGAGCAAATGACAGAAGCAGTCGGTCAAATTATGAATTTGAGGCGAGAGCGCAAGCACGAGGAGGCTTTGCTCTACATCGATGAGCTTCTTGATACAAAGTTTAGGCTAAGCAGCAAGCTTATTCGTTCCCTTTCGGATGAAGACTTACTAAAAATGATGACAACGAACGGGATATTGGAAACAGATCATTTGCAAGCCATCGCTCTTCTGATGAAGCAGGAAGCTGAATTGACTGCCGACTTGGGACGCGAGGATGAGAGTTTTATCGCGTATGTGAAGTCGCTGCATTTGTTTCTAAGATTATCGCTAGTAGATGCGGCGCCAACGATTACCGAGCCTCGCGAACAAATAAAGGAGCTGCTTGAGCGGCTGAAGCCATATGAATTGCCCCTTGCTACGAAACGTTTGTTAATGGAATGGCTTGAAGCAGAAGGGCGTTATGACGCTGTTGAAAATATGATGCATGAGCTGCTTGAAGATAACGCGCTGACGAACGAGGAAGCAGATGCAGCTTATAGACGATTGTTGCTGCAACCGGACGAGCGGCTTGATGCGGGAGGCCTGCCGCGCGAGGAGATTGAGCAGGGAATTGAAGACCTTGCCAAGCAGCAAACAGACGATATAGCATAAGCGTACGTATAGTGTGCTTAGCTTCAAAACTGATTTAGGAGTGATTGGACAGCATGACGGAACAATGGCAGCAAGAAATTACGAAATGGATCACTGGCAAAGAGCTGCTGCAGGCTACGCTTAGCCAGCCGAAGCGGAAGGACGGAACCGCAGCGCCTAAAACAATCATTCGTCCCATTGAGATGAAGAACGGCTTGTTTTATCAATTTGAATATCATTTTGCAAACAAGGTTACGCATGACAATGTTGCAGAGCCGCAAGCGGCTGAGCGAGTCATCGATTTGCTGCAGGAGAACTATCGTCAGGCGCTTGTAAAAACGAACGAGGCTGACGTTCAATTGCTCTTTAGCAAAAAAGGGAAAGCAGCTATTTTAAAGAAACCGCCAACTGGTGATTCGAGCAAAGCAAATTTGCAGCATAATCGGCAGAAACAGCGTATTTTGTCCGAGAATCAAGCGGCCCCTTTTCTTGTTGAGCTTGGCATTATGACGCAGGAAGGGCTTGTCCACGCCAAAAAACAGGATAAATACAGACAAATCAATCGTTTTCTAGAGATGGTAACGGATGTGCTTGCGTATTTGCCAACGGACAGGGAAATTACGATCATTGATTTTGGCTGCGGCAAATCTTATTTGACGTTTGCGCTTTACCATTTGCTTGCAGTGGAGCAGAAGCGGAATATTAACATTATTGGACTTGACCTTAAAGCCGATGTCATTGCTTTCTGTTCAGAGCTTGCGGAGAAGCTGGGTTATGACAAGCTTAAGTTTCTTGTAGGTGACATTGCTGAATATGAAGAGCTGCAAGCTGCTGATATGGTTGTCACTCTGCATGCATGCGATACGGCTACGGATGCTGCGCTTGCCAAGGCTGTTAATTGGGGAGCCTCCGTTATTATGTCGGTACCTTGCTGCCAGCATGAGCTGTTCAAGCAGGTAAAGAATGATGTACTATCACCGCTACTCTCTCAAGGCCTGCTGAAGGAGCGTTTTTCCGCACTCGCCACGGATGCCGCAAGAGGAACTTTGCTGGAGGTTTTGGGGTATAAGGTTTCGATGCTGGAATTTGTAGATCCAGAGCATACGCCAAAAAATCTGCTCATTCGCGCGGTTCGTTCAGAGCAGCATGGGCCATCTATGAAAAAATGGGAAGAGTATGAGCAATTCCGTCAGTTTCTGAACATTTCCCCGTCGCTGGAGCATATGCTTTCCGAACGATGGCCTAATCGCATTTCCAAATAATATGCTTATTGGCGAATGTTACACTTTGAATTTTTTGAGGGTAAGCAATTGTCGATAGTATTAACATTTGCTACAATGGAAGAAGATGGCTATCAAATGAATGGGTGAACCGTATTGGAATGGATGATCTGGCTAGACTTTAGTATGTTTCTAGTGCTGCTCGGCTTGTTTTTCTACGTGTTTGCCTCCAGCAACGTTACGATTTTGCATCGTATGTATTTGACTTTGCATGTCGTTTTTATGTGTTGGACGCTTTTTCAATTTGCGTCCCAGACGACAACTTCTGCACTCTTTAGACTATTTTACGTTTCCATATCGTATGTAGGGCTTTCTCTGCTTGGAATTGGATGGTTCGTATTCATCGTATATCTCACCGGCCAGTCGTATGTTATACGAAAGAGCCGGTTGTTCATTTTAGCGATGCCCGCGCTTATTTCTGTAGCTGTGGTTATCATTAACCCAAATGGCATGTTTCTACGAATTAACGATCAGCTAAGTCCGCTCAAGCAGCTAGAGCAAGGGCCGTTGTACTGGATTATGATTACGCAATTAATTGTTTATGTAACCGTTTCTTTTGTTATTATGTTCTACAAGCTGCGCGGCGAAAATTCGGTACGGCAGCGCACATTAATCAAAACCGCAATAAACGGTATGTTTGTACTCGTTTCGTTTGCTATAACAGATTTATTTATCAATGTTCTATTAATTGAAAAAATGAATCAATATATTCCGCTTATTTCAGTAGGAATGGCTGTTGCCGCTGTTTATTTGGTACATGCCATTAGACGGAACAAAGTACTAGATATTATTCAAACCGTACAAAGAGATGTAATGAATACGATGTCGATGGGGATTATCGTGCTCGATGAGAACGATATCATCATCGATGTAAATAAAGTAATAAAGCCGATTCTGAGGCTGCGCATTGGCGACAAGTTTAATTCCGCTCATCTAGGACCGCAATTTAAAGGCGAGGTTACTAGAGATATAGCTGCTTTTTTTGAAGAGCAGAATAAGCGTCCGATGGATAGGCTTGAGATGGAAATTGCAATTCAGCATGACAAGCATAGACATATTATCGTACAGTCTGCGCCTATATTGAACAATAAGAAGACATTGGTAGGCAGAGTACTGACCTTCCAGGATGTGACGGAGCTTCGCCTGCTAGTCGAAGAAACGAATGTTCAGAACGAGCTGCTTCAGGATCGGAATCGCGATCTGCTTATTATGCAGGACGAGCTGTTTCAAGCGAATAAGAAGCTTGAGCATATGGCGATTACTGACGGTTTGACCGGCTGCTATAATCGGCGTTACTTGCTTCATCAATTGGAGCAAGAAGTGATTGCTAATATTCGTTATGGCATACCCTTCTCTATATTTTTATTTGACCTCGATCATTTTAAATTGATTAATGATAAATATGGCCACTTAATTGGTGATGAGGTGCTTTGCGGTACGGTTGATGCCGTTAGAGGAGTTCTGCGATTTACGGATATATTAGCTCGTTATGGCGGAGAAGAATTTACGGTGTATTTGCCGCATACCAACCGAGACCAAGCTGATCAGATAGCGGAGATTCTTATGGAATCGGTTGAGCAAAATAAAATAAACACGGGAACCTCTGAGGAGCCGGTATCGGTAACGATAAGCATGGGCGTAATCTCTATTGAACATGTTGACCCAACCGATTTAGTTGATCCAAAAGCTTTTTTAAGAGAGTTGCTTGCACAGGCAGATGCCGCATTATATGAAGCTAAGTATAATGGACGTAATCGGATTGTTAAACGAAAATTAGCCTAGCAGCCTGAACAGTATGTTTAGGCTTTTTCGTGTTTGCTGCATAGTCAGTTGGACATAGTTCTGATAAAATGGATTTGATCCGGTTACAATCGCTAAACTATCAAAGGCGGGAACTAATCTAATGAGAAAAACGCAGATTGGAATGGTCAAGCCGGGAGACAAGGTGGCTAAACCCATTTTTCAAGAAAACGGCAACGTGCTTCTAGGAGAAGGGGTTGAATTGAATGATCGTTACATCGATCGATTGCGGAACTTAGGCATCGATTTTCTATTCATAGAGGATGGGTTGACGGAGGATCTGATTCCTGAAGATACGATCCGTGATGAAACGCGTAAGCAAGCGGTCGATACTATTTACAAAACGATGAACTCCTTCAAAGACCAGACCGTAACAAAAGGGCGAACGATCGCACCGGATATGGGCCGCAACTTTCGGGCGGTATTCGGCCAAATTATGCAGGATTTATCCTCAAGACCAAACATGCTGGTTAATTTAACGAGCATTCATGCAATGGAAGGTTATTTATTTCAGCATTCCTTTAACGTGGCTGTGCTTTCAGGCATTATGGGCATGGCAAAGGGCTTTAATCGCAATCAGCTTGAAGAGCTTGGCATTGGCGCGCTGCTCTTCGATATCGGTATGACAAAGGTGCCGCCAAAGCTGCTGGCTCATACTGGCGGTTTATCGCTGGCGGAACGTGAAGTTATCAAAAGCCATGCGAAGGACGGGTTCGATATATTGCGCAAGTATCACGATATATCTATCGTTTCTGCACACTGCGCGCTTCAGCATCATGAACGATTTAACGGATCAGGTTACCCGCGCGGTCTCAAGGAAAGCGAGATTCATATGTACGCTCAAATCGTAGGATTAGCGGACACTTTTGATGCATTAACTTCACCAAGGCCATATCGCAAACGGTACACGGCAAGCGAAGCGATTGAGTTTTTATTTGCTGCCGGCGGCACTTTTTTTGATCTGGACTTGATTAAGCTGTTCTGTCGGCATATATCAATATATCCAGTTTCGACTTCGCTTTTGCTTAGCACTGGTCAAGTTGGTGTCGTTTCAGAAAATACGGAGCTCGCTGTCCATCGTCCCCGTGTACGAATTATTATGGAGCCAGACGGCACAATGCCGGCATCGCCTTATGAGATTGAGCTCAAGAACGAGCTTCATATTACGATCGTAAAGGAGTTGTAATTATTTTTTGTAGGAAATAGGCGCTATGTCTTTCGCGCTAACTTGAATATTAAACATGGATAGAAACCTTCTCTTAGAGGCAAATTGCTGCTAAAGTGGAAGGTTTCTTTTTTTGCAATAATGACAGAGTTGCTTTATATCTGGTACTTTTTAAGGTAAAATAATGAGAAATAGAGCTAATAGGGGGATGTGCGTACATTTATGGGATCATTACAGCACCACAAACTGTCCAAGCTCGAAGTGTTGCGAAGAGTGCTGTTTATTACACTAGGCGCTGCGCTCGTCTCAGTTGGGCTGGAAATCTTTCTAGTACCAAATCATATTATTGATGGTGGTATTGTCGGCATATCGATCATGGCCTCCTATTTAACGAAAGTGCCGCTGGGTCTTTTTCTCTTTCTTCTTAATCTTCCATTTTTGTTTCTTGGTTACAAGCAAATCGGCAAAACCTTTGCAATATCGACGCTGTACGGCGTTTCGGTCATGTCGCTAGGAACGTTTTTGCTTCATCCCGTACCGCCTCTTACGGTAGAGCCTTTTCTAGCTGCTATATTCGGCGGTGTCATTTTGGGCATTGGCGTTGGCATGGTTATTCGCTTTGGCGGATCGCTCGATGGTACCGAAATTGTTGCGATCGTGTTTAATAAGCGTATTCCTCTTTCGGTTGGCGAGACCGTTATGTTTTTCAACTTATTCATTCTCGGCAGTGCAGGCTTCGTGTTTGGCTGGGATCGGGCAATGTATTCGCTTATCGCGTATTATATTGCTTATAAATTGATTGATATTACGATCGAGGGCTTCGATGAATCCAAAGCGGTGTGGATCATTAGCGATGAAGCGAAGGAAATCGGCGCAGCGATTATGAGCCGTTTAGGACGCGGAGTTACTTACCTGCATGGCGAAGGCGGCTTTACTGGCGGCAGCAAGCGCGTTATTTTTTGTGTCATTACGCGGCTTGAAGAAGCGAAGATGAAGTCGATTGTTCATGAGCTTGACCCTGTGGCGTTTCTTGCCGTCGGCAATATTCACGATGTGAAGGGCGGACGGTTTAAGAAACGGGATATTCACTAATGATGGTAGTAGGGCGTGTCTGAGAACTCTGAGGACAGCAAATTTTGCCGAATTTTCGTTCCATGCAAGGCGTGTTTGTGAAGGCGTACCAGGGGTACGTCAAGCAAACGGAACGAAGCAAGGGGCGAAAAGGCTGTGAAAGGTGCCGCTGAACGGGTTATCAGACATGCCCTAGTCAGTTTCTAAGAAATGCGAGGCCGATTTGGCTTGCACAGATCGGCCCACTTTTGCTTTGAGATGAAGGAGACCGGCAATTTGGATGAGTTTGCGAGTATTCATCATTGGACGGCAGGCAGGCAAGGAAGTGCTTGGCAGCGTGAGCGCGGCGTGGTTATAGGGATAGGCGATGATACCGCCGTAGTTGATCCCGCTTCTGCTGCGGATGGCATTGCTGCTCCAAAGCGGATGCTGCTGGCCGTCGACACGATGGTGGAGACGGTACACTTCAAGCCGTCGACGATGCGGGACGAGGATGTCGGCTATAAGGCGCTTGCCGCCAACATTAGCGATATTGCCGCGATGGGAGGCATGCCTTTGCATGCGCTCGTCTCGGTCAGCGTACCGCCATCGTATACGCCGGAGCGAATGCGGAGGCTGTATGATGGGCTGTACGAGTGCGCCGAGCGCTACGGGGTTGCCATTGTAGGCGGCGATACAACGTCGGCGCCGGAGCATTTGGTTGTCGCTGTAACGGTGGTTGGCACCGTGGAAGCAGGGCGTGAGCTGTGTCGCTCGGGCGCAAAGCCGGGCGATGCAGTGTTTGTGACCGGCGCCGTAGGCATGTCGGCGGCGGGATTGCATGCGCTCCTTGCAGAGGAGGAGCGCGCGGTGCTGCAGCCCGCGGATTTCAGCGCGGGCAGGGAAGGTTTGCTTGTGCAGGCGCATCAGCGGCCAACTCCTTCAGTGCGTGCGGGAAGGCTGCTGCTTGAGCATGGGAGCTGTCGTTCACTTAATGATGTAAGCGACGGCCTCGCGAGCGAAGCATGGGAAATTGCTGAAGCGTCGGGGCTTCGCCTCGTGCTGTATGAGAAACTTCTGCCAAAGAGCGGCAGCTTGGCCGCTTACGCTTCAAGCGTAGGAATAGATCCGCTGGAATGGATGCTGTATGGCGGAGAAGATTACGTCTTGCTAGGCACGATAGCACCAGAGCATGCGGAAGCGATGCGAGCAGCTTTTCACCTTGAAGGTATTCCTTTTTTTATTATTGGGGAAACCGAGATGGGTGAACCCGCTGTTGAGCTCATTCGACATGATCAAGCTTTTAAGGAAAAAGAGTCGCTGCCTCATTTGGAGAAGAGAGTTTTGCTTAAGAAACGCGGATATAATCATTTTTCGACATGAACGGGTGAATAGCATGCAACAACAGATAAGCCATGCCACTTGGCTGGCACAAACGGAACAAGACACTGTAACGCTAGCCGAACAGCTTGCAGCTTGGGTAAAACCAGGTACATTGCTTGCATTGGATGGTGATCTGGGCGCGGGAAAAACTAGATTTTCACAAGCTTTTGCAGGCGCAATCGGTGTGAAAGGCATTGTGAATAGTCCGACTTTTACAATTATAAAAGAATACGAAGGGAATCAGCTTCCCTTTTATCATATGGATGTTTACAGGCTTTCGCTGGAGGAAGCGGATGAGCTTGGTTTGGATGATTATTTTTATGGCGATGGCGTAACGATTGTGGAATGGGCTAGCTTGATCAAGGAGCTGCTGCCAGCTGAGCGGTTGGAGCTGTATATTGAGCATCTTGGCGATGAAGCACGGCGCATACAATTGACCGGCTACGGTGAAATTTACGCAGGCTGGTGTGAAGCTTTAAGCAAGTTAGGAGCAGACAGATGAGTAATGAGCAGAGAAATCAAACGGGACCGATACTCGCTTTAGATACGTCCACGGCGTCGATGGCAGCTGCTATCGTTAGCGGTCATGAGGTGCTTGCGGAAATTCAAACATTAGCGGAAAGAAACCATTCTGTCCACGTTGTGACGCATATTCAAGAAATGCTGCGAAAAAGCGGCCTTGCTAATACGGACATCGAGGCGATTGCGGTTGGGAATGGACCAGGATCATATACAGGAATGCGTATTGCGATCTCTGTAGCAAAAACGTTGGCATGGGTATGGAACAAGCCGCTGGTGAGCGTGTCCAGCTTGGAGGCCATAGCATATGGCGCTTGGCATCAGCAGGTGAGCGGAATTGCGGAGCTGGAGAAAGCGCGTAATGGCGAGCATTGGGTATTTCCGATTATGGATGCAAGGCGCGGTCAGGTGTATACATCGGCTTTCTCGATGACGGATGCATCTGAATGGACTCGCTGGCTGGATGATGGCGTTCGTATTATGAAAGATTTTGTAGATCAGCTTGAGCAGCGATTAGCGAATTTGCCGGCTGGAAGCATAAGGAGCATCTCACTCGTCGGCGACCTGTCGCTTCATGAAGAAAGCGCGATGCGCTTGAAGCAGATTGGCGATGCAGCAGGCGTTATCGTTCAGCTTCAACCCTATATCCAAGAGGGCAAATGGATAGCAGAGCTTGGCCTCAAAAGACTGCAGTCAGGTCTAATAGAAGATCCGCATACTCTTATTCCTAACTACACTCAGCTAACTGAGGCTGAGGTCGTATGGAAGGCAAAGCAGGCAGGTGAAGCTAAGGCATGAAAGTAGAAGTGAACAAACTCATTTTTCGAGCGATGACTATGGCAGACATACCCGCTATCGTTGCGATTGAACAGGAAGCCTTTACGAGTCCATGGACTGTGGAAGCATTCACGAATGAGCTCATGAACAACTTATTTGCTCGCTATATGATTATGGAATATGAGGATCAAATAATAGGCTACGGCGGCATGTGGGTTATTATGGACGAAGCACATGTAACGAATATTGCGGTACGCTCAGATTATCGCGGGCAAGGTTTAGGAAACTGCTTGCTTAATGAGCTGCAGCGGACGGCAGTTTTCTTTGGCGCGGTAAAGATGACGCTAGAGGTTCGTCCCTCCAATGAAATTGCGCAAAACCTTTATCGGAAATACGGTTTTGAGCCTGCCGGCATACGCCCGAGGTACTACTCGGACAACAATGAAGACGCGCTTATTATGTGGGCTGAGCTAGACAAAGAGCGGTTGAAGGTAAGGGAGCAATGAATGTGAATCAATCGAAACAGGCAGTGAATGAACAGTCAATGAATGATCTTGTTTTGGCGATCGAAACGAGCTGCGACGAAACGTCAGCGGCGGTTATTCGCGGTGGAAAACATATTTTATCGAATGTCGTGTCCAGCCAAATTGAAATACATGAGCGATACGGCGGTGTAGTTCCCGAGATTGCTTCGCGTAAACATGTAGAGTCGATTACATTGATAATAGAACAGGCTGTCAAGGAATCAGGGCTGACGCTAAAGGATATGTCTGCTATCGCAGTCACACAAGGTCCCGGTCTTGTAGGTGCTTTGCTCGTAGGTATTGTAGCGGCCAAAAGCCTGTCTATGGCATTAGATATTCCATTGATCGGTACGCATCATATTGCAGGTCATATTTATGCAAATGAGCTCGTTCATGACATTATATATCCATGTATGGCGCTAGTTGTTTCGGGGGGCCATACAGAGTTAGTGCTGTTAAAAAGTGAAGGTGATTTCCAAGTCGTTGGCCGTACTAGGGATGACGCAGTCGGTGAAGCGTATGACAAGGTAGCGCGGGCGCTGCATTTGCCATACCCAGGCGGGCCGCATATCGACAAGCTTGCAGTCGAAGCAGAGGAATCGATTACTTTGCCTCGTGCATGGCTGGAACCGGATAGCTATGATTTTAGCTTTAGCGGCTTGAAATCAGCAGTACTAGCGGTTATTAATCAGACGAGAATGAAGGGCTTAGTCCTGAATGAGGCGGCACTTGCTCGCGGATTCCAAGAGTCAGTCACTGAGGTGCTCGTCACAAAAGCTCTGCGCGCAGTCAAACAATATGGCGCGAAGCAGCTGCTGCTTTGTGGCGGCGTGGCTGCGAATAAGGGCTTGAGGGCAGCTTTAAGTGCGAAGTGCGTGTCAGAACGTGTGCCTCTGCTCATACCGCCGAATTCGCTGTGTACAGATAATGCTGCAATGATTGGAGCAGCGGCTTATTTGAAGTTAAAACGGTCGCAATTCACAGATCTTGACATGAAAGCTGACCCTGGTTTATCGCTTGAGAGCTGGTCAGTGAGCAATATGCCACATTCATTGGCCGAATAGGGGCTAATAAAAAATTATTTCAATTGGAATTGACAGACAATTTATTAGAGCATATAATAAGCAACAATACTTCAAACTTCAACTTCATACGTTACAAACGCAAAGAACAGGAATAGTAAAGCTTGTCCGGGAATGTCTGAAACGTCACTATGAATGTATATCATTCATACGTCGTTATGACACAAGAGAGCTGCGGGATGGTGCAACGCAGTCGAAGGATGCTTGAAACTCGCCTGGGAGCGGAACAGTGGAAACGATGGCAGCATGAGTTCATGCTGATAGCCATGCAGGTACATTGTTACGGTTAACCACCGTAATCGGGTGCATGTGAGTCAACATCCGGAGTTGGCCATATGCTTAAGTTGGGCGTCCCTGCTCGTTTGCGAACGTATGGGTGTCAACAAGGGTGGTACCGCGCGGGTCATAATAACCTGTCGTCTCTTGATTCAAGAGATGACAGGTTTTTCTTGTTGTCTTGAAGTGAAGGATTTAACGAATTAATGATTATCAACAATCCATATAGAGTGAAAACGCAATGAACAGGAGCAGTAGAACAGTAGGCTGGCAAAATGAATTTCAAGATATGTTCATCAAAAGCGGATGAACGAATTGAAATCGTACAGAGAGCTGCGGGGTGGTGTGACGCAGTCGAAGCTGAGGTTTGAATCTCGCCTGGGAGCGGAACGTGGGAAGCAAGCTGTCATAAAAGACAGTTTTTGTCTACAACGTTACGGTTAGCCGCCGTCATCGGGCATTTAAGCGGGCTCGGTTCCCGCAGCAAGCTATTCAATATTGCCTTTTTGCAAGGCAGCATTGTTTAAGCTTCTGCAGCAAGAACCGGTCAATTAGAGTGGTACCACGGCAGCGTAAGCGCGTCGTCTCTTACAAGGAGACGTCGCGCTTTTTTTTGTACCCAAAAATTAAAAAAATACATCCAAACGAATCCCTAGGAGGAATTAACAATGACAAACGAAATGAAAAAAATCCAAATTTTTGATACAACTCTTCGTGATGGCGAGCAGTCACCAGGTGCTTCGATTGATCCTGAACGTAAAATTATTATTGCACGCCAGCTTGGCAAGCTTGGCATTGATGTTATTGAGCCAGGTTTCCCGGTTTCCAGCCCAGGCGAATTCGCGGCTGTACAGCAAATTTCACGTGAGCTTCAGCATGTAGAGATCGCAGGTTTTGCGAGAGCGGTAAAGGTTGATATTGACGCTGCAGTGAAAGCGACACAGGATGCAGCACGCAGACGCCTTCACTTGTTTATATCCTCCTCCGATATTCATCTTAATCATCAGCTTCGCAAATCTCGGGAAGAGGTCATTAAGATTGCGAGAGATATGGTTGCTTACGGCAAGCAATTCGTAGATGAAATCGAGTTTTCTGCAATGGATTCCACACGATCTGGCAGAGACTTTGTCATTCAGCTCGTTGAGGCGGTTATTGCGGAAGGTGCGACTATCATTAACCTGCCTGATACGCTTGGTTATGCTATGCCAGAGGAAATGAGCGAGCTGTTCCGTGCGGTGCGCAAGCAAGCCAGAGGCGGAGAAACGGTGAGATATAGTGCCCATTGTCATAATGACCTAGGCCTTGCTGTAGCTAACAGTATTTCGGCTATTAATGCAGGTGCCACGCAAATCGAAGTGACTGTAAACGGGATTGGCGAACGGGCTGGCAACTGCTCTCTAGAAGAGCTGGTTATGGCAATAGAAACGCGCAAGGATGCTATTAAAGCAGAAACAAACATTAAAATTAGCGAAATTTATGAAACCTCTCGTTTGGTTAGTCGCGCGATGCATTTCCCGATTGCTTACAATAAGCCAATCGTTGGCCGCAATGCATTCCAGCATGAATCGGGCATTCATCAAGACGGCTTGCTGAAAAACCGCAACACGTATGAAATTATGGATCCGGAAGCGATGGGTATTTCGCGGAACATGATTATATTAGGCAAGCATTCCGGCCGCCATGCGATTAAACATCGCCTTGCTGAGTATGGCATCGATATGACAGAACTGCAGCTGCAGGATGTGTACGATAAATTCAAGGAAGTCGCTGATGCTCAAAAAATCGTGACAGATGATGAATTGATTCGTATCGCAGGTGAGCTGACACAGACGCAGCCAGATCCATATGTACTGGTTGATCTGCATGTTCACGCGGGTACGCAGCCTTCACGTACAGCGACGGTTACCATCCGTGAGAATGAGTTTGGTGTAGAACAATCTTATATTGCAATGGGAGGCGGCCCCATTGAGGCAGTCATCCATGCCATTCAACAAGCGATTCCAGTAGCAGCGGAGTTCGAGGATTTGGAGCTTCATTCGCTATCAACCGGCGAGGATGCGCACGGTGAAGCGGTCGTCAGCATTATTCATCAACAGAAACGATTCCGCGGTACATCCATTCATAGTGATATTGTGCTTGCAGCTGCTCAAGCTTATGTTTCAGCGTGCAATCAAGCAGTTATGACGACAGGCAGCAGAGTAGTAGAAGAAATCCAAACTAAAGCTGCCAACTAATTTCTCATAAGGCCAACGGATTGCTTTTCCCATAGTAGAGTAAGTTCTTTCTATTATGGGAATAAGCGCTGCTGTTGGCATAAAACCTCAAGGAGGTATATGCGATGAGTGAAATTATTCAATATTATAATCAGTTTGATGAATGGGGGCGTCTCGATAGAGCGCCCCTTGAGTTTATCGTCAACTGGCATTTTATTCGAAATTACTTGCCTGAGCGTGGACATATTTTGGATAATGGCGCCGGGCCTGGAAAATATGCGATGGAACTAGCTGCTAGCGGTTATGATGTCACGTTAACAGATTTGACACCAAGGCTGGTACAATTAGCCGCTGAGAAGGCAGAGGAGCTTGGGCTTACAGATCGTTTTAAAGGTTTCCACGTTGCAGATGCTAGAAGCTTGAGCTCGTTTGCCGACGAGACATTTGATGTTTCATTGATGATGGGGCCGCTCTATCATTTACAGAAGGAAGAGGATCGTGAACAGGCGGTTAAGGAGCTATATCGTGTAACACGGAGCGGAGGTTATGTGTTTATCGCCTTTATGACACGTATTAGGCATTTGCTAAATGCTCTTGCATATCCGCAAAACTGGAAGCCTCTCGATTCAATGGATGAGATTCAGCAGTTTATGGATTCCGGCGTTTTTAATCATACAGATGAAGGCAGATTCACGGGAGCCTATTACTATGATATCGATGCGATTAAGCCGTTTATGGAAACCCAAGGATTTGAAACGGTCAAGTTGATTGGTTCCTCCAGCGTTGCAGGAGCACTTACAACGGAGCAGTTCGATTATTGGAGGTCTCAGGGAAACAAACAATTCTCCGATTTCATGCAAATGATTTATGATTCTGCTGAAAATATTCATTTATTAGGTTCAGCTTCACATTTACTTTATATCGGAATTAGAAAATAGCCATAAAAAATTACCAAAATTAGTGTTGTGCACAAAGTTATCCACAAAGAGGCTTCATTTTGTGGATAAAAGAGTGAAATGCCCGAAAACACTGGATTTACGAAACATCAATAATGTGAACGGAAAGGGGATATTATTTGCGGTGTATAACTGTGGATAATGTGTATAACGTGGATAAAATAAATAAATGTAAGAAATTGTACCTATAAAACGACGGATTCCGCTAAAATGCTACTCTTATACGTAGGTACTATCGACAGAATTAACTAACAATTTATACAGAACTGTTGATATCTCTGTGGATAAAGGTGATTGGTTGTTTATAGCAGCTTTTGGAATCATTAGTAAGCTTCCTTTTGATTTGCGCTAGCATTGCGGTCACGCAAAAAAATTGCGTGAATTACTAGACAGGTTTTCGGTGAAAAAGTTAACGGTATGCGTTATCTTGAAACTATGACGCATACCAAAACATAAATCTCACCTTATAGCTTTTAGTGATAGGCAATGCTTAAGTGTGAATGGAGGTTAACCAAGGAATGGATAAGCAAACGATCATTCAGGTAAGCTCGGTCAGCAAGTACTATGGTGCGAATAAGGCAGTAGATCAGGTTTCCTTCAAAGTAAACGAAGGTGAAATATTCGGTATTATCGGTACGCACGGCGCGGGAAAAACGACGTTGCTAGAGATGCTAATGGGGATTCGTATGCCCGACCAAGGCAGCATACGCATCTATGGACATGATGTGGTGCTGGATGCAGAAAAATTGAAGGAAGACATCGGAATTCATCTGCAAAGCACAACCTTAGTAGATAAAATGAATGTTCGAGAGGCAATGGAGCTTTTTCAAGGTTTTTATAAACGGAAAAATAATTTGGATCACATCATTGAACAGTTTGGGCTTAGCCCATATTCGGATAAACTAGTTAAACGTTTATCAGGCGGCTGGAGACAACGTACGGCACTAGCTATCGCATTGGTGAACGATCCAAAAATCATATTTTTGGATGAACCCACAACAGGACTGGATCCGCAAGCCAAACGTGATTATTGGTCACTGCTGCAGATTCTTAGACAACAAGGGAAAACAATTATTGTCGCTTCTCATGATATGGAGGAAATTCAGCGCAATTGCGATCGCGTATGTGTGATGCGCAAGGGAGAATTCATTACTTGCGACAACCCCTCTACACTTATTGCACAGCTGCCTGGCGGTGGCATGACAATGGAAGCCGTTTATATGCATCACGCAGTTGAGATGAATGGGAGTGTCAGCATATAAGAAAAACAAAAACTAAAAGTATGTTTATTGCACATGTATTCCTCAAGGAGGGCTTTTTAGTAAATGGATCATCGAGATCGCATCGAAAGTCCGTCAGTCGAGCGCAGAAAACTATTGGAGAAGAGAATGGAGATG
Source organism: Paenibacillus sp. FSL A5-0031 (assembly GCF_001956295.1). Lineage (GTDB taxonomy): Bacteria > Bacillota > Bacilli > Paenibacillales > Paenibacillaceae > Pristimantibacillus. Next base: position 46,798 of record NZ_MRTD01000013.1, read on the forward strand.
ATTACAAACTTAATCAATCAAATGAATGAGGGGGAGAGTCAGAAGCAAGAAGATCAAAAGCAAAAAAAACAAAAGCGCAGAGACGACTGCAACGGCATAAGGACACTACATCGGTTAGGACGATTTGTAACTGTATTTCAGCGTATGTTTATGTAACGATTTAGTAGTATAATATAATGATCTTGATTTGGCGGAGGATCGATTGTGAACGATTGTATTCCACTCATTGGTCAACACATGCAATTATTGGTTCAGCGTTTCTTTACAGCTGAGCCTCTTGCACGTTATGCAGAGCAGTTTATTGCGGACAAGCTTGAAGAGACGATTCGATTTGGTCAACTGACGGTTATTCATTACCGCATGTTTGGCGGAAAAGGCGAAGACCCCATAAAAGCAGCTGCTGCAGTCGAACTATTTATTTTGGCGTCGGATATATTGGATGATTTGCAGGATCAGGATGTTCCAAGCAAGCCTTGGATGAAAGTCCCAATGCCTATATCCATTCATGTAGCCTCCTCTCTACTAACTTTGTCGCAGCAAGCAATGTTAAGCAGCACATCTAATCATGAGATTCGATTGGCACTCACAGAAATGATGAATGCGCAGCTTTTGAAGGCCGCAAATGGTCAAATGCTTGATATTATGAATGAAATGAAGGACGAGGAGTCCTATTTGGATGTCGTCAAACAAAAGTCTGCTACGCTTCTTCAACTAGCGTGTATGGCCGGCGTAATATTGGCTGGTCGCCCTTGGAATGAAACCGTAGCAGAATATGCGCTAGAAATAGGTGTTTCAGCTCAAATTCAAAATGACCTCCGAGATTTGCTGCGATGGGATGAAAAAAGTGATTTTCTTCAACGTAAATGCACCTTGCTTACTCTGTATTTAATAGAAGGAGAAGCAGAAGAGGATCGCTGGATTAAAGAGTATTTTGAGGGTCGGTTAACTTCCGAAGAAATTGCGATGAAAAGAGAGCTTTTTCTTGAAACCTGTGAAAGAACAGGAACTATATTATATGGCTCTGTCATGAGTCGGATGCACTATAACCGCTTTGAGGAATTAGTAGACTCCATACAGGAAATAAGTCCTTGGAAAGCGGAATTTTTGCACATAATAAACTCTAAAAATGCATAACAACAAACCACGCAAAACGTCTTTCGGTAAATACGAATCACTTTTGCGTTTCCTGTCGTATCTATTCCTGTTATAGTAGAGAAGAAGAAAAGATTACTAATATAGTAGTAGAGAAGCGGAGGAGTTAATATGTTAAAAGAAGCTATTCGTCAGTTGGTAAGCAACACTGAAAAAATGTCTATGGCTATGGGTGGACAATTGCAAGTAGCAGGTGTTTCAGTTGCTGAACAACGCGCTCTTCTTGGCGAACTAAAGAACAAAAACGAAAAAAATAGCGGCTACGCATACATGTGGAATTAGCATACTGATTTGTAAGGAAGGAAGAGGAGTGCATGAGACCTAACTTATTTAACCGAATTGTTGCAATCCTCTTCCTGTTTGTCTTGTTAGGTTCTGTTTTATACTTAACCTCGGTAATCGTAAGAATTCCTTCAATCGGTGCTGTACTAGTGGAGGAGCCAGGTAATCGTTATTTTGTTAAGTCGATAGAACCAGCGGGACAAGCGGATGTAAAAGGTATTGAAATAGGCGATCAGATTTTAGAAATAAACGGTGATTCAGTACAGGATTTTGAGTATGTGAAGAAATATAATTCAATTGAATCCGCAGATTACGTTCTTGTTTTACATAAGGATAAAGTTACACAGAAAATTGAGTTTCCCAAGGGGTGGACAGGCGACCATTCGTTATGGGAGCTGCTGATTCAGTTGTATATCCCTGGTGTTTCACTCATTATTTTTTGTGCATTTTCAGGATTTTTGTATGCAAAACGAAGGAATGATAAGGCTGTAATCATTCTTATTTTGTTTTTTATTTCGATTGGCTTAAGTTACTATAGTTCTGCAGCATCAAGTCGAAGCGATTCTGTAGGGCTTACTATTATTTATTTGGTTCTACCCAACATACCATTGCTGTTTATGAGCTTCATGAACATTTATTTAAAGCGATTCGATGTTCATTTTATTAGTAAATCAATATTGAACACTTTATATGGGATTGTGGGTTTTGTAGGGATCATAAGCTTGATTTATATCTGGACAAATTTAGCGTCAAACAATATCTATACCTATATTCAAATAGCCTATAGCAGTTCTGTGCTGATAGGTAATTTTGTATGCGTTTATATGCTTGTGCGAAAGTTTATCAAGCACCGGCGTACAAAGCTGCATTCTCTGTTCACAATCACGTTGATCTCGCATCTAGTTGCTTTTACTCCGTTTGCATTAATGAACTTGCTGCCTCAAATTATTGGCAAAGACCAAGTTTTTCCAGCCGCTTTTACTGCGCTATTCCTATTCTTATTACCTATCGTTTATTTCTATCTGTCTACCTCAAATCAATTATTTGATATTGACTTTATTCTAACTAGATTTAAATATTATACGGCGCTAGCCTTTATTCCAGCTGTCATTGTGGCGGCACTTGTAGCGTTCGTATTACTAGGAGAGAACAATCCGTCATGGTCCGCGTGGTTTGGCGTATTTTTTGTCATTTACATCGGAATGACGTTGTTTTTATATGGGAAGGAACAAATTGATCAAAGGTTCAGACCTAAGCTCTTTAAGGCGATGTATAGTTATCAGGATAGTCTGGATCGTTTCTCGCGAAAAATCGCTAGAGTAATGAAGCAAAGCGATTTGGAAGCTGTGCTTAAACAAGAGATTAGTGATCTGCTGCCAGTTAGTCGGATTACTTTTTTACTTATTGAGCAAACGGAGAATACCGTATACCCGATGGGCGATCATCCTGAGGAACTTATCACTGCCGAGTTTTTGCTCGGAACTGTAAATTCCTTACAGGTGGGCGAATTAATCGAGCTGCCTTATGGACTCGGTCTCGTAATAGGCAGACAAAGGTCAAGGTACCATATTTTGTGGATCGGCATGAAAACCAATCATACGCGCTTTAATTCGGACGAGCTTCGTTGGCTTAAGACGATGTCCAATTATTCCAGCATCGTATTTGAGAATCTATATTTAATTGAAGGTTTAATTGAGGATTTAGAGTCGGAGGTTCGCAAAGAGCATTCAACTTCACCATGGGTGCTGCGCCTTCTATTCTGTTTGTCTGAGAACGAGAGAAGAAAACTTGCTGCTGACTTGCATGACTCAGCGCTGCAAGATCAGCTGCTTTGGTACCGGAAGCTTGAAGCCATTATGATGGACTATCCGATTTCGAATAGTTTGGGACGCGAGCTGGAGGATATTAAAGAAGGATTACTCGATGTTATCCATCAAATTCGTGAAACTTGCAATGAACTGCGTCCACCGCTTTTGAAGGAGATGGGAGTAGTCGAGGCTGTTGAATCGATTATCGAGCATACTCAAATGCGTGTTAACTTTGCAGTGGATTTTCGTGCAAAATCATTTAATCGTCCGCTTAACGAGGAACAAATTACGGCGATTTACCGGATCGTACAGGAATTGCTGCGTAATGCGGACAAACATTCTCAAGCTAAATTAGTTGTTCTTGAGCTTGAGCTGCGCAAAGGAACGATATATTTCCGATATCAAGATGATGGTGTCGGTATGGATGTAAATCAAATGAGTGTTTCTTTTGAACATATGGGCTTGTCAGGCATTAAAGAGCGGGTGACTGGTCTGGAAGGTGACATATCATTTTATTCGGAAAGCGGTAACGGCTTAGAGGTTGTCATCTTGCTGCCAGAGATCATGACAGCCGGTAGATCGGAGAGGGGTATATCGCGTGATTCGTATCTTATTAGTTGATGACCATCCTTCTGTCGGAGAAGGAACCAAAACAATGATTGAGCAAGACAGCGAGATGTCGGTATCGGTCGTTTTGTCCGCCATTGAAGCGCTCGATATTGTACAAATCCAGCAATTTGATCTCATTTTATGTGATTTGAATATGCCAGGCATTAGTGGATTGGAATTAACGAAACGTCTTATTCAACAGGATCCGGAGCGCAAGGTTATTATTTACTCGGGCTATGAGATTGGCTCACATTTTAACTTGCTTATTGAATCAGGCGTCTCTGGTTTTATTTCCAAAACAGTATCAAGAGAACAGCTTCATAATGCGATTCGATGTGCGATGAGAGGGGACACGGTTATACCGATTACCCTGTTGAAGCAGCTTAGAAGGCATGAAGTAACGATTGGACGGACAGAAGTAGCTGTTGAAGATGTGTCTATTAATGAGAAAGAACAGACCATATTACATGAAGTAGCTACTGGAATTAGCAATAAAGAATTGGCAGCCATGCTTCATGTTAGCCAGCGGAATGTCGAATATCAGCTGTCGCGTATATTTGATAAACTCAACGTGCGGTCCCGTTCGGAAGCAATTAAGGAAGCACAGCGTTTAGGCTTGATCAGCTTAGAACAATACTAGAATTAGGTTAGTTAACTCTAGCTTGTTTAGGTGGTTAAAGTAGGATAGGAATGAATAAAACCGGCAGCTAAAGGATTATCCTTAAGCTGCCGGTTTTAATTGATTTAGGAATTGATTTACGAAACTTACATGTATTGTTCCCATTCCTCATATGCGGTCGATAGTGAGGTTTTGACAGCTTCAATGGCAGCTTGAATTTCTTGAATACGGATGTAATCATTAAAAATCGCAGGATCAGTGAGCTGTAATTCCAAATCGGTTATTTGCTGCTCCAGCGTAGCGATTTCCAGTTCTAATTGTTCAATTTTACGCTGACGTGTACGTTCTTCACGTTTTGCTTGCTTGTCCGCCTCGTAAGAGTTGGCAGGTGAAATGTCGGATACGGCTGTTGTTTTTGAGTTTGAAGCTTGTTTTGACAGTGCTTCGAGCCGTGCTTCTTCGATTTCACTTTTTTTCTCTATCATTTCGTCATAATTTCCTAGGAAATGATCAGTACCTGACGACTTTAGTTCGACAATTCGTTCAGCCATCTTGTTTAGGAAGTAACGATCATGTGAAATGAAGAGCAAGGTTCCTTCATAGTCAAGCAATGCAGCTTCAAGAACTTCTTTGCTAAATAGATCGAGATGGTTGGTAGGCTCATCCAAAATAAGGACATTGGCCTCTGCAAGCATAAGCTTCGCTAGAGATACACGTGCTTTCTCACCGCCGCTAAGGGAAGAAATTCGCTTGAGTACGTCTTCGCCGCTAAATAAGAAGTTGCCGAGCACCGTACGAATACGTGCCTCCTCCATATGGGAGTAGCTGCCCCAGACCTCTTCAAGAACAGTATTTTGGCCGTTCAGCCTCGTTTGTTCTTGGTCATAGTAGCCGAGTTTGACGTGAGTTCCAAACTTAATTGTACCTGTTGTTGGTTCATTTTGACCGACAATAACCTTTAGCAATGTTGACTTCCCAATCCCGTTCGGACCAATTAATGCAACGGTTTCACCACGAGTGAGCTGGAAGGATACATTTTTAAAGATAGGTGTGTCCTTACCCGGGAAAACAACGGAAACATCACTAACTGCAAGTACGTCTTTGCCTGTTGAACGCTCGATTTCAAAAGTGAAATGAGCTTTTTTCAAATCACCCTGCGGTTTGTCCAGGCGATCCATTTTGTCCAAGGCTTTCCGTCTGCTTTGTGCACGTTTGGTCGTTGAAGCACGAACAATATTTCGTTGCACAAATTGCTCCATACGCGAAATTTCGTCCTGCTGTTTTTCGAATTGACGCATATTGATTTCGTATTCGGCAGCTTTCAGCTCCATATAGCGGCTGTAATTTCCGGTGTAGCGCTTGGAGGTATGACGCTCGATTTCGATAATCGTTTGAGCAAGAGCATCTAGGAAGTAACGATCATGGGATACAACTAAGATGGCACCTGAATATCCGCGCAAATAGGACTCTAGCCACGTTAAAGTCTCAATGTCGAGATAGTTGGTAGGCTCATCAAGCATGAGCAGATCTGGTGCCTGAAGCAATATGCGAGCGAGTGCGAGCCGTGTTTTCTGGCCGCCACTTAATGTTGATATTAAAGTGTCAGCTGGAAATGTTCCGAAACCCATACCGTGAAGAACACTGTTAATACGCGTGTTGACCTCGAAGCCGCCTTGCTCTCGGTACCAATCTGAACGCTTGGCATAACGATCGAGTATGGCTGTATAACGTTTCTCATCCTGATGAAGTTCGGGATCTGCAATTTTGACTTCAAGATCACGAAGCTCTTGCTCTGCTTCAATTAGATGCGAGAAAACGGCAAGCATTTCTTCACCAATCGTTCGATTGGATTGCAATCCGCTATTCTGAGCGAGATAACCAATTTTAGTTTCTTTGGCTTTATGAATAGCGCCAGAATCTGCGGACATTTCGCCTGCAATGATTTTGAGCAGTGTAGACTTGCCTGCACCGTTCACACCTACGAGACCAATACGTTCTCGTTCCAGCACTTGCATCGAAATATTGGATAATACGACATTTACGCCGTAGCTTTTTGTTACGTTAGAAACCTGCAGCAGCATTTTGAAACCTCCAACAAATAAATGGTAAAGAACGAATGCTCATACTACATATTAGTGTACCATAAACGAGCGCTAGCATTGGCGAAAGTTGCACAACAATGTTAAACTACAATTAATGAAAGAAAATGATGGGAACTAGAATAGGTGAATGCTTTTGGTTGAACCAAATCAACGGGGCGATAAGGCTTACATACGAAGTCAGATAACGATAAAACGAAATAAATTACCAGTCGAGCAGCGGCGATTATGGTCAGAAGCAGCATGCACGAAAGCGATGGCTTATATTGAAAGCCATTCGATCGGCGCGTTTATGGTGTACGTGTCTTTTCGGAGCGAGCTTGATTTGTCGGGTCTCATTGAATGGGGCTGGCGAACAGGGCGAGAAGTCATTGCGCCAAGATGCATCGCAGCAGATCGTTCCATGGAGCTCTATACCTTGCGGAGCTGGGATGATCTGATACCTGGTGCATATGGGATTATGGAGCCGAATCCGAATACAGCTCAGCCTTTTAAGGACAATTGTGAACTGGGTGTTGTGTTTGTGCCGGGACTAGCCTTTGATCTTCAAGGAGGCCGGCTTGGTTATGGAGGCGGTTATTATGACCGCTTTGTTGAATCCTCTCAAAACAATGCCTCTAAGCCGCACTGGCTTGGAATAGCGTTCGAGGCGCAGCTAATCGATGAGGTGCCACTCGAGTTGCATGATTTGAAAATGGATGGCTTGATTACTGAAAAAAACATGTATTTATTTTAGAGGAAATACAGCTGAATGATTGCCAAGCGAGCTATGAACGTTAAAGGCGAACCCGTTCATTAGCGCTAGAAGGAGCGTTTGAGGTGGAGTTGACACATTTTAACGAGCAGGGCCGGGCACGAATGGTAGACATCTCTGACAAGGAAGTCACTTCCCGCACGGCAGTCGCTCAAACCAGAATAACGATGAACCAAGATACATTAGAACAAATTAAGGCTGGCAAGATTGGGAAGGGCGATGTACTGGCTGTGGCTCAGGTTGCTGCAGTTATGGCTGCCAAAAAAACGTCAGATTGGATTCCAATGTGCCATCCGCTACCGCTCACAGGCATCAATGTGGTTTTCAGCGATAACGGAACGGATGAGCTTTACATAGAAGGTACAGTAAAGACAACTGGAAAAACCGGCGTGGAAATGGAAGCACTGACAGCCGTGTCTGCCGCAGCTCTAACGGTCTACGACATGTGCAAAGCGCTGCAAAAGGATATGGTTATCGGTCCTACGCAGCTGGTTTCAAAAACGGGCGGAAAAAGCGGCGATTATCGAATTTCGTCAAACCCATGAGCGAAATAGGAATGGGAGGAATGGTAAATGCGGTGGAAAGTAGCAATTTTAACAGCAAGCGATAAAGGATCACGTGGAGAACGTGAGGATACGAGTGCCCAGGTTATCCGTGAATTGGTTGAGGAAGAGCTGGGTGGAGAAATTATTGATTATCGGATTGTACCGGATGAGCAGGATGAGATAATGGCAGCCATTATTGAAATGACAGAGTACTTCCATGCGGATCTTGTGCTTACAACGGGCGGTACAGGTCTTGCAGAGCGCGATGTTACGCCCGAGGCAACGCTCAAGGTTATTGACCGTGCTGTTCCGGGGATTGCGGAAGCGATGCGTATGGGCGCTCTCCAAAAAACAAGAAGAGCAATGCTCTCAAGAGGCGTCTGCGGCATTAGAGGCAGCTCATTAATCGTTAACTTGCCTGGGAGCCCAAAGGGCGTACACGAGAGCTTAATGGCGATCATGGATCAATTGCCGCATGCTCTGGGCATTTTATCCGGAGAACTGGGGGAACATAGCGTATGAGTCAGCAGCAGCATCATGCTAAGAACGGAATAGAACAACATGGATCGACGACACTAAGAGAAGTTTCCGTATATGATGCGATCGGGCTGCGACTGGCTCATGATTTAACGCGAATTATTCCAGGTCAGTTTAAAGGTCGATTGTTCAAAAGAGGTCATGTCGTAGTAGAAGCAGACATTCCTAATCTTCTTGATATTGGCAAGGAGCATATCTATATTATGGAGCTTGGAGAAAACGAGCTTCATGAGGATGATGCAGCCATTCGAATGGCTGAAGCGTTATATGACGAGAAACTCATTCTTTCAGAGCCGCATGAGGGCAAGGTGAGCATTAAAGCAAACCAGCTGGGCCTTGCGGAGATTGATAAGGCGTTAGTTGATGCCATTAATGAGCTTGGTGAAATTGCATTAGCAACGATTAAGGCAAAAACAGTCGTTAAGCCAGGACAAGCGCTGGCTGCAACAAGAGCCATTCCGCTTGTCGTACCAAAATCAAAGGTGGAGACGGTGGAGAGGCTTGCCGCCGAATATCGTGAAGCGAATGGCGGAGCTTCACCGCTGCGCGTTCGCCCTTTCCGTAAATTTCGCGTCGGTTTGTTGACGACGGGCGGCGAAGTTTTTAACGGAAGAATTGAAGATAAATTTGGTCCGGCAGTAAGAAGCAAGCTCGAGGAGCTTGGATCAGAAGTTGCAGAGCAGCGTTTTGCACCCGATGATCGACAAACAATTGTCAAGGAAATACACTATTTGCTTGCACAACGTTATGATATGATACTAGTGACTGGCGGAATGTCGGTAGATCCCGACGATCGCACTCCTGGAGCCATAAAGGAAACAGGCGCGGATATCGTGAGTTATGGAACTCCGATGCTGCCAGGCTCAATGCTGCTTATTGGATATTTAAACGGAGTGCCGATATTGGGGCTTCCAGGATGCGTCATGCATGATCCATATACATCATTTGATGTGCTGCTGCCGCGGATACTTGCGGGAGATACGATTGTTCGTGAAGATATTGTCAGCATGGGATATGGCGGCTTAAACAGCTGTTAAGTATGAACTGCTTAATAATGATGCTGCTACATAAAATTACGAGGAGGTTGGCAAATGTCAGGAATTGGTGCAACAGGTGTTATACTGCTCGTGTTGGTTGCTTTGCTACTATTTGGACCAAACAAGCTTCCAGAACTTGGACGTGCATTCGGACGGACATTGCGTGAGTTTAAATCCGGAGCAAGAGAGATCATGGATGATGATGATCGTGACCGTGATCGCAAGGACAAAGATTCGAGCCGTGTTGAAGTGAGTCGCTCGGAAAATAGTGATAAAGACAATAAGCGGCTGCCGGATTAATCGGGCCCGCTTTTTTCTTGAAAAAAAGGTTTACCGCTAGGCGAAGGAGGTACAGTGCAGGTGGGATCGGAAGGAAACAGCAAATCGGAGCATAAATCACGTAAAGCGCTTCTTCGTGAAGAAGGGTTGATGCCGCTTTTGGAGCATCTTGGCGAGCTGCGCAAGCGGATCATTTACGTGCTTATTATTTTAACGTTAGGCTTAGTCGTCGGACTTATATTTGCACAGCCTACCTATAACTTTCTAATGAGCCAGAAGCCTGCTAATACAATTTCGTTACATACGTTTTCCCTCTGGGATGGCATTGGCATGTATATGAAATTTGCATTTGTCATCGCTTTAATTATTTCTTTGCCTGTTATTGCATATCAGCTATGGGCATTCGTAAAGCCGGCTTTGCGCAAGAACGAGCAGCGTTCCACGCTTAAATATGTTCCGTTTGCACTAATCATGTTTTTAATTGGATTGGCGTTTTCTTATTTTGTCGTCTTTCCACTCGCTTTTAATTTTACAAGAACAGTATCACAGCATTTAAACCTTGAGGAAACATATGGTATCGCGCAGTATTTTACGTTTATGTTTAATCTGCTCATTCCGATATCGCTGTTATTCGAACTGCCGCTAGTCATCATGTTTTTGACAGCTATTCGTTTAGTGAATCCACAGCGGCTGCGCAAAATGCGCCGTCTAGCGTATTTCATCATGGTGCTTATCGGAGTTATGATTACGCCCCCGGATTTCATATCGGATATATTAGTGGCAATCCCATTACTCGTTCTATATGAGATTAGTGTGTTCTTATCAGGCTCGGTACACAAAAAGCAGCTTGCCGCTGATGCAAAATGGGAAGCGGAATATGGCGAGTCAATGTCTGAAGCATAGGAAGAAGAAGGGGAATGTCCTCTTCTTCTTTTTTTTTAATATAAGAAGCTTATAACGTGCTTATAGTTCTCCGTCAAAGCTGCTTCAGAATCCAGAGGACGCCGAAGGCGAGTTTGCGTGGTTGACAAAAACGTCATTTCCGCATAATATTTAAACAGTTGTTTAAAACGATTGTTTAAATAGAGAAAACGGGAGTGGATCATATTGAAAAACGCACTAATTGCTTTTATGAAACGTCCAACGACTATCGTTGGTATATTTACGGCAATCATGTTCCAAGTTATTTTTTCGGTCATTTGGATGACAGGTTATAACGGTGTTACGGACCGCGTACAAAATTTGCATATTGCTATTGTGAATGAAGATGCACAGATGGGACAGAAGATTGCTGGCAACCTTGTTCAGAACTTGCCTTTTAACATGAGTGAAATCAGCAGCATCGATGAGGCGAAGCAGCAGCTGAATGAGCGTGAGTTGCAGATGGTCGTATGGATACCGGCGGATTTCTCTCAGAAGGCTTCCGCAGCCGATGGTACAGCCTCCATTCAATATGTAATAAACGAATCAAATCCAGCACTGATTAAAAGTATTATGAGTGGTGCAGCCGGACAAATAACAGCAGAAGTAAATAAGCAGGCCGTAACGGGCGGCATTCAAACCGTACTTGGCAACATGCAGCTGCCAGCAGAGCAAGCTGGAGCAGCGGCACAAGGATTGTCAGAGCGTGTTAAATCTGAAATTCAGTCAACGAACGTGATACAAGGAATGAACAATCAAATGGTTCCGATGATGCTGGTGCTTGCTTCTTATGTCGGCGCGATGATCATGGGTATGAATTTTGAGCAATCTTCCCTTTCACTAGGAGCAACAACAAGCAGATGGAAACGTTTCGGCGCAAGAAGCGTAATTAATGTAGGAGCAGGTGTCATTGTTTCGTTAGTAGGTTCTTCCTTGCTCGCTGCATTTGGCGGTCAGATGGAACAAGGATTCCTTCATATCTGGTTGTTCCAGCTGATGTTCGTATTAACATTTATATTCGTTTCGCAAATGTTTATTTACCTGTTTGGTTTAAGCGGTATGCTGTTCAATATTATTTTATTGTCGGCACAGCTTGTTACCTCTGGTGCGATCGTACCGCGTGAATTGTTATCCGACTTTTACGTCAAGCTTGGTGATATTCTTCCAGCGACGTATGCAGTTGAAGGTACGATGAATATTTTGTTCGGCGGCCCAGCGGCTACAGCTGACTCTTTGTCACTTAGCGTTATTGCTGTCGTTGCCTTTGCGGTTAGCGTAGCTGCGGTTGCGCTGAAGCGCCAAGCCGCTCCTGTAGTACAGCCTACAGCAGTTATTGCAGGGCAAAAACGATAATTCAAATGCAGTTGCTGTTGGTTTAGTGTGGTTCAAAATAAAAGATATTGTTTTTATGGGGGCCCGTCATGACAACAGGAGATGCGGATATTAAAATTAGAATATTGTCAGCTGCCAAAAAGCTGTTTGCGGAAAACGGCTTCGATAAAACGACCGTTAGGCAAATATGCGAAGAGGCTGGAGCTAACGTTGCGCTCGTCTCGTATCATTTTGGCGGGAAAGAAAATATGTTCTATGCTTTATTTGATTATTATTTTCCAAACAATCAAATTGCCGAGCTAGACCCCATGCAGATAGATCCGGTAGAGGGTGTTAGACTTATTGTTCGTGAGGTAACTAATTTCCGCTACAGCGACTATCAATTAATTAACATTATTCAGCAAGAAGTTATCATGAACACGGATCGAATTGAAAAGATACGCAAGCATGTGATGCCGATGTGGGGGAAGCTCCGCTACTGGCTCAAAGAGGGCAGGGAACAAGGATTATTTCAATTCAACTCCTTAGATAACACTTTGTTTTCCATTATCGGTACGTTGCTCTTTCATCGGAATAGCCAATATTGGGCTATCTTGCATGAAGAAGAACGTTCATCACAGGAAGCGATCGTCGAGGATTTAACCTTATTTATTTTGGGTGGATTGTACTATAAAGGCGAATAGCTGAAAACCATGAAATACCGTGCGCGAGAAATCGCTGTACGGTATTTTTTTTGTTACAGCCTTCTGCTATTCATAAACTACTGGTACAATTTAGGTGCAACGATTATGAAAGTTTGGAATATCAAGCCTAATGCCCGTTTAGTATAAAGCCAGCAGCTGCGCAGGCAGAATAGGAGCGAGATTATACAAATGAAACGTGAACGGATACAGGAGATTTTGCAGCAGCATAGGAAAAAAGGGCTGATGCTTCTTACCTCAAGCGGCGAAACGCGGAAGCCATGTTCGCAACTGTGGAATCAGTCCATTAATGAACAGCTCCTTGAAGAGATTAAAAGGGAAGCCGATCGCTTCATGCTTACCTCTGATCCCGAGCTCACCTACTCCCTCTTTCGTGTCTATGGAGATACAGGAGAGCGCTTAGCTTATGAACGAGTATATTTTGAGAGGCGAAAAAGATTGAATTCGTATGTCATTATGGCGCTGCAGGAGCCGGAAAATGCAGATTACGAAGCTGCCGCTCTTAATATGATCTGGTCGGTTTGCAATGAGTTTACTTGGTGTTTGCCTGCTCATTTTAATGAAGGATCAGATAGGCTGGACATCGATTTATTTTCGGCGGAGACTGGGTTTGCACTGAGTGAGATAAAGTTGTTATTAGGTGACCGTTTGCCGGACTTGCTGCGAAGGCGTATAGAGACTGAGGTAGAGAATCGCCTATTCCGTCCTTTTTTGGAGCAAGGCCCATACGGTTGGGAGACAGCGGATCACAATTGGGCGGCTGTATGCGCAGGTTCGGTTGGGGTAGCGGCGCTTTATCTCATTGAGGATTCGCATAGGCTGTCGCAAGTGCTGGAACGTGTGCTTCATTCGCTTGATTGTTATTTGAGTGGATTTGGCGATGACGGCGCGTGCGCGGAAGGTTATTTATATTGGCAGTATGGTTTCGGATATTATGTATATTTTGCACAGATGTTAAAAAGGGCAACTGATGGAGAAATCAACTTATTTACTTCGAATAAGGTGAAGGAGATTGCACTTTTTCAGCAGAAATGTTTTACAGGAAGCAGCACGGTCGTTAACTTTAGTGATTCGCGTCCTGAAAGCGGTATATTTATGGGACTCAGCTGCTGTCTGCATCAGGAGTTTGCAGAGGTCATTGTACCGGATGCTAGCCTTAGAGCGGAGTATTCTGCTGATCATTGCGGACGCTGGGCGCCGGCGATTCGTAATTTGCTATGGGCGAAGGAAGAATGGATGAAGACGACTGAAAGTAAAACGATCTGGCCTGCCGAGTCCTATTATTTATCTGATGTGCAGTGGCTCTTGTCCAGACATGCAAGCGAGAATGGCGGCAACTACAGCTTTGCGGCAAAAGGGGGCCATAATGAGGAGCCTCATAACCACAATGATGTGGGCCATTTCATCGTACATGCGGATGGACAAGCTTATTTAGCGGATTTGGGCAGCGGAAAATATACGGCGAAATATTTTGGCCCGGAACGGTATTCGATTTGGTGCAATGGCTCTCAGGGTCATTCGGTTCCTATTATAGACGGCTCACATCAGCAAAATGGGGCTGTGTTTCGAGCAGCTGTTATGGAAGCGTCAACAAATGCGTGTATGGATAAGTTAGCGCTGGAAATCAGCTCGGCGTATGGCCATTCCAAGCTGGAGCGATTGGAGCGCCGATTCCTTTGGGAAAAGGATAAGCTGCCGCGCCTGACGCTGACGGACACGATTTGGATGATGTCAAATGGAGAAGAAGCTGATGCTGAGCGGCAAGTTACAGAGCGTTTCATTACGTTTCTAGTTCCCGAGCTGGCGGAGGAAGGTCGAGTGATTTTAACAGGACAACGCCAATTGTTCATTAATTATGATCATCAGGTTTGGAAGCCAGTCGTTACCGCAAGGAGCGATATCGATCATTATGGCGTTGAGCGATTCTGGTATACGCTTGATTTTGAATGGAGAGCAGCAGCAGTTGAAGTGCCGTTGATTGCAAATTTTATTTTTCAATTTGAATCATAACTACAATATTCGATGCGAGGAGCGAGTAAGGATATGGAGCAGATCAATTGGGCAAATGAAGCTTGGGCAAATGTACATGAGAAGGTTACGAGAACGAGCAATCGGATTGGTGCAAGATTTCCGCATGCGAGCGTCGATGGAACGTATGTGCTGGAGGCGCCTCAGTGGTGGACAGCCGGTTTCTGGCCGGGCTTGTTATGGCTGCTGTACCGTGATTCGGAGTCGAAGGATGATCGATATAAAGATATTGCCGAAGCATGCGAGCAGCAATTGGATGAAGTATTGTTCGGTTATGATCGCTTGGATCACGACATCGGCTTCATGTGGTCGCTAACGAGTGTAGCCCGCTATAAGCTGCTTGGTGAAGAGCAATCCCGCAGACGAGCGCTGTTAGCGGCTAGTGTACTTAGCGGTAGATTTAATGTAAAAGGAAATTATATTAGAGCTTGGAACCCATGGGGTGAGGGTGATCGCAATGAGGGCTGGGCGATTATTGACTGCATGATGAACCTACCTTTGCTCTACTGGGCGAGCGAGACAACGGGCGACCCAAGATTTAAGCATTTGGCGATGGAGCATGCGGATACGGTGCTGGAGCATTTTATACGGACGGACGGATCGGTTAATCATATTGTAGTCTTTGACCCGCATACGGGTGAATTTGTAAGTGTGAACGGCGGACAAGGCTTTGCACCAAACTCAGCGTGGTCGCGCGGAGCATCGTGGGCGATTTACGGGATGGCGCTCAGCTATCGTTATACGGGCGAGGCTCGGTACTTGGAGGCAGCGAAGCGGGTTGCCCATTTCTTCCTTGCGAACTTGCCTGAGGATTCGGTACCGCATTGGGATTTCCGTCTGCCATCAGGTGTAGAACGTTATCGCGATACCTCTGCTGGCGCTTGTGCAGCCTGCGGTTTGCTAGAAATCGCAAGCTCAGTTCCTTCGGAAGAATCGGAGCTATATCAAGCGGCTGGAGAGCGAATATTTCGCTCACTGTACGAGAATTACGGCGCTTGGGATGATGAGGCGGAGGAAGGCTTGATTTTGCATGGGACAAGCCATTACCCAGAGCGAAGAAACATTGACGTGCCGCTTATTTATGGCGACTATTTCTTCGTAGAAGGTTTAGCACGATTAAGAGGGGATTCCTCGACGTTCTGGTAGAGGAGAGGTAACGAACATGCAAATCGAAAGTGGATCACAGATAAACGAAATGCTACCTGTGCGCAAATACTGGCTGGAGCAGATGCTCGCTATTGGCGATCCTGTGCTTAGCGCCCTTGCGGAGCGCCGTCTTAAAGAGAAGATGCCTATAGAAATCGCAATAACTGCTGGAGAGGCTGATGGTGAGAAAGCTGCCGCTGAACTTAAAGCTGACCGAGCGAAATTCACGCATTTGGAAGCGTTAGGACGTCTTTTATCCGGTATGGCTCCATGGCTTGAGAATCAGCACATTAATGGACACGAAGAGGAGCTGCGAGTTCGTTATGCCGCGCTTGCTCGTGAAGCAGTGGATGCGGGCACTGATCCAGCTTCGCCAGACTATATGAACTTCAGCGATGGTTACCAGCCGATTGTCGACGCTGCTTTTTTGGCGCTTGCGATATTGCGTGCGCCGATAGAGCTTGGTGAAAAGCTGGAGCAGCGTGTGAAAGCAAATGTAATTACGGCGCTGAAGCAAACGAGGACGAGAAAGCCAGTCTTCTCGAATTGGCTGCTGTTTGCAGCAACGATTGAAGCGGCGCTGCTTAAGCTGGGTGAGCTTGACTGGGACCCGATGCGGATCGATTACGCGTTGAAGCAGCATGAACAGTGGTATTTGGGTGACGGCGCATATAGTGATGGTCCGGATTTCCACTGGGATTACTATAACAGCTTCGTTATTCAGCCGATGCTGGTCGATGTGCTTGCCGCAGCAGGTGATGAGCACGAGGAATGGCGAGCCATGCGCGCTGCTGTTGCGAGCCGTTCACGGCGTTATGCAGAAGTGCTTGAGCGGCTAATTGGAACGGATGGAACATACCCGCCAATTGGACGCTCGCTTGCCTATCGTTTCGGAGCCTTTCAAAGCCTAGCTCAGCATGCTTTAAATGATGATTTGCCAGCGTCCGTCACAGCGCCTCAGGTACGCTGTGCGTTAACCGCTGCGATTCGTCGAACACTTGAAGTGCCAGGCAATTTTACAGCGGATGGATGGCTTACAATCGGCTTCTGCGGACATCAGCGAGATATTGGCGAGCGGTACATATCAACGGGAAGCCTCTATTTATGCGCTGCGGTGTTCTTGCCGCTTGGCCTAGCAAGCGAGCATCCTTTTTGGAGTGGAGCTGACGAGGCTTGGACTTCTAAAAAGGCGTGGTCAGGACAGGCATTTGGCATCGATGCGGCTTTGAAGTAAGTTTCTACTGAGCCGGAGGTCGTTTTAAAAAGAGCAAATGGTCGAGAGAAGGGATTAGAGCATAATCGTATTCTCAAGATGTACTTGGCGCATAATAATAGCTTGAGCGAATCACATTGGACGGGCCAATCCGCATAAAAAAGATTTAGTTCCTTCTGCCTAGTGTAAATAAACGGAAAAATGAAACCAAGCACTTGAAATTAATAACGAAAATGAGTATGATAAAAATAGTTGTTAGCACTTGAAGGTTTCGAGTGCTAACGAGAATATAAGCAGCGACAAATTTTGAAGGAGGCTATTTTCAATGATCAGACCTTTGGGTGAACGCGTATTGATCGAAGCAATCGCGAAAGAAGAAACAACCGCTAGCGGTATCGTATTGCCGGATTCGGCGAAAGAAAAGCCGCAAGAAGGCAAAGTGATTGCAGTTGGAAGCGGCACGCTGAAAGATGGTGTTCGTATTGCTCTTGAAGTTAAAGAAGGCGACCGCGTTCTTTTCTCCAAATATGCAGGCACTGAAATCAAATACGAAGGCAAAGAGTATTTGATTATGAAAGAAAGCGAAATTCACGCGATTTTTGAATAACAACCCGCTTAGGGTCACATAGAAGGCAACGCATAAACTAAGCAGTTCTACTTAAACTATTTTGGGAGGTTTCTGTTAATGGCTAAGGAAATTAAATTTAGCGAAGACGCTCGTCGCGCAATGCTGCGCGGTGTTGATGCACTTGCAAATGCAGTTAAAGTAACACTAGGTCCAAAAGGCCGCAACGTGGTACTTGAGAAAAAATTCGGAAGCCCGCTTATCACAAATGATGGTGTTTCCATTGCAAAAGAAATCGAGCTTGAAGATGCTTTTGAAAACATGGGCGCTCAACTTGTTAAAGAAGTAGCTACAAAAACGAATGACGTTGCTGGTGACGGTACAACTACGGCAACTGTTCTTGCACAAGCGATGATTCGCGAAGGCTTGAAAAACGTTACAGCTGGCGCTAACCCTATGGTTATCCGCAAAGGTATCGAGAAAGCTGTTAAAGCTGCTGTTGAAGAGCTTAAAGCAATCTCGAAACCAATCGAAGGCAAACAATCGATCGCACAAGTTGCTTCGATCTCATCTGCTGACGATGAAGTAGGCCAACTTATTGCTGAAGCTATGGAAAAAGTCGGCAACGACGGCGTTATCACTGTAGAAGAGTCGAAAGGCTTTGTTACAGAGCTTGAAGTTGTTGAAGGTATGCAATTTGACCGTGGTTATGTATCTCCATACATGATTACTGACACTGATAAAATGGAAGCTGTCCTAGACAACCCTTACATTCTTATCACTGACAAAAAAATTACGAGCATTCAAGAGATCCTTCCGGTTCTTGAGAAAGTCGTACAATCCGGCAAGCAATTGCTAATCATCGCTGAAGACGTAGAAGGCGAAGCTCAAGCTACTCTAGTAGTGAACAAACTTCGTGGAACATTCACTTGCGTAGCTGTTAAAGCTCCAGGCTTCGGTGACCGTCGTAAAGCTATGCTTCAAGATATCGCTGCTCTAACAGGCGGCCAAGTGATTACAGAAGAGCTAGGCCTTGAGCTTAAATCAACTGGCGTTGAATCACTAGGTTCTGCTCGTCAGATCCGCATCACTAAAGAAACTACAATCATCGTTGACGGCAGCGGTAACTCCGCTGACATCGTTGCTCGCGTGAACCAAATCCGCGCTCAACTGGAAGAAACAACTTCCGACTTTGACCGTGAGAAGCTTCAAGAGCGTCTTGCAAAATTGTCTGGCGGCGTTGCAGTTATCAAAGTTGGCGCAGCTACAGAAACAGAATTGAAAGAGCGCAAACTACGCATCGAAGATGCCCTCAACTCCACTCGTGCAGCGGTTGAAGAAGGTATCGTATCGGGCGGCGGTACTGCCCTCATTAACGTATACAACGCTGTTGCTGCTGTTAAAGCAGAAGGCGACGAGCAAACAGGCGTTAACATCGTTCTTCGTTCCCTTGAAGAGCCGCTTCGCACAATCGCTGCGAACGCTGGTCAAGAAGGTTCGGTTATCGTTGAGCGTCTGAAAAACGAAAAAATCGGCGTAGGCTACAACGCAGCTACTGGAACATGGGTTAACATGTTCGAAGCAGGTATCGTTGACCCTGCTAAAGTAACTCGTTCAGCATTGCAAAACGCAGCATCCGTTGCAGCTATGTTCTTGACAACTGAGGCTGTTGTTGCTGACAAACCTGAACCTAAGGGTGCAGGCGCTGGCATGCCAGATATGGGCGGTATGGGTGGAATGGGCGGCATGATGTAATAAGGGTGACAAACCCTTATACATCAAGGGTTTTCGTCAGTGAAAATCCTGTTTATCAATATTTTTATAACTTTGAGACCTTCCAGATTATTCTGGGAGGTCTTTTTGCGTTTGTCGAAATTCAACGTGAATAAGGATATTGGAGGAGAGGGAGGTAATCGCTGCCAACGGGGGCAACTGCCTATGTGAATAGTAAAGCAAATTTACAAAATGACAATAATGTAACATAGGAACCCTTAATTGTTAGGGGAATCGATGGTTGTTTGCCTATCTGTCTTTTAAGATATAAGAAATAAAGGCAGAGGAGGTGGTGTGAAATGAATTTTTTAGAAGAAAATATTAATTTATTTAGAATGGTTAATGACCTAGGTAAACAATATCCTTACTTAAACCCTACAATGGTTTTCATTGCTGAGTTTACGGTATATTTCTTGGCTTTAGGTGTTATCTTCATTTGGTTTACTCGACATAAACAGAGTAGAATGATGATTGTTTGTGCAACTATTACTTTTGTATTTGCTGAAATTATTGGGAAAATAGCAGGCAAATTTCATTCGAATAATCAACCATTTGCTGAGTTGACAAATGTTAATAAATTAATTGAAAAAGCCGTTGATAATTCTTTTCCAAGCGATCATACAATATTGTTCTTTTCATTTTGTGTATCCTTTTGGTTATTTAGAAAAGGCTGGTGGTTTTTATGGGTTATACTAGCTTCCCTTGTTGGTATTTCTCGTATTTGGGTTGGTGTCCACTATCCAGCAGATGTTCTAGTAGGAGCTATTATAAGCATCATTTCAAGCTCAATTGTTTACCTTGTTGTTCCTAAGTTAAGCTTGACTCAGAAATTGCTAGGGGGCTATGCGAAATGCGAAAATTTGCTTCTATCTCCATTAACTAAATCGAAAGGGAATAGAACAAAGGATTATTAAGAGGAAATAATGCACACAGAAAAAGATAATAGATCCTGTCGGTTATCAGGCAGAAAAGCCTGTAGCAGCTTAGTTTTCTTGAGCGTAAACGCCGTTTGACCACATAGTGTAAAAATGAGAGCCCCTTCAAGAGTTCATTGAACTTTTGGGAGGTCTCTCATTATTTTTGATAAATAGCTTATTCTAATTCTTCGTCTAAAAAAGGTATTACTAAACGACGTACTTCATCTGTTGACGTCGTATCCATCAATTGAGTTCTTAGTTCGCTTGCGCCTCTAAATCCACGAACATAGATTTTGAAAAAGCGAAGAAGTGGTTTAAATGGACGTGGTTCGTTTTCTTTTGAATATTTATCGTGAAGATCTAGCTGTAAAAGTAGTAAGTTGAGAAAATCCTTCGCGCTATGTTCTTTAGGTTCTTTTTCAAAAGCAAACGGATTGGTGAAAATGCCGCGGCCAATCATGACACCATCAACGCCGTATTGTTCCACTAATTTTAATCCTGTTGCGCGGTCAGGAATATCTCCATTAATGGTTAACAACGTATTTGGTGCAATTTCATCGCGTAATTTTTTTATTTCAGGAATGAGCTCCCAGTGCGCCTCTACTTTACTCATCTCTTTTTTTGTACGAAGGTGAATAGAAAGATTCGCAATATCTTGTTTCAATATATGCCCTAACCAATCGCGCCACTCGTTAATTTCAAAGTAACCCAATCTTGTTTTAACACTAACCGGCAATCCACCTGCTTTTGCTGCTTGAATAATTTCGGCTGCAAGTTCAGGATGTTGTATTAATCCAGAACCCTTTCCATTGGATGCGACGTTTTGGACGGGGCATCCCATGTTTAAATCGATACCACGAAAGCCTAGTTTTTTCATATCAATACTCATCTGTTCAAAAAATGCAGGTTTATTGCCCCAAATATGAGCGACGATTGGTTGCTCATCTTCTGTGAACGTTAACCGGCCACGAGTACTGGCTCTTCCTGCAGGGTTACAATAACTATCTGTACTTGTGAATTCTGTGAAAAATACATCGGGTTTTGCAGCTGTACTAACGACGTGACGAAATACAACATCTGTGACATCTTCCATTGGTGCTAATATAAAAAACGGCTTTGGTAAATCAAGCCAAAAGTTGTGTTCGTTACTCATAATATCTCCTCTTGTTGCAATATATAAAAATCGATAAAAGCCGTAGTAAAGTCTTTTACCCAACATACATAATATCATTTTTTTTCGTTTGATGCACAGAATCGATTGTGTGAGCGACAGACATATATTTGGTAACAGTCACCTATCACACATTAAGCTTGATGTTGTTGAATTCGTATGAAGTGCATCTTTGATCTGCACCATTCTTGCTATAATGATTTGACTAATTTAAGAGAACAAACGCTAGTCCCGGAAATTGACCATATAGATGAATAAGGCATTGGAATAGTTGTAAGTTGTCGTGAGAGTGATATAGGTTTCTATCCCAGAAAGTTAAAGCTACTTGCTGCCATTCGTATTCGGCTATACGCTTCAAACCGTGCAACCTGTCGACCTGTTCCCGCATACCATGTACGTTGAGTGCTGTGTGTCGGTAGTGATTAAGTATTTGACTGGACATGCAAAAAAGGGAGCTGAGCAATTTTACTGTGAAGCTTGACATGCAATTAAATGGTTGCATATAATGAGGGCATGGACAAAGTATTTAAAGCACTTGCCGATGGAACTCGCAGAGAGTTACTCGACTTCTTGTTCGCTAATAACGGACAATCCTTAGGAGAACTTTGTAAACAAATGACTATGACTCGTCAAGCTGTTACGAAGCACCTTCAGCTGCTGGAAGAAGCAAACCTTGTTACTGTCGTTTGGCAAGGCCGTGAAAAGCTGCATTATCTTAATCCGATACCTATCGGGGAAATTTATCAACGCTGGATCGGCAAGTTTGAGAGTCACCGGATTGAGGCATTAAACACACTAAAGCAAGCCTTAGAGGAGGATTCTAACCATGAATAAGACTTCATTCGTTTATACGACTTACATCGCAACTACGCCCGAGAAGCTTTGGCAAGCCCTAACTAACAGTGAATTCACCAAGCAGTATTTTTTCGGTCGTGAAATCTTTTCAGATTGGCAAGTTGGCTCCAGCTTTAAATTGATGGATAAAGATAAGGTTGATCATCATGGTGAAGTTCTTGTATGTGAGCCGTATCGTCTACTCACAGTTACCTGGAGCATCAGAGACGTTGAAGGAGAGCGATTCTCTAAGGTTAGTTATGAATTATCACCCTTGAACTCTACTGTAAAACTGACGCTACGCCACGAGGATTTATTAGAGAAGGATATTCGCAAAGATGAAGGCAAGATGGAAGGATTTAATAATGGCTGGCCTGTCATTCTCAACAATTTAAAGAGCTTGCTCGAAACAGGCAACATCCTGCCAGCCTTTTAGTTTATCATTCTGTTACTGAAACAATTAGATCTAAAGTGAGGTGAGCAAATTGGAGCCGAATCAAGCGAATTACTCGGTTAACCATGCAGGTACATTTTCGAATTTTGGAAACGTCACGGAAGGAATGCTAAAAGGGAAAATCTTTCTAAAAGAATCCTTACAACTTACGAGCATGGAAGTTTCACTAAATAATCTGCCCCCGAAGGCGGAAGTCCCTTTCTATCACAAACACAAAGAAAATGAGGAACTCTACATCTTTCTTAAAGGACAAGGTCAATTTCAAGTGGACGGAAACGAATTTGATGTGTTCGAAGGAACCTCCGTTCGAATTGCTCCTGACGGAGTGAGGGCGTTGCAGAATACATCCGCTTCGGAAGATATGTATTTTATCGTTATTCAAGCCAAAGAGAATAGCCTTACCCAATGGGTGGAGACAGACGGAGTAATCCTGGAACAACCTGTCGAATGGATCATGCAATCTCTCAAAACAACCTAAGCATCACACTCCAGCGAATTGTGGATCTTCACCATGAAAGCCCCGCCCGCACTAGGACGGGGCTTTGTTATACCCTAATATTGTAGACGGATTGTAGACGAAAGAATTTTACAAGCTGAATATCCTGAAATGTCGTAGACGAGTTGTCTACAAGAATTCAATAGAATTATATAAACTACATATTTGTAGTTGTGTATCGCATACACGTAAAGAGGTAAATACATATGGTAGATTCAGAAATATAATAATCAAAAGACAGTTGAGAAGTGAGCCACTGACTCCACACATGTGGAGTGTCTAATATTGATAATTCTGAAATAATAAATGAGATGTAACAGATTCGCTCAATTACATTGCTTTAATGATTGCTTACACGTAGGACACGGGCAGCAGTTCATTATCTCTTGTTTTTATGCTCAAGACAATGATAAGATATTACGGGAACATATGTTTGTTTTTGTTAGTGTTCTAACAGATCGGGGGAACAGGCGTGGTTGAAATTGTTGAAAAAGAGCAATTTTCGGTGATTGGAAAATTAGGAAAGGGGATTGCCGATGAAGCTCCCCAATGGATACCAGCATTATGGCAACAAGCAAATAGTAACTTTATTGAGATAAGCAACCTCGCCATCCATCATCAGGTGCAAGCAGCTTCCGTTTGTTTCGATAAGGAGCTGATGCGTACATGATTCAATTGACGAACCGCCAGGCACGGCAGTTTCTGTTATTGAAGCACGGGCTGTTGGGCGAATATCAATTTGCTGGAAAGCAGGGAGTATTGGATTTTGTGCGGCAGGTCGGTTGTATTCAATACGATCCCATCGATGTTTGCGGAAAAAACGCCGAACTGGTGTTGCAGTCGCGTATCAGAGGATTTACCAAGAACATGCTCGAAGAGTTGCTGTATAAAGATAGATTCCTGGTAGATTACCCCGACAAAAATTTGGCTATTATCCCTGTCGAGAACTGGCCGTACTTTGAGCGGTACAGGCAGGCTGCAAGGCAACATGCTAAGCGCTATCCCGAAATGGAAGCGTTGGTAGAACAAGTTCTGGCTCACATCCAAAATCACGGTGTGCTAAGTTCGAATGATCTAAAATTGGAAGGAAATTTCACTTGGCAATCGGTCATCCACTGGAGCAGCGGAAACAATTCATCCCGTTCGGTTCTAGAGCAGATGTACTCGACAGGCGATTTGATTATCCATCACAAAAAAGGAACGCGTAAATATTACGATATCGCCGGTAAGTACATACAGCCAAATCTGCTGAATGCGCCGGAGCCGTTGAAGGGCGAGCTTGAGCATCATAAGTGGCGGGTACTACGTCGAATCGGAGCTGTTGGCCTTTTATGGAATCGCGCATCCGATGCCTGGCTGAACATATGGGGATTGAAAGCGGAGCAGCGCAACGAGGTTTTCCGCCAGCTGTTGCACGAAGCTCGCATTGTTGCTGTTGCCGTGGAACAAATGAAGGATACACTGTACTGCTGTGCGGAGGATTTACCACTAATTGCAGCCGTCCTGCAAAATCCGACGCCGAAATTGCGCTGCGAGCTGATTGCCCCACTAGATAATTTCATATGGGACAGAAAACTGATCAAAGAATTATTTGGGTTCGATTACACTTGGGAGATTTATACGCCTGCAATCAAACGGAAATTCGGCTATTATGTGCTGCCTCTATTATACGGAGAAAGCTTCATCGGACGAGCCGAGGTAATCGCGGAGCGAAAAGCCGGGACGCTTGTTGTGAAAAATATATGGTACGAGGACGGCATAAAGCCAACAAAGCAATTGCGAACAGCCTTAAATAATTGTTTCCAAAATTTCGCATTATTCAACGGATGCAAGACGATTTCGACAGAGTCTTTGAACTGATATTTTCAGTTCCCTGGTACCATTTGCCGACGAGTTTTCGCGTAATACGAAGTTGAGAAGATTGTGGTGTCAAAGGATAGCACAATTAAGTTATATTATCGTTTTGCAGGTACGTCAGAAATTCTCGAACGGCTCGATTGATGGTCATTCATGTAAAGTTATGCCGACCGTTTGGCGGTTTTATATCTGAGAAATTGTGCAACGCTCAGCAGTCCTTACATGTTGAGTATGTGGCTTGGTTGGAACTGCAAATGTAGATCTATATGTTCCCGCATGCGGGCATGTAGAAGTTGTTTGTTCCTTAATTTATAAAAATTTCGAGTCAGTGAATAGGGTAGTTGGGGACGTAAATATATTTTTACGTCCTTATTTTGTTATCCAATTGATTGGAGCTTCTCGTAGAATTGGTAATCTCGTCGTTAATCTTTTTTGTTTTACATGCTTTAGTGCTGTGATTGAAAAAGTCGATATTCAACCATTCGCTAATTAGAAAAGTACTTGCTCATTATTTGAGAAATACATTTA
This sequence comes from Paenibacillus sp. FSL A5-0031, assembly GCF_001956295.1. Classification (GTDB taxonomy): domain Bacteria; phylum Bacillota; class Bacilli; order Paenibacillales; family Paenibacillaceae; genus Pristimantibacillus. The sequence continues at coordinate 72,455 of NZ_MRTD01000013.1, forward strand.
AGAGCGGGAGCCGTCCATTCAAGACTCATAAAGATGTATCTGTTTTTAACAGATTATCCGAAATAAAGCACTGTTGAAATAATAACATGTGGAGCTACTGTCTTAATCGTTCGAAGTCGTGGACACTTTAGAAAATGTGCCCTATCCCCCAAAAATGTTAGAGATGACTTTATGATATAGAACATAGGAGGATTACATGTCCTGGAGCAAAATGAAGAAACAGCTTGAGCGTTTTTTCTGTCCTGCGTTATATGGAGATCATCATAGTAAGATATTCTGAGCTTCATGTATACAAATTTCTTGACGCTGCTAAATGTTGTGAGATAATATTAAAACATACTAGTCATACTAGTAATATCATTTACGCTTTTTTACGTTATATTATCGTTTTGTCTGCGAGGCTGTCACTTTTACCAAATGAAGGTCATGTACCCGTATCCAATCACTTGAAGTGAAAGGATATGAAGGAGGTGATTGTAACCAAGGAAACCGAACAAAGCCGACCAGAAAAGTAACGGGTCTCGTTACCACCACTACAATATACGGCTGAGTGGGTCTATTGCAAATGGAGGTAAGATTTATTGCAGAGAAAAAGTTGAAATCGAAGGAGACTAAAGCATGAACTCTTGTAAGCGCTTTATTTCTTTGTTTCTAGTTGTAATTATGTCACTTACCTTAGTTGATATGAAATTAGTGTTCGCTGACGAGAATATGCCTAATAATAATGAAATTATAAAAACTAACTATACCGCAGCGGCGAATGGCGAGGCGAATCGTACGGCATCAAATGTAATTACACTGGTCTTTGAAGAACCGGTACTGGGATTAGTGGAGAGCGACATTACCATCTCAGCTGGTACCGCTAGTGTAACCAAAGGAACTTTGACTGTGGTGGACGAGTCTAACGGCACTCAATATAATCTCGGAATTAGCGGGGTTACTATTGAAGGCACCGTCAATCTTAAGATTACCAAGGACGGTGTGGACGACTTGGAAAAGATCGTTGATATCCATAGAAACCCGATCACCTTTAACGTGGCAAATGTTGGCGGCACAGCGTTTGTGAGGAACAGCACCGCCATAAGACTGACCTTCAATGCAGCTGTATCAAACCTTTCGGCAGATGATATTATTCTCAGCGCTGGCACCCCCGCCGCAGTATCTAACTACGCTTCCTCATTAGCGGAGAAGGGATCTTTGACGAAAGTAAGCGAAAATGTATACGAACTTGCACTCAGCAGCATTACGAGAACGGGTACGCTCGGTGTCCAGATCGATACAATTGGGATAGAAGCCAATCAGAAGAATGTAATTATTAATGCAAAGGTCGATAAGACGGCTTTACAACCTACGCCGCCCCGCGATATTTTCCCACAGGATATTACCTCTTTGCCCAAGTCACCGGGACTTAACGACCTATTTACGTTTCTAGATCCCACTAGCGGCACAAAGGGCCGAGTAGAAACCGATGACGATTGGCTCGAACGCAGGCAGGAACTCAAAGACCAGATTCAGTACTACTATTATGGCAGAAAGTACCCGACGACTAAGAGCGCCATCACAGTGAATGCCCAGACTAACCAAGTTAATGTCACTATAAAAGACAACGACAGAACCGTGACTGCGAGCCTTGGCAATGTCACCGTACCTATGGGCACTGCGCCCGAGGGCGGCTGGCCAGTTATCATCGCCTTTGGTTTCGGCCAGTCGGCCATGGCGATCCAAAACGGCTACGCAGTAATCAGTGTCTCCAACTGGGGAGCTAGCAGAAACGGAGACTACTATAAGCTATACCCATTTAACCCCTACGAGTATGATTTCAATACGGGTTCGATAATGACGGCGGCATGGACTGTCTCCCGAATCATTGACGCAATGGAGATTAGCGCTGAAGCTAACGACGGTATAAATCAATGGAATATCAACCCATATAAGTCTATTACAACAGGCGTTTCTATAAACGGTAAATATGCTCTGATGTCGGCAGCCATGGACGAGCGTGTCGGTGCGGCAGCGCCCGTAGATAGCGGACAGTCTGGTGTGTCCAGCTTCCGTTACACCGCTGAAGGCAAATTATTTAACTACAACGCACCGTTCGACCGGATTTATCGCAGGAACCAGAAAGGACTCAATAGCATTCAGTACTCTGGCGAATCATTCTGGATGGGTCTTGGAACAGCGGCTGGATTCCACCAACAGACGGATATGGAATATATGCCGTTCGATTCACATGCCGTTGAGGCACTGATGGCACCGAGACCGCTTATCGCATTTGTCGCAGATAATAACTTCGATTGGACGACTCCACCATCTTCTGTAATGGCGATGAGTGCAGCTAATGAAGTCTATGAGTTTCTAGACAGTGACAATATTGCTGTACGTGTGCGCGACGGCGCTCACGCCATCCAGGACGGAGACGTGCCGTTCATGATTGCAATTATGGACAAGACATTCAGTAATAAGCCGCTGGAAGTTAAGGACCTCTACCCAAAAAGCGACCCGCCAAGCTATGGAATAGGGACTTACGACAAAATCTCTGACATGACGATTTCTCCATACGATGTCGACAGCTCCTACATCCGTTGGTCTCGCCCAGGCAAGTACACGCTGTGGACTGAAAATGAGATTGTCACCGAAGGCATTTCTGCGACAATCAAGGTTCACTCTGACGATGCGAAGGTTAAACTAACGATACTTGACGGAAATAACAAGCCGACGAAGGACACGTGGACAGCCGATGTTGTCAACGGCACAGCGGTGTTTAATCTAACGGATGAGCAAGTTAAGATCGGGCGTTACGAAATTACGACCGTTGGTACTGCTAAGGACAGCAAGACTGTATACTTCCAAGGCATCGACTTAGCAACAGGACTGCGCCACGGCACCGCTAGAAATGATAATGGTGCGGCTGTAATGTATGGCTTTACCAGCAAAATCAATAAGGATCTGGTAGAAGTCTACGCCGATGGCAACAAGTTGACACAATCTTTGCAGGAGGATACTGAACAGGCTTGGATTATCAATTACGGCGTAACGACGAACCCTAATGAGAATAACCGCATACTGAATAATGCTTTTAATGTCATCACACTGAAAAAGTTGCAGATGGAGGCTATGCCAGGCAGCACGTTTGAGATTTCGATCGACAAATCTAAGCTGGCGAACAATCAGGAAACGGTCAGCTGGAACGCATCAGCAGCCGTTCAGAAGACAGGTCCTCAGCCGAACTGGCCGCCGTATCCGAACAGCCTGAAGGACGACGGAAACCGTCCTTTACTCACGGCGACAACGACTGACTTTCATGCTGAAATTGCTTTCAGTTTGAATGACATGGTGGATCTGACTGCCAGTGATACGCTCAATATTACATTTGATGAGCCTATGAACAAAGGCGATTTTGGCATCGGCTTTGATTTCTCAGACGACTTTACGCTTAAGTGGGCTGAGGATAACAAATCAGTCGAAGTGACATTCAACAGTATTACAAAAAACAAAGGTGAAGTTTGCAACATATACATCATGCGTCTGAGAGATGCCGCTGGCAATATGATTGCGGCTCCTATACACCATTCATTCACCCTCATGCCAAACTCAGATGTCATTTACTATGAGGGATTTGAAAGCGGCAACACGCTTCAACTAAACGGTGATGCGACAGTTAGTCGGACGCAGGAATATGCTGCCGCAGGTACTAGCAGTCTGAGCGTCGCTCCGACTGCTGCGAACAACTACAGCGGGGTTGCTCTTCGCAATACCTTGCCTACGATGCCGATGCTGCCAGGCGGCAAGTATAAGCTGACAGCCAAGGCACTTAGTGCAAAAGACGCCACATTGGGCGTACGCGTAGAAACCAAAGATAGCGGAAACAACGATACTTACGGCACCGTTGGGAAATCCAAGGTAAATCTTGCAGCTGGCCAATGGGCGGATGTAGCGTTGGAATTCACTGTACCTGCAGACCATAAGTCTGTTAGCGCCATCGTATTTCACAACGACGCACAAATGACAGATTTCACCTTCTATTTAGATGAGGTAAAGCTGCAACTCATAAGCCCGCCTGCGCCAGTGGAGGAGCCAGAGACCAAGGAGTTGTTGCGTTTCGACTTCGACAATAAAGCGGAGCAAGGAAGCCTTTTTACGTCAGCTGCATCCTCAAAGATTGAGTGGATCAATGAAACCGGTGCTGGGAAGAACGACGATAGCGCTTTTAAGGTTACACATGTACCTGATACAAGCTATACCAGCGCAGACAACGCTGTTCGGCTGACTCTTGCTGAGCCGCTTCCTGCCGGAGGAGTTTATAATATCTCTGCATGGTTCTATGCCCCTGTTGTCGGTAACGAAGGCAAGGGTATGCTGAGTGGCCCTGGTCTGGTACTTAATCAGGATTACGCCAATAGCGCAAACAAACTGCCAAGTAATCCAGGCAATCTGCCGATCGGTCAATGGAAAGAGGTAAACGTTCAAACGCCGTTAATGGAGAGACCGTTGGAATCAATCGATTTCCGTTTAGTTACTAACGATGCAGCTGCTCATGCTGATGTGTGGTACATGGACCAGATTGTGATCAGCCAAGTTGGCGATCTAAAGGAGATTCCTAAGTGGGATCTGACATTATCTTCAATCGCAGATACCTATAAGGATTATTTCCTAATCGGTAACGTCATGAGTCCTAGTCAGACGACTGATGCCGAGAATACGGCCATGTATAAGCATCATTACAACGTCATGACGCCTGAGAATGATATGAAGCCGCAGTATTTAAGCTCTGCTAATGGCGTGTACAACTACGGTAATGCCGACAGTCTGGTGAACTGGGCTCAGTCGAATAATATCAAGGTTCATGGTCATACGCTCGTCTGGCATTCCCAGTCAGCTCCATGGCTGACTACGGGCGAAGGTAACAAACCACTTACTCGTGCAGAAGCCAAGGCGAACATGGAACAGTATATCAACAATGTTGCTGGACACTACAAGGACAAAGTTGTATCTTGGGATGTCGTGAACGAGGCCTTTAACGGCGGATCGGGCATTCCTACGGACTGGAAAACGGTTCTGCGTAAGGATTCCCCTTGGTACATGGCTTATGAGAACGGCGCTGATAAGAGCAAGGGAGAAAGCGGCGCCGACTATATCTACGATGCGTTTGTGTTCGCGCGTTTGGCTGATCCGGGAGCTACTCTGTATTACAACGACTATAACGAGAATGAGCCATGGAAACGGGAAGGTATGGCGCTGATGGCCGAAGACCTTAACGAGAAGTGGAAAACGGACGATCGCAACAAAGAGCCTGAACGTTTGCTAGTGGAAGGCATCGGCATGCAGGCGCATTACTGGATCCAGAGCTTGAATACAGACACCGTAGAAGCAAGTATTGCTCGTTTTGTTCAAGCAGGCGTGAAGGTTAGCGTCACCGAGCTGGATATCCCGTCAACGGGCACGCTCACGAAGGAAGAGGAGACTTTACAGGCTGAGCTATATGCGAAGCTATTCGTTATTTTCAAGAAGTATGCGAGCAGCATCGAACGCGTTACCTTCTGGGGCAAGGCGGATTCCCAGAGCTGGCGTGCTTCGGGAAGCCCTCTGCTCTTTGATAAGGCGTTGGCAGCCAAGCCGGCATACTATGCGGTTATCAATCCAGAAGGTTATCTGAACCTTGATCCAAGCCCTGCTGCACCGACTGATGTCTCAGCAAAAGCGAAGAGCAGCAGCGAGATTGAAGTCAGCTGGACAGCTTCGGAGAACGCAACGGGATACAACATTTATCGTTCCGCTTCTGTTGACGGCAGTTACAGCAAAGTCAACACGCAGCTGATTACCGAAAGCAAGTTCCAAAATAGTGGCTTGTCGGCATCAACTACTTATTACTACAAGGTTGCAGCTGTCAATGATGCTGGAGAATCCGTACTATCCGCAGTAACGCAAGCAACGACGAATAGTAATAGCACTAACCCGGATACTACGCCAACATCACCGACGGATCAAACTCCTGTTAAACCTGGTGAAGTAAAGGCAGAAGTGGATTCGAGCGGTAACGCCAAAGCTCTAGTCAAAGCCGATGATGTGAAGAAGGCGTTGCCTGAAGCGAAGGATGGAACGATGAAGTTAGTCGTTCTTGGTACCGAGAATGCCAAACTGATTACAGTATCCATACCAGTTGATCAAGTGAATGCAGCCAAAGAAGCAGGCATTAAACGTATTGAGATTTCTTTCGGGCTCGCATCTGTACAGCTGCCTGTATCGTTATTCGATGGTGCCGCCGGCAAAACCAGTATTGAATTGAGTGTTGCCAAGGTGGATAACAGCACGCTGCCAGAAGCAGCACGCACTTTAGTAGGTTCGAATACGGTTTATGACTTCAACCTAAGTGTTGACGGTCAGAAGATTACTGATTTTGGACAAGGCAAGCAGGTGAAGGTTGAAATACCTTACACGCTGAAGCCTGGAGAGAGCCCGGATCAAATCGTGATCTACTACTTGTCGGATGATGGCAAACTTGAAATCATCAAGAATGGCCGTTATAACAAGGATACTGGCACGGTGGAATTTAATGCGAAGCACTTTAGCAAATATGCTGCCATCGCTAGAGCAGTTAAATTCAGCGATTCGAAAGCAATCGCATGGGCGAGTGACAGTATAGATGGATTGGCTGCACGCGGAATCGTAAACGGTGTGACGAAGGATTCGTTCGCACCAGGCCATTCAGTTACAAGAGCCGAATTCATCCAAATGTTAATGCTAACGCTTGACCTGAATCAACCGAACGCAACAAGTACATTCTCAGATGTTAAGCAAGGTGCATGGTATTACGACTCGGTCGCTACGGCTCAGCAACTTGGTATCGTGTCCGGTCTGACTGATGGTTCTTTTGGTATTAACAACAAGATTACTCGTCAAGAGATGGCTGCAATGGCATACCGAGCGATTCAGAAAGCAGGAATCACGATGAGTGATGAGAAAGCGGCAGCAGCCTTCAATGACGAACTAGCTATTGCAAGCTACGCTAAAGAAGCGGTGGCAGCTATGCATAAAGCTGGCATCATCAATGGCGTTGGGAATGACAAGTTTGATCCAAAAGGAACGGCTACTCGCGCCCAAGCGGCAGTCATCTTGTATCAATTGTTAATGAAGTCTCTGTAATATCTAATTAGTAGAAAAGTAGAAAACCTATGATGTGACTGTTACAAATAAAGTGAAATAGGAGCTGTTCCAAAAGTAGATTTATCTACGATTGGAGCAGCTCCTATTTTTATGATGCTGTTTAGACAGAAAGATGTCCTCCCCTTATCAAACCTATAGCTTACGAACCCAGCAGATCTTATTTGTACCATTAATAATGAATTAAAATTGTAACGAACCCCAGAATCGTTAATTCGAGCAAAGTAGCTCATGAGACCCTGTAAATCATGATATAACGTTAATCAGATTCGTTAAAATGAAAAAAAAGCTGTTTTCTGCATAATAAGCATTATACAGTTCGTTAGAGATATGATCACGGAAGGTTATGCGCACTATTGATTTTTGAAAGTATAGTTAAACGTAATTTTTCAAAATCAATATTTTGAAAATTGGACATAACGATACTTACTGAATAGTCCCTGCCCAAAATTCGGTTTATAATTTCCAAAAATGAACGATTTCCTCGCTCGCTAGCCCAGATCCCAAGTTTATTGACTCCACTTTCCGAAAAGCACTCTACTCTGTATATATCGTTCATTAGGATAACTTTGCGACCGAATAACCATTTGTATTCGAGAGATTCATTGGTGATTTTTAAGTAGGGTTTATTAAATAAAGCCAGACCAAGCCATATGTATCCGAAAAAAATGGAGAACGCTAGAAACAAAATATTTAGTATTAATTTTTGTTGGTCATTCCCAGGTATCATGATGAAGCCAATAAACATGATTATTATGAAGCTATATAGAATGTGGAGCGACCACTTCAGTTTAGACTGTTGGTGAAGAGGTAAGGAATATAGGCCGTTTTTCTTCAATAATGAACCCTCCACATTATTTTCCTCCCGCTTCCGTTATTAAGATTAGTCTAATCATTTTTGCAATTGACTTCAATAACATAACGGATGTTGCAATTGTATCCTGTTTGCCAAAGCTTGGCAGCCTCTATAATAAGAACACAACACTGAAAGCGCATACATTTGTGTTCGATGCTTCAACATTCAGGTGAAGGAGGAGAATGTATGAAACGAAGGTTTTACATTTTGACGCTTGTTGTCGCCTTGTTAATGACTATTTTTGGAGTGAATGGGGGATCTGTGCCGCAGGTCAGCGCAGCTCCTGCATTTGCGAAAGGTGCGGACATTAGCTGGGTAGCCGGCATGGAGGCGCAAGGGTATACGTGGAAGGACAAAAACGGCGTAACTAGGGACATTATTCAAATTTTGAAGCAGGATTATCAAATCAACTCCGTACGTATTCGAGTATTCGTCAATCCTTCTTCGAACTATGGCAACGGTTATATGAATAAGGATCGCGCTGCAACCTTGGCGAAGCGGGCGAAGGATGCAGGGATGAGCGTCATGCTTACATTGCATTACAGCGATTCGTGGGCGGACCCTGGAAAACAGACAAAGCCAGCGGCTTGGGCAAGCTATTCGTTCCAGCAGCTGATGGATGCAGTTTGGAATCATACGCGCGAGGTAATGACAGCTATGCAAAGCAAAGGGGTCACGCCAGATTGGGTGCAAATCGGCAACGAAACGAACGATGGCATGCTCTGGAATGACGGCAAAGCATCCTTAAATATGCAAAACTACGCTTGGCTTATTAATACAGGAAACAATGCGGTCAAGTCTATTAGTACAGCTACAAAAACGATTGTCCACTTGTCCAACGGCTATGACAACAGTTTATTTGTCTGGAATATCGGCGGACTGATCGCGAGCGGAGCGACCTTCGATATTATTGGGATGTCTCTTTATCCTACCAGTACAGATTGGTCGACTAAGGTTACGCAAACGGTCAGCAACTCCAACAATATGATCTCGCGCTATGGCAAGCCGGTTATGATTACCGAAATTGGTATGGATTATAATCAGCCTGCTGCTGCCAAAAGCTTCGTCGCTGATATAAAGACAAAAATACGCAATATTGCAGGCGGAAAAGGGCTTGGCGTGTTTTATTGGGAACCGGAAGCGACCCCTGGTTATAACGGAGGTTATAATAAGGGAGCTTGGCAGGCGGACGGCAAACCGACGATTGCGCTTGAAGGCTTCTTGAATTAATGAGTACGACCTATCCCTCGTTCATTAGAACTGGCGATAGGTCTTTTTTCTATAGCTATAGACGGAGAGAAAGAAACATGATGTTTTCGTTATTTCGCAATGTTTCGTTTTCATGCTACAATAATGGAGAAATTTAGTTGCAAGCTAGCTAAGCTGGCTTGAGGGGAGAGATGAAAATGGAGAAATTAACTATTATTGAAGGTGCGGCAGTCGGGGTCACAGGAATCCTCCTTTCAAGCGAACAATAATTTCGTTTCCCAAATGAGGATTCAACTGTGACTGGTTTTGGCGTTAGCCATATGAATAACCAATTACAGGGGGAATCCGCAGTGAATCAACAAACAACGAATATGGTATTACAAACATTAGGTTGGAACGACTATTTTTCTAATTATTTTGCCGCTTATGCCAAACAAGGCTATAGTGCCGGGCGAATTATATTGGAGCATAAAAACATGTACCGTCTATTGAGTGAGCATGGAGAGCTCATGGGCGAAGTAACGGGTAAGCTGCGTTTTGAGGCAACAGGTCGAGAAGATTTTCCAGCAGTCGGTGACTGGGTAGTTATAAAACCGCGGCTGGAGGAACAGAAAGCTTCGATTCATGCGCTGCTGCCACGAAAGAGCAAATTTTCCCGTAAAGTGGCTGGAGACACGGTAGAAGAGCAGATTGTAGCCACTAACGTTGATACTGTTTTTTTAGTGAATGCCTTAAATAATGACTTTAATATACGCAGGATGGAACGTTACTTGATCCTCGCATGGGAAAGCGGCGCTGCGCCGGTCATCGTGCTGAGCAAAGCAGATTTATGCGACGATTTGGATGCGCGCATCACAGAGGTAGAATCAGTTGCGATTGCTGTCCCTATTCATGTAGTCAGTGCTTCGCAGGGAGAAGGGTTAGATCAGCTCGCACCATATTTGGGTATAGGCAACACGATTGCGCTGATAGGTTCTTCGGGTGTAGGCAAGTCTACACTGATTAACAAATTGAGCGGTGTTGATCTGCAACGAGTCAATGATGTGCGTGGCGGGGATGACCGAGGTCGTCATACGACGACGCATCGCGAGCTTGTTCAATTACCAAGTGGAGCACTGATGATTGATACACCTGGTATGAGGGAGCTTCAGCTCTGGGAGGCCGATGAAGGGTTCCGTGGTGCATTTGATGACGTAGATTCAATTGCAAATACTTGCAGGTTTAATGACTGCAAGCATGAGCAAGAGCCAGGCTGTTCTGTCCGAAAGGCAATAGCTGATGGATCTTTGGAGCAGGCTCGTTTTGAAAGCTATCTCAAACTCCAACGTGAGCTGGCGTATCTAGCACGCAAGGAAGATGCGCGATTGGCAGCCTCTGAAAAAGCAAAATGGAAAAAGATTAGCACAGATATGAAACAACGAAAAGTAAAAAGATAAGTCAGTCCCACAGAGCCTTTGAAAGATTAGGGCTCTTTTTTTATGCCTTCAGCATAGACGCTAACTTGAGGGATCAAGCTGTGAAGATTTGAAATATTCGACGGAATTCATGAAGCAAAGAAGTTGAATGTTCAATTCGTTAGTGTCATAATTTAGGTTATTGACAATGAGGACAAATGTTCGGTATATTTTGTAAGTAATTCGGACAATTGTCCGAAAAGAGAAGAGAAAATTGGAGGAGGAGTATTCTTGAACGGCCCTACTATGGAGGTTAATTCTAACCTGGATTTGAGCAAAATCAAGAAAGGACCGATCGTTGCCGCACTCATTATTGGCGCATTTGTATCGATTCTGAATGAAACCTTGCTGAACATTGCATTCCCAGAGCTCATGAGATATTTCAGCATCACGGAAACGACTGTACAATGGCTGGCCACAGCTTACATGCTTGTAGTCGGTATTCTTGTCCCTATAACAGCACTTTTGCAACAATGGTTCAGCACACGTCAAATGTTTCTCGGGGCAATGATTTTATTCCTTGCGGGTACGGTGATATGTGCGACAGCACCAATATTTGAGTTTCTGCTTGTCGGACGTGTTGTTCAAGCCCTGGGAACAGGATTAATGATACCTGTATTGATGAATACGATTCTTATCATTTTCCCTCCAGAGAAGAGGGGCGGCGCAATGGGATTGATCGGTTTGGTCATGATGTCCGCTCCGGCTATTGGGCCTACTTTATCTGGTCTTATCGTTGACTCGCTTAACTGGAGATGGCTCTTCTATCTAGTCATTCCTTTGGCGGTCGTTTCTATCGTCTATGCAGCGATTTATTTGAAAAATGTAAGTGAATTGACGAAACCAAAGGTCGACATTATTTCCATCCTGCTTTCCTCCATCGGTTTTGGGGGCATCGTTTATGGCTTTAGCAGCGCAGGAGAAGGCTCATGGTCAGATCCTAAGGTTGTCTGGTGCCTGATTGTAGGCGGAATCAGCTTGATTTCATTTGTATGGCGTCAACTTGCGGTGAAGGAACCGATGCTCGATATGCGTGTTTTCCGTTACCCTATGTTTTCGCTTGTAACGGTACTGATGCTTGTACTTATGATGGCTATGTTCTCTACGATGATCATGCTTCCGCTATTTTTGCAAAATGTCATGATGCTTACTGCACTTAGCGCTGGTCTTGTGATGATGCCCGGTAGTATCTTGAATGGTATTATGGCACCGGTCTCCGGTATTTTGTTTGACAAATTTGGACCAAGGGTGCTCGTTATACCTGGTCTCATCTTGATGAGTGTATCCATCTGGCTGTTTTCTGGAATTGATGCAGCATGGACGAGCGGATATGTTGTATTCCTGCATATCTTGATGATGATTGGTATCTCATTAGTGATGATGCCTGCGCAGACGACAGGCCTTAATCAGCTGCCGCGCAGATTGTACGCGCATGGTACGGCGGTTATGAGCACGCTGCAGCAAGTGGCAGGTGCGGTTGGTGTGGCATTGTTCGTCAGCATTATGTCGTCCGGCATGAGAGATTATATGTCTACATCCCCGGATCCGACCAACCCTGCTGAGGGAATACCTGCAATGGTAGCTGGTCTTCACAGTGCGTTTATTGTCGGAGGAATTCTCTCTGTCCTCGCAATTCTCATCGGTCTCTTCATTCGCAAAACGAAGGCACCTCAAGAGGATGAGCTGAAGCAGTCTGCTTAATCAGATTTGTTCGAGTAGCTTGGACAAAATACATCTTTTTAAAAATTAGAGGCAGCCAATAAGTTCAATGAACTTATTGGCTGCCTTTTTTTATCTTTTAATTACTCTACACCCTCAATCTTCGCTTTGCGATTAACTGGCTGAGTGCACCTGCATTTGCAAGGATGGTTCCACCAATAATCGTAATGATACCAAGCAGTGTAACCCATGAGATTGTCTCATCATAAAAGAGTACGCCGACTCCTACAGCAATTGGAGGAGAGATATAGAGCCATGTAGATGGGAAAACGGGATTCGTCTTTGCGACGAGCCAGTAGAATAAGGTATGCCCAACCATGGAACCAATTACAATCAGATAAATTAATGAGCCTGTCGTCTGAAATGATGCAAAGGATTCAAGGTGCACCTCTTCGGTGAACAGAGATAAAATGAACATCATCGCTCCGCCAACCATCATTTGTGCCGCGTTCATGGCTATCGGTGAAGCATCGGACATGCGGTTGATTACTTTTTTGGAATATAGCGCTCCTGTTGCATAGCAGCATTCTCCTATCAATATGGCTCCGCATCCGACAAGCCACAAGGGTGAGACATCCACCGAAAGATTGGGCAAAACTAACAGCAGTACACCGATGCAGCCAATAATGCAGCCGTATAGCGAGTGTTTGGGAGATTTTTGCCGAAGAATAGCCGTTTGCAGCAGCAAAATCATGATGGGTCCCGTAGCCGATAACACAGCCGCGAGTCCAGAAGATACATATTGCTCCGCCCAGTACAGCGTAGAGAAGGTTCCAAACGTCAGCGTAGCCCCAGTGAACAGCATCTCTTTGCGCAGCAGCAAGGAGAAGCTTGCCTTGCGTTTCCAAACCATCCAAAGAAACAGAATAGCGCCAGCTAGAAAAAAGCGAAGCCCTGCCGAGAAGAAAGGGGGAGCACCGGCGTCTACTCCGATTTTAATTGCCAGAAAGGTTGTGCCAAATATAAGACATACGAGCGCATAAGCCAAAAAAATCATGTTCATTTCCCCTTTAGATGTCGGATCGAGATTGTTTTTTGTTAATCATATAGGGAGCAAGGCAGAACAGATTGTATGGAACAGAACAGATAAATAAATATTTCGTGTACAATAATGGAAATAGGCAGCGGCGAAGAGGTGTTATGAACAGATGAAAAAAGAATCGGGAGCGCAGCAAGCCCATCCGTTATTCCGGCAAGTGTATGATTATATCTTGAACCGTGTAGAGCGAGGGGAATGGAAAGCCCATCAAAAATTACCGTCGATACGATTGCTTGCTGAAGAGATCAATGTGCATCGGCTGACGGTATTTAAAGCCTATAGATTGCTAGCTGAGGACGGCAAAGTGTATGTAAAAGACAAATCGGGATATTACGTATCGGAGGACAATGCTTTTTCTGAAGGGTTGGAAGAGAGCACCGTCGTTACCTCTTATGCAGTGAATAACTCGTTATCTGATATTCATCGAATTCCAGCTAAGTATCAGTTCTCTCAAGCGCTGATTGATCCTAATTTGCTGCCGAATTTGTTCTTATCGGACTATGTGAAAAAAGTGTTTGATCTCTATCCTAAGGTTATGGGGACTTATGCCAGCGTTCAAGGGGATGAAGAGCTTCGCGAGTCGCTGAGCCAGCATTTCAGAGAGCATCATCGATTGCAGCTGTCACCTAAGGAATTGTTAATCACATCAGGTGCTCAGCAGGCCATAAATTTGATTGCCCAGATTATGCTTGGGCCGATGGATGCGGTGTTGATTGAGCGACCGACCTACGGCGTAGCGATGGATATTTTTCGCAGGCAAGGCGCGCGGCTTATTCCTGTTGCGATCACACCGGAAGGTTATGACTTAGCAGAAGTAGAAGCCTTGATGCGCACGCATAAGCCTCGTATGTTCTATATGAATCCAACCCACCAAAATCCGACCGGTTATACTGTTCCAGCATGGCAGCGCAAATTGCTGGTGGAATTGGCAGAGCGTTACCGCTGCCTTATCGTGGAGGATGATCCATTCCGAGATATGTATTTTGTTGAGCCGCCCCCGCTTCCCTTATTCGCTTATGACACGGAGGGCTGGGTCATCTATATTAGCAGCTTCAGCAAATATATTGCGCCGGGTCTGCGGATTTGTGCTGCAGCCTGCCGATATCCATTCATGGAGCAGTTAATCAAAGCGAAGGCGCTTGCGGATAATGGGACTCCGCAGCTTAATCAGAAAATATTTTTGCATTATTTCGCCTCACCGAGGCTGCAGCAGCATGTGGAAAAGCTTCGTATTGCGCTGCAGGTTCATAAAGAGATCATGGAAGAGGAGCTTGCCATAGCAGGCTGGGAATGGACTGCACCACAGGGCGGGCTTAATTTATGGGTTAAACTTCCAAGCCATATATCAGGAGAAGCTCTTCTTAAAAAAAGCAGGGAGCAATCCATTTCCTTCGTTCCCGGAGAAATATTTGACCCGCTAGGCGAGCTGAAATCATGGATACGGCTTAGTTATTCTTTTGCGAGTGAGGCATTATTGCGGGAAGGAATGCAGCGCTTAACGGCTTTATCGCGGACTTTATGATTGAAAGAAATTTAGTTGCTTGAACATACTTTTTGTAACATTGGCGTAACACCCCTGATGTAGTCTGATTCAGGAGGTGCGAGACATGAAAAAAATAATAGCCATCATCATGCTGGCTGCAATCACAGCAAGTGTTCTTGCGGGGTGCAAGGACGACAATAATACGCGAGGCGGGGAAGTAAATGCACAAATAGAAGATGTGGATTTTAGCTTTAACGTAGATCCAGAAACCTTCGCGCTTGAGGTCGAGTCGGGTGGAAGGACTGAAAAAGCATCGGAACCACTGGACAAAATGAAAGTTTCAAATGTAAAAAACAGCGGAGACCAAATTAGCTGGACCTATCCAGAGAAACAAATGGACGTTGAAATTGAAAAAAAAGCGAACTATGTAGATGTAACGATCAAATCCAGCAAGGTGGAGGAAAATAGCTTTGCATGGCCAATCGTAACGGGCGAGGGGTATATGCTTCCATTAAACCAAGGAAAGTATATTCCAAGCGATGATCAGACGTGGAAAGAGTATTTGAGTGAACAAGAAATGAAAGTTATTGAGTCTTTTTCGATGCCATTTTTTGCAGCTGATAAAAGCGAATACACGTTGATGTACATTATTAAAAACGCATATAACAATGAAATTGTTTTTAATACCGATAACGCTATCCAGTTTACTTTTCATCATGAATTTCCAGTAATTAATAAACAAAAGGAATACGGTTTTAGAATTTATGTAACGAAAAAAAATCCAACAGCTGTCGCAAAAACGTATAAAGATTATTTGATTGAACAGGGTGAATTCAAAAGCTTGGCGGATAAGGCTAAAGAAAATAACAATATCGAAAAGCTTTACGGAGCACCGCACGCTTATTTTTGGGACAGAACGGTTATTTCAGAAGAAAATATACAATGGCCAAAGCTGAGGAGCAATCTTCCCGAAAAACTGAGAATATGGATTCAGGAGCTATTAAAAACTAAAGTGGAAGATGGAGCAGAGCTTTCATCCGCCTTTGACGATTTAAATCGTTTAGACTATGTAGATAAATACACGATAAATCGAATTGTAAAAAGTTTAAGTGCGGTCATGCAGCTAAAAGAATTTTATGATTCCAAAATTTTTACTGACTTAGATGAAGAAACTCAGCGATTGTTAAGCAGCGGTATAGAAAATTTGAACGCT
Source organism: Paenibacillus sp. FSL A5-0031 (assembly GCF_001956295.1). GTDB lineage: Bacteria > Bacillota > Bacilli > Paenibacillales > Paenibacillaceae > Pristimantibacillus. The sequence goes on from NZ_MRTD01000013.1 coordinate 88,586, forward strand.
GTTGAATTGATTGATCTGAATAAACGATTGTTAAAAAGCGTGCTTGGTGCTGCAGTTGATCCCATTGAAAAGTGGGCAGATGCCAATACGATTGATGTCATAAAGGATATGAAGCAGTCTGGGCTCGACAATATGTGGATTGGTTTGGATGATTGGCAGGAAGGGTTTATTAAACCTGCGTTTGTCAAAGAGGCAGAAAGTCTTGGTTATTTAATTGGCACCTATGACTCGTATCATTCAATCCATGAACCAGGAAAAGAGAAATGGACGACGGCTAAGTTTAAGGATACTTCCCTTTACGAGCATGCGACGGTGACCGATAAGAATGGGAAAAAAATTGTAGGGTTCCAAGGAGAAGGCAGAAAGCTCAACCCAACGCTTGCCCTGCCTAGTGTAGAAGAAAGAGTAACATCGATTTTCAATACTGGTCTAGCTTTTAACTCATGGTTTCTAGATACGGATGGTACTGGAGAAATCTTCGATGACTATTCGCCAGAGCATGTGACTACGGAAGAAGAAGATATTCAGGCTAGAATAAAGCGAATGGCGTATTTGCAAAAACAATGGAAGCTGGTCGTTGGAACAGAGGGTGGCAACGATTTTGCTAACCAAACGGTTGCTTTTGCGCATGGAATAGAGACGCCATCATTCTCATGGATGGATAAGGATATGAGCACAAATAAAGAAAGCGAATATTATGTAGGAAGATATTATTCGAGCAACGGCGGAGTTCCCGAACTATTTGCTAAGCAAATACCGTTAAAGGACAAGTACAAGAAGCTGTTTTTGGATACTAGCTATACGATCCCATTGTATAAGTTAGTTTACAACAATTCAGTAATCACGACATATTGGTGGGGCTGGGGAACTTTAAAAATAGAAGATGAAATTTCGAATCGGATGCTGTATGAAATGCTTTATAATGTGCCTCCGTTATATCATCTAGATAAGCACGAGTGGGAAAAATATAAAGAAACCATAGTGAATCATTCTAAGGTATGGTCAAGCTTTAGTAAAAAAGCGATAAAGGAAGAAATGACGGATTATAAAGTTCTAACAGAGGACAAACTCGTTCAGATGACGGAATATGGTAAAGCGTTAAAAGTAGTGGCTAACTTCTCGGAAGCTTCTTTTAACTTTCAAGGCGAGGTCATACCAGCGAAATCAGCGCTAATCCTTGATGGAGATGATAAAACGATCTACACACCGAAAGAGCCCACAAAGAAATAAAAAAGGAAGGGGCTCTAATTTTTAGCTTTATTTATAAAGATTTCAACGATTTTTGTTTTCTTTTCAGTTGAAGTGTACCAGTGCTTCACTGCTTCATAATCTGATGATTCTAAATCAGGCGACTCGATCATAAACCGATCTTTCTCGATCCATTGATAGTCGAGTATAGGCCAGATTGGAGTAGACATGTAATCGTTCGTTAACGCTGTAGATTCAAAAGGTATTTTTTCCATAGTTAATAAATCAACGGCGATCAGCGTATGACGAACAATTTCTCCGCCTTCACTATAACCGTATCGTAACAGCAGCTCTGTTTTATCCGGAGATAGTTGATAGTCTTGAAAAATGCCGTCACCCAAAGCGAGACTTGTAATTGTGGAGTTGCTTTCCTTCACTAAAATGGTTGAACATTGCTTATTTCCACAACTGTACTTTAACAATATGAAATGTTCTGGAGTGGAGAGAGTGAGCGCTTCTGATTGGGTCCGCTCGATTTCGGTCTTGCTATCCTCTTGAGATTGTAAATATTGCTTATACGGAGGAATATCATTAATCTTTAGCTTTAAGTTTTTTCCATTTTCGTCTTTGACTAAGAGTGTATCAGTTGAATTCTCGGATGGTTTCTGTTCAATGGAAATGGACTTTTTTAATGGATCAGCTTGAAGACTTTTTATGATAAATACCACGGCTGTTGCGATTATCAAAAGAAGAAGAAGAGGTAGCAGTACTTTTTTTCTCATTTCGTTTTGTCTCCACTTTAATTAATAATGAACTACAATTCTAAACGTAGATTTTTGCTCGTATGTTGCAGGCTATTGTGATTCATATTCTTCTACGAAATAGGAGAGAGAGGTTTCCCGTGAGTTTATCGAACTCGAGGGAAGCCTTTTTTTCAATGATGCAGTATGCTCCCAAGCACATACAAGCTTCATAAAAAACACTTTACAACATGCCTAGGTTAGCATATATTTTACTCATACCAAAAAAGTTTCCTCAGGTAAACTAATTGTCCTTAAGTGAAATAAATTTTTTTTATTAATAATTTTGCACTAGGGCAAAATTAATCCCTTAAATTAACATGGAGGTGAATCGAATGGTATTTGATCCAAATCGGCAGTTCTCAAGACGAAACATCCTTAAGGTCGGAGCTGCCGGCGTACTAGGTGTGATCGGAGGCAGTTTCTTAAATACAAGTGCATTATTTGGCAGGTCTGCTCATGCGATGGGGAAGGAAGAAATGCATCATACGCTCAAAGACCAGATGAAACAAGGGATGGCGCATGGTTATGATCCGGGAACCGATTCAACGCCGGGGCTTGAAGCGGCAGTAAAAGCATTAACGGCTTTTGATTACGGGGTCGTTAGTACTTCTCCAGATGGCAGGACGATTAGAGAATACGATATACAGGCATGGGATGCTGAGGTGGAAATAGCGAAGGGCATTAAATTTCCAGGGTGGACATTCAACGGCACGATTCCAGGGCCGACACTTCGTTGTACGGAGGGGGATATCGTACGAGTCAAGTTCGGGAACGGGTCCGCGCACCCGCATTCCATACATTTTCACGGTATTCATCCAACCCACATGGATGGTTTAGAGCCTATTTCGACGGGCAGTGAATTTGTGTATGAATTTGAAGCCAAGCCAGCAGGGCTGCAGCCCTATCACTGTCATGTTCCTCCGTTGATTAGACATATTCACAAGGGCCTATATGGTCACTTCATTATTGATCCTAAGAAACCAAGGAAACCTGCAAAAGAGCTAAGTATGGTCATGAATGGTTTTGATCTGGACTTAGATGGCGAGAACGAGGTTTACACGGTCAATGGCTACGCATTTGCATACCAATCTAGACCGATTAAGGTGAAAACGGGTGAGCTGGTTCGTATTTATTTAAGTAATTTAACGGAATTTGATCCGATTAACTCCTTTCACTTGCATGCTAATTTTTTTCACTATTATGCCACCGGCGCTGACCCAGATGCGAGGCCGCAATATACAGATACGATTATGCAGTGCCAAGGGGAGAGAGGCATCATTGAAGTTACATTCCCCGCTCCTGGAAAATATATGTTCCATGCTCATCAAAGTGAGTTTACGGAGCTCGGCTGGATGGGATTTTTTGAAGTCGGTTAAGTAGAGGGGGTATGCGATGTGCAAAGTGAAATAATAAATAAAAAGCTGGGTAAAAAAGCAGTCTGGCTGCTTGGCATAATGCCCTTGCTGCTGCTGGCTGGCTTGATTTCTGTTATCGCTTCATGGGGTACAGGTGTAGAAGAACAGCAAGCGGCCCCGATTGAAGTGCTCAATTTTGAACGTATTATTTTGACGGATGATGGATTTGAAGTTCGTATACTTAATTCTGGGCCAAAGGAGCTGACGGTTGCTCAAGTTGTTGTCGATGATTCTTTTTGGAATGCTTCCTACTCACCTAGTCCTACGCTTGAGAGATTCGGCAGCTCGACGATCTATATTCCTTATCCTTGGGTGGAGGGAGATCCTCATCAAATTAAGCTTATCACCTCTAACGGACTAATATTTACAGGGGATGTACCTGCTGCAATGAAAACGCCAACTGCCGATACCAATCGATTTTTGCAATATTCACTAATAGGTTTTTATGTCGGTGTCGTTCCAGTTGGACTGGGATTGCTATGGTATCCTTTTATGCGTCGCTTCTCAAGCAAAGGCATTCAGGCGGTATTGGCATTTACAGTTGGACTTTTATTTTTTCTTGCTGTGGATACCATACAAGAAGGATTAGAGCTTGGTGCGGAAGCACCCGGCGTATTTCAAGGCACAGGCCTAGTCTGGTTCGGTGCGGCATTAAGCTTCTTATTCCTCATAGCCATTGATCAGACGAAATCCAAAAAGGAAATCCAGCATAATGATCCTGGCAAGCAGGTATCCTTCAAAATCGCGAGTGGAATAGGTCTCCATAATCTCGGTGAAGGGCTTGCGATAGGTGCCGCTTTTGCCGCGGGTGAGGCTGCGCTTGGATCCTTCCTTATTATTGGGTTTACGCTGCATAACATTACTGAAGGGATTGGCATAGCGGCGCCGCTTTTAAAAGCAAAACCAACTTACAAGACTTTCCTCGCATTAGCACTCTTAGGCGGCGGTCCTGCTATTATCGGAACGTGGATCGGTGGATTTGTATTTAATCAAACGCTGGCGGCATTATTCTTCGGTATTGGCGCAGGGGCCATTATACAAGTTATTTATGTCATTTTTAAAATGATTGTTAGGGATGCAAAGGCTGCAGAAGCACCTGCCGTTTCGTGGCTCAATTTCTCAGGTTTAACACTTGGCATATTGCTGATGTATGTAACAGCTTTGTTAGTTAACTTCTAGAACCAAATGGGAATGGGGAGTTCAGAATGCCGAATATAGGTGTTGCAGGAATTGTATTGCTTGTGATTTTAGGGTTGCTGCTGTTTGGACCATCCAAGCTGCCTCAGCTTGGGCGAGCGATTGGAACGACGCTGTCAGAATTCAAAAAAGGGGCAAAAGGACTGATAGACCCGGATGAAAAACCCGATCAGCCGAAGGAGCGCGAATGATCAAACAAGCGAAGAGCCGTCAGCATAATGCTAACGGCTCTTGTTTATTTGCGTATGAATTTAATCTGCACGCTTCTTTCCTTCAATTAAGATTGTCAAGCTGACAAGCGTAACAAATATAGTCGCTCCCATATCGGAGAGAATGGCAATCCATAAGGTGAGCCAGCCGGGAATGGTAAGCAATAATGCGATGATTTTCAGTCCGAGCGAGACGCAAATGTTAAAGCGGATGACGCGATTGACCTTTTTGGCAATGGAAACGGCTTCGGGCAGCTTGCCCAAGTGATCCTGCATGAGGACGATATCGGCTGTTTCAATCGCACTGTCTGTTCCTTTGCCCATCGCAATACCGAGCTGCGCAGAGGCTAGAGCAGGAGCGTCATTAATACCGTCACCTATCATCGCGACATGGTGGCTTGCTGAAAGCTCTTTAATCTTCTTCACTTTATCTTCCGGCAGAAGATTGCCATAAAACTCGGACACCCCGACGGCGGAAGCGACTTTCTCTGCTGTTTTCTGATGATCCCCGGTAAGCATAATGGTACGCTTAATTCCCAGCTTGTGTAAGGATGCGATTACAGACCGGCTTTCCTCGCGAATTTCGTCTGAAATGCCAAACATACCGAGTACTTGCTGCTCGTCTGCCACCAATACAAGAGTAAGTCCGTCATTTTTTAATTGTTCAATGCGATTTTGGATAGGATCCGGAATCGTAATATGCTCGATGCTTTTTTCATTTCCAAGCCAGTATGCAAGGCCGTTAACCTTCGCTTTAATTCCCCGACCTGATATCGTTTGAATTTCATCCGGTTCTGGTATTGTCATATTTCTGCTCGTTATTTCCTTCATAATCGCTTTCGCCAGCGGGTGGGAGGATGATTTCTCGATTGCTCCAGCTGCTTGGAAAAACCGTTCTTCATCATAAGCTTCCAATTTGGCAACATGCGGTTCGCCTTTTGTTAACGTACCTGTTTTGTCAAAAGCAAGCGTGTCGATCTTGCCAAGCTGCTCTAGAAATACGCCGCCTTTGACGAGTACACCGTTCCGAGCATTTCTTGTAATGCCCGAAACAATAGCAATTGGCGAAGAAAGAATTAAGGCGCAAGGGCAGCCTACAATTAATACGGATAATCCTTGATAAAGCCATGTAATCCAGTCTCCCTGAAAGAGGAGCGGGGGAATAAGGGCAACAAGCGCAGCAACAATCATGATGAGCGGCGTATAATATTTAGCGAATTTATTAATGAAAAGCTCCGTTGGCGTTTTGGTCTCCTGTGCTTCTTGAACGAGATGAAGAATTTTTGCCAAGGAGGAATCCTTGTATGCTTTATCAATTCGAACGAGAAGCAGCCCTTCATTGTTAATGCTTCCGCCGTAAACGGGTTCTCCTGCTTCCTTCTCAACCGGCAGTGATTCACCTGTGATTGCCGCTTCATTCACCGAGCTTTTCCCTTCAGAGACGATGCCGTCCGAAGGGATTTTTTCGCCTGGCTTAATTTTTACAAGATCGCCGATTTGAAGAGAAGCAATCGGAACGATAATCTCTTGGCCATTTTCTACTTTTAATGCTTCCTTAGGTGCAACTTGAAATAAAGCTTCCATGGAGCGGCGCGCCTTTTCCATACCATAACCTTCTAGCAGCTCATTTAGTCCAAACAAGATGGCAACGAGAGTAGCTTCCTTCCATTCACCAATGGATACAGCTCCGATTAACGCAATCGTCATTAAGGTATCAATATTAAACTTCAATTTAATTAAATTTTTAAGTCCGCGGAAAAATGTGGTGTAGCCACTAATAATCGTTGCGGTCAAATATAATAGAATGACTGCTTGTTTGTCGAGCACGCCATCAAGGAATAATGCGGCAACATAGATGATGCCCGATACGATGAGCAATTTGAGCATATTTGAATGGCCTTCGGAATGACTGTGATCGTGATCATGATCATGTCCAGCATGACTATGAGAACTATGATCGTGTCCCGTATTCGCTTCCGAGCTTGCTTCGATATAGGCATTGTCTGACTTTAAAATTTTCTTAACTGCAGCCATGGAAATTTGCGGATCAACCGTTAATTTTCCTGAATTGTAGCTGAGCTTTGCATCCGAGCCATGCTCCAATTGTTTAATCTCTTCCTCCATTCGGAGGGCACAGCCACCACAAGAGAGTCCCTTTATTCGATACTCATTCATAAGACATCCTTCTTCCAGTTGAATATATGAATACTTGTTCATATAATATGCAATTCCAACATTTATGTCAAACGTATTTTCTCCATTCCGCTATAAATTCATGTAAACACCATTCGGTTTGTTAGAAACTGTACACATCTGAAACGCCATAAATTCAAGTAGACAAGGAATGGTAAGCTTTGCGGAGTTTGAATATGCGAAATAATGTATGGCGTACGATGTGAAGGAATGATGCTCGAGCCTGTCGTAAAAAAGGACATTCATGAACTGCTGGATATAGTATGATCAAATTGAGAATGATTGGATTTCAAGCCTTTTAAATTTTTAATTGGATATATTTGAGGTATACCGCCGAATAGACAGTGAAACAAATCTATACTTATAATGTTTTCGGGGGGCTGAAAATGAAAATTTCGCGCAAGAACTATATGTATGGTTCAATTATTATCATTATTTTAATCGCTATAGCCTATTTAAGCTTGTTTATTTTGAAAAATAAAATAAATGCAACAGATCATAACAACCCCACATCACCAATGGCATCGGAGTATGTAAGCAAGGTGGATGGAAACTCTTTTTATGTATTGGAAAATGGACAATGGTCGAAAACATTTATTAAAGGAGTGAACCTTGGAGCTGGGAAGCCAGGCGCTTTTCCCGGCGAGGTTGCCATTACATACGATGAATACTATAGATGGCTTGGCTATATTTCAGATATGCATGCAAACACGATCAGAGTGTACACGATACAGCGGCCGCAATTTTATAATGCCTTATTTGATTTTAATCAAAATGCAGTGAAAAATGGCAAGAAGCCTATTTATGTGTTTCATGGCGTTTGGGTTAATGAGAGCGATATAGCAACAATCGAAGATGCTTTTGGCAGCAATGACAAGATTCTAAATGATATGAATGTTACGGTTAAAGATACGATTAATATTTTGCATGGCAATCATTATTTGCCAGTAAATAAAGGCCATGCGGACGGCAATTATACCTCGGATGTTTCGAAGTATGTCATTGGATGGATTGTTGGTATTGAATGGGAGCCTTCGCTTGTCGTCAGCACGAATGAAAATAACGCAAAGCGCAACCATTATGATGGCAAATACCTTTATACCGTAGGCGCATCTCCGTTTGAGACCTTTCTCACTGAAGTAGGAGATAAGCTGATTGATTATGAAATGACAACCTATAACATGCAAAGCCCGGTTGCCTTTTCCAATTGGGTAACGACAGATCCGCTAAAACATCCTAACGAGCCTTATAAAAATGAAGACCTTGTAGAAGTAAACGTCGAGCATGTTAAATGGCATGACAGCTATAAAGCCGGCATGTTTGCCTCTTATCATGTTTACCCCTATTACCCCGATACGTTTAGCTATCAGACCGATTATATTCACTTTAAAGATGCCGAGGGAAAACCAAATCCTTATTTGGCTTATTTAGAGGAAATTAAGAAGTTCCATTCCATGCCTGTTCTTATTTCGGAATTTGGCATTCCAGCCTCACGCGGCAAGGCGCATGAAAATAAAATTACAGGCTTTAATCAGGGCTTTATAGATGAACGTACGCAAGGCGATATGCTCATGAAAATGATGAAGGATATTCACGCTGCTAATTTAGCAGGGGGATTGGTTTTTTCGTGGCAGGATGAATGGTTTAAGCGAACGTGGAACAACAATGATTTGGATTTGCCTGATTCAAGGCCATACTGGCTTAATGCTCAAACGAATGAGCAGCATTTTGGTTTATTAGCGCTTGATCCTGGCAACGAAAAAAGCATCAGTTATATCGATGGTTCGTTCGATGATTGGGCAAATGATACTCCCCTGTACGCTGACGATCATACCAAGCTATACGTAAAAAGTGATGAGGGATATGTCTATCTCATGATTGATGCTGAAGACTACGATTTTAATAAGGACACGTTGATCATACCGATCGATACGATAAAGGAACAAGGGAACAGAAGCTTCTCACAGCTTGGCTCCACATTTAGTAAGGATGCAGACTTCGTAGTGAAAATTCATGGACCAACGGACTCGCATGTATTAGTAGATGCCTATTACGATAACTACTATTTTAGATATGCGGTTCAAACGAGCCTCATCGACAAGACCCCAGCCTTTCATCATAAGAACACGGGTATTTTTAACCCCATCAGGCTTAGTTTAAATAAAAGCTATGTAGTTCCGCAGCTGAACAAGGTCGTTCCTTTTGCAGGATATGAGACGGGGCTGCTCCAATACGGAATAGGTAATCCGGATAACCCCGATTTTAATTCTTTAAGTGATTTTTATTATAAAGATGGAAAAGTGGAAATGAGAATTCCGTGGCAGCTGCTGAATGTGATGGACCCATCTCATAAATATGTCATTGATGATATGTTTGCTCGTGGAAAAATATCAAAGCTGAAGGTAGATGGAATAAGCTTTGGCATACAGCATATCAAGACGGGAAGCACGCCGGAAACGACGCAGCAGCCTATAGCAATGGAGGAATATAGCTGGAAGGAATGGGAGCAGCCGACTTTTCATGAACGATTGAAGCCTTCCTATTACATTTTGCAAAAAGGATTTCAAGCGATGAATTAATTCATATATAAAATGAGGAATACAAATGAGAACAAGAAATATGAAAGCTCGCTATATCATTTTAATAGCTTTATTAATTGGTTTATCGATTCCTTTCATCGTTTGGCTGCTTACACCAAGCAAAAACCTTGATGTCGTTGTCATTAATAAAACCTTTCCGACTCAAGCATCTGAAACGAGCGGCATAAGGGATCTGGATTACAGCAAGCAGCGCGGGTTGTTTTGGATTATGGATTATCTGCGCATAAATAACCCCGCGACGAATAAAGCGTATGACGCCACGAAGGACTATTATGGAAATTTCCTATCGAATGGGAAATTAACTGCTGTTCCTTTTGATAAACGAGCTAATGTGCCAGATCTGATCTATATTTCGGATGCGTACGGCACTGGCAATTCAAAGGTGAATGGTGTAGAACCAAAAGGGGTTTCAGGTCTGACGGTGGATGAGGTTAGTTTAATAGCTACCAGCTATGCTAAAGGGACAACGGTTATTGGCGAATACAATATTGCAGGCGAGCCTACTGCACCAAACGTATCCAAGGAGCTTGAAGCTATTTTTAACGTCGGCTTTAAGGGGTGGGCAGGCAAGTTTTTCTCGGAATTATCGTCGGCAGAAGATGTACCGAACTGGATAAGAGCAACCTATGAGCAGCAATACGGGAAAAAGTGGAGCTTAACGGGAGCGGGAATCGTTATTGCGGGCAACAATAGAATCATCATATTGGAGCGCGGCAAAGATTTTACAGGACAATCGATCAGTCTATTCATGACTGAGGATCATGCTGGTATCTATCATACGGACACGATTGATTACTATAACTGGTTTGAAATCATTGAGCCAGCATACGATAAGTCGGTAATCGCATGGTATGACTTAAACGCTACAGAAGCAGGTCAGGAGCAATTAAAGGTCTTAGGGCTAAATACTAGATTCCCAGCAATCATTGCAAATAAATCCGGCAAAAAGAGCTCCTATTATTTTGCGGGAGATTTTAGTGATTATAAGGAACCGGAGAAGATTAAACGGTTTTGGGGTGCTTCTACGCTATACAAAATATTCAGTGTAAACAGCGAAGGGGATCATTCGTATTTTTATTGGCATTTTTATGTGCCGCTTATGTCCAAGCTGTTGAAGGAAACAAAGCCACTAGATGAAAGCATTACATTCCTGGCGAAAGCAGAGACAGCTTCAAATGGTACACAGCTCGTATCAAAAATAGTCAACAATACATTTTCCGTTTATGAAAACGGAGCTTGGAAGAGCATGTTCGTAAAAGGGATGAATATTGGCACAGCAATACCAGGTATACCTGCAGGAAGCTTCCCGGAGGATACGACTATTTATTCAGAGTGGCTTGAGAAGATTGGTCTAATGAACGCCAATACGATACGAGTATACACGTTGATGCCGTCAGGCTTTTATCGAGCGCTTGATATTTACAATACGAATCATCAAGATAAACCGCTGTATTTGCTTCAAAATATATCGCCGAGCAGTGAGCCGCCATCAGGCGACTTACTGAATCAAGAGTACAATGCAGCCTACAAACAAACGATTCAAGATACCATTAACGCAGTTCATGGGAATGCCAAGTTAAAAACAAAAGAGGGGATGAACTCCGATCTTTACATGAATGATGTGTCAGGCTATATCCTTGGTTTTTTAGTTGACCCAGGCTTAACCCCTCAAAAGGTAAAGGCAACGGATCAAGCACATCCCTCTTACAACTATAGTGGGGACTATGTTTCATCAAGCGTAGACGCAACGCCTACCGAGTCGTGGCTTGCTTCTCTATCGGATCTTATCTTTCAATATGAGCAAAGTAATTACAACATGCAGCATCCAGCAGCGATTACCAGCATTCCAGAGCTAGACATTCTCGAACATGCTGCATCAAATCCAGAAACGCTCGATGACGCGGTTTCAGTGGATATTAATCATATTGTTATTTCTAGCAAAGTGATCAGCGGATTTTTTGGCGCGTACAATGTCTTTCCCGATCATCCGGCATTTATAGCTGGGGAAACGAAGGAAGCAAAACCTGACTATGCAGGTTATAAGCAGTATTTGGATCGTTTTATGAGCACTCAAAAAAAGTATCCGGTACTTATTAGTGAATTTGGATTGTCTACAAGCCTAGGCTCATCGCAAATATCCGCTTCTGGCCATAAGGATGGTCAAAACAGCGAGGCGGAGCAAGGAGAAGGCATCGTTGCGATGATGAATATCATAAAGGACAGCGGCAGTATGGGCGGGCTTGTTTACGAATGGGCGGATCAATGGGGAAAAAGCAGCCGGTTCACCTCTTCCCTGATGATCCCTTATGAGCATGGAAGCCTCTGGCAAAATGTCATTGATCCTGCTCAGCGATACGGTATTTTAGCGATGGAAGCACCTACGCCGACAGAGTATGCAATGACTTTGCGGGGAACAGATCCTCTGCGCACCATTTCTTATGCTGCTAACGAATCTTATTTCTATATAACAGCCGAATTCAGTGAACTGCCGAAGTTTGATCAGAAGAACATTATGATCTATTTGGACACCGTTGACAGAAAAAATGGCGAATATATGCTGGCTCCTGACGTGAATGAAAACTGGTCTGGTGCAGAGTTTAATATCAGCATTCAAAATACGAAGCATGCCGAATTACTCGTAATCCCGCAATATAATGCGAGCAAAGGCAGTTATTACACTTCCGTATCGTCTAACGGCATTTATGAGAAAATGTTGCGTCAGCTCTCAAAAGCATACCAAACGCCCGAAGGTAAAAAGGTTCCCGCTGCTTATGAGGATGGATCAACCTTGAATGTTGGCAGCTTTGACAACAGCAGCAGCCATTTTTATATTGAGGGCAAGACGCTGTATCTTAGAATTCCATGGGCGAGCTTGAACTTTACTGACCCGTCCAGCTTGCTCGTATTAGACGATGAGAAGAAACAAGGGGCAATCGAGAACATAAGAGACAGCGCTGCTGTTCGAATGACGGATGGCATAGTCGCTTCACTCGTTATTATGGATAAAACAACGCAGAAGGTCGATTATCAATTTCCCGAAAGCGTTACGTCATCCGGCTACCGAACCTTTACATGGAATACATGGACGAAACCCGAATACGTATCTCGCAATAAGAAAAGCTACGACATGCTTAAACATCTTTTTGCGCAGGAGGATATATGACAAAAGAAGCATTATATTTGCTGCTCATTTCATCAGCGTTATTTTCATTTTTTTTCATATCGATTATCGTCATATGGTTTTTCCGCTACTTTAGCGAGTCCGCGACGAGCCAATTGAAGAAGCAGCTGGAAGAAGTATTCACATCCTACTTCTATACTGAAAATAAAAATAAACGAACAATCGTGCAAAAACTGAATAAAATCGTCGGAAAAAGTGCTAGAAAAAAAGAGCTGTTCATTAATATCGTCATTAATCACGATGCTGATTTTATCCATACCCATCATGATCAGTTGATGAACATATACGAATTAACGGGAACGAAAGCTTTTCTGCTCAAAAGACTGCAATCAAACAGCGTTCATATTCAGTCCTTAGCCTGTCGGCATCTAGGGGAATTGCAGCTCAGAGATACAACGGCATCTATCCTTACGCTTATTTCAAGCAAAAATAATGATGTGATTTATAATATGATGCTGGCTCTTGCGAAGCTAGGTGATTTGGAGGGGCTAGTTCATGTTCTAACCTATGACTCCCAAAATATGAACTTGTCCCATAGAGCTATTATCGAAATTATTTCTGCTTTTGACGGCTCAAAGGAAGAGCTGTTTCGACAAACAATTGATAGAAGTGATGACTATATGAAGGGCATTCTAATAAAAGCGGTTGCTGATTATAGTATTGAAGGCTTAAGCGAGCATTATATTAAATATTTGAATAGTGAGGATAAGAACCTTAGAATCGCATCGATAAGAGCGCTGAGCGAGCTGAATAATCCAGATTATGAAGCTTCTATGCTAACCAAGCTTGATGATCATGATTGGGAGGTTAGAGCTGCTGCTGCTAAGGGCCTTGAGAAGATTGGGACTAAAAATAGTTTAGCGGATTTAGGGAAAACAACAGGCGACAGTGTGTGGTGGGTAAGACATCATGCCGCCAGTGCACTTGTTCTCATTCCTGGAGGTATTGCTTACGCTTCAAGGATCATCGATGGAGACGATAAATTTGCTCGGGATGCCGTGATTAGTGTGATCGAAATGACTTCCTAATGACAACTTAGAAAAACGAGGATGGTTTTTAACAACATGTATATTCTCAGAATGTTTATTATTTATTTCAGCGAGTTTTGTATGCTGTATACGATTGGGATAAACATCTTTTATAATGGGCAAATGCTGATCGCTTCGCTAGATATGTTTAGTTATTTACGAAAAATGAAAGCTTCAGATTATAAAAGATACATTGATTCAAAAAATATGATTCCGATTTCTATCATTGTCCCTGCGTACAACGAAGAGAAAACGATAGTTGATAATATTAAATCGCTGCTCGCTTTAAATTATTTTGAGTATGAGATTATTATTGTGAATGACGGCTCCACCGATTTCACAAAAGAAAAGATTATAAACGAGTTCAATTTAAAAAAGGTAAACCAACCCATTATGCAGAGCTTGCCTACGAATGAAGTAGCTGGCATTTACCGAAGCAATCAATACGAGCGATTAATATTTGTAGATAAATTAAACGGGGGCAAAGCGGACGCCCTTAATGCGGGCATTAATGTGTCTGTCTATCCTATTTTTGCATGCATCGATGCCGATTCCATCTTAGAAAATGATGCCCTGATCAAGCTCACGATGTTATTTGTGGAAAATCCCGAAACGATTGCTGTTGGAGGGATCGTCAGAATTGCCAACGGCTCGATCATTAAAGACGGCAAGCTTATGGAGATGAATATTCCGAAAAGCAATATGGCAAAATTTCAGATTATTGAGTATTTCAGAGCTTTCCTGACTGGCCGTACGAGCTTCAGCAAGCTTAATTCCATACTCATTATTTCCGGTGCATTCGGTGCGTTTAATAAAAGGGTCGTTATTGAGTGCGGCGGGTACAAAGTGAATACGATCGGTGAAGACATGGATATTATCGTTAGACTTCATAAGGCGATGAAAGATCAGAAGAGGAAGTACAAAATACAATTTCTAGCGGACCCGATTTGCTGGACGCAAGCTCCAGAAACAATGAAGGATCTAAGAAGCCAGCGGAGAAGGTGGCAAATTGGTCTTTTTGATACGCTGATAAGCTATAGGAGAATGCTCTTTAATCCGAAATACGGCAAGATTGGCATGGTGACACTGCCTTATTACTGGATCTTTGAATTAATTGGTCCAATTGTTGAGGCACTTGGCTATATCTTTATCCCACTTGCCTATTTATTTGGCTTGCTTGCGTTTGACAGCTTTATTACTTTTTTTGTTATCGCGTTTTTACTCGGCACTACCTTATCAATGGGCAGCATCTTACTCGAGCAAATTACATTTCGCAAATACAGCTCGCTTAAAGAAACTTTGCTGCTTGTGCTGTTCGGCGTGTTGGAAAACCTAGGTTATCGTCAGCTTACTGTTCTGTTCCGTGTTGAAGGTATTTTTAATTTTAGAAGAGGCCGTCATTCATGGGGAGCAATGAACAGAAAGAAATTTGTTTCAAGCAAAGAGAAAAAAGAGAACGATAAGTGATGCTGAAATGGCAATGGAAGAGTAGCTGCGTGCAGATGCGGATACTCTTTTTTTTGCAATTGAACGATAGGAAATACTCCAAATAGGCAACCGCAATATGAAAAAGGATCAATTGGCTTAGAAACAATGAAAACGCATACATGTCATTCTTGAATAGACCACTCTCTGAGGGGGTTTGGGCTTGTATGGGGGGCGAAAACCGATTGGTAAATCTTGCGGTTGCCGATAAATAGGCGATTTTTCAACAAAAATGACACATTTGAGAAGTTATCTGAATAGTCGCAGTAGTTGGCGAATTGATGTTTCCTCATAAATATAAAGCGCTATCATTCGATACGGGAAATGACATATTTACGAGAATTGTTATGTTCCGTATTGTTGTGAATGTAAGCGATAGCATTTCCGAAATTCCTGTCGCCAATCACCAAACAAAAGCAATTACAACGAAATGGGAAAGGAGTGATTTTATGCAGGAAGCAAGTCCAATGAACGCACCAAATATGCTTCCGGAACCGACGAAAGAGAAGAGCAGAATGTGGAAAAGACTCCTTCAAAATTGGGAATTGTATCTATTCATTGCACCCGCATTTTTCTACTTTCTAATCTTCTCTTACGGTCCGATGTACGGCATACAAATCGCATTTAAGAACTTCATACCAACGAAAGGGATTTTCGGAAGCCCTTGGGTCGGTTTCGACCATTTTGTCCGATTTTTTCATTCTTATTACTTTTGGGACTTGATATGGAACACGTTAAGTATTAGCCTGTATGAACTTGCTATTGGGTTTCCAATACCGATTATACTGGCGCTTGCCTTCAATGAGCTGAAGGGTGGTTCCTTCAAGAAGATGGCTCAGACCGTCACTTATGCGCCGCATTTCATTTCAGTCGTTGTTATGGCAGGCATGATCATTACGTTCTTGTCGCCTTCATCGGGAATAGTGACACATCTTATTGAGTGGCTTGGATTTGATGCTCCAGATTTCTTGACGGACCCGAAGTGGTTTAAGACGATGTACGTATTCTCTGGTGTTTGGCAAAGCGCAGGATGGGGAACAATCATATATTTGGCTGCGCTTTCAGGAGTAGACCCGGGTCTGCATGAGGCAGCCATTATAGACGGAGCTTCACGCTTCCAACGAGTGCTTCATATTAACATTCCGACGATTATCCCTACGATGACCATTCTTTTAATTCTGAACATGGGAAGCTTGCTTGGGGTTGGATTTGAGAAAATATTGCTGCTCCAAAACTCGCTTAACATGGGAGCATCCGATGTCATTTCAACCTTCGTATACCGATCAGGGCTTGTCGATGCCCAGTATAGCTTCTCGACGGCGATCGGCCTGTTCAATTCCGTCATTAACGCCATTATTTTAGTGCTTGTCAATCAGATCGTAAGACGCACCAACGAAAACAGCCTGTGGTAGAA
Organism: Paenibacillus sp. FSL A5-0031; assembly: GCF_001956295.1. Classification (GTDB taxonomy): domain Bacteria; phylum Bacillota; class Bacilli; order Paenibacillales; family Paenibacillaceae; genus Pristimantibacillus. The sequence continues at coordinate 105,299 of NZ_MRTD01000013.1, forward strand.
GAAGGGGGTATGACCGATGATTTCCGCCGTTAAAGAGTCCGGAAGAGATAAAGTGTTTCTGATATGCAACTATATTTATGTATTTCTCGCTTTTATTGTAGTCGCCTATCCTGTCATTTATATGATTAGCGCTTCGATAAGCGATCCGAAATTGGTGGGTTCCGGCGAGATGTGGCTGTGGCCAAAAGGCATTACGTTTGAAGGTTATCAGAGGGTGTTCCAAAACTCCAGCATATGGACAGGTTACGGCAACACCATTCTTTATACGGTAGTAGGTACGTCGATCAATTTATTCGTTACGCTGCCTGCTGCCTACGCTCTAAGCCGCAAAGACTTTATGGGACGAAACTTTTTTATGGGGATGTTCCTCGTCACGATGTTTTTTGGAGGAGGGCTCGTACCAAGTTATTTGCTCATCAAGGAACTCGGTATGGTGAATACAATTTGGGCAATCGTTATTCCTTCGGCCGCTTCAATCTGGAATATCATTGTAGCGCGCACGTTTTTCCAATCATCCATACCGAAAGAACTGCAAGAAGCTGCCCAGATCGACGGTTGCACCAACCTGAGATTGTTCGTCAAAATCATCTTGCCGCTGTCCATGCCAATCATTGCCGTTATGGCTTTGTTCTATGGTGTTGGCAACTGGAACAGCTACTTCTCGGCACTCATCTATTTGAATGATGCCGCGAAATATCCTTTGCAGCTCGTATTGCGGCAAATTCTTGTGTTGCAGGAGATGTCGGCTCAGGGCGGGGGCGTAATTGATGCTTCATCAGCATCAGCTCTCAATAACAAAGCTGAAATCGCTGCACTGGTCAAATACGCTGTTATTATCGTTGCGACAGCGCCGATTATCGCCGTATATCCATTTCTTCAGCGTTACTTTGTGCAAGGTGTCATGATTGGTTCCGTTAAGGGCTGATTTTGCTCATAAATAATTTTAAAAAAGGGAGAGGGTTTAGGATGAAAAAGCTAAAAAAAGCATCATCTTTGTTACTCAGCATTACGCTGCTTGCTTCCGTATTAGCGGCATGTGGTTCGCCGAACAATGAGGAGAAAACGAATAGCAGCAATACAGGTTCCAAAACGTCCGCGTCCAATACGGCTGACGGGGTTAACAAAGAAGGGTTTCCGGTTGTCAGTAAACCGATTACCTTGAAGATGATGTCACAGGACGTTGGCGTTGCTGACTGGAACAAAATGCCTGTACTACAAGAGATGGAGAAACTGACAGGCATTAAGCTGGAATACCAGAACGCCCCGATCGACAGCTTTGCGACCAAGAAAAATCTAGTATTTGCAAGCGGAGATTTGCCGGATATGTTCTATGCAGCGGATCTGAAACCTGCAGAACAAGTCACTTACGGAACTCAAGGTGTTCTTATTCCTCTTGAAAAATATATTGATGAAGGCTACGCGCCAAATATTAAAAAGATCTTTGATGATAATCCGGACATCCGCAAGTCGTTCACCACGCCAGATGGACATATTTATGCGCTGCCGAACGTTGACTTAGCAGCAGTCTGGTACCGCGGTCCGATGTGGTACAACGGCAAGTTCTTGAAAACTCTTGGGGCAACAGAGCCTAAGACGACAGAAGAGCTGTACACCTATCTGAAGCGTGTTAAGACTGAAGACCCGAATGGAAACGGTAAGCAGGATGAAATTCCGCTCACATCCGACAAACTGAACGATTTGCGCATGTACTTCCTCGGTTTCTGGGGCATTTATGATGAGGTCGTTTATGCCGATAAGGATGGCAAAGTACATTACACGCCACAAGAAGAGGGTTACAAAGGATATTTAACGTTCCTCAACCGTCTATGGAAAGAGGAATTGCTGGACCACGAGACCTTCTCGCAAACAGGTGAACAGAAGAAAGCAAAAGGGAAAAACAATCAAATTGCTTTGTTCAACGACTATTACCCTTACTTTACGCTAGGCGGCGAACCAAGTGAAGACAACCCGTTGATGACGCCAGTGAAAAGTGAAATTGCTGATTCTCCTGTCTATGGCAAGCACCCTGGTATTTCAGCGAATGGTACCTTCGCCATCACAAGCAGCAATCCGGCTCCAGAGGCAACTATGCGTTGGGTAGATTACCTATACAGCTATGAAGGCGCTACCTTGTTCAATCAAGGTCCTGAGAACCTTCTGTGGAAATATAAAAACAAGGAAACGCATGAAAAGGAATGGCTTCCTGTTCCAGGCGGCATTGACCGTGAAGAATACCGCGGAACGATGACACCAAACTATGGGATTCTAACGCCGGGTATGAACTCAAGCGATGTTGCCGTAGGCCTTCGTAGCGAATTCGATCTATGGATCGATAAGCAAAATGCAGAGAAGCTTACGCCAATCGCAAAACCGCCTTACCCTAACGTTTATTTGACAAATGAAGAGCAAACTGAGGCTTCTGCTTTGTTATCTGATCTGAACACTTACGTTACACAGATGGAAGCGAAGTTCGTAACGGGCCAGGAGCCGCTCTCCAATTGGGACAAGTATGTGGAGCAAATTAAAAAAATGGGCGGAAATCGTATTGCTGAGCTTTACCAAAGCGCATACGACAGATAGTACACAGGTAAATAAACCAACAAGAGCATGAACCTAGAAACAGCAAAAACCCGGTCATGCGAAATGCTGACCGGGTTTTGTCTTTTATTCATCGTCCGAATCGGATACCAATTGCGCCTGTTCATTCTCCCAGAATAGCTTGCGGTATTGGCCAGGCGTATATCCGGTTTCTTTCTTAAACTTGCGAATAAAGTTAGGCGTATCCAAATAGCCGACTTGAATAATGATGTCCTTTAGCGGTGCGTTTGTCGTTTTCAGATGATGCATAACCTCTTCCATTCTTTTTTGCCAAATGTATTGGATGAAGTTAAGGCCCATCTTTTCCTTAAATGAACGGCTCACATGTGATGGCGAAATGGCATACTCATATGCAATCGTTTCTAGGCTGAGCGTATGGTCTCTAAAATGCTCATCGATATAGGAGACGATCCGATCAATCTGTGATTGCTCCTCCTTCTGATTGTTGCGCTCCACTTGATTGCAGATTCGGGAGGCGAGATTCAGAAAACCGGTCTCGATTTCATCCAAGGAGTGGCTGTAAATCATGTTAGGAGCCATGTCTTGAATCACATTTTGAATGCCAAGCTCGGATGCGGTTTTTAGCATCGTATTCAAAATGTCAAAGCATATGCAGCGTTTGAGCAGGGCAGACAGCTCGGATGATTGCAGGCTGCGGATCGACGGGCTGATCATTTGTGCAGCTACATCATAGCTTCCTTGCTTCAAGCTTTGAGAAAGCTTGAGCAGCGAATTATTCGGTATCCAAAAGGTATGATCCGGTGTATCTTGCAGCTTCTCGAAATAGGTGATCGTGCCATGACCGCTTGTCGCTTGCAGTTCAAAAGCTGAGCAAGCTTCAATAAAGGACTGATTCAGCTGGTCAGGGCTTGAATAGCAGGTTCCAACGCCAATCGTAGGCGTAACATCGAACGTCTCTAGTATCGTGCAGAGCACCGCTTCAGCAATGTGGCGCACAGGAACAAATTCCTGCTCGGCTTGATCCCTATTAAAGCTGATAATGAGTGCAAGCTGATCCAGCTGAGGGAGCTCTACGCCATAGGCATGAGCAGCCAGCTCCGGGAATTCGATTTGGGAGAGCAGCTCTATCATTTCTTGCCGCTCCTGTCGTTCCTCTTGCGTATCTTCGACTTCATCCCATCCAATCACCATAACAAAGTGATGAGATTGGTCGAAATGAAGATCGAAGGCCTCTTGCAGCTCTGGTGAAAGACTTTGCGCATTCCCATATTTCAGCAGCATGGACAAAAAGTGATTGCGAGCGTATGGCTCTTGAAGATCAACTCGCGAGCTGTATTGCTGCAGCGCTGTTCGTATTCGATCAAGCTCGTTTCCGTTTTCGGTTGATTGATCAGCGGAATGCTTTGGCTTGGATTTGGAATTTGCGAACTCTACAAGCGTAGAGATCGGCAGATATTGCATTCTTGCAAGCACGAGGGCAATCGCCGCTCCAACGACCACAACGATGAGGAACAGCATGACGATGAAGCTGCGGACATGCACTACGCTGCTAAGAAACTGGGAACTTGGCATGACGGTCACATAAGTCCAGCCATTATTTTCTGATTTTACGGATACGATGGAATGCGGCTTGCCATTTAAGGTTTTATCATGAATGCCTGGCGCGAGACTATATAGAGACTGCGCCTCTGCATTCGTTAAGGCTTCGCCCTGGCGATTGTCTACTAGAATTTGACCTTTGTTGTCCAAAATATAAGTCAAGCCTTGATAATTGCCTAGAATCGAATCGATTAAACTCGTAAGCTCTGATTCTTTAATTAGATACATAATCGTTCCATGTGGATTAGGGTTGTACGGCGTAATGGGAACAAGATAAGCGAGCATCGAATCCTGCAAATTAGCGCTTAGGACTACGGTGTCAGCTGGACGCATCGTTGGATATTTAACCGTATTCAAATCTTGAAAAATAGTGTCTTTGCTCCAATTGTGAAAGGTAAAGGTGTTTGCGAATACATCCATGCTCGATAGACCCTTCGCGGAATAAATATTTGCATCCTTGTGAAAATACAAGAACATCTCGCTAATGATAGAGCTGGTCGCTTTGTATTGATCAAGAGCTTGTATGGCTTCACCGCTGTAATAAGAATCGTGAACCCGAAACGGAGTCAGCCTCTTGTCATACGAGACGCGTGAAGCAATTTCACTTAGCTCTTTCATCCGCCCGTCAACAATAACTTTGGCTTGCGTGAGCTGGCCGAGGCGGGATTGCTCAATTTCAGTACGTAGATTGGTTACTGCGTTTTGATAGATAAATATCGTCATAAGTACTAATGGGATAAGCAAAATAAACAAGTAGGACCAGATATATTTTAAAAACAGTTTGGATTTGAAGTAGTTTCGTTTCATCTCGTCTGCCCCCTATGATCGATCAATCCTTTTCGTCGCTACTAATCATAGCAACAAATTTACAATTTGGACATAGAGCAGAAGAAGGCAATGAACGTAAAGCTTACGAAAGTCCTACTATACTTGGAGGTAACCATGAGCGAAATAAAGACGACAGACGAAATAGAGCAAGTTGTTGAGCAAGGTGTCCACAATTACAGCAGCGAAGAGCAATGGGTAAAGCCAGAGAACCCGCTTCTGCAGGAGCGGCTGGAGTGGTTCAAGGATCAGAAGCTGGGCCTTATGATGCACTGGGGGCCTTATTCACAGTTAGGTGTAGTTGAATCATGGGCGCTAAGTGACAAAGATGAGGAATGGTCACGCGATGGTATCGATTGGAATGTAGACGCAGAGGAATTGAAGCGGCAGTATTTTGGGCTAAACAAAACCTTTAACCCGCTTCGCTTTCAGCCTGAGCTATGGGCAGATCTTGCTGCGGAGAATGGCTTTAAATATTTAAATTTTACAACCAAGCATCATGATGGCTTCTGCATGTGGGACACCCATACGACGGATTACCGGATTACGAGCCCAAATTGTCCTTTCCATTCGCATAAGTACGCCGATATTTGCAAGCAGCTGTTTGATGCTTTTCGCGCAAAGGGCTTAGCTATATCTGCTTACTTCTCGAAGGCAGATTGGCATACGCCATATTATTGGGCGCCAGGCATGGAGCGTGGGTCGTTTACCGCGCGCGGGCCTTCCTATGACCCGAAGCAATATCCGCATTTGTGGGAGCAATTCGTGCAGTTCACCCATGCGCAAATTATGGAGTTGATGACGAAATATGGCCGCATAGATATGTTATGGCTCGATGCAGGTTGGGTTAACGATTACCGCGATCAAAACATTCGATTAGGCGAGGTGGTTGAGAAGGCGCGGGAAATTCAGCCTTGGCTGCTCTCGGCTGACCGCACGGTCGGCGGTCCTTATGAAAATGTTATTACACCAGAGCAGACATTGCCTGAGCGTCCGCTTAACGTGCCGTGGGAGAGCTGTATTACGATGGGCACCTCATTCTCCTTCCGTTATGAGGACAAGTATAAGACGGTTCGACAGCTGATCCATCTGCTCGTTGAAATCGTTGCGAAAGGCGGAAACCTGGCATTGAATGTTGGTCCGCAGCCTGACGGCAGGTTGTCGACTACAGCCATTAGCCGTATCAAAGGGATGGGCGATTGGTTGAAGGTTTATGGTGAGGCGATCTATGGAACACGAATTTGTGAGCCTTTTTCTGCTGACAATTGCCACTTTACGAAAAAAGGAGATACGGTCTATGCCTTTTATTTGTACAAGGATGAAAAAGAGGCTGTGAAAGAGGAATTATACCTCCCTATACAGAAGTCTTTCAGCCAGATTGATCTCGTAGGCGGACAAGACCATTTGCAGTACAGCCAAGCAGAAAACGGCATTATTGTCCGTTTGCCAGTGAATGAATGCTCAGAACAAGCACCAATCGCGCATGTGTTTCGGATTCGTTAATCGAGAGGGGTAGTCTGCTATGCAGCAATGGTTTAAGGAAGCTAAGCTAGGTATTTTTATACATTATGGTATTTATGCAGTAGATGGTGTCTCGGAGTCATGGTCGTTCTATAACGGAAGAATGAGCTATGACGATTATATGAAACAATTGGACGGCTTTACGGCTTCGAAGTTCGATGCGGACAAATGGGCTGATTTAATTGAGCAATCGGGAGCGAAGTACGCAGTGCTTACGACCAAGCACCACGACGGCGTAGCATTGTTTGATACACAGTACAGCGACCTTAGCGTTGTGAAGAAAACGCCGGCGAAGCGGGATCTGATCAAGGAATATGCGGAAGCCGTCACGAAAAGAGGGATTCGACTTGGGATGTATTATTCGCTCATCGACTGGTCGCATCCCGATTATCCATCTGTGTTTGAAGGCGGCAAGGTGCCGGATGATTTGAGCAAAGTTAACAAGTTTTCGAGCCCGGTAAACGGTGTTCAGGATGAAGAAAAGTGGAATGCTTTTCTGAAGTTTAACAATGATCAGCTGCGGGAAGTTTTAATGAACTATGGGAAGGTTGATCTTCTTTGGTTCGACGGCGATTGGGAACGCAGCGCTGAGCAGTGGAATTTGCCCGAATTCAAGCAGTATCTGCAATCGTTTAATCCAGACATTATTATCAACTCACGCCTGCAAGGCTATGGGGATTACAAAACGCCGGAGCAAGGGATTCCGATCACACGGCCGGAGGGGCCTTGGGAGTTTTGCACAACCATTAATAGTTCGTGGGGGTATGTGCCGACGGACGATAAATATAAATCATTAAATCAAATCATTCGAATGTTCTGTGATTGCATTACCCTAGGCGGCAACATGCTGCTTGATATCGGGCCGATGGAGGATGGAACGATAGACAAACGGCAAGAGGATATTTTGCTGGGATTAGGCGAATGGATTCGAACGCACGAAGAAGCGGTATTTGGGACAGACGAAGGCATTATGACCCGCTATTATTTGGGCGGCAGCACCATATCCAAAGATAAAAAGTCATTGTATCTGTTCGTGTATGATGATCCGAAAGAGAATGTATGCCTAAAGGGATTATGTAACAAGATCAAAAAAATTACAGTGTTGCATTCCGGCAAAGAGCTTACGCATGAAATTCATGGAGGGGTGCCGTGGTTCAATATTCCGGGGACGACATGGATTCATCTGACAGCGGAAGACACTCACAAGCAAGTGACCGTACTTAAGCTGGAATTTGATGAGGAGCTAGATATGTATGGTGGTTCTGGCGCAGTTGTAACGCATAACTAATCATGTGATCAGTCTACTTAGGAGGAAGAAACGATGAAAATTGGATTAAGTTCTTACAGCTTGCTAAGCGCCATAAAATCGGGAGAGATGAGCATTCTTGATGCCATCTCTTGGATAGCGGGTAACGGCGGCGAGCATATGGAGATTGTTCCATATGGCTATACGCTCGTTGACAACCCGGAGCTGGCGGATGCTGTACGTGAGAAAGCAAAGGAGGTTGGCATTGCCCTCTCCAACTATTCGATGCCGGCGAACTTCGTGCAGGATACGGAGCAATTGTTTGAAGAGGAAGTCGCGCGGGTCAAGCTGCATGTTGATCTTGTGCATCGACTCGGCATGAATCATATGCGGCACGATGTAACCGCCTTCACCATTCCGCAGGAGAAGATGACAATTAGGTGGTTCGAGGAGAACCTGCATCTCATGGTGAAGGGCAGCCAGCTTATCGCGGACTATGCCGCGCAATACGGGATTACAACGACGATAGAGAATCATGGCTTCAGCGTACAGTCCAGCGACCGGGTTCAACGTGTTCTTCATGCGGTAGACCGGCCGAATTTCAAGACGACACTCGATATCGGCAACTTTATGTGCGTGGATGAGAATTCGATCATCGGCGTTAAGAAAAACTTGCCTTATGCATCACTTATCCATTTCAAAGATTTCTACTTCCGTCCATATGATCAGCATCCGGGTGACGGTGATTGGTTTTTGACCTCGAACGGTAACTACTTGCGCGGGGCGATTGTAGGACAAGGGGATATTGAGATCCGTAAAATCGTCAAGCTTATTAAGGAATCGGGTTACGATGGTTATATGACGATTGAATTCGAAGGCATGGAAGAGTGCAAATCCGCCTCCCGCATTGCGATGGACAATCTGCGCCGCTTCTGGCATGAATGTGTACTTTAAGCGAGCTTCATCGTTTTCATAGATTCATAGCAATTCAAACGGAGGGATAACATGAATTTAAGCGGATTGCAGGAGCCGAACATCGAATATGCACCCAAACATTATGTATGTCGCCGCGCGGCGGGGCCGCTCATTCTTGACGGGCGAGTAGATAAGCCGTTCTGGGCAGCAGCGGATTGGACGGACGATTTTGTAGATATCGAAGGCGATCTTCGGCCAAAACCTGCGAAGCAGACCCGCGTGAAAATGCTGTGGGATGACGACTATTTCTATTTTGCGGCAGAATTGATTGAAGACGAGATTTGGGCGACGTTGACGGAGCGGGATTCGGTCATTTTTTATGATAATGATTTTGAAATATTTATTGATCCCGATGGTGACAGCCACAATTATTACGAGTTTGAAATTAACGCGCTGAACACCGTGTGGGATCTGCTGCTGGTTAAACCATACCGTGACGGTGGTCCGCCGATTAACGGCTGGGACATTAGCGGGCTTCAGACAGCCGTACATATTGACGGCGAGCTGAATCGGCCGGAAGCAGCGAATCGGAAGTGGAGCATTGAGGTAGCGATGCCTTGGAAAAGCTTGCGCGAATGCGCGCCTGAAGGCAGAGCGCCAGTGAATGGCGAGTTTTGGCGCGTCAATTTCTCCCGCGTTGAATGGCGCGTTGAAGTGAAGGATGGCGAATACCGCAAGATCATCAATCCGGAAACGGGTAAATCCTATCCAGAGGACAACTGGGTATGGTCTCCGATGGGACTTATTAATATGCATTATCCTGAGCTATGGGGTTATGTCATGTTTGCAGGGGAAGATGGCCCGGATTCGTTCGAACAGCCGCCGGATGAACGCATAAAGTGGGAGCTCCGCAAGCTCTATTATCGTGAGCGCAATTACTTCGCAAGTCACGGTAAATTTACAGCGGATGCGGAATCGTTGATGCATGGCGGAGAGCAGTGGAGCATAACGCCTGTCATTGAGACGACCCGCTCCATGTTCCAAATCACAACGCCGTCTAGCGATGGGAAGTCGAGCTTCTGCATTAGGCAAGACGGAAAGCTATGGAAGGAGTGAGTACGCATGACATTGCAAACCTCTGTATTCTCATTAGAGCAAGCGTCGATGGAGCTGATTGAACGCAAGTTTCGTGAGAAGCAGCTGCTCGCTAAGGCGAGAGAGCATGAGCTGTTTGATATTTTTCAGCAGCCGCTGACGGATGAAGAGACATGGGCGCTCAAATATTTGTACGCCTATATGCCTGTAAACGATATGGCTGATTATGACGGTACGTTGTTTCTAAGCCATGTGCGGCAGACGCTGGACATTCGGGGAAAAGTGCCTTGGGGAAAACGGGTGCCGGATCATCTCTTCCTGCATTTTGTGTTGCCCTACCGTGTGAACACGGAGAACATCGAGGATTCACGCGGTATCTTATACAGTGAACTGGCGGAGCGTACCGCGTCTTTGTCGATGGAGGATGCGATTCTGGAGACGAACTACTGGTGCCATGAGAAGGCGAACTACATTGGCAGTGATCTGCGGACGATCTCGCCGCTTACGATGATTCGAAATGCTCGAGGCCGGTGTGGTGAGGAATCGACACTTGCTGTTGCAGCGCTTCGGAGCATTGGCATTCCTGCTCGCCAAGTATACACCCCGCGTTGGGCGCATTGTGACGATAACCATGCTTGGGTAGAAGCTTGGGCTGACGGGCAGTGGCACTATATCGGCGCCTGTGAGCCTGAAGCTCGCCTTGATCAAGGCTGGTTCACTCCTCCAGCCCGGCGGGCAATGCTGATCAATACTCGAGTATTCGCAAATTACCCTGGCCCTGAGGACATCACGCTTGCGGACAATTGGTTTACAGAAATCAATTTGCTTGAAGGTTATGCGCCTACTCGAAGCATCACTGTCGCTGTGAAGGATGAGCTGAACCAACCGGTCAGCGGCGCGAATGTTTATTTTGAGCTCTATAATATGGCTGAATTTTATCCGATTGCTGAGCTGAAGACAAACGAACTGGGTGAAGCTGCGTTTAAGACAGGCTACGGAGATCTGTTGATTCGTGCTGTGATGGATGGCAAGTGGGGAGAAAAGAAGATTACAGTTAGTGATCGTGTGCGCTTCGAGATCGTTCTGGATCAAGTGCAGCAGCCCGAAGGGATAACTGACTTTGATATGGTTCCACCTCCTGAACGTAATGGCAAAGCTCTCGATGTACTTTCCGAGGAGAAGGTTCAGCGGCATAATAGCCGCCTGGAAGAAGGCACGAACATCCGCAGCAGCTATGAACAAACATTCCTAAGCGAAGCGCAGGCGTCGGATATTGCCGAGGCTGCTGGTCTTCCGCAGGAGCGGGTGTGGGATGTGCTGCGCAAGGCACGGGGAAATAGCCACGAGATCGCAGCTTTCTTGCAGGAACGCTCCGCTGAATTTGGAGAATGGCCGCTAAAGCTGCTGGAGAGCTTGAACGAGAAGGATCTTTCCGATTCGTTCCGCAAGGAGCTTGACGATCATCTCATCGGTTCTCTGTCACAGCGCGGCGAGCTTCCCGAAGACATCTTCTTGCGGTACATCCTTTGTCCGCGAGTGTTATATGAAATGATCGTGCCTTATAAGCATTTTTTCCAAGAGGTGTTCACTGAAGCACAAGTGGCATTGTTCCGGCAAAATGCTGCTGAGCTTGTACGCCATCTGGAGTCAGAGTGGTCGTTGTGGGAGGACCTTCCCAATCTGAAGGGCAGAGGAAACCCAGTTGGTACCTTTAAGATCAAGAAAGGGGATCAGGCTTCTCTCGATATTATGTTTGTGGCGATCTGCCGCAGCATAGGCATTCCAGCACGCTTGCATCCGAGTGAGCATAAGCCGCAATACATGGCGATGGCTAACGGTGGCTGGCAGGATGCAGTATTTGCAAATCGAGCGTTGCTGCAATTGGAGCAGAAGGAAAACGGCAAGCTGCGGCTTCTTAAAGATAACGAGTCATCCGATGAAGCTCCGGCAGCTTCGTACTCTGAGAACTTCACATTCGCCCGGCTGGAGAACGGCATATATAAAACGTTGGTCTACCCTAATGGGAAATCTGATGTATACGATGAGCCGTTCGAGCTTGCGCAAGGCAGCTATCGATTGACCACAGGTATTCGGTTAAAGGATGGCACCGCATGCGTTCGCTTTTCCTATTTTGAGCTGCGTGCAGGAGAACAAATGGATATTCCGCTGACTTTCCGAAGTGCGAAGCAAGGTATTCCAGTACTCGGGACGCTAAACAGAAACGATACGTTTACGATGCAGGGTGGTTCAGACCAATCGATTGGAGAGCTTATCGGCATGAATGGGGCAATTGTTGCTTGGCTGGAGCCGGAGCGTGAGCCTACCAAACATTTATTCCGTGAACTCGGCGAGCTTGCTGAGCCATTGAACAAACTTGGAGCGCCGATTGTGCTTGTCGTAGGTGATTCCGAATGGACGGCATCTTTTGATCCTTCTCGTTATAAGGGGTTGCCTTCGCGTACCGTGTTTGTTCGTGATTCCACTTACGCGTCTTTGCCGGACTTTATAGCAGTGCCGCCAGCTAGCGAAGCGGGTTTCCCGCATTTGCTCGTACTGGATGGCCAAGATCAAATTCGTTACACAGCATCAGGATACAAGATCGGTACGGGGAAAGAAGCATTGCAGATTCTCACTAGCATATGGCAGCAACCAACGAAACGGAGTGATACGTAATGGCAAGTCGAAAATATATTGTGGCGGGTTATGCATCAGATTCGAAGCTTCCAGACATGACGCGGGAAGATTTAACGAAGCTTACCCATTTGAATGTGGCATTTGGCCATGTGCGCAATGATGAAATTATTACAGAGCATTTGCAGTATATTGATGTTCTTCGCAGGATTAAACATGAGCATCCAGAGCTGACTATTCTATTGTCTGTCGGCGGATGGAGCGCAGGCGGGTTTTCTGAAGCTGCATCTACCGCTGAAGGGAGAAGCCGCTTCGCAGATTCGGCGGTTCGTGTATTAACCAACCTTCCATTCGACGGAGTCGATCTCGACTGGGAATATCCTTGTTATGGTGAAGCGGGCATAGCGTCTAGTCCAGATGATAAGACCAATTTCACTCTGCTGCTCAAAACCATCCGCGAAGCTTTGGACGAGAAGGGCGCAAGTGACGGGAAACATTATCTGCTAACGATTGCAGCAGGCGCGGATCAATATTATGTAGACGGTACGGAAATGGATCAAGTCCAGCAATACTTGGATTTTGTTCAGCTGATGACCTACGATATGCGCGGTGGATTTCAAATTTTAACGGGGCATCATACGAATCTGTATACACCAACTGGGGATTTATTCCGCATCAGTACGGATGCATCCGTTAACCTGTTTATCCGAGCAGGCGTGCCGAAGGAGAAGATCGTTATAGGCGCGGCGTTTTATACTCGGGTTTGGCATAACGTTCCTAATCGCGCGAATGGGCTTCATCAAATGGCGGGCAGCACAGGCGGATATGGACCAGATTTCACCAAGCTTGCAGCGGAATACATTAATAAAAACAATTATGTTCGATATTGGGACGACGAAGCGAAGGCGCCTTACCTCTACGACGGAAGCAGCTTTATCTCTTACGACGACGAACAATCGCTGCATCATAAATGCGAGTATGTTAAGGCGAGTGAGCTTGGCGGCGTAATGTTCTGGGAATACAGCTGCGATGAAACGCACCGCTTGCTCCACGCGATATATGAAGGGCTTAAGGAGTAGCTGGATTGGGAAGTTGCTTTGTGGTATCGGTGTGGCTCTGAAGCACAAGTGGAAGTCAGTTTTTCAAAATAAGCCTACTTTCTAGTCCTATTTCCGCGAAAAGCTGATGTTTGTTGAAAATAGGACTAGATCCTAGCGCTATTTTTACTGAATCAACGTGTAGCGGGGCATTTGGCGGGTTGTGAGTGGAAATAAGCCTACTTTCTAGTCCTATTTCCGTGAAAGGTGCTTGTTTGTTGAAAATAGGTCTAGATTTTAGCGCTATTTTTACTGAATCAACGTGTAGCGGGGCATTTGGCGGGTTGTTAGCAGAAATAAGACTATTATCTAGACTTATTTCTGCGAAATGCTCATGCTTGTAGAAAATAGGACTAGATTCTAGCGCTATTTTTACTGAATCAGCGAATAGTGGGGTATTTGTCGGGTTGTTAGCAGGAATAACACTATTTTCTACTCCTATTTCCGCGAAAAGCTCATGTTTGTTGGAAATAAGTCTAGATTCTAGCGCTATTTTTACTGAATCAACGTGTAGTGGGGCATTTGGCGGGTTGTGAGTGGAAATAAGACTATTTTCTATCCCTATTTCCGCGAAAAGCTGATGTTTGTTGGAAATAAGTCTAGATTCTAGCGCTATTTTTACTGAATCAACGTGTAGTGGGGCATTTGGCGGGTTATGAGTGGAAATAAGACTATTTTCTAGTCCTATTTCCGCGAAAAGCTCATGTTTGTAGAAAATAGGTCTAGATTCTAGCGCTATTTTTACTGAATCAACGCATAGTGGGGCATTTGGTGGGTTGTTAGCAGGAATAACACTATTTTCTAGTCCTATTCCCGCGAAAAGCTGATGTTTGCTGAAAATAGGACTAGATCCTAGCGCTATTTTTACTGAATCAACGCATAGTGGGGCATTTGACGGGTTGTGAGCAGAAATAAGCCTACTTTCTAGTCCTATTTCTGTGAAAGTTGCATGTTTGTTGAAAATAGGACTAGATTCTAGCGCTATTTTGACTGAATCGACGCATAGTGGGGTATTTGTCGGGTTTGGGCGGAAAAGTGTAAGAGGAGGTTGTCCCGCAAGTAATATGACCTTGTGGGGCAACCGCCTCTTTATTCGTCTGAGCAAACTTTACATCAGCGCTAAACCTCGCCGCCTCCCGCACCAAAACCTAGCAGTTTCGGTTGGCGAAGCAGGCCCGTATCGGTAAACTCGAGTGCGGTCACCCTGCATGGGAAATGTACGGCAAGCCAGACTACGTCGGATTTCTTCATGCCTTGCGATAGCGACGGGAAGGGGCAATCTCCCGGGTGGTCATGCATGAACTGGAGCAGCAGTTTTTTGGACGCGTTGTCGAGCCCCGACACATGCCCAATATATTTATTCTCATATTGCAGCACGAGGCTCGACACAAGGCCATCCCTTAATTTCACCCCAACAACGTCCGCGACGATTCGTACTTCCTTCCGCTTTTTGAACCAATCCTTATGGCCTTTGCCCTCGCTGTAAGGACTATCCAGACGCTTCGATATGAGCCCTTCCCACTCCCGCTCGATAAGCCATTCCCATAAGGACTGACCATCATCAAACAAGTCGGTGACAAACAGCCGCGGCGATTTTTCAGGAAACTTGGCAGCAAGCCGGCTGTAACGATCACGGAAGGGAAAGCTGCGCAAATCTTCACCGTTATCATTGAGCATATCAAACATGACGAATAAGAGATCATCATTGCCTGACCTTTTCTGTACGCCTAGGCGGCTGCGCTGAAAGTTTGGACGAGTGCCGTCAAAATAGACGATTTCACCATCAAGGATGCAAGGCCCAACACGCAGCGGCGACAAGAGATCTACAATTTCAGGGAAAGTGGTATTTCGCGGCTCTACTCGTTTGGAAAATAGTTCAACACCGCCGTTGCCATCTAATCGAGCGAGTGTGCGAACGCCATCCCATTTGATTTGATATCCCCACTCCGAGCCCTTAGGGATATTTGGTGAAGTGACTGGCGCCATAGGCACCTTCGGCAGAGGAAGCAAAGACATCGTGTTCATTATCCGGCATCCTTCGTTTTTCTAGTGGTGCTCTTCCTTTTCTTTGGAGCAGCAGGTGGCGTTTTGGCCGCTTCAAGGGAAGCTTGCAGCGCAGCCATCAAATCAATGACATTCGTCCGACCAACAGCCGGAGCCGAAACCATATCAACGCTTTCGCCCGCCATTTTATGCTGAATAGCTTCTAGCATGGCAGCCCGGTAATCATCGGTATATTTCTCAGGATGAAACGGTTCAGACAACTGCTCAATGAGCTGTTTGGCCATTTGCAGTTCCTTTTCATTGACATTAGCAAACCCAGGCAGGTTAGGCACTTCTGCTAGCGGCCGAATTTCATCAGGATAATGCATCGTCTCCATGCATAAGCAGTTTCCGACAACGCGAATCGCCGCCAAGCTGCTTTTGCTGCGGATCGATATTTTGGCGATGCCGATTTTACCTGTTTGTTTGATCGCTTCAAGCAGCAGCGTATAAGCTCCAGCCCCTGACATGTCGGGGGTGAGGTAATAAGCTTTTTGATAATAGAGAGGATCGATATCCGTTAAATCGACAAAGTCGAGAATTTGAATAACCCGTGCAGATTCAGGCTTTAGCGCTTCAAGCTCCTCTTCATTAAAGAGGACAAACTTGTCCTTCTCGTATTCAAAACCTTTAGCGATATCCTCTGGTTTAACGGCTTCATCACAGTGAGGACAAGTTTTCACATAGGAAATAGGCATGCCGCAAACCTTATGTATTTGGCGAAAATGAACATCCTTATCTTCTGTTGCTGTAAACATTTTTACAGGCACATGAACCAACCCAAAGCTAATCGCACCTTTCCAAACTGTATGCATACAATCCCCGCCCTGCTTTTTTTCCATAGGATGCGCGCGTTTGGTTAAAGTATACGAGGAATGGACAATCTCACCATATCAAGCCGATAACAAAAAGACCCTTCGCAAGCTCATTTGAACTTGTGAAAGGTCTCTATGCAAAAGCTATTTATCGCTTTTTTGCTCGTTTTTGGAAAGCTGCTGCCGAAGCTCTGCATTTTTTGCTGCTAATTGTTTAGTTAAAGCAGCCTGCGAAGCTTCAATTCTGGCTACTTCTTCGTTTAATTTCGTAATTTGAGTCATCTTGCTGCTAAGGTCGGTGGGGGAAGAGCTCATTTTAATGTTTTTTTGCAGTTGTTTTATTTTAGAGAGAGCTTTCTCTTTTTTGCTTTTATCGTTGCTGGTTTGCTTTTGCATGTCAGCGATTTCTCTTTTTAAGCGGCTGATAATGGATGTTGTGAAGCTAATGGACATAAGGGCACCTCATAATCGTATAGTGTTGCATCGCCCCATTTTACTATAAATCGCTCGTTTAAGCGAGAAAGAAAGACCCTGAAGAATGTCACCAACATAAGGTGCTCTCCCGGGTCTCCGTTCATGCAAACGGTTTAGGCTGCTGCTAGTTTATTGATTGAGATCTTGTTTGTGTTCCTGACTGTCCATGTTGTTCACGCTGTTCATGCTTTTCTTGCGAACGGTCGGTCTAATAAATCGTCCAAGAAGCATAAATAATGGCGAGGTTTCGAGTTCGACAAGATTGAGCATCTCCGCCCAGTTAAAGATGACCAGAAACGGCAGTAATCCAATGGCCAGTATGCCGAATATCAGTCCGACGGAAACATTTCGAAGCATTTTACCAATTGTCATGCTCTCATCTCCAATCTTGCGGATTCTCTCACCTTTACATTATACGCCCCTTCCGAGGCGCCATTCAACCGTACCCTTCAATTGCCGATTAATAAGGAGCATACTTGTGCCAGCAAATCATACTGAAGTATTATTAAACCTTGTACCCCATATCGTGAACTCCGATCAACCTATAGAGCAGCGATCATTCACGGGAAAGGAGCTTATTTTGAAGGCAAAAAGCTTGTACCACAACTATGTCAAAAATAATCTTTTCATGAAAATGATTTTGTTGTTTGCATTGATCACAACAGTGACGATCGTAACCTTTTCGTATTTTATGTTTAATGTCATGTCGGAATCGATTGTACGCAATGAACTTGAAAATCAGAAAAAAGCGATCGATAGCGTGAATAGCTACATGGCTCGTAAATTTGAATCGGTGGAGTCCATTATGCTTGATGTGTATCGGAATGAAGCCTTATCCCTTCATCTTACTTACTTTCTTCAAAATCCGTTCGAGGATTACATCAATTATCAATTGGATCAATATGCCTCTTCTATTAATATCGACATGCCGAAGGGGCTGGATTATTTTGAAAATAAGGTTGAAAATGATGCCGATATCGAGAACCTGCTGCTGTACAGCTCGGAAAAGCAGTTTTTGTACGCATACAAGCAGGGGCATGTAACGAAGTTAATATCTACGAATGCCGCACATTCCTATATCCCGGATGCCATGGCGATGGAAGCAAGTAAAGTAACGCTGCCGAATGCATGGGTACGAACGGCAATTGGACAGCAGGATCCCAAGCTATTCGCGATACGTGTCCCCATTACGGACAAAAATACGTTAAAAAACCTAGGACAGCTGCTCGTTTATTTTAACTCAGAACGGATTCAAAAGGCACTTGAGAGCTATAAAGAGCAACTAAAGGGCTATATTCTTGTCCTTGGACCAACAGGGGAAGTGCTCTTCGATTCCTCAGACAACTTTTATGGTAAACGGTACCCTTATATCGATAAAATTGATTCCTTGAATGATACTGTAATGCTTGAGCAGGAATCTTATGTCAAAATGTTCACGCAAACCGAAGCGGGTTATACCGTAGTTGGTGTAGCGCCGAAGGCGGAGGTTGCTGCTGCCTATCAAGGCTTGAAGCACACGATTACATTAATTAGTATCATTTGTATCATTATGGTGCTGCTGGTTCCGACCTTGGTTGTTATCAATTTCGCGAAACGAACGAATAAAATAATACGATTTATGCGCAAGGTGGAGAACGGCGACTTGTCCGCACGCATCCAAGACGAGAAAGAGGACGAGCTTGGGCAAATTTCCAGAAGCTTTAACGATATGCTCGGCGAGCTGACAAAGCATATCGATCGCGTCTATAAAGCGGAGATTAAACAAAAGCATACAGAGCTTGCTGCTTTGCAGGCTAGAGTGAATCCCCACTTTTTGTACAATACGCTCGAAGTGATTCGGATGCGGGCCGTATCGCAAGGAGCGAAGGACGTAGGTGAAATGATATATAGCTTATCAGTGTTATTCAAAAGCTTCGTTCAGCCCAAAGGTGAAAACACGCTCAAGGATGAGCTAGAAACTTCGCGGCTCTATTTGGAGCTGTTTCGGATTCGTTATAAGGACAAGCTGTCTTACGAAATTCATTGCGATCAGAGCTTGGCTAGCAAAAATATAATGCGAATGGCACTGCAGCCGATCATTGAAAATTATGTTGTGCATGGTCTAGAAGCTCGCAGGCCGGATAACCAAGTGAAAATAAATGTTCGGCAGATAGAGGATCGCATACAAATTCAAGTCGAGGATAATGGCAGAGGCATAGCGCCTGGGAGACTCGAGTCCATTCGTGAGTCGATGGACACGCTGGAGGAAAGCGGCGATTCCTTTGGTCTTCGCAGTGTGCATGAGAGACTGAAGCTGCTGTACGGAACGGAATATGGTGTTGAAATTAACAGCACGCCAGGCGTCGGAACGATCGTAACGATTGAATTCCCAGTGCTAGAGGAGGCGCAGCATGTATAGAGTATTTCTTGTAGATGACGAGCCGTTTATTATAGAAGGCTTGTACGATATTATCGATTGGGCGGCGTTTGGCCTTGAAATCGTCGGTTCAGCGGAAAATGGCCAGGATGCGCTTGAAGCGTTAAAGGAGTCGTCGGCTGATATTTTGCTTACGGATATTTCAATGCCTGTGATGGACGGCTTAACTTTGATTCGTGAAGCAAGACAATTCCGGCCGGATTTGAAGGTCATTATTTTGAGCGGCTTCAACGAATTTGACTATATCAAGTCAGGGCTAAAGCTTGGTGTGGAAAATTATTTGCTTAAACCGATCAATATTGACGAGCTGCAGGAGACGCTGGCTAATACGATCGACAAATTGAACACAACAAGACCTGACCGATTATTTAGTGATTATGATATTCGCATTCTTAGGGATAATATATTGTATCGGTGGCTGACTGGACGCATTGCGCCAAATGAGCTGATCGAACGTACCGATATGCTTGAAATCCGGCTGGATGCTCCTTATCTTGTGACGGCGATTATTCGAACGGAAAGTCAGTTCGAGCCGTCCTATGAAGCCGTACAGCGGCTTGCCATGGAAGACCCGTCGATGCTGCCGTTTGTGGACATTGATGGCGACTTGGTTATCGTGTTTATGCTGGAGGACAAGGAGCTGGGTAAGGAAAAGGCGATGAGCATGCTTGAAAATATGCAGAAGCGGTTCGCTCCGAGCCCGATGCGTATTTCGCTTGGCAGTGTGGAGGCGGTAGGCGAGGGTGCGCCGCAGAGCTACGCGCATGCGAAGAAAGCGCAGGAATATTTTTTATTGTCCGACGAGCCGGCTATTTTGGACTATAGCTTGTTGCCTTTGAAGAACAGCATTGAGAATGTAACGTCGCAGCCGCTGAATTGGTCCTTATTCTCGAAGCTGATTAAGGCGAAGGATCTAGTGCAGCTTCATGCGGCGATCGATGCTGAATTTGAGCATTATCAGACGCTGGACGGCGTTACGCCGGAATATATTCAAAGTATGGCCATTGAGATGATGATACGGTTCAAAATGGAGCTCAAAGAAATTAAACAGGCAGATCAGCCTGAGCTGTTCAAAGCAGGTTTCACGCAAATCATGCAAGCCGAGACGATTGAGGGGCTCTCCTCCGTCGTCAAAGAAGCAGCTACCTTGACGGTGGATTCGCTTATGCGCGACGTGAAAAGCCCGATCATTCAGCTGCTGCTCGGATATGTGCATGAGAACTATGCACAGGCGCTGTCGCTCAAATCGCTCAGCCAGCAATACAACATCCATCCTGTTTATCTCGGACATCTGTTTCAGAAGGAGACAAATGAAACCTTTACCGAGTACATAAACAAATATCGAATAGGCAAGGCTAAAGAAATGTTGAAGGAGACGAATCTGAAGGTGCAGGAAATTGCGCTGCAGGTCGGCTACTGGGAAACTGGATATTTTTACAAGCAATTTAAGAAATATGTTGGCATTTCGCCGACTGATTACAAAGGACTACTCTAATGCAAGATGGAGTTGTCCTTTCTTTCTTTAATTTGTACACCATACCTTTAATTTGTTCCCTATTTGAAAACCGTTACATCCGTTATTTTTAAGTTAGCCCTAAAACGCATCGCGAATTAAGGTCAGAGCAATAAAGTAAGCGTATGCTTACGCAATTGGATTGTGCTTCGTAACTAGACATAGGGAGGACTTACAATGATTAGAAACAAAAAGAGATTTATGCCGGCGCTTGCGCTGATGCTGGTCATGTCAATCGTGCTTAGCGCGTGCGGCGGAAGCAAAAACGAAGGTGAAGGCACTGCCGAGAAACCAGTAGAACTGCTCTGGTACACCATTGGTACGCCTCAAAAAGATGTGGACAAGGTTATGCAGGAAGTAAGCAAATATACAGCAGAAAAAATTGGTGTTACGGTCAAAATGAGCATGATCGACTGGGGCGATTACTCACAGAAGCTGCAAGTTATGACGGCTTCCGGTGAAGCAGTAGACATTATGTTTACGTCTTCATGGGCGTTTGACTACGTGCAGAACGCAAGAAAAGGCGCATTCATGCAAATCGATGATTTGTTGAAATCGCACGGACAAGGCATCGTTGATACACTTGATCCTGCTTTCCTTGAAGGCTCCAAAATTGACGGCCACAACTATGGTATCCCTGCTAACAAAGAGCTGCCAGCACAAGAAGTATGGCGCTTTAACAAGCAGTATGTAGACAAGTACAAAATCGATATTTCAAAAGTGAACACACTTGAGAGCCTTGAGCCATTGCTCAAAACGATCAAAGAAAACGAACAAGGCGTATATCCTTTCGCGGTTGATAAAAACCAAATGCCTTACGTGCCATATGACTATGTAATCGAGAAGCTTCCAATGGCTGTTTCCCTCGATACAAAGGATTACAAATTGGTTAACGTTCTAGATACACCAGAAATGAAACAAGCTTTGACTACAATGCACAAATATTATAAAGCTGGCTACATTCCGACTGAAGCAGCAACAATGGATTCGATGACAGATGTTCAAACGACTGGCAAATGGTTCTCAGACCGTGCGACAACTCAGCCTTTCGCTGACAACCTATGGTCTGCAAGCTATGGCTACCCAGTAGTTTCAACACCAGCAAGCAAAGCGCTTATTTACAACTGGTCTGTTATGGGCTCGATGCAAGCTATTTCGGCTAACTCGAAATATCCGGAAAAAGCAATGGAATTCCTAAACTTGCTTAACACAGATCCAGTGCTTCGCAACATGATTGATTCCGGTATCGAAAACGTTCACTACAAGAAAACAGGCGACAATGTTATGGAAAACCTAGATGAGTCAAAAAACTATGACATGCCAACATTCTCACTCGGTAACGTAATGCTTACGTACTTGAATACAACAGATCCTACGAACAAGTGGGAAGAGTTCAAGAAGTTTAACGATGCAGGAACACCAGCACCTCTTCTTGGCTTCAACTTCGATCCGTCGAAAGTAACGACTGAAATTGCTTCCGTACAAAACGTAAGAGAAGAGTTCTGGGCACCGCTTATGACAGGAACAGTTGATCCTGAGACTTACATCAAACGTGCAAATGAGAAATTTAAAGCAGCTGGACTTGATAAAATCATGGCTGAAGCACAACGTCAGCTTGACGAATGGAAAGCGGCGAACAAGTAAACATGAGGGAGGTATGAAGCGAATGCACGGCATTCGTTTCATACCTTTGCTTATTAATCTGACAACTGAGAGGTGATCACGTGGGAGCCATAGGACGGTTTTTTAAAGATATTAATAAAAATAAAGCGATGTTGATTATGGTGCTGCCGGCAACAATCTGGTTCATCTTCTTCTCTTACTTGCCGATGGCCGGTATGGTTATTGCGTTTAAGGAATACAGATACAGCCGGGATGGATTTCTTGCCAGCATTATCGAGAGCAAGTGGGTAGGCCTGCAAAACTTCAAATTTCTATTCAGTACCAATGATGCTTACATCATTACACGCAATACCGTCGTTTATAACATCTTCTTTATCGTGCTTGGTCTAGTCATTGCCGTTGCAATGGCGATTATGCTGGCTGAGATTACGAACAAGAAATTAGCAAAAGTATATCAAACAGGTATGTTTCTTCCATACTTCTTATCATGGGTTATCGTCGGTTATTTCGTATTCAGCTTCCTGAGCTTGGATAAAGGCGTTGTGAACCAAGTGTTCAACTGGTTCGGCATCGATCCGATAAACTGGTACTCTGATCCAACCTATTGGCCGATTATTATCGTCGTCGTATTTCTTTGGAAATCAGTCGGCTACAACAGTGTCATCTATTTGGCAGCCATCATGGGTATTGATAAATCCCTTTATGAAGCGGCAATGATCGATGGCGCAAATAAATGGCAGCAAATTCGCAGCATTACGATCCCGATGCTTACACCGCTCATTACAATATTGACGCTGCTTGCAATCGGTAAAATCTTCTATGCGGATTTCGGACTGTTCTATCAAGTGCCAAGGGACTCTGGAACACTCTACAGCGTAACGAATGTTATCGATACTTATGTGTATCGCGGCTTGAAATCAACTGGTGAAATCGGCATGAGTACAGCAGCAGGCTTGTATCAGTCGATCATTGGATTTGTACTCGTTATTACATCGAACGGAATTGTTCGTAAATTCAACAAAGACAATGCTTTGTTCTAGTCTAAAGGCTTTACTGTTGGAACAAGCATTGCGCAGGGAGGAAAACCGCTATGTCCGCTCAAACGAAAACCCGCGACTTTCATAGGTTGACGCCCATTTGGAATATAGGATTCCATTCCGTGGCTGGTATTTTTGCATTGTTATGTGTATTTCCTTTTCTATTCGTCACCATCATTTCGTTTACGGATGAGGCGACGTTAGCTAAAAACGGCTATTCGCTTTTTCCTGAAAAATGGAGCTTTGAGGCTTACAGCTATTTATTTAAAGCGGGGGATCAACTGCTTCGCTCTTATGGGGTAACGATAGCTGTTACCGTTATTGGTACTGTCATTGGTGTTGTATGTACAGCGCTTTTCGCTTACGCAATCTCACGTAAAAGCTTTAAATATCGCGGTTTCTTCGCATTTTTCGCCTTTTTTACGATGCTATTTAACGGTGGTCTCGTGCCGTCTTATATTGTAGTTACACAGCTGCTTGGACTTAAAGATTCCATTTGGGCGCTTATTTTACCGCTTGCGGTCAACGCCTTCTACATTATGATCCTTCGGACATTCTTCTCGACCATGGTGCCAGATGCTATTATAGAATCAGGCAAAATCGATGGTGCGGGAGAGTTTGGAACCTTCTTCAAGCTGGTGCTGCCTTTGTCGCTTCCAGGGCTTGCAACCATCGCTTTGTTTAGTACACTAGGCTATTGGAATGATTGGTTTAACGCCTTGCTGTACATTAACACGCCGAATTTAGTGCCGCTTCAGTCGATGCTGATGCGGATCGAGAATAGTATGCAATTCATTATGCAAAACTCGCAAAATGCGTCGCTCAGCACCGGTTTGCTGCAGTCGATGCCGCAGGATACTTCGCGTATGGCGATGGTGGTGCTGGCAACAGGCCCAATCGTATTCGCTTATCCTTTCTTCCAAAGATATTTCATTCAAGGCTTGACGGTTGGTGCCGTTAAGGAATAATTACGAATCCTATTTCTAAAGGAGCAAATACGATGGAGCAATTTAGATTACCGAAAATTCCGATGCCTGAGCTAACGCTGCCGCAGGCGATTCAAGACGTGCTGAAGGAAGCGGAGCAGAAGCTGGCACATCGCCCGAAGCTGCTTCAATTGTTCAAAAATTGCTTTCCGAATACGCTGGAAACAACGACGAAGCTGATGGACGATGGCACGACATTTGTAATCACGGGCGATATTCCTGCGATGTGGCTTCGTGATTCCGTCGAGCAAGTGATGCACTACGTTCCATTCGCAAAACATGATAAAGATTTGCAAAGAATTCTTAGTGGTTTGATTAAACGCCATATTTCCTATATTCAAATCGACCCTTATGCGAATGCGTTCAATGAGTCCGCTAATGATTGGCACTGGAATACGACGGATGAAACGGATATGTCTCCATGGGTATGGGAGCGCAAGTTCGAGCTTGACTCCATTTGTTTCTCCATGCGCCTCGCGCATGCTTACTGGAAAGAAACGGAGCTGACGGATATTTTTGATTCCGGCTTCAAAGCAGCGATGCGCCGCATTGTAGAGCTTTGGAAGACAGAACAGCGCCATTTTGAACAATCGCCTTACCGTTTCACTCGTGATAATGGCATTCCAACTGATTCACTTCGCAATTCTGGTCTAGGCATGCCTGTAAACTATACGGGTATGATTTGGTCAGGCTTCCGTCCAAGCGATGATGCTTGTGACTTCCATTACAACATCCCGGATAACATGTTTGCGGTTGTTACGCTTCGTCAAATGGAGGAAATAGCGGAATGGGTATTCCGTGACATGGATTTCCTTAAGGAACTAAAAAAGCTAGAAGAGGATGTCAACCATGGCATTCAGCTTTACGGTATTTATCAGCATCCGGAATTCGGTCCTATTTATGCTTATGAAACGGATGGTTTCGGCAACTACTGCCTGATGGATGATGCAGGAACTCCGGGCTTGATCTCGATCCCTTACCTTGGTTATGTGGATGCGGAAGACCCGATTTATGTGAATACGAGAAAATTTGCTCTAAGCAAACATAATCCTTTCTACTATGAAGGAACGGCAGCAAAAGGTATCGGCAGCCCGCATACGCCTCCAGGCTACATCTGGCATATGGCATTGTCGATGCAAGGCATTACAGCTACTAGCAGCGAAGAAAAGCTAGATTTGATTGCGATGCTTGAAGCGACTGACGCGGACACAGGCTACATGCACGAAGGTTTTCATGCGGATGATCCAACTGTGTTCACGCGCAAATGGTTCGCTTGGTCGAACAGTCTTTTCTCACAGCTTGTCTATCAAGCGATGAAGGATGAGATTCTATGAGCATGATTATTTTCTATGATCCATCGTTTCCAATCGATTCTCGCATAAGCTCGGATGCGGAAGGACAGCTTCTGCAAATCGGCAGCGTCGTTCGCGCGAATAATCTTGGAGCGGCACTCGCTGCTGCAGATGGCGGAAGCTTTATAAATATGCATGCGCCGTATTTCCCTAAGCAAGCATGGTCTGAAATTTTAGCCTACTTAAAGCGCGGTGGAGGTTTAATCAGCATCGGCGGCGTTCCATTCAAAAAACCAGTTTCAAAAAACGAAGCTGGCGTTTGGGAGCCGGAATCTGAGCAAACCGCCTATCACCGCGAGCTTCATATTCATGAGGCTTTGCCTGTAGATGCAGCACCGATTATGAAATTGCGTGCGATGGAAGATCTTCCGCTGCTGCAAGGCAAAGAGTCCATGTTTGAGGTTTCAAGCACTTGGAATCTAGTGCCGCATGTAACCAAAACGAGTGATTTGCCGCATCAGATGGGTTCTGCTGGACCGATGGATGCACAATTGTACCCGCTTCTAAAGGGTGTTTCAGCAGAAGGAAGAGAAGTTGCAGCACCAGTCGTACTATGGGAGAACACGAAGGGAATGTTCTCAGGAGCGCGCTGGTTGTTCGTAAATCAACCGTTAACGGAGCTATTCTGGCAAAGCGGTGGAGCGGACGAGCTTGGCCGCTGGTCGGAATTCTGCTCAGCAGGCGTAACAGAGCTGTGGTTGAAGCCTAATTATGCGTCCTTCGAGCTGGATGAGCGTGCAATGCTGACGCTGCAAGTACAGAAGCTTAGCCGTTCTGCTGCTGCGACAGATTTGCCAGCTGCAAGCTGGAACTTTTCGATTGCGATCCAGCATGAAAGCAAGCCAGATGAGCGGTGGACGAGCAGCATCAGTGCGGAAGCAGCGAGCAAACAGCTTATCGTTCGTATTCCCGTTCCTCTAGCAATCGTGAGCGGTTACTACAAGGTGGATTGTATCGCGGAGTCAACGGATGGAGAAGTTCGTATTCTTCGCCAAGGCTTCTGGGGTTTTGATGCTGAACTGCTTGCAGAGGGAACTCCGGTTACGAGCGAACGCGATTATTTCGTAAAAGACGGCAGACCGATGCCAGTTGTCGGCATGACCTACATGACTTCGGATGTTGCGCGCAAGTTTTTATTTTTGCCAAATGCATCGGTATGGGATCGTGATATGGCTCAGATGCGCAAAGCGGGCATCAACTGGATTAGAACCGGCATATGGACGGCTTATCGCAATATTATGCAGGTTGATGGCCATGCATCGGAAGAGGCGCTTCGCTCCATTGATGCGTTTCTGCTTACGGCCAAACGCCATGATTTGCAGGTAACCTTTACTTTCTTCTCATTCACTCCGGAAACTTGGGAAGGCCAAAATCCTTATCTCGATCCACGGAGTTTAGAAGCACAGAAACGGTTTATCCGCTCGATCATTTCGCGCCACAAACAATCGAAGCATGTCGATTGGGATTTAATTAACGAGCCGTCAATGTTTGATCCTCCTCGTATTTTTTCTGATGGACCAAGATCAGCACGCGATCCATTCGAGCAGGCGGCCTATGCAGCTTGGCTTAAGGAACGCCACGAATCTGTGGAGAAGCTTCAGAAGCTATGGAATATGACGCCAGAGCAGCTGCCAAGCTTTGAATCGGTGAAAGTGCCTGAGCCAGAGGAAATCAACTTTGACGTTCAAGATATGCATCAAGGCAAGAAGGGTACGCGCTGGCTTGATTATGTATTGTTCTCTATGGATATGCACAATCGCTGGGCACAAGAGCTGTATCAGGCCATTAAAGAAGAATGCCCGGATCATATGGTTACGGTCGGGCAGGATGAAGCGCTTGGCGCGCAGAGACCTTCGCCTTTCTTCTACGGCGAGGCTGTCGATTATACAACAGTCCATTCATGGTGGTTGAATGATCATTTGGTTTGGGACAGTATTTTTGCTAAGACGGCAGACAAGCCGAATTTGGTGCAGGAAACGGGTATTATGTACGTGGAAACACCAGAAGGACGCGCGAAACGTTCGGAAGCAGAACTACGCGATATTCTTGAGCGCAAATATGCTTATGCTTTTGCAACAGGTGGCGCAGGTGCGGTGCAGTGGATTTGGAATACAAATTTCTATATGGATAATGCGAATGAATCGCATATTGGCGCACTTCGAGCAGATGGCACGGAGAAGCCTGAGGCAAATGTATCTTATGATTTCGGACGCTTTATGGGTGAAATTAGAGATTTGTTCAGAGGGCGGGAGCTTGAGGATACTGCAGTCGTTTTCCCTTATTCCAATGATTTCTCCAATCGCAAGCTGGCGTTTGATGCAACAACTAAAGCAACGCGAGTGCTAGCCTATGAGCTGAACAAGCCATTCCGCGGCGCTTCGGAATATCACCTGGACGAGCTGGAAGCAAATCCGGTTAAGCTCGTTATTGTACCAAGTGCTCATAATATAGAAGACGCTGCAATGAACCAGCTGCTTAGCTACGTTGAACGTACAGGAGCAACTTTGCTGCTGACGGGTCCAACAAGCCTTGATGCATATTGGCGTCAAGTCGATCGTCATGCTGAGTTGTTTGGATCAAGAGAGCTTGTCAATGTACGCCGCGAAGAACTGCTTCGCATCGGTGATCGTTTGCTGCCTGTTTCTTATGGCAATCGGAGAATTGCTCAGGTATGGAAGGAAGCGCAAAAGGGGACTTCTGCAGCTGAAGTCGATCAGCTTATCGAGCTATCGCACGGCAAAGGAAACATCCTTTGGTGTCCGCTGCCAGTGGAGCTGAATGATCGCATTGAGCCGATTTCAGCCATTTATGAGTTTGCACTTACCTATGCAGGCTGCAGCGTGGAGCTGGAATGGATTAAAGGCGGACAACTGCCAGGCGTTTATGGCCGTAAACTGTCCTTCCAAGACGGCGCGTTATTCACATTCGTATCCGAGTTCAGCTTGGATGTTGATATTGAGGTAAAGGACCCTGTAACCGGCGTTTCCTACGCTTTTACGCTGGAGAAAGAGCGGTCTGTACTCTTTGCAGTGGATAAAAACGGTCAGCTGCTGTCCGTTTACCGACCAAATCAGGTGAATGTGAACGTAATTCCTGCAAACAACGATTAACAAGAAGAGGTGTTCTAGTGATGAAAGACAAACGAACAGCCCATATCATCTCGCATACCCACTGGGATCGGGAATGGTATTTGCCATATGAGAAGCACCATGTATTGCTAGTAAAATTGATGGATACGCTGCTTCATACACTCGATACGGATCCGGACTTCAAAAGCTTTTATTTGGATGGCCAAACGATCATTTTGGAAGATTATTTGCAGGTTCGCCCAGAGAATCGTGAGCGCCTTGAACGTTATATTAAAGAAGGCCGTATTCCGATCGGACCTTGGTATATTTTGCAGGATGCCTTCCTGACGAGCAGTGAAGCGAATCTTCGCAATTTGCAAATCGGGCATCAGGATGCGAGCCGTTATGGAACGATTGCCAAAGTAGGATATTTTCCAGATACGTTCGGAAATATCGGTCAAGCTCCGCAAATTTTGCGTCAAGCCGGCATCGATAATGCGGTATTTGGCAGAGGCGTGAAGCCAACGGGCTTTAACAATACAGTAGCAGATTCCGATTATGAATCTTCCTTCTCTGAGCTGATTTGGGAAGGGCCAGACGGTTCGCAAGTGCTGGGCGTATTGTTCGCCAACTGGTACTGCAACGGCATGGAAGTGCCTACCGATGAAGCAAGCGCCAAGGAATATTGGGAGCGCAAGCTGGCTGAGGCAGAGAAGTATGCTGCTACAGGCCAATTGCTGTTCATGAACGGATGCGACCATCAGCCGATTCAGCAGGATCTGTCTGCTGCGCTGAAAACAGCAAGAGAGCTTTTCCCTGATACAGAATTCATTCATTCGAATTTCCAAGATTATTTGGCTTCGGTGAATGCTTCGCTTACACGCGAGCTGTCTGTCGTGAAAGGCGAGCTTCGCAGCCAACGTACAGACGGCTGGTCAACGCTCGTGAATACAGCTTCCGCACGTGTTTACTTGAAGCAAATGAATCAGCTTGGTCAAGCCATGCTGGAGAAGGTAGCGGAGCCGCTTGCTGCGCTTGCTTATTCACTTGGTCACGAATACCCGCATCACTTGTTTACTTACGCTTGGAAAACACTGATGCAGAACCACCCGCATGACAGCATTTGCGGCTGCAGCGTGGACGAGGTTCACCGTGAGATGGTGACTCGCTTCGATAAGAGCCGTCATATTGCAGAAGCGATTATTGACGATAGCAAAGTGATAATTGCCAATGCGGTTGACACTTCCATATTTGAACAATATGGCGAAGATGCATTGCCGTTTGTTGTGTACAATACAACGGGCTGGGTTCGCAGCGGAGTAGTAGAGGTAGAACTGGACATCGCTCGCATTTACTTCCGTGACGGTTTGTCGCTGGATGAGATGAACAAGAAAATGTATGCTGTCGATGTAACGGGCAGAACGCTTGTTAATTCAAGCGGCGAAGCGATTGCACATACAGCTTCTGATATGGGACTTCAATTCGGTTATGATCTGCCAGACGACAAGTTCCGTCAGCCATATATGAGCCGCAAAGTGAAGCTGACATTCGAAGCAGCGGAAGTTGCTGCGCTAGGCTTGGCAGCTTATGGCTATGTTCGAAATGCGAAAGCAGAATTGCAGCCATCACAATCGCTGGTTGCTGGCGAGCATGCGCTTGAGAATGAATGGCTTCGAATTGATATCGCGCAGGACGGATCGTTTAACTTGACCGATAAACGCAGCGGTCAAATCTATCGCGAGCTTGGCGTGTATGAGAATACAGGCGATATCGGCAACGAATATATGTATAAGCAGCCAACCGGAGAGCAAAATTTGACAACAAAGGGTATTCCTGCAAGCATTCGTCTAATCGAGAATTCTGATTACCGTGCGGCATTCGAAATCGTTCATGAATGGGCAGTTCCTGCGTCAGCAGAACCATACTTCGAGGTTGAGAAGCAAGAGGCTGTTTATTTCCCTGAGCGGAAGTCACAGCGTACGGAAGCGACAGTTCCGCTTACGATTCGGACTGAAATTGCAATAAGCCGCAAAGGCGAAGGGGTGGAATGGAAATCCTCCTTCAACAACCAAGCGAAGGATCACCGTGTTCGCGTATTATTTCCAACGGATCTAGAAACGGCTGTTCATCAAGCTGATTCCATCTTCGAGGTTGCAACGCGTGATAACGAGCCGGCAGCAGAGTGGATCAATCCTAGCAACGCACAGCATCAACAAGCGTTTGTCGATGTGAGCGGTGATAAAGCTGGTTTGACGGTTGCCAACCTTGGCCTGAATGAATACGAAGTATTGCGCGATGGACGTAATACCATTGCGATTACATTGCTTCGTGCAGTTGCTGAGCTTGGCGATTGGGGCGTATTCCCTACACCAGAAGCACAATGCTTGGGTGAGCAAAGCTTCAGCTTGACGATCCTTCCGCATAACGGCGACGGAGTTGCATCCGGCGCATACGCAGCGGCATATCAGTTCCAAGTGCCGTGGACGGTTAGTCAGACAGGCGTTCATGCCGGCAAGCTTGCTCCAAACGGCGCTTTATTCGCTTGGGACGGCAGTGGGCTAGCATTCTCCTCTATGAAGGTGAATGAGCAATCTGGCGATTTCATGCTTAGATGGTATAATATGAAGCCTTCTGAAACGGCGCTTAAGCTGTCAGAAGCAGCAGCTGTATCACTTGAACAAGCTTATAAAAGTAATGTGCTTGAGCATGAAGTCGAAAATCTTGCTGCAGATGGACAATCGCTGCTTGAAGTATCGGTTGGTCCTTGTGAGATTTTGACCATTGGAATTAAGCATTCATAAAATAGGAACGAAGCCCTCTGTTATGGACTGCCATACGGAGGGCTTCTTTTTATTTAAGGGAGAGGCTCAGGCTATGATCTCGCATTCCAATAATTGTTGCTGAAACTCTCGCAATATCGCTAACAGAGACAGTTGCGGCATGCTATAATAGATATATTCGCGTAACTTAGATCGATAGGAACAGGGTCTCCTCGAGCGGAGGGGCCCTTTTTTATTGAAAATACGGGTACATACCTAGCAGGAGGGGAACAAGGTGGCAAAAGGACCAAAAAGGCCTACTAGAGATGAATTTGAGCTGGAAGAGCTGGGCGAGCGGCTGGTTGAAGCAAAGCAAGAAGGCACAGAGCTGCTTCTTACGATATGGGCAGCAGAGCAAGTAAGAGGCGTCATTACGGTGCTCGATTCAAGAACAAAGAAGGTTCATGTGGAATACATGGGCAGCGTAACAAAGGTTCCTTTCATGGATATTATGAAGGTGGAAAGCCCTTATTAATGTCATAACCGGGCAGCAATAACATATGAGCTTTCTATAAAAGGTTTCCCTCGTTCATTCGTTGAACGTTGGGGGCCTTTTTTTAAGCTGGAATATTGGCTCTAATAATAAGATGGATATGTTCGAGCCTACATCATTTGAGCAATTTACCTTGGAGGATTATAATAGAAGAAGGTTATGGATGAAGCAACAAATGAACTGATTATGAAGGAGGATTTACATACATGTACCCAACACCGCAACAATTAGAAAATTACGCAGAGCTGGTCGTTAAGGTTGGCGTTAACGTGCAGCAGGGACAAACGGTTGTTGTCATGGCACCAATTACAGCAGCTCCACTCGTACGGCTTATTGCATCTGAGGCTTATAAAGTAGGCGCAAAAAATGTCCATGTGGAATATAACGATGAGGAGCTTTCTCGCATTAAATACAAGCAGGCTCCTGAAGAGGCTTTCACGGAGTATCCGATGTGGCGTGCCAAAGCTTGGGAAGAGTTTGTGGAAAATGGCGCAGCGTTTATCACCATCTACTCCCCGAACCCGGACTTGCTCAATGATGTAGATGCGAAGCGCGTTGCGACAGCATCAAAAACAGCTTCAACTGCGCTTAGCGGCTATCGCGGTTCACTAATGAATCATACGAATGCTTGGTCGCTTGTATCTTATGCTACTCCGGAATGGGCAGCTAAAGTATTCCCGAATCACTCGCAAGAAGAAGCGGTGCAGAAGCTTTGGGAACGCATTGTTGATGCTACCCGGATTGGCTTGGAAGATCCTGTTCAAGCATGGAAAGCGCATAATGCCAAGCTGCTTCAGATGGTCGAGCTGCTGAATGGCAAGCGCTACAAACAGCTTCAATATGAAGCGCCAGGCACGAATCTGACGATAGACCTGCCGGATGGACATATTTGGTTAGGCGGCTCCAAAGCAAATGCAAAAGGCGTTTATTTTAATCCGAATATGCCAACGGAAGAAGTATTCACTATGCCAAATAAGGATGGTGTGAACGGAACGGTTCGCAGCACCAAGCCTTTGAATTACAACGGTCAAGTCATTAACGGCTTCAGTTTGACCTTTAAAGATGGCAAGGTAGTGGATCATTCCGCTGAACAGGGATATGAGGCCCTCACTAATTTGCTGAACACGGATGAAGGAGCAAGACATCTCGGTGAAGTAGCGCTAGTGCCGCATGATTCACCGATTTCGAACTCCAATGTGACGTTTTTCAATACACTTTATGATGAGAACGCGTCCTGTCATCTTGCGCTGGGTCAAGCGTACCCGGTCAATATTCAAGGCGGTACAAAAATGTCAGCTGAGGAGCTTCTCGCTCATGGCGCAAACAGAAGCCTTACGCATGAAGACTTCATGATCGGTTCGGCTGATATGAATATTGACGGTGTGACGCAGGATGGCACTCGCGAGCCTATCTTCCGCAACGGCAATTGGGCGATTTAATTCGTCTGATCTTAAAAAGTATATAAAAAAGGCTCCTATTCCGCAGCAATGGCTGTGGTCTAGGAGCTTTTTGTGTTTATTGGTGCAGCTGGGAGTTCGTATGTGATTTGTACTCGAAGTAAAGGGAAAAACTCCTGTTAAATAATCAGCTTTGCTCATTTAATGCCCGTTAACAGGAATTTCTCCAGCTAATTCAGCCAATCGCAAGTACTTACGGCTGTCTTCACGATATTAACAGGAGAATTTCCAGTTAAACGCGGTAAATACGCCAATTTCAGCTGGATTAGCGGGAGCTTTTCCTGTAAGTGTGAATTTGCACAGCAGCATCCTCATCGAACAATGCAGAATACAGCTAATTAAAAATAAAACTTCTGCATTTCCGCAGGCACGCCATTTCTTCGAAGCAGCTCTTCAAGCGTCTCGCTGGGAGCAGGAGAATCGCCTGCTGTCAGCAGCCTTACGGCAAACTTGCTAGCTTGTCGCTCATATTTTCCAACATTAAAAAACGATTGCTCATCCAGCCAAAAACGGTTGAAGCCAGGATGCAAGCGGTCATGCCCGAGCTCATGCGCGCATACGAAGCGGCGCCAATCATCCGGAAGCGAATCGTGAATGACAATAAACCGGCGGCGCAGTTTTTTGAAATAGAGACCACGCGTGCCTTCTCCGAGGTCGGCGTAACGGATATGAATGCCAAGGCCCTCAGCGATGATGAATGGATCGTTAGTCCTATATTTTCGAATGAGCTTCAAAATCATTTTATCCATAGCAACACCTACCCTTTGGCATCATCAGGAGCATCGTTAGTCGGCTCGGTCTTTTTTTTGTGCTTATTCATATGCTTAGCTTCCCAGAACAACCCTGTAAGCACATCCATGACGCGCTGACGATCGGTAGCACTAAGCGGCACGCCGTCAAACATAATTTCCCCGTCTTCCTCAAGCAGCTTTTTAAAGTCGCGCTTATCTTTATACGTAGCCCACTCAGGTATAGTTGCCGAGGCTGCATCGCGGCCAAGCAAATAATCGGTTGTTGTCAGTAAGATATCCGCCATTTTTTGCAAATCTTCACTTGTTGGTGTTACCCGATCATTCTCGATATGACCAAAGTTAGAGCGGCCCATCTCGAGCTTTGCGGCGACATCCTGCTGCGTTAATCCGCGCTCAACCCTCAGTTGTTTAATTCGTGCACCCAATGACATTATAAATACCCTCCGTTTTTGAATATTGGTATTTTAAATACTTGACGGTAATTAAAATACCAAATACAATGAGATTCATCAGACGAACACTTAAAGAAATGTATCAGCAGATCATTATCGCTATTTTAACTACTTAAAAGTAAGTATATTTTTGATTGGGAGTATTGTCAATACCAGAGATTTCGCTATATTTTTTTGTTGTTAACGGTATTTAAAATACTCAATATTCATTAAAACCTAGGGGAGGTTATTTGAATGAATGCAGAACAAAAGGTGATTGATCAATTACATGCGTATAAACGGCTAAAAGCAAGAAAGAAACAGCTGGAGGGTACCTCGGTAGGACCAGGCATGCGGCTAAGCGCAGTATCTGAGGATGATCATTTGCAGGAGCTTCATCGGCAGCTGCGCAAGCTGCCTTCCTATATGTACTTGGATGAGCAGGATCAGCGTATCGAAGCTGCGGCGCATGCGAATCTATCGAAATATCCTATTGGAACGAAAGCGCAGCTAAACGAAGTAAAGAAAAGCCGTGCAACAGCAAGTCCAGCGGATGAAAAGCTGCTGCGAGAGCTGGAGAAAAAGATTGAGAAGGTGCTTGAAGCGCGAGAAGGCTCCGGCGGCTTTGAAGGTTATATGGGCGTCATCGATAAAATAAGCGAGCTTCAGGATATAGAAAAGCAGCTGCAATCTATCGATCAAGCGCTTGAAGCGTTAGAAGCATATGCGCCCGATTACGCTCGGCTGCTGAAGCTTCGTTTTATAGAAGGAAAGCCTACAGAGTTTGTTGCTTCGGAGCTGGGTATCGTTGATCGCACGTTCCGAAGATGGAAGCAGAAGGCGCTTCAAGAAGTTGTCCGCTTTCTGTCCGCCTAATGTCCGTTTTCGCTCAAATAACCGTGATATTATGATATTGTACCAAAGATCATAAACGGGGACGAGCGGTGGACGACACCGAGCGTCCCTTTTGTTTTATCCAGATGAGGAGGTGGCTCAGATGTGAGCGCGGGTGGGTGAAATGGTGCAAATCGTAAGAGGGCGGAGGCAGAACAAAATGAACAAAAGCAGATTGCAGGAAGCTGAGCTGGAACCAAAGTTCAGCAAGGAGCAGCTAAAGTCGGCTAGACGGTATACGCCTTCCCAGAAGGATATATTATCCGCCGTGCTGTTGGAGCAAGAAACGTATACACACGAACAAGCGTTATCGATGATAACAGCCTATTTGAAAAAGGAGGTCATGTAGAACATGGCAGGAGGAACTTATACATCACAAAATAAGGTGCGCCCCGGCGTTTACATTAACCTGGTTGGCGAGAAGAAAACGGTTGGCAGCATGGGAGAGCGCGGAACGGTGTCCGTACCGCTAAACCTTAACTGGGGGCAGTCGAAGGCCGTTATTGCAATCAACGCTGGCGATGATCTGCGAAGCTTGCTTGGTTATGATCTTAGTGCGCCTGAGGTATTGCTGGTACGCGAAGCATTTAAGAAAGCAAAAACACTGCTCTTATACCGACTAAACGAAGGAACAAAAGCGACGGCTGTCGCTGGCAGCCTCACGCTTACAGCCAAATTCGGCGGTGTTCGAGGCAATGACATCACCGTTGCGGTTAAACAAAATGTTGACGATGAAGCACGATTTGATGTCATCACTTTTGTTGCTAAAGAGGCAGTTGACTCACAAACAGCAGCGAATATCGCAGAGCTGAAATCGAATGCCTTTGTAAGCTTTGGCGGTACAGGAGCATTGACGTTAGCAGCAGGCGTTCCGCTTGTTGGCGGCTCCAACGGTACCGTAACGAATCAAGACCATACCGACTATTTGGCGCAAATTGAGCTGAAGGATTTCAATACCATTGCGCTAGTATCGGCCGACTTGTCCTTAAAATCGGTATATGCTGCTTTTGCCCGCCGTCTGCGCGAGGAAGAAGGCCGCAAAATTCAGGTCGTGCTGGCGAATTATCCGTCAGCTGATTCTGAAGGGGTCATCAGCGTCAAAAATGGCGTCAAGCTGCTGGATGGAACGGTTCTTGATGCACAGAAGGCAACGGTTTGGGTTGCAGCGGCAACTGCCGGAGCACCGATGAACAAATCGCTGACCTATGAAGCCTATGAGGAGGCTGCTGATGCGGACATTCGTTATACGAATTCGCAAACGGTGGAGGCGCTGCAAGCTGGTGAGTTTCTGTTCACGGTAAGCGGCGGTAGAGTCATTGTTGAGCAGGATATCAATACGTTCACTGGCTACTCGCCAGAGAAAGGCAAAGCCTTCTCCAAAAACCGTGTCATTCGTGTGCTGGACGGTATTGCGAACGATTTTAAACATATTTTCGAGTCGTTTTATATTGGAAAAGTTGATAATAACGCAGATGGCAGAAGCCTGTTCCGCAATGAGTGCTTGAAATATTTGAACAATCTTCAGTCGCTCAATGCTATTCAAAACTTTGATGCCCAAGCCGATTTATCGGTTGCAGCTGGCGAAGATACGGACAGCATTATTATCGAGGCACATATCCAACCGGTTGATAGCGTAGAAAAAGTATATATGAAAGTGACGGTGAAGTAATATGGCATTTTTGAACGCAGGAGATACGATTTCGGGTCGCGAAGGACGGGCTTATACCATTATTAATGGTTTGCAGGAAGAGATGTTTTATATCAAGACGCTGGAGGCAAGCATTGAGAAGCAAAAAGCTGAGATCAAGACGCTTGGCCACCGCGGTTTGCAGCATAAAGCGACGGGATGGTCGGGTACAGGCACGATGACCATCTATTATGTAACGTCAAAATTCCGCCAGATGATGCTGGATTATGTGAATACCGGCGTGGATGCTTATTTTGATATTTCCATTATTAATGAAGATCCGTCCTCGGCTACAGGCAAACAGACGGTTTTCCTTCATAAGGTGAATCTGAATAAGGTCATTATCGGTAAGCTGGATACGGAAAGTGAAGCTCTTGAAGAAGAGCTGGAATTTACTTTTGAAGGATTGGATATTGCGGAGCAATTTTCAGCTCTTTCTTAAGGCGAAATTAAAAATGATGGAGGCAAGAGACAATGAGTGATTTAAGTGTATTTTTTGCACAAAATGCGGCTGTGGAGTCAACGCAACCGTTTATCGTATCGGATCGGTTTAAGGATGCAGAAGGACAGGCTGTTGCTTGGGAGCTGCGCAGCATGACGGAAGCGGAGAACGAGGAGTGCCGCAAGTCATCTACCCGCAAGGTAAAGGGGAAAAATGGCGCATTCACTCCAGAAACCAATACAGACGAGTATTTGGCTAAGCTTGTTGTCAGCAGCATTCAATTCCCGAACCTCAAGGATGCAGATTTGCAAAAATCGTACGGCATCATCGGTGCTGAGAACCTTTTGCGCAAAATGCTTCTCCCTGGCGAATATGCCTCACTCGTACAACGAGTGCAGGAAATCAACGGCTTTAACCAAAGCCTAAACGATTTGGCAGATGAAGTAAAAAACTAATAAAAGAGGGCGACGGAGAAGCGAATTACGCTTATTACGCCCTCCACGAGCTTCGTATACTTCCGCATGAGCTCATGACCATGACTCGGCGGGAGAAAGCGGCGATTTATGCCATGATCGACGTTCGTATCGAGAACGAGAAGAAACAGCGCGCCAAAGCAAAACGAAAATAAGGACGGGCCGCGCTCCCATGAGGGAGCGCTTTTGCCCGTGTGAAGGGGGTGGAAGGATGGCGAGCATTAGTAATATAGGGGAAGAAAATCAAGCATCAAAGGCATTGAAATTAATGACGAAAGCA
Organism: Paenibacillus sp. FSL A5-0031; assembly: GCF_001956295.1. Classification (GTDB taxonomy): domain Bacteria; phylum Bacillota; class Bacilli; order Paenibacillales; family Paenibacillaceae; genus Pristimantibacillus. The sequence goes on from NZ_MRTD01000013.1 coordinate 143,842, forward strand.
ATGAATCGATCCATTTTAGTATTTAAAAATTTTGATAAACAAGTCAATAGAAGTACTTCACTTACCAAATCTTTAATGGAAACCAATCAACAAGTGATGACAATCAATGCTTCTTTAAATCAAGTAGTTTCAGTTGTGGATAGTACAGTTACTGTAATAGAAGATTTAGAACAAAAACTAAATGGCCTATCAGAAAAGGCTTATTCTATTTATTCACAGGCTATTAAGACAAAGTCTGCTGGAAACAACTCAGGTTCAATTCAATTTAATGTTGTACCTCTTGTTAGAGAATTTTTTTCGAAAACCGCTTCTCTGGGACAGAATACGCCCGTTGCAGCTTCAACTCCGACATCGGCTATATCACTTAACACGGGGAAAGAAACCATTGATCAATTGCTTAAATTGGGAACCAGTTTTAAAAAGGAACCAGTAAAAACAATAATGGATGTTTCACTACGTAATGCTGTAGAAGAGCAACAGATTAAAAGCATATTGATTAATAGAGTTGACAGTTCAAGTGAGGGAAGTGCATTGTTTGATTCTTTAAAGAGTCAAGCGCTGCAGACAGGGACAGCGTTGGGAGATGTAGCTAAGGGAGCGTTAATTTTAGCAGGAGCTACGAAAAACTCTGATCAGTTAAGCAAACTCTCTGAGTTTTCTCTTCAGCTAGCAACGCTTGATCCTTCAGGGAAAGGGACAGAAACTTCAGGAAGAGCTGTGATGTCAGCTGTAAAGGGAGATAGTTCATTATTATCTAAGCAATATGATATTCCTCAATCTACTATTCAAGCCTTTAATCTAGAAGGATTAGGGAAGTCAGGAGATATAGATGGCTTTACCACTGCTTTAGGTCAAGCGCTTGAGCAAGCAAATATGGGAAAAGAAGCGATGGAACAAATGATGGCGACTCCTGTGAAGCAAGCTCAAGTTCTTGAACAAAATATTAATTCTGCATTTGCAGGTCTGGGTACAGAGCCTTTACTGGCTTTGCTGGAACCACTTAAACTGCTAAATAATTTCTTCCAAGCAGGTGTGTTTCAACCATTCTTTGATTCTCTTGGTCAAGCAATAACATTGGCGGCTAATTTATTTTCTTGGCTTGCTACGGTTGCATTGTGGATTGCGTTAATAATATCAGTTCTTTGGCCGTTTATTGAACCTGTAATTTGGGGAATAGTCGCTGCTTTAACGGCTTGGTTTTTAATAAATGGGGCAATTGCCGCAAGATTAGCACTAGTAGCTGCTTATACAACTCTTATGACTGCAGCAACCACCGCTGGTACAATAGCTTTTGCCTTGAAGACATTAGTAATGAGTGGAGCTATTGCTGCTTGGGGTACTCTTAATGCAGTCATGAAAAAAAATGTTATAGTTTTTGTAATCAGTTTAATAATAGGATTAATTACTTGGTTAATTGCTCTTTGGCAAAAGAATGATGCGTTTGCGATTGGTTTTTTAAGAGCGTGGTACGGTATTTTAAATTTTTTCGACCGTTTACCTGCATACTTTTGGCAACTAGCAGAGTGGATATATTCTCCAATGCTTAATTTAGTCAAAGGAATGAGTAGTATTTTTGATGCGGTTTTCAATGGAATCATTGATGGTATTAAATCCATTTTGGGGGTTATTAATAAGGTAACTGGTTCGAAATTTGAAATAACAGCTGCATTCAGTACAGATAAATTTATTGATAACACTCTTGATTTTATGAAAACTCAGAAAGCGGATGCTTATGATAGGGCAGCGAAAAAAGCTGAAGAAAGAAACCAGAGCCTTAAAGAATTTATAAAGGATCGAGCTTCAGATGATGTTAAGAAAAGTACAAAAAAAGAAGATTCTATAATTGATCCCAATAAACTTACTGCTGAATGGAGTAAGTTATCAGATGGAGGCGCTAATGGGGGTAATATGGGCTCAGCTCCCCAAACAGGTTTTCAAAGTATAACACCTAACATCGACCGAGTCGGCGAAGTTGGAAAAATCAACGATTCTGTCGAGATTTCCAGCGAGGATTTGAAGACGATGCGGGAGCTTGCGGAGATGAAGAACATTCAGAACTTCGTGTCGCTGCAGCCTACGGTCAGCGTGCAAACTGGTGATATTAACAATGGCTATGATATCGATACGATTATCGGGCGTATCGAGCGTTCATTGAACGATGAAATTGCCTCATCTGCGGAAGGGGTGTACAACAGATGATTTCAAATGCGCATTATGATTATGAAATCTGGCTCAGCTACAATGATCAAAAGCAGGGCTTTCAGCTCCCGGTCAATCCTCCAGAAATTAAAATTAATGATGGTGCTGGGGGCAAGACCTACGAGGTATCCGGTTTAGGCGAAATCAATCTCATTCAAAGCTCGAAGCTCACGACGATCTCCTTTGAAAGCTTTTTCCCAAAGACGAACTATCCGTTTGTCGTCAGCAAAACATGGTTAGACCCTGCTTTTTATGTCATGGTTATCCTCGATTGGATGGAGAAAAAGTGGCCGATCCGTTTTGTTTATACCGGGGCAACCTTCGATATTAATTTGCCGATGAGCATTGAAAAATTCGAATGGAAGGAAGCGGCGGGCTCTGGGGATATTGAGTACAGTATATCACTGAAAGAATTTGCTTTTTATGGTGCCAGGCCCGTAGTGATTAAAAAGGGAGCGGCAAGCGTGAAGCCCAACTCACGGCCATCGGATAAGCAAGCTCCAAGCACCTATAAGCTGGTTGCAGGGGATACGCTTATTAAGGTAGCTCGCGTTCAGCTTCACAAAGAAGAGCGTTGGCGGGAAATTCAGAAGCTGAACGGCATTAAGGATGCACAGCTCAAAAAGCTTCCCATCGGGATGACGCTAAAGCTGCCGAGGTGATCATATGCTGGAAATATTAATTGATAACCGCAATGGTAAAGTGTGGAATATTACGAGTCTGGTTCCTTCGCTCACCTACAAGACGAAACGAATTGGAGCGGCGTCTAGTCTGGATATGACGGTGCTTAAAGGAAGTCCATTTCAGAGTGCTTCATTTGAGGTGAACAATGGCGATGTCATTCGTGTCCGCAAAGATAATATTAATGTATTTTACGGATATGTATTTGAAGTGAGTACCGGTATGGATGAGAGAATCTCGATAAAAGCCTATGATCAGATTCGCTATTTATTAAGCAATTATTTTTATAAATTTCAAGGGGTTACCGCCTCTCAAATTGTAAAGAAAATTGCCGATGATTTTGGCTTGGAGACAGGCGTGCTCGTGGATACCAAGTACAAAATTCCATCCATGCTGGAGGATAATAAAAAGCTGCTCGATATTATTTGTAAGGCACTTGATCTAACACTCATTCATTCAGGCGGGAATTTTATACTTTTGGATGATTTCGGAAAGCTTTCCTTACGCAATGTGGAGGAGATGAAGGTTGATTTTGTAATTGGCGATTACAGCCTTATGTTTGATTATGGAATGAAGCGATCGATTGACGGTGATACCTATAACCACATTATTATTTATGAGGATAATAAAGAAGCAGGCATACGTAAGCATCATCCCAAGAAGGATGACGCTTCAATCGCGAAATGGGGACGGCTTCTGCTTTATCAGCAGGCGGATGAGAAAATGAATGTGGCACAAATAAATGAACAGCTTAGCCAGCTGATGATGTTGAAAAACCGTGAGCAAAAGAGCATCAGTATTGATGCTATTGGTGATTTACGAGTTAGAGCGGGCAGCTATGTGCCCGTAGTGATTGATGAGCTCGGCATTCACCACTATTTTCTCGTAGATGAATGCTCGCATAAATTCGAAGCGGATTCGCATACGATGAAGCTGGAATTGAGGGTGATTTAATGGCATTATTGGAGTCGATTAAGAAAGCGGGAGCCGCAGCCTACGCTGCAGGGAATCCGCTAGCCGTCATGGTAGGAAAAGTCATTCAAATCAATCCTCTGGAAGTAAACGTCGATCAACGTTTTACTTTATCAGAGGATTTTTTAATTATACCGGAAAGTCTCGTTAAGTATGAAACCCAGCTGCAAACATCTGAAAAGCTGATCATCCGCACAGGCTTGGAAGCGGGAGATGCGGTGTTAATGCTCCGCGTACAAGGCGGTCAACAATTTGTAGTACTCGATAAGGTGGCTAAGCCATGATTCCACAGGGAGCAAATGTTGCGGAGGTAACGACGGTAGAGGAGCTCGAAACGAGCGAGACCTATAAGCTTGATTTAGCAAGCAAACGGATCATAGGCAGGACTGACGGGTTAGAAGCGGTCAAGCAGGCTGTATTCAAAATATTGCAAACGGAGCGATACCGCTATTTTTGCTACAGCACCAATTATGGTACCGAGCTGGAAAGCTTACTTGGAGGATCGCCCTCTTATGTTCAATCAGAGCTAAAGCGCAGCATTCAAGAGGCGCTTATGCAAGATGAGCGGGTGAGTGATGTCATTGATTTTCAGTATGAGATGAAGGATGAAGCTATCGTTGTCCAGTTTACTGTCGTAACGGAGTTTGGAAGCTTTGGAGAGGAGGTAAGCCAAAATGTATGAAAACATGACCTTTAGCTATTTGCTCCAGCGAATGCTGGATCGTGTACAAGGTAATGTAGATAAGCGGGAAGGCAGCATTATTTATGATGCGCTGGCACCGGCGGCTGCAGAGCTTTCTGAGCTTTATGCTAAGCTGGACGTCAATATTGATTTAGCTTTTGCAGATACATCGAGCGGGGAATATTTGTCTAGGCGTACAGCTGATTTTGGCGTCAATAGGCAAGCGGCTACGAGAGCGAAGCGGCTCGGTAAATTTTATGGCTCCAGCGGAGCGGCAATGGACGTGCCGATTGGAAGCCGTTTTTCGGCAGAATCGGTTAATTACATCGTAAGAGAGAGATTGAAAGTGGGCTCTTTTGTTCTCGAAAGTGAAACAGAGGGAGCAGCTGGTAATCAACAGTTTGGCGATATGCTGCCTATCGATTATATTAGCTCGCTTGCTCGTGCAGAGCTAGTCGATGTGCTGGTGCCAGGTGAGGACGAGGAGTCGGATACACAGCTGCGCAGCCGCTTTTTTGCCGAGGTTCAAAATCCGGGGACGAGCGGCAATGTATCAGATTATATGAGATGGGCGCTGTCGGTTCCCGGTGTTGGCGGAGCAAGAGTGATGCCCTTATGGGATGGTCCGGGGACCGTGAAGGTTGTTATCGTCAATTCGGATAAGCAGCCAGCAAGCGAGGTGCTGCAGCATGCGGTGCTTGATTATATCAATGAGAACAGGCCAATCGGTGCAGAGGTTTCAATCGTTTCGGCTTCGAGTGTACCCATTCGAATCAAGGCTAAGGTTACACTTGCAGCAGGATATACGATTCAGCTTGTGAGCGCGGCTTTTGCTAAAGCACTCACTGCTTATTTAGATGAAACGGCGTTCCGCATTAATTATGTGAGTATCGCTAAGCTCGGCACTTTGCTTTTAGCAGTACCCGGGGTCTTAGACTACGATCGACTTTTACTGAATGGCGGAAGCGCAAATATCGGACTTGAAATTGATGAAGTACCTATTGCGGGGCTTGTTGAATTGGAGGTGTAGCCTATGCGATATCCTGCGGAGGTAGATCAATTTACGGTGAAGCTGAACAAAAAGGAAGGCAGCGAGCTGTACGTTATAGAAGAGCAGCTTGCCGTTCTTGGAGGGGTATTTGAGGGAGACCTTGCACATGATGACATACGCAAGGAAAGCATTCAGGTCTATACAGGACCTGGCTTATCAGGTGAGAAGATACAGAATTATTTTCTGACTGTACCGGCTGAGACGCCTTGGAGGCTCCGAATTAAGCTTTTTGCGCAAGCTGAAGCTGTTTTTGTTACCTACGAGACGCCAGGCGATCGGGTGGAAGCAGCAGATATTAATGATTTGCAGGTGAGTATTTCTGCAACGCAATTAGAAGTGGAAAGATACAAAAAAAGCGGAAGTATCGATGGCGGATCATTTTTGAGGAGGAATTAAATGTCACAGACGATTCAAATCAAGCGTGGAACAAAAGCAGAGCTAACTGCATTCGGCGCTTTATTGGCTGGCGAAATGGGATTTTGCACAGATACGAAGGAAGTTTATGTCGGTGATGGGACAACAAATAGCATGGTAGGTCGCGCGTTATCAGGCACAGAAGCAGCTAGACCAGCCGCAGCAGCCATGGGTAGGTTGTATTACGTGAGCAGTGGTACAAACAATGGTTATTTGTATGCTGATGACGGTACCGTATGGAGAAGAATCAATGCGCAGAAGCTTACCGATTTGACGGGAACGCTGGATGACATTTCAGAAGGTGCCACCTATGCAAAGGTGCTAAAAGCTAACGTTACCAGCGGCAATGTAAACAAAGTGTCCGATGGTGTGAACGTGAAAACAGCTGCTGAGATCAAGACGCATCTGGACGATTCAACCAAGCACAGGCTTATTAATGATGCGGGCTTGGCTATCACCGATTTGTGGTCAGCGCAAAAGATTAGAAATGAAATTGAGCTGGCGAAGCATAACATCGAGCCGCAAGCTTCGGTTAAGGATAAGGACTTAGTGACCCCGCCAGCTTCGCCTGTTTTAGCGGATCGTTACTTGATTCCAGCAGGCGCAACGGGCGTTTGGGCTTCGCAAGTTAACAAAATTGCCGAGTGGAACGGTACAGCTTGGGATTTATACACGCCGCAAGTAGGATGGACATGCTACATCGACGATGAGCAGAAGATTTTTAGCTGGAACGGTACCGCATGGGTGCGAACTGGCGGCGCGCTTCAGACGATTACAGCTGGCAGTGGTCTTACTGGAGGAGGGCAGGCCGATACCGTCACCCTTAGCGTTGGAGCGGGGAACGGGATTGCGGTTGCAGGTGCAGCGGTTAGCGCAAAAGCTGGCAAAGGTGTGCTCGTTAATGCGACAGGTATAGAAGCAAATATTGATGCAGACAGCATCGTTTATGATGCCGCGAACGGAAATCGCTTAAGGGTTGCCGTCATTGATGGCGGTACGTTCTAAGGAGGCGAGCAGATGCCAAGAAAAGTACTCATTCAATTGAGGCGGGGTTTGGAAACGAGCATTGGGCTGCTTGAAGTCGGTGAACTAGGGTACTGCACAGATACCCAGAAGCTGTACATCGGTACTGCAGGCGGGAATATTGTGCTTGCTGCAGCGCAGGCGACGGGCGACATGCTGAAAAGCATTTACGATACGAACAACAACGGAAAGATCGATAATGCGGAAGCAGCGGACAGTGCGCCTTGGGCTGGTATTAGCGGCAAACCTGTAAGTTTTGCCCCGGCTGCGCATGCTCACGCGGCTGCAGATATAACCTCGGGTACCGTTGCCGTAGCCAGATTGCCTGCTGCGTTGGTAACTGCTGCTGGCGTTGTTCAATTAAACAATGCGGTTAACAGCACGAGTGTTGTACAAGCGGCGACGGCCAATGCGGTGAAACTCGCTTATGATCTAGCCAGCGGAAAGCTTGGACCGGGAGTAACCTGGAATCAGCTAAAGGGGGTGTAGGTATTGTCCTATAGTCAAGCTTTATTTGGCGAACAGACGTATGGGGAAGATAGGGACGACGGGGAGGAGCCTCTCCATACGGAAATAGATCTCATGAAATATTTGCCTCCCTATTATTATGAAATCGTAGAAATGTTTGCAATTCAATCTAAACTTGGCGGCGAACTAGGGGAGCAGGCTGAGGCGATTGAAACGGCATTTGATCAATATTTTGTACATTCGGCTACATGGGGACTGACGCGATGGGAAAATGTGCTTGGACTGAAAAGCGACTCCTCTTTGCCGGATGCTCGACGACGCGAGAGTATTTTTGCCAAGCTGCGCGGAGCTGGTACGACGACTAAAGTTAAAATTATCCAAACAGCTATTGCTTTCTCTGGCGGTGAGGTGAATGTAATTGAATATCCGGCAGAGAGCCGTTTCGAGGTTGTATTTGTCGGGACGAAGGGGATTCCACCCAATATGGCTGGCTTTATTCAAATGCTAGAGGATATTAAGCCCGCTCATTTAGCTTTTGCATTGAAATACACCTATACAGTGTGGAATCAGATAGGAACGATGACTTGGAATCAAGCGCGAAGCAAGACATGGAGTGAATTAAGAGTTTACGAGGGAGTGTGAAAATATGCAAACGACAGGGAATTTAGGATTGAAAAAACCGGAAGGAACAGATGTTGTCGATATTGCGGATTTGAATGGAAATGCGGATATTTTGGATGCGGCTGTTAGTAACAAAGTAGATAAAGTGGCTGGGAAGCAGCTATCTACAGAGGACTATACGACAGCGGAGAAAACGAAGCTGGCAAGCGTTGCTACTGGGGCTAATGCATATGTGCATCCGGCTAATCATCCTGCATCCGTTATTACTCAGGATGCGAGCAATCGATTTGTGACTGACGCTGAGAAAACGGCTTGGAATGCTAAGGCGAGCACGGCTGCAGCCACCACTTCCGCAGCTGGTCTTCAGTCTGCTGCTGATAAGGTGAAGCTGGATGGGATTGCGGCGGGGGCGAATAACTATACGCATCCTGCTAATCATCCTGCATCAATTATTACTCAGGATGCCGCTAACCGCTTTGTCACTGACGCTGAAAAGGTAGCCTGGAATGCTTCTCAAGCAACGACGATCACACAAGCTAAAGCTTCCGTAAATATGAACACATTGAATGGTAACGGAATGTATTTTGTTAGTACTCCAACTAACGCGCCAGCAGGAGTTACCTATGGTTTGGTACACGTAATAGCTGAAAGTGCAACAGCTTGTATGCAAACTTTGTACGAGTCAGGATCGAATAGAATCTTTACTCGCAGACAAACGAATAGCAGCACATGGACAGCTTGGTCACGAATAACTAACGATATAATAATACTAGCTGCTAACACAAGCCTAAACACCATATCAGCTTCTGGAGATTACTATTCATACCCAAGCGGTAGCGTAAATGCACCAACAGCTTCTGACTTATATATGATAATCCACATTCAATCAACAGATGAAGGTTATGCGCAGCAAACCGCTTTCAGCCTAGGTAGTAACAGGGTTTATGTTCGTAATAAGATCAACGGTACTTGGTTTAGCTGGGTACAGACTAGCAACGATACAATATTATTAACATCAGGCACTAATCTGAACACAGCTATCTTTACAGGTAAGTATTACGGCACGAATCTTGTTAACTCCCCTGGGGGCGGATCAGGTCATTGGTTTATTGACGTGATAATTGAACATGCAACATCTTTAACGCAAACTGCCTATGCACAAGATGGTAACAGAGTATTCACAAGACGATGCATTACAGGTTCATGGACAGCATGGTCTCAGTTGAGTAACGACATGTACAACTATACAACATCTGGCACAGAGATAAACTTCATGCAAACAGACGGCTGGTATCATGTACCAGGGGGGTTTAACGCTCCTGTAGCAGGTAGGAATTACTTCATACATGTTAGTAAGTATCCAGCAGGGAATTGGTGTGTACAGAATGCATACGACGTAGATACTTGGAAGACTTATACAAGGCGTATGGTTAACGGCGTGTGGACTGCATGGGCAGAGCTTTACACTTCTGAAGTGAAGCCTTACACTATCGGCACCTATACAGGTAATGGTGCGGCATCAAGGGATATAACACTCCCTATTACGCCTAGTGCGGTGTTGATAATGCCACTGGATAGTAATTTAGCTAGTAATTCAGGTAATTATTGGGCTGCTGGTGGTTTAGCAATACCAGGTGCTAATGTGATAGTCGGTGGCATATCTCAAGTTGTATGCGGGATTAATAAGTTTACTGTTTTTTTTATAGGCCCTACTACACTCGGCGCCGCAACAAATACAAATGGTCAAATATATAACTACATTGCATTCAGATAGGAGGTAAAGCATGAGCGAGATTGAAAAAGAATTGCCGCTGGTTGAAGTGCCAACGGATCTACCTTTAGAAGAACCTGAGATTCCATTCGAGCCTGATCCTGTTTCAGTACCAGAATTTCCTAGCAACGCGGTGAAGTCGCCATCTAATAAGCTTCTTATTTTTGAAGATGGAACTTATGAGGTCGGGGAGTGGCTACACACTGAATCATATCCCGATTCGTTAATGCCATACTACATCGTCGATTATGGGACAAAAGAAGGCGCTACGCTTGCCGCTAAGATTCTACAACTATATCCATACTTTACGTTAACCGTTGTTGATGGCGTGCTGCGGGACGTCATGAAGCGCGAGAAGACACAGGAAGAGATCGACAAGGAGAATACGCCGCCGCCTAAGACTATGGAGCAATTACGGATTGAGCAGCTTGAGAATGAGTTGGCATTAAGTAAGAAATCTAATCTCGATACTATGGATGCAGTATTTGATATTTATCTCATGGTTCTTGATTTACAGGCTGTGGGGGGTGAACAAACATGACATTAGATAAACGTATGATCACACTATCAGTACATCTCATTCAATCTAGGCGCCGTACAATTGATGAGGTGCCGGAGCATTTAAGGGATGCGGTTCAAGCCCAAATTAACGCAGATCAGCAGCCGGAGGCGGTTGTATGATACTGCGTTTTTTGTTGTGGCTTGTATATAAATTTGCATATAAAGGGGGTGATTTTATGCCACTTGTAACAATTACCGTTAGTCTTATTATTGCTGGACATCGTACATTTGCCCAAGTACCTGCAGCTATTCGGAGTGACGTAGAAGCTGATTTGTTCTCTTTAGGGTTTGGCAAAGACGGTAAGTTGCTTTAAGTATGAACATGGCTCCGCTTAGGCGGGGCTTTTTGTTTACAAAGAGATAGTGATAATAGGGGGATGAACAGGCATGTATAAATAATGGTTTGCAGTAGAGGTAACGGACGGTAAAGCATTAGCGGCAGGGATTGGAGCGGTATTGGCACCGTGGGTATCGTTGATTTATGGAGATAGCCGCTTAATACCGATTGTACTTTTAAGTCATAGGTTTGAATTGGGTCACAGGTATTTCGGCTGCTTAAAAAGATTTGACGTTTTCGAGTGAGTATGGCTTAAGACAAGGTTTGCCGCGAACATTGTAAGAATGGAACAGAACTCGATTATTGTAGAGTAGAATAATGGAAATCCACTGGAAATACCAGTAGGGGAATCGAAGCCGCTGTAATTGAGGTATTAATAAGCAAGTGCTAAACCTCACTTGTAGTGGTGCCTAAGTTAAACAAACGTTCTGTGAAAAAATTAGAGATAATATGGATAAATATAAAAAAATAACTATCAACCAGAAAGGAGCCTCCCATGTACAAACAAATCCTATCCCAATATCTATCAGAAGGAAAGCTCACCGCAGCCGCGGTGGGCGCTTTTTTTGCCCCTGTGATTGATTCTATCTATGGAGGAGGCCGATTAATTCCAATTGCGCTTCTACTAGCAGTTATCGTACTGGATTGGATAACAGGCATTGCCGCTTCACATAAAGACAAGACATACTCCTCCGAGTATGGGATGTTTGGGGTACTTCGTACCCTTTTTCTTTTGGCATTACCCGTCCTAGCCAAGCTGCTGGACTCTATGCTCAGTATGCCGGGGCTGTTCTTTTACGCCATTACGCTAGGCATCATTTATCACACATGGCAGTCTTTGACCGCCAACGCCTACAGAGCGGGCTGGGAGAAGTGGATTCCTAAATCGGTCATCGAGCATATTGATAGTGAGCTGAAAGCGAAGGTAGAGCGAGCGACAAAGCGAGGCAGCAGCCCAGATATATTTAATGATTCTGATCAATCTGATTTATCCATTAATAACGAATCTACTACGAATAAAAGGAAGTCCAACAATGGCTAATTATACAATCAACCACATCCCCCCATCCACCCCCAACAATCGCCGCCCAGGCCATTTGCTTTTGCCACTATCTATTACCATTCACAACACTGGCAACCCTACCAGCTCAGCGAGAAATGAAAGGGCGTGGCTCACGAACCCGACTAATAATCGCACCGCATCCTATCATCTTGTTGTGGACGAGCATGAGGTTATTGAGTGTTTGCCGCTGAATGAGAATGCGTGGCATGCAGGTGACGGGAGCGGCGCTGCAAGCGGGAATCGAACATCGATAAGCATTGAGATTTGCGAGAGTGGAGACTATGAAAAAACACTATCCAATACTTGCGAATTAGCAGCAAAGCTGCTCAAGCAGTACGGCTGGGGAATCGATCGCCTGCGTCGCCATTACGATTGGAGCGGGAAGATTTGTCCAAGATTGATGTACGATAATGGCAAGTGGACAGGATGGGACCATTTCAAACAGAAGGTACTGGAGAAAATGAAACGGCCAACCGATAATCGAAAATCAGATCTGAATCTATCAGAAGCAGAACAAAGGCTTTTAATTAACACCCTCGGACAATTTACGGATCAAAAGCTTCTACAGGACAACAAATGGAGGGAGAAAGCGGAGCAAGGTACGTTAACGCTCTCGGAGCTGGCATGGCTGAATACAATGATACTCTCGCGAAAATAAATGAACCCCGCCGACCTCTAAGGTCTGCGGGGTTTATCATTTATTTTAAGACATATTCAGCCAAAACCTTCTGAAGATCGTAGATGTTCAGGTTTTTGTTGAATGTTTTTTGGATGGGCGCGACGCTGCCTGATATCCAAATCTTCAGCTCGGCATCCAGATCATAGTTTCCGGCTGTTTCGATGCTGAAATGAGTAATGCTTTTGTAAGGATAGGAATGGAAATCGATTTTTTTGCCGGTTATTCCTTGTTTATCAATGATGATGAGGCGTTTGTTCGTAAAAATAAACATGTCGCGAATCAGCTTGTACGCTCTTTCTACATTCTCCGATCTACTGAGCAAGTTGCCAAATTCCCTTTGCGCCTCGTCAGGATTTACTTCAGAGGCGTTCCCCATTAATGCGTCCAAAAAGCCCATTTTAACACCATCCCTCTAATTCCATATGTACCTAAAAAAGGTTCCTTCGTTTACTTTATGCGCAGACAAGCAATAATAGATGGCTTTTTTAGGCATCTGCTCATTTCCTGCAAAAGCCCATACACTTTTGCCCCAGAATCATAGGATACTGTGTAAGTTAACAAAAAGGAGATGAACAAATGAGCTATGGAGTAGCAGGTGCTAATGTAGGTCCTGGAAACTGCGCACCTTACCCAGTTGCTGGAGTAGGCGTAGGCTGCGGCGGTGGCGGATTCTCAAGTATTGGTTTTATTCTTGTCCTTTTTATCCTTCTTGTCATCATTTCACGTTCTTGGCTGTAAGCAATAATTAGGCCAAAGCGTAAACGCAAGGCTTACCAAACGCTTTCTAACTAAATGAAAGTATAATAACATCCCCATAGGCCTGAGCCATGGGGATGTTATAGTTTATCTAACTGGACAAGTTACAGTTGAAACCTGTTATTCTACAATGGAGCGAGCGACGAGAATAAGATCTAATAGATCGATGACACCGTCTTTGTTAACGTCAGCTTGTTTAATTTGTTCCCAATCCGCTGAGCCTTCGCCTTTGCCGTAATGAATAACGATGAGGGCCAAATCCGAAATGCTGACCTTGCCATCTTGGTTTTGATCGGCAGGGTTTGTCGTTTCTTTTGGCGTTACTTGGATATTCAAGGTGTATGGAGCAGCATTAACTTCCGTTTCGCCGTTTGAAATTAAGATCGAATCCGCAGTCACTTTACCTGTAGTAACCGTTGGTGTTTCTTTTGCTTTAAAAGTAAGCTCCACAACCTGTTTACTGCCGGTAACTGCGTTTTCTACCCCTTCGCTAGCAAGAATGAGTCGGATTTTACCTTTCTCATCATGGATGGTATTCACAATTTGAACCTTTTCAAGAAGTGAACGGCTAGCTACATATTCAAATGCATTCGGGTCATAGTTAAATGAGATATCTTGTGCATAGACGTTGTCCGAAACATCATTCAAGCCTAGCTTAATCGTAAAGGTTGAACCGGATACGACAGACGTCTTTCCTTCCAATACAGCAGTTGGACCGGATGTTTCTGTCTCTTCTTCTTTAACGGAAGCGGTGAAATTAGGCAATGACTCTGTTCCTTGTCCACTTGCGATCATCGCTTGATGAAGCACCGCAGATGCACCGTTATTTTGGGACTGCGTTACTAACCGTACAATAGGCTGATCCGGCGAGATGGCGGAATCTGCTGCGAGGACGATTCTTGTTTTTCCATTGGCACTTTCATTTCGTAATACGGTAACGCCAGCTTGAAGCGGCTTAATCGATTGGACAATCAGATCGCCAGTCTCTAATTCGATATCCAAGGCTTTAGCATCTGTGTTCAGATGACTAACGGCGAACTCATAACCTTTTAATTGTTTAGAAGTGGTGTCAACAATTTTGGTTAACTGAAGATTCGGAGCATCCGGTTTGTTCTGATCCTTCTGAGGGACGAACATGCCATCAATCGTCTTGGAATCGCCAATCGGCGAATCAACCTCCAGTGCAGCTAATATCGTTGCAGCAATATCCTTCGTTGTTCCTCCTTGCAAAAGCTTCTCCTTGCCTACATCGGTTGCAATTGTTCTTCCGTTTGCTGCGATAAATACCGTTTTGGCAAGCGGCGAATCTTGTCCATGAGCAGTAGCGCTGCCGAGCGTATGATCTGCGTTTTCTGTGCCGCCGCCATGATCGGCTGTCATTAGAATAAGCGTATCGTCCAGAAGGTTTTTGCTGCTTAATGAGTCATAGATTGTTTTTACGAGATTATCTGTTTCCATGAGCTTTGCGTAATAATCCTTCGTATAGAAACCGAGCGAGTGTCCGACACCGTCCACATCATCCAATTGAAAGAAAATAAGGGAGGCATCGTATGCTCTGCCGTCTGCCGCATATTTTGCAAAAGCATTTACGTTTGCTTTATCGCCCGCAGAATATCCTTCGGCACCAAGGGACGGTTCAATATGTCCATTAATGATGTTGGACCAAGTTGTAAAGGCAGCAAGCTTAGTCTCCGGGAATTGTTCACGTAATTTTTTGAAGACGGATGGATAAGGCGATGTTTCACTATAGGTATTATTTGCGCTAATCGTATTGTCGATTTGATGCTTGCTGTAGTCCACACCATTTAACATGGCACCCCAGTTAGGAGATGAAACGGTAGGCAGCGTCGTTGTGACGGAGTAACTAGCAGCGCCTTTCTCGATGATGCCGCGCAGTGCAGGCAGATTT
Organism: Paenibacillus sp. FSL A5-0031; assembly: GCF_001956295.1. Taxonomy (GTDB): domain Bacteria; phylum Bacillota; class Bacilli; order Paenibacillales; family Paenibacillaceae; genus Pristimantibacillus. The sequence goes on from NZ_MRTD01000013.1 coordinate 159,029, forward strand.
AATCGGTCGCCTACCTTTTCCTTCACAGAGTTTGGCGTTTCCCAGTACGGCGCATCCTTTGATACCGACATGCCGGCACCATCGATGCCGATAACGACAACTCGTTTGTAAGGCATATATTTTACTTTATCAGCAATATTGGTTAGTTCTTGAACGGACTTCCCTTGAGCCAAGGCAACATCACCGATCGTAATATGACTGTCTTTGTTAATATCCTCTGATGCTTTTGTATTAATTTGAACAGTTTGCGCAGGTGTGTTCAACGTTTCCTTCACATATTTATTACCGCCTACGAAAAACTCAGCAGAAGTCACTTGAATCGTGCCTTGTCCACTTGCATCCTTCGCAAAAAAGTAAACATCGGACAGTGTAGATGATGCGAATTCTAAAGGGTTAGTTTTGTTATATACGCTTCCAGCCGGGAGCTCCAGCTTAACGATGCCTGGTGTTGAAGTGTCTACTTTCGTTGCTTTCGTTGCACGCGAGAATGTGAATTTGCTGCTGTCATAGGCAATTTCTACGCTCGCGCTGTCGATCGCGGTTGTCATGGAAGGGGTGCGCAGGTCGAGCATCTGCCTAAATTCTGTGCCAGGAGCTGTGGCTGTTGCACCTACGAATTTTAGCGTGCCATTGAATTTATCGCTGACTACAATAGGCGGAGCACTATTGAAAATTTCTGTAACCTCTTCAGGGGTGATCGCACGATTCAAAATGAGAACTTCATCGAGCTGCGCTTCCAAAGCTGCAGAATATTTGCCAGTGCCATCATTGCCGAGCATTGTGGAAAGACCAGAATCGATCGTTCCTGTGCGACCAGTAATACTAATGGCACTTGCGATATTATTGAATTTGGTCCCGTTCGAAGTCGAGACTGCAACAGGCACGCCATCTTTATAAAAATCTACGCGTCCGACGGTACGGTCATGCGAGATAACGATATGGTGCCAGCTCCCATTAGCGACGTTTGGTATATCAGCATCTATACGTGTTCCGCCTGCCGTGTTGAAATTCCATCTTAGCCTTTTATCGGATTGAAGAGAAAGGTTGTAGCCAACATTAGCACCGCTGTTCCAGTCTTTGTTGGATAAAATGGAAGGATCGGAATCTACGCCGGAGGACTTCACCCAGAAGGAGAAGCTGAAGCTTTTATCGACTCCGAATTGGAGCTGTGATGGCTTGCCTAGATTTACGTATTGTTTATTGGCGCTAGTTGAACTTAAAGAAAGGGCTTGTCCGATTCTTCCGGGAACGTAAGTAGGAGTGCCGACGATGTCAGCCGAGAGATTGTTTGTGGAACTATCAGCGGCATTGTTCTCAAAGCTGAATTTTGCATGCAGGTCGGCATTCACAACAGCTGCAAAAGCGGTTTGGCTGAGCGGTACAAATCCTCCTGATGCGGTAATTAATGTAACGGCAGCAAGCGTGGATACAAACGCTTTTTTTATCGTCTTATTCATGAATAATAACCTCCAATTTTCGAATGGGCGTCTGGTAAAATCGTTTAGGGACAGTAGATTTACTTTTATGGCATATGGGCCATAATCCAACATCCTTCCCACACATAGATTAAAAACAAAACAAATAATGTCATTAAATAATGTGATTAATTGTTTTTGTGTGTTTTTGATTCCTCTTTATCATAAGGTTGTGTTGTTAAACAGGTGTAATCGCAATATGAAGAAATTACTAAAAAGAGGCTCCACCTCGTCGAAACGACAAGGTGGAGCCTCTTTTTATAGTATAAATAACAACTTATAGAGGAAGCAGCGCTTCAATATCTCTTAAGGATTGTATTTCAAAAGTTGGACATGCGGCACCTTCTGGCAACTGCTGTCTCGATCTATTTAGCCATGCGCTTGCTATACCGGTACGGCTCGCCCCCAAAATGTCGGTAAACAAATTATCTCCTACCATTAGACATTGCTCAGGTTTTAGCCCCGCGAGATTCATAGTATGCTCGAAAATTTGCGGAGCCGGCTTGCCGCAGCCGACCTCTCCCGAAATAACGATATGGGGAAAATAATCGGATAATCCGTTGATGCCATAGAGCTTCTCTTTCTGTAAATCAGGTGTTCCATTGGTCAGCAGCATAAGCGGGTATTTTACAGATAATGCTTCGAGCACCTCAAATGTTTCTTCATATACATAGGGGCGCTTGCGCCGCTCGGCTGGAAACTGTTCAGCAAGCTTGACTGCAAGGTCTTCATCGTGGATGCCGAGCTCTTGTAGTCCTCTCTCCCAAACGTTTCTACGAAAAGCAGGTGCTGCCTCTTTCATTAATTGCAGCTCTGCTGCTTCTCCATCATCAAACCGAGCCCACATCGCTTCCATCGCAGTTACTTCAATATTCGCTAAGTAAGCGTAACATTCCAATTCACGAAATACAGAATGAGCAGATCGAATGATAGATTGCTTTAAAAGTCCTATTTGTAAACCCAATGCTTGCTCGGCTGCTTCGCATGTTGCATCGAGTGCCTCGTCTGTACTTTTCTCATCCCAAATCAGCGTGTTGTCTAAATCGAAAATAATCGTTGTCATAAGTGTTGAACCCGTCCTTTTTTTAGTTTGTTGTCTTTGCTAAAGAAATGAAAAAAAGGTTGTTGCACATAAAATACAGCATTCGGATCTTTAAAACAACTTAAAACCATAATAAAAGCAATTAAACACACAATCTTTACTTGTGTTTGACACTCACTTAACAAATCTATTTTAAACTGCTAATAGATCAACGATGCAAATGCTTTAACTTCATAATACCGTTCTTGAACGATTATTACGAGAACACAAGGAGAATGAGAATGAAAAATGAAGGATTAGCGATTCATGGTATTCGCAAGGCATTTGGCAGCTTTCAAGCACTCCATGATGTCAGCGTTCATATTCCGAAAGGGAAATTCACATGTCTGCTCGGCCCAAGCGGCTGCGGCAAGACGACATTGCTGCGTATTATCGCGGGTCTTGAGCAGACTGATGCCGGCACCGTTATCCTTGATGGGAATGATATTACGACGCAGCATACGTCCAAACGCAACTTTGGCATCGTTTTTCAATCGTATGCGCTATTTCCAAATCTAAGTGTGAGCGACAACATTGGCTATGGTCTCAAAGGGAAACAGCCGAAGCGTCAGATTGAGGAACGCGTGAGGGAGATGCTGGAGCTCATTGGACTGACTGAGGTGAGGGATCGGTATCCAGCACAGCTCTCCGGAGGCCAGCAGCAGCGGGTGGCGCTCGCAAGAGCAATCGCCTTATCGCCTGATATTTTATTGCTGGATGAGCCGCTTTCTGCGCTTGATGCGAAGGTGCGGGAGAAGCTGCGCGAACAGCTATGCGAGCTGCAAGAGCGGCTTGGCATTACGACGGTTATGGTTACGCATGACCAAGAGGAAGCGCTGACGATGGCGGATCAGATTGTCGTCATGGATCAAGGACGGGTTGTCCAAATTGGCACGCCGCAGGAGGTATACGACAAGCCGAATACGCCTTTTGTCGCTGATTTCATTGGGGCTATTAATTTTTTTCCTGTAGGAACTGAAAGATGGATGGGGGCAAGCCCAAATGATTTGTTAGCTATAAGGCCGGAACATATCCAGATTGATGAGGAAAAGCATACGGGCGGCCTTTCTAATGATAGCGGAATTAGCGGATTTGTTCAGCACGTGGAGTTTCGTGGCGCATTTTATCGTGTAAGCTTGCAGCTTGCGAATGAACACGGGAATCACTCGGACATAAGCGTAACGGTAGATATATCCGCGCAAATAGCTAATCGATTTGAATGGTCGCGAAATAAGCTGTTTCATCTTCAAATGCCGCAAGAGCGTATGCTTCATTATCCTGCGGCAATCGCTGGGAACGTAGGGAGGTAGAGAATGAAAGGGAAAATAGATCAAGCTCTGCCCTCGCAGTGGGTGAGAAAAAGCAATCAAAAGTTACGGGAGAGCAATGGGGTTATTAAGCTCTTGCTAGTCCTAGTCCTGCTCACACTTATTACTGTTATTGTCCTGCCGCTGTTCGCGATGTTTAAGCAGGCGTTCATGGATTCAGATGGAAATCTGGTTGGCTTCACCCATTTTTCATCGTATCTGCAGTCAAGATCACTCATTCAATCGATGCTGAACACGATTACCGTATCCACAGCTACAACCGCGATTGCAGTGCCGCTTGCCTTTGGGCTGGCGTTCGTATTGACTCGCACAAATATTAAAGGCAAGTCCTTCTTCAAAGCTCTTGCCATGCTGCCCTTATTCGCACCAACCATGATGCACGGGCTCGCGCTTACTTATTTATTTGGTCATCAAGGTCTCATTTCTACCGGATTGTTCGGACTGCTGCCGTTCGAATGGCGAATTCCGCTCTATGGAAAAGTAGGCATCATCATTTCCGAGGTCATTTATACATTTCCGCAGGCGTTTCTTATTTTGTGCGCGGGGCTTGCCGTCAGCGATTATCGCTTATATGAGGCAGCCGAGTCGATGGGCGCGAGCAGCTTGCGAAAAATGTTTACCGTAACGCTGCCGTCTGTGAAATATGCGCTGCTCAGCGCAGTCGTCATTTGTTTTACGCTTAGCTTCACCGATTTTGGCGCACCGAAGGTCGTAGGCGGACAGTATAACGTGCTGGCTACTGATATTTTCAAACAGGTTGTCGGTCAGCAAAATATGTCTATGGGAGCCGTAGTCGGCATCGTGCTGACCATTCCTGCCATTCTCGCGTTTATCGTGGATCGAATCGTCACGCGGAAGCAGCAGGCTTACGTCACATCAAAGTCAGTTCCTTATTCCGTGAAGAACAATCGGCTGCGCAATGTTTGGGCGTATACGTATGCGATTGTTTTATCAGCCATGATATTGCTGTTAATGGGAGCTGTTCTTCTTGCTTCGGTTGTGAAAAAGTGGCCGTATGACATGTCGCTAACGTGGAGCAACTTCGACTTCTCCAATGCAGCGGCAGGTGGCTTCGATCCGTTCTGGAACAGCATTGAGATGGCCGCTTGGACAGCGGTAATCGGGACGATCATTACGTTCTTGTTTGCTTATTTGATCGAAAATGGACGTGTCTATCGTCCGATCCGGCAAGCTGCTTATTTCTTGTCGATTTTGCCACTGGCGCTTCCAGGGCTGGTCATCGGATTATCTTTTATTTATTTCTTTAATCATCCGGCCAACCCGTTTCACTTTATTTATGGAACGATGATCATTCTTGTTTTGGCTAATGTTGTGCATTTTTACTCCGTTCCATTCATGACGGCGACCGCAACTTTAAAAATGCTGGACAAGGAGTTCGACAACGTCTCGGAGTCCATGAATGTCTCGAAGCTGCGGACATTTTCGCGCATTACGGTGCCATTGTCCTTGCCGGCCATATTAGAAATGGCAGTTTACTTTTTCGTAAATGCAATGGTGACGGTATCTGCACTGGTCTTTCTGTATGCGTCGGATTTGCGAATTGCCTCGGTTACTATCGTCAGCATGGACGATGCGGGCGATACGGCAGCGGCGGCAGCGATGTCTGTACTCGTTGTGCTCCTCAATGTTGTCGTTCGCTTTCTATATGAAGCGGGCACTGCAAGGCTGAGACGCAAAATGTCAGCTTGGCAGAAGCGATAAGGCGATGCCAAAAACAATTTTTCAAAAAAACAATTACACATTATACGATGGAGGTTTTTACTCATGATTAAAACAGTCATATTGGATTGGGCAGGTACAGTGGTTGATTATGGAAGCTTTGCACCGGTTGAAGCGTTTCGCCGCTTATTCGAAGAAAGAGGCATTGAGGCGTCGTTCAAAGCGATTCGGAAGCCGATGGGTCGTATGAAAAAGGATCATTTGCGCGATATTTGCTCCGATCCTGATGTGTCAGCTGCATGGCAAGCGAAGTTTGGCAGCAAGCCAAATGAAAATGACATCGATGAAATGTATGAAAAGTTTGAACCGATGTTGTTCTCAATCCTCCACCAATATGCAACTCCAGTGCCCGGAGCGCTTGCCCTTATTGAGAGACTTCGCGAGCAGGGCATCAAGATTGGAACGACGACAGGTTATACGCGTCCCATGATGGACATTATTGCACCGGAAGCTGCGAAGCAAGGATATTCGCCAGATAGTACTGTAACGCCAGATGAAGCAGCCGAAGGCCGCCCGCATCCATGGATGATCTTTCGCAATGCGGAGCTGCTCGGTACGTATCCGATGAGCCATATCGTCAAATGCGGCGATACCGAAGCGGATATGAGAGAAGGCCGTCATGCAGGCGTATGGTCAGTAGGCGTTATTTTCGGCGGGAATGAAGTGGGTTTGACACAAGCGGAAACGGAAGCTCTGTCTGAGGGCGAGAAGGAGAAGCTGTTTGTTGAAGTTTCGGATCGCTTGATGCAAGCGGGAGCACATTTTATTATTCGTGAGATTGGCGAGCTGGATGGCGTTATTTCACACATCAACGAAAGACTACAAGCGGGGGATCGTCCATGAAATCACATAATGATACATTATTGCTAACAGAAAATCCATATCTACTTCTTACGCCAGGACCGCTAACGACGACTCGAACCGTGAAGGAAGCGATGATGAAGGATTGGTGTACGTGGGATGATCAATACAATCAGCTGGTATCTTCGATAAGAGAGCGGCTCGTGAAGCTTGCTGTACAAGCGGCGGCAGAAGACTATACTGCTATATTGATGCAGGGCAGCGGGACGTTTAGCGTGGAAGCCACAATAGGCTCGGCGATGCCGAAGCAAGGCGGTAAATTGGCTATTGCCGTTAATGGAGCTTATGGCGAGCGAATGGTTCAAATTGCCGACGTGCTTGGTATTTCAGTTACGCCAATCCGATTTGACGAGCGCAGTCCTATCGATCCGGAAGTCATCGAGAAAGCACTTCAGGATGATTCGCAGATTACACATGTTGCCATCGTACATTGCGAAACGACAACAGGTATCCTTAACCCTTTGAATGAAATAGCTCAAGTTGTTAAGCGCTATAATGTCACGTTTATTGTTGACGCTATGAGCAGCTTTGGCGGTGTAGCTATGGACATAGATGAGCTGGGCATTGATTTCCTCATTAGCAGCAGCAACAAATGTATCCAAGGGGTACCGGGTTTTGGTTTTGTAGTTGCCCGCCGTGATGCCATTGCCAAGTGCAAAGGCCATGCGCGCTCCTTATCGCTCGATTTGTATGACCAATGGGACATGATGGAGCGCTCGAATAGCAAATGGCGTTATACTTCGCCGACACATGTTGTTCGCGCATTCGATCAAGCGCTGAAGGAGCTGGAGCTTGAAGGCGGAATCGCGGCTCGAGAAGCTCGTTATAGCAGCAATCAACAAGTAATAACTGAGGGGATGGAGGCTGCTGGTTTCAGTGCGCTGCTGCCTCGTGAATGGCAATCTCCTATTATTACTGCATTTCGTTACCCGAGCGCTAACTTTTCATTTGAATCATTTTACGGAAGCTTGAAGAAGGAAGGTTTTGTTCTGTATCCAGGGAAGCTGACCTCGGAGCCGACTTTCCGAATTGGCAGCATCGGTGATGTTAATCCAGCAGATATGGAACGATTGGTTCATGTGATCAAAAGCATTTATTCTTCCTTTGACAAGGAACAGTAGGAGAGTGTAGACGATGAAAGTATTTTGTCTTGGCGGTGCAGGTCGAATTTGTATGGAAGCGGTGCTGGACCTTGTTCAGTACTCCTCATTTGAGGTCATTACGATCGGTGATTTCAATTTGGAAGCGGCGCAGCAGCTTGCTGCATCACTGAATGATAAACGTGTCAATGCAGTCAGAGTGAATGTGCATGATCATGCGGCAACGGTAGAACAGCTTCGCGGCTACGATATTGTAATGGATGGAACTACGATTACATTAAACGGCTTGTCTACGGCATGCATTGCAGAGGCTGGCTGCCACGGCATTAATTTGAACGGCTTTGGCGAAGAAGATGCAAGCCACGATGTATTTGTCCGCAACGGAAAAATGTGTTTGCCTGGCTTCGGTATGACGCCCGGTGTAACGCAAATGATGGCGATGCATGCTGCAAATCAATTGAAGGAAGTACATGAGGTACGGGTTAGTCATGGCTCATACCGGCCGATTGCATTCTCCAAATCGATAGCGGAAACGACGGTTTATGAGTATGATCCGAAGCTGCCGGGCCGTGTAGTTTATGAGAATGGCCAGTTTATACAAGTCGAGCCTTTTGCAAGGCCGCGAGAAATTGAGCTGCCAGAGCCTTACGGCACATCGATTCAATACATTATTCCGCATGCAGAGACACGAACGCTGGCAAAGGCGCTTGAGAGCAAGGATGTTCAGTTAATTGAAGTACGCGGAACATGGCCTCAGCAAAATATGAGACTCGTCCGTGCGTTATATGACTACGGGTTTATGCGCAACGATCGTATAAACATTGCAGGCCAGGAAATTGGCATTATGGATGCGATTGGACAATACTTATTCGAATCGCAGGAAGGCCATGAAACGGAATTATACGGTTATTCACTTCATATTGAAGTAACGGGGATTTCGGCACAGACTGGCGAAGCTTGCAAACATACACTTACCCATACACATCCTGCATCGGATGGATCAGTAGAAGGCTGGGAGAAACTCCGTGCGTACACTAGAAACGTCGGAATTCCACTTGCGATAGCGACCGAGCTTATTGCGAGCGGTCAAACGTTATGCAAAGATCAAACAGGAATCATAACACCGGAAGAAGCTTTTGAACCGAGCATTATATTTGAGCAGCTAAGCAAGCGCGGCATTCTCATTCATGAAAAGATTGAGAGTTTAGTTGAAGTAGGCTAGAATACGATTAATAATCAAAACAGTAGACTAAGCTGAAGACGAAGGGGAAATAGAGATGTCGCTAGCCGGAGAAGAGCGGAAGCAGATCATCATTAATATGCTGCAGCTAAAAGGGAAGGTTCGAACGCCGGAGCTTGTGCAGGCGCTTGATGTATCATCGGAAACGATCCGCCGTTATTTGGAGGAGCTGGAGGATGAGCTTAAGCTCAAGCGAGTATATGGCGGCGCCGTTAAGATTAATGTGGAGCGGGAAGAGCCCGCTTATGTTCGGCGCGAGGTGCAGCAGGCTGAAGAGAAAAGAAGGATCGGACGAGCTGCCTCCTCTCTCATTCAGGATAAAGACGTTGTTGTCATCGACGATGGAACAACCACGCTGCAAATGATCGATTCACTTGCTTACAAAAAACAACTTACCGTTCTTGTTACATCCGTTTATACCTTAAACTTGCTGATTGGCTACAAAAATCGCAATATATTTGATGGTGAAATCGTGCTTATTGGCGGTCGCATTAACCCGAAGCATTACCGGACATCCGGTACGCTTGCGATGGAGTTTATGTCCAATTTTAATGTGGATAAGGCTTTTATCGTTGCTGACGGACTACAGATTGATAGCGGTGTAACAAGCTATGAGGATGAGCGCGGCGTGTTGGCTAGAACTTTCATGAAGCAAGCCAAGCAAACGATCGTGTTAGCTGATTATACGAAGATTGGAACGAACCATTTTTATAAAATTGCCGATTTTAAAGAGATTGATATGATTATTAGCGATGTAGCGCCTCCGCAGGCTTGGCGTTCCAAGCTTGATGATCAGGATGTGCACTGGATTGTAGCAGAATAGCTGTTCATGGCAAAGGAACCTTCGAGTCTAATAGGACTTGGAGGTTCTTTTTTTTTATACCAACCAAATGCAAATTTCTCAAAGGAAAAACACATCTAATTAGCAGAAATCAAAAACAAAACAATTTATTTACTTGCATTTTACAGTGCGTTAAACAAACAAGCATATAGTAGTAATAGAGAAGAAGAACAAACAAAGGGAGAGAAAAAAATGAAAAGAAGCTGGTTTCTGCTTGTGAGCATGATAGTTATTGTTACGGTTTTATCCGCATGCGGAGGTAACGGAGGATCGAGCAATAAAGGAAATAACAAAATGGGCAATACTTCAGAAGCAACAGAATCAACAGAATCGTCGCTTGATACGGACAGTAAAGAGCTTACCGTATATACTGCGCTTGAGGATGATCTTATTAAAGAGTATTTGAAAACTTTTTATGAAAAATACCCAGACATCAAATTGAATATTGTTCGTGATTCAACAGGTATCATTACGGCTAAGCTGCTTGCTGAAAAGGATAATCCGCAAGCGGATGTCGTGTGGGGCGTTGCAGCAACAAGCTTGCTCGTACTGGATCAAAACAGCATGCTGGAGCCTTATTCTCCTGCTGGCGTAGATCGGATTCTTGCTGAGTTTAAAGATACTAGAAGTCCGGAGCATTGGGTAGGCATTGATGCATGGGAGACGGCATTTATTGCTAATACGGTTGAGCTGGAGAAAAAAGGTTTGGCCGTACCGAAGACTTACGAGGATCTGCTTAAGCCAGAATATAAAGGTCTAATTACGATGCCTAACCCTGCATCATCTGGTACGGGTTTCCTTACGGTATCGGGCTTGGCGCAGCTGCTTGGAGCAGATAAAGCATGGGATTATTTGGACAAACTGCATGAAAACATTGGCATCTACACGCACTCAGGTTCGAAGCCGGCAAAAATGGCTGGTACTGGCGAATATCCAATCGGGATCTCCTTCGGATACCGCGGTATTAAAGAAAAAAGCGGCGGATCGCCAGTTGAAGTAGTGTTCCCGACAGAAGGCTCAGGCTGGGATGTTGAGGCAAATGCTATGATTAAGAAATCGAAAATGAAAAAAGCAGCACAGACGTTTTTGGACTGGGCAATTACAGACGATGCAATGGCTGAATATAGCAAAAACTATCCAATCGTAGCTGTGAAGAGTGACACTAGCGTCATTCCAGAAGGGTATACTAAAAACCCGATTGAGCAATTAATCAAATACGATCTGCAAGAAGCGGCTAAACAAAGAGACTCTATTTTAAAAGAGTGGAGCAACCGCTACGACAGCAAGAGCGAGCCAAAATCATAATAGTTGTATAAAGAAAAAGGCTGACAAGCGCTAGTTAAGCTGCTGTCAGCCTTTTCACTAGCACGCTCCCTATTGAATATAACGAAAAGCACGATTTGGAAGGAGAATGGATTTAATGGACATGTTGTTGAGAGTGAAGAAAATAGCAATTTTGTTAATAGTGATGACGTTGTTTTCTAGCGTCTCTACGTTAACGAGCGTTGGTCGCTCAGCCTTGCTGCCTTCGGCATATGCTGCGGCTGCAACCTTGTCGCTTACCGTCAATCAGAAAAATGCGGCGGTTGGACAACCAGTTGAGGTCGTTGTAAAAGGGGAGCAATTAAATGATTTATATGGCTTCGAGATTAAACTGAAGTACAACACAGCAAAGCTTAAATTCAAACAGGCAACAGCAGCGTGGAAAGGAATGCCCATTTCACCGATTGATAAGGATGGAGTTATAACATTCGCTCATACGAAGATTGGGAAAGATAGCGGAGTGAGCGGATCGGCAGCTATAGCCACGTTTACTTTTGAGGGAGTTGCGAATGGAAAGGCGAGCGTTGAACTTGTTGAAGCGAAGCTGGTCGATAGTCAGGTAAAGGCCGTTCAGCTGAAAAATGCGGCGAAGCTGGCTTTGCTCTTAAGCTCTTCGACGCCAGTGTCCTTCAGTGACATAAAAGGCCACTGGGCCGAGGAAAATATTACAAGAGCGGCTTCGCTTGGCATCGTAACAGGCTTTGAGAACGGTGCTTTTCAACCTAATGGCTGGGTAACGCGTTCGCAATTTGCTGCTATGATCGGACGTGCATTCGAGTTGAATGCTAAGCAAGCGAAGGAAGTTAATTTTAAAGACAAGGGACAGTTTCCAGCTTGGGCAGAGGCGTTCATAGCGGAGGCTGTGAATGCTGAGGTAATTAGCGGTTATGACGATGGTACATTCCGTCCAAATCGCCATATTACAAGAGCGGAAATGGTGGCAATGACGATGCGTACAGCTGGTTTTCCGCTCGACGAGAACCCGTCAATTCGTTTTGCGGATGCCTCGCAAATACCAGCTTGGGCTAAGCCTGCTGTAGCGGCTGCTGTTTCTCGCAATCTGCTTAAGGGGAGAAGCGGAAATCGCTTTGAACCGCAGGCAAAGGCTACTCGTGCAGAAGCATTGACGTTTATTTTGACGCTCATCGATAGCCAGAATAAATAGACTTGTTCACCCAGAGCAGAGGCGTTTAGTCATTGCAAGAAAGTGTGGGCGGGCATAAAAAATGAGCAGGAGCACATTTTACGAAATAGCCTATACCTTTTTTACTAAAAATCATAGGATACTGTACCTTAGTAAAAAGGAGATGAACAAATGGGCTATGGAGTAGCAGGGGTTGGCGCAGGAAATTGCGGACCTTCTTATCCAGTTGCAGGTGTTAGCAATTGTGGAACTGGAGTTGGCGGCTGGGGAACTGGTATCGGTATTATATTGGTACTCTTCATTTTGCTTGTTATTATTTCCCGCGCTGTATGCTGGTAGTCAACAAAGCTTGCTTGTAAATCGGAATCAATGCGTTTTCCACTAATTGAAATAGTATTAAACCCCCAAGTGCCTGAGCCTTGGGGGTTTTGCTTGTTCATGCTATTCGCGAACCTCTGCAATGAGCTCGATTTCAACTGGTGTATGGAATGGAAGGTCGCTTGTACCAATCGCGGACCTTGCATGGCGTCCATTTTCTCCGAATACTTCAATGAGTAGATCCGATGCGCCGTTCAGTACATAAGGCTGATCGCCGAAACCGGGAGCGCTGTTGATGAAACCAAGAATTTTTACGATTTTTACGACACGGTCAAGGTCGCCTAGGTGAGCTTTCATCGCCGCAAGCAGGTTGATAACGACTTGGCGCGCTGCTTCTTGTCCTTGCTCGATCGTTAGATCAGAGCCGATTTTACCTTCATACATGAGAACACCATCGATACGGCAGTCGAAGCCGGAAGTGTAGATGAGATTGCCCGTTTGGTTGACCGGAATGTAGGAGAATTTAGGTTTAGTCGTTTCAGGCAACACAATTCCTAGCTCAGCAAGACGTTTTTCAATAATAGACATTATAAGACAGCTCCTTGTTTATCAATTGTATATTGCAGGTTAACTAATGCGTGCAGCAATGCTGCGCGCGAATAAGATTACCTTCGCGCTTATGCGTGTGTTCACCATGTGAAAGCGTGAGTTGGCCGGAAACGATAACATGCGAGATGCCGGACGGATATTGACGCGGGTCCTCGAACGTAGCTGTATCTTGAATGACAGCTGGGTCGAATACCGTGATGTCAGCAGCATATCCTGGCACAAGCAGTCCTCTTTTGCCAAGTTTAAAGCGCTGTACCGGAAATGAGGTTAGCTTGCGAACCGCTTGCTCAAGCGACAGTACCTTATCTTCACGCACATATTTGGCAAAGACGCGTGGAAAGGTGCCGTACGTGCGCGGATGAGGCTTGCCGATCTCGCAGTTCAAGCTGTCGGATGCAATCAATGATTTCTCATAACCGATGACCTGCTTCACATCGTCGTCGGACATATGGAAGTAGACAATCGCGATTTGACCATTCTCCTCGAGCAGAAGATCCATCATGCAATCGACGGGATGTTCTCCGCGAAGCTCAGCAACCTCGGCGATGGATTTGCCTTCGAGTGCCTTGTTCGCTTCGGTCTGAATCGAAGAAATAATGATGCTGGACCAGCCAGTTGAACATACAAGATTATCCCAAGTGTCCTGCTCGCGGCTTAGCTCTTCTTTGATCCGCAGGCGGAGCGCCTTATCGCGGAACGCTTCAAGTGTTGCATGAATGCCGCCCTCTAGCACCCAAGGAGGGAGGACGGTTGTTAAGGTGGTGGAGCCTGCCGCGTAGGGATAAACATCAACTGTGACGTCCATACCACGTGCTCTTGCCGCTTCTACAAGCTCCAGCGCATCAAGCGCTTTACCCCAATTGGCGCGGCCTGCTGCTTTCAAATGACTGATATGCAGCGAGATGCCGACTCGTTCAGCGATCCATATGACCTCTGCAACGGACGGCAGCAAGTTATTGCCCTCACCGCGAATATGTGTGGAGAGCAGACCGTTGTATTTAGGCAAAACGCTGCAAAGCTCAACCAGCTCTTCGCGTGAAGTATAGCTGCCAGGTGCATACAACAAACCAATTGATAATCCGATTGCGCCTGCCCGCAGCCCTTCTTCAAGAAGTGTCTTCATCCGCTCGATTTCGTCCTTCGTCGCAGGACGGTTCTCGAAGCCCATAACAGCGATACGCAGTGCACCGTGTGCCACATAGGTGGCGATGTGCTCCGATGGATTGGATTTGCTGACAAAATCCATATATTGACCAACCGTTTCCCACGGCCACTCCCAGCTTGTACTCCCGAGTACGGGCTGCACATACGACTGCAGCAGTGCGCCTTTACTCCGAATAAATGGAGCAGGGGCGAGGCCGCAGTTGCCGACAACCTCAGTTGTTACCCCTTGCTGCAGCTTAATTTCACTGTAAGGATGATCAATAATCATCAGATCCGAGTGGCAATGCCCATCGATGAAGCCAGGAGAAATCACTTTGCGTCCCACATCAATAATTTGGTTTGCCTCTTGATCAATTTGGCCGATAGAAACAATGATGCCATCTTTGACCCCAACATCGCCGCCGTACCAAGGATTGCCGCTGCCATCGACAATTTTGCCGTTTTTCAAAATAAGATCGAGCATGTTATAAGCCTCCTCCTTCTCGTTATTCGAGCATTCCGCGAGCGGCTACAGTCGTTTTGTGAAGCTGCCCAGTGGAATCCTTAATGTAGACAAAGCTGTGCAAATTAACGGTGCTGCAAATATGATTGGGGATGATACGCACCAAGTCGCCAATCTGATAGGTGGAATCCGGCTGTACACGAATCATGCCGTGCTCCTCATTCATTCGCTCCAAAATCGCTTCAGAATCTCCGATGATATGACCGAAGCCCTTAAGGAATAAAGGTGAATTGCCCGGTTGTACGTCCGTTGCGAATGTTTTGCTGCCGCCGTCTATGATGATTAAATCTTCATAGGGCCTGCTGACAATGGTAGCCAGCACAACGCCGGCACAATCTTCAAGCGCACATGTTCCGAAAGCTGCCTGCATCCGGTCTTGATAAATGTAAGTACCGGGACGAACTTCAGTGATGCCGTCAACTTCAGCGGCGAACAGCGCAGTAGGCGAAGAGCCTACACTTACATCCTCAATGGAGATGCCTGCGCTCCGTAGAGCTGCAGCAGCCTCAACCATCAATCGCCCCTCTTCATAACCGGCTGCTTGCAAATCGAGCGTCGATGCTCCGCCGACCATAGCCCCTCGATAGGTGAAAATTCCGCTAAGCTTTATCCCTTCAAGATCATTGATTTGCTTTGCAAGCTCCACGGCTTTGTCGATCGCAATTCCTGTACGGCGAAGTCCCGTTTCCAGCTCTAGGCGTACTTCCAGCACTGCGCCTTCACGCACGGCTGTCTCAGAAATGCGCTTCGCACCTTCTAAGCTATCGACTCCGATAATTAAACGGATGCCGGATAAACTGAGCCAAGCTGCACGTTCAAGCTTGGATTTGGCCACTAACGGATAAGCGACAAAAATATCACGAATGCCGCCGCTCGCCATGATCTCTGCTTCGGAAATTTTGGCTACGGTGATGCCGATGGCACCCGCTGCCAGCTGCCTTGATGCCATTTCCGGTAGCTTATGTGTTTTGGCATGGGGACGTAGCTTTACGCCGCGTTTTGCGATAGCTTCTGCCATTGCAGCAATGTTGTTGTCGACAGCATCACTGTCGATGACAACGCATGGTGTTTCTAGCTTAAGCAGAGTTTCCTCATCTTTGCTTATATTCAATATTTCGCTCATTCGCTTGCTCCTTCATCGCTATCTACGCCTTTGGATTCCTCCAAATAGCTGTATAACGTAAATTTTGAAATGCTCAAATAGCTGCAAACCTTCTCGCCTGACTTTTTAATGAGAAAAGCACCCTTTTGATCAAGCAATTGAATGATTTTAATTTTATCTTCTTTGGTCATGGCAGCTGGCGGCTTGCCAATCGTGACCTGCGCTTCCTGTATGAGCGTATCAAGCAGGTCGTTTACATTGCTGACAAACGATTCTCGAACCGGCTGTAGTCCGCTCGCTGTCAGCGATTGAAGCGTTTTCTCGGCAACCATCAGATCGGTAATGTCGAAGTTGATGCAGAGCGCTCCAATGATGGTGCCGGCGTTATTTTTTACATACATGGAGGTCGAACGGAGAATACGTCCATCCTTCGTCTGGGTAACATAATTATGGCGGTTATCACCCTCGGAGGTGCCTCTCATAATTTCCAGTCCAAGATTCGTGCCGGGATCTCCTACATTTCTTCCGGTGACGTGGCCGTTCTCGATGACAACAATGGTGCTGTCTACGGGCTTTGACCAGTCATGCACAACGACCTCGCAATTGTCTCCAAACTGCGCGGTTATACCTTTGGCCATCTCCGTCAAAAATAGTAATTCTTGAGATATTGATTCCACTTGCATTCACTCTCCACTTTCTTAAAGCCTCATTGCCCACATGGTACTACGACTTACTCGAAAAATCAAACAAAAAATCTGTTAACCTAAAAAAAAGTGTGATAGGATGTTTTTAAACTTTTTATTGATACGAGAAAAGGAGAGTGGGGATGAGAGATGCGCTGGATTAGTAGCTCATTAAAGCGTAAGTTATCCTTTTTGCTGCTGCTATCGGTTCTCATTCCGCTGCTCGCGCTGGGCTTATTTGCCTACAACATGGCAGCGACAGCTACGGAAGAGAAGGCAAAGCAATCGGGCAAGAGCCTATTGCGTCAGACGGGTACGAATCTCGAATTTATCGTTCAAGATATCGAGAATATGTCCTTATTTTTGATTGGGCAAAAGGATGTACAGCAATATTTGAGCAGTTCAGGAGAAAATGCGGTTAAACAAACGCAAATGATTGAGTTTCTATCTAATCTGGTGTTCTCCAAATCGTATATTTCGGACATCACGATTTATCCGCAAAGCCAGTCGCATCCCGTTTCAAATACAACGATTTTTGAGACGGAATTATCCGAGCTGACTGGAGAAGATATTGAGCATTATCAATCTAGTACAAAATGGTGGACGAGCCGCTACGAGACGGATACAGCAGCTGGGGTGAAGCAGGTGATCTCACTCGTCAGGCCGATTCGCAGTCTGAACAGCTTCAAACAAATTGGAACGTTAGTCATAAGCCTTAACGAGGAAGCTGTTTCCAAGCTGATGAATCAGGCGGGCATTTCAGCGGGGGGCTATGTTGTTTTGTCCAATGAGAAGGGACAAATCTTGTCCGGCAGTGATCAAAGCAGGTCAATGATGACAATGGAAGCTCTGCTGCCAGGCTTGACGATAAGAGGAAATGCAGGAACGCTCAACTACGGCCATGGTGAAAGTAAACAGACCATACTCTATGACACGGTTGCTGATGTAGGCTGGCGGCTGACGGGCGTCATGCCCTTCACAGAATACAAAGCTCAAAATAATTATGTCCTGCAGCTGATGGCGATCGTCATTATTTTTTCGGTGCTGCTCGTGGCTGTGCTCGTTCTTTATTTCGTTCAACGAGTGACCAATCCGCTTATTATGCTGACGCAGTTTCTAAAGCACTCGAACCCGGAAGAGCCGATGCAAACGTATCCTGTGGAAACGATGGATGAGGTTGGACAGCTTGTGCGAAGCTACAATAAGCTAAGCGAGCGAATTGAAGGCTTGACGGAGCAGGTAAAGCTGGAGGAATCATCAAAAAAAGAAGCGGATATGCATGCGCTGCAAGCGCAAATCAATCCTCATTTCTTGTACAATACTCTATCCTCTATCCACTGGATGGCGCTCATGAATCAAGATGAGAAGACGGCCGATATGGTAGGCAGCTTAAGTGATTTTATGCGATTCAGCTTAAACAATGGCGAGGAGTTTTGCTCGGTTGAGCAGGAGGTGGCGCATGCCGGCCATTATGCCAATATTCAGTCGATCCGCTTCCCGGACAAGTTTGAGCTTATCGTTCAGGTCGATCAGGAACTAATGGACTTAACGATGCTGAAGCTTCTGCTGCAGCCTTTAATTGAGAATGCACTTATTCATGGGATTCAGAAGAAAGCTGAAGCTGGATTGATCAAAGTAACCGCACATATGCAGGGATTGTTTATGTCCTTTGCTGTAGAAGATACAGGTGTTGGCATCGACTCGGTTAAGCTGGCTGCTATATATAAGGAGCTCCATGGACCGGATGATCGCAAAAAAGAACGTGATCGCCTAGAACGCGGCAGCTATGGACTTCGCAACGTCCATAAGCGGCTGCAGCTGCATTACGGGGCAGAAGCAGGCTTGCGCATTGAAAGCTTGGACGGAATAGGGACACGCGTGTCCTTCTCGATTCCGATGTTACACGAAGGAGGCAAAGCCTAATGAAGCTGTTAATCGTAGATGATGAGGTCATTATTCGAACAGGTCTGAGCACCGTTATAAAATGGGCAGAACTTGGCTATGAGCTGCTGCAGCCGGCAGCATCCGCCGAGGAGGCGCTTGCTCGTCTGGAATTGGAGCAGCCGGAAATTGTATTGACGGATATTCAAATGACGGGACGCAGCGGACTAGAGCTTGCGGGGGATGTCAGGAGACTGCTGCCTGATAGCGAGGTTATTATTTTGACAGGCTATGATCAATTTTCCTATGCCCAGCAGGCGATTCGAGAAGGAGCAGGAGATTATTTGCTCAAAACGAGTCGTCCGGATGAAATCATCCGAGCGGTAAATGGAGCGAAGATGCGAATTCTGCAAAAGTGGGAGGCACTAAAGAAAGACCAGCTTCGCGATAGATTGCTTGAGAGGCTGATTGCGGATACGGAAATTGACAATCATTCCGCAGAGAAAGCGGCGAAGCTTCTGCCGAAGCTGCGATTGAACGAATCATATTTTTATCAAACGGTAATTGTCTCGGCGGAAGGCTGGGGAAATGAAGCGGGACACGGCTATTTATTGCTTTTTGCCGTGCACAATATGATAAGTGAGCTGATAGATGGAGAAGCTCTTTTGCGTAAAGATAGTCTCGTCATTCTTCTTAGGCATGAAAGCATGCGAGTAGATCAATCACAGCTCGCTAGATTGATGGAGCGGGTAACAAGGAAACTGAAATGCAAATTGTTCGGGGCAACAGGCACGGTTGTTTCAGATTGGCATAAGCTTCAGGATTCGTACACGGAGGCTTCTTATGCCTTTTTGTTCAAAGGAATTATTGGCCAAGAAGGACTGCTTGCATACGAGGATATAAAGGGACGCCGAGGCGGACGTACCGTCTGCTCGCAAGAGGAAGAAGGACAGCTCACTGCGTTATTCCAGAATGGATCGGACACGCAGCTTTACCAATGGGTTCAAGAGCTCATCGAACTCCAGCTTAAAGATGGAGATACGACGCCGGATTCCTTGCAGAAGTTTCTTCAATCCGTCCAAATTTCTGCTCACCGCTGGGTCGAGCGAGTCATTGCCTCTTTTGGAGAATCTGCTGCCCTCTCCAAAGAGAAGTTTGTTAACAGCATTTCCCCCTCGCCAATCACTGATAACGGAGTTGGATTGCTGTATGAGCAGCTTCACCAATTGATGATGCTGTATCGTGAGACGATCGGGCAGGAAGGCATACCTTACATTAAGCGTTCGATTGCCTATATTCATGATCATTTGGACAAAGAGCTCACATTGCAGCAGGTTGCCAAGCATGTTCATTTGAATCCAAACCACTTCAGCGAGGTATTCAAGCGTGAGACGGGCCATACCTACATTGAATTTGTAACTCGCATGAGAGTGGAGCGCGCCAAGCGGCTTTTGGATGAATCACCGATAAAGGTGAGTGAGGTTGCAAGCCGCGTAGGCTATACGGATATGAAATATTTTAGCCAATTGTTTAAACGGTTTACGGGTTTTACACCTTCGGAATACCGGACGAGAAGCTGAAGTTTATCTACCCTACTCCTGAGTTCTGTCCCCTGCCCATGTCGCCTATGATTCCCTATACTCGGAGGTAAGACAAATATCAAGGAGGAAACATGACATGAAGAAGACACTAACAATTGCAATTATGGTCACTCTAATGATTTCTATCTTGGCAGCGTGCGGCGGAACAAACAATAACGGCAAAAAAAATGAGGACGGCAGTGAGCCGGCAGCTGAGAAAGTGAAGCTAAGCCTATGGCATAACTTTACCGGTGACGATCTTAGAGCGCAAACGATGCGTTCGATAATTCAGCAGTTCCAGACCGATCATCCGAACATTACGCTCGATATTCAAGCGATCCCGCCAGACGGCTATAAGACTCGTCTAAAAACGGTCGCTGCGGCAGATGAAATGCCGGATGTATTTATTTTATCCAATGGCTCTATGACACAGGAATTTTCAGCAGGCAAACTTATTCAGCCGGTAAATGAGCTGATTGACAGCCACAAAGAATGGAAAGAAGGTTTCATGCCTAATTCCTTCGACGCTTTCACAGTAGATGGCAACATCTATAGCGCTCCAATGGGCTTGTCGCCAACATCGATTCTATACTACAACAAAACGATTCTTGAAGAAAACGGCCTTACTGTTCCAAAAACATGGGATGAGCTGTTGAATGCAATTAACGTACTGAAAGGCAAAAATATTACACCAATCGCTCTAGGAAATAAAGCGGCTTGGCTCGCACAATCCAGTATTTTCAGCTCATTGGCTGACCGCGTAACAGGTACGGAATGGTTCTTGAAAGCAGCAAGCCAGGATGGTGCGGCATTTACGGATCCTGAATTTGTACAGGCATTAACTTACATGCAGCAGCTAGGTACGGCAGGTGCATTCCAAGACGGATTTAACGCAATCGACAACACGCAAATGGAGCAAATGTTCGCGCAAGGCAAAGCTGCGATGATGATTGACGGCGGCTGGGCATTGTCGAATCTAGCCTCCAACGCTTCAGAAGATGCACTTAAAGCAATGGGTGCAACGGTTCTTCCATCCATTCCTGGTGGAAAAGGCGATCCTAATTCTCTATCTGGTGTCGTAGGTGTCGGCATGGGTCTAGGCAAGGATGCGATTGGTCCGAAAAAGGATGCAGCATTTGAACTTATTTATGCGATGTCGGGACCAGAAGCGCAAAAGCGTACGCTTGAGAGCAATCAGCTTGTCAGCTACAAAGTAGAGCTGGATAAGAGCAAAGTTTCTCCAATCTTTAGTGAAGTGTATGAGCTTGTGAACAGTGTGAAGATGACGCCGGTGTATGATGGCAAGCTGACTTCTGCAGGAGCTGAGGCCGTGAATAATGGACTACAGGAGCTGTTGATGGGCGGCAAACCGGAAGACATCGCGAAAAAAATCCAAGAGGCGCAAGCGAAAGCGCTAGGAAAGTAACATAGCTGCTCGGTAGTTAGGTTATTGGGTACAGGGAATTTCCTGATCGCATGAAGATCTGCAAGCTGAAGTCCTTTACAGCAAGCACAACTGGAAGCTGCTGAAAGGATTGCATGCCGAAGCTGTCAGGAAATCCCCGTTCTCTTACTAGCATTACGAAGCAGGTTTGCTGCGCAAACCTTGGCTCATGCTTACGAAGTAGGTTTGCTGCGCAAACCTTGGCTTACGCTTACGAAGTAGGTTTGCTGCGCAAACCTTGGCTTATGCTTACGAAGTAGGTTTGCTGCGCAAACCTTGGCTTACGCTTACGAAGTAGGTTTGCTGCGCAAACCTTTAGGAGGGACGATTATGTCATCATCTTTACGCATCAGAGGCTTTATCGCTATCGGACTTCTTCCGGCGCTTGCGCTTTTCATCTTTTTCGTTATCGTACCGATACTATGGTCATCTTATTATGGCTTTTTTGATTGGAAAGGCATTGGGGAGATGCGGTTTATCGGACTGGATAACTATAAAGAGGTTATTCAAGACCGGTTGTTCTGGCATTCGTTCAAAAACAATCTGCTCATTGTTGCTGCGTCTGTTTTCGGTCAGGTGCCGATTGCACTGGTTTTGTCCTTAGTACTGCTCAAAAACGGCTGGTTCCAAAAGTTTATCCGAGCTTCCATCTTTATGCCAATGGTGCTCTCTTCCGTTGTAGTCGGTATCATTTGGGGATATATTTATCATCCGCAAATTGGTGTACTGAACTTTTTGCTCGATACTTTGGGATTAAGCAGTTGGAAACAGCAGTGGTTGTCTGACCCATCGATATCGATGTATGCCATCATGGTTCCAATCATTTGGTTGAATGTCGGTCCCTATCTCATTATGTTTATTGCCGCTTTGCAAAATATTCCGAGTGAAATTGATGATGCAGCGCAGATTGACGGCGCAAAAGGCTCTCGCAAGCTGTTCTCGATCAAGCTTCCGATGATTTGGGATACGATTAAAGTAGCGGTGGTGCTCTGTATATCCGGCAGCCTTAAAGCATTCGATCTTATTTATGTCATGACAGGCGGCGGACCGGCGAATTCGACGGAGCTGCTCGCATCGTACATGTACAATAATACATTTTCGATCTATCGCTTCGGTTATGGCAGCGCAGTATCCACCATGATCATCATCATCAGCTTGGTTCTCGTAGCGGGAAGCCAATATCTAATGAAATCAAAAAAATAATGGAGGGGGACTCACAGTATGACTACGCCATCAATTAGCGCTTCACACTCAGCCTCCTCCGCAAGTTTAGGAACAGGGCTGCGCAAGCTGAGAGGAAGCTTGCAATCCATTGGTCTTACCGTATACGCCTTAGTCACGCTTTATCCGCTCATTTGGCTGTTTATTAGCGCCTTTAAAACAAATGAAGAATTTTACTCGCGTCCATTCGGTCTGCCGGACATTTGGAATTGGAGCAACTTCACTCGTGCTTGGGAAGTTGCAGATATGGGCACTGCGTTCATGAACTCGGCCATTGTTACTTTAACTGCGCTTGTCATTACGCTTGTAATGGGTGCATTAAGCGCGTATGTGATCTCACGCTTTCAGTTTAGAGGCAAGCTGCTCGTAATGGGCATTTTTATGCTCGGCATGCTCATCCCTATTCACAGCACACTCGTTCCGCTGTTCATATTAATGAACAAGATCGATATTTTGAATACTTATGCGGCATTGATTTTGCCTTATACAGCGTTCGAGATGCCGATTGCGATCTTTGTCTGTGTGGCTTATATGAATACCTTTCCGAAAGAAATTGAAGAGGCTGCGATGATTGACGGGTCTGGCTATTGGGGAATTTTCCTGCGCATGATGCTTCCATTGTCCCTTCCGGCTCTAGCGACAGTTGGAATCCTAGCCTTCTTGAGATATTGGAATGATTTCTCCTTCGCTCTCGTCTTTATTAGTGACCCTGGCTTAAAGACGCTGCCGCTCAGTCTATCCATATTTGCAACAGGTTACTCCACAGACTATAAGCTTACGATGGCAGCGATGGCACTTGCTGTTATTCCAACGATCATTGCTTATCTGGCATTTCAGGAGCAGGTCATGAAAGGGATGACAGCTGGAGCAGTTAAAGGTTAGTTAGAGGATAATAAACAAAAAAACGGTATCATCCCGCTGGGGAGGATGCCGTTTTTTTCTGATTTTATCATTAGATTTAGCAGAGGCAGATGATCGTGAATACCTAATGGAGCTTCAAAAAAGTACGGCGCCATTCGTTTGAGTTTATTGCTTATATGGGATAAACAGACTACGGATCGACGCCAAAATGCGCGTGGATACTGGATTTTTCGACTTTATTTGCGCAAAACTAACTTTAGTTGGTGTTTTTTTAAAAGTCTAGCATTTATGCTAAAGCCCGTATGCAACTATAACTTATTCATGATTTGGGAGTGAACTATTCGTATGGCACAAGGATCAATACTAGTTGGGAAAAAGGTAAAAAGTATTCTAATACGAGTTATGTGTTTCGCATTAATTATTTCATTATTTGGGCCTTTGACGAATGCATCACAGGTATTTGCGGCGCCAGGCTTTAGCGGCGGAACTGGATCTGTTGAGGATCCTTATATCGTTACGACACCTGAGCAGTTAGATAGCGTGCGAAATTATTATTCGGTAAATTTCAAGCTCGGCAGCAATATCGATTTAACGGATTATCTTTCTGAAGGTGAAGGAGGGTACAATGATGGACAGTTTTGGAAGCCCTTCGGTAACTTTTTCGGCACCTTCGATGGTGATGGTTATGTGATTAAGGGACTGAGAACGAATAGAAACGAAAATTATGTCGGTCTCTTCGGACAAGTAGCAGCAGGATCTTTTATAAAAAATATAGGGTTAGAAAATGTGGATATCATAGGTGGAATGTTTACTGGTGGTTTAGTCGGCGGTTTAAGGGGCTCTACATCAGAAGTGTCGAACAGTTATGTTACAGGCGATGTTAAAGGGACGAATTATACAGGCGGTCTAGTAGGGTATAAAGAAGAAGCAAAGATCATAAATAGCTATACGATAACCAATGTTTCAGGTTCTTCTCAAATAGGTGGATTAGTAGGCCTTGAGTATAGAGGTTCAATTACAAATAGTTTTGCTACAGGTTTCGTCGCAACTGTCAATTTTAGTGGCGGGCTAGTGGGGGGTACTTATGGAGGTGCAGACGCTAGCGTAGACGTGGATAGCTTTTATGATAAAGAGGTTTCAAAACAATATGATAATTCAGGAAAAGGAGCGCCTCGGTCAACTGCTGAGATGAAAACAGAATCCACATTTACGAATTGGGACTTTGACTCAGAGTGGTTTATAAAAGAGGGGAACTATCCTCAACTGCAAGTTTTCTTAGCAGAAACTCCTACAGCGGATGTAGAAGAAGGAGCTGTTGAATGGAAGACAGAAGTGGAGCTTAGCAGTGGGACAATAGGAGCATCTATTTATTATACGACGAACGGCGATGTGCCGACGCTGAGCAGTACACGATACAGCTCGCCTATCGTGGTGACAGATGATATGACGATTAAGGCCATTGCAGTTAAAGGTATGACCTATAATGAAGTTATGATTCAGAGCTACACGATATTAGGGGCAGCAGAAGCACCAACAACGGGAAAATTATCACCAGGAACAAATGTTGACACTACGCGTTTGGATGGTGTTACCGATGAAATGGAGCTCAAACTAAATAATGGGCTTTATACGGCGATTGCAGCTGGCACTGCTTTTATTGACAACCTAAGTGTACAAGTAGGAGATGTGCTATCGCTCCGCACAAAAGCCACATCTGATGAACCGGCATCTTCTGCACAAATATTGACGGTAGGACTTGCGGACATTAAGCCAAGAAGCACAGTGTCCACGCTGACCTCGAAAATAGGAACAGTAAGTACTGGCACAACAGCAAATGAAAAGATAACGAACATTCCATATGGAACAACGTTAGCCGAATTTAAGGAAGCAATTATACCAGCAGCCGCTGCGACGTTTGAGGTCTATGAGGCAAATGGAATAGACCAAGCTAACTCATTAGAGACAGGCAACAAAGTCATCGTTACAGCGCAGGATAGAACAACGAAGACTACGTACACCGTAACAGTGCAAGAAGGAGCACCAACAGGGAGTTTATCACCAGGAACAAACGCAGCAACGACACGTTTGAATGGCGTAACAGATAAGATGGAGTACAAACGCAATAGCGGGAATTACGTTGCAGTTGCAACGGGAACAACTACTGTTGATAACTTAAGCGTACAAGCGGGAGACACGATCTCCGTTCGTACAGCAGCAACATCAGAAAACCTTGCATCTGTTGTACAAGTGTTGACGGTTAGTTCAGCGGACATTAAGCCAAATAGCACGGAGTCCACGTTGACCTCGACACTGGGAGATGTGAGCACTGACGGAACAGCAGATGAAACGATAACGAATATTCCATACGGCACAACATTAGATGAGTTTATTGATGCGATCACTCCAGCAGAGCATGCCACGTATGTTGTCTATGAGGCGGACGGAATAAAAGAAGCTGACACATTGGCAACGGGCAACAAGGTCATTGTTACAGCGCAGGATACAACGACGAAGACCACATACATCGTTACGATGCAAGCAGCGCCGCCAGCAGGGAATTTGTCGCCAGGAACAAACGTTGGAACAACGCGTTTGAATAGGGTTACTGATAAGATGGAGTACAAATACAATAGCGGAAATGATATTGATTTTGTGACGGCAACTAATTTTATAGCCATTGCAACGGGTCAGATTTCTGTAGATAACATTAATGTACAAGCAGGAGACACAATCTCCGTTCGTACAGCAGCAACACCAGAAAATCCTGCATCTGCTATACAAGTGCTGACGGTTGGATTAGCGGATATTAAGCAAAAAAGCAAGGTGTCCACATTGACTTCGACAATAGGAACCGTAAGCACAGGTGGAACTGAAGATGAAACAATAACGAACATTCCATATGGAACAACGTTAGCCGCATTTAAGGCAGCGATCACGCCAGCAGCGTATGCGACATTTGAAGTTTATGAGGCGGACGGCGAGAATGAGGCAGAAACTTTAGAAACAGGCAACAAGGTCGTCGTTACAGCGCAGGATTCAACAACGAAGACCACTTATATTGTAACTGTGAATGCAGCGCCAGTAGTACCAACACCGACGCCAACAGCGCCAACAGGACCAAGTGTACCGACAGTACCAACACCGACACCGATAGCACCAACACCAACGCCTGTTGTCAATAAACCTGTTTACAACGACAAAGTGGATAAAGCATTTGTAGCTGAAATGAAAGCAAAGGCTGAAGCAGCAGCTCCAACAGCCTTTAAAGATGTAAAATCAACTTCTTGGAGCTTTGCTGACATTGATTTCGCTGCACGGGCAGGGATTGTAAAGGGGTATGCAGGCGATAAATTCCGTGGTGAAGCGAAAGTAACACGCGGTGAGTTTGCTCAAATGCTTGTAAATGCACTTGGATTCACATCTAACGGAAAGCAAGAGCTGACGGATGCTAAGGGTCACTTTGCGGAGAAAGCAATTAGGGCCTTAATGGAAAACGGCATTATGACAGGATATGCAGATGGCAGCTTCGAACCCAATCGTGAAATTACAAGAGCTGAAATTGCAGCACTATTAGCAAGACTGCTGGATATTTCTCTTTTGAGTACAGAAGCGAAATTCCAGGATATCACTGCGAATTGGGCAGAAGATCAAATCAACGCGCTAGCTAACGCTGGGATTATTAACGGTAAGAATGGACATAAATTCGAGCCTAAAGCCAATGCTACTAGAGAAGAAGCAGTTGTGTTGATCGTCCGTCTTTTGAAAATGGTACCTACTAATTAAGCGGCATAAGTGAATTTAATAGTAGAAATTCAAAAAGTATTTCAATGTAGAGTTAGTCTCAAAATAGATAAATTCGCTGTAGAGATAGTTCGATAACAATATTGAAAAGATGGCGTCACAGAGATTTATTTCTGTGACGCCATTTTTCTATTTTTTGCCTGTTGATGCTCTCTTTAGCAAAAGACGGGCAAGCGAATTTTGGCGTAGGGTAGAGGCGGGAAGTGAAGCAATAAGCACGCATAAGTTCTTATAGCGAGAATAAAGGCTAGGTTTGTAGTCTGTAAGCACATATATGCGCTTATTGAGCTGCTGAGGCGTAGGATCGAGGCGGGAAATGATGCAATAAGCACCCATATGTTCTTAAAGCGTGCGAAACGGCAAGGTTTGTGGTCTGTAAGCGCATATATGTGCTTATTGATTTTAGGATTTTAGGATACCTCTTTATTTCTAAATTGGAGCCCTGCTTATGAAAAGATGAATGAACGTAACAATTACGATATAATAGAAATATTCAAATGTGTTTAAAATTTGTTACATACAGGAGAACTTACAATGACTAATAGAGAGAAACACATACCGGTTCATTTGCTGTCTGGCTTTCTTGGGAGCGGGAAGACGACGCTGCTGAGAAGATTGTTGGATTATTACACCGCGCAGGGAATGAAGCCGGCGGTTATTATGAACGAGCTAGGCGATATTAACCTTGATGGTCAGCTTGTAGGGGATGAAGTGCCGATGGCTGAGATGCTAAGCGGCTGTATCTGCTGCACGATGCGGGGCGATTTGGGGATGGAGATCAGCATGCTCATTGACGA
This sequence comes from Paenibacillus sp. FSL A5-0031, assembly GCF_001956295.1. Taxonomy (GTDB): domain Bacteria; phylum Bacillota; class Bacilli; order Paenibacillales; family Paenibacillaceae; genus Pristimantibacillus. The sequence continues at coordinate 187,125 of NZ_MRTD01000013.1, forward strand.
GCATAAGCCTGATGTCATCTTCATTGAATCGACTGGTGCTGCCAATCCGATGGAGACGTTGGATGGGATAACCGAGGCAGCGATGTATAAGGAAATCGATCTACGCAGTGTTATCACGATTGTTGATGGCCCTGAGCTGCTCTCGCGGAGCCGCGACGGGAAGGGTCGCACGTTCAAGCTGATGCTGGAGCAAATAAAATGTGCTACGATTTTGCTGTTGAATAAGGCGGACAAGCTGGAGCCGGATCAGCTAGTTGAAGCGCAGCAGCAGCTGCGGGAATTAAATGCCCATGCTCAGATTATAGCAACCGTGCGCTGCGCAATTGACGATTGGAGCTGGCTTGAAACAGCTGAAAATACGGATCGCCATGAACCTGTGCATGCTAGTGATGAAGCGTTAGACATACAAGAGCGCGCATCAGCCGCACATAGTCATAGCCATGACAGCCAAGCATGCTCAGTAGCTGGCTGTACCCATGACCACGGCGATGCCGTTCACTCCCATGATGATGACCTTAGCAGCCACAACCACAGCAGCCATCATCATTCGCATGACCATGTTATGGTTGTGACGCATTATTGGCGCGGCCCTGTGAGCAGTGAAGCCTTTGAATCCCTGCTGCAAAAGCTTCCAGCTAACATTTACCGTGCAAAAGGGATTGTGACGTTCACGGATGCGCCTAGCCGGTTTCTGTTCCAATATGCGTATAAGGAATCTGATTTTATGAGAATCGAGCCGCAAGGACATGTAAACGATGTTGCGGTATTTATCGGAGAGCATTTTTCCAAAGAATGGCTGCAAAATGAGCTGGAGCTACTTGAGCAGCACCTGAACATAGAGACGCAGGGGTAATCAACTTGCTGTAGGGATATGTCGAAAATTGCCATTATCATGTCTATTCCTGTGATTGCTTGGGCAAAATAATGCTGACGAGGCATGACCATCGTCTCTGCATCACGAATGTAATAGAAAGGTGTGGCAACAAATGATTAGAAAATGGTTTATTCCTATGGTGGCGCTGCTTGTACTGTTTTCAGTCGCTCCCGTATGGGCAGCGAAGTCGGTAACGGCTTTGCCTGATGCTTCACTAGTGGTTCTTCACCCTAAAGAGTCTGATATAGACAAAGAGCATAAGCATTACAAAGGGAAAATGACTCGCAAAGATTTTGAGGCTTACCGGTTGGAGAAGCTGAAGGAAATAGCGACCTATTTTGGTATTCAAGCCGATGGCAAGTCAGTGGAGCAGCTGAAGAAGGAAGTAGAGGCTGCGAAGCTTGCCAATAAAGATAAATGGGAAGCTTTTAAAGCAGAGCATCAAGCGAAGCGGTTGGAGCATTTGCGTGAGATTGCGAAGGAACATGGCATTAAAACAGAAGGCAAGACGTCGGAGCAGCTGCGGGAAGAGCTATATAAGCTGCATGGCGGAAAAGGCAAACGTCCCCATCGTTTAGAGGATCATGACCGCAGCAGCGAGGATAATGATGTTAAAGAGAAGAACAAACAAAATCAAGTGTAAGTGAGCTATTCCACCGCCTCCTCTGTCATAGACAGAGGGGGCTTTTCTTCGTGTGGATATAATGGATTTAAATTAAAAGTGCTGGACTTTCTTACTAGATATCATACAAATAAGAATAGATGCTATCGACCCTTGTCGTTTCGAAAAATAAAGAAATAAAGTGGTTTTTTGTCGAATTATATAGTGTTATTATCCTATTTTTATCATTGTGTTTGGGTCAAAATGTCAAGTATACTAGAACCGTATCATAATTTGACATATTACGTCGTTTTTTGCTTTCTCCGACAACAAGGGGCTGATAGATCGGATGAGAAAGATTAGGCTAAGCATCGCTCAAAAATTAATATTTTCCATAGGCCTGCTCGTTATTCTTTCATTTGGTCTATTGGTAACCGCTCACCTCATCAAGCTTTATCATTCCAACCTGCGTGAAAGCGAGCTTCTTGCGCAGACGGAATCGATGGCCTACATTAATCCTTTCACTAAAACGATGGATCAAACGATGATGATGCTGGAAACGCTTGAAGTAACCATGACTCAAATGGGCAAAAACCAGATGCAAAATCGTGAATACATAGTCGAGCTACTTAAGCAAATGCTTATCAAGCATCCTGATCTATTAGGCGTTTATACGTTGTGGGAGCCTAATGCCTATGACGGAAAAGATGCATTTTACAAAAATAAAAACAGCTATGACGATGCTACAGGGCGCTTCATTCCTTATGTCGTTCGCGAGGATCAGTCCATCCAACTGCTGGCCATTGCAGATTACGAGGATAAGGAGAAAGGGAGCTTCTATCAAACGCCTAAACTTACGAAATCTTTTTCACTTATAGAGCCATATTCCTATGATGTTGATGGTAAATCAGTAATGATGATATCGCTTGTGCTGCCTCTATTAAATGAGCAAAATGAGTTTTTAGGTATAGTAGGAGCAGATATTTCACTTGAATCGATGCAGAAACAGATCGAAGCTTTTCGGCCGCTAGGGGGATACTCCACGATTATTACGACGGATAATCAATATTTGGCTAACGGCAAGTACCCTGAGCTTGTGAACACACCGTATCGGTTATGGTCTAATAAGGCTGAGCTTGAAGCGATGAAAGGGACGGATTCAAGAATTGCCTATACACGAGACTCTCAGGACAAAGAGACCGTGCTGCGTCTGCTTCATCCGATTCTTGTTCACAATGTATTATGGCATATTGAAACAATCATCCCCAAAAAGAACATGTTATCCAATTACTATAAAAGCCTTTGGGAATCGATACTCATCACTAGTATTGCTTTATTTTTGATGGCGATTGCCATGGTGTCGCTTGTAAGGAAAATCATTCTAGTTAATATTTATAAAGTTGTACAAGCCACCTCGGCTGTCGCAATTGGAGGCGAGGAACAGCAGTTAACCATTCATACGAATGACGAGTTTGAATACATGGCTAATCATTTTAATCATATGCTTATCCAGCGCAAGGAAGCGGAGAAATTAATTGAATACCAATCGACACATGATCTAATGACGGGACTTCCTAATCGCTATGCTTATCATCGCCATATGGAAGGGAAATTAGCGGAGCAAGACAAGCAACAAGGCCATATCGCTTTGCTTTTCATAGACCTTGATCGGTTCAAAATGATAAACGATATGCTCGATCATACGATGAGTGACCAATTGCTCCAGAAAATGGCGCATCGAATTATGATTACCGTCGGCAGCTCGGGGAGAGTATTCCGCTTCGGGGGGGACGAGTATATCGTGCTGCTAGAGCAAGTTACTTTTCTCCATGCAGCGATGCATAAAGCAGAAGAAATTTTATCAGCTATTTCCCAGCCGATTGGGCTTGAGGATCGGATGTTTTATATTACAGCAAGCATTGGAATGAGCATTCATCATGAATGGACGCCTGCGACTGCAGACCAGCTGGTGAAGGAAGCGGATATTGCGATGTATGTGGCGAAGAAAGAGCGAAATACATGCAAACTATATTCTCCTACGATTAATGATGTAACGAAGAAGGAGCTTATTCTTGAAAGCAGCATGTCCAAAGCGCTGGAGCTGGGCCAATTTATGCTTTATTACCAGCCCAAGGTTGATTTAGCTACTGGCTCTATTTATGGGGCGGAAGCATTAATTAGATGGAATCACCCGGAGCTTGGCATGGTGTCACCGCTTGATTTTATCCCGATTGCGGAGAAAACCGGTTTTATTATTTCGCTCGGTGAATGGGTGCTGTTTACTGCCTGCCAGCAAATTAAAGAATGGGAGCGCATGGGGCTGCAGCAGATCTCAATCAGTGTAAATATGTCGATGATCCAATTCCAGCAGAAACAAATCGTCCATACGATTGAAAGAATCATATCGGATGCAGGGATACGGCCTCATCAAATTGAGCTGGAAATTACAGAGTCGATTTTTATGGATAATGCGGCTCACACGCTTAACATACTGCATGAGCTTCAGCAGCTCGGCGTCAAGCTGTCGCTTGATGATTTTGGAACGGGGTATTCGTCGCTCAGCTATTTGCAAAATATTCCGCTGCACACGTTAAAGATCGACAAATCCTTTATAAGCGGCATCGTAAACGATTATAAGAAACAAATGATTTTTAAATCAGTCGTCGTCATCGCTCACAATTTAAATTTAAAGGTTGTGACCGAGGGAGTAGAGACAGAGGAAGAGCTGCGGATTATTAACGACCACCACTGCGATGCTGCTCAAGGATACATTTATAGTCCTCCTGTTGCGGCACCGAGATTTGTACAGCTGTATATGGAACATAATAAGGAAGCCTGATGGACATTCCGTCTCCCGTCAAACGTGGAGGCGGTTTTTTTAATAGACCAGTTTTATTTTCGTATAACCGTTACGTCTTGGGCTTATCGATAAATATGACAATTGTTTGGTAAAATATTGTTGAGCGATAGGTGTTACAAAATGATCGAAGGCATCGTCTTCTTTATAGCTTGAGCAAAAAACGTAAGGAGGTAAACGGAATGGAACATTCGGCGCCGGATTTGTTTCGTCAACAGTTTAATACACATTATCCTTCGGTTAGACGAAAGCTTGTCGCACTTATTCGCGATGAAGCAGCTGCGGAGGATCTTGCCCAGGAAACATTTCTAAGGCTTTACCGGAATCCACCGGATCAGCCTGAAGCAATAGGAGGCTGGCTTCATCGCGTATTAACGAGGCTGGCTTATGATTATATGGATAAAAAAGCACGAGAGCGTGCTCTAACACAAAAACAGGAACAAAGCATACTCGCACAGCCGCAAGCGGTTCAGTCGAATGAACAGCAGTTGATTGATAAGGACGAGCAGGAACGGGTTAGAGGCTGGTTAGATACGCTGCCCGAACGGGACAAAAAAATGCTTCTGCTCCGATATGAAGGATACAGCTATGCGGAAATCGCAGAGCAGCTCCAGTTGCGGCAGCCGCAGGTCGGGACGATGCTGCGCAGAGCCGGGGCTAGGCTGAAGCGCCATGCGCATAAGGCAGAAGGAGCATTGTCTCATGAATGATGTGCGATGGCCAGCGCCTGCTGCACCTAGCATGAAAGGTCAAAACCTTTTAGGAGGAGTTCAAGATGACAAAAAATGATGAAATAAACAAAAAAGAAGCAGAGCAAATGTCGGCTGCATGGGCGCGTCTAGAGAAACAGCTTCAAGCCTCAGAGCAATCGCCGCTTTGGGAGCAATGGGAAGAACAAGGCAAGCACGCTGCTGAGTTCAATAAGGAGACAACAGCTGCAGCTAGCGCTGCGCATACAAAAGCTGCTACCGCTCAAACGTATCCAGAACAAATGCAAGCAAATGCGGTTCCGCTAGGACGAGCTCGTGCTTCATCCAGTCCAGCTGCTAATAAACCGAATAAAAGTGGAGCTGTAGGCCGCTGGTTCAAAAGGAATGTTGGCAAAACAATAGCGGCATGCGCAGCAGCTGTCATTACGGTGGTTATTGCGACCCCCTCAACAAATGAAGCATTGGCGGCATGGCTTAATACGTTCCGAATGGATAACGTAATGATTGTGCAGCAAAATGATTTGGAGTCGCTCATGAACAGCTTCATGAAGGATGGCGAAACGCGTGAAACCGTTAACCGTTTCGGTACCTTCGAGCAGACGACTGTCGGAAGCTGGTCAAAGATGACCGTAGAACAAGCTACTAAGGAGCTGGGCTTTGCTGTTCCAACATTGACGGTTCCAGAGATTCAGTTAGGTGCCATATCATCGATGTCAGCTCAGACGATAGCCTTCCGCCTAAATGTGGATGAAATCAATAGTGCAATGCGTAAGCTGGGCGCGGATAAGCTGCTGCCGAAATCAGTAGACGGCAAAGCAATTGAATTCAACGCAGGCCAAGGCGTAACGATCACGTATGAACCTAAGGAAGGAAGTACTTCTAAGCAAAGCCTATGGGTTGAATATATCAAGCAGCCTAGCATCAAAATGGATCCTTCAGTGGATGCAAAGGATGCCTATGAGGCTATCATTCGCTTCCCAGCGCTTCCTGATCATTTGCGCAAATCGCTTGTGCAAGCATCAAACATGGAAAACGGAGAAATTCCATTTCCGCTCATTACAAATGAAAAGCCGGAGAAAATCGTTATTGAAGGGGTTGATGTATATTTGAATCAATCCGCTGACCATAGTTACGCAAATGCGATGTGGCTTAAAGATGGCGTTGTAGCAAGCGCACACTTTAACGATTTTGAGGACAAACAAAAAGTACAGTCGCTTATTGCGGAGCTGATTCATCCATGAGTGCTGTTGCTATTGAAACCATCGGATTATGCAAGGATTACGGTGAAGGACGAGGCTGCCACGATGTTACACTGACGATTAGAGAAGGGGAAGCCTTTGGCTTCCTCGGTCCTAATGGAGCGGGAAAAAGCACGATAGTGAAAATGCTCACAGGCCTTATTAAACCAACCTCAGGTAAAGCTCAAATCTTCGGACAGCCTTCAGGATCAATCGAGGCTAGACGGAGATTTGGCTATTTGCCTGAGTTGTTTCGTTATCCGGATTGGTTGACGGGCGAAGAGGTTTTGGCTTTTCATGCAAAGTTGTGTGAGCTCGACCGCTCTATGGCCAAACGACGCATTCATCAGCTTCTCGACGATGTGGGCATTGGCAGCCGGGGAAGCGACAGGCTCAAAGGGTATTCGAAGGGGATGCAGCAGCGGCTTGGACTCGCATGCGCTTTACTCACAAATCCGGATATCGTTTTTCTTGATGAGCCGGCTTCAGCGCTTGATCCTGTTGGCAGACATGAGGTGCGAGATTTGCTTGCTAGGCTGAGAAGCCAAGGGAAAACGATCTTTCTTAATTCGCATTTGCTTGAGGATGTGGAACAGTTATGCGATAAAGTCGCTCTACTGAATAACGGTAAAGTGCTGGCGGAGGGAAAGGTATCCGATGTGCTGAGCTCGCAGTCGAGCTGGCGATTGCGAGTCAGCGGTTATACCCCTTTAGCAGCTGAACGTATCCAGCAATTGCTAGGAGCGAATGTGGTTGTGTCGAACGCTGAGCATGATGAAACATCTGTTTGGCTGGAGATTGAACTGGAAAATGACGAGCAAATAGGGTTGGTCAATTATATTCTTATTGAGCTGGGTTTGACGCTGTATGAGGTTGGGAAATTGCAATCACGGCTCGATGAATGGTTTATGCAGGCCGTAACAGGCCTTGAGCATAGGGGGGAGCGCAGATGATCGCGGTTTGGGGCCTAACTTGGAAGGAGCTCGTTCGTAAAAGAGTAACGCTTATGACGGTCATCATGACGGTTCTCTTCTGGATTGCTTACTGGTTTATTGCTGATGCTATCGCCGGTGGCGAGGTGAATGTTGCGACTTCTATGAACTTATTCGAAAATTTTGCCCGCAGTGCAATGATTATGACATTAGGTTTCTTCTTTGGCGCTTTTGCCGTTGCTTTCCTATCTATATTCAGCTCCGTGGCGGCTGTGACAGGGGAAGCAGAGCAAGGCGTTCTTCAATCCGTACTCGCAAGGCCCATTGCGCGCTGGAAGTGGTTTTTGGGCAGATGGCTCGGCTTTGTCAGTTACGTTGCGTTATATGCATTCCTGTTATTCAGCTCAATTATTCTTATCAGCTGGGCAGAAACTGGCGTCTTATTCAGCATGATGGTGTACTTCAAATCACTTTTGTTTTTTATGTCTGTTATTCCGCTATTAGTATCCTTAACGATGCTTGGCTCCTGTTATTTAAGTCCTTTGGGAAATGGCATTTGGATGACGATGCTCTTCGGTATGGGCTGGCTTGGCAGTACGATTGGCCGGTTTATGAGCACAGGTAGGATTCAAATGAAAGGGATGCAAACACTTGAGACCATCACAGGCTTAATTAAGCTGGCTATGCCGGCGGATACGTTGCAGCAGCGCATGCTTAACGAATTATTTTCAATCTCTGAGCTTAGAGGCTTATATAACATTAACGCAGAGCTAAGTATTTTCTCTATTAACGGAGCGGCATCAAATTCCTTTTTAATTTATTGCGGTATTTACACGGCTGCGCTGCTCGGCATAGGTATACTAATTATGAAGCGAAAAGATTTTTAAGCGGGGCTGCCCCTTTTTGGAGGAGGCAGTCGACTGCTTTTTGTTTATGTCTTTATGGAAGATTGGATGCCATTAAAGTGAAAAACATCAGTTTAGATTAAGTGGGGAAGCCTGCATAAATAGCATGATTTTTGTTGAAAATAAAAGCTTCTCTTTCTTTGGAAAATCCAATTTTCTCGGCAACACGAATGGACGCTAAATTATTGGGGTCTATAATACTGATCAATTTTTGCAAGCCTAAGTGATGAAAACCAAATTGCTTGCAAGCCATGGCTGCTTCAGAGGCGAATCCTTTGGACCAATATTTTTTATTTATATGGTAGCCGATTTCTACCTCAATTGTTCCATCGATCGTTTGTTTAACAAGGCCACAATCACCGATTAGTTCATCCGTTGCCTTTAAGCAGACTCCCCATAAACCAAATCCATCGTTTTTGTATCGTGCTTCATTTCTTTTTATCCAATTTTGAGTTTCTTGGATAGTAAATGGTGCTGGATAATTAGCCATCGTTTCGGGGTCAGAAAAAATAGCATGTAAACCTTCAAAATCATCCTCTTTGTAGCATCTCAAATATAATCGATTCGTTTCAATCACAACCATATATTTACCCCTCCTACGATGAGAATTAAATAATTCCACTAAATTATAACAGTAGTTATTCATAAATTCACCGATAATGCTTCTTCTTCGTTAGGTATGAAAAGTGATTTAAATAAAAATGCAATAGGGTGCTTGTGGACTTTGCGAGCGTCTGCTAAACTATAGTTGTTATTCAGTAAATTTATTAACTAAATTCGGAGTGTGGCATGGCAACGATAAAAGATATTGCGCAGGAGGCAGGTGTTTCAGCTGCTACCGTATCCAGGGTTTTGAACAATGATGTCACCTTGGCAGTAAGTGAGGAAACGCGTACACGAATATTCAGCATTGCCGAGCAGCTGCAATATAAGCCGTCCAGGCTGCGAAGAATGAAGAAGGAAGAGCAGCTCTCGCGTCAGCAAATCGGTTTGCTTATGTGGTCGACACTGGAAGATGAGCATGATGATCCTTATTTCTCCTCCATTCGCAAAGGCATTGAAACGCGCTGCGAGGAGCTTGGAATCAATATTGTGAAGGTGCTTCGCGGCAATAGTCGAGTGGAGATGCAGTCGTTCAACGAGCTGGATGGTGTGATTGTTGTGGGCTCCATCCATGATGAGGATGTTAATCAGTTGTATAGCAACGGAAATCGGCTTGTATTTGTGAACCATTCAGGCGAGCTGTATGAGTATGACACCGTAAAGCTACATTTTGAGCAAGCAACCCGAGCAGTAATCAAACATCTTAGAGAACTAGGACACCAAAAAATAGGCTACATCGGCGGGAATGATTATATCCACCGTCTGAATCGTCAATTTGAAAGTACAGAGACGGATGAGCTTCGCCGTGTTTTTTTCGAGAAGGAGATGCGTGAGCTCGGTCTTTATGATGAAAACTTCGTCATTAAGGCATATTGGTCTTCAAACAGCGGATATGAGGCGATGAATCAGATGCTTCAGCAAAGCTCGAGGCCAACCGCTTGTTTTATTGGAAGTGATCCGATGGCTGTAGGTGCTTTGCGCGCGCTGCATGAGCATGGTCTTCGAGTGCCTGAGCATATGGCGATTGTAGGTTTTGATGACATTGAAATCTCTGCATTTTTGAATCCGCCGCTAACGACGGTTCGCGCGCATACTGAGCATATGGGCAGAACGGCGGTACAACTGCTGCTTGAGCGGATCGAAGGCCGCGAGGCAGCTGTTCATATGACCGTCAATACGACGCTCATTGTGCGGGAAAGCTGCGGCAGTTCTGTGAAATCGTAAGTATTCATTTATATAAACTTTTAGGAGGTTATTATTTTGTCTATTCAATATGATCAACAGCTCTCGGTATTCCACTTGCAAGCGAAGGATACAAGCTATGTTATCCATATTACGAAATCAGGTTATCCTGCACATGTCTATTGGGGCAAAAAAATTCGCGGCGTGCAGCTGGAGCGTTTATTTGAGCTTAAGGAGCGGGCTTCATTCACGCCTAGCACAGAGCTGGACCAATTGGAACTGTCACTGGATACGCTTCCGCATGAGTATCCTGCATACGGCAACTCTGATTTCCGCATGCCTGCATTCCAGGTCAAGCTTCCAAATGGAACAACAGTAACGGATCTGCGCTTTGATTCGCACCGCATTGTGGATGGAAAACCGGCGCTTGCTGGATTGCCCGCAACGTATATTGAGAACGACTCCGAAGCACAAACGCTTGAAATCACGCTGAAAGATGATCTGACAGGCTTGTCCGTCATTTTGTCTTATACCGTATTTGAAAACTACGATGCGATTACTCGTTCCGCTAGAATTGTCAACAACGGTACAGCTACTTTGGATTTACAGCGCGCGTTCAGCATGAGCTTGGACTTTGCGCATGACAACTTTGAGATGCTTCAGCTCTCTGGTGCTTGGATTCGTGAGCGCCATATTCATAAGCGCAAGCTTGAGCCGGGTTTGCAATCGATCGAGAGCCGCAGAGGTTCAAGCAGCCATATGCAAAATCCGTTTGTCGCTTTGCTCGCTGAGGGTTCTACCGAGGATCACGGCGATGTATACGGTGTAAACCTTGTGTACAGCGGTAATTTTACGGCTGGCGTCGAGGTGGATCAATTCCATGCAGCAAGGCTATTCATTGGCATTAACCCATTCGACTTTAATTGGCGATTGGAGCCGGGCGAGGAGTTCCAAACGCCAGAGGCGGTAATGGTACACTCTGAGCATGGCCTCGGCGGCATGTCACGCAGCTTCCATGATTTGTACCGTGCTCGCTTAATTCGCGGCACGTTCCGTGATCAAACACGTCCGATACTCGTCAACAACTGGGAAGCGACGTATTTTAACTTTAATGCGGATAAAATCGAAGATATTGCGCGTGCCGGCAAGGAGCTTGGCATCGAGCTGTTCGTACTGGATGATGGTTGGTTCGGCAAACGCGACAACGACACAACTTCGCTAGGGGATTGGTTTGTTGACCCGAAAAAGCTGCCAAACGGCTTAGAGGATTTGGTTAGCCGCGTGAAGCGTCTAGATATGCAATTCGGCCTTTGGTTCGAGCCGGAAATGATTTCGCCTGAGAGCGAGCTGTACAAAGCTCATCCTGATTGGTGCTTGCATATCGACGGCCGCAGACGGACACAAGCGAGAAATCAACTCATTTTAGATTTGTCACGCGCGGACGTTCAACAATATATCGTTAAGTCGATATCGGATATTCTTTCAAGTGCGCCGATTACGTACGTAAAATGGGATATGAATCGCAATATGACAGAGATCGGTTCAGCACTTCTGCCTGCAGAGCGTCAACGCGAGACCGCTCATCGCTATATGCTGGGTCTCTATTCCGTGCTTGAGCAAATTACGTCTGCTTTCCCTGATGTATTGTTCGAGAGCTGCTCTGGCGGCGGCGGCCGCTTCGATGCGGGCATGCTTTATTACATGCCGCAAACATGGACAAGCGACAATTCGGATGCGGTATCTCGCTTGAAAATTCAATACGGAACAAGCATCGTTTATCCGGTTAGCGCGATGGGCGCTCACGTATCAGCCGTGCCTAACCATCAAGTGAACCGTATAACATCCCTAGAAACTAGAGGAAATGTTGCGCTATCTGGAAACTTTGGTTATGAGCTTGATCTTACTCAATTTACGGAGGAAGAGAAGACGACCGTTAAGGAACAGGTTGCTCTTTATAAGGATGTAAGGCATCTTGTGCAATTCGGAGATTTCTATCGTCTGCTTAGCCCGTTCGAAGGCAATGAAACGGCATGGATGTTCGTCTCCAAGGATAAAAAAGAAGCATTTGTAGTGTTCGTTACTGTTCTGCAAGAGCCAAATCTGAAGCTTAATCGCTTCTGCCTCAAAGGCCTTGATCCGAACCGCGATTACAAGCTGCTTGGTGAAGAAACGGTATATGGCGGCGATCAGCTGCTTTATGCTGGGCTTGCAACTCCGCAATTTTATGGCGATTATGCAAGCAAGGTATACCGCTTCCTCGCCGTGGAATAAACGATCTAAACTAAAGGGGTTATCTCAAAAGTGGATTTCATTACTTTTGAGGTAATCCCTGTTTTGTTTTAGCTTAGGTGTGAAAAAAAATAGCGATGCAGGGGTCGTCCCTGTACCGCTATTTATTCCTTGTTCAAAACGAGCAGACTGCTGCTCGAATTTTCACTTCTATTATGTACTATTGTACTAGCCGCTCATAGAAGTTGAAGCTGCTGCTGCAATAAAAATAACGAAAATGATGATGTAAATAACGAGAATGATTGCCGCCCAAATTAATGATGCTTTAAAATAGTTTTTCTTCGTTGGGTTGCCTTCACCAAACGCCCATACAAACATCATAATAACATTAACGATCGGAATGATTAAAATGAGTGTAGTGAGCATCCACTCTTTAATTGTAATGACAGGCGACATTTCCTGATTTTGTTGATGCCCGTATCCTGGTACACCGGGATTTACGGGGGGTTGCTGATAGTTATCCATTCTTTCTCTCCTCTGAGTTCATAGTGCTGTAACAATTTGGTCACAAATTGATTATATATAAATTCCCATAATTTACAACCCTTGAATTGAAGAAAATTGTTTTTTATTTATAAAATTTAGGGCTTGTATTCAATTATAGCGACAAAATAATAGATTAATTGATAGAAAATAAATGATATTATCGATTATCAATTTGTATTTTTACGGGCGGAAAGGAGAGGATAAACTCCTTTTAAGAAGACATAAAGTAGACAATATTTCCATAAAATTATAAATTCCATCCTGTAAGCCTCTTGCCCTTGACGTTACGTCAAGGGTTATACTCTGTTCAAGAGGGGGGATGAACAGATGAATAATAGTTCTTCTTATGCGATTGGCGCATTCGCGAAGCTGACAAAAGTTACTGAGCGAACGCTCCGTTATTACGATCGACAGGGACTGCTTAAGCCGTCCAGCCGAAACGCGCATGGGCATCGCTTTTATACGGATCAGGATTTAATTCAACTGCAAAAGATTTTAACGTTAAAATATTTGGATTTCTCTTTAGAGGACATTTCTGCTTATTTGCAGCGGCCGGAGGAGGACTTGCAGCACTCATTAGCTTCCCAATATGAGATGCTTAAGAAAAAGCAGGCGCATTTGGAGCGTGTAATAGACACCATTGGACGGATGCAGAAAATTTTGGAGGGAGCGGGCAAGGTCGACAGCGATTCCTTGCTCGTGTTTATTCAACATATTCAGCATGAACAGCAGCAGAAGGAATGGCTGTCAACGCAAATGCCGCCTTCTTTAGTAGATGCGATATTTATGGAAGGGATAGACTCGGAAATCAGATCGGCATTTGAAAGTAAAATAACGGTGTTCGCCATGGAGCTAAAGGAACTTTATAAGCAAGGAAAACAGCCTCTGGACGAAGAGGTGCTTGCTTGCGGTCTGAGTCTTGTTGCGCTCTTAGAGGAACTGCTGTCACCTGTCTTAGAGAGGTTTAGTGAAGAGGAGCTTGCGCAATTAGAGGTGCTGAACGATCCAGCTCATTCCTTTGATCCTTTTTTATTCCCAAATTTGTTTACGAAGGATGAAGAAGCCTTCTTAGCCGTTACTTTCGATCATCTAGAGGCATTGAAAAAGTTGAAAGCAGGGATAACCGATGAAAAATAGTGCTCAAGCAGATATGCCGAAGGCAACCATTGGCGTTTCACAATTTTTCAAGCTGATCGCGAAGCATAGACCCGCTAAGTTATTAATTATCGCTGCCGTTGTATTGGGACTAGGAGAGACGCTGCTCTCGCTGCTCATCCCTTTATTGACGAAAAATTTAGTCGAGGAGTTATCGCAATCGACCATCCAAACGATGACGTTTGTTGTGCTTGGAGCAGTGTTTCTCGTTCAGACCATTATGTCTGGTTTCTCGGTCTATACGATGTCCTATGTAGGTCAGTATGTTATTGCAGGCTTGCGACGTGAAGTATGGAACCGAGTGATAAAGCTGCCAGTACCGTTTTTTGATCGCAACAATTCCGGCGAGACGATGAGCCGTGTTACGAATGATACAAATGTGATCAAAGATTTTATCATCGGGCATGTAATATCGTTTTTTGGAGGAATTGTATCTATTATAGGCGGCGTAATTCTCCTGCTGCTGATTGATTGGAAGCTCACGCTGCTTATGCTGATTGCCGTTCCAGTAGCACTTCTTGTTCTATGGCCGCTAGGCACCAAAATGTTCACAGTATCCAAATCCATGCAGGATGAAACTGCATTATTTCAAGGCGATCTTGGCCGTGTGCTCTCCGACATTCGGCTTGTGAAGGCATCGCTTGCTGAGCCGGTAGAAAATCGTCAAGGCGACAAGCGAATCTCGCATTTGTTTACATTTGGCTTGCAGGAAGCTCGAATCATGTCAATCGTAACCCCTTTAATGATGACGGTGATGCTGCTCATTCTTGTTATATTAATCGGTTATGGCGGTGTAAGGGTCGCACAGGGCACTTTAACGGGCGGAGAGCTGGTTGCTGTCATTTTGTATATGTTCCAAATTGTTATGCCGTTTACGCAGATGGCTTCGTTCTTCACGCAATTCCAGAAGGCGATGGGTGCTTCAGAACGTATTTTGGAGCTGCTAAATGAGAAGGAGGAACAGTCCAGCCATGAGATTGCGGCAGCAGTCCTTCACGAGAAAGATCTTCATTCCTATATTAAATTTGAACAGGTAAGCTTCGGATATTCGGAGGATCGGCCGCTGCTTCATTCGCTCTCGTTTCAAGTGAAGCAGGGACAAGTAACGGCGTTTGTAGGCCCGAGCGGCACAGGCAAGACAACGCTGTTCTCGCTGCTGGAGAGGTTCTATAATCCAACCGAGGGCGTCATAACGTATGGCGGGGAACCGATCGCTTCCATGGCGCTGGAAGATTGGCGTAAGCGGATTGCTTATGTTTCACAAGATAGCCCGATGATGCAAGGCTCGATTCGTCACAATCTGACTTATGGGCTGGAGGATGTGAGCGAGGCGAAAATCAGGGAAGCTGTCGGTCAAGCGAATTTAACAACTTTTATCGATTCGCTTCCTGAAGGTTATGAGACGGAGGTTGGAGAAAGAGGCGTTAAGCTTTCGGGAGGCCAGCGTCAACGGCTGGCGATTGCCCGGGCTATTTTGCGAAATCCTGATATACTGCTGCTGGATGAAGCGACGGCTCACCTCGACAGCGATTCGGAAATGCAAGTACAAGAAGCGCTTCAGGGCCTTATGACGGCAAGAACGACATTAGTCATTGCCCATCGACTTTCAACGATTCGTGGAGCCGACCAAATCATTGTGCTTGAGAAAGGTGGAATTTCGGGTCAGGGCACCCATGCGGAGCTGCTGGAGAACCATGAATTATATGCTAAGCTCGTACAGCAGCAGTTTAGTGTTGAGTAGTTAGGTTAGTCGCGACAATAAAGCATGCTGTAGCGTTAATGCGATTCCAACGGGTATCCAAGTCATTTTTGTCCAGATAAGCTATACTCAATACAACAGGTTATTGTATACCATTCCTAGGAATTGAGGTGGCTTAAGGATGGCTAATGTAGCAGAAGTAACCAATCGACCTATTGCATTGATTACGGGAGCATCCAGTGGATTTGGGCTTTTGACGTCGATTCGCTTAGCGCAAGAGGGCTACTTTGTAATCGCAACAATGAGGGACATCGGGAAGAAGGAAGACGTGCTTGCAAAAGCAAAAGAGAACGGCGTACCAGATCATATTGCAATAATGAGGCTTGATATTACCGATTCTGACACCATAGTGGAAGTCATTGAGCAGGTAATGGAGCGCTGGGGCAGAATCGATGTGCTCGTAAATAATGCGGGGTATGCCGTAATGGGCGTCGTTGAGGAAATACCGATGGTGGATTGGCGTGCTCAATTTGATACGAATTTCTTTGGTACCGTTGCTGTTACGAAAGCGGTTCTGCCACATATGCGAGTTCGCAGCCAAGGCAAAATTATTAATGTCAGCAGCGGAGCAGGCATTCTTGGTTTTTCCAACACGGGTGCGTATTCGGCCTCGAAATTTGCATTAGAGGGCTTTAGTGAAGCGCTGCGGCTAGAGCTGCTGCCATTTTCTATCCCGGTCGTACTCGTAGAACCCGGTACTTACGATACGGGCATTGCAGCAAAGCATGTGTTTCGTGCGGAACAAAACTCCCCTTACAGCAAAATGATTGAGCGCTTTAATCAATTCAATAAAAAGTCGGAGAAAAATGCGCCTAATCCGATTCAGGTTGCGAACACGATCGTGAAAATTTGCCAATCCCGCCGTCCGAAGCTTCGTTATGTGTGCGGAAATGATGCGAAGATGATTTTTGTTATGAAAAAGCTGTTCCCTTGGCGACTCATCGAATTTGTACTTCGCAAAGCACTGCACTAAATTCAAATAGCTGAGAGCGTTGTTTTCTGCGCTGCTCGGCTTTATTTTTATGTAGCCAAGACAGATAAGACCCTGAGACCATTGACGCATCGAAAAAGTCCATGGTACTCTAACTTCACATGGAAACTATTGGAGGGATCATCTTGATTGAAATTCGCTTATCGGTAGGTTATGACGAGTATGAAGAAGGCGTAAGGATGTCTGAACTGATTGAGAAATTGGCATCTAGCGCAGATGGCGAGAAGCTGTCTATACTAACGATTGGCGATTGGGGTCAGGCGTATGAGAATTCTCCGGACAGCTTCTTGGAATCATTGATCAGCCACAAAGATTCTTTTCCTAATTTAACGAAATTATTTATTGGAGATATGGGTTTTGAGGAATGTGAGGTTTCCTGGATTAATCAGACGAACCTTTCACCGCTGCTTGCGGCATTCCCGAATTTGCAGTCATTGTCGATCAAGGGCAGCCAAGAGTTAAGCTTGCAGCCGCTTGTACACGAGAAGCTGCAAGAGCTCGTTATTATTTGCGGAGGGCTTCCGAAGTCTGTGCTAGAGGAAATAACGAGTGCAAAGCTGCCTGAGCTGAAGAAGCTTGAGCTTTATCTGGGCGTAGATGATTACGGTTTTGACGGCGGAATAGAGGATGTCATGCCGCTGCTGCAAGGTGATCTGTTTCCAAAGCTTACATACTTAGGCTTGAAGGATAGTGAAATTCAGGACGAAATCGCAATTGCGATCGCGGATGCGCCGATTTTGGACCAGTTGGAAATACTTGATCTTTCTTACGGCACGTTATCCGATGAAGGCGGCAAGGCACTGCTTGCAAGCGAGCGTGTGAAGAAGCTGAAGCACCTTAACCTGAGCTACCACTATATGTCGGATGAGCTGCTGCTTCGCTGGAAGCAAGCAGGCCTGTCAGTAGATGTGACGGACCAGCAGGAAACGGATGAAGATGATTGGCGTTATCCGTTCCTTACTGAATAATGGATCATTTTATAAACGACGGCGTTGCCGAAGCTCCTTATTTGCTCATCGGAAATCCGTCTAACAAACGAACATTCGGCTTGCAGGCAGCAAGAAAGAAGCAGGGGCTCGCTCCTGCTGTTGTGCTCTCCTATGAGCAACTGCTCAAGCGAACAGTGTTTATTCAAGATATTTTGCGAGATTATGCAGAAGCCGATAAGGTCATTATTCGGCTAGATGCGCCAGGTGAGGATCAAGCTGTTGAACGACAGTTGATCGCATGGGGTGCGGCTGACCGAAGCGGCGATGACTTATTCTGGTCAGCGGGCTCTCTGCCGCACAATATTTCGATATCCGCGGAGGAAGCGCAGCAGCTGCCGCTGGAGCATGGACGAATCTATTACCCAGCACAGTGGTACCGCGGGTACTGCCGATTTCTTGCTGCGATGCATACAGAGGTTAAAGCATCAGGCGTTTCCGCAAGCTGGGTAAACTCGCCGGGAAGCGTAGCTAATATGTTCGACAAAAGAAGCTGTTGGCAGCTGCTCACACGTCATGGACTCATCATGCCGGCTCTTCCTGCTCCTACAGGAAGCATAAAAAATTACGATGAACTGCAAGCGGCGATTGCTGCAAGCGGCATGAGGCGTCTGTTTATTAAGCTTGCCTGCGGATCGGGCGCTTCTGGTGTTATTGCCTATCAGATCAATCCTCGTACAGGCGATGAACTGGCTATCACGACCATCGGCATAGAAGAACGGGCCCGCGGTATTTGCTATTTCAACGAAGGCAAGCTGCGGCGTTACAGGGAACGCTCAGACATTCGGCGAATGGTCGATTGGGTATGCCGGGAAGGCGCACATATTGAACGATGGATTGAGAAGGAAAGCTTCGAGAGCAAGTCGTTTGATGTACGGCAGCTTGTTGTGGATGGTAAGGCTTGTCATACGGTACTCCGTTTAAGCAGCACTCCAATTACGAATCTTCATCTGCGCAACGAACGGAGGATGGATGTCGAGCAGCTGCTATCTGCAGAAGTAAAGGCAGCGGTGCAGCGGACAGCTGAATCCGCGCTCCGAGCATTTCCCGGCTGCTCTTCGGCAGGCGTTGATGTGCTAGTTCAAAGAGGAAGCGGCATGACCTATCCGATAGACATCAATCCTTTTGGTGATTTGCTGTACGGCGCCGAGTATGAGGGGATGAACACCTATGAATGGCAAATGCAGCAGCTGCTTAGAGGGGAATAGATACGAATGTTAGACATGAACCAAATTGTAGGTTCTCACGATATACTCATGATTACGCTTGATACGCTGCGTTATGACGCTGCGAAGCTTGAGGAAAAGAATTGCCCGAACCTTTGCGGAAGTGGAGGCTGGGAGAAGAGGCATTCGCCGGGCAGCTTTACTTATGCTGCCCATCATGCTTTTTTTGGCGGTTTTTTGCCTACTCCTGCAAATACGGACAAAGCTTCTCATATTAGATTGTTTCATACAAAAAATACGGGGCTTAAGACGCACCCTCATACATGGTTATTTGACGCTCCGGATCTTGTATCCGGCTTGCAGGAGGCGGGCTACCGAACAATCTGCATCGGTGGCGTCATTTTTTTTACGAAAAAGAATAAGCTAGCCAAGGTTCTGCCTAGTTATTTTCAAGAAAGCTATTGGCGGATGACATTCGGTGTAACGAATCCGCGTTCGACGGAGCATCAAGTGAATCACGCGCTTAAGCTGCTGGAGAGATCGGATCCCGCCGAGAAGCTGTTTCTGTTCATGAATATATCAGCCATGCATGGACCTAATCATTATTTTGTAGATGGCGCCAAACGGGATTCCGTGGAAACACAGCGTGCCGCGCTTCGTTATGTTGATAGTCAGCTTGCCCCATTGTTTGAAGCTATGCGGCGCAGAGGGAAAACTTTATGTCTTGCGTTTTCCGATCATGGGACAGCCTACGGCGAGGACGGCTATGAAGGGCATCGGCTCGCCCACGAGGTTGTCTGGAATGTGCCGTATCGCGAATTTATTTTGGAATAAGGAGGAGAAGCAGCTTGCAAAAATCATCTTCGCTACCATCTTTTCCGGAGCTTAAGGAGCAGGAGCAGCGCTGGATGGCGGCTCCTTACCGTTCCTATTTGTATTCCTATCCCCATAAGACAGCTTACCGTGATTTGCATCCCGCGCAGTCACTTAAGGAGATGTGGGAGCGGGATCAAACCGATTATTATTTTTTGTATATGCATATTCCTTTTTGCGGTGCCCGCTGCGGCTTTTGCAATTTGTTCACGCTGCCTGATCGTCGTTTAGACGTACATGAGCAGTATATAGATGCCATGCAGCGGCAGGCGGAGCAGTGGGCGCCTTGGTTTAAAGGCAAAACATTTTCGCGATTTGCGATTGGCGGCGGGACGCCAACCTTGCTTGCGGCTCCCCAGTTGAACCGTCTATTCGATATAGCAGAGAATACAATGGGCCTTGATCCGATGAAGGCATCGGTATCGGTCGAGACGTCGCCGGAAACGGTAACGGCTGACCGCATGCGCGTTCTTAAGGATCGCTATGTTGATCGAATCAGCATGGGTGTTCAAAGCTTCGTTGAAGAGGAAGCAGCAGCTATCTATCGTCCGCAGAAGCCGCGGCTTGCGGAAGAGGCGCTGGAAACGTTGATGTCCTATTCGTTTCCGCTCGTGAATGTTGATCTTATTTACGGGTTGCCTAAGCAAACCGCGGAAACATGGATTTATTCACTGGAGAAGGCGATCAGCTATGCGCCTGGCGAAATATTTATATACCCGCTTTATACGCGTGAGAACACCATTATAAAGCCGGAGCAGATGCGCAGCGCAGGAGAGGATATTCGACTGGAACTGTACCATATTGCGCGGCAGCGTCTGGAAGCGGCAGGCTATAAGCAGTTTTCGATGAGGCGTTTCGCTAGAGATACATCGTTTGATCATAAAACCGTGCTGCCCTTCAGCTGTCAGGAGGAAGGCATGGCAGGGCTTGGCTGCGGGGCACGCTCTTACACCCGCGATGTACATTATGCATCGCGTTATGGCGTGAGCGCAGCGGCAACGCGCAGCATTATTGAACAATATGTTGCTGCAGAGCGTTATGATACGGCCGATTACGGCTTTATTCTGAATGAAGCGGAGCAGAAGCGCAGGTTTATATTGAAAGCTTTACTGCACCGCGAAGGGCTAATCTTACACACGTACGAGGAGCGATTCAAGAGTAATGCGCTATCCGATCATCCTGATTTGCAGACACTGATCCGTTTGGAGCTGGCGGAGCTTCAGGAGGATACTCTTCGCCTGACGACTCAAGGCATGGCTTATTCGGATGCGATTGGCGACGAGTTTATTTCGGGCGAAGTAAGAGAGCTTATGAACGGATACGTCATCCGATGAAGGCGGTGCTCTATTACCGCGGCGCGTTGTCATCATGCAATTATGACTGTCCTTATTGCCCATTCAGCAAAACAAAGGACAGCAAAGCGACGCTTGCGAAGGATAAGCAGCAGCTTCATGCCTTTATGGACTGGGTTCGGGAGCAAGGCAGCTCCGGACATCAGCTCTCGATTTTTTTCAATCCTTATGGCGAAGCGCTCGTACATCGGTGGTATCGTGAGGCGATGATCGAGCTGTCCCATATGCCGCATATCGAGAAGGTAGCTGTCCAGACCAATTTATCCGTCAAGCTTGATTGGACGAACGACATCGACCGGAGCAAGGCAGCCTTTTGGGTTACCTATCATCCTGGACAAACGAGCCATGCTTCTTTCCTAAGCCAGTGCATGAGGCTGTATGAGCAGGGAATTCCTTTTAGTGTCGGGTCTGTTGGGATACGCTCGGCTTTCGGCGCGATTAAGCAGCTGCGGCAGCTGCTGCCAGAGGATGTATACCTGTGGGTCAACGCCTTCAAGGATCAGAAAAATTATTATTCAGAGAATGAGATTGTTTATTTAACCGAAATTGACCCGCATTTCCAGCTGAACGTTCCCGATTACGATAGTTTAGGCAAACCATGCGGCGCGGGCTCACATGTGTTTTATGTGCAAGGGGCTGGCATTGTCAAACGCTGCTATAGCGATCGCAAGGTTATCGGCCATCTCTATCGTGACGGACTTGAGGGTCTAGCATCTGAGCGTCCTTGCACGATGAAGAAATGCGGGTGCTACATTGGCTATATTCATATGCCCGAACTGAAGCTGGGCGAGGTTTACGGTGATCGTCTGCTAGAACGCATACCGTCAGGTTATGCGCGATAGCTTGCTTCAAAATTATCGAAATAGGGTAAAGTAAATCATGGCTTGAATCATGAGAGGAGTGTGCACCATATGACACCACTAAAAAAGGTAGCATTTCTGCTAGCGGACGACTTCGAAGATTCCGAAATGAAAAATCCCTATGATGAAATGGCGAAGAACGGACATGATGCCGTTATTATTAGCTTGAAGAGCAATGACGAGTTAAAAGGAAAACAGGGGACCATTACGTACACCTCGCATTTGGCCATTGAGGAAGCTAATGCAGATGACTACGATGCGATCATTATCCCAGGCGGAAAATCGCCGTCTCATCTTATGGGCAATGCGGATGTGCAGGCGTTTGTTCAAAAGGCAGATCAAGCAGGCACAACCATTGCGGCAATATGCCACGGTCCGCAAATTTTGGAGGCAGCTGGCCTGCTGAAGGGACGCACTTTAACGGCCTATCCTGCTTTATCCGCAGAAATTGAAGCAGCCGGCGGGACTTTTGTCGATAAAGAAGTTGTCGTTGATCGCAACTTTGTTACTTCGCGAACGCCAGAGGACGAGCCTGCTTTCATTCGGGAGACACTTGTAAAGCTTGGCGTAAACGCTTGGTAGTTTGAAATTGCTTTCGTTTTTATAGCGAAAGCGCAAGCAGGTTGGACTGTCTCACTAGATCCAAGCGGATCTGGGACAGTCCTTTTTTGTATCACATTGCATATTTTGCTGGAGCGAACTTGGTCATCGCATTGCAAGTAGGGTATACTTTTTAGTATATATACGTTTAGTAAGGAAGGAGAGCATGCTTGAATGCCAGACATGAAGCAGGGTGAACATACAGATCAAGCAAACCGCCCCCTTATTCAACGGCCTTCTACAGTGAGCAGGACAAGCCTTATTGATAACGGCATGACCGTTTTGCAGCAATGGGGAGCCGATCATATTTGCAAGGTTTGTATAGCTAACAGCGGATCATGCTGCCGCGATTGCCGCCATTTGCTCGATGGTGTAGGCTGCCAATTGCGAAATACAAGCTGTACTGCATGGTTATGCGGTTTTCATAAATATTTATTGTTTGAGGTTGGGCAGTTAGAAGAATGGAACCTGTTTTGGGATGATGTACCCGGTCAGGAGTTTCGTGAGGACTTTACACCCGAGCAGGTCATAATTGATAAATCATTAACGATTCAACAGCAAACAATGGAGCATCTTGGCGAAGCGCTTGCTGCAGATTTACAGGAGATGGAACGCTCGCATATTGCAATCGGCATTATCCTTACGCTTCGGGAGAAGCTGGATAAAAATATTGATCAGTTTATGCTCGAAGACAAGGATCATAAGCGGAAGCTGAGGATCAAACGGAAAATAAAAGTTCTTTCAAGCGATTTCCAGCGCTTTCACCATTTATTGAATAAATATAAGCTAGAGCAAGCTGAGCTCCATAACATGTAGAAAAAGGAGCCGATTATTCCGGCTCCTTTTCTGCTTTTTAATTCAAAAATTCGAGCAGCTCCTCATTGAATCTAGTTGGTTCGTCGAACAGCATGCCATGGCCGCTTTGCTCGAACGTAACGAGCGTGGAGCCGTCAATGCCGTTAAGCAGCTGCTTGGCGAATTCTGGCGGACATATTTGATCCAGATTGCCTTGGAAAATCGTCGTCGCAGCTTTGATTTGCAGCATATCATTCCGCAAGTCCTCATCGCGCAGCGACTCGAACGTATGGATTGACCCCCATGCGGATGCCTCTAAGCCGAGCAGCTGCAGCCAATCTTTGAATGGCTGGCTGATGGCGTTTGGCTCTTGATCGGCTAGAAATTTCTCGCCGAAATCACGGAGCAGCTGCGGACGGTCTTGTTTGATTGCAGCGATTTGATCATTTGCTTCCTCTTTTGTCATGCCATGCGGGTAATTTTCACGCTGCGTGAATGAGGGAGCTGCTGCGCCTAGAAGCGCGAGCTTACGAATGCCGTAACCGCCATGGCGCGCCATATAGCGGACGGCAATTGCTCCTCCTACCGAGAAACCAACGAGATAGGCTTGATCCAGTTTCAAATAATCAATAACAGCCTTTACGTCATCTGCAAGTCGATCGTAGCTATAGCCAGCTGCGGGAGCACTGGATTTGCCGAAGCCGCGTTGATCAATTCCAATACAGCGATAACCTTGCTCGGATAGCAGAGTGAACTGAGCTTCAAACATTTTGTGGTTCAGCGGCCAGCCATGCAAGAAGATAACGGGGCTGCCGGAGCCTATATCCTCAACATAAAGTTTAACTTTTTTCTCAACCTCGATATAATGTCCCATCATATCTCTCCTCTCGCGTCTATACTTTTACTTACCCGTATTAGCATCTTTTGAAAAATAAATCTTTTTCATACGTAAGAAGAGTTAGAATAGCGGTATATGACTTGGAGGCTAAAGCATGTTTTCTTGGTTGCGAATGACGGCTATTATAATCGTTACTGCTTTTTTAACTAGGTTCATTCCGTTCTCGGCTTTTTTTCAAAATGTGAATACATTAGTCCACGAGCTTGCCCATGCGCTTGCAGCTTTGCTGCTTAAGGGAAGCGTCTTGCATATTTATTTGTACGCTGACCAAAGCGGAGTGACGTATACCTCGTACACGGACAGCTGGATGCTAATCCCGATTGCGCTTGCTGGCTATACGGGCTCAGCTTTGTTCTCGCTGCTGCTTTTCTTTCTATATGCAAAAGGAAAAGCTCGTTTTGGACTCGCGATCGTTGCGATAGCAGCGGGAGTGGCGCTCGCGCTTTTTGTTCGAAATGATTATGGCATGGCTTGGAGCGCGGGTTTCCTAGCATTGACGGCTCTTATTTATTTTGTTGCTCCTCGCTGGCTCAGAGACTTTTATTATTTGTTAATCGCTTTTATTTGTTTAGTGGAATCTATTATTAGTCCATTTGTGTTGCTCTATCTTGCGATTACGGAGCCCGCATCAGCTGGGGATGCGGCTGGTTTAAGCGACGTAACCGGTGTACCTGCCTTTGTGTGGTCCGCTTTGTTCTGCTTCTTCTCGCTCTGGTGTGCCAAAACAGCGACCAGCAGCTTGTTTAGGAGAGGCGCTGGTGGGATACTAATAAGTAAATAAACACTGGAGAGGCTGTGAGCAAATGTCCAAAAGCTACAAACTGCCCGAGAAGAAAAAGGTGGATCTGAAGGACATCGATCCGAAGGATACGGGGCGCTTTTCAAATAAAGAAGAAGTCGTTCAGGCAGTGAAGGAGCTTGAGCTTGAGCTGCAGCAGCTGCAAGAAAAACTTGCCGCGAGCAAAGAGCATGCCGTGCTGTTTGTGTTTCAAGGCATGGATTGCAGCGGCAAGGATGGTGTAATTAAAAAAGTATTTGCCGGACTTCATCCGCAGGGCATTTCTGCTCATAGCTTTAAGACGCCAACAGAGGAGGAAGCGCGGCATGATTTCTTATGGAGAGCACATGTTGCCGTGCCTGCCCTTGGCCAGATAGCTGTATTTAACCGTTCGTACTATGAGGAAGTTTTGATCACGAGAATCCATGGTACGGTAAAGAGCGAGGAAGCGAAGGAGCGGTTTAAGCATATCAATCATTTTGAAGCTCTTTTAGCCGATAGCAGGGTGAAAGTGGTCAAGATCTTTTTGCACATCTCGAAGCAGTTCCAACTGGAGAAACTAATAAGCCGAATTGAAGATCCGAAAAAAAATTGGAAGTTCGACCCGTCCGACTTAAAGGAACGCAAGTCTTGGAAGCAGTACAGCGAGATTTACGAGGAGCTGTTTGAAAAATGCAGTAAAGCGGCGCCATGGTATGTCGTCCCCTCCGATAATCGCTGGTATCGCAATTATGCGGTGCTTCGAATCGCGGTGGATGCGCTGCGGAGCCTTGATTTGAAAGATCCGGCAGCAAGACCTGAGCTCCAGCCCTTTTTGGAGGAGCTTAAGAAAGAAGAAGCATAGCTTGCAGATGATTGATAAAGAATGGCAGTCCAACACATGGCTTCATGTGCGGGGCTGCCTTTTTTGTATTTATAAGATGTAGGCTCCCTTTTGATCCACAAGGAAGCGTTCCTATTTATCTTGTTATTGAGAGCGAGAAACATGTCGAAATATGTTTAGAAGATGTCCAGAGCCAACTACTATAATGGTATTTATTGCTATATCAACGATGATAGAAGACTCAGGAGGGATTTTTTTTATGACACATAAACCATTTGTCAGAGTAGTCAGCATGCTGCTCGCAGTGGTGCTGCTTACATCGATTTATCCTGTTTATCCAAGCAGGTCGGGGCAGCAAATATTCGCTCAGGAATCGGCTGACACAGAGGTGGAAGAGCCTACAGTAACAAGCTCCTCCTACGATCTAGAGTCTTTGGCTGTTGCCGGAGCTGCTGATAAGTTCTCCGATTATGGATGGGAGAAAATAGAATCGAACATTAAGCCTAGCCCGCGTATGGGGGCTGCTATGGCATTTGATGAAAAGAACGGAAAGGTCATTATGTTCGGTGGCGAAGGCACTTCCGGGCTGCTGAAGGATAACTTCCTGTGGGACGGCGAAACCAAGCAATGGCAAAAGCTCGCTGACTCGAGTGTGCCAAGTGGCCTTACTGCCCGTAAAGGAGCGGCAATAACCTATGATCCTAACCTAGAGCGCGTCGTGATGTTCGGAGGCGAGGGTGCTTCAGGCGTCTTGAACGATATTTGGGTGTGGCATGGTGAGGTATTGCAGTGGAAACCATTGCTCATTCCAGCTCCGTCGGCACGTGCTGGCGCTCAGTTTGCTTATGATGGACAAAACTTGGTGCTGTTCGGCGGTTATACGCTGTCTGGAGCTACTAAAAACAGATTAGCTGATACTTGGATTTTTAACGGAACAAGCTGGGAACAGCGGACACCTGCCCAAAGCCCTCCGGCCACTTATTCGGGCTCGATGGCTTATGACGGGCAGTATGCCGTGCTTTATGGCGGTAATATTGGTGATGAAATTCGCGGTACAGCCTATCAAATCAGTTCGAATACGCTATGGGTATGGGACGGAACGACATGGAATGACAGCGCTCCAAAGGTTGAAGCGCAGGACTGGGGCCGCTGGGGGCAAGCGATGGCCTACGATGGACGGAGAGTCGTCTTCTATGGTGGTGAGTTCGATTGGATTAACCCGAGCACTAGTGCGGTTACGCCAAACAAAAAACGCCCTATCGCAAATCCGCAGGATGATCAAGGGAAGAAGGCTGCTTTCGGCTGGGACGGGAGCGCTTGGTCGGTATGGTCTGGCAAAAGCAAAGGGCCGGGCGGCGGCATAGAGGGCGGTCCAGGCTCAGGCAGCTATATGAGCATGGCGTATGATGGCTATAACTTTGTCGTATTCGGCGGAAACCATGAATGGGGAGGACTAACGAATGAGACGTTTACATTCGGCAATCCTTTGCCTACCTTGCCGATCGTAAGCATAACGGGTTCACCAACGATATTGATGGACAAGAACAACAAAGCGAATGATCTAGCAAGGTTCTCTGCTAATGTGAAAGGCAAAGCGCTCAGCGAAATTGGGATAGAATACCGTGAAGCGGGTCAAACCACATGGCAGAAGAAGGCACATTTGTCGGCTGAGGCTGGTGCGGTCACCATTGATCTTAACGGCTTGAAGTGGCAGGTCGACTACGAAGCACGCGTGTATGCGACAAATGTTGTGGGGACGGCATACAGCGCAGTTTCTACTTTCAAGTTTTTTGAGGACCCGGCTATGGTGGTTCCAGACCTGCGTTATGACCGTGCTTCACCATCGGTGCTGCATACGAAGGATAAGAAGAGGCTGGTCGTCGTCGGAGAGGGCATCACCAATTTGTGGAGAAAGCCAGCTTCAAATATTCATTATTCACTCAAAAGCCAAGGCGGGCAGTTGTATCCGTTGACGCCAAACGTTCGCAATAATCAGGAGCTTGAGCTGACTTGGACGGATGAATTGCCAGATGGCAAATATGATTTGGAGCTTAATCACGATTTTTACGATGATTTTGTTCTCTCAAGCGCTTTGCTTATTACTTCAACCGGCGTATATGAGCCGCGCGATTATAATGAAATTATCATTCCTAGCACAGATTCGGACAATGAAGATATTAGTCAAATGGCGATTAGAGGGCCGTTCACGGAGAATCCCTCGGAGCTTGGTATATATAAGCTAAACAATATGAATCAAGTGGTCATGCTGAATGAATATATTAAATTTAAAGGAACGAGCCTGACGATTGATAAGACGGGTGTAGATACGTATGTAACGGGTGTCGGACGGCTTTATGTTGAAAAAGCTGGCATTATGTATACGTTGTTCCTTGGCTCCTTTGAGTTTAATTCAGCTGAGTTCGTTATCGAACTTGCTGGTGATATGCAATCTGATTATTTGAGCTTGAATTTGCCGATTACATTGAAGAAAATTACTTTTATAGCTGGCGGGGTAAGGCTCGGCGGGGATATTAAAGTAGATTTCAGTGCAGGAACGACCAAAATTAAAGGCGAATCGGAAATTGAAGCGTTAGAGTTCAAGCGCGAACGGTTCGATTTTGCGGGTAAATTCAGTATTGCTGGCGAGTTTGAGGCA
Source organism: Paenibacillus sp. FSL A5-0031 (assembly GCF_001956295.1). Classification (GTDB taxonomy): domain Bacteria; phylum Bacillota; class Bacilli; order Paenibacillales; family Paenibacillaceae; genus Pristimantibacillus. Next base: position 215,494 of record NZ_MRTD01000013.1, read on the forward strand.
GGTCCGCTCGAGGGTGCTGAGCTCAACTTTCGGCTTGATACACGCATTCCGCTCTATGGTGCGGGAGGCTCCTTCGATTTGCGCAAGCAGAAGGTTGGATTTGAAGCGGATATTCAGTTCAAACGCGGGAAGCTTGATGCGCTTAGCTTTGGCGTTCGCCGCAAAATCAAGCTTGGCTCGACGGGGGCACAGCTCACTCGTCTTGGCGGCGGGTTTTCGAATCTAGCGAGCCAGAGCGAAGTACCGTTTACGTTGAAAGCGTTTGGCGGTGCATCAGATGTCATTGCGCCTGAGATCAAAGGCTACAATATGGTGAACGGCAACAATTTGAGCGTAGGATTATCGCGTTATCATTTTGAAGCATCCGGAGAGCTGGCTGTTTACTGGGTTCCGGTTGCGAATTTGGATTTTCTGACGATTTGGAATGCAGCGGGCTTTAAAGAGTACAGCAGTGCAGGCTTCCGATTGGATGCGAACTTGAATCTGGTAGACGTTGTGGTCGGTCAGCTGTTCGCGCAATATTTTGCAAACAGCGGTTATGCAGGTTTTGTTAGTGCACGCATAAAAATACCGAACTGGGTGTCGGTTATCGGCGGCAAAAGCTTTGGCGGCATTGATGTCGGCGTAAACAATCGTGAGATTTTTGGATCGGTTGGTTCAGGCTGGTTCGGTGGTTCTGCCAAATATATGTTTGCTCCGAACAGCTTCGACTTCAGCCTTGGCGCGAGCAAGGATATGAAGAGAGAAATTGAGAGAATGAAAAGAAATATGGTTAAGCCGCCGAGCGCTCGCTCGATGCCATTGCTAAACAGCAGTGCTTTGCTGTTCACAAGCGCATTCGCGGATACTTCTTTTACACCTCTTACGAATCCTTTGCTCACAGAGGATAAAGGTTACATGCTGAAGCTTCAGAAGGATGTGCTGCAGCAGGGTGAGATAGGCGTAGATACGGCTGCAAGCGGACGTATTTTATTGGGACAGTTTACGGCTGCATTGCGTGAGAATTCACCGCAAGCCAGCTTTACGAAGCAGGATCAGATTCAATACACATTGCAGGCAGATCATAGCTTCAAAGCGCTGCTAGTGCTGGATGGCAAGCAGGAAGATCTTTCAATCATTCGTCCGGATGAAAGCGTGGCATCGCTCAAGTTCCCTGAGACGGAAAAGGCTGGTAATGGTGCTATTTCTGCCGTATATCGTGAAGATGAGGATAAAACGTATATCCGTTTGCAACTAACAGCGAATGAAGATTGGAAGCTGGCTGCATCGCAGTCTTTGCAAGTGGAATTGTACGAGCTTACATTTCTAAATGAATCGCTCAGTCTTACTGAGCTGGCAGCACGATGGGCGGCAGCGCCTGAATTGAAGCTTACAGCAATAGATATGATGGAGCGCGGCTTGAAGCTGGTAGAGCTTGACCAGCCTAAAGGCGCTGTGAAATTGTACAAGCCAGATGGCCGTGAATATGGTCTGGAATCAGATTCACTTAAATCAGGCTGGAATCATTATGTCGATCCACTAAGCGGCAAGCTTTACCTGTTGATCGATGTAGCTCAGCCGGGCGAATGGCTGCTTGAAGCAGGACAGAAAACGCCGGCTAAGGTATTTGCTCTTGGAGAGCATACCACGACTCGGGAGCTGAAAGACTGGATAACAAGCGGTGAGCTTCGTACTGAAGTCAACCTAAAAAGCGGTCAGACCTTGCTTGAAATCGATCAGGCGGATGAGTCTGCGGTACTGTATCGCCCAGATGGCTCGCTATATCCGTTGCAAGCGGATCGCAGCGAATCAAACTGGAATGCATATTATGAGGCTGATAAACAAAAATGGACGATTTTGGTGCAAGCGGAGGAAGAGGAAGCGGGTCTTTGGACCGTTCGCGGCAAACAATTCGTGACCATACGTGCCTTCCGCAGTGATGAGCAATACGACAGCTTAATTCCGTTTTTCTCAAATGGAACAGCAGAGTACACGACGAGTTTACAAATCGATAAGCCAGGCCGATATATGTTTATGTTAACGGGTGGTTCTCGCAATACCCAAATTATTGCACCGGATAACAAAGCCATTCCGGTTGTTTTTGAGGTCGAGAATGCCAAAAATTACAATGCGGTGCTGCAAGCAGCAGCTGCAGCGGAAGATGAGGAAGCCGATAAATACGGCGATATGACATTTACATCGAATCTGCCTTTTGTTGCAGATGCGGATATGCTTTATGTCGCTGCTGATATTGAACAAACATGAAAATGGGAAATTCGCTCCTCCCTGCCTATTCAAGCAAGCATGTATGAGCTCGATCCTGTAACTGAAATTAGCGAATTTAGTGCAGTTCCAGAGACAGAAGGCACGAATCGCTTCAAAGTAAAATGGAACGTGGACCATGCCAAGCAGGGAACCAAAGTAAGCTTAATGGTAACCGATCAATCCAATAAGGCAATCGGGCCGGTTATTTTGAAGGATCTTCCTGCATCAGGCATTCAAACGATTGACATTCCGGATGAATTTATGCCGGGTCAATACTGGTTGTCTATGGTGGCGGAAGGTGAAGAAATTGCACCGCTGTTTGCGGTAACGTCTGAGCCTGTACAGCTGACTGCTGAAGTCATGCTGCCTCAGCCGAAGCAGCTTGCGATTACTTCCACTGGAAACGGCGAGCTTACGCTGCGTTTTCCTTCCATTAAGGCCGAGGGACTAGAATATTACCAGTTGACGGTCAGCTATAAGGATGATGAAGGCAAAACTGTAACGGATACATTCGGAGCAGATCCTATGGCCGGAGATTGGCAGGACGTCATTATATCCGGATACAAGCCGGAGAGCAGCTACACCATCAATGCGATGGCGGTTGGCGAGCAAAATGGCAAAGTGGTCGTTAGTCCTGTGTCAGCTAATGTAGAGGCGTTCTTGCCTAATCCGAAACGGGCAAAACTAAACGTTGCTTTTAATACTTTCGGTGCTAAGCAGAAGACCAGCACATACAAAAGCTATGATGAGCAAGAGGAGATTATGGTTAACACAGCTGCGGAAGAGGTTAGTGTAGAGCTGACTAGTGATCAAGCAGCAAAGGTTAATCTTTACGTAAACGGGGAATTGCTGCAGTCCAAGGATACCGAAGCCAGTGCTGTCGTATCGTTCAATCTGAATGAATTGCTTCTAGGCAAAGAAACAAATGAGCCGCTAGAGCAGCTTGATTATACGATTGAAATTGAAGCGATTAACGAGCGCGGCGATTACAGCTCTGATTATAGGAAATTGTACGTAGACCGTACGGAGCCATTCTTGTATGTGGCAGGCAAGCAGAACGAGGATCTTGTTCGTGAGCCTCTCAATGGGCAGGTCGTATATGGCAGCCGTATCCCTATGGTTGGTCAAACGGAAATAGGCGCTTTGCTGACCGTTGATGGACGAGCTGTTCCAGTGAACGCAGAAGGGAAATTTAATTATTTTGCTCCGATTGTGTGGGATGAAGCTGGCCTTCATACTGTCATTGTTGAAGTAGAAGATGAAGTCGGCAATCGAGTCGAATATCGATTTGATGTGGTGCAGGGAACAGAGACCGAGGAGCAGTCCAAGGTGAAGCCTTCTGATCTAGCGGCGTTAGAGCTGGACAAGGGCGTTCTATCACAACCATTCCATCCGGATCTGACAGGTAGATATGAGTCGATTGTAGAAGAAGGCAAGGTCCGATTATATGCTGTTGCTGCTGCAATAGATTCTGTTGTAACAGTGAACAATGTGCCGTTGAACGCACAGGGCTACGCAGAGCTTGAGGCTCCGACTGGCAATGGCATAACTACAGCGCAGGTGAAGGTATCGGGAGCAGATACAAGCGAAAAGACATACGTGATTGAATTGAGAAGCAAGCCGTCGGAAGTCGCTGTTCTGAAGAGCCTCACGATGCGGGCAGGGACAGAGGAGCTGCTGACAGAACCAGCATTTAATGGAGCGGACACCGCTTATAGCGTGTATGTCGAAAATAATACGAATGAGGTAAATGTTGCGGCTGAGGCCTATAAGCAAGGATCTACGATCCGTGTAAATGGCGAGCAGCTTGGTGAAGCTGGAATTTCTGTGCCGGTACAGGTGGGAGAGACCCATGTAGCCGTTCAGGTTATTGCGCCAAATGGACAAGAGAATAAAACCTATAATGTTAAGGTTATTCGTGCGAAGGACAGCAATGCGCAATTGAAGGAGCTAACGGTAAGCGGAGGAGTGCTAACGAGAGATTTTGCTGGAAATGAGATGGATTACCAGATCATAGCGCCTTCCGATTCTGCGGCTCTAAGCATCGCTGTAGAAGCAGCTAGTCCGAGTGCAGTCATTCGTATAGCAGATGGCGAAGTTGACCTCGGCAGCGGGGGAACGCATGTTGTTCCTTTGCGCAGCGGAATTCAACCTGTTCAACTGGATGTAACAGCAGAGGATGGTACTGTTGCGACTTACAAGCTTGCTGTTATCAAGCAATCAGCTTCAGCAGCAGCAGCGCCATCGTTATCAGAGCTATCTATCTCTGGAATAGACTTGCTGCCGACATTCTCTGCAAGCAGGCTCAGCTATAAGCTGAAGTCAGAGATCGAAGACGCGAATGTGACTGTGCTTGCAAACACCTCAAATTCTGATGCTATTTTGACCATAAATGGTAGGCCGGTTGAAAAAGGCGTGCATCAGACTGTAAGTTTAAAGGTGGGTACAAATCTAATTGTGATTGGAATCGAGTCTGCTGACCGCAGCAGCTCAAGACAATATTCGATTGAAATCGTTCGGAAACCAACGTATGCAACGCCGGATCGATTAGCGACTGTCGCATCTGGGGATTCAAATGCTGCAATAGCAAATGTAACCATTACTAGAACGGTTGCTAGAGATGGCAGCAAAATAGATACGGTTAATATTCCGCTTGCTAAGGCGGAGGAAATTGTTTCACAGATGAAATTGCAGAAGCAGAATGCGGCTCGCATCGTTATTACGAATCTACTTAATAATCCGAGCGATGAGATTAAGCTGAATGTTCCGTCAAAAGCAGTTGCCGCATTAGCCGAGAGCGGAATTAGTCTTATCATCTCAACGCCAACAGCAGAATTGACGTTATCGCGAGAGACGATTCGTCATATCAAGGAAGCGGGTATTGAGCTTTATCTCCGTTTTGTACCGATTCGCGAACAAGCGAAGCAAAAGCAAATTTATGACAGGCTGCTTGGCGAAGAGAAGCTTAAGAAGCAGTTGGGCGGCAGGGATGCTGAACTGCTAGGCCAGCCTACTGCAATTGAAACGAACTATAAGGATAGTGTTACTCGCATCGTACTGCCGATAGCTGGTCTTGAGATTGCAAAGGACAGTGCAGCTGCGAAGGAGCTTGAGGCGCAATTTGCGGTTTACATTGAGCACAGCGATGGAGAAAAGGTGCTCCAGCCAGGAACACTTCAATATGATGCAAAAGGAATCGTGAACGGTATGGCATTTGATGTTGCTAAATTCAGCAATTTTGCTGTCGTTCGGCTTACGAAGGACAAACTTTATGAGCCTTATGTAACGGGGTATCCGGATGGAACCTTCCGTCCAAGTAAAACGATTACTCGTGCGGAGCTTGCAGTCATACTTGCCAAAGAGCTTAAGAAAAACGCCAGCCTGCTGGAAGAAACGGCGCCTAATGCTAATGAAACGGAGCTGCCTGAGTTTAGCGATGTCGTCTCCGACCACTGGGCAAAAGAAGCGATTACGCTGCTCAGAAATCATGGTATTATGAATGGTGACGAGCAAGGCAAATTTAGACCGGGCGACGGAGTCTCTCGTTCAGAGATAGCGGTTATCGCGGCTCGTTGGAACAAGCTGTCCCTAAGCGGTACTGCCAAGGTGGATTTTACAGACTTAACAGGACACTGGGCATCAAATGAAGTTGCTGCAGTTGCAGTGGCAGGGTTTATGAAGGGATATCCGGATCATACCTTCCGTCCGAATGGCTTGCTGCTTCGCGGAGAAGCGGTTCGTGTACTCAACGCAATCTTCAACCGTCCAGTGCCGCAGGAAACTGTCAGCTCTAGCTGGCCGGATGTCGCGCCAAAACACTGGGCTATGTTAGATATTGAAGCGGCTTCTAGATATGTGCAGAAGCTGCCAGATGGACAAGTTCGAGTCGTAAAAACGAAATAATACTAGGTCATACCGATAGCAGAAGGCTCACTGAGAAATAACAATGGAAGGAGGAGGGCATGGATCAATGCTTAAGGTAATATTAGTGGATGATGAGGAGCCGGCATTGATACATCTGGAACGATTGCTGAGGGCAGATGGCCGGGTTCAAGTTGTGGGCAAGTATACCTCTGCTATGGAGGGACTTGACCACCTTGCTCGCAGTTATGCCGATATCGCGTTTCTTGATATCGGCATGCCCGAGATGAACGGCCTTGAAGCAGCTGAACGTATACAGGAGTTGTACCCTGCAATACGAATCGTTTATGTAACCGCCTATTCAGCGTATGCTGTTGAAGCATTTGAGCTGCATGCGCTGGATTATTTATTGAAGCCGGTCGATTCTGCGAGAATTGGAAAAACGATAGATCGTATTGAGGAATATGCGAAGCTTTTGAACAATCAAGCACAAAGCTTCGAAGCTCTAGCAGAACGAAATGAGCTTTCAGTGCGATGCTTTAAACGGCTTGAGCTTGTAGGCGGGGCTGCTTTAAACGGCAAGGTGAAGTGGCGAACGAAAAAGGCGCAGGAGCTCTTTGCTTATTTCCTTCATTTGGAGGGGGCTTGGGTTACGAGAGAGCGGCTTATTGAAACGCTTTGGCGAGAATATGAGCTGGACAAGGCGGTTACCTATCTTCATCATTCCGTTTCACGCATTAGATGGCTTCTGCGTGAGTGGGGAGTTTCTTTCACGGTAGAGTATCAAGGTGAGAGCTACCGACTCCCGTATGCTGCCATTCGTACCGATGTAGCTGAGTTTGAGGAGACAGTAGCTGAGCTCCCTTATCAGTTTCAGGATAATTGGAGTCGGTATGAGCATGCGATTTCTCTTTATAAAGGCGATTATTTGGAGGATCATAATTATGCGTGGGCAGAGACCAAAAGAATAAATTTGCAGCATCGTTATTTTCGGCTGGTTAGCAGTATGGCAAGATACGAACTGGAGGAAGGCCGTGCTCAGTCGGCTATCCAGAGACTGACGACTGCTCAGATCAGCTTCCCATACTCAGATGAAATTTGCAGATTGCTTCTTGCAGGTTATGCTCAGATAGGGGATACGGAATTGCTTAACCGCTGCTACGAAACCTATGCGCAATTATTATTGCAGGAGCTAGGAGTCATTCCTGAGAGGCAAACGACGGATTTATATCATCAATTATCCCAGTAAGACGTGAATTTAGGCAAGGAGGCAACGATGGGATGAGAAAGCAATGGTGGACGATAGTTGTATTTTTCCTTATCGTTGTAGCTTTTCCGGTAAACGAGTTTTTTTATAATCAATCCATTGAGAAGAGTGCACCTCATTCAAGCGCTGGCATGCTGGATTTACAGGAATGGAATTTCGAATCAGAAGGACTTGTCGCGCTGAATGGTCAATGGGAATTTTATCGTGGACAGCTGCTGCTGCCAGAGCAATTCGCAGATCCAGCTATTTCTCCTTATAAGGGGCCTGAACTAACAGGCCTCTTTCCTGTGCCAGCGGAGTGGAACAGCTATATAGCGGAGGACGGCAACCCGCAGGGAGCGGGATTCGGTACTTACAGGCTGAGAGTGGAGTTAAACAACACAGCAGAAACGCATTACGGAATACGAACGACAAATATCCGCATGGCTAACCGGATATTTATAAATGGACAGGAAGTGGGAGCAAGCGGAGTACCTGGTGTCTCAGATAAAGAAGATATCGCATCGAATATCCCTTATGTTGGATTTGTATCCGTAGATAGATCCTATGTTGAAATTATCGTACAAGTATCCAATTTCAACTATGCTTCGGGCGGCATCATCTATCCAATTTGGTTTGGCTATGAGGCTGATATTCGCAAGAGCCGCGACATCGCGTTGTTTGGTGAATTTATGAACATCAGCGGGTTTGCATTGTTTTCTATGTTTTTCCTTCTTTTGTTCTACATGCGCAGAAAAGAGCGCTCGTTGCTTTATTTGGCTTTATTTTGCTTAGCTCTGCTGCTCTATGTATGTACTCATGGCGAGAAGCTGATTGCACTGGTCATGCCTCAGCTTAGCTACGATTGGATCATGAAGCTGCAGAACATTTCTTCAGCATTCGGTTATTATTTTTTATTGCAATATGTGAACGTGTCGGTACCAAGAGCTGTTAACAAGCTTGTGTGGCGGGCAAGCAATATTGCAACGATTATCGTCATTATTGCAGCATTCATGCTGCCGACGATGCTTTATTCACAGTGGTTTTTGAAGGGAATAGGCCTTTCAGTATTTACTTTTGGAGTTGTGCTTTACACCCTTGTCAAAGGTGTTATGCGCCGATCGCGGGACGCCTATTTTTTGCTTTTGAGTGCGATAACCATTTTGGTATTTATAATCGTCAGTGTCATGCAAGTATTTGGTCTATTGGAAAATCATTTTTTCATTTCGTTTGAGCTGCTTATCTTGGTCATTGTTCAAGTAATCATGCTAGCTCGACGTTTCTCTCACACCTTTAATGAGGTGGAAGAGCTCTCTCGCAAGCTGTTGACCTTGGACGAATTAAAGGATGAATTTATGGCGAATACGTCGCATGAGCTTCGAACGCCGCTGCATGGTATTGTAAATATCGCAGAATCCTTGCTTGAGGGTGTAGCGGGGACGCCAAACACCGATCAGGCTAGACAGCTCTCTATGATTGTATCGACAGGTAGAAGATTGAATTATCTGATTCATGATATTTTAGATTTTTCCACCTTGCGAAATGGACAGCTTACACTGAATCGGCAAGCTGTTGATTTATCAGCAGCAGCCCAATCCGTAGTCGAGGTCATTGGGCATTTAGCCGATAAAAAAGGGGTAAGCCTGACGCAGGATTGGCCGCAGCAGATGCCGCTGCTCGATACTGATGAGGAGCGACTGCGTCAAATTTTATTTAATTTGCTTGGCAATGCGGTGAAATTTACACATCAGGGTGAAATTCGAATCTATGCGGAAGTCGTGGATTCATGGGTGAAAATCAGCGTTACAGATACTGGAATCGGCATCGCGGCAGATCGTTTAGACGATATTTTCAAGGCGTTTAATAGCGTTTCCACTGTAGATCTACAATCGGGCTATAGTGGCACCGGTATCGGGTTGAACATTACGAAGAGACTCGTGGAACTGAATGGCGGGTATATCGAAGCAAATTCACAGATAGGTATAGGTTCAACGTTTTCATTTACACTTCCTTCAGCTGCGCTGTCTGCTATTTCTGAGGTTGCTGCTGGTAAAAGCGGCAGAGCAGCGATTCAACCAGCATTAGCGCTCAATAAAACATTTCAAGCAGCGATGAATGGGAATGAAGTGATAGAAGATACACATTCATTCACTGTGTTAGTAGTAGATGATGATCCCGTAAACCTGCAAGTATTAATAAATGTATTGTCTATGGAAAATTATACGGTCATTGCGGTTGACAGCGGGGCTGAAGCGCTGGAGGTACTGTCCAGCGAGCGACGGATTGATCTCGTGATAACAGACTGGATGATGCCAGCTATGTCGGGGCTAGAGCTTTGCCGTAGGATCAGGGAACGATACTCGTTGTCTGAACTGCCTGTACTTATGCTGACCGCAAGAAAATTGGCAGGCGATATTCAAACGGGCTTTAGTGCTGGAATCAATGATTTTTTAACAAAACCTGTTGACGGTATTGTACTGCGTGCTCGCGTACGAACTTTGCTTGAGCTTAGACAGTCTGTTCAAGCGGCTATTCGATCGGAACTGGCTTTTCTGCAGGCACAAATTAAACCTCATTTTTTGTACAATGCACTCAATACGATTATTTCGATATGTCCTGATGACCCAGATAAGGCTACAGAATTGTTATTGAATTTAAGCCGATATTTACGCAGCAGCTTCGATTTCCAGAATCGTCAGCAGATCGTCAGCTTGGAGAAGGAGCTTGAGCTTGTTCAGTCTTATGTCAAATTAGAGCAAGCGCGGTTTGGCAAACGATTGAATGTTGTCTATGAGGTGGATAAACAGCTGCGAGGATTTATTCCGCCGCTCAGCATTCAGCCGATTGTAGAAAATGCAGTTAGGCATGGCGTCATGCAAAAGGCTGCTGGGGGCAAGATCGTATTACGTATTTATGAGGCAGAGGAGAAGCTAATTATTTCAGTTTCGGATAATGGAGTTGGCATCAAGCAAAGTGATCTCAGTACGCTATTGCTTGGGCAACGGCAGTTGTCAGGCGTTGGCTTAACCAATATTCATCGCAGACTGCTCTCTTTGTACGGAAATGGTCTTGGTATTTCAAGCGAAGCAGGAGAAGGAACGACGGTGACCTTTGAGGTTCCGCAGATACAAATAGATATGAGCAAGACTTCATAAGGTTTGATTGAATCGATGAAGAGAGAGGCGCTTAGGTGAGTAAGAGTTTGAACCTAAGTGCTTTTTTTTCTTGAAAAAAAATGCTTGGAGAAAACATCAGATTATTGATTGATTTTGTATGAAATAAAACGACATTTTATGTCGAAAAAAAGAGGATTTTATTCTATATTGTCGAATATCAAATTAGTTATAACACTGACATTTTTTGGTGAAAGGAAGGTTGGGAGGACATTTCAACTGGATAGCATTTCATAGAAACGAGTCGGAATTTCAGTTCATTTTCTAGAAAGGAGATTGTTAGACATTTTTTTAGTTGAGTCGGAGCTATATCAAAAGGCACATATTATAAAAATCTAATTTGGAGTTGAATTTATGTATAAGCGTATTCGTTTTTTTCGCGCTCCTTTACTCGTTATTCTTAGCTTTCTCGTCGTTTTTTCTCAAATCGTTTGGTTCTCATCAACAACATATGGAGCTGGATCGAGCTGGAATACATTAAATAATCCTATCAATAATACGAGCAACCAGTTTTTAGGAATGGGCTATGGCAATGGCGTTTATGTTGCAGTAGGAAGTAACGGTCTGATTGCTACATCTTCGGATGCTGCAAAGTGGACAACAAGAAGTACGAATAGCACTCAAAACTTAAATGAAGTGGATTATGGAAACAACGTCTATGTTGCAGCTGGTGCAGGAGGTACGATTTTATATTCTGCTGATGCTGTTACATGGAATGCAGCAGCATCCAACACGTCGAATCAGTTATTTTCTGTGAAATTTTTAAATGGTTCATTTTGGGCAGTTGGAGCATCCGGCATTATTTTGAAATCAAGTGATGGACAGTCGTGGACATCCATTGCATCTGGAATTTCCAACGATTTGTACAATATCTCCTATGGAAACAGTAAGTATGTCTTGGGCGATGCAAACGGTAAAATTTATTATTCGGCCACTGGAAATCCATCAACATGGGGCGGTGGACAGCAGCTTAACAGTTCATATTATAGTTCAATAAACTTTATAGGATTTTTAAATAATCATTTTTACGCTTTTGATTCCAGTCCGATACTTGCAAGCTACAGATCTTCAGATGCCGTTACCTGGACAAGTACTCCTTTAGCTTGGCAGGCTTTTGCAGGTGCATATGGCAATGGCTTGTATGTTTTGTATAGCAATGCGAATACAGCCTTCACTTCTACGGATGGGGTGAGCTGGACTGAACGGACAACAAACTATGGAAACACGATGCAGGCTATTACATTTGGCAATGGAAAATTTGTCGCTGCAGGCAATAGCGGCTCTATCATGTATTCGCTTGATGGTATCGAATGGACAACGGTAACACCAAACATCACAGATACGGTCTATAACAATGGTCTTTATGTTGCTGTAGGCTATAACAATTCGGCTACGATTGGCGGCACCATTTTTACTTCCACTGATCGAGTGAATTGGACAAGCCGGATAACGCCTACTGCAAATGGATTTTCAAGTATTGCATACGGCAACGGCACTTATGTAGCAGTTGGTTCGGGCGGTACGATCTATGTATCAAGTAATGCAACCAATTGGAATTTGGCAGCCTCTAATACGACAAGCAACTTACAAGGAGTCCAATTTGTAAATAATTGGTTTATTGCTGTAGGAAACAGCGGAACGATTTTAACATCTAGTGACGGAACGGCGTGGACACCAGCTGCAATTACTGCAGGTCCGGCCATCTCGACTGTTCTTTACTCTGTTGCTTATGGGAATGGAACATATGTTGCTGTAGGTCAAGGGTCCAGAATGGCATATTCAACAGACGGATTGAATTGGACTGCTTCCTCTTTAACAGGTTCATCCTTCATTTTTAGAAACGTTGTTTATGCAAATAATCTATTTGTTGCTGTAGGAGCCAGTGGCAAAATATTTACCTCGTCAGATGGCGCCAGCTCGAACTGGACTAGTCAAGATAGTACAGCTACTGGTCTCTTAACAGGGATCGCATACGGTGCTGGACAGTTTATGGTTTCAGGTATTGGAGGGAAAATTGTATCTTCTCCGGATGGAGCAAGCTGGACTTCAGAAGCAACTAATGTAGCAGCTTTTCTTACAAATGTGGTTTATGACGGCAGTCGGTTTCTTTCACTTGGATATAATTTTACGACTATAGAGGCTGCTGCCGTAGTTCCTTCACCACCTTTAATTGTTGGGAATCCTAGCAATGCAACGATTAATGAAGGCGGGAACGCTACCTTCACGGTTGCTGCGTCTAATACGAACTCTTATCAATGGCAGGTAAATACGGGTGCTGGATTTTCAAATATTGTTAATAGTTCAACGTATAGTGGAGCAACTGCGTCAACGTTAACTATAACGGGTGCGACAGTGGGAATGAATGGATACCAGTATCGAGTCATCGCTACGGGCAGCACAGCGCCTTCGGCAATCTCAACTAGTGCAACGTTAACGATAAAAGCACCATCGATTGCTTCGACTATTATGTTTAAATCGAATGCTGGTATTGCTGGCAACGCAACCGTTGTGTCAGATGGGCAGGGCGGATCAGATGATATACCGGGCTTTTCGCTAGATTTTTCGGCAAAGGCTGCTGTAAACCCAAATAAAGATTTAGTTCTAACTTATGAAACTCCTTATCCGGGTACAATTGGTGCAAGTGGACTATCTGCTGGCTATGAAGATAATGAATCCCAAAGTATATGGACGATTAAGAGTCGCAATTCGTCTCAAAACTTCTCTTTAGAATCGATTGCTTTAATCGATTCGGGCAATAAAGATGTTAAAATTGGTGCTTTTAATGATGGTGTTCAGGTTGGAGACTGGGTCAATCTAACGATTAGTGTTGATCCATGGATATTTACGTTCGATCACTCAAATGGATTAAACTTTTCATTTGACAATATTGATGAAATTCGAATAATTCCTCAAGATTCAGAAATGTGGATTTCAATTAATAACGTTCAAATTGGTGATCCTGTGTCAACGCCAGCTCCTTCGATTACAAGCAATCCAAGCAATGCAACAATCAATGAGGGTGACAACGCTACCTTCACGGTTGCTGCATCTAATGCGAGTTCGTATCAATGGCAGGTGAACATGGGTGCGGGATTTACAAATATTAGTGATAATACCGATTACACTGGAGCAACAACAGCAACTTTAGTTATAAAAAGTGCAACAGAGGGAATGAGCGGATACCAATATCGCGTAGTCGCTTCGGGTAGTACTACGCCTGCGGCAACCTCAAATAGTGCAACGTTGACAGTAATTCCTATGAATGTACCTTTGGCAGACTTTACAAATACGAGCAAGACCGGAACATCGGCGACATTTACATGGAGCGCAGCAACGGGCGCAACCGGCTTGAAGATTGAGCAATCGCCAACTGGCACAAATACATGGACAACAGCGACAACAGGCGTGATTGCGACCAATGCAACAACAGCAACGGTAACAGGTTTGTCGGCTGCAGCGGGATATGACTTCCGTCTTGTTGTAACTGGCGGAGCAAATGCTGGCAACTCGAATGTAGTGAATGTGACTACTAATTCAGTTGCGTTGATAGACTTTGCTAGTACGAGCAAGACCGGAACATCGGCGACATTTACATGGAGCGCAGCAACGGGAGCGACCAGCTTGAAAATTGAGCAATCGCCGACAGGAGCAAACACATGGACAACAGCGACAACAGGCGTGATTGCGACCAATGCAACAACAGCA
>NZ_MRTD01000014.1 GCF_001956295.1 Paenibacillus sp. FSL A5-0031
TTGATCGCTTAGGTATTCTGCAGGAAGCTCTTCTAAAACAGTTCCTTGTGAATTTGTGTCAGCAATAACCTTAATCAATATTAATTTATCTTCCATACGACGCTCCTCATCTACATCTTAGGATAAATCCCGCTAACATAACTTCCCCTATTACTATATTATAACACAAACAAACTTGCATTCAATATACTTGTTAACACGTATTCAAAGCGGTCTCGCTCCACTTTTCTGTTCTTCTTATCTATCCCCTTTTGGCCATCTTTTCCACTCTTCTTTACCTAGAATCGTACATAGTAGCAGACCACAAAACTGCAACTATATTCGATCTTATCCTTTGGCTTTTTTTATTTCAAGCTGCAGACATCGTAACTGCGACTTAATTCGTACCTAGTTACTCATTCCGTCCGCCGGGGGGGCCGCCGCGCGCTTCGCGAAAACAAAAAAGATGGCCGAAACGGAAAAACCATTCAAATTAAGTAGTGTCAACGAAAACATTTCTCGTATAAATAGCAGTATTACACTTCAGGATAAAATGACAAGGTCCGCGAACTGCTGCAGGGATAATATAAGTTTCTTAATGGAGCGGGAAGCGGGTATGAACCAGGGGATCAATAAATTGCAGATAACATCTATATATGTAGGGAACGTCAGACAAACGATCGGAAAAAGTTGAGCTGAATGAGCAGTGTGGCAGGCTGCGTCCGCCACGCCACGAAATATCATACGAGGTGGTTTTGTATACGTGTTAACAAGTATATTGATATTAAGTATATGAGCCTCTAGAAATACTCTTTTGTCGATAGAAAATATAGTTTTAGATTGGCTATCTTTGTTCCACGCTGATTCTCATTGTTATATCGTCAGACTTCATAATATAAGTTTTAGACTGAGCTCAGAAATTGAAACAGCAACAGCCAATGATGAGAAAATAAAGTCCTAGACTGCCCCTGTTTCATTGAACTAACGTCTCACTTGAATATACAATCCTATCCTTCTCTCCGCATTGAATTACATCAATTACGGCTTTGCCATCTATGTCATTCAGCGTAAATCTCAACCAATTGCGAATTACGCTTCTGTTACGAAATGACTTCCACTGGTATAGTTGTAGCTCACCGTCTATGGAGCATGTAATATTGCAAAAAAATGGAGCCTGCAGCGTGTACCATTGTATACTTTGAAGCAAACTCCATAACTCTTCGAGCATACAATCATGCCAATGCTTAAATTCTTAGTAATGGTAGGTTTAGCTTTCTGGCTAGTTCCTCTGCTTGACCTACCGTTGATTCGTCTGTATTATCTGTTTCTAATATAAATACTGCAACTGGATTTGTAGAAGAATCATTAATTAGCACAGTTTCATTAATCTTATGTTCAGCGAGATCCGCAATGCCGTTTTTCTGTAGTTTTTTAGATTCTTTTTCAATTTCTTCAATGTGGTTAGTTTTGCATGCATACAAATCATTATAAACTAGATATTTGTTTACAGTTAGAGGTATAGAAGTAAGCGAAAACGATTTAGCATCAATAGATTCCGAGAAATACATAGCGTTTGCATTGCAATCAGTGCTACTAATGAGCAATACATTTTTTACATAAGGCTTATAAACAAACCCGAATTTTCTTTTATTATAAGTCCCTTGAAATTCGTCAGTAATTAGACTTGTAGAAATGATAGGATAACTCTTAGCATTTTGAAGTGCAATTTCAGTATTAGTGCCAATTGCATGTACAAGAAATTTAAACTTACTTCCTCGTTTATACTCATTGGGTTTTGTAAGTTGATTCTCCCACTTCCTTAATGTAATTTCTGCGAGAGGGTTTTCAACTTCATAATGAAAATATACATATGTCTTATATCGCGAAAGAAAATCCATGTCATCCTCATCTAAATATCGTATTATAATTCTTCCGAGATCATGTTTGCTAGTTCTAGAAAGTTCATCTTTTAGATCTGACTCTCTTTTCATTCTAGCTGTCTTGTAGTCAGAAAATTGCTCTTTTTTCAGTTGAAACCTTTCATTTATTTTTTTAACCGAATTTACTTCTTCAATTGTGAAGTTCCTTACTGTTTCGTCTAGAATCATATTAATATTGAACTGTGTTTGCTTTAACTTTTTTTCCAATTCCACATCTTTTAATTGAATAGAGTTAATAATTTCAGTTATTTCAAAATAATTTTCAAGTTGAAATTTATTTGAGCATGCTATCTTGTCAATTTTTTTGCGTCTCTCGTATAATATGCTATTAATTATAGTCCGTTGAAACACATTATCTAAATACATTATCTTTCCTCCTTTTTTAAAAAAAGTATATCTGAGGACGGTTCATTCGTAGATGATGAAACTAATATTGCATACAATTAATCAAGAGACTATCCTTAAATGTTGCCTCTTCATCATTAGTATAATGAAGCATCGTCAGTGTATAATTTTATTTTCTTCTGACATCATCAACAAAAAACACCCCGACAGTGGTGTCAGGGTTAGTCAGATAGTTAAAAGTAGCCCGCCATCCGCCAACATAATCGGACTATTTTCTAACAGTTAGCCGATAGGTTGACCATGCAAGGTAGGCAAATATAGCTAACAAAGCACTAATGAACCAACCTAGTAAAACCCATTTTGTTAAAACGTCATTATAAACTTCCAATGGATAAGGTTGTAATGTTATTGGCCAAATAACCCCAACAACGCAGGCATAGACTATTACCAACAAACCAAGCCAGAGACCATCCGGTTTGCCGTAGGCTTTAAGATTATTCTTCTGAGCTTCTATTTGATATAATATATTTTTCAGTTCCCCTAACAATCGATCACTATCAGTTCTTTTTGCTCTATATTCATTGCGATTAATTGATGCTGCATCAATTGTATACGAAATAGTACTGGGCTCCACTGTAAATAATGTGAAGATTATTTCATAATAAAATCTACGGTCTGAGTACGCAAATGTCGTGGTTCGATAAAAATGATCAAAATCATCAAAATCGTCTGGATGCCACTCATCATTTAATATGACTTCCAAAATGTGAATAAAGTCTGTTTTTACCTCATTTAATTCCTGTATAAATGGCCGAAGTTCATCTGCAGTTCTGTATGGAAATTTTTCTGGATCAGTTAGCTCCTCAAAATCCTTATTATTAAAAACAATCTCTCTACAGTTTTCCCTTATGAAGTCCTTCGCATCATCCCACAAAAGCCATTTAGACACTTCTTCTGATTGTCCGTTTCGAATCTGATAATCGGCTTCGAGCTCTTTAATTCGCCGAACTAGGGGTAGTACCAGCGAAGCTGACACCACCCGCAAAGTATATGGGCAAATATGTAAATCAGTAATTCTAGGATCTTATTTCCCTCGATCCTTTACCTTTTCGCCGCGCTAGACATTCTATGACAGGTATTTGTATCAATGAAGAAATCAAAAATTAGGGGACAGCAAGAATCTCTTTTTTAAATTTATATCTTCCAGGATATACGATATCCATATTAATGCTTATAGCTTGCAAGGAATCCTCGTTTAAGACAAAATGCTGTTTCCCTGATGCAATGCGTTTCCATTCATGCGGATTCTTGCGAAAAAGAGATTCCCCTAGATTATAAATATCTATATTCTTCTCAAGCGCAGTTTGAAAGGTTTTCCTAATTTGCCGCTCAATTTCTTTTTGAGCCATTTGCGTGAGTTCTTGTTCAGTAACGTCTGCATGCAACTCATTTACCCCAGCCTTCACTGAAACGGATATATCGAAATACGCTTTATCATATTTAACACTTGGAGTAATGTCATATTTAGGTTTCTCTGCGACGAGAACCGCTATAAGTTTTTTATCGGAAAACAAGTCAAGAGGCAGTCGGATTGTGTGTTTATTTAGCCACGGCAACCCGGACAGATCTTGGATGTCCATGCGTGCATAATAGTGCTCTTGATCATATACTTGTATGCCAGAAAATCTAAGCAACTCACGTGGCTTTTGATTTTCCTTCCATTGGTCTTTTCGAATTGATAATTCTGGTATATAGCTTGACTTAGCCTTTTCATTTGAATCCAGAACAAACTGTTGCAGGCGGATCGGAGCGAGAATAGAATGCTGTCGATAATTCTGTTCAGGATTATGTAGAATCGATGCCTTTGGTGACAATCTGAAAAACGATGTTGCCATTAAGATCTCGTCAAGGGGATCTCGCGTGCTGAATAGCCAGGCTAAGTACCTTATTTCACGATAACGGTTGATCAGTTCTAACACTTCACCGACTTTCCTTTCCTTCATCAACCGTTCGCTGAACAGAATCGCAGAGACTTGTCCCCAGTTTAACCTCTGTTGCGAAGTGCTGTATAAATCATTCGCTGCTTCTGTAAACGAGGAGCCTTGTCCCTTACCGACCCAGACCGGGGGCTGCTCCGCTTTTTGTTGGCCCTCCAGCTTTGCCACTGTCGAGAAGTCAAGTAATTGCGAATAGATGGTGTATTGACCTTCCGCATAGTCAATTCCGACTGCTGTCGTATAATTCATGTTTTGCACTTCGTATTTGCTCCAGCAGCCGGTGAGTATGATGAGGGGCAGAAGAACAACGATATATTTATACGTCTTCATTTCTGCCCATCCCCTTGGCTTGTAGGATCGTGAGTATTCAGATTGTCCGGTCGAGTTTTTCGCCATCTCCAAGGTAATCGGAACAATGCATTGGCGAAATCTTTATATGGGGGCGAAAGCGGAGCCAGGTAAGGCAAACCGCATGAACGCAATGAGGCTAAATGGGTTGTCACGATAAATAAAGCAAGAAAAAAGCCATAGATGCCAAGCGCGGCAGACAAAATAAACACGATAAAGCGTAAGATGCTAATTGTCCCAGATAACGACTGGCTGGATAAAGTCGAACCGAACACCTGAGTAATCGCTCCTATGACAACGATGCTCGGGGATAAAAATCCTGCCCGAATGGCTGCATCCCCCAGGATAAGACCTCCCACAACGGTAACAGTAGAGCCAATGGCAGAAGGCAAGCGAACACCGGCTTCCCGCAATATTTCTAAAAAGATGAGCGACAGAAACATTTCCCCTGCCACACCTAATGGGATTCCTAATCGGTTAATGCCAATAGTTGCAAGTAAATAGTAAGGCAGTTGATCTTGATGATACGCAAGAATGGCAACCCAAAATCCGGGCAGCATGAGTGAAACGGACAACCCGAGCAAACGAAGAGTTTGCCCGAACGTGGCCGATAAAGCAGTAAAGTGGATATCTTCCGGTGTTTTCAGGAGCAAGAACAAATTGGCTGGAGCGATCAAAGCAGCCGGAGTACCATCCACAATTAATGCTACGCGGCCATTCATCATGCAGTTCACGGTGAAGTCCGGTCTTCCTGTGTACCCCATCAAAGGAAACAAAGCTCTTGTCGGTTCCATTAATTCTTCCAGTTGAGTGGCGCTGATTGCTCCGTCAATTTGAATACCATCCAATTTTTTCTTTATATCTTGAACAATATTCGGATTAACAATGTCTCGCATATAAAGAATCGCAACTGTTGTTTTAGTTCTCACGCCAACTGTTTTGGTTTCGTATACCATGCTGGTTGACTTGATACGTTTCCGAATCAGCGCAACATTGACGCCGACTTCTTCAACAAAACCGTCTTTTGGACCGCGTATCGAGACTTCAATGTTAGACTCTTCCGGCTTACGTGCCGGTTTTTTGGAAATATCGAGGGAGAACAACGAAGTTAGTGCCGGAATGAACAAAAGCAGCTTGCCCTCGAAAATATCCGTTTCGACTTGTTGCTCCCACTCCTCGAAAGAAATGCTCTCTAACTGTAATTGACACGACTCAACAATCTCCTCATTCTTATGAAATCCGTAAGTTTCATAAAAACGAGTCAAGTGGGGCAGCACCATATCCTGAATGAGCTGTTGGTTGTCACATAAACCATCGCAGTACAGCAAAACGATCCTCGACTGATCATCACCAGCTTTTATTTTGTAAACATGACGCTTAACATCTTGACACATCTGGAAGCGTTGGATAAGCGACGGTTCACTAAGCGGTTGTGAAACAGTTGCCACTTTGTTTGATGGCGATGGTAAGACCTCCGCCTTCTTATTTCTGAATCGTTTTATCATTCGTAGATACTCCTTTTACTTCGTGTTGAGGTTCGTACGACATATACGATCATGACCCCAATTGTAAAGACACAAAACGATGGAAAGTAATATAGGCTCAATAGGTCTTGAAAGACCATATCGCTAATAGGCAGCAATGTAACAACCAACATGAATAAAGCGCCTAGGAACATAGGTATCCACTTATACTTTTGTAATTTCCATAATTCCCCCAAGAGATACATGGAAAGGGACACTCGAATGAACATACCGGATAGCCATTGGTAAATCGAGAAAAAATCGACATGCTCCACATACTCGCCCAGTCGAACCATTCTCCATTGTTCATAAACAGGATATCGTTGGTTTGCCGCTTCATCAGGGCCATACATTGTAATCGAACCCATCAAAGGGCCGATCGTAAGCCCGGATAAAATGAGACAAACAAGCATCAAACTTATGAAGCCCGGTTTCTTCGTTAACTTATGCTGGATCAGCATCAGCAACGACAACTCCAGCAACCCGCTGGCAGCGTAGGGAACACCTTTCCATAGTGGAGGTGTTCCTTTTTCGAGCAAAGGAAAAAGCAAGGTATAATCTTTAAACTGAAAGTTTGCAATCATTACAAGGTCGCCAAGAATGACAACGAAAGGTAACAATATCCCGCTCACAATCGCAATGGTGCGAAGCCCCTGATATGCCGCAAAGAAACATCCGACAATTGTTGCTACCACAAGGACGAGCATTGGAGTTTGAGGCATATAAGTTGCAATTGTCCAAGTTAGAGTATCCTTCAAGGAAATGAGTCCCATGAGCCATACAAGCACACTATATATGAAAACCAGGGTTATGGAGAGAAACATTCCGAAATGCTGCTGCAACCAATCCTTTAAATGTATGCCGTTCATGTTTTTGATGATGTAGTTCAAAGAGCCAATCCAAAGAGGCGAAGCGATTAATACAAGAAGTACTACCAGCCAGGCATCTCGCCCTGAAGCACCGAGCAGTAACGGTATAATAATGACGTGGTTCAGCAAACCGACTGAAAGCATAATAATCATGTATGACTGTATAAGCGGAATTTTTGGCATAAAGATCACCTCTTTCAACTTTTGAAGAAGAATATGGAAACACCATTATATACTTTTCCCTCATCGTCTTCATTCCAATCACTTCGGCTATTCCATCTTGCAAAAGTTCCGTTTTTGATTAGGTAATTGGAATATGATAGCTTTTTGCTCCACATTGCCTCATTAAGTATGCTTCGGTATACTAAATTTAATGATTAAAATTCCGATTCTAACCATTTTAGGAACTTTACTCGGAGGGGATCAAGTAAAGCGAAATTGGGAGCTGGAGGAGTTAATTGAGCATTTTACGTTTCTTCCCAACGAAATGCAGCAAGTCGGCAATAAGTCGGGGGAGACTCGGTTGGGGTTTGCTGTTCTGTTTAAGTTTTTCCAATACGAAGCGCGATTCCCCTTCCAAAAATTCGAAGTGCCCAAAGCAGTAATTCAATACATAGCAAAGCAGATCGAGGCACCGGCAGAGCTGTACGCACAATACGATTGGACTGGTCGCTCCATTACCTACCATCGAACACAAATCAGGGAGTTTTTTGGCTTTCGTGAGGATACCATCAATGATGCCGAAGAGGTAATCGATTGGCTATGCAAAAGCGTATTATTCCAAGATCACGATTTCGAATATTTGGTCGAGACCGTATACGGGCGATTTCGGGAGATGAAAGTTGTACCGCCTACGCCTGATCGCATTGAGCGACTTATCAGAGCCGCAATCCGTACATATGAGGAACAATTTTTCCAAGTCACATTGGAAAAGTTGCCTGCGGCATCTTTGTCCAAACTGGATTCACTCGTAGATAGTATCGCATTTCTAGATGAAGACCAAGGCGGCAGCGACGAGGGACTTCTTTCTTTTCAAGAGTTAAAAGCTGATCCGGGCAAACCAGGTGTCGAAAGTGTGTTAAGAGAAGTAAGCAAGCTGCGAACGATTCGAAATCTGGAGCTTCCGGATAATCTGTTTCGTGATATCCCTCTTAAAGTATTGACCAAGTACCGGCAGCGGACCGCAACAGAGGATCTCCGGGAACTTCGTCGCCACCCTGATCCGATCCGTTACACATTGTTGGCCGCATTCTTCTGGCTAAGGAGTATGGAGATAACGGACAATTTGATTGAGCTACTTATTCAAATCGTCCATCGAATAGGAGTACGGGCAGAACGCAAGGTCGAGAAGGAAATTCTGAATGACCTACGGAAAGTAAGCAATAAGTATGGCATTTTATTCAACATGGCCCAGTCTGCCGTCAACAATCCAGACGGAGTAATTCGTGATGTCATTTTCCCGGTCGTAAATGAGCAAACGTTACGGGATTTGATAAAAGAATTCAAGCATACCGGACCGGCTTACCGTGAGAAAATCCATACCATTATTCGGGCTTCCTATGGGAGTCACTACCGCCGTATGGTTCCCGAAATACTAGGCATTCTGGAATTCCGATCAAACAATGAAGTGCATCGGCCAGTGATTCGTGCGCTGGAACTGGTAAAGAAATATTCTGACACCGGCCATCATTATTTGCCAATGTCCGAAGAAATCCCGGTAGATGGTGTAATCCGGACGGTTAATAAAGAAATCATTGTTGAGAAGGACGAGAAAGGCCAAGAGCGAATTAATCGGATGAATTATGAGATAAGCGTTCTGCAAGCTTTACGGGAAAAGCTTCGTTGCAAGGAAATATGGGTGGCCGGAGCGAACCGATACCGGAATCCGGACGATGACTTGCCGACAGACTTCGAAGAACGGCGGGAAGAAAATTATAAGGCTTTAAAGCAGCCGCTGGATGCAGAAGCATTCATTGCAACGTTGAAGCAGGCCATGAAAGATGGATTAGAAAAGCTTGATACCGGTCTCCAGAAAAACCCCAAGGTCCGGATCACGGAGAAGGGTAATGGTTGGATTAGCTTATCTCCGTTAGAACCACAAGCAGAGCCAGTCAACCTATCACGGATAAAATCAGAGATGCTTCGGCGCTGGCCAATGACGAGCCTGTTGGACATTTTAAAAGAGGCCGATCTTCGTGTCGGATTTACTGAAAAATTCAAGACTGTTGCTGTACGCGAAGCGTTAAGCAGGGATACGCTGCAAAAGAGACTCATCCTATCCCTTTATGGCCTCGGGACGAATACCGGCTTGAAACGTGTGAGTGCCGGTGAGCATGGAGAAAGCTACAAAGACTTGCTGTACGTCCGCAGGAAATTCATTCATAAGGACAATCTCCGAAATGCGATATCCGAAGTGGTTAATGCGATTTTTCGCGTTCGGATGCAGGAGATTTGGGGCGATGCCACGACATCCTGTGCATCGGATTCAAAAAAATTTGGTGCATGGGATCAAAATCTGATGACCGAATGGCATATCCGGTACCGCGGCCGCGGCGTTATGATATATTGGCACGTTGAGAAGAATTCGACATGCATTTACTCGCAGCTCAAATCGTGCTCCTCCTCTGAAGTCGCTGCCATGATGGAAGGATTGCTTCGTCATTGTACCGAAATGGAGGTCGAGAAGAATTACGTGGATTCACACGGCCAGAGCGAGGTTGCGTTCGCATTTTGTTACCTTTTGGGCTATCAGCTCATGCCACGGCTCAAAGCGATTCATTCGCAAAAACTTTACCGGCCCGAACCAGGCATGACCGATGCCTATCCGAATTTGCAGCCGGTGCTGACCCGCCCAATCAACTGGGAGCTAATTCGGCAGCAATACGATCAAATGATGAAGTACGCTACGGCTCTCCGACTCGGAACCGCCGAAACAGAAGCAATCTTGAAACGATTTACCCGTAATAATTTAAAGCATCCGACCTATCAAGCTTTGGGGGAACTCGGCAAAGCAGTCAAAACGATATTCCTCTGCGATTACCTGCACTCGGAGGAGCTGCGCCGCGAGATCAATGAAGGCTTGAATGTCGTGGAAAATTGGAACTCGGCCAACAGCTTTATCTTTTACGGCAAAGGCGGAGAAATCGCTACCAACCGGTTAGAAGATCAAGAGCTAGCCGTATTGTCTCTTCACCTTCTGCAAAACTGCCTGGTTTACATCAATACCATTATGCTTCAAAGCATCCTATCCGACCGCAAATGGTTCGATATGATGACTTCGGAAGACTTGCGGGCGCTTACCCCGCTGATCTACACGCACGTAAACCCTTACGGCACATTTCGGCTGAACATGAGTGAACGCCTTCCGTTGGAAGAAGGTGTTATTGCGTGAGTGAAAGACGCATATCCCCGAAACGCAAAGCGAAGGAGCTGGCGAAGTATCTCCGAGGGGAACGGCCAGATTATGACTATCTCAAAAGCCTGTTTCAGCATCTTCGAGCAGAGCTGGAGGTAGAGGTTCCAAAAACAGCGAAGAAGCTCCCCTATGTACCTACAGAAGAGGAGCTTAAGCGCTACTACGATGTGGTTTGGCAAGCGAAGAACTTTCAAGACATGATGATCGTCAAGACGCTGCTATATACCGGCGTTCGGGTAAGCGAGCTGATCAATATCAAATTGTCCGATGTTGATTTCCACTACTGCCAAATCCGGATTAATAAGGGCAAGGGGAATAAGGATCGCATTGTCCCTTTCCCTCAATCGTTCAAGGAAATGCTGGCCATGCACGCCGATTCAATGAAAAAGAAGCAGGCGGTTTACTTGTTCGAATCATCGTGGAAGAAAAAATATACGGATCGGGGAATACGAAAGATTTTGGCTAAATATTCGGAGGAAGCCGGTCTTGTACAAAATCTGTCGCCGCATAAGCTACGACATTTCCTGTTGACTTGGCTTAAAAAGCAGGGCATCGATGACGCACTCATACAACCGTATTCCGGCCACGAAAGCCGGAAGTCGTTGGAAGTCTATTCAAAACTGGCAATCACTGATGCACAGCAGGAGTACAACGAGGTCATCAACAAATTTCCCATTTAATAACATCTACTTTGCGGGTGGTGTCAGCTTCGCTGGTACTACCCCAACTATTCCGTTTTTTTCACTCGATAGAGAGAGAAGCCTGCTAAACAACAAGCCTCCAACAATTGCGACAATGGCTGATGTAGCAGTTACTATCGTACTTATAAGACCGTTCAAATCGATACTAGTCACCTCGTATTATTATTACTTCAAGTATGCCGCACATACCGAGGAGGACAAGCCTACTTCCAGACATTCTCGACTTTAGTCCATGCTGGTGAATGATATGCATGTTTCTTCGCATCCCACATCATAGAAACTTCATTTATCTCGTCTTCCATTGTAGAATAAGGTGCTTTCGAGAAAAGATGTCGCTCAATCCACCGAATTTGATGCTCTGGCACTTTGGGTTTCTCCCAATGCTTCTCAATGAAAATAGAATCAAAAAACGCTATACGAATCTTTGTGGCAATGAAATGAATATTGCTTTGTATACCCATTGATCCTTCCTGCGCTGTAATGATAACCGTAACAAGCTTACCCTGTTTCATATCATCTTCTTGACCTACACGCAGCTCAACATCACAGTGGTAAACCTTTACCTCGTTTTCCTCGTTTCTGGCATGTCCACCGATATAGGGAAAAGTAAAACGATAGATTCCACCATGGAAATAAATACTCTCTTCCTTCATAAAAACTCTCCTTTTGGTTTTCTTATATTATTTTACAGGTATTGAATTCCTTAATGCTTTATCGGCTACTCAGCCTGCTTTTGTTACCATTTTCATTCCAATTCGTGTTAGGTAATTCCACCAAAACCCCTTCTCCCGAACAAGACAAACACTCCTATCGAAAACGTTAGGATCTAAACAACACTATGACAACTACAAGACTTATAACAATCAAAGAGATTCATGATAATATATATATTAATAATATACTATACGACAATTATGTTTTTGTATTATCCCCCTCTAGTTTTATTTCCTCAAGAATGGTTTCAAAGATATTCCTGGCTTCTTCAGTTGAACATCCATTGACAATAGATAATTCAACTGCTTCGCGGAACGCTTGATTAAGTATGCTTCGTCTTTTTTCTATAACTTGTTCATAACCAATCATCACGTATGTACCTCGTCCTGCTACTGAGCGGACCACTCCCTCTCTTCCCAATTCTTGATATACGCGTTTACTTGTGATGATACTGCAATGATATAAATTCGATAGTTCTCGGTAAGATGGGAGAAGTGCACCCTCTAAATATTCCCCATTTGCAATTAGGCACATAATGATATCTTTAATCTGTTGATATAAGGGTAAACCATCCTTATATCTGAGCAGGTGCATTGAATCCATTTTTCATCCCCCATTACTCTCAGTTATTAGGTCTAAAAGTAAGAGCCGCCCACTCTTCCAAAGTCATACCGTGTCGCTCTTGGAATTTTCCAGACTCATCATCCGCATCAAATACGAGAAGCATGCTATCTGCAACCTCATCAACCTGCTTACCCTCTGGAGTTTTTCCATAGTTATACTCGTTCGGTACAGCATGAAGAAACCGTACATAGTCACCTGCTTTATTACAAGCTGCAGCTAAAGCCGTATTATTAATTTGATCTGGAGCAATAGCTCCAAAGATCGCGCAATGCGTCATTTCTGCATTCAACTTAACGCAAATTCGACAAGTCGGATGTATTTTCCCTTTTTCCATATTAATTACTCCTCTACTTCTGTTTAAAGTAATCATAATACGTAAATAGAGATTTACAAAATTTTTCTCGAAAATAAAACCTAAGTTAAGTTAGGTCAAACGATATTAGAACGAAAAATGGAGCAGCTGCCGCGGCAAACTGCTCCATTTATTATTAATCTATAAAAGAGGGTGTCTCAAAAGCCATAGGCTTTAGAGGCACCCTCTCTTCAATGTTTTGAAATCTGTAAAAAACAAAGAAACCAACCTTTGGTAAAATGGAGGTACCACCCAACCATCTTCGAAAGGAAGGTTTCTATGTACATTCAATATACCATGGACCAACTTACCCTGCCAATGGATTTAGCTGAAGATATTCCCGAAAATCACCTCGTTCGTGTAGTGAACGCTGCCGTGAACCGTCTGAGTGATCGTATTTTTGCAGCCGCTTATCCAGGTGGCGGTCGAGATAGCTATCATCCTAAAATGCTAACCAAAGTTATTATCTACGCGTACACGCAACGGATTTACTCCTCCCGTCAAATCGCTAAGGCCGTTCGTGAAAATGTGATGTTCATGTGGATTGCAGGACGGCAAAGACCGGACTTCCGTACCATTAATCGTTTCCGCTCTGAACGCATGAAATTCGTACTTGAAACGGTATTCACCGCTGTTCTTCAGTTTCTGACCGAAGAGAAGTATGTGAAGCTTGAGCATTATTTTGTCGATGGTACGAAGATCGAAGCGAATGCCAACCGTTATACATTTGTTTGGGGCAAAGCGGTGGTGAAACACAAGGCTAAGCTGCAAGAGAAAGTAAAGACGTTGTTCGCAACCATAGAGGAAACCGAGAAACAAGAAGAACGGGAGCATGGTCATCAGGATCTAAGTGAGCTTGGAGAAGCCGTCGAAATGACAAGCGAAAAACTAGAAACCGCCGTCAAGAAACTCGAGGAAAGACTGCAAGAGAAGCCGAAGGATAAGCCGCTTAAGAAAACCGTTCGCGCCCTTCGAAAAGACTTGTTGCCTCGTCTTCAAAGATATGAAGAACACCAAACTGTACTTGGAGACCGAAATAGTTACAGCAAGACCGACAAAGATGCAACGTTTATGCGCATGAAAGAAGACCATATGCGTAATGGTCAGCTTAAGCCTGGTTACAATGTACAGATTGGAACCGAGAACCAATTCATTGTTGGTTATAGCCTTCACCAACGCCCGACGGACACAAGATGTTTGAAACCACATTTAGAAAAAGTGAAAGCTGCACTTGGCAAGCTGCCGAGAACAGTCGTTGCAGATGCTGGATATGGCGGGGAAGAAAACTACGCTTATCTAGAGAATGAAGAGCTTGAGGCGTTGGTCAAATACAGTACGTACCATAAGGAGAAATCGAAGAAATGGCAAACGGACGTTAGTAAGATCGACAATTGGGATTACGACAAAGCAGAAGATGTGTGGACCTGTACGAATGGACAGAAACTTGTTTTTCGCTATGAAAGTAAAGATACAACGGAGAGTGGATTTGAAATTCGACATCGACATTACCGCAGCATGAGCTGTGAGGGATGTCCGATCAAATCGGCTTGTACGAAGGCGCAAGGAGAACGAGAAATCCGAGTAAGTCTTAGATACATGCACTACAAGCGGCAGGTGCGTGAAAAACTGCGCAGTGAAGAAGGTTATGCGCTATCTGTCAGACGAATGATTGAGCCCGAAAGTGTATTCGGGCAAATAAAGAATAACCGGGGATTCCGGCGTTTCTTGCTTCGAGGCCTGCCAAAGGTGAGCCTAGAGGTCGGGTGGCTTTCACTTGCCCACAATCTGCTTAAGCAAGCAGCTATAGACCAAAACAGAAAAATAGCGGTACAGGAATAGTCCCTGCACCGCTATTTTTCCATGTTTTCTAACATTTTTGTTCAAAGTGAGCCCTCTGTCTAGCGTACTTACTACTTTTGAGACAGCCCCTTAAAAAAACACTTTCAATATAGATATAGAGAAACTAAACAAAAAGCTTGAAGATAAGTGCTTTATAGCGACCTTTTCCTAATTTAATATTTAGAAGTTAAATGCAAATTGGCCATCAGAGACATTATAAGCTTTTTTGGACTTATTCTTTGTCTTCTTCCCTTCAACTAGCAAATCTAACCCCTTCCATTCCACATTAGACGCAGCCTCAATAGCTGGTTTATTAGTCAAATTAAACACCCATCGCCTGAATTCCTCTTCTTCAGAAGGAACCAATGTCGGGTCCCAACATAAAACGAACTCACTGAGCAAAGTTTCTTGAACGACAGTAAGTCCCAGGTAACCTTTTGCAATGTTTTGTTCCGCAAAAGAGATTTGATTCTCAATACGAGAGTGAAGGTCTACTGGGACTTCCTCCTCCGCCCATCTCAAAATCGCTGCCTGCAGTGAGTCGGCATGGATCATTCTTATTGACGAGGCAGAATCTTCCGATATAGACGATTCTCCTACAATATTCATAACCATGCTTTCTTCCTCTGACAGATCTATATCCATTGGAGAAGATACCACCTCCAATTTCGAAGCATCGATTGTCATCTTGCCCCATATGGACTCAGCGCTCTCGACTCCTGCGACATTGTTACCAACAAACCTTTTAGCAAGTTCAGTTGCCAGGCTACCCCCTGAACCCTCTGTTAGTGCAGCGAGTCCTTCCTGACTGAATTGACCTTCCAAAGCAAGCGCTGCATTCATTTTCGCAGCCATAAGATTGATTGCAAGATCCTGCATCGTATTTTGGTATCCAGAGTATACGGTCTCACACAAATTCTTTTGTCCAATTCGCCAGTGACGACGGCTTGCTTGTCGCACAATCGATAAACGGTAACCTGTTTGATAAAAGAACAAAGATGGAAATCCATAAAGATCAAGTCCAGTTGAAACGAGGATGGGATTAGTAAGTAATACTTGAATACCTTCCTTCTCCCGCTTCGCGATCCATTCTTCCCTTTCGGGTCCATCAACTTCTGATTCCAAAACAGCCGTTTTAATTCCGCGTTCCTCTAGCAACATTTGTAACCGCTGCAATGTTCCCATTTTCCCTGTAAAAGTAGCATATACACCAACCTTTCGGCCGACTTTAAGCCGTTCCCGAACATATTTGATCAGCTTAAGCTCTTTTGGGTATAATAGCCGGTCACTCAGACGATAATTGGGAGATACAATCTCTGCACCAGTATCCGGATGATACACCCCTTCAAAATTAAAGGGAACATCTGGATAGCTGAGGGTCGTACTCAGTAGACTTCCAAGTAATACTGATTGACCGCCTGCACGCGATTCTTCTTCTACAGCTTTACGCAGCAATCCCTCAACTTCGGACAGATTGCGTTCTAGGTACCAAGAAGGTGCAAGGAGTCGCATCGCCTTATTCAATTTTCTTTTTCTTCTACCAGGCCTGCGTTCCATTTTCGTAACACAAGAGATAAGCTTCCGTTCACCGTTGAGAGATACATTCATTGGTCCTTCCTTTAAATCAGGAAGAACTTCAAACATATCGCCCATCTGAATAAAACACGCTACATCACTCAGCATATCCGTAAATAGCTGCGGCGCTGCAGCAGGCATTTCCTTCATGTTTACTCGTTTTGTAGATCCATTACTGGAACTATTCAGGCTATTACTATCATGTCTAATTTTTGTTACTTTCTCACGAACACCATAAAGATCTATCCATTTCCCAACTTCTCCCCATTTGAATCCCAATTCTATCAATCTAGCAGGAAACATACGAAATGTTAATTCAAATAGATTTGAAGCGTAGCCATTCAAGAGGGTACCCGTCATGGCTATAGAATGTTTAGCACATAACATTAGAACATGAAAAGCGTGAGCTTGTGCACTCCCACCAGTTAATTCATGACATTCGTCCCCTATTGCCAAATCGAACTTATGCTTGAAATAACGCTTAAACAGATCAGCCGGCGAAACTTTTCTGGCTGCTGGACCGTTAACCTTCCTTGGTTGGCCGGAGAAGCTATTTTTATCCTTATTTTTAGCTTGCCATAGTGAAGCCCTACACTCTCGATACTCATCTTTTTCCGAATCCGCATTCTTATATAGACGAACAAGGCTCGTGCAAAATAGATTCGTTTTCTTTCGCGTTGGCTTTCCATGTTTATTGAAGAAGTCTTTATATTCCATAGGAACCATACTACCTTCTTCTTCCTTCATTAGTTGCCCGCCACAGTCTGGGCAAACCCAGCCCATAAATACAGTCTTTGAGTAAGCCTCTACCTGATCTGCATGTTTAATCAATTTTTCGTATTTACGATGAACCCATTTAGCAACCGGCTCGAATGTGTAACCAAGCTTGGCCGTATCTCGGGCGATAATATATACTTCAATTTTTTTCGCCTTCGTATTCATCTTGCCGCTATCACGTAGTCTAATAACGTCCTCAAACCCATTTATGAACTCAACCTCAAAGAGCTCCTTGTCAAGTAATATGCCCACTTCCCGCTTCGTCTTTTTAATCAAATGATTGGGAACCATGTAGATTACACGGCCCTTCCCATTCAGCTTCGATTTCAAAAGGGCAAAAAAAGTGGCAATAGACATACTCGTTTTACCTGTTCCAGGCTCGCCAATTAAATACAATCTACGATGCCGCTCAAAACCCTTCAAAAGCGCAGTGACCACATGCCCCTGGGCATTGAAGAGTGGACGTTTAATGTCGTTAAGAATTTCAAGTTTATCCTCAGTTCCAGGGTGATGGACAGGCTTATATTCATCGTTTAACCTACGAATTAAATCTCCGCCAAATAGATTGAGATAATCCCCGATATTCTCCAAATCACTAAGCCCAGGCTTTAGGATTTGCATTGAGTCAGCGACTGAAATAACTTGTTCATTATCATCTTCTACTACTTCAACTTGTGAACCAATGGACATATCAATAATTTCCATGAATTATATTACCTCCATCACTTCTGCGTCTTCAGTCAATTCGATAGCACTGAATCGTAGTCCATAAGAAATATAACCATCCAGCACGTCTTCGCCTGCAAGCAATTCATAAGCCACTAACGCCGGATATTCTCCTGTATAATCATGAATAACCAATTGAACAAGATGCCCGTCCCTCACAAGTTGGTTAAAAAGGAAGGACGTCCACTCCTGTAGCATCGGTGTCTCATAGTACGCCTCGATCGCCCAGAAGAGCTTCTCTTGGATGTTCCCATCCCAAGCGAAAATCACATATCCTTCAGGCTGCCGTGATAGAACTTTCTCACTGGCTACAAGACCAGTTACAAAGGTCTCATTTTCCCGTTGGGATTGGTGTTTGTATTTACCTTTCGGGAAGATGCTCATATAAGAACGGTCATAATCCTTCTCACCTATTCGCGGTGCGTGACTTATCCAAAACGATACGTCGCTCGCTTTTCTTGAATGATGAAATTGAGCAAAAACAGCTTGAACTCGAGAGTCAATATCAATGACATTCGCATATACAAGCTCATGCTGCTGTTTATCATTCAAGCGAGTGACGATGAGTGACGTGTGCACCCTAACATTAATATCCTTATGTTTGAATTCCATATGTTTCATACCAATTACCTCCAGCTTCTATCTGATGTTAATTCTCGAGTCGTCGTATGGTACCGTTCCGATCAACTATTTTGAAAAAGATACGGAAAACCTCTGTTTCGGTGGTTATGGTCTCGTGATCCGTTTCTTGGATATCAATGATGATCTCCTTCTTCACAATGCCTTTCAGAACATGAAGTTGATCCCCTCGGCCAACCTTACCGTTTAATCGCCCACTAGCCATCCGTAGTACGCGGTGCATTTCCTTATCCGGTAATAGCGGTTGTAGCTTCAGAGCTGGCTTTCTAGGAGTTGACCACTCCATCCCACGTTTAGTGAGTGTTGAAGATAGTACCACCTCACTTACCTTGTCAACGTCCATCCGACTAGATCGAAACAATTTAGGTGTTGTGTTCCCTGGATGGACTTTATAGATTGGCTCCTCAAGTAACGGCAGCTTGTCTAAATTGCTGCCCTCTTCCATAAGCGCCAAGATTCTTTCAACTTCGTTCAAATTAAGAAATTTCTCCTTACGCTTCCTACCTATCGCATAAACTTGATGGTACGTGTCGTCATGAGATTCATAAACCCGAATGTCGTCTAAGTTGGCCACAAGCATTTTAACGATATCCGATGTCATTCGCCGGCGAGGAATGTTGTAAACCAGAATCCCGTCTACAGCTACATACATCAAAAGATGCCGTAAGAATCGCTTCTCTTTGCGCTCCACTTTAGAATCGACCGTTTCGCTGTCTGAATCATATGGAGGATTCAGATACATTAATCGAAAACTATCCCTGCTTATCCTACATTCCTCGTAACCACCGTATAAAGCATGGGGGATCCGCGAACGGAGCTCCATGTACTTCTCTTCGTTAGGCTCTATTCCGAAAGATATGGCAGAGGAATCCTCAGTGAGAATTTCAAGCGCTCGTCCACTTCCGGCACAAAAATCTGCGACGGAAAAAGAAGCTTGCGGGAATTGAAACAAACTGCGTACACAAATCATATCTTGATCGGTTGTTTCGAAATTCCCCATCCTAACTTTATTTCGAAGAACACGGTCAAACATCCCCTTCATGTTGTCTGTTCTCATTTAAAATACCTCCTCAATGTAATAGAAAAAGAGCCATCGTCGAGACGAATAGCTCTTCATTCACGCATCAACTCATTAGAAACAGACAGACCTATAAATAGAGTGTCGTTTTCTTAAGTGCTTAGCCAAAACTCTTTTACGATCCTGCTTCATTTCCAATTCTATAGACAGAGAAACACAATCGATTTCCAATTAACTACCTGACCTGATTCACCACAACAATAACTGAGTCATCACCGTCAAACTCAATGTATCCGGGATACCCGATACCCGCGGTACGCAAGGAAACAGATTTGACGTCCCTGTCCCCTACTAGCAGC
Source organism: Paenibacillus sp. FSL A5-0031 (assembly GCF_001956295.1). Lineage (GTDB taxonomy): Bacteria > Bacillota > Bacilli > Paenibacillales > Paenibacillaceae > Pristimantibacillus. The sequence goes on from NZ_MRTD01000014.1 coordinate 19,741, forward strand.
GCATCTTTCAGATACCGTGCGTTGAATTTTATTGTCGGGAATCCTTCATCTACTTTGGAACCTGGAAACACTTCGCAAATATCACCCGTTTGAGAATGAGAATGAACCGTCAATTCTCCGTTGTCATCAACTTCTAGAGTGATCCGGTTGTTCTCCACGCCATCCAGAGATAGCATCCGATTCAAAGTATCGTCCATTTCTCCCCGTGGTACCTGTACCGCTGTTCCTTCTTTTACCTTCGCGAAGATCTGGGCTATCTGAGGATAGTTGCCATCGAGTAACCGTCCAAAATAAATGGTGTTCTTATCCCGCATAACTAAATGCTGAATATCGACCGCCACATCTACTTTATGGGCTTTAATCGAATCAACAATCCCCTTGAACTGTAGCGCGGGTAGCATAGCGTTTCGGAACTTATCCGGTTCATCAATTGCAATATCAGAAATATACCGATAAATCCTATGCCTGTCCGTACCCATAAAAGCCAGCCTCCCATTCTCGTTGTGAATATGGATAGCCGTTAGCGTTGGGGTCTTCTCGTCCGTCAATGCGAAGCGGGAAGCAAGTGCGCCTTTTTTCAACATTTCGATCGGAACCGAAATGAAACCCGCATTTGACAGTTTTGGCAGCTCCGGGTATTCCTCTGAATTCATGGCAGCCAGGTTTGCCTTGCCTCTTACCCCGTATGAGATAGCGACCATCGAGTCATTCTGTGCGAACGAAACTTCACCGGCCGGCAATTTCCTGACAAGATCGATTGCTTCCCGTGCTGGGAGTAGATAGCTACCATCGATGCCATTATCGTTAGAAACTTTCAACATACGGAGCACTGCTTGGGATATATCCATCGCGGTGATGAATAGCGTATCACCTTTCAGGTCGAATTTGATGCAAGACAACAACGGAATGGCCGATGTTCTCTGAACTACTTTCGCGCAAAGCAAAAGGGCATCGAGAAGTTCGTCCTTCTCCACCTGAAAAGCCATATTCCCCGTTGCGATTACCGCAAGTTGTTTCTCCTTTGTTGCTGTCATTCTTATTTCCTCCCTGTTTTTTGGCACAAAAAAAGCCCCGGAAAATAGAAAAAAACATACCGAGGGTATGTCCCAATCAATTCTCCGAGGCAGTATTATGCCTTAATGTGTTGTTGTCCGCTGCCGGACGCTCCTTCACTAGCCGAATAGTTGACGGCAGTGACAATAAAAAGTAGTTAGTAATACCTATATTATAGCAGGTTAATATTCATTCTATCAATAGCCATAAAATGAAAGAGCCAGCGGTTGCATCCGCCGGCTCACTTTATTAATCCAGAATTTTTCCTCGACTAAGTACTAAAGGTACTCCGTTTTGAATCAATCCAATCCTTTTTGTAACGAACTATTTCCTCATCAAGAAGATAGTCTGGTTTCAGTCGAAGGAATGCAGAATTATAAAGCTGATCCGTTACCTCAGTAGTATATCCTAAAGGTAACTCCATCCATTTCCCTACAATTTCCTTCTTGGTCATAGCTGGAAATATAACACTGAGCCCCATATGATACGAACGCATGGTAAGCTGTAGCTTATCACCAAATATCTCCACGCAAAGCATAGAAAACGCGTGACTGGTATTCGCCTTGATTATAGCAATTGCCATATTATCCATCACATTCGACTCTAAATCGTTGCAAATTTTACAAAGAGAAAGGTACATACAATGAAGAGACATATCTTTCGGCAAAAATGAATGCTCACAACAATCGCACTTAACTCGCTTGTCCTCGCATTTACAATGACTACTAACCATATCACTCTCTTCATTCCCGTGCCATTCAGGCATTCCACAATCCTTACAATGCACTATAAAAGATACATCTTCCATCTAATCGCTCCCCTTTGCCCCCCTTAGAAGGGGCTCATAGTTAATGGCACGCTCCTGAGAGGGTTTTAAAAGCACAGATACCTAAAATCTATTACAAGAGGGCTTGAATAACAGGATTAAGGTAATCTGGTCTGCTTTCATGTGCAATTTCACGTTTAAGAAGCGATTTAATAAAGGATGGTCGGACTGCTTTAAATGAAATACTATCAATAGCACAATAATCCTTAATCGTTAGCCATTCATCGCCACCATCAACTTGGTTGATAAATGCTAGATTCTTGTAAACAAACGATTTCCCTAGATTCCATCTTACCTTTTGAATGTTTCCGATCAGTTCTTCAACGGTATTGCAGAGATGGAAGCTCATGCTGTTAAAAAAAGGATCGTCGGCTTGATTAATCCAGGGATTGCTATACCCCAAGAAAAGCCACAAATCGCTCATCTTCCTTTTTCCACAATTCGCACATAGAACCTTTCCATTTGAATGATTGCTATAGCATTCTTGCCCTGCAGAAACTATTTCACCGCAATCACACTCATCGCAAATTAGAATGCCATTTGACTCCCAAACTATTTTTCCAGGCAGGTCAATAAAATCTTTACCCAGTTTCTCACCGAACCAAAGCCATATTACAAATCTATTTGTTGTAGATTGCCATACCAAAAACCTTTCGGTAATCCCTTCGGTAGATGGATCGTAAGTAACCTTCTCAAACAAATCCCAAAGCTGCTTAAGTTGCTCTTTTCCAAACATGGATAATTGCTTAAGCGTCGGTTTATTTTCAATCTTAAGCACGCTTTGACATTCAAGACAGCGCACCGCCTTATATGGTGTATCCGACAAATATGATTCACCGCACTCGCAGAAGTACATAGCAACATTCATAAATTTACTCCTTATCAGACCCTTTCGCATGGGGGGCTGTTTCTTCACCCCCATGCAGGGCACTGATAAAGCATTTTAATACGAAAGACTTGAACTAATAATCATATGTTCTTTCATAACCGTCTATTGAATACAGATTTACTCTTTAAAATGGCAAATCATCCTCTGATATATCAATCGGACGTCCGTCGTCCTGGAACGGATCACGGCTGTCGTTACGTGTGTTATTACCAGATGGTCGGTTGCCACCTCCGCTTTGAGAAGTGTTGTTGCCTCCGAAAGATCCGCTACTATTGCTTGTTCCCCCGCTGTAGCTGCCACCTTCTTCTTGCGATCCTCCACCACGTTCACGATTGGACTCCAAGAACCGAACATTATCAGCGATAACTTCCGTAACGTAGACTCGTTTGCCTTCGTTGTTCTCATAATTCCGCACTTGAATGCGACCTTCTACTGCTGTTAAGCGGCCTTTGCGCAAGTAGTTGGCGCATGTCTCGGCCAGTTGACGCCACGTTACAACTGGAATGAAATCCGCTTCTTTCTCGCCTTGACCGCCACTCGTAAACGGTCGATCTACCGCTAACGTAAATTGTGTGACTGCAACGCCTGCAGGAGTATAGCGAAGATCTGGATCTTTAGTCAATCTACCAATTAGAACTACACGATTCAACATTAAAATATCCTCCAATGAATAATTTTTTTCTCCGATGGTATTTCTTGAAACTATTTTGCTGGCTACGAGCAAATCTTCAATCTAATATTTTTGCTACTTGAGGAATGAAGCCAGCATCCGTAAGATCATCGATTCCCTTACCTTGTGAAATGTCCCACATTGCAAGACTCAATGTCATTTCCGTATTTTTCGCAAAAAATTCGATACATTGTTCCAAAGCCATCTCAACCTCAGGTGTGTTTACCACATCCGCGTCGTAAGCAAAAACAACATGTTTACATCCGAGCTGCTTTAGCGGTTCAAGCAGTAGAGAAAAAGCTCCAACACCTGGAATACCAAATACAGGCTTAACAAGCGCGTCAGCTGCCTTATCTGCCTTAATAGGCCCCTCAGTTACCCAAACCTCATCACAACTGATCATTGTTTCTGGGGTTTCACCTACTGACCACATTTTCAGACATGGATAAGGTAAAGCGAGATGTATAGGTAGTGGGCCACCGATTGATGATCCATTCAACTTATCGCCGCTGCTCCACCACCAGTAGCGGTTTCCCGGCTTTAAAACAATACTAAAAACAAATTGTTTGGATTTGGAGTAACATTCCTTCTTGTCCTTCTCTGTGATAATGACCTCCATAACTTTATCCTGAATGAAAAGCTTGCATTTTGCTCTGCGCTTCCCATTTTCATCTGGGCTCACTTCTTCTAAAATTTCTCCCTTGATAGCCCCCTCCATATGCAGCTCTAGAAAAGGCTTATCAACTCGAATCTGCCAACCTGTAATCTCGTTTTTTATCGAACGAAACGGAATCATAAGCCCCTGAGAGCCACCCATGGTCCAATATGGACCATAAGATCCTTCTACGCAGAAAAATCCTGGAACGCCTAAAAGATCGCTCTGTTCGCCTAAGCGACTTATTACTTGTTTAGCAACCTTGTATCGTTCTGGACCTGGCATGGTTCGATATTCACGCAATCTGATTGCTTCATCCTGCATATTACGATCATTTCGTAAATGTTGGGCATGCTGTGTAGAAAGCGGTAGCTCCTTCGTTAAGGCACGATAGACGCGATTAAGATGATAATTCGGCTTCTTGTCGACAGCACGATTAACTTCTATCTCAATCCTTGTCTTGGGAGCAGCCTGCGGATCAAGATAGTGCCGGTACTGCCTCCCAATTGTGGAATCAAAGAAATCGTCTGACACTACTCGCATGCAGTGGACCGTGGTTTGTTCTTTATTAATTCTGCACCACCCACTTTGTCCGCACACAATACATGCCGACATAATTTCATACCATCCCTCGTGCTTTGTTCTTCGAAGCTTCATGCCTCTGCCTCCTATATCTACGATGCTTGATTTTGATTTTCTTTCTTCCAATTTTCCTCGACTATACGCAATTGATTTAGATCAAGAGAGTTGAATCGACCGTTCCAACTTATATTTAACCAAGATTGCACAAGTTCTTTTAAATGAAAAGAGTTAATACGCATGCTCATTTCCATTAGACGACCTACAATCTGATTCTTCTCTCTCATTGCATTTTTTTCATCTTCAGCTGCGGAAGTTCGTTTTCCAGTTGAAGATTGTCTTGGATTTTCCTGAGGAACTTGTTGGCTATGAGACTGGTTATTGGAGCGGGATGTTTCTCCGCTCTGAGGGCAGCTTCCAGTCCGTTCTGGTTGCTGTTTTCCTCCCTGCGTTCCGTTATCCGAACTTTGATCGGTGGAAGCTGGCTTCAGTTCTTCCAACGCTTTTCTCTTAGAGTTCTCAATATAATTCTCTTCAAATGATGACAATCCAGAACCAATGTTGCCATATCCACCGTGAGACAGTGCTCGACCTATTGCACTTGTGGAGGCATTCTCGATCGGGTACGCCGCATCGACTCCAGAACCACCAAAAGCAATGATGGCACGCTCCTTTGTCTTAAACGGCTGCCCATTTTTATTCAAGCCGTTAAACGAACAAATCATTACCCATACAGGCCCGATCTGCTCTGCGTACGTATCGAGTTCATAGGATGCACCGTACCTCACGTGAACGTCTATCATTTCATTGATTCTGCCCTCTACATCGAAATAAGGTCGAAAAATCTCGACATAGGTTTTTCCATTATAAGAATACAAACCCTTATCTCTTTGTGAGAAATTCAATTCAAACTCCCATTCATAGATTTTTTCTTTCTTTGATAACAGGCGAATATGCTTGTGGTAATGTTTTGGTACCGTATCATACACATCTAAAATATGATGATGTGCTAGATTCCGCAATTCCAAAGCTTTGTTCAAAATAAACGTCTCTTGATTCCCCGCCAAGGAGTCCTTTTGACCGTTATTATTTTGATTTCTGCCCATTTTCCATTCCTCCAAAAATAAGTTTTGAAATTCCTCCAACTTCTTGCGTTTTAATCATGAATAGATGAATAAGCCTCCTAATCTTCTAAAATCAAAAAAAGACGCATTCATATGAATGCGTCTCGTTTATGGATGCAAAAAAAGACATACTGATAGCGTATGTCTTTTAAACGTCCATTGTTTGCTTACTAGCCTGTTGGCTTCCCCATCTTCGCTGAATCAGGATCGGCGAAGAAAATTAGTCTTACTAGAATGTCTAAATTATAGCATCCAAACAGTAGATTGGTAAAGTACAGAGCGAAATGATATACGCTTTTATGCGATTGAAAACATGCGATATTTACTGATGGTTCGTCCATTGAATATCTAAGTTTCTCTATTTTTTGAATGACCGAATATTAATTCATTTCACAACATATGTGGATTATTGTCATTTTCGTTCTTTACCAGTTCAATCAGAAGTGCTATATTTTACTTGCGTGCTTGTCGGGTTTTGTCTTACTTTTTCCAAAAAAGGAGTTCGACATCACAAGTATATTGTATGTTTTATTGTCAGTCTGGGGATCAATCAGCCCTATTAATCAATCAAAATTACATAATAAAATAAGAAAAAGCCCCTACCAGGTCACATTCATTGTCCTCCGGCCGCCAAGCGTTGAGACATTGAATGATTCAGGAGTAGAAGCTTTATTCACAGTATCATTGTGCTCATTGTAGCATAGCGATAATGAAAAATAAAGCGTCTATTCTCTCTTGAGTATTGCCATTTATGGGGCGTCGTCGAGGGAGTTTTTTATGTCTGATAAGAAAAATTTAAAAGGTGGATCTTCGAAGCTTCTTTACTATCGTAGCCGGCCTACAGGAAACCGTACACCAAAAACAAAAATAGCTCATGGAAAACAAATTCCATATTATGAGGAAGAACTTGAAAGAATCTACTTTAAAGAAGAAGACGTTCAAAAATTTTCTCTAGATAGACATGGACAGAATATTCCTTACGTTGATGGCCACCTTACCATCATCAATAACTATATGTTTGATTATTGGAGTCACTTCCTCTCTGCTGAGGGGATCGCATTATTTGGTCATCTCTTACGTTATTGCTATGGAACTAAAGATATATGTTGGCCAAATCTCGAGTTAATAGCCTTAAAAATGAATAAAAGTCGTAATACTGTTAAAAAATATCTGGCTATTCTCGAAGAGTATGGCTTTGTATATCACTTCAATGTGCAAAATGCAGACAAGAACAATACCGATGAAAGTCCTTTATTTAAAGTTCGAAAGAAAGTCCCTTTCCTTTCACATGAACTCTATGAGCAAATGCCATTGGTTTTGCAAGTCGATCATGACCGATACATTTCTCACCTTTTGGAAACCTGTGAAAAGGAAGATTTAGAGTTGGACACTTCCGTCAATTATAATGATCTTTACAATGAATTGATCGATAAAGGTAGAATTCAGCGCAAGCCACAGCAACTCTCTCTTTTCGAGGCCGAGAAGCAAATGCAGATCAAAAAGCAGCTTCTACACCAAGATGTCACAGATGTAGACAAGCAGCTCTGGTCAGATTTCATTGAGGAAGTCAAAACAAAGATCTCAAAACCTTCATTCGATACCTGGTTAAAAGGTACCTTTGCTATAAAACGAGATGGAATATATACAATTTATGCACCACATAAACACGTTAAAGAATGGCTTGAATCTAGATACTGTAATCTTATTACTGATGCACTTCGTACTGTTGATACTAATTTTACTGGAATAAAAATTGAAAGCACTAGTTAATAAAAAAAGACTCTCGAGCGAGTAATACATTCGAGGGTCCTTTTTATTATTACCATCATACGTACCAAACGAAGATTCCATTTCATTGCCTCGCTCTCTTGCCATGAATGATCGTTCGGCGCTCCGACACCCCCTGCTGCTTGTCACCATGGCTCTCGCCGTCCGCGGATCAAGATTAGGTGATCGCTTTCTAGGTAGTCGCTTTGGTGGCCGTGTGATGATCACGATATTCCGCCGGTGATTGAGTTCATGCACCTCACACAATGTAGAAAATGTTAACACTGTTAACACTGTTAACACCAATGTTAACAATAATATTTTGTTAACAATAAATGTTCTTTCAGAAGTAGTGAGATTGGCTCGACGCGGATTTCTAAATGATCGACGACGGTGTGCCTACACCCAAGGTTTCTTTGTAATGCTGATTCACAATGATCCGAAATTCAAAACAAAAAGCTACCGAATTTCAAACCGGTAGCTCTGGGGTCGACGATGGTAAATGCATCACCAATCTCCGATATATGCGTGTCTACATTAATTTATTTATTAAATTTGTCACCATTCTGCTCAATGTCCCTTAATCAATGTTGATTGTTGATTATCCTCCAAACCAATCCTCCATCGAAATAAGTCTCTTTTTCAACGTTCAATTTAACACTTCTATTTGAATTGGGGAACTCTGGTTCTTCATTTACAATATATAGAGTATTCTCATCTTTCCATTCCATAGAAAAGTTACTATTCGCGTTACTATGATAAACAATCTTCGTTTTGTTATCTTCATGATAAGTAATTTCTACCCATAAATTAACCCCACCAGCGGCGCCTCCATAAGTTTTATAATATGCATTAGCAGTATATTTGTCGGTCGGGGATTCCACAGGTCCTTTATAAAATTCACCTTCAAGATTATCGAATGTAAAAAAGTATGTATTGTATACCACTTGTGTTGAAACGATACCAATACCTATGAGAGTAGCAATTAACAGTTTTTTGGGAAATGTCTTCTTTTTGATAAGGGAAACAAAAAGTTTGAAACAAAATATAAAAAATATCAAAACTGTAATGAGAGAAAGGATGAAGAAACCTAATAAGTATAAATAATTAATAATAACTCCTCCAGTCGATGTGTTCTCATATTCCTTATAGTATGTAACGGAACCAAGCGGCAGTAGATTGTACTTATTTGAAACGCAACCTACCGCCATAATTGCGAATACAAAGAGCAACATAAAGACGGTTCGACGGAAGTTTTGTTGCGTTAAATTGCCCGTTCAACGAGGCTGCCGCTTCATTCTTTCATCCGCCCATGTAACCATCGTAGTTCAATTTATCCTTTTTTGCTTTTTAATTTTATACGAATAAAAGGAGTTAATGTTATTAAAACCCCTGCTAAGAAAAAGGAGATTCCATATGCATGTAAGTGAAAGTCTGTCGCTGGAATGAAGAGGTGAACAAACTTATAAATCCCCATACTACCGTCAGGACTTCTGGCAGTAAAAGTATAAGTCGAGTAACCTTCATAAATAAGATACAGTCCTAACATCGCTACGCGTAATATTATGTACCACTTTTCCCACATAATGTATACGATTTGAATGAGGCATTTGTTGCACTGCCGGTTAGAAGCATCGTCAGTCTGAGTAGTCGAGCTTTCTCGAAGTTCTCGTACTCTTTAAAGAACTAAAGAAATCCGATCACTCTACACGGGAATGGATTATCTAATTCAATGCTCTTCAATTCATGAACCATTTAATCCATGAGTTACCCTTTTAACTGAAGTGTCATTTTTTTGAATTCGTGATTACGTAAGCTGTGATAAAAGAGATTTGAAGAGAAATAACTAGTGAAATCACTACTATCATTCCCTCATCCCCTTCAGGTACTAATAAAACTGCTAACAAATAGAATGCAAATATCGATATTAAAATCAAACCAATAAAAACACCAACCAGCTTTATTTTTTCATTTCTTGATCTATTTCTCAACCATAAATCCCCCCAACACAAACAACAGTGTATTCAATTCAATAATATATTAATTCCACATTTTGTTAAATTATCCTGCTGTTAGTTTAATAAAGCGCCATCAGTCTAATACTATATTTTTCTAGTCTACAATAAGATTTGATTTATAGCGGAAAGTGTATAGGAAATATTATCAATCTTTGTTTTAGATGTAGACTTAAAACAAAGTTTGACTAATTCACTCATATGACCGTCAATAAATGATACCCTGCCCTAAAAAATTTGATATCCCTATATCAAAAATTGAAACCCGGCTCTTCAATTTTTGAAAGGCGGTGCCTATCAAAACCTGATAGGTGATTTATCCACAGTTAATTCGCCCATCAAATTCTGATAGGGGTGTGTCAAAACTTGATAGGCGAATTCCACTTATCAAAATATGATCCCCTCCTCTATCAAATATTGATCCCTCCCCATCAAAATTTGATAACGAATAAATACAATTTAAGCAGCACGTAATAACTAATAAAGACAATATTTAAGATTTAAAGATTCATCTTAGTAAATAATAGATGTGTTCCTGAATCATCATAAAATAAAAAAGACTGCTCCATTAGGAGCAGTCTTAAACATTATCTATAGGTGATCCGAAAATTAGACGCCTTATTGTTCTGATAGTTATTGAGCAATATATCTAATTCTTGCGATATCTTAAGTACCTCTATGGAAGACAATCCATACTGATCGCTTGCTTCTATCATCTCTTGTCGCGTACGTTCAATAGCCTCCAGAGTACGATCTATATTATCCATGAGACCCCTCCACCCTATTTATCGGCAGATATGTATGATTTGTCCATAGTTGCTCGTCATGGAGGAGGCCGGTATCAAGTAAGACTCGCCACCAATCTCGAAAAGCATCATTGATGGCTACTCTCTCTCCACCTTGAGGATATGGACCACTAAAGCGGGTCCCACATACCAAATAAGAGTTGGTTAGACCACGTTCGAACAGCTCATCCTCGATCCATGCTTCAAAGGCGCGGGCGAATAACTCATGATCTCGGCGCCAGTAGGCACCACGAGATATTGCATCAAGATAAAATGCACTTGAATCTGTTGGGACATAGAATACAGATGGTACTTCTCTACCCAAATCATGAAGCATTTGGCAGTATGTAAAACCCACCTCATACCATTGTTTAGTCGAAAGGCGGTACGTACCTTTCAATGCACCTAGCGCCTTTGTAACATCATAATCGTTTCTCTCAAGGCTTCTCAGCACACCAGACTTGTAACGTCCAGAAGGCTGCGGTATTTGATCAGGCACTATCACCTCCAAGAACCCATCACCTTCTTTAAGCGACTTCATTAGCCGCTTAAAGGCTCTGGAGACTGAAAGAGGTATTTTATCACCTGCACTGTTTCCAGACAATGGTGCCCGCTTCCCGTTCGTGAAACCATGTGATAAAGAGTAAAGATTGAAGTCCAGTGCATGAGCCCATTCATGAGCTTTAGATCCACCACCTCGATGTTTGGTAAAATTGAATACATTTTGGTCAGGCTCGTAATGAGCGGACGCTGAACCACTTCCTCTAGCTCCGAAAGCAATGCCAAGCCGACCATAGAAACTAAGTGACATACGTGGAATTTCAAGAACTTTTGCAAGATCCGAATGTGCATCGCCGCAGCATAGTACATGGTAACGCCCAGCTGCATCATCAACCCACTTTCCGAATTGCACCCCACGATACCCATAATGTTCTATCAGGTCTTCAGGTTTGTTGACACCTGATGGTTCAAGAGATAATCGAACCACTTCTTCTGGTATCCTTCGCTCCCAGCGTTCTTTGCTGACTTTTTTAGTTGATGCTTTTGATTTGGGCTCGGCCCACTTCCAATCCTTTCCTTCCTCAGAATCGAATGCCTTTTTAAACAATTGAAGGAATCCTGCTTCTTTTCTGTTTTTACCGAAAAACGTGTATTTGAACTTGGTACCAAGGGAGAGCCAAAATCGAAATTTAAGCAGTTCTGGATTTTTATCTAACTCCCTCTTATTCATCGACCAATATCCTTTATCAAATTGCTTTCTCAGCTGATCATAAGCACACCGAAAATCACTCTCTGTGAATGATTTAGAAAAAACTTCCTTAAGCTGTTGTATAGCTTGAACGAAGTATTCCCGTTGCTTTGGATCGTCTACTGGACGCTGTACTACACGATCCCACATCATTTTCACTGCATATGCGGCTTCTGAGCTGTACCCAAGATCTCGAAGAATTGTCGGTGAAAATTCGCCAAGTAGTTCTTCCTTGCTAATCGCTTCATATGCCCGCGTCGGATCAAGTTCGAGCTCTGCGTACCATTCATCGCTAAACTTTGTTATTGCAGCTAAGTGCTTACGCGCACCTTTCAATTCTGCACCAACGTCGTAGGAGAATGCTCTCCTACCTCCGCCGACAGTAGTTACCTGATTGTTATTAAGAACGTTAACTATCTCTGTACTACCTTTTTTTGTATCTGCAAAATAATCGAACAATGTGAATTCTCTTTGTTCTGACATATTAGTATTACCTCCATAGACGCTGCTTCCAGGCGGGGAATTTTTAGATCCGCCCCGCCTGGCCGGGAGTAACTATGGTATCTATTACAAAACCTGATCTGAGTTAATTGAACTCTCCATTTGACTCCATTAACTACCCTATCTAAACAAGTACATCCTCAGATCAATGCGTTTTATCCCCAGCAGTATTACCATCTGGAGACCATGCATCCCTTAGTTGCGTCATGTATGAAGATTCATAGTGAATGATCGCATTTTTTTCAGAATCTCCATTTCCTACTTGATTACTTCCGAATAATTGGTCATTTACGAGATTGTAGATGTCGATCTTAATGTCCTCAATAATCCCGTTAAGGTTTCCGGCAGCTGCTAGATTTATAAGTCCAGCTAATTGACCGAGAGCAAACTCGTTTGAGTATACGCCTTTTTGGATGAGCATTTTTATATGTGCTCTCTCGTTATGAATGAACTGTGAAATACTCTTTGGATTCAACATATAATCTCCTAGGCTTTAACCATGAATTTATTTTTCTCTTCCAAAATCCGCTGGACTGCAACTTCATCTTCCTCGGTGAATTGATCAACACCCGTTCCATAAGGATCAAAAATCGGATGAAAAGACAGTCCACGAAATACACCTGTTATGCCTAACATCGTATATATTGCCTCTCGGAAACGTCTTGTAACTGGAAAGCCCTCAATCGTTTCACGTTGAAGCACCATTTGATAAGCAGTACGGATTTCGCTGTGCCGCCATTCAATTCCAAGCTTGATCATGGCTTCAAGAAGATGAGAACGACTATCTATCGTTAAATCACCTATCCCGCTTCCTATCTTTGAGATACCTACTCTCTGAAGTCCTACCATTCCCCCGTAGCGAATGTCTTGTCCAATCGCTTTGAGGATACCGCGAAATCGATAATACTTTTCGTATTCTGGAAAGGATGAAAGTAAATTACCCATGCTCCGATCACTTGAGATTGTACAAAGATAACACCCGGTTCTTGCGCTTTTTCCACATTGCATCATAGCTTCATTGTCGTTTACGACGGCAGCCCCTAATGGGCATTCACTGCCGGCAGCAGCTCCATAAAAAGCTAACAACTCCGTGTTTCGTGCACCGTAACGGCTCCATGGTGCTCTGTTGAATGCAAGATAGGTCACAACTTCCTGACTGGTCCAATCACGAATCGGACTTGCCGTTCGAATGGCTCCAACTGGATGATGTCCATAGAAATCATCCCCGAAGTATTTCTGCAGGCTGCGCTTTCGATTACCACTTTCATTGTCACGACTTCCCATAACCAAGCAAGTGTCCTCGACCCCTACGGCTAAAAAGACTGCTTCTAGAAACTCACGTGCCGGCTCAATCTTCAGACGACGAACGCAATATTTAAAGGTAACTGACGGAGCCTGATACCCTTTGCCGATTATACATACGAGAAGTGTATTATCTTCTCTTGGCTCAACAATGTGGTATTCCACCCATGGCAGCGCCTCAGCTAGAGCGTTCTTCAGATCATGTATGAGCGATGTCACACCTGGATTTTCAACCAAGGTATCCGCACTAATAACCATGATCTTCTTCGTAGAATCGGGATTTTTAATGGCATGTTCCAGCATTAGTTGTGTAACTGTCCGGCTATCTTTGCCTCCACTATTAAGTAAACCGATTCTTGTATTCTCATCATAAATCTTCTTAATCCGCTTACGTGTTTCTTCCAGTAGATCCTCATCTAGCGCCTCCAAAATATCTAATGTCTCACCTTCCGTTACCCTCGCTCGGCCCATCTTACCCTTCTCCAAAGTGAAGACGTTAAAATCTAAAAAAGGTTGGCAACGATCTTCAGGATAAGGCTGCGGTTCACGATTTGCTCCATAAGGAGGTATTAAGTTCTGCATGTATACCTCAATATGCAACGAGCAAGAACTATGGAAACAGTACATTTGAAATTTATGTTTTGGACTCTGATAATGCCAATCTTCCCCATCATCGAGAATGGCATCAATCATGGCTTGTACAGGAATGTACATATCAAAACCTATTTGCTCAAGGAAAGAAAAAAGCGCTCCCGCATTGGATTTACGCTCAAATATCATTTCCCATCTCATTCCACTATTTGCTAGAATACATTCCATTTGAGGCTGGTCTTTAATAAAATGGTGCAGAACATAATAGGTTTCCTGAAAGAAAATAGCACTCCAATCACGAACCGTACCATGAAAAAGAAAGCCTGCCTCCTCTAAATAATCCCAAATATCCGCCGTTAGATTGTTATAATCCTTAAGCCGTTTTTCAACTGCTACCTTTTGCTTTTGGTCAACAAACATATACTTTTTCATTCCAATTCCTTCCTTGAAAATGGGCATAAAAAAAAGAAGGTATGAAAAAAAGCACACGGATCCCGTCTGCTTCTACATACCTTCTTGTAATTGCCCTTATATATGCTATAAGATAGCTACCCTTCTTTGCCGAATAAGAGACGGCAAAGAATAGAAAATCAATTTCGTAATAGGTAAATTATACCTTGATGACTCGGTTTATGACAATAGGAATAATAGGAAATGCCACATAAACGGGAGTATTTTATCTTTAATAAGAGAAATGCCACACGAACGGGAGTATTAATACCACTTTTGAATTATACATTAGACGTTTTCACTGAACTCCCTTTCGCGTGGCAGTCTACTCCCTTCTTTGTGACTATCCACACCCTTCAGTGTGGCAGGTCCACTCCCGCTTTTGTGATAGCCTACTCCCTTTGATGTGGCATATGACTCCCTTTCATGTGGCACTAGCAGTTAACGAGGTTAATATTCATATAGGATTCCTGCTTCCTAAAACAGATTTAAACAATAAAAATACAAAACCAAAAAAAAGAAAACTATATAAATATAAAAAGATGTTTATGGCTTTAATAATTAACAAGGTAGTGTAATATTAGACAAAGAGAATAACACTCCCTTATGTGTGGCAGATCATTTAACGATAAAATGATAATGCCCTTACGTGTGGCACTTCTATAATTTCTCAAATTTGAACCGAAATACGCTTAAAATGCTCTCAGGTTCAGTATTAACCCAATAATAACTCCCTTACGTGTGGCATTTCTCATGTATTTTCTAGATTTTTACTGCCACACGAAAAGGAGTAGAAATCAAACGTAAAGTGCCATATAGTTTTATATGAATCTATTATTAAGAGAGTGGAGGCAGCCTCATGGATCAATTAGAAATTGAATTAGATTTTGAAACCGATCGCATTGCCGACCACTATATCGTAACGGAATCCAACGCACTTATTGAAGCACGTACCAATCTTGATCTATATGAAGAACGGTTAATATATATATTAGCTTCACGTATCAATCCAGAAGACACACATTTCCGTACTTGTTTTTTCAGTGTGAAAAAGATTGCGGAGAAACTGGATCTCACCGAAAAGAACTTTTACAAACGGGTTAGAGATATAATCGATAGGTTGCAGCATAAGCAAGTTATCATTGAAGACCAGGCTAGTAATTCAACACTTAAAGCAAACTGGCTTTCAGCATCTCGTTACTATCACGGAAAAGGGATTATTGAGTTAGAATTTTCTCAGTTACTAGGCCCTTACCTCCTTCAGTTAAAAAATAATTTTACCAATTATAAGTTATGGAACGTATTGTATCTTAAAAGTTTTTATTCTTCGAAACTATATAAGCTACTCAAGCAGTATCTGCCATTAGGTAAAAGAAAATTTTCTACGCTTGCTGAGTTGAAAGAAAAATTAGAAATTGAAGACGGTAAATATACACTTTACAGTCATTTAAAAAATCGAATACTACTAAATGCGCAGCGTGAGCTCGAAGAAAAAACTGACATTCGTTTCACCATTGAAGAAATAAAAAATGGAAACAAAGTTGTTGGCGTTACCTTTCACATTTATAAAAACAATCGTGCACCGCGAATAGGAATTAATGATTCAGAATACATAGATAGCGAAACTGTTTACGATTTACTTGGCCGCTTTGAGATAAATAAGAAAACAGCAAACGAGCTCCTCACTAATCATGGCGAAAACCATATTCGAGCAAATATTAAATATGTATATGAAAAGAAACAAAACGCAGAAATTGGCAGCTTGTCCGGATACATAATTAAAGCCATAAAAGAAAACTACGCTGCATCGGATAAAGAATATACAGCCGAAGATGAAAAAGATCTTAAAACATCACTTGATCAATTAAACTTACGTATTCGACAAACCGTAACGTTTTACGATCAATGCGTTCGTGAAAGAATTAAAAGTCGACATGCTGCACAAGAAGAATTAGTTGAGAAAATCGTTCGTGAAATAGAATCGACGAGTCAGCAACGACTAACGAAAAATATGCGACCGTTAACAGAGGAAGATCTAGAACATCCTCACGCCCGTGAAGCATTCCTCTTACATATGTAAAAAAGGCTCCTTGGGCTTATAACCCAGGAGCCTTTTATATAGTTGATAGTTTCACACTTACGAAATAACAAAACCAATCTGACCAGTCTGGTCCAAAGATAACTTCATATAATCATTATTTAACCCCTGTTTTGATCCCTCTAAAGCATGTCTCCTGAAAAATACCGAAGCTATTTCGTTAGCAAAACTTTTGATAACTCGGCCACAAACACTCTGACCAATCATTTCATAGATTCGATATAAAGGAATATGAGAAGGAAATTCAAACCACTCAGGAATCGAAAAAATACGACGCAACTCACTTACCGTAAGAAAACGCCAACTCTTTTGGTCCTTGCTTAGCACATAAGAATTGCTCGCTGATTGTGAACGATAACGGCGTGGAATGCACTGAAATTCAGTAGCCTCTTCACTAACAAACGTCTTCTCGATATTCCTCTCTGACCACGAATTATTCTTTTCTGCTTTAGATTTAAAACTATTCATCCATTTATCAAGTGACTTCCACACGTGAACAGTTGACGCCGGGTCTAAGAATTCTTTTAGACGCTTATGGCGTATTGCTGGTGGCTTAGGAATTCTAAAGAGATCAAAGTCTTCCTTGTCCCTAAAAGATACCGCATATGAACGATCTCGACGTGCTATGCTACCGAATGCATGACTTTCTAACCGGATTGGACCGACATGATAAGGAAAGTCATGCGACAATAGCTGTTGTAGGTCATAATAGGTCGACGATTGGTAAAACTGAGGAACATTTTCATAAAAGATAACGCGCGGTTCTGCAGCTTTTAGAATTTTATATGTCCCCAAAATTAAATTGTCAAAATACCCTTGGTCCAAATCACCTAGTGACGAAAATTCTGAACAATCTAACGTGACAAATGCTACATCTCCTTTTGCGACTAAATTAACATCACGTAAATCCGAATTAATCAAAAAACTATATGGAAGATTATGTTTCAAAACGCTTGCACTATCCTCTTCGATCTCAACCTCCATCGTTGCTGTGTAATAGGATGTATCCACAAATAGAGATGAGCCAAGCCCGCTCCCAGCACAGATGGAAATCAGACGGAGTCTCTCATCTGCAGGAGATTCAAAGGTTTCTGTTTCGAATAATCGAAAACGAAGCGGGCGCACAATCACTTGTCCATAATCACCATTTCGATAAACACTGATTTCAATTTTATCTTGGATACATAGCACCGTAGAGAATTTTTCTCCACTTGCATCAACTAAAGGACGCGGCTGCCCGCTCACTCTATTAACCCGTGAGGAGACACTCACTTCGTGAACATTGTCTCCATTATCGTAGGGACAATTTTGAACAGTAATCGTTTTATTATATTCATCTACATGAATATAAAGAGTGGTACCCGGTTTAAAATTAGCCGTCTCGTTTACAATATGCTGAAGCCATAATCGAGGTTTACCCCGTTTACTACTAACTGTATAAACCTTCTGTAAGATAAGTTTATTTTTCATATTTGGTTATCCCTAGTACGGTGGGGAAATCCCCCGCAGTACCAGGGACTTCCTCCTTCCGATATTAAGAATTTATATTTCCTTTATTACAATGAATCAATGTTTTACAGGAACAGTTGAATCTTGATAAGATGATTCGCTGATGTTTATAAACCATTTCCCACGCTGCAGGTGGTTAATATTTAATTCACACCAATTGTCCTTTTGGATACGTTTTAGGGTATCCCATTCTACATAGACTCCTCTTCCGAGTACAAATAGATCCATTGCTTCTAGAAAATCTATCTCCACATAATCTGAACCCAACTTGGAAGGCAACACAGGCTTCATCCTACGCATGATGTCTCGCTCCAATTGCTCAATCGTTTTTACCGAACGTGCAAGAATGTCAAAAACCGAAAGTCCTCGAGCATTACGCCTGTCCTTCTCAAATTCTCTTAATGCCCAAAGAAGGGTGACATTTTCATGATTCATTCGATTGACAACATATCCACATAATTCGGCATAGTCACGTTCTACGACGGGCCATTCGCTGTTAGGTAAAATAGATACCATATATCGAAGATTTGTGCCGTATTTAGCGTCCCACTCCCTTAAGCAGCCCGTTGTTACCGCCTCCTCCATGCCAACACCAATCGCTTCTACCAGTTCACTAAGTTCGTATTTATTAAGGTCTTGATGATCCACCAGATGCTTAATAAAAAATTCAGATTCATTCTCCGGAATGCCGTATTTAACGCCGATACTCTGTAGAAGACCTAAAAGCTCGATTTTAATTACTACTAATCTTATCTCAGGACTTTGTGACTGAACACCATTTGTTTCGTCTTGCGAGATGAAGGTAAATGACAACGTATCAGGTCCCCTTTTTACGTGAGCTTCCGTGAAGGCAAATTCATCTGAATAAGGACCGGTTACCTTGTAAGAAACACCTTCTACCATATCAACGAAGAGTAGATCTTTGCTTGGAATGAATCCCTTTCCTCCGCAAAGATTACATTCGGCACTAGCGCACTTACATTCAATTGAAAATTGCATATTAATTACCCCTAAATTACTCCCCTCTGCACCGGGGAGTGAAGATTTTCCCCAGTGCAGAGGGTAAAGAATACAGTGAAACGCCCGTTAAGCGGGTATTTTCACATTATTTTGATTTCGTTGTCTTTCTATGTACATACGGCTTTCCAGCTAGTCTAGAGAATGGCCAGCGGCCGTGAGTTAGTTATCGTTACCGTAGTAATCTCTCATAAACTGTTCTTCTGTCTGTTTTAGGTGCTCTTTTTTTATTCCAACAATTACTTTGGTCATTACAATCGCGGTATCCCGCTCCTCCTGAGAGAGGACAACAGATGGTATATCTAATCCTCGCTCGTCAAGATTCACATTTTGAGCGAATTGCGCAACCGTCATGCCGGCAGCATGCAGTTGCTCGTCAGAAATACGAATTCTTAGAGTCACCTCAATCTCTTGTGCCATTACAATTCAGCTCCTCTGCCTGTTGGTGTAATTCAATCATTCTCTTTTCGATTAAACTAACTGCCTCAGGTGTCATACTATAATGATGAATGGCCAGCTTAACAATCTGTTCTTTGATACGTAGGAACTTAAAGTCACTTGGACGTTGTAAATGATCCTCGATTGCTTGAAGTAAGGTAGGCCCAAACGCATTTGAACCTAATAGTTTTGCATCAAATCCTTCAGGAAAACAAAAATACCTTCGTCCAGGCTGTACAACTTTGTTATATTTTTTGACTAGCTGCTCTGCTGTGTCCGCTGGCTGAGAGCGATAGAACCAATAGAATCCATTCTCAAACCGGCACCAAATCGTCTTGTACTCCATCATTGTATTTGGCAGGACTGCATACATACGCTTTGATCCAATTACCATTCTGTTCATATCAATCACTCCATTAGCTCCCTCTGCACCGGAAGCCATATTGTTTAGGCACCCATGCAGGGGTAGGTCAGCTAATATAGATGAGATACAAGCTGATTCCAAATGCTAAAATATTTCATTAATTAAATTTCCTCCAACGTCAAAAGGCAAACGCAAATTGATCAGTGGTTATCTCACCGTTTCGACTCGGTATGGCGGGTACAAGTTGGATTGGAACCTCCATTTTATCATAACCCGTTACGTCACCAGGACTGGCGTACCACGGTGCATAAAAGTACATTTGAATTTTACAGAGCTTAATCGCAATCCCAGAAATATCCTGGCCATAACCTCGAAGGAAATAGTTTGACGCAGGTAATAGCATTGCACCAGTTCCAACGCAAGAATCCATTACCGTTTGCCGTTTTTTTTCCTCTGGGTCGCCATCGCCATGTGTCATTTCAAGCATCATGCGAGTAATCGGAAATGGCGTAGGAAAATATCCGAGCCCCGACTTGTAACCTTTCCCGGTCTCATCACACAAAACCTGTGAGAGATAATCTGTTGGATTATCGAGAACAAGAAATAAATCAAATTCGCGATAGAAGTGTTCATTTAGTTTCTCTGAAATTCGCGGCTTCTCATCTGTAGCGGATAGGCCCCATAGGAGCCAGTCCGAAAAATGATCGATCGTCGCTTCATGATGAGATAAGCAACTTGTGAACATATTCCTAGTCGCGAGCGTCCTCGGCGATCCGAGATCTGCCCACTCAATTTTTGGGATTGGTCCACTCCCGGTTATCGTACCCTTCTGCTTAATCTCCAACCAATAATCCCAGCGGCCCCATAAGAGAGCATCATAAGTAAAAAGAAAGGGCAATAGCCATCCTCGCTTATTTAGTACTTCAAGATGGTTTTGGGGCATCCCGCCAATTGCCTGAGCGTAACCAGCTACTTCAAGCGGCAGCCGTTCAAGTCTCTCTGGAGTGAAGCGGGATATTCGATACAAGTGGTTTTTATTTTTCTCCTTAGTCACTAATTAACAACCTTCCAATCCCTCCCCCTCTGCACAGGGAGGTCGATATTCCCCCGTGCAGAGGGTAAAACTATTCAATTAACATGGACGAATTGATAGGGGGCGAGCATTAAGCCCGCTATTTGCAGCGAGCTGATAGGCATCAACGATTCCTTTAGATGGAATCAAAAGGTCTTTCATCGCCTGGTTCCTATAATCGAACATGGCTACCCGATGATACCGGAGCTGGGTACCGGTTAACAATTCATAACGATTTTTTACAAGCTGTAGCAGCAAAAAATGCTTATTTTTTGATTTCTCTTCGCTCTCCAAGTAATGAGAGATGCTATAACTCAAGATGCGTATTTCTAACACTTCCGGATCTAATCCATCTCTATCCAAGTAATCACAGTTATCGCAGCTCTCGCTTCGATTGATGCGGTTAGAAATACAGGCTATAGAGTTGATAGCCCTTTTCTTTACATAGGAAGCCATTGTGTAAAAATACTTTAGCGTAAACGTTGTCTTTGTCATGGTTCATGATTCCCTTCAGCGAAATATGATGTTGGCTTGGCTATAAATTTCATTGAGTAGCTTCTCAATTTCTTCCTGAGTATTCTGTACATAGTCGATATCACTCTCGTGGATCGTTGACCCGTTTGTCAGATTTAATTCATGGATTGAGAATAATACCTCGTTGTAATCAGCTGCCGTTACAAGGAAGAAGAACTGATTATTTATTCTTTTCCAAGGAGTAGTTAAACTACTCAGTTGCCTTTCAATCTCTTCAGGTGACAAAAACCATGCCTTTACGTATAGGTTTTTCGTGTTCTCAACTTCCATAAATGAATATCCTCCTTGTTTGGGGAACGAAAAAAGGAACGCAAAAAAGACATACGGACTCCGTATGCCAATGCGCTCCATTATTCGTACCTTTGTAAAATCGCTGAATAGCGTCTCCTTCCCTGCTCGAATATGTTACGGCAAGGAAAATTTTTCGTCTTTCATAATGGTATTTATTATACACGAGGGGCGAAAGCCAGTAAACAGCTAAGAGCCATCGGTAAGCATTGAACCATAAATACCATCTCTACACGCTTTAAATTTAAGAAACAAAATGATCTATTCTTGAATTGTTGTTACTTCACCATCATTAAAATACACATAACGACCATCACCATAAACCCATTGTTCACTGACACCATATTTAGTAGTTGTTCTGTTTTTATCTTCAGGAGAACCCCAACTCGAAGAGTTAACTTCTTCAGGACTCATACCTATCTGAGGAGAAGGTTTTGCTGGTTGATTTCGTAATCTTTCTCGATATGATAATTCAGCCGAATATGCTTTAAGATCTCCTCTGTACTTCTCTTTATAAGAGATTATTTCCTCATACATTATTCCTTTATAATTATCCGGAATTTCAGCTAACGCTCTATAGCTATAAGCAACATCTTGTCGGATTTTAACTATTGTTCTTACTGCATAAAAAGTTATATCGGCGGCATCTCTCTGAGTATATTTACCAAGAATTTTCAATACATCCTCATACTTTTTCTTTTTTATTAAATCAACTAGCTTTGATTCTACCTCGCTCTTGTTTAAATTTATTTCTTTATTAAGTATTCCATCATAATCCTTAGGAATTTTGTATAAAAAATCGTAATAAACAGAAACATCTTTTTCTTTCATTTTCATAGCATAAGAGTATTTATTAAGACCGATATATGAACTATCCATATATATAAAGATGGAATTTTGAATTGCTGTTAGTGCATTATCATATTTCTTTTCATGAATAAAATTTGAAATCGAATTAAGTTCTAAAGCGCTAATTCTATCAAATAAATTTTTTTTATATTGGTTTACTAAATCACTATGTATATCATTATATTTATTCGGAATTTTCTTCATCTCAACTAATACAGCAGCATAATCGGAAAATTCATTTCCTGAAACCTCTTGGAGTGCAATATTTGAATATACTATGCTTTTTAGTATTTTAACCCCTTTATAGTCCGGCTCTAGTGTGTTTAATTCCTCAGAAGCCTTGAGCCAATCCTCATTAGATATTAAAGTAAGTATTTCGGAATATGTATATTCCGGGTCTTGACTAACCGTTGAACTATTATTATTCGAAATTTTACTTTCGCATCCAATCAAAAGAATTATCAAAATAAAAATAATTCCATAAATCTTGTATTTCACCTAAAACACTCCTATACCATCATTTTCCACAACCTTATCATAATTATTGTATATAGGTATATAGTCACTTTAAGGTACCACATGAGAAAAACCGCCGCAGCTCATAGCTGGGCGGTTGTAGCTTTATAATAAAGTTTGATAATTTTAATGCGCACGGAAACGAAAATAATACTCTTGACGCTGGACATTAACCGCTTCATTTATATTTCGGTTATCCCTTGGAAAAACGATGGATCATCATGAACGCTATCGTATGATAACCAATCATAGTGCACGATCCCTAAGTGGTCTGCGATCAAATAAGCTGGAGGCGTTTCGAGTGCAAACAACTCCTCGATGTCCTCGACATCGAAAATTGATTCAATATTGTCGACTGGTTTTCCTTGTTCTGTTTTTAAGTTTTGGATCACGATTAAATCTAACTTGCTGGCTTTGATAACGAGATTGTCTTCCCATGCACAATTATAATCAAACACGAGTTTATTCTTGTTATAGACCAGAAGCTCCCATCCATGATCTTCGGCGTAAACATAATGAACAAGGGTGCCCGTATTTTGCTCAGTCACCTCTTCGTCAACCGAGAAATTACCATCTGCGATTACAAAAGTCACCCATCCATTGGTCGACTCAAATACATATCCATGTTTTCCAGAGCGATTTAGAAGGGATATAGCCTCTTCTTTGTCGCTGGTTCGTAAATGATAACTTTGACTAAACTCACTCATGAAGTTTCCTCCTAGGATAAATAGCTCAACAGATTCTGTACGAAAAAGGAACGGGAATGCTTTCCCTAGGCCCTAACTTGTACGGTGCTTCCGCTACAGTTCAAGAATACATTTGTTGGTAAATTGTGTAAACGAATTTTGTTTTATCGTTTCGTTTACTATAGGTACATATTCTTTCACTCCGCATACTTATCAATAAGAATAGCCGGCACTCCACTGGGCAGTGCTCTAATGAAGTACCATCAGTCTAATACATTATTTTCTTTTTACAACGGCAAGGTCTCGACGTCCATACAGCGATTATCGTATGGAGCATCTAGTCTAAAATTGATATAGGGCCGTTCAACTTCTTCAGGATCGAAATTCATAAAGAAAAATTCGGTTTCTCTACGTCGTTCCTGACCCAGTTTTGCTTTCACAACATCACCAAAAACGCGCTTCAACCGTCCGTATGTGGAAGTCATTATAAGTGTCAACACTGTGCACACCATTTGCAGGAATGATTCGCTGCCGTAGAAGATAATACTAGCGTGCTGCACTCTCCACAGGAGCGAATTATGATTGTCGGTACCACAAAAGTATTGTAAATATTCTAATCACAGCATTTACTAGATTTTTTATCGAATATGGCCAATATAAATATATAGTGTTATATTGAATAAGATACATTTTATCCCAATGTCGATAATGGAACATTTACTTGATATTTACAGTATAGATTTTTTTATATATGAAATTATTAATTGTTCTGATATTCTTTCACATGATTAATACTTTGATCGACATTACTGGATTTTGGCCATATGAGTTCGCATTATAACCCATGTGGCCGATTTATTCAAACGAGATTCTAGTAATTACTTTTAGTTTTATAAAAAGCAAAAGTCACAAATGGTAATTTGTTGACAAAATTGTTTCATATTGTTTGTTAATGTGTTTAATGAAATGAAAAAAATTACAAAGGAGTGTTAATTTTTGAAAAAGTTAGTATTATTGTTAACCGCTATTATTCTTATTTTTTCTGTCTCACCAGTTTTTGCTAATAGTGTTACAGAGGAGAAACTTCCAATTACGGAAGATCTGACAGACCCAAAAGAATTACTAGATGAACTCCGGCTCAAAATTAACAATCTTGAAAATCTGACGAACCAAAATGCATTACTAGATGGGGTCAACATTGAAAGTCTAGTGAACCAAAATGAAATACTCGATGAGCTCCACAAAAAAGTGGTGAAAAGTGGGCTGGTTTCATTAAACGAAGATGGATTAATAGAAATTCACGCTTCAGCGGAAGATCTAGCTGTTGACAAGGATTTATTTGATAATTACTTGTTCAAGATGGAACGTTCTAATTATCTAGTAATTGTTGGCGGATATAACTTCGATACTGATTTTAATCTTGTTAGTCTATCAAATGACGAGGCAATTAAAGATATTCAATTAAAAAATCAAAAGAAAATACAAACTAATAGTTTATATTCTCTGAAAGGAAATAGTTCTAACTTCTCTACTCTCAATTCGCTACCTGTTCTAAATGCGATTGGTATAGCTACTAAAAATAAACAAGAAGTCCAAGATTACTATGTTGCTTCTCTTTATATTGAGGGGAGTGGAACAGCTGCAGTGTATAAGACAACAGCATTTTGGGTTGCAAGTGTTACAAATGGTGGTGTATGGGATTATAAAAGTTTAGCAGGTTATTCACCAAATACTAAACAATGGAATGCATATACAAGATATTCCTACACGACTGGAGTAACTCGCACATCTGAATGGTTTGGAAACTATAACTATGGATATACTGGTAGATTTCTATTTTCATTATCAGTCCTTTATGCTGGTGGTAATTTTGCTGGTGTGTTATGGGGCGGCCACCTTGATACTGCCCTTGATCAAGCTGCGATTAAAATGGGATATGATGAGTCAATATAATAGTCAGTTTCAAACTAGAGCGTGGTTTTGACGAGCGAGCATTAAACCAGCTGATTTTTGTCATGCTTTGGCCACTTGGCCTTTAAGCAGGAAAATTTAAATAAAAAAAATGATCGCCACAGTTGTATTAACTGAGCGATCATTTTTTTATTTTCTGAGATTGATATAGGGCCGTTCAACTTCGTCAGGATTGTAATTCATAAAGAAAAATTCGGTTTCTCTACGTCGTTCCTGTCCCAGTTCTGCTTTCACAACAGCACCGACACGTGCTTCAACCGTCCGTATGTGGAAGTCTTTATAAAGATCCATTACGAGCGGGTGTCCGTAGTAAGTAACTAAACACTTGCCTTTGATTCCGTGTAGTAATTCTGCAAGATCGATATGATCTATCTTATTGAATCCGCCCAGGTAAAAGTGTTCTTTGTCAACATAAGGGCTATCAATAAAAAAGAACGTATTTGGTCCATCATAGCGTTTGATCACTTCCCTGAAATCCAGGGACTCTATTAAAATAGAACGAAAGCGTTGCTCGAAAGAATCCAGTCGAACGACAGAATTTTGATAGTCAATGGCTGAATTTTTCACCTTTCCGTAACGGAATCCACTGGGCACACCATTTGCAGGAATGATTCGCTGTCGCAGGAGATAATACCAGCGTGCTGCACGCTCTACAGGGTCCACAGGGATCGCAGACTGCAGAAATCCATTATACAGTTGTCTGCTCGTCGGGAGTGATCCTAAAGCCAGTAGTAGCTCCTTCTTTTGACTTCTCAGCGTCATTAAGAAATGAATGAGTTCAGCGTCGATATCATTAAAGATTTCTACAGGGCTTTGTGGTTTAGCAACTGATAAGTGAGCACCGCCCCCGAAAACGTCTACAAAACAATGATGTTTTGGAAAAAGTGGAACAATATGTTTTGCCAGGTAATGCTTACCCCCAAACCAACGAAGCGGGCTATGGGTCTTAATTTCTTCATGATGAATTGTCGTATTCATACCAATCTCTCCATTTCCAAATCGATTTTATCGATTCGGAAAAGGCAGGACTCATATTGTCCTCTAATACAGTCTCGAAAGAACCGTAAAAGTGCTACTCTGTCCAGTTGAACGATCGCTCGAAGGGGGCTACAGTGAACCGCAAAACGGGAAATCCCGCTCCTCCGTCGCACCTATAATCAGAGAGTTGGTCGTGGAACCGAGTTACTTCCTCCAATTTGCATTAATAATACCTCCTGTTTACTTAAGAAACTATTCGTAGATTGGCAAGTTGGTGATTCGACTTGCAGCGTGATCAAGCATTGCCCATCTATAACCACCAGCTGCAGCGTAGCTGATAATATCTAGAATAGCGGATGGAAAATTCTCCTTATTTAAAATTGCATCATAATCTGAGGGAATTTCGATAAACCAACCCGTAATTGTTTGCGTTGCATCATAAACCGCAACTGCAAATCGTTTTTCTTTGGCAGCATTAATCCAGGCTTTTGCCTCTTCAGAAATATGCACAGTTGATAGGATCAATACATTAGTGTTATTTTTTTTCATTTAAATTCCTCCTAGCACGCCCCTTTCAACAGGGGAGCGTGATTCAAGCTCCCCCTGTCAGGGAATATGCTAATAACCCTACAAATCACTTTACATTACAAGATTCGTACTGGTTAGTTAATACAAAATCGCCTATTACATTCGAGGTAAAGACGATAAGTAAGGCATCTGCTTCTGACCGACCTTTTCTTACCATGTCATCGAAAACGAATTTCAAGTACTTATCCTTCATAACAAGGCGGCACATTTTCTCTTCTTCGAAAATGATCTCAACATCATCATGGTCATCTATTATCATAAAAATTACCTCCATATAAATGCCGCTTTAATAGGACAGAATCATTTGAGTAAAGCGACTTGCAATCGTAGCAGTGATTCATTAATTCTATTTTCTGCTTGGACTACGTACTGCCTCTTAATCAAATAACAAGTGAATTTTGCGATTGACTTGCCAAAGATACTCTTGATTCTTTCATAATCAGTGCTGGTATGAAGATCAGAAAGTGATTTTTGGGCGTGAAGAAAAGCTTTAAAATTGCCGTTCTGATCCCTCCTGCTCCATAATCGTTTCGAGATCGGCAAGTGCTTTGCTCTCTTCTTTCCGTTTTTGACGGCAATTGCCGAGCAGAGTTTTTAATTCACCGATATGATTCTCGATACCATAAAGCTGCGCACGGGAATCATACTCCGATACGATTTGACTTGCTTCTTCAGGTGTCCAATTTTTTATGATTGCCGATACGTGGCGCTTCTCACGGCTAATCTCCTTCAATTTCCGTTGGTTGCGCTCCTCTTCAATTAATGATTCATAGCAAGATGCCTTCGCACCAAGAGGCACACCGGCGCCGTAGAGTCGATACTGGATTCCATGTTCTTCTAATAGTTCCATAAGTGGATCCGCTACAGTTTTTCCCGCATGGATTTCTACGAATGGAAGCGGGTAATATGACAAGACATGTTCTAGTATCTTACTTGCAAAATGACGGCAGGCTTCCTTTCGAGGATGATATTCTTGAACAGGGTATGGTTCCACAATCTCATCAAAACCGATGATACGCTGCCCGTGTTGACTTAAAAAGAAGATATCCTCCCGTGGAAAATCCCGCTCCGCCATATAGTTCATGACTGCATTAACCCATCTACTTCGCTGTCCCTGATAAAAGCGGTGAGCTGCCATGGGTTCGTTTTGTCTGGTAGAAGACTCTGTGATAAAAGCAATCCTACGCATGGAGACAACCCCTTCTCATTATATAAATTACCTATTACACGCGGACTTCGACCTCAAAGTGCCATTTACCAAGCTTAGCTTCTTTGCCGCCAACCGGTGAGACTTCCAGGATGCAAGATGGGACGGATAACCTTTTCGTTAACTCATCCTGCCATAGACGTGAGGGAAACACATGAACAGATGAATTGAGTCTCTTAGCTAATTCCTCCGCCTTCTTGCTCGCTTCCCCAGTAGTAAGTGCAAATTCCTCTACAACATCTGGGATGTCTACTCCTCTGTGATAACCTGCTATGGCAAGCAATTTGTGGCGAATTAATTCAGGTGTTTCATTGGTAATACGGAAGCCTGAAATCAACTTACCAGGAGCCATTGGCATGATTTTAACCTTTTTTGACTTTGGTGCCGCAGTAGCGGGAACCGGTTTTTCTGCGCAAACTGATTTATTCCATTCAGTTATGCTGTTGCCTCCACCGTCGTAGGTGTCATATCCATAGGTTCGGTTCAAACTATTCTCGAATTGCATACGAGCTGTACTTTCATCCATTCCACAGCCATAACCCGATCGTTGATCTCTTCCCATTTATAAATTCCTCCTATATGTGTTTGCTTCAAATTACCGCCAAATATTACGATGCGACTTTTAATGTCCGGCATCCTCGCTTTGCATACCGAAGTCCGATTCCCTTTAGCTTGTAGATGGAGCATCTGAGTTGAACGGAATGATAGGGTTCATCTCCGGAGAAAAGCAGGCTCATTGGAATATCTACGAACACCAGATCTTTGCCTTTAGCACGCTTCTGAATTCCACTTTTATCGGAATACCAAGAAGGCAGTAATGGCGGATGGTTTAGTGACACCCCTCGATTGCGAATTGCAAACAATCGTACTTTTTCGCAGCTTAACGTAGCTAAAATAGCAATTATTATTTGCAGCATTACAAATCGCTTTACTTGTAACATTCGAAAATCCCTCCAAAAGAAATTTAAAATGATATATTTAACATCCAGTATTTCTTCTGACCGATTGGGTGTTTATCTACCCGTTGTCTGCGATGACTATTCCAACTTCCTCCAAGACTCTTTCCCAATAACTGAAACCCGGCTGCACGTACAGAGGAGCCTGACTCATCATCGAGCGTATACGTAATTAAGGAATGGTAACCCATCTCTCTCGCTACGCGCCTTGCAGCAGCATAAAGCTTGCTGCAGGGGTGAATATACCCATTGTTGACACAGAGGCGAGTAACTTCTAGCGTATAGCCATTGTCTCGATGCCTGGATACAGGCCTACCCGCAGTAAGAACACCAATGAGCCTTTCACCATTAGATAGCCCAAGAGCAAACTTCATTCCCTGTGGCGCCATATGATGTCTATGATGCTCATTGATAAAGCTGCATGCTTGACGAAAAGATACCGGCGTTAGAAGCGTTTCGAATTTTTCATACTCTGGATAAAAATCGGCCATATAACGAATCGCCTGCTTACGGCTCATTGCAGAATCCCAAAGTAATTCGAACCCATCATTATGCAAGTCCCAGCGTCGATTATTGAGCTCATCATCAGAATAGATAAGGTATTTCTTCATCACCTCATGGACGAAAATCCAATAAAATCTCACAGGTTTGGGAAAAGAGAATTGAGTACGACTAGCCAATAAGTATTTCATTTTCCAATTCCTCCTCTTTTGGGCACAAAAAAAAAGGAGACGCAAAAAAACATACGTGTCCCGTATGTTTAAATGGTCTCCTATTTATCGTGCATATGTTTAATCGCTGTAAAGCGGCTCCTTCCCTGCAAGAACATTTCGAGCTGCAAGGAAAATATTGTTTGTTTCGGAATGTTTATATTATAATATGACACTTGCTAATGTGTAAACTATAAGAAGGCTGTTTTCAATGAGGCTGTCTTATGGCACGGTAACGAAGTATTACAATAGATTCATCATCAAAATAACTTACATTTATTCTATTGATAATTCCACCTTTTACATGAGCTGTTACGACGATAATCCCAACCTTGATTTTGATCAAGAAGGCGGTAGCTGACCAAAAATAAAAATGACGTTGCAAGGATACTCTCCTTAGCATCGCCATTTTTTTGTTTTTCCGAATTGTTTATTTATCGTTCTGTCCCGTCAATTGAGTAAAGCCTCTTGTAGGAGAGCCATTTATGCTTGAAAAAAATTTCCGAAGTAATTATTTATCTGTAAGTGAATCCAGGAAATACCCCAAGTTCATCTACCACAGTGGAAGTTTTATCTTCAATTTTGTTTATAATGTACCCCATTTTATTCAGTTCAGCATTAAGTGTCAGCAGAAAACAAAGTATTAGACTGGATGACCCCTAGACTTTCGCTATTTTATTGAGCTAACGTTTCCCGTTTTGATAGAGAAAGGGCCTCTTTTTCACCACGCCGTTTCGTTAAATGTAGTATACGATTCGGCCGTATAGATTTGGATGATGTTTTGTGGAGGCACAACAGCGTCTCCATTTAAATACGAAATATCCTCACTCACCGTACCCCATACCATGCTATTAAAAAGCGTTCGAAGCGCCGTAGTCAGCAAGCCTTGCACTTTCATTTCCTCGACCTCTTCAGGAGATTTTTGTGCCACAACTTCTCGATGAATCGAAAACGTGCTTGGATTGTAATCCGACAGCGGCGCGATATATTTCAGAACATACGCTTGCCGCTTTGGATCTCTCTTCCAATCCGATTCCAGCCTTGAATCTTTAAATAGCTCCGCCACATTCATTAAAAACTCTGGTCGAAGGTTCACATACCCGCCATAGTCAAGCACATCGTCCGTGCAAAGGAAACCATTAATTTGATGATCTTCGTAAAGTTTATACGCGACAAAGTCTTTGGCCCTGTTTCGCGAATCTACTACCCCAACATGTTTTTTTCTTAGGTCAAACACATTGCCGTGACAGCATACGGTTTTGTTATCCAGATCAAACATAACGCCGCGTTCGCGTAAGTATCTTGCAAGGGGCGTATCTTGCCGTATCGTCTCTCTTAAATTCAGTAAACCAAGCGTTTGTATGGAGGCGCAGCGATCCATATTAGTCGTACTGTGATAGGAGGCTATGTAAAGAGCAGGTCTATTCAACTGTTCTTCCACAATGTCATATGTTTGGCAAAACAATTCCAATGAAACATCCTCGTTCATGAGGACAAAATCCTCGACCTGCTCCTCGGAGAGTCCAAAATAGCTGCACAGGGATTGTATCAAAGCTTCTCTGTTGGTCATATCAAACACAAAGGGCGTCGTCATCGTATCGTCATCTCCTATTGCTCTTAGTATACGGTAATAGGTGCAAGCCTTGAAAGTGGTCCTGGCGTAAGCCTCTTAGAGCCGCCATCATGCCCCTAGCCGCAACTTGAATTATTATGCCCGTTCGCTAAATGGGGCTTTATAGTCTAATACTTTATTTTCTCAATCTACAACTTTATTTTCTTTTGACAGCTACTGAAGTAAATACTTGAGTAGTGAATAAGTATCATAATCACTAGATTGAAGGATTCTAAAATACTCCAAACGCTCTATTGGGTGTTTCTTTGATACTGTTGGACTGGTTAGCAAATAGATCAATCCAAATGACAAGAAAGATGATCCGTGCATCAGATGAACTAATCGCTTAGAAGGGTATGCTTCCTGTTGCAACAGATTAATCAGCCCCTCAAGCTGATTGAGATTATGTTCAAACTCGTTAAACTTTTTATCTAATTTTGGGTCAGATGGTACGAATGACCTTCCAAGTAGTGCTTGAACGACATTGCGACAAACGATATTCTCATTGAATACGCCATAGAAAACAGGCGAGCAAGATAATCGAATGTAGATCGCATCTGCAGGTGCTTCGATTCGGGCAATTGGTGTAAGTGTCCCTCGTTTCATCTCCTGCAAATCGCTGTTCTTTGCAAACAACATTAAAGGTCCCTTGCGTAGAGCTGCCTCTGTCCGCAGGGCCTGCTTTTGGCTTTCGATGAACGATCCACCTAAATCCAAAAGAAGCTGAGCCAGATCTCCGGATCGAGCTGCACGAGTAAGGGGCTTATTCTTGCTCTCTAAAATAATTACATTGTTTCCCACAATGCTAATGCCATCCGTTTCTCCTTTTTCATCTTCGTACACATACTCCCCTGTATGAACAGGCTCGCCCAAATGAGCGGTCATCCACCTTTGAATGAACTCCTCAAACGCATCGCCCCATCGCTGTGTAGGAAAACGTAAGAGACTCAGGGTCTTATCATAGAGTCCGAATACAGCAATCGAAGGATTCGGCATCAGGTACTCGTGGCTCCCCAGAGGAATAGGCACTAGAAACTCGGAATCCGAACTAATGCCCCCGACTTCTAAGGGATGATTAAACTTGACATTAAGAGCAGTCTGACTGGCCATACTGTCTAAGTATCGTATGATGTCACCTCTAGAAGCTTTTGTGTCCATTCTGCGAGTTAATTCATCTAATGTCAGCCTCGGTAACTTATCTTTCGATGAAAACGAAGCGAGTGCATACTGGAAAATCTCGTACGAGATCAGGATGAACGTCTCCTTATCCAGTCCGATCGCTTCGATGAGCTCTTTACGAAAAGCGTCCAAAATATGATCTAGTAATGTGATAGTACTCTCAGGTGGGTACTGATAATCCTTGTATAGGGCATCGTGACGAATGGTCTTCTCTAGGTATGTAATCGGGTCTTCCACAAACATGAATTGAAATGGTTTGTCAATCCGATAGTCGTACATATTAAGCAACACGTTCGCGATAGTCACAATATCGTGCAGCGATTCATGTTTACCGTGGTTTTCTAGTGTTTTACTCGAGGTTAGAACCTTTATCCCAATATAATATAGAAACTTCCGAGCCAAGTTGCGTGAGCGATCAAACATACCGAAGGAAGCATCGAATGTGCTTTTGTAATCGAGTTGTATAAAGTCCAGGAAGTTAAGCGCTCCATACCTAATGATTCTATTTTCAATTTGGTTGAATAGTATCGATGCGACCTCATCTCGATTGCGAAGGATACCATCTTCGATGACTGCATTTTGTACGTGGCTTTCTAGATACAGGACGGTTTCGGCATAACGCCAGAAATCAGGGCGAGTTACTTTGTCTATGTCAAAAAATCCAGAAGACCCTATCCCCTCTTCTCGTAGTTGATTAATCCTTACAGACAGCACGACGATTTTGAGGAGAGCCCTTGGCTTCATTTGTTTTTCTTCATCGACACGATTTCGGCTACGTTTTAAAAATTCCGATAGAGTCTGCAAATGATTCCAATTCCGCTCAACTTCATCCTTGAACTTCAAATGGCGGTACAGATAGTATTTTTCCAAATCTTCAATGTTTTCACTGATCTTACTCGAACTAATGAGGGAAAGGCGCTTAAGCATTTTTAATACCAGGGCCTCTTCAATTTCTTCAATGGAGAAACTATATGGATGTTTGGGCTGAACACGATAGTATTTGTAGAGATCTCGAAGATCACTTACACCGTTTTTGAACGGATTTCCTTGCACTACATGGTCAATAATCCGTTCAAAGGTCTCTGCATTAGTTTGTAAACTCACGGTTTCGCCCTCAGTAGCTGGTATATAAATGCATAGAACTATGATTGAATAGGCGTTTTCCAGCCCCATTCGTCAAAATAGAAAGAAAAAGGGGCCGATGATTCAGCTCCTTTTTCTATGCTAGGAAATTTATTATTATTTGCTAAGGTTAAAGCTGGTTACTTGAAGTGAATTGGTATTTTGGTAGTTATTATAACTCCAAAATCGAACCACATTGCCACTTCCAACGGTAGCCGTTCCACTTGTTAGATTCTTGCTTGTATCTTTAAACAATGTCGTTGATAATGTTTTGAAATTTTCATCAAGCGACTGGATCGTCGGGTTGGTGCTTGAAATGTAGTTGTAAAACTTCCCGCCTGCATAGAACAAAGTTCCAGGATAATTCTTAACTTGACCCGTTTCGTCGTAACTCATGTCCTTTTTATTGATGTTATATACGGTCGAGCCCAACCATGTACTAAAGATTAGGCGATCTCGTTTGGTCGTAAGAACAATCGGACGAAATTTTGACATAAGCTGATTTCTAAGTACGTTTTTCGGGTCTTCTATTGTCAGCGGCTTCGCAAGTTCACCTTCAAGATAAATGGTATACTTCCCAACGCCATTTTCGTATAACACCCCCGAGCGGTCATTTGTTCTAATCGGGTAGAAATAATTGGAAGTGAAGATGTTCGCATCTTTCCACGTTTGAAGCGTTTTTTCACTGATAGTTTTTCCATCATCCAAATTGACAATTTTAACGGCGAGGTGCTCATTGTTCCCATAGAAAATATAGTTATTTGCAACTGTTATCATCGTCGAGAAAGAATTATAGGCATCATCGACGTACAAAACTTCTTTCCCTCGGAAGAGCCACTTGTTTTTCTTCGCCACGCTCATATACAAATGTGTACCATCAAGACTAGATTGATCACTCCAAGTCACGATGGTGTAATCACCTTTTTCTTGTACATTTAAGTCCTTGCTTGAGATCTGGGAATAAGTCTTTTTAGGATCAAAAGCTGCGGCCCCATACTGGTAGCTGGTGGTGGCCGTTTTGATTGCCGTCGCCGCTGAAGCGGAAGCCGTAGAAAAAATGGCCCCCACGATAACAACAAGTAGAAATAAAGTGATTTTGTTAAGCTTAACCATGAGTCTCTCTCTCCTTAAGTGAATCCCTTAGTAATACAATGTCTGGGATTGGTATGATATCCCATTATAGCAGTATGTGATCATTTTCGACACGAATAATTGTGTGTTATTGGGCTTCGATTCGATGAGGGTTTACGCATTAGAGAGTACGAGGAAATAAGCATGAAATCTTTGCTTTATAGGCCGATGGAATCGATAATGTGGGCAAGGCTGAAATCTTTCCGATGAATATATTCAAAGGTATGGTTGAACTATCCTGCCCTTTCGTATTATGAGGTCACCAGAAATTACTGGTCGACCTCATTTTTGTGTGGTCGTAAGATAGCGGTAGCCGGGGATCGAACGCTTCTGCCCGTGAGACTTGGATCTCGAGAGCTATTCCGTTCATCCCCCCCTACTTGTTAAACCATGATTAGGCTAGTTGGGGCATGACCCCGAATCACATGCGATAATGTGGACGACAAGAAGGTTAGGGGCTTCCGGCGAATATATAACAAGGAGTGGTTACATGAATCCTGTCATCGGACTGGATGTTTCCAAAGGAGAAAGCCATGCACAAGCATTCACTGACCGAGGAATACCGCACGGAAAGATCTTTCAGTTTGAGCATAACCTTGAGGGACTAGCGTCTTTCTTGAATTTTGTGAAGGACCTCGAATGCATTACTGGACTGCGTCCAGCAGTAGTGTTAGAAGCAACTGGACACTACCACAGCCCCGTCATTCAGTTTCTAGATGAACATCAATACTTGTATATTGTCATTAATCCGTTAATTTCACATCAGGCCAAAAAAACCAGCTTACGCAAAGTGAAAACGGATATGGCGGATGCCTATCAACTAGGGGAATTATTCTACAAGGAAGAATTAGAACCGTACAAAAAACGAGGACAATTTATGATGAATCTACGCTATCTGACAAGGCAGCATGATTCTCTAACCGATATGTATGTGCAAGCGAAGCTGCAGTTTCAGGCTGTCCTTGATCAAGTCTTTCCGGAATACCGTGGCGTGTTTGGTGACCTGTACTCGAAGGTATCCCTTCGTTTTCTGGCTCTTCACCCTACCTCTTCCGCGGTGCTGACTAAGTCTTTGAATGACATCACAGCGACGATCCAGTCTCTTACTGGACGGTCGAATTCCGCATGGGCGCTTGATCGCGCGCTGAAACTAACAGCTGCCGCGGAGCGAAACCCTTTCAAGGAAACTGCTTTTTCAAGCCATCTCATCTCGCTGGAGCTGCTCATTAATCTGCTTCTACAGTACCAAGAGCACCTAGTAAACCTCGACCAGTCCATAGATGCTCTGGCTACAGAATTACATGAGTATGAGTTGATCCAATCGATACCCGGCATTGGCACCAGAATTGCTGCAACAATACTGGCAGAAGTCGGAGAGATCGATCGATTTGATCATGCAAAGAAGCTCGTTGCATTTGCCGGTGTCGACCCTAGCGTCTTCTCTTCCGGCAAGTTTACAGCAACCCGAAATAGGATTACCAAACGCGGTTCCAGAAGACTTCGAACAACCTTATATCTAGCCGTACGATGCGGCCTGCGCAGCTCACGCAACCAAAAACTCCGAGCCTTTTACGATAAAAAGCGTGCCGAGGGCAAGCCATTTAAAGTGGCTGTTATTGCCTGTGTAAATAAGCTCATTCACTGGATTTTCGCGATTCTTACCCATAAAGAAGCATTTCGTCTGACCTAAGCAGGAAACACTATCCTGCTTAGGAAAGCTTCTCCATCCACCTATGGATGGTTATTTGGCATGCTCTTTTTTCAGTGTAACATCATAGGCTTTATCCATTAAGTTTTAAATATTGACAAACTATTAGCTAGAATAGTTTAATGAAGCACTGTTTTTGTAGTCTACACCGAAATATTATCAGTCTTTATTCCAAATTATCAAACTTTGTTTTAAGTCTACACCAGTATTTAAAAAAACTTAAGCGATTAGCCAGCAAGCGGGTTCCTGAGCATAACATGTGGACTAGAATTAAAAGTCCTTTAGTTGGTAGAATATAAACAAAATCATCTGTAAACAAAAAAACCGCCGCGGCATGAGCCGAGGCGGTTATATATTTTATGCGAATGAAGGTTTCTTATCAATTACCTTGCCACTATAGACCTTTACGTATTCCTTGTCTGTACCTTCAACGGATGGACCTGTGAAAACAACTCCAATGCTGGAGTCTCGTTTAATTCCATTTTTCGTAGAGATCACAACGCGATTAGACCCTCGCACAGTGCGATGGCGGACGCGTCCGGACCCGAAGGTACGAACCGTAGGTTTTCTTCCAATTCTCTTCATTTCGAATCCCCTCCGACCAAAGCTTTAATAGTAACCAAGAGCTCAGCGTTAATCCCTATAATCTCTTCAAAATGTTCATCTGATAAAATTCGATTACCCGAGATGTGAACAGAGAGAACATGCTCCTTATCTAAAGGATAGCATAAGATGTAAACCTCTTCAATTCCGCGTCGAAGGAAAAAATCAAATTCCCCTGTATTGAAAGCACCAACAACATAGATTCTTTGATCTCCAGCTGCTTTACCTTCGTTATCGTTTAGTTTGTAGGTTCTACCCCGGCCTACGTTCCCGCCGACCTGATGAATGTTTTCTTCATCGATTTTTTTCCAAATTGCTGCACCGGTGGTAGTAAAGTTATGCGGCTGTAGAAAAGAGTTCCGGATCGCTTCAGAAAATGCGGTATACCGTTCCATAGGATTCGTTACTGTCACATTTCTGATGTACTCCCAAAAAAAACGAAGAAGGCTCTGCTTTCGATCAATGATTGCCTGCTTTTCATCCAGAAGACCTTGAGGATCCTGAAACAACTGCTCCTGGGCGATTGCTTTCATGATTTCCCCGCATGCAGTATCAACTGCTGCAGTATATCTGCCATCAGTGCGTTGCCCATAGCTGAGTAGAGTAAGTCCACCTAAATCAGAAAGCAAATGAAATTCAGAAACATTTGTTCCTTTTATCAAATCGTCCCGCTCCGGAAGATCCCTAGGGATAAGACAGAATACACGACGTCTTCCTAGTCTCCCCCAAAATAATCCCGCTTCGAATAGAGTATTATCACGCGTGATAAATACCGGCTTTTTCCTTATCATTGCTACATCATCTGCTGCAAATATGAATATACCGAAGTCATTTGCATTAAGTTCTCTTTCAAGGGCTTCCATTGTGTAATCGTTGGCACCAAAGGTTCCAGCGTACCAGGGGTTTACCTGAGCAACGTATTCGAGTTGACTGCTCACTGCACGGGCGTAATCAATCGCTTCTCGTGAACAGCCAATAAACACGCTTGGCTTACGATAGGTTGTAGTCAAGGTTCTGATCTCCTTTTAGGGTAAGATATATCCCATTGGTTATATAAAGGACTCCCTCATTACATGAAAAGTTTGTCCTACTCCATTTTCTTCTTCAACATAGAGGAGTGCCAAAAGCCGGCGGCAGCAGCGAAAAATCTACCTGTATATCCTCATATCGATCCTCCAGAGCTGCAAGCGTTCTAACGTTAAAGCCTAGGGCCTCTTCACTCGTCATACCCGTAGGAGCCTTCACGTCGCCTACTAAGGAGATCAACGTTCGAAAAATTCTACCATTTAACCATGAGCTCGCGTCTGCAGAAAACCATGGGTATTGCATCAGCAACCGAGTTGTCCCAAGACCGAGTGCGTGGAAGTTCGCACGGTCACCGAAGCGACGAAAGATTTCAGCAAACACATCCGCCCGCTTCCTTCGACTAACCAACACTGAACCGCCTATAGCGATAACATCGTGATCCTCCTCTACCATTTCCTCAAGTACATCGAGAGAAGTCTGTACATGAAAGATAGGGACAGGCTTTCGTCCGACAGCCTGCTCTAGGTAGTGCGTATTTCTGCGCGTAGTCTCTGGATCTCCGATAATATCTAGCGTTAGGAACTGGTATATATAATCGGAATGTCGTTTACAAAATTCTGCATAAGATTCCAGATCGATTGGTTTTATGAATTTCCCCTTTTGTGCTGCTTCAGCTATGGTCTTTGCACCAGGATCTAGGATTACGCATTTGTAATCAAATCCGAGTTGGCGAAGGTTTAATTTCCAGCGGTCTGTAAGGTCTGAACGGAGATTAACGAAATTAAGCAATATGAAAGTACCTCCATTCTGCTTAACTATACGAATATCGTCTTTCGACTTACTTACTCCACTGAAAATATATCGTAAGCCACGCAAGCTAAGACGAACACCACCGGTCTTCGTCTCTGAAACCTTACAAATATCAACCATGATCGTTTTGATTAACCCTGCTAGCGCGCTTGAAAAAGAATTGATCTTGATCAACGCCTTTAGAGTTATCACACGACGATAAAAGAGATAGGCAATCGCACGGCGTAAGCTTGCTCTTGGAATGCGATTGGGTCGCTTGCTCTTTCCGGTTGTAATATATATGAAATCCGAAGTAACTTTCTGGATGATATTTGGTTTTTTTCCCTTAACCGTAAGAAAGGTATACCCTTCCTTTCCGAATTTACGGAAGAATGCCCGCTCCTTTTGCATTGCTTTAATTGTGAATTGAGGGTTCATATTGTCCCACCATTCAATACATACAGATAGCTCATTAAAGCGCTCGTGTACCAAGCGGGCAAGCCCGCCATATGGTTACAGCGGAGCTTCCCTCCTTGGTTATGAATATTACTTACTATTAATTACTATTAAACGCTATTTAACAAGTGAGTATGGAAAGGTATGAGCTACAGTAGGGCCAAACAGAGGTTTTCCTGCAGTCTGGCTTGCTGCCCTTCGCTTCTCAATAAGCACGACGACTTCCTGTCCACCTCTCCTAGAACAAAGATCGCCCCATTTATGGCTGATCTTATATTGCGTCTCCCAATATTTCTGAATCGCAGCCACTTCCCAGACGCCGACCTGAACAGAATGCTCGCATTCATATTTTAGGTAACACCAACCACCATTTTCTCTACCACCAAAACCTCGAGTTACGGTATAGACATTAACCCATATACCAAGACCGAATAAGCTTGTCAGAAGGTGCCAAGGCCATAATAGAGTATCGATGCATTTTTGTAAGAGAGTCTTATTCGGTAGAGGGGGATTGTTTAGATCCGGGAAAACAGGCGGCGATGCAACCTTAACTACTCTAGTAGGTACTGGCTTCATCGCAGCTGCGAGTTGTTCTTCAATTTTCTCTAGGGCCTCAAACAAATCGATCTGTTCAACCTTCTCCATGCGGTCACCCTCCAATCCTAGAGAGGAAGCGGGATTGAATCCTTCCGATGGCATTGAAGGTGCGTACAGCGGTCATACGTATGCCAGCGAGCTTTTCAACTATCAGATCACGCATGAGTGGTCTGAGATAATCGCGATCGCAAATGACATAGCTGCCGTCGGGGAAGACGACCTTGTTTCGATCTTCTTTCTCGAATACGCTAAATGGCTTATAGGCGACTACAGTACCAACACGGCCAACGAGTGAATTAGAGGCATGGTTCCAACCGGCGCTCATCTTCACTTGACGACCGGCGGGATAAAGTTGAATCGTATCTAATTGCTTCATAGTGAATTACCTCCAATTTTTATGCTTTGAATCCATCTTTGATCTCAGAATGCACCTCAGTTACTTCCTCGCGTTGATGATATACTCCACAGGAACTTTCTCATGGACTTCACGTATGTATTCAGCGAATACCCAGCGACCGCTCTCTTTCCGGTAATGTGCTAGGTTTAGGAGAATGAGAAAATCCATGATTAGCCGAAACCTGAAAATATAGTTTCGGCTGCCTGGTAAGATCTTCGCTTTATTGGCCCTTGTTGCAGATTGAAAGAGAAATGTTTCTGCAACTAGAATAGTGTCCGGATAGCCTCTTTCAAACTTCTGGATCGCATCGACTAACAATCGGAGGAATTTTATTTTTCCGAGATTGTAGAAGCCTAGAAACGGAAGAAAGTGAAGGGCGTAGGTACCGTCTTTTCGCCTACTTATGACGAAATAGCGATTAAGGTATCTACCTTTATACTGCGCCAGTAAGGAGCGACTTAAGGTGGCCAATGGAAGTAGGATTGTGATGCAAATTGGGATTAGCATGATCGTAAAAACGATCGTTATGAATAGGACCAGAAAATTTTCGAACATTCGTATTACCTCCTTGAAATAGAAAAAGAAGACGGCAAACTATGCGCCATCTCCCTATTTCCTTGACTATTTGCTATGATTTAGCTTCGAATATTTACCAATCCATCTTGAATTCTAATATAGGAATCATATTAGACCCTGCTCCTTTAAGCTAGCCCATCTGTTGCCACCAAGACCACCGATAATAATGTGGTCTATTATGGATATACCGATAATTTCTCCCGCTTCAGTGATTCGTTTTGAAATGGCAATGTCCTCCGGAGAGGCGGTCGTATCACCACTGGGATGGTTATGGCAGACTATGATGGATGCTGCACCTTGTCGAATGGCTGCTTTGAACAGCTCTCTGGGATGAACAAGGCTAGCGTTTAGATGTCCGATTGAAACCACTTCTCGTCCAATGACCATGTTCTTCGTATTTAAGAATAGTGCAACAAAATGCTCCTTATCTTGATACTTAAGGTCTTCGATCAAAGGAATGGCATCTTTTGCCGTTCTGATAAACACTGGGGAAGAGAGATTGATTTTACCAACACGCCTCGCAAATTCGAATATGGCCATCAGACTGAAGCTGCTCTTCTCGTCTAATCCGAATATTGTTGAAAGTTCAAATTCAGACAAAGAGGCCAAATAAGGCAACCCTTTCTGAAGGATATCATCCGCAGTAGTAGAAATTGGACGATTCCGTAGAAGCGGGGCCAAAATGGTGACCATCAACTCTTTGTTTGACAGCGAACCAGCGTTGCACGTTTGGTAGTAATTCTCTCGTACTTCCTTAACTACAAATTTATTCAAAA
Source organism: Paenibacillus sp. FSL A5-0031 (assembly GCF_001956295.1). Classification (GTDB taxonomy): domain Bacteria; phylum Bacillota; class Bacilli; order Paenibacillales; family Paenibacillaceae; genus Pristimantibacillus. The sequence goes on from NZ_MRTD01000014.1 coordinate 61,950, forward strand.
CAGAGACATTATCGTACATTTTTATATCCTCCTAGTCTCAGAAATGTGAAATGGGAGCGCAGTGCGCTCCCACTTTCTCTACAAACTACTTCCGTGAACTGAGTTGACCAATAACGGTGCAATTCTTTATGGTTTCACGGGATTTCGTCATCCGAGAACATTTCATTAACAAAAGTTTCTGTTGTATACTCATTTTTATTCGCCCAACCAAATGCCAGGGAATTCCCCAGTACATTTGGTAGTGGGCTTCCTCCCTACATTATGGTTTTTAAAACCTTCCAATTGCCTCCAACTTCTTGCTATGTTGCATTTGATAACCGCCTGTTAACCGGCAGCGATAATATCAAATTGAATCTGAGCGTCTGGGCGAGTATTACCGAGCAGGTTATGCTTGATCTCCTCTAGCCAAGTCGAAAATCGATGATGCTGGATCGCTTTCTTTCCATCTTTACACCGGACTTCAAAATGATAGATGCCTGGCTTTATCGGAAAGAAAGAATAGCGATACTGCTTCTCCTCTTTTGTCCAAATTCGTGGTGATGATTCCTGGAATCCATATAGTGAATGGAATTCCTCGACATGAATAACTGCTTGCATCCAGTAAACCGTTGTTGGCGAGTACTGGTTGACTAGATAAAACCATTCGGCAAGCAAACGCTCAAAACCACTCTTATCTGTGTTTCCGTTTGCATGTTGCCATCGGATCCAAAAGAATGATCGTTCCTGATTACTAACGCCAGGTCTATATTCCACTTGCAGATGATGATCACCAATAGAGCGGGTCCAATAATTACGTTTCTTGGCATCAGGTTGCAGCTTCAATTGTTCAAAAGCCTTTACTAACGCGTTAAGTGGCAAATCTATGCGCCATTTGAAAGCAATATAATCCAGCTTCACAGCATCACGCCCCTAACTTAATGCCTTGGGCGATAGTCGTGCCAAGAGGAAGGATACCTCTATGTTGCTTACCGGCTGCTAAAATGACAGCATCTCTTGCCTCAAAGCCTTCCTCGTGCAGCTGCTCGTTTATTTGTGAACCCCATATAAAAAGCTCTGCAGGAGTAAGAACGAGAACACTCGTAGGAACAAGATAAGTCCCTTCTTCGACTTTGACCAATCCTTCACCAGTCAATGAATAAACCGTTTCCCCGTATCTTTTAGCGAGTTCTAAATTCTCATCCATGCGTGCCTCGAATCCACCAAGATTAAGGAGGAGACACACTTTTTTTTGTTCATGTTTCATATTAATTACCACCCTTCAATTCAGTATTTTCATGCAGATACTGCGTATGCCCCGATTTTGAGAGGAATGTCGTGCTTGAGAAATAACTCGAGCAACGATTTTTCGTAGAAATCTGCATCCTTATCCGTAAGCTGTTTCCCGCGGCTGCCTACAATTACTGCGATTGGAAAACTCTTAACCACATCAAAAAATATGGTTTCCGTTTGGCCATCCCGCTCCACGAAAGCACATCCACCGCAAACTAAGCTTTGGTTTAACTGAATCGATATACGTGTAATCATAATAATTACCCCCTATAGACATAAAAAAAAGACGTCAGGGACGCCTTCTAATTACTATCCAATATGATATTATTAAGCCAATTCCTAAGCCAATTCCTAAGCGGGTGACACGCTTTTGGAAACGAAGTCCTGAATTGTATATTTACCCTTCAGGTCATTAAGCGAAACCTCTACTTTACCGACGATATTCAGACTTGCGAGATGTTTCGCATATCCTGCTATCATGGCACCATCACCTAACAAGATTTGTTGTCCCTCTTCGCACCCACACACTTCTGCAGGAACATCGGTAACTACCAATAACCCGCCTTCATATGGGCGTTCGCTTTTAATATACATAGTTTGAATTTCTCCTCTACATCGATCACAGTGAGACATAAACATCCCTCCTATGACCTAATTTTATCATGGGTTTTAAATTACTCCAAACAATCTAATCAAATTAACCGAAGAATAAACGATCGATTACAATCCAAGTACCGATGATCCAGAACATTAAAACTAAAGCCTTTGTTCGATCGGAATTTTTTGTAGGCATCGTTCATCACCATCCTCAATAATAGATAGGATTTTTAATTACCTCCAGTCGGAATGTGTTTCGTGTAACGGTCGCGATCTGCGGGGAATACTGTTTTGACGATAAACCGTGTACCGGTCTTCATCAACACGATAACCACACAATAATCACCCGATACAGCTGGTCCGACAATAGTACGTTCTGGTTCTGGGTTTCGACCCTTGTTAGAACCATTTCGACCATTTTCTCCACTATCATATCCCTCTACGATCCGCCCTTTAGAAATTGCCCAAAGGATATCCAGCTCGCTAAACACTCGATCCGCATATGAATCATTGTTAAAGCGGTCGTTTATGTAATGGGGAGAGATCGTGGTCTGATAACCGTCCTGTCTGTTAACACCTTTGCGAATACAATCCAGTTCATGTGACCAATATTTTTTCATATGATCCACGTGCGTATTACTCCTCCCTTGTCAGAACATAGACAAAAAAAATAGCCCCGAATGCTAAAAAAGGCACATCCAAATAAGAAATTGGAATGCACTTTCTGCTTCGAGGCTACACTATAAATTGTTATCTAAAAGATAACGCTCCTTCTCCACTGAATACGTGTCTGCGGAGATAATTAATGGTTTTTCATAATACAACAAGTATATAGGAAAATTTTGAAGCGGGCAATAGGAAAGGAGTTTGGGAGGCCTGCACCCTTACTCCTCTTTGTATACCTTTCATTTTTTTAACGATGCAAAAAAAGCATTACTAGCATTTTTCTCTGATGTAAACCAATCTTTATAATCTTGGAAACCGTTTATTTTTCGATCTTCACAATAATCTAAATTCAATTTTGAGAAGGAGGTTTGTCCATAATAAGGCATAATTTTATTTGCAGCAAACCAATTAATTAAGTCGGCGTATTCCTTATAATACGGATTTTTATTGTAAATTCCTTTTAATGCCATATACAGATTCTCGCGAGTTTGTTCTACGGTATGCCAGGTATCCTCAAGCCTTGTGTCCAGTTTCAAAAGCCAAATGTAATTCCTACCTCGGAAACCACTTCTCACAACAGTTGCATGTTTATTCTTTGCTTGCAGTCGGACAGTTTGCTTATCATGATCAAAATTGAATTTTACGGATTCGTGGATTTCATCAAAGTAAGAGTGAAGAACAGGTAAACGATATCTGTTTGATTTATTTAAGTTGCCATTACAATTTACGCAAGCAACAATAAGGTTAGCCCAGTAGATGCCCAAAAATGGAAATTTGGAAATTGGTAAAAAGTGATCCAGATTAGTATCCGTTTCTGTAATGAGACTTATATCACAATAGGAGCATATTTTAATAGTCGATTGGATAGAAGCTCTAAATTGACTTTTTGTGAGAAAATCGTTCCCTGGATTATATATCTTCCAGAAAAATTCATTATCGATTAAATCTTCATAAAAGTAAGAGAAGGCTTTATGAAGTATCTTCGTATATTTCTCGTGAATAAAAATATTTTTCTTTTGTCCCCTCATTATTTCTTGATAGTTCTTTTGATAGTAAAGATAGGCTGATGAAATGTGATCTATACGATCAATATTCGATAAATTAGACATCTCGGCTCGAACCCGAGGATATTTTTTGGCAATACTAAGCAGCCTACTAGATGAAATCGTTTTGATAAGGTTCTTCTTGTCGTTAGCTGTTTTAGGGTTCTTGCATGCCCATTCGAACAACTCAGTAACAAAATGATTAGTGAATTTATATAATTTATATTTTTTTAATAGAGGCACACTTCTCATTCTATTCTCCTAAATGCTTTCTGAATTTTTGAAACAATTCATACTTTTCAAAAGTTGTCCCTAATGTAGAATATAACTGGCGCGCTTCGCTTATTAGAGTTGGATCTCCACTTATCAATTGGTTTTCTATACGCTTAATCAATTCCGCCGATTGATTACCAGGCAGCTGCTTCATAAAGAATACATCTTTTAAAATATCTGTAGACGAAACTCCGAAGGTACGATCGTTCGGCAGCCGTTGTGAGATAACCCCATTGGCTTTATCAAGGATGACTAAACTCTCAGTCGGGACGTCTGAAATGATAATTGGAGAATGTGTGGCTAGAATAATATGTGTATTAAAGTCTCCAAAGAGTTCAAGTAAATATCCAATGAATTCCTGAGCCCATTTTGGATGTAGATGTGTCTCCGGCTCATCTATAAGGATAATACTGTTATGCTCAATCTCCATTACGAGAGGTAAGAATCGATAAATCATTGTAAGTTCTCCAGAACTGAATTCTGAAAGTGGTACTTCTGACACTCCATCCTCAGATAAAAACCAGATATCTCGAATAATTTGAGGAACATCCAACGGAGCTACCACAAGTAACATTTCTAGAAAATAGAGATCTAAAGCTTCAATAGGAACATAATAACATCGTCCTGATTTCGTACGTTTAAATGAACGTCTTTTATCGTCGAGTATTAATAGATGTCTTTCAAGTTCTGCACGAAAAATTTGGTTAATATTGTTTTCTTGAACTAATAAATCTAATTCTCTTATTAGTTTTGGAATGAATTCAAAATTCACTTCTAGATTTATTAATTCCCCGTACCCAATTTTATTAAAAAGAGTACGGTAACTTTTTAAGATTCGTTCATCATAGAATTTATAAGCATCCAAAATGGCATTTATGGCTGTTTCAAGGCTTGAATGATTATGATCATTAGGACCACAGTAAACATATTTAGTTTCTTTAGGATCGGGACGTTTACGCATGACATATCTTGCTTCAGCTTGATAAGGATCAAACGCTGAATGAGATGAAACGATTAGTTTAGTCGGATAATGAATTGGATAATCTCTATCACTTTCATATGGTATTTGATAGCTAGTGCTAGCAGTACCCTTACTTTCCTCAGTGTTGATTAAAATATCATAAGATATTTTAAATGATTTTGAGTGTTTCTGTTTTTTTGAACGTTGTTCTGGACAAAAAATATCAGCAATTAGTTGTAGCAGTGAGCTTTTTCCAATACCGTTGTCGCCTACAACTACAGAAATCTGAAGTGGATTATCAGTCTTTGTCCGGTAAAAGTTGACCTCCAGATCTCGTAAGCCTTTGTATGAGATAGCATTCAGTTTGTTGATGAACATCGATTCTCTCCGTTCTATGTTGATTTGATAGGTGTATTTTAACATAATATCTAGTGATTGGAGTTGGTTTATGGGTATTCGTAACAGAAGGGTTTCCAATAAAAAAAGACCGGCTCAAGTGAGTCGGTCTTTGATAGAATGTTCTTATGATGTTTGAAAAAATCTGTGAAGTGTAGGGTAAAGTGGGGTCTCCCGCTTCCGGTCCAGATTAAGCTCCAGCCCAAGATCAATCATGGCGTTTTGTTCGCCGGCAAGAGACAGGGTATTCATCAGACGAATGAGGAACTGGTGTAATGGATCGTATACATCCTGAAGCGGGTCAGCATCACCATCTGTAGAATTGCAAGTCCGATTAACCTGGAAGAACACATCCTCGTAACGATATACGATCAGACGGGTCAATTCGGGCTGCAGCGCGCTATCAATCTTCTCCGGTAATAATAGCGCCCGGAACAACGATACATCATCCATAGGCATGCCAGCCATTTCAAACCAAGCTTTAACTCCAACAAACGTGATTTCCATATTCATCATCAAATAGGATTCAAGAAATAGCTTGTCCATCATTTGAGCTCTCATATCAGTATTGCCCCTTTATATATTCTACGTTTGTAACGTGAAGGTCTCCGGCTAAATCCGATTCAAGGGTAACAGAAATTGCATCAGGTACGTCCTTGATATAGATACTAGGCGCCTCTGTTTCCCCACTATATAAGTTTAGCACATTATTATAATTTACCAAATTGATGATCGGTTTTTTCGTATACGGATCTATCATATTCGAGTAGGATACGACCTCAACTTTTTTTGGATCAGGTTTGCTTCGATACACATGACGTGCATAATTGCCGTATGCCTGCTGAATACCGAACATTACTACCACTTTATCACTCATATTCTCAACTGCTTCAGGCGTATTTATAGGAGTGGGTGGAGCTATTATAGGGGGGTTACTAACAACAGGAACAATGTTAATAGAAACGTCTCTCCATCGCTCGCCAGTAGCTTGGTCAATGCCGCGGTCCCTATCCAAACTTGTCAGGTTGTGTTGCATCATGATGCTCTTCAGCTTGTTTGCATATTGCCAGTCTGTAGCGTATCCAGCCTTCTGCAGCTCGTTAGCCCATTCAAACGGGTTAGACTTGGAGCGGGCTGTGGTATACCTCTGGTTTACGATAAGAAAATTCGCATGATCATCGAATGATTCCGCATAGCTCGAATAGGAGCGAAACTTTGCAGTTGTATGGTAAGAGGCCCCCCCGCTTTGCTCACTTGTGTTCGCGCTACAGGATGGTCCTGTCCATCGCCGGTCTGCCTTAATACCAAATACATTATTGCAAATGTCTACTCTACCCCATGCAGACTCAAGCGCCATCTGAGCAAGTGTTACACTTGCTTTAATTCCTGTCCTTACTTCAGAATCCATTGCATACTGTGCCCATTTTAGGAAAAATGGGTTGGATAGGGTGCCGAACTCTGTGGGAACATTTATAACTGGACCAGGACCACTTGTTCCACCCCCTCCATTCCCACCTCCTGAGCCGACCAGTCCGCCTCCATTCAAAATACGAGTAAAGACGGTTCCCTGCTCTTTAAAAGCAGGTGCCGCACTTTCCATATACATATTACTGATATAAAGCTGGGTATCGGTTTGGTAACCAAATCCGGTTACATTAGACCAATCAACATCTTCCATCGCTTCGAATGCCGAGTCAGCTGCCACGTCTACAACCTGTGAAATAATAGCGATGAATGGCGTGGGATCTATCGCTTCAGTACCATCAGGAATCATTTCGTAATGCAAGTGGGGACCGGTTGATCGCCCAGTGTTGCCCGAGAGCCCAATAATCTGTCCCTTAAGTACGGCTTGGCCTGGAATCACATATGCATCGCTTAAATGAAGGTATTTGGTTACGATGCCTTCCATGTCTTCGTCCTTCGCTTGGATGGCTACATAAATCCCAGTACTCTGGGCAGTTTCTGAATCGGTGGTCTTTGGATAATTGACCGTCTTTACAATACCATCCGTAGAGCTGGATACGGGCGTTCCGATTGGAATACCAAGATCAATTCCACTATGGAAACTTTGTATACCAGTCACCGGATGGATCCTTTCTCCGAAGTCATCAGTCATTGTCTTTTCTATGTCTGGCACATAGATTTGCGGTGGTAGGAATTTCTCTGACAGAAAAGCAGTAGCGGCGAGTGTTTGTGTACTGGATATCGCCGCGGCTATGACGTAAAAGAATATGAAAATGGCAAGGATTATCGCATACACATACCAGAACGAGGCAAAATGATTTGCGACTTGAGAGCTGACCTGATTTCTAATTTGGTCTTTAAGACGCTGCTTCAAGAAACCCTTCGCCATTTCCGTGGCCTGGTCGAGCGAGGCCATGGATAATCCCTCCTAACTGCTGCTATTGTTTTCTACACGTTTCCTCAATTTGGGCGTGCGGGTTGTTTGAGCGTTTTTAGCAACCTTTAATTCGATTTCTTTGTGCTTATGGTTTACCGTAGCTTCGGTCAGTTTCGTACCGTTTGCACGGCGCATTACTTCTAGCTCTTTACTTACAGTGTTAAGGTCAGTGGATACCTTGGCCGACACTTTTTCTTTCATATTGATAAGGACGGCTGTCTTAGCAACGGTATCAATTTGAAACTTCTCTCCCGGTTCGAGTGCGGCAACGGTGCGTGATAGTCCCGCTTTAGCTTCGTCCATGCTTTTTCTAAGATTGTCCGGTAGTTTAACTCTTGTCATATCAATAGAAGCTTGAACTTTACCATTTGCTAAAACAGTAATAGGAATATCTTGTTTTACAACTGAAGGTACTCCTCCAGAATTAGAGAGTTGTAATTCACGTGGTGATCGCGCATTAGGCAGAGCCGGTATTAATCTAGATACTCCTCCATTGCTAAGTGGTGCGCGTTTAATTTCAGCAATAGGCATCGGCACACCCTCCTGCGGAGCAGTAGCCTTCATAAACGCCTCGTTAGCACGAAGAAGATCATCCCGCTTCTGTGTAAACTCAGGCATGCTTTGGAAAGCTGGTGCTGCAGCGATACGACCTTTACGCGAAAGCATGAATTTATTTACTTTTTGGGTCGTATTTAGACCGGAATTTTTGAAGCGGGTATCCATCTTATTCACAAAATCAGTGTGTTTGACAGGTTCACCGGTCACGTTTGAAGTGTCAATTGCCTGTTTATACTCCACCTTATAACGTTGGAACAACTCGATCATACAGAAATCGTCAACCGTTGTTTCTAACTTCCGGTTCTTATTTAAAGTTCCGGCACGCTTCATTTGATTGACAGCTTTCTTTGGGCGATCAATCATGTACATGGATGCTTGGCGTATCGCATTCTCGTTGGAGTACATGGTCGAGGCTACTTGTTGGTCGTTCATTCCCTCATTTACGCCTTGTGTAAGGATGGCTTGTTTTACATCTCCGCCATCATCTTTAATTTCTTTAAGCCGCGTTTTTTCTTCTTTCCACTCCTTGTCCATGCCGCGAAATGGGTTTTTTGTCCCGTTTAGCATGTTATCATTTACGCGTTGGACAAATGGAGTGTACTGAACAGGCTGTCCGGATTCACTTGCATGATCTTCTGCAGCAGTTTTCTCTCTTTGAAAGCGGAGCTGCATGCTTGCAGTTGTTGCATCATTAAGGTTATTACCCGCTTTATGAATGGAGTTCGGATTGAATTTACTAGGAACACCCTCATGTTCTTTGCGGTTAAACATTCCACTAACAGCCCCGCCAGCTTTCTTATAGATTGAGCGTGTTACGTTTCTTTGTACGGCATCCAATAAGGTCGATTTTGCCTTTTGTTGCATTGGGATTGTCCCTACTGCTTTAGTAAACACATTACCAATTTCGTTTCTATACTTAAATACAACGAAAATCATAATAGCATCCACAAGCATTGCAACAAACCAACCAGCTCCTGAGTTATAGACAACGTTGAAAGCCATATGGCCCATCACTATGGATAAGTCCAAGAAGAAGAACGTAACTGTAGTTGTTAGTGATAGTCCAATTAACTTTATGAATTGACTGCGCACGACTGATAAACTCGCTTCGCGACCCGGAAGTAGCGAAGCTAATAAAGTAATTGCCATGAAAACAGCATGTAGCAACAGCTTTAGACGAGCATAGATCGTTGCGAGAGACCAAAAACTAAGAAACCCTATGATAATTAACCCGAAAATAGCATTACAGAGAAGGATAAGCATTTGTTCATCAGAACGTATTTTGGCTACAGCCGGATATGTGGTTTTTGCCTTTTCTAACGCCTTTATTCTTTCATCAGAATATGGATCAGTTTTAAGAACTGAATCTATGATTGCTGGAGTCTTCTCATATGCTGATGCATCATCATATTGAAGCATGGTGTAAGGCTTCATTACGAGTTCCATCCATACTTGACTAGATACAGCAGTTATACCGTCAGAGGTATTTCCACTGAGCCCTCCTGGTACGGCAAGAGCAGTATATATGGTATCTCCAAGCTCGGTAGCAGCATTATTGATGAATTTTAATACAGTGCCAGATTGAGAGAAGAAACTTAGGACAATAACTAATGCCAGTAAAAATGATATGGCTGTTTGAAAGGTCTCCAGAAAGCGAAAACGAATCATTTGCCAAAGCATATAAAGCAGCGTTGCGGAGGCGAATATACCGAACATGCTGTCCCACAGACCTTTTCCCATTGAACCGTTGCTTACGCCAGTAATATTTCCAATCATTTCTGAAATGCCATCTATTAATGTGTTCATAAAGCCAAAGGTGAAGGCTTCACGTACGATAAAATTAAAGAAGCGGGTGATCTGCACCCCAATCAGAAATACCGTGCTAAGGGTGTGGTCATAAATGGAATTTATAGTATCCGCGGCCTTCGCGCCGACATTCCAAACTGAGCGTTTGTCGGTCAATGTTTGAAAAGCATATTTAGAAACCCCGTACTTGTTATAAAGCGCGGATGCTTGGTTCTTACATGCAGGATCATCCTTTGGACAGCTAGGTATCATATTATCCACCGAGTTAGCATGGGTCACAGGAGCTGGAATAGTAATAAAGACAATAGAAAACAGAATTGCAAGAATAACGATGGATTGCCTAGAGGGAAGCTTAATCCTCCTCATCATCCGGATCAAGATCATCATCCTCCTCCGACGTGGCTGCCACTTCCTCGTTATATTTAGAGAAACGTTGCAATATTGCGAAATCAGATTCCTCTTCGATTTCAAATTCGTTATCATCGTTTGCTTCCGGTGGACGAGTATCGAAGCAATCAAACAGATGCTGGAAGACAACATCAACAGTAAGAACTCCAACGCGACCATAAATATCCTGCATTAAACACTGACCATTTTCTAGATTTTTAACCACATCCATGTTCTCTTGTGTATGTTCGAGACCAAAATAGGACAGGGTGTCTTTTATTTTCTTAGAATCCGCATCTCTGAAAGCGAATTTCATGCCAATGTTCCCAGCTAAATCACCAGAATAGTCTGTTGCATTCTGCGAGGCAATCAGGAGTCCACCATTAAGAGAACGACCAGTACGAATAACCTTCTCTGCCATTTCTTTACCGATTTGTGTCCTGATAATTGCCCATGCCTCATCCATTGCTGCGAGAGTAAAGATTCCTCGGTCGAAGTAAACAAATCGATCCATAAATCGGCCAATGGAGTACATGGTTGCGACTGACATTTTCTCAGCAAGTGAATAGTTCTCAGGTAATTTTTCAACGGCTGGCATTTTCAAATTTTGAATTTGAAGAATATTTAATGCGTAATCCATGTTTATAGTCTTTTGTTCACCGTTACCGAAAAGCAATTTAGCAAATGATAGATTTTTAAAGCTATCTAACACTTCTGCTATAACAGCTGCAGGAGGACGAGTCTTTCCCATTTCGGCGAGAATGATTATACACTTGGCTAAGTAAGGTGCTGGTTGGCTTGCAGTCTCCATTACTGCTTGTGAAATGTAAGAATACTCTATCGAGTTCGTCTTTACTGCTGCAAGGTAGGAAAGAATGTCCATTGCTGCTTCTTTTGCGTCTTCGATGTTAGACAACATTAAAAAGGGGTCTAACTTCCCTTCATCCTCAGGCTCAGAAGAAAGTGTTGCAACTTGAATTTGTCCCTCGAGTTCGGGTAATGCATCAGGCCAGTGTGATCGCTCCATTTTCGGATCAAATAGAAGGGTTTTACCACCTTGAATGGCATTTTGATAACCGAGAAGGTTAAGGAGTACTGATTTACCTCCACCTAACGTTCCGTGTTCGCTAATAGATGGTGATCGGTTAATCTGACTGGCATGTCTTAGATCAACATACACAGGTCGCTCCAAGGAGCCAGTAGTACCAATGTAAAATCCAACACCATCACCAAGCTCTTGAGTCGCACCGATCATTCCAGCTGCTAAAGTCTCTGGGGGAATCCGTTGTATGTAATCAGATACATATCTTGGGGACCCCGGTATAAAATCGTTGAAAAGTAACCATTGATCACCTGCAGGCAGTTCTACGTGAATGTTACCGAAATCGCGGTAATGATCTTGGATGATCTTTACATTGCTCTTGAGCATGTTTAAATCAGTATTATATATACCAAAGGTTACATGTGTGAGGAAAGTTGGATTTTTGCGCTTTTTATACTCATCCTCAAGATATAGTGCTCGGTCCTGCTTCTCTTGCAAGTCAATTGGAACAGCTGCGCCCGCATCATTGATGTTTTTAACTTGATTATCAATATCCATCTTCTTTTTGCTGAGTTTCTTCAATGCATCCCTAGCTTCAAGCACTTCTACCTTGACACTCATTTGAACGGGGAATGGTAATGTCGCAGCACTATAGAGCCACTCACTACCTGGCATTTCCATAGACTCAGGAAGTTCTGATAATGTCAAATAGGCATGGTAGACTTGCTTTTCTACGCCCTCATGAGGTTGGGTTATCTTAATCCTGCGCGGGCTTGAAGCATCGATGTCGCTTTCAGTAAGGGTTAATACCTGACGAGAGTCATAAAGGATTGTGTTCAGTCCACCTCGAAGACCTTTAGATTTTTTTGGATTCCATCCATCCTTGTCTACGGATCGTAGTGCCGGATCTGCAATACCCCACCAGAAATTGCGCTTGATTAACCATTCAATGGTTTCATGACTCCCGCGCTTGATTTTCATTTTACGGCTAAGTCGATCAAATATTTGTTGTTCTTTGATCTGATAGGACTTGAATTCATGTTCAAATATCTCGGGTTCGTTCAGACCGGTCAAATTCTCTATGAATCTTTTCGGATGAAGAAATAATTTTTTTAATTCGGTAGCAGCATTTTCTACTTGCTCTACTATATCTTTTGCATCATTTTTAGGTAGGTAAACAGCAATGTATGCCACATAGTCAGCGTTGTTGGTCCCACTCTGTGAGGAATAATTTTCATTTAAATAATCATTCATGGAATTAATTATTTTTTTCCCCCACTTTTTCATAGGCCCGTGGAGTCGTTCCTTCAATCGCTCATGGTGATCATTAATGTCATGAGTACTTGGCAGCCATAGTATATGGAAGCTACCCGTCATTAAAGCCAAAAATGACGTTTGAGATATTAACCGATCAATCTGTTGTTGATCACTTAGATGGTCATATACAAATGAATCAATTTCATAAATGGCTGATACGGTTTTGTCATGATTAAATATCAGATTGTTTTCGAAATAAGAAATAGGAAATTCAATATTGACCTTGCTGATTTTCTTTTTAGGTAGCGCCAAGCGTAAAAGCCTCCTTTTGAAAAGAGAGCGTGTTATCCACGCTCTCTACGTATCCGATAGACTACTTTGCTCTCGTAGCCATATCGCTTGTTATGTTCAATCTTTCTATACCTGTGAAGTCGTTTGTTTCTCATCCAGAAATAAATCATGCCGAGAAGCCACAGGTGTGGGGCTTTACCATCTAACTTTTGTTTTGCAATTAACCAAGTTGCTAGTATTGGTAAGAAGAGCCCCGTATAGGCACCAGGTAGAAAGAAAAGAATCGTTTTTCCTAGAAAAAGAAACACGATCTCACATGCTACGAATATTCCAACGACACGTAAGTTCGCTGGGATCGGAAGCTTCTTTCCCTCTAGCGCATATATCACCCAGTCTAGATTCCAAATTTTTGTGTAATTAGCAACCGTAACGCGTGGTGTTTCGGGTTTATCGCTCATCGGTTATGCCAAAAACGCATTGTAAGCTTTTGAAGCAAGTGCCTTTACCCAAGTCCAATTTGTAAAGACTGCGACAAGAATTGTAATTGCAATGAAACTGATAAACTTCATCCAGTCACGTACAAATATGAAATAAATAGAAATGGCGAGTAGAATACCAGGGATAAGTGCGTTAACGTTTCTTTCCATGGAGCCACCGACTTTTTCTCCGACTCCCTCTGCAAAAACTGGTGAAACGATGGTAAACAAAGCAATGGACATAAGGATAAATTTAAGAAACATTTCACGATTAAATTTCATGGTTAAATCCCCTCTCACTCTCAATAATTAAGTTATGGTATATCAGTTTCGATTGGATCATTAATGACTGCGTCGATTTCTGACGGTTCAATTGCATCATTACTTGACATGTTTGAAGCGGGTACTTGTTCATCTGTACTTTTTTCAGAGCTAGAATTACTCGATGATTTGTCAACCACATTGGCTTTTTCGTTTTGAGGAATGCCATTAGAGAGAACGAATAACTTCCCATCCTTCTCAATAACACTTAAGGACCAAGAATTACTAAATGGTTCCTCAAGGTCACTCTTAACAATTACGTCAGCGTTGATTTGATAGACGTCGGATTCATTTACTCCACCATTATCAGGGACCTTGAAAACGGATACTTTTTTCAAACTGTCGTAGTTGAATTCAGACTTTTGTAATGAAGTAGGCGACTTTACATTTTCAGCATAGAAGTATTTCAATTGAGAGACGTTTCCTTCGTACCATGAACGCAGATAGCTATCAGCTAATTCAGTGCCCTTTTCTATTAAGCTACTCTCTCCAATTAAAACCAGATGGCTCTGATCCACTGTGATCCCTTTTGATTGTTCTGATACGAAGCGGGGATAAGACTCAATCACAGGACCTTCTTTTGCTAACGTAATAGGAACAACCATATACGCTTTTTTTCGAACTGGTTCAGGTATCTCAGCTGTCCCTTTTGCTGCTTCGATTTGATTTGGCAATTTAGAAACAGTCCTCCACACTATCACGGTTATATCGATGTGTTTTTCATCTAGTACATTCGATCCGTAAACTTCGACAGAAGATACTTTAGAAGAACTTTTCACATCTAATGACTTGAGGCCCATGTCAGATTCAATACCTTTAATGAATTTTTCGATACGTTTGTTACGATCAGCAGTAAAGTTTGCATCCCAGCTGAAGTATTCAGTCGCGAAGTCCGTAGCGAATCCTTTCACTGAATCAGTAACACTTGATTCATTAGTGCCATAAATATTAGTCTCATTAATTATCCGAGTGCCTTGTGTCCATGCGATTGTCCCTTTGAGGAAAATCAAGCCTGCAGCTACCCAAATAACAGTTCGTAGCACCTTTTTCCCTGCCATCGACTTAGGAGATCTCGGTTTTATAGATTTGTCAGATTTTTTTTTTACAATATCCGTCTTCTCTATTTGAGCCGTTTCTTCGGAGTCTGCATTCGTATTCTTATTATTTTTTTTGAAAATACTCAACGATTATCACCTGCCTTGTTGACTTCTTTTATTTTTACCTCCTGTTATTATTCCAATGATCAATACTGCTCCGACGAGAAGTATAACTGCGTATCTGGCTGGGAAAACCTCAAACCATAGCCATGCATCTACTATCTTTTGCCAAAGAGAAGGTGCAGTATTTGCTATTTCCACACCTACATCATTCACAAGCGATACTATCTTCTCGTGAGTATTATCTAAATCTTTCGGTGGTGGTATTTCTGGTATTTCTTCTTTTTTCACTTGGGTCGTAGCTTTAGGCACAGCTTCATTATTTGTTGGTGTGCGTAAGAATAAGACAGCTGCGATTAAGGCGATCAATATACCGATACTCGCTATAATGACTTTCTTGTTTTTGCTCAAACGTTCACCTCCTTCAAAGAAATAATTGTCGTATATTAGTAATTCACTATATATATTAATATACGACTGTTTCGAATTATTCAATCTACGAATCTATTGAATAATCCAAATTACAACCAATAAGCATAGTTAGATTTTTCATGTGGTGGTGGTAATGATTTAACAGGTTCCGATGTTCGAACCAAAAATAACAATGTGGCCAGTGAAAATACCCCCAAAATACTCAAAAGCA
This sequence comes from Paenibacillus sp. FSL A5-0031, assembly GCF_001956295.1. Taxonomy (GTDB): domain Bacteria; phylum Bacillota; class Bacilli; order Paenibacillales; family Paenibacillaceae; genus Pristimantibacillus. Next base: position 77,494 of record NZ_MRTD01000014.1, read on the forward strand.
AAAATAAGCGATTCTTACCCACATACCAGCCCTCCTTAACCTAATTAAGTAACATAATATCACATCGGTATATTAATTAGTATATGAGTATTGGGAAAATATGTAGTGTATTTTTTCGTCTTTTGCTATCTTTTACATCTTTATATTATCAGAGTCGTTTATTGCAACGACATTATAATATCTCCTATATTTTTTCCCACAAGGACACGTTCACGTTTCTCCTCATTTGGAAATACCAGAGCGGCTGCTTTTTTAATATTTTCCAGACGCGTCTTATAAATAGCTTCTGGAAGAATGAAAGCAATGATCCCCCCGCGTTGAATCTTATTGGTTGATAATTTCAAAACGTCTCTGTATCTTTCCAATTTTTTCTCGATTGACACTTGATCAGTATAAAATGGTGAGCGTTGTACAGGTTCTGTCGAACGATCTAATTCTACGTAGAAAACCTGTTCTCCTATTCTGAGAACAGCATCTGGCCGAACGGACATAATATCATTATCGGAATATACAGAAAAGGCAGGGTGCCAATCCCAATCATGAAACTGTGTAAATTCGGGAAATTTGACCATCCAGTTATATCGTAGATCCAAATATACCTTCCCTAACTCCCAAAAGTGTTCTTTATTTGCTCTCTCCATATCAAGTTCAAGTTTTGAAAGTTTTGATTCTTCTAGTACACCGATTTTTATCTCTACAATTCGAAGACCTCTTGCCGTTAGATAATACCAGGTTTCTCCTTTTATTCGACCACGCTTATGAATAGGTTTATCAGTTTCATCTGGAATCATATTTGTTGACTCTATTAGTCCTCCGTTTCGCAGTTCTTGAAAATTTCTACGAGCCTTAATTAGAGCTCGCCGCCTATTTTTTTCATCTAGAGTAGCTTTCTTATTATCATCAGCTGAATCGTATTCAGGATAATGCTGATCGGGACTGTCTAAAAAGAACATACTTACCGCTACTGACTGTGGCATCAGTCTACATAAATAAAGGTCTATTAGAACGCGCCAGTCTCTGCTCCCTAAGCGTGCAATGACATCACCTAGAGAATAATCGCCTGATGAGCGTGCTTTTCTCTTTCCGCCTTCATCAGAAACCGTATTGGCGCTTCTTAAGCCCCCTTCCTGTTCCTTCACCGGACAAAACTCCTTTCTTGATCCATGAGTGGGTTGGGGTTGATTTGCATCTAATTAAATTTCGGTGTTAGTCGCGAATTCAAAAACAAAAACAATCCATGTGTGAAGTTGAGTTAAGTCATTTTTAGGCGCTAATAGATATTCAATGTAAAGACTAATGTTAGATCAGATATACAATCTGATATAAAACCATTTAAAACAAGGATGTAAGCTACTATAAAAATACGATGTACAAACTAATAATAACTTCAAAAAAGTATGATATACGATCTAAAGATGCAAAAAAAAATTTACTATTTATAAATCCATTCCCTCCTTGAAATTGGTATTTGAAAAATGAAGCGTTTTGTAGGTTTGGCACTTCAATAGCCACATAGTAATACAAATTCAGCTACAAGAGCAATCATCAATTTACTTTTAATTCATCTGATAACGTACTTGTACGGATAAATCCGTATATTCTAGTGATTCTATCTGAGTAAAGACGATTATACTCACCTTTATTCTTTAATGCGATAATCATTTAAATAGTATTATAATAGAGTTTAAATAATATTATAATGAAGTTTAAATCATATTATCATTTCATTTGACTAGTGTTATAAAAGAGATTACAATCTTGGTAGATCGATAGAATATATTGGGAGGTAAGACAATGAAACTTCAATTTAATGTAGGTAATGATATCGGCAATAGTGAACAAGCAATATTTATTGATGGTGAGTTGATAAGGCAGCCTAACGTATACGCTAGTGCTGTATCTATCCCATGGACTGACGATGAGACGGATGTATCAAAGAATCTTAAAAACATCTATGATAACTTAGTAGTTTCGATCATATCTTCGGCAGTTTTAACGGGAACATATCTCATTGGCCGTCATGCGTTAAAGACAGAAGGGGAAAATGTTTCGAGTCTTTACGTAAAAGGAAACAATGCAAAATCAGATCAAATGATTCCATACATAAATACTCTCGGTACAATTGCAGCTCGCGCTGTTGAGAAAGCTAATGAATCAGGAACTTTACCTGAATCCATTACAGTAATATGTGACCAAGCTATTGCTCTGCCTGTTAAACAGCACACACCAAGAAATATCGAAACACTACAAAGTAAATTTATGAATGGTAGTCATAACGTTACCGTTCATCTAGGATTGACAAAAAAAGTAGATGTAAAGATTGATTTTGAATTTGTACAAGTCTTGCAAGAGGGCACACCACCTGTTTTTGCATTACAAATGGATCAGGAAAGTAATTGGAGAACAGAAAATTATAAAACTGAAACTAATTCAAAAGAAAAAGTAAAACCGAGTAATGGTGGGATTTTTGAAGAATTTGCTTTGGAATACAATTTGGGGGAAATTGATGGAAGCTACCTGGACGGTAAAAACATACTCCATGTAGATCTCGGTGATGGGACTTCTGATTTTCCGTACACTAAGGGAGATGCTGTTGATAAGGATTTTTGTCACGGTGTTAACCATGGTGTTGGTCATGCAATTGTAGAAGCTGTAGATGACTTGCTTGTTTTGGCTCCGCATGCATTTAACTCTATTTCTCGTCAACAATATAGTGAAATTTTGATTAGTGGGTTTTCGAATAAAAAACACAAATTTCTACCAGAAGCAAAACAGGCGTTTAAACCACATTTGGACAACCAAATTAATCAAATTATGCAGCATGTTAGTGATCAAGTATTAAAAATTGGAGCAAATGAAATTGATCTAATAGTTGTATACGGTGGTGGTAGTATTCTCATGAAGGAAAGCATATTGCCGAAACTTAAAACTCTAGCGGATAACAACCGTATACTACTCTTTTATGTTCCTGCACAGTATGCAGTAACCTTAAATGCAGAAGGATTAGACTGGTTTGTCCGGAGTCCTCTTTATTCTAAATTAAAGGAAGATTTTAAAGAAACGACAAAAAGGATTGCAGCTTCACGTGAATAACATAGCATCAAAAGTATAATTAATGGAGGTGAAAATGCTTGAAGCCGACTGATGCGGTACCTGGAAAACCATACGTATTAAAAATGAAGAGAGACGAAGATCCTCTTATATTTCAATGGCTGAATATGCAAGGGATTTATAGTGACTCAATTAGGTATTTAATTGAAAAAGAGATTGCTGAAAATGGATTACGCAATCTTCAACACTACGTCCCGAGTAAACGTAATATTCAAATGATGAAAGAACAACTACATCATGGTCATGGTGCCGTTCAACCTTTGTCGAATCATTTAGACCCACAAACCTCCCTCATGCATAATGAAAACTTACATGTTATGCCAGAGCCTTTAGTGGTGGACAAGCATAATGATTCGTATAGCAAATTATCTCAAACTAATGAAAACCTCAATAATGATAAAAATTCAGGAGAAGAGCAAATTAAACCCGTTGATATTCCAATAATTCTTCAAGCCGTAACTAGTCCGAATTCTGTATCTGAACCCAAAATACCACGGAAAGCCGGTAAGAATTTTGGTGAGGATGTTTTGAATTCATATAAATAGAAACCTGTTTTGTGAGCATCTGAATCCCTTTCAGATGCTCTTTTTTTGATTCGTTATAACAGTTGAGAAACATTAGACTCAGCTCATTTTCTTTCCCTCAATCACTCGAAAAAGAAAAATAAAGTATTAGATTCACCACAACAGTTATAGCGATCTATATAGAGGGTTCTGTCCTAAATAATCTGTCTAATGCAGTCAGTCAATGGCTCTTGGTATACACCTTTAAATCCCTTAGATCACGTTCTCTTAGCCTTTCAAAGAAATACTCTTTTGGTATATGCACCATACTTTGATTCGAGCAATAATCTACGGGGAATTTGGCAACCAATCGACCTTCAAAACACTCATTTAATGTGTAATCCTCAAAAAAGTTATACTCATCGTCAGGGCACACAAAAATTCTTGTAGTATCTAAAGGCCTAAAACTACCTATGGCTAATGAACCGCTGTCCTCACCTCTTAGTTGATCTAATGATATTTGCTTACGCCAATGTTGTGGTATCCTCCCTTTTATACCATGACCACGACTACTGGTCCCAATATAAATTTGACAATACTCATCTAAAACCATGACATAATGCCCGGCAATATCTTCTACATAATTAAGATCGTTAATTTCATAAAAATTATTCGAGGTTACGAACTTACTCAGTTCTTCATTAAATTTGTCCCAAGCCAGAGATTTGAAATATCTCATATTGAGATCAAAACGAGTCATAACCTTCTCTGACTTAAGCTTTAATTCTTCAGACAAAGTGGCAGTATCTTTATCACTCATCTTCACATAATTATCGACTGTTAGTTTAAATCCACCTTCTCTATTGCGTAGTTTTATCCCAAAATGTGTGGTCATATATTCCGGCCTCCAAGATATACCCCTTAAACAAGTACCTAAACAACATTATTTATTGTAAATGCTGGATAGTAAACACGACCGAGTACGGCCATTTCCGTCAGTCTAATACTTTATTTTTCAGTCTAACACTTTATTTTATTCTGACATCTGGATACCGTCGATTGTGTAAGAGGCCTCTTAAAAGGATGGACCAACTTGGATCACATTCGCTTTAACAGATCAATAAACGGTGTTAGCTTTTGATTCCCCAACGATTCTAATTGAGATGTTGGGCTGTCGGTTGGATCACGATCCCTTTTCGTCTCATGAATTGCGTTTTCTCCGGCGATCCGATATTGCGAAATGGCTAGGCAATAAAATGTGCAGCAATTGCCAGTACTTCAACTTCAAGGTTTTTCACGGTGTTTTCAAGCTCTGACTCGGAAAATCCCGGGGATTTAATAGCTTAGCGGATGATGTGGAACTTACCGGTCCGTTTTGTTGTTATTCCTGGAAATGGCTCTAACGGCAAGTTGCAGAATCGTTGCATTAACAGCCGTTCCCAATCCTCAATTCATCATTCACTAGCTGTGAAATGGGTTTCGTAATTTCCTGCACGCTATACTTCCCGTTATCTTAATCCCGTACTATTTAACAGCAGGTATACCAGCCCTGCTTCATCTTGTCACTATCAACTGCTTCTGTACATTCCTTCTCTCTAGAATCTCCTTTTGTTGAATTTTCCAACCGTTACTGCTTCGGTATGTTATCTCACTGAATGCTAGTCCTTTGGGTTAATGATTTTTATTATGAAATCTTAATATTATAACAATAACATTATAATACCATTATAATTATTTCGGTATGTTTGGGAATCTCCCTCTAAATGACCAACAAATCTCAATTTCTAAATGGATAAACGGTGTTTAACCAGGCTTATTCGTATAATTGTTACTCGGATAAATACGGTTATATTCGGATGAATGCGAATTTGTGATATTCTATTTGGATTGGATTATAATAATATGAAAATAACATTGCAACTCTATTATAATTCTTGATAAAAGATTAGATGAATAAAACGAAAATATTCAGTCGTATTCAGACTTGATGTTATTCGGTTATATTCGATTATATCCGAATTGATTCGATTATGAATCGAATATACCTAGATAAAATTTAAACTGAATTAGTATGAATTAACTCTTTTTATTCATTAGATACTCTAGTAAAATAGGCTTATAGAGTGTTTACGGAACTTTTTAATAAGAGAGGTGCTACATATGGATGAGATTATAACTAAAGAAGAGTTTGAAGAATCAAGACGAGATGAAATGAGAGAAGTATTAATTGATGCTTTTGACGGAAATTCAATATTATTTGAAATTTATAAAAAAAGAGGTTGGTTGGATCGCCTTTTTACAGATCGAATTCTTTCAATGGATAGAGATACTTTGTATATTTCAAATCAAATAGCCGAGATTCTTGAGACGGAACCTCACGTCGTAAAAAACAAAAGGCGTGTATTACTTCAATACATCAATCCAGAGGAATACGGAGATGGTAATGCAAAAACCTACAAGCACAATTATATCTCTGTATTTAAAATGAAAATGATACATGGTTTAACCGGTGAAGGTTCAGAATACACTTTACCGCAGCTGAAGGAACTGATATATGGAAATAGTTTATCGAAAAATACTAAGACACAAGATCAAGATAATGAAATATTGATTAAACTGATGAGAAAAATGGAAAAATTCGAGCAATTTCAAAGCACAGTTGAAAGTGGTGAGTTTTTTGAGGAAATAGAAAAACGTATATCAATAGCCACCGAAAAACTTATGGAATCTAATGATGACATTAATGAATTGAACCTGAAGATATCTGATTTGTATGATAAAGTGACTTCTCCAAATATATCAATTCAAGAAAAAGAGTCCGTTGTAATCGAATTTTCGAAATTAGCAGAAAAGCATCCATCTCATGCAGTCACATTAAATATGTATATAAATGCAGCACAGGATCGTATAACAGCTTATAAGCAAGTGGAAAGAGAACTCCTAATTCGAAATATCAAGGATATTGTCCTAAGCCATTTTAATGATTTCGAAGCAGCTAAAGATGATTCTGAGAGGGAAATAATTCGAGGCAAACTTCAGAAATTAGCAAATGAAAATCAAGACCTAAGCTATGATATTCGTTTTTGGTTATCAACTGCTGGCAAAGAGAAAAAAAAGAAGGGATTTTGGTCCTTTTTTAATCGATAGTTCTAAGATTTAAGAACCTCTGATAGACAGTGATTGTCATTGTCATCAGAGGCTTAATTTATCGTAGCAATTCTTAGATTAATTGTAATATACTAATATACATATATATTAATATACGGATGAGGTGTTTAGTTTTGAAGTATGCTGGAATGATTTTAGGTGGGATATTATCAGCGATAGGGCACATGATAGCATTTCTTTTTAAGAATATCTTCATTGCAATCCGACGTTTCTCTATGGATCCTGCAAACAAGAATTCAATTTGGAACATTCAGGCATTTTCAGTTTTATGTGTATTAATCCTTCTCTTTTTATGGTTAGTTGGAAGATACCAGGATATAATTTTAGGGTCACGGGAACCTGTATTTTATAGGGCCATCCCTTTATTGATTCCGTGTTTTCTTGGACATTTGATTTATTCTTGCCCAGCTCTTTTTAAAAACTTCTATTCAAAACCAATCATTCAAACATTCTTAAATGCTTTTAGTATATTAGCTTTAGGACAAATTCTCATGAGATTTATTCCAGTTGTATACGGTGTTCCATTAGCATTCGTACTTCTCTTAGGAACTGTCACACTCACGTTATACTATACTCTACATCTGAGTATCAAAAATACCGTTTGGAATAAACTAAATAAATTTGTTGAGGATGTAGAAAGCCAGGAAGCTGTTATTGGCACTGGTGTAGCAATTATGTTTAATAAATCAAACACTTCTAAATTGTCTGATTTAGATAAAGTAGATTTAAATGAGATAGGATGTTTGTCTAATTTAAGATATTATTCTGAAGATTGTAAGCTTGAATTATTTCAAACGGTACCTACTAAAGAAAGACAGAGTGAACTAATAGTTCTAAACCGTACTGACCGTGCGCAGCATGGTCAATTTATAGGAGGAACTGGAGCAGGTAAGACTTTATTAGCAACAAATTTGATAACTCAGGATTTGCTGAATGACTATATCGGCTCAACTATCATTGAGCCGAAGGGATCATTGATTAAGCGTTTGTCCAATTTCATGGAAAGGACAGGTAGACCATTTCGTAGGCTTGATTGTGAATACGAATTTACTGATTGTTTAAACCCGTTATATGTTCCTGAGAATGAAGATATCGAACCAATGATTGAAGCAAATGTATCGGCATTTCATGGGTACCTGGGTCCAGACGCTGTACAATATTTTAAATCTCGTGCCACTAATCTTTTGAGAGTTGGAATTAAGGCATTAAAGCTTGCCTATGGCAATGAAGTTACATATAACGAATTAGACAGACTAGTTCAGCCGAGTAATGATGATTATCGAGCGGAAGTGCTTTCTGAACTAAGAGGGAAAGAAAGTTTAGTACCGCTTCTCATGGAGTATACAAGAAACATGGCAGGCTCTCAAAAGACACAAGAGCATGCGATGCAAACTTACTCTAATTTGTATGATTATTTAAGTGAATTAACGTCAAATAGGCACATTCAGAAAATCTTCTGTGGAGCGTCTACTTTCAATATAGATGATGCTTTGAAAAATGGCGAAGTAGTTCTGGTAAACGGAGCTTATGGTACCCTTCAGACACTTACCTATACTGTCGGTCGTTTATACTTAAATTTGCTCCGAGCTAGTACATTTAGGCGCAGCCTGAAGGATGTAAGACCACATCAAATCACAGTAGATGAAATAGAAATGTTTGCAGACCAAGAATTTTCAACATTCATGGAAATGGCACGCGAATTTGAAGTATTCGTAAATGTTATTCACCAAGGTAATGTCCAGTTATCTGATGTCAGTGAACGATTAGGAACAATGGTTAAGCAGAATGCAGTCCAAAAATTTATTCTGGCCGGCTTAGAAGTAGAAGACGCAAAATATTACGCGGATATGATTGGCGAGGAATATAAAATTGGTCAAAGTACTGGCACAGATGAAATGGAAGCATCTGGATTTAAAACCCAGTTGAAAGAAGAGAAAAGATATACTGTTTTACCAAAAGAAATCTTGAATCTAAAAGGATATAATCCGGAGACTGGTGAGTATGGAGAATGCTTGTTCCGAGGTGTACACAATAACGTTCGTCAAGAACCAGTAATTGGAATTGTATTACCTCTATCGAAAAAATTATTCGCTCCTTTAACAAGTGCAAATGAGGAAGTTATTTTCCTTGAGGAGGAGGAGGGGAACGAAGAAATTAATAATGTCAACGAAATTGATTCTGTCGAAATCAACAGTGTTATAAAGGAAAAATATGATATTCTAGCTCAGATTAAACAAAGTGCTAAAGAACGAAAGGAAAGTATAAATAACCATAACGATGCTGCAGACGAAAGAGAAACAAAATCAATCCAAATAGAAGAGAATAGAGGAATACAAATTCGACGTAGTTCAACCTGGGATAAGCCGGTCGAAACGTCTATATCTGTGGCTGAACCGGAAATGAAGATAAAAATAGAAAAAAATCCCGATACCATAGAGGCCGGGAAGAACACAAACATTATTTTCCAGCCGGCAACTGTTGATCAAACAGTGCAGCAGCTGGCAGAGAGAATGCGTAATGAAGCTAGAGGAGCGCGTGAAAGCAAAGAAAAAAAGGAGGAGGAATAACCCTCTTCCTTATTTAATCCCTTTCTTCTTTTAATTCATGAAACTCCGTATTAAATTTTTCATATGCAATGCGACCAAGAGCAGTTAAAGTATAAAGTTTCTGTCTGCCTGATGAAATGTAACGTGCTAATCCAAGTGCTTCAAGCCAACAAACTGCAAAATTAAGCTCGCCTCGTCGCACTTGGCTATTTAATGATAAGTCCTCTTTGTTCCAATCCTGTTTAGATAAAGACTGCATAACCATTTTCGCTCCATTTGGAAGCTTTTTTATCATTTCTCTCAGGTAAGGTTCTAATGTTGTGTCCATATTAAACTCGATAGCCATTTTGAATCGCGCCTTTCATTATAAGTGGTATGTTAATTAGTATAGTATCACATAAATATATTTATTAACATATGGATGTTGTAGGAAGGAGGGTTGGTTAGTATTAGGACAATAATTTAAGAATCCACATGATTAAATTAACCATTCAAAGGATGATTTAAACAAAATTGAAAAAGAAATAGAATCTATAATTTAAAAAACTTATAAAATTTGCTGAGAGAAAGGAACTATATCAGTCAACAACTGATGTTTCTTATAAGCGTATATACTGAGGGTTCAGTTACAATAATATCAAAATCAGTAGCGTTATTTTCTGAAATTGCAGAAGAAATAGCTTTGTTATATTTTGATGCACGACTCCAATTGATTTCAACGTATTTACCTTGTCCATCTGTTGAAAAATATATACGGCCATACTTTTTGTCAAATAACTTTATAAGTTTTAAATTTACGAATATACCACTATGTACTCTAATGAATTTATTATGCTCCAATTTTTCTTCTAAAAGCATATAGTCATGCAATGATTTTGTTTCTGAAAGAACTTTTTCCTTAAGATGATAATTAATCTTGTTATTAGTTGTGACTTTTACGTATTGAACAGATTGAAGATCTATTTCAACAAAATTAAAGGAGGGCTGCATAGTTTCATTATTTTCAATATGTCCAGCTATGATCATTAATTCATCATAAGATGTATCATAGGCTTCGGCAAATTTCCTAAGAGTCTGTGGCATTGGAACTATTACAGAGCCATTTTTTCTGTTTGATCCTAGTTCAACATCTCTAATATATCCGTGGCTTAAACCGCTTAATTTTGCAGCTTTACGCAAACTGTAATTGCTGGAAAGCCGTAATTTTTCCAAGTGAGATCCAATTTGATTTTTCATAATTCATGCTCCTTAAATGAGTTCGTCCAATCAAAAGGTAAATTAGTCTGGTTAATATTAATGATAACATGCAAGTGAATACGAGTTAAGTATCGTTCTTCAATTCTTGACAAAGCTTAACATATAATAAACGAATAAAACAATCGTATATCAATAAATTGAAATATTGATGTAAATTTGATATAAGAAATAAAACAAATAATGTTTATTAGTAGTAATTATGAATAATATAAGTGAACTAGATATTATATATAAGAAATATTTTTAAAAAATAGCACATAAAATCATATTGAAATTGTAAAGTTGGAGGGAGCTGCTTACACCTTCATATTTTTTGGTTTATACCTATTGATTGAAAATATATATTTTTAAAAGAATGTATTCAATAAATTTTGTTGAATTAAGAAAAGGGTATATAATATTAAGTAAGATATTTGAAAGGAGTGAATCACTGTGCATCTATTCTTCGATTCTTCGGTCTTACCGGTTACAACAACAGATATTAACGGGAATATACTATATATCCGCACGAACGGCTTGCACTACTACGGATATCCTGACCTAATTTTTAATCAGAATTATGAAGATGGGGAGCAGTTGATTCTCGATATTATAGATCGTATTTTCAAATTGGACTTTAATATTGCTGCCGTCTGGAACTATAATGGAAAGCTTTTCAAGTTGGAAATTGGTTCAGATGGATTAGCACACATAATATCAACAGAAGTGGATGAGACAAGAATTCTATCTATTATTAATCCGCTTACTGGAGAAACGGCTAAACATAAAACAAAAGGATTTGAATCTTTATTTGATCATCCAGAAGTTGAAGTAGAAGGTAATGTTTTGTACGGTCGAGAAATTTTAAGTTACCTAATTGATCAAGTCAAAAATGGTGAAATTTATGATGCGGATTCTAGTATCGAATTTGAGAAGAATATATATAGTATTTATATAGATTATGATCGCCTTGGCAATCCAGTCATGCGAATTCAACTAGATGAAAAATCAGATTTATGGAGAAGAAATATTAAAAAGAATAAAATATTAACGGTAAATCATTTGGAAAGAGTAAAATAGTCTTTCTTTTTTCTATAGTGTTATAGTAGTATATTAGTATATATATTAGATTATTAATCAATATACGATAGTAGTCCTAATGAAAGGAGGATGTAATGGGACAAGAGGCAAAGATCATTAAGGAGCTTGATTTCGTTCTAACCCATCCAGCTTGTAGTGTGTTGAACATAGAGCATTTTTATAATACCTGCTTGTATGTCTACGACTCTGTTCCTTTACTAAGCATAATAGGTCATATGAAGAGAATGAGTCCTCATTTATTGACTGAATGGTCTCTGACCAATCTAATGGTCAAAAACCTTCTTACCGATTTAGAACCTGATTTACCTAGCAATGGGGAAAATATGCGTTCCATTACCATTAGGATTGACCTCTCTAAGGTAAAGGCAGCTGAAAAGGGTATATTCCAAATAGTTTGGACTACTGATATACCTGATGAAACAATAAATTATCATTTTAAGAAAAAGTCTATAGTTGTTAATGATGCAGTAGATGGAAATGTAATGTTGCTAGGACTAAGTATTATTGATAAAAATAAGTACTATCTTTACATAAAAAAGAGGAGGAAATAAAAATGAATGAATCACTAGGAGTAAAACCTATAACAGAATACAAGACGTCTCTTCGTCGGAAGAGCATTCATCAGGGTACTATTATTGGGGTTGAAAATCATTCTCCGTTTGGCCAAAAGATGCAAGTAGCGCTCGTTGAATTGAATAATGGTTTAAAGGGATTAATTTATGAATCTCAATTTGATAAACAAAAGTACAGGTCTCTTGTAGGCTTTATAGATCATAAAGTCGATTTTATGGTGTTAGACGTATCAAGACTGGGGAAAGACGCTTCAAATGTAAATGTTTTCGACGAAGAAAAAGGGATCGTGCTGCTCTCCAGAGTTCAAGCTCTTGAAGAACTACAGGAAGAATTCTGGGAAACAGCTGATATTGATCACGTCGTGACAGGGGTAGTTTCTGGTTTTGAGAATGAAAGGCTTTATTTACGTGTTAAAGGCGTTATCTGTGTATTACCGATTCCAGATTATGAATATGACTGGACTGTATCAGGTAAAAATCTTGTAGCTCTGGGAACTGAACTAACAGTAAAAATAACATTCATTGATCGCGCCAAGAGGCAAGTTCGCGTCTCACGTAAAGAATTGTTGGAAGATCCATGGAATCGTGTGCAGGAGAAATTTGGAGTAGATAACTTCTATAGTGGACGTATAACCAGTGTAGTTGATAATGTTGGAGTATTTGTAAAGTTGGCACCAGGCATCGAAGCTTTAGCTTGGTACCCTGATGAAAGAAAAATGCCAAAGGACGGAATTCTGGTTGGTAAAACATGTTCGGTTCGTATTAAAAATGTGAATCCGAAGAATCGGCGAATTGGAACAAAAATTATTGACTTTCCTCACGAAATCTAAAAAGGAGATGGCCATTGTAGCATGGAAAATCTCGTATCTCCTCTTATAAAGGCTGAACAGTCGGTAGTTGAAGAGAAACAACTTCTGGATGATTCTTATGCATATGTAGCAAAACTAGATATTCTTACTCGTCATGATTATTACTACATACTACAAAAAATTGACCAAGGGTGGATTACAGAACGAGATGTAGAACTTGTAAAGTTTCTACACGTTCATCGTTGGGTTACCTTTTCTCAAATAACTCGTTTATTTTTCTTTGATGTAGAGCGCGAAAATACGGTAAGAAAGAGAATTAATCGATTATTGAAATACGGGTTGATTCGAAGACTCCATTGGTCAAGCTATTCGAGACCAAAGGAAAACAAACCAAGTTTCTATGAAATAGGTGCAAGTGGCGCTGATATTTTAAAATTTTCATTTGGAACAAACTTGGGGAGTCGTAACCCTCGAAGCTCGAAACCAACAACAATGCTTTATAGGATGAAATATATTGTTACGAATGAACTATATATTCAATTGCGCAACACATTTGATCTTGCTCATTTCGAATTCCATCCAACTTTGGTTTTTAAAGAGGAGCAGCAGGTACCTACTGCAAAGTTTGTCTTAAAAACCCCTAATGGACGTTTTATGCCATTTTATTTAATTTGTCATAGAGAGGATGAGAAATGGTTAAAGACGATTCGCTATCAAGCTAATTTTTTTACAAACTACATTAATGCAAATGATCCGGATGCAATATTGGTAGTACTTGTTTCATCGCAAGATAAAGCGAGTTTAGCCAGTAAAATTATTGAACAAGAAGGAACCGGAGCGATTACCTGGTTTGTAACAGATAGTGATCTATATGATGATAATATGAAATTGAGTAATGCATTTTTTTCTTATCAGAATGGGGAGAAGTTTTATTATGATCTTCAGTAACTCGATCAATTTGGAGGAGGAAATGAGTTGATGTATACGATGAAAATTCAACTCTTAACGAATGTTCAACAGTATGATCAACTAACAGACGTAACAAAACGTTTTAGTCAAGTGTGTAATCATATCAGTGAGGTTGGTTTTCTTACAAAGACTTATCGCAGTAAAGTAAGGCTTTCAAAGGAATGTTATCACCAAGTAAGAGATATTTATAGTCTTCCTGCACAAATGGTTGTAAGAGCAGTTGGGAAAGTAGTAGAAGCCTACAGAGAGGGGATTGGATCTAAAGTAATATTCGAGGAACTCACCTCTGTTGTATACGATACTCGTCTAATAAAGTTTAAATGGATGCAATCCGTTTCGATAGCTACATTCACTGGCCGTATTGAAGTACCGTTTAAAGTAACAGGGTATCGTCGAGGATCGTATGATCGTCGAGTAAGTGGTCTTGCGGATTTGATCTTAGAAAATGGGGTTTTTTTCTTGCTCTTGGTTGTAGACATGCCTGAAGAACCGAGTATTAAAACACTAGAGTTTGTAAATGTAGTTTCATAATATTATTCTTGTATATTAATTAATATATATACTAGTATAAAGGAGGTGTTCTTATGAAGAGACTTTTTCTTGTATCTGACGATAAGGATTTTGCGGAATGGATTGAAGATGAATTATCTGAAACTGGGAGATTTATTCGAAGCATAGACTCCTTTGATTTCTTTATTCCACAATGGAGCACTGCACAGGGTGCAGATTACATCATTTTTCCTGAAACAGTAATTACATCGGATGAAAGCTTATTAAGAATATACCGTTCAGTTCATAAAGAGTCTCCCAGTACATGTTTTTTATTTATATATCATCGTGATGATGATGAACTTACTAAACTACTTACAGCTGAGGGAAATATCTGCGTAAGCTACGATGATCTTGATGCAGGTTTGTTGGAGCGTTTGATTAGAAATAATGTTAACCGCAAATCAATATCTCTTGAGCAAGCGAGTCCAATATTAAATGAAGAAAAATCAAATAACACAAACCTAGTTGAAAATAGTGAAATGTACATTACTCATTATAAGGAAGAGCGTTTAGTTATCGAAGAAGAGTCTATTATCTCGGCAGACAAAAAGTCATCCGAAGAATTAGAATCGGCTGCACAAAGTGTAACTAACGCACAGCAGATCGAGGAGCTTAAACCTCAAAAAAAGCGAACGAATGCGGAGCAAAAGGAAAAACTTGCTCGAATAAAAGAACGAATAATTATAGAAGAAAAAATAGTAACGATTCACGTTCCTGTACACTTTAACTCGAAGCTTATTTCTTTGGTTAGTCTTTATCCAAGAGCAGGATCGACGTTTATTACATCAAATTTCGCTCGTATGTTGGGAGAAAATAAAGTTCCTGTTGCTGTACTGGAACCTATATTCGGTAATATCGGTTCCACTTATTATGAATTAATGCACGGTGAAGTAAATGCACCAAAGAATTGGATATCATGGGCGG
The DNA here is from genome assembly GCF_001956295.1 of Paenibacillus sp. FSL A5-0031. Classification (GTDB taxonomy): domain Bacteria; phylum Bacillota; class Bacilli; order Paenibacillales; family Paenibacillaceae; genus Pristimantibacillus. The sequence goes on from NZ_MRTD01000014.1 coordinate 92,985, forward strand.
AACAAATTAAGCAGTTTGGATCAGTAAATCAAGACAATACCTGGAGCTCTCATGGAGTAACGTGGATACCGTCACCGGTAGAACCACTTAAAGCATGGAGCGAAGAAGAAAATATGAAGCTGCTTCTTTCTGCAAGTCGTTATCCAGTAACACTTTGCGATATTTCATCAGGATATAATGACCCGAATTGTAAAAAAATTTTGGAAATGTCAGACGAAATCTGGATTGTTGCAGATGGAGATCCTGTAGCGTTAAATCATCACTTTAAGACAATCGACAAGATTAAACTGGAATTTGAAAGAAAAAAAATTCGAATAATTGGAAATAGATGGAACCAATATATCAATAAAAGTGAATGGAAAGAGGCCGTCTTACTTCCGTTGCTTACACACATTCCAGATCTAGGAACAATAGTCCTTAAACAACTATGGGCTGGGAACTTAGCGTGGGATGATCAGAAGCTCAAAGAAGTCCTTTCGAGCCCGCTAAAGCCTATGGCTCAATCAGTTGTGGCAAAAGAAATGTATCATCTTTTTAAAAGACAATATGGTCTTGGATCCAAGTTGAGAAGCTTTTTCAGAGAAATTAAGTTGCTTGATGATGAAGTTAAATAGAATGTGGGAATTAGGAAGGAGAAAGACATGAGTAGAATGATTTCTTTGTTTGCTGGCATTCTGTTAATTGCAGGAGCGGTTTTCGGGTTTGCCAAGTATATGAAGGGCTATGAACTGGATGTAACGATGATGAAAACGATAAAACCTGCTGGAATGATTCAAGCTGGTGAGTTAATAACAGCAAATATGTTGCGCGAAGTATCCATACCAACTGTTCAGCACATGGATAACGCCATAGTGGATGTAGACAAAATAATTGGAAAACGAGCTGTTACACCTATAGGAGAAATGGAAGAGTTTTTATCGTGGAAAATCAGTGAAGATTCACTTTATCCCGCAAAAGATGAAACATATATAGGATTTAAAGTTGATTTTGTCGGCGCCGTTAATAATATGATTCGTCGTGGGGATAAGGTCGACGTATATGTTGAATATAACACTCCTAAACTTTTGGATTCAGCTGGAAATGAAATTGATCTGACTATTCGAGATGCTGGTTATATATCTGGCGATACAGTTATGCCTGAAATAGCCAAAAAAGTTTATAACGAGAAACTCATCCTTGGTTTAACGGTGGCCTATGTAAAAGATCAAGACGGAAAAGAAATTATTGACAATACCCCTACTACAACGCTCGGGATACCATTAAACGGTAGCCAAAAAGATGAAGTGAATATGGAACGATATCGACAAGGTGCTTTAGCTCAACCTGCATTTATTACCTTTATTATATCAGAAGAAGATTACGCAAAATTAGCAGAAGGGCAGAAGAAAGGCTTAATTAAATTAGGTCTTCCACGTACTGCAGAGACGATCGGTATGATCGTACCACATGAGCAAACTAAAGTATTAATGGATACGGAAGTAGAAAAGAAAGCAGTAGATTCAAGTGATTTGAACCAGGAAACAAGCACAAATTTTGAAAATACAAAACAAGGAGCTGGACAATGAAAATATTGATTGCTCTTACACGGCCGCTAATGGCTGAAAAGATCGGCGAAATAATACCAAAATCGGTAGATGCTGAGTTTGCTTTTAATGAAAATGAACTATCTAGAGCATTTTCAAGGGTAGGACAACAATTGGATTATTTAGTCGTACATGAAGAGTTATTTGAAGAAAAGTATCCATGGATATGGTTAAGTCATGTTAAGTCTGCTGTATCAGAGAGTACAAAGGTTATGGTAATTCTTTCGACTCAGACTGATTCTATATATCGGGAAATAATAAAAAGAATCAGTCTGGATTTTCAGGTATCACTCATACAGGGCGCATTATCAGCAAATGAAATTGCTGAAGAACTCAATGGTCGAATATTTAATAAAACAAGAACAACTGAGACTATTGAAACTGGACGATTATCAGCAGTAATGTCGGCATCACCAAAAGACGGGGCAACAACAGTGGCGATTTCAACCGCAATTTGTATGGCACAACGGCTGCCGGATAAAAAGGTGCTTCTCGTAGATTTAAACTTAAAAAGTCCTGAGATTAGGGATCATTTAAATATTACAACAGATAAGGGTTATCCTCTGATTCAAGCAGATTGTGATTCTGGGACACTTGAACAAATGGCGTTAATCAAAGCTTGCGATCAAATAAAAGGAATTGAAAATCTCTATATTCTTACCGGAATTCAAAGACGTGAGTGGGCCGAAAAGATAACAGTTGGAGAAATTGATCATTTACTTTCTGTCTCAAGAAAGACATTCGACTTTACCATCGCTGACGTGCATACATATCCGGATCAGGCAGCCACGCTAAAGTGCATTAAAGACGCTGATGAACGGATTGTCGTAGTGCAATCAGTTATAACGAGCTATCAATCTTCATGGAATGATTGGTTCAATAGTGTATGGCAACATTACGGGCTCACCGAAAAGGATTTCAATTTAGTTTTGAATCGTGATCAAAATAACCCATTAGATGGCCTTCAGATTGAGAAGGGGATTGGAACGAAAATCATTTCCCGTATTCGGAATGTTGAAAAGGGTGCAGGACTAAAAGCAATTAATTTTGGGCAGCCATTATATTTGAATGAGAGTCCCGAATCGATTGAGTTCCGCACGAACATCCTTTCTTTAGCCGGTTGGTTGGCTAATAGAGCAAAGGTAGAATTGACAGCTGTGAACAAGGATAACAAATCAGCTTTACGTGGTAAACAAAACAATGGGATCCGACGCTTTCTAAGATTATAAGGGAGGAGGAACGAAATGATAGGAACGTCAATTCGAAAGAAGAGAGAAAATTTCAGTATCATTGAGCATCTACAAAAAGACAAAAAGGAGAGCAAGCGAGAACAGAAAGTTACTAAAGGCTATCAGCATCGAACACTAGAAGAAGTCGTGAAGATAGTTCAAGACAAGCTAAAAAACATCGACAGCGATCCGGTAGAGCAAGACGAACATAAAGAAATGATTCACCAGGCGGGATTAGGTGATTCAATTGCACAAGAAAAAATAAAAGCCTTGATAAAGCAAATAATTAATGAAAAAATGCTCTACGCAACAACGGGCCAGTTACAAGAGAGAATGAGCTTATCCGACGCAGTTTTTGCACTTACAGTTGGAGCTGGCTACATCGAAGATTTGTATAAGGCAAAAGATATAGAAGAGGTACAGGTCAATGATACGGCTATTTTTGTTATGAAAGACGGTGTAGCGACCAGGTATCCAAGAAGCTTCGATTCCAGAGAGCAAGTAATTCGTTTACAAGAGCGACTTGCACTCTACGGAAGGGCTAGAATTAACGAACAGCATCCAATTTGTCACACATTCATGCATAATAAGGCTCGTTTGACCATGACACAAGCACCATTCTCACCGTTTCCAGCCATAGCTATAAGGAACTTCATTCTGAAAGATCCAAGTCTGATGACTCTAGTAGAACGAGGTACCTTAAACGAAGAAATGGTACTTCTTCTGACTCTGTTTGTTCGCTATCACGCTTCAATTATCGTAGCTGGGGGGACTAAAACGGGTAAGACAACAACTCTTTACGCTCTTGCAAAAGAAGTACCTATTCTTGAACGAATATTGACTCTTGAAACGGAATTCGAAATGATGCTACACGAACGATTACCGGGCAGAAATATAGTTCCATTTCAAGCTGTAGCAAATCTCGGAATATCGATGGAGGATGCTTTTAAACCACTATTACGGTTAAGTCCTGATCGAATTATTGTAGGTGAGATTAGAGGGGAAGAGGCATCTCAGGCAGTTCAGGCAGCCTTGAGAGGGCACGATACTATGGTTTCCTTACACTCTAAATACAGAAATATGATTATCTCTGACATTATGGATATGGTTAAACAAGATGGTCGAACACATGATAATGAAATGCTAAAAATGCGGATTGGAAGAGCGTTTAATATCGTCATCTACCAAAGATTTATTAAAGTAAACGAATATAAAAACCGTAGGATCATGTCTGAGATTACTGAGCTCGTACTATTAGAAAGTGGAGAGATTGAAGAACGGCCCCTGTTTATCTGGAATCTCAAAGAAATGAAATGGGAAAGAACTGAGCATAAAATTAGTGAGGGGTTGATGGAGCACATGATGACATACGGTGGTACTGCTGAAGAATTCATCAATATAGGAGCTTTTTAATGTATATCGTAAAAATAGTGTTTCTTGCGATTTTTATTATAGGAGTAATCTTAATTGTTGGTCCAATTACAGGGCGATTAGCTGTTGGCTTAATGATTTTCAATCGTAATCGGTTTTATGATAAGCGTAGAACTCAGGGAAGAGCTTTGGATGATACCCCTAAAAGCACCTGGGAGAATCATCCTCTCATGGTTAAATTCAATGAGTATCTGAGCGTAGCAGAGATTAAGGTCCCTGCCAAATATCTCTTTACAATGTGCTTCTTGATTGCAGTCGTAGTTTTTTTAATCTGCTATAGAGTCATGCCAGCACCACTATACAATGCCATTGTTGCTCTTTTTTTTGCAACGATTCCTCTTCTATGGTCGTGGACAAGGTACCAAAGGAAAAACCTGTCGATGGCATCAGTGATGATTCCAACTGTTCAAAACTTTATCGGATATTTCACGGAGTCAGAAAACCTAGAAGGAGCTATTTATAAAGCATCACGCACTGTTCCTTTTGAAATTTCAAGCGAGTGGAATAAATTAATCATGGATCTGCAGACAGGAGAAAATCCAGAAAAGTCAATTCTTCAATTCGCTGAACGAGTAGGTAATGATTGGGCACATTACTTTGCTGATATTCTGATCACTCATCTTGATAATGGGGGGGATATAACTCCTTCTTTATTTAAATTAATCAATGAAATGCAGAACACGATGTATAACGAAGAGAAACGAATAACTCTACTGACAGCATACAAATGGGGAACTTTCCTAATGATTGTTTTATCGGTATTTGTTGTTTATTTCAACATCCGAATGGATCCCAAAAATGCACATTATTATTTCGAAGACCATAATGGAATTCAATTGGTAACATTATCTATTGGAGTGTTATTCGCCTCATTCATTGGAGCAATGCAAATGGGAACCAAAAAATTATAGAAAGGGGGGTTTGACTGTGCATACGATGTTGTGGTTAATTCTCGCCGTCTTTTCTTTAGGTTCTATAATGGTGATGATACCCTTGGTTGTTTCAATAAAATTTCGCAACAGAATTAGACTGCCATCTGCGCGGAATAAGCGAAGGCAAACGTTTCAGGAGTCTTTAGAAAAAGCGATAAATAGTGACAATTTAAAAAAATCGAATTTTAAACTGCAACGAAGATTGAAAACAGCTGGTCACCCATTTGGGATGCAGTCATTCCATTTTCGTTTAACGCAGCTCATGGCACCTGTCCTCATTGCAGTACTGTGCATGTCTTTATATTCATTAAAAAATGCTATCAGTAATTATCCTGTACCTTTTCCAATCGTTCCTTTCACCGTTTTGGTAGTAAGCGGGTATGTGGGACCATCTGTATTGCTAATGTATTATGCGAATAAGCGAAGAGAAGTTTTGGCTGAAGAAATTGTTAAATTTTCGCATCGACTGGTAGTATGCATAACGGAACAAATTCCTCTGTATTATGCAATTCGTCGCGCGGGTCGAACATGCAAAGTCTTGAAGCCATATATCGATGATATGTTAATTGACTGGATGGATAATCCACGTGCTGCAATAAATCACTTCGGAGATCAGGTTGGAATTAATGAGGTTCTACCAGTAACGAATACTTTACTAGCGAGTTGGAACGCTTCACAAGATAAAATTATTGATTTATTTCATCAGCAAATTAGAAATATTGATACAATGCGTGATTTTCAAATTAAGAAGAAAATTGAAGCTGGACCCCTTCGAGTAACCTTTATCATACTAATTCCCTTTCTAGCGGCCGGTGTACTTGTTATGCTGCCCTGGTATAGCAACTTCATGGAAACCTTACGGCAATCAATCTAGAGAGGAGAGAGATTAATTGGAAAAGCTGATATTGCCGGTCGTTATTTGCATTATTCTTATTGGTATTGCGTTTTGGACTTTTAATAATCCTAATGGGATTGGAAAAGGTGTGGAAAACGGCGGTGAAAACGTGAAAGTGAAAATTGAAGAGGCTACTAGCCCAAAATAAAGAGGAGATTATATATGGATAAATTAATTATACCTGTCGTCATCTGTATTATTTTATTTGCTGCTGCTTTTTATATGTACAATAACCCCAACGGTATCAACGATGGTATTAATGATGGCACTTCTCGTGTAAACACAAAATCTAGTACTTTTGATTACCGTGGTAACGTTGGTCCAGGTACTGGACAAACTTTACCTACCGGTTAATAACAATAATTTCAAGAGTATACTCTAGGAAAGGAGAAAACCATTCATGGATAAACTGATTATTCCCGTTGTCATTTGTATTATTCTTTTTGCGGCTGCTTTCTACATGTATAACAATCCGAACGGAATTAACGATGGAATCAACGACGGTACTGCACGAGTAAATACAAAAACAAGTACTTTTGATTATCGCGGAAATGTTGGACCTGGCGTTGGACAATCACTCCCAACTGGTGATTAATTATTTATTATAATTTTACAACCAAATATAATATTCGAGGAGCAAATCAATCATGGACAAATTAATCATTCCTGTAGTAATCTGCATTATTCTATTCGCGGCTGCATTCTATATGTATAACAATCCAAATGGTATTAACGATGGTATTAATGATGGTACACAACGCGTAAACACTAAATCTAGCACATTTGATTATTCGGGAACGGTAGGCCCTGGTTCTAGCCAAACGCTACCAGCAGGCTAAGTCTTATGGAAAAACTACCTTTGATTATTGTTATTAGTATCATTGTTATTGGATTATGTACTTGGGTCTTTAATGGTGATAATGGATTGAACAAATCAGTTGGTGATGGTTATGAAAGACTTAAAACGGATGTTCGTTCATATGGGTACAAGCCGGCATCATAAATGATTATAGAATAGGGGGGCGTGTGCCCCCTACTTTTATAATAGAGAGGGGGAAATAAATTATGCGGAAATTTATGACTCAAATTAGGAAACGGACAGGCAATCAAAAGGGAGTAACTAATATGTTAGTACTTCTAATTGTAATGCCATCATTTTTGTTCATAACTTTAATGGTAATTGTATTTGCCACATTTTTATTAAGACAAGCCAAGATTGATGATATTAAGGCTCGAGCACTTCAAATGATTCAAACTGAGGGTTATCTGACTACGACCATTATGAACGATACCCGAACAAAACTAGCAAACGTTGGCTTCCCAATCGTTAATAAGGGAGGAGTTACCTATCCATCGTTTACAGGGAGCACGACGACGAAAGTATTAAAAGATGATGCTGATCCTACGATTCAACTAGTGATCCAATACCCCGCTTCTGATTTATCTAGACTAATGGCATTATTGGGTGTCACTAAGATCGAAGATCCTGGTTATTTTCTACTAGAGGGTAATGGAAGAAGTGAAAAATATGACTAAGCCAAAAATTCTTGGCAACGAACGTGGCGGAATTGCCGTCATGGTAATGAGCTTGATCGCAATGGTATTTTGCATCACCGTTTTTGTCGTTGTTCTTGATTACATAATGCTTTACAAGGATCAGAACAAAATAAAAAATGATCTGAACAGAGCAGTTCATGCTGCGTCATTATCTATTGATGAACTGCAGCTTTCAAAAGGGTTTTTAAGACTGGATACAACGACGCCCGGAACTAGGGCGCAAGATATGTTTTATAGATATCTCAGATCAAACATGGGGCTCGACGACACAAATAAAGCAATTGAATCTAGTGTTATTCCACTAAATACAACTGTTAATATTAATGAACTGTTATACGTTGATTGGGAGTCTAGGGTACTTGTAAATATGAATAGCTCGCCAACAAGCTGTACACTAGATTCTTCAATTTACAAAGTATCTTGTGAGGTGACGTTGAATGGGGGGACAGCTACACAAATTACACGAACCATTAATCAAACAGTGATTGGTCCTTCAGTTGTCGCGATTATTAGCACTTTCCATGAGGGAGTTGGTTCTATGAATAATGAACCGCTACTAATACCAGCAGTGCAAGAAGTGATATTTAGAAAAAGATAATTGTAACGTTTGGAGAAATATGAAATTTAGATTATAGTATATATATATACTAATATACCACTATAACAATCCTGTATCCGTTTTAAATGGAGAAATGGAATTTTAAAAACGAGTATATTTGATGAAGAGGGTGATACTTACGGTTCAATTTACACAAGAGCATATCTTCATTGATGAACTTAATACAAAATGGGGAGGCTCATTTGGAGATGAAAAGACTGACATTGCCGTTCTATCATTATATCGGTGTCTTAAAATCAGAGATCCGATAACAGCAAGCCATTCTCTACATATGGCTGAGCTTTCTTATTTATTGGCACAAGAGTTTGATAAAGTAAACGCTGATTTATATTTTAGCGGCGCCTTAACTCACGACATAGGTAAGCTGGGCATGCCTGATAGCATACTAAAGGGAAGTGAGAGATTGTCATCGGACGATCGCATTCATCTGCTGAATCATGTAGCTGATGGATACCGTCTTCTTAACAGTCTTGAAATGCCTCGAATAATTTTGGACATTGTGAGATTTCATCATGAAAGGTACGATGGATCCGGATACTTGCTTGGTCTAAAAGGACCAGAAATACCAATTGCAGGGCGAATTGCTGCTATAGCTGATACATACTCAGCACTAACATCAAATCGGTTATACACCAAAGCTTTGAATAAAGCTGAAGCTATATCGATAATGTTATTAGACAAAGAAAAATTCGACCCAGAGATTCTAAGTTATTTTATTAAATATATCAACCAAGCTGAGAGGGTAGAGATAATATGAAAAAAACTATATATATGCTAGTTGCAGTCATTCTAATGATGAATACATCAATAGTTGAAGCAGCTGATCCGCCAACGACTGTAACAAAAACATACCAGCTCGCCCAGGGAGAAAAATTCGTAGAGTTCGTATTAGAAGGATATGATGGATCATTCACCTCTTCATTAACACTACCAGATGGTCACATTGTGGAAATGAAAAAGGCCACAAAAATAAATGATCCCATTAAGCCATATTGGGTAAACTCATACTCAATTAACTCAGCTGCAAAAGGAAAATACACTTTCAAAATCAATGCCCCAAAGCAAGCCTATTACAATCTAAGAGTTAATGTACCGATGTTCTCTGACATCAATAATCATTGGGCACAAGAATCTATTAATGCTTTTGTTGAAAAAGGAATAATTGCTGGTTTGGGTAATGGGAAGTTTGCTCCTAATGAGCCCATTACTGGTGAAGCATTAGTAAAAATGACTGTATTAGCATTGACGCAGGATCAGCCTAATGGTAAAAGAATTTGGAAAAAAGAATTCCGTTGGAAAGTTATAAATGAGGACATAAGTAAAGTAATGGGCTATCAAGAATACAGCTTTAGTGGCAATAGTACAGAACATTGGAGCAAACCCTATTTGTTGGCAGCAGGAGATCTGGGAATTGCAAGTAACTGGTCAAATGAAGATTTGAAGAAAACGTTTAATAGAAAAGACATTGCACTTTTACTATCTAACATTATGAACCTAGTGAAAGTTAATATAACTAATCCGATTTCTTTTAATGATACTATTAAACTTTCCGATAATTATAAGAAAGCAATTGAGTTAGTAAGCAATTATAGTGTCTTTGCGGGATATCCAGATGGATCATTTAAACCGGAGAATCAAGTAACAAGAGCTGAAGCAGTTATGGTTGTATCCAGATTAATAGGATTTTTGGAATGAGCTTGAAATGAGTTATTAAATTAGGGGGAAAATGAGATGGCAATAAAAATGATCAAATATGTACTAATTCTAACGTTTATGGTAGGAAGCGTATCACTTCTTGGTACAACAAAAGCGGCTGTATCTGCTGCGGCATCCGATCTACCCTTCAATGATATTACAAGTCACTGGGCAAAAGATAATATCGTTAAGGCGAAAAATACGGGTTTGGTTGATGGTTTTCCTGATGGATCTTTCAGACCCGATGCTGTTGTTACTGCTGATCAGTTTGTCTCGATGATGCTACGTGCATTTTCAGATGGTAATGGGCAGCTAGATTCAGATTGGGTAAATGAGTTGATGTACATTCAACCTAGTACGATTGGAAAATATAACAAGGCAATGAAGAAAACAGGTTTCAATTTTACAAATGCTAAAACTGGATATTGGGCTAAACCATATATTGACATGCTGTATGAGGTTGATTTATTGATGACCTTTGATGAAGTATTTCCTCAAAAATACGATATCTATAAAAAACAAATTACAAGAGAGCAGGCTTCTTATCTTTTGGGAGAATGGGTTTCTAAGTACGAAGAGGCATATGAAAGTCAATATTCGGAGTTTGTAATAACGAATAGTGGTCTTAAAGACTTTAATAAATTCACAAATACCCCTGTGAAAATTAATAGAGGTATCGTACTGATGGCAGGATTAATGAATGGATATCCCGACAAAAACTTCTATCCTCATCGTTTCGTAACAAGAGCGGAGGCACTAACAATGATACAACGATTGCGTGATAAAACTATTCGTGTACCATTTAACCCGAATCTCAATGGTAAGTATTACTCAGAAGTTGGCGGAAGAATTACGTTGTTTAGTGATAAAACCAAATACGAGTACTACAAAAATATCATCAAATTAGCAGAACAACATGTGAAATCTGGATACGTAGAAACAGGTGGAAGTGGTGTAGCGGTTTGGAGTAGTAAAGATGAATTTGAACGTAGTGATTTTCTTGTTCGAATGGGAGATTACGAGACAGCTCCAGTATCTGAAGTTGGGGTATCTGTAACAACTGATACAACGCGTAGAGTTGCTGTTGTATACGCTAATCCAAAAAAAGATAAAAATAGTGGGTCATTCCAAGATGCTATTTTTGAGCTATTAGCTGGTGATGGAAAAGGTAAAGAATTAAAAACTAAATTATTGGGATATGAAAAAACAGGAAAAACTGAGCTCTTTAAATTAAATGGCAAGAATTTTAAGTTTTTCACACAAGGTAAAGTTTTTATTTTGGAGTTAACTTATTAAATCATCTGAGGGTGTGAAGAAATTTGAAGCAAAAATATATACGAAGAGTTTCAGTAGTAATGATATTATCGATATTTCTATCCGTTACAGCAATGTTTATAAGCCCAACAAATGCAAGTGCTGCAACTGAAATACCACCATCCACTATAAACGGATTTGCTAATACTTGTGGCTATGTTCCTGCTCAGGATGGTCCTATACCTACAGGTATTAAACCCTGTTCAACACCAACGGCTTCGAAAAGTGTAGGATATAAATTTAATTCAGAATTTTATTATAAAGCTAAATGGGGTAATTTACCCGATGCTGTCCGTAATTTGGTAGTATACGGAACACCTTCTAGTGTGGGGAATATACAAGGGTTTAAAAATGGTTGGCAATCCGGTGGGCCAGAAACAGAGAAGAAAAATCAGGGACATTTCTATGTTAATGGTGAATACGGGGAATACCGCTATCTAGGGTTTACCGGAGATGGTATGTTGTTTTCAAATATTCATTTTATAGTTGATTCTAATTCAGGGAATGCGCTTCAAGGTAAGCATTGGGTTATAGAACCGTGGAAGGATCTACCTACCGGTTATAAATATAAACCAAAAGGTCCTGGTGCTATATATCAACAAAACGGCTCAAATTATGATAATGTTATGTTACCAAAATTTGATGATTTACGAGAAAATATAGCTCGCTCGATTGGTTTTACAATTACAAAAGGTGTTAGATATGCAGATAAATACGATGTATTGACATCTTCAAAAGATAACCTCGATCCACGAAATTACATGAGTATTGACCAAGCCCCAACTACACGCGAAGCTGGGTTTGGGAACATGTATCACTATTCTTGGGAAACTCACTCGCTCTGGTATCATACGTATGCATTGCAAAAGTTTGAACCTGATGAGAAGACAGCACCACCAGCCTCTTGTGCCGTAACTCCTGTAAACAATCAGCCGATTCCACTTGGAAAAGAAAGTAAAGTGAAAGTTCAGCTAAAAGTAACAGGGACTTTGAGTGATGCGATGATGATTGGCAGCAAACAGGCAGAGGCACTTTATTATACGCGTAAAGATGTATCATCATGGACTCTTTCAGCTGAAGGCACTGATAATACGACTAAAAAGATTTCATCTAAAAATGCAGGACAAGTTGTACTAAATAATAATTTGGGTACTGGTTTAATTACCGTAGAAATCGACACGAACAAAGTAAATAAAAGCAACCCGAAACAATGGAAGTATACAATAAATGCTGGATCTACAGCGTTCTTTTATAACAACACGGATAAAACACCATCGAGCGTAGATTCAAATTGCTCCGTTTCAATTACTTTTAAAAGTGATGGAAATAAAGGACCGATGTTGAGTAGTTTTGAGGTAGTACCACAAGTTCATTTTGAACAGAAGTCATCATTTACTAATGATCAAGTGGGTTATGTTGACCAATCTTATGGTAAAGATGTCGACTATTACACCTTCGAAATTTATAACGATAATGATAAAACAAAAGTGACAAAAACATTTAGTCCGGCCATACCGGAAGTAAAAGCTCCTAAACCTGGCTACTTGGACCAGAAGGCTGTAAATAATTTCTTATATGATTTTATTGCTTCCAAATTTCAAAATGAATCGGTAACGGAAGCAGTATCTAAATCTTTTCAGATCAAACAGACGATCGTCGATAAAGATTCATCTGTAAATAATACCTCGATTGATATGAAAACGATGGTTGTAATACAGGGCCCGAAAATGCCTCCTGTCTGCGGACCAGCAAATGAAGCACAGCCTCCAATACCGGCCTATATTTCTCCCAAGACAACTTGGGTATACGATTGGTATGATGTTGTGCCATTTCCTGTTCAAGAGGCTGCTCCTGATATGATCCCGTCGAAAATGTGTGGTACTCCGCCTGGTTATGATGAGTTTGATAAGAGAGTATATATCGACGGAAATGAAATCGATGCAAGCGACTTCTTTGATAGTCAATACGTATTTGGAGAGCCTAATACAGGTATAAGAGAAGTTAAGGTTACTTATACTGCTCCTGACGGTGCTGTATCTCATAAAACGCAATATGTAGTTATACATGAAACGAAACCGCGTGTGGCCATTAAGCTTGAAGGACTATATAAAGAAAATCGCACTATGAAAGCTTTCGATGAATCTGCTGCAAGTAACGATCAATGGACTGAGCAAAATGCACCATTAAAAGTTACGTCATTTAGCTATAAGGCTCCGCAAGATCCAAACTTGAAATGTCGAGTAGGTTTTTGTGAAGATAATCTAAAAGAAAAAATGTACATGTATAAGAGCCCAGGAGTTTATAAAATGAGTATTGCTGCAGAACGGGTCATTAACTACCCTGGGGGTTCAATTACACGCTATTCCGATCCTTATGAAGTAGAATATGAAATTCAGCCTGACCATAAACCGGCGATCATAGCTCATGCTTATAATTCTCAGATTAGTCGCTTAGATCAACTTCAACTAAATTATCAAGTTGAAAGTACCGACGGCGATATTATCTCGGAAAAGCATATGAAGATTTATTACGATTCTGACAATGACGGTACATTTGATCAACTTGTTTATGAAACCAAAGGCGAAGTTACCAATCTTCCGAAGTTTGGAAAATTAGGTCAGTACAAAATTGTGGTTGATGCTAAAGAGAGCACAAACCAGGAGCGGCTAATGGAATTCACGTCTCCTTCGGACGACCGAACACATACGCAGGAAAGCTTTTTCTTTATTGATAATTATGCACCTGCGAGTGAATTGTACATTGATGTTCCTGTCGAAAAGCCGGATATGGATATATTCTTTCTTTTGGATTCGGCTTTGACTCAATCCAAAGCAGACTATGTGAAAAATAATAAAGTCACAATAACTAATGCCTTTACTACAAGTAACATGCTTGCCAACGTAGGTATTTGGGACATGAAGACATATACTTATGAGCAACCAGGCAGCACTACAAATAATTCCGGAAACTCTTATCCGCCGGATTCGGTCGTTTATACGAGCGAAGGAGGTTACTCTGGTACACTGTTGAGAACGAGTGTATCAAATTCTCCTTATTCAAGAGATGAGGGGAGATTCGTTTCTGTAACAGATAGCAAGACAGCTAACAGTTCATGCTCTAATACCGTTACAGCATCATATGACAAGGATGGTAAACACTCAGGGAGCACATCAACCAGCGAATGTCCTGGAAGTCAATCCTATAGCGATGGATCGTATTCGGGAACTTTGACTCTTACCGGAAAATCTAGTACGGGATCATGTGGTGCGACTGGTCCTAAAAACGGTACTTGTTCAACGTCTTGGACTGCCTCTTACTCTGGTACTGTGTATTGGACTCATGATGTATGGTCACCAAATATGGTTTCATATAACAACTATACCGGATTTTACAGTGGGTCCATTTACAAAGATATTAGGCAGCCATATGATGCATCGTTTCTCCGAGCTGTAAAAGGCAAGTATGTTGTATATATATCAGATAATACAATCTCACAGCTATCTGATTTACAGTATATTATGTCGAAGCAAAACTCGAAATTGATTTTACTTGGCCAAAGTGGGATTACATCACAGATTGCTCATGATAAGTATCTACAGAACAACAAAGACATTGGCGAAATGATTACTAATGTGATCTCTTATATTGCAGAAAGTAACCCGGCAATACCGCGGGTGCTTAAACTGGCTGGTGAACCCGTTGAGACAAGAATAGCGAGCTTTGACTATGAAGGAGATCCAATGCCGGCGGCGATGGATGTCCTGCAGATTATACAGGATGTTAATCATTTTGATAACTCTATGGGGTTTGATACCTTTTCGGGAAAGAATATTATTGCAACAAAAAGTGAAGCGAATTGGTCACCGTATCAAGCTAGTGTGACATTAAACAAGCCAGGGAAGTATACTTTTATCCGCAAATTAAAGGATCTACCAACGACTGATCCAAGGTTCCCTGGGTACGACTACTATTCTAATGAGTCTGTAGTTGAAGTTTTCGTACATCGTAAACCAATTGCTGATGTAACGTTGGATTTTGATTACCTTACGGCGTCCAACACATACCGAACAACGTGGGTGGATATGTCATACGATCTCGATCATAATATTACGCGAGCTGCTACTGATCGTGGAATTCAGGATCGAACGATAAAGTTCACTAGCCAATCAACCGGTGAGGTATTCTCTAAAATTCCTGATTCTTTACCGCCAGGTACTTATGTACTGGATTATGCAGCTCAAGATATTGAGGGAGTTTGGTCAGATCCGGTAAAGCGTACATTCGTTCTACCTGACGCTGTTCCAGTGCAGTTTAAAAGTAATTTACGTACGACTAGTAGTAGTTTTTCCCTTGCCAGTATCCCTGCCAGCGAACAATTGACAGCTTTTAATATGTGGACTCGTTATCCCTACTCTGTTAATTTGACTTTGCAGATGCCTCCTGGTGGCGGTCGTATTAATCATAGTATCCCATATTACTCAGGCTCGAAGAATGGTAACGATATCTCATGGAACGATGTTACCTTGACTATACCTGATACAACGCCTGATGGTTTTTATAATTTCCGAATTCAGGCAAATGGTTCAGTTGCAGGATCAGTAGCCTATAATGATTTTGGTGTAAATGTTTTTACGCCGATTAATTTAAGACCAACGAGACCCGTAGAAAATGAATTATATGTTGTAGGGTACCCGGCTACATTGTCTGCTACGACAACGAAATATCCATCTACCACTGAAGCTATATTGTTTTATGGAACGCCTTATGCAAGAACGGTAAACCTTTCATCAACCAGTACAGGTTCAGGTAAAACTTGGAGCTACTCATATGGTTCTTTCCCAAGTGTGCCTAATGGAAATTACATTGTTCGTTTCACGGCGACAAATCCGAGTGGCAAGTCGGAATCCGTTAACGTTGTATTCAATGTTACTTCTAATACACCGCCTTACGGATCGTTCAAAACATACACGTATGATGCAAATAACACGTCTATGCCTAAATTTGAAGGTGATACGGTTCATATTGATCCGGTTGGAATAGGAGACGATCAGCATGATACTTTGGATGTGAATTATACAGTACTGGATCCAGACGGGATTGTGGTGTTGAACAAGAATTATGTTTGGCAATATCCTTATCCAACATCTGGAGGGCCGACACTCGTTGCTAGTAAAGTAGGAACCTATAAAGTAACTCAAACTCTGAATGATAGAAAGGCGCCGTCAGTAATTACGAGCGGCAGCTTCAATGTCCTACCACTTGGTATTGCTGGATCAGTAACTCATACACCAAAATGGGAAGAGAAACGAATCGCTTACAACACAGAAAACCCTACCAAACCACGCTCAGTCGATACATTTTGGGCTGGAGAGGAGTTCATACTTGCATCTAATGTAACGAATACCGGAACTTCATGGGTAAAAGCAAACAGGGTAATCGTGGAGCTAATAGGACAGGGAGTAAAAGTAGACCTTTCAAACATAACCTCTGGAAGTTTGAACTGGGCTGGATCAATGTGGAAGAAGAATTTTGATGATCTTCCAGATGGAAATTATAATTTCCTTTTTACTGTCACTTACTCAAATAGTGTAATAAAAACGACAACTGTAACCATACGAATTAAAGACAGCATTTGGGATGTAACTAAAACACATTTAACACATTAAGATACTCAAATAAAAATGACCTTGGATTCTCTACCGAGAATTAAGGTCATTTTTATTTTGAGTATTTCTTCAATTTGGGACTACTCTTGCTAAGTATTGTTTTAAGTCAACGTGCAAGATTGAATCAGTAGTGGACGGTTGGTTCCATACCAACGATGACTTTGCTCACTTGATACGATTTGAGTAAATCTTTAATCCAGCGATGGAACAGTTGAAAACCGTCATCGTGGCTGCCGAACTCTAACGGCGACCATAGCTAACCGCACGAGCGACGTGAGCCTCTTGAAACCAGATGCAAAGAGGAAGTGTTTTCAATGAATTGATTCATAATAGAGCGACCTCCTGATGTAGGAATTCAACTGTAGACCGGTTACGTACTCCATCGTACAGAGGCGCTCTTTTTTATTCAAAGTCAAAATTAATGAATCTAGAGGAATTCTAACGGTTAACGTTAGAGATAAGAAGAATAATTGAAGATGATTCATTTAAAGCGTTTTTATCCTCAAGATACTTCAAAATATCGAGTGGTAGGCGTGCCTATTAAGAATGGAATCATCAAGAATAAATGGATACTTTGGTCTTTAAGCTCGAGCACCTGCTTGGGCTTTTTGTTATTTACTAACTAACTAACTATTAATTAATAGTTAATTGTACTTTTGACTTACCGATGGTAATATGAGGATTTATAGGGAATGTTTTGAGTGAGGAGCTGAGACAATGATTACTACAGTGCCTCGTGAAAATGACCAACTCTTCTTTATTGATAAAGAGGTGATTATTGTTAAGGTGTATCTGAATTTTCAATTGGCAAAAGTTCGTTACCTTAGTACTACGGATACGTTCATGGTGGATTTTCATGTACTACAACCATACGTTGATGAAAGAAGTTCATTATCCATATCATTATTAGGTGGGGTTTTATGATTTTGAAGTTTATAGACACTCCTTTAGACGGGAAGTCCTGGGAAAAATTAATGAACTCATGTTATAGAATGAAGTTTCAAGATGAGCATTTCACAGAGATACCGGCTGTTTATGGAGGTGATGCCGGTATAGAAGGATTTACACGGAAAGGAAGGGTTTATCAATGTTACTGTCCTGAGCGTGGATACACAGATGATGATTTACATGGCCATTTAAGAGATAAGATGACCAAAGATATCGGTAAATTAACGACACCAAAATATGCAGACAGATTGAGAGGTCTAGGGGTGCCGGCAATTAAAGAATGGCACTTTGTTATTCCTGAATATAAAGATTCAAGGATTATATCGCATGCAGAAACCAAGCGAAAAGAGGTTATCGCTTTAAAAAATGCTGACCCAAGTAATTATGATTACATAGATGACGATTTCATTATTGTGATTAAGCAGGCAGAAGATTTCAAAGTTGAAATATCTAGGATGATTAGGACAACATTGACGGATATGCAGCTTAATATTGCAATTCACCATACAACTGCTGCTCCAAATTGGTCACAATGTGAATCAGAGAAAGTTAACAACATTAAGAGAAAAGTGAAGGCTGTTATGGGCGATGTTGATGAATCGGATGAAGATTATATTGACCTAGTCAACATGTATATTAATTCGTATATTAATGGAATTGAAATTATGAAGGTACTTCGGGTTTCCTATTCCGAAGTTTACGAAGAAATATTTATATTAGAGCAATCATATAAAAAGCAAGTATCGTTTAAAACTAGGATGAATACGAATAGTTCTATTAACGCACAGCTTTTCAATGAAATTCTTGATGATTTTCAAAAAAAATTGGAGCAGTTTAAATATCTAAATATGGCTTCCATTATGGAACTGAAAATAGACCTTATTAGTGGCTGGCTAGCTGATTGTTCTATGCAATTTAGAAGTAGGTGAGTAATCAATGAATGATAAAAACTACATAATTACTGAAGAAATCGTATTTGAAGCGAAACCAGACGCTGTACCCTACAATTATCGGATAAGCTACAAGATGGCTCAACTATGCTTGATAATGGAAATGTGTAGTCGTGGTGGGTGCTCCTTATTAAAACTGCATATGATTTCAATTGGCCTTAGTACCACACAAGATATGGAAGTACTAAAGGAGTTAGCATATGACCGGATTGTAAGTTATACCGTTGTTCGCTTTGACCCTGCTGTTAACCATGCTATCCGATTTGCAGTCGCTGATGGCTTAATCATTCAACAGCAAAATGGTTTATATAAGCTGACCAATGTGGGAAAGAGCTATGTGAAAAAGATCATCAAAGACGTTCAATTATTGAAGGATGAAAAACGTTATTTATCTTCATTATCGACAATGCTAACAGAAGATAAAATAAAAGCTCTTACATCTTTGTGGAGGTATTCCAGTGCTGAGAATTAACCGGGTGAAAATTCAAATCAATACGAGTAATGGATCATACGGATATGATGATACACTTACGGATGGATTAAATATAATAGCAAGTGAAGACAACACGAGTGGCAAGAGCTCTGTTATTGCTGCTATTTATTATTCTCTGGGTTTTGAAGAAATCATTGGCGGGAAAGGTGAGAAAGTTCTTACAGCAGTCTACAAGACAGCTATTGAAGACGGAGAAGATGTCTGGCCAGTTCTAGAGTCAGGAGTTTATCTTGAAATTCATAATGGAAAAGAAACAATTACAATTTACCGTTCTGCTACGATGGAAGGTAGAGATAATAGGCTTGTTACCGTCTATCACAGCGAAATGAGTAACATCAAAAAATCAGGTGTAGTAGTTGAAGACATGTATGTTCATATGCCTAATTCAGCGGTAAATGTAAAGGGATTTCACACTTTTTTAGAACGCTTTTTATATATTGAGCTACCCCTAGTGCCAGCCGCCGATGATGGGACAAGAAAACTATACTTACAATTGATTTTTGCTGCAATGTTTATCGAGCAGAAGAATGGTTGGTCGAATATTATGTCAGGGATGCCGTTTTTAGGCATCAGAGAGTCAAAAAAACGTGTTTTAGAGTTCATATTGCGCCTGGATACTTTGGAAAATGAAAAGAAGAAAGACTCTTTGAGAACAAGAGATAGCAGTATAAAGTTTCAATGGGACACTATAATAAAAGAGTTAAATATTCTTGTATATAGAGAAGCCTGTAATCCTAAAGGCTTACCTATGTTTCCTCAAATATTATCTGAAGAAGATTTATCAAATATGTTCATTAAAAAAGATGGTGTGGAGATAGAAGAATATATTGAAATGCTTCAAGAGCAGTATAATAATTTAACAGTTTTAAAGCCCAAAATTGTAGACAATTTCGAAGAAATCCAAGTAGAACTGAATGCTACGGAAAGCTCAATTCAAGAATTTGAGCGAGAGTTATACAGAAATAGAAGTTTACAACACTCAGAAAAAAGTATTATAGATAAATTAACAAGTAACCTTGAGATTATTGAAACTGACATTAAAAATAATAAAGATGCAGCCAGATTGCGAACACTTGGTTCGGAACTGGATTTAATGACTTCAAAAGATACATGTCCAGTTTGTAGTCAACCCATACAGGATACGTTAATACCCGATTCTGGTTATATGCAAGTCATGAGTATCGATGAAAACATCAGACATTTGAATGCTCAAAATGAAATGCTTGAATTTGCGCAGAATAGTCATAAAAGAAATATGGAGAAGATACAGGAGAGAATTAAGCAGTTAGAGAATAGCATACTTTCACTTCGTAGTATGGCTAAATCTTTGCGGAATGACTTATATTCTATTAATGAAAATATATCGGAATCCATCATTCATAAGAAATTACAGTTAGATGCTGAAATGAATAGTCTTCAACGGTTATCCGATTTCTTTAATGCTCAGAAACAAAAGCTAAAGGATTTGTCTAATGATTGGAAAGATTATTTAAAAGACAAAGCCGACCTTCCAAAAAAGAAATTTTCTGATTCAGACGAAGAAAAAATTAAGATTTTAAGAAATCATTTCATCGGGAGCCTTACACAGTTTGGCTATAAAAGTATACCGAATTTAAATCAAATTGACATATCAATGGATTCATATCTTCCTGTTATCGAGGGGTTTGATATGAAGTTTGACTCCTCAGCGAGTGATAATATAAGAGCGATATGGTCATTTGTGCTATCCCTATTAGAAACATCTAATGAAAAGTCAGGAAATCACCCAGGGACTCTTATCTTTGATGAACCAGCACAACATAGTATCGTTAGTAGTGACGTAGAAAAGTTTTTTAATCATATCATTAAGTTGAAAAATTGTCAGGTTATTATAGGTATGACGATAAGGGATAGTGATACACGACAGGCTATCAATAAGTTACCATCAAACAGTTTTAATTTGATTAAAGTGCCATATAAAGCTTTTAAGAAATTCTCTGCTGATAGTGAATAAGCGATTGGATAGGAATATATTTATTAGTTTTAAGTATAATACATTATCGGTTTATAGTTGATTCAAACACACTTTTTTCAGATGACTATTGAAGAGAGTGTGTTTATTTTGTTACGCATTCCTATGACCTTACCCCGAATAGATGGACACAAAGAAAACCTCTATAATAAATCATTGAGGGGTTCATGTGACGGTTTAGGACTGGGTAAAGTTGTATAAACAAGACGGCGAACATTCATTTCCCGGCGGTGGAAATCTTAAAGCAGAAGCTATCCATAAGACAGGTCGCGTCTTTATTCCACGCGACTTTTCAAATTGTTATACCGCCAGACTTCATAAAAAATATAAGTATTAGACTGGTCATAGAAATTGGAACAGCGACATCCAAGGACGAGAAAATAAAGTCTTAGACTGTCGCTGTTTCTTTGAACTAACGTTCCCCGTCCCTCGGTTTTAAGGATTTATCTCACATATACTCACTCATTCGCAGGATTTCGTCACCTTGGATCATGTCCATCTCAGGAAGCAACGCAGTTGATGCCGGTTGAGGTGGTGGGCTGGCATGCGGAAATAGAGGAACACTTAGGAAATATTCCCCAGGCTATCTCTACTGCACACATACTCCACATGATCCCTGGAGGTTCACCCTCCCAAATCTCAACGGGTCAATGCCCTTACATTCCTTCGTTATACCTGTCCAAGGTGTGGAGACCGATAGCGTTTAGCGGATGGGTCAGAGCCCTTATGGGGAACGAACTCGGTCCTCCGTGCTTTCTTTTTGAAATCCTGCGAATGAGTCAATATACGTGATTGTTACTTAACTTAAGCTGCTTCTGCCCATGCAACAACGGTTTTCTCTGGCGTGAACTTTTCTCCTCGTTGTACAATACCAACTAGAATTCGTGCCAGCTTTCCTATTAACTTAAATATGGATTGCTGCTTTTTCATCTTCTTTTCTTGTACATTATGCTCATGCAGATGACGGAACACGGGGTTATTCCAAACGAGCTGAACCGTCGCGAGATAGAGATATTTTCGCAAGGCGGAGTCTCCTCGTTTCGAAAGAACAATTCGTCCTTTTCGCTTTCCTGACGTACTTTCAGCCAAATTTAGGCCAGCTTTCCGTAATACCTGACGTCCATGCGCATACTGGCTCAAATCTCCTGTGCCTGCTAGTATGGCCGCGGTGAAGATCTTCCCGAGACCTTTTATGGTGCGAAGCTGCTGCGCCATAGGAATCTCAGAAAGCAGAGCTTCGATGTCCTTTTCAATCTGTTCAAGCATGGTGGTAACTCGTTCATATTCTTCAATGAGCCGTATTAAATCTGCCTTCGATTCTTCTACAGCGGTTCGATCTCCGACACTGCGTTTAGCATGAGCGATGAGCTGTGCAGCCTTCTCAATCCCCGTAGAACCCCCAGCGCGCTGCATATGAGTTCTCCAAGCACGGATTACATCCGGTATTGCATACGTCTCCAAATCCTGTGGGCAAGGGAATGTCTTGAGGGTCGCCAGTGATCGCTTACAGGTCCAGTCTTTGAATACGGATGGATACTCAGGAAAGCGAATGTCCAGCCAGCGTATGATTCGATTCTGCAAGCGTACACTGTTCGACACCCAGAATTCGCGATCACTCATTATGGTCCGTAAGCGTTGAAACACAAGCGATTGACGCGTGTACTCGTAGTAGAAGCCCCGACTTACTGAATCTGCGATGATAAGTGCATCTTTGGGATCATTTTTTGATGGACTGTTATCCCGGTTTTCTTTGTTTCTCTTGGTCGTAGCAGGGTTAACCATAACTATGTGTAATCCCTTATCTGCTAACCAGTTGGCCAGGTTAAACCAGTAATGGCCGGTTGGCTCCATGCCGATGATGAGCTTCTTTAATCGGTGTTTCTGCTGTAACTCCGTCATCCAGCGGTTCAATTTTTCAAAGCCTTCAATGCTATTTGAGAATGAGAGATGTCGTTTGGAAACCACGATCCCTCGGAAATTCGTAGCTTGTGCTACATGCGTTTCTTTGGCCATGTCGATCCCTACGACGATATGCGAGGTGGTAATTCGTTCAATCCGTTGATTTTGTGCGTCTGATTGCTTAAACTTCATAGTAAGAGCGCCTCCTTGATGTGTTGTAGACAAATCCATCATACCGAGGCGCTCCTTTTTTGACAAAGGCTATTTCTTAGCCTTAACAGGAATGTTTAGTTGAACGAACAATTTCATTTATCTTTTCATTGAAAACTTTATTATAGAATTCATATTTCTCTGGAAGTCGATTTCTTAAGTAATCCCAAAACCATTTTTCATCAAATTCATCTGGTCTGTTAACAATCAAATCAGGTAAGTTATGAAAAACATCGGCAATATTGTTTATTTCAATCACATTATTTTTAGCCTGGACCCAAGATGCAGGATTCCACCATTTAATACGATGAGTATAAGAAGCGCTCCGAATATCTAGAAGAACACAATACAATAAATATACGTAGGCTCTTTCTTTGAAAGTCTCCGTCTTCAATCACTCCCCAACCGCGCGGCGACAGCTCCCTAGTTGTTGTGCTATCGTTCCTCGTTAGTTCAATTTTTTTTTGTAACGAAACCCTTTAGTTTTAAGTAATTGTTCGTTGGGAAATCATAGTTAACCCACTTTTCTTTGTAGCCTTCCTTACCATGTAGACTCAACAATAAATCAAGCGCTTGTACTACTGCCTCTGAAAATTCCAATATCGAACAAGACTCATTCAGTTCAATAACCAGTTGTTTTTTGTTTCGCAAATTCTCAAATGACATAATCTGAACGTGCAATAAATCATCAATCTTTCTGAATTTCCAAACGGTTCCACCAGGTTCTTCATTCCATTCAAATTGTGAATTTGAAACAGGGAATGGACTGAGCTCTGGATTAAGTAAAATCAGAGCCTTTAACATCTCATCAAGAGCATCCGTGATATAACTTGTTGCAAAATAAAAGGTATTTGAGTTCATTTCAATGAATCCACTAGCCCAACCTCTTCCGGTAAGTTCATATTTGAACCTCAAAACTCCACCTCGCCTTTAACAAGAAATTCCCCTTCATTATTTCGGGGTTTCCTCCACGCATTCCTGCCAGTTAGCTTAACACCATGCAATACATCAGTATCAATCGTTTTTATTAAGAAGTTTAGGGAGCCGGCGCGTGACCGGTTCGAATCCGTAATTAGAAAAGGAGACTAATATATACTCTTTGAATAATATTAGAACCCCATATATAACTGATAAAAGTAGCACCTGAGATGATTGGCCCAAAGGGTAGAGTAGAGGTAGGTACTTTTCGACGTATTACTAAAAAGAAAATCCCAATAATGGTGCCAACGAAACAGAAGATGAGGAATGACAGCAGTGTGAGTTTTAATCCGAGTACTAAGCCCGTTAACAATAATAGTTTAATATCGCCATCGCCGAGTGCGTCTTCGTTTATAAGAAATCCACCAATAATTTTAATAAGGTAGAAAATTCCACCGCCAATTAATGCAGCAAGCAAATAGTCCCAATATGGGAGTGGGCCAATAAATATCCGTAGACCTGCAGCTATTACAATACCCGGTAAAATAATTTTATCTGGAATAATCAAATGGCGCCAATCGCATATGGAAATTGTGAGAAGAGCGGTGACGAATGGGATGGCGATGAACCATTCACTAGAAAGATCCATGAATATTGCAATGCTGCTGAAAGCTAACGCAGCTAAGACCCTCACTAGAAGAAAAGAATATATAGATTCAATGCCTTCATTTCCATAACGCCTTGAAATAGAGCTCATCCATCCACCTAGCCAAAAACCAATAGCTGCTGAGAAAATGTATAGGACAGTTGTAATCATAATTGAATTCCTTTCTGTATCTATTCCCTTAGTAAGCCTATAAGGTCCTGTAGGTGAATATCGCACGCAATCTTAATTATTGAGGGTAGTACATCTATTTGTTGTTCGTACCCATTTGATGTATATCGACAATGGATACCTTCTTTGGTTACAAGTTCAAGAATTTTTATCTTATGATTTTGCATTTGTTGGCGTGTAATTCTTTGTTCTTCCTCGATTTTAATAATAGTCTCAAAGTAGAGAGATATTGTGTTCATAGAGCTTATCTCCCTTAAGAACTATCGGCAATAAGAAACCAACTATATGTCGGATTACAATTTCACGTTCATTGTTATTAGATCTCATATTTAGTCTCTATCCTCATAACCAGGAATATCAACAAATTCACTGACATCATTTTCTTTTTTTATATCACGTGCGAGATAATTATCTTCTGTAGTACGGCTCGTAGAATGATCAAGTGTTTTAGCAATCTTATCTACTGAAGCTCCGCTGTTATAAGCGGAGCGGGCAAAATAATGTCGAAAATAATGAGCTGTCGTTTTTTGATTTCGCTCCGTCAATAGATTGGCTGCAGCCAATTTTTTCGTCACGATGGCGGACAAGCTAGTAAGTAGGTAACGCTTCCCATTCCGGTTCGGGTAAAATGGGGTTTCGTCATACGGATCGATGATAATGCTTAATCCTAGTCTTTTTCGATATTCCAAT
Organism: Paenibacillus sp. FSL A5-0031; assembly: GCF_001956295.1. Taxonomy (GTDB): domain Bacteria; phylum Bacillota; class Bacilli; order Paenibacillales; family Paenibacillaceae; genus Pristimantibacillus. The sequence goes on from NZ_MRTD01000014.1 coordinate 118,860, forward strand.
AATGCTTGTAATACATATTTCTTGATATGTGCATGACGTTCACCGCCACGTTTTGTATTAGTTCGTACATAATATTTTTTTCTAATAGAGTCGAAGTAAAGGTCTTTCCAGTCTGGTGTAATGATCTCATTAATTCGTAATCCTGTAGTGGCCAGGAGCAGCAGAAGGCTTAAGAACTTCGGATCGTTTTCATAAAAATGAATAGCTGCCTGCAGAGAAGAAGGGGATATTTCACGATCAGGAATTTGATTCTTATCTATGATAATACATGTTAGCCCACGACTTAGATCTCGCTTTAAGTAGTTCTCATCAAAACACCAAGTGAGAAAGGAGGAAAGAATAGCAATTTTTTTCGATTGAGTTTTTTTCTTTGGGTATTTAATTTCAATCCACTCTTGGTATGCCTCGATCTGCGATCGTTTAAGATGACGAATATCAGATATTGAGTTCCCAATGACCTGCCTTAAAAACTGAAGGAGCTCTCGAGCATACTCAATTAAGGTTCTTTTCTTTCGGCTCCCATTCTTCCTATGTAGGAACATGTAGACCATACCTACATTTGAAAGAGGTTCGTAATTGTATTCTCCATGTTCATTTTCTGAGTCTGTGATGGATGAATGAATCAGTGAATAGAAGTTGTGGTCTGTTAGCTTATGTATGAGTTGTGGATCACTTTAAGATTCATGTATTGGCATATTAATATTCGAATACTTAAATAGAGAGGGAGTGTCATTCAAATGGTGCACATCCTTTATAGTAAAATTCATAAAGATAGTATATCAAAGTCGTTTTACAAAAGTATTAGTATAAACAATTTAATATAAAAACAACTGTAAAGAAAAAATAATAGATAATTAGTTTTTGTTTAAATAGGTTTTCATATTTAGTAGAATATATTATCTTAAGTTCGAATATGTATATTCATCCAAGAAGAATTCAATAACATTTCCAAGTTAATAGGTATGAAGATTAGACCTTATATGATACAATTGACGTATATATACTAATTAATATATTACTATATATGTATCAATGTTCAAACTCCATTAATAAATATTAGCAAGAAGTAGATGAAGAGCAACTGCTCTCGAAAAAGGATAGAATAACGAAATCAGTGAATAGGGGGCATTAGAGGATTGTGCATTAACATTGAAGCCCTTTTAAGGATGATACCAATGAATAGGAGCGACCATTAATGGGTGTTTGGATTGTAAATGGTTCACTTACGATTATCGCATTAATTGTTCTCTTTTTAATTATTAAGAAAAAGATCAATTATAAATCTAAGTTTCAAAAAATTATCATCGTTTCTGTACTTGGATTGTCTGCATTTATGAATCTCATAGCTATTGTTGGTTATGTTACAACAGGAGATCCGCATTTAATATTTCCGTAGCTGTTGCATACTTAATAGCTCTGGACGAACCGCGATGCAGCGTCGCGTTACTTGGTGATATGATACAATACATTAAAATTCGTATATTGCCTTGTTAAAACCCTCATTTGAAAGGGGCGATACCAGGTTGTGGGCCCCCCAGCCGGCTGATCCGAGCTCCTGCAGGAGACCAGCAGGGGAATCTGGAAAGTAAAACAAGAATTTAAAAGGGGGGATTATTTGATGAAATTCTTAATGTACTTACATGGTATAGCAATGTTCGTAGCTATAGTTGATTTAATTGTAAATAGACGTCTTTTTAGTCAAGGAGAATATAGTAAACTTTTTATAAGAATAGCTATTTTAATGACGTTAGTATTTTTAATACCATATATATGGTATTGATGCTGTACTCCAAACGATGCAGCATATTGAATATTGTATTACTTCACAACTTCAATATGCACTTTAGCAATTATCCATGCTGTTATAACACATAGATACCCAATTATATAGGAAATGAATGTCCAACCTATATTCCATCCGTTTCCGTATGCTACGAATCCAAATAGAAGGGCCGTATATTCAAGGATAGTAGTGAGTAAGCAGAAAATCAAAAAAATGATAAATGGGTGGAGTCGAAAAGTTCTTTTAGAAAGTGTGTAAATTAATAAAGAACCTAAAACAGCGTATAAGCCTAAATCCATTGGTAAATCGGAAATAGTTTCAATTCTTTTGAAAGTAGGTTTAAAGTTCCAAAAACCAAAATAGATGCCGATTGTATTGATCGTTATTGAAATTATTGCCGTTACAGGACTAATGACAATAAATAAGATAGGTTGTTTTCGAACCATGGACGATGCTAAAACCCAAGGAATTATGAAGCCAAAAATAATATTGTAAAGCATTTTTAGTTTCACTCCGTAATTAAAGTTATTATATGAAGTTTCGTCATAAAAGCGTGTAGATATTCAATTAACTTTATGTTCAAGTCTGAATACTATGTAGCCTGTAACCTTGCAAAGAAATAAAAAAACCTCCTGGAGGTTGGAGGGTAAGTGAATTGAGATGTCAGAGAGTATGTATCCCCCAATTATATATCCATGAATGAATTTTTGGGGGAGGAAGGTTTTGAAATAATGCACACTAAATTATATGCGACTCTAACAAGTAACGTGTTTAAATAGCCACACAACTTTTGATAAATATTAAGTAACTTGGGAAAAAGGAGGGAGGACATACCTTAGTCCTCCGGCGTGCGGTCAAGGCGTGTGACTGAAGTTGAGTCGCCCTCTAGTACTTCTTTGTTTGTTGCTTTTTCTTCGAGTTCATCATGTGTATTCATACCTGGGGCGATTGTTTCATCGTCAAACTGATTTTTATCCATCACCTTCACCTCTAAGGATAGTATTGTCCAAATGGCATTTAGAAATACATGGGAGGGTTTTATATGAGCGTAAGCGCAATTGCATTCAAAGCCAAGAACAAATTTTGTGTGATGGTATCTAGTGTGGCGATTGGGACGATGATTGGCTGGACACATTGGTCATTTCAGATGCCACACTGATTATCCGTAACGATTTGAGCAAACCGGATGAAAAGGACATTGAGGATTTTTACAAGTTTATAGCGCCTCTCCCAATGAGTAACGACGTGGTCTTCATCAAACATACGATCCAGTAGCAGTTGAATTGACCGAAGAACAGCTTAACATCGTCCGTGAGAGAAACGATTGTTTGAATCAAAACAAAAAGACCGGACAGTTTTTTGTCCGATCCTATGGGAAATTAGATTAAATCAATCCATAGTCCCATGTAACTGCCAATAAAGCTGAACCAATTGCTTTTCATACATGAAATGCTTTTGGTAGAAATAAATATGTTTTTCTGGGTCCATATGTTCATAAAACTTTGCCAATGTTCCATACAGACTAGTTAATTGAAGAAGTTGTGCCAATCGTGGATCCACAAGCATCTCTCCCTCTGAATAGGTTTGAAATCAGCATATGTGGAGTAGGCATTTGGGGTGCATAGGTGGTTTAGTAACGGGCCCACTTGAATTAAATTGTTGTTTTATAACGTTAACGAGCTTTAACGATAGAACATATGTAGCATTTATGTTTTCTTCCTTTTAGTCGCTTCAAATTTTCACAATAAACACATTTCATGGCGTAGCTCACCTCCGTGTGATATTATGCCCGATGGTCGTAAATGAATATTCTTGAATAATGAGGAACCTCGAATGAAGAGGTTTGTAAAATGAAAATGGAGGTCATAAACAGTATGTTTAATGAAATAAGGAGGCTGTTCAAAAAAAAGCAAAAGCCTGTAGAACAGACAAAGAATCCAGTGTATATTCCTCCACGAATGAAAATGGATTGCGATTGTTCGGGAAAAGTGGAAATAAGGGATTTTGATAAAGGTCTTGGCTGCTGGTATGTCACTCGAGAGTGTGAACCCTGTGAGTATTATTGGGAAGGCCCGATATATATGTATGATGATCCTGCCCGATTTGGATCGACACAGGAATAGAAGTGTTGTAGTTGAAGTTATGAAAAAATATACGATAGAATGGCTACATTGGACAACGAAGAAAATAATGTTCTAGAATGACTGTTGATTCTACAAGGTTTTAGGGTGAAAAACAAAGGGGAGTTTCTTATGCTTAGTAAGAAAGTGAAATAGGCAATGTTAATTTTGTCCACTATGCTTTTCGTTATTTTGCTTGTTTCACAAACGAATAATTGGTTTGCTCTCAGTTCTCCAAGCGGTGAGGTGTTATCTTCATTGTTGGCCTTAGCTGTTACAATTTTAATTATTGATTTGGCATTTAAGGAAAAAAATAAATCTGAATTTGGCAGTCTACATACATTGATAAAAAGCCAAAAGCAATTGCGTATGCAGGCGTAGGTTTGATTGTAAATCTATCAGCAGTTTGTCTATTGATTCCACAAGTCTAGTCGCATAATTAAGAATCAGCATGTGAATGCGTTTTCCATTGTTGTATATTAGTATACTAATATATATGCAACTATTGTAGACGTTAACCATAGGTGATATCAAGATAGCTAACTAATTTCGTTTACTGAATATACTAATCATATATTCAGTAAAGGGAATTAGTTCTCTCGGACCGTAAATGTATGGGTCTGTAATTAAAAACACAGGAGGAAGTACAAGTGAGGAAACTAGTAAACATGGTTTTAGCTTTAACTCTTTTTTTGGGAGGAGTATTTGGTAGTTTGTCTGGAGGAAGCCTTGTAAGTGCTGCCGAAAGTTTGAATTTGGTAAGTTTGGGATTACCACCTGAAGTAACTCTCAATGGAACATTTGATAAGAGGATAACTTCTTACACGGCTACAGTCCCGAATAGCTATAAAGTAATAACTATAGCACCAATAGCTGAAAGTGCTTCTTCGACTGTAAAGTTAATAGGATTCCCAGTTTTTGAAACACCTTACGACTACACTGGACCTGCTATTGGGGCATTATCAAAGTATCTAAACGTGGGAGTTACTAGACTTGATATTGATGTAATCAACGGATCGCAAAAGCAAACTTACACAATAGATGTGAAAAGAGAGATAGGTCCAGACAGTGATTTGATAACACATAAAGTACCTTCCCAGATCGGAGCCAGCGCTAGTGTAACTTACTTTATTAACGGAGAGGGTAAACTTTTTGGTTTGGGAGATAACATCAATTTGGAACTCGGTTCCCAACCATCTCGCGATGTCTTGATCCCTGTATATACGGGGTTAAAAGATGTGGTAGGAATAACAGGTGGAATATCGAATGGTGTTGGGTATGCAATTGCAATGCTTTCAGGTGGGAGAGTAGCCGGTCTTGGAAAAAATGTAAACCAAAAAGCGTTTTCTGAAATGGAAGGAGTAATTGATACCGACGGAAAGGTATTTAAGTATCGTGACGGATCTGTGTCTATAGCCAATGCAAATGGAGTTTACAGGACTTTATTTGAGGGAAATGTTCGTGATGTTGTTACTGCATCAGGAGCTGTGGCCATTATGGAAGACGGATCTGTTAGAGTCTACACTGATATAAATAAATACAAAGTACTAACTGGTATTACTAACGCGGTCAAACTACTAAAGATAAGTTCGAGTGCCGCACTTATCTTGACCTCTGATAATGAGCTCTATAGATGGTACTTTAATAGTGCACAAAATGCTTATATTCATGAAAGAATCCCTGGTTATTTTAAGGATATGGCTTCTGGAGGAGGTAAAGCAGATTCTACTGCTAATCTAGGGCTCGCTACGGTATTGCAATCATTTTCAGATACCTACAGCACAATGGTTAATTACGGATACAGTACTAGTGATTGGGGAAAAGACATCGTTTCCTTCGATGCTGGGAGCAATAATGCATTTTATGTTAATAACAAAAATGAATTATGGGGGGTAGGTACTACAACTCATGGTGAGTTGGGCCTCAAATCTACTGATGCTTACGCTCTTGTCATACCAAAATCAAGAAAGATAGTAGACGATATCTATAGCTATACTACAGTAGATTCTGGACCTTGGAGCCCACCTATATCGGCACCTACAAACCTAGCAGTTAAAGTAACATCAAGTTCTGCAGATCTTTCCTGGAATGCCGTACTAGATGTTACAGGTTATCAAATTAAGAGAAATGGTTCATTACTGACAACAGTTACGGGAACATCTTTTAAAGATACAAATTTGACTGCAAATACAAAGTATGATTATGTTGTAGCTGCTGTAAAGGATACTAATGTAGGAAAACCTTCTGCAATCTCTGCGACAACACTTTCCTTACTAGCAGCTCCAGCAAATTTTGATGGTTCTGATATTACTGGATCTTCTATTACCATGTCTTGGAATTCTGTAGTAGGGGCAGACGAATATGTGCTGAAGCGCAATGACACTATTGTTGCTAAAGATACCGCGTTATCCTTTGTTGATTCGGGACTAACCCTTAATACATCGTATACTTACTCGGTGGTAGCTCTGTTGGATGGGAAAGAAATATCTGAGAAAGCAATAAAAACTGTAAGCACTCTTAATAAACTCGATGCAGTTACTAATTTTAGATCAACAAGCAAAAGCAATAACAGTATTACTTTAGGTTGGAATTCAGTGCCAGGTGCCACTTCTTACGAAATATTTGTTGGCAATGGAACAACACCTATTTATGTAGGTAATGCTACATCTTTTGCTCATAACAATTTAATTTCAAACACGGTTTATGAGTACCATATTATAGCGAAGAAAACTGGACTTATTAGCCAAGAAACAAATCTTTCGGTTGCTACCGATCTATTGATAATTCCAGCTCCCGCAAAGATCACTGTTACAGGTGCTACATATAATTCAGCCTCATTTAATTGGACTCCGGTGGATGATGCTGAGATTTATGTTATTACCAGAAATGGAAATCAAATAGCTAGCGGTATAAGCACTTCTTATACAGATACTGGTCTTGAGGAGCAGGTAATCTACACTTACCGTGTGGTTGCAAAAATAGGTAACTCTGCAGGTGCTTACGCAGAAGCTATGATTGTGACCCCTGTGAAACCTAACCCTGAAGACTTGAAACCTCAGATGCCTTCGGCAGACGTGGTACAGTTTAAAGCGAGTTCAGCAGGTATTACTACTTCTTCTATATCACTGTTCTGGAATACTATAACTAGTGCGGATACTTATACTGTTAAACGTGATGGTGTCACTGTCTACACTGGATCAGACACAACATTTACCGATACCGTATTGGAAGCAGACCACACTTATATTTATACACTTACTGCAAGTAATGTGTATGGGGAAAGTGCTTCTGTAAGTACTGAAGCAACCACCAAAACATTAGCTCCGGCTAAAGTGGAAAACCTCCGTGTAGCTAGAATTTATTCGGATGCTGCATCTATGCAATGGGGCATGGTCCCTGGAGCAAAATCTTATACTCTTGTGCGTGATGGAGACATTATTGTTTACAGCGGACCAGCAACAACGTTCCGTGATACGACTCTAAGCCCAACTCAATCTTATGAGTATAAAGTTATTGCAAGTAATGATGGAGGATCTTCGGTTTCCGATTCCTTGACTGTTACTACTATTGCCGAAGTAGCCCCAGTAGCTATTTCTCCGGCACCTGCAGTTGAGGGTACCGTAACTTTTACTTTCAGAGTTATTGAAACTGCATCTGCTTACTATGTTGAGCGTAACCCTCAGTGGGTTTACACAAGACAAGCTGATGGAACTTTTAAATTAACTTATACGAACACCTCTACTGGTGTCGTAGAGGATCATGGGACTGTTACTCCAGTTAATGGTAAACTTCCATTCGCGGAATATGGTGTTGCGGGTGGTGCTAACTATCATTATGATGTGACAGCAGTGGTTACGAATCCAGACGGTTCTGAGACTTCTATTGGGAAAAGTGAGGTAGAGGTAGTTACGCCGGCGGATGGTTCGGGTGCAGTAGTTGCTCCTGAGAATGTTAATGGTGGTAATGGTGGGTTCGAAACTTCAACGCCCACAACACCGACAACCCCTCCAGTAACTCCAACCAAGCCTCCAGTATCACCTACTCCGACACCAACTGTTCCGACACCAACCCCTACTCCTGGTGGAGATACAGGCTCTTCTGGTGGTTCTAATGGTGAATCGGGTGAAGGAATTAATTTCCCTGATACTAAAGGTCATTGGTCAGAGGAAGCTGTTCTTGAGCTAAGCAAGCTCGGGGTTGTTTCTGGTGATGGTAAAGGAAATTTCAATCCTAATGCTAAGATAACTAGAGCGGAGTTTACAGCTATGGTTGTCAGAGCATTAACCTCAATAGAAGTTAAAATAGATCAAATTTACTCAGATGTTATCCCGTCTTCTTGGTATTTTGGTGTTGTTAATACGGGCACTAAGTTAGGATTTGTTACTGGTATTGGTGGAGGTTTATTTAAACCTCATGCAACAGTAACAAGACAAGAAATGGCGACTATTCTTTCAAGAGTTCTTCTTGAGTACGATGAAAGCTTAGGAGTTGATGGGCGGAAAGTGAACGATATTCTAACTAAGTTTATAGATAGCAATAAAATATCTATGTGGGCTTGGTATGGTACTGCTGTTATGTTAGAAAATAAGTTACTGAGCGGAATTAATGAAGATATTTTAGCACCCCGCAAGGAAGGCACTCGTGCGGAAGCTGCTGTTTTGATTTATCGTTCTCTGCTAATGATTAAGAACAAAGCTATTGTTGGATAAAAATTACTACAAACCGCACTTCACTAAAGGGGAAGTGCGGTTTGTAGGATTAGACAAAGACAAGTGTGTATACGAGTATAAGTCAAGGGGCTATACGGCGTAGTAGGTGGAGGAAATCGTTATTTTTGTGGAGATTGTTTAGAGAAAATAAAGTTGTAGACTAAAGACCTTGTTATTACAGATTTTTACCTACGAAAATGCGGTAGCCTGCACCAAATAAGTTTTGATATTTCAATAAGAGATTTTAAGAAATAAAGTGCTAGACTAGAATTATTAATTAAGTGAATAGAGTAAAAATTGTAAGGAGGTTATCAAGCGTGAATTGGTTCCCAACACATATATTTACAAAACAAATAGATCAGAAACATGAAAGCATAGTATTCTCTACGGATAATACAACTTTGAAATTATCGACATTCCAGTGGATAAAGCATTATATGGCTTCAAAGATCAGTACGAATGCTCCTTTCCGACTTAAAATGAACGAAAAAGACTTTTTGTCTGAGTTTGATAAGGATATACTCAACAGATTTGGTTTAAGCCTGAGTAATGTTACTATTGGAAATGGTTTTGCATGTATTGAATTTAATCCGGAAAATGCTTCAAGTGTAGAGACAGCAGATGTAAGTAATGATATAGAAGGAACAAAGCGCTATATCATGAATAAATTGAATGAAAACGGTCCACTCTCTGTGAAAATGAAGGAAAAGCACTATGATCAAAACTTCATGCTATTTATAGATTCCCTAAGATCATTCCCTGTTAAGGTGCTATTTGAAAACGGCACAGCAACAATTACTAATAAATGAATCTTCAATACAACAACTCCTAATGAGGATGTGCGTCTAACACTTTATTTACTCAGTCTAGAACTTTATTTCTCAGTTTAATACTTCTTCTAACAGAGATTTCTGAAAATTTTAAATGTGTCTTGGTTTAGATGCAATATGAAATTATGTTGTAAAAAAGATAACTTTATAGAAAGATGTGAAGTTTTGTGGATACTCCAAAAATAACAATATCATCTGAATCTGTCAGATCTATTCTTACTGATCTTATTAATGAATATATAAGAATTGAAAAATCAATAAAAGGTGTAGCTTATCAACAAAACTCACATTTCATAAGAGGGCAAATAACACTAATGACTTCTTTCATGTATGAAACATGGGATTTGAAAAATGGCCAAAGTTATTTTGCATTTCTCAAATATATTGTTGAAAAATATGAACTAAATGGTGTATGGAGAATTAATGATTTATGAGATGCTTCCAGTTCACTTTGATAAGTTATGAAGTAGTATAATACCGCTCGGCTGGGAGTCCTTCCAAGATCGATTACCTGATTCCTTGCGTCCTTAGGCACATTCGGGCTGCTGGTCCAATCACTGCGCGTGGAATTTACCAGGTACGAATCTACCTGCACCGAGTAGCTTTAATAAAGATTAACATATGTTTGTGAAAACTGGTTGTCAGCAAACGAGTGTTTGGTTACTTCTCTACAGGAAAAACATTGTTGACAATGAAAGGACAGAATATATATGAGTGAGTATTTAGATACAATTCAAGCTGCTAGTTTATTGAATATAACTGTTGCTTCGATCTATAAAATCGTTAACAACGCTGATCCAGCAAAACGCCTTGATCCTGTAAACCGAATGACACATAAAGGAGACGGTGGTTATCGATTTACACAGGAAGAAATCGATCGCATTAAACCCTTTTACGTGAAAGAAGACTTAACATCGTCACAAGCAGCTAAAAGAATAGGTAGATCAACGACTTATATCCATCAATTATTTAAAAAGGGTTTACCTTATTACGAGGGAGAGTTTCGTGGCAAAAAAACATTTTTTATTAAAGAAACCGATCTCGATTTGTATGGAACCAATAATCCGAATTCTGGAAAATACGACACGATTTACGACCGCAAATCACAGGTGTATTTATTTCAACTCTACCGCCTGGGTAATAGGCTGGCTCGAGTATGCAGTATGAAGCGGGTAAGTCGAAGTAAGGTAGAAGTCATGCTTCAGGTCGGCACAAGTGATCGTATACCACTCGAACATGCAATTAATGAGGGATGGAAGCCAGCTGCTGCAGCTATTACTGATCGTAAAGCTATTACAAGTCACGGATACGCAATATTTGAGTTTCCACTACCGATTACTTCAGATTCAGTGATTTACACAATAATAGATGAATTTTTTAAACTGATCGGTCCTGCAAATCTACGTATTCAAGTTGCTGATGTTATTCAGGTAGAAGTAAAGAAAGCAGTTCTAACGGGTGTATTACCATCAACTCATCCGGATATGATCGACAAGCTAAAAACCTTTATACGATCAGGCGAGATTACGCCAAAGTATGATGGGACGCTAATTGATACTGGACTTTCCCCTGTGACGTTATATTTACCGGAGAAAGAAAAAGAAAAAATGATTGTCAAAGCTAAAGAAACAAACAAATCACTTCAAGAATGGCTTGAAGCGACTATATCTAATGCCTTGGAGTAGGATAACAAAAATATATTACTGGAGGATTCTATGCACAATCCTTTAACATACCTCATTTCATTATTAGAAAGCTTCGATACATTTACTGATCATAAACTAAGTGAAATGCTCCTTAGATGGGCAAAGGACGAACGGAAAGGGAAGAAGAAAGCTGAGATACAGGAGCGGGGATTGAGAATTTATACTGATGAAGACTGTGAAGCTTTAATTGAAGAAGCTTTGAATCTACAGCTAATTGTCGTCACAGATATTACAGAACATGGCCGTAAACTGCAGTTGACACACGAAGGTCGTTTGACGCTGGATATTCATTTAACCGATAATTTTTCTGCTGCTTACAAAAAATATGAAGAAGAATTTAACTCCATATTCGTTTTAGCTAGACAACTCCCGCTTCCTAAGATATCCATTATGAAATTTTTCCACTCCCGCCAAGACATACATACCATTACAGAGCATTTCACTAAATGTACTACTTCTAAAAAAGTAGTGGTCGCTTATCATGAACATCTCCTAGAGGAAACTACAGGAGTAGAAATCAATTCGCTTAGTGATGAACACTATGTATTTCATTTGGCACCTCGCCTTTTCGTCCCTATCGATTTAATAGGAAAGAAAGTTACGTTGGATATATTAGGGCTAAAAGAGCCGGTTAAATTAGCAGTGTCTTCTCCATACCCCAACAAACGTTACTATATTGCTGGTATGAAGAAAGGTCGTATGAATACTGCTAGTGGTTTTTATTCGAATCGATCACCGTCTTGAGATTGATTTCAGATTCACCACACCTTTAGGTCGGCTTTTTTCTACAGAACAGCAATTTACTCGGAAACTCGCATCGATGGATGCATTTACCGTTGTAACATCAATAAACAGGGATAGTTATACTGAACCTAATGCAAAATTTATTGTTCATGATATTTACAATCATTTTGAGATTCACGAGAATATCACACTTACTAATTTTCCAATGGAGATCCACCATTTTAGCCATGCCGGCAGCTACTTTGATCGTTGGTACAGAGGATGGTCAACTAAATACATGAAAGGAGAGGGCGATTATGAAAACAAACTGCGAGTGTCTGGAAAAGAATGAGGAATGGCATTTTGAAGAACAACTCGAATGCTGGTATGCAATACGTGAATGTGCTTCATGCACATATTACTGGGAAGGTCCGGATCACTCCAAAACGAATAGATCCTCTCCACCTCTAACTGGAATAGTATATAAACCAAATGATGCTGCTGATAAGGTAGATTCGATTAGAAATAGGCCTGGTCAATTTCTTGTCTATTGTTACGACGAGCATGGACGATATGGATCACCCGTAGGATTTAATGAAGTAAAGGATATCTTTCAGTTTTGTGAGCTAAACAAATTTTCGCATAAAAAGATAAAGGTCATCTCTGACGATCAAATTAACGTTTTGGTTCAGTATGGGAGCTATGTATTTCCGAAAGAATGGACTCAGTATAATTAAAGATAACTAAAATCACTTAGAGAATAAACGATCTAATATGAGAGGAGCAGCGTGCGGTGTATAATTTATTAAACGGATCTCAAGGAGTAATTTACTATGCATCCTTGAATATTCTTGTTCTAACCCTAATGCTTATTTTAGCCGTTAGATTACTTATACATAGAAAGAAGCGGGCATATCTGACACTTGCAATTTGTATGGCAGTTGTACTGCTCGAACAGATTTGTTTGCTAGGAGCAGGAGTGCTTGGAAGTGGTGAAAGCCCAGGATTCTCATTCATTAAGAATTTGTTTAATGCAATCTCTTTCATATTGGCAACCACGGGAGTTTATCAGCTGTATGCGGAAACAAATAAAAAGCTCGTAAGAGGCGTATATGGACTGTTAGCTCTTGGAATTTTTATGTCCATTAATCCTATTATAGGAGGCATCTATCAGCTTTTACTGGCTATTCTTGCCTATTATTTGATATATCCTCTATTAAATCGTAGTCGAAAGTATCTTCTAGGGTTGAGCTTTTATGCAGCTGCTGTAGTTGCACATCTAATCAGTAGCATTGTGTTGGAACCGGTAGTGCTTCTACAAGCAATTGATAATCTCTTTCGTGTCGGATTCTACGTAATGCTTTTTGTTATTTTATTTGATCGAGTAATAGAGCTCATGGAAAACATATATCAGAAATCTACTCGGGATGCATTGACTGGCCTTTACAATCGATTCTATTTTTATACTACAGTTTCATTTATGATGAATGAAAAGGCACACATTTCTATTATTTTTCTCGATTTAGATAACTTCAAATTATTGAATGATACTCGTGGCCATGGAGAGGGCGATAAAGCTCTAAAGTTGGTTGCTACAATTATAAAGGAGGAAGGAGAAGGAATTGGAATTGTTGGGAGATATGGCGGGGAAGAAATGGTGATGATGGTTGAGGATATCGAAGTTGATGTTGCTGAATTAGCGGAGAAAATCCGATACAGGATTGAAAGCGAAACAATTGTTACGGTGAGTATTGGGCATGCCTCATTCGAGGAAGGTCTAACAACCGATCAAATTATCAAGAATGCTGATATTGCTATGTACAATGCGAAAAAATCAGGAAAAAACAAGGTTGTCTCTTTTCAGAACACTGATGAGAATCAAAATGAAAATGTGGATTTTTCATCTTTATCCGTGATGAGCTGAGCATTAATATAACTACGGACCGAAGAAACTGAATGAATAGCTTGCGTACTAAGGTGGTGATTGCAATTTCTACAAGAAATGAATTATTAGAAGTGGCGGCCAGCAAGTTTTGTACAGATAGCAGCTAGAGATCGTTGCAACATATTGAATTACCTAAGTGTATAAAAAGGAGTTGAATATGAAGTGGGGTACAGTGTCGATTGTTTTAAACGCTTCAATGTGGCAGAAAGCATGGGTGATTATGTTTTTGAAAAAATCGGATACGAAAATGGTGATTACATATATCCTTCATCATTAACGAAGCTCAATGAATTATTTTCAAGTCATGGAATGGAATTTGACCTTGTTCCTTCGTTTGGGGAAAAATACTATTTTGATTGTTTAACAAAAGAAGAAACAGAGTCTATTATATCTGAATTAAAGGAGCCAAGTGAATGTCTTCGCATTGTAGAATAGCATAACCTATTGAATTTGGTGAAAAATGAATTACCGAATTGTCTTCTATCATTCGAGAGTCTTATTAATAGATGGAAGTCAGGATTCTACGTTATAGAAACATATTGAATACGATTGTTATCAGAGAACGGAAAAAAAGTGGCGATACAACTTATTGAATAAGAATGTATGAAGAATGATCAGAGAAAATAAAGTTATAGGCTGACTATGTTGATTTGATGCTATTCTTGAGTCTGATAATCGTCTGCATTTGAAAAGTCTAGATTCACGAAGTCTTGATGTTTATAGGGATAAGACAAAAACAAGGTGTTAACACTATTAACAGTGTTAACACCTTGTTTTATTTAATAAAATTTGTTAACATGAAATAATAATTGGAAACGGGAGAGGTGTCATAGGCATGGGCGCTAAAGGTTTTAATAATATTGATGATGATACTAAAGCGAAGATTAATAATGCTATTTCAGCATCAGGATTAACAGATAAAGAATGGATTGACCGAGCGACAGATGTATGGCTTCAGCATGAAATGAAATCCACGTTTCCTGAACATCGTTTGGAGATTGAAGAAGTAGAAAGTCTAACCAATCGCATTAGAGGCGTTGTGGTCAATCTCGCAGAGAGAACTCATTTCGATAGAAAAGATATACAACAAAACCATGCAGATGCATTAGAAGAGTTGAACTTGCAAATTTCAAAACAGAACCTTGAAATTCAAGCTGCTGCACGTGATTTAAAAGCAGCACAAGAGGTTGTACTAAGAGAGAGAGAACTCCGCATTGAATCAGAAAAGTACGCTCAAAAGGCGCAAGAGACAAGTGATACGAATAAACAGCTGGTGGAATCATATAGAGAGAAAAATGACACACTCACGGGTCTTGTTAATCAATATAAAGAAGGTTATGAAGCGAGCAATCAGCTTCGTATAGAGCTGACAGCAGCCGGCCAACGCATAAATGAATTAGAGAGAGAACTAAAAACAGAACAGATAGCACGAGCTAGTGCTGAAAAAGGACATGAAGATGAAATTCAACGTGTTTCCGATCGTAAGGACCTGGAGAATGAACGCGAAGTGCTACGGATGCGCACCGAATTACAGAATCAATTAACTGAGTCTAGCACTCGAGGTGCAGCGGAAATAAGAGAGTTATACGAACGGTTAGAGACGCAAAGGAAGGAATATGAGCTGCTTTTACAAGATTCAAGGAGATCAATATCCACTGAAGCGGATAGTAGTCCCAGTAGTTAGACTATTCTTCTTCAGGGAAATAAAAATAAATGGCTGATGAAAGCATCGTCCGAATTGATAGGGATTAACCCCTTTTTCGGTACGATGTTTTTTTTGTGTTTCCAATGATAACAACCAGGAGCACGTGCCACAGCTTCGCGGCGCAGCTAGGTGCGCCGGTTAATCGATCGCGCTGAACCGGCGCTTCCGGAAGAACAACCATTTGCGCGAGCCACGGCTTCGTCGCTAAGCTAGCGGTCTACGGGACTTTTTGGACAGCAGTTTTACCGCTCAGGGGCTACAGATGTCACGAGTGTGTCGAACGCGCTGGCCCAGCGTTATGAATCAAGATTACAATCTGCAGTAAGCCAGAGTCGCCGTAGCTCACATCGAACTGAGCTCGCCGAACCGGTGATTTCGGAAGTATAAGCAGTTTTCGTGTTGCAGTTTCGCCATAAAGATAGCGAACCAGCTAGTACATGAAACAATATTCGACAAATTATATATCAAAGTCAAAAAAACTGTACTATCATTAGTACACAGAGAAGAGTATTATGCTATTATATACAAGAAATTAAATAAAAGGGCAAACTTGTTGAAAAGCAAGGACGCAAAGCTAAGGGTCTAAAGTTCTAGGACGAACTAAGATAGCCTGGTTACAATTGAAAAGGGCTTTCTCTATTTTGAGATAGCTTTTTTTTATAAGACGGTTTGTCAAGCTAAGTGCGACAGTTCGTCCATGAATGCTTCGTGAGCAGATTTCCAGCCTAGACATTTACGCGGTCGGTGGTTGATAAGGCGGACAGCATCCGCTAATTCCTCATCCGATACCATGGCGAAATCGTGTCCCTTAGGAAAAAATTCTCTTAACAGCCCGTTGGCGTTTTCATTAGAACCGCGCTGCCAAGAGGAATAGGGATCTGCGAAATAAACCTTAATGAGATGAACATTCTCCAATGCCGAGTAGCAGGCAAATTCTTTGCCTCGATCTGTTGTAGCAGTCTGAAAGCTCCCTTGCGGGTACTGGCTTGCCGCGACACCAAAGGCGATCTCCATGGAATGAGCAGTGCGATCAGGCATTTTTACAGCCAAGTAGAGACGTGTTTTACGCTCAATGAAGGTGGCTGCACAAGCCTTGCTCTTTCCTCGACTGGACACGACCGTATCAAGCTCCCAATGACCAAACGTCGTTCGTTTGCGGACTTCCTTTGGGCGCTGACAGATCGGAGCACCGACAAGGAAGCGTCCTCGTGTTTCCATAGGTTTGCGTCGCTTCCCTTTGTGACGCAGAACCCTCGTCTCGGAGACCGTTAGCCTACCGTCATAGAGCCAGCGGTAGATCGTCTTAAAGCAGACAAAAGGTAGCCCTTCATTACGCCGCTTCTCCGCGAGCTGCTCGGGGGACCAAGTCTGTTCCAGCTTCTCTCGCAATTCTGAAGCTAGCTTAGGCGTGAACTTACCTGCTGGCACACTCCACGCTCTTCGCTCCTGGTATGCTTCCTGTGCAGCCGCAGCTTTGTATTGCTGATTGATCTGCCCGCGTACGATTTCTCGTGCGATTGTAGCGTGATGACGACCGAGCTGTTGCGCGATGGCTCTCGTCGACCAGCCTAGCCGTCGCAAGGTCTCTAGTTGTCCACGTTCAATTATGCTAAGATGGGAGTAGCTCATGTTGGGTTCTCCTGTAGAATATGGTTGTGTGGTAACTTCCATTTTACACGAATCCATTCATGGGCCTCTTTGTTTTTATCTGTCGCACTTCATATTACAATCCGTCATAAAAAAAAACGCTCCCTGATAGCTACGGGAGCGTAATTTAACTATCCTTATACGGCTTTTTGAAGTTTCTCATTGTTCTCCGAATCTGTTTTTTCATTAACTTCAACGAAAAACACTTTGGATATGAACCTTGATTTTACGGGCTTTCTTTCTTGTTCCATTTCTATGAGATCCTTAGCAAGATCCAGAGCTTCTTCTTCGGTATCCCCAACTGCACTTAAACGTAGTTCAGGTACGTATGCAGTAAAATTATTTGATCCAAAATCCGCTTCAACCAATATTGTATATCGGGTCTTCATCATGAGATATTCCTCCTGGTGGGTGGTTTCGTAATTGAGATTATAGTCCTATTATATATCCGAATTTAGGGAAATTGGACTACATCCGTAAATGGTCTAAAGTTCGTCTTATGTGGTGAAAAGAATGTCGAAATGTGTCGTTAGAAATGAGGCTGACGCTTTGAATAGAAAATTATCCGTAATTATAGCTGAAGATCAGGAGGTAATTAGGAGACTTTTAGAAAATTATGCAAAACAGCTTGATTTGAGGGTTGTAAGTTCAATCGGATCAGGTGATTGGCTTGTTGAAGACTGCTTACAATTTGAACCCGATTTATTGTTTTTGGATATTGGGTTACATGGTATAGATGGTATTGCAGCTTATAAGAAAATTTTAGAGAGTGGTCTATCGCCGTATTTGATTATGATCTCTGGAACGCAAGATTTGAAATTAGTACTAGAGGGAATGGCAATGAATTGTGTTGATTTTGTCCCCAAACCCGTGACATTTGACAGGATTAAATCAGCCGTTGAAAAGGCACGAATAATGATTGAAAAAGATCTGGTCTATACGAAGACTCCTACAACCAAAATAATACAATTGAAAAGTAATTATCGAACGATTTTCATTAATGAAAACAATTTCTTATATGCAACGAAAATAAAAGGTGAGCATAAGACGATTGTTACTGTTGATGGTGGTAAAGATACAGGTATAGAAGCTAGTAACTCTCTAACAGACATTCAAAGTCAATGCTCAGAACATATTTTTTCACCGAACCAGTCTAGCTTGATTAACTTGAAGTTTATTAAATATGCATATGCAAGTGAGAATTTATTTGGGACGTATGTTATTCAAATGACTGCTAATAATGTTGAGTTTAATTTAACTCGTAGAAAAAGAAAAGAGTTTGAATCACTATACGCAAAATATCAATCTGAAATTAGATAATATTAAAAATGAACCATTTCATCATGTAAATCAGCATAGTGAAGACTAGGAGAATCCGCATGGAATTGACGAAGATATTAGAAAATACTAAAAGTGAAATACGTTCTGCATTTCTAGGAACATTGTTTCGGTTCGATTATTTTGATGATAATCTACATTGTTATTGGTACGATGGGCCAACCATTCAGCAAGTAGAATATTACTTAAATCATTTATTTCCTATGGATAAAGTGCTTAGTCCGTTCTTTATAGCTATCAAAGTAAATAAAGGGTTAGATTTGTTGAGCACTACGGATAAGTTGTCTATAAGATTATTCCGGAGTACTTCATTGGAAAGAAGAAACACTATCGAGATCGAATTAAAGAAACAGGGTATAGATACAGTCTTGGATTACGAGATGAATGGAATGGAGCAATTATTAATTGATCAAAATCAGTTAAGTGGCTACATTCTGCATCAAAAGGGAAAGCATTATTTTCTTAAAGAAAATACGAATAATGTATTATCTTTCTGGAGCAATTCTAACGTAGTCAGATATGGGAAATCTTATAAATCAATGACCTCTGATCAAAAATTAATCATTACTGTGCTATTTCAAATATACGGTCAATCACGTGTAATGGAATTATTGGCTGATGATGAGTTTACATTAAATGAAATATTCGAATCTGCTGCATACGTAATGTTTGGTGATGGATCATAGACAAATATCAATTACAACTATTACGAGATCGTGTACATAATGGAGGATCATTTCAGTGGGTACCCTACGTAAAGTGCAAAAATTCAAGGTGTCTCTTTCTGCTCTATTGATCTTTATGTTTCTGTTTATTATTACAAATATTTCTTATTTGTTCTTGACGAAAGATGCGTTAATCTCTGAAGCAAATAAAAGGTTAGATGTACAAGCTGAATATGTAAGGCAACATATAGGACAAATTAAAGAAAGCGATGCAATAATCCAACATGTTGAGAACTCACATATGACGAAAATAATGCAGATTATTGTGAAAAAATTAGGTACAAGTTTTAATCATATAAGTGAAGAGAAACTTGAAATGATAGCAGAAGAATTTGAAATTGATTTATTAGCAGTATACCGTCGAGATTTCTCTGATGGTATTTTTGTAAATATATCACCTGACCTCCCCAGGAATCTCCAACTTAATGAAGGTTTAACTGTAAGGAATATAAATGATCAATCACATTTTTATTATCGATCTAAGATGAATGACTATGTATTACAAATCAATTCAAAATCAAATGTACCTGCAGACGTTTCGGAAAGGGTTAGTGAGCATATTGCAAAGCTTCATAATAACCCTGTGAATTTGTATAAAGGTGAACCACTTACATTAGAGTTCATCTTAACTGAAACAACAAATAGGAATTTCACTGCTATCGAAAGGATGGTAGCGAAAGGATCTTATAAATTTGCAAACAAAGCTGATATTGATTATGTGAAAGATGTAACCAGTTCTGGCGAAAAAAAATTTTATGTTGAAGAAATTCAAGGCAATCAATATGAGAAGTATTTCATGCCGCTTGAATTCGATAATGGAAGCTATGTTCTTTTTTTAGTATCTGATTATGATCTATTGGAGCGGGTGACATATGACCAAGTGATTAAATATGTTTATGTAATAATTTTAAGTTCCGCCTTATTTCTAATTTTATGCTATATCGTTTATCGGGTATTCATATATGGAAGAGAGCAAGTATTAATTACAATTGAGTCATCATATAAGGGCAGCCTGGATAGTTTATTCCAGTCATTAAGATGGCAAAGACACGACTTTAACAATCATATGGCTACCGTACACGCGCTTGTCAGTATGAAGGAATATGACGATTTGATAAAGTACACATCAAATTTAGTAGACGAGGCCACAACGATTAACGATATTTTAAACATAAATTGTCCGCCGATAATGGGACTTATACAAGCAAAAGTTGCTTATGCAGCGACTAAAAAAATTGATTTCTCTTTTAATATGCTTGATTTTAGGGACATAAATATTAAGCATATTAAGGAGAGTGAGATTGTCTCAGTATTAGGAAATTTGATTGATAATGCTTTTGAGGCTGTACTTGAAAATACGAATTTAGAATTGTCAAAAGTAAAAGTTAGTGGCAGTACGGATGGGAGAACACTTACATTTAATGTGTTTAATAATGGACCAGAAATTTCGGATCGATTAAGACGTAGAATATTCGAACCAGGATTTACTACTAAGAAAACCGGTACAGGGCTTGGTTTGCAAATAATTGGCCAATTAACAAAGAAGTATGATGGGGAATTAACTTTAGATTATTCCAATGAGGAGGGAACTCAATTTACCGCTGAGTTTTCATTATAATCATTAGTTGTTACAACTGTTCATGTTACGATTCCAGGATTAGCCCTGGGAAGTAAGTATTGTGAGGGATGATACTGAGAAAAAAGTGCAGTCTGAAGGAATGGAATACGCAGAGCGCGTCAGTGGTACAAGTTCCTGCTCATATCAATGCGACAGTATAGGCACACAAATAAGAGATATCCGTTAACTCGGACATCTCTTATTTTGATTTTTTTGTTTTTCTTTTTTTAAGGGATAACCCAGCTTCTTTAGCATATGAAATTGCATCTTTACCGAAATTCTTTTTATCTGTTAGTGACCATTTAGAATATGGCTTGGTAATGGACATTGAAATACATCCTTCCATTTTTAAGAATATGTGTTTAGTATGGACAAACTTTCAGCATAATATCCGCCTCCCTCCACATAAAAATATATTAGTAGTCCTGGAACAGAGGAACTCCGTTCCTACGTTAATAATAGAAAGGGTGTCTGAGACCATGAAAGAGAATAGAGGAGGAGCAGAGCAAAAACGTAAAACTCGATCTGACAAGAAGGTCGCAGTCGCACCAAATATAAGTGATAATTACCGGGTTTGGATACATCGGTTAGCTCGCAGGTTAGAAATTCCAGAGGGTGAGGTTGGAACTAAACTGGTCAAAGCAGCGCTTGATGATGAGAAATGTATTGAGTTTTTTAGGACTTATTTCCATCGGTCGTATCGTATCCATGAGAATCATATTATGTATCCATTATTTAAGCCCGCTAATATATATGATTATTTGGATATGGATATGGATACGGATCGGCATAGTCGATTTAAGCTTAAATTTTCTAAATCAATTGCAGAGCAACTGACTGAGTTTCAAATAGCTCTGGGTATTTCATTTTTTGCTCATGGTGTAAAGGCATTACTTGAATATTCATTATCAGAGCCAAGGATTATACAAAAAGTTGTTCCAGGAGTCGAGTTCCCGGAACCAAAAAAAACGCTATCCTCAGAGAATGTTAATATTAATCCTAACCCTAATGTATGGAGCATTTTTAAATAAGAGAGGAGGGAGATTAAGGTGGGTATTATTCGTAAGTTTATTGATCCATATCTACATTATCGATCGCTTCTAATTGGTTTAAAACGAAATGATTATAATAAGCTCCAAATGATAGCGGATGATCTTAATGAGCATGTCAAAGGAGATTATGAGTTTACGCCTGAGATAATAGCATCTCGAGTCATGAAAACATTCATTGATGAAGCATATGCAGACAGCACGAAAAGGATAGTTAAAGCCATACTTCCAGAAACAGCAGCAGTTCGTCGTCGTCATTAAAAAAAATAAAAAGATATAAACATTCGAATCCGCGATTATCGCGGCTTTTTTGTTTTTAATGAGAGGTTAGGCCAACCATACTGTTCTCACCAGGTCAGGTATCCAAAGTCCTGCAGGTTGATGTATTATCATAGTTACGGGGGTTGAGAAATGTCAGATTGGTATCTTGAAGCAATTGACGGCACAGAGCATAAGGCTTCATTCGTGAAGGCTACAGCAGCCGATGCAAAAAATATGAAATGGACCTCAGGCCTGTCCTGGTTGAAGGAAGTGAAAAACATAACCCGCTCCGTCTACAAGTTGGTGGATAAAAGTGGGACAATCTTAGGTGGCTTATCAATTAGTGATGAGGACGATCACATATTCATTCATCTTGTAGAGTCCGCTCCTCATATGCGTAGTGGTGTAGTCCCTCCACGGTATTATGTTAATATTCCACGGCTGCTCATTGGATTTGCTGGTAAGACAAGCATTGATTTGGGATACGATGGATTCCTGGCTTTGACGCCTAAGACGAATAAGCGCGATTACTTCGCGACTCAGTTCAATGCGGTTCCTGTTTATGGACGTAACATGGGTATCTATGGTGTTGTTTCAAGTAACCTAGTTGGGTTATACTATAAGTAAAGGACGTGATCTTATGACAACTCGTAAAGTCTTGCCTGGTGTACAAAACGCTGATGGACAACTTATACGGGTAACCGTTGGAGCAACTGGTGTTAAAGAAGCTCGGATCATTGATCCTGACGGTTCACTCACAGTTCCCGGCGGTCATACTGATAATTCCAAAGCGGCAATGTCCGAGTTTATTCGTAAATGTAAAAGTGGCGAAATTGAAATGCCTATACCTCGATAGCATGACTAAGAAGCACTCACAATATGTGGGTGCTTTTTTATTTTGTCTTAATGAAGGCAATATCTATGTATCTAAATCTAACGGTAGTCGTTAAGACAGTGCGTCAGCTGCCCTACACCACTATGTCGGCGCGCGTTCGCGAGAAGATGGTTGCGAAAGCTGTCCGCCTGACAAGAGAGTTAGACGCTCCACTGCACGTAAGATGGCACAACTAAATAAATCATCTTACGATAAAATAAAATCTACAAATATTGGGGTCATTAAATTCCCGCTTCTCAATAATCCCCTATGCTTTACCTTGCACTTAATCAATGGCTGTATCCATACAATATCTTTCGATTCCTTGGTTATGATTGTTTTTGCAATTTGATAAAAAGCCTGTTTATGTTCAGGTGAAGCACCAAATTCCATCAAGCCTACATTCGCGAACTTACCATCATCCGTTGGTGTTGCAATGTACCATCCATTTTTATTTTTTCGATACCCAACAATATAACAAATATCGTAACGCCAGTTAATTATTTTTACCCATACGTCTTTTGGACGAGCGCTCGGCTGCCCGTCCATAGAATAATACCTTGAATCTTTGGACTTAGCCACCATACCTTCAAGTTCAAATTGTTTGATTTTTTGAAGAGATCAATACCTTTTTCTTGAATGTAAAATAATTGGTTTAAATGTGGTTGATTAACGATCACTTCATCTAACAGATGCTTTCTTTCTAAGAGAGGCATATTCATAACAGACTTTCCACGGTGCTTTAGTATATCGAAAACAATGTATGTAATCGGATTTGCACTAGCTGCAATTTCTGTTCTTTTCGAGGTATTAATTCTCTTCATTACAGCTTCGAAATCTTCTTTTAGAGGATCCTCTGGATAATAGCACACAATTTCACCATCAAGTAAGGTTCCTTTATTGATCTCTAACCTTTCAATCTCCGGTAATCGAATTAATGTCGTTAGAATGTCTGGTATATAAAACTTTTTTTGAGTCGGTGTAGTCATATAATAAACGAACACCATTTCCTTTAGGCTCAAATAGAAAATCAGGATCATCGAATGGATCAGATCGAACATCTAAAAGCATAGGTGGGGTAAACGTTTATATTCCTTCTTTCTTTCCTTTTTACTTAGGATTCACGTATTAATAATGAATATACTTAAAATGCGATAATGACTCTGACTCTGAATTGATCTTAATGATTAGGGGTGTCGATCTTCTAATGACTGCACCACACCAAACACCACACCCAACCCAACATCCACTTATCGTCTTGAACAGGGGTGTTGTGTTATGCTTCTCATAAATGGAATTGGAGGGAATAAACTGCCGGTCACACAAGCGAAGGAAGCTGCATAATCGTGATGCGTGATAGGAATGCCAGCAGCAGCGGCAGCGCCGATTGCAGATGTAATTCCTGGAATGATCTCGTAAGGAATTCCCTTTAGTGCAAGCTCCAACGCTTCTTCACCGCCTCGTCCGAAAACAAACGGGTCTCCGCCCTTTAGGCGGACAACCCTTTTACCTTCCAATGCATATTCAATTAGCTTCTCATTAATGAGATGCTGTGGCAACGCATGAATGCTAGGTGACTTGCCGCAATAGATTAATTCTGCATCAGGACGTGCGTATTCAAGTAATTTTTCATTTACAAGCCGATCGTACAAAATAATATCGGCTATCTGTATACGGCGCGTTGCTTTGACAGTAATAAGCTCGGGATCACCAGGACCAGCTCCAACAATATAGACGATTCCATTGGTAGTTTTATTCATTTGATACTTCTTTCCGAAGCGGCCACAACCGCTATTTTTGATGATTCCGTATGACGCTTCGTTACTGAAGCAGAGCTTTTTTTTCTATGAGATAGATATAAGAGAATACCAGTAAACATAGCACCGCCAATAAAGTTTCCGACCAATACCGGAATTTGATTCCAAAGCCACCAGTCTGCCATCGTTACGTCAGCACCAAGCATCATGCCCGCTGGGATCACAAACATGTTGATGACCGCATGCTCGAAACCTTGTGCAAAAAAGGTTAATATAGGCAACCACATTGCAAGTATTTTTCCGCCAGTAGATTTAGATGTCATCGCCATGACTACGCCAAGTGTCACCATCCAATTGCATAGCACAGCCTTAATGGTTACAAGAATGATACCGTCAAAACCCATCTTCTGGTAACCAAGAGTTTTTGACTCGCTTAACTGAATAAGCATTTGTGCTAGTGGGTTGCTCATATCAGTGCCCATCTTCGTTATAGTCATCCCATAGAGGATAGCGTATAATCCACAACCGATTAAATGGCCTAAGATAACCCAACCATAATTAGCTATCATGCGGGAGATCGTTGTTTTGCGTTCAAGGATGGATAATGGAATGAGTGCAAACGTGCCAGTTACGAGCTCAAGACCTAATAAAACGATAATGACGAAGCCGACTGGGAAAATAATTGCACCAGTGAGTCCGACAGTGGTCTGAGTAACAGCTGTGAAGGCAAGTGTTGTTGCAAAAGATAGAATCGCTCCCGCGAGAAAACCGCGAACGACCATTTGAAACGCGCTTAGGTTAGCTTTCGTTGTTCCGGCATCAATCATGCCATCCAGTACTTCCGCTGGCTTTACATATGACATATACCATTCCTCCTTATAGTTTTATATAAGTAGAGCCGCTTATGTGGTCGATTTCTGTTTTAAAGGTTCTAATGCATCCGTCATCGGGCTCTTGCACACTGCCGCTCCTTAGATCAATCTTCCAATCATGAAGCGGACAATGGATGGTTGAACCACAAACCATACCCTCAGACAGCAATCCGCCTTTATGAGGGCAGCTGTTTTCTACGGCGAGTACACTTCCGTCTGTTAGTCGGAACATGGCGATATCGATATCGTCTATTTTAATTCTGCGAGAGCCTTTCACATCAATATCGGAAAGGTTTGCTGCCAATAGCTTCATATTCATAGGTATACCCCTCCTATAGTTGTACGGGCTGCGCGCCAGGCAACTGCTCGAAATTTTTAAGTAAGTCTTCATTCTCGACGATTTGTTTCCAAGGGTCAGTCGTTAAACTGAGCGTTTTCTCAATGCGGCCTACAAGGGCGAGTCGTTCTTCACGGTTCTCGAGCGCTTTCTTAATCGGAGCAAGGCCTATACGCTCCACCCATTGTGCGGTACGCTCATTCCACGTCGCATTTTCACGGTAATATTGTAAAAATGCAGATGACCATTCCATAACCTCATCTTCGGTTTTTACAATGCAGAGAAGGTCAGTAGCTCTTACTTTCACGCCGCCGTTACCAGCGATATGAATTTCCCAGCCTCCGTCGATTGCCACGATACCGACATCCTTGATCGTAGCCTCCGCACAGTTGCGGGGACAGCCGGATACCGCAAGCTTCACTTTGGCAGGTGCCGTCAAACGCTCAAACGCTTTCTCCAACTGAATGCCCATACTCATAGCATCTTGTGTGCCAAATCGGCAAAAGGTTGATCCGACGCAGGTCTTTACGGTACGCAGCGTCTTGCCGTAAGCGTGACCGGATGGCATATCCAGCTCTTCCCATATTTTCGGGAGATCCTCTTTTTTGACGCCAAGCAGATCGAGCCTTTGTCCACCGGTGAATTTAACCTCTGTAGGAATGTCTGCTGAAGTAATTGGAGCCATAGGGACTGTAGGTAGTTGCATATTCATGAGGCATTATCCATGGTTAATTGTCATCCTTTTATGTTTCTGTGATATAAGTGGGGAACTGGTTTGTCTCTATTTTTTATAATCAAGCTTAATGGAACAGAGGAGGAGGAACATATAAGGAGATGCGTACGATCGAGTTTCTAAAAAAGATCAAAATCCTGAGAGTCGACTGGTTAAGTTGTAAGGATTTTAAACATCTTCAGTATCAGGTTATGCGTTTAAAGTTTCGAAACGGATAATTAATATACAATGATGCACTTAATCAACGAGATCGAGACTATACTGAATCGTATGCAAATGGAAATATAAAACTCACTCACTTGCTGATATTGTTTGTTTGGATGACGAGACGTTGTTTGATTTGAGAAAATCCTGTGTCCGACTTTGGTTAGTTTCAAAGATTGCTTGCTTATAAAGCCGAACAAGAGTAGAAAAAGAAAGCTGAGGAAGTAATAGGTTTTGGAGTTTACTCAATCTACTTTACAGTCTCCTAAAAGAGCTTTAGTTTTTATGGATTTTACAAATGCTCTTTTAGCTATATGATTAAAGTCAAATAGATGGGCTTGAGTTTTTTGACGAACGTGAACTATCTTCTAACCAAATATCCTGAATGACAGCTGCCAATACTTCTATTGTACGGTAACTCTCTTCCAAACTGTTTTCAACGCCGCCTATTTCAATTAATGCACTATTACTAGAGAGCGACTGATTGTATTCTCCGTTTCCGCTTGTTTTATCTTTTTGATAGATTCCTTTTGACAGATTAGGAACTTTTTTATTTAGTCCTTCTTGAATACGGCTTGCAAATTTCATGTTTTTTTCCCAGTTTAGGTGATCGGTTCCTACAACAAAATAGACTTGAGCATAATTCTGATTTTTATATTGGATGGTAGTTTTATCACGGTTTTGAGAATCACGATGTAAATCAAGCAAATACTTTGTATTTTCATGCATTTTTAGTTCTTGGATAATTGTTTTTTTTGAGTATGAATAAGATTTAGCATAATTGAAATTATTAATGCGGGTTGGATAATCTATTTTGGAATGAATTACTGGGATTTCACTTGACAACAATTTGTTTCGAAGATAACTACCTAATAGTGTAACATTTAATTTTTCATCAAAGGCTTCGTCTGCTGTTTTAATATTGTCTAATTCAGTTATCCAAGACTCACGATTATGGGAATGATAGATAATAATTTGCGGTAGATTTTCAAAGGAAGTAGACGAAAGTGTCTCTTTCTTTGTTATTGTAGTTCTCTTATTATCATTGATAATCATACTTACCTCTTTTTCACCTTTTACTATTTCATTCTTTATGCTCTTAATTTCTTGACGTGGTTGGATTTCTTCTATAGAGGGATTAGAAGCTTTAGTCGTCATTATTCCGTTGGATATAACATATGTAGCAGAGAAAAGGAAAGCAAATGAAATTAAGTATGATCGTATATGTGACATAAAGACCTCCTACTAAATCTATTTAAATTATGATAGAAGATATAGATATTAATAGGTTATAAAACGAGATAAAAAAGTAGAACAGCGTATGGAAAAAACAAATTCGATTAGCAGATAGCTTGAAACGAAATATAACTTTGGACACATATGGTTAGCCAAGTACCGACAATTTGAAAACGGGTCGCTTGCAAAATAGAGAAAGTCCGTCAATTAGAGTTGAAATTGAAAAATAAAAACTGAACGAATGCCGATCTTCAATAAGTAATTGGAACCATTAAATAGGAGTTGCACAACTTCAGCAAATAAGAGAACAAAGATCAAATTGTTGAAAATTATCTCTCCGAGGTTCGAATGGAGAAGATTGAAAAATCATGTATGTTTCTATGAGTAATTATTACAAATGGAAGCATGCTAAACCAAGCGAACAGGAACTACAAAAAGCCGTGGTGCCACAGAACAGCCCAATCAAGTATGGGTAGCAGACATCACCTACGTTCTCTGTCGCGAAGGATGGCTTTTCCTCATAATATAGTGCTCACTTTCATAAATGTGTTTAAAATCCTGCTTAATGGGTAATTACTACATAACGTAGTATTTAATTCTCTGTATATCATGGAGTTGCTACTACTAAGATTAAGTAAAATGAAGGAGGAAAGAAAATGTCTCATGAGAAATATCAGCAATGTATTGATGAATGCTTGAAATGTATGGTGACCTGTAACCATTGCTATGATGCTTGTTTAAACGAAAGCAACATTGACATGATGAAAAATTGTATCCGACTTGATCGCGAGTGTGCAGATATCTGTGCATATGCTGCCAAAGCAATGTCACAGAACAGTACGTTTGTTAAAGAAATTTGTAAACTATGTGCTGACATATGTGAAGCATGCGGACAAGAGTGTCAAAAGCATTCAAGTGATCATTGTAAGAAGTGTGCAGAAGCCTGCTTTAAGTGCGCCGAATCTTGTCGAAGAATGGCAGCATAGTTTTTTAATATAGAAAATAAAGGGGCTGTCCCAAAAGAACTGAATGAATAACCTAAGGGCCAGCTCTGTTTTTCGTTTAAAACAAAACAAATAGAAACCGTTCTTTGGTAAAATGGAGGTGCGACCCACCATTTACGAAAGGAACGGTTTCTTTCATTCAATATACTATGGACCAACTTTGCCTGCCAATGTATTTGGAGGAAGACAATTCAAAATCATCTCATTCGTATCGTTAACGCAGCTGTCAATCACAAAGGTTACAGAATTATTACGCTACCTATCCCGGTGGTGGTCGAAATGGCTACCATCCCAAAATGCTAACCAAAGTTATTATCTACGCGTACACGCAACGGAATTTCTCCTCCCGTCAAATCGCTAAGGCAGTTCGTGAAAATGTGATGTTCATGTGGATTTCAGGTCGGCAAGGACCAGACTTCCGTACCATTAACCGGTTCCGTTCTGAGCGAATGTAAGATGTATAGGAAACGCTCTTCACTGCCGTACTGCAGTTTCTAGCGGAAGAAAAATACGTGAAACTCGAGCATTACTTTGTCGATGGAACGAAAATCGAAGCAAATGCCAACGGCTTTACGTTTGTCTGAGGGAAAGCGGTGGTGAAACACAAGGCGAAGCTGCAGGAGAAAGTGAAAACGCTATTTGCTACCATCGAAAAAATAGAGAAAAAGAAGAGCAGGAACATCGCGGTCAGGATCTACGCGAGCTAGGCCAACATGCAGAAGTCACAAGTGACAAGCTGGAGAGCGCGGTCAAACAATTGGAAGAAAGACTACAAAATAAACCGAAAGACAAGTTCCTTAAGAAAGTGGTTCGCTTACTCCGCAAAGACTTGCTTCCTCGTCTTCAAAAATATGAAGAACACCCAGGCACGCTAGGAGATCGGAATACTTTAGCAAGACCGACAAAGATGTACCGTTCATGGTGATGAAAGAAGACCATATGCGTAACGGTCAGCTTAAGCCTGGTTACAATGTATAGATTGGGAAAGAAAATCAATTTATTGTTACAGCTTAACCAACGTCCTACGGACACTCAGTCTGAGATACTTGCGCTACAAGCAGCAGGTGCGGGAACAGCTGCGTAGCGAGGAAGGTTATGCTCTGTCGGTGAGACGAATGATTGAACCCGAAGGTGTATCTGAGGAGATGAAGAATAACCGGGGATTCCGGCGATTCCTGCTTCGCGGCTTGCCAAAAGTAAGCCTAGAGGTCGGGTGGCTTTCGCTTGCGCATAATCTACTTAAGCAAGCAGCCATAGATCAGAACAGAAAAATAGCGGTATAGGAATAGCCCCCTGTACCACTATTTTCTCATATTTTCGAACATTTATGTTCAAAGCTAGCTATCTTTCCAGCGAGCGTACTACTTTTGGGACAGCCCCTTTTTTGTCATAGGAGAACAACTATAATTTATTTATACATAAGAATAAAACTTTATACTTTAACTCACTGTATAATATACAACAAGAAAGCACTTATTCATTCAACAGAGTCGCTTTTTACAACCTTCAATATATCAGAGGAGTGTACATTCGAATTTTTTTGTTTTTTTCCCCCCTCTTAAATGCTCTATGACAGACGCTCACCTAACGAGTCAAAGACTAAATATCCTCATGAATCACTTTCACTGTTCGCCGACTGGATTTCGATACTGTAAATAGTTTTGCTGTGTCGGCTATCGATAATTCAGGAAATAAATGTGAGACCAATTAAGTAGAGAGACTTCATAACAAGGACAAGAAATAAATGCACAATACAAAACAGACTGTTCCGCTTTACTTACCTCGCATACAGACTTCGATATTATCATTTCTAAAAGAAGATCATCCAACAGTCCGCAAGGATGGATAACGGTGACTTTTTTCTATACCTATAATTTCATCAGATAAAATTTTTCTAATATTCAATACAGTTGCATCTTCAATTAATTAATACTACAATACGTAGTATTAGACAATAAACTACATGATGTAGCATTTAATTTTGTCTAAACTAGTAAGTTGTTAAGTATAATAATCGGGAAAGCCAGGGAAGAGGTAAACAATAATGTCCGGAATTGTAGGCATTTTATTTACTGACGAGAGTAAACCATTAAGACAAATGTTAAATGAAATTAGCAAAATGGCATATAAGGTTGAACACCGGGGTCCTGATGATTCTGGATTCTGGTCAGATGGAAAGGTAGCTTTGGGCATTCAGAGACAATCCATTATTGATTCATATGAAGGTAATCAACCTTTGAGTAACGAGAGTGGATCCAATTGGATTGTATTTGATGGTGAGATCTATAACTATAAGGAGATTCGACGTCATCTAGAATTTAAGAACCATCGATTTAAGACGCAATCCGATACTGAAGTAATAGTACATTTATATGAAGAATACGGTTCAGCAAGTATTTACATGCTTAGAGGAATGTTTAGTTTTGCCATTTGGGACTGTGAAAAGCAACTTTTGTTTGCAGCGAGAGATCATTTTGGGATAAAACCTTTCTATTACTTCCACAATGAAGAGAAATTTGTGTTTGCATCGGAAATTAAAAGTATTTTAACAGTCGATGGGATAAATACTGGTTTAAAGTATCACAGTTTATATAATTATCTTTCTTTTCAATGTCTTCCACAGCAGGATACGATGTTTGAAGGTATCAATAAACTAAATCCTGGGCATACGTTAACTGTTCATTGTGGTAGAGTGACACTAAACACATATTGGAACCCTATGTTTGAACCTTATGATAAACCAATTGATGTATATATAGAAGAAATTCATAGTAGATTATCAGATTCCGTTAAGCACCACATGCTTAGAGATGTTTCTATTGGAGGCTATCTATCTAGTGAAATTGAGTCTACAGCTTTAGCGGCGTATATGAGCATGACTAAGCCTATTAAAACCTTTTCTGTTGGTTATGAGGGGGGAAATACAGATTCCCAGCAGGTTTCCAATATAGCAAGACAGTTAGGTACACAACACTTTTCAAAAACAATAGATATGAAAGACTACTTTTCAACTGTTCCTGCTGCAATTTGGCATTTAGATGAGCCAATCGGAGATCCTACTGCAATATCTTTATTTCTTTCAGCGGAATTGGCGAAAGGGCATGTCAATGTAGTGTTATCCGGAGAAGGGGCAAATGAGCTATTTGGTGGTTTTGGTGTCTATAAAGAACCTTCAACTCTTCGTTATATCTCATGGTTGCCAATATCGTTTAAAAAGCATTTTAATAAGGCGATTAAGGCTGTGCCTTATAATTTCTATGGTAAGAATTATTTGCGAAAAGGAACAACGCCACTTGCAGAGAGATTTTTCGGGAATGGAGAATTGGTTTCAGATGATATGAAACGATATTTGGTTCATTCGAATTATTTTGAAAGTACCATTTCTTCTTTGACAAAACCATTTTATGATCAAACCGAACATTTGGATGATGTTACTCGAATGCAATATATAGATATGAATTTAATTTTGCCAGGTAACCGCTTAAACCAAATAGATAAACTTTCGATGGCTCATTCACTGGAAATAAGATTACCGTATCTCGATAAGGAAGTTTTTGAAATCGCAAGTATGATTCCTGTTAATTACCGGATTTCTAAAGGGATGACCAAATATGTATTAAGAAAAGCTATGAAAAACGTCGTTCCTGGTTCCATAGATCGTCCCCAATTGGAAGATCAGGTTCCTTTAAGCCAATGGCTAAAAACGAATCAAATCCATTCTATGTTGGATCAAATACGGGATAGTGGTATACACCCTTTTCTAAATATGGATGAAATTGAACATATAATGCTGAAACATAAAAATAACCAGGGTGACTATTCACGGATGATTTGGTTACTATACAATTTTGCTTTGTGGCATAAGATGTATATGGTCGATCTTCCTAAAAGTTGACACATACATCATGTTCATAGGAGGAACATTTTTGCGTATTAAACTTATCTTAGTTTCTATTATGTCTATCACTATTGGCTTAAACATTCACCTAAGTTCGATTGAGGCTTTATCGCAAATGGATAAGTTAAATCAAGAAATTAAAGAGATACAAGAACAATTGAAGGTTGAAGAAAAAAAAGCTCAGAACAACCAAATGAAAATAGATAAAATTCAAGAAGAGAAAGAACGTACTAACCAAGATATCCAAGATTTAATAACCCAGATGAATGCAACTGGCGATGAGGTTATAAAATACAATAAAAAAATTATAGACTTACAAGAAAAAAGTCAAAATGCAGCCATACAATTGGAAGCAGTTAAAGAACGTTTAGCAGATAGAAAAATGCTAATGGATAACCGTGTCAGAGCTATGTATACCAATGGTTTTGTCTCCTATATGGATGTTCTACTTAATTCAACAAGCTTTTTTGATTTTATTAGCCGAGTGGATTCGATTAAAATGATAATTGAACAAGACAAAAATATGATTGAGAGTATTAGAGATGATGAACTTACAATCATTCACAAGAGGTCAGAGATGAAAGAACAATTGAACGAAGTCGCGGAATTATATACAAAATCGGAAAAAACGATGAAAGATTTGCAACAGCAAGAAGAAGAAAAACAGCTTCTATTAATAAACCTAGATGAAGATCAACAGAAAATGTTTGATATAACTGAAGATCAAGAAAGAGTACTAATGAAATTGGCTAAAGAATCATCCGAACATAAAAATAAGAAAAAATTACTTGAAGCCGAAAAGAAAGAAAGAGAAAAAGTAAAAGAAAAAAAATCGTATAACCAGATTAAACCATCAATTAACGAAAATGAATTGATGTGGCCACTTGAGAAAAAATATACAATAACGTCTAAATTCGGTTATCGGACACATCCTATAACCGGAGAGAAGGAATCCTTACACAATGGTATTGATATAGGAGCACCTGGTGGGACACCTATATTGGCTGCTGAATCCGGTACCGTTTTATTTGCCCAATGGACAAACGGTTATGGAAATGCAGTCATTATTGATCATGGGAATGGTTTGTGGACAGTATATGCACATATACGAATGAATGGTATCAAAGTAAAAGAAGGAGAAGATGTTAGGAAGGGTCAAAAAATAGCAGAGGTTGGTTCAACGGGTAATTCAACAGGAAACCATCTACATTTTGAGGTTAGGATTAATGAGGAAGCCCAAAATCCATTGAACTTTGTATAAAAGATAGATACTATTGTAAAGGATGGGGAAGTGATTAGTTTGAAGTCATAATAATAATCTTAAATGAATCAAGTAAGAAGTAAATTTAAGTATTAAAAAAGCCAATAATCTACAATTATTGATATTAATTTTTTTTAATATTCAAAATGCAGAATATGGGTAGAAAAAAAAGAACTATATAGTGTAGTATGAATTTAGAAATAAAAATTTACTATCGCCGAATTCCAATTAAGGAAACGGGGGATCCACTCGGGTGAATTAATCTGAATGTCAAAGATTATAGGGAAACCCTCTTCCGAACCCTTAGCTAACCTCGTAGGCATCGAAGGGAGAAAGTTTTTTTGAAGAAGATATTTACATCGTTATTAGTAAGTGTAATGTGTTTTACATTTGCAAGTAGTGCCTTTGCAAATGGTATGGAACTTAAACACGCCGTGGATGAGGTAATTGGAACTCCATATAAATGGGGAGGAACAACTGTAAAGGGTTTTGATTGCTCTGGATTTATTTTATACATATTTAATCAATATAAAGTGGATCTTCCAAGAACATCAAAATCACAAGCCCAAGAAGGAACGAAAGTAGATCAAGCTGATTTACAGCCAGGAGATCTCGTGTTTTTTAATACAAATGGTCGAGATATTTCACACGCTGGTATTTTCATAGGTAACGGACAGTTCGCTCATGCCTCTAGCAGTAAAGGTGTGCGTGTCAGTAAACTATCTGATGATTATTATGAAAAAAGATATGTAACTGCTCGCCGTATTATTTCTGAAGAAGTATATGTAGAAATGACGAAAAAAGAACATTAAAATATCATAAAAGAACAAGCCCACTTTTCGTAAGATGGGAGCTTGTTCTTTTTATGTAATTAACGGCTATAATTAAGCCGTTTTTTTAAAACTATTAAAACTACACATAGTAGTGTTTTAGTGACATGAGGCATGTATGTATTTACTTCAAACTTACGGATATGGAGAGTATCGGAATGAAGAGAAAACATAATAACCACAACGAACATGAAGAACACGTTGATGAGTCTTGGTTAATTCCGTATGCTGATCTACTAACTTTGTTACTGGCGCTTTTTATCGTTCTGTATTCTATGAATACTGTCGATGAAAAAAAGTTTGAAGAGATGAGTAGGGCATTCAACATTACATTTAATTCCGGTACTGGGGAATTGGATCAAAACAGTATTGTATTAAATAAGTTCGAGAACAACGAAATTAATGCAGGTAAGAGGAGAAAAAGCGAACAACAAGTACAAGAACAACAAGTACAACAAGTACAACAAGTACAAGAACAACAGTTACAAGGTTTAATGGAAATAGAGCAAGAAGAATTAGAAGAGATTAAAAATCAAATCGATCAGTTTATTAAAATTGAAAATCTACAATCCCAACTTGAAACAAAGCTAAATCAATCAGAATTGATGATTACGATCAGCAATACTGCATTATTTGAGCCAGGCAAAGATAGAATTATACCAGAAGTTAAAAAACTGGCAAATACCATTTCGAGTGTACTACAGCAGTACCCTGAATATGAAATTATGGTTTCAGGTCACACAGATAATATACCCATTTCTACATCTGAATTTCGATCAAACTGGGATCTTAGTTCCAAACGAGCACTTAGATTTATGGACATTATATTACTTAATAAAAAACTAAATCCTAAAAAGTTTAGCACTGCAGGCTACGGAGAATATCGTCCAATAGCATCAAACTCAACAATGGATGGCAGATCTAAAAATAGACGGGTAGAGGTATCTATTATTAGAAAATATATAAACCATAATTTTGATAGTATAAAAATCAATCCATAATGTATGGTTTGTGTACATAAGTGAGATTTTTTTTGCGTCGAATGAGCTCATTTATTGATGATTTGGTATTCAAGGAGAAATGAGGTTCATTAAATGATAAGTAGGCTGCAATGACGTCAATTATTGAAAATATGCTCATTACTCTTTTGCTGCTAAC
This sequence comes from Paenibacillus sp. FSL A5-0031, assembly GCF_001956295.1. Classification (GTDB taxonomy): domain Bacteria; phylum Bacillota; class Bacilli; order Paenibacillales; family Paenibacillaceae; genus Pristimantibacillus. The sequence continues at coordinate 155,183 of NZ_MRTD01000014.1, forward strand.
AAGGTGCAGAAGGGGGATCTGCTTGGTTTTATGAGTACAAAAGGCAGTTCGGCAGTCGTACACATCTGCACTTTGAAATTCGCAAAGGAAACATTGCTGAACCATATTGATTCTGGCCTATCTGCACATATTATTGGGTCAACCCTAATCTGTATGTATGATCGAATTTAAGAGGAGTATACATAAGTAGATGGGGAGTAATGAATATAATGAATAAACTATATATAAAATGGGATAACTAATGGCAGCAGAAATGCTACTTTTTTCTGAATACCTTCTAAATTTAAAATATTGACCGGAATATGATTAAGTCAAATCTAACAAAGGAGCGAAAAGATTCATGAATAAATTAACAAGGAATGAGCTGTCAATATTGCGTTAACTCGATTGAGGAAGCACTAACCAAGATAGGAGTTACAGGTATTACAGGTAACGTTAATCTGACAAATGGAACAGTAGATATAACGTATGATGAAAATAAGCTTAAGCTTGACCATTGGAGTAGTTAAAATGCGAAATACTTTAGATGATCTATGTCGGGAGCACAAAGGAATTAAATCCGCTGCCGCACAACTTCTTTTCACAGGTTTAATGGAAGAAAAGCTTGTGCCAGGCAAATAAAATTAATTCAAAACTATAAGCATAACTCAATGGAATAGATAAGTTTTGTAAGTGTGTTAATAGAGTAACATTAGTACAACTTAAGGTAGCAACTGCATCATAAGCGAGAAAGGGGCATTTTCTGAATACGGAAATGCCTCTTATTATGTTTTAGATACGAAAACGTAGAAAAAAATCTGAATCTGCAACTAAACAAATTGAGAGATTTAACATGAAGACCATGTATCCAATTATATATTTAATATTTGAAAAGAGGTTGTAAATGAGTAGAATATTGGTTGTAGAAGATGAAGAAAAGATTCGTGAGGTAATAGTTGCTTATTTATCGAAGGCCGGCTATGAAACCTGTGAAGCCATTGATGGACGGACAGCTCTAAATGGTATGATAAAGCACAATATTGATTTGGTACTTCTTGATTTAATGCTTCCAGATATGAATGGAGAGGAATTGTGTGCTAAAATTCGAGCTACAAATCCAGTACCCATAATTATGCTTACAGCAAAGTCTTCCATGAATCATCGAATTCAGGGGTTATCAATCGGAGCTGATGATTATATCGTTAAACCTTTTGACCCTCATGAATTAATAGCTCGGATTCGTGCTGTTTTGCGTAGAACAAATCAGCAAGATTTACTTGCGGAACGTATGGAATATGGTAATGGTTCATTAATAGTGGATAGTTATTCAAAACAGGTATTCGTTAAAAAAAAACCTGTTAATTTAACACCAAATGAATATAAGCTGCTGCTTGTTATGGCTAGGAATGCAGATAGAACGTTCACAAGGGAGGAGCTAATTGAAAAAATTATAGGGTTCGATTTTGAAGGAGATGCTCGAGCTATAGATCAGCATGTAAAGAATTTACGACAAAAAATCGAAGAGGATCCAAAGAACCCATTCTTTATCAGAACGGTGTTTGGTTCAGGATATCGATTTCATGGGGGAATAAAATGAAAAAGTCGCTCTCCTTTCGCTTAAGCGTTCTATTGATGCTTTATACAGGGATAATCTTTGTAATTGCTTCAATTGCTATCATTAATGCTACACATTATCATTTTCAGTTATATGGAAATGAGCTGAAACAAGATCCAAATAACACTGATTTACTAAATATTCATCTGGAACAAGCCATCATCCAATCTATTGGGTGGACGATTGGGGGAGCAATGCTAATTGCGTTTATTCTCAGCATCTATATTGCAAGAAGAATCTCCTCACCAATGATTCAAATGAAGAAATTGACCTTACTAATGGCAAGTGGAAAGAGAGATGTTCGCTTACCATTATTAGGACTACCCAAAGATGAAGTTGATCAATTGGCAGCATCCATTAATCATTTAGCGGAACAACTTCAAGAACAAGAACAATTAAAAGTTACGATGACTGAAAACATTGCACATGAGCTTCGTACCCCACTAACTACTATTAACAGTTATTTATTTGCCATTCAAGATGGCATATGGGAGGCCACACCACAACGAATGAAATCAATTCGGGAAGAGATTGATCGACTTATTCAACTGGTAAGCGATTTAGAGGAACTGAATTCGCTTACCTCTCCCGAATTTCATCTTTCCTTGAAAGACATCCGAATATCCAAGACAATTGATCAAGTCTTTGATTTAATTCAGCCTTCTTATTCGGAAAGGGGAATTATATTGAAAAAAGGAAAGATACCAGATGTTATAGTTCATGCGGACGAAAATCGACTCATTCAAATTTGGAATAATCTTTTATCAAACGCACTTAAGTTTACTCCGACTGGAGGTAAAGTATGGATAGAAGGAAAGGAAAGTGAAAACGGCGTTGAGATTATAGTTCAAGATACTGGAATTGGAATTCCAAATGAAGAGCTGCCTCACGTATTTGAACGTTTCTATAGAGTGGATAAATCAAGAAACCGAAAAACAGGAGGAGGCGGTTTAGGATTAGCTATTACAAAAACGCTTGTTGAACGGCACGAAGGACGTATTTGGGCAGAGAGTGATGGGGGAACATCTTTTCATATATACCTGATGAGATCTTCCCACAATGATGGTGCGATTTAATGATTGATTTGAGCCATCGAAGAGGTGGCTCTTTTTTCACTTATGTATAAATAATAACCAAGAAATATGTACATCTATACTAAGATTTGAAAAAAGAGCTATTACTTTGTTTTAATTGTATTTTCATCATCAGACCATGTAAATTCAGATTTGGTTTAAACAAAAAGGAACGATTATGATCTCGTTCCTTTTTGTTCAGTGATTTTTATTCAGGCTTATTTCCTGCTTTTGGATCTGGTACAAAGTCCGTTTTATAATCAGTGTAAAGTAATTGCGTAACCATTCCGCTTGCTGCATGATGAAGATCGTGACAATGGAACATCCAGTTTCCTTCATTATCAGCTTTGAAAGCTACAACATACTCTTCTCCAGGCTTAAGGTTTAAAGTATCCTTCATAAGTGGGGCACCGGTTATTGCTTTTCCGTTTTTACTTAATACTTGGAAAAAGTGTCCGTGTAAGTGCATCGGATGGTCATCGGATTTTGAATTATTAATCATTTTGACTTTTACAGTATCACCTTTTTTCACTTTTATTGCTTCTGTTTCCGGGAAAGTAGCTCCATTTATGGTATAAACCGTTTTATTATTTTTCAATTCAGTATTTAAATTCATTGTATAATCTAACGTATACTTTTGCTCTAAAGAAAATGTTCTTTGTCCATTCTCTCCGTATTGGGTCATGTCAACTACAGGCAGTGCTTCCAAATCATTTGCTTTATCCGAATTTTCTGAAATACCCTCATAGGTAATTAGAGCTTTCATACCTTTAACAGCTGCATTATCCCCGTGATCTTCAATATACCATTGGCCTGGGTTGTTGGCTTCGAATTCTATGTCATACCGTTCCCCAGGTGCTATTGCTATTACGCTTTCCTTCACAATACCAGGCTTATTGACCGGCTGACCATCGGTTGCAGTAATTCTGAATTCGTGACCATGTAAATGAATTTGATGTGAAATAAACCCAGCGTTAGTCAGTCGAATGCGAACTTTTTCTCCTTCTTTGACATTAAGATTACTCACAAGTGAGCTTGATTTTCCATTAATCGTGAATAGATCGTACATACTCATGTCATGTTTCATGTCCATTGTATTGCTTTCTTCACTCATGTTCATTTGGCTGTGATCCATGCCTTCCATGCTATTGTCAGACATATTCACTTCGTCCATATCCATTGTTCCTTTGCTATTCCACTCATCGAGGATAAGGGAATAATCTCGGTCAACCTTCTCGTTTTCGCTATCCTCAACGATGAATGATCCATATAAACCTCGATCAAGTTGGTTTGCACTATCCTGATGAGAGTGATACCAGTACGTACCGGGGACATCGGCTTTGAATTTATATACAAACGATTCACCAGGTTGAACTGCGTTTTGCGTTACTCCCGGAATACCGTCCATGTCATTTGGGAGAGGAACTCCATGCCAATGAATAGATACGGGATCCGGTAATTCATTAACTAAGTTTATGTTTACCATTTCTCCTTGTTTGATTCTAAGTTCTGGACCTGGAACCGAATTATTGAATGTCCAAACAGGAAGTGTGACACCAGGTGCTATCTCTTGGTTACTGACTTGTGCCTTCAGTGTTAGTGATTTGCCTGTTAGAACTGTAGCGGACAATTCACTTGTTTTCGTATTTTCAGACGTTGACTCTTCTTTATTTCCTCCCATGTTCATTTTTGAATGATCCATTCCCCCCATCCCACCTGAATTCATACAACCTGTTAAGAAAACAGTTAAAGCTGCCACAGAGACAACTGCTTTTAATTTCCAATTCATTTTCATAATGGCCCTCCATACATTTTATAAATTTTATATAATGATGATACAACATGATTGTGTAGAACTTATGAGGACATGAAAATTAGGAAAAGCCATTCCTACTAAAAGTACCGTTGTTCTTTCTATTACACATTGTAGAGAATTATTTATTTGACCTAAGTAAGGTTATCATACTACAATTTGTAGTGTGATTTCGATTATAGTTTTCTCTATTGGTGGTGTGAGAATTCAAAGAATGATTAATTAGGAGGAATAATAAGTGTGAAAAGAAAATATACAGTTTCTGTATTAGTTGGTCTTGTTGTGCTCTTAACAACCATTATTTTATTTGGAACCAAAAAGGAAAATGCTATATTACAACTAGTAGATACCGAAATATTAACTGAAATGATGAAGTCAAAAGAGGATATCTTGATTATTGATGTTCGTGAGGAAGAATTATTCAAGTCGGGACGTGTTCCAGATTCAATTAATATACCCTTTGAACAAATAAAATCACGATATAGACAACTCCCCGCAGATAAAAAAATTGTGTTTGTATGTCATGTAGGAATAATGGGAACAGAAAGTGGAGATTTGCTAATAAAAAATGGATATAAACAGGTATTTAATCTGAAGGGTGGAATGGATGCTTGGATAGGTGAATTGGAAGCAGACTAGAATATAAGCCGAGTTACTATTAGACTATTATCGTCAATTGCGAAAATAGCCTACTAAATTTTGTGATGTTATGGTAGGAAAATTCGATTTCAACCTTAAAAATTAACATGATTTACTTATTTCAACAAGGGAGCTTTACGGACATCTAAGTTAAACACATGTATTCAATCCTAAAAATGGGAGCGAAAGTAATGAAAGTGATATTGTTTACGATTGGTGATTTTCCTATTCGATCATATGGGATTATAGTTATGCTTGCTGTTTTCTTATCAATGGGTGTTGCCCATTATTTAACTAGAAACACGATCTACCAAAAGCATATTATGAATATGATGTTTTTTGTCATTATTGGGGCACTCATTGGAGCAAGAATTTGGCATGTTTTCTTTTTTCAATGGGGGTATTATTCGCAAAATATATCTCAGATATTTGCGATTTGGAATGGTGGTATCGCGATTCAAGGTGCATTAATGGGAGGTCTTGCAACTGTTTTCATCTATACTCGAGTCTACAAAATCTCATTTTTTGAATTTGCAGATTACTTAGCGCCAGCAGTTATATTTGGTCAAGCAATAGGCAGAATAGCTTGTTTTTTAAATGGTGATGCTTATGGATCTCCGACAAATGCAGGTTTTGGAATTGTATATCCTCCAGGTACAATGGCTTTTGATCAATATGGCTCGCAGCCATTGTGGCCAGCAGAAATATGGGAGGGGCAATGGGATCTTGTTGTTTTTGCCATACTAATTATGATAAGAAACAAGACACTCCCAGTAGGATATCATTTTGTAACGTACAGCATTATGTACGCAATAGGTCGTTTTTTTCTCGAGTTTTTGAGAGGAGATTCTCCACGATATTCTTTTAATTGGACAGCAGGTCAATGGACTAGTGCGTTTGTAGTGCTCGGTAGTGCAGCAGCATTGTTGTATTTATTTAATAAAGCAAGAAAAAAAGGGAAATGAGTATGATTTGGTTTTCTTACCTACAAAACCTATATTAAAGAGCTTTATTCTGCAAATTAGTGAATTTAAAGGTAAATAAATAACTTGGATTATATTAAATATTGGGAAGGACCTATCATGAATCGGAAAAAGAAAATAAGTTCAAAAAATAAGTTATGGCTGTGGGCAGTCCCAATAGCCGTTGTAGTCATTATTGCCGTAATTGTTTCAGTAAATTTTCTTTCAAGAGAGAACGACATTACTTTAAAGCATATTCATGGATTAGGATTTACAAATGACGGTACTCAATTGTTAATACCTGCCCATGAAGGGCTTATAAGTTTTTCAGAAGACCACTGGAAAGCCTTAAACGGAAAAAAACATGATTATATGGGTTTAAATATGACAGATAACGGGTTTTACAGCAGTGGACACCCAGAATTTGGATCCGGTCTAAGAAACCCATTAGGTATTGTGAAAAGCAATGACTATGGGGAAAATCTTGAGATTTTAGATCTATATGGGGTCGAAGATTTTCACGGAATGGCAGTTGGTTATCAAACGCATACGATATATGTAATCAACGCTCAACCAAATGAGAGAATGAGTGAGCCCGGCTTATACGTAACAACGGACGAAACAAAGTCTTGGAGGAAGAGTGAAATAAATGGTATAAATAGTGCCGTTTCGTCAATCTCTGCGCATCCTACTAACCCTGGGACGGTCGCAGTAGGCACAAGCAGTGGTGTTTTCTTATCAAACGATTATGGTGATCAATTTAAAAAGCTTGCTTCAGATCAAGAAGTAACAGCGTTAGCTTTTGGCAAGAATGGGGATTTGTTTATCGGAGGAAGAGGGACTCTGCAACAGCAGACTGGAAATACATTGAAAAATTTATCTTTAACATCATCAGATTTAGAGAGTGTAATTGTTTATATCGCACAAAACCCACAAAATGATAATGAAATTGCCTATGCCACTTCAAATATGGATGTATTTGTGAGCAAGGATTCTGGTTTGAACTGGAATCAGATTACGGAGAAGGGAAGCGCAATGTAAAAAAAAAGAAATTATTCAGCTGTCAAATAAGATGTATAACATGCTGTTTTCAGTCTTGGAATCAATGGATTTGCTCATTTTTTGAAAATAGAGAATGAAATTCAATAAATTTCCAGAAGTATTTCGCGGAAAGAGTTTTTTAACAGCAAGTCTAACAATATTACAATGCAGGATAATCTAAAATGAAAACAAAGCATGGAGAAAGAACAAGCACAAATCATTTTAATATGGGCTTGTTCTTTCTTTGTCTTTAAATGTAATAATTAAAAAAATTCTTACAAGTCTTACTTTGTTCTCAAGACATTTGAGCAACCATTCTTCAGATTTTACCTTTATTAATTGAAGGGAGATGATCAAGATTCACCAAATACTCAAGAAATGCAGTTTGTTATTCGGAGTATCAATAATTATATCTATTGTCTTTTTGTGGCCATCAAATGAGGAAAAGACCTATCCCATAGAATATACACAAATCGAACCACTCATGGAAGAAGAATCGAATGAAGCTGCTAACTCCAAAGCTCAAGAATCAAATATCAATGAACAAGAAGCCATTATTAAGGAAACTCTTTACGTAGTTGACATCGTTTTTAATGCAGATCGACGACAACTTACAGGTAAGACCTTAGTTGAGGTATGGAACAGAAAAGAACTTCCAACGGATGAAATTAAATTTCAACTGTATTTAAATGCATTTAAAGAAGGAAAGGAGGCGCCTGTCCTGGATTCATTTCTATTAAAAACCTATCCAAATGGAATCAAGCCCGGCGGAATAGAAATAAGAAATGTATATGTAGATGACGAGCTGCAAATTTTCAGTGCGGAAGAAGTTGTTATGGTAGTCAAACTTAATTCAGGATGGGCACCGAAAACGAAAAAGATTATTTCATTTGAATGGACGGCGACAATACCTGAGATACACCATCGCGTTGGTGGAAGAAATAGTGACTTTTGGTTTGGGAATGTTATTCCTACACTAGCGGTTTATGATAATGATTGGCAAACGAATCAATATGAATTAATTGGTGATCCATTCAACAGTGACATAGCGAACTTTACGGTTAATATAAGCATCCCTGATGATTATCAGATTATAGCAACAGGTTATGAGGAAGTAGGAGTTCAAGGAGCAGATACTCGGACGATTCGTGTGGTGGCCAATAAGGTTCGCGATTTTACTTTTGCGCTTATAAAGAATCCTAAGAAAATCTCATTAATAACAAACTCTGGGGTCCATGTTAATCTCTATTATAAAAAAACCGAGGATTCGACAGCTCAAAAAGCATTGAAACAAGCGGTAGCGTTTCTTGCTTTTCTTGAGAATAAACTCATAGATTATCCTTATGATGAATTAGATATTGTGGAAAATGAAATGTTTATTACTGGGATGGAGTATCCTTCTATGGTCTACATAGATAGTGATCGTTTAAACGATCTTGAAGGAGTTCAGACCGTAATGCACGAAATTGCCCATCAGTGGTTTTATAATTTGCTTGGTAACGATCAAATTATCGAACCATGGTTAGACGAAGCTTTCTCAACATTTTATACGAGTAGATACTTACAGTCACAGGGACAAATGCATTCGGTTACACAAGAGTTATTAACCGCTGAGAGAAAAAATAAATCAACAACAATTGGTAGTGTTAAGAACTATACTACTTGGAACAGCTACTGGAAAAGTGTGTATCAACGTGGTAGTTACATGCTCTTTGATCTTCAGCATTTGATGGGTCAAAACTTATTTGATCAAATGATGAAAACCTATGTGGAAAAATATGCTTATAATACAGTATCAACAATCGACTTTCGAGGTATTGTGCGACAATACTATACTATTGAACTGGATTCATTTTGGAATGATTGGTTTAATTCCGAGTAGTAAGTATAATTCGATTAAAGAAAAGCAGGTGCTGAAGGTTGACGGAACGGGTCAGATTCATCGGGTAGAAGTAGAGGCACTCGTAGAGACACGGATTTGTTTCCTTTCCGAGATTGCTGGAAGCTTCTCTGAAGGAAAGATCGTATTGATTCTAAACAAAAGCCGCATTCATGATGCCAAAATCGGTTCTTATCTCTGGAGTATCCGAGGCTGCAGTAAGTTTTTCTTCCTCTCCCCTGAAAAACCTGATGGAAGGTATCTGGAAATGGGATAGTGATATCATCAATAATGTTTTTTTACGCTATTTGTATCACGTCCGTCTTATATCATTTCCTTTATAATACGTCTTAAGAAGCTCTCAGCAAACTAATGATCGATTGCATGTTCGGTTATTTAAGTACATTTTATATAATTGTAAATGTTTTTGTAATATCTATATTAACAACATCAACGTATGAATATTTACCATTGTAACTTTTCAGCAATCGTCTTTAATTTAATGAGTGTTGTGATACATAGGTTTTGTATCATCCGCTTAATATAAATTTGACACGGATATCGAAGTTGTGACACTTAACAAGAAGATCTACGAGTATCAGTTTTATTTAGGAATGTTAAGTATTCAATTTTTTTGAATTTTTCCAAGTGTGTTGCGAGAAAAGAATTTTAACCTCTTGGAAAAAATATCACACTAACGATATGAATGTAAAAAAAATTTATTGTTTGTGGTTTTCAATAATGCCCTACATGGATAGAATGTTGAATATGAACTATTGAGAATTCGGAGGTGTCATTGAAATGAAAAAAAAACTGATTTTTATTGTGCTTGCTGCAACTATTGTTTTAAGTGCATGTGGAAATGACAAAAGTCAGGAGAAGCCTTCAAAGGGTACAGAAATGGACCACAGTTCGCATTCGAGTACAGGCCAAATTCCTAAAGAATTAAAGGTTGCAGAGAATCCAATTTATAAAGTCGGAAATGAAGTAATAATCAAAGCTGATCATATGGAAGGTATGGATGGTGCTAAAGCAAAGATTGTGGGAGCATTTGTTACAACAGCCTATGCGGTTTCGTATACCCCGACAACCGGTGGTGTACGAGTAACAAATCATAAATGGATTATTCATGAAGAGATAAAAAAATTCAGTAAAAAGCCTTATGAACCTGGAACGGATGTTATCTTGGAAGCAGAACATATGGCAGGAATGTTAGGTGCAACTGCTCAAATTGACTCAGCTGAACAAACTACAGTGTACATGATAGATTTCATGCCTACTACTGGTGGGGAGAAAGTCAAAAATCATAAATGGGTAATAGAAGAGGAACTATCGGCTGCCAAATGATAAATATTTCGAATATACTCAACAAAAAAAGGGTAATTTCCTATTCATATGCAAATATGGTTTTAGACATTACGAAAAACTATAGTTCGTAATGTTAGCTGTAGTCTAGGGCTTTATTTTCAAGTTCTAGACTTCTGCTGCGTTTTTATTTTGATAAGTCTATTTAGGTGGGCTGTCTTAGAAACTTATAGGAATTTGAAATCATTATACGATTAGCGAAAGCAGGATTTTCATTTAATAACTACTTCTCTTAGACTGAATTATTTAATTATAAGAATTACTAAGAATAATATGGATAAATGCACCGGATAAAAACTTCGATAGACCCATTTCGTAATATTCCACGATTGATTCGGAATCGTAATGGAATATGAAATAATAACCGTTCCTATAATACTAAATAATTGATTCCAGTACCCTGGTCCAAATGCGAAAAAAAATAAGAAATTTAAAAACATGTGCAAACCAACCATAGTGAGGCCATTAGAATAACGGAGTATGAAAATCAACATAAAACCATATATTCCATAATCCATGGGGACTACGATGGCCATAGTGAATACTCCGATAATGATGAGCGTTTTTAGACTGAGATTTGATACTTGATCAATGGCATAAAAGGCAATTAGGGAAATTAAAAGTGTGTATATCACATTTAATTCCCACTGTTGTAAGGCAAGGGTATAGGGTATTTGAGAGATGCATGCTAACCCAAGAAGCCTCAACATATATTTCTTATGATCACTAGTAAATTTATACCCCTGCACCAAAAACCAACTATATAGCGGAAACGCGATACGACCGACAAGTCGGAATATTTCTTCTCCAGGGAAAAGGATTAGTCCTATATGGTCAATTAGCATAGTAACCATTGCAATTAATTGCATCATCTGGAAGCTCCCTTCTATTGCATTACCGATACTATTGGGTTAACTTTGAATTGAATCTTTCCTTTTTGATACATAGCAGGTAAGCCACGAAGATTGAAACAATACTTAACCAAAATGTAAAATAACCAATGGATATTGTGTATTGGTCCAACATATGATATCGAGGCATCATTTTAAACAAATAATCGATTATATCGTTGTGAATTGTCCATATTGCTACGACAATTAAATGCCAAGCTTTGATCCGATAAAAAGGAGAATATAACATTCCTTGTAGGGCCATCGCGGCATGGGATGTAATTAACATAATTGCCACCCCTGAAATCTCACCAGTTACGACAAGTACAAGTATATTCATTACAACAGCCCAAATTCCGTATTTAATTAGTGTTACAATAGCTAATGCCTCAATTAGTGGCCAATTCTTCTTAAGTAAAAAGGCAATAACCACAAGTGCGAAAAAGAGACTTGCTGTGGGGCTATCTGGAACAAATATAAGAAATATTGCGGGAGTATCACTCAATTGTTCACCATACCATATATATCCATATATTGTTCCGAAAGCGTTAAGCAGAAGTACTAAATATAAAAACCAACGTTTATTTAAGATCTGAAACAAAATTGTCATATCGAATGTCGTCTCCTATTTATTCGTTTGTAATCAGTATAACATTGACTTTTTTGATTTAACACTACAAATTGTAGTATATTGAAAGATAAATATGAAGCCAGTGATTACCTTTTGAGTTTCGAGAGATAGTTAATTTGTTGAAAGTAAATAAAGTAATAGATTAACGAATTGTCATTAAGTTAACTTGTATATTTCTGAAAAAAATTGTATTGATTGTATGTCTAGTACGGGGTCAATATTGATAAGAGGATGGAATAGAATGAACGGTTTGACCATAGGTCAAGTGTCAAAAGTGTTTAACGTGAACATTGAAACCATTCAGTACTACGAAAGGCGTGACTTGACTTTGGAATTTCCTCGCACCAATTCAGGTTGCAGAATGTTTTCTAATCAAGTGGTTCAGAACATTGAGTTTATCAAACGGGCTTAGGATCTCGGCTTTACATTTGAGTAAATAAAAGATCTTTTAAAGCAGCTAATGGGAATGAAGAATTTCATTCTGAGATGTACACACCCGGTTTCTTGAATTCTTTAAGATCAGTGTCCAATAATGAAAAAATTGCAATAAGTAAAAGACCTTGCTGGAATCGTGAAGTTGTGAAGTATGACTTCAACAAACAACGAGATAATAACGAATGGGAAGCGAAAGTAAAAGTATAAGGTGTAAAATCCATTCCAGCGGTTGCGATCAATGGACAATTGGTGGAATGCTACAGCGATGGTGGTTTTAACATCTAAGCATTGAACCAGCTGGTTTGGGCTAAGGCAACCATCGAAGATTTTCATGGTATCATCTATTACAGTTTTTATAGGTTTTGCGATTAATCAGTTACCTATTACTTAGTGAACTCATCATGCTGTTTTTGCGACTCGTTCAATCGAACTTAGCGATTTCAACCGATAATGCAAGTGAATGGGTGTTTATGTTATCGGGTTTTCATTTTCAACTTGATATTAATGTTAGAGATTTTGGTATTTGGACTCAATAAAGGACTTGATTAAAAAAGAGAAGATTCAGTACAAGTATATGCTCGTATTCTTAATTATAAATTTCGTATTAGCCGTTCATACAAATATAGATAAGGAATGATATTATATGGATTGTTACGCACCATCCAATAAGGAGAGACGGAGAAAAAGGTAAAAGTGTAACCGTGATTACGCTAAAATGGGACTGACCCCATAACGTGAGACAAATCAAAACACCTTCAAGAAAATGCAACCATGTCGTAAGATATGGAGACAACCTTGGAGGTGTTTTTACGTTGGCAACAAGAGTAAGTTACCCAGTGGAAACAAAAATGAAAGCCATTGAATTGAGAATAACAGGAGTCCCAGTGAAAGAGGTCATGGAGCAACTCAGCATACGAAATAAGACGCAATTGGAAACCTGGATGCGATGGTACCGCAAAGGCGAATTAAACCGCTTGGAGCAGCCTGTAGGCAAACAATACAGCTATGGTAAAGGACCTGAGTTTACCTCGGAACTGGAGCAAATAAAGGCGGAGAATCGGTTCTTAAAGCAACAAATAGATGTGCTAAAAAAGTACAAGGAAATGGAAAGGAGTTGTCACCAAAAATCATAGTTGAACTGGTTGAGTTGATTCACGGGGAAGTTACGATCACCAAAGCTTGTGCATGGCTGGGTGTGCCACGTGCTACCTATTACCGATGGAGAGCAAAAAACGAAACTCGGCCATTGGACAGCATGGTTGAAGAGATTCGAGAACTCTGCACTGAGCATAAATTCCGTTACGGATACCGAAAGATTACTGCACTGCTTCGAAAAAAGTACAAGATTAATCACAAGCGCGTACAACGAATCATGCAATGTGAGCAGCTTCAATGTCGAGTCAGAGTAAAGAAACGAAAGCATACAGGGCAGCCTGCTTATGTAGCTGAGTACCTGTTAAAGCGGAAATTTCAAGCTGAAGCACCGATGCATAAACTCGTCACGGATATTACGCATTTACCATTCGGCGGAAAAATGATGTACCTATCGAGTATCCTCGATTTATATAACGGAGAGATCGTAGTTAGCAGTCTATCCGATACGCAAGATACGGACTTTGTACTGGATACACTTAATCAATTGCCAGCTGTGCCTGGTGCGATCCTGCATAGCGATCAGGGCAGCGTCTACACGTCGCTGGGGTATCAGGAAGCTGTAAAAGGAAAAGGCATTACCATGAGCATGTCCCGCAAGGGAACGCCCGCTGATAATGCCCCCATTGAATCGTTTCATTCCACACTAAAGTCTGAAACGTTCTACCTCGAAGGGTTGACCCATACAACGACGGCAATCGTTGAACAGACCGTTCGAGACTACATCACTTTCTATAACGCAATTCGTATTCAAATGAAACTAAACAACCAGTCGCCGATTGATTACAGGCGACTGGCCGTTTAAACTTGAAAGGTGTTTTGATCCCTGTCTCATAAATGGGGGTCAGTCCCAATCATTGCTCCTACCTTCTTTTTTAGAAACTCTTGTGCCGGATAATTCATATTCTTTCTGTTGTATCATGGTTTATTTCTGCGGTACTCGTTCACAAACATTTGAAGAGAAAGCCCTGAAAGTCCCCGTTTTCCAAAAGAACTCCAAATTGGATGTAGCTGTATGCTATTGCTCTGAATGGACGAGAGAGAGCCTTGTTCATGAGGCTAGGGATAACCAGCATCCTATTGACCAGATGATGGGTCATGACCTATCGAACCGTTGTGGTTGCGAGGTAAACAATCCTCAAGGGGCTTGCTGTTTGGGCAATGTTACAGCGTTTGTAAGGAGTTTGGATAGAAATTTTTCATTACAGGGAACTTTACTGCAATAACTTCAAAGTAGTTAATATTATTAGCTGTCTTTTCCCCGCTAAATGTTTGAAGTATACGTTATCTTGGTTGACTGATAAAAAAGCTCGCTAAAAATGGGGGGTAGGTCAGGATTTAATTCATAAAAACCCATCATAAACGTCGTTAGCACATCCTAAAAAAAATGGTGGGCTAACGACACTCTCTTATGACTTTCCTGCAACATACCTAAAGCGAAATGGTGGATCCTTAGTGGAACCACCTTTTTGACTACAATGAATAAGTTGTTACTTCGCATCCAGTTTAACTTCTGTAAACGAACCGTTAATTTCAGAATCTGAAGATTCTGTTAAAGTTAATTCTAACTCAGATTTCTCTATAGATTTCATTGCTAATAAATATCCAAATGTCTTGAGTTTAAATGACAATTCAAGAAGTTCTCTTGATGTCATAGAGTTAAAATCTTTATCATCACTTAACATCACTTAACATCACTCACTTTCGATTAGTTCTATAGATTATGGTATTTCTCGCAAAATGTGAAGAGTTAATTTAGATAACAGTTTCTTTTACTCCACACTTTTAAAAAAGTTAATTGTGCACCTTATGTACTTTTGGTTCAATTATGTTGTTACTCCACCAGTCATCATTGTTAAAGCAATGTGCTCACTTTTATTATTTTAATTCAATAATAGATTCTAAACTCTATACAAGTACATCATAAATAGATGATAAAAAATGAATGATTAAGGAGTGACGTATAAGGCGAAAATTTCATTTAGTGGCATTACTGTTAGTTATGCCTGGTTCGTTAACGCTGTGGATAGCGATATTTGCCAATATGGGAGCAACATTACTTGTAACGCTAAACAGTTTAAGGTTAAAGAATAAAAAGGATTTTTAAGACAAAGGAGATATAAGTAAAAATGAAGGATTGTTGTGCCAAGTCGAATGAAAAGGTAAAGTCTTATGTTTGCCCCTCTTGTAAAAATAAAGGGATACAGATGAAATTAATAACGCTTAAAAGTTTACTTCTTCCTAAAGCTTTAGCAAATTTGCAACCAGATACCAGTTATCAATTTTGCTCTTTTTCAGAATGTGGTGTTGTGTATTTTAACGAAAAAAACAGATATTTACTAAAAGTGATTTAAAAATACCAGTTTTTCAAAAAGACAAGAACGAAAATACGCCAATTTGTTCTGTTTTGGATGGACAAGAAAAATTGTGACTGAAGAAATTAATAAAACCGAGGAAAATACCATTGTAAAGAACATCTCAATGCACATAAAGGCAAATCGCTGTGGAGTGGATGCGAAGTAAACAATCCTCAAGGTTCTTGTTGTCTTGATAATGTAACTGATTTTGTAAATAGAAATGACACGAAAAAATAGTAACTAAAAAGACGATGATTCCTTAGCGTAGGAAAAATCGGCTTTCTTTATGTCGAAATTTGCTTAGCGTATGTTTTCCGCGTTTCGTTGGTAGGCCCGAATTAGCTTGGAGGATTTTCCCTATCATCTTACAATCAAGAATAATAAAGTTATAAAAATCGTTCAACAATACATTCCATAACAACGTTGAAAAAAATAAAATCTGTAAAAGACCCACTATTATCAAATGATTTTAACTGCTCCAAAAATGACTTGTGCGTCTTTAACGCAGGTAAATTTGTACATTTTACACGAATTTCTCTGCACAATTCGTGCATTTGAAGCCTTGTACTCTGTAGAAACTCTTATCTTCGGTGCTTTCAACTTTATTTAGCATTGATGATCAACACCTGTGATTGAGTGTAAGCTAATTGCACCAGTTGGCGAACATGATCGTTCTCCAAAGTAAAAAACTAGTTGCCATCCTTTCCTTTCGGTATTTAGCTAGACCAAGTTGCTATAATGAGCGAAGATGGTGTGATGCCGTTGCCATAGAAGAACCGAAAACAGTAAATCTCACTAAGTACTTGAAATTGTCAGATGAACTTAATTCAACTAAACATAAAAGTTATTTAAGAAGATATTTAAACTAACAATCATATAGAGATAAGTATTTTACCAAATTTAACCAACATTCCTAAGGGCAGGTCTTTATCTATCAAGACAAGGTTCTAGGTCCACTGGAAAGTCAGAAGTTACAGTCCCCTTACGGAACCTTTCCCCAAAGATTCAAGCATCAGGTGCTATCGCAAACACCAATTAAAACGTCTTGCGGAATCGTGCGAATGGATTCCTCTAACATTCCTATTTCAAAAACCATCGCTGCAGCGCTGGTTGAGATTGAACCCGGTGTGATGAGAGAAATTCATAGGCATCCTAATAACGACGAGTGGCAATATTACCTTACAGGACAGGGACGAATGACGGTATTTGCGGAAAATGGTACAGCTCGTACATTTGCTTATAGAGTGAGTGGTGTTGGCTCTGTACCATTTTCTAATTGGCACTATATTCAAAATACGTGTAACTAAACGTTATGGTTTTTGTAGATGTGCAAGAGCGACCGGTTTGTTGATGTGTCGTAAAACAAATGCATGGCGCTTATGATCTGGTTGGGGGGTAATTTGCATGTCAGTGCGGAATTGCTGGATGCACTGCGCAAAGTTAAATGACCATACGTCAAAAACCAGGGGTTTTCTTACTATCTTTAATAACGACTGTAATAGTCTTCTTCACCAAGGTTTATTGACCAATGGTATAACACATGATATGTGTGAAAATGAGCTAATCACCTCTTGGTTTTTAGGACTGTCTGTTTTTGCTACGGTTGGCTCTGTCGTTAACTCCTGCAATAACTTGTAGCGCATTTCCCAGGGATTGAAGTAAGTTGCCTACAACCATTAAATCGTTGGATTCCTTATTAGCTGCGGTCCTCTGAAGTTCTGCAGTCAATTCAGCCTGTGCCGCATTAGCTATGGATTGCATCGCATTTCCAATAATGGACAGCTTTTCAGCTTCTTCCTGCTGCCGTTTGTTTTTGGACAGATTTTTAGTTTGACCGACTGCTGCAACGTTAGTTCCTAAAGCTTGCAGCCAAGCAAAGGCGGCTAGTTGCTCATCAATACTTATTTGCTTGGCCAATAATATCATCCCCTCTTTCTCTTACTAATATAAGGTATGTACAATATACGACTGTTGTTTAGTTTTGGTGAAAACATTCTTGGTCTTGACCAGAATATATGGACAAAGAGAAAACCTCTATAATAAAAGATGAAGGGATTCACAATGGACAAGGGAAGAAATGCGACAAAGCATTTAAGGGGCAGGTCGTCCTGCGTATCTTGGCTGAAGAAACAACTGTGGGGAAACCACCAAAGAGATTGGCGTTCACTATACCACGGTAAGGGACTGGGTTAAGAGTTATGGGCGTGATGGAGAAAGTGCATTTCCAGGCTACCGTAAGTTGAAGCCCGGGTTAAGACTGGCTGTACCTCGTTGGTATTATGGATCTGCATGGCCGTGCTCTCGTAGGATGGGTAATGGACAGCAGAATGAAGACGGAGCTAGTGTCTTCTGCACTGAAACAAACTTTAGGCCGCACAGGTGTATCAAATGGTCTGATCATCCACTCAGATCATTGTGTACAATATGCCAGCAAGAAATACCAATGCCTTTTAATGAAACAAGATTTCGTCTACATCATGAGTCGTAAGGGCAAGTGTTACGACAAGGCGCCCATGGAAACCTTTTTGTAAAGCTCAAGATGGAATGTCTTAACGAGCTTGAAGCTAAGAAAGCTTAATTTGAGTATATTGAGCTGTTTTACAATCGGCGGAGAACGCATTCCTCCAACGGTTATATCTTTCTGAATATCCACCGGTTTCATGTCGATCGCTTCCAATTTAAATTCATATCTGGTAAACGTTAAGAAAGCGTCGATCAACTCTGCAATATGCTTTGATTTCTTAATATAAGCTAATATTCCTGCTTTTCTCTTTCGGATAGATGTTTCTGTTGATAAAACAAAAAAAAGCACGTTTCGCTAAATCGATAAAAATCGATAATTATACTCGGCAATTCCGAATGAGTAGTAGGACAAATGAAAATAATAATGGAATAAGCATGGAGGCATGGATAATGAAGGACAGATCGATGAGGATGGATGATTCAATGATGGTCTTGATGTGTATCATAATGTTTAGTTGTGCATTAATTCTGATTATAACTGTTGGAGCAGTGGTATACATGGTTGTTCGAACCTTGATGAAGAGAAGTAAAGTGGAAGATCGCCCCCTGATGATCTTAAAGGAACGTTATGCCATGGGAGAAATAAACGATGAAGAATTTGAACATAAACAAATATTTTTGAGAAAATAATAGAGCTAGTTAATACATTGGCGGCTAATTTGTCTTACCTTATAAATTGTTTTAGCTTACTCCTGGAGTTAACGGATGGCCAATAACCTCAAGACCCTCAAGACCGTGACTATAGGTGATTAAAATCATATAAGAAAGACGAGTATCACAACATATGATATAGTTTTATAAGATTCATTTCAATGCACGAGGTATGAATAACGTTCACTTATGAATTATAAGAAAAAAGTTTCGTTAGAAAACGTCAATATAGAGTGCAAGGGGAGAATGACTTGGACTTTCCTAAGATGGGCTGCTGGCAGTCACAGTTGTAGAGGTGATTCAAAATGGTAATGTCCCATTGCTGAAGCGACATCTTACCAAGAATCCGGGTCTTGCCACGACGAGAATTGTAGGAAGAGTTTATTTCGATAAGAGCGACATCAACGGAATGTTGCGCACATTGTTACATATTGTGACTGATTGGCCTGGCCACTTCCCGAACGGCGCCGCGAGTGAGGCGGCGTTGGTCGGGGCTGGTGTTGAGGTAAATGCTCGGTTCGACAGCCCACACTCCGAGACGCTGCTTCATTGGGCTGCGAGCATCGATGACATCGAAGTGATTGATGCGCTTCAGGACGCCGGTGCCGACATCGAAACTCACGGTGTGGTAATCGCTGGAGGCACTCCGATGGATAATGCAGTAGGTTTCGGGCAGTGGAAGGCCGCTGGTAGAACGCGGAGCACAGACCAAGCACTGGCACGCAGCGACGCTTGGACTTTGGATCGAATATGAATTTTTTCGTAGGCACTACGTTACCAACCCCAGACGAGCTTACTGAGGCATTCTGGTAGGCGTGCCATGGAGGGCAACAGAATGAAGCCGAGTACCTTCTCGAGAAGGGGCTTCCCTTGATTGAATCGGATACGATGGACTTACTCCCCTCGATACCGCACTCGTAGATATGCCCATGAGTTAGTCGAGTGGATAGGCGATAAGGGCGGCACAACGATGGCCATAGTGACTACTCCGATAATGATGAACGATTTTAGTCTCAGATCTGATATTTAATCCAAATGTTTAATTTAATTACAGAACAATGGGTAAAAGAAGCAGCCAACCCTTTAATTACTACACGGGGGTGATCGCTCCTTCTTTTAACATAAGAAAGATACAGCTGATTATTTTGATTAATGATGATCTTTGCCCTTAAAGGCACTAATAAAATCTACAATACGTTTTTGTTCAAAGCTATCTAGTCGGTCGATTCTTCCCCAAGCAGTCAAAGTAATTGCATTTTTCATTTCCGGATATGGGTTCACGATCACACTTTCTGGGTATTTTTCAACGATCGTTTCTAGATTCGATATCGTAATTTCGTCGATTTGTTTGTTGTAGTAAATTACAATACCTCCGTCTTCCAAATTGTGAACGAGTACTTCGTTATCCAAAGGTTCTTTATGAATACCCCAAGGTGCAGAGTAGGTAACGTGTTGACCGCTTGTAGGTGGATCAGAGTTATATTGATCGTGTGGTGAAGATGCGTCGGAAATATGGGATTGATCAGACATAACTTTTACACTCTCACCGGGTAATGGTGGACGTGTAGCAAAAGCTAAAATGATTACGATTAATAATATAGTGGCGCCTACAATCCATAATATTTTTCTCCACATCTTTTGTTTTTCAGCATGTGCCCGTCGTTGTTCAGTTCGTGCTTGTTTTGAAACTTGATTCGTGCGATTGGTTTTAGTCATAAGATAATGTACTCCCTTCTCTTATTTAAATTCGGCAATAAAATCGTATCATCAATAAACGGGTAATTCAAACATATGAGAACACTAGACTCTACACTAATACATCATATATAGAATGATTAAGGAATGACATATAAGGCGAGACTTTCATCGGGGGAGCGAGAATCTAACAAAAGTATGATTCGGAACTTTCCCTGATCTATAATTTAAATACCTTTTTATTGAGAGGATGAGTGACCGCCTATCGTGTTGACTAATGATACAAAAAACAACTACAATTTGATAGAGTAAAAGGTTTAAACATCAGTATTAAATGAAGTATGTTAGGGTGGGAAGGAGTTGCTAGCATGAAAATACAACGAATGAAAATAAGTGAAGAGGGATTGAATCGTTTTTTCGGTCCACTTGAAGCTCAGATAATGGAGATTGTATGGAGTGAGAGAGAAGAAGTATCAATAAAAAAAGTACAATCATTGCTTATTGAAGAGCTCTCTTTTAATACGGTCATGACCGTTCTAAATCGTCTTGTTGAGAAAGGTCATTTAACGAAGGCTTCTTTAGGAAAAGGAAGAAATAAAACCAGTAACTTTAAACCTGTACAGAGTAAAGAACAATTTATCAAAGAGCAAACACGCATCGTAACCGAAGAGCTCGTTCAGGAATATGGACAAATGGTCGTAAACCATTTTTTTGACGCATTTGAACAAACTGATCCTCAATTAATGAGATTGATGGAAGACCGAATAAATCAGTGGAAGCGTGATAAAGATGAAACTTAGAAATCATCATATTGTTTTCCTACTTATGATTTTGGTTAGCGGTTTTGTCGGAGCCCAAATGATAATATATCTTCTCCACGAACTCTTTGGATTTAATCCAACATGGGGAATATTACAATACTGTATGGCTGCCTTAAACGAGCACACGTTTTTGCATTCAGCGGTAAATAATGTATTGAATGTTATTATTGCATACTGTTTCGGAATGGTCTTATTTGTAGGATGTAAACAGTTTTTGCTTGAGAGAAAGTGGTACAAATATGTACAAGCCAATCGTCATGTTCCATTATCAACACAACTTAATCGCAAATATAAGCACTTAGATCAAGAGATTATTGTCATTGAGCAAAACTCTATGTTAGCGGTTACCTCTGGTTTCATACGTCCTAAGATCATTATTTCTTCTGAAATTATATCTGATTTTACTGAACGAGAAGTTTCTGCTATTATACTTCATGAGTACTGCCATTGTCGGAATTATGATCCGCTTCGAATGCTAATCATTAAGATTATGACGGATAGTTTTCCTTTTATCCCCATTCTGAAACAATTTACACATTATATAAACGTGTGGGTTGAATTAGAAGCTGATAATTTTGCTGTTCAATATATGAAATCTCCAGTAGATCTTGCAAGTGTCTTATTAAAGTGTTCGAAGATGAGTAGAAAAATGGCCGTTGGCGTAGGCTTTGCTGATGAAGCAATCAACTACCGGTTGCTCCGATTAATCGAGCCGAAGCAAGCAATTCGTGTTCCAATAATGCCTTTCAGTCCGTTGGTTATCTCTTCATTCACAATTTTTGTCATAAGCAGTATTGTAATAAGCGGCTGTTCCTAAGCCGCTTTCTGTTTAATCTAATGCACTACGATTTGTAGTACTAAAATATATGAGAGAGGGCTGGAACTTGCGTAAACAACTGATACTGATCATCATCATTGCTGTTATAGTCATGATAGCTGTTTTGCAACCCGATCGAGAAAACCAAGAAGAAACTGCGAGGATTGGTTTTCAATCGCCAGATTTTGAGCTAAGAGGGATCGATGATATTCCATATTCACTTGCTGCCCTTGATGAAAAACCTGTGCTCATTAACTTTTGGGCATCATGGTGCGGTCCTTGTCGAAAAGAGGCACCAGAATTAGTACGTTTGTATAAAAAGTATAATGGAAAAATTGGATTTTATGCAGTTAATTTAACAACGAATGACAGTGTGAAGGGAGCAATTGCATTTTCACAAGAGTATCAATTGCCTTTTCCGGTATTGTTGGATGAAAAAGGAGAAGTATCGAAGCTCTATAAAATAAGATCCATTCCAACCACTTATTTTATTGATGGACGTGGGAAAATTATAAATGTTGTGACAGGATCTGCTTCACCAGAGACACTGGAGAAATTAATCAATCAAACCCTGGAGTCCTCAAGGAGGAATGATTAATGGTAGATGTATTGCAAATTGGTCCAATTCTTATTCGATTTACTTGGTTATATTTTATGATTTCTGCGATTTTCGGTTTCTATATTATGAGATATGTACTACAACGAAAATCACCACATAATTTGCATATCATTGATGTTTTATCAACGAGTGGCGTTTTGGCTTTATTAATATGGAAAATAGGCCCTGCAGTAGCGAATCCTTTGTTGCTTACTAGCCCGATGTCATTAATTATATATCCCGGAACCCCGTTTAGTACCAGGCTTGCTTTAGTGATTGTACTGATGTATTTGATATATACAATATGGCGAAGACAAATGAAATTGATGATAGTGTTGGATACCATTGTTATTGGATGGATTGCTTCTTCACTCGTATTTCAGATCACACACTGGCAATACGGATTACTTACAACTGTTCCTTGGGGGATTTCTATATCAAATCCGGATCTACGCTATCACCCTACTAATGTATATAAGTTATTTCTGCTAATTCCTCTAGTATGGAAAATGAATAAGCCGATTTTTGGTCAAGGGGAAATTGGTTACACTGGACTGTTAGGATATGGTTTGATATGTCTTTTAGTTTCATTTTTTGAACCTAAACTTACTGTATGGCTAGGACTATCTAAAGAACAAATTATGGCTGGTACGATCTTTTTGGTAGGTTTCATTGCTATGTTTGTCATCCAGTATCCTAAATCTTTAAGTAGGACGTAATACTAAATCTCAACGTTTTGGTTAATAACTACATACTGTAGTTCTAATTCACCGGCTGCAATAGTTTCTTAGACACTATGGATGGCGACAAGCGAAATGAATCGACCACGTGGAGTAGCGCTTGTAAATGTACTAGACTGGCAAACTGCGTTAGTTAGTGCAGACTTGATTCACTTTCCCAATAATGGACCCATTCTTTTTTTAACAAAGACGGCATACAGGATGCCACGCTAAATGAGATTAAGCGCCTTACCAACAGGAGTTATTGATAACGATGTCATACAAGTTGTTGTACTGATATGGCGAGGGCAATCGAGGCTTATTATACTAAGGTATCGAATGAAAATCCTCAGTCGGTTGTTGTCGGTTCTTGGACAGTCAAGAATATACACTCCCCGCGTTAAATTGGATTTCACATATGTCTGAACCGTTGCTCTATGAGACCCATGTTGTACCAGAGGAAACAATAGTAACAATACAGGCTCGCAAAAGAAATGCTAATATCTATCTATTGGGACCAGAGTTGATTGATTCTGCCAGCGTTGAAGAAAAATTGGGGCAACAAAATGGTAAGGTGATACGAGCAGCTGAAATAACCCTTATGATAATGCAATTGCCTCTGCAAAATACAAAGATCCTGCAACTGGTTTTGGTTGGGGGATTACAACCCCAGGTCACAACCTTTCTTTTGTAAATTTAGATACACCATATTTGGCACTTGCAGCACCCCTTTTTCTCACTTAGGCAAACACTCGCCTTTACTTTGTACGAGTAAAGAAAAGATGCCAGATAGCGTCATGAAATATGCGATGTCATTGCAGCCTAAATATAAAAAATCAACAACAGAGGGACCATACAATCAAGCTTGGTTAACCGGAAATGTAGAATCACTTGACGATACTTCACTAGGAGAAATCGATGTTATGTTTGGGATCGTTTCTGAAACAGGAGAAGGCCATGGCGGGCTCGGAAATGAAATGACAAATCCAAACAAGCCAAGCACAACCGATGAAGTAGGGGATAAAACCGAAGGAATGCCGAGTATGAATCATTAAAATAAGACCCAATCAAATTCTAATTTCTCTCGTCAAAGAAGTTTCTTAATATCTGGATATATACTGAGATTGCTTCGAATGGTGAAGCGATTATAACCAGCCATGGCCGATGTGGAAATCGCCTAATCGATCAACTTGCGACTCAAAAAAAGTGGTATATTCTTACGGAGAAAGAAGAGGAGATGAACTGGAAATTATTCAAATACAGTCTGAATCCCCTTTGATCTTTCAAATAAGGGAAGGTCACACGTTTTATGAAGTTAAAATGCCACTACATGTGTTTATAATGCTTGGAATACTGCCGTTGCATGGGTTAACAGCGCATCGTATGGGAATTGATTCTAGAAGACGGATTCGGATACCCTACGATACCTACGTAATAGAACTTAGTAAGTATCATTATTCACTTTATTACACTACGCTAAGTAGCGTATAATGAGATTGTAGAGATTTAAATAGACTAAACAGATGATGAAAGGTGTTGCATATGTGCGGTTTTGTAGGTTTTGCAGATAGTCATTTAGACATGGATCAAACATCGATCATTAAATCAATGATGGATACGATTATCCATAGAGGTCCTGATAGCGGTGGTATTTATTCGGATGAGCAAGTAACGTTCGGATTTCGACGTTTAAAGATCATTGATATATCTGAAGTAGCAAGTCAACCAATGTTCAATGAAGATAAGAGCTGTGTTCTGGTTTTTAATGGCGAAATATACAACTATCAAGAACTTCGGCATGATCTAGTTGAGAGAGGTCATATATTCAAAAGCAATACAGATAGTGAAGTCATCATTCATGCTTATGAAGAGTTTGGCGTCGAAGTATTGCATAAGTTAAGAGGAATGTTTGCCTTTGCTATATGGGATACGAAGAAAGAGACTATGTTTTTAGCGAGGGATTTCTTCGGAATAAAACCGCTCTACTACACTCAAAATACAAGAGATAGTTCTTTTATATTTGGTTCGGAGATTAAATCGTTCTTAAAGCAGCCTGCGTTTATTAAAGAAATGAATAAGGATGCATTAAAGCCTTATTTGACTTTTCAATATTCAGTATTGGATGAAACTTTTTTCAAGGGCGTGTACAAGCTGAAGCCCGGTCACTATATGATCTACAAAAAAGGCCGGATTGAGGTTAAATCCTACTGGGATTCGCAATTTAACTCAGAAGAAAATACACTGAAACATTACGTAGAAAAAATAAAGAACACATTACGGGAATCAGTTGAATATCACGGCATTAGCGATGTTAAGGTGGGTTCTTTCTTGTCGGGTGGCATTGATTCCAGTTATATAACCGCACTACTAGAGCCTAGTAAAACGTTTTCCGTTGGTTTTCAAGACTACAATGGGATTTTTAATGAGACAAATCTCGCAGAAGATTTATCGAAGATACTACAAATAGAAAATCATAAAAAGCTGGTTAGTGCAGATGAGTGTTTTGATTTGTTGCCAACTATTCAATATCATATGGATGAACCGCAGTCTAACCCGTCTTCTGTACCCTTATATTTTTTAGCAGAACTAGCTAGCAAGCATGTAACCGTAGTGTTGTCGGGGGAAGGAGCAGATGAGATTTTTGGTGGATACGATTGGTATGATTCTACGCCTGCCATGAAAAGATACGAGAAAATTCCATATGTGGTCAGGCGTCCGCTCTCTTTGTTCTCTAAAAAACTCCCTAGAAATCGCATTTCTTCGTTTTTGGTTAAAGGTGGGCAAAGGGTAGAGGAACGTTTTATCGGACAAGCCAAAGTATTCGAAGAAGTAGATGCTTTAAATGTATTAAAGGACGAATACAAGAATGGTCCATCTATACAAAGTATTACCAAAGCAGTATATGACAATGTTCAAGGCAAAGACGATGTGTCGAAAATGCAATATCTAGATCTTAAGCTCTGGCTACCAGGTGATATATTGTTGAAAGCAGATAAAATGAGCTTGGCACATTCTATTGAGCTTCGGGTTCCTTTTCTTGATAAAAAGGTTATGAATCTAGCATCAAAAATACCAACAAGCCTTCGTGTACATCCGAACAATACCAAATATGCTTTAAGGACGGCAGCAAAGGAAGTATTGCCAGACGAGTGGGCAAACAGACCGAAAGTTGGCTTCCCGGTACCCATTAGGCATTGGCTCAGGGAAGAAAAATATTATTCAATCGTCAAAGAAATGTTTCTATCAGATCGAGCTAAGCAATTTTTCAATACAGATGTATTAATGAAGTTTTTGGATGCTCATTATTCAGGTAAACAAAACTATGCGAGGAATATCTGGACCGTCTATGTTTTTCTAGTTTGGTATAAGAAGTTCTTTGAAGAACTATAACGTACTAATTGTAGAGGTAGACTAATATGGGGAAAAAAAATGTTCTATTGGGGATAATTTTGGGTATGGTCTTAATTCTCTCTTTACTAATTAGTAAAGAGAGAATTGATGATGTTCCAACTACTATGGTTAAAAATAAAATCAAGCAAGCAAGTAT
This sequence comes from Paenibacillus sp. FSL A5-0031, assembly GCF_001956295.1. Classification (GTDB taxonomy): domain Bacteria; phylum Bacillota; class Bacilli; order Paenibacillales; family Paenibacillaceae; genus Pristimantibacillus. The sequence continues at coordinate 182,385 of NZ_MRTD01000014.1, forward strand.
TGTAATTATAAATAAGGATGCAATTACGCAATTGCCAATCAAGGATTCTGAATATGTGATAATGAGAGAGGCTTCTGGTGAAGTTATTGAAACCATGAAAACAGATGCCGCAGGCAAAGCAACATCAAGATTACTTGATTATGAGGCGACTAGTTATATCATTAAGCAAAAGCAGGTTATGTTGCCTTATAAGTTAAGTGATGTAGAATTTCTTGTTGAAGTTAATGCACCTATTTTGGAGTTCGAAGATACGAATCAGATGCTTGATTATGTGAAGGAAGTTGGGCGAACTGCTGATGGCCAAATAGAGATTAAAAAAGTATTAATGAATGTTAATACACTTATGCAGAAACCTGAGCTGCCGAACGGGTGCGAAATTGTCTCATTAACAGCTGTGCTCAATTACTATGGATATAAGGTTACAAAAACGGAAATGTCAGATACATATTTACCAAAAGAGTCGTTTGCAGTGAATGAGAATAAATTATATGGACCAGATCCATATAAAGCCTATGGCGGTAATCCGCGCAATTTGAATGGTGCTTTTTTTAGTTATTCTCCTCCTATAGTAGAAGCTGCAAAATTATATTTTGATGCTGTAGGAGGAAGGAATAGTATTGCGGATATCAGCGGTAGTTCAAAGGAACAGATAATAGAATATCTTAATAAAGGGATCCCAGTAGTTGTATGGATAACGTTAGACCTATCAAAGCCACAAATTAATGCTGGATGGTATTTGAACGATTCGGGAGAATATTTTCCAGCACCAGTCAATTTGCATGTCGTTGTATTAAACGGATATGAAGAAAATCTTGTACATGTTATGAATCCGTTAGAAGGACAAGTTACTTATAATGCGGATACTTTTTTTAAAAGTTATGATGAGATAGGAAGCCATGCATTAATTGTCGGGAACTAATTAGTTAGTGAGAATTATTTGATAAGTGTGTAAACGGGCTATTTTCATCAATGCGAATCTTTTAACCAATTGTCATTTTTGATGTGCAGGTTGGAAAGGGATATTTGTATGAGGGTTACCAAATGGGTGATTGCATCCCTTAATCTTGCTACTATAATTGTTGTTTTTTGGAATATGGAGGTTTTAATACAATGGATTGATGATGAAAACGGGTACTTCGTCGTTGACTTTATGTTAACCGTCTTGTTGGCAGCAGTCCCAGGTATTCCGTTCGGTATTGTCGGTGGAATCATTGGTGCGAAGTACGGCGTCATATGGGGAGGCTTGTTAAACATCGCTGCCTCTACGCTGGCTGCAACATTTGTTTACTTCTTATTCCGTTATTTGCTACATAACCAAGGAAGAGCATTACTTGAGAGGAATAGCTCATTAAGACAAATGGACAAGTTCATTAACCGCCATACATTCTGGGCTTTACTCATGGCTCGTATTATTCCAATTCTCCCTGCAGCAGTTATTAACTTGTATGCTGGTGTGTTTGGTTTAAACTTTAAAGTATTTTTACTTTCAACGCTTCTAGGCAAAATACCAGTTATGCTTGTATTTGCATATGTTGGAGACAATCTGCGCTCTGGCTCCGGAGAGTGGATTTTTGTAGTTGTTATATATGCTCTATTTCTATTTTTCGTTTATGGGTTGTATCGATTGCTCAACAATAGACGGAGATAATTCTCTACCACGTCCAGTTCGCCACTAGTGATGTGATTGAGGGCTATTTCAAGAGCTATTAGAAGAACTATTTTATAAGATTTATTAGGTGAATTATGTAATCGAAGGAGAAGCTCAATGGGAACCGCTGATTTAACTATATGGATTGTGTTTGGGGCAGGATTTCTATCGTTCATTTCCCCATGTTGTCTCCCACTTTATCCATCGTATTTGTCTTATATAACTGGAGTGTCAGTCAACGATTTGAAAACAGGCAAAGGACTGTTTCAAAAACAGGCGTTACTTCATACGATATTCTTTATTTTTGGATTTTCAATCATTTTTTTTGCATTGGGTCTGTCGGCTAGTTTAGTCGGGAATCTTTTTTCTGAGTATCAGAATTTAATCAGGCAATTAGGTGGCATAATGGTTGCTCTTTTTGGTCTTGTCATGTTGGGCATATTTACACCTAAGATATTGCTAAAATCGGTGAAATTTGAATGGAAAAAACGCCCGATGGGTTACCTTGGTTCTGTTCTGGTTGGGATCACTTATGCTGCCGGTTGGACACCTTGTGTTGGGCCGATATTGGCTGCCGTACTTGCACTAGGGGTAAGCAATTCGGGTCAAGCTGTGATTTACACAGTAGCTTATACAATTGGGTTTTCTATTCCATTTTTCGTTATGGCCTTTTTTATTGGAAAGATACGATGGTTGCTTAAATATTCAAACATGTTTATGAAAGTCGGAGGAGCAATGATGGTTATTACCGGAGTTCTGCTTTATACGGATAAAATGACCGAAATTACAATTTTCTTTATAAAACTTTATGGTGGCTTTACAGGATTTTAAGGGAGATGGATATGTACTCATTTTTTAACGAGGTTAGTTCTTTTTTTAGCGAACCCTTTCGTTTTGCATCACAATCTAATATTGCTTTGCTTGCTGCATTATTTTTAGGAATTATAGGATCGGTAGCCCCTTGTCAAATCTCAGCGAATGTTGCTGCTATCACATACTTCAGTAACCGCCACATTCAGTCAAGGCTATCTTGGCAGGAAACGGCTATGTATATATTAGGGAAAGTTTTTCTATTCAGCTTATTGGGTATGATGTTCTGGTTATTTGGACATCAACTATCAATTGAATTTATACCACTCTTTTCGTTCTCCAGAAAACTGTTAGGACCGTTATTGATTCTTTTCGGAATAATATTACTCGGGGGTATTCGGCTAACTTTTAACATCGGTACACGTATCTCCAGTGGCTTGCAAAAAATGGCTGATCACATAAGGGGGTCAGCAGGAGCATTTTTGATGGGAGTGGCATTCTCTATCGGATTTTGTCCGACTATGTTCATCTTATTCTTTGGCTCACTAATGCCTCTGGCGCTTCAAACTTCGTATGGTATTGTACTACCATCCATATTCGCATTTGGAACGGCTATGCCATATTTATTGTTTACTGCATTAGCTGTAGGTTTCGGTTTGGACAAGGCTTTTGTAAAGCGGACGAAGCGATGGGGAGGAGTGATTCAAAAACTTACAGGCTCACTGTTTTTGGTGCTTGGCGTAAGTGATACTTTAACATATTGGGCGTTTTAAGAAAGAGGAAACTTCAATGAAAAATGGGATAATTGCAGTTATTGGGATTGTGATACTCACGATATTTATGATTTATCGAGTTCCATCCAACGAAATAGAGGGATTGCCTGAACAAGAACAAACTAAGGTAGTGGTAGAGACGCCAAAAGTAGGTTATCATGCTCCTCGCTTTTCTCTTTCATCATTATATGGACAAACCTATTCACTTGAAAGTCTAGAAGGTAAGCCGGTGCTCATAAATTTTTGGGCGTCATGGTGCGAACCTTGTAAGACGGAAGCTCCCGAGCTCGTGAAATTGTATGAAACGTATAAAGACAAGATTGAAATATACGCAATAAATGTTACAGCGAGTGATACATTTGAAGGTGCTAAGTCATTCGCTGAAGAATATGGATTTTCATTCCCGGTTTTGATGGATGAACAAGCGGAAACAGCAAAAAAATTCGCTATTCAACCGATCCCTACCACATTTTTTGTTAATAGAGAGGGTGTTATTGTTGATATAGTCGTTGGCCCTTTAAATAAAGAGTTATTAGAAAACAAAATGAAGCTTCTTTTTAAGTGAGAATAAAAGGAAATCAAGGAGCAGGGTGATGACTCTTATTTGGACTTATCTACTGATGTGTTGTTGTTCCGGATGGTTATGTAGAATTTGTTTTGGTCAGATTGACAGGACGTAAAAGCTACAAGCAATAAATTGGTGACATTTAAAAATTTGAAAGTTTAACCAGCCGCTCATTTGTGCGGCTTTTTTCTTTAATAATATTGGCGTCGCTGTCACCAAGTGTAAACATAGGGTTAAATATAGAAATTAGTTGAACTGATTAGTGAATTTGAACGTAATCAGGCTATATTCAACATTATTTCAGCTCTTAAACCTGCAATTTGAAGGTAAAAACGACGGATAGATTCTAAGCAACTGATAAAACGTATTTGTTGTTGGGAGTAAGTAAAAAGTAAAAGTGGAATAATCACTCCCTGGTTAGCTCATACTACCCTTATATGTTTGGAGGGGGTTTGATAATGAAACAGGTTTCGTTTTTCTTTACTACTTTTTTTGTTCTTATTTTATTGTCTAGCTGCAATACAGCAGCCAATAGTGGTACGACTACGGATTCGCAGAATACAAACCAGAATAAACAATCGCTTGGCAGGGTGCAAAATTTTGCGGAGGATCAAAAGAGGAGTGTACCAACTGAAAATATCTTGACAACAAAAAAATTGCGCAGTTTACCTCCTTTGTCCGAAACGGATTCAATCCAAATTACAAATAAACTGCATGAATTCCATCTGGAGGCCAAGATTACGAAATGGCAACTCATATCAAGTGTTCAAACAGAAGCTTTTACGTTTAACGGCTCAGTCCCGGGTCCTGTCATACGTGCGCAAGAAGGGGATACAATTCGAGTAGTCCTTAAAAACAGTCTGCCGGAAGAAACATCCATCCACTGGCATGGCCTTCATGTTCCAAACAAGATGGACGGTGTTCCTTCTTTCACTCAACATGCCATAAGGCCTGGAGAAACGTTTACGTACGAATTCGTCGCTAACCATGCGGGAACCTATATGTATCATTCCCACTTTAACAGCATTCAGCAAATCGATAAAGGATTGTACGGAATGCTCATTATCGATCCGCAAAACGAGAAGCTGAAACACGATCGAGAGTATATGTTCATGTTCGGTGGATGGAATATTTCGGAAAAGACTGACAAACAAGGGAAAAAAGATAATCAGGGGATGGGGAACGATCCCATGTCTAGGATGCCCAAAGGACAGACTGTTCCCCTAAAGAAAAAAGGCAACATACGTAGTATGATGGAGCACGGCCTACAAGATAAGAATGATCAGAACAATCCTCATGCCAGCATGGAGATGCCTTCTCAACCTAGTGACAAAGCGGGAAGTTCCGTGATGGGAATGGACTATAATTATTGGACCATCAATGGTAAATCGTTTCCGGACACGCAGCCAATTGAAGTGAGAAATGGGGAACTGGTTCGTCTTCGACTCGCCAATATTAGCAATGGCATTCATCCGATGCATCTGCATGGGCACGATTTTCGAATTATCGCTAAAGACGGCCATCCGCTTTCCGTCCCGCAGATAGTAAATACGGTAACAGTAAACCCGGGTGAAACGTATGATGTCGACTTCATTGCCGACAATCCCGGTGAGTGGTTGTTCCATTGTCATGAACTGCATCATACGACCAATGCCAATGTCGAGCCAGGGGGTCTTATGACGATCGTTAAATACGTAAAATAAAACATTACAGGATTCTAACGGGGGTAACTTACAAAGGCAACCGGCCGATCGGTTGCCTTAATTTTTTAGCAAGATTTTAGGGGGAATAAATTCTTAATTCTGGCATTAATCGGTCTGTCCAATGCAACAATCTTTGCTTCAAAGGACACAAGAGAGAGTGTGTGTCGGATGACAAGAAATAAGCCGATTAATTACCGCGTAAATTGCGGTTATTTTATTTTATCGGAACATATTCTTGACAATATGCAATGTCAAGAATATGTTCCGATTGCTGATGAGCAATTGACCAATTGCTCGAACCCCATAACGTGAGTAACGTGAGACAAATCAAAACACCTTCAAGAAGATGGAACCATGTCGTAAGATATGGAGAGAACCTTGGAGGTGTTTTTACGTTTGCAACAAGAGTAAGTTACCCAGTGGAAATAAAGTCGAAAGCAATCGAAATGAGTATAGAGGCATACCTGTGAAGGAAGTCATGAAGCAACTCAACATACGAAATAAGACGCAAGTGGAAACTTGGATGCGGTGGTATCATAGCGGCGAATTGAATAGGTTGGAGTAGCCCGTCGGCAAGCAATATAGCTATGGCAAAGGACCTAAGTTTAGCTCAGGGCTGGAGCAAATAAAGGCGGAGAATTGGTTCTTAAAGCAACAATTAGATGTGCTAAAAAAATACAAGGAGATGGAAAGGATACAAAATCTCCTTATTGCTTAGTGAAACCATTTCTTTTCTTTGTATTAACATTTCGCTCAAAACATCCCATGATATCTCTAAAGTGAATGAATAAGGTCTATAATCATATTTTTTTAAATAATTGATAATGCTATGCTCTATAGAAAAAATCGTGGCACGTGTGGAACATTAATTTTAATAAATGATGAAAAGTCCTTCATCATTTTTCTTGCGAAATCTGCCTTTTCAGCCAAAATGAATTGGAAAGTGGATGCGTCATACTTCAAAACGACGGAAGACGAGATGTTTATTATATACATATGCACAAAATTCGTATTTTATACATATGTCTGTATATCGAGTTAAAGCCTTTATCTATATGATATTATATGGTGTCGGATGACAAGAATCTATACCGATAAATGACAAGAATGTGTACCGATATCTGTAGAACTTATGTTCTCTCCTACACATTATTATATAATAAAAAACTGATCTTCAAACCGTTTTCACGAAAGAAGAACGTATAGATTACAAAGACGCTTGGCGCGAATTAAAAAAAAGAAGGCTTGGGGTTGCGGAGATTGAGTCAGGGTTTGAGTATCAATTTCCTGGTGATTCGGATACGCTGCGTCTGTTGTATGATTGGATTAGCTTGGAGCAAAAATGTTGTCCGTTGTTCACGATTCGCGCAAGCCACGAAAACGAACCGATTTTGTTGCAGCTAACGGGAAATTCCGAAGCAAAAGCTTTCTTACGTGAGGAGCTCAACGATAAAATTCAGATGATCACAGCGTTGGGCGAGAATAATCTTATTTCTAAAACAAATAAAAAGCATTAAACTCCCTTGGTACGATATGTTTTTCTCACGAATGCTCGCTTATTCGCAGGATTTCGCCCGGTTGGTAAGGGCTGAAAGACAAGAAGGGGAACGCCGTGTTAGACTTCGACAACATGAAGGCGCACGGGAATAAAGGGGGATTATTGACGCCCCATATACTTCCATTTACTGCACGTATTCTCCACGCCGCCCTTGGAGGTTTTCACTCCCATGTCTTAACGGGTCAAAGCCCTCTCATTCCTTCGTTACGCCTATCCAAGGGGTGGAGGCCGGTCTTGCTAACGGTACGGGTCGGTGCCCTTTGGTTTAATGAATCCGGTACTCCGTGCTTTCTATGAAATCCTGCGAATAAGCCAAAACTCGTACAACGAAACGGGTTGTTAGGTTAAGCTGCTTGCAAGAGCGGTAACGTTTTTTGTGGCATGTAGGCTTTACCGCTACGCGCTATCCCGACTAGTATTCTAGCCAACTTACCGCATAGTTTCATAATGGACCTCATTTTCTTCATCTTCTTGAATTGCACATTGTATGCATGCATCGCTTGAAACTCCGAATTGTTCATGACCAAACTCATAGTAGTCATGAAGAGGAAACGGCGAAGACGGGATCGTCCGCGTTTGCTAATCTTCATTTGCCCCGTCCATTTGCCTGAGCTCGCTTCTGCGAGGTTAAGTCCTGCATGGCGCAGCAAAGCATTTCCGTGAACAAATCCGCTTAAGTCCCCAGCTTCACCCAAAATACCAGCGAGTGAAATGACACTAATCCCTTTAATCGCGAGGATGGATTTTGCAAAGGGAATGCGTTCTATTACGGTTGAAATTTCCTTCTCCACAACCTCTAGCTGTTCGCAAGCAAGGTCGTACTCGGCGAGCAATTGTTTCAAGTGAAGCTTGTAGTAATGCGTAGCTGACTGAGATCCTATAGAATGGTTGGCTAGCTCGATGAGTGCTTTTGCTTTCCTGGCACCACAGTGCCGTTTCATGATGGTTTTCCATCCCTGAATTAGGTACTGAGGCTGCAGCTTACTGAGCTCCGCTGGAGTAGGGAAGAGGCGAAGCGTAGCGATGGATCCGATACAGGTGATGTCCTTGAATACGCGGCGTAGTTCAGGGAAAACAACGTCAACCCAGCGGTGGATCTGGTTTTTGGCACTAACAAGTCGTTTGACGACGAAGTCACGATTAGAGAGAAGCACACGTAGATCCTCGAAGGCTTCGGGGGTCGTGCGGGTTTCCGAGTAGTAACCGTTCTTGACCATGTCGGCGATAACGAGTGCATCCTTTCTGTCACTTTTTGAGGGCGTATTGTCGCGATTTTCTTTGTTCTTTTTGACGAGATGCGGATTGACTAAAACGACTTCAAAATGGTGCTCTGTGAGCCACCGAGATACGTTGAGCCAGTAGTGCCCGGTTGGTTCCATCCCGACGACGGCTGCGCTTAAATGATGGGTGGTTTGCAGCTTTTGAATCCAAAGCAAAAGATGGTGAAACCCCTCCTCGTCATTAGAAAAGGATAAGTAGTCTCCGATGATGATGCCACGAAAATTTACAGCGCGCGCAACATGCATCTGTTGGGCGATGTCGATCCCGATAACTAAATGCTGAGCAGTAATTTTTTCAATGAGTTGATTTTGTCTCGCTTGCGATTTAAACTTCATAGTAGAGCGTCCTCCTGGATGATGGAATTTTTAGGGCTATGACCCGTTGCATACTTCCATCGTACCGAGGCGCTCGTTTTTTTGCAAAGCTGATAATTAACGCTCTACAGGAATGCTAACGAGTACGTTAGTTCGAAAAGTCAGCGGCAGTCTTGGACTTTATTTTCCAGTCCAGGACTACCGCTGTTTTTTTGCATGTGCCAGTCTAATACTTATTTCAATATATCTGACGGTTTCATATCATGAAAATCCTCTTACATCAGCATATCCAGTCTAATACTATTATTTTGTTTTAACATTTATATTTGAAATCAACAAAGTGTCATATATTCTTATGAAGAAATGGGTTCCTCAAATTGTAATTAGTCTCTTTTAGTTCATTTAGAAAATTCCGAAGCTTTTCAATATTCTCCAATCCAACTATTTGAATACCACCTGTTTCATTGACAATGGAGATTATTTTCCTACCTTTTTTATTTAAAAACTCAATTTGGTCAGTAGTTATTTTCATGATCGTCACAAGAAATCTCTCCTTTATGAATTGAGCTTCACGTGGATACCTGTTTGGTTTTTCTTGATTATATTAATATATAAGATTTAATTGCAGCATGAAGAATTTTCTGCTGGTTCAATCGAACATGAGTTTTCATCCTTCTTTGATGACAAATTATTAATGCTACAAACACCTGTTTCAGGTAAATCAAGCTCAACTTTCAAAGCAGCTTCATAATCACCCGAAAGATAAGCTACAACAGATCTTACTTGTTCATAACCAGTAGCCATGAGGAATGTTGGAGCTCGACCGTAACTCTTCATTCCAACAATGTAAAAGTCTTTTTCTGAATGTCTTAATTCCCTTTCTCCGTGAGGTCTAACCGTACCACAACTATGGACATTAGGGTCGATAAGAGAAGAAAGATTCTCTATACTTTCTGTAACTTGATCAATGCTTAGTCGTAGTTCACGCAAGAATGAAAAATCAGATCGACTTCCTGTATTGACAATGATTTCATCAATGCCGTTTAAGTCCATACTTTCCTCTTTGTTATTACCGCTAATAGTTATTTTACCATCTGAACAGCTTAACTTTTGGATTTTAAATGGAGTAACAACTTGGATTTGTTCGGAATTAATCAATTGGTGAATACGGCTGCCTAGTTCTCCTCTGGCTTGAAGTTGATCATTCTCTTCACCACCATATGCGTCCTCTACTCTGTTCTTCCTCATGATCCACACAATCTTCATACATGGATCAGACTCTTTTAGTTGAGCAAGGTCTAACAATGTATTTATAGCAGAGTGACCACCACCAACTACAGCAATACTTTTCCCTATATATCTTTCTTTATCTATCCCTTGAATATTTGGGATACCATAATAAATACTCTCACTCAGTGATTGTTCTTCCTTCGTCCAGATACCACTTGCATAGAGTGGATTCGAATGTCCCCATGTTCCAGAAGCATCAATTACTGCTTTTGCTTCATAATTTTGCATGATGCCATCTACCTCTGCGTATATCACGAACGGAAGAGTCTCCCTAAGTTCTGATTTCATTTTATCTGTATCTTTTCTGCTTATGCCTAGCACTTTGGTCTTCAGGATTAGTCGGGATCTTATCTCCGGAAGATTAGCTAATGGTAGCAAATATTTCTCTAACAATTCTAAGCCCGTTGGCAGTTCATCAGGCGAAGGAGCGCTCCATCCTTCTTTCGATAACAATCTTGCAGCTGCTTTATCCATATTGTATTGCCACGGTGAAAACAAGCGGACATGTCCCCAATCAGATATATTGCGCCCAACTTGTGGACCTGATTCTAAAAGGATGAAATTCTCTCCGCGCTCCGCTAAATGCGCTGCTGCGGCTAAACCTATCGGGCCAGCCCCTATGATTGCTACAGGTAATTTATTCATTTTGTTTTTTGGTTGTTGCATTGTAACTTTTTGATTAATGGAAGGTGATACACAACAAGATTCGGTTTGTTTTAGTTCAATGTTTTTCATAGCGATTTTTCCTCCGATTTTGTTCTTTTTTTATTATTTGGTAAAGAATTTATAGTGTTGTATTCACTGTTTTTTCCGCCTACGGACATGAACTCTCGTCATTAGGATTCCACAAAGGGTACAAAAAATTAGTAAAAAAGAAGCCGCCCAAGTTGTAGATGTATCTCCTAAAAAAGAGATGAATGAAAAACCAAATAATGGACCTGCCGCAGCACCTAAATCACTGGCCATTGAATACCCAGAAATCACCCTATGACGATTATTCCCAGTCGAATACTGGAAGATTTTAGCATCATTTATAGTCATAAGTACTGTAGATAACAGGAGTAATAAGATAGTTATACTCAGCCAAATTACAATATTCATTTTTAAGGGAAACAAGATTAACAAGCTACTTGCTACACTGGTTGATAAAATTAGAATTCGATTTCCAGATGCGCTTCTATCGTTTAACTTTCCGATCCATGGCGCAAAGAGTGGATCTAAACTTAGTTTTACAGTTATTAATAAACCAGTTATGGTGGCAGCTCCAATTACTTGCAAGAAAGGGATCCAGGTATAATCTTGCTTACCAACCCAATAACTCATCGTTGATTTTAGGAAACCCTGAAAAATTAGAGAAAGCATTAGTCCCATCACCATAAGTGAAATCAATTCCATATTGAAAACACTTCGTTTTTCATCTGACTTTTTTGCAATCACGTGTGTTCCTTCTAACTTTCCCACTACTAATAAGGTCAAAAATGCAAATACACCAAATAAGATAAGAATATTATCTGACCCATAAAATGTTGAAACAAAGCCCCCCACTAGCATTCCCACTAAAGCACCTATTCCAGATATACTATTATAAATACCGGACAACCTACCACCCTTCTCACTGTTTTCTTCTATAGCTGCAATCACTTGCAACTGACCACCTTGCTTAAGCAAAGCCCAAGCCCCCCCCCAAATACATCTAGCGATGAGAAGCAACCAGAATCCATTTAACATTCCATAAGAAAATGTAGAAATTACAGTGAGAAGAATGGCAATAATAAGACCTGTTTTAATTTGATACTTAGAATAGAACCAGCCAATGTATGGGTGAATAGGAATTCGAACAAACCGATTAATTGAGAGCAATACACCTACTTCCCATAAAGAATGAATGCCAAACTGCTCACCAAAAATAGGAAGTACTACGTAAAGCATCGTATCTCCGAGCAAACAAACAGCCGTTATAGCAGCAACGAGTTTAACTTTTGTATCTGAGTTTAATTTAGTTTGATTTGATAGCATCAACTGAATCACAACACGAAGTAATTGATACTTTTAGAGAAGATATTGATCCTATTTCACTAAGAAGCTCTGAAGCTGCAGAATGAACGCTCAACTTCCATGGAGAGAAAAATTGGATTTGACCCCCTGCTTCAACAAATCTTCCTTGCTCCAACAACACGATTGACATCTTATTATTGTCTAATTGTGGTGCATCAGCCAAAGGCATACCTTCAATAAATGCTACAGGTAATTGATTTTTCATATTAACTCCTCCTCGGATATTTAATACATTCGATATGAACTAATTCTTGATGAACGTTTTAGATGTTTTACTACATATTTAGCATCAGAACCTACACCACGGATTGTTGCTGATGCAAAGGATCGTTGACCCGATAAGCCTAGATAATACAATCCAGGTACCGTGCTGCTTACACCTCCCTTCTGAATGGCATAACCTCGATCATCCACTGCTCCTTCAACTCCATTAAGATATGGAACAATTGGTTTATAACCTGTCGCAAAGATGATGCTGTCTATTTTTTCTTTGGTCCCATTCGACCAAATAACCCCATCAGAATACATTCGTTTGAACATTTGTTTCTGTTCAAGCTCGCCATTCTGTATTTTGTTTTTAAATCCACCCATATCAATAGCTCCACCAGGACTACCAACAGTCACGCCAAAGCGCCAAAAAGGAAACCTATCATACCCAATGATCTTCATCCAAAAATGAATATCTTTTCCTAGGAATCGTTGTGGTATTAATTGAACGGGTTGTAGAACTGCAAGATTAGTAACAGAAGCCAACTCACTGACCTCAACTCCTATTTGTACAGCTGAATTACCTCTACCTACTACGATAACTCGTTGGTTATGGAAGGATTCGGGATTCCGGTACTCTGATGAATGAATGATTTTTCCTTTAAAATCTTTACCTCCTTCTAGTACCGGAATGAACGGCTGAATAAATGAACCTGTTGCGCAAATGATATTTTTAGTTCTGTATACCTCACCGTCTGTTGTATGCACATTGAAAATATCGTTTTTTCCCACGTGATCCACCCGAACATTAAAATGAATCTGAAAGTTATTGTGCTTGGCATACATTTTTAAATAGGAGACGACTTCATCCCTTGTCGGGTATATATCAGCCTTTAATGGGAATGGCATCCCTGGCAGCGAGGAATAGTTCGCTGGCGAAAATAACTTCAGGTTGTCGTAGTACTGTGGCCAAGATCCAGTCGGTTCGGCATTCGCTTCTAAGATGACATAATGAAGTCCATTTTTCTTCAAATGATAGCCTGCAGCAAGACCAGCTTGCCCTGCCCCAATGACAACCGCATCATATACTTCGCTCATAATATCTCCTTATTTTTCGAATTTAATTGTATATTGCAAGTATAAGATTAAAAGATAAGGAGTAATTCTCATTACCCCATAGGTGTGCAGCACATTTTTGATTTTTGCATGCTTGTGTTTAGTAATTGTATGGATCTAAGGACTGTATCCTTCTCAAATTCATTCATGAAGGAAAAGACTTCGTCTAAATAATCGTTCATCATTTTTTCAATTGAGCCCGCCACAAACTTCCCTTCGGTTGTCAGAGATAAAAGATATACCCTGCCATCTTCAGGAGACGCACTTTTCTTCACTAAGTTCATCCTTATTAAGGATTGAATCTGCCGACTAAAGGTCGTAATATCCACACCAAGCGTCTCTGCTACTTTTTGCATGGAAGGCAAATTCTGACGACCAATTTCATATAAGATATGACTGTGAATAAGTGATATATCCAGACCACTGATCTCGCAACAGTTTTTGTTCAACAGACCAAATTGCCTAGCTAGGATTTGTAATAGTTCTCGTGGGTTGTTCATTTTTCATTCCCCCTGTTTCATTTATATATCATTTACTTGTATTATGCAAGTTAAATTTTTACTCTATTCCTTATATGCGTTAACACTTATATAATACTTTACTTATATAATTAGCTGTGTATAATAAACATTGAAAGGTGTGAGACTATTTGAAACCCTCACTTCGTATTTACTTTTTATGTGGTGAAAATCGTTGTAGAAGTCAGATTGCTGAAGCTTATGCTAAAAAGATGGCTAGAGAAGATGTGATTATTAACAGCGCTGGATTACATCCCTCTGAAATACATCCACTAACGTATTCTGTCATGAACGAGGTTGATATTGACTTAAACAGCCACCACTCAAAAAAGATTGATATGAAGACCCTTTATTGCATCAACCATTGTTGTAAAGCTATGTGAGGAGATCAAAGAAAGGTGCCCTGTTGTTCTTTTTGGCACTCGTAATGTATTGTGGAACATCCAAGATCCACTACTGGGAATCACACCTAAGATTGAAAATGTTCGCTTAGCAAGAGATGAAATAAAACAGAACGTTCTTGACCTATTAAAACAATACAATGCTTTAAAGGAGTGATTACATGACTCATTCGATAGACAATCTTGCCGAGACAATGAAGTTATTGTCTGACAAGACTCGTCTTACTATCCTTGCACTGCTCAAGGAGAAAGAAATGTGCGTATGCGATATCGTAACGATACTTGAAACGACACAACCCAATATAAGCCAACATTTGAAAAAATTAAAAGTTGGCGGTTTGGTTAATGAGACAAGACGCGCACAATGGATCTATTATTCATTGAATACGGATGATAAAGCTTATCTTCATGGCATCTTAAAGGTGCTCCCATCCATGAAAGAAGAACTTAAGAAATTGAACGCCGATTGCTGCAATTAAGGGTGCTAATTCTACAGTAGATATTATGAACAAAGTTTTTAGGAGGAATTATGTTAGTTATCGCATCCGTTATTTTTCTTATCACTTTGATTTTCGTTATTTGGCAACCTAAAGGTCTGAATATTGGTTATTCTGCCGTTGGCGGTGCAATACTCGCCCTACTCGTTGGTGTTGTAGATTTTAAAGACGTATGGGACGTAACCGGCATTGTCTGGAACGCTACTTTAGCCTTTGTCGCAGTTATCCTGATCTCACTCATTCTCGATGAAATCGGGTTCTTCGAGTGGTCGGCACTCCATGTGGCACGCTTTGCAAAAGGGAACGGTTACCTCATGTTCACCTTTGTCGTATTGCTAGGCGCTGCTGTTGCTGCATTTTTTGCAAATGATGGTGCTGCACTCATTCTTACTCCGATTGTACTTGCTATGGTAAGAGCTTTAAAATTTGATGATCGCATGATTCTGCCATTTATTATGGCAAGCGGATTTATATCCGATACGGCTTCCTTACCGCTTGTTGTCAGTAACTTAGTCAACATCGTTTCTTCTGATTTCTTTGGCATTGGATTTGCCGAATATGCCAGTCGGATGATTATTCCAAACTTCTTTGCTGTTGGTGCAAGTTTGCTGGTTTTATTCCTGGTTTTCAAGAGAAGCATACCTAAGAGCTATGATGTCAACCAGCTAAAACAGCCTCATGAAGCGATAAAAGATATGCGCATGTTCAAGCTATCATGGATTGTTTTGGCTGTACTTCTCATTGTTTACCTTGCAAGTGAGTTCGTCCATATACCTGTATCGATCGTAGCTGGTATTGCAGCAATCATTTTTATCTTTGCAGCACGCAGAAGTCCAGCTATCCATACAGGTACAGTCATCAAAGGAGCACCATGGTCAGTTGTTGTCTTTTCCATCGGCATGTATGTCGTAGTTTATGGGCTCCGTAATGTTGGTCTTACAGATGACCTTGGCAAAGTGTTTCAATGGACAGCCGATCAAGGCTTATTTATAGCAACAATTGGCACAGGCTTTATCGCCGCCATCCTGTCTTCCATGATGAACAACATGCCTACGGTTATGATCGATGCCTTGGCTATCCAGGGAACGAACACGGATGGCGTAATACGAGAGGCACTCATATATGCAAATGTGATTGGTTCTGATCTAGGTCCTAAAATTACGCCAATAGGATCGTTAGCTACCTTATTATGGCTTCATGTGCTGTCCAAAAAAGGCGTGAAAATTACATGGGGCTATTACTTTAAAATAGGAATTGTACTAACAATTCCCGTACTGTTTATTACGTTAGTTGGCCTTTACTTATGGCTCAGCATCATCCACTAAATGAAATTCAAAGGAGATATGAAAAATGGAAAAGAAACTGGTTTATTTCTTGTGTACGGGTAACTCTTGCCGGAGTCAAATGGCAGATGGCTTTCTTAATGCTCTAGGTAGTGAACAATACGAAGTGAAAAGCGCAGGACTCGAAGCACATGGTCTGAACCCTAGAGCAGTTCAAGTGATGAAAGAAGCTGGTGTAGATATTAGCGAAAACTCTTCTAATGTTATCGATCCAGAGATATTGAATCGTGCTACCTATGTAATTACTCTTTGTGGCCACGCCGATGAGCACTGCCCGGTTATTTCCAATCCGAATGTAGTGAAATGGCATTGGGGCTTCGAAGATCCTGCTAAAGCAACAGGTACAGAAGAGGAAATCATGGATCAGTTCCGAAATGTTCGCGATTCAATTAAGGCACGAATCGAGAAGTTTGTGAAAGAAGGACAATAACATGTCCCACATCAAAAGAATGCATGTTGCCGTGAACTGCTCTGACTTAGATAAGTCTCTTGGCTTCTATCGTCAATTTTTCGGAGTGGAACCAACGAAAGTAAAGGACAATTACGCGAAGTTTGAATTAGATAATCCAGCCTTACACTTTTCACTAAACGTAAGACCATTTGAAAAAAACGGTATTCTAAATCACCTTGGTTTTCAAGTAGATAACACCGAAGACGTACTCGCGATGGGTGAGCGCCTGAGACAAGCCGATCTTCTTCTTATTGACGAAATGAATACGACTTGCTGCTATGCTGTACAAGACAAAGTATGGGTGTACGATCCGGACGGTAATGCCTGGGAGATTTTTTATACCAAAGAAGATTCAGAATTTGAATCTGCTGGTGACCAACGCGATCTCTCGTTGTGCTGCACTCCTCCTTCCGCACCTGTGCAAGTGGAATTTAAATCGTTCAAAAAACAATTATTCTAGATTAAGGAGAACTAAAATGAATAAAGCTTATCATGAATTAATTCCTGGTAGAATCTATATGGGCGGTGCCGAGGACGTACAATCAATGGTGGATCACGAGGGTGTTGAAGTGGTTATCGATTTACGCGAAGAGGCAGCTCAATGTGCCGCCGCCGGAGAAGGCTTGAAGTGGATCAAGGTTCCCCTTGGAGACGAAGCAAATGAACCCCAAGAAGAACTGCTTCATACTGCCATTAAAGCTGTTGTAGGCGCGTATAAAGAAGGCAAAAAGGTGGCATTCCATTGTGGAGGTGGCAAAGGCCGTACAGGAACCGTTGCATACGGGACGCTCCTTGAACTAGGCTTAGCCAATACCATTGAAGATGCTGAGCAGAAAGCCCAAAGTATTCGCTCGATATTGAATATTAAGCCAGCGCAGCGAAAATCATTAGAAGGTTTATATTCGTAAAAAAAGGAACGTTTACATGGCAATTTGCCGGTAAACGTTCCTTTTTTGATGGACTGCTGCTGATATAGTATATAAAAAGCAGCAACCAATTGATCATGGATTTTATAATTTACTACTAATTTCTAAGTGCTTGTACTTGATGCTGACGAAGCGATTCAATGAGCACACGTATCTCAGCAATGTCGGCAATCGGAATACATTCTTGACCTAATTCGGCAATCGGTACATATTCTTGACATTGCACATTGACAAGAATATGTACCGATAAAACAAAAAAACCGCGAATTATGCGGTAATTAATCGGCTCATATTCTTGTCATCCGACATATGGGCTGTGTCACAATCTATCTTTTATTCTTAGCATTGTTATTTTGTCCACGCACCCTAAATAGAGGAAGCGCTCTCACACCCCCCTTTATCCAATAGAAGGCAACCGGTATCATTAGTATCGGCAAATTTGATTGCTATTAATCAAATATAATGATATTCATAGGACGCACACTACGCCAGCACACCTCTTGAGGTCGCATCGAGTTGGCTGCGCGCAGTTGTCCGTTAACAGTGGCTTCCCGTCCACTCAAGTGTCTATCTGTGAGCTACTGACTTCCTCAAAGAATATTACAATCATCCTATTCATTTTTGTTCCATCAGATATAGGGAAATCAACACTAAGCTCCTCTAGAATTGAATATAACCTGACAATTTCCCTACTTATTTTGGAAACAGATAGTCAAACTGCTTCCGGAATATATCAGCACGGCGCGGATGGTTGAGATGCCCGATCGTTTTAATCTGAAGTTTCCGGCAAGCGGATTTGGCCTTCTTCCCTACGGACACCAGTTTTATACCGGGAAAAAGATCGAGAACGAACTGCAGAATAGTTATACCCCACTCCAGTTCCTCTTTCTCAGGAGTTCGATTCTTACCTTGCTTATCGGAGGGGTGCAGCGGGAACACGTTCCACATCACCGACGGGCGCTTCAAAGTCTCGACGGAACCCCAAATGACGGTGGCAGACCGCTCGGACTGGTTACCCTCTACGACGAACTGCACACCAGGCAGATGCTTCTTATACTGTCCCCGGCGAATCAACCGTTCCGACGAAAACGGGACACCGGTAAGAACGCAACCGTCCTTACCAGGCGCCTCGCCGATAAACAAATGCTCTGGATTATTCCAGAAAAGCATATTGAAATAGTGCGTTAGGTTCCGTTGTTTCATGCTGGACTCTGCATAAAAATTACTAACATTAGGGAAATCCCTCTTGGCCACGATTAGGTCGATAATTTGTCGTACTTTCCGATCCAATATAGTCTCTTCATCCACCTCTGGATGAAGCCAAGCATCTCCGCTACATGAATAACCCTCTTTTTTTATACTTCGTTTTAACATATGAACAATTTCAATACCTTCGCGGTCATCCATAAAAGTATCGCCCCTCTCTCATATCCATTGTGAGGCTTAATCATGAATTTCTCAAAGACGAAAATGGAGCATTTTTCCTATCCCGCTCCTATATGACGATTGGAAGGATCTCATTTTATCGCTGGAATTCGCTGTTTTTCATTTAAACAGCTTTTATCGATTAGGATAGAAATAGTTTTTGAAGTAATCTCCCTTATCTGATGAATGTGTTTCCTCATTACAGCAATTTACAAAGCGTCGGTCGCACCGTAATGAACCGGGAGTACGCACTGTAGCCGCAAGATGGCTCCGTCAAAGTACGCGTAAGCGAGCGAGTCCAACAACAAGGAATTTCTAATAAGATTTTTCATATCAGGTCTTTACGAATACCTTTACGTGTATATCCCTGAAATCCTGACCATATTGCAAGTTAAGTCGTAGTGTGTTGCCCTGCTCTCCTTCATGACACGAATAAAGTGACATCTACTATACCCAAATTCTTCGTGTTAGACTAAAAATACAATAACAGGAGGTGCGGTATATGCCAGCGATTATACTCACGGTTGAGGAACATTTGAAGAAATATATAGGCGATCCCAAAATCATAGAAAAGCTCATGTCCTACTGCAATAGGCATGAAAGCATCGGTGAAGAAATATTTCCCTACCTGGGAGAAAAAGAGAACGATCTTTATTTCCCAAACCATATACTTACCAAAGAGACCTTTCTCAGACGCATCCCCTTTTATTTTCATCGATCGCAGAATAACCTTGACCAACTCGGAGAACTAGATCATTATGTATCGGGAATTTTTCGGGAAAGTAAATATTTCGAGCAATCAGCTGAATACATCGAGCAGCTGTTTGTCACTCTGGAGGAGATGCACTATCAACACCATTTGGAAGTGGAGCAAATATTCAATTACCCCATCAATCAAACGGGACTTATATGTCAGACCGAATTTCTATTCCAATGGTCTCACTACCTGAAGCTTATCGCCCCTCTTCATCTGCACGATAAAATGCCCAAGCACTTAATTACATCTTACAATGATGTTTTGGAGAGAAGCGGGCTTCCGCCAATTATTTACCCATTGGAACAGCATTATAATTATGATTACATCAGTCGTGATGGCCAAAAATTCAGCGTCAAAGGTACATTCCCATGTGATGATTCCGGACAGCCTATCCTTCGATGGATCGGAATACGAATCAAAAATCCGGTGCGAGTATGGGCTAACGTGAATAACCGTCTGAAAGGAGAACTCTTCATACAGACAGGCCCGTCAACAGCTATATGGGGCCTAAATTGCTGGGGGGAACATGAGGATGGAACTGATGCTTGGTACCCCTTGCAAATCGGTCCACAGCTGATGGAATTTGATAACGAAGAGCTCAGGCGAATCCGAAACCGAGAAGGATATACTCAAAAAGAGGTCGCAGACGCCATCGGCTCGTCGGTACGTTCCTATCAAAAGTGGGAAGCAGGAGAAACGGCACCTGATAGCCATAACCTGCTACGTCTCATGAATGTGCTCGATATCCGAGATACGAAAGAATTAACCCGTTTCTTGGATGTAGATGATGTCAAATGAACATTGGGGTATAACAAATGATCGCTGCCGCAGCATTCATCTTCCTGCTTCAGCAGTTCAGCATTCTTCTTCAAGCGTCAAGCGGCGTGCTGGGAAGCCTAATTGGCCCTGTGCGGCTTCGAATTCAAGAAGTTTAAGCATGTTCAACTTTAGTGAGCCGATATAATCTGGGCGAAGCTGGCGACTTGAGTGGTTATGCGCATGGAAATGTCTTACTTCACCACGCCGGTGCATGAACGAGCTCAACCGCTTCCATCGCCGTCTTTCGCGATTAACTCTCCGACCATAAGCTCTTTACCGATAAGATTAGCGGAAACGGTTTTTTTCCTTGCTTCTCGCGCCCAGACCGACATTTGTTTTAATTAATACGCGATTTTTAGAATCTGATAAAGCTAAATTTTTCAAATAAAAAAGTTTAAGATTATCTTCAGTAATAGACCGGTCTGAAAAAACATCCCCTTCAATATGTGTAATGAAGGGTTTTATATGATGATTTGGTTGATTTTCTAAAAAGTCGATGATTTCGGGTTTATCTTTATACTCGAGTAAAACTGTTTCGTTGTATTTTTGTATGAAGTCATTCAATATGTCACATAGCTCTCTTAGTTGTATTAACATTATAGATCCATGCCAATATCTCCTGATTTGGGCTTTAATATCGTAGATAAAGATACAGCCTCTATCATTTTTGTAACCAAGAGAGAGAAAAGAAGGAGATCCTGTCACACTATAAAACAATCTCATTCTAAGACTTTTGCTCGATCCGTCTATGAACTTCTTTAAATGTACAGCAACAATTACTTCATTTTCATATTTGTCCTTATTATGGGCTACGTAGAGACCTTCTGCTTGATAATCGTAATATTCCAGTACATGTTCAAGTAAGTCATTTCTACTTGAAATATCCTTTATAGGAACAAAAATCTCTGCTTTTAGATCCGCGAATGATTTACTTTCTTGTTCGTCTGAAAGTTTTTTTCTATTTGAGAATAATGAAATAAATCCTAAATGACCACGTAATATCTTCAAATGTTTTGATTCCTCTCACCCGTTGTGCCTTCTGTTGTTGCACCACATTATAGGTAAATATATATTGTGGATCTTTAACTCGTTGCTTAGCTGAAAGTGCAGCACAACAAGATACAGAGCTGGCTAGCCATGTTTCTATTAATATAGTCTCGATCCAAAGCTCAAGCAGATTCTTCTAAAGGTGGATCTCAGTAATCAAAGTATTCCCTTCCAAACTGCCTCATCTCAGCCCTCTCTTTTTGTTCAAATACATTTCTCTGCAGCAGTTTCAAAGCTTTTATCTCCTCGTCAAAAGTAGAGAGCACTTTCTGTACGTGACCTTGCTCCGGACGTGCATCAAGGATTGTCTGTTTTCCTTTGAATTCGAAGTAAACAATCGAGCTAATTCTCGAACACGATTCGAAATGCGGTCCGGAGTTCTGAAAACATTGTACGCCAAGATCGTGCTCTCTTTTTCGGCGATGAGAGAATAAACCTTGTTTTTTTGTATCCGTCATCTGATCCAGTTAAGGTCCTTCTCAATGGGGAACTCCCACAGAATTATGCCTCGTGCAGAGTATGTTGTGCTCTGCTAGCTTATGAAAACGGTCGCGTGTAGAACAATCAGGAGTAAACGCTGCAGTTTGACAGCGCAGTTGGCCACCGTGGCTGAACCGGCGCTTCTAGAAGAACAACCAGGAACGGCAGCTGCAGCTGTCGGTAGAAAATAAAGTTTTAGGCCAGGTGTCCTTATTCCATGCGGATTCCAGATTGTAATTTCGTCAGACTCCATTAAATGAGTTTTAGACTGCCTTCAGAAATTGAAACAGCGACAGCCAAAGACGAGAAAATAAAGTCCTAGACTATCGCTGTAACATTGAACTAACGTCTCCCATTACTTCAATGTAAAGTTATTTATTTTGCTTACTATTGGAACTTATAATTGTTGCTTTGATTTTATCAATATCAATGTATTGTTCCGCTAATGGAGATAGTATTTCTAGCAGACTTACATCTCGTCTCTTAGGCTCACTACTCTTAACAAATAATTGTGTTCTATTTAATGAAAAAGCTGCAAAATCAGCTAGCTGTATCGGAGTTATGTCAGCGGAGTCCCCAAAAAAAACTCCACTGTCTAAGAACACATCTTTGAATAGGGGGGATTGTATTCCAATACCATTTTTCTTATAGTTCTCATCAATGAAAACTCTGGCTAATTCGTGGTTGTTATTCCTATGTTCAAGAATGTAGTGTTTTACTTTTTGTAAAAGATAAAACAAGCCCATATCGTTATAGTTAGTTAAATCAAAAGGACCAAAGCTGGTAATACCTTGGCTATAAATAATTTCAAATTTTTGTAAAATTTCTGGAGACATTGACTGAACTAAAATGGGCAAATTATAATGCTTAAACAAATCGACTAGAACTTTAAATATAACTAGTCTTTTTCCAAAGGGAATATCCCGATAACCCTTTTTCCCGTTATAAATATCTACAAAGTGCAATTCCTTAAGTTCAAGCTCTGTAAAATCACTTGCTCCTTTGATGACATTATCTATTGACACAAATATCTCTCTCATAATTGTTGGATTAATTATAACAGCAACCCATGTTTTTTTATCCTCTTTATTAGGAATCCCTGTTTCATCAATAAATACTCCGTAATGAGAACCTTTTTGCAACTCTGTTAAAAAATCTGCATACTTTAACTTATTCATAAAAGCTTTCCCCCTACTATCGTTCTTCGTTAACGTAACGCATTTATCAGTCTCCTGAATACTTGTTTGATGTAATCGAATAATAGAATATTCAATATCGGCATCAATAAAACTTCTGCGTTGCGTGGCAAGAAGTGTTTCGTACATATTCTTTCGGCCCACTGGATTTTCTGTGTGTAGGTATATTTTATTGGCCATCAAACCATTTTCACAAAATACTTAACGAAATCGTACCCATTAGGCAATTCGTTTCCGCGCTCATCCTCGCCTAAGTCATGATCAAGCGACAGCAAATTTATCGAATTTTCTTGAAAAAATTACACTGCTCCGTCAAAAGTCCTGGCCACAATAAAACCTTCTGGGCAGTCTCTTAAGTGATGGAAATAAAGATTAATCATAAAATCACCGCTTGCTATAAGTACCTCCATACTACCACACATTGGAAGTAATCTACCCGTTAGCATTCCTGTAGAGCGTTAATTATCAGCTTTGCAAAAAAACGAGCGCCTCGGTACGATGGAAGTATGCAACGGGTCATAG
>NZ_MRTD01000015.1 GCF_001956295.1 Paenibacillus sp. FSL A5-0031
GTAATAGATCCCGCTCTTTGAACACTTCAGCTCATATTGCTCAACTTTCGGATATGGATTCCGCTCTCTTAACACTTCAACTCATTTTACTCGTCTTTCGGATATAGATCCCGCTCTTTGAACACTTCAGCTCATATTGCTCAACTTTCGGATATAGATTCCGCTCTTTGAACACTTCAACTCATTTTACTCGTCTTTCGGATATAGATCCCGCTCTTTGAACACTTCAGCTCATTTGCTCAACTTTCGGATATAGATTCCGCTCTTTGAACACTTCAACTCATTTTACTCGTCTTTCGGATATAGATCCCACTCTTTGAACACTTCAACTACTTTGCTTGTTTTACAGACACAATTTCTACTCTTTGAACACTTTGCCTCATTTTGCTCGTCTAACAGACATAGGTTCCGCTATTTGTGAATATTAGCCCATTTTGAGAGTTTTACGGACATAGGTTCCGCTATTTGCTATAAATCTGTGTAATATCGGGGGTTTTATCGCAAATAACGGATCTCATGTCCGTTACATACTCACAAACCCCCTTTAACCGTATTTTAGCGGAACTGATGTCCGTTATCACTGCTCAAAACCTCAAAAACTCGAGACTGCTCCCCACTTGCTACGCTCTGCTAATTCAAAAAAGCCACTTCAGAAGAAGTGGCCTTGAAGATGTTCGCAAGATATTCGCATAATTTTCAAAGGATGTCCCCGCCAACCTTCGTTCCAATAAAATAATACTGCTGCTCGCTATAGCTAATACGGTGAAATAGCAGATATCACTCCCGCCGAGTCACTATTTGACCTAGTAAGCTTTTACTAGCTTCCACGCTCTCTCCATATCATCGATTAGCGTATACGGATCTTCCATTCCGATGTACAATCTGGCTACTGAAGGGTTTGTTCCGTCCGGGTTTCTACGCTCAGGCGTTGTATTGACCGTAACGAGACTCTCATAACCGCCCCAGCTGACTGCAATCCGGAAATATTGCAGCGCATCAGCCCACTGCTTCATGACAGTAACGGGAAGCTTGGATTCGAATGAAAACAAGCTGCTGTATCCGTCCAGTTGTTTTTGTGCCAACTCATGCTGAGGGTGTGAACGAAGACCTGGATGGTTTACGCGATTGACCATAGGGTGTTTCTCCAAATACTCCGCGATGATCATGCCGCTCTTCTGATGGCGCTCCATACGAAGCGGAAGCGTACGTAAACCACGAATCATTAACGACGCTGTATGAGCCGTCATGATTCCTCCTAGCAGCATATACCCTTTGTTCTCAATTTTACTAATTAGCGCAGCACTTCCAGTTACAACTCCGCCCAGACAATCACTATGTCCTGAAAAAAACTTAGTCATCGAATGCAGCACGAGATCGATGCCCATAGTCAAAGGCCTTTGGAAGCAAGGGGTTGCCCAGCTGCCATCTATCATTGTAATGATCCCTGTTTTTTTCGCCAGCTCAGCTATTCCTTCAAGATCCTGCAGCTGGAAAAGGCCTGAAGTAGGGCTTTCCACGTATATAATTTTTGTATTTGGCTGTACTGCATCCTCGAAATCGGAGAGCAAACTGCCATCTACATAAGTGACTTCAACCTGATACCTCTCTGACATTTCGTTTAGAAACTCTCTTGTTGGCCCGTAAGCCTGATCAACACAGATGACATGATCGCCTGAACGAAGCAGCGCATGCAGCGTTCCTGCAATTGCAGCCATACCCGATGCGAAGCAGCGCGACTGCTCACCGCCCTCCAATTCGGCGATTTTGCTTTCCAAATATTTTACCGTTGGATTGTTGCCTCGGGAATATACGTTGGCAGCTAATACATCCTGCATCGCATGATCGAAGGTTTCATGATTCTCGAAAGTAAATAAGCTATTTTGATAGATCGGTATGGTTACCGCACCGTAATGTTGTTTATCTACCTGATCGTGAGAGACTTTTGTATGCAGTTGATTATCCATTTCTTTTCTCTCCATCATGTCATTTCCCTCTATCCATTCCATGAATTTATTATCCTTTTTCTGCTCCCTGTGTTAATCCCTCTACGATGAAACGCTGGGCAAAAGCGAACAATACGACGGTAGGAATGACTGATAGTACCGTTCCAGCCGACATTGCACCCCAATCGACATCAAATTTCATAACGAAGGAGTTCATAGCTACCGGCAACGTCTTCAATGCCTCGTCATCGATAAACATGACAGCCATAAACAGCTCATTCCAGTTTTGTACAAATGCAAAGATGAAGGTTGAAGCAATGCCCGGCAACATGACCGGAATGATTACTCTTAACAACGCCGTCAGACGCGAACAACCATCAATCATGGCTGCCTCCTCTAAGCTGCTCGGAACGCGTTGGAAAAAGCCTCGAAGCATAATTGTTGAGAATGGAATGAGCATGACCGTGTAGCAGATAATTAATGACATCCTTGAATTAATCAAATCCAAGTCCGCCATCAATAAGTACAATGGAGCTAGTGCAATAAATCCCGGAAGCATTTGCGTAACGAAAAACGCCATCATAATCTGTTTATGCCCTCTAAACTGAAAGCGGGCCATGACATATGCGCTTAGAGTCGCTATAAAAATAACGATAGCAGCAGCAAGGACGGCCACTAATAAGCTGTTGAAAATGTAAATATGGAATTTCGATATTTTAAAAATCTGGATGTAGTTATCCAGCGTGAATTGCTTTGGCCAATATTGAAGCGGGAAAGAGAATATATCCTTTTGAGGCTTAAGTGAAGTAATGACGATCCAGTATAAAGGAAATACCATGATTACAAAATGCAACGCTAGATACAGCACCTTCAGACCTGTCAGTATGCGTGGCTTCATCTTAAAAATCACCCACCTTTTCCGACTTGGTCACAAACAAATAGAAAATCGTGTACAAGATTAGAATGCCGATCATCGTAACACCAATTGCCGATGCCATCCCGTAGTCCCCGCCGTAAATAATTTTATCCAGCATTAATGAGGATAAAATATGAGTTGTTCCCGCAGGACCGCCGTTAGTCAAACCGTAAATAATCGTTGGGTCATTGAATATCCATATCGCTCTGAGCAACGTCGTTGCGATAATCGTAGGAAGAATAAAAGGAAAGGTGACATTAACAAACTTGCGAATGCTCCCCGCTCCATCCATATCCGCTGCCTCATACAAATCAGCTGGCACCGATTGAAGTGCCGCAAGCAGCATGATTGCAAAAAACGCGATCCCGTACCATACATTAGCGATAATGACCGATGACATCGCCCAATCTGGATCAGAGAGAAAACCGATTCTAGTATCAATAAGACCGAGGCGCATTAAAAGATCATTAATAACGCCCATTTGGGAGTTGAACATCCATTTCCAAATCAAGCCGATTAAGAAACCAGATAAAGCCCAAGAGTAAAAGATAAATCCTTGATATACCCCTCTGCCTTTAAACGGTTTACGCAAAATCAGTGCAAGTGAGAGGCCAATCAAAAATTGAAACGTTAAGGAGAAAAACACCCAGTATGCGCTATTCGTCATTGCTTTCAGAAACTTAGCATCTTGGAATGCGGTTACAAAGTTCTGGAATCCGATGAATCGAACGTTCGTCAGATCGAACAGAACGTAGTTCTGAAACGCCATGACTACCCCTTGCAGGAATGGATAAAACGTAAATATGAGCAGCAACACCAAAGCTGGTAGCAAGCTGAGCAAAATATACGTTCGCTGCTTTCTCAATGCAATCACCGCCCTTGACTTAGAAAATGCGATGGGCGGCTGCTGAGCCACCCATCACTATTTTTCAGATTATTTGTTCATGTCCGCTTTCGCTTTCGCCCAATATTCATTCCACTTCGTTAACGTATCCTCAACTGAAGTTTGACCTAGCAGCATCGCCTGACCACTTTCCATAGCGACGGTACCCCATTGTCCATTAGCAGGATATTCGAACGGCGGTTTGAAATTGATGAACGTATCCGGTTTGTTCGTCATATCAAGCAAAGTTTTGTAAGGTCCTTTTTGGAAAAACTCATCCTCTGTAGCAGAAGAGTGGATCGGTACAGTACCATGGCTTTTGGATAGCTGTGTATTCTCCTCAGGCGAGGAAAGGAACGTAATTAATTTCCAAGCAGCTTCTTTGTTTGTCGAGTGGGAAGTGATACCCCAGCCTGCTCCACCTGCAGAAATCATCGCTTTGCCTGATGGGCCAGTAGGCATTGGAGCTGTTGCCCAAGTGCCTTCTTGCATGTTCTCGCTCAATACTTGAATAACGTCCGGATCTTGCAAAAGGAATGCTGTTACACCAGAAGTAAATGCCTGTACCTGCTCTTGGAAGCCCCAGTTAATGGAATCCGGAGGTGATCCTTCTTTGTACAGCTTCACATATAGATCTAATGCCGTTTTGGCTTCTGGAGAAGAGTAGATTGTTCCGCCATCTTTCAGGAACATCGCATCATCAACATTGATCTTGTCTGCGTCGTACGCTTGAATCAATGTATCTGGAACACCGTTGGCACCAGGACCGCCACGGAATGAGAAGCCATAACGGTTCTTCGCAGCGTCCGTCAGCTTAACCGATGCATTAACTAACTCTTCGTAGGTAACCGGAGCATTGATTCCCGCTTCCTTCAACCAATCTGCACGATAAAACAATTGGCGCTGATACAATCCGTTTGGTATGAAGTAGAGCTTATCCTTGACGGAAGCAACGGATTTAGCAACAGCCGTTACAGTGCCAAAGTCGCTCCATGAGCCTGTATAATCGTTCAATGGCTCTACGTAGTTGTTATTTACGAATTCCGCAACGTTAAGATCGCGTACTTCCAAAACGTCTAGCGGTTGTTTGGCGGCCAACATCGTTCTGATTTTGTTATCAGCCTGATCAAACGGTGGAGAAATCAATTCAACCTTGATGTTCGTGTTCTGTGCCATGAATTTGTCGATGCTTGCTTTAATCAATGCTGTACGACTCGGGCTGGTCAAGCTTTCAATCATGCGAAGCGTAATTACTTTCTCTTTACTTCCGCTGTCAGGCTTTTTCCCATCATTTGAAGAACTGCAAGCTGTAGTGAGAGTAAAAACCATTACAGCCGTCAAAGCGGATAACATCCATGTTTTCATTGGTTTACCAAACATATGAATCCCCCTAGAGACATAGTGTCATACTATCTACCTGTATGATAGGTTAAATATAATGTAAGCACTTTCAACTTGTCAATAACTAATTTTAATTAATAATGGCGTATCGTTTCCTCGATAATATCCATCATTTTATTAAATTCGGCTAATGCATGCTGTACATCATGTTTGGCAATACCATCAAACAACGTACGATGGAACGGATACGTGTTATCAAATAATTCCTTAACGCCGAACGGGCCAGCAAAGAAACGTTTAATTAATTCAGAGATAGATTCATAGACGCTGTGAAGCAGCGGATTAGCGGCAGCATCATAAATATGCTGGTGAAACTTATAGTCAATTGCCGATGTATCCAGACCTCTGTTTTTGCACACATCATACTCTTCTAAACACAGTCTCATCTTCTCGATTTTTTCGTTGCTAATCCGTATAGCAGCAAGCTCTACAGCCTTTCCTTCCAAAGCTCTGCGCACGTCAAGAATATGAAGAAGAAACTTCTTCTCATTCTCAATTTTCACCTTTCCGCTATAGCGATAGGACTCAGAATCATTAACAAATATACCTTTTCCATTCACCACTTTAACAATATCGATAGCTTCAAGATACCTCAGTGCTTCGCGCAAAGAGGAACGTCCTACACCTAATAATTTTGTCAGTTCTTCAGCTGATGGAAGCTTGTCTCCCTCCTGCAAGCCTTTAACCTCGATGTATTTTTGAATCTCTTCTGAGACCAACTCATGAACATTTTGCTTCTTAACCTTCTGAATCATTTCTATCATCCTTTTTACCTTTCAGATAGGTGAATCTTATTCGATTATATGTATTTTGTCAATAAAGCGCTCTCTTTTTTGCAAGCATTGCTTACAAGCCGATAGAGTCTGAGTTTACCATTTTCACAATTAATATTTTGCTAGATGAGAGATGAGAACGCTCCTTCGAACATAAAATAAGAAAAACTTGCTTATTTACTTTCTATTTTTTAATTTCGGTATTTCCTATTTAATGATAGTAGAATCTTACCTCCATAAGGGAAAGAGGTGCTGCCATGCTTGAGCAGATTATTCTAGTTAGCAGCTTTACATTTATTATTCATTTTGCAGAAACGATTACATACTCTCTTCGATTAGCTGGCGTACGTATGGGAAAAATAGCAGTCGCTATATCGTTAACCGGCATTATCCTGCTCGTATCGCGAACAGCCAACATGGTGCAAGCACCGCTTATGGGAAAGCTCATCGATTCTGCCAAAACTTCCATGGAGTATTCACTGATTGAGCAATTTCGAATCATAATTTTAAGCGCATCTCTAGGAACAATTGCTGCGATGCTAGCATTTCCAACCGCGGTGATGCTGGCTAGACGAGTCATTGCCCATTTGGAGGTAGCAGGCTCTATCCCAGGCTTGCTGAGAACAACGGTATCCATTGAGAAACTTAAAAACTCGCGTTCACACATCCGTCTGCCAAAGCTGGGAATGCTGGCGCGATTAAGAATTGGCGGAATTCCGAAACGATTGTTTTTACTCAACATTATCGTAACCGCGGTCTATACGATTGGCGTGCTGGCCGCTTTACTCGCTTCTTCTATGACGACCGAGCATGCGATTTCCGCTTCTCAATCATCAGGGCTAATTAATGGGGTAGCAACGATTTTGCTAGCACTTCTTATTGATCCTGAAATCGGCTTATTGACGGATAAAGTGCTAAAGGGAGAGAAAAAAAGCGCTGCGTTAACTAAAGTATTCGGTCTGCTTATGTTGTCCCGTGTGATGGGCACCGTGCTGGCACAATTACTGCTCGTACCGGCAGCAACTTTGATTTTGTGGGTCGTATCTAGATAAAAAAGAATGTTAACTTGCTTGAGGAGGAAAGTCATGCTGTGGTCACATTTATTTTTCAAGCAGGATCGTTACAAGTATTTTCCAAAACACATCGCGATCATTATGGACGGCAACGGGAGATGGGCAACTCGCAAAGGGCTGCCGCGAAACGTTGGCCACTTTTACGGGATGAAAACGATGCAGAAAATCATAAAAAGATCGATTTCGCTAAAGCTTAGCTGCTTGACCTTATATGCATTTTCAACGGAGAACTGGAGACGGCCCAAAGCCGAGGTTGATTATTTATTGGAGCTGCCTATCAAATATTTTCAGAATCAAACGATCGACGAACTAAACAAAAAAAATGTAAAAGTAACTTATATCGGCGATATTAGCTCGTTTCCTGCTCATACGGTGGATGTCATTCAGCGAACCTGTGAAATAACGAAAAACAACACTGGCATGCTTCTAAATATGGCTCTTAATTACGGGGGGAGAACTGAAATTCTGCAAGCTGCAAAAAAGCTCATCGCAAGCGGAGCAGACCCGCTCACTTTCGATGAACAATTTGAGAAAACGATCGCTACCTCCGATTATCCGCCAGTTGATTTAATCATTCGGACAAGCGGTGAAAAGAGGCTGAGCAACTTCCTACTATGGCAGGCAGCGTATGCTGAATTGTGGTTTACAGATAAAAGCTGGCCGGATTTTAACTATGCCCTATTGAACGATGCGATACAAAATTATTCAAAAAGAAAAGAACGGGAATAATGAACCTGCAAAGACCAACCCTTCACCTATACGAGGAGAATGGTCTTTTTTGCTTGAAAATCATGCTAGTTTTGTTTCGCTATTTCTACAAACTTGGCATTGAATTGCTGAGCAATCTCATCCAAATGTGGAGTTAAAACATTAGATTTTTGTTTTAAAATAGCAAACTTATTCATTAACGCTGCGATTTCATAGGGGGACCCATCGATCAGTTTGGTAATCGGCGACATATGGTATATTTTCAGAAAGCTGTATACCATCCCTCTATAATTGCGAATAAACTTAACTTGGTTTGCTGGTATGATTGTATAACCTAATGATTCCAACACTTTAAAGCCTTCATCTATTGCTGTAATCATTTGCATGAGCAGCTTTTTGTTCTTCGCTATTTTTTTGAATTGGTTATCGCTTGTTATGCTAATTGCGTTCATCGCCAGTATGGTGACGATATGACTTTTAAGCCAAGCATCCATATCTTCTTGATAATCTAATTTGTATTTTACTTTTTCAAAGGCTTTTTCTAGTAATGGTTTAAATGACAGCTCCCCTTCTAAACTGCCAAGCACCATATGTCCGCCTCCACGTATACAGATCATTCGATCAGCTTCTCGACGACCGCCGCTAAGCTGGAATCCGAATACTATATTTTTTTTCACGGCACTATTTTTCTGCAAGTCATTTTGCATTTCATGAGCGTCTGCATTATTGCCTACAAGCACAATATGACTGCTTTGATTTTGCGCCAGAATTGGTAGTACTGATGGAAAATCATTGTATTTCATAACCACAAAAATGAGATCATACATTTCTTCTGATGACAAATGATGAATAACTCTCACTTTGTCCACCGTCGTCTTACGCTGAAAATAATGACGAATAACGATGCCGTCTTTCGTCAGCTCTTCATATCTTTTTCCTCTGGCAAGTACGGTAACGTCATTGCCTCCACGCGCTAACACATGTGCAAGATAGCTGCCTAACACCCCTGCGCCATAAACTAATATTTTCACAAAGCATCTCCGCCCTATTATATATTTCAAGTGAAATGAACATCGCTCTATTTTTTTGAACATTCGTTGATTAAACAACATCTGTTCAATATAATGATCTTATCAGCGCAGATGCTGCTCTTCAATCGGTAAAATCGGCGAAAGTGTTGATTAATCAACAGATCGAGAGCAAATGTCTAAAACTGCTCAAAAGGAGTCACACTTTGGATAGACGAGTACTCAAAACAAAAGAAGCCATCATGAAGGCTTTTGTCGAGCTAATTGCAGAGAAAAATTTTGAGCAAGTAACCATTAACGAAATTGCAGAACGTGCCAACGTAAACCGAGGTACCGTTTATTTGCATTATGTAGACAAGCTTGATCTGCTGGATCAATGTATAGAGGCATATTTAACACAATTGTTTGAGAGCTGCATGCCTGCTGAAGACACAGCCCAGCCTTCTGCCAAAACATTGATTCTTCGAACATTCAAGTATTTGGAACAGCACGCCTTCATCTATACGACACTGTTAACGAGCAAAGGTGTTCCTACATTTCGAAACCGACTGATGGAAGGCATGCAGCAAGGTATTGAGGATCATCTTGATATGAGCGGCATCAATCAGGATATGAACAAGGAGATTATGGTGCAGTTTCTGACTTCAGCGGCAATTGGACTGCTGGAATGGTGGATCATTCGCTCCATGCCCTATCCTGCTGAAGATATCGTCGAACAATTGTGGACGCTGCTGGAGCGTCATCATATCTTTCCAGAGCCAGCCTAACTCTTTTGCATTATTGGAAAGACTACACAAAATAAAAAAGAGAACCATGAGGTTCTCTTTTTTTGCTTGCCCTATCAATTACACTTGCTAAAGCCGCACTGCGTACACTGCTTGCAGCCTTCTATATTAATAAGCGCTGCCGAACCGCAAGAGGGGCACAAATCTACGGAAGTAGTATCTGCAGCAGCTTTGGAAATCGTCGTATAATCCACAGACGCAGCTTCTTCTCTTTGAACTATTTTCGCTGTCGTCTCCTGCTCCGTCCCATTCTCCATATGAATCTCAAGCGATTTTGCAACGGCATCCGCAATGGACTCCACTCGGTTAACTCCGAATCCTATCGCTCCCGATCCGCCGATTCCTTTCAAATGTTTGACGAGCAGCTTCACCTTGTTTCCATGATCGCCATAACGCAGAAATAACGAACACACACGCCCTAATGCTTCAGCCATCGCAAACACATCCGAACCTGCCTTGCCTACGTTCAAGAAAATTTCTGCCGGTGTTCCATTGAGATCATTGATCGTAATATAAGCCATGCCAAATGGTGTGTTCACCTTATAGGTCGCACCCCGCAGTACCTGCGGTCTGCGTTTATACTGCTTATCCAGCTCCTGCTCGGGTTGCACCGCTGCTGGGACAACGGCTTCCACCAAATCCGCGTCAAATGGTGCTTCTGTTTTCTCTTCTTTAGACGACGTTGAGAGAACTTGAACATCACGACTGCCATCTCGGTAAATCGTCACACCCTTGCAGCCGAGCTCAAAAGCAAGCTCATACAATCTGCCCGTTTCTTCCACAGTGAAATCTGCCGGGCAATTCGCTGTTTTGGAAATCGAGCTGTCCACCCAGCGCTGTATAGCCGCCTGTACCCGAATATGATCCTCAGCCGACAAACTCATCGAGGTTACAAAATAATCTGGTAGCTCCTCCCCCGGATGAGACGCTTTCCAAGACGCTGCTATTGGAACATCTTGTTTGTCAAAACCAAGACGACTCTGACGATAGTATTCGAAGGCAAAATAAGGTTCGATTCCGGTAGACGTCCCGACCATTGTTCCCGTGCTTCCTGTTGGCGCTTGTGTAATGACCGTCACATTTCGCATGCCGTTCAAGGCCACACTGTCGCCAATCTCCGGAAATTCGGCTATCAATTGCTTCATAAATCCGCTCTGTACATATTTATCAGCTTCAAACGCTTGGAATGAACCTTTCTCAGCTGCGATTTCCGAAGACGCCAAATAAGACTCCCTAGCCATAAATCCATATAGCTTATCTAGAAAAACCAATGACTCTGCGCTGCCATATCGGATACGCAGCTTAATCATAAGCTCAGCTAGTCCCATCGTTCCGAGCCCGATACGCCGCTCAAGCTTCTGATTGCGCTCATTTTCTTCAAAATGATAAGGTGTTTTGTCGATGACATTATCAAGGAACCTTACAGACCAGCGCGTAACGTTGGCAAGTTCATCCCAAGCAACGTCATGCTTCTCTTCATCATAAAACTTCGATAGGTTTACAGCTGACAAGTTGCAGACGCCCCAGCCCGGCAAGCCTTGTTCACCGCAAGGGTTCGTACTAATAATGGGATTGAAATACCAGCTGTTCGACATTTGATTATAATACTCCATAAAGACAACGCCGGGCTCAGCTGACTTCCAAGCGGATTCAATAATCGCTTGCCATATTTCACGAGCGCGCACCGTTTTGTATGGGATAACCTTTTTGCCAAGCTTGCGCCATGCATCCAGATCGCCGGTCCATAGCTCGTTATACTCTATATCTTTGGTATCTGGAAATACGAGCTCCCATTCCAAATCTTCCTTTACAGCCCGCATAAAAGCGTTGCTAATACATACCGACAGATTGGCATTTGTCACTTGCCCCATCGTTTGTTTGACTGTTATAAACTCTAATACGTCCGGGTGCCAATCATTGATCATAAGCATCAAGGCGCCTCGGCGGCTGCCGCCCTGCTCAATGAGTCCCGTTGCATAGCTGAACAGCCCACCCCATGATACAGCACCGCTCGATGAACCGTTCACGCCTGCAACAATCGCTCTTCGAGGTCGCAGCGAAGATAAATTCATCCCAACGCCGCCGCCGCGCGCCATAATTTCAGTCATCTCCGTGAGCGTTGTCATGATGCCGCCGCGGCTATCCTTCGGTGAGGGGATGACATAACAATTAAATAGCGTCAGCTCTTCACTAGCTCCAGCCCCCGCTGCAATTCTCCCGCCCGGAACCAGCTTCCAATCATCTAATAAATATCTGAATTTGTCCCGCCAATCCTTTTGCTTCTCTGATCCATCTTCAACAGATGCCATCGCATCTGCAAGACGATCCCACATTTCCTCAGGCGTTTTTTCAATCGTAAGCGTAAGTTTCTCTATTGTAGACTCCACATGCTCGCCGTTTCTAAGCTTTACGGTGACCTTGCTGCCATCACGGGCGATAACTTCTCCGACTTCCTTGACAGGAAATTTCGGATCATCCTTCGTTAGAACAAGCACGATATCTCCGATCGCCGTTTTACTCGTATCTGCATTTTTCCAAGCATATCGATCCAAAAAGATTTTCTCACTAAGTCCCTCAAGTCGATTTCCACCAGACATCTCCATCGCAGCTGCTTCCTCCCTCATACTAACGTGCTGAAGGCATAGGTTAGATCAGATATGCTTTTAGCACAATATATTGTGTCATAAAACCATTATACTATACTACATATTGATTTTCATGCTCGTTTGTGGCGAAATTTAGCAAACCTGTCCGCTTACATGCCCACTCTCGTTATATTGCTAGTCCATCCTCTTTTTTAAGCAGCATCTTATTAATATTAGATGAAAAGGCAATACTAATAACAACTTATCCCTTTTACTGCGGAAGGAGCTGTACTAGATGACATTTCAGACGACGCCGCAGGCTGCCTCAGGTGAAGCAGGCACGGCCTTTACTTCTCGCAAGCTTCATCCTTTAGTTGAGCTGCAGCATGACCGCTCTTGGTTTGAAGAACTGCAAAACCGTTTAACAAAAGGCGGCCCATGGGATGATTGGACGTTATATCAGCTCGCTATGGAAGCCGAGCAAGCGAAACGAATTGAAAGCTTCGAAGAATTGTTATGCTTGCGATCGCTTCCAGCCTTCGAACCAATGGCACATCAAATCAGCACAGCGCGCAAAGTGGTGCATGAGATGGGCGGCCGTGCGATTTTGGCCGATGAGGTTGGCCTTGGCAAAACGATCGAAGCAGGACTCGTGCTCAAAGAATATATTGTGCGCGGTTTAGCTAAGCGTATTCTCATTCTTGTCCCCGCTTCCCTTGTGCTTCAATGGGTGCGCGAGCTTAATCAGAAATTCGGCATCTCTGCCGTAGCCCAGAAGAAGGAGCATACATGGGGATATGATGTAGTTGTCGCTTCTATCGATACCGCAAAGCGTGATCCGCATCGCGAGATTGTGCTTGGAACAGATTATGACATCATCATCATCGATGAAGCACATAAGCTGAAAAACAAGAAAACGACGAACTATCAGTTTGCTAATCTTTTACGCAAAAAATATTGCTTGCTCCTTACGGCTACCCCAATCCAAAACGATATGGACGAGCTGTTCAATCTCATTACGCTGCTCAAGCCTGGTCAGCTCGGCGGTCAAAGTGAATTTGCAGCAAACTTTGTTGTCGACAAGCGGCTTCCGAAAAATGAAGATCAGCTGCAGGAAGCACTCTCCGGTGTCATGATTCGGAATCGGCGCGGGGACGGCGGCATTCATTTCACGAAACGTTTTGTCAAAAATATACCGCTTACTCTCTCAGAAGAAGAGAAAGCGCTGTACGACGCGGTGACGGGCTTCGTCAAGGAACGGTATGAAGAAAGCGGCGGCGATTTATCAAGCATGCTCTCACTCGTTACCCTTCAGCGTGAAGTTTGCAGCAGCCGCGATGCGGTGTTTCTAACGCTTGTTAATCTATTTAAGAAAACGTCCGAGGACTCCCCTATGCGTCCAAAAATATGGGAGCTCGTAGAGAAAATTCGTAATATCAAAGCCAATACCAAAGCAGAAAAAGCGATGGAGCTTGTCAAAGAAATGGATGACAAGGTCATCATTTTCACTGAATACCGGGCTACTCAGGAATATTTGCTGCAGTTTTTCCGTGCTCAAAATATGATTGCCGTCCCTTATCGCGGCGGTATGAACCGCGGCAAAAAGGATTGGATGATGGATTTATTTCGCGGGCGCGCGCAAATCCTCATCGCAACGGAAGCTGGCGGCGAAGGGATAAACCTGCAATTTTGCCACCACATGATTAATTTCGACCTGCCTTGGAATCCAATGAGAGTCGAACAACGAATTGGGCGGGTGCATCGCCTTGGGCAAACGGAAGACGTAAAAATCTACAATCTGTGCACAATCGGCACCATTGAAGAGCATATCGTCAACCTATTGCATGAAAAAATTAACCTGTTCGAGCTTGTTATTGGCGAGCTGGATCATATTTTGGAGCGCTTTGAAAAAGGGGATGGCTCGCTGGAGCAGCGGCTTGCTCGAATGCTGCTAGAATCGGGCAACGATACGGATTTAAAACAAAAAATCAATCATTTGGGCTCCTCCCTCAGCCGCATTCGTGAAGAGGTGCTGACAGGCGAAAACCCGCTGCCGACAAGTCCTGACCTGCTAGTGAATTTGGATACGCTTGGACAAACCGTGGAGGTGCAGCCTTGAACGAAAAACAGGTGCACAAATTTGTAAACCGCTATTTAGAAGCTACCGAATGCTCAATTTTAGAAAAGTCACCAAGCCATTTCACGGTGAAGCTCTCTCCTCACGCCGACCGTGAGCTTACGAATCGTCCCTACTACTGGAGCTTCGTCGATCGCGTCGACGCAGAACCTGAGACGATGACATTCTTGTTTGTAACGGACAAGAACAAATATGACGCTGCCGAGGAGCTCAAAAAAATTGAAGTCGTGAACACCGAACAGGATGCTGCGCTAAACGCGCAAGATACTGCAGCGAATGCCGCTCTTGGGCGTTCGCTAGGCTTTATTCACGGCAGCTTGGCAGCACCCGTTCGCATTCCGCGCGAAGACTTGTTTTTTGGCGCACGCAAGCTTGAGCAAATATTTGATGCGGCAAAAGCTAAGGGCAGCTTCGTCCACTTGTTTCAGGAGCCAGACAAACGCTCGAACAATCCCTTTACCTCGACCCCTTACACGGCATGGCTGTCTGTCAATATGCGGGTAGAGTTCGCTTGTGATCGCAAGCGCGAAGAAATTCATAGCTACGGTGTCTCGCTCGCAACTGGACAATGTGTAGAGCATTTCTACGATCGCTTGCTTACGCATAAGCTTACGCCTCGCCTGCCGGCAAATATTCACATCACCAAAAATGGGCTCTCCTTTAATAAAGCGCTTAGCATTGTAGAGCAAACGTTGGAGCGCAAGCTTCGCAGCTATGATTACAGCTGGGCTGAGAGTGCATCAGCAAGGTTGAAGGAAGAGCTTGACCGAATTAACGGCTACTACGAGCCGCTTGTTAAGAATGCTATCGAAGAAAACAAACCAGCAATTGAGGAGCAATTCGCTCAGCGTCAATCCGAAATCAGATGGCAATATGAGCCTAGGGTGACTGCGTCCGCCATTAACTGCGGCATCTTTCATCTCGAGGGTATCGATTGACATGGATCTGACGTTATCCGCAGCAATACGTCAAAAAAAGGCGGTCACAAGGCCGCCCTTACGCGACAGGTTGCAACAGCCTTCTTAAAGCTTGTCCTATACAATGATATGGAGGTGATTAATTATGCCAAAAAAATTCATTAAGCTTACAGCGGCATGTGTTTTGACCGCTATTGTATTGTATGCAGGCGGATTGCAGCCACAAGCTGCTGCAGCCGTTTCTAATCCTACAACCGTTTATGAGCCTGTTCAACAGCAAGCGCAGCGCTGGGTCGAAGAACTGGCTGTACAGCCTTCTTTTGCCGCATGGAAGAAGTCGACGCTTATTGTTTCTCCTATTGGCCCTGGAACGCATAGCTGGCTTGTGCTTGTCATGCAAAATAAGAATACTGTCGGTTATCTTGTCGTTAATGCGGTGGAGTCAGGTGGATATCAGCTAGGTGAATACGGAACAAACAGTCATCCATTATTCGATGAAAACACACTTACACGAGCGATTAAGCAGCTCGAGCTTCTAAAGCCTGCAACCCAAATTGATCGAATATATGTTCATCCTCTCCTCGCCGCATGGAAAATAACGACAGAGAAAGAAACGTATTATGCAGATGCCGTCAGCGGTGAATCGCTCCCTGCCAAGAAGGAAGATTGGACAAATGCTGCCGCAGCTAAGCTTGATAAAGCGGCTCCATTACTTAACTCTCAGAAAGCAGTCCTTATTAAACAAGTCTCGCTGCCGTCATTTAATCCATTCGATAAGCTTGCCTGGCTAACGAATAAACCCATCACATTCAGCTCTAATTCCTACACAACTCTCTTTGCCAAAATAAACAACAAAGAACAGCTCCGCTTTACCGCTGAGCTGTTTGATGGCCAGATGTTATATGTCTGGTCTGTCGTCGGATATAACAAATGGGACAACGGGCAAATCTATGTCGCGCTTGAAGCAAGCGAGGACGGCTCTGATCGCCGCTATATTCCCCTTCAGCTTTTAATCGAGCTTGGGCACTTTTACCGATGACGCTCAGCGCGTCCACGCCACCATAACATTACACTCACTGGTCCCCATCCGAACCAACGCGTCAGCCAAGGCTCTCTCCGAGATTTGGCTAATACGTTGGTTTGTTTCCGTTCTTCCCTTGGTGTTTCTATATAATTTATAAATTTTTCGGTCATAAATTTTACGTATTCATCGCCTTTTGCCATGCTAATCAGTCCTTTCAATACCGTATGAATTAATAATTTAAGTTTGCCCCTTAACCATCCAATCTAAACATGCATGAGTTTCCCTCCAAACAGCCACGCTAACCGTATGTCAAAGAAATCTGGAGGAACAATCAGCATGTTTCGTAAAATGGCACTAACCTTTGTTGTAATATGGCTGGCTGCTTCCAGCAGCTCATCCAGCGCTTTTGCATGGCCTCTTTTGCCGGTAGGCAACAATCAGGATTGGGCGCTTCCGTCAACTGTCGTCATCATTGATGCTGGGCATGGCGGGATTGACGGGGGAGCCTCATCAGCTGATATTTTAGAAAAGGATATTAACTTAGCTGTTGCGCGTAAGCTGTATTTCATTTTGCGAAGCCAAAACATACCGGCTGTACTCAATCGAACCGGCGACTATGCACTCAGTGACGATAATCGTTGGCATAATACACGCTCGAGACATCGTAAAGATTTATCACAGCGCCGGCAATTAACCGATGAAATTGAAAGTGAACTGCTCATTAGCTTACATGTCAATTGGTCTAAGAAAAGTATGCAGAAAGGCCCTTTAGTGCTGCATCAGAGCAGCGGTGAAAGCTCATTGCTTGCATTTTGCATACAAGATGCGCTTAATCGACAACAAAATACGGCTTTCCTCCCAAGGGAAGGAAAACCGTTTTATCTACTCAGAAGGGTGCAAGACCCTGCTGTTATCGTAGAAATGGGCTTTATTAGCAGCGAGCATGATCGTACGATGCTG
Organism: Paenibacillus sp. FSL A5-0031; assembly: GCF_001956295.1. Lineage (GTDB taxonomy): Bacteria > Bacillota > Bacilli > Paenibacillales > Paenibacillaceae > Pristimantibacillus. Next base: position 17,134 of record NZ_MRTD01000015.1, read on the forward strand.
ACAGATCCGCAGCGTCAGCAAGAAGTTGCTGAGGCCATTGCCTCAGGGATTAGGCAATACAAGTGGATCGTTCATTGATTCTCCGCCAATAAGTGCAGTCAACTTCACGAATCTTACGGTAGGCTGCATCGCAGGTATGGACTGATGAAGAACCGAGGAGGTATATTTCCCAGGTGCTCCAACATGTCCGATTGTGATGCAGCTGTCATGTGACTCCAAATGCTTGCGAAGCACGCCGATTTGCTTGGAAATATGCTGAACGGTATAAACGTCATCAAGAAAAACATCATTGGAGACTGTCGGTACGCCCAGCTCTTTGGCTAATTTGGGAACAACCGTTTTGAAGGTGGTCCGGCTATCTAGAAAAAAGAGCCCCCGTTCCTTGCACACGCTGAGCACAATTCGCATCATTCGCTCATCTGCTGTCACCTTTGAGCCCATATGATTATTCATCCCGATCGCATGAGGCACATCGTCAATGGCATCCTCTACCCGTTTACGCACCTCTGCATCGCTTAAATCAGTCGTAAGCGCTCCAGGGCCTAACCAGCTTTTTAGCCCTTTGTTCGGTTCCATCGGCATATGAACAATGACATCGTGGCCAAGCCTATACGCTTCCTCTGCATCCTTCTTAGTCGTTGGCATAAAAGGCATAATCGCCGCTGTGATTTTGACTGGAAGCTTCATCATTTCCTCTGTTCCGCTCATGTTATTGCCAAAATCGTCAATTACGATTGCCACTGGCTTCCGTTCATCTACTTGTGCAGCCGTACTTATCCCTATAGCAGAACTTTGAGCAGAAACATGACTATAGCTCAGCGGGCTCATAGCAGCTGAAAATGCACTCAGCAGCAAGACTGCCGCAGCAGCCGTCTTAGCAACCGATGACCTTCTCATTTTACGAAATTTCTGTATTTCTCTTTCCTCAATTACATTATGCTGTCTGCTCATTGCTGCACGCACCTTTCACCGTTTGCTGTTATTGTTTGTGAAAATGCTGGAAAATATGCGAATGCAGCATAATATCAGAAGCATAAACCTAACTTATAAATATAAAAAAAAAGAGACCTGATTTAGGCCTCTCTTGTCATTGATTCCTATTTATAATTTGTTCGTACTTAAATTACTGTGAGCAATTTAGTTACATACAACTTGTTGTTTAAGCGTGAGCGACTGGATGAGGAGCGAATGTTACTTTTCCGCCTGCTAATGATGCCACTCTTGCCAATGAATGTACAAGATAACCATGCTCGATCAGCTTTTCACGTCCTGGCTGGAACGCCTTCTCGATCACGATGCCAATACCAGCTACCGATGCACCCGCTTGCTCAACGATTCGAGCCAAACCAAGCGCTGCATCGCCGTTCGCTAGGAAGTCATCTATAATGAGGACACGATCTTCGGCTGACAAAAACTTGCGAGAAACAGTAACTTCACTTTCCTCTTGCTTCGTAAAGGAATAGATTTTCTCGGTATAGAGATCATCTTTAAGTGTCAGCGACTTGCGTTTACGCGCAAATATTAACGGCACGTTCATTTGCAGAGCGGCCATAACCGCAGGTGCAATGCCTGAAGACTCCAGTGTGAGCACCTTCGTAATTCCTTGCGCTTCGAATAGGGAAGTGAACGTTTTACCTATGGCAAGCATAAGCTGCGGATCTACTTGATGGTTTAAGAATGAATCCACCTTCAATACATTGTCATTAAGGACGATTCCTTCTTGCATGATTTTTTGCTCTAATTGCTCCACAGCATTTTCCCCCATTTTTATAAAATATTGTTGACTATTCCAGCTTACTCATGATACGATATTTTTTGTTAAAACATGTTTTGCGGTCGTGGCGGAATTGGCAGACGCGCTAGATTCAGGTTCTAGTGGTGTAACAGCCGTGGAGGTTCGAGTCCTCTCGACCGCATCCTTATTGGTTTTATAGACTATTTTAGACGATGTTTAATCTAGTGGTCAATATCAGACCCCGTTTTGTAAATTTAAACCACTTCCTTATCATGAGACTTAATTCATGACAGGGAGTGGTTATTTTGTTGCATAAATTTGCAATTCACTCATTCTTATTGAAAATAGAAGTTCATAAAAGTCAGTTTTCATTGGCTATTCAATCGTTCATGTGGTGATTGGTTAAATGAGCAATCTCTATTACTCTCTCCATTGTAATTCCTTCTCTTTGTTCAACTGCAAGGGGATGATCCGTCTGTTCTAGTTCTATTAACGGCACGGCGCCTACTTCTTGTGTATGTACCATTGTTTTCAACGACAGTGTAGATATTGGATATATTGAAAGTTCCGTCGACAACCATCCAAAATATGGTTGTTCATTTTCTCTTCCTTGTACATTCAATAATTCATTGGATTTCAAAAAATTTTCACCGCTAAGTGAAACCCAAACACTCCATATAAATTTTTCATTACTATTAATAATTGGTATTTCTATGTGTCCCCTAATATAAAAAAACTGTTCATCAATTACGCAAAAATCTCTAATTAACTCAGTTCTTTGCTCTTCTGGCACCTTGTAAAAATAGTCTGGCGCTTCAATTCCGTAACATAAAGGGACTTCTATTAATTCGTTGTTGCAATGAGGGCATTTCATCGTTTTTACTCCTGCCTGTTTTCTAATATTTTTAAAACCACTAAATTATGTTAATTTCTAAAGTGCTTTACCTCTAAATTTTACCGTATATAATTGCATTTTCTCAATAATAATCCGTTCTATTGTACCATATTACATTTCATTATTCAGTCGTAAAAAACTACTAGGTTAACAATGGTTGAACGAAATTACATGTTGTATATTAATTCATTTAACTGCATAATAATTCCTAAGGGTAAACTAATAACTGGAGGCATTATGCTATGAACATATCGTGTGAATCGGATAACATAGAAGATTATTTGGAGGAGACAGAAGTCATCGATTTCAGTCACCCGACAATCACCAATTTATCAGATGTATTATTTTCTAGATCATCTAACGAAGTCGATTTTATAAAAAATACTTACGAATTTGTTCGAGATCAAATAGCGCACTCTTGGGACATTCAAAGCAAACGGATAACATGCAGCGCTTCAGAAGTCCTATTTTATAAAGAAGGTATTTGCTACGCCAAATCAAATTTATTATCTGCACTGTTAAGAAGCAAAGGGATTCCAACAGGATTTTGTTATCAACGACTCACAATCGGGGATACACCCGACACAGGATACTGCATTCATGCTCTTAATGCCGCTTATATCAACAGCATTGGAAGATGGGTACGCTTTGATGCTCGAGGAAATAAAGCCGGCATTGCTGCAGAGTTTTCTTTAACTGAAGAAAAATTAGCTTTTCCTATAAGGCAACAATATAACGAGATAGACTATTTAGAAATATATAAACAGCCTAACTCTAAAACGATTCAAGTACTTAAACAAAATACAAACGCTATTCATATGTATTTGAATGGATTGCCTTCTGAGCTTTAGATTCATTTCGAGGCACTTTTCAGCATCCATAAGTATTGTTTAATAATCGTCGGGTGGAGCACTTAGTCTTGTATCCGATCTAAAATATTTAATATAGTGGTCGTAAAGCGCCGTTTCTTCAAACCCAAGGCTTTCATATAATGTTTTCGCAAAATTACCTTTTGCAACGTCAAGGATTACCTTTTCTTCACCTCTGCTGATGATTTCATTAACCAGGTATTTCACAAAAACTCTTCCATAACCGCGTGATTGATGTTCTATAGAAATAGCAACGGTACATATTTTATTCCCTTCAATTTTTCCTATTGCTACTATAGTATTATCAAATATCATTACAAACATATTATTTTTATTTTGGGCAAACTGTTCGCGTTCCCATTCCACAGGTTTATAAAAAAACGAAGGATACAATCCTATACGCTGTCGCATATGATAGAAAGCTAATTCGCAAATTCTATCCCATTCAAAATAATCATTCTCTTCATAATTTCTAACTATGATGTTATCTGAAGGGAATGATTCACCCGTTCGCTCCATAATGTAAGAGGATAAATATAATCTGTATCCATTATTGTCCAAAAGACTTATTAAATCAGTGTCACGATGAGAACACGTAAATATGGTATGCTCTACTTTTTCATTTGGAATAAGCATTTTTTCATATTCTTGTATTAGCATTGAGCCGACATCCGCTGCTTCATACTCTTTGTTCACATATAATATGGCCTGAGGTTTTCTGCCGAAACCATTAAATGAAAGAAACCCAATGGTAGTAGTATTATTGAGTGCAACCAAAATATTATCTTTGTTTCCTTTTTCATCATTATAAAATATATTCAATAGATGATTGTAGTTAAGCAGCATGCGTTCGATTTGAGCTTTATCTCTTTGAGGATCATATTTTTGTATAATAATTTGGTTCAACTCTTACACCTCGATTCTGTTTTAGTTCAATCCATACACTTGTCAAAAACTCTTTTGAATTCCTCATTCTTAATTAAATATCCAATTAACTCTTCAATACTTCAACAAACGCTATTAACTCTTAAAAAAATAATTTATTTATACTGTCATTGATTTTCTTGTCTACATTCTCTCTATCAGCACTGCCTTGGTCGTAGGCTTTATTTAATTCTTCAGCAATTTTCTCAGCAAAAATTTTATCCGTCATTCCTTTTATGATCTCTTTTCGGCCAGCTACAATGTCCCATTTCTGTTCTATCGCATTCAGTCTAACTTCATAACGCATCAAATGATCTCCTCCAAATAAAGCTCTTATTATAAGATGAAATGATTACCCTTTTCTCCCAGTATACAATAAACCCAACACCTTGGCGGTATTGGGTTTATTGTATTTGTATCGCTTTCAAATTGTAGCAACTCCATTACTTCAAATAAGGATTATTTGCAATCAATTTCACCGTTCGCTCTGCCAAATGAGAAAGAGGCACGATGCCGAAGCCATCTACGCCTGAACGAATTTTATCGTTTAACGGCTTCACCCATTTCTCGGGTAGTTGGCTCGCTCCTTTTTGCATACCTACAATAGAACCTGCGGTAGCCGCATTGCAATCTGTGTCAAAGCCCGAAATGATTGCTAAACCTATTGTTGCTTCCAGATCACCTTCACCATACAGCAGAGACGCGGCCACAATCATCGCATTTGAGATCGTATGGCACCAATGATGTGCGTTGCTTTCATCATATTTATGGTGGATACGCTCTACTACTGAATCAAAGGTCACCTGCTCCTCGTACCAGCGTAACACCGTCCGAATATCGTCAGCAAGCCGGCAATTGGCAGGAATTTGACCGAGACCTGCTCTGATCACATCCTGCCTGTTGTCCGTCACGGCAGCCATGGCCAGCATAGCTGCAGTCCACATAGCACCGTAGATGCCATTTTTCACATGCGAGATCGAAGCGTCTCTCCAAGCCATTTCAGCTGCTTTCGCTGGATTTCCAGGATTAATGTAGCCATACAAATCAACTCGAATTTGAGCGCCAATCCACTCTCTATAGACATTGCGATATGTAGCTGAGAGTGGTGGATCTAAGCGATTAACGAGATTCCGGTAAGCAATGCGTTCTGCAGTACAGGTGCGCAGCAAAGGCAATAGGTTAAGCCATGTTTCTGCTACATCGTCAGGAGAGAAGTCATAGCCGAATTTTTCTAATACAGCAAGGCTGATGATCGTATAGTTCATATCGTCGTCCTCGACCATATGCTTCACATTATTAATCCAGCTTACGAGCTCGTTTCCGTACGACCCGCCCTCGTTGATGACGCCGTACTTTTCCGCAATTTCAGGATCCATTTCGGATGAAATATAATAATGAACTGGAAAATTGTTTGTTTCCTTCAACAAGCCTGTAATTCGTTCCTTTCTCCACCCTTCGATCGGCTGCCCCAATAAGCAGCCTGCGGATCGACCGAGCCATGCACCATACATTTTATCCGCTAAATCTTCAAATAGAGCAGGTTGATTCACCGGGAATTCGGCAACTGGTCTTTCCGCTACTATTTCCGGCAGGTTAGAAGGCTCAACAAACGGGAAGTCAGCTCTTAAAGGCAGCTTCCCTATTTCGTCGATATAAGCCGCAGCCATTTGTTCACGTTGCGGGTCATTCCACGGCATGGAAGCCAGCTTCTCATACGTAGCAGCCAATTCTGCGCTGATCTGTTTCCCCTCGTCCATTGCCTGCTGCCTTTCAATTTCAACATGATGGCTGTATTGCAAGTAATACTGCTCGGAGGCTTTCATGAACGGCATTCACTCCTTTCAGGAACCGTATTAAAGCTGCAAAATCATACCGTCAAAAGCTACTATGATATCCTCTTGATCAAAAAACTGCGTAAGATCATCGTGCAGCAATCCTATATTGTGAGAGAAATGTGTGACCACAACCTTGTTTTCTCGGCTGAATATTCCCTTGCTGCGTAACCGATTCCTAATATCAAGAACGGCTTCGATGTTGAGATGTCCTCCTGTAAACGGCAGATGGCCATTCGTACAATCCAATATAGCGAGGTCCAATTTCGTCTGTTCCAGCCATCGCCATGTTTCTTCAGGAAGAAGCCCGGTATCGTGTCCATAAAAGATGCGCTTTCCATCCTTTTCGATTAGAAAGAGCAAACAGGTTTCATCGGGATCATGATTTGCCGGCAGCGCCGTCACCTTGGCATTTCCGGTATCGACGGTTTCGAACAGATCTATTTTTCGCAGCACCAACCGCTCCGCATCTGGTCTGCCAACAGCATCGCGGCATTTGCGAATGACTGCATCGTGGCCGTAAACATGCAACGGCGCATCCAATCCATGGGCATAAACAGGCATCCGCATCTCCAAATCCTCTGCACGAAGATGATCCAGATGCGTGTGCGTGATGAACAAATCCTTCACAAGACCGAGATCGATGCCGCCCGTCAAAACATGATGAAGCGTATCTGGCGGAAAATCAACCTTTAACACGCCATCAATAAGGACAGAGCTCCGTGTTCTCACATTTTTCCCGCCAAGCTCTCTTGCCTTCAAGCAGTGCACACAACGACAAAACATCGCAGGAAAACCTTCCGCAGCAGCAGTGCCAAGAAAATGCACCTTCACGATATATCTCCTTCCAAATCGTTCTTAAGTTTTGGTCGTAGACACAGAATCAACTAACTATCCTTTATCATTTAATGCTTTCTTAAAGGCCTGCCACTATTCGTGTTACATGATTAACTGCTTCAGTAGAGCCAAGCTTAGGCTCTTCTTCGCCTTCGAACTCTACGGTAAACCATCCGTCAAAACCTGATTTTTTCAGCTCGCCGAAAATATACTTCAAATCGACAGCGCCTTCTCCAGCAATTTTCCCTAGAAACAGCTCCCCCGTTAAAGACCGAGTGACGCCGCCAGCCGTACCTTCCGGCACTGGTAAAAAGTCCTTAACATGCACATGACCAACATATCCATTCAGCTCATCAATCGCATCGCTAGAGCTTTGGCCAACGAGCAGAAAATTTCCGGTATCAAATGTGCTTCGCAGCGCATGAGAATTAACTTGTTGGATAATAGCCATAACCTGGTCGCTGCGTCCTGCAAATAACCCGTGATTTTCTAGGCAAAGTGTTACACCTTTCTGTTCGGCATAATCAGCCGCTGCACGAAGTCCATCAATTACGAATTGCATTCCCTGCTCAAACGATATGGAGTCATTGGGTAAATCCCCTGAAAATACACGAACGACCTTGGCTCCAAAATGAACAGCCGCGTCGACAGCATCCGTTACTTCCTTTAATTGTGCTTGCCTTTGTGAATCATCTGCTACCACAAAGTTGTTGCACGCGCTGAAGCACGCAACCTGCAAACCATATTTACGAAGCGCTTCATCGATTAGTGGGATATCCTTCTCCTTTTCCTTCCAAAAACAACTGAGCAGCTCCACTCCCTTAACCCCTGTCTCGGAGGCAAATGCTAGAAAATCAACGGTATCCCATTTTCCCTCATACCAATATTTATGCACGCTCCACATACTCAAGCTAACGTTCAAACCAATCACGCTCCTCATAGATAATAGAAGTGCCAAATCAAACTTGATAGTCTGCTGAACGATATATTGCTTCAGTCAATTGGATAACCTTCCTAGCATATTCTCCCGACACCAATATTTCATGTTCTCCTCTGATCGCATCAATGAAGCTTTTATCCTGATTGGTGCTTTGAGCTGGCAGCTGAACTGGCAGAACGCCATCCTTATAGGTTGAAATTTCAATTCTGCCATTCTCGAGATAGATCACACCTAAATCGCCGCAGAAGGAATAGAATTCCTTATAGCCCGGTACATAACCAATAATGTTCAGCGCAGCAATCGCACCCTCTTCAAAGGTGATGCTCGTAAAAGAATCGATTTCCACCGGTGCACCGTGGCTGCTTAGCGTCGACTTCACCTCAAGCGGCGTAAGGCCTGTTGTCCATAACAGAACGTCAATAATATGGCTGCCTGAATCCATTAGCATACCGCCACCAGAAAGCGCAGCATTTTGTCGCCATGTGCCTGTTTGGCTGCGTTTCCAATCCTGATAGAGCGTTGCGTTAATCGAGCTTAGCTTGCCAATTACGCCATCAGCTATCGCTTGGCGAATAAAGATAAACTCCGGTTGGAAATGTCTTTGGTAGGAAACCTGAAGCAGCCTCGAATTTGCCTCTGCAGCATTTATTAATTGTTCAGCTTCTTGGGAGGTGCAGGTCATCGGCTTCTCAATCAAGACATGGCAGCCTGCGTTCAATACATCAAGCGCTTGGGCATAATGCAAAGTATGCGGTGAGCATATAATAACGGCATCCAAGCCGCCTTCTTCGAGCATTTCTTTATGGCCTGCGTATCGACGGGTATTGGACAAATGGAATGTGGATAGAAACTGCAGAGCAGACTGTTCATTTGGGTCTGCCACTGCAACGATTTCCACGCCTTCCAGCGCTTGCATCTGACCAGCATGAAGCTGCGCGATACCGCCAGTACCTATAAAACCAATATGAATATTTTGCATATAATCATCTTCACTCCCCATGAGTAATGATTGCTGCGTTCTTGCTCAATAAACTCCTAGAATGGACAATCTCGTACCATTTGGAATCACATTTGCAGGCCTATCCTTAAACAACCATCTCTCCGGCGTATCACGAATATCACTTAGCTCTAGCACAAATGAAGCTGCCGGCAGCTGTTCCGAACGAAGAATAACTCTATTTCCATCAACCGCTATACTATCCCATACCAGAGAAATAGAAGCGCCGTTATCCCAAAGCTTGTAGCAGGAATCATTCATAGCCGAGTGTTCGTCAATCCGTTTATTGAAAGAAATCACAATTTCGTTTCTGCTTCTCCGTTCAGTAAGCATGGGAAACGGCTTTTGATCATACATATATCCGCCTGTATGATACTCATAAGCTGTCCAAGATGCATATCCGAGCGCAAAAGCCGTCTGACTGAATGTCTCCAGCCATTCCCCGCTTTTAATCATTGGTTGTGCAGAACCGATATCCGCCTGAACGGCTAATGGCAGCTCGGGAAATCGCTCCTTGATCTGATCGACAAAAGGCTGGTAGCCTTTAACGTAATCAGCTGGCAGATCTCCACGCAGCCAATCGGGCCAATGCGTTTGCAAGAAATGGATATCCGGCTTAACCTTTTCAATCATCGATGGAGCATCAAGGCCTTGGTCTTCACGGAGTCGTTCAACGCTATCCTGTCCTGCATTTATCGCAAGCGACCAAGTGGCAACAACGATATCTGGCCTAACCTCGCGAACGCCTCCTTCTCCATTTACCATTTCATTTATAAAGCCATTAACTGCTTCTACACGGAACTCGATCCACTTGTTGTAGGTTTGAACATCCCGAAGGTAATAGTTAGGAGCAGCAGCATTTGTAAAATCGGGCATATCCACGCCGTAGTGTGCTCGGAACGCCGACTGAGCAAGCGGCCCAACATCACCGTATACCCCTCTCTCAATCCCGCCCCACTCTGGGAAATACGGTTCGGCAATTTCTATCCCGTCGAAAGGATACTCCGTCACAAGCTTAGCCATCGCTGATTTTTTCCACTGCACGTAGCCTTCACTAAAGGGCGACAATCGCCAGAAGCCGTCATTCGGCTCCTTAAGCAGCTTCATCTGCCAAGAAGGCCATTCTTCTGGGAACCTATCGGTAGAGAAGGTACCGTTTCCAATCACCATCGCCCACACCGGAATTCCATTTTGACGGAAAGCGTGCAGCAAGTCCTTCTGAATGACATGTTCATTTACAACAAAATAATGGACGCTTTGATACCCTGCAAGCATAATTTCTTCAACAATACTCTCTGGCGACCTTTGCTGATAATAAGGAAATGAGGGATCAATCTGGATGCTAGGACCAGAAACGGCTTGGTTGCGAAATGAGTCCTTAAACAACGTAGACAACCATTTATACCTCCTTTTTCCAATTTCACTTGTAGTTTACCACCTATTTATTAATAACGGGATATTTTTTTATTTACTCTTATTTTTTAGAATAAATCCTCCAATCATCACAATTAAGACTTTCTAGTAAAACGAGAACACGCCTCAAAATTGATCATTCAACACCTGATATGAGATCTCATAATCCAATTTTTATGACCCATTTAGAGAAAAAATCCTTTTTAAATTATTTTTATAAAAAAATATTCCATTTACTCAGCTTGATGTATAATAGGTGTAATTCATCATTTATCCATAAATGGAGGTCATTGTATGAGTAAAGTCGTTTACCTTCCGCTAGACGAACGTCCTTGCAATGCAAAATTCCCACAAATGATAGCTGCAATCAGCGATCTCTCGCTCGTCGCTCCGCCACTAGAATTGCTCGGAAGTAAGAAACAGCCTGCCCGCTATGAAGGGGTACATGACTGGCTGTTGCAGCAAGCTGCTAATGCAGACTATTTGATACTTTCCGTTGATATGCTCGTTTACGGCGGCATTGTTCCTTCCCGTCTGCATCAATTATCGCTTCAAGCATGCATGGAACGTCTTCAACTGCTTGAGCAGCTGAAGCAGCGCAATCCCGCACTTCACATTTATGCGTTCAATTTAATTATGAGAGCTCCAGCTTACAACAGCAGTGACGAGGAGCCTGATTATTACGCGCATTATGGACACTCGATTTATCGCTATGGCTGGTTAAAAGACAAGCAGACTTCCGAGCTGCTGAACGATGATGAACAAAACGAATGGCTTCAGCTTCATAGCACTATACCAAGCGCCATTCTAAATGACTTTCTAAAGCGCAGAGAAACGAACTCACAAGTAAATGAGCATATTATTACACTCGTACAATCCGGCATCATTGATCATCTTGTTATTCCTCTGGACGATAATTCGAAATACGGCTTCAGTCCGATGGAGCAGCGTAAACTTCTTATCTCGGTAGAGGAGTACAATCTCATGGATAATGCGCTAATCTACCCTGGTGCTGACGAAATAGGAAGCATCTTATTTGCCAAGGTGTTTTGCACGATCAAAAAATACCAACCTGAAGTTTTTGTTCGTTACTCCTCGACACTTGGGCCAACGATCATTCCGAAATACGAGGATCGCAGTCTGAATGAAAGCATAAAATCTCACTTAACTTCAGGAGGCGCCTTCATGGGTGATTCCTCGATGACAGCCGATTTTGTACTCATGGTACATTCTCCTCCAGTGTCTTCGCATGATGTAGCTGAATCACCAAATTTATACCGGGATCGTCACCGTTCCTACTTCTCTGAGGTACATATAGCTGAATTCGTTATGGCGATTGAAGCGATAGCTAATAAAGGCTGCATGGTCGCACTGGCGGATGTCGCTTCATGCAATGGCGCCGATAATAGCCTCTTAAAGCTGTTATCCAAGAAAAACCTAATTTCCCGCCTCTCCGCTTACGCCGGCTGGAATACGTCCGGCAATACACTCGGAACAGTGATAGCGCATGCCATCGTAGCTTCCTACTATCGCCAACAAAGCAATAACCAAGAATCAAGTACACAGATGAGCGAACATTTCATGCTTTATCGTTTGATTGAAGATTGGGGCTATCAAACGATCATAAGACAGGAAGTCGCTCATCACTTGCCAGAGCTCGGAGCCAACTACTTCGATGTGAGCCAAGTTAAAGAGCATGTATCTCAGCTCATCACCCAAAAGCTGCAGCGCTTCTGCAATGATTATTTAGCTGAACTCGCTGAGGGCAGGATCGACGAATTAAAAGCCGATCTCCCTTGGAATCGCATGTTTGAAGTCGATTTATCCTTATAACACAGCGCTCGTAAGCCATCAACATCAGATATGAAAATGCTGTTCCTAGGCTTGCCCGATGGAACAGCATTTTTAATAATCCTTTAAAGCTCAGCTGAACTGAATTTCTTCACCCTTCTCTGCTGATTCGTATATGCCGCACAGCATTTTCATCACCTCAAGACCATCTTGTACTGGACTTAATGTCTCTTTTCGTCCGAGACAGCTGTCGATGAAATGGTTGATTTCGTTTTGGAATCCGCTGGCGAAATCAAAGCCTAGCTGGTCAACCTGCGGCGTAATGTTCAGAATCGTATCATGTTTCTCCGCAACGATGAACAACTCCGGCTCGATTTCGGCGCCTCCCTTGTCACCAAAAATTTTGACGGTAATCTCATCTTTTTTGGCATGCAGCGTAAAGCTTACATCAACCAAAAGTGATGCCCCGTTGTCGAAACGGATAAGCGCGTTTGCCAGATCCTCAACGGTGTTTTTGCTGGAATCATAGTCGGATGCTTTGTAAAACGATAGATTTTGGACATTTGCCCGATTCCCAAGCTGACGATAGGTATTGCCGCTGATCGACTTTACTTTCGGCTTGCCCATTAAGTACCAGCATAAATCAATGATGTGTACGCCAAGATCGATTAAAGGCCCCCCGCCCGAACGCTCCTTGTCAGAGAACCAACCACCTGGATTCCCTAACCTTCGCAAACAAGTCGCCTTTGCATAATAAATGCTGCCGAGCTCACCTGCACTGATGAAACGCTGCAAAACGTCCGTATTCGACCCGTAGCGCCTCACAAAACCAACCTGCAAAACCTTGCCGCTATTTTTCACCGCTTGCTCTACCCGCTCCGCTTCTGCAACGGTTTTGCAAAGCGGCTTCTCCACGAGCACATGCTTGCCGGCTTCTACGGCAGCAATGCTAATTTCAGCATGCGTGTTGTTCCATGTGCAAATGCTTACTGCATCGATTGCTGGATCAGCAAGCAGCTCGCGGTAGTCCGTGAACACCTTCTGCGCGCCAAATCTAGTCGCTTTGTTTTGGGCACGTTCTTCATTTAAATCACATATGGCATAGAGGTTAACTTCTGGATTGCCTGCATACGCATTCAGATGAACCTCCGAAATAGAGCCTGCCCCGATCACGCCAATATTCACTTTTGTCATCGTTTATAACGCCCCTTTATAAATTGATAGGTCAAATCATAAATGTCCCTTTTCTCCGGTTCAGCCGCATATGCTGCATCAAAGAGCAGCTTAACGTCTTGATAATAACCTTTAAATACATCCCCGCTATAACCATATCTCGCGCCGCCTGCCAAATAATTTTCATATTTTTCGCGGAAATCGCCATTGCTTTCAAAAACCCGAGAATCGACCTCGATCTCTACGCCCATGCCGGCTTGTTTGGCCATGTTGGCTGCGATCCCGACTCTCGATTCGCCTGTCTTAGTAAAAAAGTGATTAGGCTGCATAGCTGCTGCGTCAAAGCCTAGCTCCTTCCATTTCCAATACAAGCTGGCCCTGTAATAGGGAATCCAGAAAAATTTCAGCCCTTTCGCGCGAACCATATCTCCCGTCCAGCCAATCAGCCCTTCCTCGTAGGGAACGCTCGTATTCACTGCTTCATTCATCCAATAGAGCGCCTTCAGCTCGAGAAAGGGCAAGTCAGCACTCTCCCAGCGCTCTAGCAGTTGACCAATATACCACTCAAGCGCTTTTTGTTTATTTCGAGTCGCTTCCACTGCAGAAACAATCGTATGATCGAAGCAAAGCGAGTTGCTATCATCGCTTATTGCTCCAAAGTTTTGCTGATTCGGTGCTGGATAGGGAATCATGAGCACAACCTTCATTTTATGCTCTGAGTCTGCTAGAAGCAGCGCTACCTCCTCCATCGCTTCATTTAAAGCCGAAAGTTCACCTGATTCCGCAAAGGTTTTATCCAAGTACCATTGCCAGTCTTTTTGATCGTTTGGATGCTCCTCTGATTCTTCAAATCCATTTGATGAATGAGACCACTTGGCTAGAAATAAAGCTCCGTCAAACAGCCATTCGAGCGGCTTGCCTTCAGCATCGATGTAGCTGATATAGGGTATAAATTGCTCTTTCCTCCATACGCCCGCATCGTTTTTATAATGACCGTTATAAAACAACATCAGATTGTTTATTCCTGCCGTTTGTTCCCCTGAACGAAGAAAAGCGCCACTATCCGATCGCACCATATCGCTGCCTCCTACTCATTACTTGATGCTCGTTACAAAACGTCTCACAACCTCTTGCGGCCTTGTAATAGCAGTTCCGATTACAACAGCGTGCGCGCCAGCGTCAAAGCAGCGCAAGCAATCCTCGATCGACCATATTCTTCCTTCCGCAAAAATCGGTGTCTGACCAAGCGCAGCTAATTTCCCGATTAACTCAAAATCAGGGGTTTGCTGCTTCGGACTTTGTGGCGTATAACCCGACATCGTCGTAGAGACGACATCTACGCCAAGCTTCATAGCAGAAACGCCTTCCTCAAAAGTAGAAATATCCGCCATGATCAGCGTATTTGGGAAATTTTTGCGAATAGCAGCAATGACATGATCCAGCTTCTCGTTTCTTGGCCTCGGCATGGAAGTGCAGTCTATAGCCACGATATCAGCACCCGCTCGGATCACTTCCCCTACCTCTAGCAAGGTTGGAGTAATGTAGACATCGCTATCGGGATAATGTTTTTTATATAGTCCGATAACCGGAATCTTGCATTTGCGTTTGATAGCGGCAATATCCTGCGGCGTATTGGCACGAATAGCTGATGCCCCTCCGGATTCCGCTGCCGCTGCCATCGCAGCCATAATATCGGAGCCGTACAATGGCTCATGCTCAAGCGCCTGACAGGATACGATAAATCCTTTTTTTAGTCCGGCAATTAATGGTGGGATCATAGGGTCACCTGCTTATCCAAGAGCCCCTCGCTATCTACTCCTATGGCATCGTTCATTGCAGAACCCTCCAATCGTAAGTACGGTTGCCCGAATAAGCGCTAGCCTACCAATCCTGTGCGCTCTACGCTTTCTACAAAGTATCTTTGCGCGAATAAATAAAGAATGAAGATCGGCAAAATGCCGAGCAGTGTACCAGTGTTCAAATATAAAGATGTATGAGAAATACCTCCAACATATTCGGGTCGAACAGCGCCAGGCAGTAAATCGAGCATTCTTGCTAGAAGGGTATAATTTGGCGCAAAGAGATTTACAAAGTAGCTGTCATTCCATTGCCAGATGAACGAGAACAGCATGACCGTAGCTATCGCAGGTACAGCATTAGGCAGCATGACTCTTGCAAAGGTACCCGGAATGCCCGCTCCGTCCACATAGGCGGCCTCCTCCAAATCCTTCGGCAGCGAGCGGAAAAATTGACGGAAAATATAAATATACAGACCGTTTTTCAAGCCCATCGCAAGCCCCGAAGAAATAAAGAAAGGCCAGAAGCTCTCCAGCAGATTCACGCCATCTTTTCCTGTGAACAGATGATAGAGCCCAAACACATCAAAAAAGCGATAATGCAAATACGTAGGAACCATAATCGTTTGCGGCGGCACAACGATGGTGAAGATGACGACTCCGAACAAAATGGCGCTGCCCCGGAACTTGAGCCTTGCAAAGCCATAACCAGCCAGTGCGCAGGAAGCGAGTTGAAGCAGCGACGTCCCAAGGCTAAGCAGCAGCGTGTTAGTGACGGATTCCGAATATTTTAAATAACCCATGACGATTTTGATATTATCCAGTGTAAAATGCCGCGGCAGCCATACGACGGTTGCATCGAACATATCCTGCTTGTCGCGCAACGCGATGGACAGCTTCGTAATGATCGGATACAAAATGATAAAACAAATCCCGACGATGAGTACGGAACGGATGAATATCCAAAGCCAATGCTTCGCTTTTTCAACTGGGCTATGGCGATCGTACCAGCTCGTTGCGGCCCGCACTAAGGCAGAGTCCGAGATGCGGCTCTTCACCTTCGTCTCAGCTTCCATATCTCTTCCTCCTTGTTAGTCATAATAGAATACACGCTTCGAAATCAGATACGTCGATACGACTAGAATGATCGAGATGACTAGAAAGTAAATCCACGACATCGCCGAGCTAACGCCAAAGTCCAATCGACCAAAAGCGGCGTCCTGAATCATTTGCGTCATTTTATTGTCATAGAAGGAATCGATGATGGTATACACCACATTCGTCAGAATGAGCGGCGAAATCATGGGAAAAGTTATTTTCCAGAAGGCTTCATAACCTGTGGCCCCTTCCATCTTCGCCGCTTCATAAAGAGAAGGCGAGATCGACTGCAGCCCCGCTAAAAAAATGAGTATCTGGACGCCAGACGAGCTGATGATCTGGTAGATTCGATCAACCGCACTCGTCAAATACTCCACAATGTCCCGGCTAAGACCGGCTTGGAATAACAGCGGCCTAAGCTCAATGCTTCGCAGTCCAGAATAGTTGCCCTCCATGTCGGTTGAAGCGGAGCCGATCATTTGAGCAAGAAAATTGCCGTTATCAAGCTTAGCTATAACCCCTGAGGCTAACACGACTGGCAGGAATATGATCGCTCTCGCAAGCATTCTCCCTCTGAATTTCTGCACCAATAATGTGGCTGTAAATAAGCTGAAAAAAATAATGAGCGGTACGTTTAATGCCATCACCGTAACGGCTTCCGTTAAGGAACGAACGTACCACGCATCAACGAAAAAGATGTTGCGATAATTTTCAAGGCCGACGTATTGAAGCGAGTAGCCTTCCGAATTAAGCGTCAGCTTATGGAAGCTGAATTGAAGCGACTGGACGAATGGGATAACCATCAATAGTACGAATCCAAGCAGCCAAGGGGTTACGAACAACACGCCGTAAATTTCCTTTTTGCGCTCCAAGCTCAGTGTTCGTCTCTTCGACATCCTTATCCCCCCTTAACGATGTAATCATGGGCTTCAATGGTCACACCATCCGTATGCACAACGGCATCGCTGTAATTTACGTATACCGTCAAGCCACTCTCATATACGGTTTTGTAAGTGCGTTCCGCCAGCTTTTCGTGCTTGATCATGCTCTGACCGCGGACCTGCCGCAGCACTGCATTCACTTCGCCATAAGCGTCGACAGCCTCATCAAACCATTGCTCATAATCATTCGAATAAAGATAACTGAATCGAGTGTCCTTAAGGACGGACGGCTCCGCATAGAACCAGCTAAAGTAGACATTTGAACCCGTTTCAAGCGAGCGCAGTACACTTTCCCTAATGTCTTGCTCATCAGCCATGTTGTATGCTTTTCCCGCATATTCGATATAACCATGCAGCACCATTTGGTTAAACGGTATCGACTCACCGGCTAGCTGGTATTCATTGCTTTTTTGCGGCATGTTTAGAATATGCGATACATACGGAAGCACATAAGCATTGCCGCCATTGACCATTATGCTTGGAGACATCTCCGAAATGGCTTCGAGCTGATCTGTAACGATTCGTTTTGCGTCCTCTCTTGTCACCTCTGCATTTCTTCGGAAATCCGAATAAAGCTCAGAGCCCAGATCCCTTAAGGAAATAGCTCCAGGATTCAGCTTCTTGAAATCAGACAGGAAGCCGCTGACCGTTGAATTTAGTTTTCTTGGAGTCAACAAATAGTGTGACAACAGCTCGTTATGCCGAAAATACGCTGCGCGATCGAACTCATAAATTTTCGCGTAGCGCCGAGAAATGTACTGGGCAGAGTCTTTGCTCGGGCTAAATTTCCCGGAATTCTCATAGATATGCTGGAAGGCTGCATCCGGATAAAACCCGCCTCCGGTCTTCTGGAGCTTTTCTACTAATCGCTTCCAATCACCTTTGCTACCTATCACGTTATCCATGTCGATATTCGAAGCTATCGTATGATTTAGGCCTTCATTAAACCAGCCCTTGTAACTCAGCCGTATATTTTGTATTTGCTTGCCGTGAAGCTGATCAACGAGCTGCTCAGCTTCCTTCAAATTCGTTAAAGGCACAAGAGCCTCATAGGGAAAACCTAACAGGTTTTTCTTTTTCGGGATGCTGCCAACAAGCTCCATATAAAATGGCGCATCTCCTTCTGCTTTCAGCTTTGTTAGCCCATCCGCCTTCTCCAGATAAGTGCGATAGCTTGCTGCCATGCCCGAGTAATCAGCCTCATCGCCGCTTAATAAGGAATAACGAATTTTTAAATTCCCCTTATACGTCTCCTTTGGCGTTTTGTGCATGATCTCATTATTGCTTAAACGCACCTCGTCCTTCGGCAAAATAATGAACTGGGCAGCAATCGTATTAAACTCATGCAATCGCCCGCTTATATCCGCTGAAAGCTTGGCGAGTGCTTCCCCCTGCTCAATAATGGCAAGAAAAGCAGCATCGTTCTTTTTCATTCCGAATACCGGCAACCGGTTTGGCTCAAGCGTATTAAACTTTTCATTAACATAGATCGAGCTGTCTTCACCGTATATCGGGATCAGGATAGGCTGCGCTTGAATATTTCCAGTGTTGAACCTAATAAGCGTTCCCGACCCGTCAGGAAGAAAGAGGTAGCCGTCATCCTTCTGGCCCGCAGCTCCGAAATTTTCTAGAAGACTGATCGAATGAATCCGATAAGGCGGAGTATCTTCAGTGATGGTCGATGTATCCACTGAAGCGATTAGATCTCTGCCATCCAACGTGTATTCAATCGCTGCTGAAAATTTCGGTTTAACCGATTCTTCAGCTGCTCCACCGCCATCTCCCTCACCATTATCGATAGCAAAATCCTCTTCCGTATATTCCGCCTTCTCAAAGATTGCCAATAGCTTTTTCACGACAGCTTTTGGTATTTCTCGGCGTTCGTAAATACCCTGCTCCTCATTTAGCTTGTATCTAACCTTCAGCTGTTCTTGATCCGCTGGATCTTCCAATCGCTTCAGCAATCTTTCTTCGAACCGCTCCTTGCTTATCTTCTGCGGTATGGACTCGAGCCCTTTCTGCGGATCACCGAACTGATAGGTGACCGTCACCCCATTATCCGCTTGCTTGATTTCAAACTGATTAAATTTCACGCTGTTGTTATAGCTGTCATAATCCTTGTTCTGACCGCTCTTCGTGAGGTAAACGAAAGAGATTTGGGAGGATAATTTCCCCTTTAAATAAGGTGAAGCAAGCTTATCCTCCGTGCTGTCAGGATTCGAGCGCCAAGTATTCCCGCTTTTTTTATCCACGACCGCGATTTCAGCAGTAGCTTTGCTAATATAAAGTCGAAGCGCATCGTTCTCCAGCACCGGATCAAGACCTTCTATTCGAGGTTCCACTTGAGCGGATGCGTCCAGTGCACGAAGCGAAGCATCCGTTGCCGCGGCATCTTTACTCGGCGTCCCGGAAGTGAGGGTGCTGTTAACCGTTCCCGATGTGCAAGCGGGCAGCGACAGCATCGCGAGAAGCAGGGACAATGCCACCCATTTCCGTGTATTGTGCTTTGACATGGCATTATCCCTCCCCTAGTCTAAACATCGCTTCTTTGTACACCGTAGCTGCGAAGGAAAGCATCTGCTGCGCTAAGCTGAAGAAAAGCAAGCCTAAGAAGATGATGATGCCCATCACAAGCATCGTTAGCAGCATCGTAATGACCGTTTTCCCCACCGTATACTGATGAACGGTAAGCATACCGACAAATAACAATCCAAAAAACCACAAGAAGCCGATTGACTCCAGCAATCGATAGAACGAGCCTTCCTGAATCGTAATGACATTGGATAATAAA
Source organism: Paenibacillus sp. FSL A5-0031 (assembly GCF_001956295.1). Lineage (GTDB taxonomy): Bacteria > Bacillota > Bacilli > Paenibacillales > Paenibacillaceae > Pristimantibacillus. The sequence continues at coordinate 37,166 of NZ_MRTD01000015.1, forward strand.
ATGAGCGGAATTTGCATCAGTACAACTGGAATAAGCGCATAGGCGGTAGCCATTACAATTTCTTTGAATTTCCCCTCGCCATCCATCAGCGTCGTCATCGACCAGTTGGCGATGCACCATAGAAAAAATGGGAGCACAATAAATTTAATCTCATCAAGCACGTTTACATTCTCTGCATTGACCGTTGGATTAAAGATAAAGCCAGTAAACTGCCTTTTGAGTACGTAGAGAAGTGAGAGAATAAGCAGCAGCAGCAAAGCAAACCAGATCTTACCTTTTCGCTCGAACTTCAGCTCCCAGAATCCATTAAACGGATGGAAGATCGTATACCAGCCCATTCCCACTACGCCAGGCTCAGCTGTTCTACGCTTGATAAGCACTCTCGCAGCGATGAGCAGAACGACTGCTATTATCGCTACTGCCGCAATTTTCCCGAAATGCTCCCACATGAAATCCTTGCGGTAACGTTCAAAAGCCCGTGAATAATATTGCGTGTGCATGCCCAGCTCAAAATGCTTCATCGCTTCGTAATTATGTCCTTGTCTGAGCTCCGCTTTCCCGATTCCCAAATAAGCGATTTCGAGATTGTTGTTTAATCGCAAAGCCTCGCGCCATTTCTCGACCGACTTTTCTTCCTCGCCAATATCATTATTAATAACGGCTTCTCGAATCACCTTTCCATAGCGCGTTGGCTCAAACATGACCAGCTGATTCAAGCCTTTATCTAGCACAATCATCTTATCGCCTAACATGTCAATGTCGGTTGGCGTCTTAAACGTCCCTACCTGCTCACCAAGCAGTCCGTAAATATACATCAGCTTGCCTTCTCTGTCGTACGTAAAGATTCTCCCGCGCGTGCTGTCCAAAATGCTGTAAATCCCATTTCGATCAAGCGCGACGCTTTGAATAGCTGATGTTCCGGGCCGTGTGCCTCCTGTTCGGAATCGAATATCACCTTTTGGGGGCTGGTAGCCCGTTCTCTTCAGCACGTCCGTTCCAGATGGATTCAGACGCTTAACCGGTGTGTCCGAGAATGCCTCGCTTGTCGTAGCATAAACAAAGCCCTCACTGTCAATATCGACGTTGTTGAATTCGACAGGGATAAAGAGCACCATTTTGGAACGCTGCTCCTTCGTCATGACGCGCTTCCAGAACAAATCCGCGGCACTGTAGCGTACTTTATTGACCCCCATAAACCCTGAGAACTTGCCGCCGGAATCAAACTGCATAATGCCATTGAACACGCCTTTTCCGACAACATATAAACGACCCGCTGAATCTCCGACCAGCTTGATCGGCTCATAGACAAAGTTCCCGCCCAGCACATCGCTCTCCGGAGCGCCAATGACGCGTACCAGCTCGCCTTCCTTCGTTAGTTCAACAATGCGTTTATTTCCTGTATCGGCAATGAACAAATGTCCATTTGAATGTACGAAGATCCCTTGCGGAGCTGAGAAGCTATCCTCTTTATTGCCATTCACAAAAGCATCAATCGTCTGAATTACGCTTGCTTGCTCATCAAGCACTACGATGCGGTTATTCCCTGTATCCGCGACATAGATCTCATTGTCAGCGGTGATGAACAAATCCTCTGGCGATTTGAATGGTCCGGAGCTTAACTGCTCCCCGCCGATTTGCTTCACTGGCAAGTACGGCACAGGCGCTGGCTCAGGATCTCCCCACCACGAATAATTGTAGCCATCGTATGGCGCAGCATAGACCGGAACCGAAATGCCAACCAGGATCAGCATTAGTGGGAAGAGCAGCAGCAATTTACATAATCGATTCAACGTAAGCCTCCCCTTTCCCATCATTCTTTCATGCCAGAGGTTGACATCGTTTGAATAACGCTGCTCTGCGATAGCACAAAGATGAGAATCGGAACGGTGAGCAGCAGCAATGTTGCTGCCATCGAAGGACCCGTTCGTGCGATGCCTCCCGCCAGAATCTGACTTAATGCGTAATCAATGGTTTTGAGCTGCTCACTGTAAATGTACATTGAGCCCGCTGCTCCGCCTGCCCCCCATAAACCTTGGAAAGAGAAAATAACTAGCGTAAGCCATGCAGGTTTGACAACAGGCATAACGACACTCCAGAAAATGCGAACTTCACTGCAACCATCAATCTGTGCAGCTTCGAGCAGCGCATCCGGTATTTGCTCCATAAACTGTTTCATAAGATACAGCCCAAGCGAGGAGCCAATTGCCGGAATAATAACCGCCCAGTGGGTATCCAGAAAACCGAGCCATGACATCGTCATGTAATTCGTAATCTGAGTAACCGTAGCTGAGAACATTAGCGATAGGACTACAATGGTAAAAAGGAATCCCTTTCCTGGAAATTTCCGCTTCGCCAGTGGATAAGCTGCGAGGGAAGCAATGAGCACATGACCGACCGTACCAACAATTGCAATAAAAAAAGTGTTATAAATGTAACGAGTAAAAGGCACCCATGAGCCGGAAAGCAGATGATATAAGTCCGTAAAGTTAGTGAATGTTGGATTTTTGACCAAAAAATCAGGCGGAAACTTCAAAATTTCGTTAATCGGCTTGAATGCATTGCTGATCACAAATACAAGCGGCATTGCCATAAAATAACCTACTGCTGCAAGCAGCAAGAACAGAAAGACATCGCCCATCCATGAGCGGCTTATTCTTTTTTTTCTTAGACGAATTGTGATCATCGCTACTCACCGACCTTCGCCAGCAGCCTACGCACAATGAGATTCGAGCCGAGCATCATTGCGAACAGCACGGTCGCAATAGCTGAGGCGTATCCCATCTCAAAGCGAATGGAGCCGTAATCCATTAAATGCGTAACGATCGTATGACCCGCATACTTCACGCTTGGGAACCCAGCGAGCGCAGTCGCAACCTCCGCAACGCCGAAGGAAGCTGTAATTTGGATGACCGCGCCAAACATCAGCATCGGCCTCATTGAAGGCAGCGTAATGAACCAAAGCTCCTGCCAGCGGTTGCGTATGCCATCGATCGCACCTGCCTCGAATAATGTTTTATCAAGTCCTTGGAGTCCTGCGATAAAGGCAAGAAAACTCGTTCCAAGGCTGAGCCAAAGCTGTACGATAATGATGATCGGAAGAATATATTTTGGTGTCTTGAGCCAAAGGATGGGCTCCAATATCAAATGCCACTTGAGCAGGAAAGCATTGATATATCCATAGGAATCGCTGCTGAACAAGAGCGTCCACACGATAAAGGCGCTCCCTGACAAGGCAGGCGCATAAAAAACCAGCGTCGCAAAAGCTCTAATCTTTGGCGGAAACTCATTAATAATCCACGCGAGCACAAAACAAGCGATATAACTGACAGGTCCTGTGATTGCGGCGAAGATCAGCGTGTTTTTGAGAGCGATTAGAAACACATCGTCCCTAACGAACAATTGAGCGTAATTGCGCCAGCCTACCCACTTCGGAAACTCCAGCATATTAAAGTTAGTGAAGCTGACCAGCAGCGATAAGCAGACGGGAAGGACGGTAAAGGTGAAGAAGATCAGAAAGAACGGTGCAATCATGGCATATAAAACCTTGTTCTTCGAAACTTCCTTCCACTTCAGATTCAACCGCGGCCGCAGCGTTTTGCTGTCCAATTTTAACTTGCTTTTTTTAACAAGCTGAATCATATGGACCCCTCCCTTCTACTTTGTCGGCAAATCAAATTCTTCGCGCTTGATCGTAATTTCCTGATTGATCGTTCGGACATAGTTTTCCAGCGTTTCCCGCGGTTCGCTGCCGTCGGTGTACACCTCGTAAAAGGCATTATAGATGTGCCGATCGAGCGAATAGCCGCCTGGGACAGCAGGTCTGCCGACGACCCAGTTCAGCTCTTCAACCAGCTGATTCATTTCCTTTGCTGACCATGGAAGACGCTGCAAAGCTTCTAAATTCGCAGCTGCATATCGCGCCGATTCCCCTAATATCGCTTCCATCTCACGCCCAAACGTGACCTGTGCCTCGGTGTCCGTCCACCATTTCATAAACGCCCAGCCTGCCTCTTTATTTTTGGCGTCTTTGAACATCACTGTGCCTGTAGCTGAGCTAAGTGTGTCGTGGCGAACGGTCCCCGCCTCGCTCTTCGTGCCCGGAACCGCGACAAAACTCCACTGGCCTCTAATTTCCGGGGCAAAAATCGTCAAGAAATTGAACGTGGTATAATCCGCAATACCAATTGGCATCTCACCTGTGCGGAAACGATTAATGAAATCAAATTCAATTGGCAGCTTATAGTTGGTATACAGCTCCGTCCACTTTTGGAACGATTCTATGCCAATGGCTGAATCAAGATCCGTTGCAATACCGTCTTTCTGGTAATATTGGCCGCCATTTTGATAAAGCATTGATTCAAACACGATATTTTGCGGCAGCGCCAAATCCATGTTGTGCTTCTGGAGCTCGGGGATGATACGGTACATATCCTCCCATGTTTGCGGCACGTCCAAATGCAGCTCTTCCAAAATATCTTTGCGATAGAAAAGCATTGGGAACGATTGTGTTTCTGGTAAAGCAAACACGCCGTTCTGATACTTAAAGCTTGCGAAAGCGCTATCCATAAACCGGTCCTTAACCTGTTCAAACTCCGGGAAGCTGGATAAATCCTGAAGTGCGTTCCGCATCGCAAAGTTGATTACATCGCCTTGGGTCAGCGCGATATCGGGGCCTTTCCCCGCTAGCGTTGCCGGCAGAACGACTGCTGGATTCACGAGCTGTAAATTAACTGAAATGCCGGTTTGCGGCGTAAAGGTGTTGTCAATCATAGACCGAAGCAGCTGAGCCTGATCTCTTCCTGCTGCAATCCACACGGTTACTTCCTTGTCTCCTTGCTTGACGTTGCTGATGTGGCTATAGTCTTCGGAAAAGGATCTGGCAAAGGACATCACTTCATGTACAGACTTCCCGATAATTCCAGTACTGACCTTCGGCACAGGTACGTCCTGCGATTTGAAAAACAAATAATCGATTTCAAGCGGCTGTTGATTTACGGTAAGCAGCCAAGTGCCGAGGGCAGTCACATTATCCTTGAAGCCTTTGAGCCGTGAGGTCAACGTCTCGGTACGGCTTCCAATATCCTTCAATTGATAGGAGGTTGTTCTTAAGATTGTCGTGCTGGCGCTCGTGCCGCCAACCAGCTCATCCATCCGATCTGCTGCAGCGGTAAGAAACTCGCTCTGCTCCTTAAACACCTTTTGCAGCTCAGGAATTTTTTTCTCCAGCTCATAATCGCGAAGAGGGTCTGGTGAAGCCGAAGTGATCATGATGATTTTGAGATACAATGCGTTAAGCTGCTGGATGCTGGAACGCACCATTCGAATAATTTCAGCGAGGTCGCCCATCGTCAGCTCCAGCTTGATTTCATGCTTCCCCTTGGTCAAATAAAATAAATACGGCTTGCCATCCTCGCCAGGCATTCCAATCTGCCATGAGCCGTCATAACGGAAAGGGATAGCTTCCGCCTCCTTGAACGGAATTTTCCCGTCGATGGAAAGCTCTCTAACCACGTTGACGCCTCTGACCGTATTTTGCTTGTATCTTAGGCCAAATTCATAAAGCCCGTCTTCTGGAATATCAAGGTTCCACGAAATCCACTGTCCGGGAATTTTCCAGTTGACGCCTCCGATTGTATTCATTCTAATTTTTGATACATGATAGGGTTCCGTGCCAGGACTGGAGCGATCATTCAGCGGATACAATGAGGGATTTGATTTGAACGCGGCGTCCTCGCCTTGAAGCTTAATAAACAAGCCGTTCGTCGCACTATAGCCTTGCTCTTGATACCCTTGCGCTACTTTCTCATAAGAAGGAATTTCTTCTTGCTGGTAAAGCTTCAAATAGTCTATAATCATCGGTTCTCTTAGAGAAACGAGTGAAATTCGATGTTGGCCTTTGGATAGATAAAAGGAGAACGGCTCACGATAATAACCTTCCGCATCACGCAATACTCTCTCCTGCCACTGCGGGCTTTCAACTTGTCTCGGCCGTAAATCATTTTGCTTGGCATCCTGCTCCAGCTCGGCCAGCTCATTGCGCCATACCCGTGAGAAAACAAGTCTGGATGCTTCTTCAAAAGGAACTTCACCGTCGATACGCAGCTCTCTCTCAATGGGTGAGGTGTTGCCTTCCACCGGAAAATACCGCAAAGACATATGATATAACCCGTCTTCTGGCACATCAACATCCCAATGAATCACACCTGAATCTTCCGTTTCAACGACTGGCGTCTCGGCACCGTCGTAAACTTCCAATTTTTCAGCATTCATACCCTCAATCGCAGCAAAGGATTCGGCTTCAATTGTTTGAGTGATCGATGGATGCGGCTCATTTGCATACTCAGCTGCATACTCTTCATAGCGATTTCCTGCTGAAGGGAGGTTTGCTAATTTCTTCTCCAATAAGGCTGATGCCGCATGAGTAGACTCAAGTATATGATCGCTGCCTGAGGAGCGGCTCGCAGGATAAATGGAGACGATTGTCAGGCATAGGACCAGAGCCAGCAGTGCGCCAACCACTCTTTTTGTTTTCCTGGTTACCTTCAGCATGCGAACCCCTCATTCCTCTTTAAATGGTCGTCCATATAAAAGGATGGGAATCCCTTATGGGGATTCCCTGCGATGCTGTTTCATCAATCTAGTCTCATCCTTTATTGTGCTGTCTTTGTTGTTGTTTGTGTATTCAAATCCTTATCAATCGCATCCTGCGCAATTTGTTTATTTCGCTCAAGCACCGTCTCTGGCGACTCGCCGCGATTGGCAATCGAATAGGAAATATCGCTTAAAGCTCCGCCTAGCGGTAGAAAAATAGGCTGTGCATATTTGAGAGAATCGAGCATCACTTCAATATCGCTTTCATCAGCAAGCAGCTGCTTCTCCGCTTCCTCGCGGTTAATCGGCTCTACGCGATCCCACATTTGAATTTGTTCCCAAATATAAGCTTTCTCTTTTGCTCTCTTAACGATGGCAGGGATATAGAACTGCACGTAGTTTTCAATGCTGCCTTGCCATGTTGTTGCTTTTGGACCTTTAGGGAAATAAACAAAACCTTGCTCATCGGTCATTGTTGTTCTTGTTGCGCCTTCCCACACTTCACCAGTCACCATCGCGGCTTTACCGGAGTTGAATAACGTTTGCGACTCATTGTAATCCTCGAAATTCTCGTTTTTGTTAGGAGCGACGACTTTATGCACATTAAACAGATCACTAAAAAATCGAAGTGCTTCTAATAGGTTTGGATCGTCATAGTTGAAGACGTTTTTGCCGTTTTTGAGTGTAATAAAGGAGGAGTTGTTGGAGTGAATCAAGATGCGTGATAGATTTCCGACGATATTGGTGACGCCCCATTGGTCGATTACACCGTCGCCGTTCGTATCTTTTGTCGCTTTTTTGGCGATGTCTAGGAAAGCGTCCCATGTCCATTTGTCTTGAGCGATCAAATCATGCGGATCTGGAAGACCTTCGCGCTCAAATAATGTTTTATTGTAGTAGAGACCAGAGGCGTTGTTGATATTGGAGGTAAAGCCGTACATTTTGCCATTGACCGCACCGTGCTGCTTCAAGCCTGCAGGCCATTTGGGATCATCAAAATTGAAGAAATCATCCACCGGCATAAACAATCCTTGATTGATGGCCGGCACTGCAAAATAGTAATCCAAAGGTACGATATCGGCTGCCGACTCACCAGAGAGCGCGGCGTTTGTAACCATTTTTATGTTCTCGCCCCAAGGTACCTTCTCCCATACGATCTTCACATTATATTTCTTCTCGGCAGCCCGCCACTTCTCGAGTGTCGCTGCACCTTCCGGCGTATCCTCTGACGGTCCGTCGACCCAGTGAATAATTTTTAACGTCTCGCCGTTCATGTCGATAACCGGCTCTACAGGCGGAGCTTCTGTCGGAGCTGCCGTTTCGACAGTCGTATCATTCGTAGGCTTGTTCGTCGCTTTCTCACTTCCGTTATTGGTGCCCTTGCTGCATGCCGATACAAAAACGAGCGTAACCGTCAATAAAACCATTGCAAACCATTTTATTTTCCGCATAGCTTTACCCCTCCAATGGATGAAATGCAAGAGCTCATGCTTACTCTACATTTGCTGCGATCAACTGCTGTTTGGTCATCCCTCCCTGTTATCAGTTCAAGTTCCAACCCCGCATCGATGCCTTCATGCCCCACTTACTTGGAAGGTTTCGGCTTACTTTTTATGTGATTGTCATGGTAGTCCACCAATAATGAGATGCTATAAATCCTTCCAGAAAGTGATGATCTTTCCTGTTTACAACATATCATCACTGGAGGAATTTTTCAATAATTTTATTTTTTCTGAAAGAAAATTCTTTTATTTAAAATTCTTCTAAAAATCTGTTTGGAAAAGTCGTATTTTAAAAGGTTCGTCCTTTATCGGGTGAATCCTTTTTTAAGCTATCACACAACGGATTTTTTCTCCACTATTAATTTATATATTAAAAAAATATGCCTTTATTCTATATTGTCAGAAAATTTAAACATTAGCTGTCAACGCTCTCTATTGGCATAATTTCGGTGCTTGTCGGACATCTTAATCAGGACTATTGTACAGAGAGTAGGTTTACAAATGGCTAAACCAGACAACAGAGAAGATAATGCCGCTCATTTGCAGCAGCATATTAACAACACAAAAGAAAATTTGCAAGAAGCTGAACAGTACTTAAATGAATTTGCAGATGAATTATCTTCGGATCAGCAGCAATCGATCGAAGCCAAAAACGAGCGCCGCAAAGAAAGCATCCAATCTTTCGCAGCGGAGAAGCAGGACGAAGCAGGGCAATAAACGCTCTTTATCTTTATAAAGCCCATCAAAAAAGGAGACCCAAATGAGGGTCTCCTTTTTTGATGGGCTTTGCGATATGATCGAAAGATTGCCTATCGATTAATACAGCTTGTCTACGACGGAGCGAGCCGTCTTCTCCAAAGCTTCTGTGGCATTATTTTTCTTATGAGACAACAAATTGCACAAAATATCCAATAAATGTACCTGAGTAATTTTTGTTGACCAAGATCCGCCTTCGGTAGGCATCTCACGTGAGGGCACCAATAAAATGGTGTCGGCATGTGCTGTAATCGGAGAACGCATATGGCTTGTCAAACAAATGACCTCAGCTCCATTAGCTCTCGCTTGGCGCAGCGGATCTACCAGATCCCTCGTGCTTCCCGAGGTTGATATGCCAAACACCACTTCCCCTTTCTTCACGAGCGATGCAGACATCGCGATAATATGGGAATCTCTATGCGCCTCCACATTCATTCCAATTCGCATCAGCCTATAATGAAGATCAAGCGCTGTAATACCGGATGATCCTACTCCAAAAATATAAATTTTGTCCGCTGCGAGCATCCGATGGACTGCTTTGTCCAAATCCGCCGGATTGATTAGATCAAGCGTATTTTTTAGCATCATCTCGTTGCGAAGCGTAATCTTTCTTGCCTTCGTCAGCGTGCTGTCTTCTTCTTCTATTTCAACGGTCGAGTACGACGGACGGTTGACCAAATCCTGCGCAATAGACAGCTTAAACTCTTGGTAGCCGCGGAAGCCTAACTTGCGGCAAAACCGAATAACGGACGTTTCGCCTACCCCCGCCTGCTCAGATAAATCGGTTACCGTCGCCATAACCGCTTCCTCGGGATTTGATTTTACATAGTCGGCTACTTTTTTCTCCGCTTTGGTCAAGGAAGTATATATACTCGAAATCAACAAAAGCGTATTGGATTGGTTAATTTTTTGACCTGCCATCTTCATCGTATCAGCTCGCTTCATAGTGTACTTATCTAAATAGTTTAGATGATCTACTCATGGCTTACAATAAATGTAATACCCTCAAAACATCCTGATCAATCCCTATCACTTCACATAATCAGGATAATCGGTAATAATGCCATCAACGTTAAGATCGAGCAATGGCGGCACTTCCGCTGCCGAGCGAACCGTCCAAGGCGTCGTTTTTTTGCCTAAAGCATGAATGGTGTCTATGAAACTTTTCGTAACGAGATTCAAGCTCGGGTTCACATAATCTGCATACACGACTGTTTCTTGAAGCTTCTCTGCCGTTACATCTTCAGACTGATAAACAAGCAAACCAACTAGAACCTGGGGCATAATAGCACTAAATCGCTTCACAGAGCTCTGATCAAAAGATTGAACAATAATAGAAGCAGGATCTTCATCCAGCATGCCGTGAGCACGCAGCTCTTCGGCTAACTTCTGCTCTATCCCCGGATACAGCCAAGGCGCCTTAATCTCGATTAAGATACCGATTTTCCCTTTGCATAAGTCGAATACCTCTGATAGTGTTGGCATTCGTTCACCTTCAAATTTCGCATTAAACCAGCTTCCTGCGTCCAGTTCACTCAGCTGAGCCATCGTAAAGTCCAGCACTTTGCCTCTGCCATTACTCGTACGATCAACCTCTGTATCATGAATAACAACAAGCTGCCCATCCTTCGTAAGCTGAATATCCAGTTCCAAGAAATCAGCCTTCATCTCGATCGCAAGCTGAAACGACGCCATCGTATTCTCGGGTGCATACCCGGCCGCACCTCGGTGGGCAATGACGATAATTTTTTTATTTATTGCTGGTTTCATTCTGATCCCTCTCCTCTATCCATGCCATCCACTCATCAATATTTGCTGACATTTCCTTTAAGGACGAGAAGGTCAACAGCACCTGCTCATTGCCAAGCTGCTGCTCCGACTCACCGAAAATATCTGTGTGCAGCGAACGTCTCATATTGTACTCCAGCCATTCGAGCATACTGCCCATTCTGCCGTAGAAAGCTTCCTTCACATGCGTTAGCTCTGTCCCGCCGGCCTTTTGATATGAGCCTAGCATCGTCATAAAAGTCTCTTTATTGACGTGTCCCGTATCAATCCCGCTCCAGCTTAAGGCAGCATCAAGCAGCTCCATTGTTGGATTTGTTGAACCAGCTGCTTCCCAGTCAATAATATGCGGATGAAGACCGTCCCTCCAAACGACGTTTTTCGGATTCAAATCGCGATGGCTGAAGCACTGGCTATCGTTCAACATCTGGCTGGCTTGCTGATACTGATGATTCCATTCTAACAAGTCATTGAATCCAGCATCCATCTGCTGCGCCCATGGCGTCGCTGACCTGAGTCCATCATCTATCAAATTCCTGAAGTAGTCCTGCCCGAAGGAGGTCCATAGTGGACTATGCTGCTCCTCGAATTTCAAATTGTGAATCTTATGAAGCAAAGCTCCAATTATACTTGCGTGTTCCCTGCGGCAATCAGCAGGAGTAATGACAGCTCCATCAATCCAATCAAATAGCATAACATCCACACCAGAAACCTGAGTAATGATGTCATTATTAACCGTCTTTGCTAAGACGACAGGTATACCTGCACTTGCTGCGGCTGCTGCAATACGCTCCGAGAGCAAATAGTTGGACAATACACCTGCTCTTGACATAATTTCAGGGTTTAATATTTTCAAGGCGAATTGCCCTTCTGTTGTGCTGAGCTTCCACATGTGATGAAGCAAACCGCCAGTGACCGGACTTGGCTGAATGAGCGGCTCTCCAATCTCGTAATGAATACAAAGACTCGTAACCCATTGCATATTGATCTCTTGAGGCAATAGAATCCCTCCTCTTTCCTTCAATTGACTTTCACAAATTAAAATAATGTTCGGATATAGGCTCCATGGCCTGCCAGAATTTTGAAAAAGATATTTTTTTTAATAATATCATAATTGGTGGATATAATCTCTATCTCGTGTTACGATATAGCAAATTTTCATTCAATTCTAGAAGGGCGGGACTCGAATGGAACAACAATCGATTACGGCTGACATTATTATACTTGGCGGAGGGCTTGGCGGATGCATGGCTGCACTATCCTCAGCCAAGTTAGGCATGAAGGTGATTGTTACAGAAGAAACGGATTGGATTGGCGGGCAATTGACTAGTCAAGCCGTTCCTCCCGACGAGCATCCTTGGATTGAAAGCTTCGGCTGCACCCGCACATATCGTGAGTTTCGGGGCCGTATTCGCCGCTATTACAAGGATAATTATCCCTTAGTAGAAGACGCCAAAAACAATGATCGCCTAAACCCAGGAAACGGCTGGGTCAGCCGACTTTGCCATGAGCCAAAAGCCGCGCTTCATGTGCTTGAGACCATGCTTGCCCCTCATATCAGCAGTGGAAAAATAACTATTCTACTCGGCTGTCAATTAGAGTCGGTTGAAGCAAACGAAGACCTGATTGAATCTGTCCTTATCAAACATATCACCTCAGGTGAAATGAAGAAGCTGCATGGCTCCTACTATTTGGACGCGACCGAATGCGGCGACCTTCTTCCTCTTGCCGGTGCAGAGTATGTATCAGGAGCTGAAGCAAAAGCTGAAACGGGAGAACCGCATGCGCTTGAGCAGGCCGATTCCCTTGATATGCAATCCTTTACGTATGTATTTGCTTTGGATCACATGGAGAACGCGGATTATACGATTGAGAAACCAGAGCAGTATGACTTTTGGCGAAGCTTCATTCCTGCGCATTCACGTTTCCCGCTGTTCGGCTGGAAAATGGGAGACATTCATGATCCGTGCCAGGACAAAGAAATTATCTTCATGCCCGATGGGAAAGAACCCATGCCCTTCTGGACTTACAGGCGCATAATTGACCGTTCTTTGTTTAAAGAAGGCTCGTTTGAAAGCGATATCACTTTAATTAACTGGGCACAAAACGATTATTATTTAGGACCTATTTATGAGGTAACTGAAGAAGAAAAACAAAAACATTTGAAGAGTGCGCGTCAGCAAAGTCTATCGCTCGTTTATTGGCTGCAAACGGAAGCACCGCGTCCAGATGGAGGCATTGGTTATCCCGGCCTTCGACTTCGCGGTGACATTGTTGGAACAGAAGATGGTATTGCCAAACATCCTTATATACGGGAATCTCGCAGAATAAAGGCGCAGTATACGATTACGGAGCATGATGTCAGCCTCGAAATCAGGGGGGATCAAGGGATCAAACGATATGAGGACAGTGTAGGCGTCGGAAGTTATCATCTAGATCTCCACACAACAACAAAATCCAATCGCGGCTTCTACATTCCCAGCTTGCCTTACGAAATTCCGCTCGGAGCCCTCCTCCCCGTTCGGATGAAAAATTTGCTCCCTGCGTGTAAAAATATTGGCACCACTCAAATTACAAACGGCTGCTACCGGCTGCATCCAACCGAATGGAACATCGGTGAATCTGCAGGTTATTTAGCCGCTTACTCCATTATAAATCAAGTCACCCCGCATGAAGTACGAGAAAATAAGCAGCATCTGGAAGCTTTCTTAACGCTTATTCAAAATCAAGGCATTGAGACGCATTGGCCAGAAAATTTAAAGCAATAGATAGAAAATAAAAATATTATCCTCTTTTTATAAAATTTATGGAAAAACGATCCGCTTGCTGGTACACTACTGCTAGATAAACAATCCATCATGAACATGAACAGCTACTTTATCCGAAAGGCGGTGAAGTGTAAGGTTCTGTTTTATGCGTACAAATGAGAAGATTCGAGGTGTATGCCATGATGACCAAACGATTGTTTAATCTCGTCCTTTGTGTTGCCCTTCTTCTGATCAGCATTTCTTCAACCGCCTTCTCAGAGCCCGCTTCTCCTGACCAGCCATCCATTACACTTGAGGACGGCACAAACCACATCGTTGACCTCATTAATCAAGAGAGTCAAGACAACAAACTCATGATATTTACCCGCAGCTACGGAACCACAACAAAACCTCCGCTCGTTCCGACAACAGAAGCCATTATTACAAACGATATCGTTACAGCCATATACACAAACAGCACTAACGGCACTTATATTCCTGCTAACGGATACGTCATATCTGGAACGGGAAACAAAGCTCCATTGATCAGCGGCTTCAAGATTGGAGATTCCATTACTACGAGCTTTCCTATATCGGTTTATCCAGCCCAATATTTCACCGTTAATGAAGAGATCGTTCCAATTACTCAGGTTAATGCAGGGCGCGGAGCCGCGGATATCGTTCTGTATTTGCCAGAATACGGCCCTGCAACAAAAACAAATCCATGGGGCATGGAGATCACGGTTGACGGAGGTTCCGTTACGCGAATAGCAACGATGACGCAGGATACTAGCGGCAATTGGCTCGATAACAACTCATCCATTCCTGCGAGTGGATACGTTCTCTCTATTCAAGCTGAAAGTCCGTTTTTTGCCAAATTAAATGGAACTGTGCGGATTGGAGATGCCGTTGAATTGAATATGAACAATGAAGTGTTAGTTGAAGCCTCCAAAGTAGGATACGACGCCTTAAATCCGCGAACGAGAGAAGATAATCCCGGAGGCTGGGATGACGGCAGCAATGAACCATACCCCGGACACCGCGGAACGGATCAGCTCATTATTTACGACAACAGCTATGGCGCAGCAACGGGAACAAATCCTTGGGGATACGAGGTTGTCGTAAACTCGGAAGGCAAGGTCACGCAGGTGAGCGGCAATAATTCTACCATTCCAGCTGGCGGATATGTCATATCCGGGCATGGCGTCAAAGCAAGCTGGCTAAGCGAGCATGTATCCATAGGCAGCAGCTTCAAGCTGCTCACGGATAAGAAACAAACGTTATTTCTGTTCACGCCAGAATCCTATCTGGATAAAGCGCAAATAGGAATAGATGCTGCAAAGCAAAAGCTTATTCTCTCCAAGCAGCAGTTTCTAGACATTAACTACAACGGTATGGAACAGCAAATTACATCTGCACAAGCAGCATTGGTCGATTTGAAAAGCCAGATTGCACAAGGTGATTTCGCTTCCTTCACCGTCCAGTTCGCAGAGCTGAACGCACGGGTGGAGAAAGCCAGCTTCATGGGCTATGAATCCCGCACTGTAGACCATCGATCCATTTGGATTCGTCCGAAGGAAACGAATCTGGGGCAGGTTCAGCAGCATATTGCGAAGCTTCACGCTTTAAATATCAACTCCATTTACTTAGAGACGTGGTGGAATGGCTTTACGATTTACCCAACGAGCCATCCGCTAGCTGCTCAAAATCCGATTTATGGCGGTTTTGACGTATTGAACGCCTATATAACTGAAGCCAAAAAAGCAGGCATCGAGGTTCATGCATGGGTCGAAAACTTTTTGGTAGGCGTCGGCAGTATGGCAGGTCCCGTCAGAAGCCTTAAGCCGGAATGGTCCATGATCAGTAGACAAGGCCACGATTATCAAGACGTTCCGCTTTACAACACCCAGTACTACTTCCTAAACCCTGTAAGGCCTGAAGTACGGGACTTTGTTTCTGAAATTTATAAGGAGCTGCTTCAGAAATATAAAGTAGACGGCTTGCATTTGGACTATATTCGTTATCCCGATGCAGGTGATTACACGAACGATTTTGGTTATGACTCTTATACGCGCAATCTGTTCAAGCAGAAGCATGGCGCAGATCCGATCGACCTCCATCCCGGCGACAACCTTTGGCAAGCGTGGGTTGATTTTAGAAAAAATACGATTAATGAGTTCGTATATCGGATCTCCAGTGAAGCCAAAAAATTGAAGCCGGATATCCGAGTCTCAGCCGCCGTATGGCCAAACTATGTGAATGGGCCAGAGTTCATGCACCAGGAGCCAAAGGATTGGATTGCCAAAAACTATATCGACCAGCTCTTTCCGATGTCCTATCATCCAGACGCTTCATCTGTTGCCACAGATTCCTTAAACTCCGTTGCACTCGCAAACAACAAAGCGCTGATCGTCATTGGTGTCGGAACGAATCTCGGCTTAACGAAGGAGATGCTGCTTAAACAAATAAACGAATCCGTCGCAGTAGGCGTCTCCGGCTCAGCTTTGTTCGAATTTGAATCGTTGTTTGGAAATGAATATGACAAAGCGCTTTTAGCAGGGCTCTACAGCAAACCCGCTATCGTGCCAGACAAAGATGTTTTAACATCCTTCAAAACGATCATTTCCGAAATGCAGCGCAAAATCAAACAGATTTATGTCCCGCTTAATGGGATGGATAACGATAAGAAATATGTAAAAGAGCTGGAGCAGCTTGAAAAAAGCTGGAAGGATAAAAAATCAGCCGGCAAGGACGCCAAAGAAGCACTTAAGAAAATAGAGAAGCTTCTGGAGCGTATCGAATCGGATCGTGCTTTGAACATAGAGGTTAAAAAACGAATGGCTGCGGATCTTAATTATTTGGAAACCATTATTCTCGTTTACGTATCCAAGGCAGCCCACTAAACAACACAGAGAGGACCAACTGTATGTTATGGGAAAACTTAACCGTCAAGGAATTTGAGGCGGCCGTGAAGTCAACGAACCGAGTCTGTGTCCTGCCGATCGGCTGTCTTGAAAAGCATGGCGACCATCTTCCCCTCGGAACGGATATGATGATCGCTAGAGAAATCGTAGAGAATTCAGCTCAATTAGAGTCATGTGTTATCTTTCCTTATTATATTTTCGGCCAAGTATCCGAGGTGAAGCATTACGCAGGCACAGTTGCTCTTGGCAGCGAGCTGCAGCTGCGCCTCTTGCAGGAAGTGTGCAAGGAAATTAGGCGCAACGGCTTCAACAAAATTATTTTGGCCAATGGGCACGGCGGCAATAACAATCTGCTGAGCTATTTCGTCCAAACGATGCTCGATGAACGCAAGGATTATGTTGTGTACGCCTATAATCTATGGGAATTAAATGCCGAGCAGCTTGCTCATCTTGATCAATCCTATGAAACGCCAGATGACTATGGGCATGCCGATCATATGGAAACATCGCAAATTCTTCATATTAATCCGTCTCTTGTCCATATGGACCGTTTGAATCCAGGCGAGTGGGAGTCCAAAGGTCTTGGACGAACGCTAACGGAGCATAGGCTGTCCGCTGGCATCCATTGGTATATGGAATTTCCAAATCAGATTGCGGGCGATCCTTCATTGTCGACGGCAGCGTATGGTAAGGAGTATATTTCAATGTGCGCAAGCAACTTCGCCAAAGCGATACACGCTGTCAAAAATGATGAAACCTCTTTGCAGCAGCAAACCTCTTTTTTTGATCGATGCGACGATGTGAACCTTATCCGTTAAAACAAGAAATGGCAGTCCGGCCTAGCTACAGGCTTTGGACTGCCATTTCTCTTACTCCTTAGATTACAAAAATTTATGTATGTGCTCGATGACTTTCTCCGCGCATCTACGATTTCCTCGTTCAGATAAGTGCAAACGGTCCTCGCAAATATGTAATGCTAGATCTTCTTTTATGGCAGCATTCAGATCATTTATTTGTATGCCTAGGCTTTCCAGCAGCTTTACAGCTGCCGCATTGTATAAATCGATCTCTGCATTGCTGCGCCCAATCGCATCGGCTGGAACAGGCGTCGTTGTTGCAAATATGATGTTTGCACCCGTTCTTTGCAGCTCATTCGCCGTTCGTTTAAGCGTTTCCAAATATTCTTCTAATGAAGTAAGTGCCTCGACCATTGGCGCTTCATGATGCAAATCCCATAATCCGTTGTTCCAATGAACGATATCTGGTTTGCCCAGATCTCTAATCCACAAATTAACTCCCCATAACGTATGTTTCGCAAATCTGCCGTTCTCCTCAGGTGCGACAACCTCTGCCGTTTCATTCAAAGCCTCGCGCACAAGCGGTTCATAGCCCATTCGGATCGAATCTCCGAGCAGCAGTACTCTTTTCACCTGTAACACCTTCCCCTTGTTTTCATAATATTTGCCCATGCCGCAAACTTGATGCTTACGTCCATGTCAACCTCATCCCTCTTGAAATATAGCACACCCCCAACCGTTTCTCAAAGACAGTTAGGGGTGTGTTATACTCCGTATGCTAATTTACAAAGAAACATCTAAACTAAGCGTAATGATTTCAGCGGGACGAACCACCATTCGGCCAAGCTCTGACTCCTCCAGCCTCTGCTCCATAACGCTGCTGCGATGTGCTGCGTTCACGCCTAGCGTAGGGTATACGCTTAACGTTTGCTCATCTCGTGATAGATTATACCAGCGCGCGATCAAATCCCCCGTGTTCTCCGATACCTTAAGAGCAGACAAACATAGTTTGTCACCCTCCCATTGCATAAAGGAAAAACTACTTGGAAGCTCACCCTCTTGTGTACCCGTCTGCTTTACTATCCATGGAACTTGATATTGATAAGCTTCCTTCATCGATGCCATAGCTCCATGCCCAATGAACTCCGACTTTGCATGCTGATTCTCTACCGGAAACGGTATAATTTCAAGCTTAACCGTATGCTCGCCGAGACACTGCGCCTCAGGGGTCGGGAAGTATCCCCAATCACCTAGCTCCCCCACCGCACGCAGCAAAGTAACCGCAATGGTATTGTTTTCATCTTCTTCTCGCAAAACTTCATATTCATTTAAACCAAGGTTGGCGATCGTAACTCCCTGCTTCTCGCCTATCAACGTCACAAAAGCTTGCTGATGCTGACAATTGCTTGGGTTTCTCCATTCCTCCGATGGGGTATTATCCCGCTCCACCACTTCAAAGATTGAATCTGCCAAATGTGTCTTCGATTGAAAGTCTACCGGGAACAACATACGCAAACGATGGTCAAGAGCCTCGTTGTTAAAGGTGGTTTCTATTTGCAGTGCTTGCCCATTTTTGTTAAGTGATACCTTCGTCTTAATCGTAAAAGGAATGTGCTTATCCGACCTGCCTGATTTTCGTCCAGTAAACCAAATCAGCTCTTCTCTCTCCTGCTGCAACAGCTCTTCTGCCGACTTTGGGATTAACATCTGGTGCGTAATTTCAAAGCTGGCTTGAAAAGGTGTATCTTCCGTTATGCGTATTTCGGCTCGAAGGCCTCTCGTTGTCAGCGGGACGTCACCGTTTGGCTGGCGGTACATATACTCATTACCAATGTCTCCTGTATCTTCATATATGCACTGATTGCGCAGCACTTCATTCGAACGATGATCATCAATAGTCAAGGAACCGTCATCAGCGATCGTTACAGTCAAATAATCATTGCCCATCTCTCGTTCATTTCTAATTAGAGAGCCTTCTTCAGCTTGAAGCTGTTTAGAAAGATCATTTCTAATCAGCGCATAGGTTTTGTAGCCAAGTGCTGGTACACCGTGCGACTCAAATTGAATACGTACTTTTCTAGCAAAATAAGGCTGACGGAATTGATCCTCGGGCAAATCGTATCCGAATTGTACGCCTAGATCTTCTATGCCGCTGGATACCTTACTGCCCTCTGACTCTACGAGGTATAGACCTGCTAAATCAATTTCCTTCAGTCGCTGCTTCATCGTGTAAAAATCTATTCCACTATTGAAATAGATGCGCTCGATTTCAACATCAGTGGAAACAACACCAGAACGCAGCCAGCCCGTTGTATTAACAACAACGAGTGTAGAAGCAACCTCTCCAAAGGTAGCAAATTCGCTCGTATCTACCTTCGAAGCGACCGCGGATAAACTGTCTTCGATAATACTTTCGGCGACATGCTTACTTTTGGCAAAACGGGTCACCATCTCTGCATGGACCTCATCGACACTGCATCCGCAAATGCTGTCATGCGGATGGTTTTGCATCAATGTTTTCCAAGCATATGTGAATAGATGATGAGGATAAGCATGGCCTGTCAAATAAGCAAAGGCTGCTATCGGTTCGGCCACTTTCTCCAGCAGCGTCTGACCTGTTTGGTTCATTTGCTTAAGATAGATTCGCGAAGATGCAGTATTAACAAGTGTCGACCAGCCATCGGTATGCTGGCTTCTCAGTTCACCTTTGACGATGGACAATTTCTCAGGGAGCGATGCGGTTACCGCCTCAATATAATCTTCAAAATTCGAATGGACAAATTGATATTCCGGAAATAGCTGCTGCGCAGTCGCAATAGCTTGTGCTACATCCGTCTGCACCGGCTGATGATCGCAGCCATTCATCATGAGCCAGTGAGGCGTTGAAGCATACTCGGCGACGTCCTTTAATTTACGCTGCCAATAAGCACCGGCCGCTTCTGGCTCAGTTGGAATTTCATTGCCGTTGCTGTACCAATTGGCGAACAGAATGCCGGTCACTCTTGAGCCGTCAGGAGCCTCCCATATCATCTCGGAGAACGGTGATTCGTAGGCTTTCGTTTGAGAAACCTCATTATTAAAGCCAGTTGGCTTCACACCGCGTCCGAACACAGCATTCTCGATCCCTGCTTGCAGCATCAGCTGCGGTGCTTGCCCAATGTTTCCGAACGAATCCGGGAAATAACCCACCTTTGCAGCTTTGCCGAACTGCATAGCATCTCGGTGTCCATAAGCGAGATTGCGTACATTTGCTTCACCGCTCGTCAAAAATTCATCTTGCAAAATATACCACGGTCCAATATGAATGCGTCCTTCGCGAACATACTGCTCAAGCAGCGCTCTTTTTTCCGGACGAATTTGCAAATAGTCTTCTAATATAATCGTCTGGCCATCAAGATGAAAGCTTTTGAAATTCGAATCTCGCTCCAGCGTCTCAAGCAATCGATCGATAAGCGCAATTAATCTAACATGGTGCTTCTCATATGGCAAGTACCATTCCCTGTCCCAATGGGTGTGTGAAATGATATGAACAGTAGTAGATGATATCAAAGTATCCTTCTCCATTCTCTGTTTGGGATGAAAGCAAAGACGCTGCTCCACGTGCTTGCCTAATGCCGATTAATGCTCACTTTGCTTGCGTTAGCCTACGATGCCTGTACGTTCTACACTTTCGACGAAATAGCGCTGTACGAACAAGTACATAATAATAAGCGGGAGCATAAGCAGGAGAACGCCCGTATTCAGCAGCATGGATTGATACACAAGATCAGGTTCTTTGCCAAGCACAGAGCCCATGTCTGCTAACTGAGTTGACAATACTTTTACTTTGCTGAGAAACAACGAGACATAATAGCTGTCATTCCACTGCCATACGAAGGAAAACAGCACAACCGTAACAATTGCAGGAACGGCATTCGGCAGCATGATCTTATAGAAGGTTTTAAAAACACCTGAGCCGTCAACAACGGCCGCTTCTTCAATCTCCTTCGGAATGCCTCGGAAAAATTGCCGAAAAATATAAATATAAAGACCGTTTTTGAGCCCCATTCCCGTTGCGGATGAAATCAGGAAAGGCCAAAAGGTATCAATTAGATTAAAGCTGTCCCTCTTCGAAAACAAACCTACTAAACCGAACATATCAAAGTACCTATACGTTAAATATAGCGGAATCATAATCGTCTGCGGCGGTACAACAATGGTGAATATAACGAATCCAAAGAGGATGCCGCTGCCTTTAAACTTCAATTTTGCAAAAGCGTATGCCGCTAGCGCACAGGATGCGAGTTGAATGGCAGTCGTTCCCGCCGATATCAAAAACGTATTCAGTAGAGTAGCCCAGTAGTGGGTCGCTTCCATCGCAATTTTAAAATTATCCAACGTGAAGTTTCTAGGAATCCACAGCACCGTCGGATCATAGATATCAATTTTGTTGCGGAATGCGACCGAGAAACGAAGAAATAGCGGAAATAATATAATAAAACAAAAACCAGAAACGAGTACTGACCTTAGCAACGTCCATAACAATCGCTTCGATCTCTCGACCGGATTATAGTGGCGGTGAAACCTTTCCGCGTGAATGGCCGGCAGCTTCATGGCCTCTCCTCCTTCTCAATCGTAGTAAAACACTTTTCTCGAAATGATGCCCGCTGATAGGCTAAGTACTATTGCGACAACGATAAAATACACCCAAGACATCGCTGCGCTCTGCCCGAACTCAAACGTTTTGAATGCCGTTTCTGAAATAAGTGCGTTAACCGAATTGTTATTGAATGAATCAATAATGGAATAAATTAAATTCGTCAGAATAAGCGGCGTCATCATTGGGAATGTAACTTTCCAGAAAATCTCATAGCCCGTTGCCCCCTCAATTCTTGCAGATTCGTACAGTGAGGGAGAAATGGATTGCAAGCCCGCAAGAAAGATAAGAATTTGGACGCCGGAGGAGCTAATAATTTCATAGATTCGGTCAACCGCATCCGAAATATAATTTACGAATACAGGCGCCAAGCCGGACTCCATCATCATCTTTTTCAGCTCAAAGCTTTGCATGAGATTTCCGCTTCCGCTAGATGAAGAAGAGCTTCCGACAAAGCTGCTAATGTCCATATTGGCTATTGCCGCAGATGCTAGAATGACGGGTAGAAAAAAGACTGCCCTTGCCATCGCTCTTCCTCTGAACTTCTGATTCAGCAGCACCGCTGCAAAGAGACTGAATACGATGATGATTGGCACATTAACGATCATATCTGTAACCGATTCAGTCAGTCTGCGCGGAAAATCCGCATTGGTCAGAAATAAATGACGAAAGTTTGCGAAACCCTCATACTTTACTGCGAAGCCGCCTTCAACCAAACTTATTGAGCTTAAGCTGAATCGTAAGGATTGAATGAGCGGCATGATAAACAGCATGACTAATCCCAGCATTAATGGCGTGGCGAACAGCACGCCGCACCATGCTTTTTTCTGCGCCAAGGTCAATGGCTTATTGAACATCTGCCTCACCGCCTACCTGATAACTTTGAGCTGCAAGCTGCATGCCCTCTACTGCTATCGCCTTATTATTGTAGTTGATCGTAATGACATAACCGTTCTGAAATGTCGTTTCCACGACGCCCGGCACGATTTGTCGATGCTTCACAATGACCTGATTCCGAACCTTCGACAATACGCCATTCGCTTCCTTATAGAGCTGCACCGCTTCATCAAGCCAATCTTTGTAGTTCAAAGCATAAAGATTATCGTAGTCGGTGTCCTTCACTTTCGTTGAGTCACTGGCGTACCATTGATAATATAAGCTCGAGCCCGTTTCCAGCGCCTTCAGCATCGATAGACAAGGATTTTGTTTATCATCCATGTTGTAAGGTGAGCCAGCCAAATCATAATAGCCATGCAATGCAATTTGATAAAACGGAATATCCTGATCTGTAATATTCATCAGACTGCTCTTGGTCGGTGCGTTAACGATTACATCTGCATAAGGCAAGCTGTATGCGTTGCCGCCATTCACCATGATCGATTGCGCCTGAAGGCTCAGCTTATTCGTCTGTGTCTTGATCATTTCCAGCGCTTCCTGACGGGTTATCGTTTTATCTGGATTGTAATCGGAATTAACCTGATTTCCCATATCTCTTAGCGATAATCCCTGCAGCCCGAGCGCTTTGTAATCCGCCAAAAAACCGTTTATTTGCTTCGGCAGCGCAGCAGGCGATAAGATATAGTGGGAAAATTTCGAAGTATCCTGATCGTACATAACCGGATTATATTGATAAACCTTTGCTTCTCCGCGATCAAGCCATGTAGCCGATCCGCTGGAACCTTTGTATTTTTCCAAAAAGGCTGTATCCGGGTAGAAGCCGATCCCGTTTTTCTGTGCAAAATCAGCTAGCTCACGAAGCCCTTCTTTGCCTCCCAGCTTATTCACTACTTTGATACTTGCTGGCGAGCTGTGTCGAATACCATCATTAAACCACCCGACATAACGCAAATCGATATGTTGGATATCCGTATCCATCAGCTCTTGCAGCAAGTTTTTCGCTTCAGCAAAGCTGGTTAGCGATTGTGTTGCTTCATACGGTATTCCGAGGAATGATTTATCTACCCGGAATGCTCCTACCAGCTCCATCACAAACGGCGAATCCTCGACTTTATCCAGCTTTTGTATATTGAATTTTTGGATTAAGTAATTGCGATATTCAGCAGCCATTCCTACATAATCGGATGTTTCACCGCTAAGAAAGGAATATCTTATGGATAAGTCGCCTTCGTACCTTTTCTTTTGGAACATCGGCACGGAGCTCGTTTTTGTCCCCGACGTAAGCGTGTAAAAGTCCATTGATGAAATTTGAAACTTGCTGCCAACGGTATTATAGGAGTCGTTTCGTCCGCTTACATCTGCTGTGATGCTTGCCATCGCATCTCCATTTTCAATGATCCCAAACAAAGCATGGTCGGATCGCTTAAGCCCAAATACCGGCAGCCTTGTCATCTCATTCGTCTGTATTTTCTCTTTCACATTGTACGTACCGTCATTGCCGTACACAGGCAAATTATAGGGTTCCGCTTGGTGCTTTCCGCTGTTCAGCTCAATTAGAGCGCCTGCGCCGTCAGGCACGAACAAGTATCCCGACTCCTTCACACCAGCAGCGCCAAAATGTTTAAGCACCTGTACGCTGGCAATTGGATATTCCGCATTGAATTGCAGCTCCTTGCCCGGAATCGTTACCACAAGCTGCTCATTATCCAGCGTGTACTGAATTGGAATCGTAAACTCTGCCCTTGCGGCTGATGCAGCGTCGGCTGCGCCGTTCTCTTCGTTATCCTGCTGCGCATCCTCCGCTGTGTAGCCCGCAGCTTCCAGTGCCGCAGAGATTTCCTCCGCTACGTAATCCTGCAGCTTGCGGACGACATAAATTTGTTTTGCCTCATCGAAGCTGAATTTGTATTCAACACTTTTCCTCAGCTCTTCATCGGCAATCTGATCCAAGATTTGCTCTTGAAATCTTTTTTTGCTGATTACCTTTGGAATATTAGCGAAACCTTTGGCAATATTGCCTAGTCGATAAACGACTTTGATCCCGTTCTCTGCGTCCGTTATTTCAAATTGCTGCTTTGCGACGCTATCATCATAGCTGTTGAAAGCGTTGACCTGCCCTTTTTCATTGTAGTAAGTAAGCAGCACCTGTGAGGATAGCTCTGAATGGTACAAAGGCGAAGCTTTCTGATCCTCGCTTCTCTCTACCGGGTTTGAAAACCAGACGTAGCTGTCGCGTTTGTCCTTTAGGGCAATTTCTGCCGTTTCACGGTTGATATAGAGCTGAAGCGCGTCATTTTCTTTCACTAATTCCATCGCTGACAACGCTTGCAGCTCTTTATCCGTGTTGACCGCAGTTGATTTACGTCCTGCCCCAATCACCCGGTCTTCCTGCTGAGCAGAGACGGCCTCGGCTTCATTTGTACCGAGGTTTATCTGCACTCCAGCTTCTTCCTTCTTGCTGCAGCCTGCCGCACTTGCAGCAACAACGCTCGCAAGCAGTGCCGCGAACAGGATGCTGGACATCTTCCTCTTACCTGTCACGACCATCTCTCCTTCCCGCACGCTACAATCTGAACGATAATTCCTTATAGACAGAAATGGCGAAGCTGATCATCTGCTGAAGCATGCTGAATAATAATACCCCGATAAAAACAATAATTCCGATGACAACGAGTGTAAGCAGCATCGTCATAACCGTTTTCCCAGCTGAATATTGATGCACTGTCATCGTACCTGTGAACAGCAGCCATGCTGACCAAATCAGGGCAACCCCATCAAGCAAATAATAGAACGAGCTTTCGCTGCCTGTAATTAAATTGCTGTACAGCGTTTGAGGCAAATAAATGATAACTAATGGCATCATCGCATAAGCTGTCGCCATCACAATTTCCTTGAATTTACCTTCACCATCCATCAAGGTCGTTAAGGACCAGTTCGCAACACACCACAGAACAAAAGGCAATACGATAAAAGTTAATTCGTTCAAGCTGTTCAATTGGCTTGGGTTGTTGAAATTGACGACGAAGCCGCTGTATTGCCGCTTAATAATGGTGAAGATGACAAGCAGAAACACAATGCCGAAAGCGAGCTTGAGCCTGCCCTTCTGCTCGTATTTCATTTCCCAGAAGCCATTAAAGGGATGCATCATCGTGTAGAAAGGGTTTTTGATAATGCCGAACTCCTGAAAGTGCTGGCCATTCACCTTTCTCCGATTCCACTTCATGAGGGCATAACCAAGTACAACAGCTAGTGCAACAACGAGAACAATAGTGCCAAAATGCGCGAGCACGATGCTTTTTCGATAACCCTTAAAGGCTTCGGAGTAATACTCCCTGTTGTTCCCAAGCTTGAAATAAGACATCGCCTCATGATATTCGCCTTTTTTGAGCAACGATTTGCCGATACCTAAATAGGCCACCTCCACATTTCCGTTTAGCTGAAGCACCTTCTCCCAAGCGGCTGTGGATTGCTCTGTTTTGCCATGATAAAGCGAAATAACGGCTTCCCTAATCAAGCTGCCATACCGGGTTGGCTCGAATGCCGTCAACCGTCCGTTATCTTTATCCAGCACAAGTATATGATCATCCATAATTTCAATGGCAGAGGGGGTACGGAAATTCTCCTGCTTGCTTCCTAATCCTCCAAACACGTACAGCAGATTTCCATCCTTGTCGTAAGTAAATATCCGTCCCCGCTTAGAATCAAGCGCACTGTACATGCCTGCTTGATCCGCAGCCACATCGATGAATATGGAACTGCCCGGATTGGTCCCCGTCTTCAGAGTGCCAATATCACCCTTGGGCGGAAAATAACCCTTGCTCCGCAAAATATCAGCTCCCGATGGATTCAGCCGTTTGATCGGCCGGTTCGAATCCTCTTCTGAGGTTGAGGTGTAGATGAACCCGTCCTCATCAAGATCGAGATTGTTAAATTCAAGCGGTATGAACTGCTCCATTTGCTGTCTCTGTGCTTTGGTCGATATCCGTTTCCAGAACAGATCAATTGGGCTGAACTTTACGCGGTTCGTTCCAATAAAGCCGATAAACTGCCCTTCATCGTCAAACTCCATCATTCCTTCGTAAGACCCGCGGCTAACGACTAATATTCGCTTCGCTTTATCAACGGCCACCTTGATTGGCGCGTACTGAAACCCTGGCCGCAGCAGCGTTGATTTAGGCTCGCCTATTGCTCGTATGAACTTACCCGCAGTATCAAATACGGCAAGTCTTCGGTTGAGTGTATCTGCCACATAGATGAGACCATCGTTTGTGCCAAATACCCCCTCCGGCTTATTCAGCGCATCCTCTTTTCCTTCATTATCAAATTTGGAAATGACCAGTTCTTCTTGAAATTCCTTGTTTAATATAATGATTCGGTTATTGCCCGTATCCGCAATGTATATTCGCTCATCCTTGCCAACGAACATATCCATTGGCGAAGCAAGACGCCCACTGCTCCAATTGTCACCGTAAATGACTTGCTCCATTTTGTATGCATTCGGCGAGGGCACAGCATCTCCCCAATAGGAATACTGATAGGTATCTATTGCGGCTTCTGCAACAGGAGCGGCCGCACCGATTATGAGCGATGCGATAAATAACGCGGCGATGATTCTCTTCATCCGTTGCTTCCCTCCTGTTATTCCTTCAAGCCTGATGTAGACATGGTTTGAATAATATTGCTCTGCGTTACGATAAATACGGTGATCGGCACAAGCATCATCAGCAGTGTAACCGCAGCTACCGGTCCTGTTCTAACAAGTCCTCCGCTTGCGATTTGGCCAAAGACATAATCAACTGTTTTTAATTGCTCGCTGTAAATATATTTGTGGCTCGTTACTGAACCATTTGTCCATAAGCTTTGCAAGGAGAAAATGATTAACGTCAGCCAAGCTGGCTTAACGATCGGCATAATAATTTGCCAATAAATTCGGTATTCACTCGCTCCGTCAATTTTGGCTGCTTCTAATAGAGCATCCGGGATTTGCTCCATGAATTGCTTCATGAGATACAATCCTAGAGTCATGCCGAAAGCAGGCAGCAAGATCGCCCAATACGTATTAATCAGACCAAGCCACGATATGATCATGTAGTTCGGCACTTGTGTAACATAGGCGGTAAACATCAGGGAGAGTACAACGAGCGAGAACAACACTCGTTTCCCCGGAAATTTAAGCTTGGCAAGAGGATACGCCGCTGCCGAAGCAAAAATGACATGCCCCACGGTGCCCACGATAGCAATGAAAAAAGTATTGAATACGTATCTTGAGAAGGGCACCCACGAATCACTGAATATACCAAGCAAATCTCTGAAATTTTTGAAAGTAGGATTTCGAACGAACAGCTTTGGAGGAAAGGAGAAAATTTCATCCAACGGCTTAAATGCATTGCTGATTGTGAACACAAGCGGCAATGCCATAAAACAAGCGACGCCGCCAAGCAGCAGAAACAGCAGTATATCGACTGACAAGGAACGATTCAGCCTCTTTGACACTTTAAAAGATCGTTTCATCCCTCTACTCACCCACTTTTCCCAGCAGCTTCTGCGTTAAGAGATTTGTAAGGAGCATGATACTGAACAATACCGTGGCAATCGCCGACGCATAGCCCATCTCATACCGAATGGAGCCGTAATCAACCAAATGGGTAACAATGGTGTGTGCTGCGTAATCCACACTTGGGAAACCGATCATATAGATGGAGATCTCTGCGATGGAGAACGCCAACGTAATTTGGATAACCGCACCAAACATCAGCTGTGGACGCATAGCAGGCAGTGTTATGAACCACAATTCCTGCCAGCGGTTGCGAATGCCGTCAATGCTTCCCGCTTCGTACAGGGTGCGATCTACATTTTGCAGCCCTGCGATAAAGGCTAGAAAGGATGTGCCGAGGCTTAGCCATAGCTGAACGAGAATAAGAATGCCCAGCACATACCTTGTATCTTGCAGCCACTGAATCGGCTCCATAATGAAGCCCCACTTCATTAGAAAAGAATTCGCATAACCATAGGAGTCGCTTGCGAACAATAGCTGCCAAATCAAATAGGTATTGCCCGCAATCGATGGCGCATACAAGACGAGCGTTAGAAAAGCTCTTATCTTCGGCCTTAGCTCGTTAATAAGCCATGCAAACAAGAAGCATGCCAAGTAACTAATCGGCCCCGTAATGGCCGCGAACAAAAACGTGTTTTTTACCGCAATTAGAAAAATATCGTCTTGAACGAGTAGTCTTGAATAGTTTTGCCAGCCAATCCACCTAGGCTTCTCAAGAAAATTAAAATTCGTAAAGCTGAGCAGCAGCGATAATAGCACAGGGAGTACAGTAAATGTGCAGAAAATAATAAAGTATGGTGCCAGCAGCACATAAGCGTGTTTACTTTTTTTCATTTCAACAAACATGCG
This sequence comes from Paenibacillus sp. FSL A5-0031, assembly GCF_001956295.1. Classification (GTDB taxonomy): domain Bacteria; phylum Bacillota; class Bacilli; order Paenibacillales; family Paenibacillaceae; genus Pristimantibacillus. The sequence goes on from NZ_MRTD01000015.1 coordinate 66,204, forward strand.
CGTTAATTTTGGCTTCAGCTCTTTCCCGTGAGCTAGAATACGTGAATCGCCTTTCCCCCTTGTTACGGGGCGGGCTGCTACCTGCTGTTTCATTTAAGCCCCTCGTTTCTAATAAGGAAGATTAAATTCCTTGCGCTTTAATGTAATTTCCTCATTCATCGCCCTTACATATTTGTCCATCGTTTCACGCGGATCTTCTCCTTGAACGACAACACGGCGGAATGCATTATCGATGTTTCTGCCTGTCAAATATCCACCCGGAACCTCTGGAATGCCCTTAACCCATTTCATTTGCTCCTGCAGCATTTGAAAATCCTTCGTTGGCCAAGGAAGTGAAGCTAACGCTTCCATATTTGCCGTTGGGTATCTAGCAGCAGCACCCATTCGAATTTCCATTTGTCTGCCAAAAGCAACCTGCGTATCTTTGCCTGTCCACCATTTCAAGAAGGTCCACGCCTCTTCTTTGTTTTTCGCTTGCTTGAACATAATCGATGCCGAGCCTCCGCTGCCTACCTCGCGGTGGAAGGAACCATCGGCAGCAGCAACGCCTGGAACGGGTGCAAATGACCACAGCCCTTTGATCTCAGGTGCAAAAACAGTCAGCTTGTTATACATCGTATAATCGACGATACCGATTGGCATTTCGCCTGTTCGGAAGCGGTTTGCGAAATCAGCTGCGATTGGAATCTTATAATTGACATAAAAATCGGTCCACTTCTTGAACTCCGAAATCGATGTCTCTGAATCCAAATCACTCGATTTACCACCGTCCTTATAAAACTGGCCGCCTTGCTGAAGCAGAAACATCGCAAATGCAGGATTGGGCGGAAGCGTCATAATATTCGTCGTTGCAAGCTCATTGCCAATGGAATCAAGCGGTTTTTGCGGTAAACCAAACTGCAAGTTATGCTTCTGGAGCGTAGGCAGCATATCATAGACATCCTGCCAAGTTTCCGGCACTTCCAAATGCAGCTCATCCTCCAATATATCTTTTCGGAAAAACATCATCGGAAACGTTTGCTGCTCAGGCAATGCGTAGTAGCTTCCTTTATATTCATAAGGCACCATGGCGCTGGCTAGAAACTGCTGCTGTACTTCCGGATAATCTGGAAACGCAGATAAATCCTGAAGAGCGCTGCGGCTCGCGTAATTCATCGGCAAGTCGTTGCCAACCTGCAAAGCAACATCCGGCCCTTTCCCCGAGACGGTTGACGGTAGAAGCACATCCGCGCTTACGAGTTTTAAATTCACATGTATGCCCGTCGTACTCGTAAAACGATCATCTATCAATCGTTTAATGACTTGTGCTTGGTCACGAGCCGATGTTACCCATACAGTCACGCTTTGCTTCGTCTCTTCTTCATCCGAGAAATCATCGTAGTTTTCACTAAATGATGCTGCGAACGATTTGATCCCTGTTAACATCTTTGCCCATCTGGTTGCTTCGGGCTTCGGAAGCTTTACTTCTGGCGAGCTAACGATTAAATAATCCAAGGCAAGCGGCTGTTCATTGATCGTAAGCATCCATGAGCCAAGCGCGCCTACATTCGTCTTAAATGCTTCGATCCGTGATGGTACGGATTCCGGGCGGCCCGCCATGTCCTTAAGCTGATACGCTAGTCTATTAATAATCGCTGTACGGTCATTTCCACTCTCGGATGGTCCTTCCATACTGCTCGCAATGCTATAGAGCAGCTCGCTTTGTTTCTCAAACACTTCAATCATTTCAGGGATGCGCTGTTCCAGATTGTAATCACGGAAGGTATCCGGAACGGTACCTGTATAGCTGATGATTTGGCGATACAAGGCATTTAACTCAAGAATGCTCGTTTCCACCGATCGCAATATTGGCGCCAGCTCGCCCAACGTCACTTCCATCCGCAACCGATGCTTGCCTTTAGTAAGATGGAATAAATAAGGCTCATCTTTGCTCGTTCCCAAAACATTCATTTGCCAAGAATGGTTATATGGAAACTGAACCTCTTTCAACTCCTTAAAGGGCAGCTTCCCATCTATATAAATGGAGCGCAGCGCAGACATGCCATTCAAATAGTTTTGACGGTTTTTCAAAGCGATTTGATAGAGCCCTTCTTGCTCTACTTCAATTTCCCATTCCATCCATTGTCCCGGCATTCTCCATGCCCATCCACCCATTGCATTATTGCGAAGCTTTGATACATGGTAAGGTTCGACCGCGGGAGAAGAACGATCATTATAAGGCAGCAAGCTTGGCGTAGATTTGTATAAAGCTTGCTCTGCTTGAAGCTTGATCGAAACGTCTGCAGCCGGCTTTAGCCCATCTTCTTTATACTTGCTGGCAACCTCTGCATATGTAGGAGCAATTTCCGGTGCAGACAGCTTTAACCAATCGATGACGAGCGGCTCTTTAACCGAAGTCAGCGTCAGTGTATGCTGGCCTCTCGAGAAATAAAATAAAAAAGGCTCATCATAAAAGCCCGTGTTGTCTTTAATTAAGCTTTCCTGCCACATATACTCTTCGATTTGGTTAGGCAGCAGATCATTTCCCCTTGCATCGCGATCGAAGCTTTGCTTCTCGTTTTTCCATATTCGATTGAAGGTTATGCTTCTAGCTTCATTAAATGGCGATTGCCCATCCACTAACAGCTCCCGTTCAATATCTGAATCCTTGCCCGGCTCGCTATAAAAATGTATACCGAGATTGTATAGTCCTTCTTGCTTAACCTCGAATGCCCAGGAAATCGCACCTGAATCCTCCGTGAGAACCGCTTGCCCCTGATTGCCCGCTCTATTCTCAACGATAGAAACTTCCATTCCTTTAACTTCGCTGTAGCTCTCTCCTTCGATTACAATCGTATCGCTAGACGCCAGTTGAATAGGATCATATTTAGACAAGTATTCGTCATAACCACCCTTTACATATGGCGTATCTAAAGCCGTCGGATGGGTATTCCGATTGCTTGCCGATGTTCCTTCAGCAGTAACCGTGCCGTTTAGTGCGGACTCTTGAAAAAACAAGGAGACGCAAACAGCTAGTGACAGAAGCAATAACGAAATGACTTTAACGCTTGGTCGCCGCATCGTTTCCCCCTCCTCCCTAGCAGGCTCTCTATTAAAATAGGAGCCTGCTGAGAGTTTTTGACAAAATTTTATTTGTTGTCTTGAAGCAATTTATTCATGTTCGCTTCAAACTGCGGTTTAATTTTGTCAACTGCAGTAGACGGCGATACTTTGCCTTCTGTAATTTCTTTGACGACACCTTCAAAGAGCTTCTCGCCATCTGGAATGCCATAGTAGGAGATATACTCAATGTTGTCGGCCATCTGTTTCCGAGTATCGAGCGACTCTTTGCTTGGGTAAGAAGTTTCCCATGACTCATTGGCTAGCTTTCTGCCCTCTTCATGAAGACTAATCTCATCAAGAATTTTCACAGCAACCTCAGCATTTTTCGAATATTTAGCTACCATGAACATATTGCCAAACGGTGTGTAGGAAACATAACGATCAGCCTTAGGGCCTTTCGGGAAGAAAACATAACCAAGTTGTTGATCCTTCATGCTATCGACAAACGTGCCAAGCTCCCAGCTGAATCCTGCATAGATAACGCCTTTGCCAGCGATGAACTCTTTCGCTGCATCCTCAGGAACCGGCTGCATGATCGATTTATCTGTGTTGTAGAGATCAGATATGAACTGCAAGGACTCAATCGCATTTTCACTGTTCATAGCGAATTTGTATTCTCCACTGGCATCCTTGTCCAGAGCCCCGTTGTTCGTGTAGACCATCTGCTCTGCAAATGCTTTAACTTTACCGTAAGCGCCGGTTACGCCAAATACATCTGTTTTTCCATCGCCGTCTGTATCCTTTGTTGCGGTTTTTGCAAATTCACGGAATTTATCCCATGTCCATTCGCCTTTTTGTTGAAGCTCGTATGGATCCTCTAGGCCAAGCTTCTGAACGAGCGTTTTGTTATAAAACATGCCGTACGGAGAAGGAGCTGAATCCGTCATCCCGTATTGCTTGCCGTCATAACTTCCTCCAACCTTCATCCAGCTAATATATTTCGGATCATTCAAATCCAAAAACTCATCAACTGGCTGAATGAACTGTTTGTTCACAAGCTGTGGAAACGCCCAGAAAAGCTCGATCCTAACGATATCCGCAAACGGTGTGCCTGAGAGAGAGGTCGTCGTGAAATTTTCAATATACTTTCCATAGTCGCCGAACTTTACAAATTCAATTTTGCCGTTATATTTTTTCTCCGCATCTTCAATCAATTTGATTTGCGCTTCTTCTGCGGGACCTTTTTCTTCTACTAATCTTGGATCAGCTCCGTCGTACCATACGCCGATTTTAATCGTCTGACCTTTTAAATCGTATTTGTTCTCTTCCGGCGCCACAGTCGCTTCTGTTGTTGGTTCAGCATTTGTCGGAGAAACTGCATTCGTTTCTTTCCCTTGATTGCTGTTAGCACCATTTTTTCCGGAGCATCCTACAATCGAAACCATAAGTATTAAAGCAATGACTGCAAACGAGCGTAATTTTAGCTTTTTCATTTAAAATCCCCCATCATTCATATTGGATTGAAATTTTAAAAAGACATGATTACGAAACGCTTTAACAAAGCTCTAGACAGAAATACCGAACAGCCCTCCTTAACGGCATAATAAAACCAGTTATAAAGCGCTTACATTCTTCGCAAGCAAAAATAACCGATATATCCATTGTTGTACAATCGGTTCGTTCTCAAGGTGCATCACTTCAATTACAAACCAACTTGGCTATGTAATTAGATATACCTTTTAGCCTGCTTACAAAAGTTATTATAATCGCAATACTATTTTTTGTAAACAATGAATATACTTAATATAGTAAAATACATTATTGATTATACCAAATAAAAAAGCTGGCCATTAGGGCCAGCTTTTTACACTAAAATGAATGACGCAGAACAATAGATTGTCTATACCGATTTGACCGAGGCTTGATCATCTGCCGTCTGCACGCCAATGGACTCTCTCTCAACCACACGAATGGGAACCTGTAATTTTTGCGGTGAAAAATCAGCTCGTTCAATTCGATTAACGATTAATTCAGCCGCTTTACGGCCTATTTCGTTATAATCTTGGGCTACGGTCGTAAGCGGAACCTCCACATGCTGCGCAATGATATGATCGTCGAAGCCGGCAATTGAAAGCTGTCCTGGAACTTGCAATCCCATTTCAATCGCATTTTTAAGAAGTTCGACGGCAAGGTGATCATGCTCAACTTGAATCGCTGTTACTCCAGCCTGAATCAGCGAAGCAATCATTGTTTTATAAAAGGTTTTGCTATTTGTTTCATCTACTTGTCTATAGAAATCCGAAACGATTAAGTCAGGATCAATCGGAATTTTGTAATCCTTCAGCGCATTGCAGTAGCCTTGATACCGATCGCGCACCGAACTGCGAAATTCGATGCTGATGCTGGAAACAAAAGCAATTCGCTCATGACCAAACTCAAGCAGCTGCTTCGCGATCTCATAACCGCCTTCAAAGTTATTTGAAGTAACGCTCGTAATCGGAATGCCTTCAAAGTACTGATCAATCGTTACAATCGGATAGTCGTTCCAATAAATAGCATTGATCAAATCGATATTGCTAATGGTGCTGATCGGATACAATATGATGCCGCTTGAACCGTTCTTAGGAATTCGAACGAGGAGTTCCTTCTCTTTGTCTCTGCTCCAATTGCTGTTATGAATGCTTAAATAATAACCTTTATCGTCCAAATAGTCCGATGCTCCGGTTATATAGTCCGATTCATGTGTCGCCATATAAGGAAGAATCATTGAAATAATCCGATTGGCATTTGAGGTGCCTGTATCGGATTCAATATAAATCTCTTGTTTTTTGACGAAGCTCCCGCTTCCGCGTTTCCTGTATATTAGGCCTTCCCGTTCCAGCTCGATTAATGCGCGCTTCGATGTAATGCGGCTAACCCCTGACTTCTCCGCCAATTCCACTTCTGTTGGAAGTTGTTGATCAGGCAAATATTCTCCCGATTTTATCTTTTCCTTGAGATCCTCAAGAATGACCATATACAAAGGTTTGTTATCGGACTGCATGTTCATTCACTTCCAGTCTATCCGTAATGCATTTCTTGTATTGATTATACCAAATCAATTCTTTATAATGCAAATTAAATATACCAACTTCATTCGAGTATACCTGCAGTATTTAGGAGAGGAATGATCATAATTATGAATTCAGACTGGACAACACAGGTTCTAGAAAAATTCGCCTACAAAAGGAGCCTAGCCAGCTTGCGTGAAGAGCAGCTATTTAGCGTTTTTCAGCAGCCCTTAAGCGCGGATGAGCAGTTTGCGCTGCAATTTTTATATGCCTACATGCCTCTTAATGACTTAGCTGATTATAACGGTGAACTTTTTCTTAGCCATGTACGGGCTTCTCTTGCTATTCGAAATAAAGTGCCATGGGGCAGCACGGTGTCCGATCATTTATTTTACCACTTTGTCCTCCCCTACCGTGTCAATAACGAGAACATCGAAGATATTCGAAACTTGTTGTTTAATGAATTGTTCGATCGCGTCCGAGGACTGTCCATGGAAGATGCCATTTTGGAGACTAACTACTGGTGCCATGAAAAAGCTACCTACATAGGAAACGACCAGCGCACCGTATCTCCTTTAACCATTATCCGTACCACTCTCGGACGCTGCGGAGAGCAGTCCACACTTGCAGTTGCTGCACTCCGCAGCATCGGAATTCCTGCAAGGCAGTGCTATACACCACGCTGGGCCCATTGTGATTCCAATCATGCTTGGGTTGAAGCTTGGGCTGACGGTCGATGGCATTTTCTCGGTGCTTGCGAGCCAGAAGCAAAGTTAGACCAAGGCTGGTTTAGCGCCCCTGCAAAAAGGGCTATGCTCGTTAATACGAGAGTTCCCTCCAACTATGCAGGCCCCGAGGAAATTACGCTGCAGCATCCTTGGTATACCGAAATTAATTTACTAGATAACTATGCCGTAAACAAGACCATTACGATCAAAGTACTTAATCAAGCTGGTTCCCCATCTAGTGCTAAGGTACACTTCCAGCTGTATAATTACGCCGAGTTTTCTACTATTGTGACAAAGACGACAGATCAAGCCGGGCAAGTTACCCTTACAACTGGACTTGGCAGCTTATATATACATGCTGTTGGCGAAGAAGGCTGGGGCTCTATACTTATCCATACGGGAGACGCGAACGAATTTACAATGGTTATGAGCAAAGAGGAAGTTCGAGGCGGCATTTCAGATATTGATATGATCCCCCCGCTATCTGTGGACAGCAAGCTGACTTCAGCCGCCACTGAGCAGGAGAAACAGAAAAATAGTGAGCGAATTCAAGAGGGTTCCCAAATTCGTGCTGCATATGAAGCAACATTTGTTAGCTTGGAGCAGTCTTCTCAGCTAGCTGATCAGCTCTCCCTAAATGGAGATCGGGTATGGAATGTCCTCCAAAAAGCTAGAGGCAACAGCCATGAGATTTATGCTTTTTTACAAAATCAATCGCCTATATATGGAGAATGGCCGCTTTTGCTGCTGGAATCACTTCATGAAAAGGATTTGACAGATACGTTTCAGATCACGTTAGATGATCATCTACTTGGTTCTTTGCCGCTGATTGAAAGTCAGGATACCGATTTAGATAAATCTTTTACCAGCAAGTATCTTCTTTGTCCGCGTATTCATTATGAGATGATTGCACCCTACAAGCATCGTTTCCAAGAGCGTTACTCGGAAGCAGAAAAGGAACTGTATCGCGGTCAACCTGAGGCCATGTACGAGCGGCTTGCGGGTGAATTTGAAATTATCGAAGGCATGAATCATTATAACGGCTCTGCCACGCCGCTAGGCAGCTTTGAATTACAAAAAGGCGATCGGCTTTGCTTCCACATTCTTCTAATCGCAACAGCAAGAAGCTTAGGAATACCAGCTCGCCTTGAACCAACTGATTTAAGGCCACAATATTTTATGCTAAGCCATTGGACTGACTTTTGTTCGGAGGGCACCTCAGCACCAGCTCTAGGTTACGTTCATTTCATCAAAGACATAGCAGCAGATGTAGAAGAAGCAGCCTATTTCCATAACTTCACGATTGCACGCTGGACGAAAGGCATGTATCACACACAGATGCTCCTTTTTGGCAAAAAGGACGTATTCGACACGCCAATCGAATTGGTGTGCGGACAATATCGGCTAATAACCGGAACAAGACTTCCAAGTGGTACTGTAAAGGTCCGGCTTGCTTATTTCGACATTTCTCCATCAACTACAACAAAATTGACATTGAGCTTCCGCAGCAAGGATATGGAAATTCCAATTCTAGCCTCACTCTCCGCTGATGCCATGGATAAGGAGTTATTCTTTCCACAGATTAGCATGAAGGCAGCCGTTCAGCCACGAGGCGCAGTCATCGCTTGGATCGAGCCAGACCGTGAGCCTTCAAAACATCTGCTGAGAGAGCTTCGAGAGCTGGCTCCTGCATTTGAGGCATGGAATGGCCAAGTTATATTGACAGCGGGTGAAGATAAGCTGACCGCATCCTTCTCATTAGAACAAGATGCTGCCTTGCCACGAAACGCTTCTTTCCACCTTGATCAGTCATACGCTGGCCTTAACCTCTTTCAGCCCTTGGTCGTGCCGAAGAGGATGGAACAGTTTCCCATCCTGTTTGTTTTGGATAATGTAGGACGAATCCGTTACATGTCAGAGGGATACAAGCTTGGAATCGGCAAAGAAGCGCTTGATGCCATTCATGCGATTGCTAATTCTCATCAGGAAATAGATTAAGCCGATCCTCTGATGCTGGTGTATAACTATATGTACGGCTTAGCTTCACTACCCGGCGATTTGGTCTGCGAATAACGACAGAGGACTCGTCCCATGCTACAACGATACCTTTAACGTCATTTGCTTCGATTGCATCTCTTACAACTCTTATCGTCTCACCGCTTACGCGATATTGATCCAATTGCTCTTCACTTATCATTGCAATTCCTCCTGCTTCTATTCTAACCTATATGATTATTGAAAAACCTCAATGGATGCTTACGCATCACATTGAGGTTTACTTCAAAATATAAAATAATAATAAGGTTTAACTTATAGTTATATCAATCTTTAAGTTAACCTGCATGCTCTTTCGCGTCATTCGTTTCATACCACTCATCCAGCACGCGCGATGACATCACTCGTTTGCCGATATATTCGCCTTGACGGTCAGTGAATTGCTCCCGCCATTCAATAGACAATTCGTCGCAAAGCTTCACGATGGTGAGCAGCTCTGACCATGCGACATAACGTTTGTACCAGAAAAATTGCGGATGCTCAATCATATAAGGATATAAATCATCAAATTCCGTATGTTTACAATCTAGTGCACGCTCAAAGTGGACTTTAGCATCGCTTAGCTTTGTATACATAAACTCTGCAGACATTTCCCCCATAATATGTGCCTCCCCTCGATCACTTCTGTACCATTATAAGCGATAATGCCGGATGCGAAAAGAACATTTGTACTGGAACTTATTACTCAAATTTAATTTCACCGTTATCAAGCGATGAAATGCGAACGAGCGGCTCCACACGAATTCCTTGTTCCCGCAATGTTCTTCCTCCAGCTTGAAATGACTTCTCGACAACGACGCCAAGTCCAACTAAAGCTGCTCCCGAGCGCTGAATAATTTTTATCAATCCACGCGCTGCATCGCCGTTGGCAATAATGTCATCAATAAAGAGTACCCGATCTTCAGCCGTTAGAAACTGTTTGGACACCATAATATCAGTCACCATTCCCTTTGTAAAGGAAGGAACACGTTCTACATATGCATCCGGATCAGCAATTAATGTCTTCTTGCGGCGAGCGAAAACGAGCGGCACTCCTAGAGTATATGCGGTTGCAAAGGCAGCGGGTATTCCCGACGACTCCACCGTTATCACCTTCGTAATTTGCTCCTCCGCGAAGCGCCTTGCAAACTCTTGTCCCATTTCCATTGTCAATGCTGGGTCGACCTGGTGGTTGATCAAAGCATCCATCCGCAGTACATTGCTAGACAATACGGATGATTCTGCTAAAATACGTTGTTTTAAACTTTCCATCTTTCATTACCTCCACCAAAATCCTTTTTGATACCGTACCATAGGTCAGGCAAAAAGTGCAACCCTATTGAAGGGATCGTTTTTAATCCCCAAAAAATCTAGCGAATTCGAGCGGGAAATTTCATATCTACAGTAAAATAGAGAAACTTTTACCACATTTTACACGTCTAATTTAATAACCTAACTTTTGAACGAATTTAGCTGCACATTTATAAATATTGTTCATTATACCGATGATATTTCCTATAGGGAAAGGAGTGTAAACCTTGAAAACCAATCGATTATTTACGAAAAAAGCGGCTATGCTCGCGGCAACTTCAACGCTTGCCTTATTGCTTGCCAGCTGCCAGAGCGCATCGACGATCACGCCCGATACTTACACGGATGACACAGCTCCTCTTCTGACCAAGCAGACGAGCAAGCCTAACAGCCCTCAGAACTCTTACTCTGAGCTAACGGAAAATGAGATTCAAATGGACGAGCCTCATGTGAACAAAGTGGATACGAGCAGCAATACAAACGCTGAAACCTCAGCAGTCAGCAAGCCAGAGAATCCCAAAGCGCCGGTAAAAACCGAAAGTGAGGATGCATTGTGGCAAGCAGACGCACCTCTTCTCCATGGCGTAGCAATTGGCGATACCCATGCTTCTGTTGTTAAGCAGTTTGGCAATCCGCAAGACAGCTACAAGCTTGAAGAAGATACGGATCCTGTTACAGTGCTTGAATATGACGGATTTGCAGTTGGAATCAATGCTAAGAAAAAAACACAATTTATAGAGCTTTTTGAAAAAAACATTCAAGCCGGCCTAAGCGGCCTGCAAATTGGGGACAATCCGGAAGCTGCACTGCTTGCACTTGGCAAGCCTGAGAAGCAAACCGCCTATTTGCTCACTTACAAAGCAAACAAAGCGCTGCTTAAGCTGGATCTTGATCCCGAGCATAACGAAATCATTTCCATTAAGCTTCTCGCTACCAGCTAGACAGAATTTAGCATACGTAACTAATATAAAGAGCAAACCAAGGCTCCATTGAAGAAAATACACCACAGCACTACCGCCGCTACTAAATTAAGGCCCTCTCTGCTTCTAAATATCCCGTAGAAAATCGTAATATTTTGAAAAAAGTCATGCCTGTCCCCGTTTGGACATACCTTCTAATTATAGAGGGTTTTCGAACGGAGGACGGTAGACGATGTGGAAACGTACTGGGAAAGTATTGCAAATCGCTTCAACTTACATGGGGACAATCGTGGGGGCCGGTTTTGCCACCGGCCAAGAAATACTTCAGTTTTTTACCCGCTTCGGTTACTGGGGTACGGTCACGATTGTTATATCTACCATTTTGTTCATTTGGCTAGGCACCAAGATGATGCTCATTGCAAGTGAAATTAGAGCAAAGTCGTACGAAGACTTAAATAAAGCATTGTTCGGCGACAAATATGGACGACTTATCAGCCACTTCATGTTAGTCGTACTCCTTGGCGTAACCGCTGTTATGCTCGCAGGTGCCGGCACCATCTTTTATGAGCATTGGAATATTTCATATCAATCAGGTCTGCTTATTACGATTGCCGCTTGTTATTTTTTGCTGCGCAAAGGAATGAATGCTATTCTAACGGTCAATGCGATCGTCGTTCCTGTTATGCTGCTGTTCACTGTACTCATCATAATCAATACATTTCAAACGCCAGGCGCAGACAAGTTCATTACTTTATCAAGCGACCATTCCATCTGGGCCGCTTGGGCTTCACCTTTTTTATATACCGCCTTCAACCTCTCAATGTCGCAAGCTGTGCTTGTACCGCTGGGAGCAGAAATTCGTGACCGCAAAGTCATTATTGCTGGCTCATGGGTCGGAGGAATCGGTATCGGGTTCATGCTGCTGGCTGGTCACATCGCGCTTTCCGTTCATATGCCAGGCATTCAACAATTCGCAATACCGATGGGCGGGATTGCTAGGCAGCTAGGGCCTAGCGTACAGTTTATTTACGTTTTCATTATTTTCGCTGAAATCTTCACGACACTCATTGCAGACATCTACGGCCTCACCCTTCAGCTTCATGAGCGTTTGAAATGGGCTCGGAGCTTGATTGTACTTCTTATCCTCGCGATTTGTTATGTAGCCAGCCAAATCGGATTTGGTCCGCTGCTATCAACTCTTTATCCGTTATTCGGCTTGGTCAGCTTGGGCTGGCTCATCTTAATTATCCGCAAACGTGTTATTACTCATTAGAGAGCAGCTGGCTGCTATAGATCATCATATTTGTACGAGTAACGCACCCTCGCAATGCTCAAGCATTGCGTCTCGAACATGCTCATGACAAGTCATAACTATCATTTGCCTTTCACTCGATAAGGATGCGAGCAGCTTGGTTACTGCATGCAGCCTGCCTTTGTCGAAATTAACAAACACATCATCCAGCATAAGAGGAAGCTTCGCTCCACTTGTTGCTTCCTCCGCCAAAGCAAGGCGCATCGCCAAATAAACCTGCTCCGCTGTTCCTCTGCTTAACATTCCGCTGTCGATGAGACGGTGCTCCGCTGTTTCCAGCCTGATTCCCTGTTCGCCTGGCGTTGTAAGTACCCGAATATATTTGCCACCTGTCAGCTCCATCATATAGCGCGACGCATTGCGAAGCACGACAGGCTGAAGCTCTTCTTCATAAACACGTTTTGTTCGGCTAATTAATGCTGCACTAATAGAAAGGACCGCATACCGCTCTGCATCCTTCTCGATCTGGGCAACCGTCATCGCTTTATCAGAAAGCAGCCTTTGATGCTCCTCTTCCTGCAAAAGATGGTCTAACGACTGCCGCACTCTCCCCCGCTTTTCTAGCTGCTCCTGCTTTTGCCGCTCCAGCTCTTTCAGCTCCGTCTGCGACTCCAAATGCAGCTGCTGCAGCTGCTCTTCATCATAGCTGCCAAACAAATGCTCGAGCTCGGAAATTCTCTGCGCTGACATGCCTGCCGTTATTTCCAACGCAAGCTTTGAAAGTTCAAGCTCAAGTGCCGTCCATATCCTATGATGCGAAATGGCCAGCTCATATTGAGCTTCACTTGATAGACCAGCCGCTTCCACTGCAATCAACACTTGGCTCTCTAGCTCAAGCTGCCGGGATTCAGCAGCCTGCTGCGCCATGCGCAGCTCATCGCGGCGCGCAATAATAGCGCGCGCTTCTTGTTTGGCTGCAGCATGGCGGCGAATTTCGGCATGCAGCAGGCGCAGCGCGAGGGCTGGGTCAGCAGCCGCCGCTGCGGCCGCTTCCTTGAAATGCCCGCACAGCTCAGCTGCTTGCGCAGCGAAAGCAGCCAGCTGTTTGCCTGCGGCGGCTTGTTTCGCCGACAGCCGGTCATAATGCTGCAGCCGCTGCAAAGCTTGCTCGGCAAGCTCGAATGCTTCGAGCGCAGCGGCCGGCGACATTCCCGCCGGCAGTGAGCGAGCTGCAAGCCAGTCAGCCCACTGATGGGCGATGGCTTGCCTTGCTTGTGCAGCAGCAGCGGCAGCCTCGCTGCGTCCTGCAGCGTGCGCGCGCAGCCGCTCTAGGCGGCGGGCGAGCTCGCTGCTATGGTCGATGAGGCGCTCGCTGCGCTGCAGCGCCTCGAGACGGGCTTCGACTGCGGCGCGCAGCTGTGTGCGCGCTTGTTCCGCAGCGAGCAGATGCTCTGGCGAGCTGTAATGCTTTGCCGCAAGCAGGGCAGCAGCTGCCTCTTGCGGATTATGTACAATCATCTCTAAAGCTTGATGCACTCGTTTCTCTCGTTCATTAAGTTCCGTACCAGTGAGCGGAGCTGCTCCGCCGCGCCCTCGCGAACGCCCGCGTCCACGCAGCTGATCGCTGCTCTCGCCTGCTGCTGCACTCCCAGCGCCGCGACTCCGCAGCAGCGCCACAACAACAAACGCAAGCGCCGCTCCCGCCAGCGCCAGCGCAGCAATACCTGCACCGCGCCCTGCTCCGCCAAGCGCGGCAGCTCCAAGCGCCAGCGCGGCTCCGCCCGCTCCTGCCGCCGCAGCCCACCAAGGGCCGGCTCCGCTTCGGCCCGAAGCTGCCGCGCCGCGGCCAGCCGACTCGCTATCGCTTGCGGCTGCAGCGGCTCCGGCAGAGCGCGCCCGCTCGAGCTCCCACTCGCGCAGCGCGCTATCGAGGGCGTTCCACGCCCCCTTCAGCGCATCTCGCGTGCGCGGCAGCACCTCAAATCCGGTGCTGCCCTCCTGCTCGCTGCGCTCCTTCTCCCGTGCGGCGGCTGACCTCGCCTCCTCCAAAGCGATAGACGCTTCCTGCTCCTGCTGCTTAAGCGTCTCAAGCTCAGCCGCGAATCGCTCCTCTCCTCGCGCATGCTCCAGCTCCTGCTGCTTAGCGCTGCGCACAAAGTCACGATCGGCTATCGTAACGTGAAGCTCCCTCAACTGACGCTCTGTCCATTCCGGCGCGATGCTGGTAACGAGCCTCGCAATCATCTCATCATGCTCGCGCAGCTCTGATTCCAGCTCCATGCTGTCCTGCTTCAGCTGGCGCATGCTCTCAGCTGCCTGAAGCAGTGCTTCCGTCTCATCTCCAATACGAAGAAGCTGCTCATCATAACTTATCGCTTCAAGCTGCAGCTCCATCAGCAGCGCTTTCTGCCTTTGCTTCTCAGCTTCTTCGCGCAGCTCAGCTCTTTGCCTTTGCAGCTCGTCCCATTCCTTCTCCGCATGCGGCGACAGCTCTGCAGCGTAAGCGACTTGCTCGCGCTCAATCATCAGCTGCTGCTTGCGAATCCACAAAGGCCTAGTCGTGCAAGCTTTATGAAGCAGCATTTGCCTTGCTTCCTTTGCTGGCAGCTCCAATTCCAGCTGCTGCAAGAATGCATCCAGCTGGCCCGTCTGCTGCGTCAACTGATTGTAGGACACAATGGCATCTGCGCGCTTCCGAAGCTGCACATCTATTTGCTCAAGCGTTTTCAAATGCTGATTAATTTGTTGATTAGCTCCGCGAGGCTTAAAGAGAAGGTCCATCTCCTGTGCTAAACGCTTCTCAGCTGCTGCTATCGATTTTCCGTTGTCCCACCCTGCTTGATACAAATATTGTCCAAGCTCTTCTCCCGACAATGCGCCGATTGCTTGCAGTTCAGTCAGCGTAATGGCGAATAACTGTCGATACAATTTTTCGCTAATGCCTCCTAAAAACTGCCGTTCCCATTCCGTTTGTGTGAGTGCTGCTTCTTCGAGAGCTTTATCTGCTGCAGCAATAACGCTAATGAATGGTTCATTTAACAATTCGTCATTGCCAGCTGCATGGCTTAGAGCGCGAAGCTTAAGCTTGCCTAATCCATCAGCCGCATACCGCTCAACAACGTATGCTCCATCTTCTGCACTTTGAAAAAACATCCGACCGCCATGCTTGCCGCCATTCACCGGTTCTTGCCGCTCATTCGACTGTCCGCGTTTGGCAAAACCAAAAAGCATCGATCGGATAAAGCCGAATATCGTGCTTTTTCCCGCTTCATTTGGACCATATACGATAATGACCGCCGCATCGAGCGGTATTTGCTTCCTATATAGCTGTCCGAAACCGTCAATTTCAGCCTTCAAAAGCTTCATGCTACCTGTCATCTCCTATAGGCATTTGCAGATACAAGCTGCAGTAGCCCTATCATCATCCGCCACGTTCATGATCATGAAGCAAACCAAGCGTCAGCTCGCGCGCTTGCTCTAGCCAGCGCTCGGGTGGCTCGTCCCATTGGTTAAACATAAGTCTGCCAAGCTTCGCATGCCCTGCTGCCGGGCTCACAGCATTTTTGGCAAAATCCTGCCATAACTTCTCATCCTCCGTTAATGCTGCGCTAAATCGAACGAGCTCTCCGGTAAAGCTGTCTTCCACCGCCAGCTCCTCCCAGTTGATCGCAGCCCCTGTATTCACCTCTAGCCCATGCATGAAGATCCATGGTTCAGTTGACGATATCGCCCTGCCCTCCTGCAATTGCTCAAGCAGCGTTCGAACAACCGCTGGCTCCGATAGCTTCTGATGCAGCAGCCCGCGACCTGTCAAGCAAAGTCGAAGCATAACCGAGCGGCCTTCCGCTTCAGCTAATATTCTGTCAATCAGACCTTCCAATTGCTGCAAAAGCTCCTGTTCTGTACTCAGCTCAGAGATGGAGCAGTCATACTCGTGCCACCTGACTTCATCCAGCGGCATAAAGGTCAGCTCTACCGCTCTTGCAGCGGTTACCTCCACCAAATAACAGCCCTTTGCTCCTACTTCACGCGGATTTCTTCCTTGTGTGTTGCCTGCGTATACGACGTGAGGGTATTCATGCAGCACCCTTCGTTTATGGATATGGCCTAGCGCCCAATAATCAAAGCCCTTGCCCCCGATAAGCTCGCCCAGCGAGCATGGAGCATACGGGTCATGCGTTCCATCGCCATCAACATTTCCGTGCAGCAGCGCGATATGAAAGGGCGCTTCCTGCTGTATTTGATAAGCCGCAGCTATATTTTCCGAGACGACGCGTTTTCCGTATGACCTGCCGTAAACAAATGCAGCCAGCTCACCGTTAGTACGGTAAGCCGGCCGATATTCCATTTGATCCGCTCCAAATATATGCACGTTTGTCGGCAGTTCTAAGTCTGCTCGCTCGCCATTTAACGGGTCGTGATTTCCATGGATCACATATACGGATATTCCGTGCTCCTGCAGCTTTTGCCACTCTCGTACGAGCATAAGCTGTGCTCTAAGCGAGCGATCTGCTTCATCGAACAAATCGCCAGCCAGCACGATAAAATCCACCTGCTCGCGTATGGCGGTCTGCGTTAGCTGACGCAGCGCTGCAAAGGTGGACTCGCTGAGCACCTCTCGCACTTGATCCGGAGCCTTCGCAAGCCCTCGGAAAGGGCTGTCTAAATGCAAATCTGCTGCATGGATAAATCGAAAAGGTACCGACATTTTATAACCGCCTATTCCGATAGAATGAGCCGTTATTCCGGCTTCATATGAATATAAACTTTTTTCAGCTGTGCAATCACTCGTTGAAGTGAATATACCTTTTTGGCTTTATCCGAACCAGACCTTGCCAGATGATAACGATAAGTGGGATCGGTTACGACCTTCTCCAGCGCATCAGCAAGAGCTGTCGCATCTTCCGGCGGTACTAACAATCCATTAACGCCATCTTCGATTTGCTCGGCGATGCCTCCTACATTCGTGCCGACAAGTGCAAGCGAGCATAAAGCAGCTTCTGCGAACACGGAGCCGAAGGCCTCAGCGCGAGAAGGCAATACAAATACATCAAAAAACGGCATAAACTCTTCCGGATGCAGCATATAGCCGTAAAAGATAATATCGTCATACAAATCAAGCTCAACTGCTAATGCTTCAAGCTCCTCGCGAATCGGTCCATCGCCAATGATATGAAGGACAAACGGATGACCCTTTTGTTTAAGCTCTGCGCATGCGCGCAGCAGTACATCGAGCCCTTTGGCAGGGACGAGCCTACACACCGTAATGAGCTGCGTTACCGCATTCTCATGGGATATTGGTTTAAATCGTTTCTCGTCAAAACCATTTGGAATAACCTTTATTTTCTCTGGATGCTTGATATGAGGAGCGATATAGGTACGGAAGGACTCGGAAACGGTCAGCAATTGATCTGCCTTCGCTTCCAGCTCGCCATAAAGACTCATAAGAAATCGGTGTTCAGGCCCGCCCTCTTTAATCTTGCCGTTTAGAATCAGCTCCCGTTCATAGCTGGAATGGATCGTCATCGCAAGCGGAGTATCTGGAAATAGCTGCTTCATGACAAGTCCAGCTATGGGATGATGCGCGTGTATAATATCGTATGGCTTTTTGATGCGCATCTTTGTCCACCATACGTAATCTTTATACGTTTGAATATATTTATCGACCATTACATTTCCGCTGTAGATCGTGTGATCAAAGGTTTCGAATGTCACTTCATCCTGCCCTTTGCTTCTAACCCGCTTAGGCAGAGAGAACAATTCCATTTGCCAACCAAACTTAATGAATCTATCTTGAATATACGGGATCATGGAAGAAACTCCGCCCGGCTGCTCCGGTGGAAAAAATAACGCTTGTAAAATATTCATGTGTCCCATCCTTTCAACGTAAAACATGTATTCCAACTATTCGTTCACCGTAAAACATGATATATTAGAACATATGTTTCTGTAAAGCTATTGAAACTAATACTAGATAACGGTGGGTAACTCATGACTCTTACACAATGGCTTTCAGGCCCAAATGGACAACTGCTCTCTTCATCGGCGGTCATCGTCATTCTGATCTTAATGCTCTTCATGTCGGTTCGGCTTTATGTAAGCTACCGCAACAAACGAATTTATCGCTTGCTCATTACAGCCATCCCAATCATTATTATTAAGCAATGCCTGCTCGTCGTGCTCGCTTATCCAGGCTGGTCATTATCACCATTTCTACATTTAGCCTTTACCATACTTCAAATCCTATCTTTTATTATTATAAACTTTGTTTTCATGAAATTATATACTCATCGAACGGCACAGCTTAAAGTCATTCCCTTTATCATTATGAGTATGATGACATTCGTTATTGCAGGCATACAATTTGCGATTATGCCCAATTCAATGGACACGGTCGTTCATGCGCAAGCTTTTACATACCCGGCACTCGATTTCTATGGTTTGATCGTTATTTTCATGATTATGCTTGATACAAGAAGCGCCCACATGAGCTCCAAATATTACGCGAGCTTAATCGTGTTTTTTGCAAGCGAGCTTGCTAGGCTGTCGAATGCCTATGTATTTCATGGCTCATTGACTTGGTTGCTGACGATTAGCCAGCTGCTGCCAATTGTATATTATACCCTGTTGTTTATCCTCTTGTTCGAGTGGGTAATCGAGAGGTTGATGTTTACCTATCAATCGTCAATTATGGATGGTTTGACTGGATTGTATAATCGGCGCCATTTCTCTTCAAAGGCGGAGCAGCTGCTTCAAAGCAACAAGCCGATGGCTATTATTTTTTGCGATATCGACAACTTTAAGAAATTGAATGATACCCATGGCCACCATAAAGCCGATGGCGTACTGAAGCAGGTTTCCGAGATTATTAAGGAAGAATCGAGCGGCATCGGATCAGCGGGCCGTTATGGCGGAGAAGAGCTGCTAAGCTGCATTAGCACGGAGCGAGTAAAACCTGAAATTGTAGCTGAATCCATTCGGCGCAGAGTCGAGCAGGAAACGATGGTTACGATAAGCGTCGGCTTCAGCACCTCCAAAGAAAGCAAGGTTGTTCAAGAAATGATTAAGCAGGCTGACGAAGCGATGTACTATTCCAAAACGACGGGCAAAAATAAAGTAACCCCGTTCAAATCATCAGCTGCTTCCAAAAAATCAAAAGCATAAACAATGAAAAGGCACTGATCATGAGGCTTATAGCCTTGATGATCAGTGCCTTTTCATTGTTTGCTTCTGGGAAAAGCGTAAGTACTCAATATTAGTCATATGCTTACCAATTTCAATAGCTGTCCTGCCTTCTCGCTGTACCTAACAGCTGCCAAGCCCAATCGTTATCGCTTTGCCGCAGTTGGCTTCTCTAGTGAATAAAGCTCGTCTTCCAGCGTTTGCATTCGCTCAAGCACCGTTTGGCGTGCATCTTTAATCGCATGATTATAAACATGCGGCCCAACCGCTTGTATCATAAAATCGAGCAGTTGCTCCGCCGCAATCGATCCAAGCGTCTCCGAACGCTCCAGCTCGAAATACTGCTGAATGCTAGCAATCAATTGCTCCTTCTGCTCTTTTGGCAGCTTCAACATTAACATTTTATTAACCCTCCAATTGCCCTCTCAGAATAGTCACTGCTTGTCCTTGCAAATACACTCGCTCGCCATCCGGTCTTACCTTCACAATCCCTCCGCGCTCCGATGCCTGATAGCCAGTTAACTCCTGCTTGCGGAGCCTCTTCGCCCAATATGGCGCGAGCGCGCAGTGGGCCGAACCCGTTACGGGGTCTTCATCGATCCCTGTGCCAGGAAAAAATGCCCGCGATACAAAGTCATACGCAGCATTTGTTGAACGGCTTGTAACGATAATTCCTCGAGCGCTCAAACGGGCAAGCATCCCAAAGTCAGGCCGCAGCGTACGCAGTGTATCCTCACTGTCTAGCTCAACAAAGTAGTCCATTCGATTGCGGCCAACATATCTCGGAATGAGACCCAGACCTTGAATGAGCTCCTCAGGTGCAACAGCTGCTTCCGGCGGCTCGGATGGGAAATTCATCTCCATCCAGTCCCCTTTATGCACAGCGGTCAATAACCCGCTTTTCGTCATAAATCGCGCTGTTTCGTGCTGTGGCAGTCTTCCCGTTTCCCATAATATATGTGCTGTCGCAAGCGTAGCATGTCCACATAAATCAATCTCAGCAATCGGTGTGAACCATCTTAACTCATAATGCTCTGCTCCCTGCTCAATAAATGCCGTCTCTGAGAGATTCATTTCCGCTGCCACCTGCTGCATCCAGCGTTCAGACTTAGGTTCGTCTACAATGCAAACGGCGGCAGGATTGCCTTTGAATTTTTCATTCGTAAATGCATCTACAATATATAACGGATAATTCATTTTTCCAACATTCCTTTCCTACTCCATGTCACGCCAAACAACGATAGTACAGCGCCATATAAGAGATGACCAAGCAACCACCAAATCAGTGCTTGTACATCGCTAGTCGCTGGAGTACGCAATGAGAGCTGTGTAAGTGGAATCCACGTACAGCATGCGACTGCTATACTCATGCCAAGGCTTAGTCCTATCGGAGCTCTCCAAAGCGACAACAGGGATAAATAAATAATACCGAGTGGAAGTGCAACAACCATATGAAGGATAAATTCAAGCGTCTCCGTTCGTTTATAAGGCAGCCATTCTATGAAATCAATATTAAGAAGCAATACATATACCGCTGATCCGGTAAGGTGCTCAAGCAGCTTCATCGTAAAGCCTAACACGATTCCACTCACAGCACCAGCCGCAATACCAGCAATTACTAGCTTGCTGGCATACTGCCAATACGAGCGCTTATTCCAATCTCTCATAGCTGACATTTGAAATCCTCTTCTCTAAATCTGTTTCAACCACAAACAAAAAAGTGCTTGCTGTCACAAAATGATCCGGCTCGAATGTTATCCATTCCATACTCCGATTCGTTTGCGTGCAAGCACTTCATATAGGTTATCCTTTGAGCGGAATAAGCAGCTCTACCGGCTCTTCCTCCAAATGATGCTCGTCAATATAAAACAACTCCAGCGATACGGCGTTTTCTTGCTTCTCTAGCCGCAGCTCATTTATCCAAGCATGAAGTTGCTCGTACCCTTCGCCGATTCTTTTATTGGAGCAAGCGACCATCGCATAACGATGTTCAGGAATCGTGAATTGTACCATGCCAGGAGGCAATTCCTCCAGATGCTGGACTTCATAACAAGCCCAGTAGGTAGCAAACACTTCATTGCCGAAGTACGGACTGTACAATACGGTCGATTTTGTTGCATCATTCAACTCGTGCTTGCGTGTCAAAAACTCGGTTTGCAGCCGAATGGCTTCATCCGGAAAGGATGAATATGGACCGCAGTAGCTGATACCCGCCAAATGAAGCGCAGGTTTTGTTACGATTGAGCAGTTTTCCACGCGATTTCCTCCTTCGAATCTGTCAGGACTTGTGCGCTAGGATGAGCTTTCTCTGCCCATAGTGTAACATGATTTGCAAGTATTTGGATAGTCGTTTGCATGTTAATCCTTTATCCGGATTATTGACAAAGCCGCTAGCCTTGCTCCAGCCGCTTCATAAATTCTTCTACCGCACTATAGCCTTGCTGCTTTAAGTACCAATTATTCGCGGCTGCCTCAATTAAACCTGCAACGTCTCTGCCCGGCTGCACTTGGATTTCAATATGAGGAATTTTCACGCCCATATAATCTGTAAATTTGGTTTCCAGCTCTAAATCATTATTGAGTTCATTATCACGCCACTTCGTTAATTCAATATCGAGTACAATTCTCGTCTCATCTTGAAACGCCTGTCTGCCATACAATCTCACAACATTAATAAGACCAATGCTGCGCAGAGCTAGAAACTCCTTTGTTTTCTCATTATGCGTGCCAAGCAGCGTTTGGGAGCTCAGCTTTTTTAGTACAACGATATCATCAGCAACTAACCTAGAGCCCCGTTTGATGAGCGTATGGGCTGTTTCGCTTTTGCCAATGCCTGACTTGCCGCGCAGCAGCACGCCAATGCCAAGCACATTTAAGCAAATCCCATGAATCGATATTTCCGGAGCAAGCGTTTTGAGCAGATAAGCATCCAGCATGCCAAGCAATTGCACCGTTGGAAGCTTCGTTCGCAGCAAAGGAATGCCTTCTTGATCGCAATATTTGGTCAAATATTTTAGACCTTCCTGACCCGCAGTGACTACAAAGCAAGGCGGATGATATTTAACAATATTGCCAATATGGTGATTGCGTTCTTCTTCACTTAAGGAGTGCAGGTATGTAATTTCCTTCCTGCCCAAAATTTGAACATGCTCCTGTGGGAAAAAATCGTAGTATCCAACAAATTCAAGTCCTGGTCGATAAGCTCTTGCTTTAACAATCTGTCGATCGAGCTTATCGGCTCCTGCTAATATTTCTAATGATAATTGCGCTGCTAATTCCCGTACCGCTATTGATTTCATAACATTACGCTCCTTTGCTGTTATCATAAAGTGCTGTTCATATTAAGAGCCTGTCGAGCGATAATGACGAACACCGATGTTCCATACAAGCAGACAAGGCAAAATAAAGAGGATGCCGGCTATTGGCGAAATCATATAGAGCAGTTCATTCCCAGAGGTTCTGTCTAACAAGTAGAGCAATGGCAAATAATTGACACTTCCAAAAGGGATGACGAACGTAAAAAAACGAGTCACCCATTTCTTATAAATGCTTAACGGATACTGGGCCATCTCCCGCCCTCCGTCCGTAAATATATTTGCAATCTCAAGACCTTGAACCGTCCAAAAACACATCGTTGCAGCCAGTATAAAGATACCAGAGAAAACAAAGACACCGCTCAAAATCATAAAAATAAGAGTTATTGTTTTAAGCAATGTCCACTCGATCGTAAGCTCACTTAAAGCCCACGTCAAGATGATTACGCTTTGCAGCAGCCGTCCCACACGTGAAAATTCGAATTTCGAGCCGAGCACCTGAAGCACGGTACTGCGCGGCCTAACCAGCAGACGGTCAAAATCTCCATTAACGACCAACGTAGAGAACGAATCGAAACCGCGTGCAAAACATTCACTAATCGCAAATGACATATGAATAATAGAAAAGCATAACGCTACTTCTTGAAAATTCCAACCCTCAATTTGACCAAAACGCTCAAACATAAAATACAATCCTGCAAAAACAGAAAATGGGACAAAAAATTGACCTAAGGAGAGCAGCCAAAATGAGGTTAGGTACTGCGTTTGCGACTTAAACATGATCAAAATATATTTACCGAACAATCTCATAAGGGTTACCCTCCATTCACAACGACTCTACGTAATGCTTTTGCCATTGCCAGCCTGCCTAAGCCCACTAGTACAACAAACCAAACCAGTTGAACACCGATACCGATGAGCGCTTCTTCCTTAGCAATATGTCCCGAGTAAACCCGAAATGGGAAATCCGCCGTCCATCGAAACGGCAGCACATATACAATGTTTTGCAGCCATGAGGGCATAAGCGGCACGGGTATAACCATGCCTGCCAGAAATTCGCCGATTACACCAAACATGAGAAGCGAGCCAGCCGGCGAAAGTGTAACGAACACGGATATGTACATCAACATAGAAAGGGCAACAATCATAAGCAGTCCAAGCAATAATGCAACGATAAACAAAACAAAGGCTGCTGGATCTTCCGGCAGCGGCATCCGGTAAGGCTCTGGCAGAAAAAAAGCTACGATTAAAACAGGGATACTTTTTAGAATGGCGCTCGCGAGCCGCTGTGCAATAAGCTTGGCATACCATAATCCGTAAATGCCGCTAGGTCTGCAAAGCTCGTAAGCAATATTGCCTGTCGTTATAAGTCCGAATAGCTCATTGTCACGGAACCACAACATAACGAACGAAAGAAAAGCCTGCTGCAGCCATACATATGTGATAAGCTGCTTCAATGAAATCGGAGGCGGAGTTGTTGTGCCGCTATAAAACGCTTCAAACACCATAATGATAATGAAACCCCAAAAAAATTGAGTCGCAACTCCCGCCAGCGCTGCGGTACGGTATTGCAATCCGTATGTGAGACGCAGCTTAAATACCGAAATATACGCTTTCATTATATTTGATGCTCCTTATACAGCTGAACGATCATATCTTCAATAGGCAAGGTATCAATCGTGACATCGAGAAGCTCCACCTGCTCGGACAGACGGATGAGCACATCGCTTATGACAACCTGAGCTGTATCGACGCTTAGCACTGCACGCTCAGGCGACCATTCTTCAACGACAGCACCAGCAATCTCAAGCGGCTCAGCGCGGTGGCTGTATACGACTGTAATCGTTTTTTGTGTTCCGAACTGGCTGCGTATCGCACTAAGGCTGCCATCATAAAGCAACTTTCCTTTGCCAATGAGAATAATCCGGTTCGCCAGCGCTTCAATATCATTCATGTCATGTGTGGTCAAAATGATCGTTACGCCTTTCTCTTCATTAATCCGCTTGATGAAGCTGCGTACAGCGATTTTGGATACGGCATCGAGGCCTATTGTGGGCTCATCCAGAAATAGTACACTTGGGCTGTGCAGCAGGGAAGCCGCAATTTCGCAGCGCATCCTTTGTCCAAGACTAAGCTGTCTTACTGGCATTTGAATGATTTCCTGCAGCTCAAGCGTTTCTGTAAGCAATGCTAATGTGCTTTGATACTCCTGTTCTGGCACCTTATAAATATCCCGCAGCAGATCGAAGGAATCGATGACGGGCACGTCCCACCACAGCTGAGAACGCTGACCGAAAACAACACCGATATGCTTCACATACGCGACCCGATCCTTCCACGGCGTAAAACCCATGACCGTACATGTACCGCTGTCTGGCACAAGAATACCGCTCATCACTTTAATGGTCGTTGACTTGCCCGCCCCGTTAGGTCCGATGTAACCCACAATCTCACCCGGCTCAATCGTGAAAGAAATATCGTTAAGCGCTTCCACAACTTTGTATTCCCTTTTGAATAATGCCTTTACTGCTTGCTTAACGCCTGAAGAGCGTTTAGCAACCTGATACGATTTACTTATCCCATGAACTGTAATCACTATTTTTACCTCCGCGCAAGTTTTGAGAGGGAAATACTAACATCGAAAGAATAATGTGTCAATTGTTTCCTCAATAAAAAAATCAAAAATCGCTCTTTTCCTGCCTAGAAGGCTGAATAAAGAGCGACTCGTATGTTGTATTTACATTAAGTTTTATTAGAAGTTGAAAACAAAATCGTCATCATTAAGCGGCTCAACGTGAATTGTACGTACGTAGCCATTACCTTTTTTGGAGAAGAAATCATGCTGCTTCGTATGCGTACTGATACCATTGAACACGATTGGATTTACCGCTTCCTCAGGGAAATGCGGCTCCATACCGAGATTCATAAGCGCTTTGTTCGCATTGTAGCGGACGTAAACATTTACTTCCTCAGCAAGGCCAAGCGGTGCATAAAGATGCTCTGTGTACACAATCTCATTCTCGTATAGCTCGTTAAGCAATGCATAAATTTCGATTTCCAGCTGTGCTTGCTCCTCAGGGCTAAACGTTTGGAACAGCTCTTGTGCTAGAACGCCAACGTACAAGCCATGGATGCTCTCGTCACGCAAAATCAAATCGATAATTTCGCCGCTGCTCGTCATTTTACCTTGTCCAGCCAAGTAAAGCGGATAGAAGAATCCGCTATAGAACAAGTAGCTCTCCAGGAATACAGAAGCAGCCATCGCTTTGTAAAGCTCTTTCGGGCCAGTGATGTTCGAATACCAAGAAGAAATCAAGTTTGCTTTCTTCTGAAGCTGTTCGTTCTGCTCGACCCACAGGAAAATTTCGTCGATCTCTTCGCCAGAAGCAAGTGTAGTGAAGATGCTGCTGTACGATTTGGCATGGATTTGCTCCATCATCGACATAAATGACAATACTGCTTTGCGCTGCAAGCCATCCACATGCTCCAAAATCTTCGGCATGCCGACGCCGCCTTGAATCGTATCAAGCAAAGTCAGACCGCCGAGCACGTTTTTGTACAACGTGCGCTCCGCGTCCGTCATTTCCATCCAGTCCATTTTATCATCTGATAACGGAATTTCTTCATCCGTCCAAAATTGCATTACATTTTGCTGCCAGAATGTTAACGTGAAATCGTCATCTGGGCGGTTCCAGTTTACTGCTTTCATTTGGTGAGCTCCTTCTTTGCTACGTAAGCGTCATTTAAATAGTACTCAAGCGTAAACGGCTATGCCGTCTTTTAGAGGCATAGCTTTCGTTTCGCGGAGAAATATAAGAAAAGTATATGAAAAACATATACTTTCTTATATTTTAAACTGCGCAGCTCGTGCATTCCTCAACGGAAAGCCGCTTCGTTCTTGTGTAATAAAGCGATTTAAGACCTTTTTGAGCAGCATAAACATAGAAGCGCGCCAGCTCACGTGTCGTCACATTGCTGTTAACATGCAGTACAGTCGAAATACCTTGGTCAATATGCTGTCCGATCTCTGCAATAAGATCAATCAGCTTGAACTGATCAATGTTGTAAGCCGATTTGTAGTAGAAGTAATTTTCCTGCGCCAAATAAGGCATTGGATAATAAGTAGTTGAGTTTGCATACGTACGTGTCTCGATATGCTCAACAATCGGCATTACGCTTGAAGTTGCATTTTGGATATACGAAATGCTTTGTGTAGGCGCAATCGCCAAACGATAAGCATGGTACAAGCCGTGTTCTTGGACTTTTACTTTAAGTGCAGCCCAGTCCTCAGGTGATGGAATTTCCATACCGTCGAACAATTCCTTCACGCGGTCTGTTTTTGGGCGGTAATCATTTTCCACATAACGAGTGAAGTATGTGCCCTTCGCATACTCCGAACGGTCGAAGTCTTTGAAAGTAATCCCGCGCTCTTTGGCGATCTCCATGCTTTGCTCAATGGAGTAGTAGTTCATCATCATAAAGAATACGCCGGCAAAATCTTTCGCTTCTTCACTTTCGTAAGCGATTTTGTTTTTCGCAAGGTATCCATTTAGATTCATCGCGCCAAGTCCTACGGAGTGAAGCTCCTCATTCGCTTTGCGAACGCCTGGTGCATTGTCGATATTAGACAAATCACTAACCGTCGTCAAAGCTTCGATACCAACATGTACCGATTCCTTCACCTTTTTGTGCTCCATTACGTTAACAATATTAAGAGAAGCAAGGTTGCAGCTAATATCACGGTTAATGACATCCTCGTAGCCGTAATCCTTAATTTCAGATGTCTCCTGAAGCTGGAATATTTCTGTGCACAGGTTGGACATTTTGATAGAGCCGATATCCTTCAAAGCGTGAACGCTGTTAGCATTCGATTTGTTCATAATATATGGGTAGCCAGATTCTAGTTGAATCGAAGCGATTTTTGTCAACATGTCGCGTGCGTTCATTACTTTTTTCTTCGTTACAAGCTCATTAGCCAGCAGCTCTTCGTACATCTCGTCCATATCCATATCGTCGAGATGCTTGCCGTATGCTTTCTGAACGGAATGTGGACCGAACACGAATAGCGGTTTGTTTTGAGCAGCTAGCTCATAAAATTTATTCGGAATAATTAGGCCGATCGAAAGAGTTTTAATGCGTGCTTTTTCGTCTGCGTTAATTTTTTTGCAATCTAGGAATTCGATAATATCCCAGCCGAAAATATTGTAGTAGCCTGCACCAGAACCTTTGCGTTGTCCCATTTGGTCTGCGTAGGAGAAAGCATCCTCCATAAGCTTCAGCACCGGCATAATGCCTTTTGCTGCGCCTTCTACGCCTTTAATAGGCTCACCGCGTCCACGAAGCTTCGATAGGTTGACGGCTACGCCACCACCGATTTTGGAGAGCTGCATACATGTGCCGAGTACATAGTTGATGGAGTTAAGAGAGTCGTCCATTTCTAGCAGGAAGCAGGAAACCATTTCTCCGCGGCGGCTCTTGCCTGCGTTGAGGAAGGTAGGGGTAGCTGGCTGCAAACGTTGGTCAATCATCGCTTCCGCAATTCGAAGTGCTCTAGCTGCATCGCCTTCGCCCAAATGCAAGGCAACGATAGCTACACGATCGGAATATTGCTCCAAGTATTGCGATTTGTTGTTGGTCTTCATCGCGTAGTCCTTATAGAACTTCGATGCTGCCATGTAGGATTGGAATTCAAAGCCGCTGTTTGCCGTTAGTGTAAATACAGCTTCAACCTGCTCATATGTATACTTTTCGTATACATTATCGTAATAATCGTTTTCGATTAAGTATTCTAGCTTATGTTTGAGGGAGTCGAACTTCACGCTCTTCTCAGCCACTTCTTCCATAAAAGCAGCGACAGCCTCTTTATCTTTATCAAGCTGGTAAAATCCGTCTGCACCGCGCTGCATCAATTCGTTATTCAATTCAATATGCTTCAATGGTTCGCACCCTTTCGACAAAATGTTGCGTATCTTGATTCGTACCTGACAATTCAAACTTCAAAATCACTGGAACATCGTACATTTGTGAGATCGTATCCGCGCTTTTAGCGAACCCGGTTCCCCAGTTGCGGTTGCCGCTCGCCGAAACGCCGCGGAGCATGCCAGAGTTGCTTTCTAGAAACGAAGTTACCTTCTCTGGAACTTGGCCGAACCCTGTTGTGTATGTTACTAGCACGAACGGCTCGTCAACTTCTTCCCTCTCATCAATCGGCACCGCCCGCATATTCAATTTTTTAATGAAACGCTTGACGTTGCCTGTTTTGGAATCATAGACGACTAGCATAACACGTTCGCTCCCTTACTGTAATCAAGCAATTAAAAAGCGCTTCTGACTAGCAATTCCGTCAGCTGCGCTTGTTCAAGATATACCGCTGGTAATCGTTGAAGGCACCAATCCACATCAATATGTAGTTGATGTTTTTGATTCTACATCAATATATAGGAGTAGTCAATGAAAATTATGGAGAAAATATTAATCTATTTTTTTGGCGCACTCGACTATTTTAACAGATGAGGATATGATGTGATAGTGACATTTTATTGCTATTTTGGGGGTCCTGAAAATCGTAAACACAACTGCAGAACAAATAAGAGCATTGCTAGAAAAACTGTTTAAAGATGCTGGATATACAGTGCCGGAGCTGCTTGAATACATCGAAAAACTTGAAAAAGATCAAGATCTAATGGCCGAAACAATCAAGAAAATGAAGCTTGAATCGATACGAAAAGCATCTGCTTCCACAGGCATGAACACCCGATTAAAAGATGCGCTTCGGGAATAATCGGATATACGAGTCACAAGATCTAGATATATACAAGCGAATAATTCAAGAAATCGATAGCACTTCTCGTTCACCAAAACGCTGTTGATAAAATTTTACAATCAGAATACTTTTCGTCAATCTTCGACACTCACACTAGATATAGATGTCGATTGCAATGTTTCTACTTCGACATTGCAATCGACATCTATACAGACCAACTCATACTTCGATCCTACTCATTAAGCACATATCTGTGCTTAACCACCACAAACCAGGGTTGCTTTTCCTTTATAAGCGCATATGTGTTATTACAGCGAACTTTCGAGCATACTCTCACCACGATCCCACTCTGTAAGCACGTATGTGTTCTTACAGACCACAAACCAGAGTTACTTTTCCCCTATAAGCGCATATGTGTTCTTACAGCGAACTTTCGAGCGTGATCTCACGACGATTCCACTCTGTAAGCACGTATGTGTTCTTACAGACCACAAACCAGACTTACTTTTCCCCTATAAGCGCATATGTGTTCTTACAGCGAACTTTCGAGCGTGATCTCACGACGATTCCAGTCATTAAGCACATATGTGTGCTTAACCACCACAAACCAGAGTTACTTTTCCCCTATAAGCGCATATTTGTTCTTACAGCGAACTTTCGAACGTGATCTCACCACGATTCCACTCATTAAGCACATATGTGTGCTTACAGACCACAAACCAGAGTTACTTTTTCCCCTATAAGCGCATATGTGTTCTTACAGCGAACTTTCGTGCGTACTCTCATGACGATTCCACTCTGTAAGCACGTATAGGTACTAACGCACCACAGTCACCTATTGTCGTCTCTTATAAAGCGACGTTTTCTGCGAATAGCCGGACAGATCAAAAAAGGGTTTCCCATAAAGTCTATTAGACTCTATGAGACACCCATCTCTAGTGGATCATATTATTTGATTGCTGCGAAGAACAAACGCTCTGATTCGCTGTCAGCTGGCTTCAGCTCAAAATCTGCGTAACGGTCAACCGTTTTAAAGCCCGCACGGTACAGAGCTGACTCGATCCAGTCTGGATCGTAAGCGCGCTGCACATGTGATTCTTCAAACCGATAAAACTTTGAATCGCGGTCACGCGAGAATATCGTTAGGTTATGCTCAATCTCGCAGCGCTCCTCTTCAAAGTCGCATGTCCATATATAGGCTACATCGCGCTCATCAAGCACAAAGGGCTGTTCTTCCGCATAACGAATGAGCTGCTTTGGCGGATGCATATCGAATAAAAAGGAACCGCCGCTGCGAAGGCCCGCATAGGTAGCGCGGAAAGCCGCCTCAATATCCTCTTCCTCCGTCAAATAGTTCAAGCAATCACAAAACGAAATGACCGCATCAACGGGCTCTTGCAGCTCCCATTCACGCATGTCCTGTTGCAGCCACCGAATCGAACCGGAGCGCGGTCTCGTAACAGCCTGAGGCGTCTCATCCCACTTGCTGCGTGCGACGGTAAGCATGTCCGATGACAAATCGATTCCATACACATGGAAACCCGAGCGTGCTAACGGAATCGAAATGCTCCCTGTACCGCAACCAAGATCTACGACAGTAGCAGGCATGCCATAGCGCGACCAGCCGGCCCTTGCGAAGCCCAGCCACTCTGCATAGGGCATATCCTCCATCAGCTGATCATAGACAGTCGCGAACTGTCCATAAGAGCGTGTCATTGCCCGTCAGCTCCTTCAGCTGAGGAGCCCTTCGCTTGCTCTCCTGCTTGCTCCGTCGTCTCGTCAGACGGTTCAGCCAAATATGTCCAGCTGCCTTTCTGAGTGACAAGCCTTTCTCTCATCAGCTTGCCTAAAGCGCGTTTGAAGGCACCTTTGCTAATCCCGAATTTTTGTTTAATAATGTCGGCATCTGTCTGATCAGAGTAAGGCATTCCGCCGCCTGGTCTTTCTTTAATGAAGGCAAGCAGTCGATCAGCATCCTCCAATCGTCCTACTTCCTTACGCTGCGCCATGGAGAGGTTAGCTCTGCCATCTTCACGAATAAAGGTTACACGAGCGCTTACACGCTCACCAAGTCTAAGCGGACGGATTCGTTCCGCGCTTGGAATAAGCCCATAAACGCCAAACCCTACAACGCCGCCATCAATCATGACGAACGAGCCGAGCTGCAGCGTTTTTGTTACCCAGCCTTCAACCCATTGATTATTCCAGCTCTCAGGTGCATGGAAGACAAGCTCCGAGAGTTCCTCTTCAAAAGCAATTTTCGCTACAAGTCTTCCTATTTTGTCATGCTTCATCACAACAAATACTTCATCGCCAGGAAGAGGCCTGTATTCTATACTCTCTGGCAGCTCCGATAGCGGAAGCAGCAATTGTCTGCCAAGCCCCATTTCTAGGAAGCAGCCAAGCCTCGGATGAACATCCGCTACTTTCAGGCGAGCAAGCTCACCTAACTGGAGAAGGGGCTTCTTCATCGTAGCAGCCAATCGATCCTCTGAATCGTAAAAAATGAATACTTCCACTGCATCGCCGATTTTCGGCTTAGAGCCTACAAGCTCGGTATAATGCATGAGCACATCCGATTCTTCATCGCTCAAAAAATAGCCGTAGGGCGACACCTCGCGTGCCACCCTTAAAGTCAAAGTTGTTCCGGCTACAAAACTCATGCAAACTCCACAACCTTCGCATCGGACCATAGCCGCTCAATGTTGTAATATTCACGCTCATCGCGATGGAATACGTGAACGATAACGTCGCCGAGGTCAATCAGCACCCATCTTGCCGAATCCATACCTTCGATTCCGCGCACGCGATTGCCATTTTTCTCAGCTTGTTTCCGAATTTCGGTTGCGATAGCTTGTACTTGTGTATCCGAGTTACCGCTGCAAATGACGAAGTAATCCGCCACCAAGGAAATTTCTTTTAAGTTCAAAGCAACAACGCGCACCGCTTTTTTGTCTTCTGCTGCTGCGACTGTGATTTGAAGCAATTGATCCGAATGTAACGCCATAGCTCAGCCTCCTGTTAAATATTATTCTAATAAACTATTTCTTGCTTCTATTGTTAGCGGAAATATTCGTTTTCCTTTTTCTAATAAGAAGGAAATTGTAGAGTTAAAGCCAGCAAGCAATGCTAGATCCAATGAATGCTCGCTAAGCTCGCGAATTTTGTCTACTCCTGGAAACTCTCGCCCTGGTTCCATATAATCGGCAAGGCAAACAATTTTCTCAAGTTTCGACATGCCGCGGCGACCTGATGTATGGTAGCGAATAGCGTCAAGCACTTCGGTGTCCGCCACACCAAATTCATGTTCGGCTACCCACGCCCCAACAGGGGCATGCCATAATTCTTTATCATAAAGCAAAAGCTCTGCTGGCAATGCTTGATCGCGAATGACCTTCTGCATACGATCGACATTCCAGTACTTAGAAACATCATGCAAAATGGCAGCAAGCTCAGCTCGTACAGCATCTTCGCCAAACCTATTAGCTAGTATGACCGCAGTTTCCATAACTCCCTGTGTATGCAGCCATCTTCGCTCAGGCATTTCCGCTCTTACTTTTTCGATCATTTGCTCACGATTCATACAGGTTGTACCTCCTCATGTAGCGATTCACCGAATCAGGCACTAAGTATTGAACAGACTGCCTAGCTTTCACCTTGCTCCTAATCGCTGTTGAAGAAATCGCAATGGCAGGCATGTGAACCAAGCTGACCCGCTCCTGCAAATAAAACGGCAGTGCAGAAATATCGACCGGATTGCCTGGACGCTCTAATCCAATAAATGATATTCGAGCAGCTAGCTGCTCAATTGCATGCCACTTCGGCAGGTCGTTGATGCGATCTGAACCGATAATATAGGAAAAAGAATGGTTCGGATAACGTCCCTGCAGCTCTACGATCGTATCGTAGGAATAGCTCACGCCACCACGCTGCAATTCAATATCAAGCGCTCGAAAGGCCTTGTTGCTCTCGATAGCATCGCATACCATTTCGTAGCGCCGCTCTCCGCTAACGCCTGGCTCATTCGCTTTGAGCGGTGGTCCGTATGACGGGATGAACCACACCTCGTCCAAGCCGCTCTGCTCTCGTGCAGTTTCTGCAGCAATCAAATGACCGATATGGATGGGATCGAAGGTGCCGCCCATAATTCCTATCTTACTCACTTGTTGAACGCCTCCCTATCAAGCAAAGTCGAAGCGTTAACAGCTATCGTGTCTTCTAGTATGCCCTTTATGACAAAAAGCTGCATTCGCCGCGCAAGTCTCGGTCCATATTATTTGCGAGCAGCTGTAGGAAGCTCGATTTGTTTGTTGTCCTTGGATTCTTTGTATAGAACGATCGTTTTGCCGATCACTTGTACAAGCTCCGCGCCCGCTGATTTAGCAACTTCAACGCCGATTTCCTTAGGATCGTCTAGACAGTTGTTAAGAACAGAAACTTTGATAAGCTCGCGCGACTCAATCGCCTCCTCGATATGACGAACGAGGTGATCGTTAGTGCCGCCCTTTCCGACTTGGAAAATCGGTGTCAAATGATGAGCTAGCGCTCTTAAATATCGTTTTTGTTTGCCTGTAAGCATAATAAGTGTTCCTTCTTTCATCTCAATAATTCGTCTGTTTGATTGCTTCAATAAATACGTTTAACCTTGCAATGATGCAAGTACCGTTTCGCGCATCGCTGTGACGGGTGCTGGCTGGCCTGTCCAATATTCAAAGGCATATGCGCCCTGATAAATAAACATGCCAAGCCCGCCATGAATGCGGCAGCCGCGCAGCTCTGCTTGCTGCAAAAATTTCGTTTTCAAAGGATTGTATATTAAATCACTTGCAACCGCGCCCAGCTTCAGCCAGCTTGCATCAATTGGCGTCTCCTCCGTATGAGGGAACATGCCTACTGATGTCGTGTTAATCACGATATCGGCTTGCTTGCATGCGGTTTGCAGCCCATCATTCGAAATCGCTTCAATATCTACTTTATTTTGCAATGAATCTACAAGCTCTTTTGCCCGGTCTACGGAACGGTTGGCCACCGTAATTCGCGCAGGATTCTCGCTTGCTAGAGCATAAATGATGCCGCGGGCTGCGCCGCCTGCGCCGATAACGACGATTCGTTTCCCGGCAAGCTCACGCTCCGCTTCTTCCTTCAACGAACGCACATAACCAATGCCATCGGTGTTGTATCCGATTAGACGGCCAGCGTCGTTGACAATCGTATTAACCGCGCCTATCGCCTGCGCGCTTGCATCGATCTCATCAAGCACGGACATAATGTCCAGCTTATGGGGGATCGTAACATTGACACCGCGAATGCCCATTGCACGAACACCAGCGGCAAAATCTCCGATTCGATCGCTCGTAACATGAAAAGCAGTGTATACACCGTTAATTCCCGTTTCCCGAAAGGCACGGTTCATCATAATAGGTGATTTCGAATGCCTTATCGGATCGCCGATGACGCCGAACAAAAGAGTATTGCTGTCAATCTGGTTTCCTGCGCTCATATTCGTCACAGTGAATTCCCCTTCCAAGTGACATATGTTTAGATCATCGAGTCGCGAAGCATGACCTTAACGCCCTTCGGCGCATAAATGTCAATAACAGCTCCACCAGTACCGTTCACTTGAATCCAGCCAAGACCGGATATAAATACGTCCTTATTCAAGCCGCGCTTAACGCGCAGTGAATGCCTAGTCCAAGCAGGAATCGTTTCTAGTTCTTCAAGCGATGGTCCTCCGAGCAATTGCCCACGGTGATCTGCATACAACTCATCTGCCCGCTCCAGCTTCGTACGATGCATGTTGAGCGCGTTTGAAACATAAAACGTAAAGGATTGGCGATCACCCTCGACAAAATCGAATCGAACAAGGCTGCCAATAAACAGCGATTGACCCGAGTTCAATTGATAGACGAGCGGTTTAATTGGCTTGTCCGGCAATAGCGAGCCAAGGAAGCTCCGCGGTACAACCTCTGTCATACGTGTCGTATAGACTATACCTGGGGTATCAATAATCGCTTTCCCATCCTCAAGCGGAATATGAACGGCATCAAGCGTTGTTCCCGGATAACGAGAAGTAGTCAGTTCACGTTCCATGTCACTGTAATCTCGAATTAGACGATTAATCAAGGTTGACTTACCGACATTCGTCGCGCCAACCACATAGACATCTCGGCCATTCCGGTACTGCTCAAGCGCTTCAATAACCCGCTCGAAGCCCATATTCCGCTTCGCGCTGCATAGGACCACATCGACTGTGCGCAGTCCCTCTTCCTTTGCTTGCTTCTGAACCCAATTCCGAAGTCGATTGACGTTCATCGCTTTCGGCAGCAAATCGATTTTGTTCACGACAAGCAGCACTGGATTGTTACCGACAAAACGCTGCAAGCCCGAAATCAAGCTTCCTTCAAAATCGTACAAATCAACAATATGCACAACGAGGCTATCCGTATTTCCGATGCTGCCAAGCAGCTTTAAGAAGTCATCCTGATCAACCGCTACGGATGAAGCTTCATTATAATTGCGAATTCGGAAGCATCGCTGGCAAATAACCGGTTCGCGACCGACAGCCGCCTCCGGCAAATAACCTGGCAAATCAGAACTTTTAATCTGAAGCGCCACTCCACAGCCCGCACATGATCCATATGCCTGACTAAGTTGTTGTTCCATCACTTTGTTTCCCCCTCATACCATAACCCTTTTTTCCTTAAACGCACTAACGCTATTCGTTCAATACGACGATTCACTCGTGTCATTATACCTTCATCAGCAGGAGCGATTGGCGTGACAAGGATGGTGTATAACCCCATACGGTTACCCCCAAGCACATCCGTCAGCATCTGATCTCCGATTACGACGGTTTCCTCAGGTGCAAGGCGGAGTACACTAAGCGCTCTCTTGAACGATTTGCCAGCTGGCTTGCGAGCAGCATGAATATATGGAATATTCAACGGCGCAGCAAACTTCCCGACGCGTGTCTCGTTGTTATTGGATACGATAACAACCTGAAAGCCCCGAGAACGTACGTAATCAAGCCACTGCACAAGCTCAGGCGTAGCTAACGCCTCCTTGGCACCGACAAGCGTATTATCCAAATCCGTAATGATGCCGCGAACGCCTCTTGCATGCAGCTCATCTAAGTTAATTTCATATACTGTATTGACGCGCATATGCGGCAACAGCCGTTCAAACATAATGGATATCCCTCTGCTTTCTGCTTGCTATCTTACGAAACTATACCATACAAACTAATTTTGTTGCAAAAAAATACCGCTACCAATTTCTCTGGCGAGCGGTATTTGTTCGTATGTTATCTTAATTGATCAATGAGTGAGCGTACTTTAACGACGAAACGATCTGCTTCTTCGGATGACGCCATAACGGGGCTATATTTCGCTTGTTCAAACCCATTCAGCACAATCTTAAAATCTTCACGCAGCCGCTTCTGATTTTGCGACCAGCGCAACACTGCCTCGCGCAGCGTCTCATGGTCTTCGCGCTCCATTCCACGCTTTTTGCAAATGCGCAGCAGTTTTTGCGTCTCAAGTACGATTCGATCATTTGTTGTGTACGATCCATGGCGGAGCTTTCTCCAAGAAAAGATAAGCTTGTCACGACGAATAATGAGCCATGCAATTGCAGCAACGATGAGTAGTGATATGGAGCTCCATAGCCAAACCTGCGAAGTTGATGAGCCTTCTGTATCTCCAGCTGCTGCAGTATCGTTATCGCCGATTTCTAGATCCGGCAAAGCAGCAACCTCTTCTTCAGGCAGCGTATATGGGAATGAGAAACCCGATG
This sequence comes from Paenibacillus sp. FSL A5-0031, assembly GCF_001956295.1. Classification (GTDB taxonomy): domain Bacteria; phylum Bacillota; class Bacilli; order Paenibacillales; family Paenibacillaceae; genus Pristimantibacillus. Next base: position 103,594 of record NZ_MRTD01000015.1, read on the forward strand.
TTGCTTCGAAAGGAATCCAGCCTGTACCTTCAAAATAAATTTCTACCCAAGAATGAGCATCTGAATTTCGAACGGTGTACGTGCCTGCACCGCTTGGATTTACTTCTTCCTCCCTGTAACCGCCTGGAGGACCGAAGTCGCTAGCAGGAAGCGCACCTGGAGCAAATCCTTTAACCCATCTCGTCGGAAGGCCTAAGCTGCGCGCCATAACCGCCATTGAGGTTGAAAAATAATCGCAATAGCCTTCTTTCAGCTCGAACAGAAATTGATCAACGAAATCGCTGGTAGCTCCTGTGAGCTTCGATTCATCAGGCAAATTATTGTAGTTGTAATTGAGCCTTAAATACGACTCCAACAATCTAGCCTTATCATAATCATTAGCTGCCCCTGCGGTGACCTGCTCTGCAAGCTGTCTGACTCGATCAGGCAATGATTCAGGCAATTGCAAGTAAAACGCATTGCGTGAAGCCTCTTGTTTATCTGACCAGCCAGCTTTAGATGTCCTCAACAGCGCTTCATCTAGAACAGGTACAGACGACGTGACCGAATACGTTTGCGGATATTTACGGTTTTGCATGGACCAGTTCAGTCGCAGCTCGCCTGAGCTAGGCTCCCATCTGAAGCTAGATGGAATAGCTGCCTCTTCATTTTCAATCCAGTTGATCTTCGAAAGTGGAGCCGCTGCAAAAAGAACCGGATAAACATCCTTTCGAATCATCGTAACAATCTGATTGACTTGCTTAACTCCAGCTTTTGGCGGATCATCTAATGAAGCGAATGCCTCACCCTTCACCACACGAATATTTTCTTCGCCAGCAAGCCCGGGATCAACATCGACCCACCCGTTACCCGTGTATAAAGCTTTGGACTCGCCGCGCCAGTAGCTGCGATGCGAGGTCGTAACGGTCATCATCGGTGAATAATCAAATTCAAATCCACCGCCAAGCTCATTGTCGTCTCTACTGTATCCGGAGCTCGCATTGCCTGAACGGTTCGGCGATATAACATCTGTGCCTTTATCGCCTAAAAACACCTGAACCCTCTCCCCTTTAGCTTCCTTCCAGATCGTATAAGGATCCTGAAGAATAGGAGCAATTGAAGGCATATTCAATCCTACAATCATGAGAATCGATAATACGAGTGCAATCGGCACCATTAATCGAAGTGGATACTCGATTAGCTCTTTCCAGCTGTTCGGATGCTCTCGCTTCAGTCTAGACAAATGGCCAGCGACGAGCCAGAGCAGCCCGATAAAGACGACCATCCCCACTTCATCCCACAGCCAGATCGGCGTAAAGGAATCTGCGATAGTTAAAACCAAAATGCTTACGCCTACAAAACCGAACATTCGAACTCTAGTAACCGTCCACATTCCAAACAGCACGTAGAGCAGAAGCATAGCTCCACTTATCCATATAAATGGATTAAGCTGAACGAGATGTACTTGCAGCCACCACAGCCACTCTTGCCAGCGCTGCGGACTTGCAACGATCCATTCCATTCTGGCCCATTGCGATGTAATGAAAATAGCTGCTATCACTTGAAGAAGAAGCTTCAAATATTTCCTGCGCATAGGAAGCAATAGATCAATTGCCGCTGCCGCAAATAAAGTGTAATAGGCAATGGAGTACGTTTCGTCCCACCAATAACCTTCAAATATAGTAATTACATTGGCTAGAATAATTGCAATAAATATGAATCTAAGCTTCTCAAACCAGTCCGTTGTTAAATACACACCAATTGATCGTATCAGCTGTTTCATGCAATTCCACTCCCTTCTAAAACTGTTGGGAGCTCTTGCAGCTGACGAACTTCAAATACCGGCCAGCCTCGTTCGCGCAAGACACGTTTCCAAGAAGTATTATGGCTTAATAAATCAACCGACGAGGAGATATGAATCAAGCAAGGGGTAATTCCTTTTCGTGAGAGCCACTCCATGCTTCGAATGACATCCGCGCCAGTCTCGGGAGTAATAAGGACTGCAAAACTTCCGGCTTCAATCGTAGAATCAGCTTGCTGAAGCGACGGATACAATGGCCGCGCTGCATTTGCATCTACAAAGGTTAAATGCCTCATCACCATATTTCGTTGATCAATGCCTGATTTGGGTGTAACGAATGTCATGGCGTCTCCAATGGAGAGCAGCCCCATTGCCGTATCACTTTTGAGACCGTTCTCGAGCAATGAAGCAGCAACAGATACAGCTAATTCGAAGCGAGTCGCGAGTTCACCTTTGTAGCTGCTTGAATGTCGATCAAGGATGACTAGCGTACGCGGCAATGACTCACGCTCGAAAGCTTTCGATTTCCACTCGCCCGTCTTCGCCGTCGCATTCCAATGGACACGTGATAAACGGTCTCCGTATAAATATTCACGAACGCCGTTAATCTGTGTCGTTTCCTTCGCTGAGCGTGACGCGATGGCATGAGAGTAAGGACCGCGAATCCCGCGCTGAATGCCATTCCACTGCCTAAGCGGAACTGTCTGAGGCAGCACATTAAGCACTGTCTCTGATCCAAATTTACCTGAATGCTCGAACAAACCGAATACATCATAAGACAAGCACTCTGTATGAGTAAATCGGTACTCGCCGCGCTGCAGCGGAGGCGTTTGATAAACGACATGGCCCGCACGCTTCCAATTCGGCACAAAGGAAGTCTCGAATGCCAGCCTTTGTCCATTATGACGATGCAGCTGATCTCTAACAATGACGTATGGAAGCGGATAATAGCCAGGAATTTTCATGGAAAGGCTTACTTCTAGCGTGCTGCCTGCTGATAAAGATTGATCGATTGTTGTTGCTCCAGGCATCGCATACACTCTGCTGCCCGTCACCTTGTTAATTCCGCTCCACCTGCCAAGCACTAAATAAATAATTAATAAATTCAAAATCATGAAGAGCATCATCGCGGTTTTGCCGCCTTGAAATAAAAAGTAGAACAGACTGGTCAAATAAATGACTGCGACAAGCTGCATCCGCAGCTTCGAAGATTTGGCCGCTGTCATACGACTAACGCTCTAGCCGAACCGGTACTTTCGTGGACTGAATCACCTGCTCGATGATATCCTCCGCTTTAAGACCGTTCATTCTAGCTTCCATTCTGAGAAGAAGCCTGTGCGAAAGCACGTAAGGAGCAAGTTCCTTCACATCATCAGGCGTTACAAACTGTCTCTGCTGAATATAAGCACTCGCTTTAGCCGCTCTTGCCAGCGCTAGCGCTGCACGAGGACTTGCACCGAGCATTACATTCGCGTTTTCTCTCGTTCCTCTTATTAATGAAACTAAATATTTGCCTACGGCGTCATCAATATGCACTTTAAGCGCTTGGTCCTGAATTTGGATCATATCGGATATATTAATCATTTGCTGAATGCGATCAGATGGATGTATTCCTTCATTAGAGAGCACCATTTGCTGCTCATCTGTTTCACTAGGATAACCGAGCGACAGCTTCATCATGAACCGGTCCAGCTGCGCCTCTGGGAGCGTATACGTGCCTTCAAATTCAATTGGATTTTGGGTAGCAAGCAAAACGAACGGACGAGGCAGCTCATATGTATCCCCATCAACCGTTACATGTCCTTCTTCCATCGCCTCAAGCAAAGCAGATTGTGTCTTCGTTGTCGCGCGATTGATTTCATCAGCTAGCAATATATTAGCCATAATTGGACCTGGACGAAATAAAAAGGTTTCTTGTTTGGGATGGTAAATGGAAACGCCTGTTATGTCAGTTGGCAGCAAGTCGGGATTGCATTGTATCCGGCGGAACTGGCCGCCTATTGACTTTGCCAACGCTTTCACTAATTGTGTTTTGCCCGTGCCTGGCACGTCTTCAAGCAGAACATGTCCACCTGCAACGACGGCAATTAACAATCTTTGGATCTCTTCCTGTTTGCCGAGGATACAAGATTCTAAGTTTCGGAGAATAGTAGAACATAATTGCATGTCTGCAGGACGAATATCCATATCATAACCTCCCGAAATAACGCATGAGTTAGTATTCAATACTACTATTTTACAGTACTTCCTTTACAGTACACAAATTTTTTCGCTACAAAAAAAATTGGAAGATCCCACAGGACCCTCCAACTTAAGTGCATAAATGGTTATCCTTTTGGCCTAACGACAAGTGCTGCCAAGAAGGAAAATATAATCGCTGCCGAAATGCCGGCACTAGTTACTTTAAAGATACCCGATATAACGCCAATCCAGCCTTGCGTATGCAATTCGGTTAATGCACCGTGTACGAGAGCATTACCAAAGCTTGTTATCGGAACCGTAGCTCCCGCTCCAGCAAACTTGACGAGCGGTTCATATAAGTCAAAACCATCAACGATAGCGCCTATGACCACTAAGGTCGACATCGTATGAGCAGGAGTCAGCTTAAGAACATCAAACATCAGCTGACCGATCACACAAATTCCTCCACCAACTAAAAAAGCCCACAAAAAGATCATATATGCTTGCTCCCTCCTGCGCTAATGGCAACAGCATGTGCTATACATGGAATACTCTCGCCTTGCTGGAACGAGAGCGGCGATAATAATGCGCCCGTGGCCACGACTAAAATTCGGTTTAATTCGCCTTTCTTGATTCGTTTGAGCAGATGCCCGTAAGTAACGACGGCTGAACAACCACATCCGCTGCCGCCTGCCTGTACCTTCTGCTTCTGAACGTCATATACCATAAGGCCGCAATCGCCAAACACTGTTTCGTTCATCGGAACGCCATTTTTCATAAGCAATTCCTTGGCAATGGGATGCCCTACTCCAGCCAAATCACCCGTTACAATTAAATCATAATCACGAGGAGATCGGCCTGTATCGTTAAAATGGGCTTGTATCGTATCTACAGCCGCGGGCGCCATTGCTGCTCCCATATTAAATGGATCTGTGATGCCAAGATCTATGACTTTCCCGATGGTTGCACATTCCACGACTGGGCCGTCACCTTCTGCCGCGACAACTGCTGCGCCAGATCCCGTAACCGTAAATTGTGCGGTAGGCGGCTTCTGTGAGCCATATTCCGTTGGATAACGAAATTGCTTCTCAGCTGTGCAATTGTGACTGCAAGTGCCTGCCAGCACATGAGTGGCTGAGCCAGAGTTCACGAAGAGCGATGCAAGCGCCAATGACTCCATCGAGGTGGAGCATGCACCAAATACGCCAATGTATGGTACTCCGAGTGATCGAGCAGCAAAGCTATTGCTAATAATTTGATTCATGAGATCTCCGCCGACAAAAAACTGAAGCTGGTCGCGTTCGATGCCGGCATTTTGAATTGCAAACTCCGAGGCTTGCTCCAGCAGCAGCCGCTCTGCCTTCTCCCAGCTTTTTTGCTGCATGTCTAGCTCAGGATGGACGAGATCAAAATCGGCTGCAAGCGGACCATCTCCCTCATCAGGACCGACCACGGTCGCTTCGCCGATTATTACCGGGCGTTTCTCAAACCACCATGATTGTTTCCCTCGCAGCATATTACTGACCCCCAGTTCCGAGAATAAGATGAGCGATACCTACGAAGAAAGCTGCCACTGTACCGAAAACAATAACTGAACCAGCCAGTTTAAACATATTGCCGCCAACACCAAGCACTAGGCCTTCGCTCCGATGCTCCAAAGCGGCCGAACACATGGAATTAGCAAATCCGGTTACAGGCACTGCTGAGCCAGCACCAGCCCATTGCGCAATTTTATCGTACACGCCTAGGCTCGTTAAAATAACGGATATCAAAATAAGCGTTGCAACGGTTGGATTGCTTGCCGCTTCTTCACTCATTCCCATCAAATGGACATAAAGCTCCTGTATAACCTGTCCAAATACACATACTGCTCCGCCGAAAACGAATGCTTTCAAACAATTTCCAAGTACAGATCGAGGCGGCTCCATCGTTTTTGCGAACGATTGATATTCTTTTGGTGACATGGACATTTTTTTGTAATGACTTTTGCTTTTGGTCGCCACAAAACCATCCTCCTTTTCCGCTACGGTTTTTCTCTATGCCTGAAGCTAAAGTTCCGTAACCGCTTTGCTTTCTTCTGGTTCATTATTTGTAATAGCAGGTTGCAATATTCCAACACAAACAAAAACGCCATCAATGTCCTCTGGATGCTGCATCAGCTTTGACGGAGATATATAAGATAATCTGGAGCAAATAATATCCTTTCTTACATTAAAAAAAGGATTGCCCCCGACTAATGATTTCGTCGCTGGCAACCCTTTATTTAAAGAAATATGGCTAATAACAAAAGAACGAGTAAAACATACAAGATGAGCACGAGCAAGCTCACTAAATGACGTTGCCGCTTCGTAGACAAAAGTGCAGCTCCCCTCACACCGGGCTTTTAACAACAGCATATGCCAAACACCCAGCTGCGGAGCTTATCCAGAGTCATTTCAATAACGATTTCAATAGGCAAATGTTTTATTGTTCAATAATCATAACGCCTTTAGCAGATAAGCTGTAAGCGCCGCTGACAATCTCACCCGTGAGAAGCTCTGTTCGCTGCTGAGCGCCAAGCTGAAGCTCAGAAGGCTCGGAGTTATGGTTCAAAATAAAAGTAAAGAATTTCCCATCTTTATTTCTGCGTGTCACCTCGACCCCTGTAGGTACGGACAAGATAGGCTCAATCCCTTTGTCCTTGCATAAGTTCGTGAGCAACGACTGCAGAAACTCTTTATCAGGACTGGAAGCTATATACCATGCTTCCCCGCTGCCATATTTATTGACGGTAACCGCTGGCATGCCTTTGTAGAAATCCGAGCCGTACTCAGCAACAACCTCAGCGCCTTCAGAATGGATTAAATCACATAGCAGACTGCATGTATAAGTGCCGCTGAGAGCCCCGTCAACTTTTTTCATCACCATCTGGTTGTGTTGGCCCGGCAGCAGCGCGTCGATCTCCTCCGCCCAAATGCCGAGAACCTTGCGCAGCTTGCCTGGATAGCCGCCCGTAGTTACGAGATCATTTTCATTAACGATGCCGCTAAAAAAAGTCGTAATGAAGGTGCCGCCGCGTTCCACGAACGCTTCAACCTTCTCCGCAAAACCCGGTTTAATCATATACATAACCGGTGCAATGACGAGATCATACTGCTCGAAATTTTCTTCAATGCTGATCATATCGGTTTGTACATTCAATTCAAACAAGGCATCGTAATACTTATGAACCTCATCCACATATTTTAAAGCTACGCTAGGTCCGCTGGATAGCTCTACTGCCCAGCGGTTTTCCCAGTCAAATACGATGGCTGCCTTTGCATCAATTCGCGAATCAAGCAGCTTATCTGAAAGCTTCGTCAGTTCATGGCCAAGCTCCGCGCACTCACGAAACACGCGCGTATGCTCATGGCCCACATGCTCAATGACAGCGCCATGATATTTCTCGCATGCTCCGATCGAGCGGCGCAGCTGGAAGAACATGACGGTATCCGCGCCATGCGCTACTGCCTGATAGCTCCAAAGCCGCATGACGCCAGGGCGCTTCAAGGCGTTGTAGGCTTGCCAGTTCTGCTGGCTCGGCGTTTGCTCCATCAGCATAAAGGGCTGTCCACTTTTCAAACCGCGCATAAGCGAGTGCGTCATTGCTGTATAGCTTACGGGAGTGTCGATCGACGGGTAATTGTCCCACGAGATGACATCCAAATGTTTTGCCCACTTGAAATAATCAAGCTCAGGGTAAGTTCCCATCATATTTGTCGTAATTTGAATGTTAGGCGAATGCTTGCGAATTTCTTCGTGTTCAATTAAATAACAATCAAGCAGAGCATCCGATTGAAATCTGCGGTAATCAAGCGATATGCTTTGGAAGTTGGTTCGATTGCCGCCCCATTCCTCGCTAAGCGCATTAGGCGGTTCAATTTCATCCCAGTCATAAAAAGTATGGCCCCAGAAATTTGTATACCAAACCTTATTCAATTGTTCAATCGTGTGATAACGCTTTTTCAGCCATATTCGGAAAGCGTCGGCGCAGTTATCGCAATAACAGTAGCCGCCATATTCATTCGAAATATGCCAAGCGACAATCGCAGGGTGATCCTTATAACGCTCTGCCAGCTTCCCAGCTATGCGTCCCGAATGCTGCCGGTAGGTTTGGCTGCTCGGACAGGAGTTGTGGCGTCCTCCAAATTTACGTTTGCGGCCCTCATAATCGACACGAGTGACATCCGGGTATCTCTTCGCCATCCATGCCGGATGAGCCCCCGTACTTGTAGCAAGGCAAACAGCGATTTGGTCGCCATGAAGTCTGTTTATTATGTTATCCAGCTCAGTGAAATCATAGGTTTCTTCACTTGGTTGAATCCGCGCCCAAGAAAAAACGTTAACCGTTGCGACATCAATGTTCGCGAGCTTAAACATGCGAAGATCCTCTGTCATCGTCTCATCATCCCACTGCTCCGGATTATAATCTCCGCCGTACCATATTTTCGGAAGTTTCTCGTTTATCATTTCTATTTCATTCTCCCTTCAGTTTATGTTAATTAACAGCAAGGGAGAGAGCTCATTAGATGAGCCCTCTCCCTGCCAATTCACTTTGAGTCTTATTTCGACCAAAGTTCCACACGATCCTGCACCATTTTTGTAAATTCAGCATTCAATTTTGCTACACCTGCATCATCAAGATCTTTTAGAAATGCATCATAGATTTTATCGAAGTCTGCTGGTTTAGCAAGAATCGCTTCAGGGATACGTTTTTTCATAATATCTTGTGTTTTTTGGAAAATAACGTTTGCTTGCGAGCCCGTCTCGAACGGAAGTGTCCAAGCTGCGCCGTATTTGCGAACTGGGAATGCATCGTCAGCAGGCCATAGGTCTCTGTAGGTTTTCGCATTGTATTTCGCTAGCGTCTTCTTGTCTTCTTCAGAATAAGCCGTTTGAATTTGCTCTGGGAATGTCGTCGTATAGTAGTTTCCAGAAGGATCCTTCACGCCATCGCCGTAGCGAGCAGAAATCAAGTAGTTGCCAATACCTGTCGTTTTCTTGAATGTATTGCCGTCATTTGATTTTTGAGCTTGAACATCTGCAGGAATAACACGTTTTCCGCCTTCTACATTGTAATGCTTGCCTTCAATACCCCAGTTAACTAATACTTGACCTTCATCAGATGCAAGGTAATCAAGGAATTTGATTAAGCGTACTGGATCTTTTGCATCCTTTGTAATTCCAATTCCATAACCAGATAGATAACCTGTGCCTTGGAAAGAGTGATCTTGGAATGTATCATTCAGCGTTACAGGAAAACGAGCGTAAGTTGATTTAAAATTGCCAGCTGCTTTCAAAGCGTTTTCTGCTTCGCCATAATCCCAGTTTTGGTCAATCAGTCCAAGCACACGGCCGGAAGCAATTTTTGATTTATATTGATCGTATTTTTGAACGAAGCTTTCTTTATCAAGCAAACCGATATCGTTCATATGGTTCAACCAACGGAAATACTCTCTTTCCTCAGGACGCTGGTAATGCATGATCGCTTCATGTGTGTCTTGATTAACGAAAAACTCGCCATCATCTGGAGCGCCTGTTGCATAGAAAGCCGGGTTTGTAACTGAAATTAGAATTTGCCATTCGCCGCCGTTAAGCGACATGCCGATTGTCGGCTGGCCATCAGCTGTTTTAGGGTTCTTCTCAATATAAGCTTTAATTGCAGCTTCATAGTCTTGTACCGTTTTGATTTCCGGATAACCTGCAGCTTCAAGCACTTGGTGCTGCAATTGGAAACCGCCGCCAGCTTCGAAGTAGGTTTGCCCTACGCCGTCTTGGGGAAGCACATAAATCGCGTCGTCATCTTTACTCCAACGAAGACGGTTAAAGTATTCGCCGTAAATCTTTTTCAAGTTTGGTGCGTGCTCCTCAATCAAAGGTCGAAGATCGATCAGTGCGCCAGCATCAACCAATTTGCCTGCGCTGCCTTTTGGCATAACCATATCGGGAAACTCGTCGCTTGCTACCATAAGGGCAAACATATCTGTGTCACTGCCGCCGACAGGGAACTCTTGCTTAATCGTAATGCCTGTTTTATCTACAATAAATTGCCCTATATCCGACTTCATATCATCCCAACTCGGGTTCGCGTCGCCAGAAGCGATACGAATCGTAATCGGATCACCCTTCTCCGGCTCTGCTGCATTTGTTGGTGAATTCGCGGAATTGCCCGGCGCGTTCGTTTCTTTATTTTTGCCGCCTTCATTATTCGAATTGCCGCATGCCGTGACAAATACGAATACTAGTGCCAATACCAAGCTTAAAGCCATTTGCATTTTTCTTTTCATTGCTTGAAAGCCTCCCTTTTTCTCGTTCATCATGCTCGTGTATATAACAGGAAACCTGCTATTACCAATATTAACTTTTTACTGCGCCAAGCGTCATGCCTTTGACAAAATACTTCTGAAGGAAAGGATACACTAGCAAAATCGGTACCGTAACGACGATCGTAATCGCCATCTTGATAGATTCCGGTGAAACCGACGCCAGCGTTTGCTGCGCATTAGGATCACGGTAATTACTGCCCGTTTGCGTGGATAGCAGCACCTTCATCAGCTCATACTGCAGTGTCGTATTCTCTGGACTCCTATTATTGAACAAGTAAGTATCAAACCAAGCGTTCCAGTGTCCAACAGCAATATACAAAGCAATTGTAGCGAGTACAGGCTGACAAAGCGGAAGGATAACCTTCCAAAATATAGTCCAATCATTTGCCCCATCAATTTTGGCTGATTCTTGGAGTGCATACGGAAGCCCGTCAATATAAGAGCGGACGATGAACACGTTCCAAACGCTCAAAATAGCAGGAATGATGTAAACCGAAAACGTACCAATCAAACCTAAGTTTTTCATAAGCAGAAACCCTGGAATGAGACCGCCTGAGAAATACATCGTGAGTGCGAATACAACGGACATCCATCTTCTTGCTTGGAAGTCTGGACGACTTAAAGTGTAAGCCATCATGGATGCCGACAACACCCCAATGAGCGTTCCCAAAACGGTACGAATAACCGAGTTTTTGAAGCCTACAAGCAGTCCCTCAAAGCCGAAAATCGTCTCGTAATTTTTGAGTGTAAATTCGCGAGGGTATATAGTTAAACCGCCTCTTACTGTATCTACCGAATCATTAAATGATATCGCTAGTACATTCAGGAACGGATACAACGTTACGATAGCAACGATGATCATGAATACATAAATGCATGTGTCAAAAACTTTATCGCTTGTACTTCTTCTCATAGCTCCTTGCATGTACCGCACCTCCTATATGATTGATTCTTTGGTGACTCGTTTGTAAATTCCGTTCGCGATAAACACTAATAGGATGCTGACGACGGAGTTAAAGATACCGATTGCCGTACCATACGAATATCGGCTCATTTGAATACCGTACTTCAGCGCATACAGATCGAGCACTTCTGAAAAATCGGATACAAGAGGATTTCCTAACAAAAACTGTTTCTCAAAGCCAATGCTGATTAAATGCCCGATCGATAAAATGAATAGCACCATAAAGGTTGTTCTAATTCCCGGTAATGTAATATGCCACATTTTGCGGAATCTTCCTGCCCCATCGACAGTCGATGCTTCATAAAGCTCAGGATCTATTCCCGCCATCGCAGCTAAAAAGATGATGGAATTCCAGCCCATTTCCTTCCACAAATCCGATAAGGTCACGACACTCCAGAACCATTCGCCCTTGGCCATAAACTGAATCGGCGTATCAATGATGTTAAGAAACATCAATAATTGATTAATCGCACCGCCGTCTGTTGACAGCATCTTCGTTACAAGCCCCGCAACAACAACCCAAGATACAAAGTGCGGCAAATATGAAATGGTTTGTACAGAGCGCTTAAAGAACTGCCCTCTTATTTCATTAAGCAATAGCGCAAAAATAACTGGAATCGTAAACCCTACGATAAGCCCCATCGTACTCATGGCCAGCGTGTTTCGCAAAACGATATAAAATCTTTCGTCTTGAAACAGCTCTATGAAATTATCAAGACCTACCCATTTTTGATTCAATATCCCGTTTTTTGGCTTATAATTCTGAAATGCGGTCAACCAGCCCCATACCGGCACATAGCTGAATAGGAAGATCCAGATGACGAACGGCAGCGACATCATGTACAAGTAACGCTGCTGAATGGCTTTGAACCAAAATCGATTCCTTTTGTTTGTCGCCCTTAACTGCTTAGGACTATCTGTTAGCGGTTTCATAGCTGCTCCTCCTACTGTTTCTGCTTCGTGCAAAAACGTCTTCGCAAGCTACCTTATGTGGTGAGTAGCTTACCCTCTCTTATCTGTACTTATCATAAACGATAGAACCTATCCTCCGGCACCCATATAATTAGACCTAAAATCATATGAAAATACGTTCTTTCAAGCGCTTTCATAACCATTGGTTACATAAAAATAAAAAAAAACATCTAGCTCGCCAGCGACTCTATCAGTCCTGTGAAATAGATGTTTGTAAGTATAAAAAGATTATAGGAACAACAGCTTCCTATTCCAAAGCCGTTCTACCAGAAATACTTTTAAAGGATGAGGGAGATACTCCTTTATACTTTTTAAATTTGCTATGGAAATAATCAACATTCGCATATCCGACCCGTTCCGACACCTGATGAACCTTCAGCCCCTCCTGCAGCAGCTCAATGGCATGCTGTATTCGCACTTGATCCAAATAAGTGTTGAAATGCTCACCCGTATAGTTTTTGAACATTTTACCTAAATAGCCGCTATTGTAATTAAATAGATCAGCCAGCGTTTCCAGCTTAATATTTTCACTATAATGACGTTCAATAAAATCAGTCATTTGTTTCATGACCGACAAGCTGTCTGATTTCGAGGTTTTCATCGCCAGCTCCGATAGACGGGTTTGCAGCTGCGCAATCATTTCCTCATAATGATGGGCAAGATACAAGGCGGTAATCATCGACAGATCCTCATGAAGCGATAGCTGCGGATTAGACAAGGCCGCTTTATTAAGTACAATCGTGAGAAGCTGCGCCCAGCTCGATTTGACGAACGGCTCGGAACAATCAAAAGCGATAATTTGCTTTGACGCCTCCTGCAGCGCTTTTTCCATTCCCTCTTTGCTCCCGATATCCAGCATATAATAAAGCTTTTGAGCAAGGCTATCAATTGATAATTGATTGCTAGGCTCAGCCTCCGCCTGCTGTCTCTCCTCGGCTAAAGACGCCATATGGATGAACTGTCCTTGCAGCATGAACCGCTGCTTCAATAAGTCGTGAATGGGCATGGACCATTTTTGCAGCTCCGTGGGTTCACGAACGGGTTCGCTTGCCGCAGCTGCAAATCTCACCTTCGTTCCGCAGCATTCCTCGATCCACAGCTTCATTTGCTCGCGCGAGCCATTTTGAAGCATATAATCTTTAAGCAATACCCCAATATAAGGCTCGGCAGAAAAAACCCAGCCGATTTGCTTCTCTTCAACAATGTCGGTCAGCTTCTTCTTAAGCGTTGCATTCAGCGTAAGGGAATGCTCCCTGCTATAGAGCTCGATCAACATCAGCTGGTAATATTTCGCCGGCTCACCCAATAAAGTTTTCAGCTCGTGGCTGTTAGCCGTAGTTGCATCTAGCTTCCCGCTTGAGAGCTGATACAGCATCTCCTCACGCAGTAAAGCAGTCGATTGCTCTGTATTTTGACGCTGCTCCGACTGACTTTGTAGCTGTGCAGAGACACGTTCGACATAGCTCTCCAGCTCATCTTCATCGATCGGCTTTAAAATATATCCATCCACATTATGCGCGATCGCTTGCTTAGCATAATTGAACTCCGCATAGCCGCTCAAAATTAAAAAATGACAGCAATTGTCTGTTTTCCTTATTTCCTCAATCGCTTGAAGACCATCCATGCCAGGCATGCGGATATCTATCAGAATCAAATCAGGACTCAGCACGCCGTGCTTCTCGACTGCCTCGCGTCCACTTGCTGCTGTCCCTGCGACGGCAAAGCCGTATTTGCTCCAATCAACTAATGTTTGCAGTCCTTCTCGAATCATCGGTTCATCGTCTACAATGAGCACTTTATGCAAGCGAATGACCCCCTATTGGAATTTCAAAAGTAATGCGTGTACCCGCTCCAAGCTCGCTCGTCAGTGTCAAGCCATATCCGTCCCCATAGATCATGACCAGCCGCTGATGGACATTGCGCAGCCCGATTCGGTATTCTTCCTCTTCTTCCATATCATGCAGTGATTCGTTGATTTCATTAATCTTTGCATCGCTGATTCCTACGCCATTATCGGATACCTCAACCCGAAGCATATGATCACTGACCTCTGTCTTTAACCATACGAATCCGCCCTCAGCAACATTTTCAAGACCATGCACAACAGCATTCTCGATGAGAGGCTGAATAATAAGCGGCGGAATTTCGATCTCCTGACCGTTCGCATCGATATCGAGACGAAACGTCAATCGATCGTTGCCGTATCTGAATTTTTGAATTTCCAAATAGCAGCGCACCATTTCGAGTTCATCCTTTAATGCAATTTTGCGCGCGCCTATTTCTAAATTTCGACGAATCATTTTACCAAGCATACGAACGATTGAAGAAATCTCTGTCTCTCCTTTGATATGAGCTTTCATTCGAATCGATTCAAGCGCGTTAAACAAAAAATGAGGATTAATTTGGCTAGCCATCATTTTCAGTTTAATTTCCTTCTGTCTAAGCTGCAGCTGTGCCTGCTGTTTATGCGATTCCGCTACCTCATCCATTAAGCCGCGAATACTAACGACCATGTTGTTGAATTGCTTGGACAGGATGCCAATCTCGTCATTGCCTGTCACATGCGAAATAACGTTCAAATCTCCCATCGCTACTTTGTTCAAATCTTTATTAAGGACCAGCATCCGCTTCGATATAATCGCAGAAAAAATATAAATCATAACGAAGGCTATAACTAAGCTTAGCAAAATAATGCCTAGCCCAAGCAAGCTTATGCGATTAGCTCCACTTACAATACTATCAATTGTAAATACCGAGACGATTTTCAACCGATTAAAGCTTGATTCAGGCTGAAGATCCTCGATAACAATTTTCGAAGGTTTTCCATCGTATTTGAATTCATAGGTGCCTGCTGCTTTATTCGTCAGTTTACTGGCAAAGTCTAATTCAGAAATATTTTTACCTACCCATTCGGGGTTTTTCGCTGCAATCATATAACCATTGTCATCAATAATCATCGTGTCAAACGGCTCTTGGCTGATCATCGCATTAAGCTCATCCTGATTCACGCCTATCACTAGTACACCGCTTGTCCGGTACGTTGGGAACGTGATCTTTCGAATCAGACTCAAATAACGGCGGTTATTTTTGGTTTCATCCTTAATGTATTCCCAGTGAATGCCGTCGCGCTCCATTGCTGACTTATACCAGTCTGTTTCCGCAATGGGATCCGTAACTTTCAGAAACTCCCAATTGTCGAGTATCGTCATATTCGTCGTATAAAAGCGTATATTGTAGATCTCACTGTATAGTTGAATGTAATCTTTAAAATCACGGTAATCCCAAAACGCCTTAACGACATCAAACGTGGAGCTGTATTGCGTGTTGACGACGTTCGTTAACCTGCTATCGACCAGCAGCTTGTCGGAAATTTCGATTGGCATGCGTATAATATCCAAGGTCTGCTTCTTAATTCGCTCGACGTTATTCGTAATTTGCTGGGTCGCTTGATCAAGTACATTTTGCCTAAAAGCGACGGTAAGAAAAATGCCTACGATAAGCACCGGTACAAAAACAACGAGAATAAAAGAAATAATAAGTTTCTTTTTGATTCGAATATTGTTCATTCTTTGCCCCATAGTTCGAATGCTCTTTTTCATACAAACGGCTCCTCCTTAAAGCTTTGCGCAGCAAACTTCATTCGTTAGTATCGGCTGAGGTAAGCGTTTACTTTTTTGCGTAAAATTTTAAGGCATCTACATTATAATGCTGGTAATCTACCGTGCCTACATCACTAATTCAATATTTTATCATATGAAAATTAGACAAAATGGAAGCGCTGCCTATACGATGCAAAAATCCCGCTCTTAAGAGAGCGGAATTCGATAGGATGAGTGCTCTTCAACGATATGCTCGCCTTTGTTGTACAACCATTTGAAAGCAAAACGATCACCTGCATAATTTGTTCTGCTGCGAATATCCGGCACAATAACCGTTTCAAAATGATCGATGATCGTCTGCTGCAGCGAGGCAAGGCGTTCTTCATTCGCATCCGCCTGCTGCGCTGCTTCCTCTTCCGATTGTGCAGTCTGCGAGAAGTAAGCCAATGCTGCCTCCCGATCGCTAATGGATTCAGGCAAAGGATGTCCTGACCCCCGGAAGATTTCTTTCACTGTATTTATCCAATCTTTATACAAGTTGATTTCAATGTCGTTTGCCATATGGACTAGCTCCTCTGTCGATGCTCATTGTTCATTTAAAGAATAAAGCTGCATTACATAAAAAGCAACCATAACCGCAAAAACGGAGCTGCAACAAGCGCTATACAGCACATGAAGACAGCTCCGTATGAAGTTGCTCTTATTATTGAAAGCGGAAGAAGCTCAGCTTCACACTTTCCGTCAAACCAATTATCAGATCGCCTCTCAGCTTGCAGCTTGGCAGATCAATACGAATCGTTTGCCATTCTTGCTCACCGCTTGTCTCAACCGAGCATGAGCCTCTAAAAACAGCGGCTGGGCTGATCATCTGAATAGACAACTCTCCGCCTTGAGCGCCGCCGCAAACGCGAGCTTCAAATACACTTGGGCCGCTTGACCAATCAACATCATTAAATTTGATCCAGCCCTCTGCTTGCGATAAACGGACTGCCGTTCCGCCTTCCTTGCTCTCATCCAAATAAACATGCGCATAATCATCATAGTTTTCCGCGCGCGTCTGCAAGGATAACTGACGTGGTGGAATGGTCTCGCCTGCGATTGTTATTGTACCCTCCGCAAGGAGATGTGCAGAGGAGGCACCAGCTGCAAACGTATAAACCGCTGATTCAAGGCAGAAACGGTCCCGTGTTACATCCCAAATAGCAAGCTCTTCTGCTGGAACTACAAGCTCTACTTGCTTCGTCTCTCCAGGCTCGAATGAAATCCGCGTGAAGCCAACCAGCTTCTTAAGCGGACGCTGTACCCTTGAGCCCTCCACTCGAACATACAATTGGATAACCTCATCCGCTGCGATGTCGCTCTCATTCGTAACCTGCAGCTCCACCGTTACACTGCCGTTCATACACGCAGCGTTATTCGTAATCTCAAGCGGACCGTATCGGAATGAACCGTAGCTGAGACCATAACCAAATGGATACAACGGTTCGCCATCGAAATAAAGATACGTTCGTTTCCCTTTCAAAATATCATAATCCATTAGATCGGTTAACTGCTCTTCTGATTTGTACCAAGTCATATTCAGTCGTCCAGCCGGGGAATAATCACCGAATAGAACGTCAGCAATGGCATTGCCCAGCTCTTGACCCGCATGTGATAAATAAACAATCGCAGGAACTTGCTCATTTACCTTATTAAGTGCAAATGGGTAACTTCCAATAACTACGACGACCGTGTTTGGATTAGCAGCGAATACCGCGCTAATTAATTCATTTTGCGAAGCGGCAAGGTCAAGGCTTGGACGATCGATTTCTTCCTTACCGTTAATAAGCGGATTATTGCCTACGAAAACGATTGCCGTTTCCGCTGCTTTAGCAGCAGCTGCCGCTTCTGCAATTCCGTTCGTGATGACATCTTTAGTGAACAGCTCGTTTGCTCCAATTTCGGCTGATTCCGTAACTTGAAGGGAATCTGCGCCGCCATTAGGGGCAGTGACCAGCTTGCCGTTCCAAGTTCGTATGGCAAATTTCTCATCAGATTGCTCATCAAACTTGAACACTTCCTTCACATACCAGCCAAAAGCTTCGCTTGCAGCAGCTGCAATATTGACATCATCTGCGCTTGTAAGCAGCTTGCCGGAATCCATGCTCTCTAGCGTATAACTGCCCCAGCCCCAATCCGTCACCTCAAATGTATCGCCTTCCTCATCCAAATCAGTCGCTTGCAGGCGGTTTGCATGGTCTGTGGATGCGCGCAATGCTTTTCCATTCGCAGCTGATTTCAATCGAACGCGATCATTGCCGCTGCTGAATGTTACTTCTTTGCCGGCAAGCTTGCTCTTGATGCCTTCGAGTGGTGTTACTTTGTATGGCAATGAACCAGAGTACCAGTCTCGGTATACAACGTCGGCAAGCGGCCCGATAACTGCTACACGGCTTAGCTTTTCTTTATTCAACGGCAACGTTTTGTTCTCATTTTTGAGCAAAACAATCGACTCTTTTGCAGCCCGCAGCGACAATTGTCCATGCTCCGGCGCACATAGTTTCGATTCCGGCATATCCGCGTAAGGATTCCGCTCAGCGGGATCGAACTCTCCCAAACGGAAACGTACACGGAAGGTGTTAATGAGTGCTTTATCCAAATCCTGCTCAGACAACAGCCCTTCTGACAAAGCTTCGCGAATAGCCGCGCATGATTTTTCTTTATCATCCGTTATGCTGTCGATGCCTGCTTTGATGGAATATGCGACTGCCTCTTTATAGGAATCATAATAGTGATGATCATTGACGATACCAAGCAAATCTCCTGCATCGCTGACGATGAAGCCGTTCATGCCCCATTCCTCTTTCACTACTTTGTTTACATCCTCGTGCAAAATAGTAGGCGTGCCATTAACCGAGTTGTACGAGGTCATCATCGAATGAGCGCCGCCCTTGACGAAAGCAGGCTTGAACGCAGCTTGATAATATTCCTTCATGTTGCGCGGATCGATGCTTGCCGAGCAGCTGCCGCGATTGATTTCATTGTTATTGCCGATAAAATGCTTCAAGGTCGCTACCGCTTTAAAGTACAGCGGGTGATCGCCTTGAATGCCCTGCACCAGCGAGGCTGTTAGCTCACCTGTCAGCTTAGGATCTTCTCCATAAGCCTCTTCTGTCCTGCCCCAGCGCGGATCTCGCTCCATATCCACCGTTGGCGCCCACAGCGTCAAGCCATTGATGGCCGGGTTTCGCTGAAAGTAAACGCGTGCTTCGTCACCGATTGCAGAGCCTACTTCCTTCAGCAGCACGGGATTCCAAGTGCAGCCAAGCCCGATGGGCTGAGGGAACGTGGTCGCTTCGCCTAACCACGCCATTCCGTGAGCTGCTTCCGTCCCATGTTTGTACGACTTTATGCCTAATCGCTTTATTTCAGGCTGGTATTGAACCATCGATTCAATTTTCTCATCCAGCGTAAAACGTGAAACAAGGTCAGTTACCCTTTCTTCAAGCGGAAGCTCTATATTTTCAAATGGAAAACGTATACTGGTCGTCATAATGCTTACTCCCCCTCTATCGTGGATGTTAAAATGCTATACCATTCATTCTTGTTTGTAGGAAATGGCTTTGACGCATCGATAGCTGTACCGTCAGAACCGACAACGGTAATGGATTCCTTCGTTCGCAAGCTGCAGATCGAACCGTGTGTAGATTGCATGCGGCCTGCCGTCAGCTTGCCATTTGTCCATTCCATATCGACAACAAACCCTCCACGCGCTTTAAGACCTTTCACGCTACCTGCCGGCCATGCACCCGGAAGCGCTGGCAAAAGCTCGATATAACCCAAATGGCTTTGCAGCAGAAGCTCTGCAATGCCCGCCGTACCGCCAAAGTTTCCATCGATTTGAAACGGTGGATGATCATCAAACAAATTCGGATGCGTAGAGCGTGCAAGCAAAGTATGGATAAAGTGATAAGAAGACTTCGAATCCTTCAGCCTCGCAAATAAGTTAATTAACCACGCACAGCTCCAGCCTGTATGGCCGCCTCCGTGGTTTATGCGGTTCTCAAGTGAAAGGCGGCCCGCTTCCACAAGCTCCTGAGATGTTTCTTGATTGATGGACGTACCTGGATATAAGCCATATAGATGGGATACGTGACGGTGCCCAGGCTCGTGCTCCTCAAAATAATCATGCCATTCCTGCAATTGTCCATTAGGCGCAATTTGCAGCGGAGGAAGCTTGCTCCTCGCTGCTTCTAGCTGCTGCTTGAAAGATGCGTCGATTCCGAGCAAGCTCGCAGCTGCTGCGCAATGATCAAACAGCTCGCCAATTAAAGTAATGTCCATAGCAGATGACTCAGCAACACTGCTAACCTCGCCTTGTGCCGTCAGAAATTTATTCTCTGGCGACGTGGATGGCGAAGTCATCAGCTGCCCTTTGTCGTTCTCCTGCAGTAAGTCCAAACAAAATAAAGCTGCGCCCTTCATTAAGGGATAAGCTTTTTCTCTCAAAAAGGCTTCACTCGGATGATATAAATAATGCTCCCATAAATGCTGCGTCAACCAAACGCCGCCAAGCGGCCAGAAAGCCCAGCTTGGATGACCCGCTGTTGGCGTTGATGTCCGCCATAAATCCACATTATGATGCGCTACCCAGCCTGCACTGTTGTAATGAATAGCCGCGGTACGGGCGCCCGTGATGCTGAGTTCCTCAATCAAGCGAAACAAAGGCTCATGGCATTCGCTCAAATTTCCTATTTCCGCCGGCCAATAATTCATTTGCGTATTAATATTCGTCGTATAGTCGCTGTTCCAAGGCGGCTGAACCCGGTCATTCCATATGCCTTGCAGATTAGCCGGCTGCGTGCCTGGCCGCGAACTTGCCATAAGCAAATATCGGCCATATTGGAAATATAGCGCTTCCAATTCTGGATCTTGTTTGCCTTGCTTATAGTTTTCCAGCCGCTCATCTGTCGGCAATTGAGCTTGTGCCGTCCGCCCCAAATCGAGCTGCACACGTTGAAACAAGCTTCGATGATCCTCTACATGGCGCTCTCGCAGCTGTTCATAGCTGAATGCTAATGCTTTCTCCAATACGCGATCGTTTTGCTCGGTCAGGGCAGCAGCAGTTTTGTCTGGCTGAACATCAAAATTCACAAAGCTTGTTGCTGCGCTTAATAGAAATGTAGCCGACCTTGCCCCTTGAATATTTATTTGCTTATTGCTGTTTATCGAAAGTTTGCCGCCTTCTATCTTGACCACCAGTTTTCCTTGAAACGTAATGCCGCGATCATTCTCATACTGTACAGCCAGTGGATGATCGCCCAAATAATTGTCCGCTGCATGACTTGGACAACGACCGTGAAGTATGATAGCGTCGCTGCCTGCTGCCTCGATTCCATACTGTACGGAGGAAGTCATCGCTGCTGTAAGCTCTAGCAGCTCTTCTCCTTCTGTTTCGTATCTAACGCATAATACTTGATCCACCGCGCTAACAAACATCTCGCGCGAGTAAACCGTTTTACCCACTTGAAACCGTGCAGCAGCGATGCCTGCATCGATATCAAGCTTGCGAATGTAATCTGTGGCCTGATCATGCGCGTGTTCAAAATGCTGCTCTATAAACAAGTCGCCCATCGGTTGATAGGACTCTGTGTTCGTTCCGAGCATCTTCGCCTCGATTAACTGTTCCGCCTCAACAAATTTTTTATCTGTAATGAAGTCCCGGGCTCGCTTTAAATAGCGCAGCGCTTCGTAATTGTTCGTATCCCGCGGAAAGCCCGACCACAATGTATCTTCATTTAATTGAATGCGTTCTTGTTCCACGCCGCCAAATACCATACCGCCTAATCGGCCATTCCCAATGGGCAATGCTTCCTCCCATCGTGAAGCCGCCTGCTTATACCAAAGGTTTAACGGATGAAGCTGCTCTGCTTTATATCCCATGTTTTTGGTCTCCTATTATCGCTCTGTTCACAGCGTTTTAAAAAACAGTTATTATTCATCATACCGGAATAGCCCTGCTCAACAGTACCCAATACATTTCATGAAAAATCATGTCAAAATTAGCGTTTTTTCAAATTCTCGCTAAATAATAAAAAATCGCTGCAAGCACGATGATATGTGCTTGCAGCGATGTAATTAACAGCCATATTATATTTGAAGAAGTATTTCTTACAGACCCGCTGCGCCAAATACTTTATCAAAGCCTGCTTTGGAGCGCTGCGCCAGCTCTTCCGGCGATTGCGATTCCGCTTCTGAAGATAAGATTTCCTGTGAAACGGCACCTTTATAGCCAATACGATTAAGGGCTTGCAGGAATCCTACTAAATCAATTACACCCTCACCTGGATATACGCGTCCGTTGTCGAGTGCTTCCTCAACCGGAACATCCGGCGCGTCATTGATATGAACATGGACGATTTGCTCTGGACGAAGCGCTTCAATATCAGCAACAGTCAGGCTGTTCGTATACCAGTGATAGGCATCAAACAACAATCCAACATTGCTCTCACCAATTGCGTCGATCCACTCCAATGTTTCCTCGAGCGTCCAAATAAATGGATTCTCCCAACGCGTCCGCAAATGATGCGGACCAACAAATTCTAGGCCAAGGCGAATGCCATAAGCGCCTAAAATTTGAGCGCAAGTACGCAATCTGCGAGTTGCAAGTGCCATGAAGCGAGCTGCTTTCAAATCTGTTGAAGGCAAAATATAGGTGCAGCAGCTTGTACAGCCTAGAGCCGCAGCCGCAGCTGCTGAGGAAGCTAGCTTCTCCAATCCTTCAAGAAAAGCTTCTTCCGTTGTTCTCCATTCTACTGGAAGACCAATAGAGCCAATTACTACGCCATTGCTTGCAAGAAGCTCACGCGCTTGCTCTACACCATAACGATTAATTAGCGACGCCGCATCCAAATCTACAGCTTGAAATCCGTACGCACCAGCGAGCTTAATTAGATGCTCATCACTTTCGATTCGACCAAGACCCGCTCCAGTTAAACCTCTCAACATACAAATTCCTCCTCATTCTACAATCAACTATGATTAATTTAGACTCCAGTCCAGCTTCACTTCATTGCCTGTGCGCGATGATTCATAAATTGCATCAAGCACAAGATTGTTCGTCAAACCAGTCAATACGGAAGTAATCGGCTGTTTACCTTCACGAATACATGCAAGGAAGTGACGGCTAAGACGAGCGCGCTCACCTTCATCATTGTCGGCTTTGCTCAAAATACTTTCAATCGGGCGATCAAATTTTTCTGTAAGCAGCTTGCCTTCAGCACCGCGGTAGCTAGCGCCACCTTCTGAGCCCATTACATGGATAAACGGTGAATTGTCCGTATCCATATGAACAGCCCAGCTCACTTCAAGCGAGAGTGTGCTGCCGTCTTCCATTTTGATTAGCGCCGTAGCCAAGTCCTCAACATCATACGTTCCGTCCCAATCCGGTGTACCCCATGTGCCAATCCCTTTACGGTTTGGGCCAAACTCTGCATAGGTTGATCCATATACGGAAACCGGCTTTGGATTGCCCATCAAATACAGCGCAAGGTCAAGCATGTGAACGCCGATATCGATAAGCGGGCCGCCGCCTGATTGATCCATTTGTGTAAACCATGTGCCCCAGCCCGGAATGCCCTTGCGGCGAAACCAGCCTGTTTTGGCTGTATAAATTTTGCCAAGCTCACCACGGTCGATTTGCTCTTTAATTTGCATCGCAACAGATTCCCAGCGCATTTGATGAGCGACCATGACGACACGGTCTGCTGCTTCGCTTGCTCTCCATATTTGACGAGCAGCATCGCTGTTAATGCCCATCGGCTTCTCTATCAATACATGCTTGCCCGCTTCAAGAGCTTGAACGGCAAGCGGAGCATGGAATTGGTTAGGTACACCGATGATGACCGCATCGATGTCAGCTCGCTGAATCAACTCTTCATTGGAAGCCGCAACATGCTCAATCCCATATTGCTTGGCTGCTTTCTCTGCTCGCTTCAAATCCAGATCAGTAATCGCCGTAATGATACACTCTTCGCCAAGCTTAGAAAATTCTCCTGCATGGACGTTGCCAATATTTCCTGCACCGATAATACCTATTCTAATCTTATTTTCTGTAGTCAATGAAATTCCTCCTATAATTTTGAATGAACCCTTGCTCAGCAATAAGCACTCGTTTTTCGTAACGCTTGATCTCTTCATTTATGTTAGAATAAACGGGATGAGAAATCGTGCTTGTTTTTCGATAAAAGTCTCAGATTTTCGGAGGAATGCATTCATTCATGACCTACATACCTGACTATTTGAAAACGTATCCAAATATGAATACCTCTTCTCCCCTCCATATTAGCCTAAACCGTCTTTACCATGGCTTTAGGCCGCATCGCCATGATTTTTTGGAGTTCTCTTATGTTATTGACGGAAGAGGCTCTGAATCGATCAACGATGCAAAACATCAAATGCTGCCCGGCACCTTTACGTTTGTGCTTCCTTATCAGGTGCATGAACTATTTACCGAGCCCGGGAGTACACTTGTTCTTTATAATTGTATGTTTAGCATGGACTTGCTGATGGAGCCTGGACAAGAGGAAGGCCTTATGGACCTCATCGATCAGAATACTCTGCCGCCATCCGTTCAGCTTAGCGGTGCTGATAATGAACGAATGAAGCATTTAATAGAAGATATGTTTCGCGAGTATGCGGGGCAGGAGCCTTGGCGCCGAACGATGCTGCAAGTGCGGTTGAAGGAAATATTAGCTTTCTTTGATCGTTATCGCCGCAATATTGCGCCGTCTGCTCCAGCCTCAAGGCTTGCTTCCAAATCGAGTGCCTCGGTTTGGCCAATCATTCATTATATTCATCAACATTATCAAGACGAGCTTGCGCTATCTGACCTTGCTAACCGCTTTTCACTGAGCATGTCTCGCATAAGTGAAGTAATTAAACAAACAACTGGGCAAACGTTCGTACATTTCCTGCATGATTTGCGCTTGCGGCATGCCTGCAGCCTGCTTGTTTCTACCGATATGAGCGTCGCTGAAATTGCGCTGGAGGTTGGTTATGGCTCATACAAAACCTTCTCCCGTATTTTCCGTGAAACCAAGGGCGTCGTTCCGAAGGATTACCGTAAAATGAAGCTTAGTCAGGAGCAGCCAGGCAAGTAGCCGAAGCTAATAAACAAACAAGGGCTGCCTAGAGTAGATCAATCTACTCCTAGGACAGCCCTTGCTCTGTTATGTGTTTAGTGAAAAATAGACAAAACGAGGAATAAGATAGCTAGCAATACATAAATGACAAGCGAAACAATCATTAGAGTCCGCTTATTCACAGCGTTACTCCCCTCCCAGCACCATTTAGGCTATACACCAACATTGTATGTGGGCGGGGAATGGGCGGAAATTGTCCTAATGAGAAAAACGTCCACTCGGATTAAACGGCTGCTTTGGCTTTGCGATCCGACGGCAGCAAAATCGTCAGCATGCCGAGCAAAGGCAAATAGGACGTGCAGCGAATGACAAACTCAATACCCATGGAATCTGCCAAATTGCCGAGCACCGCCGAACCAATGCCCCCGAGACCAAACGCCATTCCGAAAAACACACCTGATACGAGGCCAACCCGCCCAGGCAGCAATTCGTTCGCATAAACTAAAATAACGGAAAACGCCGAAGCCAAAATTAAACCGGCAAAAAAGATTAAAATAACGGAAAATGTTAAATTAGCATAAGGAAGCAGCAGCGCAAATGGTGCAGTTCCTAGGATTGAGAACCAAATCAAGCTGCGACGGCTGAACTTATCTGCGAGCACCCCGCCGAGCAGCAAGCCGATAACATTCGCTGCAAGAAAGACAAACAATACGATTTGAGCATGACTGACGGATAGTCCAAAATGCTCGATGGCATAAAACGAGTAATAGCTGCTGATCGCAGAAATATAGACGTTTTTGGAAAACACAAGAATCATTAAAATCGTGATGGCAAATACAACTTTACCGGTGGAAACATTAAGTTTGGAGACCGGCTTTGCCGCTTGCTTCGTGCTCTTGTTTGGCTCAAGTGCGAGCTGCTTGCCGTACCATTTCGCTACATTAAATTGAATGACAATCCCGATAGTTACGACCAGAGCAAACCAGATCACACCGCGCTGGCCTGTGTGCACGAATAGAACAGCTGTCATAATTGGTGCAAGCGATTGTCCAATATTTCCGCCAAATTGAAAGATCGACTGCCCTGTACCTTTTTTCGTCCCAGCAGCCAAATAGGAAACCCGCGCAGAAGCAGGATGAAAAACGGCTGAGCCAATTCCAATTAACATAACTGCGACCATAACCATCCAAAAATGTGAAGCATACGAAAGAGCAGCAACGCCCCCCATTGTGAACAGCATGCCAATAGGCAGCAGCATCGGCTTCGGATGTGAATCAGATAAAATGCCGACAACAGGCTGAAGCAGCGCTGCAGTTAAATTAATCATCAAAGAGATCAATCCAATTTGAGCAAAGCTCAGTGAAAGCGAGTCTTTCAAAATAGGAAATAATGCCGGTACGACCGATTGAATCGTGTCATTAATCAAATGCACGAAGCTAATGGCAAACAACAATGGGTATATCGTTTTTAAAGCGGACGGTGATGTTGCGATTGAAGCTTGAGTACTAGACATACAGTTTTCTCCTTACTCCAAATAGAATGTAATATGTAATATATCGCATATTATATTTCCTTAAGCAAATAAAAGCAATAAATTCCTTTTTAAAATTTTTGGCATTTGCTTCAATGAATGAACCTGCGATATATTATATATTGTCGAAACTGTTATCCTATCACTTTCATAATGAAACCAAAAAATAAAGGAGGATCCCCTCTGCCTATTCCAACTGATTATTCAACACCCGTTAGACTATCCGCCAAGGAGCGTACCTTAAGCCAGCTGCAAAAATGGATTATCGACGGCACGTTTCAGCCCGGAGAGAAGCTTAACGATTCAGAGCTTGCCGAGGCACTTGGCGTCAGCCGCACACCGATTAGGGAAGCCTTTCAGTTGCTTGAGGTTCAAGGACTCATTCAAATGTTTCCTGGCAAAGAGACGCGAGTCACGACGCTAGCCAAGGAAGATATCCTTAAGCTGTATGCACCCCTTACAGCCCTTCAAGCATTGGCAGCTGAGCTTGCTGCCGACAATATTCAACCAGAGCATATTGAACAGCTGCGTGCTATTAATGCCAGCTTTAATGAAAAAGTTAGTGAAGAGCAGCTCTATGAAGCGATGGAATATGATGAAGAGTTTCATGAAACGATTCTGCAAATTGCCAATAATCAGCATATACTCACCTTCTGCTCCTCGCTTCAATTACATATAAGAAGATACAAATATATTTTCTTCAAACGGCCGAGCTGGGAGACCCATACAGCTGCAGCGGATCATGAGTACATCATCCAAGCGCTTGAAGCACGTAATGGTGAAGAAGCCTCACGTTTGATGAAGCTTAATTTAAATAGGCCTCTTGAGCATCTGGACAAAATTCTTTGAGCGATCCGTACCACATCTGATTATAACCAAAAAAGTGATTAAGCTGACCAGTAAGTCGCTTAATCACTTTTTTTAGATAAACCGATCCTTCCACAGCGTGCTCTACGTCTGAATCCGTTGCCCCGTCTGGAATGATTCAATTGCTGCATGGGCTAGCTGAAGCGCTCTGCGCCCCGCCGCAGCGTGAATAGGCGGTGCTTCACCCGCACGAAATGCACCGAGCAAATGGTCAAAATGTTTGTCGAATGTAAGGTGGAATTCTCGCTCCTTATCATTGAAGTAACCCGCCTGCCACACTTCGGCTGTTTCGCTGCCCGAGCGTTGAAACGTAAATTTCTTCACTGTATCTTCAATGGTCACTCTGCCCTTTAAGCCATTAAGCTCCATCGCATGAGTCTGTGCGTATGCATACGAGGAGTCATAAGATCCGAGCAGTGTTCCTACTGCGCCGGATTTAAATTGCAGAGCTAATGCCATGGTAGAGAAACCGTTTCCGGTTTTATCTGTCATTTGTGCCATCACCGATGCAATCGGGCCGCATAAATGCTCAAGCATATCAAATCCGTGGCACTGGGTTTCTATTAAGTTGCCGTGCGGATGATCACTTGTTCCTTCACCGCCAAATCGCCAAGAAGCGAATATAAGCTCTCCTAACCGTCCCGCATCAATAGCTTCTTTAGCCTTCTGAACAGCTGCCGCATAGCGGTGATTAAAATTAATCGCAAAAAACAGCTCCCGCTTCGCTGCTTCCGCAAGCAATGAATCAGCTTCCCCTAGATCAAATACGAGCGGCTTTTCCACCAATAATGGAACACCTGCTTGAATAACCTGCATGGTCGCATCAAAATGCCCTTGATTCGGCAAGCATAAGCTGACGAGGTCAGGCCGTTCCGTCTCCAGCATCTCCGCGATGCTCGTATAGGCATTTGTCCCAAACTCATCTGCTCTTGCCCTTGTTCGGTCAGCATCTCGTCCAACAACGGCACAAAAATCAACATCCTTACGCGCATTAAAAATACGAGCATGATGGTATCCCCAGCCGCCAGCCCCGATTAAGGCAATCTTCACTCGCCCCTCACTGCTCATTGCTCAATGACCACCTTTCCCGTATCCCCTTTGAAAAACAACTCAAATGCTTCTTGCATCGATTGTGGTCCAAAACGGTGCGTGATGATTTGACTTAAGTATGGCAGGTGTTCACCCATCAAACGATGATTAGCCTCTAGCTCGCTAAACGGAAAATACTCACTGCCAAGCACGGCTCTCTCTGTTGCTATCAAATCGGAGGATACTTGCAAATTTAGCTGCTCGCCATGACCAATGCATACGAGTACACCACGATGATTCAGTGCATGCAAAGCTGCTTCGCGAGCTGTTGTTCTACCGCTCGTATCGAATGCTGCATCTATACGGTCCAAGCCTGCGGCTGCCAATCCTGCTTCAAGTGTTGTTTCCCCCAAATGGATCGGAATAGCACCCATTTTCTGTGCCAGTTCTAAACGGTAAGGTGTAAAATCCATAATGAATACAGGCAGCTCTTTGCCCAGCAGCAGCTTCGCCATCGCCAGCACCGCTAGACCAATCGGACCTGCACCGGCAATAAGGATGGATTCGATATCGCCATGCACAAGCTGCGCTCTGCGAATCGCATGACCGCCTGTCCCCATGATATCAAGCAATATCGTTGCTTCTGTGAGCGGAAGGGCAGCATCCACAGCAAAAAACACATTTTCGTTCACGACCATGTAAGATCCGTAACCGCCATCATGTGAGAAGCCATAATCTGCACGCTTGCTTAAGCATTGGTTCGTGTACCCTCGCTTGCAGCTGCGGCATTGCCCGCAAAAATCCATTAAAAACACAACGCCATGTGTACCTACATCCGTTTTTGTATTTGTGCCTGCTGCGACAACGATGCCTGCTGCCTCATGACCAGGCGTTGCTTCGGAACCGTTGTAGAACTGTCCACGCTCTGATCCGCATAAAGCGTTTGCTTTGACCTGGAGCAGCAGCTGGCCTGGTCCAGGGATAGGCACCGGTTTTTCGATATAGTCAATTTTCCCATTTCCCAAAAATCTTGGTGCAGTCATCACGTCAGGTATCGTTAAGCTCATTCGTACACCCCTCCATTTTCATGTCATTATCCTCGATAGTTTCTATTGCTTACCTCTATAATAAAGCTAATAATAAAGGTAATCATGTAAAAAACATTGAAATAACTTGTCAAAAACAATGATAATGATCGCACTAATCATATGAAATGGAGGCAATTAGGATTGAATGCACAGCTGCATAACTGGAATGACCATCCCGTCCTGCCGTTTATACGGCTTTGCTATCGCTTTAAAGAAACGTCATTTTTTCAAGGTGAACGGCGTCTGCTCGATTATTTGTTTTTATATATGGAAGAAGGCCGTTATTTGCTTACGGTTGAGGGGGTTGAATATGAGCTGCTACCTGGCGACTTTGCACTTATTCAGCCTGGAACGCTCTTCACAACAAGAGGATATGGGAGCTGCGTAGTACCAAACACTCATCTTGATTTCTTTTATAATCCGAACCGAGAAAGAAGCTTTGTAACGACGCCTGGTCAGACGAACTTGGAGCCGTATTCGGATTTGAAGCAGCCGCAGTTAAACGAATTTCCAAACCTGCAGCTGCCCGTCAAGCTGAAGCCGCGACATCCGGAATCGTTCAAAAAGCTGCTGAACCAAATGATTGAGCATTTTAGCCACAACGACATACAAAACGTGCTTCATGCTCAAAAGCTGGCAATGGAGCTCCTCCTTCTATTAATCGGCGACTTTGAGACGACAGGCTCTTTGGCATTCGAGGATCAGCAGTTCGTAACGAAGATGAAAGCCTTTATTTCCTTTCATCTATCTGGAACAATCACGGTAGAGTCGATGGCGAAGCATGCGGGTTATTCCGAATCCCATTTCAACGTTATTTTTCATCACTATTTTGGAGCAACGCCCCATCAGTTTCTCGTTCATTTACGTTTGGAGAAAGCAAGCGAGCTGTTAGCCACAACCGGACTTAAGCTCGATTTAATTGCGGAGTATTGCGGATTCGCCAACGCCTCGCATTTCTCGAAAGCGTTCAAGAAAAGTTATGGCCTATCACCAAGACATTTCAGAAATGCGCAAGAAAAACCCTTTTCATAAAATAAAGGCAGTCTAAAACACGATTACGTGTCTAAGACTGCCTCTTCAATATATTTATACTTCCTTGCCTTCAGTACGCTCATAATAACGTCCAATTTCGATGACTAATGCGCCCATGCGCTCCAGCTCTGGAACGATGATTCTTTCCACGCCGTACTCCTTCAAAGCTGCAGCCGTTACTTTACCGACTGCGGCAGCCACGATGTGCTGATTAAAGATGTTCAACAAAAGCTCCTTGCGGCCCGATTCAATTGCATGCTTGAACAAATAGTGCACCTGCACCGCAGTCGTGAAGCAGACCGTATCGACTGTGCCGGCAGAAAGCTCACTGAGCAGCAGTTCGACTGTAGCAGCATCCGGCGGAACATGCTTATAGGGCAACACAGCTTCTATTTGCGAGGCACCCTTATTTTCGAGAAAATGTACTAGTTTTGGAGCTGGCTCACCATGAAGCTGTATCCACACCCTTTGCCCTTCAAAATCAAAGGCTTCGAGGTTTTCTATGAGTCCATCCATCGTTCCATCATCCGTGCTAACGATCGCTTTCAGGTCTGAACGTTTAAGAAATGCAGACGTTTTGTAGCCTCTTGTCGCGATTTTCGCCTCTGCCAGTCTACCAAGCACCGCTTGTTTAATGCCGATACTGTCGGCTGTGTTGACGATCTGATCCGATCCCATGCCAGTGGTCAAAATAACCCAATCCGCGCCCTGCTCAGCGAAGTTTCGCAATGGCTCTTCCAACAGCGCCTCATCAAACATCGTCAAGCCTTGAAGCGAACGAACAATTGGAACGCCGCCCTGTTTTTCAATAACCATGCACATCTCATCCGTTTTCCGAGATCCAGCAATTACGATTTGTTTCCCTTGCAATGCGTTTATCCCCATCGTTATCAAGCCACCGTACTTTCGGTAAATTTGCCTTAGCCGACGTCATTATAACAGATGATGCCATAATACGCACCCATTATGTGACAATCTCAGTTAAGCATTTTCCCATTTCTGCTTGAAGAACAGCTCATAAACTTTGCTATAAACGATTTTCAAAATCATATACACCGGAATAATAAGTAGTATGCCTAAAATTCCTGCAATATCTCCGCCCATGAGCACCAAAATGATCGTCGTCATCGGATGAATATCAAGCTGCTTCCCAAAAACATAAGGCGAAATAAGATTATCCTGAATTTGCTGCGCTACTGTAATAATGACAATAGACCAGATCGCGATTGACGGCGCTTCAATGAAGCCAATGATGACAATCGGGATAGAAGATAAAAAAGATCCGATAAACGGAATAAAGTTCAAGATGACGGCCACTACGGTCAGCAGCATCGCATAAGGCAAATCAATAATTAGAAAACCTACATACATGAGAACGCCGAGTGCTACATTCACGATAACTCTGCCAACGATAAAGCTGCTGAGCATATGATCGATATCGTCCATGACCTCTTTACCGTGGATACGGAACCTTTTGGGTATAAAGCTTACAATTTGTTCACCAAACTTCCCGCCTTCCTTCAGCATATAGAACAGGAGAATCGGGAACGTTATGAGCACAATCGCGAAATTTGAGAAAAAAGAAAAAAGCCCGGTCAAATATTCTGTAAATACCGTAAAGCCTTTGTTCAAATACTCCGTAAGCTTAGATAACAGATTCGAATCCTGCGGCAAAAAGGACGATAAAAACCCATTATGCTCAAGCTCTGCAACTTGCTCGCTTAAAGTAGTAAACAAAGCGGGGGCATTTTCGACCAAATTATTGAGCTGCGTACGCAAGGAAGGCCATACCAAGATGCTGAAGCCAACCATCATAATGGCGAAAATCAAATAAATAAGCAAAATGGCGAGCGTACGATTAACCTTATGCCGCTCCATCACATTGACGAGCGGGCGCAGCAAGTAATAGAAAAAGCCTGCCAGCATAAGCGGAACGATAATCATACTGAATAAGGAAAGCACAGGTTTAAATATAAATGAAACGCGCGACCCCAAATAAATAATAATTAATATCAAAATAATCGTGAAACACCATCTAAAAAATCGATTATGTCTGGCCATACCTGCACCTTCTTCTCTTTTTAACTGATCTTGTCATCCATAGGTTACATAACCTTTACCCTTCCTCTCATGAATTGAATCGTTTGGAGTACTGGTCATTTCTCCCTTCTGCCCGCAATAATGCTCGGATTTATAACAAAATAAAAAAAGCTGGGTCAACGGCAGTAATCCGCCGACCCAGCTTCTTGCTTTATTTTTGGAAATAAGAAAATTCACGTTATTACATCATGTTCAAGCCTGAAATTTCTTCAAAATAATTACGGCATTATGACCGCCGAAGCCAAAGGAATTGGACATCGCTATATTAATCTCAGCTTCGCGCGCAATGTTCGGCACATAATCGAGATCACAAATTGGATCTGGTTGTTCTTGATTGATCGTTGGCGGGATAATCCCCTCCTGCATGCTCTTCACGAGTGCGATA
Organism: Paenibacillus sp. FSL A5-0031; assembly: GCF_001956295.1. GTDB lineage: Bacteria > Bacillota > Bacilli > Paenibacillales > Paenibacillaceae > Pristimantibacillus. The sequence continues at coordinate 136,588 of NZ_MRTD01000015.1, forward strand.
GCCTCTACTCCGCCAGCTGCACCAAGCATATGACCTGTCATCGATTTGTTAGCTGTCACCGGAATTTGATACGCGAGGTCACCAAACAGCTTCTTAATGGCTGCCGTTTCGGAACGGTCGCCGATTTCCGTACTGGTGGCATGTGCGCTTATTAAATCAATTTGATTAGGCTCCAAGCCAGCTTCTCGCAGCGCATGCTTCATCGCCTGATAAGCACCGATTCCCTCGGGATGAGTTGCGACCATATGATACGCATCCGAGCTGGCGCCATAGCCGATAACCTCCGCATGAATGCGGGCTCCTCTTTGCTGTGCATGTGACAGTGATTCGAGTATGAGAATGCCAGCTCCTTCGGCCATAACAAAGCCGTCGCGCCCTGCATCAAAGGGTCTGCTTGCCGAAGCTGGCGCTTCATTCCTCGTTGATACCGATGTTGCATTGCCGAAGCTGGCGAGAGAAATATCCGTAACTGCCGCTTCCGTTCCTCCTGCAATAACGACATCTGCGCTGCCTGATCGAATAAGCCGCCAAGCCTCACCAATTGCCGTATTCCCGATCGAGCATGCGGTAACTGGCGCCATCGACGGCCCCTGCGTACCGAACCGAATACTGATCATCGCCGCTGCCATATTCGCAATCATCATCGGAACAAGCGTTGGACTAACACGATCTGGCCCTCGATCATGCAGCACTTCAGCTTGGTCAAGCAGCGTCTGTATGCCGCCGATGCCAGATCCTACATAAACGCCAACACGTTCCCGATCTGTCTCTTCAACCTTAAGTGCTGCATCCTCCAGCGCTTGCTCAGCAGCTGCTATCGCAAACTGGCTAAACCGATCCATTCGACGGGCTTCTTTTTTTCCAAATAAAGCTTCTCCATCAAAATCTCTTACGACACCTGCAATTTTCGATTTATGTTTGCTTACATCAAATGTATCAATCGTAGAGATACCTGATTGTCCATGCACCAATCCATCCCAAAAGCGCTCCACACTGTTCCCTAGCGGCGAGATGACACCCATCCCCGTAATGACGACACGTTCCATCTTATTTCCTCCTTCGCAAAATCCTTTATGGGTAGTAGTTTGTCATACTCTTTATCCTATTACAAGTTGTTGTTTATTATAGTATAATGAGTACTACTATAAAGAGAGTACGGAGATGGAAACCATGATTAATCGAGAGACGAGATTACAAGCATTATCATCCTTTCTAAAATCAAAGCGTGCCAAAATCATGCCGGAGGACGTTGGTTTCCCTATCGGAACACGGCGGAGAACACCTGGTTTACGACGTGAGGAGGTCGCTCAGCTTGCTGGCGTCAGCACAACTTGGTATACCTGGCTAGAACAAGGCAGAGATATTCAAGTATCGGCGTCTGTTCTGGATTGTGTTGCGGCGGCTCTGCAGTTAAATGACGATGAACGGGAATACTTGTACGCCCTCGCCCTCGGTTCCGGTTATAGCGCGCTGCCTATTAATGAGGAGCAGACCGAAATTACGCCCTCTCTAAAAAGAATTTTAAAAGAGCTCCGCTTCTGTCCAACTATTATATCGGATCGGCGCTGCCAAATCGTCGGTTGGAACGAGGCCGCCTCGCATGTGTTTATGGACTTTGACCAAATTCCAGCTGAACAGCGAAATATGATTGAGTTATTGTTCACAAGGAAAGAATTCCGCAGGCTAGCGGGAAATTGGGAGCATTTTGTAGGAGGATTTCTAGCTATCTTTCGTGCCTATTACGGTCAATATGTGCAGGATGATTGGTATGAGCGGTTTATTGATGAAATGAAGCGAAGCCATCCGGAGTTTCAATATCTTTGGGAGCAAAGCCAGGTCAGCTCTGCTCCAGATGTATTGCTGGAATTTCGACATGCACGAGTCGGAAAGATGTTGTATCATCTGACCTCATTTCAAGTAAAGGGAAATACCGATCTACGATGCAGCGTCTATACGCCTGCACCTGAAACATCAACCGAAGCTAAACTGCGCAGACTAATGGGCGGACAAGATTAGCATTCGCTTGGAAATGAAATGGTTCGATTGCAAATTTTGTTTACAAGCGCATGATCATGACTAATGATAAGCAAGCCCATTTGACGAGCACAGACAATTTCAAGCATCTTATGCCATATTTGCGCCTGCGTAATTGCATCTAGCATAGTCGTCATTTCATCTGCGATGAGAAATTTGGTATCTGGTCCGAGAGCTCTCGCAATACAGCAGCGCTGGAGCTCTCCGCCTGACAGCTCATTTGGATAACGACGCAGCCACTGCTCCTTAATGCCTAACGCTTCAAGCAGCGCAGCATCCGGGGACCAACCTTCAGTCATTGTTTTTGCCATCCGCCATTTTGGATTAACCGCGCGCTCTGGATGCTGAAAAATCATTTGGACAGGATCAGAGCCTTTATTACTTTTGCTCCGTCCATCAACCGACACCTCTCCTGCAATAGGGTTCAAATAACCAGCCAATAACCGGCCTAACGACGTTTTTCCGCTGCCGCTAGGTCCAATCAGGCCGACGACCTCTCCTGACTGTATCGAAATGTTAAAATCTTTAAACAACCAAGGACCGTCCGCATAACGCCAGCCGAGATTCCTTCCATCAAGTCGCATGAACACACCTCACCATTCCACTTCGAAGGCTGCGAGCCGCCGGCCTGCTGTCAACGCATCGTTCTGTAGCCAAGCTGCAGCGTTCAGCAAAGAGACAGCCTGAAATCGCAGAACTCCTTGCAGGCTGCGTCCCGGCCAGCGGTTCGAAACCATTTTGAGGAAGCGCACGCCACAAGGCGCGGCTGTATGGATGCCTAAGCTGCTCACCATTTCCGTGGAAATCTTTGGCCGAAGCGACCTCAACAGCGGTTCCCGCATAAAATATAGCGACCTTATCTGCAATTCGTAGAGCTGCTTCAATGTCATGTGTAATAAACAACACGGCACAGCCGCCTTCAGCGAGCTGCTTGAAGTGACCGAGCGCCTCTGCAACATCATCCGGATGCATGCCTGGCGTAGGCTCATCTGCGATGATCAGCCTTGTTCTTTCCAGCGCTGCCGTAGAGACAAGCACTTTACGAGCCATGCCTCCTGAGAGCTGAAATGGAAACAGCCTCTCCACATGTGCTCCAAGCTGAAGCCGCGCAAATAACCCTCTCCGTTCCTGAAGCTGCTCAGCGCCATCTTCGCGCGTGCGAAGCTGCTTGCCTACTCGCATTAACGGATTAAGGAAGCTTACCGATTGCGGTACTAAGGCAATTTCCTTACCGCGGTAGCGCTTAAGCTTAGCTTCATTCAGCACTTCTCCGCCGTATGAGATGCTTCCGGTCATCACAACATTTTTAGGCAAAATGCCCATAATCGCATGAGCGAGCAAGCTTTTTCCCGATCCGCTCGCTCCAACGACGGCTACGATTTCACCTTCATTTATCGCGAAATCCAGCTCATCAATAATCGAAATCTGTTCCTGCGAGCTGCCTTTCACATAGTGCATAAAGGAAATGGATAGTTTATTCACCTCCAGCAGTGGCATAGGGGAACCTCCCTCCATATTGAACAATATCGCCTTCCATTAGCGTCATAGCTGAGCATTCCGCGGGTCAATGAGCAGCCGCAAATGGTTGCCCAGCTTATCAAACGCGCGTACAGTCAGCAGCAATCCGAGTCCCGGAAATACCGCAAGCCACCACATTCCTGTCGATAAGTAACGCATGGATTCAGAAAGTATAATTCCTATTGCGGGCTGATGCGGTGACATGCCAAGGCCTAGGAAGGTTATCGCCGCTTCATGCAGCACAGCATGTGGGAACAACAGCAGAAAACCAACCAACAATTGCGGAAATAAATGCGGTGCTAAGTGCCTTGCAGCAACGGACAAACGTGATCTTCCGAGCTTCCTCGCAACTAGCACATATTCCGCTGACATGAGCTGCATCGCCTCCGCACGAATCACTCGAGCAAGGCTTGGCCAATGCGACAGCATGATGCCGATGGCTACCCCTTTAAGGCCGCCCCCGCAAACAAAAGCAATCAATATAAGCAATACGAGATGAGGTACGCTTAGAAAAATATCAATAAGCCAGGAAATAATGCGATCAGCCGTCTTCCCAAGCGTTGCCGCCATCAATCCCATCATCGCTGCAATAAGTACGCTGGAAATCGAACCGAGCAGCCCAACTTGAATGCTAAGTGCCAGTCCCTTCACAGTGCGGGAAAGCATATCCCTCCCCAGCCAATCGGTTCCGAACAAATGAGCTAGCGAGGGAGGCAAGTTCCGATTATTCAGCTGAACTGAAAGTCCCGATGAATCAAGAAGCCAGCTGCCTATGCCGATGCTTACAAGCAGAAGCGCTGCTCCTATTGCCGATATAAGCATTCGTCGCCGTTCGTTTGAACGCTTCCGAGCAGCTGGTTTCTGTAGAATTGTCAGCTGATTCATCCTTGCGCCTCCTTCCCGTACCTCAGCCTTGGATCAACCATACGGTAAAAATAATCAGCTATCGCATTGCCTGTGAATACAAAGATTGTACTGCATAAGACAAGTCCCATTAGCAGCGGCACATCACCGCGAAGACCCGCTTCTACCATCGCTTGACCGAGTCCCGGATAAGAAAACACCTGCTCTGCAAGAACGGCTCCCCCGAACAATTCGCCAAATGAAGCAAACTGCAGCGTAATCGCAGGCAATGCAATGTTGCGAAGACCATGTCTAAGAAACAAACTCACACCATATTCGCCTCGAGCTCTGGCAAACAAATAATAATCGCTTTCCATCACATCAATCAGCTTCTGGCGTGTATGGAGTGCAATCGGTGCGATGCCCACGACACTCAGAGTAATACCTGGCAAAATCATATGACGAATATAATCGGCAGCCGTTACGCTCCCTGCCAATACCCCAGCAGGAACACCGAGCCCTACTGGCAGCCAGCCGAGCCATACAGCAAATACCATCATAAGCAGCAGGCCGATCCAAAAGGCAGGCGTCGAAGCTAGTGTATAACAATAGCTTTTGATCAACCGATCCAACCATGAATCCTTCTTTATCGCTGCGGCCACGCCAGCGGCAAATCCAATAATGCCTGACAGCGTCCATGCGAACGCCATGAGCAGTACCGAGTGCAAGAAACGATCCGCAATCACCTTCGTTACAGCCTCTCTGTATATCATTGAGGTGCCCATATCTCCTTGCAGCAGAGCAGACGCCCATTTTATAAATCGTTCAGCGAATGGTCGGTCAAGTCCCCAATAAGCAGCAATCTGCTCCCTTTGCTCTGCGCCGACACGCATGACATCTGCTCCGATATACGATTGCACGGGATCAATAGGCGATAAAGCAACGAGCGCAAAAGTAATGATGCTGACCGATGCAAGCAGCGCAATTAATCGGATAAACTTTTTCCCTACAAATACTGCAACTCCCTGTAGCATGTTGACAACCTCTCCCGCCCGTTACTCTTCCCAGCGCCAGCTCTCAATATTGTCCGTTACAGGCCATCCGTGACCATGCGGCTGAATTCGCTGCTTTCCGATATTAAGCTTGTCCTTCACGAGAAACAAATGATCAATATTTACGAGCCATGCCCATGGAGCATCGCCTTTTGCACTCAGTCCCGTTTGTCCATCCCATTGCGCTTTTTTCCAATAGGCCAGTGCTTCTTCCTCCGTGCGTGCGTCCAACGCTTGTTCAAACAGTTGATCCACGGTCTGGTTGCTGTAATAACCCGTATTGTAATAGTCAACGCCACTGAATGTGCTGCTGTATAGATTGTACATTTCGAGCGGGTCATGACTTCCCCAGCCTAGCAGCATAGCATTCGAATGCATCAGCTTCTCAAGCTCGTCCCAGCTTTTACCTTCAACCAAAATGTGAATGCCGGCAGCTTTCACCATTTCTGCCGCAGCCAGCGCTAACGATTGCCGTGTAACGTCACCTGAAGGATACAGCAGTGTAAGCTGTGCTTTTAACGTCCCTTTTTCGACGATACCATCACCATCGTTGTCCACCCAGCCTCCATCCGCTAATATTTTTGCAGCTGCAGCAGCATCATTATCCTTGATCTTCGTCTCGTCATTCCACCATGGAAGACCATCATTCGCTGTAAAGGCAGGTGAGCCATGTCCGTCCAAAATGCCATCGACCAGCTGCTGACGATCGATTACCGTATTGATAGCCAGGCGTATTGTTTTATCTGCGGTTACATCATTTCCAATGGGATAACCTTTTTCCGTTTTGCCGCCAGCTTTGACATAGGGGAATGCGATTCCGCGGTTATCTACTGTTTTTACTGCTTCAATCCGCATGCCAGCAACCTTTTGTTTGCTAAACGTGGACGGTATATAAGCAAGATCAACGCTTCCAGCCTTTGCTGCCGCGAATGCGCCGTCTTCATTTAAAAATAAGAAAGTCAGCTTCTGAAAATACGGCTTGTCTCCGTAATAGTTCGCGTTTGCCTTTACGATTAGCTGCTGTCCGCGATCCCATTGTACGAATATAAACGGACCTGAGCCGATCGGGTTTTCCGCATAACTGCTCGAATAAGCATGTTTAGGTACAATACCTGTCGTTATAAGATAATAAACAAATGTCGATTGCGGTTTCTTTAAATGAAACACAACTTCGTTATTTCCTGCTTCTACGTTTGCTAAATTAGTTAGATCAATCGCAGCTCCATTGCTGGCAGCTGTATCGAATGTAAACTTCACATCCTCAGAAGTTAACGGCTTTCCGTCGGAGAATACGACATCCTCCCGCAGCTTGACCGTCCACGACTTGCCATCCTCGCTTACGTGATAGTCAGCAGCCAAATCCTTCACAATATTCAGATCATCATCTCGTTTAAGCAGTGTACTCTGGAATAGCGGAGAGCCGTATCGTCCCCAGCCTTTAATCGGATCAAAACCGGTGTCCGGCTCTGATCCTACCGCAACAATTAGCTCATCTGTTTTGGCAGCGGTGTCTGCCGGCTTCACACTGCTGCATCCTGTGATGATGAATATAACAATGATTGCATAAGTGATAGCTGAAACGATAGTTTTCAACCCAATCCCTCCTGTTGCGTTACATTAAGTAACACGATTATGTGATATTGTAACACGACTTTGATAGAGTTTCATCCTTTTTCTTCAAAATTCGCTCAAAAAACGCCAGAAAAAAAAGAGGACCTAACATCGACAGCGTCGATATGTTAGAAATCCTCTTAATTGTACAATCCTATTGAAAAATTCAAATATAACAGCTTCCGATCTCAAGTATGAGTATGCTCTTTGGCAGAATCATGTTTGTCCGCATAAGTAACGGAGAGCTCGGCATAAATGACGCCCTTCTGTGCTTGAATCTTCTGATGCAGCGACCGCAGGCGCGACAGCTGTCCTCTCACGACGATGACCTCCAAGCATTGATCATGGTTTAAGTGGACATGCATGTTGGAAATAATATCGTGATGAAAGCGATGCTGCACCTCCATCAGAACAATGGGTAAATCACTGACATGGTGATCATATACGAGAACAATCGTACCTGCAACATGCTCCTGACCGTTCATTCGGGTTGGCTCAAGCAAGGCTCGCCTAACCAAATCACGAATGGCCTCCGATCGATTATGATAGCCAAGTTCGTCTGTATATCGATCAAATTGATCAATCAGCGGTGCCGGAAAGGACACGCCAAACCGAACCAGCTCTTCCTTTTCAGCCATATGTTCACCCTGCCTGCTTCAGATTCGACATCTAGTTGATCGGTTTATTCAAGATTGGATAATCAACAACGATTACGTTATCAAGCAGCCCGTCCAGCAAACCTACAAAATGCTGATGTGCAGGATGCGGACCGTAGTCGAGCAAAGACTGCTGATCCTTAAAGGTAACTCGCAAGCCCAGTGTGTAACCTTGAATATTATCCGTTTCTGTCGTTGCATTACAGCCTGCAGTCAATTCAATGATGCCTGGAACTTCTGTTTGCAAGGAATAAAGAGCGCTCAGCAGCTCTTGTTCTTTGGTGCTAGAAAGCTTCTCTTTAAACTTAAATGATACGAGATGCTCGTACATATTCGAATAACTCCTTTCTTTTGTAAAATACGACGTTCTCCCTATCATATCATGGACTTCTATTCTATTGTTATCACGAATGTATTCACTGCCTTATGCTTACCTCGGCCATCGCTCATTAGCCGGGGGCATCTGAGGAAATGGGGCATGCGGCTCCATCTGATACCAATAGGCTACGGATGAGATGTCGTCGGAGCGATCGAACAGCTTCGTATGGTCGTGACCGATTTGCTGAATTGTCACACGCAGATCATTTTCAAATCGAATCGGATCGGGCAGATGCCAGCGGTACATGCCGTGCATGGGTACATTATGACCATACCACGGGTCGACCTCCGTCGTTTCCTTGTAAAACTTATAGCCCAAATACGCCGTGGAATACGATTCGGGTTCGTTTGTCCGCGTATTGCTGAAACACCATGCGCCTCCCACATAGTCCTCCGTGCCCGTTCCACAAATCGTTGGCCAATCTTGATCGCCATCCATATAAAATTTGATCTCGCCTTCTCCCCACCAGTTCCGCTCAAGTGCTGCCCAAGCTAGGTATGTGCCAATATATTGTCCTGCACCTTTGACATTATCCAGAATCGTATAGTCTTTGCCTATTACTGTGACCTTCTCACGGCGCCACTGCGCGTGAAAGTACGCTGCATTCTCTGGCAGCTCATCGACGAGCGAATAATTAAACGTATAGAAAAAACCATCAATGTTAGCGGCATGCTGATTTACAATCGTGATTTTCGCCGATTTCCGGAACGGCATTGGAATATAACAGTTCATGCCGCCCGTCGGGACGACAGCAATCGGAAGTGAATGAACGCTTGCTCGCATACCGAAGCCATTGCAGAAAAAATCACCGAGCGGAACGTCCACCGATGGGCTCGTCTCATCATCCCAGTACATGCGCAGAATAAGATCACGAAGCACGTATTGTGCCGCATGCCCTCTGCCCGTTTTGTCCGCGACAGTAATCCAGAAATGTTGGATTACTCCCGTCCCTTGAATATGGGCAAGCGTCACTTCTTCACCTTGACCCAGTGTTATGGCAGGCCTGCCTTTTCTTCCAATGCCCAAGTTGCTCGCTTCTTTACCGCCCTGCCCCTTCTCACCATTCACATTTTCTGCTGAAATGGATCGTGTACGCGCATTCGTGACGAGCGGAGCGGAGGATAAGCCAAATCCTAGTCCGTGCTGCTGCAGCATAGTCCATCACCTCATGTATCAATTATTGTTTATTATCGAGCCTATTATATAATGATAGATATGATTATCCCTTACCTTTTATTGTTAAGTTGTTTATCATAAATTGCTGAGGTGATCGATATGCAGGTCGATAAACTGTCCCCCTATATTCGGGTGGCTATGGACAGTGTGCTGGAGCCTACGTGGAAGATGGATGAGCGGGTTATTTGGGATTATGAGCTGCTATACCTCATGGAGGGTCAAATGCTCGTAACCGTGGAGGATGTTGTCTATCACGGAAAGGCTGGAGACTGCTTCTTCTTTAAGCCCGGGCAAAGACACGCTATTCAAAATATTGGCGGAACGAGAGTTCGCCAGCCCCATGTTCATTTTGATCTGTATGTTCAGCCTGACAGCCAAGATGTTGGCGTTTCCTTTAAACCGCTCCATCAGATGAATACGAAGGAGAAGGACTGGTTTCGTAATAATGAGCTATCCGCATCACCGTTTCTTATGCCTGCTCATTTTCGCCTTGGAGATCCCTTTCCTTTGGAACAATCGCTCTTCGAATTGATTCGCGAATTCGAAACGAAACCTCCCTTTTATGAGATCCGTATCAAAGGCTGTTTGCTGGCGATTTTGTCCCTCATCATGAGGGAGCAATATTGGGGCAGCAAAACAAAAAGTGATGGACAGCTGGGCCTGCTTACGGATATTCGTTCATACATTGAGCATAATGTGCACCGCTGCATCAAGCTGGATGAGCTGTCTGAGCGATTCCATATAAGCAAATTCCATTTGATTCATTTGTTCAAAAACATGTTTCAGAAAACACCGATTCAATATCATCAGCAGATCCGTATAGAAAAAGCTAAAATGATGATTCAGTTTACTTATTTGCCGATGCAGGATATCGCTGAGCAGCTCGGCTATTCGAACATTCATGCTTTCAGCCGCGCATTCAAAGGGAGTGAAGGCTGCAGTCCTTCCAAGTACCGGCAGGAAAAATAAATAGAGGCTGCCCCTGAAGTAGAATAATCTACATTGGGGACAGCCTCACTTCATTTTACATAATCTTGTTCATAAACATAACTTATACGCGGTGAATATTGAATTCAAACGCCATCTCTTGATTTGCTGGAATGAGATATTCGTCATGGACTGGCGCACCCCAGCTGTCGTCACCGCCAACACCCATTTGTCTGCCGGCTACGGTAACTACCGTATAATGCACGTTGGGCAGCTCGTAGTGATGGCTGGCACTTTCAAGCTCAAATGCTGTATAAGGTGAAATATTGCATTCTACCGGCTGCGCTGCAGGCGCTGAAATTCGAATGCCGCGACCATAATCATTCGTAATATTTACACGGCGAACGCCCGTGCGATTACCTGATTCTTGCGGTACGACATAACCGGATACATTTTCTGCGGCATTGTTGCTGAACTCACAAAGCTTAGCGCCAAATGCCCGGTCAATGTAGTTCTCTTCCGGCCCCATGGCATACCAATCCAAATGGCTATAATCTGCGGGAACCTTGAATGATAATGCGAATATTGGCAGCTTCGGCAGCCCTGCCGCTCCTGTGTAGCGGGATTTGACGTTCAAGCTGCCGTCTGCGAACACGGTGTACGCTACGGTGACAAGCACTTCCGAGCTAATGCTCAGCTTGTACTTGAAGGTAACGGTTGCACTTCCAGACTGCTCGGTAAGTTCAACTTGAGTACATTTGCGTGTCAGGCTTGCCGCAAACCATACGCCGGAATCGAAGCCGAGCGAGAAGCCTTTATCGTTATCCGTAGTTGCACGCCAGAATAATGGCGCCGGCGGGATAGCAATCATCTCTCTGCCCGCATAATTGACCGATGTGAGCGTGCCTGCCTGCTTCGAGAACATGATGCTGAAATCGCGGCCATGCATGCCAATGTTAACATCACCTTCGACAACTCTAAGCGAGCCTTCCGGCAGCATGGCCTCCGCACGATTTTCCACTAAAAACACAAATTGTCCGAAGGAAATCTCATAGCCAGCTTGTGCCCATAAATGATCTTCTTTCAATGTAAGCGCAGCATGCAGTACATATTCCCCTTGCTCCGCTGCCTCAGGAAGCTCAAGCTTCACATATGATTCGCTTTGTGCAGCCACATCAACGGATAATGTACTGCGGAATATTTCTTTCCCGTCAAGATGGAGGCAAACAACTAAATCATATGCATCCGTACCCTCGAACAGATTCTCATTCTTAATCGTCACGCCATGGCGATCAGGAATAAGCTTCAAGTTCTGATAAAGAAATTTTACTTCCTGCATCTTCGGCGATTCCTTACGATCCGCATAAACAATACCATTCGTACAGAAGTTATAATCCGTCGCGCGATCATCGAAGTCTCCGCCGTAAGCAAGAAACTCTTTACCATAGCGGTCCTTCTTCACGATTACCTGGTCAATATAGTCCCAAATGAAGCCGCCTTGATACATCGGATACTTTTGTTCAAGCTCCGTGTATTTATGCATGCCGCCTACTGAATTGCCCATAGCATGCATATATTCACAGCTAATATATGGCTTTTGCGGGTCATCGTTCAAATACTCTTCGATATCAGCGGGCTTAGCATACATCCGGCTCTCCATATCGCTTGTGTCATTATATTTGCGGTTATGGAATACACCTTCATAATGAACTAAACGGCTAGGGTCCGTCTCGCGGAAGTAATTCGATACGTTCAAGAGCACCTCGCCAGCATAAGCTTCATTGCCCACTGACCAAATGAGAATAGACGGATGGTTCTTATCGCGTTCAACCATGGAAATCGCACGGTCCATCACGATAGGCTGCCATTCCGGCTTGTTTTCCGGGATGTTCCACGAAGGCTCAACCGCGCCCATTTTCTGCCACGAGCCATGCGTCTCCAAATTCATCTCATCGATGACATAGACGCCATAAATATCACATAGCTCATACCATAACGATTGATTCGGATAATGAGAGGTTCTCACCGCATTCAGATTGTTGCGCTTAAGCGTTGCAATATCCCAAAGCATATCATCCTTCGAAATCGCTCTTCCCTTGCGGCTATTGAATTCATGGCGGTTAACGCCCTTAAATACGATACGCTTGCCGTTTAGATGCATGATTTTATTGATCATTTCAAATTTGCGGAAGCCAACCCTTTGAGGAATCGCTTCAATGAGATGGCCTGCTTGATCATAAGCCGTAATATAAAGCATATACAAATAAGGTTTTTCTGCACTCCAAGGGATCACTACACCTGCATCCAATGAAAGGGTTAAGGATGAACCTTCGACCGAATCAGAGGAAACCGTCGCAACAGATAAACCGTCTGCATCCTTTAGTTCCATCCTTATTCTCGATGGCTGCTGCCCTTCGAGTTTCATATCGGCTTGAATACTGCCAGTAGTATAGTCATCATTTAAATCTGCATGTACAAATAGGTCACGGACGTGGATACTTGGAACGGAATACAAATAAACATCACGGAAAATGCCTGAGAAACGCCAGAAGTCCTGATCTTCCAGCCAGCTGCCTGTACTGCGCTGATAAACTTCAACCGCAAGCTTGTTTTCGCCATCTACCAAATAAGGCGATAAATCAAACTCCGCTGGCGTAAAGCTGTCCTCGCTGTATCCAACAAATTTACCATTCAACCATACATAAAACGCTGACTCCACACCTTGAAACGAAATGTAGACTGGTTTTTGCTGCATATTAGCTGGTACCTGAAAATATTTAACGTAGCTGCCGACAGGGTTATGATCCTCCGGAATAGCTGGCGGACGAATATCATGATGGCCGTCCCAAGGATACATCGTGTTTACATATTGCGGTTTGCCGTAACCCTGCATTTGGATATGTCCCGGCACGTTAATATCTCCCCAGCTATCGCAAACATAATCCAATTGGTAGAATCGCTCTGGACGATCCTCCGGTTTCACGGCATAGCTGAATTTCCAGCTTCCGTTTAGATCATAGCGAAGTGCCATTTGGCCATCAGCGGCTGCTTCCTCTATTGATTCGTAATAGCGATGATCAGAATGTGCTGGCAGCCGGTTCACAGCAAATACGCTTAAATCGGTAAGCCAATTTATCGTCGGTTTCATTTCATTCATTTTATTTTCCCCTTAAATGGATTTAAAAGTCAGGCGGGCTGCGGTGAAACAAGCAGCCCGCCTGACTCTGATTATGCTTATTTTACTGAACCCGTCATTCCTGCTACGAAATGCTTCTGCATTAGGAAAAACACTAGCGCAGTTGGAATCGTGGATATAACGATCGCTGTCATAATAATGCCGTAATCCGGTGAATAGCTCGATCCTAGATTGGATATGAGCATCGGAATTGTTTTCTTCTCCGGCGATTGCAATACAATGAGCGGCCATAAGTAGTTGTTCCAGCTCGACATGAACGTAATAATTCCTGCCGCTGCATAGGTCGTTTTCATTGTAGGCATGAAGATACGGAAGAAAAGACTGATTTCGTTAAGCCCATCAATTCGGCCCGCCTCCAGCAGCTCCCGCGGAAACATCTTCGTGTTCTGACGGAAGAAGAAAATAAGAAACGCTGTGGTAAAGGTCGGAAGAACTACACCAGACAACGTGTCTATGCCGAGAAAGGGTACAGCTTGCGATATGCCTGCAAACATTTGATACAACGGCACCATGATAGCCGCAAAAGGAATCATCATGGATAACAGCAGGATGTTAAATACAACATCCTTTGCTTTGCTCTTATAAATCTCAAAGCCATAACCAGCGAGTGAGGCAATAACCATGGCCAATATGGTTGTTGTGACCGATATTTTTGCCGAGTTCAACAATGCTGGAACAATATCTACCGTCTCAAATAACTGACTTAAATTTTCAAACAGCTGGCTGCCGGGAAGCAATCTTCCCTTCGTTACGTCAGCCGACTTATTCGTAGCGCTGATAATCATCCAAAGAAATGGAAAGATGGACACGAACGCAGCGACACTTAGAAAAATATAAACAAAGATGCGTTTTAATTTATCCATTTTTATCACCTGCCGCTTTAAACTGTACAAATGCCAATATGATGATCATGATGACGATGGAATACGACACGGTTGCAGCATAGCCGAAATCGGACGAATACTTGAATGACAAATTGTAAATATATTGCGAAATGGACATCGACGCATTACCTGGTCCACCCTTCGTAATATTGACAACTTCATCAAACAGCTGCAAGGTTCCGATCGTTGAAGTAATGGATGTAAACAATATGATCGGTTTAAGCAATGGCACCGTAATGCCAAAAAACTGTCTCGTAGAGGAGGCGCCATCAATTTTTGCTGCCTCATAAATCGAGTGATCAATATTTTGAAGCGCGGACAAGTAGAAAATCATATTGTAGCCAGTCCAGCGCCATGTGATTGCAATGATAACTGTTATTTTCGCCCAGAAAGGGTCCGTGATCCATTGAATCGGTGTCGAGACCAAATGGAGATTAGTCAGCATTTTATTGACCAATCCGTCTGTAGCAAACAAGTATTTAAAAATAACGGAATAAGCAACGAGTGAGGTAACGGCCGGTAAAAATATTGCCGTACGGAAAAAACCTTTAAATTTCAGCTTGCTGTCATTTAGCAATACAGAAATAAACATAGCCAAAACAATCATGACGGGTACTTGAATAATCAAATAAATAAATGTGTTTTTAACGGCAGTCAAAAACGTTTTATCGCTGAATAGCCGAACGTAGTTATCAAATCCTGTAAATGATAGATTCATACCTTTACCGGATTTAAACGATAAAATGAGCGCTTGAATCATCGGATAGAAATAGAACGCCGCAATCATAATGACGGCTAGTATAACGAACATCCATCCAGTTAAGTTGGCTCTCGTGCGAATACTCACGCCAGGCCTCGCTGCTTTCACGTTAGCCTAACCCCTTTCTTTACGGAAAAAATAAAACCTTTAGACTCCTCCAGCTCCTGCTGCCGGAAGCCGAACATGCGAATCAGGAGTAGGAGAAGCCCCAGGTTTTATTCACTTGCCGTATGCTCTGATTTATTTAACTTGCGTTTCTGCTTGTGCTTGAGCATCGCTTAGTACTTTATCGATTGTTTTGCCGCCTAAGAAATTTTGCATTTCTACAACGAGAATGTCTTCAATCGCGTACGTGTGCATGCCGTAGTTCACTTTTGGAATTTTTTCTGTCCATTTAGCGAAATCTTCAATGACCTTTTGTCCGCCGAAAAATTCATCCGCTTGCTTGTACGCATCGCCAGCAGCTGCTGCTTTAAGAGTACCGATTGCGCCAATCTCTGTTACAAGCTTCTGATAAAGATCTACATCCGAACCAAAAGTTTGTTTCAAGAATTCTGCCGCTGCTTCTTTGCCGTCAACGTTCATGACATACCATGAGCTGCCGCCAAGGTTAGAAGCATTTACGGAATTCGGGTTGTTCGTTAGTTTAGGGAATGGCACGACTGCCCATTTGCCGGATTGTGATGCTTCAGCCTTAACGGAAGCTGTAATCCAGTTGCCGGTAGGGATCGTTGCTACATCACCGCTATTGAATCCACCAACAAATTGGCTCCAGTCAGAAATAACCTTCACAATGTCAGCGTTCATAATTTCTTTGTATGTTTCAAAAGCTTCTTTAAGCGCTTCGTTGCCTGCTAAATTAGGTGTAGTGCCGTCTTCCTTCAAGTACCATGAGCCAGCAGATTGGATCATCATGCGAATGAGTCCAAGGTCATTCGGATCTTGTGTAAGAAGTGCTTTGCCTGTTTTGGCTTTCACTGCTTTACCGATCTCGATAAACTTCTTCCAGTCAATATCTTGAAGGTCAGCTAGCTTATAGCCGGCTTCTTCTAAGTAATCTTTTCTTACGTACAAGCCAGCAGCGCCCGTATCAAATGGTACGCCGTATTGCTTGCCATCTAGGCTTGTTGGCCCGATTTTGTAATCGGCAAAGTCGCCTGGCTTAATGAAATCTGTTAATTCGAAAAATGCTTCTGGGTAAGCTTGCAAGAAGCTTTGTGCACGGTAATCTTCAATCAATACGATGGTTGGCAAGCTTTTTGTTGTACCTGCGTTCAAACCAGCATTCAATTTTTGAATAATATCCGCTTGCGCATTTTCAACGATGTTGACTTTTAAAGTGGAATCCGGATTTTTTGCTTTGTAGGCTTCGCTTGCGCGCTCCATAGCACCGATGTTAAAAGCTTTATCCCACGCCCATACTGTAATTTCCTTCGTCCCCTCAGCAGGTGTACCGCCATTGTTAGGAACATTGTTTTCTTTACTAGAACATGCGGTCAGCAGTACGAAGCTGGCCAACATAATTGCAAGTAGTTTTTTCAATTCATTCAACCCCTTGAATACTTATTTGAAAGCGTTTGCCGGCTAACGATTTTAATTATATCAACTCGATAAATTGACCCGTTAGCAATATATTTGTGTGCTTTTGTCATTCTATTGTTACCTTTCCAATCGTTATTATGTAATTGTGATTTATTTTGTTTATTGGTATTTTTTTTAGGAGGATTTGAGCGGAAGCCTAATTTTCACTCGTGTTCCCTCACCGATATCACTCACAATTTCAACGCCAAATTCCTCTCCGTAGAGCAATACGATCCGATCTTGAACGTTTCGAATGCCAATTCCAGAGAAAAAATGGCTGCCGCTGCTCGAGCTGTTGTCCTGATTTTCATGGTCATAATCCTTCATGCCAACCCCATTGTCGACGACTTCAATCACTAATGCATTATCCTCGCGCGAGAAAAGCACATAAATATGACCGTCATTTCGCTCTTGGAAGGCGTGAAAAAAGGCATTTTCAATAAATGGCTGGATGATGAGCTTCGGCAAATGATACCCATAACAATCATTCGAAACAAAATAATTAACGACAATTTGCTCTCCGTAACGAACATGGTTAATGAAAACGTAATGTTTTAAATTAACGAGCTCTTGCGCTACGCTGATTGTCTCGCTGATGTTGCTTACTGTATTTTGCAATAATGAAATAAGTGAATTGATCGTGGCTGCTGCTTTTTCCTTGTTGCCCTGCTGCACTAATATTTTGACGGATGCTAACGTGTTATAAAGAAAATGAGGATTAATTTGCATTTGCAGCGCTGAAAGCTCTGCATTGCGCTGATCCTTCTGCGTTTGAATCAGCTGCTTAATATAATCATTTAGTTCATCCAACATATAGTTGTAAGCATTTCCGAGCTGCTTAATCTCATAACTGCCTGTGACGTTAATATAATTATCGAAGTGATTGGCAGTAATAACCGACATTTGTCTAGCCAGCATCGTCAACGATTTCGTCAATCTTCTAGAAATAAGAAATACGATAATAAGTGCACTGAAAACAATGGCAATGCAAATAAGCGCGACAGTCTTAAAATCAACCATCTCGCTGAGCACTGCTTGCTTGTCGATTAAATTAACGAGGTAAAAATCATAAACAGGGAGATATTGAGACAGCACCAAGTTGCTTTTCCCCAACACGCTTACATCTTTAAAATCTAATTTTTGCTCGTCAATTTCTTTGGCGTAACCGAGCAGAGCATCTTCTTGTTTTCCTATAAGCTCATGACGATTGCTCGAAACGACCAAACCAGATCGATCCAAAATAACAACATCGTTGCCTCTGCTTGTGAAGCTTGAATAAAACCGTTTAAATTCACTTTCCTTTATTGCAAAATAAACAATGCCGTATTTTTTCGCGCTCGTTTTTTCCATAAGTGCCCTTGATGCAACAATGATCGGATCTTCTGCTGACGTATCAGCCATGTTCTCAAGATCCAACTGATAGATTAATCGCTTTGGCGCGACTAGCGTATTCTCGGTTAAGCGGCTATTTCTAAGCTTCTCCAAGGAATTTGGCCAATAATAGCTGTCTGTCGAATGGCTTTTGCCATTAATCCCTGTGATCGTAATGGTAACGGGGTACGCAGCGACATTGGACTGAATCCGTTTCATTTGCATACTGGCCTCATAATAACTGCTAACCGACGAAATAGCGTTTTTGTCCGGCTTTGTGAGGAAACCTTTTATCGAACCATTTTGCAGCACATTATTGGAGGCGGTTACGATCGAATAGTTGAAGGATTCAAAGTTCGCTTTAATTTGACTGATGATTTTGGAATTTGTAATGCTGAAGGTATTCATGAACAGCTTTTCTGACATTTGTATCATGACGGTAGAGGTAAGCAGCGACACGGCAATGATGCTGACAAGCGTAACCGTAAACATTTTTATAAATAGGCCGTGATATTTAAATTTGTCCAAAAAAACTCTCATAACCTAATCCCTCTTCTTGCCCATGTATTGTTTTCTATAATGACTAGGCGACAGACCCGTCAGCTTCTTAAATACTTTCGTGAAATAACTGTGATCTGAATAACCAACCATGCCGCTAATCTCAGAAATGGACGCTGCGTCTTGCTGCAGCAGCTCAGCCGCTTTCTCCACTCTGATTTTATTCAAATATTCACTAAAACCTTCTTTGTTATGCGCTGTGAAATAACTAGACAAATACGATGGATTAAAATGAAAATGCTTGGCGATCTCTGTCAGACTAAGCGGCTCAGCATAGTTCTCCCGAATAAATTGCAGCAGCAGTGTCATATTCGGATTGCTGCTTGCTGCGCCTCTCACCTGAACCACGTCATTCACTTCGTTAATAAATGACTGTAAGAGCGCAGCTGCCTCGTTAACATGAGAAGATTCACCAATGGATTTGAAATAGGCGTACTTCGTTTCATCTAGTTTTTTCATCGCTGGGTCAAGGCGGCCCAATAAAATCGTTATATTGAAAATGACATTTCCTAAGAAGGATTTAAACTCGAAAACATCGGTTTTATATTGGCTTGAACGGCTATTCACATAATGGAGCAGTTCGCCAAACGCTTCATCGAACTGCCGTCTGTTCAAAAGCTCAGTAAATTGATTCATGTTGAAAACATCAATTTCATCCGAGGTTTTTGGAAGTTCGCCATGTACGATCAAACGATTGGTGGACGGAAGAAAGTAACGGTAAGAGTTTAATTTCAGAAAACTGTTCTTGTAGTTCGAACCAAGCTGTCTCAAATCATCAAATGTCTCACCGATCGTCCAACCAATCTCATTCAGCCGCTCTCCCGTCCAAGCAGCAAGCTCTCTGCCTGCTCTTACCAAGCTATGCTGCTCGCTTTGATCCATATTGACGAGTAGTGCTGCCAAATTAGGTTCTACCGGCAGTGCAAAATAAACCGCCTGCGGACATTCGCTGCTGAGCACCGCTTTCATTTTGTCGAGCCAATAGGAATCATCATATCTTTCCCTGCTCATGCTGTTTAGAGACTTCAAATCTGCCCCAATCAGCCGATAGCTGTTATGCGGAAATGCTTCTGCAAGGACGTGGTCATCCACATCGATTTCGTAACCGGATATTAGCTTCTCTACAATATGTTTAACGGATAAAGCCTCGTTAGTTGATTCCACTAGCTTCAGAGACGGAATTTTTTGCGCCGTTCGTTTCACCGTGTCTAATAGCTGAATAGCTTCAAGCTTAGGTTTTAAAATATAGTCGACTACGCCGCTTTGAAAGGTCGATCTCACATAATCAAACTCGCCATAACTGCTCAATATGATGACTTCAATCTCTGGATATCTTGCCTTTATTGCACGAGTTAACTCTTCTCCGCCCATAACAGGCATAACGATATCAGTGATCACAATATGAGGCTCGACGCGCTCGATCAGCTCAAGTGCCTCTTTTCCATTGGATGCCTCTCCTACTATCTGGAAGCCCTCCTGCTCCCAATTCAACAGATGCTTAATTCCCTGCCTGACTAATAGTTCGTCATCTACAATAACAACACGACATGAAATTTCCATTCGTAAACCTCCGTCATCCCCGTCATTTTTTTCTGTCAAATAAGAAGGCAATCATTCATAATAGCTGCGAATAACAATATCTTGGTCATAATTCCCGAATCCTTTTCCATAAAGGGTGAGACCGCCGCGGCCCTGCGATGTATCATCCGCACTTATGCGGAATGTCCACTGCGAACGATTCCATGATACATCATCAATTGTCATATCAGAAATTTGCTGACCATCGATAAAGGAACCTTTTTTATTTATTCGAAGCACCTTTAATAGGCCATACTGATTAACGTCAGAATGCCACCAATCTGGTGAATAACGGCCTCTCATCCGGCCGAAGTCGCCAGGACTCGTCCACATGCCAAGCTTTTGCTCATTCAGAGCAAATTGAATATCTGACGGCCAATTCTCATTGACATAGGGTGCCTCTGATCCAATTTCAAATGATATTTCAATTTCCTGTACGACCTGATCCTTAAATAAATAATTAGGAATTTTGTATTCAACAAAACCTCTAGTGAACCATAAAATCCCTGCTTGAACACGCTCAGGATCCATAAAATAAGTGGGCATGTCATAATGCCCAATCATCTTCTCCTTGGATGCTATGCCGCAGGTCGGAGCAGCTTCAATATCTGTATAATGTCCAACCGGCATGGACACTTCCTTATATTTTCTAGAACTCTCTGCATATTTAGACAGTTTAACTTGGAGATACTCCGTCGACAAGGAGCAATATTTATAAGTGCCTCCATTTATTCTGCGCATTCTATAACTAACGAGGCCGGCATTTTGCAGCTTGTTGACATGGGTGCTTACAATTGCGCTGCTCAAATACAGCTCTGCAGCAAGCTCCTTTATATGCATCTCTTTGTTGTTCAGCAAATCAATAATTTGCAAGCGCACTTCGCTCGCAAGCGCTTCGTATACTCGCAGCGACGCTGCATCGGTTGATAAATACATCTGAAACTCACCCGCTTTTACAATTAGTAATTTAGTTAATCCTAAAGCAATTCGCAACAATAGTATTGAATGTATTTATTTATTATGATAAATATTAAATATTAAATCAACAAATATGAATTAGTTAATATATTAATTCAATTAGGAGGAATATAATTCATGTCTATGAAATCCACCATGCATATTGATAAAAACTTCACACTTTCCGCAGTCGACCCACGGCTCTATGGATCATTCATTGAGCACTTAGGCAGAGCGGTATATGGCGGAATTTACGAGCCCGGCCATCCTACCGCAGATGAAAATGGCTTCCGCAGCGATGCGTTGGAGGCCATTCGCTCTTTGAATGTGCCAATTATACGTTATCCAGGAGGAAATTTTGTATCCGGCTATAATTGGGAGGATGGTGTCGGGCCTAAATCCGAGCGCAAACGTCTTCTTGATCTTGCATGGTGGACAACAGAAACGAATGAAGTAGGAACAAACGAATTTGCAGATTGGGCGAAGCTTGTCGGCTCAGAAGTGATGATGGCTGTAAATCTTGGAACACGCGGCATTGATGCGGCTAGAAACCTTGTTGAATATTGTAACCATCCATCAGGGTCTTACTACAGCGATCTTCGCATTTCGCATGGCTATAAAGAGCCTCATAAATTTAAAACATGGTGCTTAGGGAATGAGATGGACGGACCTTGGCAAATCGGAGCAAAAACTGCTGTGGAATATGGAAGACTTGCGAATGAAACGGCCAAAGCAATGCGCTGGGTCGATCCATCTATCGAGCTTGTTGCTTGTGGCAGCTCTTCCAGCGGCATGAGCACTTTCGCGGAGTGGGAAGCAACCGTGCTTGACCTTACCTATGATCAAGTAGACTTCCTATCGCTTCATACGTATTACAACAATAACGAAAACGATTCCTCCAACTTCTTGGCAAAATCGCTTGATATGGATCAGTTCATTTACAGCGTAACAGCCATTTGCGACTATATGAAGGCAAAGAAACGGAGCAAGAAAAAGCTGATGCTCTCGCTTGATGAGTGGAATGTATGGAACTCGATCGGCTCAAGCCGAGCAGAAGAGCTTTGGCAAGTTGCTCCACCTGAATTCGAGGATGTGTATACACTAGAGGATGCACTGGCTGTAGGCTGCTTCCTAATTACACTGCTCAAACATGCGGACCGCGTAAAAATGGCATGTATCGCTCAACTGATTAATGTCATCGCCCCAATTATGACAGAGACCGGCGGGCCATTATGGCTGCAAACGACCTATTATCCTTATCTTCACGCTTCCGTTTATGGAAGAGGAACCGTGCTTCATCCGATTATTTCATCACCGAAATACGATTCCAAGGATTTCACTGACGTTCCTTATTTAGAAGCAATCAGCGTTTTTAATGAGGAGCTAGGCGAAATTACTATTTTCGCCGTCAATCGTCATTTGTCTGAAGGGCTTGAGCTTGATGTAGATGTGCGCAGCTTCGGCGATGTGAGCATTATCGAGCATATTGTTTTGGAGCATGATGATTTGAAAGCCAATAATACGAAAACGAACCCAAGCAACGTCGTACCTCATAACCGCGGCACTGCCAGAGCTGATAATGGAAACGTTAAAGCGATGCTCGGCAAAGCATCTTGGAACGTGATCAGACTTCAAACTAACAGAGGTTAATTCTGCCTCTCAGAATGATAGAAAACATACTAAAAAACCGCCGAAGCTATAGCTTCAGCGGTTTTTTTCTGGTTCTATTGAATATGAAGCATTCGCATTCGCATAGCTCCAGCTGGCGTCTCAACCGATATAATATCTTCTATGCGGCTCATCAGCAGCTGTCTTCCGACAGGAGATAGGAACGAAATGTTGTTCTGCTCCGGATCTGCATCATGCGGATAAACAATTTTGAACGTATCTGAGGTAGCGTCATCCAAATAAGAAATGGTAACCTCGCAGCCTATAAATACGGTTGATGGCAAACGCTCATCCGATGATTTCAGCTCTTTCTCAACAAACTGTACATATTCGGTAATAAATTGATAGATTTGCTTTCGCTCTGACTCCTGTTTAGGCGCGTGTGCATCAAGAAAAGCTTGCTTCTCTTCACCCAAAACTACGAGCTGAAGCCTTAGCTGATCTCTAAGGGTATCTAAGGGAAGACTATGGTTCATAGTATACTTCACCCCCTAAAGACGTATTGCGCAGCGGCAAGGTTTCGACGATGATTCGCATCATTTGCTGCTTCCTCCTTATAAAAATATAGGCCTCTAAGAGTAGAGGCCTTGCTCCCATATTATCAGACTTCAATCAGAAGTCCAATCTCTAGTTATAATTGATTGAACCATTGCATTAACCTAGCGCTTCTCAATCCTCATTTGTCTCGCAAGGCAGCTGCACAAGCATTGTATAAGGGAGTTTCATATTGTATAGAAGACTACTAGGAAAGGAGCTGACAATATTGTCTTGCAGACCATTTTGTCCGACAGTCCGGGTATATGATCCTCCAGTAACGGTTACCAGAGATGTTTTCCATCCACAAATCGTAGAGGTAGTTCATCAAGTAAACGTTGTTACACGTCATCACTGTGTTCCTTGTGAAAAACACCTTTATCAATACTGCTATGTTGATGAAAATCAAGTATGTGGCGAACAAGAAAACAGATCAAACCGTTCGCATAAACGCAATAAAAGCGAGAGATCCTATATTTCGAGAGCAAAAAAGAAAAATTCAAAAAAATAGTTGAAAAGCAAAGGGGCTGTCCCATAAGCATCAAGCTCGCTGAGGAATAGCTCGCTTTGAACGGGGGTATTGGTAGCAGTACAGGAGAGCTATTCCTGTACTGCTATTTTTCTATTCTGGTCTATGCTTGCTTCATAGGATTATGGGCAAGCGAAAGCCACCCGACCTCCAGACTTACCTTAGGTAAGCTGCGAAGCAGAAACGCCGGAATCCTTGGTTATTCTTTATCTGCCCTAAAATACTTTCGGGTTCAATCATTCGTCTTACCGACAGCGAATATCCTTCCTCGCTATTTCCCTTGCTTGCTGCTTGTAGCGCATAATAACTCAGACTGACCATATCCAGCATCAGCGATGATCGTCGTATGATTGTAATGTGCGCGAACCGATAGTGGAGCTTGAGGTCCTTTTTCTCGATGAAAGTAAGTTCTAAGTAGTGCTCAAAAAATCGCAAAATGACTTTTGAGACAGCCCCTTTGTTCATTTTTACATAGAAATGGCGCATTTAAGGTGTTGTAACATCATCGTTTGTTATGGCATCATCCGTCGAATCAGGGGTGTTATTGGCGTCGTCTTCAATCACGTTGCTGTTGCCATTGTTATTAACATCCTTATCATTATTGCAAGCGGAAGCGGTGAAAACAACAACGATACTCATCATCGTTATCAAAAGCAATTTATTAAGCTTTTTTGTAGGTTTATTCATGCTTAGTGCTCCCTTCATCTTCGTTGTATGATTATTCTTAAACAATACTTACCCCGCAGGAAATATTTGAATCAACAAAAAAAGACCGAAATCGGTCTCTTTTCTTTGAAATCGCCTATGAAAACGATATAGAGTCAATAAAAAGATCCTTTGCGCATCTCAGTAAAATGAAATAATCCAGATCGATGATTCGATTCTCTTACCTTGTCGATCATTTCGCACAAGCTTACCATCGTATCCGTATCTCTTGTTGATGAAGCGATCTGATACAGCGTGTTAAAGCTTCCTAAAGCATTCTCTTTATTAACTGCCCCGCTCTTCAAATTACTTAACACTCGTTCGCTCTCACTGTTAATGAACCAAACTATCCGCTTTCTGAAATTCGAATTAGTCATGAGCAACCCTCCGCTGTCAATAAAATAGCACCTGTTTAGTATAGCTTCATGCATAATAAAACGTTGTCGAAGTAAGAAGTCGAAAAAAAATATTTCACAACAAAAATCCCGCTCCTTCACGGTTAGTGAGAAGAGCAGGAATATTGTCATGCTACTATTAGCATATATTCGTTCTAAATGATGTATGGATTCGCTGCCATTTGTTCAGCTTTTGCAACTGCATCTTCTAATGTCATTCCTACAAAATTTTGCGCATGAAAGAATCTACCACTTTTCTTATCATCTACAAAGGCACCAACTGCAATACCAGGAATAACAGTGTCTACTGAACTAGGTGCATGAGGGCCTCCCAGGTCCGTTCTGCACCAGCCTGGATCTGTTATATTAATCATGACGTTGGTTCCTTCCAGTCTGGAAGCCAAATCCTTCGTAAATTTATCAAGAGCGGCTTTACTTGCAGCATATCCTGCCTGCTCCGGCTCATTTTTAATACCGCTTGTCGTATTAATGACACGTCCGAATCCACGTTCAATCATCTTGGGAATTAAGCGGTGACAGATCGTTGCTATTGAAATGAAGTTAATACGGAAGCTCATCTCAAAATCTTTAATGGGTGTTTCCCAGTAATTGGTACGGTAGGCGATTTGAACTGCAGCATTGTTAAAAACGATATCTACAGGAGTATCCTTAGCTTCGATTTCATTAAGCATAGCAACTACTTCTTCATGATTAGCCAGCTCCGCTTGGACGCAATACGCTTCTACACCAAGTGCCTTTACCTCTTGTTCCACCACTTTTGTATGTTCAATATTTCGACTATGCAAAATCAAATTACAGCCTTGTTTGGCCATAAAAATTGCCGTCTGATAACCTACACCTCTGCTCGCGCCAGTAATTAGCGCCCATTTCCCATTTACGTTAACCATGAATAACTCTCCTTCAAACAAAAATAATTATATAAATTTATAGCTAACAAAAGCGAGCTCGCTGCTATCCGGAGACCAAGAGTTCACATTGATTGTGCCCTGACCGCCAAATAATTCAGCAATGACAGCATGTGGTCCGCCTTTGCTTGGCATTAGACGAATTTCAACATCTTTATTGGCAGGATGATCGTTCGGCTCAACATCACCCTTGCGGTAAGTAATATAAGCAACAGATTCTCCATCTGGAGAAACATGTGGAAACCAATTATTGCTCTCATCAAATGTCATTTGAGTCTGCTCGCTTCCATCAACGTTCATGCGCCATACTTGCATCAAGCCAGTTCTAGTCGAATTGAACCAAATATGTAGGCCGTCCGGCGAAAATTCCGGTCCATCATCCAGACCTGGCGTATCGGTCAGCTGTGCTTCAATCCCGCCGTAAGCCGGTATCGTATAAATGTTGTACTGACCATTCCTTTCTGCACAGTAAGCGAGCGAGGCGCCGTCAGGAGACCAGCCGTGCAAATAGCTTGGTGCTAACGGTGTAATTAGGGCAGGCAAACCTTCAGATAATGAAAATATATAAATTCGTGATTTTCCATCCTCCTGCGTGTGATGGCTTACCGCTAACTGTGTATTGTCAGGTGACAAAACATGATCATTGTTGCAATGATTGGCATACCCCGACTCGATCAGCTTGCTTTCCCCAGTTGCTAGCTCAAAGGTGTAGAGCAGACCACCGCTGTTATAAATAAGATGGTTGCCATCTTTGGTCCAATTTGGCGCTTCAATTAAATGATTAAATTCAGCCAAAACCTTGCGTTCGCCAGTTTTCACATCGATCTTTTCAAGCATGCTGACTAATGTGCGCTTTTCATTATTTTTGGATTCTTGTGCAGCTTCCATCTCATATCTACCGCCTTATATAAGTATAAATTCAAAAATCTGCATTCACATGTATCACGGCACCTCTTTTGTGAACGCGTGTTTATGTATGCTAAAAAATAAATCCTATTTCTTAAATAGGACTTATTTCTATGTTGTTTTGATCATTATGAACACGCGTTAACAGGTACATCATACACAAAACGTGAAATCGCTGTCAATCCTTTTTACTCTCAAACGCCTTATTTCATTACATCATCTTTTACTTGTGTCTTCTTATATTCCAAATAACTCATAATGGCCACAGGCAAATTCAAAACACCCATTGCCATCATACTGTATATCGGCCATAAGTCTCGGAAAGTAGGCATATGAACGCCGTTGCCAACAGGTCCAGTTTTGGGCTGACTCGCATCCCATAGCGCGTACCAAAGTAAACAGACTGACATTACGATTATAAAAACACATGTGACAATGTAAATTACATGCCTAGTCATACCGTTATTTTTTCGCCTGGTTTCAGAACTTTTCCGTTAATCCCTCTTTCTTGCAGCTGCTGCACGAAGCTTTCAGCCTCTTGGCGAATGGCAGGAAAAGTATTGTAATGAACAGGCACAACCAGCTTCGCGTTATACCATATTGCCGCTTGCAGCGCATCATCTATCCCCATCGTATAATGATCGCCAATCGGAATAAAAGCGATATCGATCGGATGACGGTCACCAATCATTTTCATATCGCCAAATAATGCGGTATCCCCTGCATGAAGAACATTTAGTTGTTCCATATTTACAATGTAACCGGCAGGCATGCCGCCGTACAAAATGGTTTTATCCTCTTCGACAACGATCCCTGAAGAATGGAACGCTTGTACCATTTTAGCTTTGGCAAATCCCAAATCTAACGTTCCGCCAATGTTCATGCCGATCGTTTTTACACCTTTCCATGACATATAAGCCGCGAGCTCCGGGTTCGCCACAACAGGAGCATCATTGCTTAATGCAATCTGATCCGCATCTAAAATATGGTCCATATGAGCATGAGTGAGGAGTACGGCATCCGTCTTTATCTCCTCCGCTTTCGTAGTGGCAAGCGGATTGCCTCTCAGAAAGGGATCGATAATAAGCGATTTATCCCCCGCGATCAATTGAATACAAGAGTGTCCATGATAAATAATATCCATAAAAACATCATCCTCCTTCGTTTTAGTTGAAAGCTTGGGCTTGCTGTATGTCTCATTATATCGTTATTCTTTTACGCGTGCGATCACTCGTGCTATAGATGAGTCCGCTTGAATAAGGAGCGGCAGCGCTATAATTTCAAAGGCTTGAATGCCAATCAGCCGCTTCACATTCGCTAAATTTTCTATAATAAAAATATTGCTGCCAAACAAGCTTTTATGAATGGAAAACGGATAGCGATCAGGCGAAGGCGTATCTAAACCGATCATTTTCACCTTTTTTCGAATAAGCAAATCAACAAAATCGGCGGTCAACACCGGATAATCGCTGAAATAATAAGGTTTCCCATAAAAATCGCCGTGCCCAGTATGTAAAATAACGATCTGTCCCTCATGAATACGTGTTTCGTACTCTTCTTTGTAATCAACTACTGCAGCCCCAGTTACATCCAGCAGTACGCCATCTCCAACAAATTGCTCAACTGAGGTTTCTGTCATATATTTCTGAATGTCCAATAAGTGCATCGGGCCGTCGATATGAGTACCTGCATGCATATTAATCGATAATTGGTGGTTATTGTACCCATCACTTTGAAAATGACTGCTTTGCACCAGAGTCGTCTCTGTGTGCCCCGGAAATACCGGCATCCCTTCATGAATCATATGCGTCAAGTCTATGATCATACTGCCACATCCTCCTGCATGAATTGTCTTTATCTTACATAAAAAACTATATCATATCAGTGTTGTTTACGAAAATGGGCTTTGCGGCAGGATGAGAAAAAATCCAAATTGGACTAGGAGTAAAATTGATTTAGGACAAGCAACGAGGAGAGTGAAGCATAAGTTTGAGGTTTATTGTTATTTTGTTAAATTGAAGTTTGCATCTGTGAAGCTTTAATGCCCAGCGATATTTTCATAACCAATTGTTTCAATTGCTTCTGCTGGAGCACGGCTTCCTTAACAAAAAAAGCTTCATCACGAATCAATGCTGCAAGTGTATCCATCGCTGCTTTGGCTGCAAGGAACTCATCTTCAAGCAAATAATAAGCCGCTTGATAGGCATATGTTTCATGCTGCTTCAGGATGGATGCTTTCCACTGCAGCTCACCATTTCTTATTAATGTTGTATTCACAGCAACTATTCACCCTCCTGAAGTACCTATTCCACGCGTTGTATGGATAAATTAACTATACACAACACCTCACCATCCACCTAGTACCATGTTTCTGTAGTACTTGACAAACGTGAAGGAAGATTAAAAAAAGGATGGCCCCTTCACATAAGGAGCCATCCGCTTAAAATCTATTATGCATTAAGCCAAAGGCACCCGCTTAGCTAAGCTTTCAAACTTAATCAAATGCGTGTTTACTTGCGATTGAATGCCTTGTAAATATTTAAGTGTCGCTTTGTTCTGTTTTACCAAAGAAGGGTTTTCGTTAAATGCGACAGCATAATGCTTCATCACTTTACCCTTCATAAACTGAATGGTTGAGAAAGTACCATTTTTCCATGCTTCCTTCATCTTCACATTCGTACCGATCACTTGAAGATTCATCGTTGCATCTTTGTAGTTAAAGCTATATGCTGGCTCATCTTTCACATGCAATACGGAATATCCTGCTGTGAATTTGTCATTCGTAAACTGACCGAATTGAATCTTATGAGATTGTACACTGCCATCCGAGCGGATAGTCTTCGTATTCAATGAACCATTGCCTGATTTAATATCGTTTTTCCAAGCGCCATCGTATGTAATTTCTGTGCCTTCGCTTGTAGATCTGCTCACAAATTTACCAAGCCCGCTTCGTTTGCCGTCCACCCAATCACCTGAATACGTTTTTGTTTGGTACCAGGACATTGTTCCCTTTCCATGCGGTTTGCCGTTTTTCAATTGTCCGTAATAGACGACGTTTTTTGAAATTTCAAGATACTCTTTTTTGACTGCGGCTTCTGCGGTGGTTCCTCCACTTGTTCCTGCAAAAACAACGACTACCAGAAACAAACTTAGCATAAGTGAACACATTTTTTTCATTGAACATCACTACCCCATTCTTTGTTTGTTTAAATTCATTCTATTAGGCTAATACACACCCTATGCGAATTTGAAACATTTCCCAAAAATGAGGTTCAGCTAAGCGGATCATTTTATCTTTATATTCTGGAATTAATTGAATTTCTGCATCAATTTCTACTGAGCAGCTTCCCTATCCTCAGTAATAATCGCATAGATCGCATGGTCTTCCCAAACGCCATTAATTTTCAAATATTTGGTGGAAAGTCCTTCGTATCTAAAGCCAGCTTTCGTAAGCACTCGGACCGATGGCAAGTTTCTTGGCATCACTCCTGCTTGAATACGATGCAAGCCGATCTGATCAAACGCAAATTTGACACATAATGATACGGCTTCAGTCGCATAACCTTTGCCGTTATGCTCTTGATCAAGGAAGTAACCCAGATACGCATTTTGAAAAGGGCCTCGCGCTATGCCTGATAATTCGATTCTCCCTACAAGCCTATTCGACTCGTTAAGAAACACGCCAAACACAAAACCTTGATCATTAGCCGCAGCTTGCAGGCTTGATTCAATCATTTTTTTCTGTTCTTCGATCGTAAAATAATGCTCTGGCCTTATAGGCTCAAATGGCTGAAAAAAATGAAAATTCCTTCGTCTAATTGCAAGCAGCTCTTCGGTATCCTTTATTTCTAATGGAGACAGATATATTTTCTCACCTTTCACAAACCATCACTCCTAAGCTTTTTATTTGCGTATGAAATGCCATTTTCCGCATCAATGCAATACTCATTATACTCATCTTTGTGAGCATTGTAATTTTTTCGAAAAATCTGTTTTTAAACTTGCATACATTTACAATTTACAAACCATAATAACCTTACATCCCATGAAGGAGTGATAAAACATGAGCAGAAGAAGTTCGAATACTTTAGTCGTACCGCAAGCAAGACAAGCCATTTCACAATTGAAAACAGAGGCAGCACAGCAATTAGGTGTACAATTCTCGCAAGATGGTTATAACGGTAACTTATCGACTCGTGATGCAGGCTCAATCGGTGGATATATTACGAAGAAGCTCGTCCAAATTGCTGAACAACAATTAGGTCAACGCAACTTCTAAACAACAGCCAAAGGCCCTCCGCTTTGTGGAGGGCCTTAACTACGGGGTGGTAAACCATGAATCAACCATTATCCATGAACTTATATGATCAAGTAAACCAATATTTCGAAGAGAGCTCAGACTTCGTCAAAGAGGAATTTCTCATTCATAACAAAAAAATTCAACTTTGCTATTTTGAATCTCTAGTAAACATTAATGAGTCTAGAAATTCTTTACTTCTGCTCGAGCCCTATTCCAATGAATCGATCGATGTTTTCGATCAGATTTTTTCTACTTTTGGAGGGGCTTATGTGAAATCTCTAGATGAGATCGCACAATCATTATTACGAGGGAGAATTGGCCTCTTTTCTGAAGACGGTTCCACCATTTTAATGCTTAATTTATTACATCCGCAAATCTCCCGAGCGATCAGCCCCCCCCAAACTGAAAGTGTACTATTATCATCATTCGATGCGTTTACGGAAGATATCAATACGAATATCGGGATGCTGCGATCCAAGATAACAGCTAATCATTTAATTGTCAGTTCTTATTCAGTAGGCTCGTTTAATCCTCGCCAAATCAGCATGTTTTACATAAAAAGCAGGTCTCAAAAAAAATTTGTAAACCATATCAACTCTCTTTTGGAGAAACATAAAGACACTGAAATTGAAAGCATTCAAGATTTATCAAAAATACTAGGACTGCCAAAGTACAGCCTTGTCCCTCCATTCCTTTCAACTGAGCTTCCTTCAGAGTCCGTTCGGCATTTAATGGAAGGCCGCATCATCATTTTTTTGGATCATCACCCCTTTGCAATGGCTATGCCTGGTTTTGTGACCGATCTTTGGAGTATGCAAGGGGATCGCAACTATCCATTCGTTTATATGATTACCATACGCATGGTACGGATTCTCGGATTGTTCGTAAGCCTACTAGCACCAGGTCTTTATGTTGCCTTGGTCGCGGTCAATCCAGAGGTTCTTCGTATTCAGCTGGCTTTATCTGTGGCACTAAGCAGAGAAGGTGTACCTTATCCCGCACTCATCGAAGCTTTGTTCATGCTTGGTATTTTGGAGATGGTTATCGAAGCGAGCATAAGGCTTCCAAAGAGTATAGGACCCACCACTACGATGGTAGGGGGAATTATACTTGGCCAAGCCGTTGTTCAGGCAAAATTGGTCAGTAACTTGTTAATCATTATTTTAGCTGCGACAACAATAGCCAATTTCACGTTAGTCAGCTACCAAAATGCGTATATGATTCGAATCCTAAAATACGTTATTTTGTTAATCAGCGCGGTTTATGGCCTGCTAGGCACGCTCGTCGGGGTCGTCTGGATATGTTTTTACTTATCAAGTATGACTACTTTCCACTACCCGTATGTGAACTCGAGTATAAAATCTGGAGGTTCTAATGAGTAAATTCGCACCATTAACTACATTTTTTTTAGTTCATCTTGCTACCATTCTTTTAATTTTTCCTGAAAAAACGATCGCGTCTACAAAAAGCGGTCATTGGGAGCCTATTTTAATCGGATATATGTTGGAATGGATCTTAATGTGGCTGTATCTAAAAGGTCTTGCTGGTTTTCCAAAAATGGATCTTGCCGATATTTTTAATGAAATAACAGGAAAATGGGCTGCACGCATCATTCTTGCCCCGTTGCTCCTGTTCTTCTTTATCGATGTTTGTGTCATTCTCCGGGTTCACTCCGAAATGCTGACCGTGACCTTCCTTCCAGAATACCCGCTATGGTCACTTGCATTATTGGTACTCGTGCCTCTATATGCGGCTTGGAAAGGAATTCAGACTATTATAAGAGCAACTCTCATTCTTTTTATTATTTGTATGCCTGTGACACTTTTTTCGTTTTTCACTTCGTTTGGCAATTTTGATTTAAAGAATGGTTATCCACTGTTAGATAAAACCTTCTCATTCATGGCCAGCGCTGATTTCTACTCGAGTTTTATTGCACATTCTGGTTTTTTGTTCTTAGGTTTTATCCCTCTCTATAAATATCCAATATTAAAAAAAAGCAAATCCATTTTTTTAACTTATGTGAGTTTGCTATTTTTTTATATTGCTCTCGTTTATATTCCGCTTTTTATATTCGGCCGCGAAACCTCGTCTCGCTTTCAATTCCCAACCATCATATCCATGGATTCCATTGATATCAGTTGGATTATGTTTGATAGACTGACTTTATTTTTTATTACCTGTACGCTCATTTCAGTTTTTGTTTATGCTGCTCTTTTACTTTGGATGATGATCCAACTAATTCAAAAGCTTTATTTAATTTCCTCTCTACCCGTCATCGTGATCATTCTTGCTATTTCAGTCGTTGCCCTTGCAGGGTTTCTTCCCACTTGGAATGCTGTTCAAGTTCTCATCAATATAGATACATGGTTCCGCTTTTACTGTATTTTCGCGCTACCTTTAGCTATTTTCATTATGGGTATGGTAAAAAGGAGGAAGCTGGCATGAAATATAAACCTCTTATTGCGTTCATATTGCTATGCTGCAGCTTCGCCGTATTAGGAGGCTGCTGGAATAATAAAGACATTAATAAACGTATGCTTCCTGTCATTATGGGAATAACGGAAGGCAAAGAAGGCAATGTTCAAGTTTTTTTACGTATTCCAAACCAACAAAACAACTCAACAAGAACGCTGCAAGCAGAAGCCAAATCGATCGACAAGGCTGTTGACATGCTCCGAACCCATGCAGAGGAAAGTGTTGATTTATTACACTTAAAGCTGCTGCTTATTAGCGAAAACACGGCGAGAAAAAGCATTAAAGACGCCATCGAATTTGTTATCCGTTCAAGAGAAATTTCACCGAAAGCATTAGTCGCTATTGTATCTGGAGATTTCTCACAGCTAATGCACGATAAGAAAAAGGTGAATATCGGTTTATCCGCTTATGATTTTTTTGGCAAGGAGTCAGGTTGGACACCGAATATTTCCATTATTCACATTTGGGAAGCCTACCGCGGAATGTATGTACAAACAGAGGATACTGCAATCCCTCTTATTGCGAAAGGGGCTACAACGCCCTTTATGTCCCTCGGTTCGGCCATAATGAACCGGGATCGTATGGTCGGGAAAATGTCAATTGAAGAGACTCTAATTTACAACCTTTACCAAGGTCAATATTCAGGAGGAACGGTTGAACTCATGAATAATGCAACCGTTATGATCGATAGCGCTCGTGTTCACAATGAAGCGAGTTGGTCTGGTTCCATCCCAAACATCAAGAGCCATATGAAACTAATAGGCGTTATTGAAGAAGAGGAGGGAAACCCTACGAATGCAGAGGTTGAAAAAGAGCTGGAAGCTTTAATGCTTAAGAGATACTCTAATCTACTCAGCAGACTTCAAGCTCATAAATCAGATATTTTGGGGCTGGGACAATATTACCGAAATCAGATGACTGAGAATCAAAGCGAAAATTGGAAAACAGTATGGTTTCCGAAGTTAAAACAAGAGTTTACCGTTAATGTAATTATTAGAGACAGCGGTGATATCAAATAAAGCAATAGCTGTTACTTGATCAGCTTCTTCCGAACCGGATAGAGCATCGTGAAATCGAAGGTCTTGATGTCTGAATAAGGAATAGTCAAAGCATTGATTGGCTTGAGCGGAACCGTCTCCATTCCGAGCACACCATCACGTTTATCAAGCTCGTAGTCCGGTGACTGCTCCAGCCAGGAGAACATCTTCTCATAAACACCCCACATACTCGTCTCATCGCCATACACGCGAGCGCTAGCACACAGTCCGCCGCTAACTTCAAGCGTTTCAACGCCTTCGGGCACGATGCCAAACTCTTTAACCTTAAGACCGACCCAAAGTGTATCCACTTCCTTGTCCCATTGCTGCTGAGGGATGAATACAAACGCTGATTGTACTGAATTCAGCCGCTCATCGTCCAGTGGCACATGTTCAGTCAGCTTGCTCCAAGCCACCCTTGTACCACTCTTGTCTGGCGTCATTCCTGTCCGCACTGCCAGCGCCTTAAATGGCGCTACTTCGACCAGCCCTATTACAGTTTCCTCTTTCAAATGATCCTCTCCCCTCAGCCTATCAATCAATATTTCTATCTAAATTTTTACATAAAAGTAAACGAAATTGCAACTATATCCTCAAAAAAACAGTTCCAACCGCTTCATAAAAACTTTAGCCGCACGACTCAAATATCGATCATTGCGATAAAAAATTTCCAACTCTCGCGTCGGTGAATGTTTAATCGGAATCGCACAGATATTCATCGAGTTGAAGCTTTCAATCAATTGGCTTGGTTGTATGGTAGCTCCAATTCCTTCTATTACGAGCTGAAACAAAGAAGTAACAGACCCTGTCTCCATAATGGTTCGGATAGATATTTCTTGCTCTTTGCACCATGTGTCAATTAAATCACGTCCATAAAAACCTTTGGGGAACATTACAAAAGGGATCTCTATTAATTGTTCTGGCAAAATAATATCCTGCGCTGCTAAATGATGTTCTTTATTTACGTATAGGCTGTACGATTCGGTATAGAAAGGAATGCGAGTCAACCTTGGATCTGACTGAATCGCTAGACCAACACCAAGATCAACCTCATTGTTCAGCACTTTATTTGAAATATCAATCGATGGTATAACTTGAACTTTTGTATTTGGCAGTTCCCTGTGGAAATCAACGAGCAAGGAAGTTAAACGATAATCGAGATCCGATGGCAGCACGGCTACTCGCAATTGACCAGCATCCAGATTGGTAAGATCGGATACCGCCTTTTTGGCGTTTTCTAATTGTTGAACAATGTTCAAAGCATAGCTTTCAAGAAGCTCTCCCGCCTCGGTTTTAACTGTTTTTTTACCAATCCGATCGAATAAAGGAACGCCTAACTCATCTTCCATCACCCGTATTTGTTGACTTAACGTCGGTTGTGAAATCCTTAATTTGTATGCCGCTTCAGAGAAATGCAATTCATTGCATAACATAAGAAAGTATTGTAATTGTCTAATCTCCATAGTAACAACCCTTCTTTAATGATAGTCAAAAACTATCGTTTCTATTGAATATATAGTATTGAACTATTATAAATACAAAACTATAATGAGTGCAACAACCAAGAAGGGAATGTTTCCTATGCGTTATATGTATCTTATTTTAGTTATATTTCTTGTATCCTTGAATTTAAGACCATCGATTACTTCGGTCGGTCCATTATTTGATATTATTCAATCCAATTTAGGAATGAGCGGGGTCACCGTAAGTCTAATGACGACACTGCCAGTTCTTTGTATGGGGATATTTGCTGTTTTGGCGATAAAGCTGAATTCCCATCTTGGAATTGAGAAGTCATTGCTTGCGGCTATGCTCTTGATCCTGACAGCCACTTCCCTTCGTGTATTCGCAAATGGCAGTCTTTTCTTAATTACTACATCGCTATTCACGGGTATTGGAATTGGAATTGCAGGACCATTAATTTCAGGCTTTATAAAAAAACACTTTCCAAATAAGCCGGGTATAACAGGCGTATATTCTGTAGCTATGGTCATTGGGGCTGCCATTGCATCCAGCTTCTCTGTGCCTTTATTCCATAAATTAAATGAATCGTGGCAGTACTCTTTAGGCTTCTGGGGTATTCTGGCACTGCCCGCTTCTCTATTGCTTCTCCCGCTTTTAAAGAAAAAAGAAACTAATAGAACCGTTATTCCGATCTCATCTTTGTTCGTCAAAAATAAACGTGTACTGTTGTTTACCTTGTTTTTTGGTTGTATGGCCGCTATTTTTTATTCGATAACTGCTTGGCTCGCTCCCATTGCTCAATCGATAGGTTTAAGCTATTCGCAATCCGGTCTTGTCCTTACATTATTTACAGTTATTCAAATTCCTATTAGCTTCTTCATTCCAATGCTTGTAAGTAAAACAGGCCGTAGAAAAACTTGGCTGCTCGTATGCGGTCTTTCGGAACTGATCGGAATTGTTTTTTTGCTTTTGCATTTTTCTCCATGGTTTGCTGCTGTTTTTCTAGGTATTGGTGCTGGCGGTCTGTTTCCACTAGCAATCCTTATTCCGATTCAAGAGGCTAAAAGTGCGGAAGAAGCCACATCATTATCAGCTGTCATGCAATTTGGCGGTTACTTATTAGGATCCATTGGCCCTCTATTTATCGGTTTCACATCCGATCTATTTGATAACTTTGCTCCGGCGCTAGCCATGCTAATGATCATCATCTTCATTTTGCTCGCTGCTAGTTTGAAAATAGGCGACAAAAAAGAAACAGTTTAATTATAGTTATTTATTATCTTTCAAACCGACCTGAAAAGGAATTAAAATACAGTTATTGAAACAAATTGTTTGACAAGTCATTGAACAGAAAGGAGGAATAATCGATGGCAAAATCAAAAAGAGGACGGACGCTTTGGAACCTTCCCTCACGCGGCAGAGGGACCTGCCCTACTTGCAATCGTACTAGAATCAAATTGTTATATCCGCGAGCGACAAAAAACGGCTCCTCGATCACGGTATGCAAACGCTGCATAAATGCTGATCAAGCACGAGTAGATGCTGTAACTGGATAAAGAAACAGCTTACTTATTTGCGGCAACCATATAAATAAGGCCTCTGCCGTTAGCAAAGGCCTTATTTTTTATTCCTCTCCGATTATTCTGACTAAAACAGGAACAACTAACGTGATGCCCGCTAATATACTTACACCAATGGCCCCTCTAAAATTTTTCTGCTTCCAAAGCGAAGGAGCAAGGCTACCCACATATACGCAGCCCCAGATGGAGAATAAACCTAAAATAGTAAACATCACAGCATGCTTGCTCATGAAACCTGATCACCTTCGATCGCTGGACCTACTTGACCACCATATCGCCGCATGACAAATGTAATATTAACTTCATACTTCATTTCCTTCAAATGGCTGCTCCAATTAAAAGCATCCCACTCTTGCACCGATGAAAAAGTGGATACCACTCGATTGTTAATACGATAACAATCGACATTCCAATGATGAATGGTCTTGTTCAACAATTTAAGGGCGTCCTCATGCAATTGCTTTTGAATGGACTTCTCCAGCTTTTCTCGATTATTCGCCTGAATGTAATTCACTTTTGTTTGCACGCTGATCAGTTCTCCTTCCAATTTAACATCGAAAATTGCGGTAACTTGATCACCTTTTCTTTTTATTTTCAGCTTTGCTTGTCTATCAGCATTCATCGTCATGCTTAAATTAAGCTTTTTATCAGAAGGGTCATTGAAATCCCAAACCGTTTCTTCCAATTCCCCTCGAAGCATATTTAGTATTCGTGTCTCTGATCCATTCAGATAACCAACCAAAGAGCTGCTTTTGTATATGGCGCTGCCGAAAAATTCTACAGGGACATCACCTGTACGTTTTATTTTCCCGGCATATTGATCACTCACAATAGGCTGTTTGGCATCTGGATTCAGATCTTTCTCATCAGAAGAAATGTTTGCTTTGCCCTTTTTAACATCAGGCCTAGGTGCTGATAATATAGATATTGCACCTGTGCCTTTGCTTTCAACATCCATAATAAATTCATGAAAACGCGCTTGCTTCGGTATAGTGCCGCCTTGATTTTTGGGATCTAATTCAAGTTCAAACCAGAAGCTTACGTCCTGTTCAGTCGTTGGTTGAACAAATTGCAGGTAGTCCTTTGCTTTTCCTTTTGCTGTAATCATATTAACGGTACGACGAAATTCCCGATTACGTACCGCTTCGCTTAATAGCGGCATGACGCCCTTTCTGGCCAGCCCTTCGCCTATAATGAGCGCTTTAGAGTGAATTAGCGTTAATCTGCGAGCAATAAAGCTTTGGCTAAGAGCGAGTGCAGAAGCCATATTGGAGCCTTCAACGGTATGTACAATGACAACTTTATTTCCCCCTCCTCCTGAGCTTTGACCCATATCACTGAGCTTTGGTACAGCAATAGCAAAACTAAATAAGAAATCATTTTGTGGGCCTTCATCCACACCGATTGCGATGACAAAAGCCATATTTTCCGGGTCCAGCCGATCCCAGCAGCCCGATAAAAAAATCAGGCTCGTTACTGTAATCACAATGGTGTTTACAATCCGAAATGAGCGTCTCACGCTGGTCTCCTCCCTTTACGGATGATGCCTACCAGCCATGTCAGCATAGGCAAACCAATCGAAATTATTGAACCATAGGTTCGAAGAATGTCCCGATCCCAAGCGATGGCCGTCATCTCACTGTCTGGCAGCATCGCAAAGCTGAATATCGTTATCGTCAGTGGAAAAACGAGCGGCCGATGTCTTGGCAAGTGAAAAATTTGAGACAACGCTGAAGCTGTACAATATAAGCCCACCGCTAATTTAACGACTGTGCTAATTAACCAAACAATGAGGAACAAACTTTCTAAGCGCTGCAGCCATCGTCCATATACAATCAGCTTGCTAATTTCCATCAATGGTACGTTAATTCTCGAAGCTGTTGGATAGGGAAAGATAAATAAATAACAGATCGTTGTGCTGAGCAGCAGGACAGACGAAACGATAATACACCACCAAGCCACTTTTCCCCAGTCCTTCTGATGTCGCATTCTTGGCAGAAGAAATCCGAGTACAAGCAGCTCAGAGAATAAAGAGCTTTTAATTACACCCAAAAAAAGGACATGAGAACGACCAGTTCCCCATAAGGGTGATAAAGCTCTGGGCTCCATATGAGTCATTAAACCACCAATTAGCAATAGATAAACGCTTCCTACAATGAGGAATACAGTTATGGAGCTGATTCGGCCAATGGCTTCGATTCCTGTATGTGCGATAAAGGCAATTGGTAATAAAAGCGCAAGTAGAATAGCCATAAGAGGTGTTCTAGGCAAAATTTCAGAGGATATGATTTCTGAAAATTCACGAAGCACGATGAATGTAATCATATAGAAAAAAGTGCAGTACATTAGATTAACTGCACTTCCCAAAATCGGGCCTAATATGTCTTCCGTAGCCGTAATTAATGTACTATTTTCTGGACCGTTGTTTATCACCCCTCTAATCGCCCACCAAGTAAGCGGACAGAACAGCATCGCAATAACAAGAATAATCCAAGCTGCGGTGCCCCCTTCTTCTGCCAAAGACCTTTGGAAAGGCAAAAATATTTTTGTGATGATAAAAATAATGCCGATTGCAGACGCCTCTCGTAAACCAATGTGATGCATTCTCACTTCTGCGCATCCCCTTGTTCGTTCGTCTCATCGCTTTCTACCGCTATACTGCTCGGAATTTTATTCGCATCTTTGGGACGGATCGAAAACGGACGATAAATTTGCTTATCGATTGCTTTTCTCAAAAATGAATCGCTGCTGGGTCTATGAGGAGTCAAAGGAGCGAGTACAGGAACGCCGAACGAATTTTCCGCTGCTCGCGTAGTCCAAAGCAATAATGACAGCAAAACAACACCAACCAAGCCTAGATAAGACGCTGCAAGCAAATAAATGAAACGAAGCATACGTGTGGCGAACTGCATGTTATAGTTCGGAATCGTATAAGAAGCTAGCGCTGTTGTTGCCGTAATAATGACAACGATCGGGCTTACAATATTGGCTTGTACGGCGGCTTGCCCCAATATCAATGCCCCAACGATACCAATCGTCGGACCGATAACGCTCGGTATCCGGACGCCTGCTTCACGAATGATTTCAAACATCAATTCCAGCATAAATATTTCTGCAGCCAGCGGAATCGGCACAACCTCGCGTGAACCGGCAATAGCAAGCATAAGTGTCGTCGGTATCATTTCTTGATGGAAATTAGCGACTGCCACATAGATACTCGGCAAATAGAGTGCAACAAAAAAACCGATTACGCGAATCGTACGGATAAAGCTGCTATAGGGCCAGCGAAGATAAGTATCCTCTACCGTTTGCAGGAAAAGTGGAAAATGAGCTGGGACGATAAGAGAGAATGGTGAATTGTTCACCATAATACTTACATAACCATTGGCTAGATGTGCTGCGGTCCAGTCTGGTCGTTCTGTGCTGAGTATATTGGGGTAAATTGAATTCGAATGCTCCTCAATTAATTGTTCAATCGTGCCGCTATCCCCGATGTAATCATATCGAATACTTGCGATACGTTTTCTAACCTCGGCTACAAGCTCTTCGTTTGCAATCGTTTTAATATACACAATGGCTATTTCTGTCCGCGAGAGCGTGCCTACAAAACCAGTCTCCACGATTAGGTCTGGCGTACGAAGTCTTCGTCTAATCATCGATAAATTTGTTTCTAGCTCCTCCGTAAACCCTTCATTTGCACCGCGCACGACAACCTCTGTTCTAGGGGTATCGATGGCTCTCTTTTCCCACCCTTTTACCACAACGAGTATCGCTTCAGCTACGTCATCAAATAAAATGGCAGCGGAGCCTGCCAATATACTATCTGTAATTCTTCCTAGCTCCACCTTTGAGGTGACTTTTCCATCTTTGAACGTATCCGCCATCAACAAATCGATATCCGGCTCTTCAACATGCTTCATCTCTATATTCATTAAAGGCACCATGACACAGCGGTCCAGATGCTTCCAGTCCACTTGTCCATCCATGAATAGGACTGCACCCTTTCGCCCATGCTGTCCTACTGTTACTTCACGAACAATTAGACCTCGATTGCGGGGATATGTGAAATGAGTCTTAAACCATTCTAAATTTTCAGCGAGACTTCGGGATAGACGTCCATACTCTTGAGTATAATCACTTATCTGAGGCATTGTGGCGCCTTCCGTGGTCTCAGGGTTTTGATCCGCTTTCCCACCCCAGTTTCCCAGTGAAAAATCATTTTGGACAGAAGACAAATCAGCCATAATAAATTTCCCTAGTTTCCCTTTGGCTTTCATTTCATTCCACTCCCTTACGGAAGACTTTAGGCGGGTACCCTAAGTTTCCCAGTCTAAGATGAGCGTAGTATGTACAATTACAGATGTTGTTATTCCGCTCTGACCTCAGCTCCTCTTGGGAGAGAAACTCAAAAAAACTTCCCTCTATGCTGCCAGAAGGGAAGTTTTCCAATATGTATTCAGCTACGTTCTCGTTTGTATATCCATAAAGCTTTATTTCAATTTCGCCGCCTTCGCCATATCTTTACTCTCTAATATGGAAGTTACGTACCCCTCGTTAACGATATTAATCATCGCTGTGCCCAGTTCTCTTAACGTAATAACATGCTTCGGAAAAATAGGCCGCAAAACAGGGTATAGCCAAGTTAACAACCCATAAAAGCGATGGACGTTTTTTAATCCCTTTATCGGGTGTATGTAGCCTGGTCGAAACATATAAGCTCCCTTGAAGGGCAGCTTCAGCAGATCATTTTCCGTTTTCCCTTTCACTCGTGCCCACATGCTTTTGCCCTGTTCCGTGTTGTCTGTTCCTTCCCCGGTTACATAACAAAAGATCATATCCGTGTTTAATTTGGAGAGCAGATTAGCTATATATAAGGTTAAATCATATGTAATTCTGCTGTATTCAGCCTCTTTCATACCTACAGACGATACGCCTAGACAAAAGAAACAGGCATTGTAGCCGCTTAACCTAGATTCAATACTAGATAAATCAAAGAGGTCCGGCAATATAATTTCATTTAGCTTTGGATGGGTTACGCCACATGGCTTGCGATTTATGACTAGTACCTGCTCCACTTCAGAGTGATTAAGGCATTCATGGAGCACCCCCTCTCCCACCATTCCAGTAGAACCAGTAATAATGGCTCTAACTTTCTTTCTCGCCAATGTATCGCTAGCCGGCATGGACATCACAATTCCTCCTCTTGAAAATGAGAGCTGGTTACAGCTTCGACACTCCTATGCTTATATTAAACGATCCATCCGCAATAATCATATCGATATTATGATTTAGGTATCATCATTCCTAAACATTCTTTTATATGAACTCAGCAAAGGCTGCCTTCTCGTTTAGGTCGGCAGCCTTTGCTATGTGAAATTTTATTCTCGTTATTTATGAACAGCATGCTTGAAACTATACTTCGCAAGTATTTCTCCCCATGGAGCAGAACCTTCTTCTTTAAAACCTGCTTTTGAGTATAGCTTCCTCGCTCGCTCATTTTCCGGTTTATATCCAAGTACAATAAAATCCGTTCGGTCACTTGCATTTCCTATTTCATCAATAACCAGCTGCATTGCTTTAGAAGCATGACCTTGTCCTTGAAATGCTCCATCAATCATAAATCGATATATCCAGTAATTCCCATCGTCTGGATCAAGCCCAAACATTGTAAAACCAATCATAACTTCATCATTGTAAATTGCCCTCGTTACAAATCCTTTTAAAAATTGCACTTCAGCGATCGAATAAATATTAGGAGCGATATATTTTTCTTGCTCTGGTTTTGGTTTAAGCTGTGCACATTGTTCCCAATTACTTATGTCTAATGCCTTTAATGTAATCATTCCTGGATTCCTCCCTGTATTTCAGGAAAAACCATCTATCGGATTTCCCTAAGTGATAGACCTCTCGAACAAATCGATCATTTGAATCAGGTCATTTCTCATAACGCATCACTCCTTTTATAATGATAGCCTACAATACACATCATAAACGACTTATTCGCAGCTTGGGTAATAAAGAACGCCTATAACTGAAGTTTACTGAACTCAAAAATATCATTTATTTATCATAAGAGATCTCGAATCATTCAGTGCATCGTCGGAGAACTTAGGATGATATACAACCCCCAACATAAAAGTAAGGGAATGCAACAAGCAATTAATATAACGATTACGACAGCTTTGCCTTTTAATTGTTTCATCATCTATACCCTCCGTATACTAAATATTCCAATTACGAGATAGACGACTAATCGCGAGCTTTTGTTGCGTTTAGGTATACAGTTTAGTGGAACCATTCATTCTTAACTAGTTGAAAAACAAACAAAAAACGGATGCCTCAGCACCCGTTTTTCCGCATTCGTATCGGCTTAACTACCTTTACTCGTTTTGAGTGTTCTCCATATACCATGGATTTAAATGAACAAGAACCTCTTCCACCATCGGATTTTGCGCTTGAATCACTCGTTTGATTTCTCTGCTAATATCATGGCCTTCTTGTACGCTTAACTCAGCCGGAATGCCTACCC
Organism: Paenibacillus sp. FSL A5-0031; assembly: GCF_001956295.1. Classification (GTDB taxonomy): domain Bacteria; phylum Bacillota; class Bacilli; order Paenibacillales; family Paenibacillaceae; genus Pristimantibacillus. Next base: position 180,717 of record NZ_MRTD01000015.1, read on the forward strand.
TTACATCTACAATAATGTAATGCCCGTGCTCTCTGCCCCGTATTCGGTCAATTCGCTTAACTTCAGGTATCGACTTAACAAGCTCTGAAATTTGCTCCATGCTCACTTCATCAATATTTTTCTCCATTAATACGTCAACAGAGGTTTTTCCCATTTGAATGGCCAGCTTTAGGACAAAATAAGCAACAATGATTCCAGCGAAGGGATCTCCATATTTTAGAAAATGAATATTATAATGTTCACCTAACATGGCTAGAGCAATACCAATAACTGCTGCCAGAGATGCGTATACATCTGCTAAATGGTCATATGCAGTGGCGATTAAGCCGCTGCTATTCGTGTTTTTGCCAATTCGCATCGTGTAAACATAAAGCCACTGTTTCCATACGAGTGAAATGGCTGCTGCAATGAGGACAAGCAGTGTTGCTTTATGTGGCGGTTCCATCATTGCCATTACGGAGTGATAGCCCATGTAGATCGCAGCAAGGACAAGTACAACAGCTACAATTCCTGCTCCGATAACCTCAGCTTTTCCGTGTCCATAAGGATGATCCTCATCCGGCGGTCGCTTTGATATCATCATTGAGACTAATGCTGCTGCAGTTGCAAATACATCTCCTGCGTTATGAACGCCATCTGCAATAAGCACTTGGCTGCCAAACAGCAAACCAACTGTAAGTTTCATGACGGTCAATACAATGTTGCTAATTAAGCTGGTCCAAATCGCGAAAGTTGATTGCTTGTTTGTTGCATCCATTTGAGTAGTCAATCCTTGAGCACTTCCTATCTTCTATAGCCTTAAAGGTACCGTGTCATTATACAAAACGAAATTCATGTGGGTCTAGAGAAACAGTCTTGCCCCGTGTAAGAAATCTTCCCAGACACCAATAGAGTTTGAATAAACTAATTTTGTTGCTCATGCGCAAAACCAGAAAAATCCAATAGAATGAGAGCTTTTATACCACATCACATAATAAAAACACATTTTAGACTAAAAAAAGGCTCCTGTAACTCTACAAATAGCCAATACCTATCTACTCGTTCATTCATAGAATAGTCAGTAAGAACCATCTACAGTCAAGCTGCTTTAAATAGTGATGAAAGAAAGGGATGCTGAGCTATTATGGGATGCGAATTGGGACGTGTCATCATTGAAAGAAACGAAGGCACGATTATTTTTGGGAATGTTGGCAGAATAAACATAAACATAACCAATATAGCCGGAAAAGGAAGCAGCAGTGATTCTAGCAGCAGCGACAGTGACAGCGGCAGCGATAATAGCGATTCTGGTCAAAATTCAACCGATTCCTCTGATTTAAGATCAATATCAGTTAATTTAACTAGAAAATTTCTAAAAAAGAAACGTAAATAGATTTAATAACAGCCATTTGGTTATCAAAGCAGGTCAATCAATAAAGGGGACAACGGATAATGAGACTTATATTAAATAGTCTCAGAGTGCCGCTGTCCCCTTAAAAATTCATCTGCTTCATTCTGATGGCCATAGCCTGTCCATCATTCTTCTTACACAGTGTTTCCAATTAACAAATCAATAATCAGTAGCTGATGTCGATTTTTGCGAGATTTTACAACATAGAAACAAGTTAGCCATAGTGCTGACACTTTTGTTTTTTATACTGACTAAACAGACATCCCAAAGATATATGCCACAGTACAAAAAGAAAGGACAAAAGAACCGTCGTAATCAAAACATCTTACACAAAACGAGGAATTAGATCATGCGAAAACTTGCCATTTGTATTATTTTAATCATTGTTACTCAATTATCTGCATGCAGCAGTCCAAATCCTATCCAAGCAACTATAAATGACACAAATGAACAACTTGAAACAAATTTAATTACTGTGAAGCAGCCTTCCGAAATCGATGATGACAAAAATAATAAAACGATATATTTAACCTTTGATGATGGCCCCTCTTCAGCTACCAATGAAATATTGGATACGTTGAAGCTGTTTCATGTAAAAGCTACATTTTTTATGTTGGAGCCAAAAATGCGACAGTCTCCAGAAATCGTTAAACGAATTGTAGAAGAAGGACATGCCGTAGCCTTGCATGGTGTCACACACAATAAAAATCGATTTTACCGTTCGGAACAATCTGCGCTGGATGAAATGAATCAAGCTCAAAAAACACTTGAGAAAATTACAGGCATCTCATCGGTTCTCATTCGTACGCCTTACGGCAGTGTACCTTATTTAACGGATTCATTCAGGAAGGTTTTAAGTGACAACGGGTATAAATTGTGGGATTGGAACGTGGACAGCAGCGACTGGTCTATTTCAAGCAAAGATTATATTAAAACGACAATTTCTCAAATACAAAAATTAGAGAAATATGATGTGACCCCTATCGTGCTCATGCATGATCTACCAGAAACGGCAAAGCATTTAACTAAACTTCTTACCAGCTTAACAAACGATGGTTATGTACCAAAAAAAATCGAAGCTGACATGGAGCCCTATAACTTTAATTGCTACGATCGCTGTCGACGTGTGAACGTGGAAAGCTAAACAGGTTGCCGATTATATCGGTAACCTGTTTTTTTTTTGATAAACTTCCTCACGCAATTGGCGTCCCATTCGGAACGGGTTGATCTGGCTTTAAAAGAACTACATCACCTTCCGATGGGACTCCACCAATGACAAGCACCTCGGATTTAAAGCCCGCAATACGTCTAACAGGAAAATTCATAACTGCGGCAACTTGACGGCCAATAAGCTGTTCTGGTTCATACCGTTCTGTGATCTGTGCCGAGGAATGTTTGACACCAAAATCACCAAAGTCGATTTCTAATTTTATTGCGGGTTTTCGTGCTTCTGGAAAAGGTTCTGCATGAATAACCGTACCAATACGAATATCTAATTTCATGAAATCCTCAATTGTCGCCATATTTGCTGCCTCCATTTAATAAAAAGTCGTAATTAAATGCCTTCCAAGTTGAAACTATTTTTCCAGAATACCGAATTCACGTTTGTATGTAAATACCAGAGCACGTGGATAGAGATGCCGTGCCAACGACCAGCGGACACATATATCATTTTATCCTTTTTGTAAACATTGAAATACGGCGGCCTTTTGTGAGACAATCATAAGGCACAATTGTTTTAGGAAGGCGTTTACATAGTTTGTGCAGCAACAAATAGAACACTCTTCTATTTGCGATGAATCCATCAAACAAAGTTAACCAATCTCGAAGGAGGACTTAAATCATGAGGACGATGAAGCTTGGAAGCAGTACACTAGAGGTGCCGGTGATTGCAGTCGGTTGCATGCGTATTAATTCGCTGGACAAGACCGGTGCCGAACGTTTTGTTCAGACGGCGCTAGATAAAGGTGCGAATTTCTTTGACCATGCTGATATTTATGGCGGTGGAACTTGTGAGGAAATATTCGCAGATGCTATTCATATGAACGATGAAGTTCGCGAGAAGATTATTTTACAATCAAAATGCGGGATTCGTCCTGGCATGTTCGATTTCTCCAAAGAACATATTTTAGAATCGGTAGATGCGATTTTGAAGCGATTGAGAACGGATTACTTGGACATTCTGCTTTTGCACCGTCCAGATACATTGGTCGAGCCGGAAGAAGTAGCTGAAGCTTTTGATCGCCTTGAAAGCTCAGGCAAAGTACGCCATTTCGGCGTATCCAATCAAACACCAATGCAAATTCAACTTTTGAAGAAATCGGTGAAGCAGCCTCTAGTCGCTAACCAGTTGCAATTAAGCATTACGAACGCGACTATGATTTCGAGCGGATTTAACGTGAATATGGAAAATGATGCTGCTGTGCACCGTGATGGCAGTATCCTCGATTATTGCAGACTGAACGATATTACGATTCAGCCTTGGTCACCATTCCAATATGGATTTTTTGAAGGCGTATTCCTTGGAAACGACAAGTTCCCGGAATTGAATAAACAAATCGATGAAATTGCTGAAAAATACAATGTCAGCAATACGACGATTGCTATTGCATGGCTTTTGCGCCACCCTGCGCAAATGCAACCGGTTATCGGTACAATGAATCTTGACCGCCTGAACGATTGCTGCAATGCGAGCGAAGTTCATTTGACACGCGAAGAATGGTATGCCATTTATCGTGCTGCAGGAAACATTCTTCCTTAACAGTAACATAAGGTGAGATATTCCATCTTGCTGCTGTAAAACAAGGAAACCTCAAGCCGCTATGGACTTGAGGTTTCTTTATTTAGATCAAAGCTATAGCAAGAAGCGTAAACAATGACAAAGTCAGTAGACCTGCCCCAAACCCATAACCATACCCATAACCATATCCATTACCGTACCCATTACCATAATATGCTGACGTTCTTACCCCATCCGATGTCCGTAAATATAGATTGTTTCTATCAACATTTACGATAACGCCTTCGTGGCAACGGCCATCCCGAGTCCGAACACGGACTCTACAGTTCATATTATTTCTGCCGAAACGATACATTTCCTCCATTAAAGCTCACCTCCCACTATCATGCTCCTTTTAATCTATGATTAGTAGAGGCTTCATGATTGTGCTCTTGTTACAAGAGTTGCGAGGAATCTTGCTTAGAATCAAAATGTCTGCTTCAATTAATTTTTTGTCCCCTTATATTTCCCCGTATTCATTAGATTGACGTTTACTTGAATGTTCTTGATAGAATCATTTTTCAAGAAAAAATCATCGGTGCTGGACAAGCGCCGAAACTCCGCGGGTGATGACTGATAAAGCGATTGTCTGAGATGTAACGGATCGATTTGGGACTTTAACGCTTTACTATAGGTGTTCATGATTTCCTTGCGGATGGCATCAGCAGCACATTCCTTCAAATGGTTAATGGTTACGTCTTGCATTAGCTCAATGACAATGCCCTTTGCCTCAACTTCAAGATTATAGCGAGTTTCTCCCTTTTCCGTTACGGGTCTAATTTTCATTCTAGGAGATGAAAATTCAATAACGGCAGCCGGTGAGCCGTGGGCATTAACTTGAAGCGGTATACGTTTCAGTCCCTCTTCCGCCCATCTAATCCCTAGCAGATCCCGTCCTGACATCCATCCTATCATCTTGTTTTTCTTGAAAAAATAACCACCTGATAGGCTGAACATCGGCTTTGGTTGTTCGTCTTCCGACCAATCTTTAGAATCAATTTCAAGTGATGGAATCATTGCCGGCTCTCCAGGTTCATTTAAATCCGCAATAACGCGATTTACAGTAACAGGAAGGATTACGGAAACGATTGAATGCATTTGACTAGCCGTAAACATGATCGTTTCCAGTGGGGACAAATTCAGAATCGATTTCTGAATAAAAATTTCTGGCAGGCTCCTCTTTGTTCCATAGATCAGAATATTGTACCTTACTTCCCTGTAACGATTAATCGCGCTATACACATCAGTGACACCCTTCTTGAGCACCGCTTCTGTCATAACAACAGCTTTAACATGACCCCAAAACACCTGCAGCTGGGATGTTCTGCTAATATCAGTTAATGCTAATGCCATCGTTTTCCCTTCCCCTTTTCCTACCCATACGGGGACAGCTTTACCAAGACTAACTTGTTCACTATGCGAGATGTTTGAAAAATTGAGTATTTGTGTGTAGGCAATCCATTTTCCGTCCTTAAAGTCGACACCAATAGCCGTCGCATATGCCATGTTTTGAATTTCCGGCATACTCGTGCAACCGCTTAGAAGCATAATACTGCACAGAAGCACGCTTATTGCCCGGAAAATATACATGTCTAATCCTCCTTCTTCTTATCGGGATCTTTCGTTTGCAGCGCGGTAGGTCGTTTGTTGATTTTATCCCACGGCAATCTCAGGAAAGAAATAAGCAGCTCCCTAACGGATAGCGGAGATAAAGGCGCCAAATAGCTTACGCCAAATGATTTTATAGTACCCATGTAACCAATGAGCAGTACCATACCTAAGATCACGCCATACATGCCGAGAATTGCGGATAGTGTAAAAAAGAACAGCCTCAAAATACTAACCTGCGTGCTTAACGTCTGATTCACTAGAGTTACCCCCGAAACAGCGGTAATCGCACCAACTACAACAACTGACGGCGAAACCAAACCCGCTCGAATGGCTGCATCTCCAATGATCAACCCCCCAATTGACGTCAGTGTCTGACCAATTGCGTTAGGTAGCCTTACTCCCGCTTCCCTAAATATTTCTAGCAGCATGAGCAGCAAAAACATTTCCATATGCGAAGAAAGCGGCAGCCCCAGTCTTGTCACGGAAATAGTAGCCATCATTTGAAATGGAATTTGGTCTTGATGAAATGACACTAACGCAACCCATATGGCTGGTAAAAAGATAGACAGGAATAAGCTGATCCCTCTTATTATTCTTGAGAATGAAACATACGCATAGTTGAAATGGGCATCCTCTGGAGACTTTAAAATAAGGGACAAGCCAGCTGGCGCAATTAACACCATCGGCAATCCATCGATAACGAGTACTACACGGCCCGAAAGCAAGCTTTGGACGGCATAATCAGGTCTTCCGGTAAAATCCATAATCGGCAATAGCTTAAATTTAAAATCAGACAACAATTCCTCAAGCTGGCTAATACTGATTAAACCGTCAATATCAATTTTTTCCAATCGCGCATGTAAGTCCTCCAATATCTTGGGATTAATGATGTCATAAAAGTAAAGAACCCCAATCCGCGTCTTTGTTCTTCGTCCTATTGTCAAATTATCTACATGGAGAGAAGGGCTTCGAAGCCGTTTACGGATTAAGGCAATATTTACAGTAATATCTTCAACGAACCCATCCCTTGGTCCCTTAACCGAAATTTCTGTACTGGATTCGTATGGTTGTCTTGTTGGCTTATCTGCTATGCTTACAAAAGCCACTTTATTTTCTTCGGTGAATATGAGCAGCAGATCCCCTTGAAATATAGCCTCCGATAGCGCGTCCTCGGTCACTTCTGTAAATTCCGTAATCGAGAGTACATTGGACAACCGCACAATCGGATCCTTGAATGAGCCCTGTTCTTTAAAGAGTCGATTAAGCTCTGGCAAAATAAACTTACCAATATCGGCTGAATGGCTCAGTCCTTCTGCAAAAGCAATCACGACTTCAACACTCTCTTGTTCTCCAAAGTGGCAGGCTTGGATTTTGACATCTGATGAACCCTCAAAGAGAGCCCTTAAGCTTTCCTCATTCCAGATCTCTGACTTTGACTGCGCTTGTCCATTCATGTTTTTCCCTCCTTTGAGGCAGATCCTAAGAACAGGGCGGCAATCATCCATAAGAATGAAAAGGACAACAATACCGCCAGCGAGATTGGCATGTAATAGCGATCCATCCATAAATAAAAGGTATATTCGTTTACTCGAAACAGTGACAGAAGGATATAACTCACCATAATGATAGCTATTGCCCAGTGTCGACTGCGTGCTTGACGAAGAGAAAGCAATTCAACGAATAAATACACAGATAAGCTTATGCGAACAATCGCGCCAGACAGCCATTGAAAGATGGATAAAAAGTCTAGATGCTCAACAAATTGCCCAATTTTCACGAGCCTCCACTGCTCGTAAGGCGAAGTCATTTGATGGGATGCTTCTATGGGACCAAACTCTGTAATCGCACCAACGATAGGTCCCAGTGAAATGACGATGGAAAATACGCCATATAAAAGCAGCTGCCAAGCTCGAACTTTCGTCTTCAAATGATGCTGCAGCACGATAAGCGCCATCAACTCCACAAAACCTGCGCCGGAATAAACCATTCCGTTCCAAACCGGACTCCATCCATGCTCTAGTACAGGCTTTAATAACGAAAAATCTTTCATTGGAGAATTGAATGAACCGACAAAAATGCCTAACAAAGCAACAAGCGGAAGCAACACGCCTGCAACGATCGCAATGACCTTTAATCCCCACATAGACATGGCTGTACAAAATAATACCAATGAGACAACGAGCAGCATCTTAGGAGTAGAGGGCAAATAATTTGTTACATGCCATGTAGCCGTATGGATGACGGTCATCCCGCCAATGAGATACATCTGAATGCAAACGGGAAGGATTAGGAGCCATGAAACAAAAGGGGAACTCCTACGGGATAGCCACTTTTTCCACTCTTGCTGACCTGATCGGTTCATTATCCAGACCAATAGCAAAATCCAAATAAGAAAAAATACACCTGTCATCAGTACAGTAATCCACGAATCACGTTTGGAAGCAGACAAAATCATCGGATTTACGATAACGTGGCTGGCAAGGCCATTCATTAATGAAAACATCATAAATATTTGCACAAAGCTGATTTTATTACCCGAACCGCTCAAATGAAATCACATCCATATCTATACAATCCGTAAATCCTCACTCTATTTTGGTACTAATTTCAATTTAATATTCCAAAAGGAGCAAGTTGCACAGATCCAATTCAAATCATGTCTTGGATCAGCCTAATAAAAAAATGGCAGCCTTGGACGAAAAAACACGTCATAGGCTGCCATTCATATGTAAGGATAGGAAATGAAAAACATTTTCTCGTTAATTCATAACAGCTAACTCATGGTTAAGTAAACATAGTTAGTTAGTTTATTTAGCTAACGTATCCGTTACTAAATCCTCATTCCATAGTCTTATTACCTCTTTTAGTTCTAAATTTTCAAAACTTAATTTATAAATATCTGGTTTCTTTAATTGATTTAAAAAATCCAAACCATAACTTGAATCAAAATAATTGATCATCAAAGTCATTACAAGACCATGTGTTCCAATAGCTATTTTTTTCCCAGAGTGTTCTTTCAATATGTTTTTTATCACTGATATCGATCTATTCTGGCAATCAGAATTAGACTCCCCACCCGGTAAAAAATAATCAAAATCATAAAATTTCTCTCTAATAACGGACATTAAATTTTCAATAATTTCTTCAGCAAAATGCCTTTCCCTGAGATCTTCAAATGTTTCGATATCCAATCCTAAGTTTTGTGCCAATCCCTCAATACTCAAGATGGCTCGGTTATATGGGCTAGATATAATAATATCTATTCCTTCTTCTTTAAGAATTTCTGTTACCTTTTCAACATCGCCCTTACCCTTTGTGGTGAGTCCTCTTGTTCTTTCAGTTCCTTCATCGTATGGGGATTCAGCATGCCTAACCATATAGACGATGGTTTTCATATAATCCTCCTTGAATTGTTTATTAATTATCTTACAACTAACTAACAAACCCATCAATGTTATCCACTGGCTAATCCTATTATTCTATTACGTACCTGTCCCCTCTGCTATTCGGTTGAGATATAACCAAAAATTCAATTTCTTCATTGGATTTATTAAACATTTGATGAGGGATCTGAGGTGGAACCTCAATTCCTTCATGTTGATTTAAAATAACCTCTTGATCACCAATTTCCATTGCAGCTGTTCCTGATAAGACAAAGAAAAATTGTTTAGCATCTTGATGATAATGCTTTACTTCCGCAGTATTTGCAGGCATTTTTTCATGAATGACGCTTAATTCCTGATTCTTCACTAAATGCCAACCATCACAGTTGTCTCCCCAAATATAATGTTCAGCAGATTGTTTACTTATTTTCATAGCAACTGCTCCTAACCACTAATGTTTTTGTTGAAAAATGTGGTATGAAAAGTGTCCAGCATTTCCGGTTGAATTATTATACAAACAAAAGAATAATAATTCAAATCTCCAGCACGATCTAGTCTAAAGTCGAGGCAACAAACTCGACTGCGGTGCGAATTCGTTTTTTACTATATCTGGTAAAGTTAAGAAATGTTATAAATAGTCGGCCTGAGAAACGGCGGAAGGTGGCGTCATGATGGAGAAGAAAAGGAAGAAGGGTCGGGTTTGGAAAATCATTGGACCTATTTTGGGAGCACTCATAATTGCTTTCGCAACGATTACTTTCATTCAAGTTGATTTCTCTAACCCTAAGGATCTTGAGAAATTCGTCCAGGTCAAAATGAAGAAATCAGGCATGACAGGCGTATCCATCGCAATAATCAAAGACAATCAAATCAATCGCATTATTAATTACGGCGACGCCGACAGGGAAAAAGATATACCGATCACAAATGACACGGTATTTCAGATTGCCTCCGTTTCCAAAACAGTGACTGCCACGGCCGTCATGCAGCTTGTTGAGAAAGGAATCATTCAGCTGGATGATGACATAAATACGTTTTTGCCGATAAGTATTGTTCATCCTAAATTTCCAGACACTCCCATTACATTCCGCATGCTGTTAAATCATACTTCAGGAATCGATAACAATTGGAAGCTGTACGACAGCCTCTACACTTCGAACAGCGGTGGTGGCGACTCAACCGTTACACTCGCGCAGTTTATGAAGGATTTCCTCGTTCCCGGAGGAAAATGGTACGACGAAGAAAAAAACTTTACGAAAAATAAGCCTGGTTCGGCGTTCAGCTACAGCAATGTCGGATATGGTTTACTAGGCTATCTTGTCGAAGAGATGACCAAAACACCTTTTCCGGAATATACGCAGCAGCATATCTTTGACCCGGTAGGCATGAAGCATACCAAATGGCTGCATAAAGATTTATTAAGCAATGACGTACTTGCCGTACAATATGATGCAAAACATAAACCGCTAGTGCCCTATTCTTTCCCGACCTATCCCGACGGTACGCTAAAGACGACGACTACCGAATTTGCTAAGTTCTATCTTGCCATCATGAACGGCGGGAAGGCCGAGAACGGAACCATCCTGTCGCAGGCCACACTTGATGAGATGTTCAAACCGCAGTCGGATAATGGCAATCAGGCACTCGGATGGAGCTATTCAGCGCTGGATAGTCTTTACTTGAAGGGCGTCAGTAAGGGCAAGGTGATCGGACACAACGGATCAGATCCCGGAGTACTCACGATTACGGTGTTTAATCCAGATAACAAGTCTGGTTTGATCCTCTTTTTTAACCAAGAGCTGAGCTTAAGTTTAAAATCGCTGAATCTTCATTCCATGGTCAAACGCCTGGTTAAGGAATCGGGCATGTAACATCTTTAAATCCTATATACGCAAAAGAGGAGCAGCTGCCTATGCATGCTGCTCCTTCCATCTTAATAAGAAGTTACTCCTTCACATATCTGAAACCGCTGGTTTCCAACCCGCTTCTTGCGACCAAATATGTGCTTTCTGAATGATATCCCAAACGATAGGCCCTTTGCCTTCTACATACTTGGAGCGTTCATCCTTATAAAGCTCAAACAATCGATGTTTCTCCCGAGCGTATCTTAAACAGTCCCCAGGGTGCGCGCGCAAATAATCTCTAAACAATAAAGTTAATTGTTCTGAAAAACTACCTGCTTGCCGTACATGAATATGCGTTCTTCGACTGCCCGGTATTTCTCGGAAATACTTTTTCGTTTTATCTGCGTTTTCTTCTCGATATACGAAGCCTAGTTTCTCCATCTCACTCTTATGGTTTATGATCGTTTCAAAATCAATAACGGATAATTGAATATCAATGATGGGCTTCGCGTCTAAACCAACAATCGAAGTTGAGCCAACATGGTCAATACGAACGACCAAGTCCCCCAAAGCATTTCTTATTTTTAGAGCGATATCATAAAATCGATTTTTCCATTCTGGATCATATTTTGCAATTATCCATTGTTCCTCCATAATGAGCTCCTTATGTTGCTGTTCTCTATTAAAAATTTATGACTTAACTTCATGCAGCATTTAAGAATTCAATGGAACATGCTTGCCAGCAAGCTCCCTCAGTTTTTCTACGATTTGTTCTTCGCAATTGCCCGCGAGCGGAATCACTTCCGATGCGTAAGGAGCGAGCTCATCGTGATGGCCAATCATAACTGCATGCTTCGCATTTTGAAACATCGAAATGTCGTTGGCGTCGTTCCCAAATGCAATAAATTGTTTGGCTTCCACCCCTAATTTTTGCAGGGCACTCCATTTATGAATATTAGTTGGACTAATATCAATGACACCTTCATTACGATGCCTGTGAATAACAACTTCTAGGCATGCGAGCTTTTGCTCCAAAACTTCCATATCATTCGCGGTAAGAATTAGTATTTTGACGATGGTCTCCAGCGACTCTACTGCAACAAGCTTAGCAAGCTTGGAGGCATCAACATTTTTTAATATCGGATGCTCTAAAGAACCGGTGTAGGCGTAATCCCAATGGCTATCAATCAAATATGTCGCTTGATGCTCTTCAATAAGCTTCAGCATGTTAAGGCGTAAATGTTCATTAAAAGTTTCTATAGCGATCATACTGCCATCCTTAGAAATAAGAGAACCATTTCCTCCTATAAGAGAAATGCTGTGAAAACGTTGATGAATAACAGGAAGCATATCTCGAATGGGACGAGCGGAAGCAAAAATAACTTCATGCCCTGCTTGAGTTAATTCCTCCAAACAGCTTAGAATTTTTTCTGAAACAGGCTGTCCTTTAAAGCAAATGGTTCCATCTAAATCAAAAACAAAAATCATAAGTAATCCCCTACTTCCAAATGAATGTCATGTACTATTTGATTATAAATAGATATAATTAGATTCAATTAGTTTACTGCAAAAGCTTTGGAATTTCTAGACAATGTCTCTTATGAAGCCACCAAAGCAATAGACTGATTGAATGATCAAGCTTATAATGAGTGTTCATACGAATGCTTTATTAATTAGTTAAGGAAATGGGGAGAGCAAATGATACAAAAAGCAACGTTTGCCGGGGGCTGCTTCTGGTGTATGGTAAGTCCTTTTGAAGAACAGCCCGGCATACATGGCATTCTGTCCGGCTATATGGGCGGAACGCTAGAGAACCCTACTTATGAGCAAGTATTGACTGGTGAAACCGGTCATTTGGAAGTCGTACAAATCACTTATGATTCGGACATCTTCCCATATGAAAAACTGCTTGAGCTTTATTGGCCGCAAATTGACCCTACAGATGCTGTAGGACAAGGCAATGATCGCAAGAGCCAATACCGTGCTGCCATCTTTTATCATACAGAAGAACAGCGCCAGCTTGCTCAAATATCCAAGGATGAGCTTGGAAAGAGCGGCCGTTTTGACAAGCCGATTGCAACAGAGATTCAAGAAGCGGAAGTATTCTATCCTGCGGAAGAGTATCACCAGAACTATCATCGTAAAAATCCAAAGTTTTATAAGGAATCACGAGTATATTCTGGCCGAGATGCTATTATCGAGAAATACTGGAAGTAAAACATAGCATTGATTTATGAATGACTGATTAAAAAAGGGACGCAACACTTTTACGTGTTTGCGTCCCTATTAGATATTAAACGTTCGAAAATAATTTCATACGCCGTTGGTTTTCCGTGACCATTATAATGTGTCGGTAAAACCTGTACTAATCTCCATCCTTCTTTTGCATATTCATCGATCGTTTCCCGATGTTTTGCCTCTGAGAAAAACCCGCCCAATGATGTTTCAACATACATATATTCGTACAAACCTATCGCCTCCTTGTATTATTAATAATCTAGCTCAGCCATTCCAAATTCGCTGTATAATCGGAACTTCACCTTCAAACTGCAAATGATAGACATCAGGATTAGACAAGGATGCCCATTCCTCAAAACCGAATTTAGTATCATAATGCTTAAGCAGCAAGGACATCAAGTTTCCGTGGGTAACGATAACCACATTGCTAAACCCGCTATTTCTCACATCGGTTATTACCGCTAAGGCACGATTCATCGCAGAAGTACTGGATTCGCCGCCTTCATAACATATCTCAAGATCTGTAAAAGTATGACGAAGCATTTCAAGCCAGTTAACATTGTTTTCGCCACATAAAACTCGTTCTGACAAGCGGTCATCCAAATGACAGTTTACCTGAATTTTTTCAGCAAATGGAGAAATAGATTGAATGGCCCTTAGGAACGGACTCGAAATGATATGTTCGATAGGTTTGCCATGCAGAAATTCAGCTACCCGCTCCGCTTGCAGATAACCTTCTTCGGTAAGATTAGCACTTGGCGATTGCCCTTCTGCCTTGCAGTGTCTGACTACGTAGATGTTCAAGAGTACCCCTCCGCATCTATAAATTGGTTAGTTCTATTTTTTCTATATTCCGAAGGAGTAATGCCTGCAATCGCTTTAAATGATGAAGAGAAATAATGCTGGTCGGCAAAATTCAGCTTTGTAGATATCTCGTTGATATTTAGATTCGTGTTAAGCAAATATTGCTTGGCGAGCTCTATTTTGCGATTGCGAAAATAAGTATAAGGCGTTATACCATAACATTCTCGGAATAATTTAATAATGTAATTTTTCGAATAACCAAGCTGCAATGAAACATCGTTAATATCGATAGCATTCTCGATGTTTAAATCCAAACATTGTTTAATGCGTTCAGGAATAGAGAGCACTTTATTTTCCAAATGGTTTTTTAAATGCAATATGATTTTTAACACAATAACTGAAATCTCATCTGTAATATCAGAGTAGTTTTTTTGCTTGGCAGATGCAATATTAATAATTTCATTCATATAAGAAAGAATGTTGCAATCCTTCACAATATAGGTGTCTGCTGGCAAGTAATGCTTAAATAAACTTTCTGCAAAATCCCCATTAAAAACGACCCATATTTTAACCCACGGATTTTCCTCGCTGGAATAATACTTATGATAACTATTTTTAGTTAAGAGATATACGTCATTTTTTTGAGGATACAGCGTTTGGGATTCTATCTCAAGCACACCGCTTCCATCCATAATATATTCGAATGAAAATAAATTTTCACCTTTTCTCTCGATGATATAATTCTTGTCGCAATAAGAAATTCCTGCCATTACGATATTCAATGGAAGTTTAGGATCTAGCAGATGCCAAAAGCTATAAACAGTTTCTTTCATTGTGATATTCCTCACATCTATTGTGATAACCTCTATTATCAGACCGTAATTTGTATGATAAATTGTATATTACAGCAACAGATAACATTATTCAATCGTTTTGCATTTCATTCATTTTCATCTAACTTAGGAGGAATTACTATGATTATGCGAGCTCCAGCTGTCCCACTTATAACTGTAGATCCTTATTTTTCTGTTTGGTCTATGGCGAACGAACTGAACGAAGCTGACACCAAACATTGGACGGGCCAACCTCATAAATTAGTCGGTACCGCTGAGGTTAACGGAAAAGAATATTGTTTTATGGGCGGCAACGATAATGGTATAAAAATGAAACAAACAAGTGTAGATATTAATGCATTATCCAGCAAATATCGTTTTACTTCTGATGAAATCAATTTGGTAGTTACGTTTACTACCCCACTTCTAATGGATGATTTAAAGCTTATGTCTAGACCCGTGTCTTATATTCATGTACAAGCCGAATCTAACAATGGCGAAGCACATGATGTGACTATAAAAATAAATGTCGATGATGAGTTATGTCAAAACTTTAAATATGAATTCCCAGTCGATTACAAAGATATTAGCGGGCCAGGTTTCACATGCGGCAAGATTGGAAGCAAATTTCAAAATGTTTTAAATAAAGCTGGTGATGATCTTAGAATTAACTGGGGTTATTTATACCTCGCTTCTAATCATGAAAAGGCTTCTGTCATCGATGTAGCCAATACACATGAATACGGTACGGTAAGCCATAACATTGAGCTGTCTATCCCTGTAAATACAGGTGAAAACGCAAATGCGCTTTTTGCTGTTGCATATGATGACATCAAAGCGATTGAATATTTCAATGAGCCGCTTAATGCTTATTGGAAAAAAGACGGTGAAACCATCGAAGATGCCTTGAAGCAGGCTTTATCTGAGTACGACAGCCTATTTGAAAAGTGTGAACAATTCTCATCCACTCTATTTGCAGAAGCTGCAGAATCAGGCAACGAGAAGTATGCGGAACTAGTATCATTAGCCTACAGACAAGCTATTGCAGGTCATAAGGTTTGTGCGGATACGGATGGAAACGTTCTCTTTATATCCAAAGAAAATTTCAGCAATGGCTGTGCAGCTACGGTAGACGTTACGTATCCATCCATACCGCAATTTTTAATTTACAACCCAGAGCTCGTTAAAGGGATGCTGCGCCCTATTTTTAAATACGCTGCTACTGATATTTGGTATTATGATTTTGCACCACACGATGCGGGAACCTATCCACTCGTTAACGGCCAAGTCTATAGTCACGGCACATGCCCTACTTGGCAAATGCCCGTTGAAGAATGCGGCAATATGCTGATTTGCACAGCTGCTGTTGCGGTCACGGAGAATGATGTATCTTTTGCCAAAGAGAACTGGGACCATCTTGAGAAATGGTGCAATTATTTAATTAACAATGGTGTAGATCCTGACAACCAGCTGTGTACGGATGATTTTGCAGGGCATCTCGCGCATAACTGTAACTTATCGATTAAGGCTATTATGGGTATCGCAAGCTTTGCGATTCTAAACCGTATGGCTGGAGACGAGAAAAAGTCAGAGGAATTAATGAATGTTGCAAAAGGAATGATAGATAACTGGCTCGTCATGGCTGCTAATGAAGACGGAACCTATCGTTTAGCATTTGATCGTCCTGATTCCTTCAGCATGAAATACAATGCGGTATGGGATCAATTATTCGGTCTAGAATTGTTCCCTAAAGATACATTTAAAGCTGAGACTAAAGCCTATTTGGAGAAACATTCAGGTGAGTTTGGCCTCATGCTTGATAATCGTGACACTTACACCAAATCGGATTGGATCGTTTGGAGTGCGACGCTCTGCGACAATAAGGAAGATTTCAATTCCATTGTAGACCGCCTCTGGCATGCATATGATAAAACCGAGAGCCGCGTTCCAATGAGCGATTGGTATTCAACAAGAACTGCCAAGATGGTAGGCTTCCAAAACCGTACCGTTCAAGGCGGATTATTTATTAAAATGCTTATGGATAAAGAGATTTGTAAAATCAAGTAAATCGTATAATAAAAGGCGACCGTTAGCGGCCGCCTTTTATTAATTTTATATGATGTTCCATATGCACTAGATAGTCGCGAATAAGCCATTCCAATGCCATAAGTTGTTGATATCAACTCTGAACGTTAGCGAAAAATCTCCTCACTTAAAGCAAAGTCAACTGCACACTCCGCATGAATTCTTGCTGTATCATATAATGGGACACTGCAAATATCTTGCGATATGAGCAGTGTTATTTCTGTACACCCAAGAATAATAGCTTCTGCTCCCTGCTCACTAAGTCGATTTATAATCTTTAAATAAGATTCTCTGGATTGTTCGTTTATAATTCCAAGGCAAAGCTCATCATAGACGATGTCATGTATAATCTTTCGCTCTGACTCATTAGGAATAATGACATCAAGCCCAAACTTTTCACTTAGTCTTCCCTTATAAAATTGCTGTTCCATTGTAAAAGCCGTACCAAGCAAAGCAACCTTTTTTATTCCATCTTTAATTATTTCATTTGCTGTTGCATCTGCGATATGAAGCAGTGGGATGGATACAGCATCCTCTACTTCTTTGGCCATTTTGTGCATCGTATTCGTACATATTATAATCAGCTCTGCTCCGGCTAATTCTAGTTTTTGTGCACAATCAATCATGATCTCAGTTGCTTCGTCCCACTTCCCCTGTTCCTGGAGCGTCTTGATTTCTTCGAAATCCACTGAATACATGATACTTTTTGCAGAATGAAGTTTCCTTAACTTTTCTTTTACCTTTTGATTAATGGTTTGGTAATAGAGCACAGATGACTCCCAGCTCATGCCGCCTATCAGACCAATTGTCTTCACGGTGAAGCACCTCCAAAGAATGTAATTCTGTTAGCCGTTATTGTTAACTATAATCTTCTATCATAAAAATTTTTCCGTCTACCAGCCCAAATATTGATTTCCCTTTTAACTGTATTTTGTCTCCCGCGCTTAATCCGTTAGGCAAATCAACAGCAAGTGTTCCTTCATAATCAATCTGCACTTCTACTTTGTCCTCTATAGCATGAACGCTCATAATAGTCTGACAGCGGCTAGAGAACATCTTTGAGGATTTTTCCGCCAATTGTATAAACTCTTGTATACCTCTAGTTTCAGTGTTAATTTCGCCATTGGAAACATTCCTGAATATAATATCGTTATGCAAAAACTTAACCATTCCCGCTACATCTAACGAATTATAAGCAGCAACATAATGATTAATGATTGCTTTATCCTCTTCACGAACCATAATCACTGTCACCTCACCTTTTGAAAGTGACTCTTCTAAACATATTCATTTTCTAAAATGGAATATTGATAGGAATCATGCCATTTCTCGTTATGGCGCATATGCTCCCTAATATGTCCTTCATATTTCATCCCTATTTTTTGCAGCACTTTAGCCGATCCAATATTATCTGGGCGACAAGTAGCAAAAATGCGATGAAGTTTGAGCTCATGGAATCCAAATTCAAGCAAGGCAGCCGCAGCCTCTGATGCGTAGCCGCTTCCCCAATAGTTATGATTAAAGCAATAACCAAGCTCTCCTTGTGAAGGTTTGATGATGTGAATTCCACAACCACCGATCAACTGATTGTTCTCTTTCATGACCACTGCGAGTTCATAACCAAGTCGAGGCTGTTGTTTTTGCATATCGGCTATCATATTCATATAATTTTGTGTATCCTCTTTCGAGTTTGGTCCCCATAACATGTACTTCACTACGACCGGATTCGATGCATACACATGTATATCTTCGAAATCATTGGTTACAAAATCTCTTAAAATTAACCGTTCCGTCTCAATGATCACAATCAGCAACCCCCTCGGTTATTTAATTTTTAGTATATTTTACTATGAAATTCCTTTAAACTCTACTATCTTCCTGTTCTTTCGTTCGATCAGCCTGATTCTTATTGCTCCCAATTCTCCAACCATTGCTGGACATAATTCACGAATCGCCTTGCGGAAGGCGATGCATTTTTCATGGATTGGACGGCAATTCCGAGTGAACGGTAGCTGCGCTCCTCGAGTTCCATCACGCAGACCTTATGGTCGCGCCCTTGAAGAACAAGCTCAGGCAGGATACTGACGCCAAGCCCATTCTCCACCATGGCAATAATCGCAAAATCATCCCCTAACGAAAACTTAATATTGGGTTTAATCGATGCGTGATCTAGAACCCGCCTGACATCATAATCAGAACCTTCGCTCGAAATGATGAACGGTTCATTTTCGAGTTTGGCTAATGGCATATAGGTCAGCTCACTTAAAGGATGATCCAGCGGTAAAATAGCCAGCATTCGGTCCTTCTTTAGAGGAATAACCTCAAATGTGCCGCGAGTTGGAATAGATATGAAGCCACAGTCAATTTGACCTTCTTCAATCCAGCTTTCTATTTCCTGATAGTCGCCCTCCATCAGCTTAATTTCAATGGTCGGATACTCTTTCTGAAACTGCTTAATCATGCCAGGAAGCCAATGAACCGATACGCTGGTGAAGGTGCCTATACGGATTGTACCTGCCTCCAAACCATGAATCGATGACACTACCTGCTTCAATTGTTCGTTCCAGTTTAATATTTCACGAATTGGCTTTAGCATCTGCTCTCCATTTGCCGTTAATTTTATCCCCGACCGTCCTCGGAGCAGGAGGGCAAAACCCAATTCTATTTCCAAGCTTTTGATCATATGACTTACGCCCGATTGCGTGAATCCTAGCAGATCAGCAGCTTTTGTCAGACTCCCTTGTTCAACTACTTTCATGAAAACTTCGTATTTATTAATACTCATCGATAGCCCGCCTTTAACATGAGGTTTACTAATGTATATCATAACAAACATTCAATATACTTGTTAATCCTTCCTTAGTATACTGTGTTAGTACTTGGTATCCAACTAGTTCGATTACTAACACTTGCTAAACAAAGGATGGTACAGATTGAAGCCGCTGAAAGCCGATTTTCTTATTTTAATGATTACGTTATGTTGGGGTTCATCCTACATTTTTATGAAGCTGGGGCTGAATTCAATTGAAGAATTTAATTTGATTGCTCTTCGCTGCGGATTTGCGTTCCTTTTATCGGCCGCCCTCTTCCACAAAAGCTTGCGTCATACCGACCTGAAGACGTTAAAATATGCAGCATTGCTTGGATTATTATTATTTGGTGTATTTACAGGCATTATGTTTGGTCTAAAAACGACCACAACTTCTAACGCCGGATTTTTAATTAGCTTAACCGTTATATTTGTCCCTTTAATTTATGTCACCGTGTTCAAGAAAAAACTTAAGCTTAGCCTTGTCATTGGGGTTTTCCTTGCTATTATAGGTATTGGATTTCTTACATTAAACAGCGAGCTGCGAATATATCCGGGAGATTTCTTATGTATTATGGGGGCTCTATTGTATGCCATACATATTCTAATTACCGATTCTGCGGCGAAAACAACGAATACGTTGAACTTAGGCATTTTACAATTGGGATTCGCAGGTGCTTATGGCTTGTTCTTCTCTTTCCTATTCGAAACGCCCAAACTTCCTAATACATCAGAAGGATGGGTAGCCGTACTCGTATTAAGTATCGTGTGCAGTGCATTTGGCTATGTGGTTCAGCCTTTAGCTCAGAAATATACGACTCCTATAAGAACCGGGCTTATTTTTTCGCTCGAGCCGTTGTTTGCTGCTTTGTTCGGGTTTGTGTTCATCAATGAAATATTGCCATTCAAAGGTTATATCGGCGCAGCGCTTGTATTACTCGGTGTTCTCGTATCCGGGTGGCACGGAAGCAATAAGAAACAGAAACAGTTAGCTGTTTCATGAGAAAAAGGGGCTGTCCCATAAGCATCAAGCTCGCTGAGGAATAGCTCGCTTTGAACGGAGTATTGGTAGCAGTACAGGAGAGCTATTCCTGTACTGCTATTTTTCTATTCTGGTCTATGCTTGCTTCATAGGATTATGGG
>NZ_MRTD01000016.1 GCF_001956295.1 Paenibacillus sp. FSL A5-0031
TTTTTGATCGCTTAGGTATTCTGCAGGAAGCTCTTCTAAAACAGTTCCTTGTGAATTTGTGTCAGCAATAACCTTAATCAATGTTATTTTATCTTCCATACGATGCTCCTCATCTACCTCTTAGGATAAATTCCGCTAACATAACGGACCTCCTTGAGTCGTTTGTATATTTGAGTCCGGTTAGATCATTTATTTTTAAACAAATCATATTCCTATTTCCCACATTTTCACCAATACTTTATCGACCCTGCCATCCATATCTGTCCCGTCAAACTTTGGAAAGTTTAGTTCACTTACGATTTTTCCGTCTCGCATAAACATAATGCGCTCTGTCCTCGCCGCAACCTTTGCATCGTGAGTTACAAGCATAACCGCAGTGCCGTCTGCGTTAATTTCAGAAAATATATCCATAATCTGCTCCGCAGAGTTTGAGTTGAGCGCACCCGTCGGCTCATCTCCGAAAATGATTTTTGGGCTGTTCATAAGTGAGCGGCATATTCCCGCACGTTGAAGCTGACCGCCCGAAACCTGTGTAACATCTCGCTTTTCAAGCTCCGCAATGCCCACTCTTTTCATAAGCACTCTTGCCTTCTCTGATATTTTTTCGGCGTTTTTTCTGTTGTCGCGCATTGATGGAAGAATGATGTTGTCGAGGATATTTAGATTTTTTAGCATAGTCGGCTGTTGAAAAACAAATCCCATTTTTGTTCTACGTATATCTGAAAGCTCATTCTCAGAGGCCGCCGATAATTCCCTGCTGTCAAAAACGACCTTTCCACTGTCAACTTTGTCCATTCCGCTCAATGCAAACAATAACGTCGATTTTCCCGAGCCAGAAGGTCCCATAACCGAAACGAACTCTCCCTCGTTTATTTCAACGGACACTTCATCAAGAACATTACGCTGTTCATCGCCCTCGCCAAAAGACTTTACTATATGATCACCGATAATAATCTTAGTCATATGTCTACTCCTTTATATTTTCGGATATTTTTATTTGTCCCGCGCCCGATGTGCCGATCATTGTTGCGATAAGTACCGCGCAAATCATCATTAGCGGACTAAACAGATACGCCGAAAGAGGATTTACTGCAAAATTAAACGTGGACGCTCCTAACGACGAAATAATCAAACCCGCAAGCATCTCTCCGAGAGTGTTTGCCAGAAGCGTGCCGAGAACAATTCCGACAATCAGAACGAATACCGTACGCGAAACATACTGCGCCTTAATATCCGAGTTTGTAAAACCGAATGCTTTCAGTACGGCAATCGAATATCGGTCCTTTGCCACAAGCATTTTCATAAATAACAATGTAACTAGTACCGTTATAACTAACGCAACGGCGACGGCGGCGTAGGAGGCCATTTCGACGGAGCTTATTGTAGAGCCAAGGGTCTGTGTAACGAATTCATCAATATCTGAAGTCTTTGCAAAATCAAACTTGTCCGCATATTCCGCAACCTTCACGTCAACAAGGGATTTATCCGAAAGTTCAGCGCTGACAATGCTCCACATAATGCCCGCTGAATTGTCAGCAAATACAGCCTTGGCGGTTTTGCCACCGTTGGTAATGTCGGAATAGATTCCGCTAACCGTGAGATCTTTCTCCAGTCCCTCAATCACCAGCGTAATGACATCGCCAATTTTTTTGTTCATCTCATCGGCATATATAGTCGAAAATGCAATTTCATCATTTGCTGCGGGTGCTTTGCCCTTGGAATATACGATAGGAAATATCGAATGGTCGCCAAGCTCAATTTTAATATTTTCCTCTGATCCGTTTTCCGTTTTTGCCTTGAATGTTTTTGTAGTAAGAACGCCAACCTTTGATATGGCTTGATCGCTTTTCATCGTCTCAACGATTTCAGTGACTTTTCCAGAGATATTATCGATATTGTTGGTCTGTATGCGTAGATCGTAGTTTCCAATCCCCATATAACTGATGAAGCTTTTTGAGGAAATCGTGTTGTACAGGTTCTGCGGAACAATCATGATAAATGCCGAAATCACCAGCACAGCTAGCATTGTGGCGTATAGTCTTTTCCTTGAGAGAACATCTTTGATACCGAGAAAAATATTCGTCGTGTTAAACAGTCTGCTTCCGCTCAGGGTAAAACGCTTAGCACCCCTGTTTTTGTCCTGGGAAGTGCCAAAGCGTATGGCTTCCGCGGCTGAAATTTTCCGAAAGCGTTTCAGCACTCCGTTAACATAGGCCATAATGGCAAGGAATACTAACAATATACCGATAATTCCTAAAACCACGGCAAAAGAAGAGTTTTTACTTTCCCCCATATAAAGCCGTATATTTTCAAGAAGCATGCCTTTGAAAACAAATGAAAGAACAAAACCGAGAATAGAGCCTGCCGCCGCAATTGCCATGTATTTCGCTAGATAAATCTTCTTGATGTCCGAGACACGCAGCCCTATAGCTTTCATAACACCAATCTCGCGATAATCGTCTTCGATTTTTGCAAGAAGCGTAAAGCGTATGCACATGAATGCGACGACCACGACAAGCAGGCTTACCAGAAGGATAACCCCAATCATCATCCCGTCGGAAATGGCATTCATCATTTTAAAAAGCGAATATGTAACCGTTGGCCCGTTCATTTCAAGTCCTGCGGAGGCATATGCCGTTTCAAATGCGCCTAACGCCGACATATCCTTTAATCTGAATTCAATCAAATACTCTATGTTTCCAAGGCTTTTTATTTCCGCATAGTCATTGCTGCTTACAAGAAATCGCTTTGATGCGGAAAGCGAAGAATTCATTGTCGAATCGCGGAGAAATCCCTTAACGGTAAATTCTTTTCCACTTATTACGGCCTTGTCACTAATCTTTGCAGTGTTATCCTTCAAATAGCTTACCGGAACATAAATCTCACCGTCAGATACGTTGATGACGTTCCCGTCCAGATCTAGAAGATAATCGAATTTTCCGCTCTGTACGCTTAAACCGTTGTCCTGAACGCTGTTCGCAAGCGAATTATCGCCCAATATAATCTCCGCTCCGTCAATGTTCAGAAATTCCGCCACTTGAAATTCATCGACGCTGCTGTTTTGCTCCGCAAAAGCCGTAAGCCTCGCAGTATCAATCTCACCCGAATGCATCTGCATAAAATGTGGAGTTTTAGCTTGTGTCATTAGCGTATCCAGCGCGCCAGAGAGATTGACAACGAGTATCGCCGCGAGTGAAACAAGCATAGCTGAGGCAGCGACAAATACCATTGTTGTCACCGTTATCGCTTTGCTCTTAAAAATGTCATTGCGGATTATTCTGCTAAACATAACTCACCTCTGTATTATTTCCCTAAGGATTTTCCAGATTTATTCGTCGCTTCCTCTATCCACCGTCAAACATCTGCATTACATCTATAAGGCCTCCGCTTTTGACACCAAGCAGCCTTTCTACATTAAAAACAAAGGCCTGTATGCGTGAAGCACGCTCCTCGTTCGTCATTTGAACCATATCATCATCAAAAACGGTATTCGCATAAATCACGACCATTTCCATGCATTCATACGGGTATGGCGTGTGGAACAGTCCCTGTTGGATGCCCTCGTGGATGATTCCCGTCAGTATCGGCGTAACGCCATTAATAATGACCTTTTCTATTTTCTGATGCATAAGCGCGTTCTGCGGCTTGTGAATATGCTCCATAATTTCCTTGCTGCTTCCGCCGCTTAAGTTCAGTGCCATAACAACACGAATAATGCGCTCGACTACAGGTATGGACTTGTCTGCTGCAATTTCCTGCGCCGTGCCTAAAAGACGGACACTATACCGCTCAATCAGCGCGTCCATGATATCCACCTTCGACTTAAAGTGATGATATAATGTTCCTCGCGCAATGCCGACCTTTTCGAGAATATCGTTTGTACTTGTGCCGTCAAAGCCCTTCTGGCCGAAAAGCTCATCAGCTGCGTCAATGATTTCGTTCCTGCGTTCCTCAGCTTCTTTTACAACTCTCATCTTTACATCTCCTCAACAAACCGACCGACTGCCTGTCTATTAATCTTTCTTTTAAAGAATAACATATTATTCTATGATGTTGTCAAGCAGATTCAGTAAATAAGGCACGGACTGAACCCCTGATAAAAGCGATCCCGTGTCTCATTTCTACACAACGCAAAAAAGACACCTAACACGGTGTCTTCTCTGATGGTATTGGTGGAGACGAGGGGATTTGAACTCTCATCGCCTCCACTATGCTGAATTCCTC
This sequence comes from Paenibacillus sp. FSL A5-0031, assembly GCF_001956295.1. GTDB lineage: Bacteria > Bacillota > Bacilli > Paenibacillales > Paenibacillaceae > Pristimantibacillus. The sequence continues at coordinate 4,225 of NZ_MRTD01000016.1, forward strand.
ACATGTGTCGAGGCAATAACAGTAACTGGCCCAATCGAATGATTAAGTATATTTCGATCGTGTTTATAGCTCTCAATCTGTTGCACAATGGCTAATTTCTCTGAGCCACTAAGATTATTTTCGGGCATGAAAAATGCTCCCCTCACAGCATACAGGTTATATTATTTCACCTGTCTACCGTATGGGGAGCATATCAAGATTCAATCTGCAGAACAGCCTCTTTAGGCTATCTGAAACTCTTATTTACTCCAAATTCGCTGCAGGATAACTGCCGCTTCGGCGCGAGTGAGAGAGCTGTTCGGCGCCAATTTGCCGTTCGATCCTTGCACGATACCGGCATTGACCAGTGCTGCAACGCTATCTTTCGCGTAAGAAGCTACCGATGCCTCGTCGCTAAACGCATCCAAGGTGCCGCCTGTCGGCAACGCTTTGCCTGCGGCTTTCGCCGCGCGCGCCGCAATGACCATCATGTCTTGACGCGAGATCTTGCTATTCGGATCGAACAGATTGCTGCCCGTGCCTTGAATGATGCCGAGCTGCGCAGCGATCTTGACCGCATCGTAGTAGTATGCGGAGGAATCCACGTCGGAGAACATCGTTACGGAAGCATTGTTACCTTTTAGCTCCAATGCGCGAACGAGCAGCGACAGTAAGTCCGCTCTTTTGATGGAAGCATTCGGATCGTACGCGTTCTCGCTCGTGCCGTTAATGATACCGCGAGATGCCATCGCTTCGATTGCTTTCTTCGCCCATGGTACGGACTGAAGATCTCCGAACGATTTCACAACGAACACAACTGCATAGTTACTGAAGTGAGTCGTCGAGAATTTAACCGTACCGCTTGCTGCATCGTAGCGGGCATTAGGCACAGGTGTCGCTTTGCCGCTGCCGTCGATGTACCAGATGATGATGTGATCCGGGTTGCTCAGCTCTTCAGCCGTCGGCGTGTAAGGTACGGATACCGTTACAGGCGCGTTCGGGTTGTTCCAAGCGACAACGGAGTCGCCTGCCAAAACTTCGAGGCTAATGACCGGATGGGTACCGATTTGCTGGCGGAGATCATTGCTGAGTGCTTCAGTCGAGACCTTGCCCAAGCGAACCGATACGAACTCGGAGCTGCCGACTCTCGTGCCTGCCAGCATGTTGCCAGGAAGCTCGACCGTGCCGTTCACCGTCTTGATCACAAGTACTGTCGATCCGGAATCTTTCAGACTTTGAAGCGGCAATTGCACGTCGTATGAATTTGCGCCTGCCGTTGCAGGAATGTCGATTGTAACTTTTTTCTTGCCAGCAGCGTTAGTTACAACTTGATCGAACGCTTTCTGCAGATTGCCGGCAGAGATGATGGACGATGCCTTACCGTTATTCACGGTAACTTTTGCTGTGATCTGGCCGTTTTCAACCGGTTGTTCAGTCACCGGAGGAGGCGTGTCTGTACCGGTCTGAGGCGAAGTGGCGCTCGTCGTTGCATTTACGACTGCGGATGCATCCGACACCAATTCCCCTTTAACTGCCTTCACGTAGTAGTAGTACTTCGTTGAAGCCACCAGACCCGTATCCGTGAATTCGGAAACCGGTACGCCGGAAGCGATTACCGTGAAAGGACCGGATTCGGACGTTCCGCGATAGACGGAGAACGTTACGCTCGTGTCTGAAGCGGTGTTCCAATTCAACTTGATCGAGCTAGCGTTCACGGCGGAAGCCATTACGTTCGCAGGCGCCGCCGGTGGCGTTGCAGGAGAATTCTTACCGGAAAGCGTAAGCACTCCAAAAACGGACGTGTCTTGATAACCTTGGCCGGTCAAATCGTTCCATGCGGCAACGCTCTGACGAGCGCCGTTTTTACCGTCGTTGATTTGCACGTCAAGGCCTAGCTTCATGTTGTTTTCCGGCGTGATCGATGTTAACGGTATTTTCATTTCTACCGTGTAGTTCGTTCCGGAAAGAGAGGTGGCTGACTCGAAACCGGCTGCTTTGCTTGACGGATTGAAAGTTGCCTGGTTCATATAGTTTACTCTGTATTGTCCATCATCCGACTGATAGGAAGCTGTCTTACCATTATTCTCGTCTATGAACACTTCGACGGAATCTTGTTCATGCGCATTCGGGCTAGTACTGTCCAGTTCCGCATTATCAGTAACTTGGATTTGCACATACAGGTTGTGATCATCCCAGAGCGCTCTGGCTACACCGCGTGCACCTTGCCAGGCCATCTGGAACTTGTTGATCGAGACTTCAGGCGCATCGCTCCAGATCGCGTCAATGGTTCCGTCTATGACCGGCGTACCGTATTTAGCGGAAGTTTGACTAGCGGTTGCCGAAGCCGGCGGGTGCTCCGCTATGAACTTGCTCGGATCGATAACGCCGTAATAGGCAAGCTTCGCTTGCAGGTTGTTATCGAAGAGCAACGGCGGTTGTTCTTTTCTCCAGCTCGTCGCGTCGTTCAGACCCCAGAAGGTGACTCTGGCGATATTCGCGGCGTGCTCTTTGTAAATTTGGAATAGCTGCGCGTACAAGTAGCCTTGCGCGATTGCTTCCTTTTCGGTGATCGTGCCGCCGTTGCCGGCCGTTACGTCCAGCTCGGTAATGCTGACTTCAACGCCCAAGGAGATAAACCGCTCCAACGACGCTTTAACATTGTCCGGCTTCGTGTTGACGTTGTAATGCGCCTGCATGCCGACGCCGTCGATCAGCTTCTTGCCCGGATGCGTAAGTGCGTACTTGTCGTTGAGTTCTTTGACCATATTGTAAATGGCTGTAGCTTTGTTCTGGTTATCATCGTTGTAATCGTTGTAATAGAGCTTGATATCCCAAGACGGGTTTGCGTCCAGCACTTCTCTTGCCGCTAAGAACGCTTGCTCCACGTAATCGTTACCGATCGCCGTTTTCCAAGGAGAGGTGCGCAGGGCAGCAGTCCAATCCGTCGGATTAGAAGGATTGTCGTTCATTGCTTCGTTGACGACGTCCCAAGAAATCAAATTGTTGCCGTATTTCTCAGCGTAGTGCGTCATAACCGTTTGGATGTGCGTTCTCATATTGGCGAGTGCCTCGTCGCGGCTCAAAGGCGAACCGTTCGAAGCAGTCATCCACGCAGGCGTCTGCTGATGCCAAACGAGCACATGGCCGTGTACTTTCATCCCTGCGGCGATCGCTTTATCGACAAGCGAATCCGCATAAGTGAAAGTACCTTTCACCGCCTGCGTTGCATCCGGTTTCATGGCGTTTTCCGCCGTTACGACATTATGATGCAATTTGAGAAGCTCCAGGCGAGTGCCATCGAAATCCGCCGCGGATACCGCATTGCCGATCAAGAAATCGTCTTGGTACTTTGTCTTGATTGGCGTCAAGTCTTTTTGTACGGAGATAGGGATCGAGCCCGTGTTCACAAAGCTGATATCGTCGATGTAGAAAGAAGCGGTCTTGTTGCTGGAGCTCTCGACGTAGATGGTCAAATATTCGTCGCCTACGCTGGAGTAACGATAGGTGCCTTCAAGCTTCACCCATCCGTCGGCAGCATTCACGGTTTTTGCTTGTATGGTGTTGTAGCTGGCGGTGCTGCCGTTGCCGACTTGCGTGGACAACTGAAGCTGCGAGCTGGTCGGCGAGATCAGCTTGACCCATGCCGTTACTTTGTACTCGCTGCCTTTGTCTACGTTCTGCTCGACGCGAATCGTCGGACCGTGCCAAGAGTCCGTACGATCTGCTACTTTCAAAGCATAAGAACCGTTGTCGGTATGGTTGGCTTCATTCGTAACGGTCAACGTTTCCGTTCCCGCGCGACCGACAAAGCCGCCCTGCGATTGATCCTCGAACGTAATAGTAGTGAATGGCACAGCTGGAGTTCTTGGAGGCTCGGCGCCAGGCGTAACGTCTTTAATTACGAATTCGTCCATATAGAAGTCGGCTTTCGCCGTGGCGGTTTCATCTGGACTGTAGATGTTAGCTTCAATCCAAACTAGGAATTCGGTCGTGCTGGCAGGTACTTCGTAGCCTTTCAGTTCGAACGTCTTCCAAGCGGAGTCCGTAACAGCTTGGTTGCCGATAATCCATGGGTAGCTATCCGTACCGCCGGATTTGACTTTCGCGCCTAAGTGGTAGTTATCGGTTCCATGAGCGGACCGGAGTTTGAACGAGATATCGTATTTATGACCGGATACCAACTTGCTGGTCAAATTGAGCGATACGGCGCTCTTTCTGTCCGAACGGTCCTTATACAGAAGCGATTTCGTTCCCTCGGATGCGTAGTCAGACGATACAATCGCAGTACCGGTGCCGTTCCATCCCAGATCCGTCCAACCGCCGAGCTGACCATCCTCAAAACTTTGGGACAGGACGAGGAATCCTGGAGGAGGAGCTGCGCTTGTCTGACGAATGACGATGTCGTCGATCGCGAAGCTTGTATTTTTACCGGCGTCTTCGGATTCGAAGTAGAGTTTAATTCCCGTAGCGGCGGTGTTATACGTATAAATACCGCTTAGTTTCACCCAAGCGCCGTCGGTGACCGTCGTCAACCCGATTACTTCCTTAAACTGGTCGTTGCCGGTTAAGCCAGATTGCTCAATCGATGCCTTTAGCTGCGTAGAAGCCGCTCCGGTATCCAGCTTAGCGTAGGCGGAAATTTCGTATTCTGCGCCTTTTTCAAGCGTATTCGTCAACGCTAGGCTAGGCCCGTGGTAATTTTGGGCGCGTCCCGTCACGAGAAGCGCGTTCGATCCGGAGTGGGAGACGGCATTCGTTACGGTCGCCGTAGCGCCGTTGCCGGTCCACCCATTTATGCCGTTTTCGAATTTCTCGACAAGAACGGCCGGTTTGACGACTTTCACTTGGAAATCGTCGACGTAGAAGCTAGCGGTTTTACTGCTGTTGCTCTGTAAGTAGATTTGCAGGGCATTGGCGTTCATGTCGTATGTATACTCGCCTTTGACTTGTACCCATGCGTCTGCTGTTACCGTTGCCGCGGAGCCTGGATTCAGGTACTCGTTGGCTGCCCCAGTCTGTTGAGCGCCGAATTGGATGGTCTCAGAGCCGGTCGTTCCCTCTTTGAGTTTAACCCATGCGGAAAGCTCGTAAACTGATTCCTTGTTCAGTATGCCGGTGGCGGCTAGGTTAAAGCCCGGGCCGTTCCAGTTGTCCGTTCTTCCTTGCACTAAGAGACTGCCAGTTCCGCTCTTAGCGGCATTGGTCGAAGCCGTTACCGTCTCGGTACCGCGCTTAAACCATCCTTGCGTGCCGTTCTCGAAGTCGTTCGAAACGACGATGTTCCCGATCGCTTCCGGTGTGGGAGGCGTAGGTCCGCCGATCGCGGCTGCGAAGGTATTTAAAGTATCGTCTTTCTTAATGAGAATACGTCCCATCGCCAAGGCGTCGTCATCGCCGCTCCAGGCTTTGAAACCGACATTAATTCCGTTCTCCGTGGCGGCTGCTTTTACGTCCGCGTTGTAGTTGCCGTAAGGATAGGCAAGAAGGATTGGATCTTTGCCGGTAATTCCTTTCAAGAACGTATTAGCGGATTGGATTTCCGCGGCCGCGGTCGCTTTGGTGATGCTAGTCGTCCATACGGCTTGATCATGCGTCTTTGTATGGTTTTGAAGACTGATGTTCGGGTTGTTTTTCAGCGTGTTCAATTGGCTCAGCGTCATTCCCCAAGAACCGATATTGTCCTGGATGACGAAAGATACCGCTTTCATATTGTACTGCGTCAATACAGGAAGCGCGTTTGTAATAAAATCCGGTGTTGCGTCGTCGAACGTCAGCAGAATCGGTTTCGAAGGAGCGGTTGCCCCGTTCACGATAATGTCGACGTACTGTTCCGCGGATACGGTGGTATAGCCGTTATCGTTCAAATACTTCATTTGTTTTTTGAAGTTGGCAGTGCTGTATTGATAATCTCCGGATGGATTATCGGTGATTACATGGTACAGGATGACAGGTATCGTTGCGCTCGCTGCATTCGCATTTGGAGCATACCAAAATTGCGGCACTAACAGTGCAGCGGCTAACAGTGACAGCAATAGCTGTTTAAAGCGTCTACTCATTTGATGTCCTTCCCCCTAGAATAGATTTTGATGTTACCTAAAGCGCTTTCAATCTTGGTGTTGAATGACTTCTCCTTCCCGTATCTTCAATTATAAGGAGCGTTTTAATAAGGCGGCACCTAACGAAGTAGAGATTCTACTATAAAAATTAAAGAAGATATTAGATCCGAACTTATGAACCACCAGCTAAATACAATTAAAAAGATATATCTCATAAATGAACATAATAGTAGTTATTGCATTTTCATTTTGGAAAATATGTAGGCTGTAACAGACCACAACAAAATGAGGATGGCGCAGAAACAACCTCTTCGCCATCCTCTTATTAGTTAATGAAATCTTTATTTACTCCAAATCCGTTGCTGGATAACTGCCGATTCGGTGCGAGTGAGGAAGCTGTTCAGCGCCAATTTGCCCCTCGAGCCTTGCACGATACTCTGCAACACTGTCTTTCGCGTAAGAAGCTACCGAAGCCTCGTCACTGAACGCACCCAAAGTGCCGCCTGTCGGCAACGCTTTGCCTGCGGCTTTCGCCGCGCGCCGCGATGACCATCATGTCTTGACGCGAGATCTTGCTGTTCGGATCGAACAGATTGCTGCCCGTGCCTTGTTGACGACATCCCACGAGATGATTTTCTGCGTACTGCTCGTATTGAACTTGCTAAAATGCGTATGAATTTCATTTTAGTAACTAAGTAAAATAATTGCTGAATTTCAACATACATACCTAAACTGTTCAAATGTTCTCACTTAGGGATTTGAAATATATACAAGCACAAAATCAAATAAAAAAAAACGGCATTTCTGCCGTTCTGATGATAAGGTATGGTGGAGCTAGGCGGAATCGAACCGCCGACTGATCGCTGCCAGCGACCTATTTTCCCCCTAAACTATAGCCCCTTATTTAGTTGTGACCCAACTCAACAACTTGAGTATAGCCCCCAAGTTAAATCTTATTGCTCGTTTTTATTTCTTGGGTTGTGCGAACACTACATGGCGTGCTCCCAGCTGAGCTAAGGCCCCAAATGACGACAAGATTGATCTTAGCATAGGGTCGTCAAAACTGTCAATCCTTATCTATCATACCATTGAGCGGGTGCTTGGACAGCAAATTATTGAGCTCCTTCATGAACATATCAATGTCCTTGAATTGGCGATAAACAGATGCGAACCTGACATAAGCTACCTCATCTACAGGATAAAGCTCGTTCATAACGATTCCACCAATATCGCTGCTATCAACCTCGGCATGTGCCGTTGTGCGCAGCTCCTTCTCAACCTCGGATACGATTACCTCTAGGCGCTCCACAGGAACCGGACGCTTCTCGCAGGCGCGGATAAGACCCCGCAATATTTTGTCACGGCTGAACTCTTCACGGCTGCCATCTTTTTTGATGACGATCAGAGGCGTCTCTTCAATCATTTCGAATGTCGTGAAGCGGCGGCTGCACTTTTCGCATTCACGGCGGCGACGAATGGATTTGTTTTCGTTAGCTGGTCTGGAATCTAATACTTTCGTTCCGGCATAGTCGCAGTATGGGCATTTCATGATGCGTATTGCCTCCTTTCTTAGTCGCTAGAGCCTCTAAATGGACTCTTCGAAAAAAAATTTTAATTTCCATGTAATTCCTGTAATGAAGTTCAGATTTTTGCACATAATACTTTTACCAACCGCAAGGAGGTGAACATACATGAGCGCATCCCGCAGCAGTAACCAATTGGTAGTGCCACAAGCGACAGCTGCCCTTGACCAAATGAAATATGAAGTTGCTCAAGAGCTAGGCATCGCAATTCCGCAAGACGGATACTACGGCAACATGGCTACAAAAGACGCAGGCTCCATCGGGGGATACATTACCCGTCGCCTAGTGCAAATTGCCGAGCAATCCCTTGCAGGTCAATACAAATAATGATTCATTAAAAGTTGTATGAATAACCGAAGCTTTGGCAGGGCTCGTCCATGAAGAGACGAGCCTCCAAGGCTTCATTTATTTTCGTTATCGTTAAGGATCATCCATTAAAGACTCGGATATAAGTCCTTATACTTATTATAATAGTAAATGACTCTCTGCACATAGTGTCTAGTTTCTCCAAACGGAATTTCTTTAACCGATTCGATCGTTCCATCCCAAGTCCCCGAGTCAAGCCACTTGCGAACATTTCCTGGACCCGCGTTGTATGCAGCAATTGCAGCTATCTTATTTTGATCAAATTGTTGACTAAGAGATCTTAAATACCACGCGCCAACCTCAATGCTAACATCTGCACGATTCATAAGCATGTCATCCGTTACGGCTTGAAATCCTGCTTTTTGAACGACCCATGCAGCCGTATCAGGCATAATTTGCATTAAGCCCAGTGCACCCTTCTTCGATTCCTTGCCTGTCTGAAAATTACTTTCACTGCGAATAATCGCGGCGACTAAATGCGACTCAACGCCATAGTTAGAAGCACTTGCACGAATGTCTTCTTTGTAATGAACCGGATACATCCACTCCGCAAGCCAATCTGATTTGAGAAATAAAATTGTCAATAAACCGAGCAGCAGGACGAGCAGCACCCTTTTCTTTTGGAATACCCTCATGGCAAACACTTACTTTTCCAAAATTCATCCAGCTGACGCTTCGTCTCCTCCAGCGATCCGCTGTTATCGATGACCCAATCCGCTTTCAGTCTCTTTTGTTCAATGTCCATTTGCAGTGCGATGCGCCGGCTTGCTTCTTCTTCAGGCAATTGGTTTCGTTCCATTAAGCGTTTTTTCTGAAGCTCAGCGGGTACATATACGACCAAAATGCCTTCGTACAGATTCTCCTGCTTCGTCTCGTACAGCAGCGGCACGTCAGCTACTACTAATCGTTCTGGATAATGCTCTGCGTAAGTATGTATGGTTTGCTGCATCCGCGCCCGTATAGCTGGATGGGTTATGGATTCAAGCTTTGCTAATGATTGTTTATCGCGAAACACAATTTCGCCGAGAGCTTTGCGGTTAAGAGAACCGTCCGTTTCAAGGACAGCTTGTCCAAACGTAGAGGCGATTGCCTCTAATGCTGGTTCCCCGGGAAGTACAACCTCCCTTGCGACTTGATCGGCATCGACCAGCAGCGCACCGCGTTCGACGAGCATGTTTGCGATTGTGCTTTTGCCGCTGGCAATACCGCCGGTTAATCCGATTATCATCCTTTTCACCTCAAGTTATAACAGCTTCATGATTCCGATTATGATTAATAATATGCCTGGCAGCATAGCTAATGTCTGCATCCCTTTCCAAGCGGAGAAACGAAAGCCAAAACGGATGCCGCCTACAAGAAAAAGCGCGCTCGCCGCCGCTATGGTTAAAGCCGTAAGTAAGGAAGGCAATCCGATCAACGCAGCCCCAAGTCCAGCTCCAAATGCATCAAGTGATAATGCAAAGCCAAGCATGACGGCCTCCGATGCAGAGATGGTGCCTGATTTATCGACGTCAGCCGACTGTGGCGTGCGCAAAATCTGAATAACGAGCCCTAGACGCTTCAGCTCTACCATAACGACAAGCGCAGCACTCGCGATCTCTCCGGCATGTGTTTTTGCACCAGCTTCTGCCGAAGCAGCACTTTCTTGTACTGCGGTTTCTACGTGCTCATGCCTCACATCATCCTGCTGCTGTTTGTTTCGTCTAAGCTGCAATAGCGCCCAGACACCAATCAGCATGAGGACACATGCGCCAATGAGACGCGCAACGAATTCAGACAGGAACGTGGTTATCAATCCGCCAACTTGCATGGACAAATAAATAATAATACCAGAGCAGCAAGCAATAATCAGTATTGACACGATCGGTATGCGGATCCTCCGCAAACCGTAAGTAACGCCTACACCAAAACCGTCTACGCTAACAGCAACAGCAAGAACTAATAGTGAAACTACATGCGCGAACAATGTTTTAGTCCCTCCCCGCACAGCGGCGATCCGGCTTACAAGAAGCTGTAAGTAGACATCCGCCTATTGTTCGTAACACACTTATCATATGCGGGGAGTATTTGACTGTGCATGCTGGTTAACATTTGCTGCGATTCGTATTATTTTGCTGATGCTTGCAGTGTCTGGCATTTATTGCAAATATGCGTACCACGGCCGCCAACGACAAATTTATGGATCGGTCTTGAACAGGTTGGACAAGGCTCATCCTTCTTGCCGTATACAAGCAGCTGATGCTGAAACATTCCCATTTCGCCTTGTCCATTAACGTACGATTTAATGGACGAACCGCCTGCTTCAACTGCATTTCCAAGTGTCGAGCGTATCGCTTCATAAAGTCGCTTCCATTCGGCCGGCTTCAATGTGTTAGGTGTTCGCTCCGGATGGATACGTGCTTGAAATAAAGCTTCGTCTACATAAATGTTGCCCAAACCAACAATATGCTCTTGATTAAGCAATAGCGGCTTAATCTTAGTCGCGCGTTTCTCGAGTTTTCCGCGAAGCGCTTCTAGCGAAAAGGCTGGCTCAAGCGGCTCTATACCAAGCTTGTTAAGCGGCGGAAGCTCAAGCTCCTGCCCTTCTTCAAATAAATGCATCGTACCGAACTGGCGAACGTCCTTATAACGCAAATCCGTGCCATCTTCGAAATGAAAGATAACATGGGTATGCAGCTCAATCGGCTCTTCAGATGGGAAAACCCCATATCGGCCTTCCATTCGCAAATGCGATACAAGTACGAGCCCGTCCAAGATGATCCGCAAAAATTTGCCGCGTCGCTCAACCGTCTGGATCGTATGTCCGACAAGCGCATCCGCGAACTGTTCAGGTTCTGCTGGACGCTGTATAATACGCGGGAGTCTAACGGTTACTGATTGGATTCGTTTTCCCGCTACAAGTTCAATTAATGTTCTTCTAACTGTTTCTACCTCTGGCAATTCAGGCATTTCTCCTCACCTCAACAACCATTATACCCGAAACTGCCCGCCAGTGGGTTACTTTGCTTCATACCAATTGTCACCGAAACTCATATCGGCCTTCAAAGGAACATCAAGTTTGAGCGCTCCAGCCATCACTTCAGGCACAAGCGTCTTCATCAGCTCCAGCTCCTCTTGCGGCACTTCGAACACGAGCTCATCGTGCACCTGCAGCAACATGCGGCTCTTCAGCTTGCGTTCGCGCAGCGCAGCGTCCATATGGACCATGGCCAGCTTAATAATATCTGCCGCAGTACCTTGAATCGGTGTATTCATCGCCGTACGTTCAGCAAAGGATCGCAAGTTGAAATTAGAAGCATTGATGTCATTCAGATAACGCCTGCGCTCCAGCAGTGTGGCCACATACCCGTCGCGCTTCGCTTGCTGAACGATATCGTGCATATATTGGCGAACGCCTTTGAAAACTTCCTTGTAATCCGCAATAAACTTTCCTGCTTCATTACGGGAAATGCCAAGGTTTTGCGATAAGCCAAAATCGCTGATGCCATACACGATGCCGAAGTTGACCGCTTTTGCCGAACGACGCATGTTGGAATCAACCTCTTCGGCAGTTACGCCGAATACATCCATCGCTGTTTTGGTGTGAATATCCATGTCCTTAATGAACGCTTCCTTCATATTCTCATCATCAGCAATATGTGCGAGCACACGAAGCTCAATTTGTGAATAGTCAGCTGCTACGATGGACCAGCCCGGCTCGGACGGCACAAAGGCTTTCCTAATTTGGCGTCCTTCCTCAAGACGAATCGGAATGTTCTGCAGGTTAGGGAACTGACTGCTTAGACGACCGGTAGCAGCAATGGTCTGGCGATAATACGTGTGTATTTTGCCTGTTTCCTTGCGCACCTCTTTAAGCAAGCCTTCCACATACGTGGATTGCAGCTTCGAGAGCTGACGATAATGCAGGATAAGCGGAATAATCTCGTGATAAGGCGCAAGCTCCTCCAGCACTTCAGCATCCGTCGAATAACCTGTTTTCGTCTTTTTCTTAGCAGGCAGGCCAAGCTTCTCGAATAAAATCTCACCCAGCTGCTTTGGCGATCCGATATTAAATTCCGTACCAGCAAGCTTGTACACGCTGCTAATGATTGTTGTCAACTTACTCTCCAAGTTACGGCCAAGCGCCTCCAACTCCTCGGACTTTACTTTAATGCCCTGAAACTCCATCCCTGCAAGAATGCGGGACAATGGATGCTCCATGTCAAAATAAAGCTTGCTCATGCCCGTATTGCTTAACTCTTCGGTTAACAGAGGCACGAGCTTCCGAACCGCTTCCGCTTTCAGCGATAAATGGCGGTAAAGCGTATCGGCATCAGGCACTCTGAATTTCGCGCCTTTGCCATAAACAGCTTCATCCGGCGGCAGTGTCGACAGCCCCTGCTTCTCATTAATGCCGCTTAATGTCTGGCTTGCTTCTGTAGGATCGAGCAAATAGGCTGCCAGCTGCACATCAAAAGCAGAACCCTCGAAGCTGATTCCGCTCCATTTGAGTGCGAGCTCCACCTTATGGAGATCAAAGCCGTATTTCGGCTTGTCCGCTTGTTCGAGCCAGTCGCGAAGCTTCGCTGCGAAAGGCTGCTTAAGCACTGAATATGGCATTACATACACCGCTTCATCGGTGGCGATAGCAAGGCCAATCAGCTCGGCATGATGCGGATTCTCCCCAATGGCTTCGATATACAAGCCATTTTTGTCCGACTGCTGGAGCAGCTGAATAAGCTTCTCCAGCATCTCTGCGTCTTTTTCTGATTCGATCACATTAATATTCAAATCAGCAGCAGCAGCTTCGGCTTCCTTATCCATATCGCCTGCTTCAGCACCTAGCTCCAAGCGATCAATTAATGATTTGAATTCCAGCTTGCGGAACGCCTCAGCCAGCTTCGAACCATCATACCCGGCATAACGAATGTCATCGATAGACTTTTCTATAGGCACTTCACGGAAGATCGTCGCCAAGCGCTTGCTCATCGTAGCATCATCTTTATGGCTCTCAATGTTTTCCTTCAGCTTGCCCTTCAGCTTGTCCAAGTTATCAAGCACGCTTTCAACCGATCCATGCTCATGAAGCAGCTTAAGCGCCGTTTTCTCGCCTACGCCCGGAACTCCAGGGATGTTGTCTGAGGTATCCCCCATGAGCCCCTTAAGATCGATAATTTGCATCGGCACAAGGCCGTATTTCTCTTGGATTGTCTCTGGTGTGTAAAGTTCAACATCACTAACGCCTTTGCGTGTTACCGCAATGGTTACTTTGTCTGAAGCAAGCTGCAGCATATCTTTATCTCCAGTAACGACAAAAGTTTCTACACCTTTCTCGTCGGCTGCCTTCGTTAGCGTACCGATAATATCATCGGCCTCGTAACCAGACAGCTCAAACTGCGAAATGCTGAAGGCTTGAAGCAGCTCCTTAAGCACTGGGAATTGCTCTGACAGCTCTGGCGGTGTCTTTTGTCTTCCGCCTTTATATTCTGCATAACCTTCATGGCGAAAAGTGACCTTGCCGGCATCAAATGCAACCAGCACATGAGTCGGCTTTTCTTGTTCAAGCAGCTTAAGCAGCATCGTTGTAAACCCAAAAATCGCATTCGTGTGATTGCCCGCCGAATTCGTGAGCGGCGGCAAAGCAAAAAACGCACGGTAGATTATACTGTTTCCGTCAATTAGCATCCATTTTTCCATAAGGAATCAACACCTTCTTTATGTAACATTCATACCTTTAAGTATACCACAAAAAGGGCTATTCCCAAGCATCGCTGCGATGGGATAGCCCTTTTTTGTATCTGTTACATCATGGAGTGAAAAGGAGCAGGCCTGCCTAATAAATAACCTTGAGCGTATTCAATCCCCATCTCACGCACCTTCGCAAGCTCCGCTTCAAGTTCTATGCCTTCGGCGATAATGGAAATATCCATTTTTGCTGCAATCTGAACCAGCGTGTACAAAATATGCTCTTTCATCTCATCCAAGTGGATATTCTGAATAATCGACCGATCCACCTTCAAATAATCAGGACGCAGCTCAGCGATTGATTGTAAGGACGAATAACCCGCTCCAACATCATCAATTGCAATTTGATAACCTTGGCTTCGGTAATGCTCCAACGCCTTTTTCACAGAGCCAAAATCCGCGATTGAGCTTCGTTCTGTAATTTCAAATACGACATGATGGGGCGATAGCTTATGCTGCTCCAGCAGACTGAGCGTTTGGCCAGGCGAGAAGCTTGGATCCTCCATAATTTGCGCCATCACATTGATGAATAGCTTTTGCCCTGGCATGAGCCTCAGACAGCCGTCTATCGCCTTTTCTCTCGCCAGTCTATCCAAGCTATAAGTCAATCCTTCCTGCTCAGCACACTGAAAGAGCTCCATAGGTCCATTAAACCAAGTTTGATCCTGCGTACGCGATAGCGCTTCGAAGCCAAATACCTCTCCTTCGCGCAGCAGCGATACGATAGGCTGATATACTGGCTGAATAAGCCGCTCGCTAATGACTCGTTCCAGAGCTCGGCGCTTCAAGCTTCGTTCCATCGATCCAGCGGATTGCCCGTGCAAAATTGCTTTTTTCATCGCATCATACCAGACGAGGCCATCCACAGGGTCATTGTCATTGGGTACGACAGATACACCAACATGAAGCTTCCCAAGCACATCAGATAGCCCCTCAAAGCAAATCTCCTCTGCAAATTGTTTCTCCCAATCAGCGGTATGCTTATAGGCCAGCTCAAGCAGCCAGTCCTCCTGCAGCATTTGATGCCCGGCCGGCAAACGCATATGGATAAATAAATCCTCCTTCATCCACTGCAGCCCTTCATATAGTAGAGAGCTTCCAAATGCAGCCTTCACCTCATTCTCTGCAAAAACACGCCATTTCTCATGCTGCGCGGATAAATGATTTTTCCGAACATCCGTAGGAAACTGCCATGATAAATAAATAATACCAAGATGACCCGAGCTCACGTTTTCCGTATCGTTTAGCCGCCATATGTCCCGTAGTTGTCTCAATTTCCGTTCCGTTCCTCTCCATGATGCATTCCTATAATTTGATCCATGACATAGACGCTGCCTTTAAGAGCTTTCGCTTGTTTCTTCAGCTTTGCCGCAATCCTCGGAATATCATCTGCCGCAAGCGCTACTCTGCCATCCCATAACATGAGTGACAAAGAAAGCGTTACACCCTCCTGATCAATGAGATTCCCCTCTCTATCCTCAACCGTCGTTACTTGGGCGCCGCCGTAAAATGCTTTAATCCCGCTATCGAAACGCTTAATCATAGCCTGACATAGTTGCTCCGCCGAATCTGCTCTCATTACCACGATGAAATCATCACCGCCTATATGTCCGACAAAGTCGTCGCATGCTCCGAGCTGATCAAGCTCCATGCGCAGAATATCTCCCAAATAGCGAATCAAATTATCACCGAGCCCAAAACCAAAGGAATCGTTATACCATTTAAAATAGTCCAAGTCCGCATAGACGACAGCAAACGGCTCACCTTGTCCGATCCGCCGGCTCAATTCTAGCTGAATTTCCTCGTTCCCCGGCAGTCCCGTAAGCGGATTAGCTGTTCGTGCTGCCTCCGTGCGAAGCGCCGTCATGCATTCCAAAATAGACCTGATCGTAGCTGCTCCTGCCATCTGCCCATCCTTCGTAATGAGAACGACATCGTATAGCTGCGAGAAATCCCTTGCCATTGCCAGCTGAGATACATGCTCGACAGTAAGCTGCTCATCCACAATAAGCGGTTGATTGTTCATAATCCGCTCAATCGGTCTGTTCCAATAAAGAGGCAGCCCGAATTGCCCAGCTAACATTTGATGCAGCTTCTCTTTCATTAAGATGCCTATCGGTCTGCCTTTATCGACAATGACCGCGCCTTGCGCCTTCGCATTCGTATCGAAAAAATAAGCAACCTCGGACACCCTGGCCCGGGCAGGAAATATCGGAAAAGGTGCGGCAATCCCGCCAATTCGAACGGTTCGGCTATAGTTCCCCGGCAAATGCAGCTGCTGCACTGGCTCGCCTGCTCCGATGATCTGACTGTAGTTTTCTATTTTCGGTTTGCCTTCGGCTAGAGATTCTTGGCGGTTCCTTCCGAGAGTAACGTTATATGCGCTTTGCTCCATTGCATCAAGAATCATCCGATAAACAACCGACTCCGAGGAACGGCCGGTTGCTGGAGGGTATGCAGTTGAAAGACCTATGCTTACCTCCAGATCGGTGTCTGAGAAAGCCCCGTCTTCCTTTTTTGCATCAGACTTCCTTAGCCTATCAATAAGCCGCTCCATCGCTTTCTCGACCACTCGAATGATCGGTTCATCCTTCTGCTGCCGATCAAATAAATAAAAGTAATCCCATTCAAGGCGCTGACGCCAGAAAAGCCTTGCCTCCGTGCCCTCCCATAGCTGCAATGCTGATTCTGCTGCTGTGTTCCCGAGGCGAAAACGGACGTAAATGACACCGATTCCGCCTTCATGCCAGCGCTCTTTTATGCTGCGGAGCATATCTCGATTGAATAAACCAACCCCGACTCCATTCATGCCAATCCCCTCAATCGACTATCGTCTATTTCAGTTCCTTTATGTATTACTTTACCAGCCAATTGTGAATAGAGATGCATAAAAGGATTAACTTGCGGTAAAATTCGACATTTTTCTTAGTTCTTTTCTCCTAAACAAAAAAACCGTCCAGCAGCTAAGCGTGGGCGGTCTTAAGTATGTTTTCAGTAGGTTATACGTTCAAATCCGGACGATTGCCCGTTACGAGATAAACGACGCTCTCACCGATGTTCGTCGCGTGATCACCGAATCTTTCGAGGTAACGTCCGACGAGAGTAAGTAGCGATGACTGTGTAATGTTGCGAGGGTTTTCCATCATAAGGGAATAAAGCTCGCGCGTAATTTGTCCATACAGGGCATCAACCTGATCGTCGTCCTTCGCCATTTTGTAAGCAAGGTCCACGTTTTCTTGAATAAACGATTGAATGGACTCGTATGTCATAAGCTGAACAATTTCTGCCATACGCGGCAAATCGATTAACGGTTTTATTAGCTCCTGACCCTCTAAACGCAATACAACCTTAGCAATATCAACGGAGAGATCGCCCATACGCTCCAAATCGCTTGCAATCTTAAACGAGGACAGAATTCTTCTCAAATCCTTGGCAACAGGCTGCTGCGTAGCGATCAGCTTCGAGCCGATTTCCGTAATCTTTTCTTCCATTTGGTTAAGCGACGGGTCCAGCTTTATGACCTGCTTCGCACGGTCAACATCAACGGTTTTTAATGCTTCCATCGATTCTACGAGCGCTTTTTCAACAAAAGTACCCATATCAATCAGCAAATTATGAAGATGCTCTAGTCCTTGGTCAAACTCTTTACGCGTGGTCATCATGAACGGCATTCCCCCTACAAGGTTTGTAAAACAACATCATTCGCAAAGCCAAAATCATATGATTCAGCCTCTTGAATAGAAGTTTTCTCCCACGATCCGTCCGGCTTAGCCGAAACGTCCGCTTATATAATCTTCTGTGCGCTGATCGGTTGGATTGGAGAACAGCTTCTCCGTATCCGAGTATTCAACGACCTCGCCATTCAAGAAAAACACCGTTTGATTGGATACGCGGGCTGCCTGGTGCATGTTGTGAGTAACCATCACGATTGTGTATTTATCTTTCAATTCTTGAGCAAGCTCTTCAATTTTCAGCGTGGAAATCGGGTCAAGCGCTGATGTCGCCTCATCCATAAGCAAAATATTTGGGTTTACTGCAAGTGCGCGGGCAATACAAAGGCGCTGCTGCTGTCCACCAGATAAACCGAACGCGGAACGTTTCAAGTGATCCTTTACTTCCTCCCACAATACCGCGGATTTCAAGCTTGTTTCTACAATTTCATCGAGCTCGCGCTTGCTAGTAATACCATGCAGGCGAGGACCGTATGCCACGTTATCATAAATTGATTTCGGGAATGGGTTCGGCTGTTGGAATACCATGCCGACCTTTTTGCGCAGTGTTTCAACATCCACTTCATTCGAGTAAATTTCAGTACCGCCAATGGCGATACCTCCCTCAATCCGAGTGCCCGGTATCATATCGTTCATACGGTTTAGTGTACGAAGCAAAGTTGACTTTCCGCAGCCGGATGGACCGATGAATGCAGTGATTGCTTTCTCAGGTATCGTTAGCGTTACATCCTTCAAAGCGTGGAAAGCGCCGTAAAACAAATTCAGCTTGTTAATATTAATAAGTGCTTCCATATCGTTTTCCTCCTAAATATTCTTCTGATACTTGTTGCGAAGCAAAATAGCCGAAAAGTTCATTAGCAACAGCAGCGCTAGTAAAACGATAATACCGCTGGCCGCAAGCTCCTTGAATTCAAGCTGTGGCTTAGACAACCAGTTGTACACTTGAATAGGAATAACCGTAAACGAATCCTTAAGACCTTCTGGCAAAAAGGCAACATACGTTAATGCTCCGATCATAACTAGCGGTGCCGTCTCTCCAATTGCACGAGACATAGCAAGAATGACGCCAGTTAGTACGCCCGGAAGAGCTGAGGGCATAACAGAGCGAGAAACGGTCTGCCACTTGGTTGCGCCTAGAGCGAACGAAGCATCACGGCGTGATTTCGGAACGGCACGAATTGCTTCTTGTGCAGATACGATAATAATAGGAAGCACAAGCAGCGTCATTGTGAGCGCCCCTGCAATGAGGCTGCGATCAAGCGCGAGCAATCGTACGAACAAGGTTAAGCCCAAAATACCGTATACGATGGACGGAACGCCCGCTAGTGTACTGATATTAAGCTGAATCATTCGGGTAATCCGGCCCTTTTTCGCATATTCCTCCAAGAAAATCGCAGCTCCTACTCCAAAAATAAAGGAAATAGGCGCCATAATAAGCAGCATGTAAATTGTACCAACCAGCGCCGACTTCATTCCGGAACCGTCCGCTTTGCGAGACGGGAAGTTCGTGAATAGATCAGGCTGGAGCCTTGCAATACCGTCGATCAAAATATCTACGATTAACGCGCAAAGCGCGAGAACGCCGATGGAAGTGGCGGCGACGAACAGGATATGAAGCATCCAATCCTTTTTCCTACGATTAGCAATTTGTTTGCGGTTTGCATCTAGAAATATGTTCATCTTAGTACTCCTCTCTGAATCTTCTTGCAATGTACTGGGCAAGAATATTGAGTAGGAATGTAATGACGAACAACGTCATGCCGACCGCGAAGATCGATCCATACTCAACCGTTCCATGCGGCGTATCCCCAAGGCTGACCTGAACGATATAAGCGGTCATCGTCTGGATGCTCTCGAGCGGATTAGCCGTCATATTAGGTGTAGAGCCTGCCGCTACCGTAACGATCATCGTCTCGCCGATCGCCCTTGAGAAAGCAAGTACGGCAGAAGCCACGATACCCGAGAAGGCTGCTGGCACAACGATTTTCAAAGCAACCTCGAACCGTGTTGCGCCAAGCGCATAAGCGCCGTCACGCAAGCTGCGCGGTACAGAGGACATCGCATCCTCACTTAGCGAGCAAACCATAGGAATAATCATAATACCCACAACAATACCGGCACTTAATGCATTGAACACGCCGGCGCTATGAAAAATACTTTGAATAAGCGGTGTAACCAAGCTAAGAGCAAAGTAACCATATACGATGGTTGGAACTCCTGCGAGTACCTCCAATATCGGTTTAATTACTTTACGAACCCGCTTCGGTGCATATTCTGATAAGTAAATGGCACTTGCAAGCCCTAGTGGGATAGCGACTAAACAAGCGATAAACGTAATCATGAGCGTGCCTGACAGGAGCGGCAAAACGCCGAAGCTTTTGGGCGGAATTAACGGTGACCATTTGGTCCCAAACAAGAAATCAAAAATCGGTATTTTTTGAAAAAACTGATAGGTCTCTGAGATGAGTGTGACGACAATACCTATTGTAGTTAGAACAGATACGGATGCACACAGGAACAATAGGATTGGCATCAATTTGTTCATGATGCTTACGCGTTTATTTTTGAAATCATAGACTTCCTTGCTGTTTGTTTGAGCCTTACTGACCGTTTGCAGCCCTTGGCTTGGCATTGCAGCGTCCTCCTTCTTGCCTTTACAATTCGTTTACATTTGTGCCGATAAAAAGGTGATGTCCCTCGAGACACCACACATTTTCATCAGGTCGTTTGTTGCTTATTTAATTTTTGCTGCTTCTGTTGCGTATTGCTCATCTGGAAGTGATACATAACCAACTTCGCCAGCAAAAGTACCGATGTTGTTGATATAGTATTTAACGAATGCGTTCACTTCTGGACGCTCAAGCTCTTTATTGTTTGCATAGATGAAGAGTGGACGGGACAATGGAGCATAAGTGCCGTCTTTAATTGTGTCATAAGTTGGTGCAATAGCGCCTTTGCCGCCGTCTACAGGAACAACTTTCAATTTATCTTGGTTTTCTTCAAAGTAAGCAAAACCGAAGTAGCCAATGCCGTATTTGCTGCCTGCTACGCCTTGAACAAGTGCGTTGTCATCTTCAGAGAAGCTGATTGCTTTATCATTGCGAATGCCTGCTTTTTCAAGAATAGCTTCATTAAAGTAGTCATAAGTTCCGGAATCAGCGCCTGGTGAGAACATTACGATCGGCTCAGCAGGGAAAGTGTCGCGAACGTCTTTCCAAGTAGTTACTGTGCTGCCAGTTGTAAAGATCTTGTTCAACTCTTCTACTGTCAAGTGGTCGATGAAGTCATTGTCTTTGCTTACAACGACAGACAAACCGTCAAATGCTACAGAAAGCTCTGTATATTCGATGCCAGCTGTTTTACAAGCTGCTGCTTCTTCTTCTTTAATAGGACGGGAAGCATCTGCAATGGCAATTTCGCCTGCGCAAAATTGTTTGAAGCCGCCGCCTGTGCCAGATACGCCAACCGGTACTCGTACATCTTTGTGCTCTTTGTTGAATTCTTCAGCTGCAGCTTCTGTAAGTGGGAACACTGTGCTTGAACCATCAATTTTAATCTCGCCTGATAATTTCACATCTTCACCAGCTGGTGCGTTTGTTGCAGTGTTATTCTTAGATCCTGTATTTTCAGAACCTTTATTTCCGCTATTATTACCACATGCAGCTGCGAATACGAGCAGCGTCACCATCGACAACATTAGAATTCCTTTAAACCCTTTTTTCTTTAACAACTCTACCACTCCTCTTATTATGTCTGTAAGGGTTCATCCCCGTGCCTCTTATACTACTAGCCGTTTGTAAACCTCGTATTCTGTTTTTGTAAACTCCATGTTAAAAATAAGATTGCTGTAATTTTTTCATTTCGACTGCGATATGAACGGCTTGCTGATGTGCTTGCTCCGATAACACGCCAATTTGCTTCGCGCTATTGCGATTATCAGCAGCCGCTCGGAAAAGATGATTAAAGACCTCCACGGCTTCATTGATATTCGCTTCGCTTGCGATCGTCTCCATTCGTCCCGAATGAGCAAGACTTGTTGTTTGCGTAATGGCATCAACTATCGTTTTCGTCAACGTCGTAATTTCGTTCGCAAATTGCTTCGTTTGGCCTGCCAGCTTCATCACTTCACCAGCTACTACTGCAAACCCGCGCCCATGCTCCCCTGCACGGGCTGCTTCTATAGAAGCATTCAGCGCGAGCAGATTACTCATCTCTGCCAGTTCTTTTATTAATAAAGAAACTTTGCTGATTGACCCCGCCTCAGATTGAAGCTCATTCATCCGTTTCTCCTGAAGCTCAGAATTCAGCGTCATAGCGTTAAAAGCTTTTGTTACTTTATCCAGCTCGTTTTTGCCGGTTAGGGTCAAATCGACCATATTTACAGACATTGACTCGCCATGTTCAGTTGACTTGCGAACGCTGCTGACGGCTTGTTCGATCTCTCTCACCCGCTGCTCTGCTGAGCGAATCGTACTCATTTGCGCATCAACGGCTTCCTGCTGCAGCAGCCGAGAAATCTTGAGCATGTCCGACACAGTTAATATACCTGCAAGCTTATTTTTTAACGTAACGATGACACAATCGTAAAGCACACTCTCGTGGCGGCTTAATGCGCTGTCAATGAGCTGCTGCGGTGCATAATCATAATCGACTACGAGCGGACTCGCATCCATAAGCTTTGTAATCGGTTTGTCATCATACAAATCTGCGCTAAAGCGATGGCCCAGCTTCAGGAAGAAACGATTGCGCATCATCAGACCGAAAGGAGCCCCTTGCTCCCCAGTTACGATAATGCACTCACTTTCCGGATGCTTCTTAAACACAGCGATCGTCTGCCGGCATGTATGCTCTGCGTCTATTGTTGGAGCCTGACGCAAAAAATGATGCAGGCGCGTTGCTTCTGCTTTTACCGGATGAATGGTTATTTCATCAGCACGCTGCTCCGCTTGCTTAACAGTCCTTTCATCGGTTCCTTTTACCTCAATTGATTGTTGTACGTTTCCGTTAAGTGGTGTGTTTGGAGCAGTACGCTCATTTTTCTCGATAGCTGATTGTTTTTCTTTATCTAGAACAGTCGCTGTCACTTCACCCTCACCCTTCCTTCTTTTTCCTTATGCACTCACTATAGGTCGCAAGCATCAATTGAATTAGGTAGAAATGTTATCGGAATGTTAAATTCGACAATATATTTTTTAATTTCCGTAAAAACATGCCTATTGTATTTTCCAATAAGAGAGTCTTTATGACTAAACATCAAAAAAGCTGTGATCCACGTCCAGTTTCCTGTACGCTTCACACAGCTTTTCTATGAGGCTAGTATTATTTCGAAGCTCGTTTCAAGATCCGGCAGCCGTAAGGCTTCAATTCAACACTGTTGTTTAGAGCCGCACCCGTCAACAAATCTGTATACTGCTGAGCATCTAAAGCAACCGAAACCTTATTTGCACTGAAATTGGATACAAAGACGTAGTCATTCACGCCATCCGTTCTTAATTGTGCAGTTACGCCATGCGGCAGCTCGGAATCAAGAACTCGCTTGATCCCCTCTTGCTCTATAATTCGAGTCAGAAAATCGTTTGTAAAAGCTGCTTCGTTGCGCGATGCAACATAGTAGGCTTTGCCTGCACCCAAATGATTTACCGTTAAGGCAGGGCGACCCGCATAGAAATCCTCTCCATATACAGCAAGTGCCTCCGCGCCTTCAAGATGGATGAGATCACAGAGCTCGCTTGCTGTATATCGGCCGCTCAGTCCAAGCTTATTTCCGTCCTTCAGCACGACCTGATTGGAATCATGATCATGCAGCGAATCGATCTCCTCAGACCAGATCCCAAGCGTCTTGCGCAGCGGTCCTGGGAAACCTGTAAGGAAGCATAGATCATTCTCATCAACAATACCTGTCCAATAAGTAGCGATGAAAGTACCGCCATTTTCAACAAAACGTTCAATGCGCTCGCCTACACCTGGACGCACCATATATAACATAGGAGCAATAAGGAGCTTGTACGAATCAAAGCTGCATTCCGAATCAATAATGTCCACTGGCACACCCAGATCCCAGAACGGACGATAATGGCGTTTAGCCGTTTCCTCATAATGAAGTCCGCTATTGCGCGGGCCTTGCGAATCCTTTACTGCCCAGCGATTTTCCCAATCATAGATGAGCGCTACCTCTGGCTTCACAGTCGTACCTACTACTTCAGTGAGTTTCTCCAAAGCTTCGCCAAGCTCAGCCACATCGCGGAAAACGCGAGTATGCTCATGACCGACATGGTCCACTACTGCACCGTGCAGCTTCTCGCTTGAGCCTCTGCTCTTGCGCCACTGGAAATACTGAACAGTATCTGAGCCATGTGCAACCGCTTGAAGCGATGACAGCATATGCATGCCTGGACGCTTCACTTTGCTGATCGGCTGCCAGTTTGTCATGCTAGGTGTGCTTTCCATCAGCATGAACGGCTTTCCGCCGCCAAGCGAACGAAACACATCATGGTTAAAGCCGATCCATGCCGCTTGCTCGCTGTCGTCTCCGCCATTGTCGTGCCAAGTTGGATAAGCATCCCACGAAATCATATCGAGCAGTTCTGTAAACTTCCAATAGTTAAGCGGCTCAAAATCAAGCATAAAGTTCGTCGTAATCGGAAGCTCGCTGTTAGCAGCGCGCAGCGGAGCAATTTCGTTGCGGCAGAAATCAACCGTTTGATCCGTAACGAATCTTCTCCAGTCAACATTCTGACCGTGAACCGCTTTCTCGCCACGATCGGTTGGCGACTCGACTTGGCTCCAATCGGTATACGTATGGCTCCAGAACGTCGTCCACCAAGCATCGTTAAGCGCTTCTAGTGTACCGTATTTATTTTTCAGCCAGTCGCGGAAAGCGTCTTCACAATACGAGCAGTGACATTCGCCGCCATATTCATTTGATATATGCCAGCCGATGACCGCAGGATGATCCGAATAACGTTCAGCCAGCTTCGAGTTCATGATCGTTACCTTCTCGCGATATACAGGTGAGCTGAAGCAGTGGTTGTGACGCGCACCATGCAAATTACGAATTCCGTTAGGTGCAACGCGCAGCACTTCCGGATATTTTTGAGACATCCATACCGGACGTGCTCCGCTTGGTGTAGCAAGCAAGGCATAGATGCCGTTAGCAGCAAATTTATCAAGCAACGTGTCCAGCCATTCAAATGTAAATACGCCTTCCTCAGGCTCGATCGCCATCCATGCAAAAATGCCTACAGACATCACGTTGCAATGTGCAAGCTTCATGAGTCGGATGTCTTCCTCCAGCACCTCGGGATACTTCTGCCATTGATCTGGATTATAATCTGCACCATGCAGCATTTGCGGAATTTTTGCACTTATCGGGGGAAATTTCATACTCATCTCATCTGCCTCCATTTTCGTCTTGCTTGCGGCTATTATTGGTTATACTATAATGATATTCATATTATAGCTTGTTCCTCGAACCAACTATATAACAGTATTTTCGCATCATTATAAAAATATGAAACAGGAGGCCACCGCTATCGACACGATGGTTTTTCCGATTTTGACAGAGACAGACAAGACACTCCCGGTTTATCTCACGAGTATCGGGCATTGGAGCGATCAAGAGCCGATTGACCGTCCAAACGGCTATCCTCATTTTCAATGGCTGCAAGTCATTAGCGGCTCGGGCGAGCTCCATGTTGGCGATCAACAAATGACCGTTCGAGCTGGGCAAGGGTTCTGCCTGTTTCCAAACGAGCAGCATCAATATTTTTCAATACAAGCGCCTTGGGAAATCATTTGGATGAGCTTTAGAGGCGATTTGTCCGACAAGTTGTTTAGGCAGGCTGGAATTACACAATCCGGTGTCTATTCGACTGCTGATCATGATATGATTGTTACCCACATGAAAAACATTTACGCAATGACGCAATCCGGCCGATCCTTTCTCGGGCTCGAATGCTCAAAGCTGGTTTACATGTTTTTACTTGATTTAATGAAGGTTATTCTTGTAAGCTCACACTCGGTAGAACAAAACTACTTGAAGCTGCAACCTGTTCTTCATTATATTGAAGCTAATTACAGCAAGCTGATTACGATAAAGGATTTAGCAGGCTGTATCGATGTAACGCCGCAGTACCTATGCTTGCTTTTTAAGAAAGCTTTGAAAATGCGACCAATGGCATACGTTAACCGGGAGCGCGTCAATCGGAGCAAGGAGCTTATGTTTCGCGAAAGCGAGATCAAGATGCACGAAATCTCCCAGCGCGTCGGCTTCGACTCCCCCAGCTACTTCAGCTCCGTCTTTAGACGGCTTGAAGGATTAAGCCCGGAGCAGTTTAAAAAAATTCACGGCATGCGTTGATGTGGGGGCAGTTGGGCCACTCGGAGTTGGCTCCGTAAGAACCTATAGGTTCTTACAAGCACATAGATAGGTTACTTTGGAGGCTGTAAGAACACATACGTGCTAACAGCAGCTTTCCGCTGTTGGCAGCACGCCTGACTGGCTCCATAAGAACCTATAGGTTCTTACAGACGCTCAGCTAGGTAACTTCGGAGGCTGTAAAAACACATACGTGCTAACAGCAAACTTTCCGCTGTTGGCAGCACGCCTGACAGGCTCCGTAAGAACCTATAGGTTCTTACGGACGCTCAGATAGGTTACTTCGGAGGCTGCAAGAACACATACGTGCTAATAGCAGACTTTCCGCTGTTTGTAGCCGACCTATTCCGAACATACAGCCGAATTCATAGGTTTCACTTCATTTCAGGAGGTTCATATCATCATGACTAATAAAAAACTTATATTTAATGAAATTGATCTTTATGCGGACGCTTTTCGCACGATATCACGATCGGTGGGCAGCCGGCCAGAGCTTGGACATGAGGAGTTTTTTGCTTCTGAGCTGCTTTGTACGGAGCTTGTAAAATACGGGTTTGAGGTTGAACGTGGTATTTTAGGCATTGAGACATCTTTTATCGGTGTTTACGATACAGGAAGCCCTGGCCCGACAGTTGGCTTCTTATGCGAGTATGATGCTTTGCCAGAAATTGGACATGCCTGTGGACATCATCTCATCTGCTCTATGAGCATGGCAGCAGCTGTCGGACTTAAAGCGGCTTTGATAAACAGCGGCATTGGCGGAAAAATTCGCATCTATGGTACGCCAGCCGAGGAAACACGCGGAGCGAAAGTACCAATGGCAGAGGCAGGTTTATTCGATGACTGCGACTTCGCTTTAATGGCGCATCCATACTATACGTTTGAACGTTCAGGCGAATCACTAGCGCTGGATGCTGTGCAGTTTGAATTTCATGGTCTAGCCGCGCATGCAGCTGCAAGTCCATATGAAGGAATTAATGCGCTGGACGCTGTGCTTCAGCTATTCAATAGCGTTAATGCGCTGCGCCAACAAACACGCAGCGATGCGCGCATTCATGGTATTATTGACAACGGCGGCAAGGCGCCGAACATCATTCCTGATTATGCATCGGCCAAATTTTATGTCCGCTCGGCTTCACGCACGTATACAAACGAGCTCACTGCGAAAGTACTGCGCTGTGCAGAAGGAGCCGCATTGCAGACGGGCTGCACCGTTACAACAAATCATTTCGAATACTCTTATGACGAGCTGCTTACTAATGAAGCATTGTCCGAGCAGTTCAATACGAATCTAATCGAGGCAGGCATTCGCCTTGAGGATATGGAAATCGGCAAGGATCATGGCTCGCTTGATTTAGGCAACGTCTCCGTTCGCTGTCCAGCTATTCATCCTTACGTCAAGGTGGTACAAGATCGTTTGCTGCTTCATACGGAGGCGTTTCGTGATGCGGCAATGACCGAATATGCGCTGGACGGCATGTTATTTGGCGCCAAAATGCTAGCAGCAACCGCATACGACGTATTTGCCGATTCTACGCTGCTCGCACGTATTCGCGCTGAATTCGAGCACCAAACCAAAAGCAGCAAGTAAGAACAGGATAAAGAACAACTTCGCTCGGAATGGGGAGGCAGGCCGCAATGGATAAAAGCATCATCAATAGCCATGAGATTACACAAATTTGTTTATTGGCCGGCAAAATCATTTTGCAAAACGGCGGCGAAACCTATCGTGTCGAAGATACGATGTCCCGAATTGCAGCTGCTTACGGCATAGAGAACTCCCATAGCTTCGTCACGCCGACCGGTATTATATTTGCCATTGACGGTTCATCCCAGATGACGAAGCTCATTCGTATTTCCGAGCGTTCGACGAATTTGCTTAAGGTATCCTTAGTCAACGATATTTCCAGAAAAATTAGCACCGGCACGCTGGCTGCTGGCGATGCACACCGACTTTTACAGGAAATAGACTCTAACGCTTTCGTTTATCCGGTTTGGATGAAGACCATAGCAGCTGCTATAGCGAGCGGCTGTTTTCTTATCATGTTCCAAGGCAGCTGGCGCGACTTCATCCCTGTTGTGCTCATCAGCGGCATTAGCTTCGGTTTTTCAGTTAAACTGCATCGAATCGTGCCGATCAAGTTTTTCTCCGAGTTTATTACGGCTTTGCTGATCGGCACCTTGTCCGTGCTGTTTGTACATAAAGGATATGGATTTGACCTCGATAAAATTATTATCGGCTCTGTTATGCCTCTAGTGCCCGGCTTGCATATTACAGCAGCAGTCAGAGACCTGATGGCAGGCCACCTTGTATCAGGGCTTTCGAAGGGAGCAGAAGCTTTTCTCACGGCATTCGCTGTGGGCGCGGGAATCGCCGCAGTGCTCTCGTTTTATTAATCGAGCAAAAACGCCTTCGGCGTACTTTAGACGCTGAAGCAGCTTTGACGGAGAAATATAAGACAAGTAATAGAAAATGATATACTTTCTTATATTTCGCAAAATTCGGAGGTGTATTACGTTGTCGATATTAGAACAGCTAGTCACTAGCTTTATAGCTTCAGCAGCCTTCGGCCTCATCTTCAACGTACCGAAGCGAACGCTTGTGCACTGCGGTATTGTTGGCATGATAGGCTGGTTCATTTATATTTCCTGCACTGAGCTGTCGCTGGATACCATTCCTGCGACGTTAATTGCTGCTTTTATCGTGACCGTAGTGAGCCAGCTATTCTCAAAGCTGTACAAAACGCCCATCATCGTCTTCAGCGTATCCGGCATTATTCCTTTAGTTCCCGGCGGACTCGCCTACGATGCCATGAGAAACGTCGTGGAAGACAATTATGACATTGCCGTGCAGCTAGCCGTAAAAGCATTCATGCTCTCAGGAGCCATTGCCATTGGTCTTATTTTCTCAGAGGTCGTCAACCAGCTCATCCGCAAAACGGAACGTTAGTGTAATTTATTGAGATGGAATCGCATACCTGGAACGCAATAAGTTGGCCATTTCCATGATTTGTTCTTTTGTCGGCATTACAAGCTTCGACTCTGCTTCTCTCATACCCGCTTCCGTCTGCTGCGAAGCTATGACTCGTTTGACCGCTTTGACAAAAGCTTCTCCGGCTCCTGCGCCAAGCGATGTCAATTGCTCCAAACTAGCCGTGCTTTCAGCAGCCACAAGCGGATAATCGTTTTCGTTTTCCCCCTGCGCAGCTTTATCATAGAAGGATCGAACGAAGCTGGCCCGCTCCTGGCCAGATCCATCCGCTACAATAAAAGCTTGTACAATAAAGGCATGCGTCTGCCGACGCTGTGCGATCCCGCAAAACTTATACCCGCCAATGCTCAAATCAAATTCGCCAGGACAATAAGCGCCTTTGATTTCCCCTTTATCTACCTGGCAGCCCGTCTCCTGTAATGCATGACGAATCAGCCCATACATTTTTTCAAAATCATCATGAAAATGAAAAGAGTCCAACGCTTTTTTCGGCATGATCAGCGATATATTAATGACCCCCAAATCAAGCGGTACCGCAGCTCCTCCCGAATTGCGCACAGCAGTAGACCAGCCTTCCGATTGAAGAGTCATTTCAGCGTCGCCAGCGCCTGGCAATCGGCTATCGCGCAGCCCCATAACAAACGCTCTTGGGTGACGCCAAATATGGCAAATGGCTGGACCTCCCTGCCCTGTTTTTCTGCAAAGCAGCTCATCCAGCGCAAATGGATATAACACATCTAATTCATCCAGCTCATTCATTCGGTCGAGCAGCAGCACATTTTCCAAACCATAATCCTTTATCGAATCCCGTTCCATATGTCGTCCAGCCCTCTCTGCTAATCCCTTACTCCGTATACTTGCTAAGTTATATCTATTTTAACGATAAATGAGCAATCGCGCATCATTTATACTGCTCCCTTATTGCTAATGGCGAAAGCATTCACTACAATAAGGATATTGTCATGCAGCGCCAAGGGGGTAACATTAGATTTGGAAGCAATAAATGAAAAAGTCGCATACGAAAACCCATTGCTGTCGCTGCGCGTTTTTCGCCCCATTCGCAGTCTGGACGGTTACACAAACTGGCATTATCATAAACAGGTTGAGCTGCTGCTCATTCTTGAGGGTGAGCTGGACGTTTACGTCGATGAAGAAAGCTTTCACCTGACTTCCGGCGACATCGTGCTTATCGGAGCTTCGGAGCTGCACTCCGATCGCAGCCATAACTTGCTCGATTATATTGTGCTTCAATTCGATCTGGAACCGTTTTTTGATCAAAGCACGATTCCCTATATGCGGTACTTCTCAGAAACCCAAACACCGCTCAGTAAAGCGAATTATATTTTCCAAGAAAACAACACCGCAAAGCAGCAAGCTGTCTCTTACATTCATCAGCTATTGCACGAGACAACACATAAGGAAAATGGCTACGAGCTGGCAGTCAGCGTTTTAGTCAAGCAAATATTACTGCTTTTGCTCCGCAACGACAGTCGCAAAGTGTTGATTGAGCAAGATAACTTTGAACGTATACGCCTGAAACCGGTGCTCGATTATATCGAAAATCATCTGACAGATCGTATCCAAGTTGAAGAGGTTTGCAAGATCGCCAATATGAGCTATTATTACTTCGTAAAATATTTCAAAAAAACGATCGGGCTTTCTTTTACGGAATATGTGAATTATCGCAAGGTGAAGTGGGCTGAACGCATATTGCTGACGAAGGATTTGAGCATATCGGAGGTTGGCGAGCGAATCGGGATGCCGAATATGGCGCATTTTTATAAAATGTTTAAAAAATACAACGACTGCTCGCCTAAGCAATTCCAGCGTAAGATGCTTGTGCTTAACCGGCAATAGTCTGCTTATCAAGTAAAAATGCCTCCAGCGTCCTTTGGATGCTGAAGCAGCTTTGACGGAGAAATATAAGATAAGTAGGAGCAAATGATATACTTTCATAACTATTAGAAAAAGCTCGTCCACCCTATAATTTCGGGGTAACGAGCTTTTTTGGCATAACGAGCTTATAACCTACACCACGGATCGATTCGATTTGTACAGATTGCTGACCAAGCTCCAGCTTCTTCCGCAATGAGCTCACATGAACATCAACCGTACGTTGGCCGCCGATATAATCGAAGCCCCACACGACATTCATAAGATCATCCCGCGTAATTACCATGCCTGGACGCTGTACTAAATAAAGCAGAACCTCGAACTCCTTCGGTCTAAGCGGAATCGTATCGCCGTTTAAGATGACCTCATACTTCTCGGGATAGATGGACAAATCACCAGCTGTAATGACTTTTTCTGAAGACTCGATCGGCTTGCTATCATCAAGCTGTGTCCGACGAAGCACCGCGGATACGCGTGCTAGAAGCTCAGCCACGCCAAACGGCTTCGTAATATAATCATCAGCACCATGCTTCAGTCCTTGCACAACCTCTTCCTCCGCATTGCGAGCTGTTAAAATAATGACCGGTGTTCTTACGCCATTTTGGCGAAGACGGTTTAATATTTCAAAGCCGTTCATGCCAGGAAGCATGATATCTAAGATGACCAAATCGAAATTACGCTGCAAAGCCGTCTGCAAGCCTTCCCCGCCATGATCGATAACGGTCGTTTCATAGCCCTCTTGGGTCAAATTGTACGACAAAAGCCTTGCTAATGTCGGTTCATCTTCAATGACGAGCACTTTATGCGACATGTTACCTCCAACCTGGCGAATGGCGGCGCCAAAGACGCCGCATCCGCATATTTAGAACGTTTAGCTTTAGTTTATCACGGATTCATGAAGAATAGGTAAATCTTTTTTTCTATTGCAGTACAGGCAGCTCGATCGTGAATGTAGAGCCTACACCAACATCGCTTGTTACCGTAATGGTACCTTTATGAAGCTCAACGAGATGCTTAACGATCGATAATCCAAGCCCCGTACCGCCTGAGCTGCGCGAACGTGCTTTGTCTACGCGATAAAAGCGTTCAAATATACGCGGCAAATCCTTTTTCGGAATACCTATGCCGGAATCGCTAATTTGAATGCGAATATGATCATCGCCCAAACCTTCAACCTTTAAGGATACTCTGCCCCCTTCAGGCGTGTAGTTAATCCCGTTCGATAACAAATTCATAATGATTTGACGCAAACGATCCTCATCGGCTTCAACATAAAGACCCGGCTCGATGTTCATGCTGAGCTCAATTCTTTTGCGTACCGCTTCTGATTCCATCAGCTTAATCGATTTGTGAACGAATGTATCCACTTCTACAGGCGAGAAGACAAGCGGCACTCGCCGTGACTCGATTTTGGACAGCTCCAATATATCTCCGATCAATCGGTTAAGTCGATCTGACTCATCAAATATAATTTGCAAGAAAGAACGTGCTGTTTCCTCATCGTTAACCGCGCCGCCAAGCAGCGTCTCAGCAAAACCTTTTACTGCAGTAATTGGCGTCTTCAGCTCATGGGAGACGTTTGCGACAAATTCACTGCGCATCCTCTCCAGTCTGCGAATAGCGGAAACGTCCTGCAATACGAGCAGCACACCAGAGAAATCATTCCCTTCCGGATGAATCGGCACCAGATTAAGCTCCAGCAGCCTCTCCTCTGGAAAATAAAACGTAATTTCCTCACGCAGATGCTGTTTGCTTTTAAGACCCTCTTGAATCATTTGCGACAGCTCGTATTGCTGCTTCGCTTCCGCATAATGGCGGCCAACGAGCTCACGAGCGGAGAAGCCGAGCACTTCCTCTGCACGTCTGTTCATCAATACGATTTTTCCATTTAGGTCGATCATGACGATTCCGTTAATCATATTATCGAGAACACTCTCAAGCTGATTCTCATTTTGCTGAATACGCGTCATTTGAACTTGCAAGCTGTCTGCCATCGCATTAATAGCATTTCCAAGCTCACCAATTTCATCTTGCTTCATCACTTTTACTCTTGCCAAATAATCCATGTTTTTGATGCGTTTAGCAACCTTCGTAATTTGCTCCAGAGGTCTTGTCAGACCAAGTGCCAAGCGATAGCTAATAAAAGCTGCAATAAGGAAAAGTACAAGCAAACCTAAAAACAGCATCATCGTCAATTGACGTATGCTTTCATCAACTTCCTTCAAACTCATCGCAAGGCGAATGACATCAGGCGCTTGACCCGGCACCACCGTCACAGGAATAGCGACATACATCATATTTTGTCTAACCGTTTCACTGGCCCGAATCGATCTTCCTGTTCCTGTAGCCAATGCTTCCTTAACTTCGGTACGGTTTAGATGATTGTCCATATCCCGAGGATCTCCATTTGAATCACCTAACACCACACCATCATTGCGAATAAAGGTTACTCGAGCACCCGCATAACGCTGGAGCTCCTTTGCCTCATCTGTATAATAGTCATATAAGGAGGAAATTTCGCCTGATTTCCAATTCATTTTTGCCGAGATGATCTGCATCTCACGAACCATATTGTCTTCAAGCGCGTTGATATGGTTTTCTTTGAACGTTTTGACCATAAATAATCCTGCTGCACTGACCGATAATGCGATCATCGCAATCATGATGAGCGTCAGCCTAGTGCGGAAGCTGTTCATTAACATTCACTCCTTATGTTTAATCATGCACACATCGTTTATGGTACATGCGTCGCAGTACTTTCGCTACCCTTGTGATTATTAAGTTTTTGTAAAACATAATGGTACACGGTTGCTAAAGGCTGCTGAATAAGAATCGACAACACAACAGGCACAGCCGCTATTGGACTGAAATAACCGAGCGCCAGCACAATGCCAAGAGAAATGTTGCGCATTCCTGTTGCATAGGAAACCGTCACCTGCTGCTCGCGTTTGCGAAGCGGCGCCGTTCCAATGTAGCCGAAGGCGTAACAGGCACTAACCAGCAGCACAACAATCGGAACGAGCAGCAGCATATCCTGCTTCAGTTCTCCTAAATGCGGCGCAATAGCCGATGCATTTAACGCGACAACACCGACGAAACAAAGCTTGGAAAGCGGTGCTGTAAACGGCTGCACGATGCTTTGAATACGTCCTCGGCTCATTTGATTAAGGGCGACGCCAATGATCGTAGGAAGTACAATAATAACGAGCAAATCAACAATAATGGGTCCTGCCTTCACTTCAACAGCGGAGTCAAAGAACAGATGGATACCCGCCGGCACAACCAGTGGACTAAGCGCTGAATCGAGCACAACCATGGCTAGCATAAGCGGAACGCTGCCTCCTGACATGCCAACCCATAGCACGGTAGACACTCCGATTGGTATAAGCGTAAACAAAACGAGGCCCACCACATAGGGCGAATCTGCACCAAATGCGAGTGCCCCAAGTCCATAGGCTACCAGCGGAGATACGACATGAGCGATCAAAAAAGTAAGCCCCATAATGCCCGGCCGCTTCAATACCTCTCGCAATTGTCCTAATCCGCAGCCAATGGCCATCGTTAGCGTCACATAGGCAAATAGGTATGGAACCATTTCAATAAAAGGCTGAAGCTGTGTTGCAAATAGAAAGCCAAGTATCAACGATCCTGGAATAATGATGAACATCCATCTCTCAAATTGCTGGTTAAAAGCTAAACCCCATTCACGCATGATCTTTCCCTCATTTACCTCTTCTAGTCGATTTTGTACATAAGCTATATAATAACATAGACACTCCGCACATGAACGGAAACTCTTGAACTTCGACTAAAAAGGAGCCCGATTTATGAAAAACGGTAAATTCACCAATACGATCATTCGGATGCAATATGTACCTAGATGGAGCGAATACGCTCCACGATTTGAGGATAACGCCTCCGCTCATAGCTTTAGATGCGCTGCATTGTCGATTTTGATTGGTATTATTGAAGAAAAAATATTCAAGCAGCCGTTAGATAAGCTGAAGCTTGTCGGAAGATGCTTATGGGGTGATCTCAAAAACACGGGCACCGGCTCCATTAAACATGTCACCAAAAAAGAATCGCTCGTTATGAATCATATCCGAGACTTCGAGATGGAACTTAGCAAGGAGATTGTCTCGTACCTATCCAAGTCTCTACAGGCTCA
This sequence comes from Paenibacillus sp. FSL A5-0031, assembly GCF_001956295.1. GTDB lineage: Bacteria > Bacillota > Bacilli > Paenibacillales > Paenibacillaceae > Pristimantibacillus. The sequence continues at coordinate 39,094 of NZ_MRTD01000016.1, forward strand.
AGCCTTCGATTTTATCGTCCATGCACAAGATGATTCACCTATTGGACGCTTAGTTGATGCCATCGATACGCTGGATGCCTATTTGTATTGTCACAGAGAATCCCGTTATGACACGAATCCTTTTTTTCATGCCAAATATAAGGAGCTCGAACAAGTGCTGCGAAGCACAGAGCTTCCATCCATACACTGGCTGCTCGATGAGTACGATAAACATGATGGCTTTTATGAATTTATCCAATATATTATGAATCTCGATACCGTAAAAAGATGGAACGGCAGCTATAATCTCGTTCCAGACAATGATGCGACACATTCCTTCCGAGTCGCTTCACTTGCTTTGTTTAATGGGCTGCTTGAAATCGAGCGCTTCGGCAATAAAAATATCGATCTCTATAAGCTGCTCGCCAAAGCTGCCCTTCATGATTTGCCTGAAGCTTTATCCGGCGATGTTGTATCGAATTTCAAGCACAATAATCCAGACATTAAACACGCTTTCGAGCAATACGAGAAAGAAACCGCTCAGTTCATGATTAATAAGCTTCCATCGTTTTTTCATGAAGATATGACCGAGTTCATTGTGCACAGCAAGTCAGCAGATGCAAACGGTGAGCTCGTTGATATTTCTGACAAGCTGGACGCCTTAATCAAAGCAAGCCTTGAGATGCGAAATAATCCTCATTACGCTGATACTTATTATAACCAGCTGGTTAAGGTTCAGCATCGCTATGAGAATGACTGTGTTGTTTTTTTCCTTGCTTATATTTTGCATGACTTAACCTATTCCAATTTAATTGGACAATAAGTGTTCCATACAAAATGGCCGCGAGATATATCTCGCGGCCCGGCTTTGGTTTATATTAGCTATGAACAGCAGCACTCCAGCCGAATGGGTACGCAGCCGAAATTTCTAACGGCAGCTTGCCTTGCGGCTTAAGATCACCTAACAATACTCTCGCAGCAGCAGCAAGCGCGAGTGGACGACACTCATACACTGCCATGTACGTTTTTACTTCCGGGTATAGCAATAGATCAAGCGGGTTCCGAACCGACACAGCTATCGTACGCTCCGGTGCCAATTTTACGACCTCGCGTGCAATATCGCGCTCTACGGGATGCTTCGAAGCGTCGTAAGTGACAACGACGATTTGTGAGAATGTTTCCAAATCAGCGAATGGATGGTCATCATCCATTTGACGCTCGACGATATTAGCTCCATACTCTCCAAGAAAGTGACCTAATGAGCCGTCGCCTGAAAGCATTTCGTCAGCTACCGAAACAGGTACTATTTTCGGCCACAATACGAGCGTGCTTTTCTCGCGGCTTAATGGCAGCAATGGCCCTTCATCTTTTACTAGCGTAACTGAAGCCTCACTCCATTTAATTGCAACAGCTCGATTTACTTCCGTACCAATTTCCCATTCCACTTGTGACCACGGCAGCAAAGGCTCCTCAAGCACAAGCTTCTCCTTAAGTGTCATAATCCGATTAAGCGCCTCGTTAATACGAGCTTCTGCAAGTTCACCATTCTCAACAGCACGCACAACGGCTTCTAGGGCAGCCCATTGTTTATCAAATGTATGGCTGATCAGCACCATATCGGCTCCCGCTTGCAGCGCCTTAATAGCGCCTTGCTCTGGTCCATAGGTTTTATCAATCGCATCCATCTCTAAACAATCTGTCACAACAATCCCGTCATAACCAAGCTCTTTGCGCAGTAAACCCGTGATGACAGGCTCTGACAAAGTCGATGGCACGCCTGATGGATCAAGCGCAGGCAAGCAAACATGCGCTGTCATAATGCAGTCCGTACCTGCTTCAATTGCAGCGCGAAACGGCTTCAACTCAATCGCGTCTAACCGATCACGCCCATGCAGCAATATCGGCAGCGCATGATGGGAATCCACCGCCGTATCGCCATGCCCTGGAAAATGCTTAACTGTCGCAGCAACTCGTGCAGCTTGATAGCCTGCTACTGCGGCTGCTCCGAGTTCCGCAACGACATCAGAGCGGTCGCTATACGAACGTACATTAATAACGGGATTATCCGGATTATTGTTAACATCAATACAAGGCGCATAATTCATCGTAACACCCAATTGACGAAGCTCTTCACCACATACAAATGCTGTCTCTCTAGCGCTCTCCTTATCGCCGGTTGCACCAAGTGCCATGTTGCCCGGCATAAGCGTTACACCGTCAACTAGTCTTGCAACCATGCCGCCTTCTTGATCGATCGCTACGAATAGAGGCGGATTGCCAGCTTTTCTTGCGATGCTTTGAAGCTCGCCGCTAAGCTTGTGCACCTGCTTAGCATCCTTCACATTGCGGGAAAAATAGATCGTTCCGCCAATGCCGCTCGTTTCAATTAACTGTTTGATTTGCGCCGTTGGCTCAAAGCCATGAAAACCAAATACAAATAATTGTCCAACCTTCTTCTTCAAGCTCCAGTTATCCCACTCACGCGTTGTCGTCAATGCTTCCCCGTCCCTTCACTTATCAACCCTATTACGACGGCTCATTTAAAGCCTCGTTATGTTGTCCGCCCTCTTGCCGTCTCGTACGATAATCGGTAGGATTCTCACCTGTATATTTCATAAATACTTTTGTGAAATATCGCCGCTCCGCATAACCGACTTCCTTCGCGATTTGTGCAACACTCTTGAGCGATTCCCCAAGCATTGCCTTCGCGCGCTCCATCCGCTGCCGCGTTACATATTCGATAAACGTTTCGCCAAAAGTCTGCTTGAACAATAAACTAAAATAAGAGGTGCTTAAACCGACATGAGTTGCCGTTTCTTCTACACTTAGATCGCGATAAAGATTGCGGTCCAAAAAGGCTTTCGCTTCAGCCATTGAACGTTCCGATTGCTTTTTCTTATCCATAGATTTCTCCGAGACCGTATTCGTAACTTGACGAATAACTGATAATAAATCCTTAATGCCAAAGCGGCGATCCAATCTGCGCCAAAGCATATCCTCTTGCTCGCGAGTAAATACGCCCATTTCTTTCATCTCACGCATAAGATGCAGGACAAAGAAATGAAGCAGCGGCTTCACACGATTTAATGAAGGCTCATTCATTCGCTGCAGCAGCAGCGTAATACTTTGAAGCTCGCTGTCCACGCTTATCGTATCCCCGCGTTTAACCGCTCCAATTAATTTCTCTGCAGTATCCCAAAACGCTTGATCTGCTTGCGATGATTTTTGCTGAGCAGATGGATAAATGGCGATAATATCATGGACAGGCGTGAGCTGCATCCCTTGCTGTACTAGCTTATAGGCTTGGGATAAGTCAGCAACCGCTGCAAACTTATGATAAATACCTGCAAATAAATTCAGCTTTACATGGCTCTTAATCGCAGACAACAACATGTCTGCCCAGTTTTTAATGAAGGCAATATCAAATTCAGCCGTTTTCTCCGTTTCAATGAGTACACACCACTCACCATCTCGAATTTGAATAACCGCATGATGCAGCCCATTTTGCTGCAGCTTCTCACGCAGTACATTACATACAGCAAAATTCCACAGCTTTCTTTCCTTATCGGACCAGTCGCGCCAATCCTTCGTCTTCTCCGAGCTTACATCAAGATCAAGCACAATTAAGACGAACTGCTGCCGCTTGAGCTGCTGTTCATCTCCGGTCAAGAGCCAATTATCTGCAGTAACATCGGTATAATCCATAATAATATCGTACAAAATTTTCTCGCTAGCGAGATCGATCATCCGGCCAAGCTTCTGCTTCTCTTCCTGCTGCAGCTTCTGCTTACTGCGCTGAGTAGACATCACTCTAGCAATAACACCTGTTAATTCATCATAAGGTATCGGCTTTAAGACGTAATCATTGACGCCAAATTGAATTGCTGTTCGCGTATAAGCGAAATCCTGATATCCCGACAGCATAATAATATCGCAAGCCATTGCTTTATCACGGATATGCCGAACAAGCTCCAAACCGTCCATAACCGGCATGCGAATATCGCACAGCAATAAATCAAAGTGTTGCTGCTCCATAAGCTCTAACGCTTCAACACCATTTTTAGCTGTACCGCCAACGGTGAGCCCTAGCATTTCCCAGGGAATAACTTTTTCTAAATTTCTCGTAATATGTGCCTCATCGTCAACTAGGAGTACTTTACCCGTCATAGCTGATCACCTCTGCTCTTCGGAATTACACAGCGAATAACGGTCCCGCTGCCTTCTTGACTACAAATCCACAAACCGAACGCAGGACCATAATGTATGCGCAAGCGATCTGCAACATTTCGTAATCCAAGTCCTCTTCTCTCACCCATTTGCGCAGCATCCGTCTGCTTGCTTTCAGAGTCTGACTCTGCTGACAGCTTAGTCAGCACTCTGGAGCTCATGCCTAATCCGTTGTCACGAACCATAATGACGATCTGATGAGGCTCAGCAGTTACATCAATCGATATCCTGCCTTGTCCGTCTTCATAACCATCAAACCCATGCTGAATGCTATTTTCTACGAGCGGTTGAAGCGAAAGCTTTAGTATGGAGAAATCAAGTGCTTCTGCCGGGACATTCAATTCGTATGAGAAAAGCTCCTCGAAGCGGTATTTCTGAATTTCCAAATAACTGCGGACATGCTCAATTTCTTGGCTGATCCTTATTTCTTCGGATTGATGCATGCTTGTGCGAAGCAAATTGCTTAATCTGCGCACCATTAACATAATTTTTGCGCCTTCATTTTGTGCTGCAAGAGCATTAATTGATTCAAGCGTATTAAATAGGAAATGCGGTTTAATCTGTGCCTGCATAAGCATCATTTCCGCATGCTGCTTACGTGCCTGCTCTCTGCGCACTTCACTTAGCAAATTGCCGATTCGCTCAACCATACTATTGAAGCTGTTGGCCAGTAGAACGGTTTCATCCTTACCTTGAGCTGTTACTCGAATATCAAGTAATCCCTGCTCAACCAATCTCATTTTACGAACAACTTTAATGATCGTTTTGGCTACTCGGTTAACAAAAAAGACGTTGAACAACACCGCCGATAGCAAACCAAGGACCGTAATCATTCCAATCCACTGGACAAACCGAACATTTTCGTTAGTAAGTGAATCCCAAGGCTTTATGGACACAAGTATCCAACCATTGCGATCCAATTGATAGGAAGAAACCAGACTGTCTATTCCTTCAAACTTTTCTCGCGAGCTGTTGTAGTTATTCGTGTGCTGCGGCAATGAATCGGTCTGTTCATTTATATTATGACCATCCATCTTTTTTTTGCTGTCTAGCATAATAAGGCCTGCTTTATTGACAATGAGGTATCTTGTTTCAGCTGCATTGGATTGCGGGTTTTGAAAGGTTTTGAGCATGCTCGATATTTCTTCCGTTTTGTACTGCGTAATCATTACGCCCAAATCATTAAATGACTCAATGTCCTTAACGACTCGAATTTGTGTAAATAGTGGCGGTTCAACACCTGTCAGCTCACGCTGTTCATAAGGTCCAATCCAAAGCGGACGTCCGCCAAGATTCATAACATCCTTATAGACGGAATGCTGTTTGAGCATATCGAAGGAAATAGGTTTGAACGTCGTCGGATCGTTGCGATAAGAGCGAAACATCGTGCCATCCTTCGCGTACAGCACAACAAAGCTGACAGCAGGATGTTGGAACAAAATCCGTTTCATTTCTTTCTCTGCTTGGTTAATTTGAATGAGCGTGCCAGCATCATTAGAATTATACGAGCTGTATTTCAGTGTATCCTGCACCTCTGTGCTCGTTAAATTACCATCGGATAGCTGATCAAGCTCTCGAAAGAAATAATGAATATTGCCTCCTACAGCCCTGAGCGAAATTTCGGTTTGCTCGCTATACTTTTTCTCCAGCAGCGTCTCAGAGTTAATGAATGAGAATATGCCGAGGCCAATCATCGGAATGACGATCAGAAATATGAATGCAAGCATCAATTTCGGTCTCAAGTTCATCTAGGAGGCTCCTTCTTTCTTAACCCTTCACACTGCCTGCAGTCATACCTTCAATGATTTGACGCTGCAAGAACACATACACAACCAGGACCGGAATAATGCTTATGATTACCGCAGCAGATAGCGATGCAAAGTTTGTGCGGTAGCCATCATTAAAGGTTGCCATACCCGTTGGCAGTGTTTTGAGTGATTCAGATGTTATAAATAGTTGGGACAAAATATATTCGTTCCAGTTGCCAATGAAATTTAAAATAAATACAGTAACTAGTGCCGGCATCGAAATCGGAATAATAATTCTGAAGAACAGACCGCTTGCGCCTAGCCCGTCCATAATGCCAGCTTCCTCAAGCTCATTTGGAATCGAAAGCATAAATGCATAAATAATAAACACAGTTATCGGCAAAGCATATGTGGTGTATACCAAAATTAATGACCAATGCGTATCGTATAATGGCTGTCCAAACAAATGGATCTTTTGAATTAAACGGTACAACGGGATAAACAATGCACCCGCTGGGACGATTAGGCCAAGTAAAATGAAATTATAAACAGCTTTATTCATCTTCGTGTATTTCATCCGCGCAATCGCAAATGAAGTCATCGCTGCAAAAAGGAGCGTCAATACACAAGCTGCAACGGTTACAATTGTACTGTTCAGCGCATATTTACCAATATTAGCCGTTTCCCAAGCAGCGATATAGTTATCGAAGTTAAAGCTAGTTGGCAAAGACCATGTATTTACTGTTATTTCACGGTTTGTTTTGAATGATGACATGAATAACCATAACAGAGGGAAGAGCACTACTGCAACATACCCCATTAAAAATGTATGCATCCACCATTGTGTGCCTCGGGAACGTTCCATTAGTACTGCACCTCCTCGCTTTTTGTGATGCGTTGTAAAATACCCGTAAGAATCAAAATAATAATGAACATCGCAACACCGATCGCGCTGCCATATCCAAGTTCAAGAGAGCGGAAGCCAACTTTAAGCATATAAGTCGCCATAACTTCTGTGGATTGGAAAGGACCGCCGTTCGTCATGATTTGTACGATATCAAGCACCTTCATCGTTCCCGAAACAGAAAGAAGCAGCATTACAAATAGGATTGGTCTTACGAGCGGCAATGTGATCATCCATGTTTCTTGCCAGCCGGTTACGCCATCCAGCTTAGAAGCTTCGATAATTTCTTTCGGAATGTTTAGAATTGCTGCCAAACAAAGTACTATGAAGAAGCCGATATTTTGCCATGCATTCGCGATAAGAATCGAGAGCATTGCAAGCTTGGGATCCGACAACCATTCGCGCGCCCAGCTTTCCGGTGCAACTAGACGAATTAATTGATTGATCATTCCTGAATCATAGTTGTACAAAACGCCGAACAAAATGGCTACAGTAGCCGTCGATATAACAACCGGCACAAATACGGCCGATTTGTAAAAGTCACGCATCCGTCTAACTTTACTAATAATGATCGAAATCAAGAAGACGAGCGGAATGTTCACGATTAGGGAAAACGCCATGAAATAAAAGTTGTTTAAAAGTGCTTTTCTAAAAATTTCATCCTGCCACAATCTCGTAAAGTTATCAAATCCGATAAACACCTTCTCAGTAATGCCATCCCAACGAAAGAAACCGTAAAAAAAAGATACGATAACGGGATAAACAAAAAACAAAGCATATAAAGCAAGCGTCGGAATAATGAACGCCACGTAAGTAATCGGATTTTTGAGCGCTCTGTTCATAATGTCCTCCTTTTGTCCTAGCGTTAAAAGAGGGTGCCCTCCAGGAAGGAAGCACACCCTCTTGCATAGCAGGATCGAATGTAATGTGTTGCGATTACTTAGCTGCGTTCGCTTTATCTTGCGATGCTTGAATTTTTGCAGCTACTTTTTCTGGTGTGCTTACTTTACCGATAAGCTCTTGAATACCAACGTTAATGTCAGCGCCTACTGCTGGTTGAACGATTGCATCATAAGCTTTCCATGAGCTGGAAGCGTTAGCCATAACCGTCAAGATTTCAGTTGTAAGCGGGTCAACACCAGATAGATCGCTTAGTTTCAAAGAAGGAAGCAATTTGTCTTCTACCAAAGTACGTTTTTGAACCTCTTCGGAATAGAAGTTAGCGATAAATTTCTTAACTGCTGCAATTTGATCTTCAGTTAGCGTAGCAGAGAAACCAAAGCCGTTTGAGTATGAAGCGTTGATTGAAGTTTGGTCGCCAGCGCCGCCTTCGATTGACGGGAAGCCGAAGTAACCGATTTGACCTTTAAGATCGCCAGCTTCGTCGCCTGAGAAGCGGTTAGCATCCCAAGTTCCTGTGAATACCATTGCAGCTTTACCAGAAAGCAATTGCGCGCCTTGATCAGCATAAGCAAGACCTAGAGCACCTTTAGTGAAGAAATCTTTGTTAACAAGCTCAGCATATGAAGTTAGACCTTTAACGAAGTTAGGATCAGTCCATTTTGCAGTGCCAGCAACAACATCGCTGAATGCTTGGATGCCAACGTTACGCTCCATAACTGTGTTCCAAAGCATACCGTTTACCCAGCCGTCTTTAGCAGCCAAACCGAGTGGTGTGTAGCCAGCTGTTTTGATTTTTTCGGAGATTTCAACCAATTGCGTCCAAGTTGTAGGAATTTCCAAGCCTAGCTCAGAGAAAATTTTCTTGTTGTAGAAAATCGCTTCGCTATAGCCGCCGAAAGGAAGACCATAAACTTTGCCATCTACAGTGAACTCGTCCAAGCTTGCAAATTTGTCTGTAAGACCAAGTTCTGCAATGATTGGTGTCAAGTCAAGCATGCGGTTAGCTTTTACATAAAGGTTAAGGTCTGCTCCACCGAATACTTCAAAAATATCAGGAGGGTTGCCAGCAGCCATTTCAGCTTTCAGCTTTTGATCGCGGTTAACGATCTCGTCAATACCTTCAAGCTTGAAAGTAAGGCCTTTATTTTCGTCTTGTGTTTTTGCAACAACATCTTCAAGAATTTTCAAACGAGTTTTGCTTGTTTCTTTAATTTGAGTGTGGCGAAGGGACAATGTTACGTCCTTTGCTGGTGCATCGGTTGCTGGAGCATCCGTTGCTGCATTCGTTGGTGCATTTGTTGCAGCGCCTTCATTTCCTTTACCAGCATTGTTACCGCCGCACGCCGATGCGACAATCATAAGGGAAAGCAGCGTAGTGGCAATTAGTGTAGATCTCTTTTTCATTGGGAAGACCTCCTCGTTTATGGTGTTGCTTGTTTGCCTCGCACATTTATTATAGTCCTGCAGAACCAATTCAAAGGAGGTCAAAAAAACGACGAGTTAGGGAGACAATTCTCTCATTTTTCAAAAGAGGGATAAAATCTTATAGCCCGTCGGGTTACTTTTCCCGACGGGCTATGTAAATTAATCTTACGTTTTAGTAACGCATATCCTTCGTTATCCCTCTAACAACCTCATAAAATCGCTGCCACTCTGGAATAGAACCTTGAATTTGGTTATTTTCCGCTATAATATTGTTTTCATTATGTGATGTTTTATCTTCACTATTCGTTTTTTGACCTTCAAGCTGCAATTTTTCTTGTTTTGCACGTAAACTGCCATCTGACAATTATATCCCTCATCCCTTTAGCCAGCCTTTTCGCAGTGCAAAAAGCTCCCTAAGATCCTCAGTAGACATTTCCGTAATCCACTGCTCCGATTGACCGACCACTTGATCGTTAAGCGACTGCTTTCGCTCAATCATCTCGTCGATCTTCTCTTCAAGCGTTCCGAGTGTAATAAACTTATGCACCTGAACCTTTTTCGTCTGGCCGATTCGGAATGCCCGGTCGGTCGCTTGGTTCTCAACAGCAGGATTCCACCACCGGTCAAAATGGAAAACATGGTTTGCGGCGGTCAGATTAAGACCCGTTCCCCCCGCTTTTAGTGAAAGGACAAATGCAGAGCACGGCTCCTCCGCATTTTGAAATTGCTCAATCATTTGATCCCGCTTCACCTTAGGCACGCCGCCATGCAAATACGGAACCGGTAATCCAATACGCTCCTCAAGCAGCTGCTTCAGTTGGTGCCCCATATCGATATATTGGGTAAAGATAAGGCAGCGTTCGCCTTCGGCAGCTATTTCCTCGCACATTTCAAGCAGCCTTGCTACTTTATTCGAACGTTCTATTTCCCATAAAGCCGCGGTATCCTCATGATTAAGCAGGGAAGGATGATCACATAATTGTTTCAGCTTGGTTAAAGCTGCAAGAATGAGACCTCTGCGCTGCATCGGACCTAGTTTATCCAAATTCTCAAGGAGGTCTGCGACTAAATTCTCATACATCGCACCTTGTTCAGCTGTCAACGTCATATACAGCTTCGTTTCATTTTTATCCGGCAAAGACAGCTGAATCGAAGGGTCCTTCTTAATTCTTCGCAGCATGAATGGTTTAACCCAGCTTTGAAGGCCAGCAATAAGCTTCTCATCTCGTGTTTTCTCTATCGGTGTGACGATCTCCTTGCGGAACTCGGTCATATTGCCAAGATAACCCGGATTTATAAAATCATAGATCGACCAGAGCTCTGTCAATCGATTTTCCATCGGCGTTCCTGTCAGTGCCAGGCGATGATTCGAAGGCAGTCTCCTTATTGCTGTAGATTGTTTTGTATATACGTTTTTAATATTTTGCGCTTCGTCGAGGCAAAGAGCATCCCAATCCACTAAACACAAATCTTCTTCATCCAGCTGTGCCAAAGAGTAAGAAGTTATGACCAAATCTGCCCCTGAAACGGAATCGCGGAAAGATTCGCCTTTCTCCCGTTTATTGCCGTAATGCAGCATGACATTAAGCGAAGGAGCAAAACGCTCGAGCTCCTTCTCCCAGTTGCCTATTACTGAAGTTGGGCAAATAAGCAGTGAGGGCCCTCCCATTTGAAGCTTCTTCTCCTTAATATAAACAAGGTAAGCCATAAATTGAATCGTTTTTCCGAGTCCCATATCATCTGCAAGCACACCGCCAAGCCCGAATTTCCTAAGAAAAAGCAGCCACGATACGCCTTCATGCTGGTATGGTCGAAGCTCTCCCAAAAACGTCGCTGGAATTTCCGCCAGCGGTATTTCCTTAATTTGCTGCAGCTGCGTGAGCCATGCGGTTAGATGGTCATTCAGCTCAACTTCCGTGTCCATAGACGAATCAAGCTCACCGCTGTCATCGAGCGGGATGCCGCCTCTTAAATGCATTTCCAGCACATCACGGAAAGATAGTCCTTTGCGCTTACCCATCCGCTTCAGCCACTGTTTAATCTGCGTCACATCTTGTGGGTCCAAATGAACCCATTCGCCTCCGACATTGAAGAGACGACGGTTTTGCTCTGCCAATTGCAGAAATTCGGCTTCGGTCAAATTCACATCACCAAGAGCCAGCTTCCAATCAAATTGTACGATTTGATCAAGTCCAAACATGGGCTGAGCCGCTGAGCCTACTGAAGATTTCATCTTCGCCTTCAAACGAAGCTTGCGATTGCGTACCGCTTCCCACCAGCTAGGCAATAAAACCGGACAACCTGCTTCCAGCAATTGAACGCTTGCATGCTCAAGAAACTTCCATGCTTCATTATCCGATAAGGTGTATCTTAGCTTGCCGTCGTTTTCCGCTTCTGTTAAATCAGGAAGAGCATTCATCCATTTTTGCTGCTCCTTAGCCAGCTTGCCATCTAGAAGCGGAAGCCATTCTGACGGAATGATTTGTCCATCATCCGTATCCGCTTCCCAGCCTACCTCACTGATATTCTGGCGAATTGGCAGCCACGGTCCTCCATCACGATTTTGCAGAGCGGGTCGAAGCCTCCAAATGGATGATTCCTGCGGCTCCACCAGCTGAAGCGCAATTCGGAATGGAAGGACATCCTTCCTAAGCCCAATGGCAATGAGCCAATCTTCCTCATCAACTGCTTTTCTCCTCAGCACCGCTTCTCCAGAAGCATTGCCTATTTCTCTCCAAGCCTGTGCAGCCTGTTCGTTTTCTTCAATCATTTGCTCAATTGCTCCGCTAATCCACTGTTCAATTCCTTTATCGCCGTTCTGATTAGCAGCTGCTACAATAGCATTCCATTGCTGGTTGCGCTCGGTATCCTGCTCAGGAATAGCCATTCTCCAGCTTCGCTTCTCTTCCGTCCAACGCTCCCAATCAGGCATATACCAACCATTAAGTAGAGCAATTCTTATTAACTCTGCCATTTGCATCAAGACCGTCAAACGCTCCGTCCACTCTACTTGAAGCAAGCGAACATGCTGAGGCGAGGATAAATAATCAATGGCAAGGAGCGGCGGAACCTTGAGCATCTTACGCTCACCAACACTGACTTCCTCGACATCCGCTCCATACCAGGATGCCTTGTGCCATGCGAACAATAAGGATCGCAGCTTGCCATCCGCGGAATCCTTGCGATCGACAGCGCTTAACCAAATGGACGTACCCTCTTCTTCGTTCCAAAATCCGTCTATCGTCAACTTGCGCGCGCCAATGTAAGTTCTCATGTAACTATTTTCCCTTTCCACAGCTCTTCCTGAAATGCTCGCAATCGCTGATGCTTACTTACAAGTCCAGAAATATATTGATTCCATCTCACTTCATCTTTATCCGCTTTATATAACCGCTCCAGCTTCTTAAGCTGCTTAACCGCAATTCGGTAGCCTTGACGGTTCCGTGATTGGATAGACGATTCAACCGATTGATGATACATGGGCATTAGCGCGCGAGGCGCAAGCTTAGCAATTTCTCGAAGCGCATGAGCGCCGACATCCTCAGGGCTTGATCCAATCAGCATTTGCAAATCAGCCCATTCATCATAACGCTTCTGACCCAGCCAATGGTCAGATAATTCTGAATAAGAATGGGGCAGCAATTGCTTCATATAATCGGTCCATATCGGCATCTCAGGCCGGTCAAGATCTGCTCTTCGGCATAATGTAACGAACGGTCCCACCGAACGGCCGTTTTTCGATTTATTGATTCGCTCGAACAAGAAGCTCATCCACTGCTCTACAAGCTCCCATTTTCCTTCTTCCATCCGCTGGGCGGCGCAAGGATACATCACTTTTTGAGAGCGCTCAAAGCTTGTTAATGCAAAATTTGCAATTGCCTTCTCATCCTGTTTGTCAAAAAAATACATGATGCCAATCGCAGTATGCAAAAATGCCTTATTGACGTCTTCGACATCTTCATTCATCGACAGCTCAACCATCGAAGCTAACTCCCGCTCAAACCAGCTGCGGCTCTCTGAAAGCTTCTCGCATAAAACTAAATAGATATACTCCCAGTCAAAAAGCTGCTTTTCGGTACTCGATGCCCATACTTTCACTCGAGCGATTAATGCATCCGCCCAAGCTTCTTCCCGCAGCTCCATTGCTTCGGGAGTTAGCTCGGATACCAATGTATATAAATGCTCCACCCAAGGCTCTGCCATCCGGATGAACGACATTTCATGATAATATCTGCTGAACGAGTCCACCGTATTAATCGCTCGCTCTGCTTGCTCCAGCACAAAGATGATGGCTGTTGACCAATGCAAACGCTGCATCCTTTTTTCCCAATCCTTAGCCAGCCCCTTTAATGAGGACAATAATGGTTGAAGGGCATGGAGAGAGTGCCGGCATTTCCGCCAAACGTCGCCATGTGTCGCTTCCATCCATTCCAGCCACTCCTCAGCTGACGCTTGTTCACCTGGCTCGCGAGGCAAAGCAGGCGCTGCTTCAGGCGGCGGTGCTGCAGCCTGTGTATTTTTGAGCAGCGCACTCGCGGAAGACAACCCCAGCAAGCGAAAATAGGATCGCTCTGCCAGTGTATGTCCCCCTTCCTGCTGACTGCAATATTGAAAATAAACAGCAGCCATATGCTTGCAAAATCCTGTATAGGGACAAGTACATGAGCTATAACGCAGCTGACCAGCATCAAGGATGACCGCATAAAGATCCGATCCTTGCACGACCCCATAAAGATGATCATGGCTCCCCTCATTCGCGCTGTTCACTTTACCTTCCATGTAATAATGCCAGCCCCGCTTCATAATCGTCGTCTCAACATGGACGTTCAGTTGTTGCTCAATTAGCGCGTGCAGCTTTTCATTGAGGTGCATCATAGACATTCACCCGCTTCCTTTCCGTTCACTTGCATTCTTACTATTATACCAAGCCAATAAGGCTGGTGCCATCATTTGACGTTAAAAGCTGGATTACAATTGCAAATGAAATAAGCGGCAGCATAAAAAAAGCCTTGCCGGCGAAGAACTCCGCTCGGCAAGGCACAAAACAATATTATAATGGCATCTTCACAGTAAACGTTAATTTCCCAGTCGGCTCTGCTGCCACATAAACATCACCTTTATATTGCTTGGCAATCGTTTTTACAATCGATAAACCTAAGCCTTGATGATCCTGCTGCTTAGTGGAATAACCTGCTTCAAATATAGGATTTGAAATGGCAAGCTCCGCATCGTCACAATTATTTGTTACCGTAAATTCCAGCATATCCGCCGTTTGTTTGCCGATAAGCGTAACATGGCGCCTATCCTCCGAGTATTTCAATACCTCATCAAAAGCATTATCGATCAAATTGCCAAGCATACGATTGACATCAAGCGTTCTAACGCCCATTTCCTGCATATTCAGTCCGGTAAAGGAGCAGCTGAATTGAATTTTGTTGCTTTCCGCTTGCGAGATTTTGGAACGAACCAAAGCTGCTATGGCCGGATTGCCAATATTGATAATATCGTTCATCAATCGAATATCACCAGTCAGCTCCTTCGTATAAGCAACGAGCTCATGCGATTTGTTAAGCTCTGCGAGAGAGTGAATGGTCTGGACATGATTCAAGAAATCATGCCTTTGCGCTCGAATAGACTGGAACATTTGATTAATCTCGTCCACATAGGTCTCCTGCGTGACGCGAACAACCTTGTCGCGAGAATGCCTGTAATATCTCATCGCAAACACAGCTATCAACAAACTGAAAAAGGTGACAATTAAAATAATAATGCCTAAATTCAGAAACTGAGAGTCCAGCTTATCCTGAATGACATGATAATCAGAGGTCATCATTAGCACATAGCTATTCATAGGCTGACCGTCACGATCGGTAATATTAATACCATGCTCATTAACAAATACCGGAATATACATTTTGAAAATCTCTTTGCCGCCGATATTCTCTCTTAACGTGACCGTCTTCTTAGAAAAGTACGCTTTGCGAACTAAATTCGTATCCTGCTTCGATTTAATATTATACGTGCCGTAAAAGATCGGTTCCTGCACTTTATGGCCTTGAACCTCGCCTTGCGGATTAATCGTATTTTTCCCATCAGGAAATGTCTCCGGATTAATAAAAGCAATTTCAAGCAATGAATCGCTGCTTTGAATTGAATTTTCAATCATGCGGTGAACACCTGTCGCATTCTCATACTTTTGTTGTCGCTCATAATCTACATAAGGATCAATAATATAGTTTGTAGCTCCGTCGTAGTAGTAACCCCATTTGTTAAGCTTATCAACATTTGTTGCCGATACCTCATAAGGTCCGCTCCAGAAGTTCGGAAGGGATTGTCCAAGCCAATTAACCGATGCATTTTTGTTTTCGAATAGCTGGTTGAACACCTCGTACCATGGCTTCCATTCTTTTGTACTAATATTGGTTTGCTTAGCATTGGATGATTTGTATAAAACAATGTCATCAGGCAATTTTTTGAGAAGGGTAATGTGGCTTAGGTCCAGCTTATCGCGCAGCTCCATGAGCTGCTCCGTCGTTACTTTCTCAATATCGGGATCAAGCGCATATTGAATTGCAATCGAGGCGGCGCGAAGTTCACGTCCAATCTGGTTTTGAAACTGTTCCGAGCCTTCGCGGGATTGCTCGAGCGAAATCTCCAGCCGCTTGGCATGTGTCAGAAGCTCTTCATTAAAGGAATCTTCCAGCGTTTTTTTTGTGAGAAAATAATAAGCCGTATTATTTAATAAAACTAAAACGACGATAATACTAATCGCCACAAGCCAAATGTTGCGTTGCATCTCAAGCATCTTGCCCTTCTATTTATTATAGCTTCCATTATGGATCATCCTAAACTAAACGACAATATGACAATCACTAACAAATGATTACAAATACATGAATATCAACCAAAGCGCTAGTATTTCGTTCTAGGTTAAACCGTCCATTTTTTGAAAAACAATCGAACGGCCCACTTGCGCTCCTGCCGCTTCTTATAACGAGGAAGCATACGATAAATTCGAAGTCCTTCTTCAATAGCTTTTTTGGCTTCAGCCGTATTGCCTAATTTCTTATATATCGTAGTAAGTTGATCATATGCCTCGCAGGATGAGGAGTTTATCGATTGAAAGGATTGGATATGCTTAAGCGCTTGCTCCGTTTGGCCATTCGAGAAATGAGCCGCTAGATTCAAGTATGGTGCACCGTATTTGACGCGTGGATTAAGCTCCAGCCCCCGAAGTATGCCTGCAACCCCATTTTCCTCATCACCGGTATATAAATAACAAGTCCCTAAGTCATCCCAAAATTCAGCTGATTCATCAAGCATAGGCTGCAGCGGGACAAGCCATGTCAAAGCCTCTTTATACTTCTTTCTCTCAATTAAAAGACGAGCCAACTCATGCTTGGAGGACACATCATTTGGCGACCGATCAATTTGCTGTTTCAGTTTTTTTATTCTTGATATTCTTTTTAGTGGTTTAAATATGCTTGGCATTAACCCGACAAAACGACGATCAAGCACATACAGCAGGAGAAGCATGACAAGAATAGCTATAAACGGGTTGCCAAACAACCAAAATAAGAATATTAAAAGACTAAATTTTAACATATGGTCCTCCTGCACACTTTGTAATTAACATTCAATTCGTAAGCAAATCCATCATTTATTGTACAAATATGGTTCTATCATACCATAATCTTCACATTTTTCGAGCAAAAATAGCATTTCATTACTATATCTAATGTATGAATAATAAAAACTTGTATGACTTAAACTATACGCTAGAAATATCAATTGCATTAAATTGGAGGATGAAAACATCATGGCGACGAATGAGACACCAGATTCGACATTAACTGATCGGCAAGGTCACCCTATCTCAGACAATCAAAATATTCGTACTGTTGGCAATCGTGGTCCGTCGACACTGGAGAACTATCATTTCATCGAGAAAATATCTCATTTTGACAGAGAACGTATTCCAGAACGTGTTGTGCACGGCCGCGGCGCAGGTGCGCACGGTTATTTCGAGGCTTACGGCAAGCTTGGCGAAGAGCCCATTGCAAAATATACGAGAGCCAAACTATTTCAAGAGCCGGGCAAGCGTACGCCCGTATTCGTTCGTTTTTCCAGCGTTATTCACGGAGGCCATTCACCAGAAACGCTGCGCGATCCACGCGGGTTCGCTACCAAGTTTTATACTGAAGATGGCAACTGGGATCTTGTCGGCAACAATCTGAAAATATTTTTCATACGGGATGCGATGAAATTTCCTGATATGGTTCATGCATTCAAGCCCGACCCAGTCACCAATGTACAAAGTATGGAACGTTTTTTTGATTTTGTATCTCAATCGCCGGAAGCTACCCATATGATTACCTTTTTGTTCTCGCCATGGGGAATACCCGCAAACTATAGGCAAATGCAGGGCTCCGGCGTCAATACATACAAATGGGTTAATGCCGCAGGCGAAGGCGTACTCGTCAAATACCATTGGGAGCCGCTTCAAGGCATTCGCAACTTAAAACAAAGTGAAGCAGAGCAAATCCAAGGGAAAAATTTCAATCACGGAACCCAAGATTTGTATGAAGCCATCGAACGTGGTGAATTTCCAGCTTGGGAATTACAAGTGCAGTGGATGAGTGATGACGAGCATGAAGAGCTTGATTTTGACCCGCTGGACGACACAAAGCTTTGGGACCCTGAACTATTCCCGATGCTGCCCGTTGGGAAGATGGTCTTAAACAAAAACCCGGAAAACTACTTTGCAGAAGTCGAGCAAGCGGCCTTTGGCACAGGCGTACTCGTAGATGGTCTAGATTTCTCTGACGATAAGATGCTGCAGGGCCGGACTTTTTCCTATTCTGATACTCAGCGCCACCGCGTCGGCTCCAACTACCTTCAATTGCCGATCAACGCACCGAAGAAACGTGTCGCTACCAATCAGCGTGACGGACAAATGGCTTTCTATATTGACATTGCTCCCGGCCAAAATCCGCATGTCAATTATGAGCCGTCTACAATGGGCGGATTAACAGAATCACCAAAATCGGGTGAGCCTCATGAGCCCTCCTATTCCGCAAAACTCGTAAAACAGCCTATCGATCGCCAAAACAATTTCAAACAAGCTGGAGAGACCTATCGCAAATTCGAGGACTGGGAGAAGGATGAGCTTATCGAAAATTTGGTAGATGCACTCAGCACATGCAGCACAGTTATTCGTGATCAAATGATTCAGCATTTCACAGAAGCGGATCCCGAATATGGCAAACGTGTGAAGGAAGGACTACAGACAACCGATAAGCTCGGCAACAGTACAAAACACGTTGGAACAACGCCTGCAAACGAAGGGATGGAGCTTTCTGAGGAGCTCGGTCATTCCACTGACGGTTATTGAAAATGATGAAAGTGATATTTTTCAAGTGAATATCCTCTTGACGAAAGCGTTTTACATTCTTATGATGTTAATATTCAAATGAATGGTGTTAAACATCATTTTATCGATTAAAACGATCAATCATATGGAATTGGCGTGTTACTCACTAAAAGAGGCATGAGCCAAGAACAGATTACCTTCTAATTTCCTTTTAGAACGGTTTTCTTTTCTTGGCTCTTTTTTTTGCCAGATGGGCACCTTAATGACAAAGGAGGGATTTCAAGTATGGCTCGCGCCTTTCGGGTTGAACGCGCAATCGGCAACAATGTGTTATTAACAATTGATGTGCAAACGGAGAAAGAATACGTCATTTTTGGCAAAGGATTAGGGTTCAGTCTTAAAGCCGGACAAATCATTGATCGAACCGATAACCGAATAGAAAAACGATTTCGTTTGGACGATTCCGAACAAATGAAGAAATATCACACGTATCTTGAAGAAATCGATCCAACCATCATTGATATGACAGAGCGAATAGCCGATTACATCAAACAGAAAACGGGTGTCGAAGTAAACCCGAAACTATATTTCACACTGCCGAGCCACATCCAATTTGCTGTTTATCGACTTCACAATGGCATGGATATTGTTAATCCCTTTCTAAACGAGACGAAACAGAGCTTTCCTTTAGAGTTCGAAATTGCTGCCAAATTGGCTGAGTGGATTAGTGAGCAATTCCATGTTGGCATCCCGGAAGAAGAAATAGGGTTTTTATCGTTTCATGTTTATTCTGGAATTCACAATGTACCGGTAGGGCAACTTATTAAACAAGCAGACCAACACTAGGAGGATATTATTATGCTATCTAAACTTTTTGGAAAGTCAAAACAAAAAACAATTGAAATATCAGCACCCTTGTCAGGAAAGGTCGTGCCGTTAACCGCTGTTCCTGATGAAGCTTTCGCAGGCAAACATATGGGTGACGGACTTGCAATTGAGCCGTCTGAAGGGACAATCGTCGCACCTTTCGATGGTACTGTATCTCATCTTATTCATACCAATCATGCCATTATTATTGAGCATGCATCAGGCCTGCAGCTTCTCATTCACATCGGTATCAATACTGTAGCTCTAAATGGCGATGGTTTTGAGGCGCATGTAGCTTCAGGTGACACCTTTCAAGCCGGTGATGCACTTATAACATTTGATCGCTCCAAAATCGAAGCTGCAGGTTATCCATCCATCACACCTATTGTTGTCGCAAACGAGGATGATGTGAAGCAGTTGGAGCATTTGATCACCAGCGGTTCTGTCACAGCTGGCAAGGAGCTTCTGCTCAAGGCAGCTATGAACGGCTAAAGAAGCACCCCTACACTTGCATAAGAAAAGAGGACGAATAACTATGCTGGCCTTCCTACAAAAAATAGGTAAAGCATTAATGCTTCCAGTCGCCGCTCTTCCAGCGGCTTCCATCCTGCTTCGTTTCGGTAATATTGACTATGTAAAAGACTTTCACATGGGTAGCGCAGGAGAGTTTATTAATCAATACATCGCACCGTTTCTTGCTGCTGGCGGCGCCGCAATTTTCGATAACTTACCGCTCATATTTGCCGTCGGTGTTGCCATTGGACTTGCTGGTGATGCAGTTGCCGCACTGGCTGCCGTTATCGCGTACCAAGTGCTTGTAACCGTTCAAATTAAAGTGCCGCTCGTCTTTACCAACATCGTTGGAAAAGATGTTGAACTCAACATGGGCGTCCTTGGCGGTATTATTGCTGGTTTGATTTCAGCGTACTTATATAAAAGATTCCATACGATTAAGCTGCCCGACTGGCTTGGCTTCTTCAGCGGCAAACGATTTGTCCCTATCATAACCTCGCTCGTTATGGTTATCGTTGCTCTCTTGCTCGGTCTTGTTTGGGGTCCTGTTCAAATGGCGCTGGATACTTTTGGCCGCTGGGTCGTTGGTTTTGGCGGAATCGGCTCCTTTGTTTTTCTTACAGCAAACCGACTGCTTATTCCTACCGGCTTGCATCATGTTATTAATTCCATCGCTTGGTTCCAAATCGGCGACTATACAGATGCAACAGGCAAAGTAGTGCACGGTGACTTGTATCGCTTTTTCGCTGGAGACAAAACAGCGGGCATGTTTATGACTGGCTTCTTCCCGATTATGATGTTTGCACTGCCAGCAGGCGCGCTTGCGATTATCCACACAGCTCGCAAAGAGAAGCGCAAACTCGTTGCTTCCATATTTATTGGTACGGCATTCGCTTCATTCCTGACAGGAATTACAGAACCGCTTGAATTTGCTTTTATGTTCGCAGCACCGTTTCTATTTGTCATTCATGCCATTTTAACAGGGTTATCCGGCTTCATCCTCTACCAGCTGGAGGTTAGGCATGGGTTTGGCTTCTCAGCAGGCTTTATTGATTATGCGATCAATTATCAGCTCGCGACGAATCCGCTGCTTATTATTCCGGTGGGCCTTGCCTTTGCCGTCGTGTATTATTTCTTATTTCGCTTTATCATCGTCAAATTCAATATTAAGACGCCAGGTCGCGAAGATGAGACGGCCGAGGACAAAGCCGATAACAAAGAAAAGACTGCAGCCGCATCTGGCAGTAAAGCAGAAAATGTGCTGCATGCGCTCGGCGGATCTTCAAATATCGTCGGTCTAGATGCTTGTATTACACGTCTTCGCTTAGTCGTGAAGGATGAATCGATTGTCAATGATACACAGCTCAAGGGCATGGGCGCAGCAGGCATTATCCGTTTAGGCAAAGGCGCCGTGCAAGTTATATTCGGCACGCAGTCCGAACAGTTGAAAGACGAAATCAAAAAAATAATGTAACAACAACCATAATAGGAGTGAAAAACGATGAAAAACAGCTTTGTTATACAAAATCCATTTGGCATACATGCAAGACCAGCACGCAAGATCGTTGAAGCAGCAAAGGCATTCACAGGAACAGTTACACTAGAGAAGGATGGCAAAAGCTTCAATGCCAAAAGTCTAGTTCATGTCATCTCCGTTGGGGCAAAACTTGGAGACAGCATTGCCGTTTCTGCTGAGGGTGAGCACGCTGAGGCTGTTGTAGCAGCTATCGGAGAGATTCTTGTCTCTATTGAGGCGCATGCAGAAAAGGGGCAATAAGAGATGATGCTTCAAGGAATTGCCGCATCTCCTGGATATGCGATCGGCGTAGCTAAAGTATTGTCAACAAAACCTCTCCAGATCGAGAAGGTTCACTTGGAAGACAATCAATTGGACGATGAAATTAAACGTTTTGAAGCTGCAATTGCTTCAACTCATGAAGAGCTTGAAGCCATCCATGCCAAGCTGATTGCTCAGAACAAAGAGCATGAGGCAGAAATATTTGAAGCGCATCTGATGCTGCTCGAGGATGAAGAGCTCATCGATCGCTCGAAAGAGATCGTCAGATCCGAACGGATCAATGTAGAATTCGTCTTTTTCAACACCTCTGAAGAGATTGCAGAAATGATTGGAGGGCTGGATGATCCCTATTTGAAGGAAAGAGCAGCCGATATTCGTGACGTAAGCCTACGTGTATTACACAAGCTGCAAGGCATTTCATCAACATCCTTGAATGATGAGTCAGGTTCTATCATTTTGTTTGCAGAAGATTTAACACCTTCGGATACGGCTCAGCTCGATCCAAGCAAAGTGATTGGCTTCGCAACGCAAGCAGGCGGGCGCACTTCCCACTCTGCCATTATTGCAAGGTCTATCGGCATTCCTGCTATTGTCGGAATCGGCAGTTCCATGGAGCAGGCAGTGAAAAACGGCCAAACCGTCATTATTGACGGGACAGATGGTCATATTTACGTGGACCCGGATAATGAAACGTTAACTCGATATTCACAATTGCAAAAGCAGCAGCTTGAAAGCAAGCAATTTTATCAAACCTTTATGAATCAGCCTTCCGTAAGCAGCGATGGCGTACAGGTTGAGCTTGTAGCTAATATCGGCTTAGTTAAGGATGCAGAGCTTGCCGCTGCGGCAGGAGCTGAAGGCATCGGACTCTTTCGTACCGAGTTTCTATATATGGACACAGCTGGGCTGCCCTCCGAGGATACACAGTTTGAAGCTTATCGCAAAGCAGCAGAAGCGTTTGGAGGCAATGCGCCTATCGTCATCCGAACGATAGATATTGGCGGAGACAAGGAAATTGATTACCTCAACCTGCCTAAGGAAGACAACCCCTTCCTTGGTTACCGTGCCATTCGTATCTGCTTGGATCGACCGGATATGTTCAAGACACAACTTCGGGCGATTTTGCGGGCCAGCGCATACGGCAACTTAAAAATTATGTTCCCTATGATTGCTACACTGGGTGAATGGCGCCAAGCTAAAGCTATGCTGGAAGAAACAAAGCAGGAACTGACCAAAGCAGGTATTCCCTTTAACGCTGGGATCGAAGCCGGCATCATGATCGAAATTCCAGCAGCGGCTCTGCTAGCGGATTTATTCGCCAAGGAAGTTGATTTCTTCAGTATCGGAACAAACGATTTAGTTCAGTATACATTTGCTGCAGATCGTATGAATCCTAAGCTTTCCTATCTAAACGACCCGCTTCATCCAGCTATTTTACAGCTCATTAATCGTGTTATTGCAGCCGCTCATGCTCATGGCAAATGGGTGGGGATGTGCGGTGAAATGGCGGGCTCGAAGCATGCACTGCCGATCCTGCTCGGTCTAGGTTTAGACGAGTTTAGTATGAGCGCAAGTGCAATACTTCCTGCTCGCGCTTTGCTCGCAAATCTATCTCAGCAGGAAATGAAGCAGATAGCGCAGGCCGTTCTAGCACTAAGCTCAGCTGAAGAGGTTAAAGCCTATGTGGAGCAGCATGTTTCTGGAATAGTATAAAATTTCTGCAAAAGAGGCTGTACTGCATCAGAATGCGGTACAGCCTCTTTCATTTAGATTCGGATTTGAATACGAACCTTGCCTTCTTCATATTGAAATTTAAGCTCACCCTTATATTTCTCCACCGTTCTCCTTACTATAGAGAGACCGTTTCCTCGTAAAACAGAACCCTTTGCTTTCGTAGTAAAACCATATTGGAAGAAGCTCTTCTGCTCCTCATCCGTAAGCACGGCTGGATTCTCGATTATAAATATATATTTTCCATGTTCCGCTTTACATTGCACTTGAATCTCCTGCGTTATATACCCAGCATTTGATTCCACCGCTTCAATCGCATTATCCAACAAATTAGAAAATAATTTGACTAAGTCCATCGATTCTATTTTATCGAATGCATCATAATCTGTAGCGAAGCTTATAATTATATTTTTCGAATGCGCCAGCTCCCTCTTGCTCTGGAACAGCACCATTAAAATCGGATTTTTTATATGCAGCGACAGGTTTAGCGTTTTGGATTCCTCGGTTAGCTGTTTTAAATAATCATGTGCCTTATCATACCTTCGGATGTCCATTAATCCATTCAACACCTGGAGATGATTCATAAGATCATGACGACTTGATTTGATGGTCTCTACAATTTTGCCCAACTCGGAAATGTATACCTTCTCAGATTCACGCATGTCCTGATGAAGCCTGGCTTTGTACCATTTGTTAAGCACATAGACACCAGCTAGCAGCAATAAAGCAAACAGGACATCCACTCCGAAAATAAACATATTATTTTGAACAACATACTTGCCCACATGGCCTAAATCCTTCGCAGCGATATCGATCCCCACAACACCAAGCACCGTGCCATCCTCATCAAAGAATGGAACCCCGACGGACATATAGGATTCGCTTATCCTATCATGTAACACTCCTGTGGAATATTTTAACCCTCTTTTAGCCATCTCCACTTGATTAGAAGGAACGGTACAAGGAAAACCAATCGGTATATCTTTTATATGAGACGGAAATGCGTTAACCATTACTTTGGAAACATCGGTATCATCTAAAAGCAGAATATAAATATAGAGCGCATTTATACGTTTCCGATACTCCTCCAAATACAGCTTTATTTTTTTACGATTCTCATCATCCGTTTTGGTTAGTAGAAATTGCTTGTAAGCAACTTTATCTAAACCATTTGCTGCATCCGTAGCGATTTCCGTATACTGCTTCGCCAGCGTGATCTCCGCTGACTTCGTTGTATAGTGATAGGTGGAGATGAGTTTAAGTCCGACAAGCATACTTATGATTGCAATGGATAAAACGATAAAATAAATCATTCTTTTTTTTGTATACACTAGGTCTGGTTTCATTAGCTTAATCCTTTTCAGTACATCAATAATTGATAATAATCAGAAATTTCAGAGGCGGCATATTAGTCAGCCATTACCGTCTGGTTTCTTCCAGCGTGCTTGGCCTTATATAGTGCTTGATCTGCAAGTGAAAATAATTCATCTGCTGTTTGTGCATGGGAAGGAAACTGAGCTACGCCAAGCGAAACGGTAACCATCTGCTTCAGATGATTTTCGCTGCTTGCCATCGTTGTACGAATTCGCTCAGCAGTTTCAAAGGCAGCATCCGGCGCGGCATTCGGCAGCAGGACAACGAACTCTTCCCCTCCATAACGGCTGCAAAGGTCATCAGATGTTACAGAAAACCTGACAATGTCAGCCAAATGCTGAAGCACTCTGTCACCTTCCTGATGCCCATATGTATCATTAATGGTTTTAAAGCGATCAATATCCAGGACGACAATGGAGTAAGGCTTCTTTTCTTCTATCCATTTTTTCATAATCGTTTCTAACGTTCTTCTATTATTTAATCCGGTCAAAGCATCCGTCATAGCCGCTTGTGTCAACCGATCGGTTTCCGTTTTAATACCGTTCATAGCAAGTATGACCGTGCTCGTTAATAAATCGGCTTCTCTGTTCCAATGATGCTTCATGGCGGGTATGGAAACTTCTTCTTTCCCCATTTTGCTGACGATATTCGCAAGCGTTACAAAAGGTTTAGCCAATCGGCGGGCAAGAAAGGTCGTCACGAGCATCAAAAGAATAAAGGGTATGAGCGTGTATAATAGGATCGCTTGTATATGATTGTTCAACTGCTCCTTCACGATGCTTATTGGTGAAAGCACAACGATCCCCCATTGATTCTCGGGGACGTAGGAGTAACCAGCAAGCCATTTCACACCATCTTCATCTACGGCGAGCTCTTGTCCACTCTGCCCCTTAATCAACTTCTGAACGATCAGATTCGAGGTACTATCCTTTCCGATCTGACTTTTATCAGGATCATACATCAAGTGGCCATCTGAACCTACTACATAGAAATAGGAACCGTTATGGTCAAGGTTATCATTACCGAATATCATATTTAGAACGTTATTTTGTTGCAAATAGAGGCTTCCACCGATATAGCCCCGGTACACACCCTTTTGATCAAACAAAGGCTCACTAATAAATACCATGAGATTATTCGTTGTCGCGCTCGTATAAGGCTTTGACAAATATGGCTTTCGTGAGGCCAATGCTTCCTTCGCAGCGGCTGTTTTTATAGGCTCGCCTGCCTTGCCAATCGATGAAGGGGACAGTGTACGCATGATACCATTCTCATCAACTACGGCAATCGAATTAAAATAGTTGCTGCTATTGCGAATGAGATCAAGATATTTTCCGGAATCTGATTGCTTCATATCACTATTCAAAGAATAAAAGTCTGCCGCGTTTTTAAGACTGCTTCGCATCGACTCAAATAATGAATCCATTGTCATGCTCATTTTTGATGCGGTTGAAAGATTAAGTGTAAGTGTTGTTTCATACAACGCTTGTTTCTTGGACTGGTAGGATGCAAAAAGCAAAATGGTTAACATGAGCAAAACCGAAACAGAGACTAAACCAATCATTAGCGTCGTCAGGCTCACTTTTCTCTTTTGGATAGCTTGTTTTACATGTAAAAGCGACACAGCGATACCTTCTTTGATTTATGATATTACTAATTATTCGACGAGATTCGACAAATACCTCTTTCCTAGCTGGTTTATTTTCCATAATTAGATAATCAATTTCAATAATTGCCCATTAATCGATTTTAAAAAAATAAGACAGCACCTTGTCACAGTGCCGTCCGATTAGGTTGCTAGTTAGAATTAGGCTTGTAGAGCTCAAGCTTGTCCATGTCCATAATAAAACCATGTGTTTTTAGAATATCCAGTCCTAGCAACCCCTTATGAGAGTTGGGAAGCATACCAACATCTACCTCTATTTGCTCTGCTTTAAGATTATCAAGCTGGATAAAGTCCATTACTTTTGTATAAAAAGGAACGGTCCCACCAATGCCATATGCCTCATAAACGGCGTCTCCATTTTCATATGTTACTCCAATAGTATCCAAGATATCAGGGCTGAAAACCGTGTGTGATGAGCCTGTATCTATAATAATATCGCTGATCTGTAACGTTTTCCCACGATAACAAAGAGTGATTGTAGTGGTTAGGAGCTGTCCGTCATCATTCATCTTCATGAACCACGCCTCACTCGCAATAGCGGGTCCTTACGCAAATGGATTACACAATCCTCATTCGATGTGTGATAAACAATACTTCCAGGCTCTGCGCTAAAAAACGCTTTGTTCGCATCTTCCGTCGGAATCGTCTTTATTGGCGCAACTTCCGTTACGGTTTTTTTATCTTCTTGTATTTTGTATTCAAGTATGGAAAGCAAAACAAATTGGTCGGGAAACAATTCTCTGACTTCCTGCCATTTCATCGTTACATCCCTCCTACTGTCATTTATGTATTTATTTTAGCATAAAAAATCATCTCCCATTGTCCAAATCCATGCAACTATTAAATCAAAAAATAAGACAGCACCTTGTCACAGTGCCGTCCGATTAGGTTGCTATGTTAGATTTGTAATTCACCAAGCTTGATTAGCTCGACAACCGCTTGTGAACGACCTTTTACGTTCAGCTTTTGCATGACATTAGAAATATGGTTGCGGACGGTCTTCTCGCTGATGAATAGTTGTTGTGCAATATCTCTTGTTGTCTTGTCCTGTACTAACAGCTCGAATACCTCGCGTTCACGATGCGTCAATAAAAACTTGCTCTTATGGTCGCTACCCTTCAATGTTTGTCACCCCTCCTTGCGCGGGTTTTTATGGTTTAACAAGGTTAAGGGATACAGTCAACTTATACTATGAAGGGGCGATACCATTGGTGCTGTTATGAAGGGAAAATGGGCTCTGCTGCCCATTATATTTTTGCATGAATGATGAGCCGATGCGTGGGGTTTACTATGGGATCACAGGTGATCAAAGTCAGCAGCTTATCTTTATTGTTGTAATTAAGAACAGATACGTCTGTCGGATCTACAATGGATACTTTATAAACGGTATATGTGAAGCTTTCATCTTTTGTATCCACGACGATTTTATCTCCGACCTCAACTTCCCCAAGCCGATTAAACAGCCTTCCTTTAGAGCGCATCCGATGGCCGGCTATAGCTGCGTTGCCGACTTTGCCTATTGCAGTTGTTTCCTTTAAGTGAGCAGTAGCCGATTTCATATTCTTCTGGGTGGCTCCCTCAACGACAGGAAGCTTAAGCTTTATTTTATCAATCTTAATCGTTGCAATGGGTGCAATCTTCTGTGCTTTTGGCGCCTCTGTAGGGGTTGCTTCTGGTGTAGCTGCATCCGTCGGTGATTGAATCGGCGTCTCGGTCGCTGCGGATTGCTCGTTGAAAAGATCCGTTAATTGCTCATATTGCTGCTGCGCTTGCTGCTCTGCGCTCACATCAAAGCTCGCCTCATCCCAAGTAGCCATCAGCTTATCCTGCTGACGGTTCTCGTACCATTCATTCGCTTTTGGATAGAGCAATATGAGAATACCTACAATCACTAATGCATAAGAGAGTATTCTTTTCATTTTTCCCCACCTTCCGCTAGCTGGCCTCAGTCTGTGGTCCTTTCGCCTCGAAAACCCATTTCTTGCTTCCGTAAAAGTTAAGCGCAACGGTTACCACCGTTACAATCAGCTTTGAGACGACCTCATTCAAACCCCACCACTCGTTCAAGGCCATAAGCAGCAGTAAAGTAATACCTAGTATGATGCCGTTCCATACGATGAATCTCATACCTCTATTTAGCTGCTGCGGGCTTGTAGCTTCATTTTCCCTCTTCCTAAAAGTATATCGGCTATTTAGCACATAGCTGTTAATCATTCCAGCTCCGTATGCGATCACCTGTGCAAGTAAATAATACGCACCAAACCAAATGAGGAGTGTGAACATCAGAAAATCGATTAACGTATTAAGAAGTCCAACTAAATTGAACTTTACAAATTGTGCGATGAATCCTCTAGCTGCTCGTTTTGATGTTGCGTTAGACATATTTTTTAACCCGATCTTGTTCAGCAGACTCTGAAGATTGATTGTCTTCTTTCGCAGGAAACCCTTGAGCTTCGCGAACGATGTATAAAGGGCGGTTTTTGGATTCTTCATAAATCCGGCCTATATACTCCCCAATTATGCCTAAGAGCATCAATATAATGCCGTTAAACAAAAGATTAACTGCCACAATGGAAGCCCAGCCAGCAATCGTGGTGCCCGTAAACAGCTTCTGGAATATAACGACTAACAAATACAAAAAGCTCGTAATTGATAATGTAAAGCCAACATAGGTGGCAATTTTCAATGGTTTATAAGAGAAGGAGGTTATTCCGTCTATGGCAAAAGAAATCATTTTTTTCAGCGGATATTTGGTTTCGCCTGCAAAACGTTCTTCCCGTTCATATTCAACCATCGTTTGACGGAAACCGATCCAGCTAACCAAGCCGCGAACGAACCGATTTTTTTCCTTCAAGCCGCGCAGCACATCGCATACCTTCCGGTCGATTAAACGGAAATCCCCCGTATCTACGGGAATATCCACATTCGTTAAGCTGCGCAGCGTGCGATAAAACAGCTTAGCGGTTATTTTCTTGAACATCGTCTCGCCCTTGCGCTTAAGACGTTTGCCATAAACAACCTCAAAGCCTTCCTTCCATTTGGCGATCATATCGATAATGACCTCTGGAGGATCTTGTAGATCCGCATCAATGACGACGATCGCATCACCCTGCGCATAATCCATCCCCGCTGAAATCGCGATTTGATGACCAAAATTACGTGAAAAATTAATCATTCGGACATTTGGATCGAAATCGCAGATCATGGAAACTAATTCGACCGTACGATCTTTACTTCCATCATTGACGAAAATAAGCTCATAACACTCGTTCGTGCTGTCCATGACCAGCTTCAGCCGCTCATACGTATGCTCGATAACCTCTTCTTCGTTGTACATAGGAACGATAACACTGTATTTTACAGCCGATTGTTTCATCCAGATACCCCTTTCTTCAAGCAAAAACGCCTTCCTTAGACGCTGAAGTAGCTTTGACGGTGAAATATAAGAACAGTATGAGAAAACGATATACTTTCTTATATTTTAAAATAACCAGCTTGGGAACCAGCGCAGAACATGCTCTACATACCAGGTCTTTACAGTCATACCGGATAGCGCAGGATAGTACATCACAAACAACAATATCGCTACTGCCACAAAAACATTTCGAATCAGCTTAAAGTTTGGCCGTTTCTCTTCGATTATTTTAAACATGTAGACCAAGCTCAGAATAATGAACGGCACCATTGCAAAATAGTGATAAAGGAACGTAAGCCTTGTTACAAGCATCCAAGGCACATATTGCGCTAGAAACGCGATCCATATCGTATACATCGCTTTATCTTTCCGCTTGATACTCATCCATATCGTCGCTGCCATCGCAAAAATGCCTGCCCACCAAATAAGCGGATTGCCCATCGCTACAATTGTGGATTTCATACCTGCTGCCATATTGTCGCCTGAGTAATACCATACCGGCCTCTTCATGAACGGCCACTCCCACCATGAGGATGAGAATGGATGCGTCGATACCAGCTTGCTATGATAGCTGAACATATGCTTCTGATAATCCACTAGACTTTTTAAGGTATATCCTTCATCCATTACAGTCAACACGGGAATGTAGGATAACGCATAAATCGCAAGCGGTATAACGATATAAAATACGAGACATACTGCAAGCGTTATGATCGTATATCGAGGAAATACGTTTATAATATGCTGCAGCTTGTCTTGGCTAAAGCCAGACTCTTTCTTGTTCTCTTTCAGAACCCGCTTGGCAGCTGCATACTCCTTATAACGATCAAATAAAGATAAACCGAGCATAATAGCTAAGCCTGCGCCCCCATAGAGCACAATCCATTTGGAAGCTACACCGATTCCAAAAAAGAGACCGGCTAAAAACAACGGTAGCAAAGTAGCGCTCAGCTTTACCTTGTAGAAGCTTAAGGAATAATATTTGTGCATGAAATAAAACATTAGCATAATGAAAAACACGCCGTAAACGTCAATCGTTGCAATTCTAGTCTGCGTAAAATGCATAAAATCTGCTGCTAGCAAGGCAGTCGCCACACCAGCATAAACAGTCGTTTTAAACAGCCTTCTCGCAAATACATACATTAACGGCAGCATTGCAATGCCAAACAGCGTGCCGGCAATACGCCAGCCAAACGGATTAAGCCCAAACAGCTTAATACCGATCGCAATTATAATTTTGCCAAGCGGTGGATGCGTATTCTCGTAAGCTACAATATGCTCCATATGCTCATAAGCAGTACGGGCATGATAAATTTCATCAAAATAAGATCCGTTCATATAAGTCGCTTCATATTTCGCGCGCTTCTGTTCATCAAAGAGCAAAGGTACGCTGCCTCGTTTGGCATCCTTCGCCTGCTCATCATTAATACCGACGATTGATAACGGTATTTGGTTGCCTTGCTCGTAAATAGCCATCTCATGCATAGAGAAGCCAGTTTGAACCGTCGTAAGCTTCACATACCGAGCTGCGAGCGCCGCGGGCTGACTGTTCCAAGTAAATACAGCAACATGGCTGCTGTCGACTTCCATGAGATTGTCCCAGTCGGTCCCATTTTGACTAAATTCATATTTGTATTTTCCTGTTCCAACTCCGCCAAAGCTGTTGATGCGATCAAGCTGCTTGACCTCGCCCAAATCAACGTAAAAGCTTTGACCAACGGTCGAAGGCTGCCATGCGGTTGTCGGCCCCTTCATCTCGCCAAGCTGGAATAGCGCGACGACCGCATAAATTAGCGTAATCGCACCCATCCATATCCAATCCTTGCGCACGAATCGTTCATTCTCTTGCTTCACTCTTGAGATCGCTTCAGCTTTGAAAGCTCTTAGTGTCTTGTGATCCGACTGTTTGCGTTCTTCCTCCAGCAGCGGGGCGATAGACTTCAATCTTCCGCGTGCATAATTATCATATCCGATATATAACAAGTAAAGCATCAATCCAACATTTGCTAACGAGCACAATAGAACAATTCCATTAAAAGGCACGTTCGTGCTCACTTTGCTGTAGTCAAGCACATAAGCAATATTGATGAAGCTCGTCAAGCTAAATCCGAAATACACCATCAACATCCTGCGATCGAGCGATTGTATAAAAGCAAAAATTCCAAGCAGCATTACTGGAAACAGATAACGCTCATGCATCTTCGTTACACCCATAAATACGACAACGATAAGCACCATCGCTATAAAATAAGAGCGCTTTGACGATTCATTGTCTCGCTTTAACAGTGCAAAAAAAGCAGAGATCGCTACGGCTGCAAAAATGAAGATATTCCCCCATGTTTTGAACGAAAACAGCAGCCACGTATCTTTAATCGGCTTCCAATTCGCATCGCTTAACGCATAGAAGTTGAATGCATTTAGCGTCGCATACGGATAAGAAGACAAGGTTCCTGAATACAGCTTAATGAGGCCCGACAAGCCGGTGTTGCCCCAGAAGAAAGGCAAAGCGAGCAATATAAATGTAGTTAAGCCGTAAAATGCGCTGACCGGAATCTTCTTCCAATCTTTCCGATATACGAACCACAACAGCAGCACCGGCATGAATATAAATGCCTGCGGCTTAATAAGCGCTGCAATAGCAAACAAAACCGAAGCGCGCTCTATTTTATTTTCGACCAGTCCATGAATAGCCAGCACGAGTGCCAGCGCAAATATTGAATCCACTTGCCCCCATGCGGCAGAATCCACAATAATAGCTGGATTGAATAAGAAAAGAAGCGCTAATCCTAACGCTATCGAATAGCCTGCTTTCTTCTTGCCTATTTGGACAATGAAATAAGCAGCAGCCAAATCGGCTAAAATCGCCGGGAGCTTAAATAGAAGCATTGCCGCATTTGATCCTGAATCTAGCGACAGCATATCTTTTATTAAACCTAATACATACAGAATATAAATATAGCCGGGAGGGTAATCTACAAACATTCCCGAATGGTAAAATCCAGAAAGCCCCTGCTTCGCAGCTTGGTCAGCCCAAGCCATAAACAAAGCGATATCATTCGCATAACCACTGCTTGAAACAGCAATCCAAAGCCGCAAAATTAGCGCGCCGAGAAACACGAATACAAGAATGGTTTTATGTAAATGTTGTTTCTCGTCAAGCCAGCTTCGATCTCGAAACAGCTTCTTATAGATAAGTGCAAAAAACAAGGTAAACAGTGCGCCAAACAAAATAAGCGGAAGGACTGAGCCGCCCGAAGTCGATGCTTCAGTTCCTTGGCTTGTCTCCGTAGGGACTAAGCTGAACACCTCTGCACCGGATGGCGCCTTAGATACTTTCTCTACACTGACGTCATCAAAATAGGCTTTCCCGGTATTAATGCTCCCGTATCCGCCTAAACTAGCGCTGAACGTAATGCTCTTCTGGTCCTGGCCCGTCTTCGCATAAAACTCAACGTATGCCCATTTTCCATTTGTATCCTTCACTTCAGGATAAGTTACTGCTACGCCTTCAACGAAAAATAGAGCCCCTGTTGCATCCAAGCCTACTTGTTCCGTCTTCACGTACCCAGAAAATTTATATGTTGTTTTTGGTTTTACTTTTATCGTCTGTGTCCACCGCGAGTGATTAGCTTGCTTGTTCTCAAGCACGGCTGAATAGGTTCCTGTATGCGCTTCGGTATTATCAATCGTATACGAAGTAATTTGCTCTTCCTTCAAATACGCATCATGCGTCCAATCTGAAGGCGCTCCCTCCGCAACATTTTCAAAACCGGCATTGTTAAGCAGATTGCTTGCTGCGTTTGATACTGCCGCTGGCCAGAGAAGGGTTAGGAGAAGGATGGTTATTGTAGCGCGACTAAACATATTCATCATCGTTCCGATTTCCACCTCATATTTGGAATAAAGTTGTCCATTTTATAATGAAATACAACTTAACTCTATGTGATATTAACCTCATGGTCAATGAAAAAGTGAAATTTCCACCGCTTTTTTAGCACGACGGAAAAGTCGACAGCGATAATAAAAAAGCATCCCTAATGGGATGCGCGAAATGCCACAATGGAATGTATGTTTTTCTGCATGCAAGCACTCTCGATTCAGCTTGAGGATGGAGGCAGCATACCACCCGTTCCATCGGCTATGCCTACAATTTCTGAAGGTTTTCTTATATCCGCGACAACGATATCGTTTTTCTCGCCGATCATGCCTCCCGCCACATAGCTTAGGTAGAGATGAATACAAATCGCTGCACTTCAGCCTTAATCGTATTATCTACAACATTCAGCGTGCCCAAGCAATATAATTGAGGCAGAAGCTCGCCATAAATCAAATAAAAAGCAAACATCCAGCTTCCGAGGAGCAGCAAGCTGTCGATGATGGATAAGACCAGCATCCTTTTACTAAATGTCATACGTCCATTCCGCTCGTCGTCTCAATTTGTACTTCCACTAAAGTAAGCTCCGTTAAAGCGGCTATGCTGTAGCTTGTAGTCGACTCCATTTCCAAGCAATCCCCGGGAGCGACGTTTAGCGGCTTGCCATCCACAATCGCTACGCCTTTGCCGGCTTGAACGGTCCATATAACCCTTCGAGAGGTCAATGGACCCGGAACATAATGCTCCCCTGTATGAACCACAATTTTTTTCACGAGCGTCTCTCGGTTGTCTTCCAGCTTAAACACGTCCAAAATGCGATACCAGCCCCAGCGGAGCTCCTCGTACATCAATCGCTGATCGATAGGCTGCATCATTTCCTTAATGCGGGGACTCGCAGATTTATCGGATACGAGAATGCCATTCGGACTTGCTGCTACAACAATATTCGATAAACCAAGCACCGTCACCAAGATATCCAATTCATTAAGCACATGCGTATTGTTCGAATCGTCGCTTATAAGACCCTGCCCAATTACATTCGTATCCATTTCCTCCGTTAGCGTGTTCCATGTGCCGAGGTCCTTCCACTCATTTTCATATGCGATGGCTCTGAGCTGCTTCGCTTTTTCCAACACTTCATAATCAAAGCTGTTTTTGGGCAGCGCAGCATATTGGCGGGATAATTGTTGATAGGAGGTTGGGTAATTCCGATCGCGCAGAAGCGAGAGCAAATAATCAAGCTTGAAGGCAAACACGCCGCAATTCCATAGTGCACCATTGTCTATTAACCCCTTGGCAATCAGCGCTGGCGGCTTCTCGACAAAGCTTGTAATCACGATGCTATTATTAGTTTGTGATGCGAGATTCATAGGAGATGGAATCATATAGCCATATTTCTCAGAAGGATAAGTCGGACGTGATCCAATTAAGGCAACCTCCGCATTCGTTCCTTTCAAAACCAGCTCTAATTCTTTGATCTTTTCGAAAAAATCGGCATTCACATAGGGATCTACAGGCAGCACGCATACGATCTCATCCTTAGAAGCCTTCACTATTGAATTCAAATAAGCGGAAACCAAAGCAATAGCCGCAAAGGTATCTCTTCTCTCCGGTTCCACGATGATCGGAACTTGGTTGCCAATCTGGCTTCTAATCAAATCCACCTGAGAGGAGCATGTGGCGATATAGGATGAAGCCTCAAGACCAGCCTCTTGCAGCTGTCTCCACACCCTTTGAACCATCGATTCTCGGTCGCCGTTCTCCCCTTTGAGCACCTTTAAAAATTGTTTCGTTCGCGAGCCGTTCGAGAGCGGCCATAATCGTTTTCCGGAGCCTCCCGAGAGCAAAATTATTTTCATTAGCCTCGCGCTCCTTTTAGTGCATTCATATCCTGCATAACCATTTCTTTAACAAGCGCTTGAACGTCGTATTTAGGTGTCCACCCTAATTGTTTCTTTGCCTTCTCAGGACTTCCGAGCAGCAGCTCAACCTCGGTAGGCCGATAATATTTGGCATCCACGGCAACAACCTCCTTGCCGACCGGAAGCGAATAGGCAGGATTATGGCATGCCTTTACATAGGCCGCTTCCTCTTCCTTTTCCCCTTTAAATACTATTTCCACACCGATCTCGGCAAAAGCAAGACGAACAAACTCTCTAACCTCTGTCGTGTATCCTGTTGCAATGACAAAGTCTTCCGGCTCGCGCTGCTGAAGAATCAGCCACATCGCCTCGACGTAATCTCTTGCGTGTCCCCAGTCTCGCTGCGCATTTAAATTTCCTAAGTAAACCTTGTCTTGCAATCCATGCGCTATGCGTGCCACTGCTTTCGTAATTTTGCGTGAAACGAATGTTTCTCCTCGCAAAGGACTTTCATGATTAAAGAGAATACCGTTGGACGCGAACATGCCGTAGGCCTCGCGGTAGTTTACTGTGATCCAATAGGCATACAACTTGGCAACTGCATAAGGACTGCGAGGATAAAACGGTGTTTTCTCATGCTGCGGAATTTGTTGAACCAGCCCGTAAAGCTCTGATGTTGAGGCTTGATAAATTTTTGTTTTTTGCGTAAGCCCGAGCAGTCGTACAGCTTCCAGTATGCGCAGCGTTCCGATGCCATCTGCGTTGGCTGTATACTCTGGCGTATCGAAGCTGACATGAACATGGCTCATCGCTGCCAAGTTATAAATTTCATCCGGTTTCACCTGTTCAATAATTCGCACTATGTTTAAAGAATCCGTTAGGTCTCCATAATGAAGAAAAAATCTTTGTTCATTAATGCTGGAATCATTCAACAAATGGTCGATTCTTCCGGTATTCGGCAGAGAGCTTCTTCTCTGCAATCCGTGTACAATATATCCCTTATCTAACAGCAATTCAGCTAGATATGCGCCGTCTTGTCCCGTAATCCCTGTTACAAAAGCAATCTTCAAAGCATCTGCCCCTTCCCTATCATCCCAATTAGTAACATAGTATGTCTCTCAAACGAATTGGTATGGACGTAATGGAAGCTTCTCAAACTCTATTCTATAAATAGGCAAAGACATGCTCACATTAAGAGCCGATTACATAATCTGATAAGTAGAATTATATATTCAGGTTAAATAGGAAAGGTCGGAGGCTGATAATGAGTCAATTGAAAGGGAAAAAAATTATGGTCACCGGAGGCTCCGGCTTCTTAGGCTCGCATGTCACCCAGCTGCTTGCTAAATACGATGCAGCAGACGTTATTGTACCGAGGAGCCGGCAATATGATTTAACTAGCCAGGCCGCATGTATGTCCGTTATTCAAGACTATAAACCGGATATCGTCATTCATTTGGCCGCAAAAGTAGGCGGGATTGGAGCCAATCGCGCAAATCCAGGTTCTTTTTTTTATGACAACCTGTCGATGGGCATCCACCTCGCAGAGGCATCGCGCCTCCACGGTGTCGAGAAGTTTGTAGCCTGCGGAACAATTTGCTCTTACCCCAAATTTGCCAATGTTCCATTCAAGGAAGAAGAGCTGTGGGACGGCTATCCTGAAGAGACAAACGCACCTTATGGCTTAGCCAAAAAAATGCTGCTCGTTCAGTCTCAAGCTTATCGCAAGCAATACGGCTTTAATTCCATCTTCCTTCTACCCGTTAATCTGTATGGTCCCAGAGATAACTTTGATCTGGAAACCTCGCATGTCATTCCTGCGCTTATTCGCAAATGCTTAGAGGCGAAAGAACAGAATGCTGATTACATTGAGGTTTGGGGCACAGGAATTGCAACAAGAGAGTTTTTATATGTGGAGGACGCTGCAACAGCTATTCTGCAAGCCGCAGAGCAGTTTAATGGCGAAGAGCCTGTCAATATTGGCACAGGCCGCGAAATCTCAATCAAAGAGCTCGTTCATTTAATTGCGGAGAAAACAGGCTACACCGGAAATATACGATGGGATGCAAGCAGACCCGACGGGCAGCTGCGAAGATGCCTTGACACATCCAAAGCAGAGCAGCTATTCTCCTTCAAGGCGAAGACGGATCTGCCGGAAGGGTTAGAGAAAACCGTGAAATGGTATATCGATCAGCAATAAATACGGTTATATAAACAAAAGCCACAGTGACTACCCATAGTCGCTGTGGCTTTTGTTTTTATGATGCCCGCTTCTTTCCTTTTATTGCGCTCCCTTTCTTCCGTGGCTGGACACTCACCTTACGCTTGCTCCGGCTGACAGCTCTCCTGCTTGATGCGGCTTTACTACTTTTTTTTCTTCGTATGCCGGTTGTTTTTTTTCCTAACCTTTTACGTCCGTTTCTTCTTAACGGCTTCGTTCTTCTTATGCTTGGAGCTGGTTTGGCAACTGGCAGATTAGCATGATAATAGCTTGAAACCTCAGCAAAATACGAATTCAACACATTTTCAAGGCTCTGCTGGGAATAATGGTTCGTTTCTATATTTTTTGCCCGAAGCTTATCGAACCAGCTTGTCACCCCTTGAACAAAACCGTCTGTTGCCTGCAAACGTCTCTCGCATACGTCCATATGAAGATTAAGCTCATCCTCCGTAGGCAGAAGCCCCATCTGAATCAGCTGATTGAATACAATTTTTTTCCCGATCATTTGTTGTTCCGCATTATGCTTCGCGCCTATTTGCTCACTATGAATGCGATAATGAAGCAGAACATCAGGTATATTCGTGATACGGGTTAATTGCGCCATTCTCGTCCACAGCTCA
Source organism: Paenibacillus sp. FSL A5-0031 (assembly GCF_001956295.1). Taxonomy (GTDB): domain Bacteria; phylum Bacillota; class Bacilli; order Paenibacillales; family Paenibacillaceae; genus Pristimantibacillus. The sequence goes on from NZ_MRTD01000016.1 coordinate 77,594, forward strand.
TAATCCTCCGTATGGGGACTCTGATAGTCATAATAAAGCGAGTAGCTCTTAACGACGGAGCTCCGCATCATGACCGTTGGATGATTTAGAGAGCAATAAAACAAAAGCCCTGCCTTAATGTCCTCATGATCGGTTGGATGCTTAACCCAAATATCGGTATGCATATATTTTATCGCTGTACCGCAAAGGCCGATATCCGGGTATTGATTCATATGCTCAACCTGCCTAGCCAAACGATCAGGAAAAGCAAAATCATCACAATCCATTCTAGCAATATATTCGCCTTGAGCAAGAACAAGCCCCTTGTTCAGCGTGAAAATAAGTCCGTAGTTTGATCCATTGCTAAAGAAACGGATTCTTGTATCCGAGTAAGAGGCAATGATTGCGGCGCTCTGATCCTTGGATCCATCATCAATAATTAAAAACTCAAAATCTTGAAATGTCTGATTTAAAATGCTTTCGATTGCTTCACGCAAAAACAATTCACCGTTATAAACCGGCATCAAAACCGTTACCTTTGGCACCTTCCCGCCTCCTTCTACACACTCACTACTATACAATGAATGATAGATGCAGATGGTTTGGACAAAAGCCTTAGGGCATCTTCATCGTTCTTTCAACCATGTCGCTGTTTCAGTATAAGCTCGGATGATTCGCTCGTATTTGCTGAACAATCATCGTATGCTTCTGTCCCGCATCATAGGACAACGAATGGCCATGACGCCGGTATAATAACAAGGCTTCATGAATGGCAGTCCCACGCCAGCCCCTCTCGCATAACGAAATCCAGAAATCCCAATCCTCATAGCCGTGTATCATCGCTTCATTGTAACCCCCTACTGATAACCAAGCATTTTTGCGAACAAGCGAGGTGACACAAACAATATTTTCAGAAAGCAAGCGGTTAAAATCAAATTCGGGCGGAATCCAAACCCACGATTGATCGCCGAAATACTCTAAGCCGACAGTCGCGAACCCAACCTCCGGTCTCGCTTCTAATATGCGGTAAGCCTTCTCAATTAAAGTAGGCTGTATTTTATCGTCCGCATCAAGGGGCAATATATATTTCCCTCTTGCTTCGCTTATGCCAACGTTTCGTCCATACGGCAGACCGATATTCGTCTGCACATGAATGACTCTCGTTTTTGGCCGCTGAAGGCGTTGCAGAACATCGATCGTGTAGGGGTCAGTAGAGCCGTTATTTACGACAATAATTTCAATCTCTTGAAAGGTCGAGTTTAAGCAAGAATCTACGGCCTCCTCCACATATTGGCCGTAATTGTAACAGGGAATAACGATGCTTACGATTGGCGCGAGCTCAATATCTTGACCAAGCCGCCTGCGCAGCATTCTCCTAACCTCCCATTCGTCGCGCAGCCAGCTGAGCCATAGCTTATCCAATCGGTTTTCATGAAACAGCTCTGGATGGTTACTCACAATTTGTTTACTGAGCAGATCATGCTTGGAACCATCGGAATCGGCGCTTAATACACGATAAGCCAGCGGGGCGTCATTTACAGCTATACTGGTCCAGCCCTTTTTCGAAAGCGAAATCCAAAAGTCCCAATCCTCATAACCATCCGTCATCCCCTCGTTATAGCCGCCAGCTTCAAGCCAAGCCTGCTTCCGAAAGAGAGCGCTTATGCATATAATATTTTCAGCTAACAAGCGGCCAAAATGAAAGACCGGCGGCTCCCAGCTATAATGAACAGCCCCGAAAGTATGATAGCCTGGCGAAGCAATGCCTGCCATTGGATTTTGCTCAAGCAGGCGAATCGCCTTCTCAAGAAAGCTGTTATGGAGCAAATCATCTGCATTCAGCGATACGATGAAGTCGCCCTGTGCTGCCTTAATCCCCGCATTCCTCGCAGCTGGGAGTCCGCTACCCCGCTCATAAATGACTCTCGTCTTTGGTTTATTTAAACGATTTAATAGATCGATTGTCGCTGGCTCTGTTGATCCATAATCCGCGACGATTACTTCAATCTCCGAATAGGAAGAAGCTAAGCAGGAATCGATGGTTTGTTCAATAAATCTACCCTCATCCAAGCACGGAATTACTATGCTGACCTTCACATTCATCGGGCAAGCTCCTTTCATTCTGGTGTAACTTTCCTGTCTGGCAACATAAAGTAATGATACATATCCTTTGTCACTGGCAAGCTATATTTAACCGTCAACAGCGAAAGAATCGACTGGTCGTAACGATGATCGATAAATTCCGGGAAGTTCGGCAGGCCGCTGCTATTTTCTGCATTCGAAATCACTTTATAATCTTGGCAATAAAACAGCCATTCTTCTAAAAGGCTTCTGCTTTTCTCATTATTGTAAAACATAAAAAATCCAGCCCAAACCTGCTCCGCTTCCCAATAACCCGAGCTGTCGCACTGCATGAGCACGAAGCTGTCTCTTTTTGTCCAGCTTTTATTTAAATAGTAGGCTGTTTTAAAAAAAGCAAATCCGCCGTTATCGGCGCAGTGGGCAAATAGCGGATACAGTGGACTGGTAAACCGCGTGTCCGCATCCGAATAGAGCACCAGCGCTCCTTCTTCCATTTTCGATAAAGAGTCCAGTAAAATGTACGGCTTCCAGCACCATAGGCCAAAGCCTTTCTCATGCTGAAAAATTGCTGCATTCTTACGAGCAAAAGCCGTTCCTTCGAGATCGCTTGGATGATATGAAATGACACGATCAACGCCAAATTGCAGCGCAGTCGCGTTTAATCTATCTTGATAGGATTGAAATTCCGGCGATGCAAAACTTACTAAATAAATCATTCTTGACCACTTCCTTCTAACCTATGATCCATCAACGCGAGTTCGATGAATCCATGCATAATCTTTGTTTGTACTCGGCGTCCATCTTGCATAAAAAATATTCGTATTTCGCTCCATCACCTCCTGGAACATCCTGCTCATCCCTGTATCGTAATGGGCCATTGTCAAAGAACGGTTCTCTACATCAGACATCATGCAATACACCTTATAGCCGTAATGCTTAGCCCGAAAGCAAATATCCATGTCGTCTTGATACAAAGGCGCGTAGCATTCATCCAAGTATCCATATTGCTCCAAAAATGATTTTCGAATGACGAGCGGTCCGCGCATGCAAGCATCCACTTCAAAAACACGATTTTTCAAATTCGGATCTGCTTTCTCATCCTGCCTCCAATACACCTCGTTTGCAGAACATGAGATTTGCCCAGGTCCGCTAAGCATCGTTCCTCTCGGGTAAAAGTTAACGCCGGATAAGCAGCCGACAATGGCACAACTCGTATTTTTGTCCATAAACTGTACAACCTCGTAAAAGATATTTTTATCGTAAACATAATTGTCATCCTGCAAAATGACGCAATAAGCACCTGATGATTTTTTTAAGCCGATGTTGTTCGTTTTAATCTCAAAAATGTTTGGCGTCGTTTCATAAGCAATACTGTAATCCACTTGAACGGTCTGAAAAAATTGCTTCACCACATATTCGCTTTGATCGTAGCAGCCATCGAAAATAATGCGGAGTTCAGCATTTTTATATTCGCTCACAGCACGGTGCAGCTCCGCTATTAGGGGAACAATCGTAGCTTCTTTATTGAAAACAGGCAGCGTAATGCTTATTTTCGGATATAAATTCCCGTTCAGGCAATCCTTAATCGTCTTATCCAGCACCTGCTTATAAGGAAGGTGATATTCCTTTACATATTCAATCGTCTTCTTTTTCCAGTACACAATCTCTTGATCGCTCAGCTGAAGCGTGCGCTGCAGCAGCTGTTTTTGCTGCAAATGATCCAATGGGTCGAATACTCCGATGGGTGAAAAATCGATGCCGGACTGCGCGGTGACAAGCGGTATAGCGCCGTGGATTAGTCCCTGTAAAATCGTAGAATCATATTGGCCTAACGAGGGGTAAACGATAAAATCAGTGTTTGAGAGCAGCTCTGCGCTCTGGGCATCATTAAGCTCATCCCTGTGAACAAACAGCTTATCGCCGAGCACAGCTTTTAATTGCAGCAGCCTATTGTTGAAAAACTTATTTGCAGGCTGCCCCACAACATGCAGCTCCAAATTTTGACTCGCGATATCTGAACTCGAGAAGAGTAGAAAGACGGCTTCAAAACCATTGTTTAATCCGAGTTTTGGAGCGCTATACGTGTACACTCTTCTTTGCCCCGTTTTTACACTTTCCGAAGATGGCAACGTATTGGGCTGATCTAAAGCAGCAATCCCGCCTAACAGCATTTTTATTTTCCATTTTGGCAGTCCGCGTTTGATGTAAGAATTGTAGGTTTCAATATTTCCGATTCCGATAATGAAATCAGCTAGTTTGATAGACTGTTCCAGCTCGTCAACATTCGGTGCAGCAGTCTCATGGAAAACATCATCTGGCAGGTTATGGCCAGCCTTTAATCTAGTCGTGCTGTGGTTGATCTCATGTGGGTGCAACCCTGTCGTTATCAATATGCTTTTCTTTATATGGCATAGCCCTTTTATACGCAAGAGATGATAGGGGCCGCCTACATACAGATCGTAGCTTTGACCTTGCACTATCCTCTCATCAAAAAATGAGGCATTGAACAGCGTTACTGCGCCTATTGGAGCGAGTAAATCATGGAGCACAGCGGTGAGCTGACCGGCTGCCTTACTGCCCGCAGCTGCCTCAACCGCCTCATAACAAAGCAAAATTCTCATCTTTATTTACCCTCCTCATTTTTAGCAGCAAGCTATTCTCATTCCTATTGCTGCTGCTCTATTAATCTTTTAATTCCCTCCTCTAATGTTATTTTTGGCTTCCACTTCGGCACGACTGCCCCCTTGTTCCATGGAATCATAATTTCTCGCGGATGGTAGGGTCGTCCTCCCCAATTCACCTGTAACGGTACATCCATTATTTTTTCGATAATGCCTGCCAACTCCTTTAGTGGAATGGGCTGCTGTGAAGATACGGAATAAACCTCGTTCTTAACTGCCCCTTCATTTAGCAGCTGCTGGGCTGCGAGCATATAAGCTTCAACAACATCATCAATGTGTACAATATCAATCAGCTGCTCTCCAGGTGACATCGCAAGCGGTTTTTGTTCCTTCCCTGCCTTCAGCAGCAACGAAATGATTTTGGATCTCGTATCGTTTGGACCGTAATTATCGAACAGCTCCAGCGTAATTACACGTAACGGCGACGATTCACAATAATAAGCTAAAATATCCGTAAACGCTTGTTTCGAGGCATCATACAGCGATTTTGGACTATAAAGCTTATTGTCAAAATGCTGCGAGAAGGTTCCCGTATTAATAAAGGCATAAACGTGCTGCGACAACATCGCCTCCACTAGCTGCGTACCGAAAATAATATTGCTTGTCAGCATCTCTTCTACCTGTCTTGGCGCATACGTAACTGTGGCGAAGGATGCTAAATGAATAACAAGATCGGGCTTAGCAGACTCGACAATTGCGAACATACTGTCAATCGTTCCATCATGCCGATGTATGGTGATAGCACCCTGGACATCCCCCAGTTGCTTAAGGCTCGAATCATTTCTAGCGATAATGTGCACCTTCCCCCCTTCCGCCAAAAGCTTTCGAACGAGGTGTGAGCCAATAAAACCCGTGGCTCCGGTGACTAAAGCGGTTAAGGCTGCATGGGAATTTCTATCTATCATTGATGTCCCCCCCCTCAGCTTGTTTTCCCGGCATATTCATGCCATTGCTTCAAACAAACCTGCCGAACATCTTCGTTGCCTTGATAGGCAAGCGTCCACTCAACGACCTTATCCAGAGCCTGATCAAGGCTCCATCTTGGTTTCCAGCCTAAGCGCCGCTCTGCCTTCGAACAGTCCAGCTTCAGCTCATGGGCTTCATGCGGGTGCTTGCCTGTATCCGTTTGCACCACTACGCCGCCCCATTTCGCACCAAGTTGTTCTACAACCAGGCCTACCGGCCTTGCATCCTCATCGCGAGGCCCGAAATTCCAGCCTTCCGCATACTCTGATCCGTTCGTATAAAGTTTCTCTGCAAGCAGCAAATATCCGCTTAAAGGTTCAAGTACATGCTGCCAAGGCCTTATCGCATGAGGGTTTCTAATGCTTACCGCACTGCCGTCCATGAAGGCACGAACCATATCTGGAACTAATCGATTCTGAGCGAAGTCTCCGCCCCCGATGACATTGCCCGCTCTTGCCGTTGCAATGCCGACACCGTGAACCTTCTCATCCTTGCTATGAAAGAAGGAATTGCGATAAGAGGCTGTAACAAGCTCCGAGCAAGCTTTACTGTTTGAATATGGATCATAACCGCCCAGCCTATCGCTCTCCCTGTAGCCCCATGCCCATTCTTTATTTTCATACACTTTATCTGTCGTTACATTAACAACCGCCTTAATGCCCGCTCCACTCTCCACAGCAAGCTTTACCGCATCAAGAAGATTAACCGTACCCATGACGTTGACTTCAAAAGTATAAGCAGGCGTTTCGTAGGAGGGCTTAACCAGAGCTTGAGCTGCCATATGAATAACGATATCAGGCTCAGCAGCTAACAAAACCTTGCTCAGCCTTGCTGAATCTCTAATATCGCCGGTAACGGATTGAATCATCGCATCGATATTGCAAAGCTCATATAAATTAGGCTGCTGCGGCGGCGCTAACGCATAACCAGTCACCTTGGCGCCCATCGCTGCCAGCCACAAGCAAAGCCAGCTGCCTTTAAAGCCGGTGTGTCCAGTAATGAACACTTTTTTATTACGCCAAAAGCTTGGATTCATCATGGACACTCCTTTATTTTTTCCATAGCGCTTTTCCTGATTTCCATAAATCTTCTAAATAGTTTTTATCTCTAAGCGTATCCATCGGCTGAAAGAACCCCTCATGCTTATAAGCCATAAGCTGTCCATCATTAGCTATCTTCTGCATGCAGTCCATCTCTAGATTTGTATGATCGCCTTCAATATAATCAAGCAGCTGCGGTTCCATTACGAAAAAACCTGAATTAATCCAGCTCCCGTCGCCTTTCGGTTTCTCCATAAAATCAATGACCTTATTGCTGTCCTTTATATCGAGAGCGCCAAATCTGCCGCTTGGCTGCGTAGCCGTTACTGTAGCCAGCTTGTTATGAGAGCAGTGAAAAGCTGTCAGCTTGCCAATATCGATGTCCGAAACCCCGTCGCCGTATGTCAGCATAAAAGTCTTGTTTCCTAAATACGGCTGAACTCGTTTTAGCCTGCCGCCCGTCATCGTTTCTTTGCCGGTGTCGACCAACGTGATTTTCCACGGTTCAATGGAAGATTCATGAATTGTCATTTCGTTTCGATTCGATAAATCAAAGGTCACATCCGAGTGATGCAAAAAATAATGATAGAAATATTCTTTGATGAAATAACCTTTGTAGCCCAAACAAATCACAAAATTCGTAAAGCCGTAATGCGCATAGGTTTGCATGATATGCCATAAGATTGGCTTATCCCCAATGTCGATCATCGGTTTTGGCTTCATGAGCGACTCCTCGCTTATTCTAGTGCCGAACCCGCCTGCTAGAATGACCACTTTCGTATTTTTATCTATCGTCCGCATAGAAACATCCTCTCTTTCTCTCAAATATACTTTGCCATCTTCCTATGTTTATTCATTCGATAGTTTGTTGTTCTGATGAATACCCAGTCTGTGAAAATTTAATAGATGCGATCAAGCAATGGAATACAGGCGCTCCATGACTATCAATTGCCCGTACCATGCCAAATTATCGACATAGAATACATTGAACGAGGTTTCTTGAAAATAAGGAGGTATAACGTTTGTCTCAAACCGTTGTCAAACGAAAACCAGCTGCGAATAAGCGGATGAAACGACAAAGTAAAAAAACAAATCGTACGTCCGCAAATACGCGTCGCAGAGCTTCTCGCAAGGGAAAGAAGCTGCTGCGGTCAAATCGAATAAACAAACGAGCAAGAGGATGGAAGCGCGGCATCCTCGCCCGTAAAGCACCAGCTGCTCCAATAGCTCCTACTGCTCCTGCCTCTTCTCTTGTTGAACAACCAAGCGACGGAGGGGCAGCGCCTATTTTAATACCGTTGACGGGTATTATTTTCAGCAAGGATCGAGCCCTCCAGCTGGATGCAGCACTGCGATCGCTTTATTTGCATGCCCTCGATATTTCCAATTTTCACATGAGGGTCCTTTACAAGACATCGAGCGATTTTTATGAATCACAATATGAACGACTCAAAAACGAATACCCGATGGTGCAATTTATTAAAGAGGAGCAATTCAAAGAGCAGGTTATCGCTTCGATGGAACCCTATGCCTATGTTCTATTCATCGTGGATGATTGCATGTTCGTTCGCGATTTCACGTTGCAGTCCGTCATGAACACATTAGCTGCACACAACGATTTGATTGGCTTTTCCTTAAGACTGGGACCAAACATCCGTTACTGCTATACGATGAGTGCCGAACAGTCTATTCCATGGCACCACATTATCGAGTATGGCTATCGCAAGTTTGACTGGACATCGGCGCAGTATGAATTCGGTTATCCGATTGAAGTTTCCAGCTCGGTATACCGCACAACTAATCTTCTTCCGCATCTGAAAAACTTGGATTTCTCTAACCCCAATACACTTGAAGGATGTATGGCAGGACGTGCGCAGGAGCTGTCTGAGGGACGCCAATTTCTAGCATGCAGCGAAGTATCCTTAGCGTTTTGCAACCCGCTCAACGTCGTTCAGAATGTGTATGACAACCGCGCAGGAAGCAATAAGGAAAACTCGCCGCAAGAGCTTGCTTTGTTATTTGAGAACGGTGATCGTATAAACGTAAACAAATATGCGAACTACATCCCAGCCGCATGCCACGAGCAGGTAGACATCTTTTAATAGCTGCTCCTGTCATTCATCCACACAAAAAAACGTAAGCAGCTCGGAAAAACCCGAACGCTTACGTTTTTTTATGCCGCTAGCTTCTCAAAAAGCTATGGCCGCCGAAGTTGTTTTTATCGCGAATTAATATTTTCATTGGAAACGGAAGCTGCTGGCCCTCCACGTAACCATAGGATGGATTCATCACTTTAGGAGATTTGTCGATTAAATATTTATTTAAATGAGATTCGTCATGCCAAACGGCATTGATCCCATTATTCATATCTGTTCTAATATTTTCATCCAGAACACGAATAAGATTCGTATAGTGCTCCGTTCGGCCGCCGTTCAACCCACCCATATAGTAGTAGCTTCCTTCGCCCTCTGGAATATAGGCTAAGCTTTGTTGATTTTTCTCATAATCAAGCTCGTGGCGCGCTTTATTGTAGAAGCCTGGATGTTGAACCGCAACGATGCCCTCATGCATCGGCAATATTTCTTCTCTTACGACATCAACGAATTGCATATTGGCATTAAAGAAAAATACGAAATCACATTCCTGCTGCAGCTGATGCAATACGTTTCTAAACATCGCATATCGCAGCAGCGTATTGCCCGGCCATCCAAGATTATCCTGAGGAATCTTCAAAATGTTTGATCTCTCTTCATCAACGATGTGATCGGCATCTGTGAATACATAATAGTTTTTCTGGTAGCCCGGCAAGAAATAAGCTTCGGCGCTCCGATAGAAGTTTTCCCAGAATATACTGTATTTCCCTGTGCATATATAAAGAATCCCGATTCGAGATCCGGCTACGCTCGCAATTTCCGCTTCACTCGGCATTTGTGTAGTCAGATAAGGCGATGCATTTGCGCTATCTGGCTGTGCTTGCGAGAGGACAGCACCTTGATTGGTCATATAAGACTCTTGATGCGCATCCTCAAAACCTTTCGAATGCCCTTCTCTATACCCTTGCTCATAACCCGTGTGAAACGGACCGCTTCTTTTTCTCCCTCTTGCACCGCTCCTCAAGCCCTTTTTTAATGTTTTACCGCGCCGTTTCCCCTTTTTGACACCATACTTGTTTTTGCGGCTGCTTAATTTCCCGCCGGTTTTCAACGTTTTTTTTACGCTCGTTTTTTTAATGGCTGTACTTTTTTTTCGTTTCGTCAGCATGCTACCGTCCTCCTAAACTTGAAATTATATATTATTAGCCTTAATGATCGGAGGAGCTATAATAGGGAAGCCTTCCGAATACTGGTTTTTGTCGGCCTGCGTTAAAGGACGAACATAACGCTGCTCCAGTCCCCATGCCTTATAAGCATATTTTGTCGTCATCCGGTGCAGCTTGCCCTGTATAATCTGGTACATTTCGCCGTCCTGCGTTTTCACTAAACTGCCTTCAGCGAAACTGGTTGTGAGCGCCGATAATGCAGCTATTCTCTGCTGCAGCACTGCAATCGAAATGTCCCCTCCTATCGGCCAGTTCCATAAATCAAGCTGCGGCAATCTTACTGCATCCACATGCATTAAGTCTGAAGACCGCACGATATATCGATATCCATTTTCTACCCAATACACATTCGAATCGGTTCCTTTAACAACGATATGGCTAGGGTAAAAGTTTGTTCCTTTTCTCTTTTCATTAGGGGATGCCGAGTTCATTACCGACTCCAGCCTGCTGATCTGATCCCAGTCGCCCCATTTTTCACGAAAAAAAGCGTTATTAAGCAAGGAAGCGTCCAGAAACGAACGCATCGTCACACTGCCATAATGATGAATGAATGTATCCTCCGCAATGACTAGATCCAGACCAAGCAATTGTATCCGAAGATAAAAGTCTACATCCTCGCAGGTCCCAATGACATATCCCTCATCCATATACCCGACTCTCTGAAGCACCTCTCTGGATAACAGCAAGCAAAAGCCCATTATGGCATTCGTTTTTCTCCATCGTACTGGGTTAATATGATTGTAATTTTGGGCAAACTGCTGCATTTCTTTCATGTTTTTGTAGCTGACATCAATCTTTTGATCATTCGACAAATAATTGGTTACCGGACCAACAAGACCAATCGACGGGCTGCTGTTCAAGCACGACAATAAATTCGACAGCCAGTTTTTCGTCACGATCGTATCATTGTTAAGAATGAGAATCGACGTACCTTTTGCCATCATCAGACCTTGATTGACGCCGCCGGAAAAACCTAAGTTCTCTTGAAAAATTTTATAGCGCAATCGCCCTGCTTGCGACTTCAAATAGGGAGCCGTTCCATCTGTTGAGCCATTATCAATAATGATGATTTCGTAAGACTGCGGCGTATATTTATGAATGCTTTCTATGCAATTTCGTAAATAGTTCAACTGGTTGTAGGTTGGAATAATAATGCTTGTGCCTTCAAAAGGCTGCTGATAGCTTGCTGCTCCACTCGCCCTGCCATCCCGATAACCAGCCGCATAGCTCGCTTGAAAGTTGGTTCGCTTTATTTTACGGACTGCTTTTATACGCCTGCGCGGATATCGCTTGCGCATCTCGATTCACCTCCCACGCTCTTGTTTAGCTATCATGATGGAAAGACGATTTGAAGCAGCTGGCTGAGCCGCTTCTCGTAGGTATGCTGCTCCAGCGTTTTTATAAATCCTCTTAATGCGATTTGGTTTCTCTTTTGCTCGTTCTGCAGGAAATAGGCAATTTTATCAGCCAGCTCATTTGGTGAAGAGTACGTTTCAAGCTCAGTTCCCGGTACATAAAAATCGCTTAAGTCCTGACGAACATCTGTAAGCTGAAAAGCTCCGGCAGCCGCAATTTCATACGTACGAGGGTTGATCGACAAGCCGGGAAGGTTGCGGCTATTTTTGTTATGCACCTTGTCGTCATGGGAACGATGAATATTGATAACAATCTTGGCGCCATTGTAATAGCTCGCTGCTTCTTCTGAGCTGATCCAAGAAATGCGGATGCCTTTGCTTAGGCTTTTGTAACGCTTAAGCCTTTTCCAGAACAAGCCGATAATTCTTGTATCACGCAGGGCTAGGGCAGGAGCAATTCGATCTATTAATCTGACTCTGTTATGAAAGGCATTCCCAATAAAGCAAATATCGCTTTGATAATGAGCGGGTACATATTTGGGCTTATACACGGCTGGGTTAACTGCCAGCGGCAAATAATGAACCTGACAGCCGAGCTGCCTATACATTGGAATAGCAGCCAGCTCATGGGTAAATAACCATTCATACTGCGGGGCAATGACCGTTGTAACATCGGTTACATAGGGCTCATCGACGAGCCATATCGCTGTTTTGATGCCGATCGACCGAATGCCTTTTATTTGGTGGACGGGCACCTGAGTACCATGCAATACGAGCACTAAATCCGGTCTTCTCCTGCTTGCCAGATCAATAAGATTATCGGGTGGAGATGCGATGATCAGCTCGCTGACCATACCTCTGAGAGCATCCGTAACCGCCTGGTCCATATCTGGAAAAGGGCCTCTTAATCCCGCACGAACATATAATACTCGCAGAGATCGCAGCACGCTTGCGGACCTCGGTATTTTCTGAATTAACGCTTCACAGGTACCCACATGGTAACCATGCTTCCAGCCAGATTCGCGTCCCGCATCCCACTCGCTTGCTGCTGAAATGTTTATTTTCCGTTTCTGCTTCAGAAGTATCTCACCTCTTTCTGTAACGAATACTGTCTATACATTTCTAATTAGCGCTTGCTCCAACAAATCTATGCTTCGATCCCATTCCCACTTCTTTACCGTCTCGCTCCCGCCAGCTCTTAGGTGTTCGCGCAGAGACTTGTCTGCTATCAAACTTTGTACTGCATTCGCTGCTGCTCTAATGTCATTTGGAATGACCAAGCTATTATAATGATTGACCAGATATTCATCCGTCCCCGTTACATCAGCAACGACTGGAACGCCTCCGCAAGCCATCATCTCAAGTGGAGGATAGAGGAAACTTTCAACCCTGCTCATTTTGAGCAAAATATCACAGCTAGAGTAAATATGCTTCATCGTTTCATAGGACACACTCTCAAAGAAGCGGTCACAGCGCCAAGATGCAGCGGGACGCCCCGACGAGCTGACACACCAAACCTCACAGTTCAAATCTCGCACTGCCGCAAAAGCATCGCTCATTCCTTTGTAAGGAACGTTAATGGGGCCCTCGAGCAATACTCTAACTTTGTTGCCTTTTGGTGCAAGCGGCTCTGCCTCATACATAAGTGAGGTATCGAGTCCGTTAGGAATATAGATCGCTTGCTTATTAAACGTACGCTGCAGCCAGCGCTGCAACCAACCTGCCATCGTCAAAAACGTAAAATCATTCGTTTTGTACGTTTGATAGGCCAGCTTCGATTGCTCCGACGATGGCGAATAAAATCTGGATTCATCCGATTGAATGAAATAAAACCTTTTCTTTGCTTCTATTCTTCTTGCAGCGCCGAGTGTAGCCCAAAAGGTCGCAATCACAATATCTCGATCCGCAGGAGCGCGGGATTCTGTGACGATGGGCACCTCAACAGGATGCCAGCTAACCTGCGTATTTCCATCCAGGGAAACTAATACGACATCATAACCGCGCTGCTTCAGGCGGTTGGCATGCTGAAGAATAACCGCTACACCACCGGAAATGGAGCATCCTGGGATGACATATGCAATTTTCGGCTTACAGACGCCGCCTACTACAGCAATCCAGCGGCCGTCGCGATAGCCGTCTTTCCATCCAGCTTTGTAGCCTTCTGACTGGCTGCTTATCGATCCTGCCCGCCATTCTTTCCTTCCTTTTTTGACCAAGCGGCTTTTTCTACCAATTCTCCTTTTTGGCTTCAGCATCATCTTAGGTCGGACCTTAAGATTTTTCAATTTCATAATCTTTTTTCCTTCCCTTATATCTGTAATGGCGGTATACTTGGTGACTCTATGCATTCAACCCTATCTCATAGTATGTTTGATCCTTTTTACCGCCACGGCGTCTGTTACCATGAAGTTTCATCTCTCCTAATCGTTGCAAAAAAATAGACTGGGACACAGGTCATGTCGCAGTCTAGCTGGCCTACTATTCTGTTTTCTCATCCGCTAGACGCAATCCCGCTTCCTGCAGCGAAGTGAACGTACCCGCGTCATGCCACCACCCTTTCAAGATGCTGTGCTTGAGTGTCCCCCTCGCCGCATAAAAGTTGTTTACATCGGTAATTTCAAGCTCCCCTCTCCCCGAAGGGCGCAGTGTCTTGATTACATTAAAAACATCGGCGTTGTACATATAAATACCCGTTACACAATAATTAGAGCCGGGATTCGAAGGTTTCTCCTCAATGGATACAATACGCCCGCCTTCCATTCTCGGAACGCCAAATCTTTCTGGATCCGCTACTCTCTTAAGTAATACCTTCGCCTCTTCCGATGATGCTTCAAAAGAAACCATATATTCAGATAATGAATCCTCGAACAAATTGTCTCCTAGCAAAACGACAAATTTTTCATCCGCAGATACGAACCCATCTGCCAAAGCCAATGCCTCAGCAACACCGCCAAACTGATCCTGCACTCTAAAAACGAGATTTACGCCCCATTCGTGGCCGCTCCCCAAAAAATCAACATACAAGCCCGCTGATTGTTTTCCTATAACGAGCAAAATATCTTTAATCCCTGCATCCGCCAGCTTTTTAATCGCATAATATATCATAGGATGCTTTCCGACTGGCAATAGATGCTTGTTCATAAATTTCGTTAGCGGATAAAGTCTCGTACCTGACCCGCCAGCCAGTATAACGCCTTTCATCCAGCAGTCCACCTTCCCTCACTCTACTGAAACTCCCTTATAAGTATATGAATTTAAAAGATTTAAGAGTGGATGGATAACCACATGCGCTAAGATTTGGACGCTGTTGATCAAAAATCATAACGATAAAGGGGCTTGTACGGCTGCCTTTTTTAAGAAGGACAAGCTTCAAATCTATATTTTATTAATAAACTAGATTTAGAGAGACAATCAAAACTAGAGGTGATGCAATTGATTCAAAAAGCGATCATTCCTGCCGCAGGCTATGGAATTCGCAATTTACCCATAACCAAGGCTATACCCAAAGAATTGTTTCCCATTGGAAACAGACCCGCAATCGACTATGTAGTTAAAGAAGCAATCGATGCAGGAATTACCGACATTTTAATTATATTATCTCGCAATAAGACAGAAATTATGAACTACTTTGACCGTTCGATGGAGCTGGAGGCTCATTTGCGTACGATTCACAAAGAAAGCATGCTGCCTATCATTGCTCCCGCCAAAGTCAATATTCAATATATTCGTCAATATGAAGCGCTCGGTCTTGGGCATGCCGTTTCGCTTGGACAATCATTTGCTGCAAACGAGCCCTTTGCTGTTATGCTGCCGGATCAAATAAACCTGCATCAAAACTCTTTACTCCTACCATTAATTCGAAACTACGAGAAGCACAGAACCAATGTCATTGGACTGCAATCGGTTGACCCCAAACTGTTGTCTCAATACGGCGTGGCGTCTGCTGTTCAAGTTCAGCGCCGAATTTACGAGGTCGCTTCCATAGTAGAGAAGCCGGCATATGATCCTCCGTCCCAGCTCGCGGTCATGGGAAGATATATTGTTGAACCTGGCATTTTCGAATTATTAAAAACAACGAAACCTGGAATAGGCGGAGAGATTCAATTAACCGATGCTTTAAATCAGATGGGCATGACACGCAAAGCGATCGGATATGTATACAAGGAACGCTGGTACGATACGAGCATCGAGCATGACTACTTAAAAATTCAACAGCGTGCATACCAGCTCCATAAAAAGCGGAAGCAATAAAGCAAAAAATAAGGATAGGCCGCTGCCATCCTTATTTTTGTTTGCTGGTCTGATTGACTATGCTTCGGTATTGCTTCGTCTGCGCAATCTTTTTGGCACGAAGCAATCGAATCGTTTTTTTCGTAACCTTCCATGTATGCATTTTCTGATTGGCTCTTCTAATTGCTGCAAAATGGCTGGGACTTGTGAAAGCCAGCTTATAGCCTTTTTTGATGCTGTCCTTCTGAAACCTCATATCCGCTCCTTTGCGAAGATGTTTGAATGAAACGTCCGGATACAACTTTTTTTTGAACAGCATCGTCGCTCCTGCTACTCTATTTTTACTAGGCATCGTTGCAAGCATCAGCTTTGAAGAATGCTTAAAGTACATATAAAACTTATTTTTCCCTATCAGATCCGCTTCCGTTTTTTCAAGTCGCAGCATCGCCTCAGTCAAATAATTTGGTGCGTAGTAATCATCATCGTCGAATTTGGCTATAATCTCATATTGGGCTTTGCTAATTCCGTAATTTAAGCATTTCCCAAGCGACCATTTTGCCGGCAGCTTGTATATCGATACATTTCCAAAGCTGCTGGCCTGTTTTTTGTAACGTTCAATGTTCATGCCATCGTTATTAAGCAGCACGATCATCTCCTTCACCCTCCATTGCTGACACTTGAAGTTAGTGAATAGATTTTGCATAAAGAGTGGCTTATTCGTTGCTGTAACTACGGTTACACCTGAGGTCATCCTCCCCTGACCGGAAAAATGCTCCTTATCCATGCCGGCTGCATCGTTCCTCCTTACTCGGTCATAAACAGCTAGTGATACTCTCATGATCCGACGCCTCCGAGCGTGACGATTCTTGATTTGCCCGTGATGCCTTTGACTACATTTCGGGTGTCATATACAAACGGAGCATGCTCTAAAACAAGCTGCAGCGGCAAAGAAGTATGATCGGTAGCAATGATAACACAATCTGTATTTGAAAGTGTTTCTGCGTTTAGCTCCAAGCAGCCTGGCGTTACGCCGCTGATTACCTTCGGAATACTCTCTACATCAAAATGTTTATTTCCGGGATCTACCCGTTCAGGCGAATAAGCGATATGATAGTCAATCCCTGCGTTAAGCCCGGATTGATTCAAAACAGGGAGGAGCACTTCTCTCGTAGTTCCCGGGTAAGTTGAGCTTTCCAATATGACAAGCTGCTGCTGCTTAAGTCTGCTGCTGATTTGTTTGGCTGCTTGCGTCAAATAGCTCAAATCAGGCGTTCCATGCATAGTTAAAGGCGTTGGTACACAAATAACGATCGCTTCAGCAGCATCCATTAGATGAAACTCATTTGAAACGGTAAAACGGGCAGACAAATTCACTTCTTCTATATCCTGATCATTTATTTCGTTTATATAGCTTTTCCCAGATTGAATAGACTCTACTTTTCTTCTATCCAAATCAACTCCAACAACGTAAAAACCCTTGCGAACAAAAAGCAGAGCAAGTGGCAGACCCACATAACCAAGCCCCACAATAGCTACCGTTCTCTGCTTTTCATTCGCGTTATGATTATGCAAATCGCTCATATTCTAATCTCTCGCCTTCTCTCTAGTAATTTTTAATCAGCTTAGATAGTATATGAAACAACTTATTAATAGTTTGGACAGTATGGCTACAAAATGCGGCCACCTTGATTACAGCCCAATTTTCCACTTCCCATGTATTCGCCTTATACCTTCCTTTCAAATGCCGCATATGCTATCGATAATCTGCAGCAAGCAAATGCTTCGAGAGGGGTAACGAGATGGCTGGAAAATACCGCAAGCGCAGTGGACATTTTGACGTCATTATGATGTCTGACTTTAGATTGCCGGGTGGAACAACCTCGTCCAACATTGAAGAAATGAAAGCTCAAAAAAGAGCAGGCTTAACAACAGGACTGATTCACATGTCCGGCCAGCCAAGAAGTAGAAAAAGTACAATTAACCCCAAAATCAAGCGTATGGTCGATGGGCGGAGCATTCGAATGCTGAATACAACCGCCAGAGCTACCTGTGATACTCTAATTATTAGACATCCACGAATTCTTCATGTAAGAAGAAGATATAAACCGAACGTATCGGCAAAGAGAATACACGTCATCGTCAATCAAACCCCAAGAAAGGATTATGGCAGATACGGCCAGTTAGTCTATAACATTAGTCGCTGCGAACAGCGGGTCAAACAATTTTTCGGAAAATCCAGCACATGGCATCCAATCGGCCCTCAAGTGAGAAAAACGCTTTTTAAGCACCATGCAGGTGACTTGAAGAACATTAAATTAGCTTCTGCAGATTGGGTCAACATCATTAATACGAGGGAGTGGAGACGGAAAAACCGTCCTTCTCACAGAGGCGTGATCAAAATAGGCAGACACTCCAGAGATGCTTATGTGAAATGGCCTTCCAATCGAACGGATCTTCTAAAAATTTATCCCGCTTCATCAAAATATGAAATACACATTCTTGGCGGTGCTAGAACACCGCGTCGGATATTAGGAAAGCTGCCTCAAAATTGGCATGTGCTCGGATTTGGAAAGCGTTCGCCAAAGTCTTTTTTGGCAGGTCTCGACGTCTTTGTTTACTACACACATCCCAATTGTGTCGAAGCGTTTGGCCGCGTTATTTTTGAGGCGATGGCTGCTGGCGTGCCGGTTATTCTTCCTCCAAGCTACAAGGAGCTTTTTGGCGAAGCCGCCATTTATGCTGAGCCTTCCAATGTAACGAATGAAATCGATCGGTTGATGTCAAGCTCTG
Source organism: Paenibacillus sp. FSL A5-0031 (assembly GCF_001956295.1). Lineage (GTDB taxonomy): Bacteria > Bacillota > Bacilli > Paenibacillales > Paenibacillaceae > Pristimantibacillus. Next base: position 96,036 of record NZ_MRTD01000016.1, read on the forward strand.
AGCTTTACGAGAGGCAAGTGAGAAGAGCGATTCAATATGTTGAAGCAAACTTTGGTTACACGAAGCATCGTGCAAGATTAAATAAATAAGAATGCAAAAAAATGCACCTAGGCTAACGGGTGCATTTTTTTCATTCCATCTGAGTTCAATTCGAACGACGACGTTTTTTACGGATAAACTTCCTTAGCTTGCGCCGAGCTCTTCTCTTTTTCACCGTACTATTTCGACGCTTTATCCGATCTGGTTCGTCCTCGGAATACGGAATCGATTGATCCGCCACATCCATATTAGACGCTTCTGAATGAAAGTACCCATTTGAAAGCAAAAATGGATTTTCAACTTCAGAATTGTCATAGTAATGCATGCGAAACTTTCCTCTCGTTTGATCTGCAATCACTTCTCCGCTAGTGAAGTGACTATAGCTCCAGGTTGAGCTCGCCGCTGTATTTCGTTCTACTTCTATCCATTCATTTCTATATTCTTCGATTAGTTCTCCGTATAGCTGCCCCTTCTCATGCTCGATCCATGAGATCGCCAGCTCAAAATTATTGGATATTCGAATAGAGCGCAGTGGTTTATTACCAATGGAATACGTATGAGAGGCAGTTTTGGATATATCCCATCTCTCCATAAGGTTGCTGTGAGAGACCTGATAGCCCGCATTACGCAAGGAAAAGACACCATCAAAGAGTGTGTGCGATTGATCCAGCCATCCTTGATCGATAAAATTATGGATCGCCTGATCATAATAACAATTATTTTCACTAAGCTTGAGCCAGCATTTCAGGAAGCTTTCCGTAACAGAATGACGTTTAAAGCTCATAAAGCTTGAATCATAGATCCCGTTTTTCCTAACCTCAGTCAACCAGTCCAAATCCAGAAACTCAGGATCAATGACTTTTCCAATCAAAGTAATGGGATGCTGATTGAAACCGTCTGCAAGCTCTTCAAACGGCGAAACGACCCATGTATCCGCATCCAAGTAATGGATAGTTATCTCATTCGTATACTTTTTGTATATATAGTTCACCAATAAAGCCTTGCAAGCCCGCTGTGCTTCTTGAAGAGTGTACTGGAAAAAAAACTTTTTCATATTGGAGTATGCATCCGTATCTTTCATGAGCACGACCTCATCAAAATAAGGACAACCAACAGCGGCATTAGGCATAGTTTCCTCCATCACACCAATGATAACCTTGCCATTAGGCATATGTTTCTTAATGGATTTGGCCATCATTATCGCTTTGGCTGTTTGCTCTGCATGTATAACCGACCCAAAAATCATAATGCCTCTCCCAATCTAGCTATAACTAGTCTATTATCATTCATGGCAGTACGACCATCTCCTCTCCTGTCATATCCTATGATTGCCTTGTTTCATAGGAAACCCTAGTATCCGTCTAAATATAGGGTGAAGATCATTTGATAGTTTTACCCATTGCCATTCCAAAATAAAAACGGCTCAGAGATTGAAACCCTCCAGCCGTTTTTTGTATTTTCATTACGATTACCTGCCCTTTAGTCGTAAATCATGCGTCTATCTTTGATGCTTTTGCTCTTCATCTTATTTTCTACAGTCTGCGCTGGAAAAATTCGTTCGACCATCGCATTAAATTCTGCAATATAGCCTTGTATAGGATGCCCAAGCTTCACATCATTCATATACGCATTCATCCGCCCAACAAAATCAGGATTAGCTGACACATATACATGTTCAATGCTCGGATTTAATTGCTTCACTTTACTCGCAATTTGTTCCTTTACTTGCGCCGTAAGCATATGGTTTCCTGTAGACAGGGTGCTCATTCGCCGGCTAATCTCCACGCCCTCTTTCCCCATATACCCACTATTTGTTCGACTTAGCATTTTGGATTCAACCTTAGGCTGAATCTCATCTAATGAAACAGCGACGTATGCGTTATGGTCGGTTATCATCACATATGAAGATTTGACTACACCTAGATCTGTGATCTCCTTAGCCATTTTTTCATTCATTTGCATTCTATAATTTTTATGCGAGCCGATGACATTATTGCTGTTTAGCCTGCGTCCATTTACTCGATTTTTCTCATTCATTTGGTCATCGGCGAATCGTTTATTTTTTAATAAATTTCCATTTGCATCATAACGGATACTGTTCGAGCGGATGTCTTTATTTCCAAGCTCACCGTGATTTTCCATGCAGCCTGCCAGCATTGTGCTTAGCAACACACCTGCAGACAAAGCAGCGATTTGTTTGCGCATTTAGCCATCCTCCAACTTGTTTTGTTTAGGCACCGGACCCTTCCTTAGCGTTCGCCTTTTCTGGACTCGCTATTCATTGCATTGACAAAGCAAAAGGGATGAAGTAAATTAGTATCAGATACTAGTACTTGGTACTAATTTTGAGAGGAAGTGTGCATTGTATGGACAAAATAAAACCATCAGCCATTCAATCGAATGCCGTCATTACCGCGATAGGCACTTACGTTCCTGAACGGATTTTAACAAACACAGATATGGAGAAGCTTGTGGAGACGAGCGATGAATGGATCATGCAGCGAACCGGCATCAAGGAGCGTCATATCGCCTCAGACAGTCAGTTCACCAGCGATCTATGCTTTGAAGCTGTTCATAATATGATTGAACGCTACGGCGTAAGCGTGACTGATGTTGACTACATTATCGTGGCTACTTCTACGCCAGATGCCGTCTTCCCGAGCGTAGCTTCTCAGGTGCAGTCGCACTTCAACATCAGCCATGCAGGTGCAGCCGATATTCAAGCAGCCTGTGCTGGTTTTGCCGCTGCCATTCAATTAGCGAATGGCTTGTTGTTATCTGGAGCGCATCGCAAAATTTTAGTGCTTGGCGCAGAAACGTTATCCAAAATTACGGACTATACAGACCGTACGACCTGTATTTTGTTTGGCGACGGGGCTGGCGCAATTCTTATGGAAGCTTCGCATGACGGACATGGCGATATCGAAGCAGTATACACCAAAACAGATGGTGCCCGTGGTCATCTGCTTTATCGCAGCAGTTTAGCATCCGCAATTGGTGAGCATGATATACAAACGAATGGTTTAATCGTGCAAAACGGCCGGGAAGTATATCGCTGGGCGGTTAGTCATGTAGCCGAGGGTGTTCAGCAGCTATTGGAGAAGAGCGGATATACACCAGCAGAAATCAATTGGTTTATTCCTCATAGCGCTAATATGCGAATTATAGAATCGCTTTGCGAAAGAACAGGCTTCTCGCTTGAACAAACCTTATCGAGTATAAAACAATATGGCAACACATCCGCTGCATCCATTCCGCTTGCCCTAGACGAGGCTGTGAAATCCGGCTTCGTTGAGCCTGGACATCTTTTACTCTTATACGGCTTTGGAGGCGGATTAACTCAAGCTGGCGTCGTTCTTCGCTGGTCCTTCTAGAACATGCTAAACAGCCCTATACTCCATCGATTACATTCCACTTGGAACCGATGGTGTAGAGGGCTGTTTTTCTACAGCCATTTAGGGTTGACTCTCGTATGCTGCTTGATGTCCATCTTCAAAACCCGTTGCAAACCCTGTGTTATAGCCATCATTAAAGGTTTGCCCAAGTCCAGCTCGTTCAGTTTCCTTATGGGCAAATCGTTTCCTCGGTACTTGTTTTCTACGTTGTATTGTTTTTTTGCTTGTCGTATTTCTTCTTGCTGTCCGTTTGCGAGGGCTTCTTGCAGTTTCACTTTTCCGTGTTTTGCTCTTATTGTTCAACAATCCCCTCTCCCCCTGACCAATGAACGCCATAGATGGGCAGCTCAGGCTGAATCCATGGATTCGTTGGATTACCCTTCTGTTTTACCCGTCTATGCCAAGCTAGGCTTGTTACCGATTCAGCAATCGTTTCCTGTAGCTCGGTAAGCGATCTTACATTGTCCCGAAGGAGCTTAACTGTTCCTTGTGAAGCATCAGACACATCAGCGATACTTTCTAATATACGGGCAAGCGCGCCTTGGCTTCTAGCAAGCGAGGCTAAAAAAGCCGCTCTTGCCTCACGTTCAGATCCCAAGGTTTCCATCAGTTTTTGTCACCAAAGGTGAAGCCCTTGCCCAGTGAAGACAATGAATCACCATAGCTCTCTGACATTTCTTCCTCTTGCTGCAGCACGGCCTTCATAATAGACACGATTCCTTGATTAAGCTTCGCGATTCCATCGATCATCTCAATCACCTGATCATGCATTTGAATAGACTGGCCTAGCTGCGTTTGGTGCGAATTAAAGGTGTGGGTATGCACATGATTACATATCCAGCCTCGCATCTTCTCTGCCTCAGCCGCTTTGGCTTCCAGCATAATTGCTATATTCCATTGCATATTAGCTGTTGAGCTAAGCATTCGCATATAGGCTTGATCACGATCCATTGCAAGCTAGACCTCCTTATTTGCTCTCTATTCTTCCCCGTCTGCTTCCTTAAGCTCACGCACAACATAGGTAAGCTGAGCAGCAATCGTTTCTTGAAAATCTGCGATACTATTCAAATATGCAACGATATTCTGACCCACCGCTTGCGTATTTTCCAGAATGCCAGATAAACCTCCTAAATTCGGATGCTCGTCTGGAAGCGCCTGCACGATTTCGGATAAGCGAACCGTTACATGCCGTTCTGCTTCTAGCATTCGTGCCATTTGAACATTGCCGTGGGACATATGCTGCATAATTTCCGTAATTGTAGCTTGCATCGTACTTTCCCTCCTTGCTCCTACATCATATGCGTGCTCCGCAGCAGTGGATACTTCCCTTTTGTTACAACGCTTGACGTAGCGTGATCGGCGCGATCAAGGGCAAGCCGTCGGGAATCATACGAAGCTCCGCTTCGGAAAGCTTCTCTTTATGCCCAGTCTGCAAGCCCCAGCCATCGGCAGCAAGGCGACTCATAATAATACGTTTCTTGCCATTCTCAAGATAGAAGCTGCTTCCGTTCTCACTTATATAAATGCTGCCATTTTGGAGTTCGTTGCTATCACCGCAACATAGCGAGCCCTTACGTGAAATGACTACATCCACCTCGATAGGCTCACCGATCGGCCAACGACACAAGTCAAGCTGAGATACGCGTTTAACTGGCTGCTCCCACAATCCATGAATGGGCCGTCTAACACTGTCCTCTATCCAATAAATTGTTTCTCCAAAACCTTTTACGACCATTTGCTGAGGATAAAAAACCGACTCCCCAAGCTTCGGTCTAATACCCGCTTCCCATTCAGGAAGCTTGGCTTGACGTTCAAAGTCAGTTCCCTCCCGGTCCAAAAACTTCTCATCCAAGCCGCTCCATTTGTTCATAAAATAATGCTTGGATTCAAACGCCTCGGACTCTCTAGCGTTGTACTCCGCCAGCTCCTCATCATTTCGTTCGGCATGAATATAGGCGTCGCGCGCGTAAACCAAGGAATATCCTTGCAATCTCACTCGCAAGCCATAATCTTCTGCTTCAAACGGCGACTCTTGGCAGCCTTCATCGAGAAAGCCCACTTTCTCCAGCAGCTCGCGCCGAAAGAGCAGGCATCTGCTAGCTAACCGCTCTGTTTGATGCCATTTCGATGAATCACTAGCATTATTTAATCTCGCAAGTTCATGCATATCTTCCAAATCAACGTAATGAAATTCCATCTTTTGTTTGCCAGTTAGACCGATAGAGACAGGGCCTACCATTCCGATGCCAGCATCGCTATTCAAGCATATTAATAGATTGTCGAGCCAATTTTCAGTCGGTCGCATCCCATTGTTTAGCAGCAAAATAGTCGTCCCTTTAGCCATCATTAAACCTTTATTTGCAGCGCCTGTGAAGCCTGCCGACTTTGCTAAAATACGATACCGCACTTGGCCGTCTAGTTGTCTTAAATAATGCTCGATGCCATCTGAAGATCCATTATCTATAACGATGATTTCATAAGGCAAATCAGTATGATCCATTATGCCTTCGATACATGCTTTTACCGATTCAACCTCATTATGACTGGGAATGATGATGCTAGTTCCTTCGAAATAAGAATCATAGCTTTCAATGCCGGCTTTCAATCCTTCCTCATAGCCTTCATTCATACCCAGCCTATATCTCTCTACTCTTTTTTCCGCTGTACTGCGCAAGCTAACATTGTTTTTGAGACGTCGGACCGGTCTTTTTTTGCGTCTCATCGATAACCTCTCCAATCCGTCATTTGATCTTTTTTACATCAACATCATATAGTATGTTTTGAAGAGATATCTGCAACGGCAAGTGTACTGCTTATCAAGGAATGAGTATAAAATGCTGCGACAACATAATGCTAGAGTTGTCTTATAATTGTGTATAAAAAGAGACTGCCCTCGGTATTTTACACCTACAGGCAATCTCCTTTTTAATACGTCTTATCCTTTACCGATAGCAATCCAGTTGAGATGGCCAACTGGCTCTTGACTGATGCGTGTACGAATGATGAGAATAACTGCATGATCCGCAGCCTTTGAATGAACTACAGCGTAGCAGGCCGGGTTGTCAGTTGTTACGGTTAGCACGTAATAATTATCCAAGAACGGCTCATCAAATGGAATGATAAGCTCTACTTGTTCTGCTTGCGCAGCAAAGCTGTAAGGCGCAAGCCCAAATTGCTGCTTTACAATGCCTTGGCTCGCGTTAGTAATTACAGGTGCAAATTGCAGTGCTGAAAGGCCAATGGATTGCTCTTGAATATGCCTTCCAGTAATTGAGCCATCTGCAATCTGCTCTACTTGATTTGCAGCTGAACCCTCTACATTGCTCAGCAATATTCCAGGTGCCAACAATTCTGCGGTAATGCTTCCCGGAACAATTTGCCCCGTTCCTACACTGCCTAGAGCAAGCTTCGCTGAAGTTACGCTTCCGTCCGTCAGCTGTTCCGCACCTACGCTGCCAATTCCCAGCTTCGTCGTTGTCACGCTTCCGTCCGTCAGCTGTTCCGCACCTACGCTGCCAATTCCCAGCTTCGTCGTTGTCACGCTTCCGTCCATCAGCTGTTCCGAATTTACACTGCCATAAGCCAGCTTTGAAGTTGTCACACTTCCATCCATTAGCTGTTCATAGTTTACGCTGTCATGCGCCAGCTTCGCTGCCGTCACACTTCCGTCTGCCAGCTGTTCTGAACTTACGCTTCCATACGTAAGCTTCGCTGATGTCACACTTCTATCCGTCAGTTGTTCTGAACCAACGCTTCCATACGCAAGTTTCGCTGATGTCACACTTCTATCCATCAGTTGTTCTAAACCAATACTTCCATACGACAGTTTCGATGATGTCACACTGCCATCTGCTAGTTGCTCCGAACCTACGCTTCCATACGTAAGCTTCGATGTCGTCACACTGCCGTCCGTCAGCTGTTCCGAATTTACACTGCCAAATGCCAGCTTCGTTGATGTCACGCTTCCGTCCATCAGCTGATTCAAACCTATGCTGCCTAGCGCCAGTTTCTCTGTTGTCACACTTCCGTCAGACAGCTGTTCTGATCCAACGCTTCCATACGTAAGCTTCGCTGATGTCACACTTCTATCCGTCAGTTGTTCTGAACCAACGCTTCCATATGCAAGCTTCGCTGATGTCACACTTCTATCCATCAGTTGTTCTAAACCAATGCTTCCATACGACAGCTTCGATGTTGTCACACTGCCATCTGCTAGTTGCTCCGAACCTATGCTTTCATAAGCCAGCTTCGATGTCGTCACACTTCCGTCCGTCAGCTGTTCCGAATTTACACTGCCAAATGCCAGCTTCGTTGACGTCACACTTCCGTCCAACAGCTGATTCGAGCCTACGCTTCCAAACGCCAGTTTCTCTGTTGTCACACTTCCGTCATTCAGCTGTTCTGATCCAACGCTTCCAAACGCTAGTTTCCATGCAGTCACGCTTCCATCCATTAACTGCTCCGAACCTATGCTCTCTAACGCAATCTTTGCAGTAGTTACACTTCCATCTGACAATTGATCCGTACCTACGCTGCCTAGCTCAAGCTTCGATGTCGTCACACTGCCATCCGACAACTGATCCGTACCCACGCTGCCAAGCACCAGCTTCGTCGTCGTCACACTGCCATTCGACAACTGATCGGAGCCTACACTGCCTAGTACCAGCTTCGATTTTGTTACACTGCCGTCCGCCAACTGATCCGTACCCACGCTGCCTAGTACCAACTTCGTCGTCGTCACACTGCCGTTCGACAACTGATCCGAGCCTACACTGCCTAGTACCAGCTTCGACTTTGTTACACTGTTATCAGCCAACTGCTCCGTACCTACACTGCGCAGCTCCAGCTTCGATTTCGTCACACTGCCATCCGCCAACTGATCCGTACCTACACTGCCTAGTAAAAGCTTCGTCGTCGTTACACTGCCATCCGACAACTGATCTGAGCCTACACTGCCTAGTACCAGCTTCGATGTCGTCACACTGCCTTCCGACAACTGATCCGTACCTACGCTGCCTCGCTCAAGCTTCTTTGTCGTCACACTGCTATCCTTCAACTGATCCGTACCCACGCTGCCAAGTACCAACTTCGTCGTCGTCACACTGCTATCCGACAACTGATCCGATCCTACACTGCCAAGTACCAGCTTCGATTTTGTTACACTACCGTTTGCCAACTGCTCCGTACCTACACTGTGTAGCTCTAGCTTCGATGTCGTCACACTGCCATCCGACAACTGATCCGAGCCTACGCTGCCAAGCACCAGCTTCGATTTTGTTACACTACCGTCTGACAACTGCTCCGTACCTACACTGCGCAGCTCCAGCTTCGCTTTCGTCACACTGCCATCTGACAACTGCTTCGTCCCCACGCTGCCTAGTACCAGCTTCGACGACGTTACACTTCCGTCCGCCAACTGCTCCGTACCCACACTGCCTAGTTCCAGCTTCGATGTCGTCACACAGCCATCCGACAACTGATCTGTGCCTACGCTGCCTAGTACCAACTTCGTCGTCGTCACACTTTCATCCGCCAGCTGCTCCGAACCAACACTGCCTAGTTCCAGCTTCGATGTCGTTACGCTTCCGTCCGACAACTGCTCCGTTCCTACGCCGCCTAGCTTCAGCTTCGACGCCGTCACACTTCCATCTGCCAGCTGCTCCGTCCCTACACTGTCGGCTGACAACAACTTACTGTCGATAGAGCCTTCTTTAAGCTTTCTTCCCAAAATACTATTGTCAGCAATTCGATCAAACACAAGCACATCATTAGCCAAATGAGCTAGTGTAATCGTGCCCTTGCGAACGTGATAGCCTTGAATCGAATCGGATTTCAAATGTTTGCCGGCAAGTGATTCGAGCTGTACATGCTCGCTTGAGACGGCATCTTGAGCCAGCTTTGCACTCGTCACCGACTCATCCTGCAATGCATGTTCGTTTACACTATTTATTGTTAAATGCGTTGCATCTACCGATCCTGGCTTCAGCTGCTTCGCGCCGATCGACAATTCCGCTATTTTACCCGACGTAATGGCTCCTTGTGCGATATGATCCGTACCTATAGCACCTTTGCTTATGACATCAGCACCTACGGAATCGTTTTGCAATTGCGCTGATCCAATACTGTTTGCTGTCAGCTTTTCAATCGTAATCGAATCATCCGCCAAATGCGCGGCATGAACCGACCCTTCTCCCAAATGAATGCCAAGCACCGCTGCATTTCCCAAATGACGGCTAAGCACTACTTCATTTGCTATTTGCTTTGATTGCACAGCGCCGTAAGCTAGTTTAGCAGATGTAATGACACCATCCTGAAGGTGGTCATTTCCGATCGATTGATCAGCCAAATGTTCAGCTTCAATTGCATTAGCTTCAATATGGGTCGAGCGAATCGATTCTGCTTGTATGTGGTGGGAAGCAATCAAATTGGCTCCGAGATGCCCTGGCATAATAGCTTGAGACGCAATCTTGACACTCGATACGCTTCCATCTGCGAGCTTGCCCGTCGAGACGCTTAAATCTGCCAGTTTATCCGTCGTAACCGATTCAGGGGACAGCTTTAATGAATTTACAGTATGATCTGCCAAATGATGAGAAAAAACTGCACCTGAAGCAATAACTTGATCCGTGACAGCGCCTTTCGTTAGCTTGCTGCTCGTAACTGAACCGTCTTGCAGCTTTTTGTTATCTACAGCATCCTTTGCGAGATGGCGTCCTTCAATAATCTCCGATTTTAAATGCATGCCGTTCACTGCTTCAGAAGAAATCGCTTCACCCGTCACAGCACCCTTAGTAAAATGATACGACCTTAACACTTCAGGGGCTAGCTTCTGAAACGTTACCGATTCATCCTGAAGATGCCGGGATTCAACAGCAAAGTTTGCTATGACTTTACTATCAACAGCACCATCAGCCAGCTTGCTTCGCGTAATTGAAGCATCCGCTAATTGAGTAGTACCAACAGCCTCCATACCAATATGGTCAACACGAATGGATAATGGCGCGATTTTATCTTCATTAACAATGCCGCTTTGTAGATGATCCCGTTTAATTGCATTTGCTGCAATATGCTTCATGTTTACTGCATCGGTTGTCAGATGCGCCTGCAATATTTGCCCATCAGCAATTTTGTCGGATGTAATGCTTCCAGAGCCCAAATGACGGCTGTGCACGGAGTCATTCGCGAGCTTCTGAGCATTAACGGATTGATCAGAAAGCTTGGAAATCGTTATCGAATGATCAACAATTTTAATGGTGGACACCGATTGATCCGCAAGCTTCCTAGAGTTAATGGACTGATCCGCGATGTGCTCACTTGTTATTTGCCCTGTTCCAATGTGGGAGCTTAGAACGGCCGCTGCTTGCAGATGAGATGAAGATACCGATTCGTCCGCTAATTGTTCTGCTTTTACCGCTTTTGGCTGCAGTTCCCTTGTTCCGACTGCTCCTTCTGCTAGATGTTCCGCGGCTATGTCTCCGAGGGCCAAATGCTTTCCCTGAATAATACCAACTGCGACATGCTCAGATAGCAGCAATCCAGGCTTCAAATGCTCCGCTTCAATCGCTTCTGCTGCAATCTTCTCACTCGTAACTGCTGAGTCGCGAAGCTTAGAGTGTGTTACCGCTCCTTCAGAAAGCTTGGAGTTGTCAATGGCTTCATTAGCCAAATTTTCCGGTCGGATCGTTCCGCTTTTAATTTTCTCGCCAGTAATGGCTTGATCAGCAAGCAGGTCTGTTGTAATGAGCAATGACTTCAAATGCCTGGATTCGATTGATCCTTCTGCAATTTTGTCCATACTGATCGTACGATCCGCAAGCTTCTCTGACGAGATGCTGCCATCCTGAAGCTTATTGCCAGAAATCGAATAATCCAAAATTTTGTTTCCAGTAATCGAGTGGTTTACCAAATGCTCGCCCATAATCGATTCATTCGCAATTTTAGCGGAGTTGATTGTGCCGTCAGCTAAATGGATGGTGTGAATGGAATAATCGGCAATCGTGCTTGCCAGCACGCTGCCTGCTGCCAGCTTGCTGCTATCGATCGACCCAGGTGCAATTTTCTCTGATGTAACCGAAAAGTCTACCAAATCATCCGTGTAAATAAAAGCTGGAGGACCTTCCGGTGCTAATTTCTCATCAAGTTTCTCAAACTTTTCTTCCAAGCTTAACTGTTCAATCTGCTGGGCAAGCTCTTCGACAGCGAGCTGCTCTTGCTCTTCAATCTGGTGCAGCTGTTCCAGCGTATCCAAATACTCTAATTGCTTCTGCTGCTCTTCTCCTTGCGATTGTTCCAATTGTTCCGATTGTTCATTTCGTTCCAGCTGCTCCCCTAGCTCCAACAGCCTTACTTGCCCTACTTGCTCCTGCTGCTCTTCTCCTTGCGATTGTTCCAGTTGTTCCAGTTTTTCCGGCTGTTCCCCTTGCTCAAACAGTTCTACTTGCCCCACTTGTTCCTGCTGCTCCTGCTCCAGCTGTTCCGCTTGCTCCCCTAATTCCACTTGAATAAGCTGTTCTAGCTGTTCAAACTCCTCAGAGTCCTCCACCGTGACAACTTCCGACTCCATCTGCTCTAATGGATTCTCGAGTAAGAGAGCGAGTGCATTAATGCTCGCTTTCTCCTTCTCTTCTTCCTCTTTTTTAATCAATGTTTTAGCTGCATGCGCTTGTGCAACAGCGGCCTTCTTCCTGTTCAAATCATCTAGCCACTTTAACTCGGAAGCATTCGGATTATCAACATAAAAAAGCGGCTTTCGCCCCTTCGGGCTTTTCCCTTTTCTGTTTTTTGTCATAGTCCTCTCCTTCTTCCACCTGAAATGTCATAGGTAATATATGCAGGTACCCATGGGCTCGCTACAAGGAGTACAGACAAATGTATATATGCGACTTATAACAAACAAAAACCGCGGGAGCATACTGCTCTCCGCGGTTTCTTTTTCAGCTATTTGACTATTTCGATCTGGACAATAAGTATAAGAAATAAGGTGCTCCAATAACAGCAACAACAATTCCTGTTGGAATTTCGTTTGGCTGGAATGCCCATCTTGCGAGTGTATCCGCCACAATAACGAGCAGCGCGCCTACAAATGCTGAAGCTGGCAATAATACCTGATGCTGCGGACCGACAAGTCTTCTTGCCAAGTGAGGCGCTATGAGTCCGACAAATCCGATGCCCCCGCCGACAGCGACGCAAGAACCAGCTAGGCCCACCGCTGCAGCAAGCAGCAGTGCCCGCTCCTTGTTCACTTGAGCTCCAAGTCCAACTGCCAATTGATCGCCTAAATTTAAAGCATTCAATGCTTTCGCTTTATATTGCACGATTGGAAAAATAACGATTAACCATGGGAGCAGTGCAAGCACATACTTCCAGTTCGTTCCCCAAATGCTCCCCGCCATCCATACAGCAAAAAACTGATATTTCTCAGGCGTAAGACGCAAAATCAGAAGCTGCATCGCTGCGCTAATACCCGCCGCTACAGCGATACCTACCAATATCATCCGAGTTGGCAATAACCCTCGATGTCTCTTATACGAAAGTACAAAAATGAGCAATGCGGTAAATGATGCTCCGATTAATGCAAGAAACGGCATCAAAAAAATAGATCCCTTTTCCGTCGTTGGATAAAAAGAAATAAACAAGATAACTGCAAGCCCTGCGCCCGCGTTTATACCGAGCAGCCCTGGATCAGAAAGCGGGTTGCGCGATAATCCTTGAATAATACAGCCCGATACTGCAAAACCTGCACCAATTAATATAGAGATGACAATCCGCGGCAAGCGGAAATCAAATAGAATTAGCTCCTGCTTAGCCGTTCCCGATCCAAATAACGTTTTGAAAACGTCAAGCGGTGCTAAGCGAATAAATCCTGTGTTCATACTGATGATAACGGACAAAACAATAAGTACGCTAAGCACGGTCATTACAAGGACTGCGCGTTTTCTTCTACGCTGTTCGGTTTCGGTAATAAAGTAAGTATTCATGCTTATTCTCCCTTCATTCTTGTTACAAGATAGAGGAAGAACGGAACGCCAATAACCGCGATTATAATACCGATAGCCACTTCCTGAGGCGGATTAATCAATCGCCCACCAATATCAGCCAGCACCATAAGTAAACTTCCCAAAACCGCCGAGCATGGAATGATCCATCTATAGTCGACACCAACAAGGAATCGTGAGATATGAGGAATAATCAAGCCTACAAAACCGATAGAGCCGACCGCTGAAACGGCGGTACCTGCCAGCAATAAGACTATAATGACGCCTGCTGCTTTTACTAGGCCCGTTCGTTGTCCAAGACCTGCAGCAACATCGTCGCCTAAGCTTAACAATGTAATGGATCGTGACAACACGATGGCGCCAAGCAGTCCACCAACTACCCATGGCCATACTATTTGAATTTGCAGCCATTTCGTTCCGGCTACCCCGCCAGCATACCAAAAAGCCAAATCCTGACCAATTTTATAATAAATCGCTATGCCTTCTGTTATAGCAAGCAGCAATGCCCCTACAGCCGCACCAGCCAGTGTAAGCCGCACAGGTGTTAGGCCGCCTTTTGCTAATGAGCCGATTCCGTATACGAGTCCCATTGCAACTGCTGCACCCGCAAAGCACACAAACATAAGACCAAGATAAGATATCGAAGGGAAAAAAGCGAAGCAAAGCGCCAACATAAAACCTGCTCCCGCGTTAATACCAAGCAAGCTTGAGTCTGCTAATGGGTTTCTAGTCATGCCTTGCATAACAGAACCTGCGACAGCGAAAGCTGCTCCCACCAAAGCAGCGGCTAACGCACGCGGCATACGAAGCTCTTTAATAATTTGATGCTGAATGTTTTCCTCATTGAAGTGGAATACGCCATCCCACACCGTTGAGAGACTGATATCTGCTGCACCGACAGAGATAGATAATGCGAGCGATAATAAGAGTGCTGCTAACCCGCCAAATAAAATAATCGTAGCCACTAGCGGCCGTGTGCGCAGCTTTGTGCCTGCCAGCGCTTTCTTGCTTGATAGAGAAGACATTTGAAAACTACCCTTCTGTATGTATACTTTGGTTGATAAAAAATGCTTCAAAAAGGAAGTCTGTTTCCAGACATAAAAAAAAACCTACTCAACTGATAACGATTCTCGTTTTCAATATAGCAGATTTTTCATATGTTTTCAATGCAATAATTTAGATCTTTCGTGCTGCCTTCATGCGGCTTCCTATCAAGTAGAAAGTCTTCCTCTCATAGCAATAGTCGTAAAGCGGTTAGGAGAGAATCTGCTGATCGACGGTTCTCCCTGTTTTTCTTCCAATAGATCAGCAACAATATGAGCTGTGATCGGACTTAGCAAAATACCGTTGCGATAATGACCTGCGGCCATAATTACAGCTGGCATTCCCTCTACTTGCCCAAGCATTGGCATTCCATCTCGCGTTGCGGGACGCAAGCCTGCCCACCGATGCGCGGTTTCTTTGCCTTTAAGAAATGGAAAAAGCTGATTGCTGCTGCGAATTAAGCGGCCGATGCCTCGTTCTGTCACACTCGTCTCAAAGCCCGCGACATCTTCAGAAGCACCGCATACGAGCCGAGCATTTCTTTTTCCGACCCAATAGGCTTGGCTGGAGAAGATCATATGTCGAACTTCAGTTTCTTGATGCTCGTAAGAACAGATTTGTCCCCGAATGGGATGGATCGGAACAGAGAGTCCGAACCATCGTTCATATTCACCTGACCAAGCGCCCGCGCAGACGACTAGCCGATCAGCGTGAACCTTCTTTATCATCGTTTCTGCTCGGACAGAAACTCCCCCGCTATGATGAACCGCAACCTCTTCAATTTTACCCGCATGGGATAAGATGACGACACCTAACCTCCGGCAAGCTTCTTCAAGCGCTGCAACAAGCTTTGGTGCGTACACATGGCTCTCCTTTGGCGTAAATACGCCAGCAATTGCCGAATGAGCAAGCATCGGCTCCAGCTTCCTAAGCTGAGCTGCATCAATAAGCTGAACTTCGGCTCCCCATTCATTTTGCCACTGCAATCTGGATTGTATGGGCAAGACGTCTGCTTCATGCATAAAAATGTTAATGCTGCCGCTCTGCACCCACTCCGTCGACATGCCGGATTGTTCCTCGATCGCTTTAATCCACGCCGGGTAGCTGCGGTGGCTGTTTAGGCACAGCTGAAAAAATGGATCGGGCTGCTCCGTATTTT
Source organism: Paenibacillus sp. FSL A5-0031 (assembly GCF_001956295.1). Taxonomy (GTDB): domain Bacteria; phylum Bacillota; class Bacilli; order Paenibacillales; family Paenibacillaceae; genus Pristimantibacillus. The sequence goes on from NZ_MRTD01000016.1 coordinate 111,668, forward strand.
CTGAAAATGGAGCAAGCATGCCTGCCGCTGCGCCGGATGCTTGCCCTCCGAGCGCGCTTGGCTCAATAAGTGTTACGTTCATGCCTCTACGCGCCGACTCGAAGGCACAAGACAAACCAATAATGCCGCCTCCAAGTATAATTACCGATTGGGGCATTATTGTTCCCCTCCTGCACTAACTCCTGTTTCAAATAATGAGCCCGCCCAATCGCTACTTGCAGATGCATACCGTTTTTTCGGTATGCGGCCAGCCTTCCATGCCAGTCGCCCTGCTTCAATCGCTAATCGAAACGCGCGAGCCATCATAATCGGGTCCTGTGCCTTAGCGATTGGCGTATTAGCCAAGATGCCGTCCGCGCCTAGCTCCATCGCTTCCGCAGCATCCTTCGCTGATCCAATACCCGCATCGATGATGACTGGAACGCTTGACTGCTCCGCAATAAGTCCGAGGTTATAGGGATTGAGCAATCCGAGCCCTGATCCAATTGGCGAACCTCCTGGCATGATTGCTGAAGCTCCTGCTTCCTCTAATTTCCGGCATAGGATTGGGTCATCGGATGTATAAGGAAGAACGATAAAACCCTCGTTTGCTAGCTGCTCCGTAGCACGCAGCGTTTCTATAGGGTCAGGCAAAAGTGTGCGATGGTCTCCGCTGATCTCGACCTTAATCCAGTTGCCAAGCCCAGCTTCTCTCGCCAGGCGCGCGATTCGGACAGCCTCCTCCGCTGTTCTCGCACCAGATGTATTCGGCAAATATTGCATTTGTCTATTTTCAAAGTGTTGAAGTACCGAATCATCCTCCACACTCTCTAGATTAACCCTTCTAACCGCGAACGTAATCACCTCCGAACCGGACGCTTCAAGCGCTTGCTGCAGTACAGCAGGACTTGGAAATCGCCCCGTACCGAACAAAAAACGCGACCGCAGCGCATGTCCTCCAATAAGAAGGACATCTTCATGATCCCAATTTCCCAAAATATTCAGCCTCCTCCGACAAAATGAACAAGTTCTATGGAGCTTCCGCCAAGTAATTCAGTTTCAGCCCACCTTGCACGTTGTACGATCATACCGTTAAGCTCAATAACGAGCTTTTTATGTTGTTGTCCCAGCTGGACGACCAGTTCTTCCACTGTTTTAGCGCTGGTCTGCTCCTCGCGTCCATTAATCTTCACTGTCTTAATTGGAAGAACATATTCAGAACGGTGGGCTTCGATTTTCTTTAAGAAAGCCTGACAAACACCAGCCGGGTCATTATGGCCAACAATGGCTGAAACTGCGCATATCCGTGTCGCTCCCGACGCTAGTACGACATCAACATTTTCGAGTGTGATACCGCCAATAGCCACGAACGGTATGGTTATATGATGCGCTGCTTCCCTGACATAACTTGTAGTAACAGCCGTACGGCCCGGCTTTGTTTCGGTAGGATACACGGGTCCAACGCCGATATAATCGGCTCCTTCCTGCTCAGCAGTTAGCGCTTGCTGCAGGTTATGCGTGGATATGCCAATGATGCGGTCAGCACCAAGCCATTCTCTTGCTTTGGCAATTGGCATATCATCCTGACCCAAATGAACACCGTCAGCATCCGTCTCAAGAACAATATCAGGATAATCATTAATGATAAGAGGCACTTTATATTTTCGCGTTAGTATTCGAAGGGCTTTGGCCTCTTCAAGCACCTCTTCCCTCGTCCCCGTTTTGTTGCGAAGCTGAACCATTTGGGCTCCGCCAATCAGCGCCTGTTCCATCACTTCAACGACTGATCTACCAGGGTGATTGGATTTCGCTGTAATGGCGTAGAGCTTGAAGTTCCGCCAGCCTTGTCTACTCATTCTCAAACACAACCTTTCATCAAACAAATCATTTTTTTCCATTTCATAAGAACGTTTTAACGAGATTAATTGCATTCTCTGCATCCGCTGTGCCCTGCACAAGCACTCGTCCATCTGGGAAGAGAATCAGCTGCTCTCCGCTTGTAATCATCGCTTTCACTAAATACCGATTCACGGTGAGCGTGCAGCCAAGCGCTCTCAAAGCTTGCTCTACCTCTTTTAAATCAATTGGCTTGCCTAACGTCACCTGCACCGTATCCCTACCGCATAATACGGTAGAGCTTATTTGAGTGTCTTCCGCTCTATCAGCTTCAAAACAACGCTTGTCGTCAGTTGCTCCATCAGGCGTTTGACCACAGAATGGACACTCGTTACTGAATGCCGGAAGCTCCGATTCCCGCATTCGAAATGACCATAAATCAATGCTCAACCACGTTTTACGCAGCGCCGAATCATTGCCAGTGAGCCATTTTATCGCCTCAGCTGCTTGCATAGATGCAATCCATTCAACCGCTGGAGCGAGTACGCCCACCGTATCGCAAGTATCTGCCTCCTGTTCCATATCATCTGCTCCGATTAAGCAGCGCAAGCAAGCTGTCTCTCCAGGAATTAATGTTGCCTGCATGCCCTGCGCCCCAGCCACCCCGCCATAAACAAATGGGATTTGCTGTCTAAAGCATTGGTCGCTGACCAGAAGCCTTGTCGCTGCATTATCCATCCCATCAAGGACGAGATCGACTCCTCCAGCGAGAAATCCGATGTTCTGTGCATTCACATCCGCTACTGTCGCCATAATGTTTACACTGCTGTTAATTTGGCGAAGCCGATTGGCAGCGGCCACTGCTTTGGGCATCACAGCTAGCGCGTCCGCCTCGTCAAAAAGCATTTGGCGCTGCAAGTTGCTCGGCTCAACAAAATCCCTGTCTACCAGCCTAACTTCCCCGACACCGGCTCTTACCATATGCTGCGCAAGCGAAGCGCCTAATGCGCCTACACCGACGATAAGCACCGAGGCATCGGCCAGCTTCCGCTGGCCTGCCTCTCCAATGAAAGCAAATCTCGTTTGCCTCGAATAACGATCGGCAAAAGCATCAAGAACAGAATCAACCATAAATCTTGCTCCCTGCCGCCTTGAATGCATCTGATTTTTCCTTCATTCCCGCTTCAATGGCTTCCGTTGTTTCCATATCGTTTTGCGCGGCATACTCTCTTATATCTTGGGTGATTCGCATGCTGCAAAACTTCGGCCCGCACATGGAGCAGAAATGAGCAGATTTCGCTGCATCAGCCGGAAGCGTCTCATCGTGATAAGCCATCGCACGCTCTGGATCAAGCGACAGGTGGAATTGATCCCGCCAACGAAACTCGAATCGAGCTTTGGACAATGCATCATCACGCAGCTTCGCTCCCCGGTGCCCTTTCGCCAAGTCAGCTGCATGAGCTGCGATTTTGTACGTAATAACGCCTTCCTTCACATCCTCCTTATTCGGGAGGCCAAGGTGCTCCTTCGGTGTTACATAACAAAGCATCGCCGTGCCGAACCATCCAATCATCGCAGCTCCAATTGCTGAAGTAATATGATCATAGCCTGGCGCGATATCGGTCGTTAGCGGTCCTAATGTATAGAAAGGCGCTTCATCGCATACTTCCAGCTGACGATCCATATTTTCTTTAATCAAATGCATAGGCACATGGCCAGGGCCTTCAATCATGACTTGAACATCATGTTTCCATGCAATCTTCGTTAGCTCACCAAGTGTATCCAGCTCAGCAAACTGAGCAGCGTCATTGGCATCTGCAATAGAACCGGGTCTCAGGCCGTCACCGAGCGAGAATGATACGTCGTATGCTTTCATAATTTCACAAATGTCTTCAAAATGCGTATATAGGAAATTTTCCTTATGATGTGCCAGGCACCAAGCTGCCATAATTGATCCGCCTCGCGAGACAATACCCGTAACGCGCTTTGCCGTGAGTGGTATGTAGCGCAGCAGCACACCTGCATGAATCGTAAAATAGTCGACGCCCTGCTCGGCTTGTTCAATAAGCGTATCGCGGAATACTTCCCAGCAAAGATCTTCTGCTTTGCCGTTCACTTTCTCCAGCGCCTGATAAATGGGCACTGTGCCAACTGGAACTGGAGAATTCCGCACGATCCACTCCCTCGTCGTATGGATGTTTTTCCCTGTGGACAAATCCATAATCGTATCGGCTCCCCAGCGAGTCGCCCAAGTCATCTTCTCCACTTCCTCTTCAATCGAAGAAGCTACAGCAGAGTTGCCGATATTAGCATTGATTTTAACGTGGAACTGCCGCCCAATAATCATCGGCTCACTTTCAGGATGGTTGATGTTCGTCGGAATAATGGCACGGCCGGCCGCGATCTCGCTGCGTACAAATTCTGCACTCATCCCTTCACGAATAGCGATGTATTCCATCTCAGAAGTAATGATCCCTTTGCGAGCGTAATGAAGCTGCGTAACATTTTGCCCTGTTTTGGCACGAAGCGGTTTCCTCGTTAACCCTGGGAATCGTTCCGCGCCACGCTGCTCTGCTTTTTCAGCCGAAATAAATCCGTTATCCTCCGGTTTGATTTCTCTGCCCTCATAGGGCTCTACATCACTACGCTCCAAGATCCATTCGCTGCGAATACCGGGCAAACCGCGCCGAACATCTGCCTCATACGTTTCATCGGTATAAGGACCGCTTGCATCATAAACTCTTACAGGTTCATTCGGCAGCTCTTCACCATTTCTGCCAGTACTAGCTTCAAGTGCAATTTCTCTCATCGGAACACGGATGTTTCCCTTTGAGCCCTCGACGTACACCTTGCGGCTGCCCGGAAGCGGAGTAGAAAAAATAGACATAACAAAAACCTCCTAATGGAATAATAGAATTCCTCCTGGAGGCATACGCAAGCATATGAGAAAGTTTAAAACACCGCTGCTATACAAGTAGCTAGGCTACTACAAGAGCTGCAATCGCTGGAGCGTGCATGGCGGCCACAAAGCTTTATCGATTCACTGGCGCCAAACAAAAAAACCGCTCCAGCAAAGGAGCGGTCGAAGAGTGTCGTCATGCGAGTGTTATCTTGCAAGGGTTTCCCCTAAGCAGATAAAGTCATGCCGCATAAGCTGAGGCTTCAGCAGATTTCGGCAGAGCTTTCACGCGCAAAGCATAAACGCACAATCCCACTTTCCTACGCTGGCATAACCCAGATCAGGTTCAAAGGGACCAAAGCGATTCGCTTTATCTCAGCCATTACGGCGCCCCTAGTGGATTTCCTTGTTTGACTATACCGTTTAGTAAAGAAGGGTGTCAACCCTCTATTTTCCAAACCGCGGAAAAATACAGCCTGCTACAGTCCGCTTTCCTTCAGCAGCCTTACCCATCGATCAGCGGTGTGACGCCATGTGAATGTCTGCTCCACACGCTCGCGGCTGCGGCGTCCCAGCTTCTGCCTGAGCTGTTTATCGCGAAGCAGCAGATGCAGCTTTTCTCGCAGCTCTCGCTCGATATGAAGCTGATTGACCAAATAGCCCGTTTCGCCATTACGGATAATTTCTTTCATTCCGCCTGCACGTGTTGCGACTACCGGAACGCCGCAGGACATCGCCTCAACATTAACGAGCCCAAATGCCTCCCTCTGTCCAGATGGAACGACCGCTACATCAGCAACGAGCATCCAGCTGGGCACTTCCGAATGCGGCACGTAGGGCACAAAACGAACATGACCCGGACATTTGCGTCCAAGCTGTTCAAGTTTGCGCGCATAAGCCGTTTTGCGATGCGAGCCATAAAATGGGCTCCCTACGATGATAACGACGAGCTCCGGGTGGCTTTTGGCAAGCTGCGGCACGATATTGAGAAGATGATGAACGCCCTTAAGCGGAATAAGCCTCCCCATAAAAAGCACCACTTTTTTACCATTCAATCCTCTCTTTTGCCTTAAACTCTCCCGTTTAGCGGCTCCTTCGGAGGAATATTGTGAAGGGAACCTGGCCGTATCTACCCCAGGATAAATGACTCGCAGCTTCGAAGCGACCTCTGGCGCTTTCGACACTACAATTCGCCTTAGAAACTCGCTATTAACGATGATTCTATCTGCTGCCTGCAAGCACTTATGCAAGTTTGCAGAAGAAATATAGGAGGGTGAAATGAAGGTGGAGGAATGCAAATAAAGCCAGACTCGTTTGCCTGGATTCAAACGCTTCATCGTTAGCACAAATTGGGGACGATTCTCAACGTCGATGACGTGAGGAGAAAAACGGTGAACCGCATGTCCTACCTCTTGAATATATCGCTGCTTATTGCCCGCTGCAAACCGTTCACAAACAACACCGTTAAATTGTCCTTGACGAGGCAATCGCTTGCTCAGTCTTCCAAAAATACGAGGTTCCGCGTAAGGCTTAAGCAGCGGGGCAAATTTCTCTACCACTCGCTCAACCGAGCTGCTTCCTGATGATGGAATCGGGAAGGAGCCTGGAGTTACAATTGCTACTTTTATAGGTGCCATCTATTCGTATGCCTCCTGCATGATCTGCTTTTTTTTGCAGTATCATACGTATCTAGCAGCGGCTTTGGCACGGCTTTTCCAAGGCTATAGCTTGAATTTCATTTGGAATAGTCCAGCTCTTCGAGCTGCCATATAGATGATCACGACAAGCGGTCCGATGAATACACCGATAACACCGACGAGCTTGAAGCCGACATAAAGACTTACAAGCGCTGACAATGAGCCGATCCCTACAGAATCACCGAGAATTTTAGGCTCAACGATGCGGCGGAATACGGTAATCACTAGAAATAGAATAATTAGCCCTACCCCAACAAAAACATTGCCCGTCAGCAGCAAATAGCTTCCCCATGGCACAAGTACAGAACCTGTTCCAAGAATCGGCATAATATCAACAATGATAATAAGCAGCGCGATAGCAAGCGGATATTTGACATTAAGGATGAGCAAACCGATCAACGAAATGATGTAGGTGAGTGCACTCAAAATAAACTGCGAACGCAGGAAACCAAAAATCGACTTCTTGAGATTGTTCAGCACATCATTGACCTGGGGCTGCGATTTTTCTTCAAATAACGAAAGCACCGTTGCCTTCATCGTATTTAGACTGAAGCTCATCATGTATACCGCTACCAAGAAGACGATAAAGAAGATGAACATGCCCGGGATGCTTGAGGCGAATGCGATAACGGTGTTCGATAACGTACCCACCATTTTCGTTAATGTACTCGTTAGCTCCATTAGCCACTTCTCTAACGTTTCAATGGCGTCAGGAGGGAAGTTTTGATATAACGATTGTGCCTGAAACATGAGATCGTCTACCATCCCATTGGCGTTCTCGAAGTATTGGGGCACTTTTTTGAAAAAGGCTATTAATTCGGCTACCACTTTCACACCAAGCAGCGCGATTAGTCCGATGAGAATAACCGTAAATAGGCTGCTTGATATTGTAGCTGCCACCAGCCGATTCATTCGGAATTTTTTCATAAACAGCTGATTAAGCGGCTCAAGAAAAATAGCTACAACAAGCGCAAGCAAGAAAGGAGCACCTACCGTAAAAAACAGATAGAGCAACAATAACCCTAAAGCGATAAATACGATTGTCTTAATAGACACAGCTTCTCCTCCTCTCTATTCTTTTATATGCACTTTACGCCACTCTTAAACCAGCTCTTTCATACTAATCCAGCACTGCGCTGCGCTCATGGAAATTAACATCTTTATAGTACATATCCTTAACAAGGAGGTTAGGTCCGCAGCATGAAGCGACCGGGCAGTGACAATTCACACTTTGCGCAAGGGAATGGTCCAGCCATTTATCAAATAAATCCTCCAATTTGGACGAACCGATGTTGCCAAAAGCGGGCACGTCAGAAAAGTCAGTAACAAATACATCACCTGTAAACAAGTTTACGTTCAGCCGATTGCGGCCGTCAGGATCGTTGCGTACCGTCACATTTGGCTCATTCGCTAATCTTCGCAGCAGCTCACGTTCTGATTTGCTGTCGCTGCATGGATAAAAGGGAAGTGTGCCAAACAGCATCCAAACGGATTGGTCGCGCGCTTTCAACAAGCGTTCAATTGCTTCCAACATTTGCTCACGTGAGAGAACCGGTAAATCCTTCGCAAAAGAGCTAGGATACATCGGATGCACCTCATGCCTCTGACATCCCATATCCACGATCAGCTGATGAATCTCATCAATTTTGTTATACGTTTTGTAATTGATCATAGACTCCGCAGAAACGAGTACACCTGTCTCGCTAAGGCGACGCGTGTTTTCGATCATTCGTTCATAAAGCTTGGTCGCAGCTTCGAGCGATACATGGTGGTTGGCTTTCGCAAATCCAATTTGGTGAAAATCTTCCGGAGACGTGTAGTTAAACGAAATGTGCATGACATCTAGATAAGGAGCTAGCTGCTCATAACGGCTGTAAGGCAGCGTCACGTTCGAATTGATTTGGGAGCGAATGCCGCGGCTGCGGGCGTATTGAAGCAACGGCACCATGTAATCACGAACCGTTCGGTCGGAGAAGGATGGCTCCCCGCCTGTAATGCTTATCGTTTCGAGATGCTCCACTTCATCCAGTCGGTCCAGCATCTGCTTAAGCGGAAGCTTGGCGGGTTCTGTCATTACTAGTGTATCTCCAACCGCGCAATGCTCGCATCGCATATTGCATAGGTTGGAAACGGTCATTTCGACGCTTGTTAAGCGATGTCTTCCATATTGCTGCAACGAACGAATGGGATCCCACGGATCATTCGTTGGCGAAAGTGTGGATAACGGTGTTCTTGATTGTTGAAATTGTATTGTGTTCATTTTTTCTTCAGCACCTGACTTATTTTCTGGAATGAATCATTCTTTAGTTATTGTAATGCGCGACTGCAAAGGAAGCAAATAAAACGGCAAAAAAAGAAGCAAAAAGGAGCCTAGGCGGCTCCCAATCTGTCTTTCGTTAAATGCCTGAGGCAAACTGTACTTCGCTCGCGTCATCGTTCACGCTGACGATCATCATCGTGAGCTGCTTCGACAAATCGATCTCGTAAGGCGATTTCAGTTCCTCGCCCGCTTCATTATATAGAATGCGAATAATAGGTCGATGCGGGTAAGAATGATTAAGATCTGCTACGATACCCGACTCTCCTGTTTGCAGCTTTACTGTTATTCCTATTGGGTAAATAGCAACCTTATCACGGAAAAGCTGCAGCATACGCTGCTCGTATAACGTTCCCGTACCGGCATACAGCCGCTCAATCGCGTGATGCGGAAGCATTGGAGCACTATAGACGCGATTTGTTGTCATAGCGTCGTACGAATCGACCAACCCGATCCACTTCGCATAATCATGAATTTCATTGCCTTTGATTCCGCGCGGATACCCGCTTCCGTCAATTCGCTCATGATGCTGGAATGCACAGTGGGCAACAAGCAGCGGCAGGTTAGGCTCATCCTTGAGCAGCTCGTAACCGATTCTCGCATGCTGCTTCATCGCTTCGAATTCTTCTTTGGAGAGGGAGCCTGGTTTTCTTAACACATCGATCGCAATCTGCGTCTTGCCGATATCGTGAAGAAGAGCACCCATGCCAAGCGTCGTAAGCTCATCCTTGGAATAGCCGTTCGACATACCGAGCAGGGTCGTATAAACGCAGACGTTTAAGGAATGCTGGAACAAATAATGATCAACGGAGCTCATGTCCATTAACATGATCATGGCATCCTTATGACCGGAGAGGTCATCGATAATCATATTCATCATATTTTTAAATGGCTGTGCAATATAGGGGTAGGTTACACCTTTTTTGCGTTTAGGACGATCCATCATCTCGCGGAAATTCGTTCGAATTTCCTTCAGCGCGATTTGCATCGTTTCCTCTCTAATTAAAGAAGGCAGCACAATATCATCCGTCTTCGGATCTGTTATATAAACATATTGAATTCCGCATTGATCCAAGCGGGATATAAGTCTCTCTGTCAGTTCCATATTTTCGCCAAGAAGAACGATACCCTCTTGAGAAAATATTTTTTTGGCCAGCTTCATACCCGGCCTGCATTTCGCTATTGGCAACAACCGCATTTTCTCGATCCTTCCCCATTAAAAGTCGGCTAACTATTACATCGGAAAAAATCGTTCGTAATGTTAATGTACGGGATATACGGGAAAATCGCAACCATTTTATACTATTTTTTCGACATGAATTGTCGATATTTTTCATATTCTTTGTCAAATCGAGGCATTTTCCCATCTAAGCTGACAACATTCCGCCAATTCAGACGAATTTTGCAGCTGCGCTTCGATCACGTCTCGAATGAATTCAGGCAAATAATAGTTCACTTGCACCGCGTTAGCGAGCGACTCGTAACCCGCCTTGAAACTGAACATATCGATCGTTCCCAGCTTATACAGTCGTTCATCATCCAGCGTTTCTCCATTGACCGTTACCTGAATGAGTTTATCCATCGGCATTCTGTTCGAATCATAGGTAACGGACAAACCATCTATGGCAAGCGTTCCAAGCACTTCACCGCGAAAGCCGTATCCCTTGATCGGCTTATGAATAAATTCGGGCAGCAGCGCTTGCTCCAGCGCTGTCCTTATATCCGTGCCTGCGATGAGCATGAGGCACGGATTAATCGGCGACGGACAGAGGGCATGCAATTCGCCCGCTGTCACGTCCCCTTGCGCGAGGCCGCCGAGCAGCTGTCCAGCGTTGACGATGCCGATCTCGGCATCGGTCCAGCGGCGCAAGCCAGCGGCCAGCAGGTTGCCGAGCGGTGATTCCCGCTCGGCTCTGGCGGGCAGCGGCGCTGAAAGCCGGGCGATAACCCGGCTTAGGCGCTGCTGTCCCGCCTTTAGGTAGCTGCCGATGATGGCGGCAGCTTCGGGATGCTCTGCCATTGCGGCCGTAGGAACGCAGGTTGCGCGGTACATTGGGCGCGAGGAAACGGCGTCCATTCCGATTTCTACTCGCCCAATATACTCGCCGAATTTCCCGGCTGCACAAATCGTCGTATCACCGATAACAATCGGCTCTTCCAATAAATGATGGGTATGTGCTCCCAAAATAAGATCGATGCCCTCAAGCTTCTCCGCCATTTGCTTATCGAAGGTAATCCCAATATGGGACATCACTACCAGCACATCTACCTTATCTCTCAGCTTTGCCGCCTGTTCTTGCACCGCCGCGAATGGATCGGATACCTGCCAGCCTAGCAAGGAATAAAAGTCAGAAAAGGCCGCTGTGACGCCTATGATACCGATTCGAAGTTCATTTTTATCAATGATAATACTTGGCAGCAGCCAATCAGGCTGCTCACCTGTATCAGCCTCATGCATATTGGCACAAACGACAGCAAACTGAGCGCGATTGGTATACGCCTCCGAAATCGTCTGAGAAGAATAAGTAAGTCCTTCATTATTGCCAAGTGTTATTACTTCATAACCAGCTTGATTTAAAAGTTCTACATTAACAATCCCATCGCTGCCTTCGGTCTCCACTCGCATGCGATCCATATGGTCTCCGCAGTCTACCGCAAGCACTCGCTCATTGCCCCAGCTTCGTCTTTCCTCTGCGATAAATGAAGCGATCTTGGCGGCATGCTCCAAACGACTATGTATATCATTGCTATGAAGAAGCACTACCCGTGTACGAAAACTGTCCGTCAAATTCATGCACGCCTCCTTAATGCCTGTACTCAGCGACACAAAACCAGTCTACTTGTTATTACGCAAATCATTCATCGAAAAGGTATGCTTAAAACCATATGCTGCTTCAACCTGCGTATTTGGCTCATCGTGTCTAATTTTGAGTTTAACAATGCTTTTCACATTTAAGCATTTGCTGCTGCCGTTGGGCACATAAAGGCGGATAGGGCCTGCCTTCTGCAAAGGCAAGCCATTAATCCGGTAAAGCACAGCCGCCCGCTCAAGCTGCTCCCATGGAATAGTAGCCTCGAAAGAATCCCCCGCTTCAACAATTAAATAAGATGGCGTCTTGGACGCTGCAGCATTCTCAGAATTATTGTCCCTCATCCATGCAGCGTACCATTGATATAAGTCAAATGCTTCACCTTCAGCATCCGGCACTCTGCCCGCTATAAGGAAACTTGCGCCCGAAAGCTTTGCCATCTCCTCTGGGGTCGTAGCGGACATTCCTATCTCAAAATGTTCAATCTTGATCTCATGCATCAGCTGCTTCTCAGCCTCCAATCTGCGACATCCGCCGTTCGGTAGGAATATGAGTTTGTGCGCTGTCAGCCAGCTTAGCCGCCATTTCATGGTTTTCCGGCTTAATGTCCATCGATTTCAGCAGCAATTGCTGCATTTCCTCTGGATGCCCGAATGCTTCTCTTACATTCAGCTCATCTACCCAATATAAGCAAGGCTTAATGGACCCATCCGCTGTCAAGCGCAGCCGATTGCAATTGCTGCAGAAGTGATCGCTGATGGGATGAATAAGCCCGAAGGAGCCGCGGCCGCCCTTCATTTGCCAATCCTCTGAGGGGCCGTTTCCATGTACGTTTGGTCCGCGGCTAATCGTATAGCCCTCTTGCTCTGCTACTTCCAGTACACGTGAAAGCGGCAAATAATGCTTTTTCCAATTTTCATCCGCATGGCCGATTGGCATATATTCAATAAATCTAACATGCATCGGCTGCTCGTAGGCGAGTTTTAAAAATGCGGCAATTTCATCCTCATTTACTTCTTTAAGAAGGACGCAGTTCAGCTTAATAGGGTCGAAGCCTACTGCTGCTGCCGCTTCGATTCCTTCCATCACACGTTTTAATTCCCCGCTTCTTGCAATAAAACGAAATCTTGCGGAGTCCAGCGTATCTAAACTAATATTGACGCGATTCAAGCCTGCTGCACGAAGCGCTTCCGCTTGTTTGGCTAGAAAAACACCATTCGTCGTTAATGCTATATCTTTAATGCCAGCTATGGCAGATAATCTTTTAATTAAACCATCGAGACCCGGCCTTATAAGCGGCTCGCCTCCGGTAATGCGCAGCTTCGTAATGCCAAGCGCCGCACCCGCCTCAACAACCTCGACAATTTGATCATAGGAAAGTAAATTTTCTGATTCTGTGAATTCCATTCCTTCCTCAGGCATGCAATACAAGCATCGCAAATTACAACGATCCGTTACTGAAATACGCAAGTAATCGTGTACCCGTCCAAAACGATCCGTCAATGTCGGCATGACCTTCACTCCCTTTCTGTACGAGTATAAGCATAACATTTTTTCTTGAATTATGATATTCTATAAACAGCTTCAAGCCTATACGATGAGAGGTTTTATACCATGAAATATGACTGGATTATTAAACTATTTGCAGGGCTTCCCGAGCGAATTGGAGCCCCTTCCATACAGCTGCAATCTGATTTGGAGAAAATGAGCGTAGCCGATCTGAAAGCCGCCATTTCTGACGAATACCCAGATCATCAAGCATTAATACAAATAGCTTTTATCGCATGCAACCACGTTTACGCCGCCGAGGATATGATCGTACACGCCTCTGACGAGCTAGCCCTGCTTCCGCCAGTATCCGGAGGAGAAGAGAAACAAGAGCTTGCCAAGGAGCCTATAGAGCGCTATATCGTAACAAACGATGTCATTAGCTCCGATGCTGTGCTTGCAAAAGTTATCGTACCGGAAAATGGTGCCTCAATTGCATTTGTAGGAACAACGCGTGAATGGACACATGGGCAGCGTACGGTACGGCTTGAATATGAAGCGTATGCACCGATGGCCGTTGCAACGATGCAGCAAATCGGCAATGAAATTGCCGAGCGCTGGCATGGCGCCTTATGTGCCATCAGCCATAGAATTGGCGTTGTTGGCCTCGCTGAGACAAGCGTCGTTATCGCGGTGTCTTCCCCCCACCGTGACAGCTGCTACGAGGCGAGCCGCTATGCCATTGAACGTCTTAAACAAATCGTTCCTATATGGAAGAAAGAAATTTGGGAAGACGGATCAGAATGGAAAGGGCATCAGCTTGGCCCGTGGAATCCTACTGAACAATTAAAGGACTTTTAGAATTACAACTAGGCGTGTTGAACATGGCTTCACAATGCTTTTAAGGAGATTAGCAAAAATGAACAAACCAATCATACAAAATAACGCTGCGCCTGAAATATCAGGCGTGGGATCAGCTCGTTATGCGAGACAAATCCGCTTCTCTCCCGTTGGAGAGAAAGGACAGCAGCTGCTTGCCGGCAGTCGCGCAGCGGTCGTTGGCATGGGTGCGCTTGGTTCTGTCATCGCCCAGCATTTGGTCAGATCCGGCGTTGGATATGTGCGTATTATAGACCGGGACATTATTGAATGGAGTAATTTACAGCGGCAAATGCTGTATACCGAAGAAGATGTATTATCGCTGCTCCCCAAAGCAGAGGCCGCTGCTGCGCATTTGCGAGCCATGAACAGCTCTGTCTTCATTGATCCGATAGTTGCTGATTTGACGGCAATGAATGCGGAGGAATTACTCGCTGATGTTGATCTTATCGTTGATGGCAGTGACAACTTCTCTGTTCGATATTTAATTAATGATTATAGCGTGAAATACAGCATTCCTTGGATTTATGGCGGAGCCGTCGGCGCATCGGGCATGACGATGACGATTATACCAGGTGAATCCCCCTGCTACCGATGCTTGTTCAATGAACCGCCACCGCCTGGAACGACCGATACTTGTGAAACGTCAGGTGTCATCTCTCCCGTCGTTGACATCATCGGCTCTCTTCAAGCTACGGAAGCCATTAAGCTGCTCTCAGGCAACAAGAACGCACTTCACGGCACCTTATTTCAAGTTGACCTTTGGAATCATGCTTGGCTTCCTATTTCTGTGGCCAAATCGAAGCGAAGCCATTGCGACTGCTGCGGAAATAGGCAGTTTGCATTTTTGGAAGACCAAATGTCAGGATCAGCTGCTGCTCTATGCGGCCGCCATTCTGTGCAAATTACACCGAGTCAAGATGCTCTACTGAATTTGGAAGAGTTAGCTGAACGTTTAAAGCCGGTTGGCACAATAACACGCAATCGTTTTTTACTGCGAATTGAACTTGAGGCTGATTTGACCTTAGTCCTGTTCCAGGATGGCCGAGCCATCGTCCAAGGCACAGATCAATTAGCAAAAGCAAGGTCGCTTTATGCTGAATTATTAGGTAATTAGTCGCTATTATAATACCCTCATATTGCCAATCCGATCAATCATTGCTACTATTGTAGGTATATCTTTTCTACTACTACCAATGAGGTGTCTCGATGAGAGTTCATGTTACAGAATTAATTAATGGAGACCGTTTAAGCAATGACACTTTCAACAATTACGGACTTCATGTACTCTCCAAAGGAACAGTACTCAATAACCAAGATATATCAAGATTATTTCAACATCAAATGGACTATATTGATATAGATGAAAGAGCAAGCGAAGAAACGGAAGGTCGTACACTTGAATCTACTATAAATCCCAAGTGGCTTCCTACCGTTCAGCCCCTTTACGAAAACGCTGTCAAAAGCTTTGAGGGATTATTCACGAAAGCGAATCTGCAAGGAAAAGTAGATGTCGAGGAAGTAACATCCATCTTCCAGCCTCTACTGAGCAACCTCCAAATGGAACGCGATGTTGTATCTATGCTGCTATTGCTCAATTCTAAAGACGATTATACGTATCAGCATTCCGTGCAGGTCGGTATGTTGTCCTATTATCTCGCTACTTGGGTGGGATACTCCAATGAAGAAGCTGTTCGAATCGGCAACGCCGGCTTCCTCCATGATATCGGAAAATGCCGAATTGAAGAGAGTATTTTGAATAAGCCTGGGAAGCTGACTGATGAAGAGTACGAAGAAGTGAAGAGACACACCGTTTACGGACATGAGATTATTTCAGATTCACTGGATGAACCCTTTGTAGCCATTGGAGCACTTCAACATCATGAGCGAAATGATGGCACTGGATATCCTCAAGGTCTGAAGGGTGATGAGATTCATCCCGTATCCAAGATCATTGCTGTAGTCGATATTTACAGTGCGATGATTTCCCAGCGCGTATATCAACAGAAGCGTGATTTGCTTTTTGTGCTAAAGGAACTTTATCAGCTGAGCTTCAAAGAGCTTGATCCCTATACAACCCACACCTTTATTAAACATATGATGCCTAATTTCATAGGCAAAAGAATTGAGCTTGTAGGTGGAGAAAGTGGAATTATCGTCATGACTCACCCTACCGAGTTTTTCCGCCCGCTTATTCAAATTGGTGAAGAATTCATCGATATGGCCATTGAGCGTGAGTACGAAATCCAGCAGGTTTACATTTAAATGTTTCAAAAACAACCCGAATTGCAGATCATATCTGCGATTGCGGGTTGTTTTTTTATGCTTCCGCTTATTCTTATCAGCCACGTTCGCAACTTATACATTGATTTTATCGTTGTTATTGTAAATGATACCAAATATGCAAATTAAGAATAGAGGTGATAGAGTGAGAAGCATTTTAGCAATAATCATTATCGCTTTAATGATGACCGGCTGCAAATCCGAAGCAATAAGCAATACACCAACTGTTCAACCAAACGAGCTAGCAAGCAATGAACCGAACCAACAGCCAAATCGTACCAGCGAAAAAGTGGTCATTTACAGTCTCAAGGACGGTGATGGCAGCAAGGAAGCTATTGAATCCATCTATCAGACCATAACCGAAGCGGATCTTGTAGAAGTATTTAAAAAAGCTTTTGAAGAAGCTGAAGCACTAAAAGGTGTCATAAAAATGACAGCTCCAACTTATAAAGTAATAATCGGCAGCTCTGAATATTATCTTTTGATCGGTGAAGATAAGACAGATTCAATCGTTGATTTAGATGACTCGCATACGATGTTTAGGCTATCTACTTCTGACACGATTAAGATTCGAGAAATATTATCTTGGTCAAAGCCAGAGAAAGCAGTACAAGGTCTTGTTATGGACAAAAAAGTAATCACTCGAGATGATTCTTATCGTGTATTAGTCGCAACAAATTGGACTAAACAAGAGAAAATGACGACGGATGATTGGTTTGCAAAAGCAGAACAGAACCGTGAGTTAGCGTGGTACACAATCGATAAAGAAATCTATGATAAGCTGCATATTAGTCAGCCAGTCGCTATAAGAGCAGCAGCAATGCAGCTTGATTCATCGCCACCCATTCGGTTCTCCATTACGGCACAAATCATTGATCCTATATTAACCAAATCATCCCTTTATTTAAATCTAATCGAAGAAGAATTATACAATCAGCAGCTGCTTTTAACTCCGATCAGCCCGGATAAGGAATGGATTTTGGATGGTATTAAGCCTAGCAGATATACGGTTAGTCCTATAAACAATGAAGCTGACTCTACTCGCCTAGAGCAGGTTTCAATCTATATTTTTAATTCGGAGCAGCAGCTTGAAGACGGTCTAAAGGATTTTCAAAAACAAACCGAATTGATTAATATGCTTTATCCTCGTATTTATAAGTTAAACAATGCGATGATCTTTTATTGGGCTCATGGCAACATGGAAGAAACCGCTAAGCTTGGCAGCTATTTCGATAAAGCAGTAAAGCTACTAATGGAAAAATAGATGGAGACGATGAACAAAGAAAATGGGCTGCCCTAAAGTAGAAAATTCTACTTTGGGACAGCCCATTTTTCCTGTTGGGTTTATCGTTAACCGATAGAACCTTCCATTTCGAACTTGATCAAACGGTTCATCTCTACCGCATATTCCATCGGCAGTTCTTTCGTGAACGGCTCGATGAAGCCCATTACGATCATTTGCGTTGCTTCCGCTTCGCTTAGACCACGGCTCATGAGGTAGAACAGTTGATCCTCAGAAACCTTCGACACTGTTGCTTCATGCTCAAGTGTGATGTTATCGTTCAAAATCTCGTTATAAGGAATCGTATCAGACGTTGATTCGTTATCAAGAATAAGCGTATCACATTTGATATTAGCTTTCGCGCCGTCGGAGTTGCGTCCGAAGGATGCAAGACCACGGTATGTTACTTTACCGCCGTGTTTACTGATTGATTTGGAAATAATTGTCGAGCTCGTGTCTGGCGCAAGGTGAGTCATTTTTGCCCCTGCATCCTGATGCTGGCCTTTGCCGGCAACGGCAATGGACAATACCATACCTTTTGCTCCGCGACCGCGAAGAACAACAGCTGGGTACTTCATCGTCAGCTTGGAGCCGATGTTTCCATCTACCCATTCCATCGTTGCATTCTCATCAGCTACCGCACGTTTTGTAACCAGGTTGTAGATATTCGGTGCCCAGTTTTGAATCGTTGTGTAACGAACGCGTGCATTTTTCTTAACCAAGATTTCAACTACCGCACTGTGCAAAGAGTTTGTGCTGTAAACGGGAGCTGTACAGCCTTCTACATAGTGAACGGAGCTGTCTTCATCGGCAATAATAAGCGTACGCTCAAATTGACCCATGTTCTCGGAGTTAATACGGAAGTATGCCTGCAAAGGCACTTCGCATTTCACGCCTTTTGGTACGTAGATAAAGCTTCCGCCTGACCATACCGCACTGTTCAAAGCAGCAAATTTATTGTCGTTCGGAGGAATAATCGTTCCGAAATATTCTTTCATAAGCTCAGGATACTCACGAAGCGCAGTATCAGTATCTGTGAAGATAACGCCTTGCTTCTCAAGATCCTCTTGCATGCTGTGATAAACGACCTCGGACTCATATTGAGCCGATACGCCTGCTAGAAACTTTTGCTCAGCTTCTGGAATACCCAGCTTGTCGAATGTTTCTTTAATTTCGGAAGGAACTTCCTCCCATGTTTTCCCTTGCTTGTCTGAAGCACGAACATAATATTGGATGTCGTCAAAATCAAGCTCATCCATGTTGCCGCCCCATTTAGGCATCGGCATTTTGAAAAATTGCTCAAGTGATTTCAAGCGGAAATCCAGCATCCACTCCGGCTCGCCTTTAATATCCGAAATCGTACGCACGATTTCTTCCGTTAAACCTTTGCCTGATTCGAATACGGCTTTGTGCTCGTCACGGAAACCATACTTATAATCTTCCATTTCCGGCATTGATTTAGCCATGGTCATTCACGCTCCTCATAAATCTAGTTTAATGTGATTCTTGCTGCTCGATCCCTTTGCGTAAGGCGTTCCACGCTAGTGTCGCACACTTAATTCTTGCAGGGAATTTGTTTACACCAGAAAGTGCATCCAATTCCTCATATTCATCAAATTCAACCGGTTCGCCTTTCATTAGAGCTGAGAATTTCTCAGCCATGGCAAGCGCCTCATCAAATGTTTTTCCTTTTATCGCCTCTGTCATCATCGATGCAGAGCTCATGCTGATAGAACAGCCTTCACCACTGAATTTCGCATTGGCAACTTGGCCGTCTACGACCTGCAGCTGCAGCGAAATACGATCGCCACAGGTAGGGTTATTCAGGTTAATGGTAACTGATTCTTCATCCAAGGTACCGCGATTTCGAGGGTTTTTATAATGATCCATAATGACTCTGCGATATAAATCATCCAATTGCATGACCGAAGAACTCCTTTGTTTGTAGTAAGGCATCGGCTAAGCGGTCAATTTCATCTTCAGTATTATATAAATAAAAGCTTGCTCTTGCCGTTGCCGATACATTCAACCAACGCATTAGCGGCTGGCAGCAGTGATGGCCTGCACGAATCGCAATGCCTTTGGAATCAAGCACGGTCGCAACATCATGCGGATGCACATCATCCAAGTTGAATGTGATGAGTCCTACACGATTTTGCTTCGGACCGTACAATGTGATGCCTTCCAGCGAAGATAGCTTCTCGTAAGCATATGTGGCTAAACGTCTCTCATGCTGATCAATTTCATCTAGTCCAATTTCTTGTAGGAAGTCAATTGCAGCACCGAGTCCAACCGCACCCGCAATAATGGGAGTGCCGCCTTCAAAGCGGTACGGAATCTCTTTCCACGTAGACTCATAAAGATCAACAAAATCAATCATCTCGCCGCCATACTCAATCGGCTCCATCTTGTTAAGCAGTGCCTTCTTGCCATATAATGCACCGATGCCCGTAGGACCACACATTTTATGACCAGAAAAAGCATAAAAATCAACATCCAAATCTTGGAGATCAATCTTCATATGCGGTGTGCTCTGAGCACCATCCACGACCATAATGGCACCGTTACGATGTGCAATTTGGGTAATTTCTTTAATCGGATTTATGAGACCGAGCACGTTCGAGACGTAAGTGATGGAAACCACCTTGGTCTGTGGAGTGATCGTCTTCTCAATATCCTCAAGAGAAATGGTGCCATCGGGCTGCATCGGGATATATTTCAACGTTGCGCCAGTGGCCTTAGCAGCCTGCTGCCACGGAATTAAATTACTGTGATGCTCCATCGGTGTGATGACAATTTCATCACCTTCACCGCATACACTGCGTGCATAGCTTGAAGCAACCAAGTTTAGTGCTGTTGTAGTACCGCGTGTGAAAATAATTTGCTCCGGTGCTCCCGCATTCAGAAACTTCGCTACCTTCTCGCGCGCTCCCTCATAGGCATCAGTCGCCCTGGAACCAAGTGTATGCACACCGCGATGAACGTTCGCGTTATCCAGCTCATAGTACCGATTAACCGCATCAATGACGGAGCGCGGCTTCTGCGAAGATGCCGCGCTGTCCAGATAAACGAGCGGGTGCCCGTTTATTTCTTGATGCAATATCGGGAACTGCTCCCGAATCGCATTTATATTCATCCCTCTAGCTTCCTTTCGAGCAAACGCTGAAGCTGACCGCGTACCGCCTCGACTGGAATTTCCGATACGACTGGAGCCAAGAAGCCGTAAATAATTAGACGTTCAGCGTCTTGCTTAGATATACCGCGAGACATTAGGTAATATACCTGCTCAGGGTTTACTTGCCCCACGCTTGCTGCGTGGCCTGCTGTTACATCATCTTCATCTATAAGCAAAATCGGATTGGCATCGCCGCGCGCTTTAGGGCTCAGCATGAGCACCTTCTCGGTTTGTACACCGTTCGCTTTCGTCGCACCCTTCTCGATTTTTGTAATTCCGTTAATGATCGCTGAAGCGGAATCCTTCATTACTGCACGTGTTACCATGTTGCTGTCGGAGCTTTTGCCGAAGTGAACGGCCCCAGTCGTCAAGCTGTTTTGTTGAGCGTTTTTGCCTACGCTGATTACTTTTGCATCAGAAGTAGAGCCTGTGCCCTTCAACATGGATTTCGTGTCAGACAACGTATTTCCGTCATTCAAATCACCGATAATCCATTCCATTTGGCCGTCGTTTTCAATAACCGAACGACGGATTGACATATCCACGCCCGTCTCAGCCATATGGTGGATGGAGCTGAAACGAACATGAGCGCCTGGCTTCACGAACACTTCAACAACAGATGGATGTACGAAAGGAGCACTGCTTGCTCCCGGTTCGGATACAACACAATCCACATATGTCACTCGGCTATTATTGTCCGCTACGATCAAGATATGCGGAGCAAATGTCGCTTCAGCATTATCATTGTAAAAAATCGCTTGAAGCGGCAGCTCGACTTCAACATCTTTAGGAACGTAAACGAATACGCCGCCGTTCCAAAGTGCTGCATGAAGTGCTGTAAGCTTATCTTCGTCCTTCGCTACTGCTTGGAACAAATATTTTTGAACGAGGTCGCCATGCTCTTTGCATGCCGTCTCCAAATCTGTGAAAATAACGCCTTTGCTAGCCAATTCGTTTGAAAACTGATTCCATACGATGCCGGAATTACGTTGAACAAGCAAATTTTCAGTTCCTTCTGTGATCAATTCACGAACAGCTTGTGGAAGTTCGCTAATTGCTCCAACCGTTGTCGGTTGCTCGTAGTTTCCTAGTGCCGTCAAATTCCACCGTTCAATACGAACCTTCTCCGGCTTAGGCCATCCGAGTGTTCCGGCAAGGTCTGCCGCTTCTCCGCGCAGTTCAACAAGCCAGTTCGGCTCGCCTTTACTACGTGCCAGCGCTTCAGCAGCTTGACGGTTGGCCTGCGTTGATAGTTGTGTACTCATCCGTTTTGCCCCCTTCTCTGCTTAAGCCTGACCGACCGTTTCATCTTCGATTCCAAGCTCTTCTTTTACCCAATCATAACCTTCGTTTTCCAAACGCTCAGCCAGCTCAGGACCACCCGATTTAACGATGCGGCCTTGCATCATAACATGTACATAGTCTGGAGTAATATAGTTAAGCAAACGCTGATAGTGAGTGATGATAAGGAAACCGCGATCTTCCGAACGCATAGCATTTACGCCTTGTGAAACGATACGAAGTGCATCTATGTCAAGACCTGAATCGATCTCATCAAGAACAACGATTTTCGGATCAAGAAGCATCATTTGCAAAATTTCGTTACGTTTTTTCTCGCCGCCTGAGAAACCTTCGTTAAGGTAACGGTGAGCGAATTCAGCATTCATTTCAAGCTCTTTCATTTTACTTTCCATTTTGCGAATGAATTTAATCAACGAGATTTCATTGCCTTCGCCAAGACGTGCATTTAGCGCACTGCGTAAAAAGTCAGAGTTCGTTACGCCTGGAATTTCACTTGGATATTGCATTGCAAGAAACAAACCAGCAAGTGCGCGCTCGTCAACACCCATTTCAAGGATGTCAGCGCCATCTAGTACTGCCGTTCCTTCTGTTACTTCATATTTAGGATGTCCCATCAAAGCGGATGCCAGTGTAGATTTACCGGTACCGTTCGGGCCCATGATTGCGTGAATTTCTCCACCTTTAATTTCTAGGTTAATACCTTTCAAAATCTCTTTTCCGTCGATAGCCGCTTTCAGACCATCAATGACAAAATGAGTAGACATAATATGCTGATCCCTCCAAGGTTGGTTTAATTCGCTCAGTCACTTCTATAAATAATAGACTTTCTATTATAGAGTGATTCTCAATGATTCTCAATAATCATTTTAATATAGTTTTTGTTATAAATCAATGTGAGATGTCTTTGATTCATTGATAATGTCTTTTTATTGTAGATATAAATCGAAAAGCTAAAGGTTGATTTCGGCTTATATTTCTCCTATTTCACCTTTAATCGGCAATTAGATGGGTTTTCCTCGTAAGATCCTTTGATCAAAATAAATCTTTTATGCCAATTCATTTTTAATCTTTTGAACTTCTGACAGAAATGTTTCTTCATCCAGTACAGGCAGCATTTTTGGAGATTGTATTTCATCTTCCATTCTTACCCAAGATTTGCATCCATTATAAGCAGGCCTCATCGAAATTTCCAAAGGCGTCTCCAATCGGTAAACACGGAGCAATAAAACATGCAGCGGCTTGGTTTTTTTCCAGCGCAATCTTTCCTCTGCAAACGTATCTGTCCATATATGCAAATCGCGTAAACGATCGAGTGTTTCTTGATCCGTTACTTCAATATCTTCAACGACCTCGGCGTAAGCTTCTAGCTTAATCGTTTCCATGTCTATCGACCAATTCGCTAACGTTTCTTCCAAACCGTCAACATATTGCTCCTTTAAAAGATGCTTCTTTTGGTGCTCGTACGCAGGCATTAAATAAAAGCTAGGGCTAATAAGCTGGAAATCTCGCGTTTCTTCAATGATTCCGCCTTTACGCATAACGATAATTTGCTGCCCCTCTGCGAGCGCTTTTACACTGACAGCCCACTCTTTCAAAGCGATCGACTGTTGTTCATTTTGTGCAGTCACTATACTTCCTCCATCCAACTTGTCTATAATTGATAACATTATATCAAATGAGGGTATTCCAAGGCGAAATAATATACATTATACTATGTTGAGATGAATACTGGGCATTGCTGCCCAACTACTATAAACCGGAGGTGGACAGCCGTGTCTGCATATCATCCATTATCAGAACAAGAAGCCATTCAAATAGCTCTTTCGCTTGACGGTTATTTCCCAGAGGGAGCAAGTTTAACCAGCCGAGAAATTGGAGACGGTAATTTAAACTTGGTTTTCCACATTGTTGATTCTAGCAGCGGCAAGAGCCTTATTATGAAACAGGCGCTTCCTTATGCTAAAGTTGTTGGTGAGTCTTGGCCGCTTACACTCGATCGTGCACGTATTGAAAGTGATAAGCTTATTTTGGAAGGCGAGCTTGCTCCTGGACTTGTTCCAAACGTTTATAAATATGACCCAGAGCTCTATCTCACCATTATGGAAGATCTCAGCGATCATATTATCATGCGTCAAGGGTTGATTGGCGGAACACGTTATCCTAAATTCGCGGACGATATTTCAACATTTATGGCGCGGACTTTATTTTTCACCTCTGATCTTGGCATGAACCAGCAGGAAAAGAAGCAGCGCGTAAAAGCTTTTATTAATCCTGAGTTATGTAAAATAACAGAGGATCTCATATTCGACGATCCTTATACCAATTCGCCTAACAACAGCTTTGATCCAGCAATTCAGGATGCTGCTGAGGCGCTTTGGCAGGATTCACAGCTTCATCTTGAAGTATCGATTTTGCGTGACAAATTTTTAACAAATGCACAAGCGCTGTTGCATGGCGATCTTCATACGGGCAGTGTTTTCGTAACGCCTGAATCTACAAAGGTCATCGATCCTGAATTCGCTTATTATGGGCCAATTGGCTTCGACATTGGTGCTGTTATTGCGAATTTGCTTCTCAACTTTGCAGGGCAAGAGCATTGGAGCACGGATACAGAAACGAGAAATGACTTCCGTCGTTATTTGACCGATTCGGTACGTGATGTGTGGAACCTATTCGATCAAAAATTCCGTGCATTATGGGATGAGCATGGTCTTGATCGTATTGCTTCTTCAACACCAGGCTATCAAGATTATTATATGAATCGTTTGCTGCAGGACGCTGTTGGTTTTGCAGGCTGCAAAATCGTACGCCGAATCGTCGGTTTGTCTCATGTAATTGATGTAGATCGTATCCCTGATGCAGCTGCAAAAGAGAAAGCTCAGCGCCTTGCTCTTGCTATTGGAACATCGCTGATTCGCAACAACCGCAATACGCAATCCATTGAGGAAGTTATCGACGTTGCCTTATCACTTGCAAATAAATGATTGAACACAGAGAGGAAATGACACCATGACAACAAATAATTATGCTGGCTTGCAATCGGTTATTTGGACCGAAGACAGGCTTGATCTACTTGACCAACGGCTTTTGCCAGAAGAAATCGTTTATTTGCCTTTAACGACAGCAGAGGATGTATGGGAAGCGATTCGCCACTTAAAAGTACGCGGAGCTCCAGCCATCGGCATTTCAGCAGCTTACGGCGTCGTTCTAGGCAGCCGTGATGAGCAAACCACTGAGGCATGGCTCGCGCAAGTCGTCAAGCAAGCAGAATATCTCGCGACTTCAAGACCAACCGCTGTTAACTTGTTCTGGGCACTTGATCGCATGAAAGCAGCTGCCGCTTCTTACATCGAGAAAGGCTTGTCGCTCGAGGAAAGCAAAGCCGCTCTGCTAACGGAAGCAATCGCGATTCAAAGCGAAGATGAAGAAACAAACAGAATGATCGGTGAACATGCACTATCATTGTTTAAAGATGATATGGGCGTATTGACACACTGTAATGCTGGCGGCTTGGCTACGGCTAAATATGGCACAGCTCTTGCACCCTTCTACTTAGCCTTGGAACGCGGTATTACACTGCGTGTATATGCTGACGAGACGCGTCCTGTCCTTCAAGGCGCTCGGTTAACAGCATTTGAATTGCAGCAGGCAGGCGTCGATGTTACGCTTATTTGCGACAACATGGCTGGTATGATTATGGCTAAGGGCTGGGTAGATGCGGTTATCGTAGGTACTGACCGCGTTGCTGCAAATGGTGATGTAGCTAACAAAATTGGAACGTACAGCGTAGCTGTACTCGCTAAAGCTCATGGCATTCCTTTTTATGTAGCAAGCCCTCTTTCCACAATTGATTTGAATACGCCGACTGGTTCTGAAATTCCAATTGAAGAACGCAACGCGGAAGAAATTACAGAGGGCTTCGGCAAGCGCACTGCTCCTCAAGGCATTAAAGTATACAATCCAGCATTCGACGTAACGCCTAATGAATATGTAACAGCCATTATTACTGAAAAAGGTATCGTCCAAGCGCCATACGATGTTAACCTTCGCAAGCTGTTTGAATAATCACTAAATAATAAGAGCCCTAATCCGATGTTCGCGGCATTCACGCGTACAGCTTGATTGGGGCTCTTTGTTTTATTTTTGTTAAAGCATCAATTGGAGCGCTTCCGAGCCCTTCATGCCTACTACAACACCCTTTGTCTCTGCTGTTAAAGTAACCGATTCCAAAGGGGCTTCCATCAACTCTTCCAACGTTTTTACTCCGACAGCTCTGCCAGCTATAATTTCCCGGTCTTTGAGTCGCTCATTAAGCAGAGAAACATCAAGCGCACCGCACATAATATATCCTTTGTCCGTCATGATAGCGAGCAAAGTTGTTTTGGGCAGCTTCACTTCAACGCCAAGAACGGTTTCTCCATTCTCCAGTGTGAAAGGAACCATCCGCATCATATAGGATCCACCCCCTTTTTTTACATAATGTAAGAGGCAATGCACTGCAACATCAGTATATGCAAAAGTAAATTTGCAGTGTTGGACGTTTGCTCATTTATGCAGTGGTTGAGGGGTGAAATCACAAATGCAGTCACATATTTATGAGTGAATCAATTTGCTCTGCCAGCTCTTGTTGCATGTTGGAGACCACATGAAACAGAGTTTTCATTACCCTAAAAAATTCAGCTCTTCTTTAATTTTCTTTATCTCATTTATAGCATGTTCAATCAAATTTCTATTGATTTTTTCACCAGTGTATACATTGTAATCATCAATTACTTCTATTAGATATTCCTTCAATTCGGCATCAGACTTATCCAGCAATTCTATACTATGCCATTCTCCATCCCAAATCGCAGCAACACGCTGCCTATCATCGTCATTTGTTTCGTCAAAATAAAATACCCAATAATTATACTTCTTATTGATTTTCATCTCCTCATCTCCGTAAAATGAAACCGTTATTTATCCTCAAATTTATGTGGCTCAATAACAAAACTTTTTAATATATATCCACACTTTATACAAATTACATGAGTAACATCTGATCCTAATGTTAGCATTTTTTTCATAGGGTATACTCTGGCTTCACCGTGCGACTTACCTTTCCCAAAGTTGGTTCCTCCACATTCGGGACAAAATTCTTCTTTTTTCATCTCGAACCTCTCCCTTTGAAATTAACCTTTCCTTGCCTTGCTAATCAAACTAATCACAACCTAACGGATACTTACTATCCTTATACTTATACGTCAGGTACTCCTGCACCTTCCCCCTTCAAAAAAGAAAATCAACTGGTTAACAAACTCGGATGTTTTTCATCTTTACTTACATGGCTTTCTAGGCTTTAATTCTGTTTCTCCAATGACAAATCCCTTCGCTCTTCATTTTGATGGTTCTTCTTCTCTCTCTAGTCTATTACCCATAGAAATTGCAATAACGAATGACTTCTTGTTTAAAAGATATTTCTCACCTCAGGCAGATGTCCAAGCGGGCAGGTTAATGCCTGCATTAAATAGTTAGAAATTATAAATAGGAGGGATTTAGGTATGGGTTGTAATAATTCTGCAACTGCTTTAACTTGTTGTGCTGATAAAAACTTTGTGCAAGATAAAGTATGTACACCATGGAGCGGTACCGTTGTCGCTGCTGACGTCCTAGTTGTCGTATTCACAAATAATATAAATCAAAATATTGTCGGTACCGGGTATTTGCAATACGACATCGGTCCAGATGATATTACATTTGATTTTCTCGACAGCACGGGAACTCCTATCAATGCTGCTCCATTTACACTCTCTCCCGGAACAAGTCTTGCTTTTACGTATAGGCGCTTCAGTGCCATTCAAATAACGCTTCCAGCAGCATCACCAGGTACTTATCAAGGTGAATTCTGCATAACTACCCGTTACCCTGTCCAATAAAATAAACGAGTGGAGGGATAAACGAATATGTGTGAAACAAATTCTACACTTAGTTGTTGCTCAGACAAAGTCATTGTGCAAGATAAAGTGTGCTCGAATTGGCAATTAGCTGCAGCTGGAACCCAAATCATTTATTCGGACAATATATCACAAACCATCAATGGGACAGGGTATGTTAAATATGAAACCGGTACAGCACCATTAACAGTAAACTTCTTCAGAACAGGAATCGTAGCAGCTATTCAAACCATAGTTATTCCTGTTGGAGGCAGTGCATCATTTACGGTAGCACGTTTTAATACCATTTCCTTAACTACGACGGCAGCAGCACAAGGAGAGTTTTGTATTACAGTCCGTTATAGCCTATAAATCATATAGCCTAAAAATAAGGGTGGTTCTTCATTTATTGAAGAACCACCCTTTATTATTGTTCATTTAATGGAATGGGGTTCGAATGCAGACCAATCGTAGTTGAAATTACATATTTCCCTTCAATATAAAGTAACTCATTACCTTTTGCAGAAACTTTTACAGACTTAATGCCTTCACCAATAAAATTAACCGTATTACCAGGTGGCACAATCATTAGTTTAGTTTCAGTACCAACAATTTCTACTTCCAAAGGATCAGTGCTCGATGGGCTCGAGTATATAGTCATTTGCGCCACCTTAACTTTTGCTTCAATATCTGTTTCCCATATTTGAAGTCCTGTTAGATTACTTTGGAGTAATATATTTCCACAGCATTCTTTTTCAACCAACGTAGTCGCAGGATCAACGCAAGATGGATCTGGACATGGTCTAGGACAAGGCCTTGGACATGGTCTCGGTCTTCGCCTGTGACATCGCTTAGGAGGACACGGAAATATTGGGAAACATCTCTTCCTACGCGTTCTTTTTTTACAGCATTTTTTCTTTATTATATATTTTGATTTTTGCTTATTTATTTGAATAAAAGAGGGTTTCACCATGAGAACATTCATTGATTCAAATAAGGGCTTTTTCTTTGAACAGAATCTCCTTTTCAGCATATTCCCCCCTCTTTCAAAAAACGCATATTCCAATTCATACTTATATTAAATGTATCTTTCCGGCACATGGTTATACATTATCTGAATTTATTCCAAAAGAGGTCATATGCCTAGTAGATTTAACCTCCATTAACGAAATGCATGTTTGATTATTACGTAAGTTCATGCATGGACCAAACTACACCATTTGTAGATCCGCCACCTATATTAAGTGCGATAGTCAGACCGTTCGCATTATAGTAAAGCCCAACAACATCACCAGCGGTGAGCGTAACCTCACCTGCCAAGGTTACAGTTCCATTTCCGAGTACGGCTCTTAAAGTTAGAAGCAATGCAATATTAACATTCAAAATAGGTAATAATCCCGTAACTAGACTTGTTGTTGTAGGTGCTGTTCTTTGAACTAGAAAAAAGGGGTTTACTCCAGCTCCGAGGCTTACGCCAATAGCTGCTGTGGTTATATAATTTACTGTTGCTAAAATAGAATATCTACCAGTGACCGGTATTGTGAAATTTCCAGTTGCAGCATTGAAATTCGCATTTCCGTAATAAGGATTCGCTACAGACCAGTTAATAAGCTGACCTGTTGCAGATAAAGTAAGAGTTGACAAAAATGCTGAAAATCCTTCAGCAGCAAAGTTCGGACCAGTGGCTCCTGTCGCACCTGTTGCGCCCGTTACTCCTACTCCCGTCGCTCCTGTAGCTCCCGTTGCACCCGTTACTCCTACTCCCGTCGCTCCTGTCGTGCCTGTCGCCCCGGTTGCTCCCGTTACTCCTACTCCCGTCGCTCCTGTCGTGCCTGTTGCCCCAGTTGCACCCGTCACTCCCACTCCCGTCGCTCCTGTCGTGCCCGTTGCCCCGGTTGCACCCGTCACTCCTACTCCCGTAGCTCCTGTCGCACCGGTTGCTCCTGTTGCACCTGTCACTCCCACTCCCGTAGCTCCTGTCGACCCGGTTGCTCCCGTTGCACCCGTCACTCCTACTCCTGTAGCGCCTGTTGCCCCAGTTGCTCCTGTCACTCCTACTCCCGTCGCTCCTGTCGTGCCTGTTGCCCCAGTTGCACCGGTCACTCCCACTCCCGTCGCTCCTGTTGTGCCCGTTGCCCCAGTTGCACCCGTTACTCCTACTCCCGTCGCTCCTGTCGCACCGGTTACTCCTGTTGCACCTGTCACTCCCACTCCCGTCGCTCCTGCCGACCCGGTTGCTCCCGTTGCACCCGTTACTCCTACTCCTGTAGCGCCGGTTGCCCCAGTTGCACCCGTTACTCCTACTCCCGTCGCTCCTGTCGTGCCTGTGGCCCCGGTTGCCCCGGTAACTCCCGTCACTCCCACTCCCGTCGCTCCTGTAGCGCCGGTTGCCCCAGTTGCACCCGTTACTCCTACTCCAGTGGCTCCTGTCGTTCCGGTTGCTCCTGTTGCACCCGTTACTCCTACTCCAGTGGCTCCTGTCGTTCCGGTTGCTCCTGTTGCACCCGTCACTCCCACTCCCGTCGCTCCTGTAGCGCCGGTGGCCCCGGTTGCTCCTGTCACTCCTACTCCCGTAGCTCCTGTCGTGCCTGTTGCCCCGGTTTCACCCGTCACTCCTACTCCCGTCGCTCCTGTAGTGCCGGTTGCTCCCGTTGCACCCGTTACTCCTACAGTCCCTATCGCCCCTGTTACTCCAGTTACTCCCGTCGCTCCTGTTGCCCCTGTCTCTCCAGTTACTCCTGTTGCCCCAGTCGGCCCGGTTGCTCCTGTTACCCCAGTTGCTCCTGTGGCTCCAGTCTCACCCGCTACTCCTGTTACTCCCGTTACTCCCGTTGCTCCAGTTACCCCAGTTGCTCCCGTCGCTCCTGTCGCCCCTGTTGCCCCTGTCTCCCCAGTTGCTCCTGTTACCCCTGTTACTCCCGTTGCCCCTGTTTCACCCGTCGCCCCCGTCGCGCCAGTTATCCCCTTCTTACGCGTCCCGTCGCAGCTTAATGAACCGGAGCATGAACAATTGCTACTAGAACATTGTGATCTGTTAAGTTTTGAGCTGCCACAATACATATCCATTAGCCCCATCCTTTGTTCAACAATCTCGAATTCATATATCATAAAAAATCAGAATCGATGAAATTTTTCGATCCCAATTTTCCTATCATTGAATCTATATAAAACTTATCATCTAAAATAAAAATTCTCCCAGAAACAGAAAACATTCTACCCCTCTATCGGCAGACTCTATTAATAGTAAATGTATCTTCCTCAGTTATTGATTGTACTCAAGCCTTATTTTCCAAATAATAGTCATTTAGTACATACCTAAAAATAGAGCCACCGCTGCCTTCAATAAGGCAAAGTGACTCTATCTTTTCCACTACTTTTAACCTGTCTAACCCTTCCCATACAAAGATCACATAATATATCGAGACCAACAATCCATTTTTTTATTTTTTATAAAATTTTACATTTATTCTGCAATTAATCTTGACAGTACAACTTCCGTTTAATGTTTCAAAGAAATAATAATATATGCTAAAATAGATCAGCCGAACTTTATTATAAGTAGTTAGGTCTTTATACCGTATAGCACAGATTTAATCTAAATCCTGTATCTGTCCATTTGAATGCGGATACATTTTCTTGCATCACTCGAGTTATCGCCGCTCACTACTACATGAAAAATCGATTTAGTGGTATATTAGTACTATATCGAATCGTCCGGAGGTCCTATGGAAAAACATAACTCTTCACAAGACCGAGCATCCTTTATTTTTAATATTGAGGTGCTTGTAGAAGGGAAAAACAATGCTGCAGCGCTTGAGCAATTGCTTCATTCGCTAAATGGTTCTGACTTTGTTGATTTCCGTATATTATCCGGCATCCAACTTGGAGAGCAAATCGATCATCGCAAGAATAATACAAGCTCCACCCGTGAAATTCCTTTGCCGCCTAACCTAACTAAAAATGCTGACAACGTACAACCTAACAGAACTTCAACCACCACTCCTGAGAAAACAAAAGAAGCTAAAAAGGTCGACAAACCAGCAGCAGATGCTCTAGAAGCTTTAAGCTATTACGACAAAATAAGGGCACTCATGAAAAACAATACCTTAATCCGGCTCCTCGTTAATAAAGGCTTAGGTATTACGCTCAGCATTCCTTGCCGAATCATTAATATGGATGAGTCGGAAAATATTATTACCGTTTATCATGTCGACGAGAAGCAAGTTTATACGTTTCGAATGAACGAAATTGAAGACTTCTCATACTAATCCACGCATGAAGAAAAAAAACCGTTCCAATGACTGTTTTTCAGCCATAGAACGGTTTTTTATGCATAACCCGGTGATAACATTTGTTCAATGTTGTCACTTGATACAGGGGGACTCCAAAAGAAGCCCTGCATTTCATCGCATTTATGCTTGCGAAGAAACTCCATTTGCCCTTCAGTCTCCACGCCTTCTGCGATAACCTGAATATTCAGGTTATGAGCCATTGCAATAATTGCAGCAACGATTTCTGCATCACTCGGGTCCTGCTGAATATCACGTACGAAGGAGCGGTCAATTTTCAACCGATCAATCGGGAAGTTTTTCAAATAATGGAATGAACTATAGCCTGTACCAAAATCATCAACGCTAATATTAACGCCTAATTCCGTCAAGTCGAGCAAACAGCGAGACACATGGCTAACATCCATCGTCATCGACTCCGTGATTTCCAGATCCAAATATTTTGGATCGAGGCCTGTTTTCTCAAGTACTGCCGCTACCTTGCCTGCGAGATCCGTTTGAACGAATTGCCTAATCGATAAATTGACGGATACTGGCATTAATGGCAATCCAGCGTCTTGCCATGCTTTGTTTTGACGGCAGGCCTCTTCCAGCACCCAATCGCCAATTTGGACAATCATGCCGCTCTCTTCAGCTAACGGAATAAAGTTCCCTGGCGGTATCATGCCTTTAATCGGATGATTCCATCTTACAAGCGCTTCTACGCCAACCATAGTACCTGAGCTCAAATCATATTGCGGCTGATAATGCAAAATAAATTCCTCGCGCTGAATCGCGCGATACATCTCATGCTGCAGCGTAAGTCGCTCCAATGACGAATTGCTCCAGTCCTCCGAATAAAGCAGGCAATCATTTTTCCCGCTTTCCTTCACTTTGACAAGCGCCATATCTGCTTTCTTGATAAGCGAATAACTATCATCATCCGCGTTGCGGTTTGTAACCAAACCAATGCTCGCTGTAATATGTAACGGGAAGCCGCTCAGCTCATAGGGCTCTTCAATCGACTTGAGGAGATTTCTGCACAGCTCAAGCAAATGCTTCTCCGATCGTAAATTGCAAAATAATAAAGCAAATTCATCGCCTTCCATACGCGCTGCAAAATCATTGTCATCAAGATCTCGATTTAGTCTTTCTGCAACTTGCATGAGAAGAATATCACCAAATTCGCGTCCAAAAGATGCATTGACCAGCTTGAAGCGATCTAAATCCAAATAACAAATACCAACGATACGTTCTTCTTCCTTCGCCCTTGTCAACGTCTCCGTCAGTTTCATTTGAAACAAAGTGCGATTCGGCAATCCGGTCATATCATCGTGATAGGCCATATAGCGAATTCGTTCAATATTACGTTTGCGATCGCTTAAATCCTGGCTTATTACTACCGTTCCGATGACTTCATCCATCTGTATCATAGGTGAGCAAACAACTTGAAGCTCGAGCGGAAAACCTGAACCATGTGTAATGTTAATATTGATCTGTTTGGTTTCACCAAGCAAAGCATGCTCAAATGTTTCTTGCAGCAATTGCCGGCTACCCGGTTCGACTAGTCGCAAGATCGTTTCACCCAGAAG
Organism: Paenibacillus sp. FSL A5-0031; assembly: GCF_001956295.1. Classification (GTDB taxonomy): domain Bacteria; phylum Bacillota; class Bacilli; order Paenibacillales; family Paenibacillaceae; genus Pristimantibacillus. The sequence goes on from NZ_MRTD01000016.1 coordinate 145,387, forward strand.
CTCGGTTCGGTCATAACCAAGTGTACGGCCGGAAGCCTCGTTCAACTCCATGACAATCCCGTTTTTATCCAATATCGCTAGCGGAACGGCATCTGAACGAAGCAAAGTCTCTACAATTGCCGTATGATAATTTTGGAAGCTAAACGTCACATTTCGCTTTATATAAACAATTACTGCAGTTACGATTAACGATGCAGCGATGGCCAAAGCGGTCCATTTGTACATCGTGTTAGAAATTAATATAAATGATACGATAATCCAGACCAACCCGAGTGCTGCCAGCAAACTGCTAATAACCAACGATCCATTCAATGATTGCTTGAGGAGTTGCCGCTTTCTATCAGGAAAACCATCTATCCGTTTCGTCACGCACAAACGTCCTTCCTCTATTTCGAGTCAAGTCAGTGTTCGCTTTATTATAAACGATGTACGCGCTCTGGTATAGAAATATTTACTAAAGCAACTTGTTTTTTTGTTGTAATACAGAGTAATATGTCGTCATTTCATTATTTATTTCTAACTAATTACTTTCTTTCTTAAGTGCTGCAGTAATAATACATATCCAGCCAGCAATAATCGCAACGCCGCCAATAGGTGTAATCATGCCAAGCTTGCTGAAGCTCGTAATTGATAATACGTACAAACTGCCGCTAAAAATGATCATTCCTGTTAGAATTAATCGACCGCCATTTAAAGCAAGCTTGCTCGTCCCCATTTGTTTGGCGAACAAGGAAATTAGAATTAAACCGAGTGCGCTGTACATGTGATAACGAACGCCTGTTTCAAAAACCTCTAAATAATGATCAGTCAATTGTTTTTCTAATCCATGTGCTCCGAATGCGCCTAAAGCAATGGCTAAAGCCGCGTTTATTGCTCCGATTGCAAAATATTTTGGAAACATTTGTTTTCAATCCTCTCGTATTTGTGTATAATTTTACCGTAATTAGTAAAGGAGCTGATATAAATGGAAAATGAAACCAATAACAATGCTAATCCATCTTCCAGCAATGAGCCTTATGGCTCAAGACCCGTTTTCTCAAATGACCAAACCATCTATGAAGGTCCTAAGAAACATTCAGGAATTGGCATTGCATCCTTCATCATTGGGCTGCTCTCAGCCGTATTGCTTATTATTGCAATCGTCTCAGGCTCCTCATTCGCTGATCAGATCGCAAATACAGACATCGTTATAGCAGACCCTTCTGATAGCGCAGCTTTTCAAGCTTCAATCGAAGCGCTTGGTCAAGAAGTTCTTGTTTCTATGATGCTTACTATCGTTTGTATTTTTGGAGCAGGACTACTCTCCCTTGCAGGCCTTATATTAGCCATTATCGGTGCCGTCTCCAGCAAGCGTCGTAAAACGTTTGGCGTTATTGGCATTGTACTTAACGTTGTCGTATTTGTAGGCGGTATTGCCTTATTTTTTGTAGGCTCTGCTTCTATTGCTTCATCTGTTGCCTAATTAAATTTCGGCCAGCTGTAAAAAGTCTGTCTCAGCCTCAATGGAGTGCTCGAAGCAGGCTTTTCTTATTCAAGCCGCTTATCTCACCGTTAATTTCGTCCGACTAAAACCTTCCTTCGTCTTATTAACCTCAAGGCAAGCCGGGAATGCATCCTTAAGCTCCTGAACGTGAGATATAACACCGATCATCCTTCCTGATTTCTGCAAATCAACAAGTGCTGTAATAGCTTTCTGAAGCGATTCCTCATCCAGTGAACCAAAGCCCTCATCAATGAACATCATTTCAATCGTCACGCCGCCCATGTGGGATTGAATAACATCCGTCATTCCAAGTGCAAGACATAACGAGGCGTTAAACTTCTCACCGCCGGACAATGTTTTCACGTCACGATTCTGACCTGTATAAGCATCATAGACATCGAGGCCTAGTCCGCTTTGCTTGCCGCGAGTTTCAAGGCGATCACTTCTTTGCAGCATAAATTGCCCATTCGATAAATCGTGCAAGCGCGAATTGGCAGCAAAAAGAATCTGCTCCAAAAACTCGATTAGAATATAGCGCTCGAACGATACCTTGAGCGCATTATCCCCTTTCAGCATCTGGAATACATCCATGACCTCTTCTAGCTTAGCCTCAAGTTCGCTCACATAATCATTGGCTTTTCCAATTGAAATGGCAAGTCGCTCAGCAACTTGACCGGTCCGCATTGCCGTTTGTGCGGCGGCAAATAGTTTCTCCTGCTGCTGCTTCAAAGCAGCAAGCTGCTCCTGAAGCTGCGACAGATCAACTCTAGGTTTGCCTGCAAGCTCGCTTTGCAGTTCAACCAGCTGCTGCATAAGTGAAGCAACGGCTGCTTGGTATGCAGCAATTTCTTTTTTCAACTGTTCTCTAGCTGAGTCAGGCAAAGCTGCTTCTCGATATTGCTGAACCGTGTCAAAACCCGCTTTCACGAGCTCATCCAGCAATCGCTGCTCTGCTTGCTGCCTGTTTTTTTCCGCTTCTAGCTGCTGCTGCTCGGATTGCACGGCATATGCTTTCTGTTCAGCCAGCTTCGCCGTCATTTTTTGCTGCTGCTCTTGAACAGACTTCCAAGCTGCCGACATTCGGTCATAAACTACCTGCTGCTCATTTAGTTTTTCAGTCAGCTTCTCAGGAGTTCGCAGCGTTTCTGGGATGCGGCCCAGCTCCTGCTGCAGCGCCGATTGCTGTGACGTTCGCTCAACGATTAAGCGCTGCTGCTCCTGCTGTAGTTGTTCCTTAAGAAGCTGTTGCTTCTCGAGTTGCTGCTCCTGACGTTCGATCAACTGCTTGAGCTCAGGAAGCTGCTTCACTTTCAATAGAAGCTTGTCCGTTTCTTCTTTAAGGCCGCGCCAAAGCTGCAGCAGCTGCGCTCGTTGCTCCTCCAGCATGACGGCTTTCAATCCAAATTCCGCCAGCTCTTTAGCACCATCCTCGCGTGTTGCTTGTGCTGCAGCTGCTTGTGCTCGCGCTTCAAGCCATTCCCGCTCCACTGCGGCTAATTGTAATTTTGCCTCTTGCAGCCGTTCACGAGAAGGAATCTCAGAATGTATGACTGACTTTGCTGGATGCTCCTCACTGCCGCACACAGGACAAGGCATGCCCTCATGCAGATGAACAGCTAGCAGTGACGCTTGCCCCTCAAGCCATGCAGCCTCAAGCTTATCGTGGTTGTCTTTTGCTTTGCTGAGAGTTTGAGCAAATTCTTTCTCTAATAGAGCGATTCTCGTCATTTCCTTCTCGACATCAACTACTCGCTTTAATTGTTTCCCCTGCTGCTCAATAAGACGCAGCTTGTCCAGCTTGTCTGTCAGCTCTGCCGTTTCTAGCTCTGTTTCCTTCACTTGTGCATTTGCAGCGAGCTTCGCTTCTCGCAGCTTAATAAGCTCTGCATCCAATGCCTCAAGCTTAGTTGTACAACCCTTCTCTGCAAGTAAGAGCTTGTCGATCGCTTGCTGCTGACTAGCTAGCGTTCTTACGATTGGAGCCATCTCTAGCAATCTGCTGAGCTCACGTTCAGCTTCTCGCCGTTCGTCGCTGCGCTGCTCTTCTACTGCAAACCGCTCAACTGCAAGCTTAAAGTCGCGCTCCGCAGTCTCCAGCCCCGCTTGCCTCGTAGCAAATTGTTCCCGCTTCAACTTCGCATCAGCAGCGGTTCGTTCAGCATGCTCCTGATAAGGTGTCAAATGGGCCGCTTTTTCAGCAAGCGCCAGCCGCTGCTCCTTCAAGCCATATTCCGGCTTCTGTCCATCCAGCTGCTCAAGCTGCGTCCGCTTCCTCGCATGCTCCTCGTACTTGCTATTAAGCGCCATCGCAACCCTCAGCTGCACTTCTGCCGCTTCAAGCCTTCCTGCAAGCAGCTCCTTTTGCTCTTCCGCTTCTCCTGCAAGCTTCTTATAAAATTCAAACTCCAGCGCCAAAGCGTCCGTCACTTGCGTCGCACTATATACTTCCTGCTTAAAGGTTTCAACAAGCTTACTATTTTCTCGCTCTGGCAGCGCCTCTTGCACTTGCTTCATATAAGCATTAAGAGTCGCTTTTGCTTCTTTCAGCTGATCCTGCAGCGCACGATTTTTTTGCTGAAAACGATTTTCCAAACGCTCATACAGCTCTGTCCGGAAAATTCGGCGCAAAATCTCTTCCTTATTATCCGTATCGGAAGTTAGCAGCTTTCGAAACTCTCCTTGCGGCAGCATGACAATCTGACTAAATTGCTCCTTGGTGAGGCCAATTATCTGCTCCAGCTTAGCATTCACGTCAGACAAAATAAAACGGTCCACAGCTGGAATGGGTTCCCCGCTAGTCGTCTCGTACAGCTCGCACTTACCGCCTGTTTCACTTTTGTTCCCGCCCTTGCGATGAGGCATCTGCCTAAGGACCAAGTAGCTTCTTCGACCGATAGCGAAATCGAAATGAACCGCGGTGTGTATTTCTTCTGCAGCAAAATGACTGCGAAGCATACGGGGATCAGCTCGATCCTCTCCACTTGCCGTTCCATAGATAGCAAAACAAATCGCATCAAAAATCGACGTTTTCCCTGCGCCTGTATTACCTGAAATAACAAACAGGCGTCGATCCTCCAGCATGCTGAAATCAATCGTTTCCGTGTCTCGATAGGAGCCGAAAGCTGTCATTGTTAATTTGATTGGCCTCATAGCATACCTCCTTCCTCACGCAGCAGCTCTGCATACGTATTCGCAAACAACTGTTTTTTCGCTTCTGAGAGTGGTTGCTGCTTTACTTCTTGATAAAAAGCTGCGAACAGTTCGATTGGATCAGCCTCACGCCGTCCTTTTGCCACTCCAGCGTCCAAGCTGCTGCCATCGCTCGAATGGCTGCCTGAAGATAATGGCCTGCGTTCCACATGAAGCGCATTCGGATAAACCGCACGCACCTTCTCCATTGGAAACAATACGGGATTATCATTCAAAAGAGTAACAAAAACATAATCCTCGTTTATTTCATGCTTCGTTATCTCTTCAATAGTAGCAGTTATACGTCTCATGTTGCGAAGCGGAAGCAGCTCGCGCTTCTCGATCTCCACTTCACCCGCTTCATTAAGCTCAATGACGAAATAACCCTTCGCATGGTTCTCCTCAGAAATCGAATATTTAAGCGGGGAACCCGCATACCTTATCTTGTGATTGCGAACGAAATGGGCCTGATGCAAATGTCCAAGCGCTGTATAATTAAATTTCTCAAAATAAGCCGCACTCACATGTTCAGCTCCGCCAACAGATAATGGCCGCTCGGAGTCGCTTGTGTTAAGCTCCGGCTCTCCGGTTGCCGTAACAAAAGCGTGCCCGACAAACACATGCCGAGCTTCTGGATTCATAGACTCAGCAATGTTTGCTGTGACTGCCCGCATCGCATCGTCATGCGTTTTTATCGATTCATCGCCAAACTCGTAGCGTACTTGCGCAGGATCTGCGTACGGAACAAGATGGAAGTGAACCTCGCCGAATTCATCATTTAGCACGATTGGTCCGAGCGTTTTGCGAAGCTGTCCCGCCAAATATAAACCGCGATTCTCCATCATTTTTGTACCAAAATTAATACGGTCTGGACTGTCGTGATTCCCTGATATTGCAAGCACTGGCGTACCTAAATCAATGACGATCCGGCTGAGCAGCTCATCAAGCAATTCTACCGCTTCCGTAGGCGGCACAGCCCGATCATAGAGATCGCCAGCAATAATGACCGCATCCGGCCGTTCTATTTCGATTGCTTGCAGCAGCTGCATCAGAACATAACGCTGATCCTCTGTCATATATACGCCTTGAACGAGCTTGCCCAAATGCCAGTCCGCAGTATGAAATAGCTTCATTCGTCACAAACTTCCCTTCCTTGCATTTCTATCTATTTTAACACGTTATTGGTCTATCATTTATTTTAACATCCGATTCATCATGCCGCATAGTAAAGCTGAAATTGCTTTCCGGTATCTATTGCACATCGCATAAATACACGATAAAGTTAGACACGGCATACGTTTATCAAACTCTATTCCTATTATAATGACAACGATGGAGGACTACCAAATTGTCTCGTTTCACTTCTACTTTATCCAAAAACTACATACTGCTGCTTACTGTCGTATTCGGAGGTTTTCTCATCTTTGGCTTCTCCGAAAATATTAAAGGGCCTGCGCTTCCTAGAATGCAGAGTGAATTGAAGCTTGACGAGCTGCAAGTCGGAATTTTGTTAGCATTTAACTCCCTTGGCTATTTGCTTGCATGCAGCTTTACCGGGTGGCTAACCCGTAAAGCAGGCATGAAACTCACCTTGCTGCTCACATTTGGCTCTATGGCGGTGTCTGGTGTTTGCATCTATTTTGCAGCAAACTACACCTCTCTTTCATCCGCTTATTTCCTCATGTATGTCGGAAATGGGATGCTGGAAATCGCGCTAGCCATCCTTGCCGCTCGAATTTTCATCAAAAACACGGGCACGATGATGAACCTCGCACACTTTTTTTATGGGCTCAGCTCAACCTTTGCCCCGATCATTGCTGCTTCGCTGATGGGTGTTCATGTATTTGGCTCTGCGCTAGGCTGGCGGGGGATGTACATGCTTATGCTCGCGCTCTCGATTTTGCCCATGCTTCCAGGACTTTTCGCAAAATATGCCGGTGATGAGCAAAAACACGAGGATCGAATTTCTTTAAAGGAATTTGCTCGTGATAAGATCGCTTGGCTCATTGTAGTCGTACTATCTTTCGGAGTAATATCGGAGCTTGCTGTTGGCGGTTGGCTCGTTAACTTTTTGGAGAAGGCTTACGGCTGGAGCGGTGATGCATCGGCTAAAATGCTATCTGCCTTTTTCTTCTGCTTTATGCTCGCAAGGCTCGTTCTCGGCCCCGTCACTGACAAAATTGGCTACACGAGATCGCTCATTTTGTTATCTGCTTTTTCTGGGTTATGCTCAGTTGCAGCTATTATCATCGGCGAACCAGGGGCCTTTCTGTTTGCACTCGCAGGAGTTGGTATCGCCCCAATCTATCCAACCGTCATGGCCTTGCTTGCCAAACGTTACCCGAACAACGCCGATACCGCTATTACATTTACTGTAACCTTAATGGGTATAGCGAGTGTCATCGGCAACCTCGCTATCGGCGCCATTACAGAATGGACGAAGCAGCTGTTCGCCGGAAGTGGAAACTCGCAGGTCAGCCTCGTTGCAGGTCTGCAAGGCGGTTATCTATTCATCGGGGCATGTGCGCTTGCCTGCTCGGTCACTTCGATCATTCTTTATCGCATGCTTAGAAATAGGAATGCTGTATTATAAATAGAAATGCCCCTGCCAGTGCTGAAGCTCAGCACCCTGCGGGGGCATTTTTTATTCCAGGCAGCCTTTTCAAAAATATCTCGATGTTATCATTTTTTTCTTCGTATAAAATTCCACTCCGTCCTTTCCATTGGCATGCAAATCTCCGTAGAAAGAGTCCTTCCAGCCCGAAAATGGAAAAAAAGCCATTGGTGCAGGCACACCTACATTAACGCCCAGCATGCCAGCCTCCGCTTCCTCGCGGAACTTTCGAACCGCCTTAGCATTTTCCGTATAAATGACTGCTGAATTACCAAATCTAGAACTATTCACTATAGTAAGCGCCTCATTTAAATCTTCCGCGCGCAAGACAGATAATACTGGACCAAATATTTCCTCCGTGGCAATCTTCATTTCAGGCTTCACTTGGTCAAAAATCGTCGGTCCAAGAAAATATCCTTCGCCGCTGCGTTCCGTTGCAAGCCTGCCATCCAGCAGAAGCGCAGCCCCTTCAGCAATCCCGCTCGCAATATACTTTTCGATGCGCTTACGATGCTCATCGCGTATGACTGGCGTTAAGGTGACGTCATCGCGCATTCCCGAACCGATGATCATTGCTTCCGCTGCAGCTTGCAGCGCCTTCATAAAGCTGCTCCCATCACCGACTGCAACGACAGCAGAGCAAGCCATGCATCGCTCACCAGCACTGCCAAAGGATGAGGCAATGATGTTCTCAACCGTTTTATCGATATGCGCGTCCGGCATTACAATATGGATGTTTTTGGCGCCGGCAAGCGCTTGAACTCTTTTGCCGTTATACGCAGCACGTTCATATACGTATTTGGCAACAGGCTGCGAGCCGACAAATGAAATGGCCTTAACACCGGGACTGCTCGTCAACGCATTTACAACATCGTGAGCGCCATGCACCACATTAAGTACACCATCCGGCAATCCCGCTTCCCGTAACAGCTCCGCAAGCTTGTTAACGGTAAGCGGCGTACGTTCTGATGGCTTGAGCACAAAAGTGTTGCCAAGCGCGATGGCAAGCGGGAACATCCAGCAGGGTACCATCATCGGAAAATTAAATGGCGTGATGCCTCCCACTACACCAAGCGGCACCCGGAACAGCTCCGAGTCTATATCTGTAGCTATGTTCGCAAGCGTTGCGCCCATCATATGCGTCGGCGCTCCTGCCGCAAACTCCACATTTTCGATGCCGCGCTGCACTTCTCCGACCGCTTCTTTGTAGCTTTTTCCGTTCTCCATCGTTATAATCTCCGCCAGCTCCTCCGCATGCTCCTGCAGAAGCTGCCAGTAACGAAACAGTACCCTCGCCCTGCGTGGAACAGGGGTTTTGCTCCATGCGGGATAAGCCTGCTCCGCAGCATACACAGCAGCTTCAACATCCTCTTGGACGGATAACGGGACGTATGCGATTACTGCACCTGTAGCTGGATTGATCACTTTATCTGTTCGTCCATTTACAGACTCCACCCAAACACCATTTATAAAATTACGTAATTTAAGCGAATCCTGTAGGGAAATAGGTTCTATAGCCATCCTATCAGCTCCTATGTTTGTTAATTATCGTTGGGAACAAACCTTTTATCCTTTGGCGCACTCAAGCAGCTATCTCTTTTTGGAAAACGACGCTCAAATTTTTACTGCGCGTCTTTTTGTTCTCTAACATCTTGTTTAAGAAGCACATTAACAAAATATTTGCGAGCATCCGCCGTCTCAATCAGCAGCGAAGCCTCATCTCCGCCGGGGTGCTTAAGCTCCAGCCAATCGCCGCTCAGCCCTTCACGTACAGCAGTAATGACATACTCCTGATTCAAATACGCATCAATCTTGTTTTTCTCCTCGACGAATTGCTCATAGGCGGACATATCTCTTCCTCCTTTACTTCCCTCTATCCCTCATGTCGCAAGGCAGCGATGCGACAAGCAGCTATCGGTTAACCGCCTTGTAAGGAGCCCGCTTCACGTATCGTCCAGTCCCAAGAGAGCCAACAAATTGACAATCTTGAATAACAAATTCACCGCGTGATAGCACGCTAACGGGCAAACCTGTCACCTTCAATCCTTCAAACGGGTTATAATCAACGTTCATATGATGTGTTTCTGCTGAGAGAATACGCTCTGCTAGCGGATCAAAGATGACGATATCCGCATCACTGCCAACGGCAATCGTCCCCTTCTGAGGAAAAAGACCAAACAGCTTGGCGCTGCGCGTCGATACAATGTCTACGAATTGATTAAGCGTAATGCGCCCTTGATGAACGCCCTCCGAATAAAACAGCGAGAATCGATCCTCTATAACGGGGCCGCCATTTGGAATTTTACTGAAATCCCCCCGCCCCAAATCTTTCTGTCCGTCAAAATTAAAAGAGCAGTGATCTGAACCCAGCGTTTGCAGCTGGCCGCTCTTCAGTGCATTCCAAAGCACCTCTTGATGGTGCGCTTCACGAAGAGGCGGCGACCATACGTATTTTGCCCCTTCAAAATCCGGCTTCTCCAGCTGCGACTGATCGAGCACCAAATATTGCGGACAAGTTTCGCCCCACACGTCTACGCCTTGATTGCGCGCCTCTGCGATTTGCTGGACTGCTTCGGCGCATGTCACATGCACGACATACAGTCTCGCTCCAGCAAGCTCGGCTAGTTTTGCTGCCCGTCCAGTTGCCTCTCCTTCAATAATCGATGGTCTCGTAAGCGCATGATAAATAGGCTCGGTGTTGCCTGCCTCCAACGCTTTATGAATGAGAAAATCGATGACATCGCCATTCTCAGCATGGACCATCACCATCGCTCCATGCTCCTTGGCTGCGAGCATCGTCCGAAACAACGTGCCGTCATCCGCTTGAAACACATTTTTGTACGCCATAAACACCTTCAAGGAGGTAATGCCCTCTTCATTAATAATCGATGGAAGCTCGGCAAGCACTGCATCGTTTATTTCACTAATCATAAGGTGAAAGCCATAATCGATAACGGCTTTTCTGCCTGCTTTTTGATGCCAAGCCGCAATGGATTCCTTAAGTGGTTTCCCTTTTGTTGTCAAGCAGAAATCAACGATCGTTGTAGTTCCTCCGAAAGCTGCAGCTTTTGTGCCTGTCTCAAAATCATCCGCCGTAACCGTGCCGCCAAACGGCATATCAAGATGGGTATGTGGATCAATGCCGCCTGGAAATACGTATTTGCCTGTTGCATCGATAATCTCATCCGCTTCCGATTCGAGGTCAATGCCGATTTTGGCGATGATGCCTTCCTTAATTAGCACATCAGCTTTATACGTGTCGGCTGCCGTTACAATAACCCCATTTTTAATGAGCTTCACCGTCATCCTATACAGCCTCCTTCTTATCGCCATCGTCAGAATCATTGCTTTTTCCCAGTGACGCAATTGCCGCTTGCCGTTGATTCCAGCTTAGAGCTGGCTCCGTCGATGGAACCTCTACCATCTCAATTGCACCTTCAACCGGGCAAACAATAGAACAAAGGTTGCAGCCTACACAATCTTCCTCGCGAACCTTCAGGTATGCTGCGCCAGTATCGTCTATATGCCGCTCAATACACTGATGCGACGTATCCTCGCAAGCGATATGGCATTTATTGCAAACGATGCAAATATCCTGTTCAATTCGTGCAACGACCGCGTAATTAAGGTCAAGATCTCCCCAATCCGAATAGCGCTCTACCGATTTGCCTATTAGCTCATTGACTGATTGTAAACCCTTTTCATCCAAATAATTGTTCAGACCATCGATCATATCCTCTACGATGCTAAAGCCATGATGCATGGCCGCTGTACATACTTGAACGCCAGTTGATCCCATCAAAATAAACTCAACCGCATCCCGCCAGCTCGATATTCCGCCAATACCGGAAATGGGCACCCCGACTAAAGGATTTCGGGCACATTCCGCAACCATATTAAGCGCAATCGGCTTAACAGCAGGCCCGCAGTAGCCCCCATGCGCGCCTTTTCCGCCAACATGCGGAATCGTATTCCATGTATCGATATCCACTCCTGCTAGCGAATTAATGGTATTGATCAGAGAGATCGCATCCGCTCCTCCGCGAACGGCTGCTTTCGCTGTCGCGGTAATGTCCGTAATATTGGGCGTAAGCTTGACTATGACTGGCGTCCTCGCTGCCTCCTTGACCCACATTGTCTGCATTTCAACCAGATCAGGCTGTTGTCCGGAAGCAGCGCCCATCCCCCGCTCCGCCATGCCATGTGGACATCCGAAGTTCAATTCCAGTCCATCGACACCGACAGCCTCTACTTTTTTTACAATTTCATGCCATTTCTCGCGTTTAGGCTCCACCATCAATGAAACGACAAGCGCATGCTCCGGAAATCGCTTCTTTGTCTCGTAAATTTCCTTTAAGTTCACTTCAAGCGGGCGATCCGAAATCAGCTCAATGTTGTTGAATCCTGCTACTCGTTGGCCATTGAAATGAATAGCTGCAAATCGCGAGGATGTATTAATAATTGGATCGCCCAGCGTCTTCCATACCGCTCCGCCCCAGCCCGCTTCAAATGCTCGCTGAACTTGATAGCCGGTGTTCGTTGGCGGAGCTGATGCAAGCCAAAAAGGATTTGGAGAAGCTATGCCTGCTAATTGAATGCGCAGATCAGCCATCATTTTCCCTCCCTGCAACTAGCGTTTTGTAAATCGAATAAGCTGCCAGCTTGCCTTGCTGTGCGGCGGCAACCACCATCGCATCCCCTTGACCTTCACCGAAAATAACGTCGCCAGCAGCGTAAATTTTGGGATTAGAGGTCTGATAGGTTCCCGTATTCACCATCACCATTCCTCGCTTATGATGCAAGCCCAACTGCTCAATTAGCGGCAAGTGACGTGTCTGACCAATTGCCTTAATGACAACATCAACATCAAGCAGGAAAGAGGAGCCTTCTACCGGTGTCACCCTCTTTCTTCCTCCTTGTTCGTCCTCTTCAAGCTGCATCCTCACGCATTCAAGCGCCTCGACATTTCCGTCAGCATCTCCGATAATCCGGCTGGGAGCGCTTAACCATTCAAACTCTACGCCATCTTGCTTCGCGAATTCGAATTCAAAATCGTAGGCGGTCATTTCCTCTCTCGTCCTGCGGTATACCATCTTCACCTTCGCAGCCCCGAGCCTCACCGAGCAGGTAGCCGCATCAACCGCCGTATTGCCCGCACCGATTACCGCTACACGTTTGCCAGCAAAATCATTTGTAAGCTCCGTTTTGGTCGCTTCTACAAAATCAATGGCATCATACACACCGGTTAATTGTTCGCCCTCGATGTTAAGATAAGGCACCTTCGACATTCCTATCGCAAGTAAAACCGCATCATACTGCGCCAGCAGCGAATCTGTGGCTATGCCAGAGCCAATTGCTGTATTCGTCCGAATATCAACGCCCAGCTTCTTCACCTGATCAACCTCCCACAGAGCGATGCTCTGCGGCAAACGAAACGAAACGATGCCATATGTATCAAGACCGCCCGCTTGTTCCTTCGCTTCGAATATCGTAACGGCGAAGCCGAATCTCGCAAGCTCGCGCGCAGCAGACAGACCTGCTGGTCCGCCGCCTATAATTGCGACCGATTTGCCGTTGCTTTGACCCGCTGCGAACAGCTGTTGATTATTTTTCATCGCCCAATCCGTAGCATAGCGCTGCAGGCTGCCGATCATAATCGGCTTTGAGGATTCGTTCATTACGCATGCGCCCTCGCACAGCTCCTCAGTCGGACATACTCTGGCGCAGGTCGCTCCAACGGGATTGGCATCCATAATGACGCGAGCAGACCCCTTCATATTGCCGGAAGCAATTTTTTTGATAAAAGAAGGGATGTTAATGCCCGTCGGGCACGCTTTTATGCACGGAGCATCGTAACAGTACAAACAGCGGTTCGATTCCTCTATAGCTTCCTTTGGCCGCATGCCTGCCTTCACCTCTGCAAAGTTTCGCCGCAGTGATTCGACAGGAATAAACACCGGCTTTCCTATCGCGCCCATGCCCATCTCCTCCTTATTCAACTTCAATATTTTTATAGGTTTCAAGTATTCAATCACACTGAAGGTTTTACATGTCTATAACCCGGGCAAGAGTTGTTGATCTACTATAATCGTTCACTTTTAGTCACTTAATCTGTGCGCTGTTCGGTATAGAAGCTCTACACCGAGTTCGATATCTTCCGGCGATGAATATTCCTTCGGATTATGACTTATCCCGTCCTTGCAGCGAACAAATATCATTCCGTAGTTGCAAACATAGGACATTGTTAACGAATCATGGAACGGGCCGCTCATCAGAACGGGCGGGGCAAGACCTATTTTCGCCGCTTCCTCCTGCATAAGCTCCCTAAGCTCAGGCGCGCAGTATCGCGGATCACTCCTCGTATCTTCACGAATCGTGTACGTCAAGCCATGCTCTAAACAAACAGCAGCTATCCTCGCAAGAAGCTGTTCCTCCAGCCTGTTCCTGCGACTCCGATCAATATCACGGAAATCAACGGTGAAGCTTACTTTCTCTGCAATAATGTTGCGCGAGTCCGGAAATACCGACAGCGAACCAACCGTTCCTACAGTCGGTGCGCCAGCTTCAGAGCTAGCTAATTCGTGGAGTGCGATGATAACCTTAGCGCTGCCGACCAATGCATCCTGGCGCATAGACATTGGCACGGAACCCGCATGTCCTGCGAAACCTGTCATTTCTACCGTCCACCAGACAGGGCCGGATATGCCGCTGACGATTCCAATCGGTTCATGGAGCGACTCCAGCACTGGACCTTGTTCAATATGCAGCTCCAGAAAAGCAGCTATCCGCCCTTCCTCAAAGACATATCCTTCAAACGCAGCAGGATCACATCCAAATGCGATCAACGCCTCTCTGCGAGTCACACCATTTTTATCCGACCGATCAAGCTCCCCCTCCTCAAGCTTCCCGGTCATTCCTCTTGCGCCAAACAACCCTTTGTTAAACCTGCAGCCTTCTTCATCGCAAAAAGCGACAACTTCAATATTTCTAGCTGGTTTAAAGCCTTTTTCAACCATCGTTTGAACGGCTTCAATTGCCCCTAATACCCCTATCACACCATCGAATCGCCCGCCGTACGGTTGCGAATCAATATGGGAGCCAAGCATAAGTACCGGTGCTGCCGAGTCAGCTCCCTCTAGCACGCCGATCAAATTGCCGAACGGATCTATCCGCGCCTCCATCCCCGCTTCAAGCATCCAACTCCGCACCAGCTCTACACCTGCCAAATCCTCCTTCGACAGCGCCAGCCTGCAAACACCTGTATCACCGATTTTGCCAATCTGAGCGAGCTCATCAATACGCCTGTGCAGCCGCTTCGCATTAATGCTGAGTTCTTTCACCACTCTTTTATCCGCCTCCCTCAGACACCGAAAACCTGAAGCAGCGTTTCGGCGATAAATGCAATCTCATCATCCGTAGTCGACAAAGGCGGGCTCAGCGTCAAAATATTCATAAAACCCGGCACTGTATCGCCATTTTTGCTAATGAGCAGTCCTTTTTGCTTGCACTCCGCAATAATAGCAGCAACTCTAGCAGCAGATGCCGGCTCCTTTGTTCGTTTATCCTCAACCAGCTCGATACCGATAGCCGAACCAAAAATTCGAAGCTCGCCTACGTACTGATGTGATTCAAGCGGCTTGATTCGGCTAAACAGCTCTTTGCCTATATAAGCAGAACGGCTGACTAAATTTTCACGTTCTATAATTTCTATGTTTTTTAGGGCCACTGCGCAGGATACAGGATTGCCTCCGAAGGTATTCACATGACGGAAATGATTGTCTGCTCCGCTTTCTTTGAAGCTTTCATACATTTCGGCGGACACTGCCGTTGCAGATAATGGAGAATATGCGCTTGTCAGCCCTTTCGCCATCGTCACTATATCAGGCCTTACCCCGAAATTCTGATGTCCAAATTTCTCTCCAGATCGCCCGAAGCCGCAAATGACCTCATCAACAATGAGCAGGACATCATGCTTATCGCAGATCTTTCGCAGCCGAGCTAAATATGGATCAGGCGGCACAATCATTCCACCTCCGGTAATAACTGGCTCAACGATAATGCCAGCGACCGAATCTGCACCCTCCCATAGGATGGCATCCTCATAGGCTTGAGCGCATTGCATTTTGCAGGAGCCTTTCGTTTGCCCGAAAGGACAACGATAGCAATAGGGCGGAGGCACATGGGAAAATCCCACACCTAGCGGCTCGTATTTCAGCTTGCGCTGCGCTTGCCCTGTGGCGCTAAGTGCACCCATAGAATTGCCGTGATAGGCGCGGTGGCGTGAAATGTATTTGTACTTAGAGCCCTTCCCACGTTGATGATGATACTGGCGGCCGATTTTGAAGGCGACTTCATTGGCATCTGAACCTGAGTTGGAGAAAAAAAAACGATAATCGCCAATGAGCCATTCATTCAGCTTCGCAGCCAGTTCAATTGCTGGAACATGAGATTGAATGAGCGTCGCATAAGCTACTGTCTTCATCTGTTCCGCAGCCGCTTCAGCGATTTCGACCCGGCCATGACCGACATTGACGCACCACATCCCGGACATGCCGTCGAAATAGCGATTCCCGTCCATATCCGTTAACCAGCTTCCTTCTCCCGACACGATAACCATTGGATTCTCATTATGAGGAGAAATATGATGCCATAAATAGTTCCGGTCCTTCTCTAACAGCCCTGCTTTGTCTTCTTCATTCATTGCTGCCTCATTCACGCCCATGCCTTCCTTTCCTCCTTCGCGGCTGCCGCTTCTATAATAGAACGAACCGTGGATGAGACCATCAGCGGTCCTTATAGACTAGCGTATGCGGCTTCTTCGCTGCTTCTTCCAAATTGTTTCTGAGATTGCTGCTATGACTCAAAAATAACCTCGTTAAGCAAGGCAGGAAGCTTGGAAAAGATACCTATTTTTCGGCGGAGTTAATCTTCTAGAAGCTGTTTATGGGGATAAATTCATACGATCCCTGTTCATTTTCCCTCACATAACCGCTCTGCTCTTGAATATATTGAGTAACAGACAAGAAATAAGCGATGAGCATGTAAGGCTTTTTTTCATTCTGCAGCGTTAACATAATGGAATGAGGTGAGGGAAATGGAGTCAGAGCCGCTATTTATTGTTTCAAGGGAAGATTGGTCGCTCCACCGCAAGGGTTATGAGGATCAAGCGCGACATCAGGAGAAGGTGCACGAAGCCATTAAGCAAAATCTTCCCGATCTGGTTTCCGATGAAAGCATCGTATTGTCCGATGGCAGGCGAACGATCAAGGTCCCTATTAAAAGTCTCGACGAGTCCCACTTTATATACAACTACAACAAGAAGCAGCACGTCGGACAAGGCGATGGTGACTCTCAGGTTGGGGATGTGCTCGGCGTCGATCCACAAGCAGCTAAGGGGCCCGGCAAGGGTCAGGATGCAGGCGACCAGCCCGGAGAAGACGTTGTTGATACTGAGATAAGTATCGATCAATTGGAGGATATGCTGTTCGAGGAGCTGGAGCTTCCTAATCTGGAGCAAAAGCAAAAGGATCAGCTGCAAACTACCGAAATCGTTTTTCACGATATTCGGAAAAAAGGCATTATGTCCAATATTGACAAGAAGCGAACATTAATTGAAAACCTGCGCCGCAACGCTAATGCGGGCAAATCCGGCATTGGCGGCATTTCACCTGACGATCTTCGTTACAAAACATGGAATGAGGTCATCAAACCCCAATCCAACGCGGTCATTCTTGCCCTCATGGACACATCGGGAAGCATGGGCTCGTTCGAGAAATATTGCGCGCGCAGCTTTTTCTTCTGGATGACACGCTTCTTAAGGCGCAAATATGAGCATGTGGAAATTGTGTTTATCGCGCATCATACGGAAGCAAAGGAAGTTACTGAGGAGGAATTTTTCAATCGTGGGGAAAGCGGCGGCACCATCTGTTCGTCCGCTTATCAGAAAGCGATCGACATCATCGATAGCCGGTATCCGACTCCCAATTGGAACATATACCCGTTCCACTTCTCTGATGGCGACAACCTAACTTCAGACAACGAACGCTGTGTGAAGCTAATCGGTCAGCTAATGGAGAGAAGCAATATGTTCGGATACGGAGAGGTCAATCAATACAATCGAAGCAGTACTCTGATGTCCGCCTACAAACACATCAACCACAAAAAGTTTATGTATTCGGTGATTAAGGAGAAAGGCGAAGTGTACAAAGCGCTTAAAACCTTTTTCTCCAAGCAAGTGACCGGTGCCTAATAAAACCACAGAAAAAAGCCGTCCCGATGGGTTCAACCCATTCTGGACGGCTTTTTCGCATTTTGAATAAACATCCCTTCAACTTGTAAGAACAGAATCTGATTCCTCATTATCTGGATCGATCCCTTTCGTTTCTTTGCCAAAGAATAAAACCGTTAGCGCGCCTATGACAATCGTTACAAAAAAGATCATAAAAATAGATGGTATCGCGACTTGTTTAGCAACGAGCATCCCAACAAGATAGGGCCCAATAATACCCCCGACACGGCCGAATGAGGCGGCAAAGCCGACGCCAGTTCCTCGAACAGCTGCTGGGTACAGCTCCGGCGTATAGGCGTACATGCCTCCCCACGCTCCAAGGTTAAAGAAAGAGAGACAGATGCCCGCAGCCAGCAGTACCCCTTCTGTTTCCGCGCTGCCGAACCAAAGGGCGCTGCCCGCAGTTAGCAGCAAATAAACCACCAGCACAAATTTTCGCCCAAACTTCTCGATAAAATAAGCAGCAGTGAAATAACCCGGCAGCTGGGCGAGTGTCATAATCAGAACATATTGAAAGCTTTTCACCAAATCAAAGCCCTTGAGCACCATGACGGAAGGCAGCCAGAGGAACATGCCGTAATAGGAAAATACGACTGTAAACCATAAGATCCACAATGTTACTGTCGTTTTTCGGTAGCGCAAGGACCATATGGATTTCATTCTGTCGCTTAGACTCAGCTTGCGGCTCTGCTGCGCATTGAAGCTGGGCGAGTCTTTAATGGCTCTTCTTAAATATAGGGCAAAAAGTGCAGGAACAGCACCTAGCGCAAACGCCATCCTCCATCCGTAATCGGGAATGATGAAGTAGGCAATCAAAGCTGCAGCAATCCACCCGATCGCCCAGAAGCTCTCCAATAGGACGACTGCTCGGCCCCGCTCCTTGGCAGGGACAGATTCCGATACAAGCGTCGACGCAACTGGCAGCTCCCCGCCAAGCCCAAATCCGGCTATGAAACGCAGCGCGCATAAGACGATAAAGCTCGTTGCCAGAGCGGACAAACCGCTCGCAATGGAGAAGATCAGCAGCGTCCAGAGCAGGATCGCCCTGCGTCCGTATCGATCGGCCATCAAACCGGATACAGCGGCACCAACTGCCATACCGATCGAATTAATTGCCATCAGCAACCCTACTTGTTGTGAACCAAGCTGCCATTCTACTGCCAAAGCAGCTACGATAAAGGAGATCATTCCGACCTCCATCGCATCAAAAAGCCAGCTAAGCCCCGCGCTAAACAACAGTTTCCGCTGTTTCGGCTCGCGCAGCAATGTCATTTTACTCATATGTAAACCCCTTACCCTATGCTCAAGCTCTATTTGACTAGGCGGCATTTTCTATTTGTATGGATATCCTACTCTATATTACCACGTTTTCAAAGTTTCTAATGATTACAGCCCTATTACAAAGAATATACCCTCTACAAGGCGGCAACAATCATCATGCAAAAAAAGAAGAGCACCCATGCTCGCTCAGCCATGGAATCGCTCTTCTTTATATAAGTGTATCCTCACCCTTACTTAATCAAATCATCGCGCAGCGGCGTGAAGGAATCGAGCAGCGCCGAGGCTTCCAATGCCGTTACCCCGTGCCTCGCCCCGCTTGGTATAACGATGGACTCTCCTTGCCGGATCACTTGCTTCTCGCCGTCAATTGTAAATTCAATGGCGCCCCTCAAGCAATAGCTCAGCTGCTCATGCGGGTGAGCATGCTCATAACCAACCGCACCAGGCTCAAAATGAACCTCCATCAGCATCAGCGTTTTTCCCGGCTGCAAAATTTTACGTGTAACGCCAGGCTCCGCATTTTCCCATACTCCGATATTGCTCATCCGATTTCCTCCTTTAGCTTCTACCATCCCATTTGTCTAGCCATGCTCCGCCATCGTCCCACATCAGCGAGTACTCATCCCTGATACCATCTGCTGTGATTGTCATTCGGTAGCTCCGATCCGACATTTCCGTAATCTGCAAAGCTTCCGCATTCACTAGCGTTTCCGTTTTCTCTATTTTTTCAATAACCTCTACTGTTCCTATAGACTCTATTGTATCAGCATAATCTACTGATTCAACGTTCCCCACCAGCTTTGCTCCTTCGAACAACGGCTCTTGCTCCAAATCATAAAACAGCACTTGCGCAAAAACGATCGTTTGGCTGGTTTTCACCTGCATAATAAGTGAGGTCCGGTTCCGATCCGGCGGGTTATCCGGTGTCAAAGCCGAATAGATCTCCACAGGCTGAGAACTCCACAGATGCTGCCTCAAGCTCCCATTCTCCATTTTATAGCGAAAAGTTAGCGATCCTTCGGAAATTCCACCAGCCACAAACCTGCTTTTGTGCTTAAACCATTGCTGATCAAGCCTGCTTAAGCATACATCTGTCGATTGCCAGACCTTGTGCTCTTCCTCTTCAAGCCTCCCGCTAAAATGATTCATCCAGCTGATTTCCCGCGGCTCGCTTACATCTACCTTAACCATATCAAGTAAATAATGCTCAGTCAGCACATTTATTCTTCTAATAGAAGCACCTTCATAAGCCAAGAGATCCCATGGACTAAGCTCCGGGGGCAAAATAATCCGGTCCTTCATCTCATACGCTTCCGCTTTCCAGTCTACCATCGTTTCTGTCCATATTCCCCACGGGTGCTGCTCAAACCGAATAACCCGCCCATCCGCCGGAGGCTGGTCGGCGCCATTTAGGCACACCGTATTATGCGAGAAGGTATGCTTAAACCACCCATAATGCGCAGGCACGCCATAAGCGGTCGTGCCCGGATCAACGAGCAGCGGCACTTCCCCGCATACGACGGACAAGCCGAGCCGGTCCATATGGTCATGCTCGCCGCCGAACTTGCTGTGCTTAATGAACGCCTGCCAGCGCTTCGCATTGACCAGCTTCGTTATCCCACTCACAGGCATGGATAACGAACGGTGTGATGCCTTCCACAGCTGTTCGCCTTCAGAAGCGTCCGCAGGTGCAAGCTCACAGCCAAACAATAACGCTAGAATAGAGTCTCGCTCCACTGTCTTCACGCCTGTAAATGCCGTTTCCGCCCACGGCGTGCCATATGCCGTATTAAGCAACGAGCGATAGAGCTCATCTCCGAAAATATCCAGCGCTATTTCATAATAAGGCGCATAGGTATGAATGCCGCCCGCGCTTCCTGCATCATTGAAAGAAGGCATATAGCCATTTGGCAATATCCAGTGAACCGGATAATCAAACATCGATTGGAGGCCAGACTCCTGCCAAATATCCCAAGGGGTCCCTTCCGCCATAAGCGCGTAATTCAGCAGCGACTTGAACGCATAAAAATGATACTGAACATTACCCTCGTACCACAGTCCGTCAGCAAAGCGGCCCCGCTTCATTTGATCATGCAGCCCGTACTCTCCAGAGAGTCCGGCATGAATAATTCCCTCATCGTTCAGCAAAATCCCCAGGGATGCGATCGCGGAAGTAATTAGCACCGCATGGTTATGGATTTGCTCCTCCTTGTGCGCGATTAGAAAATGTACGCAAGGCTCCAGCAAGCCATAGCGGATATGAGCCTCTTCCTCTTCAGACAACGAAGCCCGAATGAATTGAAAGCCTACGGACAAATCAATAATCCAGTGCGCCTCGTCAAGCGTCTGGGCAAACAGCTTACCCGGACCGTTGTACGGGATGCTCCCGTGAATTTTATACCCTTCGTAATTGTCTGCATAAGACAGAAGAAACTGCTTCGTTTGATGGAGCAGCGCTTCATCCGGCTCTATAGTGTGAAGCATCGCCATATGATAAACCGCGCGGCCTATATTCGCATGCACAAAGGATGTCCATGCAGAGTCAAAGGGTTCGCCAGACCATACCGTCCCGCATACCGGACAGACATGCGCGTGCGGCTGCCCCCATTCAAAGGAAAGCTTCGCCCCGTCATGATGGCAGTAGTACTGATGCATCCATTCTCCATATTCCGCCGGGCCTATCGTATACGAGATGCGTAATGCCTCTTCCGCTTCCTGTCGCAGCAGCTGCATAGCCGCCTCAAACTGCGGCAGACATGCGTTTATTCTCATTTTCACCAGCCGTTTATCATTCATAACGCATGCCTCTTTCCCTACCCTTTCAGTGATCCTGCCGTCATCTGCATAAACGATTTGTTCGCGAGCATGTAGACGATAAGCAGCGGTAAAATCGACAAGCAAGCCCCGGCCAGCATATAATGCGTCTGAACCGCCGCCGACGCTCCGTAGCGCAGGTAGGAAAGTCCCACCGTTAATGTTTGCAGCTCGGGCGTATTCATCGTAAAGACGAGCGGCCTCAAATATTCGTTCCACGCCCCGCAGAACGTGAACAACGCTCCCACTCCAAGACCCGGTCTAAGCAGCGGCAAAATAATTTTCCAAAAGATGCCTGCATTAGAACAGCCGTCAATCCGCGCCGCTTCATCCAGCTCTCTGGATATTCCTTTCAGGAAACTAAGCAGGATGAAAAAAATATATGCGTGGCCGCTGATTAATATCAAAATAACGCCCCATAAAGAAGTATGCAAATGCAGCTTGATCATCAGCTCGTATTGGGGGCGAATGACGACCGCACCTATCGAGATAAACATCGTCGATGCCTGTATCGCCACGAACAAAGCTTTGCCCGGAAAATTCATCCGTTCTACAACATAAGCAGCCATCGAAGCGACGATAAGCGTACCGATCGTTGTCATGCCGCTAAGCATGAGACTGTTCCAAGTAAAGCGGGAAAAGTTCGCTTGCACCCAAGCCTCCGCATAGTTTTCAAAATGCCACACCGATGGCAAAATGTTGCCGCCCGTAGCGATCTCTGCATTCGACATAAATGAACCAAACAACGTAACGATTATGGGAAACAAGATCAGGAGCGCCGTTGCAATCAAGAAAATCCAGAGCAGCAGCTGACCGCCTAATTTCCCTGTGCGAAGCGGTTTTCGTTTCTGGTTCGTTTGAACATGGGGTATAACTTCCGTCTTCATAGCATCCTCCCTTATTGCATTTTATTCATGCGATTAGACAGCAGATGGTAGACAAGCGTAATGATGCCTACAATGACGGCTGTAGTGAAGCCGACTGCGCTTCCGTAGCCGAACTGCTGGTCAACGACCGCACCGGAGGAAGGCGTAGGGAAAAATAGCTTATATACGTATAAATACATAACTTCAGTTTTTCCAACCGGGCCGCCCTCGGTCAGTACCATAATTGTTTCATAACCTTTAAGCGAGTTGATAATTGCCAGCATAATAACGATTTGCAGAACAGGTCCAAGCATCGGAATCGTCAAATACCAAAACTGCTGTCTTTTGTTTGCACCGTCTAGCGAAGCACTCTCATACACATCATTCGGAATATTCTGGAGTCCGGCCAAGAACAACAGCATATAGTTGCCCACGGCGCCCCAGATGGCAATAATAATCGTAGTCATCATTGCGTTTTTGGGTCCAAGCCAGTCAATTCGCTCGGAGATAATATGGAACTTAAGCAAATACTGATTCAGCACCCCGTTATACGAATTAAAAATAATAAAGAACACGACAGCCATAACCGCGGAGCTGATGACCGTTGGCATAAAATAGATCGCACGAAGTACATTGCGGCCTTTGAGCTTCTGGTTCAAAATAACGGCTAGCAGCAGGCACAGCGGTATTGTTACAATGAGCTTGCCGCCCGCATAAATGAACGTATTCACTACGGAGTCCCAGTACTGGGTATCTGCAAGCAGCCTGCGGAAGTTGTACAAGCCGGTAAATCTAGCTTCGCCATAGCCTTTATAATCATAAAACATATACCGGATAGCCCAGCCTAGCGGATAGATGCCTAGTACAACCGTTAGCAGCAGGCTTGGAAATAAAAAGAGATAAGAAAAACTCATTTGACGCGCTTTGTTCATCGTTTCCACTCCCGTACACTCTGTCTTAGGGGAAAGCAAAGGGTGGAGTCTGCACTCCACCCCGCATTGCTGTTCTTATGGTGAAGCCTTTATTTGGCACCCAGCTTCGTTGGATCAAAATCTGGTTTCGCTGCCGTGGTCACATCGCCGCTAGCAATCGCTTTATCAAGCGCCGCATTGTACCTTGTGTTCAAATCCTGAATGATCGCATCCAGATCCCCGCCGCCTAGCATATATTTAAAGAATGCATCATTGTACTTAATGCCCTCAATCGTAACAGCCGGACTTAATGGCCACGTAGCATCGTTGTCGCTTGGCAGGAAACCATCAATGCCATTGATGTCCGGTTTCGCGGCAACTGCCGAAATCGAAGGTACCATCGAGATGCCAAAGCCTTTTTCATGATACGTTTTCAAAATTTCATCGCCGTACATATACTCCATGAACTTCCACGACGCTTCTTGGTTTTTGGAGGAACTGCTCAGCGCCAGCCATTGGCCGCCAAGGAACGAGCTTGCTCCTTTGACTGTGCCATCAATTGTTGGCACAGGTGCCGCAGCCCAATCGATTTTCGCAGGGAATTGATTTTTGTATACACCCGGTTCGGAAGAGAAGGAAAGGTACATGCCTAGCTTGCCTTCCGCGAACTGCGCCCGCAGCGGATCGATATCAAGCGACTCCATGCCCGGCAGCGTGCTTCCGTCGTCATACATTTGTTTGAAGGATTGAATTATGTCTTTGAAGCCTGCAAAGTCGTATTTTCCGGTTTTAAAATCATATCCGAAGCCGCCGTAACCGCTCACTTCAGCAATGACACGTGCAGAACGGCCAAACGCGCTGTCCGCATTTTTGAAGTTTTGCGCGAAGCCGTAAGCGCCCTCTGCCTTGCCGACAGCCGTTATTTTCTTGGCTGCGTCGACCATTTCCGCAAGGCTTGTTGGAGGAGCGGCAATGCCTGCTTTGGCGAACAGATCCTTGTTGTACACCAGCCTTAATGTCGAGCCATAGTTTGGCAAGCTGTACATTTTGCCATCAATTTGATTAAAGTCCTGAATGACTGGGAACTGCTCCTTCATCTTGTCTGTCAGCATCGCATCAATCGGTGCAAGATAACCCTTAGTTACGTAAGTCTTGATCGTATTCTCCTTCACTCTGAACACATCCGGCCCCTGTCCGGAAGAAAACGCCAAGTCGATTGCCTGATCGTAATCATCCGTCTTGACGACCATTTCCACCTCGATGTTGTCCGTATTCGTGTCATTAAAGCTTTGAACAACCCCCTTGATATAGTCCATATCGTGGCGATCTCCGGTCCAATACACGATTTTTGTCTTTTTACCGCTTTTCGCTGGAGTTGTTGCGCCCTCCGATTCCGCAGGCTTGTTGGAAGCTCCGCTCTCAGCCCCTGGCGAATTGTTGTTTGTGCTTCCGCATGCTGCCAGTGATACGGCAAGAAATGAGCTCAGCACGATCGTTCCGAGTTTTTTGTACATTGGTGATCCTCCCTTTGTAGGTGAAACCGTTTGCTTGCTTCTTAACTATAAGAGATCAGACCTACATAGGTAATGTGGCTACCTTGCGAATAAGGGCAGATATTTCATGTTTATCAAAACCCTGCTTCTACGGCTTTGGCGACCTGCCTAAGGAGATTTCCTTAAACTCGGTCGGCGTAAGGCCGGTCTGCTTTTTGAATACCTCGCTGAAATAACGCCGGTGTTCATAACCAAGCTCCTGCGCGATTTCCTGCACTTGAAAGTCCTCGATTAGCATCGATTTCGCCCGCTCGATTTTGGCCTGCGTGACGAATTGCTGGAAAGTCGTTCCCGACACCTTCTTAAATAAATTGGAATAATAACCCCAGCTTAAATTCGCCTGCCTTGCGCAATGCTCCAAAGTTAGGTCAAGCTGCAAATGCGTTTTAATATAATCGATCGATCTATATATAATTTTTTGCGATTCGCTTGCCCTCTCCTTATCGATCAGCCTGCAGCCGATTTCGCAAAGCTCAGTCAACCATTGCCTATACTCCTGCAGCGACGAACGGCTTCCCCGTCTCGCCTCCTGCACCTTCGACTCAAACTCCTTTAGGCTGCTGCGTGGAAACTTCTCCAGCAGCACCCTGAGCATTCTGAGGGATAGGCCGTGAAAGAGATGCTCGACATCGCTCGGCTCGGGGAGCACGGAGGAGCTTTGCATTTCATCAAAAATGGAAGCAAGCCACTCTAATGTCTTCTCCTTATTGCCCGAGCGAAACCCGAATAAAAATTCATTTTCACTCTCTGTCGTATAAATCCATCCAGCGGCGCTGTCCTGCGCTTCTTGCTGGGAGCTAAATGCGCCATTTCCCCCGGTATAGAAATGATAAGACAAGGCGCTGAGCGCTTGCTGATAACTCTTCGGGAGCTCACGCACACTCCCCGCCTCCATCCCGATGCCGATGGAAATAGTAAACTTCGTGTAGCTGGCGATATTTTCGCAGCAGGAATCAGCAATCCGCATCAAATGATCCCCGGGCTGCGCCTGCATAATGCAGACGTAGCGATTAAGCGCCTCTCGAAAGATAACCGCCGATGTATGCTCCTTGATTGTCTCCTCAACGATATTTTGCAGGGAGAAACGCGCCAGCTCCAGCTCTTTCACAACCAAGCCGCCATATTTGTCCGTAAACTGATCAATTTGAATTACCATGACCGCAAGCGGAGCCTGCAAAGGCGGCAGATCTAGAAATCCCCACCACTGTGAAATATCCGCCTCTTCGGTCTGATGATGGACAAGCAGCGACATATACTCCTGCCGCAGCGCGGGTAGGCTTTCCTTGATCTTTTTCTCCAGCCCAATGACATGTGAACGCTCCCGTTTGTCTTGCTCTGATGCTTCTTTCGCCTTTAAGACAACTTTGATAATATCCTCGATTGAAAACGGCTTTTTCACATAATCAAGCGCCCCGTACTGAATCGCTTTTTTCGCATATTCAAAATCGGTGTACGCGCTCAAAATAATGATCTTGCTATGAGGCAGCATTTCCACAATACTTCGTGTCATTTCTAACCCGTCCATCTTCGGCATTCGAATATCGGTCAAAATTATGTCCGGCGACGTTCGCCTAATAACCGCAAGCCCCTCCTCGCCATTCGTGGCGCTGCCGACCACCTCGATCCCATGCTCCGCCCAAGGGATTTTGTGCTTCAGCATATCTACTACACTTCGAATATCGTCTACAATGCACAATTTCACCGGTTGACTCATGTTACCCCATCCCTTCCGTCTGCTTCGGAATCCAAATTTCAATCCGGGCTCCGCCACTTTCATTATTGCTTATAATCATGCGCTGCTGGTCGCCGTAGTACAGCTGGAGCCGATGATATATATTGCGGAGAGCATATCCCTCATCCATCGTCGTTGGATGAATAATCGAAGCCATGAGTTGCTCGGGAATGAGCCCCGTCCCATTATCCTCTACCGTCAAATGCAGCCAGTCCTCTTCCGATTGCGCATTAATATAAATTTCACCGCCTGATTCACGATCTTGAAAACCATGCAAAATGCTGTTTTCTACAAGCGGCTGAATGACGACTTTTGGAATTCCGCAGGCAAGCAGTTCCGGATGCACCTCGATATGGCAAACGAACAGCTCCTCATAAGAAATCTGCTGAATGGCTAAATATTGGCGCACATGGTCAAGCTCATCCTCCAGCGTAATTAAGTCTCTCCCGCCGCTGAGGCTAAGCTGAAACATTTGGGATAAAGCCAGAATCATCTCATTTACGTCCTTATTCTCGCCAAGCACTGATTTGCAATAAATTGTATTCAGCGTATTGTAAAAAAAATGAGGGTCCATCTGTGCGGAAAGCGCCTTGATCTCAGCCTTTCGTTTCTCACTCTCCCGCACCTTGACGTCTTCAATCAGCTGCTTAATTTCGTCCAGCATCCGATTAAAGCGAAACCCCACCTGGGATACCTCATCTTTATATTCGCTTTCGAAACGCACGTTCAGATCATTTTCTTCCACCCGTTTCATCAATCTTTGGAGACTGTACAACGGCTTTAACACTAAATAGATCATGTTGTTCGCTATGAATAATGACAGAACCATTAATCCCAGTATGACGTAAATCGTTGCTTTCTTGATGCCGTTCAGTTTCGCTAGCAGGTCGCTCTTCGACTGGATACCAACAATCATCCAATCATTCTTTACCTCCAGCCTTGCGTAGTTCACCAGATATTCCTTTTTCTTATCCTTATAAAAAAACGATCCCATCATTTCATCGCTCAGCTGTTTCGTGAATGCCGAATGCTTTGTCAACTGATCCTCCTGACTCGATCGATTATCTAAATTCACATCTTCTCCCTCTGAATCTACAAAATAATACTGTTT
Source organism: Paenibacillus sp. FSL A5-0031 (assembly GCF_001956295.1). Lineage (GTDB taxonomy): Bacteria > Bacillota > Bacilli > Paenibacillales > Paenibacillaceae > Pristimantibacillus. Next base: position 173,229 of record NZ_MRTD01000016.1, read on the forward strand.
CTCTGCTGTCGACAGATTTTCCATGAACAGCTCATACAAATCATCTTGCTTTACATTAATGACCACATAAACATCCGATCGTTTCTCGCCCAGCTCGTTGACTCCCTCCACAACAAGAGAAATCACATCCTGTTTATCCATAAAAAAGGCATCCTTATGCCCTTTCGTCCAAAAGCCACGTTTTATTTCCTTGAAATGCTTATACAAATCCGAATCATAAAATGAGTTTGCCGTGTCCCGGACATTGGACGTATGATAATAATCGCCGATCGGCGAAGCAATCAGAATGCTGTCAATCATCGAGTCATTGAATTTCACCTGCGAAAAGACTCCCTGAAGAGAAGTCCACGTATTGTAGTAGTGGTCTCTGTCATTGTTTTGTGCATCGGTCATCACCTGCTTGAACGGGTCGCTGAACATAAGCGCACGAACGGCAATACCGATGTTCTTAAGCCGTTCATTTACGATTTGAGCAGATTGGTTGACCGTATCCTGACTTGTTTTGAGCGCATTCCTCTGTATTTCCTTCGAAGCGATCCAGTAGGCAATACCTCCTGTTGCTGTAAGGCCAAACATGATTAAAACAACGAAGGTCAGCCATATTCTGTGCTTGAGCGATAGAGAATAATATATTTTTTTAACAAACGCTTCCCAAGTTTTTTTGCTGAACATCATCATTCACCTCTCATCGCCTAAGTGGGCTTAGGCACACTCTTCTTTATTATAATGGAAGTTAAAATAGCTAAACATGCGGCAAAGTCAGGGATGAGGGCAGAATTCTAAAGATTTTAACATTGCTTTTGCAATATAAAATGGTTTGGAATAACAAAAAAACCTCAACCCCTGTAATGAGGTTAAGGCTTTTGGACGTACTTTACTAGATATTTAAATCAATGCCCATCTGATCTAAGCTTTTGAATAGATATCCTTGCCGGCGAGCCTCGTCTATAATTCTGCCGAGTGCCTCGGTATTGTCTTTGGAAACAGAATGCAGCAGGATGATCGCTCCGGGATGGAGCTGCTTAACAACCTCGTTATACGCATATTGAGATCCTCTTTGTGCATTTACATCCCAATCCTTGTATGCCACTGACCAAAATACATTCGTATAGCCGAATTGTTTGCTAGCGGCAAGCATCCGTTCGCTGAATATGCCTCTTGGTGGCCTCAGATACTTCATTTCCTTCTGGCCGGTCAGCGTTTCTACATGCTCCTTGACCTTATCAAGCTCCGTTTTGATGCTTGATTCTGAGAGGGTCGACATATCTGGATGACTCCAAGAATGGTTGCCTACAATATGCCCCTCCAGCACCATCCGCTTTAAAAGCTCCGGCTGATCCTTGACATAATGTCCCGTTACAAAAAAGACCGCTGGTACTTGTTTATCTTTTAATACATCGAGAATACGCGGTGTATATCCATTTTCGTAGCCGTTATCGAAAGTAAGATATAGCTCCTTTTGCGTTGTATCCCCTAGAAACAAAGCCCCATGCTTCGTTACGATTTCTTTAAAGCCCTCCTCATCGATCGAAGGCAGACGCCCCTCCACGCTTTTCTTAAACCCGAAGTGGAATACCCCTGGCTGCCCATATGCAGCTGCTGGACTTATTAAACCCCATAAGATCGCAATAAGCATGACAGCGACTCTAACCCTTTGCTTCAACAGTAAAGCCTCCTTATTCAATGAAGTGATTGCACTTCATCCGCATATTGCGTTTATATTTCCCCATAAACACATAAAAAAACCGCTATTTCCATAAGTCCTGTAGACTTTGAAAATAGCGGTTTATGTTGTGAATCATTCTGTTAAAAGATGGTCGGGACGACACGATTTGAACATGCGACCCCCTGGTCCCAAACCAGGTGCTCTACCAAGCTGAGCTACGTCCCGCATCGATTATGTCCACCATGTAGGTGGTTTTTGATGCTTGCTTGGCATAACCAAGAGGCATCTTAAGAAAAATGGTGCCGTCGAGAGGACTTGAACCCCCAACCTACTGATTACAAGTCAGTTGCTCTACCAGTTGAGCTACAACGGCATATGGATTTTTTTCACCATGTAAAGGTGTTTTGGTTGCGGGGGCAGGATTTGAACCTGCGGCCTTCGGGTTATGAGCCCGACGAGCTACCGGGCTGCTCCACCCCGCGT
>NZ_MRTD01000017.1 GCF_001956295.1 Paenibacillus sp. FSL A5-0031
ACATTGAATGGAACTGCTTTTACAAGTGGTACGGATGTTATTCAGGATGGAACGTATAAGCTCGTCGTGACGGATGCAGCTGGAAATGCAACAACGGTGAACTTTGTGATTGATAAAGTAGCACCAATCGTAACAGGCGTTGCGGATGGCGGCATGTACAAGGAAAAAGTGACAGTTAGCTTTAATGAAGGAACAGCAAAATTAAATGGAACTGCTTTTACAAGCGGTACGGAGATTACTGTTGACGACAGCTATACACTTGTCGTAACGGATGGAGCGGGTAATGCTACTACGATTATTTTCCTAGTGGATACTACTGCTCCAACGGGTACATTAACCATTGATCAAGGTGGTTCGGAATGGACCAATGTTGCGGATGCAACCCTAACTCTTACTAACGATGACAGTAGTAAAGGAAGTGGCGTTGTCGAGATGCGCTTCTCGGGCAATGGGACGGATTGGAGTAGTTGGGAGCCATCTGCTGCAACGAAGGCATGGAGCTTTGGAGCGGGCGACGGGGAGAAATCAGTATTCGTACAGTTTAAAGACAAGGCAGGCAATGTAAGTCATTCCGTTATTCAAGATAAAATAAAACTTGATCAGACGATACCAACAGGAATGATTACCATCAATAGCGGAGCTACTGTAACGAGTAGCAAGGAAGTGAAACTATCTCTAACTTCTTCAGATGGCGATGGTAGTGGTGTTACTGAAATGCGGTTTTCTGCCGATAAGTTGACTTGGTCAGCTTGGGAGAATGTATTGCCCACCAAAAATTGGGTTTTGGATGGAGATTATGGATCTAAGCAGCTATACGTTCAATACCGAGATGCAGCAGGTAATAGTAGTGTGGCACATGCAGCATCTATTGAATACCAAACAAGCAGCGGTTCCAGCAATGGCGGTGGTAATACAGAAACGTATTCAGATATCACAGTTAGCATAGGAAACAAGTCAGAACAAATGATTAAGGCAACTATAAGGACAATAGAAGGTAAAAAAGTAACGACGGTGGTCTTTGAGGAGGCTCAGCTTAAAGAGCTTTTGAAGGGAGCAGGCAATAAACCTGTTATTACGATTACGGTCCATAATCAATCTGATATCGTGAATTGGGAAATAAATGCTGGGCTTCTTTCAGTCTTAGAAAGCAGTAACGCTGTTATTCAACTAATGTCTGAAAAAGCGTCTTATAGCTTTCCGATGAATCAAGTTCATATTGATGAATGGCTTAACCAATTCGGATCTAATGTTTCACTGAAGGATATAACTCTCAAGATGGAAATCATTCATGCTCCTAACTCAGAATTTGTTTATAAGGATAGGGATAACGGACAAATTACACTTATCGCTCCTCCTGTGAGATTTTCAGTGAAAGCATACTTTGGGGGCAAGGAAATAGAGCTGAATCAATTTGATACTTTTGTAGAGAGACGCATTGCATTGCCTGAAGGATTAGATCCTAAGCGTATTACGACGGGAGTAAAGTTAATTGCGGACGGATCGCTCATTCATATTCCTACTAAGGTAATAAAAGAAGATGGACGTTATTACGCTGTCCTGAGCAGCATGACTAACAGCATGTACGGTCTCATTTATCATCAAAAATCATTTAGCGATGTCGCAGCGCATTGGGCCAAAACAAGCATCAATGATCTGGCATCAAGACTTATCATTAATGGTTCTGACGAGCAGCGTTTTTTACCGGATAACGAAATAACTCGAGCAGAATTCACAGCTATAATGATAAGGGCATTAGGTTTAAGCTCTGCTGCTAAATCTGTAAGCTTTACAGATATATCAGAAAAGGATTGGTATCATTCAGCAGCTCAAATCGCATATTCGTACGGATTGGTTGATGGATACAGCGACGGTTCATTCAAGCCTAACGAGAAGATTACTAGACAGGAAGCAATGGTTATTTTATCGAGAGCAATGAAGCTGGCAGATTTGTATAATAAGCTTGGCAATGTACAGCAGCAAAATCTGCTACATGGTTTTAAAGATAATACAAAAATAGCAGCATGGGCTCGCCAAGCCGCGGCATTAACGATTCAATTCGGTGTTATCGGCGGATATAATGGGGAGCTGCAGCCTCAGAAAAATATAACTAGGGCTGAAACAGCAACCATTATCCAAAGGCTGCTTCAAAAAGCTAAATTCATTTAAGCATTACCTAAAGAGGCTGCGAATTCCGCAGCCTCTTTATCGATTAGAAGCCGGAAAATACCTATTAGATAAATTAGGTGTATTCCGTTTTTTTATGTTCAATAGGGGCTTACAGAAAAGAGAAACAAAATCTGAACAAACGACATCTTTTTAGAGTGAAAAAACACATGTATGCTCCATCGTGGATGTGCTATTATGATAGATACTCTTTTGTAAACGTTAACATCATTTTGTCTATGGAGGGCCGAATGTATAAACGAATAATCGCATACACCCTGAAATATCGGCTCAGTTACCTTATGATCGTGACCAATATTTGTATCGCTGTATTGCCTATTATCCTTTTAGGGACGATTGGGTATTTTGGTTATATTAAAGTGATGAAGGAGAATGCACTGGAAAACATGGAGCAATTCGTTGTCCAGACAAACAATCGCTTCGATGAATATTTTAATCGCGTTGATCAATTATCGAAGTCTATATTTTACAACCGCGGCATTCAGCAGATCACAGTTGCAAATAAATCGTGGCAGGAATCCGATGCTTTGCTAAAAAATTTAAACTCTTTTATGTCGATAGATCCTACGATTAAGTCCATTGGCCTCGTCAATGCCGAGGATCTGCGGGTTATCTCAACCGGGCAGTTAATTGGTGCGAAGGAGTTAGAATATATTTATACAAAAAATTATCAAAAAGCGATTACGACTAAAATACAAATTTCTCCCCCGCTGGACGGTTCAGATAAGAAAAAGGGATTGCTTGCCTATAGGCAAATTAAATCGATTAATGAGAATAGATATTTGCAAGAGATTTATATTGGTATTATGCTGCTTGATACTCAGTGGATTCAACAGATTTTGCAGACGGGTAATTTGGGCAACAAGGCAAATTTGTATATTGTGAATGAAGTCGGCGATCTTATCGGCTCCTCTACTAATCAGCTGGATTTTGCCAAAATTCAAACGCTTATTAAGGATCGGCCAGACAACAGTGTATCGGATATTCGCTTGAACAAAGTAAACTACCTCTATCAGTCCATCCCGATTAAAAGCTTAAATTGGAAGTTCGTAGCCCTAATAAATAAAGACAAGCTGTTGGAAAAAGCAACCGATATTCAGTATCTGGTCATTGCATTTGTTGCCATTATGATTTTAATTGTGGTGTGGATTGCAGCTGTCTTTAATTTCCGACTGACGCACCCTATTACCAGACTAGTGGATGCATTTGACTGGGCGGCAAGCGGAGATTTGGATGCCAAGTTGAAATTTACCTACAAGAACGAAATTACCGTCATTCAGGATCATTTTAACAATATGCTTAACCAAATTAAGAAGCTGACAGAAAATTTGCTTCAGTCGCAGCAGCAGCTGCATCAGACGGAGATGGATAAGCAGCTTTTTCAGCTGAATGGGCTGCAAAGCCAGATTAACGCTCATTTTCTGTATAACGTACTTCACTCTATCAGGGGCATGTCGCTCTCCAATGCGAAGAAGGAAGTTGCCATGGCCATTGATAATTTAGTGTCCTACTTCCGCTATATTACCCGTACCGATGAATATGTCCTACTGAACAAAGAGCTGGAGCATTTGGAGAGATATATCGCCATTCAAAAAATCAGGTTTGGGGATCGCCTGCAATTCAAGGTGGCTATGGACCCGTCGCTGAACATCCATTCGATCGTTAAGCTGATTTTGCAGCCATTAGTTGAGAATTCGCTCGTCCATGGACTTGAAGAGAAAAGCGGACGCTGGATTATTCAAATTAGGGCTATTGTGGAGGATGATCGGCTGCGCATTAAGGTTATGGATAACGGAGCGGGCATGGATGAGGAGAAACTAGCCGGTCTGCGTGCCGAGCTTGCTGGTCTCTCTAGTTCAGTTACCAAAGATAATAACTCAATCGGTCAAGGCATCGGGCTTGTTAATATTCACAAGCGAATTCAAATCTATTACGGCGAGCCTTACGGATTATCGATCAAAAGCTGGAAAGACACAGGTACGATAGTTACCATTACGGTCCCTCTAAGGACCAAGGAGGCCACTCGCAATGTATAACTTGCTTCTTGTAGACGACGAGCCTTGGATTCTGAAAGATATGGAGCAAATTATTGACTGGGACAAGGCTGGATTTCGTATTGTGGCCAAAGCTCATGACGTGAACATAGCGGAGAGCTTGTTGCGTCGCCAGTCTATCGACGTTGTAATCAGCGATATCCGAATGCCGGGCAAGACTGGGCTTGATCTTCTGTCGTTCGTGAACCGGGTATCGCCGCGTACATTGGTCGTATTTATGAGTGCATACAGTGAGTTTGCGTATGCCAAGCAAGCGATTGAGCAGGGCTGTTTTAATTATTTGCTAAAGCCGGTTAATGAAGAGGAGCTGCTGCAAACGCTTGAAAAGTGCTCAAAGCGCTTGGAGGAGCGGGAACGGGAACGCAGTTTGCAGCAAGCCTACGACCAATCCATGATGCTGCTCGAATGGGTGGAGAGCGACGTCGCTATTCGGAAAATTTCAAATCGGCTAGCGTCCACTGGAGCTGCATTTCAGACTGGGAAGCACTATGCCTTTGCAACCGTAAAGAGTACAGAGTCATTGGCGGATGAAGATTTGCTTTCGATTGACCAGCTGCTTACGTCATATAGGCTTTCTTATTTTAAATGCCGGATTAGTCCTTTCAAATGGACCTATCTCTTGGGCTTCCCTGCAATAATGGGCAGAGCCGCTGGAAGGCTGTATAGGGAAGTAAGGCGGGAGGCAGCTGCTCACGGGTGGGATGTCGGCATTAGCAGCATGGGATCAGCCGATGATCGGATATACTTTTTATATCACCAATCGAATAGAATGGCAGACACGTCCAGCTTGAACGGAAGGCGTGGCGTCTATCGGCATAAGGCTCATGTGAATGCTGCGGTTCCGGCGTTAAAAGCGCAAATAGGCAGTGCGTCGAGAATGGAGCACTTGGAAGCAGCGTTGTACGATATGCATAAAGGAATACAAAAGGGACGTATCCATCTCAGTGGCCTTGCCGAGCTCTATAATTTATTCGTTATCTCTATGAACAACTTAACCTCGTCGCACGGGGCTCCAGATACAGAGGATTTTATTACAGCTCAGGATCTCATTGTCTATTACAATAAACCACATGATTTGTTGGAAGAAATGGCTATGCGAATAGAAGAGCACAAGAGGAAGCCTAGTGAATTGAATGCACTTCTAATTGTGGATGAGATTACGCGAGACCTCGACCGTATGTTTGCGCATCGTATTTCATTGAAGGAGATGGCGCAGAAGTATTTTATCAGTCCGAACTATTTAAGTCATTTATTTAAGCAGGAGAAGGGGAAAAGCTTCATCAATTACCTCATCCATAAAAGGCTTGAAGCTGCGGTTTCCTTGCTGGACAAGGATATTTCGCTTTATGAGGTGGGCAAGCTGGTCGGGTACGATGACTATGCCCATTTTAGCAAATTGTTTAAGAAGCATCTCGGCATGTCTCCCTTGGAATATAAGCAGCAGAAGAAAGCGTGAGAATATTTCAGCTTTTCTGTATGCGGTTCCACCTTGTTCATTCGTACTATACGATGAAGTCCCGTTGTTTGGTTAGCGGGGCTTTTTTCTGTGCTGTTTAAACATCGTAACAAACTACATCTAAGCTTCCAATGTGAGTACATATAACCCTTCGCCAGCATGTGGCACAATGAAACAAAGCAGGATGACGCCGCTCGAAATAGGACCCGAGTTGTTGGACATCCGCGTGTTTCTTAACATCAAAAGAGAGCAGGTGAAGCGAGCTATGGAAGCAAGCGTGGTAAAATCAAACACGGTCAAATTAAGCGCTAGGCGCGAGCTGCGAAAACGGATATTTAGTTACAAAATGCTCTATGTCATGCTGCTCCCCTCCATCGTGTTCCTCATCATTTTTAGTTACATTCCGATGTATGGGGCAACGATTGCATTTAAGGATTTTTGGATTACAAAGGGGATTATGGGAAGCCCATGGGTCGGCTTTGTACATTTTGAGAAGCTGTTCGAGACCAATAAATTTTGGCAGGTGTTTCGCAATACGATTGAAATCAACCTGTTGAAGCTGTTATTTGGGTTCCCGGCTCCGATTATATTGGCTATCTTACTGAATGAAGTACGCCAAAAGTTTTTTAAGCGCTCCATTCAGACGATTATTTATTTGCCGCATTTTATTTCATGGGTAACGATAGCGGGCATTTTATTTTCTATTCTCTCGCTTGAAGGGCCGATCAATAAAATGGTTGCACTCTTTGGGGCAGATCCCGTTAATTTCTTGACTAGCAATGGGATGTTCCGACCGCTTCTGATAATCTCTAGCATATGGAAGGAAGTTGGCTGGGGTACGATTATTTTCCTCGCAGCGCTATCGGGCATTAACCCGGATCAGTACGAAGCGGCAACTGTCGATGGAGCCAATCGGTTTAAGCAAATCATTCATATTACATTGCCAGGTTTGCTGCCGATTATATCTATTTTGCTCATATTGAATTTTGGCAGTATGATGAACGGCGGCTTCGACCAAGTCTTCAACCTATATAACACAATGGTTTACGAGAGCGGCGACGTTATCGATACCTATGTCTATCGGATTGGATTAACGCAAGGCCAATATAGCGTTGCTACTGCAATCGGGCTGTTCCTAAACATCATTAACTTTGTTCTATTAATTGTAGTGAACTATACGGCGAAGAAATTGAGCGGCCAAGGCATTTATTAAAGGTGGTGAACCAACGATGAAATCAACTAGTATTTCCGGCAAAATTTTTGATACAGCGAACATCGTGTTTCTTCTATTTTTGGCACTTATTACGCTATACCCTTTCTGGCATGTGCTTGTAGGTTCTATCCTGCCTTACGAAGAAGCGATCAAATCAAGCTTTAACTTGATTCCCAAAAAAGTTTCCTTTGAGGCGTACGAGTACGTGTTCAATAAAAATACGATTGTGCAATCGCTGCTTGTTTCCGTGTTCGTTACCATTGCGGGTTCTTTGTACCAATTGTTCATTACGGCAATTACAGCCTATCCGCTAATCAAGCAGGATCTCCCAGGCAGGACGACCATTTTTCTGTTTATTATTTTTACAATGTTCTTTTCGGGAGGCCTCATTCCCTATTATCTGTTGATCAAAAACTTGGGGCTCGTGAATAATCTTGCAGTTATGATCATTCCAGCTGCGCTTAGCACGTACAACATGATCGTGTTAAAGACGTTCTTTCAAAATATCCCGATTGAACTGGAAGAGTCGGCCAAAATGGACGGCGCAGGATATATGACCATTTTCTTTCGCATTATTTTGCCGCTATCCATTCCTCCGCTTGCTACCATTGGCTTGTTTATTGCTGTAGGGCAATGGAACAACTGGTACCAGCCCATGCTGTTTCTGAACGATAAAGAGCTGTGGCCACTGGCAATGGTGCTAAGAGATATCCTTATAAACAATAATATGGCTTTGATGCATGGTGTGAGCTATGTCAGCGAAGACTTCATGTTAGCGGATACGATTAAAAATGCAGTGGTCATGGTTTCCGTCGTTCCTATCATTATTGTTTATCCATTCATTCAGAAACATTTTGTGAAAGGGGTGATGATCGGGTCTATTAAAAGTTGACCCTGTTGTCCGTACGATTTAATCTATTAAAAACTAGGGGAGTTGGACGTACATGTTTGGAAGAAAAAAACTTATCTTCTTGCTGGCAGTCGTTTCGTTGCTTGCAAGCGTTCTATCTGGCTGTGGAAATAATAATAGCGAGACGCCTGCCAAAAATAGCGAAAAAGAACCTAATAAAGCAGCAGAGCCGGTTGAGCTTTCCGTATTCAGTTGGATGTGGGAGGGTGCGGACGCGCCAGATTCGTTAATTTACAAGAGGCTGCAAGAGAAATTGAATATTCGGATTAAGCCGATTACTTCTTCATGGAACGACTGGGAAGAGAAGCTTAACGTTATGATTGCTTCTGGCGAAATGCCGGACTTGTTTGTCTCGAACGGTATCGGTAAACCGATTCAGTATCGCCAGTGGATTAAGGAAGGATTAATTCTTCCGCTTTCGGATTACGCTGATCAGTATCCTAATATTCAAAATTCGCTTGCGAATTTCGAGATGATTGCCAAAACAACAGGCGGCAAGCACTATGCACTACCTATTTATAATGAGTCCGGCAACAACAAGGAATCCATTAATGGGCATAACATTTTGGTTCGCAAGGATTGGCTGGAAAAGCTCGGCTTGGAAGTGCCAAAGACAATCGATGATTTTTATGCGGTAGCCAAAGCTTTTACAGAAAATGATCCAGACGGCAATGGGAAGAAAGATACTTATGGCTACACATCCAGCTCCGGCGGCGTGTGGTGGCAATATCCGATTTTCAATGCTTTTGATACAAGTACGGAGCGTTGGGAGAAGAAGGACGGCAAGTGGATGCCGGAGGTTATCTCAGATGAGACGAAGCAAACCTTAGTCTTCTTGAACCAAATGTACAAAGAGAAAATTCTTGATCCTGAATTTATGCTCAATACCGATGAGAAGAAGTTTGAAAAGTTCGTTACGGGTAAAGTCGGCATCATGGTTCATAATGTTAATGCAGCTGCTTATAAGGATCTTTCCACGAAGCTTCAGCAAGCGTATCCAAATAAGGACCCTAAATCGATGTTCACTTGGGTAGGTACGCTGAAGGGCAAGACAGGAATCCAGCGTATGGACGGCTCCAATAACTTCTGGTGCCAAACGGCTATCAACGCTAATCTCTCCGAAGAAAAACGGACAAAAGCGCTGGAGCTGATGGACTACTTGCTGTCCCCTGAAGGTCAGGACCTCATGCTAAATGGTATCGAGGGAGTGCATTACAAGAAAGAGGGAGACAAGATTGTCCCGCTTATGAGCGAAGAGGAAAGATCTAAGGACAAAGGCTTTACACTCAGAACGCTGGTATCGTGGAATAGCGATTATTTGCCTGACAATACGCCTAACAAAGAAGATATTTTGGCTATCGCCAAATCAACGGGTGATTATGCTGTTCCTAATCCTTTGGATTTCTTAAATGTTAGCGAGGAAGCGCTTGATCCAAGCCTTACTGGCCAGCTTAACGATTTTGTTAATGAGCAGGTCATTGAAATGATCGTCAACTCCAAAAATGTCACAGCAGATTTTGACAAGTTCAAAGAAACTTGGATGAGCAAAGGCGGCACAAAAGTCATCGAAGAAACGAACAAGCAAGCTACAGTAGAAGGTCGTTAAGCATGAGATTTTAATGCTGCTTGAAAAGAAAATGTGCAGGCAATGGTCTAATAAACCATTGCCTGTGAGCAAAAAAAAGACGATCGGATTCTGCTATATGCAGAATACCGATCGTCTTTCATTCTAAGTATGGTGAGCTAGTCCCATGAAATGTTTTGGAATGTTCTTGTCTCAGCGGATTGCTTCGCTTTCAGACATTGAAGTGCGCTAAGCAGACCGCCCTCAATTGGACTGATGGATGTATTCGTTCCTTGCATAACTTCAATAAAGTTGCGGGCAAGCACCATATCGCCGCCAAAGTGGCTAGCATCAGATTTGATTTCATAGGTTTCTACTCGCTGCGTATGATGCATAAATACTTTCACCGTTTCGGTGTAAAAATCAAATTCAACTGTGCCCTTGTAGCCAAGAAAACGTGCGCCGCGTGCAGCAGCACCTTTGCGGGCATAGAAGTTTTGGGAGTAGGAGACATGCATACCGCTGTCATAGTAGACTAAGGCGCTTCCGGAATCCTCATTCCCGGTATCCGTACCAAATACGCATTGCGAGGATTCATCGAAGGCGTGGCTGTCAGGGCAGGTTTTGTTCTCCGTGCAGTCGACGCATTTCAGCCCTGCAGGCTTATCGCCTTTATAAATTTGTTTGGATGTCATCGCGCAGACGCTGATGGGCGCGAGCTGCAGAACATGATTAATATAATCGAAATCATGCGTTGCTTTTTGCAAGAACAAACCTCCGGTCAGCTTCTCATCGCGATACCAGTTGTGGTAGTAAACGGAGCCGTAAGGAACGTTATTAACAGCCTGTACATGCTCGATGGTGCCAATTTTACCTGAATCAACGATTTCCTTAACGAGCTGAACGATCATGGATACTCGCAGAGGAAAAGAGACCGTGACAGGTGCATTTGTCTTGTCTGCGGAAGCTTTTAACCGAAGCAAATCCTCCATCGACGTAGCGACTGGTTTTTCCAAAAACAACGGAATACGTGTGGGGAGCACCTTTACAGCCATTTCCGTATGGAGATGGCATCTTGTGCCAATGAGTATACCGTTAAGACTGGCGGAAGCAAGCATCTCCTCCGGTGTTCCATAAAACGCCGTATCCTTTACCTGCTGCTGGTGCTTCTCCTGTATCATTTGACTTTGCGGGTCAACAATGGCGGATACGTTGCAGGTTGGATCAATTTTTATCATTTCATTAATAACATGCTGAATGCGAGACCCATAACCAATGACGCCAAGCTTCATGATCAATGCCCCTTTCGTGGTTGTTGAACTGGTTACATTATAAATAACAACGACCACCTATGGCTTTGTTCTCATAGACGCATTATTTGTCATTTAGAGAAGGTGAAGATGACATGCTTAAAGGAGATGAGATCGACATGATGATTGATTTAGAGCGAACTCATTTGAATTTAGTTTTGGATATACGCAGCATCATTACGATGTTTTATTTTGAGTTTGGCAAGGATTATTATTTTCCCGGTGAGAGGCATAACTTCTGGGAGCTGGTTTACGTCGACAAAGGCGAAATCGAGGTGCGGGCTGATAATAAGCGTCATAGCTTGAAGCAGGGCAGCCTTATTTTTCATCAGCCGAATGAGTTTCATAGCTTAACGGCGCTGCATGGCAAAGCTCCGAATGTGATCGTCATTACGTTTGATTGTGATTCCAATGCGATGAAGAGCTTTGCGGACAAGGTGTTTCAGCTTGATCATGAGCAACGAAACCAAATGGCTCGTATTATTAGCGAGGGCGCTAACGCCTTCACTTTTCCATTTCATTATCCGCTCGTTCGCAACCTTCGCCAGCCCATTGGCTGTGAGCAGCTGGTCAAATGTTATTTAGAGACCTTTCTCATTCTGCTCCTGCGCGAGGGTGCATCGATTGACAATGGACGTGCCCCGTTGCTGCTGCCTAAGGAGAAGGATGAGGACAAGCTGGTGTCCGCCATTGTCGCTCTGATGGAGGAACGGCTATCCACGCAGCTATCGCTAACAGAAATCAGCCATGCCCTGCATATCGCGAGTACAAAGCTGAAGGAGCTCTTTAAGCGGAACACTGGGAAGACGATTATGGAGTACTACGCGCATATGAAAATTGAAAAAGCTAAGCTATCGATTCGCGAGGACCATTATAACTTTACCGAAATATCGCGGCAGCTAGGCTTTAGCAGCGTCCACTATTTCTCTAAAGCCTTTAAGCGCGCAAGCGGAATGAACCCGTCTGAATACGCGAAATCGGTGAAAGCTAGGAGCCGAATTGAGCAGGGGGTGTATTAGGGTAGGGAATGGTGTAGAAGTTTTCATTCATGGAACAAAAAAACGGCCATTGCTTGCATCGTTTGCGGCAGGGCTGTCTTTTGATTGAATTTATTACTGAATGTATCAGATCTTTCTTTTTTGTATATACATATGTATATACAGTGTAAGGAGGAGGTGTTAAAATTGAAGCATAAAACACCTAAGGAGTTGATTCATGTGTCGATACCCGCTGCTCCTATCGCTAAAGCTACTTTTCGTCCGTGGGGAAACAGCCTTGCGCTTAGATTTCCAACTGAAGTATTAAAACTCGCTGCGTTAAGCGAAGGCGTAGAAGTTGGATTCCATATTTCAGGTGAAGGAGAAGTTGTGCTTCGACCATTATACCCTGCAGCTGATGATCAAGAGGGGCTTCGTGCATTATTTCTATCGCTTCGCGGCTCTGCTTCAGATGGTGTAAAGAGTCAAGAAGAAGAGCTCTACGAGCCAATGGGGGATGAAATGATTTAATGGCTATTACAGGAACTGTTGCACGCGGGAGCGTAGTCTGGTTGAACTTCTATCCTCAAAGCGGAAACGAACAGGCTGGTTATCGCCCAGCAATTGTAATATCTGATGGACTCATTGATCCAACACACTCTAACTTAGCCCTTGTCGTTCCTGTTACAAGTCCAATAAAGCCGGGTTATCCCTTCCATATACCTGTACCTGCCGGAATTGCTATCGACGGTTCCTTAGCTGGAGTACCATATACAACCTTGAACGGTGTTGTTTTGACTGATCACATGAAGTCACTAGACCTAAGCGCGAGGAATGCCGTTGTCATAGGAGAGATTTCTCTCGGCTCCCCGTTTTATAAACAAGTGGTTACCTACCTACGAGCTATTCTCGCCTAACAGCGTGATATAGCTTTTTTTTGTTTTCCTCGTTGCTAGCCTTCCTCAATGGCCAGCTGTTTGATATTCTATTCTCCTTCGTTTCCTGACCCATCGATAATAGCTAAACTCACCTATTCGCATCGTTCACAGGCGTGTGGCGATATTGGTTTGGCGAAAGTCCGGCCCATTTGCGGAATTGTCTGGAGAAATGATTGACGGAGCGGAAGCCGAGCTGCTCGGAGATCGCATAGACGGTTAAGTTGGAGGTGACAAGCAGCTCCTTTGCTTTTGTCCATTTTCTCCTGCTTATATATTGACGCGGGGATACGCCATATACTTTGGCAAAAATTTTAGAGAGCTGGCTGCGGCTTATATTCATTTCGGATGCGATGGCGGTAATAGACGGGTTGGCTGCAAAATCGACAGTGAGCCGTTCCTCGATGGAGTGTGCCACGTCGGCTTCATAGGCGGAAACTTGGTTGCGCGGGTAAACGTCATCCGCAGCCGCAGGAACTTCCAGCATGAGCAGGATTTCCTGAATGATCAGCAATACGTAAGCTTGAAGACCAAGCCTTTGGTGAAGCGGCAAAGAGATTTGTATAACGTCGGGAGAAAACAAGGTACTATCGGAAAGCAGCTCCTGCTGCATCAATTGCTCCAGCTCTGGAACCAGATGGGGCAGCTTGCTTTCTTTTGCCCGAGCTGCGGGAATCAACTGAAAGGGCGCGACTCCCAGCCTGCTTCGAATATCGAGGTCGTCCAAGTCAAAGTGGATATTGAAAAAAGCATATGGCGATGGGTACGGATTGGCGATAGTGTGATTAACCCCTGGTTTCAGCAGGATCCAGTCGCCTTGGTTTAGAACGGCTTTTTCCCCGTTAATCTCTTGCACTGCCGCCCCTTCCATACAGTAAAGCAATTCGTATAGAGGATGATGGTGCTTCTTATACGACCAAGCCGCCGGCTTAATGCCGAAATGACAGCCGACAATTTGCAGCGTGTTGATCATATTTTGAAAGTTGATTATCATGTCCATTGTTACTGCCCCCGCCCTATAATTAATGTGGTTAGATTATAGCACAAGCTCCCAGCTTCAAACGTCTCTTTTGGCACAAAAGGTTAAGTATATGAGGATTTTGTGCATTGTCCGAAAGATGACGCAGCCGCTACTATTAGAAGCATAACAAGTTGATTTGGGAGGTTTTTATGATGAGCCAACTTTCTATTCAAGGCAAAGAGCTTATGCTGGGCGAGCATCCTTTTCGGATTATATCCGGGGCGATTCATTATTTTAGAGTTGTACCTGAGTATTGGCGTGACCGTTTGCAAAAGCTGAAGGCTTGCGGATTTAATACGGTTGAAACCTACGTGCCTTGGAATTTTCATGAGCCGGACGAGGGGCGTTTTGTATTTGAAGGAATGGCCAATATTGAGCAGTTTATCACCATTGCTGGAGAGCTTGGCCTTTATGTTATTGTGCGCCCAAGTCCATATATTTGCGCAGAATGGGAGTTTGGCGGACTTCCTGCGTGGCTGCTTGCTGATCCGGGAATGCGGCTGCGGTGTTATCACAAGCCCTTTTTGGACAAAGTCGATGCATACTATGATGAGCTGATTCCACGGTTAACGCCACTTTTATCGACAAATGGCGGTCCGATTATCGCTATGCAAATCGAGAACGAGTACGGCAGCTACGGCAATGATAAAGCGTATTTGATCTATTTGCAGCAAGCGCTAATCCAGCGCGGGGTAAATGTACTGTTGTTTACATCGGATGGGCCGGAGGACTTTATGCTTCAGGGAGGCATGGTTCCGGGCGTATGGGCTACCGTTAACTTTGGGTCCCGCCCGACGGAAGCTTTTGAGAAGCTAAATGAGTATCAGCCGGATCAGCCGTTGATGTGCATGGAATACTGGAATGGTTGGTTCGATCACTGGGGGACAGCGCATCATACCAGAGACGCAGCGGATGTAGCGAATGTGCTGGACGAAATGTTTGCTGCCGGCGCATCGGTCAATTTTTATATGTTCCACGGCGGCACCAATTTTGGTTTTTACAATGGTGCGAACTTTCAGGACAAATTGGGTCCGACCATTACAAGCTATGATTATGATGTGCCGGTTAGTGAATGCGGCGATATTACGGAGAAATTCCATGCGGTGAGAGAAGTCATTGGTAAATATACAGATTTGGGTCCGCTGGAGCTGCCTGCCCCCATCGCCAAAAAAAGGTATGGAACGGTTAATATGACTGCTCAGGCTAAGCTGTTCGCTTCGCTCGACAAGCTGTCAACGTCAGTGCAAAGCACATGCCCAGAGGCGATGGAGCAGCTCGGACAAAACTACGGCTTTATTATGTATTCGACAAAGCTGACGGGACCAAGGCTGGAAAGCAGATTGAATTTACAAGAAGTGCATGACCGCGCGCTGATCTTTGTTGACGGGGTGTATAAAGGGGTTATCGATCGTTCGGACAAAGAGCATGATATTCAGTTTTCCGTTCCGACGGAGGGTGTAGTTGTAAGCATACTGGTTGAAAATATGGGGCGGATAAATTATGGACCGCATATGAAGGATTGCAAGGGGATTACGGAAGGCGTTCGATTTGGTCAACAGTTTCTGTACGATTGGGTGATCCATCCGCTCCCGCTAAATGATTTATCTAAGCTTTCATTCGGTCCTCTTGATGAAACGGGAGATGTTCAGCCAGCCTTTTACTCCGGTGAATTCATGATCGATGAACCTGCTGATACCTTCCTAAATATGAAGGGCTGGACCAAGGGCGTTGCCTTTATTAATGGCTTCAACTTAGGGCGCTATTGGGAAATCGGTCCACAAGGGACAATGTATATTCCCGGTCCGCTGCTGCGAAAAGGGAAAAATGAAATTATTTTATTCGAACTGCATGGCTGTAAAGACCCAAGCGTCTTGCTGCAGGATTACCCAGTTCTAAATATTTCAGTTGAAAAATAAGCTTTTGTTGCAAAATGATGATGCAAAGGTCTGCGTTGCTCCTTTAGGAGCCGCAGGCCTTTTATATTTCGTAATTAGCATATCAGAAAAATTTAAAAACACATGATATGTTAAATGGTTAATACATGTCCTAGTAAAAGTTCGAGGTGCTATATTGGTGAAAGTAAAAAAGCATAATTTTAATTACACTTTGAATGGAGGAAAATGAAGATGCAGAGCGCAATCAAACATCGATTTATTTTGATCGTGATGGCTTTTTTGCTGGCGATGATGAGCGTTCCACAGGTTA
Source organism: Paenibacillus sp. FSL A5-0031 (assembly GCF_001956295.1). Lineage (GTDB taxonomy): Bacteria > Bacillota > Bacilli > Paenibacillales > Paenibacillaceae > Pristimantibacillus. Next base: position 15,830 of record NZ_MRTD01000017.1, read on the forward strand.
TGACGGTTACGTCGGCCGCAGAATCCAATCGGGTTCTACTACAAGAGGATTTCGAGGGTACAGACAACCTGCCATGGACTTCGGTCAGCGGTACATGGAACAAGGTGAATGAGGAAAGTGTGGAATTATTTTTTGAAGATTTTGAAAATGAAAACGCTGTCAGATGGGCGAACAACGCCGGATCATGGTCTAGTGTTCAAAACGGATCATCGCATAGCTACAAGCAGAGCAATGACAACAATGCTTCCGATCTGATAACAGGAGATGCTTCTTGGTCGGATTATTTCTTAGAAGCGGATGTTAAGTTAATAAGCGGTACAGGGGCCATGCTGAAGTTTCGTTATATGGACGGCCAGCATTATTACTTCCTGTATATGAGTGATAACTATATTAAAATCATGAAGCAGGATGGTTCCAACCAGGTATGGTTGAAGCAATATAATGGCCCAAGCCTTTCTCCTTCGAATTTTGTCCGCATTAAGGTTGAAACAACAGGCAATCAAATTAAGGTTTACCGGGAAGGTGAAGAGGTGTTGTCTACTACAGATGAAGATGGGTCTGATCCCTATCTGACGGGTAAAATCGGACTTGCTACATGGGCAACTGTCGTGGAATTTGACAACATTAAGGTAACGAAACCTGCATCGAATCAGGTTTATAGCCAATTGGATGCGAATGGCGGGGAATCGTATGCTGGTGACAATGCTTGGTCGTCGTATTCTATGCAAGCGCTAGTGAGACCAACTGCGATTGAAGAAACAAGCACAGTCGGTATTTCTTTGCGTCGACAAGATAACGGAGATGGCTATGTCATGCGTTATAATGGCAACGGAAATATTCAAATTGTAAAAAAGGAGGGCGAGAATGAGGCGATTCTTGCGGAAGCTCCTTATCAAATAGAACCCGGAAAATCCTATACCCTTAAAGGGGTTGCAGGCGGAAACGACTTAGAGCTTTATATTAATGCTTCCAAGTTGCTGTCAGCAGTGGATAATACATTCTCCACGGGTCATATTTCATTGCTAGCAACCGCAGCGACGGCAAGCTTCGACAACGTGGTCGTAACCCGCATTGCCATGCCGGTTGTGTCTCCCGGAAATACGACTTATTACGTCAGCTCCAGCACAGGTGATGACGACAACGATGGTTTAAGTGAAGCTGCTGCGTGGAAAACGCTGAGCTTTGTCAATGCAGCAACGTTCCTGCCCGGAGATCGTATTCTTTTGAAATCGGGAGACAGCTGGAATGAGCAGTTAATCTTGAGGGGTTCGGGTACCGAGGAGGAGCCTATTCAGATTACTTCTTATGGAACCGGAAACAAGCCAGTTATTTCATGGAATGCGCCAACAGGCGGCGGTGTCGTAACGGGTTACAACTTGAGCCACTGGCTTATTCAAGGGTTAGCGGTCGAAGCTATACCTTCAGCAACGCTTTCTTGGGGCAACATTACGAACGGCATCATTGTACAATACGATAACTCGCGGCTTCATACGGGACTGACGATTGACGGCAATGAAGTGTACAGCTCGAGTCCAAACACCAATACGAACGGGATCGTTATTTCATCACATGTTCCTGGGACGGATTACAAAGAAGTAGCAAAGGACATTGTCATATCCAACAATGATGTGCATGATTTAGGCTGGTATGGCATAACGACATCAGGCTGGGATATCGCAAAGCAAGAAGAGCTGCGCTCTCAATTAACTTACGACAACCTGAATGTGCTCAGCAATAAGGTCTATAATATGGGCAGTCAAGGGATTGTCGTGCAAAATGCTCATAACTCAGCTATTCAATGGAACGTTGTTCATGACGGTGGCCAAGCGTCCTCCGACTATGGACCAGGCGGCTTGTGGTATATTTCCTCGCGGGACTCCGTTATTCGCTTCAACGAGGTGTATAACATGAAGGATTCCAGTTCCGGCTATGACGGAGCGGGCATCAATATCGACTGGTATTGCGACAACATCACGGCCGAATACAATTATGCTCATGATAATAAAGGAAATGGCTTCACCACCATGAGCAATTACGGCTCTAAAATACTGAGCAACAAAGTGAAAGGCAATAAGGGAGAGCAAGGAAATGGAAGAGGGCAAATTGCTCTAGGAAGCTTCACAGGCAGACCGGATCTATCGACGGGACTTCACGATATAGAAGTAGCGAAAAACACGATCATCGTAGATGTTGAAGGTACTTCCGGCATTAACAGCGCTTCAAATCCATATGGGACATGGACAGGAAATAGCATTCATGACAACAACATTGTGCTGAAAGCGGGAGTTCCGAACACCTCTGTGTTCAATATCGGCAACGATACGCTGCTGGATGTAATGAATAACAACCGCGTATTCAGTGAACAAGCTGACTTCCGTGCGAGTCTCTATGGTACAGCATATACCAGCTTGGCGTCTTGGCAGGCGGGTACGAATTACGATCAGCAATCTCAGGTGCATGCTCTGGATACTGCTTCACCAATGCTTGTTCAAAACGTCATGGCCACATTTACAAATGATGTTCAGCTAACTTGGCCAGCCGCAGCCGATCAAGGCGGCACCATTGCACACTACAATGTTTATCGCAGCACAACTGCCGAGTTTACTCCTTCTTATGCAAATATGATAGGCGAGTCCGAGCAGACATCCTTTACGGATCGGGAGCGGGTGCAGTCGAACACGATCTACTATTATAAAGTAGAGGCCGAAGACCAAAGCGGCAACACAGGTGCTGCATCAGCACCCGCTGCGGTCACAACGGGAACAGTCTTGTCGGCACCAGTAAATTATAAGAAGGTTGATTTTACTATTTTGCGTGATGGGAATCAGTTAAGCGTGGCCGACTTGCCGGTAGTTCCTTTTTTAGCCGGGTTTACGAATATTCAAAAGGTTGAGTTGTATGTGGATGACGTTAAGGTGCAAGAAATGACTACGCATCCTTACGCGACTACAGTGACAGGGCTAAGCAATGGGGAACATCGCTTAAAATATCGTGTTTACGAGCAGTCTGGAGCCGTAACGGAGTCCAGTGTGGCGCGAATCGTTAAGCAAGTTAACGCATTGCGAAGTGTACTAACAACGAATAGTCCGACTATTGACGGCAATCTTGCCGATTGGTCCTCACCGGATTTTCGAATGGATCAGCTGGCTCAGGTTAGAGGCATTGTGAGCGGGTTTGAAGAGGGATGGTCGGCTCAAAAACTATCAGGCGCAGGGTATACAAGATGGGATCATGATAACCTGTATTTTGCCATGGAGGTAACGGAGGATCAGCACAACCTGCCGATTACGGATGCGGCTGACTTGTGGAAGGGCTCCAGCATTCAGCTTGCGATTGATCCGCAAAGAAATAGTGCTCCCGGTGCTAAAGGCTACACCGAGCTTGCATTTGGTCTGACCAACGAGGGCCAAATGCTTGGTTATCGCTACAATGCCGTCGCTGGACGAGCTGCGGGTCCGTTTACGGCGGGTTCCTTCGTCATTACACGCGATGAAGCGACTAAGAAAACCAGTTATGAGATTGCTATACCGTGGACGGAGCTTTTGCCAGAGGGTGTCTCCATTCAGGCAGGCTCTGCACTAGGCTTGTCTGCTTTGGCTAACTATAGCGATGGCACTCGTCCGACCTCAGGGAACAGCGATGCCCGAAACGGATTGATTGAGTACAATAGCGGTATTGGCTCAGTCAAAGACCCTGTTCAATTCGGCTATTTGATATTAGGCGAGCAGCCATTCACGATGTCGAACCTAAGCCATACGATTTCCAATCAAAAGGTGAAGCTGAACTGGTCTGCTGCGGCAGGTGCAACAGGGTACAGCGTTCAATATGGTACACAAAGCGGTGTGTATACGAAACAATTAAACGCTGGAAATGTAACGGAATTTAACGTTGCTGGGCTTGCGGCGGGAACTTATTATTTTGTGGTAAAGGCGTACAATTCCTACGGTGAAAGCCACCTTTCGCAAGAGCTGTCTGTGGTAGTGCCTTCGGATAGTGGCAACGGAAATGGCAACGGAAACGGAAATCCGAACCCAAGCATAGAGCCGGAGTCTTCCATTGTACGGACAGTACAGATGAAGGATGGAGTTGCTTATGCGGAGCTAGGTGCTGATCATAAGAAAGCAGTCATTTTGCTGAGTAGTGTGAGTAGTGCACCGCTTCGCGTACAACGAGACAATGCTTCGGTTACAATTAGCAAGGAGATATGGGACGCACTGAAGGCGCAGGCTGGAAACGCTGCAGGCGCTTCGGTCGAGGTGCTGTTAAACCCGATTGCGCTTTCGGAGCAAGCTCCTCTTACAACTGGTAAGCAGAACGTTCAATTAAAAGCTGCAGGCTCGCAGTACGAAGTTGGCATCTATTTGCTAACTGCTGACAAACGAACTGCGGTAACAGAGCAAGGTTCAAAAGGTGTAACGCTTTCGCTTCCTTACAATTCCGGCGAAGTTGATCAGGAGCTTATCGGAATATATACCTACGATGAGGCTGCTAAGCAGTGGAAGTACGTTGGCGGAAAAGTAAGCCGAGCCAATAAACAAGTAAACTTTGCCATGGATAAGCTGGGGACGTATGCTGTACTCGAATACAAAAAGGCATTTACTGATGTCCCTTCAGGACATTGGGCAGCGCTTACGCTGCAAATTCTTGCAGCTAAGCACATCATTAATGGAACAACAGACTTGTTGTTCTATCCAGAACGCAAAACGACCCGTGCGGAGTTCGCTGCTTTGCTAGTCGCTGCGCTGCAGCTTAAGACGGACGGTGCAAAGTCAACATTTGATGACGTTGCTTCAGATGCTTGGTATGCAGACTCCATAGCAGCAGCCGTTAAGGCAGGAATCGTATCGGGACGAGGCTCAAACCGCTTTGCACCGAATGAAACCATTACCCGTGCAGAAATGGCTGTTATGGCTGTCCGTGCTCTAGGGCAATCCATCAAGGAGGGCTCGAATAGCTCATTCGCGGATAAGGATCAAATCCCAACGTGGGCATTGCCTTATGTTGCTGCAGCGTCCGAAGCTTCGCTTATGAAAGGATTAGGCAATAACCGCTTTGCCCCTGTGCGGGAGGCATCTCGCGCGGAGGCCGCTCAGCTTGTGCTCAATTTGTTCAACAATTTAGAGGGAAATTAGGAATCGCAGTAGTTGTAAAAGCAGAGCGCTGCCCTTGGGCGGTGCTCTTTTTTGTGCACCCAGCCTGATCTCTGTCTTAGAGTTCATGCCCTAAATGCTTGTCGCTCAATAGATCATAGAGTATTATTGGGAATAATTAAGCAATGAATAGTTTTGTGGAAAATCTACTAATTATCCCGAAGGTTTGACGTCAGTTGGATTGCATTTCGTACTATTATTCAGGAGGGCTTCGCATGAAGAACATGAATAACTATGATGTAGCTGCTTATGTCTGGCCGGCTTATACAGGGGACGAACCAAGAACTAGGATGTTCTGGCCGGAGGGGATGGGGGAGTGGCAATCTGTCAAGAACGCCGTCAAGAAGTTTCCTGAACATAATTGGCCGCGCAAGCCGCTGTGGGGCTACTGCAACGAAGCGGACCCTTATGTGATGGAGATGCAGATCAACGCGGCGGCGGACCACGGCGTCAATGTATTCATTTACGATTGGTACTGGTACGACAAGCGCCCTTTTTTGGAAAATTGCCTCAACGATGGCTATCTGAAGGCAAGAAACAACGATAAAGTGAAATTTTATTTGATGTGGGCGAACCATAGCGTGAATAATACATGGGATATCCGCTTGTCGCATGATATGGAAGGCGCCATGATCTGGGATGGCGCGGTCGACCGAAAAGAATTCGAGATCATCGCCGATCGCGTGATCAATCAATATTTTAAGCATCCGTCTTACTACACGATTGATGGCAAACCAATATTTAATATTTACGATCTTGCCAATCTGATGAGAGGTTTGGGCGGTGCGGAAGAAACGAAGGATGCATTCACTTGGTTCAGAGCCAAATGCGTCGAAGAAGGCTTGCCTGGCTTACACCTGCAGCTCACTTTGTGGGGAGAGCAGAACTTCAATCTCAGCGGCGTTGACGGCGGGGAAAAGGTAACGGCAAAAGAGATCGTGAAGCTGCTTGGCTTCGACAGCTTGACCCACTATCAGTACGTTCATTTCGTGAACGTAGACCGTGATTACAACGAAATCATGGTGGATGTCGTTCAAGAGTGGTCCCGCATTGACGCAGCATACGACATTCCGTATTATCCGCACATCTCGGTTGGCTGGGATAATAATCCGAGATTTAAGGAACGTGTTCCGCTTGTTGTTCAGAACAATACGCCAGACAACGTTCAGAGGGCGTTTGAACAAGCGAAGCAATATGCGGACACACATCCAGAGCAACCTCCGCTCATTACGGTGAACAGCTGGAATGAGTGGACGGAGACGAGTTATTTGTTGCCGGACGATTTGTACGGGTACGGGTATTTAGAGGCGATAAAGAAAACATTCGTCAAATCGTAAGCGCGGAGAGCTCTTTGAGGTAATCAGACCCACTCGGAGTGGGTCTCTTCTCCGATTTCAAATCATGTCTGCTGGAAGCTTGTCGCTGATAACTGGCAACTACGGCATAGGAAAGTGTAGTAAATACCTTCACTATTTCCGACTTGTTCCATATCCAGCTGGGCAATGAACACCATTGTTTGCGCGCAGCTAGGGCAAGACGGGTATTCAGCATCCTGAATCCAAGTCGGATGCCCTCCAATCTGTGTGGCAGGTACTTCAAGGGCCCAGTAAGAAGCTTCATAACTGCCGCTGGGCTGGTCTGCCATGTGTAGCAAATGGACAGGCTCTGTATCCTCATAAATCTCTCGAGAAAAATGCTTCGGCAGCTGATTATAGGAACTCCAGCTCAAATGACCCTGATAATCAATTTCCATAAACTGCACACCATAATAAGCAGCGCACCGCATACATGCAGCCAATCGCAAGCGTTCACCTTCAAGATTCAGAAATTGCAGAACCGGGTCGAGGAGATTGCAATCAAATAGTACTTCTATTGGGCCGTCGCACCATGGGCAGGTGTGATTACTGTCCTTAAGCGCAAGCACTGCTTTATTTTCAGTAAATTGATCTTCAGCCTTAAATGCATAGCGAACCGAATAGAATAATGTTATCTTATTTCCCTCATCATCCAGCTCCCAACCAGCTTCATGAGTATAGCTTTCAGGGGATACATAAAGTTCGCTAGCCCAGTGTGGAGTTGATTTCGCCCAGCTATCAAACTGACATACAATCTCTTCATCTCCTATCCAAGCAAGGGCTGACAGTAGATGGTTGCGATTCTCCTTATCGTGATGAATCCGTTCCATGATTTTGTTTCTAGTGGAAGGCAGAGCATCTTTGAAAAGAATCCCTGGATAAAAACATTCTTTTTGTATTAACGCATCCAAGCCAAGATGGATGGTTGCCTGAGCGAAGCAAACGAGCGATAACAAAATTTCTTCGGCCTGATCAAGTTCCCCCTCTTCAATAAGTTGTACAGCATACGCCTCCATTTGAGCGACTTCCTTTGGAGTGAGGTTATGATAGAGTTCCTGTTCGCTTTTTGGGTAGGAGAGAAGGACCTCGAGCGGATCATGTTTTTTAGGTGTATGCATGATTTTAAGAATTTCAACGGGTTCGGTAACATCTTTATAAGGATCGACAAATCTACGATTGCGGGCAATATAGTCTTCCTTTTCCAATCGAAGCTTTTTTTGTTGGCAGGGCATACATATTCCGCCTGTCTTGGCTGCGGTAGCTGGTAAAATAGTTGCTACGCAGCCTTCTGTTTGGCAGGGCAGACGTTCCGTCATTAGCTCACCTCTAGTAAAATGAAATTTTGCTTTCTATTTTTATTATCCTTGTCATTGAAAAGGTTGTCACTAGCATTTAATCGAATTATAAACGAGAAGAAGCATTAGTAATTATCGAATAATGATGGGAGGATTATGATGAGAGTCAAACGGATCGTCACGAATATTGAAACGCAGCATATTACCGCTGCAAAACGCTTTTACGAGGATGTACTCGGTCTTGAGTTATTAATGGATCATGGTTGGATTAGAACTTATGGTTCGAGCGAAGAGATGGACATACAAATTAGTTTTGCCACACAAGGGGGATCTGACACGCCTGTGCCTGATATGTCGATTGAAGTCGATGATCTCCAAGCTGCATTTGATGGCATGAAAAATGCTGGGTTTCCAATCGAATATGGCATCGCTGTGGAGCCCTGGGGTGTTCGGCGTTTCTATGTACGCGACCCATTCGGTAAGCTTATCAACATTCTTTCTCATGAGCATTGAGGCAAGGTAAAATTTATTGTTTACATCATGAGACAAACGGATGAAGCCCGCCGACCAACAGGTCAGTGGGCTTTATTTTTATGTGGTGCATAGATGGAAATAACGTTTATTCTTCTACTGAATTACTGACCGTGAGCGGGTGCTTCTTTAAGCTGCGCAAGTATGATTTCTATCGTATTATCAATAAATGATTGTTCGGGACGTGCTTTCAATATTACCGTTAGCCCAATTAACGATACGATTAGCGACTGCGATAAAGCTTTCGCGTTTACTGAAATTTCGAGCTCACCCGATTGTATGCCCCGTTCAATGGTCTCTAGAAATATGACGGACAGGTACATTTGATGTTCTCTTGTGAGAATTTCGAATTTTTCATCATGCGGCGCGAGCTCGACTATCGTATTGATGCTAAAGCATCCACGGTTGCGATTTTCTCCATATTCCTCAGCAACAACCCCTTCAAAATAATGGCGAAAGGCTTCCTTAACAGAGGAATAGCTCTGAAGCTTGGTTCGAACGAGAGCAGCACGCGACATCGTATATTTGCGCAGTGCAGCTTCGAATAATTCTTTTTTGTCACCAAAAGCTGAGTATAGGCTAGGTCGTTGAATACCCATTCTGGAAGTTAAATCGCTTAGTGAGGTAGCCTCATAGCCCTTCTCCCAAAACAGCTGCATAGCTGCATCCAATGCTTTTTCTTCGTCAAATTCGCGGGTTCTTCCCATAGTCAAACCTCTCGGTACTCTTTATTTTCTAGTGAATGAATCAAATGCAAAAGACAATCGCGTCTATTTACGTACCAAGTGGTATAGTATTATTTTATAATTTGCGATTTATAATGTCAAATGAAAGATCTGTTAATCACAATATAAACTTGGTTTTTGACCTAAAACCATGTGAAAACATTTTTACGTTGACAGAGATCGTTTTTATGCGCTATATTTACCGAGCAATATAACGTACCGTTCGGTACAGAATATTATTGTTTTTAAAATGAATAAAGAAAAGGTGTGTTTGAAATGGAGGAGCTTAGAGAAAAAGCAGCAGTTTATAAGAATGTAAGGATGAATTCATCGCAGGGAACAAATAACGATCGCGATTCGGTTCGGGGTTCCTCGATGTCTCGCTTTGTCACACTGTTGTTTGCGGTTGCCTGCGGGATGTCTGTTGCGAATATCTATTTCGCACAGCCGCTGCTCGATAATCTGTCGATAGCGTTTGGCATTGACTATTCAACCATTGGCATTCTGATTACGATCACCCAAATTTTTTATGGATTGGGATTGTTATTGTTGGTACCGCTTGGAGATTTACTGAACCAGCGCCGACTCATTATCGGTCAGATGTTATTTTCCGTAATCGCTCTAGTTATCGTTGGGTTTGCCTCTTCCAGCTTGATGCTTTTCGCAGGCATGGCCTTGGTGGGACTGCTTGCTGTTGTAGCCCAGACGCTAGTAGCATTTGCAACGACCATGGCTGCCCCTGCCGAAAGAGGACGTGTCGTTGGCGTGGTAACAAGTGGAATTGTCATTGGCATCCTTCTTGCACGAACGATTGCAGGAGTATTAACAGATATAGCGGGTTGGCGTTCCGTATATTTATTTTCTGCAGCATTGATGCTTCTTATGGTTTTTGCATTATTTAAAGTTTTGCCAAATGTGAAGCGGGAAAGAAAATCACTGTCCTATCCCGAGCTGCTTAAGTCGGTGTTTATGTTATTCGTACAAGAGAGGGTTCTGCGTATCCGAGCAGTTCTGGCTATGCTGATTTTTACGGCTTTCAGTATATTGTGGACTTCATTAGTGCTGCCCCTGAGCGCACCGCCATGGTCTCTTTCTCACACTGCCATTGGGGCGTTTGGCCTCGTGGGAGCTGTTGGAGCGTTAGCTGCTGCAAGGGCGGGAAAGCTTGCCGATCAAGGTTATGGACAGAAAACGACGGGTATAGCTCTGATTCTATTGCTCCTATCATGGTTGTTAATCAGCTATACAGATCAGTCGCTATTCGCCTTGGTTATTGGCATTGTTCTTCTTGATTTGGCTGTGCAGGCGGTACATGTCACGAATCAAAGCATGATTTTTGCATTGCAAGCGGAGGCTCGCAGCCGGCTTGCAGCGGGATACATGGTTTTTTACTCCATTGGAAGTGCCGTTGGTTCGATCTCATCGACGCTTACCTATGCCCATTACGGCTGGGACGGAGTATGTTTGCTCGGAGCATCGGTTAGTACACTCGCTCTTCTGTTTTGGGCAATGACGAGGCGTACTGCCCCTGCCGCATGAAAATAAATAATATAAACAGGAGAGATTGACCATGGAAATAGGAATAACTTCGTTTGTAGAAACAAAGCCGGATATTCATACTGGTGCAGTAATAAGTCATGCGCAGCGATTGCGTGAGGTTGTCGAGGAAATTGTCCTTGCCGATCAAGTGGGACTTGATGTATTTGGCGTAGGTGAGCATCATCGGAAGGATTATGCAGCATCTTCACCTGCAGTTGTGCTAGCTGCGGCTGCCTCACAGACGAAACGGATTCAGCTAACGAGTGCAGTAACGGTGCTTTCTTCATCTGACCCGGTACGTGTTTTTCAGGATTTTGCAACGCTCGATGGTATTTCAAATGGACGTGCGGAGATTATGGCTGGTCGGGGTTCCTTTATCGAATCTTTTCCACTGTTTGGCTATGATTTGAATGACTATGACGAGCTGTTCGAGGAACATCTGGAATTGCTCTTAAAAATACGAGGGTCCGAAAAAGTAACCTGGAAGGGCGGGCATCGGCCTGCCATTCATGATTTAGGCGTATATCCTCGGCCTGTTCAAAATTCGTTGCCGATATGGGTAGGCAGCGGAGGCAATCGGGACTCTGCAATCCGTGCTGGACTGCTCGGGCTGCCATTGATGCTTGCGATCATTGGTGGAAGCCCGATGCAATTTGAACCACTTGTACAGCTTTATAAGAAAGCGGCTGCGCATGCCGGCCATGATGAATCGCGACTTAAAGTGGGGTCTCATTCCATAGGTTTTGTTGCAGAAAATACGGATCTAGCAGCAGATACATTTTTTCCTTCCACGCAAGCAGGCATGAATAAACTTGGGAAAGAGCGAGGCTGGGCTCATTATGACCGTTCCAGCTTTGATGCTGCGCGCAGCTTTGAAGGAGCACTTTATGTGGGTGATCCGGAAACCGTTGCCCAAAAAATAATTCATCTTCGGAAACATGTAGGCGTTACGCGTTTTATGATGTACGTGCCTTTAAGTACTATGCCGCATGATCAAGTGATGAGAGCCATTGAGCTGTTAGGAACAGAGGTTGCGCCGCGGGTCCGAGAGGAAATTGCCAAGTGGGAAGCGGAGACGGAAAAAGAATCATAATTCAGCTGCAGTTATTAAACAAAAAGGAATCAACAAATTGGAAGGAAATGTAGAGTTATAACAGCGCGTGCCGATCTCAATCGGTGCGCGCTGTTTCAGTTAAGCTTAAAAATGGTGCAAGAGTTGCTCCCCCACAAACAGCTATAATGAATCATTACCTTGCCTGCATCCATCCCAATTTTTTATACTAAAAACAAACAGATGTCATGGTGGGCTTCGGCCTCACATCGAAAGGAGGCTTCGGCTATGCAAAGGACGAGTTGGGAAAAGTGGAATGGTCATAATAGTTCTATTTTCTGGTTAACGGGGTTGTCCGGTTCAGGAAAAACGACGCTTGCTTGCGGAGCGGAGAGTGAGCTGCTGAGGCGTGGGATCAGATGCGTCATCATTGACGGCGATCGATTACGGCAAGGCTTGAATCGGGATCTTGGGTTTACGGAAGAGGCACGACTGGAAAATATGCGCCGTGCAATGGAGATTGCAGATATGTTTCTAGAGAAAGGTTTTGTTGTCCTTGTACCGATGATTTCCCCTTATGAATCGTACCGAAAGCAGATCAAGCAGCGGTTTGGGCCGGATGATTTTGCTGAAGTGTATGTGAAATGCTCACTGGAGGCATGCGAACAACGTGATCCCAAGGGCTTGTATCGCAAAGCGAGAGCAGGAGAAATAAAGGATTTTACGGGCATTGATTCCCCTTACGAGACGCCGATACAACCTAATATGATCATAGACACGGAGAAATTTGGCGAAGCGGATGCTATAAATGCGCTTGTTGCGTACATCGAATCCCGATTAAACAATATTTAAACAAGAGAGGGGGGATATATAAATGAGACCGGAAAAAAGCTATACGATATGGTTTTCACAGCGTACAGGGAGTACCCTGCTGAACGAAGCTCTTTCATCAACTGGAGTGGCCGGAGATCCTGGGGAATGGCTGCTCTCTAAGGACCCCAAGACGATGACGCTGGAGCAAATGGAGCAGATGTGGCGGGAAGGTACTTCGTCAAATGGTGTTTTTGGCTTGAAAACAAGTATGAATAGCGAATGGATTACTGCATTTCGGAACATCTTTCAATTGCCAGAAACGGCGACAAAAGCAAGCGTATGGCGTGCAGCTTTTCCGAATTGCGATAAACATATTTATATGACGAGAAGAAATAAAGTCCGTTTAGCCGTATCTTGGTGGCGGGCAATCGTATCCGGAGAGTGGCATCGGCAGCATGGCCAAAAACCGCAAGAGCATGATATTGCCGATAATTATAATTTTGATGCAATCAACCATTTGTTCATCGAAAGCTCGCTTCGGGAAGCGGCGATGGAGGACTTTTTTACAGAAGAAGGGATCGTTCCACTTACGATCGTTTACGAAGATTTTATTCTCGATTATGAAGGAACAGTGCTGAGGGTGCTGGATTTTCTGAACATTCAGTCGGAGTCGGTGGAGGTTGCTCCGCCAGCTTTCGATAAGTTAGCAGATGATGTGGCAGAGCAATGGGTGCAGCGTTACCGTCAAGAGCGACAAGCGGGAAGCGAAACAAAAGTGTGGTAATCGCGATTAATTAATGTCTTAGCTCCTAGTATAGGCGCAAGCATTCTCGGTTTTTCCCTAACGCTCGGATACAAGCAACCGCGATATAGCAAGACGGAGCTGCAGCCGCAGCTCCGATTTAAAAATGATTAAGATACCTCTGGAATCTGAGCAATTAACACTTTGACACCTTTGTTCTCAATATCCTCAATAGCAGTTATGCTGGCTTCACTATCGGTAATTAATAGATCCATATCGGTAATGGGGCCTTCTTTGGCAAAAAAATCGACGCCTAGCTTCTCATGAGGAGCTAGACAAATTCGTTTTCTAGAAATTTCGACCGCCGTTCGTCCTAATGAAGCTACTTCTGGAGAAGAGGTGCTTACCCCGTTTTTGGAAATTCCGCCCCCAGCAACGAAGCACAGATCTAAAGTGAATTGTCTAAGAAACTGATTAGCGAGTGTATCGGAAATGTTTCCGGAACTCTTCACTTTGCCGCCTATCAAATAAACATCAATTTCTTCACGATCCTTCAACACATCAGCCACTCTGATTGCATTCGTAACCACCGTAAAAGGTACCTCAGGAAGAAACTTTAACATGCCGTAATGGATGCCTGCACTGCCTATAAATACAGTATCCTTTTCTTGTATAAAAGAAGCTGCTAATTTCGATATGGCATCTTGATGCGGTGAAGCCTCTTTATAACGAAGGTCTGGCGGGAGCGGGGCGCTGCGCACTTTAGAAGCTGGTATTGCGCCGCCATGCGTACGTTTGAGCAGCCCTTTCTCCTCCATAATCGATAGATCTCTTCGGATGGAATCAATCGACAATTCAAACATATCCGCTAGTTCCTTGGCGAGTACTCTGCCGTTTTTTTGTAGCAGCTCAATAATCTTGTCACGACGCTCATCGGTAAACAAATCGAATCGCCTCCTCTGGATTTTATAACCAGTTACAATTTCATATTATTCGGTTTTATTCAGTTTTGTCAATCTGTTTTATTCATGTTAATTCTGTTTTATTCGCGTTTTGGTTGAGGGGCCGCTTTTAAGAGTCCAATACAACTCATTCACATAAAATAAGTCTCATTAGGCATACTTTACACAACGTACACCTAAGGAGACTCTGCTCTATGAAAAAAATTATTGTTCTAGTCATTGCCATGGTGATATTAACGCAGCAACCGAGTACCGCTAAGATGGACGAGCGGCCACAAGAGTCGAGAGAGCTTATGTTCCAGGACATGCTAATGCTGTTTTTGCTGCCGCATATCAATATGAAAATTGCTGAGATTTATTCGGATATATTAACGGAATCACCACTGGTGTATCCGTATTTTGTCGAGGTCGAACAGGTACAGCGCGTCAATGGTTTTAGAGGATTTCATTTTTCAATCACACTTGATGTCATTCCTGTAGTTGGTCCGCACATTTCAGTCGGAGAGGACCGATTGACGTTTGATATATCGCCGATGAATCCTGATCAAGTAAAGCTAGTAGGCTGGAAGCATATAAAAGGCCCGCAGAAAGGTGATTTACCGCCAAACTGGGAACATATTTTAAAAAGATAAGGTACAAATTTGAGCTTTATAGATGACTAACTATACCGATAGAGGTGTACTTGCATAGTTTGAAGTAGACCTATTTCAACATTACTAAGAAAAGGAATGTGATTCGAAGTGGAAAGAAGAAAAAGAGCTCGTATAAGCGCAATTCTTCCTACTGTAGATGAACCATTTAATGACTTTAGTCAACCGGTTGATTCTACTTTTGAGCCTGGTTTTGAAAGAGCAGGGTCTATGTTTAGTCGAATCGGCGGTATTGATGGAATCATGTCCATGATGGGAAGAATGCAGCAGTTGTTTGGCTTCGTTCAACAGATCCCTCCTACTTTCAAAGTAGTTGGTTCGTTTTTTGGACCAAAGGCAACCGTCAGCAATCTATCCAGGAAACCAGCAAGAATAAAAAATAAAAAATACGACGCAAAATCACGGACAGCCGCAACTTCGCGTCGCACGACAAAAAACAGATAGTGTAACGTAGAGCAATCCTTTTATTAAAAGCAATAAAAAAAAGTTAATCATAGCGATTTAATCTAATCTCCCATCTAACTTGCGAGTTCGCTTTTTCGCGAGAATAGTTGGGTGTTTTCTTTGATTTAATCCCTAAATCACGGCTAGTGCTTCATTTTGCTCAAATGCTTTGGCTTTAATCTAGCGATGATAGGCAGCGTTAGCAGCAGTACGAAGCTCGAAGTCCCATACACAAAAATTAAAGAGGTCGCTTCTTTCAGAAACCCTGAGCAAAACGTACCGAATAACATAAATCCGATAAAGACAGGAACCATCACACCGTTAACCCGGCCAACGTATTCATCCTGTACGGATTTGATAAATAGCATATTAAGCAGTACTTGCAGCACGGTATAAAATAAACCGACCAGCAGATGGAATGATGCGGTCAACCAAACGTAAGTGGAAAGCGCCTGAACGAGCACTCCCGTCGCCGTTACAATAATAACAACGGTAAATATTTTCCGAGTTTCAAAACGATTGCCAATAGATGCAGCTATTAATCCCCCAGCTAGCATGCCGACTCCGTATAACATACTGAACCATTGCAAATTCTCTTTCGGCAATTGCAGTCTTTCCGTCAATATAAATACATCGAGCGGTTGAATAAGTCCCCAAGACAGGCCATCAATAGCAAACCATACAGCTATAACAACCAATATTCTATTTTGACGAAGGTAGATCATGCCCTCTTTAATTTCTTTCAAAACAGAGCTGTTTTCTTTTTTCTCTTCACGGGTCTGTTTAGGAAGAAACGAAAGAAGGGAGGCAGAAAGGGCGAATAGAATCAATAAGCTGTATAAGGATACCTTAAGTCCAAAATTAACGTAAATAGCGGTACCGATGACAGGCCCAACAATCATGAAAATCGAGTTCATGCTTTGCGTTAAACCAACAGCTGCTCCAACATGCTGCGGTTCGACATAACGTTTAATGAGCTTAATGGATGATGGCTGAGAGAACTGCGTAATAATAGTTGATACGAAAGTGGCTATATAAATAGCTGGCCAGAAGCCTAGATCCAAAACGCCAATGATGAGCAAAATAGATACGATACTTAATAAGTCAGCTATAATCATCGTTTTTTTGGGATTCCACCGATCAACGAGCGCCCCGCCTACAAGGGCAACAGCGAAGATAGGGAAATATTCTATAACCGTCAGCATCGACACAGCGACCGGGTCATTATTTGATTTTTCCAATACAAAAAAGAGCAAAGCAATGTTCCGTATCCATGTACCTATATTTTGCAATAAATCAGAAGCGGTAACTAATAAATAAACGCGATTACTAAATAATGTTTTCATATGGTTTCACCTATTATGTTTCTATAAATTTAATTCCATGACCATTCCGACAACCGGCCCGTCTGCATCAATCTCACCGTTTAAGCGGAATCCAAAATGTTCATATAGCCGTTGTGCACGCGAATTATGTTGATGGAGGCTCAAATAAATGGTTCTGCTTTCATATAAGTGCTGTAAATATTCGAGTAGTATAGGAATAAACCGCTTGGCATATCCGTTTCCTTGGAATCGGTAATCAATCATAAAGCGGTCAAGCCACACACTCTTGTTCACGTTGTTTTGCCAGCCGTACATCGCATAGCCGACTAAAGTTTCGCCATCATATAATGCAAGCGAAGTTGCGTTTTTCTCAAATAAACATTCGGCTAAAGAAAAGGCGTTGCTTTCGATAAATGGTTGCTGCTCCTTGGACACCGATAATGCGGCTACAGCGCGCCAGTTTTCTGTTGTTACTTCATAAAAATGAAGACTCATTCTGTTCACTCTCTTTCTGTTGCAGTAAATTTTAATACTCATGAAACTATTTTTGTTTTTATAGTTTTCTGCTTGTTTAAAAAAAGAATAAAAGCGTTGGCTTTTATTCTCCCTTTGCAGCTCTAGGCACTAGTCCAAATAGAATAATATCAACAATGGTGGATAAAGCTTCGGAAAGCGTAATCTCATTTTTTTGATAAAAGCGTTGATCGAGTGTTGAGTTTGCTGCGTCGATCATTAGCTTCATGATGACAGATATATTTTTGTTAACTATTATACCTTCGTGAATGCCTTGTTCAATGACGCTGCGCAATGCATCCCAGTCATCGGTCAGCGCGTCATCAATTTTTTTCCATTGCTCTGGATAGTAACGCTTCATTTGCTCCAAAATCCGTATATCATATAATTCATAATGTTTTGTCAGAAGGGTTACAATACCTCTGATTTTCTCAATAATCGATAAGTTTGCGTCTTGCGTGATCAGAGCTGTTTTCTCATCAAATTCACCTAAAGTTTGCGCAATGAGTGCTTCCAAAATACTTACTTTAGAAGGGAAATGCTCGTACAATGTCCGTTTGCTAATCCCTAGCCGAGAGGCCAAATCGTCCATTGTAAATTTGATTCCTTTATCATGAATCTCTTCGATAAATGCTTTCATAATTCGATCTATCAAGAACAGACCCCCTGAGAGAGAACTTTTAGACTAGAGAAAACTAAAAAAACTAAAATAGTTTTATGGATCGATTTTACCTGTTTGTTTTTCCATTGTCAATGGCAGGCTAATACTCACGAAGATACTGCCTTATCTGGAATATGGTAAAATAATAGCGGATGATAAGGAAAGTATTGAATCTGGTCGAAAATCATTTAGAAATGAATCCTACATTGAGTTGTAGGGCCTATAACGTTTATAATAATACGATAATATTCCAAAAGAAAAGGTGTCATTCATGAGCATATTAAACGTAGAACGACTAAGCCACGGCTTTGGAGATCGCGCGATCTTCAACGACGTATCCTTCCGCCTGCTTAAAGGCGAGCATATTGGACTCATCGGCGCTAACGGCGAGGGCAAGTCCACTTTTATGAACATTATTACAGGCAAGCTGCAGCCTGACGACGGCAAGGTTGAATGGTCGAAGCGCATGCGCGTAGGTTATCTCGATCAGCATGCGGTTCTCAGCAAAGGAATGACGATGCGGGATGTGCTGAAGGGAGCTTTTCAGTACCTGCTCGATATGGAACAAGAAATGAACGATATGTACGGCAGAATGGGCGATGTGACGCCAGAGGAACTCGAGCAAATGCTTGAGGATGTTGGAACGATTCAGGATACGCTGACGAATCAGGATTTCTATATGATCGACGCGAAAATTGACGAAACGGCTCGTGGTCTTGGCCTTACGGATATTGGTCTTGATAAGGACGTTAATGATTTGAGCGGAGGGCAGCGGACGAAGGTGCTTTTAGCGAAGCTGCTGCTGGAGAAGCCGGACATTTTGCTTCTCGATGAGCCGACGAACTATCTCGATGAGCAGCATATCGAATGGCTGAAGCGTTACTTGCAAGAGTACGAGAATGCATTCATTCTCATTTCACATGATATTCCGTTCCTTAACAGTGTAATTAACCTCATTTATCATATGGAGAATCAAGAGTTGAACCGCTATGTGGGCGACTATGAATACTTCCAACAGGTTCATGAAATGAAAAAGCAGCAGCTTGAATCGGCTTATAAGCGTCAGCAGCAGGAAATAGCTGATCTGAAGGACTTCGTAGCACGCAACAAAGCGAGCGTAGCGACGCGGAACATGGCGATGTCGAGACAGAAGAAGCTCGATAAGATGGAAGTCATTGAAATTGCGAAGGAAAAGCCGAAGCCGCAGTTCAACTTCAAGGACGGAAGAACCTCCGGCAAGCTCATATTCGAGACGAAGGAGCTTGTTATCGGATATGACAGTCCATTGTCGAGACCGCTTGATCTTCGTATGGAACGCGGTCAGAAGATTGCTCTCGTAGGGGCGAACGGTATTGGTAAAACGACGCTGCTTCGCAGTATTTTAGGCGAAATTCCAGCTATATCGGGTACGGTACAGCGCGGTGAGCATCAGCAAATCGGATATTTCCAACAGGAAATTAAGGATGCAAACTACAATACGTGTATTGAGGAAGTGTGGAAGGAATTCCCTTCACTCTCCCAATTTGAAGTACGTGCGGCACTCGCGAAATGCGGGCTGACGACCAAGCATATTGAAAGCAAAATTGCTGTGCTTAGCGGCGGCGAGAAGGCGAAGGTTCGCCTTTGCAAGCTGATCAATAGCGAAACGAACCTGTTAGTCCTGGATGAGCCAACCAATCACTTGGATGTCGATGCAAAGGATGAGCTGAAACGTGCGCTTAAGGCGTATAAAGGCAGCATTTTGCTTATCTCTCACGAACCAGAATTTTACCGCGATGTTGTAACCGATACATGGAACTGTGAATCATGGACGACGAAGGTATTTTAATTCGTCTAATATAGCCAAAAGAGGAGACGAGCCTGCAGGCTCGTCTTCTCTTTCTGTGTATGGCAGGTGAAACCGTTTCGCTGATTCATTAAGGTGAGAGTGGACAAGGCTGCATACAGATGCTAGGTTTAAAGCGGATGGATTTGACCTAGGATATTTGGATAAGGCCAGTTTAATTCTTTTATTACATTAAGCAAAGTAGGTTTAAAAGAATGAATAATAATAGCGATCAGCCGATTTATCGATTTAGCGAAGCGCCGATTTGGGAGCTGCAGCGCGCTTATTTTGAAGAGCAGGGCATCGAGGCATGGCAAAATGATGAAGTGCCGCAGTACATCACGAACAATCCTGTGATTGCGTCTGCTTATGCGGAAATCATATTTGGATTTTTACAGGATAGAGCAAGGTTAGGTGGTATATCGGAGGAACCGGTTACGATCCTTGAGCTTGGAGCAGGCTCGGGTCGTCTAGCCTATCAAGTGTTGACGGCGTTATGTGAGCTGATAGATTTTGCTGGTATGGACCTTCCGCCGTTTCGTTACATCATGAGTGATTTGCCAGTCAAAAATATTGCCTATTGGCAGCAGCATGAACGATTGCAGCCATTTGTCCAGCAAGGAATACTCGATTTCGCTAAGTTTGACGCGGTACGTGATACAGAGCTTCAACTGACGGAATCGGGTGTCACGATAAAGCAGGCAGACCTGAAGGAGCCCCTGCTGCTTGTAGCCAATTATTTTTTTGACAGCATTCCGCAGGAGCTCATTTATGTGGATGAAGGTCATATTTTTGAATGTAAGGTGTCCTTCACGGTACCTGCTGCTGAGGCGGATGGCATAGATGTTTCGGACATGCTGGTAAGCATAGAGCCCGAGTATCATTACCGTAGAGCAGCCGAATATGAAGAGCAATCGTACCCTTATCGGAATGTGATTGAGCTGTATAAGCAGCAGCTTGAGGATTCGCATATCCTCTTCCCGGAGATTGGGATGGATTGTCTTGAAAGACTTGGACGGTTATCACAAGCGGGATTTGTGCTGCTTACATCCGATAAAGGCGATCACCGAATGGAGAACTGGGCATTTGCTGAGCCGCCCGAACTGATTCATCACGGCAGCTTTTCGCTCACGGCCAATTATCATGCGATACAGCATGTTTTTGAACAAAAGGGCGCATCGTCCTATTTTACTAACCATCATTATAAAAATTTGAATGTCGGCTGCATCATCATGCTGGAGAAGCCAGCGACCTATGCGAACACACGCTTAGCTTATCGTCGTTTTGTCGAACGTTTTGGACCGGATGATTTCTTTAGCTTGAAGTTATGGTTTGATGAGCATTTGGAATCGCTAGAGCTTTATTCTATTTTAGCTTTCTGGCGACTCAGCCGCTACGATGCGCAATTGTTCATTCAAAGCGCTGAGCGCATTCAGTCGCTGCTGCCAGATAGCAGCGACGAAGAAGCCGATGATCTTCGGCAGGGCATGCACATGATGTGGGCTGGCTATTATCCGATGAATGAACAGCGCCATTTGGCTTTGACATGCGGAAGTCTACTTTATGAGCTGGAGCTGTATGCGGATGCGAGGATATATTTGGAGCGTTCGATGGAGGCTGGCAAGACGACTGTGGATGCACTCTACAAGCTGGCGATTTGCTGCTATGAAGAGGGCGAAGAGCCAGAAGCATTACAATATGCGCATCAAGTTTTGGCGATGGAGCCCGAACATGAGGAAGCGAAGTCGTTGTTGACCGCCTTCAAATAAGAGGCGTGACAGCCATTTTCGTTGTTGCGCACACGTCGAATTGGCGTAATAAGCACATATGTGTGCTTACGGACGAGCTACATAGGCTATTTTGAGGCTGTAAGCGCAAATATGTGCTTACAGCCATTTTTCGTTGTTGCGCACACGTCTAATTGGCGTAATAAGCACGTATGTGTGCTTACGGACGAGCCACATAGTCTATTTTGAGGCTGTAAGTGCAAATGTGTGCTTACAGCCATTTTTCGTTGTTGCGCACACGTCGAATTGGCGTAATAAGCACGTATGTGTGCTTACGGACGAGCAACATATACTGTTTTGTAGCTGGAAGCACATATACGTGCTTCCAGCTTTTTTTGTTGCTGCACACTGGGGTGGTCATTTCTCTTACTGAGGCTGCATGCGGTAATGCTTTGGGCTGGTGCCATAGAAGGCACTGAAATGGCGTGTAAAAGGATGGATAGAGGCATAACCAAGCTTCTCGGCAATGGCAGTCACGCTCAGCTCGCTTTCGAGCAAAAGATGGGAAGCGCGTCTCATGAGCAGCTTGTGATGGTAGGCTTTTGGCGTGAGTCCGGTTTCTCGTAAAAACAAAGCATGAAAGTAGGTTCGCTTCAGCCCGCAAAATTCCCACCATGTCTCGACGGACTCGCGTTTCTCAGGATGAGCGTTTAGATGCGTGAGCAAGCGGACGATGCGATAATCGGTAGGCTGGTGCGTATGAATCGTATTATACCAGTTCAGAATCCAAGCATAGAGCAAGCTGTTCATCATCTCTGTTCGATAAAATTGCGAATCGTTATACAGCTTAGCGAGCATTAAGAAGGAATCGTACAGCTCTGGATAAGGCTGCAAGGAAAATACGCATGGCAGGCTGTCGAGTTCATCACATGCCATGGAAGGGGCAACGGTATTCAGCTCGAACGGCTCCGGGGCGTAGATGAACGTTCGATTGGTAGAGACGGGATCACTCTGATTCCAAAGATCACAATACAGATTATAGGAGGACAGCGGATGGTCGGATGAAATATGGAAGGCATGAGGCTGCTCTGGCCTAAGAAAGATTAGCGTTCGATTGTTGATGGGGTATTTCTTGCCGTCAATCTCCATTTCTCCGGGACCATCAGTAAATAAATGAAAGGCATAAACGCTGCAAATGCGCAGCTTCTCATTGGAGCTGCCATCATAAAGGTAATACATGGAATCTCCGACATGAGGCGTGATCTCGTTCAGCTTCTTCAAGCGAACACCCTTTTCTTTGGTATATTCATATAAAATTTAGCGGATGAATTGTCAACTTAATGGATGTCTGATCAAATACACGTTCCTGTATAGATGATACAATAACAAAAATATTAGGGAATGAACAGCAATAGCTGATGTGGATCAATTAACAACATAAATCTTTTCTTTAGCTACATTAACGATTACGTGTATATGGAGGAATGCCTTTGAGATTTAAAGATAAGGTTGTGCTTATAACCGGCGGCGGTTCTGGTATCGGCGAGGAAAGCGCACGGTTGTTCGCGGCAGAAGGTGCACAAGTCGTCATAGCGGATTGGAATGAGCATGAAGGGCAGCGCGTGGCTGATGAAATCAATAAACAACAAGGATTTTTGAAAGGGCTTCCATTTATAAGTGCTCGTGCAATTCAGACGGATGTATCGCGTGAGAGTGCGGTTGAAGCGCTTATGAAAGAAACGGTTCAGACATTCGGCAAGCTCGATGTTCTGTATAACAATGCAGCGGTTATACTGCCAAAGCCGCTTGAGGAAATCGATGAGCAGTCATTTGACCATGTTCTTGCGGTAAATGTGAAGGGCGTGTATTTGATGATCAAGCATGCGATTCCGCTATTGCGGCAGACCAAAGGCGCGATTGTGAATATGGCTTCGCTGAACGGTCTTATCGGGCAGCGGAATAATCCGATTTATGCTGCTTCCAAAGGTGCCGTTATTGCGCTGACGAAGTCATTGGCGCTCGATTTTGCAGCGGATGGTGTAAGAGTCAACTGCGTGTGTCCGGCGGGTGTGATGACGCCTTTATTGGAAGATTGGCTGAGACAGCAGCCTGATCAAGCAGCAGCGCTGGATGCGCTGAATGCGATGCATCCGCTTGGCCGATCGGCAACCTCGGAGGAGATCGCGCAGTCGGTACTATATTTGGCTTCGCAGCAAGCGGCTTTCGTAACGGGTGTAGCTCTTCCGGTTGAGGGCGGAGCTTCGCTAGGCTATTAAACAAAAGGAAGGGAGTACAAACGATGAAAATCACAAAAGTGGAAACATTCGTTCTTCATGTCCCCATCGACCCGCCAATAACGGATGCGATTAATGTGGCGACGCATTGGGGGTTGTCTGGCGTTCGGATCTTTACAGATGAAGGTTACGTCGGATACGGCTACACAGGAACCTGCGCCCATGGCGATGATATGATCGTCGACACGATTGAACGTTACTACGCACCGGAGCTGATCGGCAAGGACCCTTTTATGGTAAAGGAGGTTTGGGAGACGCTGCGGTATGGCAAAATGCACTGGATCGGACGGGCAGGCATCACGCATATGGCGCTTGCTGCTGTGGATATTGCGTTATGGGACATTATGTCGAAGGCGTCCAACAAGCCTCTATGGCAGTACCTTGGCGGACATAAATCAAAAGGCATCAAAGCCTATAACACGAACGGCGGCTGGTTGAACTGGTCGAAGGAGCGGTTGCTGAAGGATGTCACGGACATTGTCGAGCAGGGGTTTACGGGGGTGAAGATTAAGGTTGGCAAGTCCGATCCACATGAAGATTATGACCGAGTGAAGGCGGTGCGCAAAGCGATTGGCGATCAGGTGATCTTTATGATCGACGTCAATCAGCAATGGAATATTAATACGGCGATGACCTGGGGCAAGAAGCTGGAGGAATTTGATTTATTTTGGCTGGAGGAGCCGCTTAATCCTGATGATATTCTAGGCCACAAGAAGCTGGCAGATGCACTAAATGTTCCGATTGCACTCGGTGAGCATGTGTACTCGAAATATGCGTTCCGTGATTATATTCATCAAGGCGCTATCGAATATTGTCAGGTTGATGTTACGCGGGTTGCGGGTATTACAGAGTGGCTTCAGGTAGCGGGGCTGGCTGCTTCATACGACATACCAATTTGCCCGCATGTCGGCGATATGGGACAAATTCACCAGCATTTGGTGGCGGCTACGCCGGGGGCAATTATGCTTGAGTATATCCCTTGGATCAGAACGATCTTTGTTGAACCGGCAACCGTCAAGAATGGACAATATGTGCTGCCGGAGCTGCCGGGCGCTTCCACTGAAATCATTCCTAAATATTTTAATGAATTCCGTATTCGATAGATAGCAGGGAGATTGACAAAACATTTGTTATACGAATCTTATAACTGAAGGATGGGGACTGCATGAATCATTCAAAGCTTTGGTATTCAGGGCCAGCAGCCGATTGGAAGCAAGGACTGCCGATAGGGAATGGAAGAATAGGCGCGGTCATTCACGGTGGAATAGAAAGCGAAACGTGGAGCATGACAGAAACTACTTACTGGTCGGGTCAAGTGGAGCGCATTCAAGGAAACGGAAACCCGAAAGCCAATTTGGAGCAGATGAGAGAGCAGTTTTTCAAGGGCAATTATAGCGAGGGAGACCGACTTGCTAAGCAAGGGCTGCAGCCGAAGAAGCAAAACTTTGGCACAAACCTATCTGTGTGCGATATCAATTTACGCTTCGAGCAGCAAGGGGAAGATCTTGTACGTGAGTTAAGCTTGGAAAAGGCAATTGTGCAAACTTCCTATACAAGCTCTGGCGGCAAAATAACACGTGAAACGTTCGCAACGCATGCTGATGGTATTGTTGTATCACGCATAAAGAGTGAGCTAAAAGGGGCAATATCCTTCTCGCTGAGCATTCAAGGAAGAACCGGAGATTTTGCAACATCAGCTGCGGATGACGATGCAATTGGATTCCGCGGGCAAGCGACGGAAGATGTGCACAGCAACGGAAAATGTGGTGTGTTCTGCGAGGGCAAGGTTAAGGTCGTTGCTGTGGGCGGCATTATCGAAACCGCTGGTAATGAAATCAAGGTATCGCAAGCGGATGAGGCGTTTATATATTTCGCGGTGAATACGGATTATGGCAGGACAAATGAGAATTGGGCTTCGGAATGCCATGCGCAAATTAACGATGCTATTGCCAAAGGTTATGAGCGACTAAGAGCGGATCATATTGTAGATTATCGCGATTTGTACGCTCGTGTGACTCTTGATTTAGGCGATACGGCGAGTGCGAAGCTGCCAACAGACGAGCGGATGAAGCAGCTTCGAAACGGGCAGTATGATGATCCGGATTTAGTCGCTTTATTTTTCCAATATGGCCGTTATCTAACGATTGCAGGCTCGCGCGAGGATTCGCCGCTGCCGCTGCATTTGCAAGGCGTGTGGAACGATGGCGAAGCGAATCGCATGGCTTGGAGCTGCGACTACCACTTGGATATCAACACGGAAATGAACTATTACCCGACGGAAATAAGTAATTTGGCAGAATGCCATGTGCCTTTGATGAATTATATTGAACGGTTATCTGTTGCGGGCAGGCAAGCAGCTCAGGATTTCTACGGAAGCGAGGGCTGGGTGGCGCATGTGTTCTCGAATGCTTGGGGTTTCTCGGCTCCGGGCTGGGAGACGGGCTGGGGACTGAATGTAACAGGCGGATTATGGATTGCGATGCATTTGAAGGAGCATTATGAGTATGGGCTGGACCGCGATTTCCTAATGAAGCAGGCGTATCCCGTTATGAAGGAATCGGCGATCTTCTTCCTTGATTATATGACTGTGCACCCTACTTATGGCTGGCTCGTAACCGGACCGTCCAATTCGCCGGAGAATAGCTTTTATCCGAACGGCAGCAAGGATGAAGCTCAGCAGCTGTCGATGGGGTCGACGATGGACCAGCAGCTGATATGGGATTTGTTCACCTTTTGCCTAGAGTCGGCGAAGCTGCTGCAAATGGATTCTGAATTCCAAGAGAAGCTGGAGCAAGCGTTATTGCTGATGCCGCCTCTCATGATCGGGAAAAAAGGACAGCTGCAGGAGTGGCTCGAGGATTATGAGGAGGCGCAGCCGGAGCATCGCCACCTTGCTCATTTATTTGGCTTATACCCGAGCAATCAAATTACGCCGCGGAAGACGCCGGAGCTGAGTGCTGCCGCTAAGCAAACGTTGATTGGCCGAATGCAGACCGATGAGCTGGAGGATATTGAATTTACAGCGGTACTGTTCGCCACCGGCTTCTCTAGATTGTACGAAGGAGATCGCGCGCTAAAGCATATCACTCATTTAATTGGAGAGCTGTGCTTCGATAATATGCTGACCTATTCCAAGGCGGGTGTAGCCGGAGCGGAGACGAATATTTTTGTTATCGACGGCAATTATGGCGGAACTGCGGCGGTAGCGGATCTGCTCCTTCAGAGCCAGCCGGGCGAAATTCACCTGCTTCCAGCGCTTCCCGCTGTCTGGAACAAAGGTTCATACAAAGGACTGCGTGCCAAAGGAAATGTAGAGGTTGACGTCTCATGGGAAAATGGCGTGCTGACTGAAGCGACGATTCAAGCTTTCTCTGCAGGGGAAACGGTCGTAAGATTCGGTGAGCAGGAAGTGCAAGTTTCTTTGATTCCCGGCCGCGTCTATCGATTTGATAAAGACTTGAAAGCTCTAGTACAGCAAGAAGCTTAAACGGAATGTGCCTAGTTAGTGAATAAGACAACTACTTGTTTTTAATAGTAGTTGTCTTTTCGCGTCAGTAAGTTATTATAAATGAGCGAAGCTCTTTTGTTGTTTCTAGGCTTCTGTGCTGCCTATCTTATGTAAGCGTTAACAATCAAAGGAGGTGGGTTGACCGTGCCAAAGTACTCAACCATTTTTCGGAAATTTCTCATTTCATATCTTATTATTTTGGTCATTCCAAGCATAGCGGGTTACGTTTCCTATCGTACTTCAATCTCGGTGACACAATCCATTTCCATTGAGAATAGCGTCACATTGCTGCAGCGGAGCCAAGATATTTTGGAGAGAAGGATGGTTGAGGTTGAGGGCTTCACAAGGCAGCTCGCTTTGAATCCTGATTTAAATAAATTAATGAATGAGCAGAAAAAAGGCGACATCGTCAACGTTTATGGCATTTGGAGCATGGTGAGACAGGTAACGCCGTTTAGCCAGACAAATGATTTTTTGCAAAACTATTTTATCTACTTAAATAACTATGATGTGATCTTTACGCAGGGCTCCGCCTATTTCCGTCCCGAACATTATTATCAGAACTTTCATTATAACGATCTTACGCTCGCGGAATGGAAGGAAACAGTACTGGACAAAACTCACCGAAGTGAAATTATGCCTCTTAGCTCCTTTACTAGCAATGCCAAACAATCCTCCGTCGTTACGTATATGCAGTCGCTCCCTTTGGACAGCTTTAGCGGCTCATCACCTGCCACTGTGGTCGTCATGATTGATGAAGAAAACATATCTAGCCTGCTCGCGGGAGTAGAGGATCGTTACGGCGGCTGGGCTCATATTAGCGATGCGCAAGGGAATACAGTTGGACTGCGCGGAATTAGCGAGGAAAATGCCAAGCTGCTGTCTTCGGATTCACGCCTCATCCAAGACAAAGTTAGTCAATTTTATAATAACGATCTCGTCATTACGATTCATTCCGAAAAAAATGGTTGGACCTATCGAGCGGGAATTCCAAAGCAGGTGCTGATGGAAAACGCAAATCAAATTAAACATATTACTTGGCTGGTGACAGGCATCGCTTTACTTCTCGGCCTGCTGGCTGGTCTGCTCCTGTCCTACCGAAACAGCGCACCAATGAATAGGCTGCTTACGGTGATGAAGGAGCAGTTCGGAAAGGATGGCTTTACGGGCCGAAACGAATATGATTTTTTGCAGGGCAACATATCGAGCATCATTACGAGCAATCGCCACCTGGAGACGGAATTAAAACGCCAGCTTCCTTTAGTTAGAGATGGCTTCTTAAAACGGTTAATTGCTGGGGAGTTTCACACCACTGAGGAAATTACGGCAGCGGCTGTACAGGCGGATACGCGGTTTGATACGAATGAGGGTTATGTCGGTATTTTGCAGATTAATGGATACTCCGGCATGGACAACGTAGAAATACTGAACGAGCTGTATGCAGCAAGACTCATTTTGAAAAAGGCGTTAATCGATCTGGACAGCCAGCTGCATATGACGGATCTTGGCTCGGATCGAATTGTGACGATTATAACGACCATGGAAGGGGAGTATGGAATCGAAGCAGCTAAGCTGCGAATGAGTCATATTCTTGAGAAGCTGTCCGATATCGCCTATAGGGAGTATAAGATTTCGGTCACTGCAGCATTCGGAGATGCGTTCACGACTATTCTTGACGTTAGCCATTCCTATGAGCAAGCGAAACAAACGATCGAGTATGCCGAGTTTAATAGCAAAAAAAGCTTCGTATGGTTTACGGACTCTAGGCTTGAAACAGCGACATATTATTATCCAATGGACATTGAGCAGCGCTTGATTAGCACCATTCGTGCGGGAGATTCGGATGAGGCAAAGCGGATGGTTCATTCGGTTATGAATATTAATATGGAGAATAAGCAGCTCTCTATCGAGATGAAGCAGCAGCTGATCGGCGAGCTGAAGGGTACGCTGCTTAAGCTGCTTGACCAGAAAACGTTCATGGAATCCGATTTGCTGCATGCGTTGAAAAATCAAATCATCGGCATTCAAGCTTCTAATCCAATGGCGGCTATACAGGAGGAGATCATCGAAATTGTAGAAGCATTATGCAGCGTCATCAACAGCAAAAAAAATCATGCTCATATTCAAACCGTCGAGGAAATTAAGCGGTTTATTGCTGAGGCTTATAGCGACTCCGAGATGACCTTATACCGCATTGCAGAGCGGGTGGAGCGGCCGGAGAAATACATTTCACAATTGTTTAAAGAGGTTACGGATATTAATGTTTCTGACTATTTGGAGATGATTCGTATAGAGCAGGCTTCCTCCTTATTACGGACGAACGCTTATACCGTTGATGAAATTGCTGCTCGCGTCGGGTATAACAGCTCTCATTCGTTCCGCAGAGCCTTTAAGCGAGTCATGGGCGTTGCGCCAAGCTCATATCGACAATCGATCGAAGTGTAAGCGTTCAGCGCAGTTACCGATAAGGAGAGGGTTAGAGTGAAGAAAAGAATTGCAGGCCTATCTGCGCTTATATTTCTTGTAGTTTTACTGCTTGCCGCATGCTCGCAGAGCAATGAGCCAGCTCATACGGATGCAGCCTCGCTTGCTTCCATAGACAAGCCGGTCGAGATTAATGTGTTCGCCCAGCAGGATACCAGCATTGATTTGAAAACAAATGATTTTACGAGGCTGCTTGAACATAAATTTAATGTCAAATTTAATTGGGACATTATTTCGATGGACGGCGCAAAGGAGAAGCGGCAAATTTCACTTGCAAGTGGCGATTTTCCTGATGCTTATATTTTAACGGCCTACATTGACCAGTTCACACAATCCGACTTGTTGAAGTATGGCAAGCAAAGCGTATTTCTGCCGTTAAATGAGCTCATAGAGCAATATGCGCCGAACATTAAAGCCGCGATGGAGAAAGATCCGAAGCTTAAAGCTTTGAATACGGCGCCTGATGGCAATATTTATGGGCTTGTTGCTTATAGCGAATGCTTCCACTGCTCCTATCCAAACAAAATGTGGGTAAACACGAAGTGGCTTCAGCGATTAGGGCTTGATATGCCCAAAACGACAGATGAATTCAAAGAGATGCTGAGAGCGTTCAAGCAAAACGACCCGAACGGAAATGGTTTAATGGATGAAGTTCCGCTGAGCGGCTCGACGGAAGATTTTGGCGTTCATATTGTTCCTTATTTGATGAATGGCTTCATTTATGATGACGACCGCAATTATTTATATATGAATAATGGGAAGGTGGATACAGCGGCCAATAAGCCGCAATGGAAGGAAGGGATTGCCTATATTAAATCACTTTATGACGAGGGTTTAATTGATCCGGGAGCCTTTATTCAAAATGCCGAGGCGCTAAAAAAAGCTGGAGACAATGCAAATGCGGACATTCTCGGCGCAGCTGCAGCCATGCATCCTGCTATCTTCGTGAGTGAGCGAACGAAGGATTATGCACCGCTGCCGCCGCTTGCGGGGCCGTATGCTTCCTATGCTACCTTTGCCAGCGGCGGCATATCACCGGGAGCTAAATTTGTCATTACGAATAAGGCGAGCAAAGAAGCGCAAATTGCCTTAATTCGAATGGTTGACTATATGTACACGCCGGAAGGACAAACCCTAGCGCAATCAGGTCTTGAAGGCGTAGGCTGGCGAAAGCCGGTAGCTGGTGAGGCGGCGCTTGGTGAAGGGCTGGAGCCCAAATTTGCAACGCTGATCCCCATCGAAAGCACAGAGCAAAAGAACACCGGCTGGAGCGGGATGGCTCATTTCTATATGCCAAGAGATTATCGAGACAGCTGGGTCGCAAGCAAAGACATATATGCGCCCGACGGCTATGAGCGAAGGCTTATTGAAGCGACACTGCTGTATGAGGGACATGAGCCTGACGAAATGTTTCCGGTGTGGAACATTTGGCTTGATTCGGCACAAGCGGATGAAGTGGGAATGCTGAGCACAAACTTGATGAATTATATTGATCAAAGCATGCTTCAATTTATTACCGGCAACTTGGATTTGGATAGGGATTGGGATACTTACGTAAGCGGACTCGAGAATATGCAGGTTGATCGTTTTATTGAAATCATGCAAAAAGCATATGACCAAAACAAACCTATGCACTAGAAATGCATAAGCAAGAACCCGACTGCTTGGGGCAGTCGGGTTTTTTTGGCGTTTATAAGCAGCAATCCTGAAAATTGTACGCCGCTGCGGCGATTTGCCCCCTGAAAACAGGGGTTATTGTACGTTAAAAGACGCAAATGTACCTGTTTGAATAATGTGGATTTCTACTATGATCATCGTATAGAAAGCGCTGTCATTTCATCGGCCATTAGCTACCTAGGGGGGATTGTTCTGGAAAAAGAGATTGTACTGAATAACAAGCTGTTGAAGCAAAAGAGCAAGCGCAGCCTTGTTGACGAAGCGAGCAGAAGCTTCAAGAAGCATTGGCAGCTGTACCTTATCATTATACCGCCTGTGTTGTTTTTTCTTATTTTTAAATATTACCCGATGCTGAATGCGGTGCTTGCCTTTAAGGATTACAACGTCATCAAAGGCATTTGGGGCAGCGAATGGGTCGGGCTCAAAAACTTTAGGCTTTTCTTTGAAAATCCGATGTTCTGGACGCTGGTCAAGAACACCATATACGTCAGCGGTTATTTATTGCTCGCGGGGTTTCCGATTCCAATTATTTTGACATTGATGCTTAATGAAGTGCGAAATGGCCGTTTCAAACGGCTTGTACAGCTGGTCACCTTCGCTCCTTATTTCATATCTACAGTCGTTATGGTATCGATCATTATGATGTTTCTGGCGCCGCGGCTTGGCTTTGTGAATGTGGCTTTGAACTACTTCGGAATGGAATCGGTCAACTTCCTTGGTGAAGCCAGCATGTTCCGATCGATCTTTGTTTGGTCGGATATTTGGCAGACGGCTGGTTATTCCGCGGTCATTTATTTGGCGGCGCTTGCGGGCATCGATCCTACGCTTTATGAGGCTGCCAAAGTGGATGGCGCTTCGAGATTTCAGAAAATCGTCCACGTAGATTTGCCGGGCATTTTGCCGACGATTACGATCATCCTCATTTTAAATGTAGGAAGCGTAATGGCGATTGGCTTCGAGAAAATCTATTTGCTGCAAAATCAGCTCAATATCGTTAATTCCGAAATAATCGCCACATACGTGTACAAAATTGGGCTCTTAAATGCCAATTACAGCTTCGCTACAGCGGTAGGCTTGTTTAATTCATTCATCAATCTCTTGCTGCTGTTCACGGTCAACGGTTTGGCCAAACGGTTTATGAAATCAAGCATTTGGTAAAAGGGGAGTGCGCCTATGGCATCAACGAAGATAGCATCGCAGGCACCAATCAGACAAACGATTAAGGATTCAACAGGCGATAAGATTTTTTTGTTCATTATTTATGTCATATTGGCGGTTGTGTTGATCGCTGTTATTTATCCGCTCATTTATATTATCAGCAGCTCGATCAGCAGCCCGGCAGCCGTTACTTCCGGCCGTGTTTGGCTGTGGCCCGTTGATATTTCCTTTAAGGGCTTTAAGGTTCTGTTCGATACGCCGGAAATTATGAGAGGGTACGGGAACTCGCTTTTTTATACCGCAGCAGGAACGTTGATCAGCGTAGCGCTTACGGTCATGATTGCGTATCCGATGTCGCGTAAATCCTTTTTTGGCCGCAGCGTCATTATGATGCTCATTACGTTCACCATGCTCTTCAGCGGCGGTTTGATTCCGACGTACATGGTCGTGAAGGAGTTTGGCATGATCGATTCGCGGTGGGCGCTGCTCATTCCGAATGCGGTTTGGGTATGGCAGGTCATTATTGCACGCTCCTTCTTCCAGTCGTCCATTCCAGATGAATTGTTTGAAGCAAGCGAGATTGATGGCTGCAGCGACATCAGATTTATGCGAAGCGTGGTTATTCCGTTATCCAAGCCCATTCTTGCGGTGCTTTTCCTAATGTACGGCGTAGGTCAATGGAATGCCTACTTCGATGCCTTGATCTACCTCAAATCAGCGAAGCTGTTTCCGCTTCAGCTCGTTCTGCGGAGCATCATCATTATGAACAACAGCGCAAGCGTAACGGATGCCTTGAAGCAAGTGGAAAGGCAGCAGCTGTCAGAGCTGCTTAAATATTCGCTGATCGTAGTCGCTACGCTGCCGGTTCTTATTATTTATCCTTTCGTACAGCGTTATTTCGTACAAGGGATGCTTGTTGGCTCAGTCAAAGGCTAACCGGGTTAGTAACTGCGCTGGTTTGCATGAGAGGAGGTGGTTCATTTGTAGTGTAATTGCAATACAAAAGTATGGCACAAATCGAAAAAGGGAGCGATACATTTGAAAAAGAGACTCGTAAGTTTGCTCGCAATCATGCTGATGATCAGCTTGGTGCTTGCCGCGTGCTCGAATAATAAAGGAACCTCCAACACGAATAAGGCAACAAATACGCCAAAGGCACAATCGGAAGAGACGGGAGCAACCGCACCGGTTGAAATTACGATATTTGCGGTACAAGAGCCGAATATCGATATGGCTACGAATAAATTCACCAAATTTGTAGAAGAGAAATTCAACATAAAACTTAAATTTGAAACGACTCCACCGGATGGCGCGAAGGAAAAACGCCAAATTTCATTAGCGAGCGGAGATTACCCGGATGCGTATATGCTTCCTGGCTATATTGATCAATTCACGCAGGCTGATGTTGTGAAGTATGGAAAACAAGGGGTGCTGGTGCCTCTGAACGATCTGATCGAGCAATATGCGCCAAACATCAAAGCAGCCATGGAAAATAACTCTGACTTAAGAGCATTCAACACAGCGCCGGACGGCAATATTTACGGACTTGTCGCTTACAGCCAGTGCTTCCACTGCTCGTATCCGAACAAAATGTGGTTGAATACGAAGTGGCTGGATAAATTGCAGCTGGAAATGCCAAAAACGCCTGAAGAGTTTAAGGCTGTATTGAAAGCGTTCAAAACACAAGATCCAAACGGCAATGGCATTGCCGATGAAGTGCCGCTTAGCGGTTCAATCGAGGACTTTGGCGTACGCGTCATTCCATTCCTCATGAATGGTTTTGTCTATGACGATGACCGCAATTACTTGAATCTAACCAATGGCAAAGTAGAGTCGGCTGCGCTTAAGCCGGAATGGAGAGAAGGCTTAACGTATATTAAATCGTTATACGATGAAGGTTTAATCGATCCGGGCGCCTTTGCACAAAACGCGGAAGCCTTCAAAAAGATTGGCGAAAATGGCGATGCTCAAATTTTGGGCGCTGGCGCCGGCATGCATCCTGCTATCTTCGTAAATATCGATGTAGGCAATAAAAACTCAGCTGATTACAACCCCGTACCTCCGCTTACAGGACCACATGGCTCGTTCGCGACTCATGATGGCGGCGGCGTTGCGCCGGGAGCAAAATTTGTAATCACAAATAAAGCATCTGAAGAACAAAAAATTGCGCTTATTAAATTGGTTGATTACATGTTTACAGAAGAAGGACAAACGAACGGCGCTTCCGGCATGGAAGGCATCGACTGGAGAAAGCCGAAGGAAGGCGAGGTAGCGCTTGGAGAAGGCGTTACACCGAAGGTAGCAACGATTCCTGCGGTTGAAGGTGAAGCCCCTCGTAATGCAGGCTGGAGCGGAACGGCTCACTTCTACATGCCTAGAGAATACCGAGACAGCTGGGTTCAAGGTACGGATATTTATGATTCCGCCAACTATGAGCGCAGATTGTACCAAGCGACGCTTCTGTACCAAGGCCACGAGCCGAAGGAACTTTTTCCATTGTGGGCAATTTGGATTGATTCTGCGGAAATCGATGAGGCAAGCATTTTGCAAACAAACATTAAGTCGTTTATTGAGCAAAATGCGCTTCAATTCATTACCGGAAACAAATCGCTGGAGAAGGATTGGGACGGTTACGTGAAGGGACTCAAGGATCTGAAGATCGATCGTTATCTCGAAATTTTGCAAAAAGCGTACGACCAATCATTTAAATAATAGTGATTTCAAAGGATCAGGTTCTTTATTGCGAGATAAAAGCCTGATCCTATTTCATAAACAAAGGAGCTAAATAATGACGCAAATAATGAAGAAATCACGTTTGTGGCTGCTAATTGTTGTGATGATTACAGCGCAGCTGGGAATCGTGATACCAAAAACAAATGTTGCGGAGGCGGCGAATAATGGATTAGCTGCGAAGCCATATATGGGCTGGAGCAGCTACAGCTTGCAGGTTTATACGGGCAATGGGCAGTGGATTAACGCAGACAATATTAAAGCGCAATCGGATGCCATGCATGAGAAGCTTCAACCATATGGCTACGAGTATATTAATATCGATGCGGCATGGAATGGCGGAATGGACGAGTATGGGCGGCCAATCCCGAGTACAACTTTATATCCAAATGGCTTTCAAGAGGTGATTGATTACGTCCATGCGAATGGGCAAAAGATCGGCTTGTATGGCATTCCAGGTTTATCGCCACAAGCGTATGATCAGGATCTGCCGATCTATGGCGCTCCCGGCTGCTCGATGAAGGACATCGCGGCTCAGCCGATTCAGGAGTCGGATTATTGGGGGCTTGGCTACAAAATAGATTTCAGCCAGCCATGTGCGCAGAGCTACATAAATTCAATTGCCGACCTTTATGGAGAATGGGGCATCGACTTTTTGAAATTTGACAGCGTGACGCCAGGCTCAGGCATTTCTGACCTTTCGCTGGATGCGCGTGACGATGTAAAGGCTTGGTCGCAGGCGCTGGCCCCCCACCAAATTTGGCTGGAGCTTTCCTGGGCGCTTGATATCAAATATATCGATTACTGGAAGCAGTATGCAAACGGATGGCGTGTGGACTGGGACATCGAATGCTACTGCGGCAACGGAGGTTTAACGGCTTGGCCTAATATCGCTAGATTATTCCCGAAAGCAGAGCAGTTCTGGCGTCATGCAGGTCCAGGCGGCTGGAATGATTTTGATTCATTGAATATCGGAAACGGAACAATGGACGGCATCACGAAGGACGAGCGGATGACGGCAATGTCGTTCTGGGCGATTTCATCGGC
The DNA here is from genome assembly GCF_001956295.1 of Paenibacillus sp. FSL A5-0031. GTDB lineage: Bacteria > Bacillota > Bacilli > Paenibacillales > Paenibacillaceae > Pristimantibacillus. The sequence goes on from NZ_MRTD01000017.1 coordinate 52,036, forward strand.
GCAATTATACATCGGCAATGACATGACAAATTTGGACGATTACGGCATCGAGCTGTTGACGAATGAAGAAGTAATCGCGGTCAATCAGGCTGGCAGGCCGGGGCATCCTGTATCGACAGCGACGGAGCAGCAGGTGTGGTATGCGAATAATGGTGATGGAAGCTATACGGTGGGACTCTTTAATCTCGGCAATTCTGCTGCGACGGTGAACGTGAATTGGAGTGATATTGGCATCACCGGTCCAGCCACTGTCCGTGATCTGTGGAGCCATGAGGATTTGGGCTTATTTGCGACTGGATACAGTGATGAAAATTTGGCCTCGCATGCTTCGAGGTTGTTCAAAGTAGTGGCACAGGATGGAACAGCAGCTGCTAATGACGACGATACCGGAATGAAATATTCGGGCCACTGGGTTCGTGGCGGCGGGCAGGAGCTAGTCGGAGACAAGCAAAATCTCATTATTGATGTAAGGGATAACACAGCGCAAAACAGCAGTATTAGCCCATCTGCGGCAAGCTTTAATAAGAAGGCTTCGGAGCAGGCTGATGCTACGACGGTAATGACGCTGAATGGAAATACACTGAATAGTATCACTAACAATGGAACGGTACTGGTATCTGGTACGGATTACAGCGTATCAGGTGATACCGTTACGATTAAAAAAGAGTACCTAGCAGCAAGACAGGCAGGCATCACGAATTTAACGTTTGCGTTTAGCGGCGGGGCATCACAAACCTTTACTATAACCGTAACCGATACGACGATAAGGGATAGCAGGGTTACCCCTGCAACAGTGAGTTTTGATAAGAAGCTGTCCACTCAAGCTGATATTACGCTGACGACCTCGTTAAACGGCAATGAATTAACGGGCGCTGCGCATGAAGGAAACGCTTTGGCAATCGGCTCGGACTACACCGTATCGGGAAGCCAGCTGACGATTAAGAAGGAGTATTTAGCGGGGCTTCCTACTGGAACGACAGCGTTATCCTTTTCATTCAGTGCAGGAGCGGAGCAGCATGTTTCCTTAGTCGTAAGGGACACCTCTGTAGGCGGGTCGGTTTCCATCAATGATGATCATCCGTCTATTGTCTATACAGGCGGCTGGAACCGCAGCTATAACCGCGGGCTTGGCGATTATATGGATGATGTGCATTATGCGGAAGCGAACAACAACGATTATTTTGAGTATACGTTTACGGGAACGGGCATTGAATTCATTACCGAGCTGGACCCTTCACAAGGTGAAATAGACATCTATGTGGACAACGTATTCCAGCGAACGATCAGCACCTACAACATCGGAAGGCTGGCACAGCAGCCAGTATTCAACATAACAGGACTCAATAACGGAACCCATACGCTTAAAGCTGTGAAAAAGACTGGTTACTTCCTGCTGCTCGATAAGCTGAGAATTAGTGTGCCGGATTTAATTAGCGCGAGCAGTGGAATGTTTGATAAGGCTGATGGGCAGCAGGCTGATTTTACTCTTTCGACAACAGTCGATGGAAGCAGCCTTAGCAGTATTGCAGGCGGTTCGGGAGCCTTGATAGCGGGCACGGATTATACGGTTGATGGCAATGCGGTGACGCTTAAAAAGGAATATTTGGCGGCACAGCCACTTGGAACTGTGAGCTTGATCTTTACCTTTGATGACGGAGCGACGCAGACGCTGGCGATTGCTGTAAGTGATTCATCTGCTGCTAACAGCACAATTAACCCAGTCACAGCCAGTTTCAATAAGAAGGCAGATATGCAGGCAGATATCGAAACAACGTTAACGCTGAATGGAAATACGCTTGTCGGTATTTCGAATGGCATAACGACATTGGCGGCAGGCACCGATTATATCGTTTTGGACGATACAGTCACGATTAATAAAGCGTATCTGGCGTCATTGCCGCTCGGCATGGTGAGTCTAAGCTTTAGCTTTGATCACGGAATGGCACAGACTTTATCCATCTCAGTAAGCGATACGACAGGACAGAACAGCACAATGGTTCCAAGCGTATTAAGCTTCGACAAAAGAGCGAATGCACAAGCAGATATTTGGACGAAGCTTACCTTTAACGGAAACAGCTTGAGCGGTATTGCTGATGGTGCGGCGGCTTTGCAGGCAGGCGTCGATTATCAGTTGTCAGGCGACCAGCTTACGATTAAGAAGGAATTCCTTGCGGCTAAGCCAAATGGAATGACCAATCTGACGTTGTCTTTTAGCGGTGGAGCTGCGCAAATACTGGCTATCGCAGTAAGCGATACGTCTAGAGGTCGCTATGTATCTATTAATAATGATGATAGCGGAATCTCTTATAAGGGTGCATGGCAGCATGGCAGAAATCGTGGATTAGGCGATTACAAGGATGATGTCCATTACACGGAGGCGAACAACGATTATTTTGAATATGCGTTTGAGGGAACAGGCATCGAGATCGTAACGGAGAAGGATTCCTCGCAAGGGGATATCGATGTTTATGTGGATGACGTGTTTAAGCAAACGGTCAGCACGTACAATACTAGCCGACAAATTAGGCAGACGGTCTATAGTATTGAGGGATTGTCTGAAGGAACACATAAAATTAAGGTCGTTAAGAAATCCGGTTATTATATGCTGTTAGACCAATTACTGTTTAGAGTTGCGGATATGATTAGTCCGGATGCTGCAAGCTTTGACAAGACAGCACAAGCAGATGTAACGACAACACTTAGCATTGATGGCAGTAATCTACTCGGTATTGCGAATGTTGCTGCAACGCTTGCAGCGGGCAGTGATTACACGATATCGGGTAGTGTGATTACAGTTAAAAAAGAATATCTTGCCGCACAGCCGGATGGAGTGTTGAGCTTAGCCATTTCCTATAAAGGCGATTATCAAAATGACCTGCACGCTACGGAGACGGATGGCGATTATGTTGAATATTCATTCACCGGAACCGGCATAACATTAATTGCGCCGAAGTCAGCTTCTCAAGGCGACATAGACATTTACGTTGACGATGTATTTAAGGAAACAGTAAGCGCGCATCATGCGAGCAGACTGACCCAGCAAGCGGTATATAGCATATCTGGGCTAGCAAATGGAGTTCATACGATTAAGGCGGTTAAAAAATCCGGCGAATATATGTTGGTGGATGGTGTGAAGTTTGAGGTGAATGCGGCGACGTTGCCATCTGCAACGCCAACAACAGCGCCATCTGCGACGCCAACGGCAACAGCATCACCGTCAGCAACGCCAACGGCAACACCGGAAGAAACAATAGTGCCGACGCCGTCGGCAACGCCATCGATAACACCAACATCGGCACCCGTAACCACGAGTGATCCAGCTAAGGAGCTCATCACGATTGATGTTGAAAATGCTGCTAAGGTTGTAATCACGCGTACGACACAAGCGGATGGCAAGAAAACGGATGATGTACCGATTACTGTTGATCAAGCGCAAAAAGCTGTAGACAGCGTCACAGCAGCGGCACACAATTTGGTTAATATCACGATTCCTGATACGAAGGATGAAGTAACGCTAACTTCTGTCACTCTGCCGAAGGAAGCAAATAAAGTGTTCGCAGATGCAAAAATTGATTTAGGCATATCGACAGAAAACGTTAAGGTAATGGTGTCTAGCGGCTTGCTTCAGTCAATAACGGAAGAGCTGTTCTTTCGTTTTACGCCAGTAAAGGAAGAAGCGAAGAAGCAAGAAATTGCGGGTCGAGCGAATAAAGAAGCGATGTTAAGGATCGTTGCAGGAAATAAAGAGGCATCTATAATAGGCCGTCCGATGAGCATTGAAACGAATATTCCAAAAGGCAATGTAACCCTCATTTTGCCTTTGAAGGATGTGAAGCTGAGCGAAGCAGACAGGAAGGACCTGGCTGTATATATCGAGCACAGCGACGGAACGAAGCAGCTGATGAAGGGCATTATCGTACCGTTTAATGACAAGGGCGAGATGGGCCTTCAATTCACAGTCGATAAATTCAGTCTTTTTTCACTCGTCCATGTGGAGGGCTTAGCCGATTCTAGCTTGGGTGCCGCTTATATGAATGGTTATGAGGATGGTACATTTAGGCCGGAAAAAAAGATTACCCGTGCTGAGATGGCAGTTATTCTGTCTAGAATCGTTACGAAGGAAGCAACTGCAGCGGACATTTCTTATCATGATGTTCTCGCAGGCAATTGGGCGAAGGATGCGATTTCGAAAGTAACAAAAATGGGCTTAATGCAAGGGTATGAAGATGGAACGTTTGGTGCTGAAAAAGCAATGACACGCGCTGAAATGGCTAAGCTGGTGTCATCGCTAATTGGGGATGCTTCCAAAACGGGAGCGGGCTTTACGGATATTTCGGACCATTGGGCAAAAGCAGCCATTCTAAATGTGCAAGCTGCTGGAATCACTAATGGCTATGCGGATGGAAGCTTTAAGCCTAATAACGCGCTGACACGTGCTGAAGCAGTCAGCATGATCAACAAAGTACTCGGCAGAGGCAATCTAGTCGGCGTAACCTCATCCCCGTGGAAGGATGTTACTAGCAAGCACTGGGCTTATGGCGATATTTTAGCGGCGTCGGTTAAGTAGCAGCAAGAGGGTGTCCAAAAAGAGTTAAACTCGCTGAAGAGATATTTCAATTTAATTAAAAATCATAAAAATATTGAAAAAATGGCGTCACAGGAACTAATTCCAGTGCCGCCATTTTTCTATTTTGGTCTATTTATGTTTGCTTAAATAATTGGTAGGCGAGCGAATTTCTACGTCTGCTTGAGGTGGGAAATGGAGCTGTAAGCTCGCATAGGTTCTTACAGGGAGAGAAAAGGCTAGGTTTGTTGCCTATAAGCACAAATATGCGCTTACAGAGTTGCGGCAGCGTTTTTTCGAGGTGGAAATGGAGCAGTAAGCACGCATAGAAAGATGCCATTTTCCAGACTGCCCCTCTAAGCGCAAATAACCTCGTTAACCATCATTTGACGTGGTTTGTCTCGGGTTTTCTTGTTTTTGCACCTTATAGTGGTTTTTGAACAAATGGTAAAGGAGGCGTATAGTGGTTAATAGTGTAAATGACACGGAAATTGCAAAGCAAGGCAGACTGGAGGTTGCCGAGTATGGAACCATGGAAGCGTACCATGTGGATTTTATGGTTCGGCGTTCTTTTTTGCAGCTCAAGCTATACGATGTCCGTACCGTTCCTGCCGCTATTTCTGTTCGATTTGGGGGTGCCGGAAAGCTCCGTCAACCTATGGGCTGGAATTGTGCATTCCTCAGCTTTCCTCGTCGGAGCAGTGATGGCTCCCTTATGGGGGATGCTTGCAGACAAGTATGGGAAGCGAAAAATGGTCATCCGAGCAGGACTCAGCTTAGCTATTATTTATGCGCTGATCGCTTTTGTGCAAACGCCATGGCAACTCGTCGGCGTGAGAATGCTGCATGGCTTTGTGGGTGGATTTGTTCCAGCATCCATGTCGATCGTAGCATCAGTTGCACCGAAGGAGAAGCTTGGCTGGAGCCTTGGCATGATGCAAGCGGGTACGATGACTGGCGGTATTCTCGGACCATTATTCGGCGGGCTGCTGGCTGAAGCATTTGGACTTCGCAGATCCTTTGTTGTTGCTGCGTTTATTATTTTAGCTGCAACAGTAGCGGTTATTGTATGGGTGAGGGAAGGAAAAGCGGACACATCTGAAGGGGCAGCGGCCGGAAAGAAAAAAGAAAAGCCAATCACTTATCGGATGGCTTTTCGCAATCGTGCACTCATGAGTATGCTGCTGCTGCTCGTTATCGTTCAGCTATCGATTAATATGATACAGCCGCTCATTACCCTTCATATTGCCAAGCTGCAAGGGGGGCTGCAAGGAGCGGAGCTGTCAGCTGGTTTTGTGCTCTCGCTTATCGGAATAGCAGGCATTTTGGCATCGCCAGTTTGGGGAAGGCTTGGTGAGAAGAAGGGCTTCTACCGGATTCTCGTCGTATGCCTGCTCTGCGCGGGATCAATCATTAGCATGCAGTTTTTTGTCCAACAATTATGGCTATTCGCTATCGTGCAATTCATATTCGGTTTGTTTATGGCTGGCATAGCGCCTATCGTCAATACGCTGGTTGTCCAAAGCACAGATGAGCAGTTTAGAGGCAGATCATTTGGGTTAACGACAAGTGCGAATCAGTTCGGTGCGATGCTTGGTCCACTCATCGGAGGTTTGTTAGGCCTAGCCTTAGGCATCCACTGGATCTTTGTCGCCACGGGGATGATTATGGCAGCAGCCGGCGTGAGCGTATGGATAAAGCGGAGACATGAGATGGGGAAAACGAAGACAGCTTACCGAGCTTAACTCGGAGAAAAGTGAATAAATAGACAGCACAAGCCAGGCGGAGTCTAGGGGAAAGCGCTCTAGTTCCTCTTGGCTTTTGTTGTAAATAATAGGAAATGTTCGTTTCTATTTAAACAAAAGTCTGTTATTCTACTGAAGAATAGAACTTTGGACTGAGGAGTGAGCTGCTATCAAGCCGGTTACTGTATATGATATTGCTAGGGAAGCGAACGTCTCAGTAGCCACTGTGTCGCGCGTCATTAATAATACGGCTCCGGTAAAAAAGTCAACCAGAGAGCGAGTTATGGAATTAATTGCGAAACATCAGTTTCAGCCGAATGCCATTGCAAGAAGCCTGTTTAAGAAGGAAACGGGAATGATAGGCGTTATTTTGCCAGATATTACGAACCCCTTTTTTCCAGAGGTTTTGTCAGGTTTGGATCAAGAAGCGCGAAGCAAAGGCTACACTTTTTTTCTATGCGATACGGTATCAACGAACGGAGATTCAGCAGAGCAATATGTGCGAGAGTCGCAATATTTGAGTATTCTGATGGAGAAGCAAGTAGACGGCATTGTGATGATAGGCGGGCGAATTAACCTTGCTAAGCCAAGTAAAGATCTTGTAAGCGAAGTGGTTGAAGCTAGTAAACGCGTGCCGCTGCTGCTCATTAACGGCAATCTCCCCGGTGAAGGGATGACTCGTGTATATGCCGATGAGCTGGAGGGTGCAGAGCTTGCTACACAGCATTTGATTGACTTAGGGCATACGGATATTGCATTTGTTGGCGGATACAAAAACATGTCCAATACGATTCAGCGTACTCGCGGTTTTGTGAAAACGATGGAGAAAAACGGAGTCCAGACTCGCAAGGAATGGATACGCGATGGCGGTTTTTCCGTTGAAGCGGGTAAGAAGCTAATGCATCAACTGCTGGAGCTGCCCGAGCGTCCAACCGCTATATTTTGCGCGAACGATTTAGTGGCTATCGGCGTTATGAAAGTTGCTCACAAAGCTGGGCTTCGCGTGCCGCAGGACCTATCGCTGATTGGGTTTGACGATATTCCTTATGCCTCGAACAGCATTCCAGAATTAACGACGATTTCTCTAAAATGTTATGAGGTAGGCCGGAACGCAGCGGAACTGCTCCACCAAATGATTACGAAAAATAAAGTTAATAAGAGCACCAAATTAAGGCCGGAGCTCGTTGTCAGAGAGTCTACAGCTGCACCTTCAAAGCAAAATAATGCTTAAAATTGCGTTTTAAATAATTATTGACAACGCTTACAATGTTGAATACAATCAAAATGTGAAATGATAACAAGGTGTCACCTACAATAATGTAACCCGTTACATTTACAGCGAGATCGCTTCTTTCCAGAAGCTAGCACATAAATACACATCAGCGAACCGTACAGAATTGCGTTCTGTTTATCCCGGTCATGACGTGTATTTATTTTTATCTAAAAATGTAACGGGTTACATGAAACGGGTTACACATTTCGGGTTTTTAGCCTAATTCGTTGGAGGTTTTGACATGGTCATGGACATTGGAGCGAAAGCAGCCGTGCGATTTGATGCGGATGCCGTGAAGATTCAGGAAACCCCTCATATTTTGCTATGTGCTTCGCTGTTTTACTTCCGTATTCCAAGCGCGCTTTGGAAGGAGAGGATGGAGCAGTTGAAGGCATTTGGGTATAACAGCATCGATGTGTATTTTCCATGGAACTATCATGAAACAGCTGAAGGAGAATGGGATTTCAGCGGAGAGCGTGACATTGCCGCATTCCTGACAACGGCTGCCGAAGTAGGGCTATACGTCGTCGCAAGACCTGGCCCCTACATTTGCTCGGAGTGGGATGGCGGAGCGCTTCCGGCTTATCTGCTTACGAAGGGACTGAAGCTTCGCGATAACGATGCTGAGTTCCTTGTCCATGTTTCCAAATGGTTTGATCACATCCTGCCTTTGCTAAAGCAGAACCAAGCAGGTGAGGGCGGAACAGTAATCGGTGTTCAACTGGATAATGAGCTCGATTTCTATGATTGTCATGACCCCAAAGGATATATTAGTGCACTGCGCGATATGGTGCTTAATCACGGAATAACCGTGCCGCTGTTCGCTTGTGCCGGTCAGGGCGGCTTGCTGCAAGCATCGGGACTCGCAGAGGATGTGGTGCCGACCTGTAATTTCTATCCGGATAATCGAGAGGCCGAATTTGAAGACAAGGTGCTTCACTACAGTGGAACCTTAGCTAAATTAGGTTATCCGCTGCTCGTAACGGAGACGAACCGGGCACATTACCTCCTACGTAGATTGCTCTCCTGCGGCGCCAAGCTGCTCGGTCCGTATTTGCAGGTATCGGGAACGGATTTTGGCTTCACGAATGCGACGAACAACTGGGGCAAGCCGTTAGCGTTTATGACGTCTGATTATGATTTTGGCGGCATGATTTCTCCAGAAGGGCATATTCGCGAGGAAGCGTATGAGGGCAGGCTGCTTGGACGGATGATTGCAGCTTACGGTACTCCGCTCGCTGAGGCTGCAAGCCAAGGCTTAAGCACGGATTGGAAGCTGATTGGACAAAGCGATAGAGTCGTTGGCCCATATGCCCTGCAGTTAAAGGGCGGCGGAAATCTCCTATTTGTTACGAATTTAGATGATCAAGATAAAGAACTAGCCATCGTGATGGAGAATGATACGAATACAAAAGCTGCGAGCAGCTTTAAGCTCAAATCGGGCAGGTCACTGGCGCTGCCTTCACAAGTTCCTCTACAGCATTGGGGTGCCGAAGGATTACTAGAGAGCTCGACAGCGGAGCTATATATGGCAAAAACAAATGATACAGGTGCAAGTCTTGCATTTCATACAGAAGGTTATGGCGAAATTGTATTGCTGCTAGATGCAGCGCCGGTGGATATGAAAACTCTGAATGCAACTGTGGAAACGATAGAGGGAGGCAAGGTTAGAATCGCCTTTGAAGGTAAAGAAGATAGCGTCTGTTCGATTATTACCTCGGATGGGCATACGTTGAAGCTATTTATTACCGACAGAATGAAAGCGCTTTATTCTAAAAGGGTAAACGATGCTGATGACACCATTAACCATGGCAAGCCGCTCCATTACTCGGATCGCACTGAAATGGCAGCTGCTGAGTGGCGCCTAAATCATTTTGATGCGGCATCACCTATGAATAAAAAGGATAAGAGAGGCCCATCCGCTTCAAGAAAAGCAGATTACTTAGAACAGCATGAAATTTACCGAGGGTATGCTTGGTATGAAGCGACGGTTCGACTGCCTGAAGACAAAGCGGTAAAAGGTATTCTCATTCGCTCAGGCAGTGATGTTGTGTCGCTGTATGCGGGAGGAGAATACGCAGGAACGGCAGTGGCTGGCGGAGGCAGTTCTTATCTTCATTTAAGCAATGGCCTACAAGAAGGAAAGCTGCTTGCCAGAGTGGAGATATGGGGTCATTCGAACTTTGACGATGCTAGGCTTCCCGGGCTTCGATTGCATGCGATGAAAGGGATTAAAGGACTGTCAGCCATTAAAGAGGTTAGAGACCTTAGCCGTAACTGGAGTGTTTACCGGGCTGCAGATCGGATTTTGCGCAAGGAGCTGATCGAGTCGCCCGATTGCAGCATGTGGCCGATCGTTAACTTTGGCGGCTGGATGTCTCCTGATCATCCGGCTTTCGAATATTACCGAAAAACATTCCGTGCATCGGAATCGGCGGACTCGTGGACGCTGCATTTCCAAGGCATTCAATCGCTTGCTCGGCTCTTTGTAAACGGAAAGGAAATAGGCGAGGTACATCCGTTTGATCCATACTTTAATATCTCTGAGCATGTGACGGCAGGGCAATTCGTAGAGCTTACTATATTCGTTGAGAGAGTGCTCGGTTTACCATCTGGGCAGGTTTACTTGTATGAAGGCCAAGAGGCGGACAACTTTGCAGTTTATGCGGCAGAGGAGGAAGAGCTTCTGGAGCATGCGGAAAGCTTGCGGTCGCAAAGCGGAACAACCGAATTCCCCATCTCATTGGAGCCAGGAGAAACGGCATGGCTGTATGCGACTACCGTGAATTCGGAAGCAGGCAAAGGCTGGAGAGCGAAGGTTTCCGGCACTAGCCTTAAAATGACAGTGTTTCTGGAAGGAAGGATCGTTGGACGACTATGGCTGCCAAGCCAAGCGAGCAGGCCTGTCATGTCAGGCGGAAGCCCGGATTCCTTTTACTTGCCGGGAGCTTGGTATGAGGGAGGAGAAGGAAGCTTAACGATACTGCTGGAAGCGGTTGATCAAGAGAAGCAAGGGCGTTTGGAATCAATTCAATTCATATCCGTCTAGCAATGACGACAAGGGGGAAGAAGGATGGAAACGACCATAGTCGAGCGGGCTCCCCAAAGGAAGCAGAAGCGAATGAGCAGCGGCAAGCTTAGACGATTTTGGAACAACAAAACGTTATTAATCATGTGTTTGCCGGCCATCGCTTTCTTTCTTATATTCGCTTACTTGCCGATGCCCGGCTTGTATCTAGCTTTTATTAACTACAATTACTCCGATGGCATCTTCAAAAGCCCGTTTGTTGCATTTGACAACTTTCGCTTTCTCGTCATGAATGGTGATCTATGGCGGCTCTCATTTAATACGGTAGCTTACAATTTGGTATTTATCGTGCTGGGAAATGTCATGCAAATTTTTGTAGCTATTCTACTGAATGAGATTCGGCGCAAATGGTTCAAGAAGATCACGCAAACGCTTATGTTTTTACCTCACTTTATATCTGCCGTTCTAATCGGGCTTATCGCCTACAACATCTTGAGCTATGACTACGGCTTATTGAACAGCTTGCTGGAATCGTTAGGCATGGAGCCTGTCAAAACCTATTCTGATCCGAAAATATGGCCGTTTATCATCGTACTCACCTACCTATGGCAGTCCACTGGATACGGCTCGATTATTTATTTTGCAGCCATCATGGGGCTGGACAATGAAATTATCGAGGCATCCGAGATTGACGGCGCCAACGCCTTCCAACGCATTATTTACATCGTGCTTCCTTGGTTAAAGCCAACCTTCATCATCTTGATGCTGTTCTCGCTCGGCGGCATTCTTAAAGGCAACTTCGGTTTGTTTTTCAACTTAGTAGGCGCAAACAACACAGCCCTATATCCAACAACGGATATTATCGAGACTTACGTATTCCGTGCCCTGATGACAAACTTCAACTTCTCACTTGGCAGCGCAGTAAGCTTATATCAATCCTTGTTCGGTTTTGTAGTCGTCTTAACAGCCAACTGGCTTGTGAAGAAGGCTTCGCCTGAAAACTCGTTATTTTAGGAGGTGTCACATATGGAAAATAGGGATGAATCACGCAGCATTCGGACAGACATAAGTGGCATCATCGTCAAAGGTTTTGGTTATCTTTTCATTACATGTTTTTCGATATGCTGTTTGTTGCCCTTCTTGCTCGTGCTTGGCACCTCACTGACAGCAGAAGGCACGATTAAAAAGTACGGCTTCAACTTGTGGCCGCGCGATTTTAGCACCTTTGCCTACAAAATCGTGTTCGAAAACCCCGATCTCATTATTGGCTCTTACCTTGTCACGATGGGAATCACCATTGTTGGAACGGTCTTTGGTCTCTTTCTCGTGGCGATGACGGGTTATGCGCTTCAGCGCCCTGACTTCGGCTATCGAAATGGCATTTCGTTTTTCATTTATTTCACGACGCTGTTCTCCGGCGGCCTTGTGCCCTTTTACTTGCTGATGACGCAATATTTGACGCTGAAGGACAATTATCTTGCTATTCTTCTTCCGGGACTGCTCAGTCCATTTCTCATCATCATGATGAAAAGCTTTGTTCGTTCAATCCCGCATGCCATTACCGAATCAGCGAAGATCGATGGAGCAGGCGACTTTACCATTTTTCTAAAGCTGATTTTGCCGATGACTACGCCGGCGTTAGCAACCATCGGGCTGTTTATCGCCCTTGGCTACTGGAATGAGTGGTACAACTCGATGCTGTTCCTTTCGGCGGATATGAAGTACAGGCCGCTTCAGCTGTTTTTGTACAATGTCGTAACCAGCGCTGACTTTATCCGCAATTCGTCCGCTGCATCAAATGTGCAGCTTCGTGATATGCCGCTGGAATCGATGAAGATGGCTACCGCGGTGGTTGCGACGGGTCCTGTCATTTTGTTCTACCCATTCGTGCAACGGTATTTCATTAAGGGAATTACAGTAGGTGCTGTAAAAGGCTGATGTGCCGCAGGCCTGCAAAGGTCTCTTCACATAAAGGGCGAAGCCCGAATCATGAAAACAAAGGGGAGAAGTGAGATGTCGAACGTCAAGAAGATTTCCGCTCTGCTAATCGCTGTAATGATGATCATCAGCCTTGCGGCCTGTTCCGGCAGCAACGGAGATAAAAAGGAAAACGGCAATAAAGGGAGTACAAACACGGAAAGCGGCAATAAGGGGAGCACGAACACGGAAGATGGCAATAAAGCAGCTGATACGTCCAAATTCGTAAAAATCAGCTATGTCGTACTTGGCGATAAGCCGAAAAACGGTCAGTTCGAGAAGGTACTGACTGAGGTTAATAAACTGATGAAGGAAAAAATCAACGCCGAGCTGGAGTGGAAATGGGTCGAGTGGGCAGATTGGCAGACGAAATACAATCTGCTGCTGGCATCCGGCGAAGCGGTGGATTTGATTACGATTGGTACGGACTGGCTTGATACATGGGGCAATGCACAGCGTGGTGCGTTTATGAATTTGAATGATTTATTGCCGCAATATGCGCCGCAAACCTGGAATTCAATTCCTGAAGAGGACTGGTCGGAGAGCAAATATAAAGGAAATATCGTTTTGATTCCAGAAAATGATTACACACAGTGGGTTAACCATGGCTTCTTCTATCGTGGAGATTGGGCGAAGGAAGCGGGCATAACGGATCCAATTAAAGATTGGGAAGGCATTGGCAAATACCTGCAATATATTAAAGATAACAAAGAAGGCGTTATTCCTTGGGATGCTGTTGCAGCAACAAGCACATTTGGCGGGTATGCTGCGTCCTACACGGACCAATTAGAGCTACCAATTTCAACTGGATATTTGCCAGTGTACACGACCAAATCATTTGAAGAGAAATATACGGTAGTCAGCCCTGTATTCGAAGACACATTCCTTAATTTCGCAACGTTAATGAAGGAATGGGCAGATAAAGGTTACTGGCGCGAGGATGTGCTGAACAACAAAAACGACAACCGCTCCGCACTGCGCGCTGGATTGTCGGGACTAGATCAGCATCATACACAAACGTTTGGCGGGCTGCGCGTTAATATGGATAAGGATCAACCAGGTTCTGAGCTGCAAATGTTCCCATTTGCTCGAACAGGCGGCAATAACTTGACGGAGCTCTCCATCACGCACGGAGGAACATCGCTTGGAGCGCACAGCAAAAACCCTGAGCGCGCTCTAATGGCTTATGATTTAATTCGCAATGACGAGCAAATTTATCATTTGATCAACTACGGTTTGGAAGGCGTTCAATACGAAGTGAAAGACGGCAAACGCCAGCAGCCAGCAGCCTACAACGAGGCTAAGGATTCCTTCTATTCGGATTTCTGGGGTGGACGTGTCGACAAATTCGAAATTCCGAGCGTAACAACTTGGGATCAGCTCGAAGAAACATTGTACGCGGAATATGACAAAATCAAAAAACCTTACCCTTACGGCCAATTTGTATTTGATAAAACGCCGGTAGAAGCTGAATTAACGGCGATTACACAGGTGTCGGGCGAGATGGGGCCTGCGATTACGTATGGTAAAGCAGGGGATCCAGCTCAAGCCGTAGAACAATTCCGCAGCAAGCTGAAAACAGCTGGCTACGACAAGGTGCTTGCAGAATTGCAGCGTCAAATGGATGCTTACAAGAAGCTGATCGAAGGTTAATGAATAGATAAATTGCTAAGCGCAATAGGGGTTTCCAAGCACGAAAGTGCGGGGCTCCTGTTGCGCTTTTTTCAACACCTGTAAGAGAAAAGCGTCCTTTTGGTCAATTATAATCAATTGGCAGGGTATGCTTGGTTAACCTCAGTAAAGTAGCGCTTTCATTAATAATGCTACAATGAATCTATAACCATGTAAGCTAACCCAAATCTATGATAAAGGCGGCGAAGAAATGAACTTATCAAATATTGCAGTACAGTTGTACACGTTGCGTGACTATTGCCAGAATGAAGCGGATTTGGAGCAGACGCTGCGCAAGGTAAGAGAAATCGGTTATGAAGCGGTTCAAGTATCGGGAATAGGCCCTATTGCTCCAGAAAGAGTGAAGCAATTAGCAGATGCCGAAGGGCTTCGTATTTGTGCAACGCATGTAAGTCTTGATTCTATGGTCAATGACTTTGACAATACCGTGCAAATGCATAAGCTGTGGAACTGTAAGTATGTTGGGTTAGGCTCTATTCCGGATGAATACCGCACTAACGGGGAGGGCTATTCCACCTTTGCGAAGCAAGCGACAGAAATTGGAAGAAAGCTGAAGGAGCATGACTTGCAGTTTATTTACCATAATCATCAGTTTGAGTACCAGAAGTTTGCAGGCAGAACAGGAATGGATATTTTGCAGCAAGAAAGCGACCCGGCTGCAGTTGGATTCGAGCTCGACACCTATTGGGTACATGTTGGCGGAGTAAACCCGGTGGATGCGATTCATCAGGTTAAAGGCCGTATGGGTGTTGTTCATCTCAAAGATTTGGAAATCGTTGACTATAAGCAAGTGTTCGCTGAAATTGGCGAAGGTAACTTGAATTTTAAAGCGATTATTGAAGCATGCAGAGAGATTGGAGTAGAGTGGTATGTAGTCGAGCAGGATGTATGCAGACGTGATCCGTTTGAGAGCTTGGCTATTAGTTTTAACAATTTAAAACAATTTCTATAGGAGTAATGCTAATATAGAAGCGAGAGGATGATAGAGATGAAAATCGGCATTATTTGCGACGATTATTGGCACCCGGGCAAGCTGATCAAGGAAGGCTTGGAGCCGCTCGGCAAGCAAGGTTTTCAGCTCGATTATACCCAGCATGCATCAGAATGGTCGCGCGCGTGGATGGATCAGCAGGATGTGGTTGTGCTTGCCAAGTCGAACCAAGTGTCGGCAACAGACACAACGCCTTGGCTCACTGAGGAGATTCAGCTGCAATTCCAGAGCTATGTCGAGCAAGGAAAAGGATTGCTGGTGTTGCATGCAGGAACGGTGGGCTATCGTGATGAGCCTGTTTTCTTTGAGCTTGTAGGCGGGGTATTCCAGCATCATCCGGCCGCTTGTTCCGTTACGATCGTTCATAAGGACGAAACGCCATGGGACAAGGCGCATGCACAGGACTTTACAGTACATGACGAGCATTATTTTATGGAGGTTATCGACGATCGCATTCAAGTGTTGATGACTTCGGAGTCAGAGCATGGCACGCAGCCAGCAGGCTGGATAAGGGAGCAAGGTAAAGGTAGAGTTTGCGTGCTTACACCAGGGCATCTCTTATCCGTGCTGCAGATGGAAGAGTATCAAGCAACGATAAAACAGGCTTTGAAATGGTGCGGTGGAAGCGACCGATAATAGGGAGCTAACAACAAATGTACATTTTTTATTCAGAGGAGTGAATAAGGATATGTCGGTACAAACAATGAAATGGGGCATCTTGGGTCCAGGCTGGATTTCCTCAAAGTTTGTTAAAGATTTAGCATTTGCAGAGGGCGCAGAGCTAGTCGCAGTTGGTGGCAGAAACCTAGAGAAAGCAGAGCGTTTTGCCAAAGAGTATAATATTCCACGCGCTTATGGCAGCATTGAAGAGCTGACGCAAGATTCCGAGATCGATATTGTTTATGTAGGAACGCTGCATCCCATCCATAAAGATAATGTGCTCGCCTTATTGCGTGCTGGCAAAGCTGTCATTTGCGAGAAGCCATTCACAATGAATGCTGCGGAAGCAAGAGAAATCATAACATTAGCCAGAGAGAAACGAGTATTTCTTATGGAAGCGATGTGGACACGGTTTTTACCGCCAATTCTTAAGGTTATGGAATGGATTGCGGATGGTAAAATCGGAGAAGTGCGAATGCTTAAAGCTGACTTTGGCTTTGATATCGGCTGGGCGCCGGAAAGCCGTCTGCTTGATCCTGCGCTGGGCGGCGGGGCACTGCTGGATGCTGGTATTTACCCCGTTTCCTTCGCATCATTAATTTTCGGAGGGGCGCCATCCAAAATTATGAGCAGTGCTCGTCTTGGCGAGACGGGAGTAGACGAGCAGTTTTCATTGTTGTTTGAATATGAAGGTGGACGTACTGCATCGCTGAATGGAGCGGTACAGCTTGAAATGGTTAATGATGCTTATATTTATGGAACGAAGGGGCATATTCATGTGCCAAACTTCTTGTTCGGTAAATCAGCATATCTGCACCCGAAACAGGGTGCTGCAGAGTCGATCGAGGACGACCGTGAAGCAGAGGGTTATTCATTTGAAGCTGAGGAAGCGATGAATGCGCTCCGTGAGGGAAGGCTCGAAAGTTCAATCATTCCGCTGGATGAGACGCTAGCAATCATGGAGACGCTTGATACGATCAGGAAGCAGTGGGGTCTTCGTTATCCTGCTGATGAATAATTAGTAAAAAAAAGGAGTAGGCTGCGTATGCGCCTACTCCTTTCTTTATAAGTATCGCTGCCACTAAGCAGAAGCCTTCTAAATCGCTTATGCTTTGACCGCTTGAAGCCATGCTTCAGCAATGAGTGCGGCACCTGCAGGAGACGGGTGAACACCGTCGGGAGCCCAATAAGCCGGTCCTGTCTGCGTTGCAGCCTGTGCGAACAAACCATCAAGCGGAACATAAATGGCTTTAAATTCTCCAGCGAGTTCGCGGACAGCTTGAATTTTTGGATCAAGATCTTCACGCCATTGCTTCTGGCTATCATTTACTGGAAGCACGAATGGCTCGACTAGAACAAGCTTAGCGTTCAACTGCTCTTTTGCTCTGCTCAGCAAGCGGCGGTAAGTGGTATAGTATTCCTCCGTGCTAAGTGGATCATTATTGTCATAGCGGCGCCAAGTATCATTAATGCCCACATAAACAGACAACAGGCTTGGTTTCAAATTAAGGCAATCCACTTCCCATCTCCGCTCCAAATCAATGACACGGTCACCCGATATCCCGCGGTTCAGAAACGTAGCTTGTTTCTCAGGATATTTACTCGTAAACAAAGACGTTACAAGATTTGCATAACCCGATCCTAGATTTGCCCAGTCATTTCGGTTGCGGCCAGCATCCGTGATGCTGTCGCCTTGAAATAGAACAATTGCGTTTTGATCGATTAATGTCATTTTTTAGACCTCCAATGAGTTCAAATACTAGTCTTCATAAGATAAAACATGTCTTGAAGCGGGATAGCTGTGAGCGCTTTCTATTTGTCAGCAAATTCATAATACAAAGGATTCCATTCTCTGGTCAATAAGCAGCTGTTTTTTCTGCCATAAAATAAGAAACAATTATAACTGAAGTTTCTATTTAACTTTTCTGTTATTTCCTATTTAATAGTATAGAGAAGGATAAATAGATTGGGGCAGCATTTGTTAATGGTGTGTAAACATTTTTGGGAATATTCAGAAAACTTTAAAATATACTATAAACGATAAGAACAGAAACAGCTAGAATGATTTTATGTTTTTCCTCCTATTTTTTTCATAAAATCTTAATGTTCTTGCTCTATAATCGAATTAAGGGAGTGATGGGAATGATCTCTTCTTACTTCAATGAATGGCTGGATGAATATAATGATTATATGAGATTATACACGCTTTTTGGCGACGAGTATTACCTCGAACAAGCTGGTGAAGCGTTAGCTGCGCTAAAGGCTTTGGTCCTTAGAGCTGAGCGACATAAAAATATTCTTCGGAAAATCATGAGCGATAAGGTTCATGTTTATTAAGAATAACAAACGAAGAGCATAACGAAATTTAAAATTTAAAAGCCGTCATAAGAATCCAAGTGCAGGATTAATGGTATACTGATAAGTAATGATAACGAGGAACAAGATTCTGATAGATGCTTTAGCTGCATTTTATGAGGTTTAACTCGGCATAGAAGACATGATGGAGTGATAATATGAGTAGTACAAAGGGTAAAGGCGGAACCGGCAGAGGAACGGACAAAAAAGGCTGGAATCGCTGGCAAGCAGGGGAAAAAAAGAAGTTAGCGAAAAAGGTATTTGGCAAAAACCAAGGTGCTAAAGGCGCTGAAGGTGAAAAAGGTAAAACGGACGATAAAAATACGCCTAATGCTAAAAGCGCTAACATGACTAAAGGCAGTACCGTATTTAAAGGTGGAAGCGCGGCTAAGGGCAGAAAATAGAAATAACAAAGAGCAGCCCGCGCGGTGAGCCATGGCGCTCTTATGAAACGAAAGACGGTTAGACAGGGAAGCTCTCTGTTTAACCGTCTTTTTCTCGTTGTCCTGCCGATATTTAAGTTTTATAATGGTACTATTGCTTGGATAAAAATGTGAATTGTATTTTTTGAATAATGTTCAGCGAGGTGGCTTCATCATATGAGTGACTATCAATCCATAATGCTTCTGCTCTTCTTTATCTTTCCCGTCATGTATATGATTGACACCGCTTTAGTTATTATAAGACGAAACGCTAAGCATATTGAGAATCGTCTTGCCTTCCTTACCATTTGTTTGCTGGCGAGTATGATTTTTTTTCAATACCTCGAGCAGCTGTTATCTGCCGAGTATGCACTGAATATTTCTGCTTATATGGTTTACCCGGCTTCTATAGCCGCGGTAAGCATGAGCGTTTTGCTTCATCTTACGGCAACAAACAGTTATCATCGGCTTTCTCGATGGAGCACCATAGGCATAGCGTTTATACCATTTATAATGTATTTTCTGCTTCTAGCCATAAGAGGAAGAGAATATTTGCTTGAAGGGGTTCGGGTAGAAGGTTTTTGGAAGCAAATCGAAGTTGCTCCAGCTATGACTGTTATTTATGGTTTTTTGGTCATGTATTCATTGCTTAATGTAGCTATTTGTCTAATAGCCCATTATAAAGCGAATAACAGCGTTGATCGGAAACGATTTATGGTGCTGTTTAAAGCCAATCTATTTTACCAGCTGGCGACGATCGGGGTCTTAATTGTATATACTGCTTTCTCGCCTTATGTTTATATTTCAGATTCAGTCATTTTTTTGACAACTATAATATGGAGTATTTCACTTCGTGTCTATATGAAAAATGATTTCTTGCCTTCTACATCCAAAAAATATGAGCTGCTTTATCATTTTTCCCCAACCGCCATCATTATGATCGACAAAAATATGATCATGAAAGAAGTAAATCCTGGTGCGCTTCGTATACTTGGATTTGAGAAGGAAGAGGAGCTGGAAAATCGCTCTTTATCTGAATTCATCGTTATGAACGAACGCAAAGACATGGAGGAAGCCTTTGCTGCTTCCTTTCCGAAGGATGCATGGAGAAACCGTGAGCTGACCATAGTGAATCGAAAAGGCCAGAAACGTGCGATTTTGGCTGATACGGAAATGATGGCTGAGGGTAAGGACTGGTTTTTGTTAATGGTCATTCGGGATATTACGCAGCAGCAGGAAGAATCGCGTCTCATACATTTTTTGGCACATCACGATACATTGACTAAGCTGCCTAACCGCTATCATTTTAATCGAGAGCTGGAAGCTTCGTTGAAAGCTGTGAAATCATCAAAAGCGCTGCTCGGAGTCATGCTTATCGATTTGGATCGCTTTAAGCTGATAAACGATACGCTTGGACATCAGTTTGGTGATCAGGCTTTAATTGACGTTGCTCAGCGCCTGCGTCAAAATGTGGACCATCGGCATTTGCTGGCCCGCCTGGGCGGAGATGAATTTATTATTTTAATTAAAGAAGCGGAAGAATATGATGAGATCGTGTCGCTTGCCGAAAACATTCATCTAGCCTTTCAGCTGCCGATTACGCTTCAAGGGCAAGATTTTTACCTAGGCGGCAGCATTGGAATTAGTGTCCATCCATTTGATGATGACAGCTCTGATGGGCTTATCAAGAGGGCAGACATTGCCATGTATAATGCGAAACATAGCGGAGGCAATCAATATCGTTTGTATACGAATGAGATGATTGCTCTAGTACAGCGAGACGTCAAGCTGGAGAAGCATCTTCGCAAAGCACTTAAACGCAAGGAATTTGTTCTCCATTATCAGCCGCAGATTAATTTGGCAAGCGGACAGCTGATAGGGGCGGAGGCGCTTATTCGCTGGCAATCGGTTGAGCTTGGCATGGTGCACCCAGGAGAATTTATCACGCTGGCGGAGCAAACGGGATTAATTAATGAAATCGGACAATGGGTTATTGCGGAAGCTTGTCAGCAGGGTAAACTGTGGCAGGAGCAAGGCTGGAATGATTTTATGCTGTCGGTGAACGTTTCGTCGAGACAATTCATGCAGCCGGATTTCGTAAACAAGGTTCAGGAGATTTTGCGTAGCAGCGGCCTTGAGCCTGATCGGTTATGCTTGGAGATTACGGAGAGCATGGTCGTTAATAATTTAAATGTAGCTAGAAAGATGCTCGATGAGCTTGTTGCTTTAGGTATACATATTGCCATTGATGATTTTGGTACAGGTTATTCCTCATTAAGTGTGCTAAGGCAGCTGCCGATTGCTATTATCAAAATTGACCGCTCCTTTATTACTGATATGGATGCCTATCAAGGCGGCTTATCCATCGTGAAGACGATTGTGTCGATGGGGCATGACCTGCAGAAGCAGGTGGTTGCGGAGGGCGTAGAAACATTGGATCAATATGAACAGCTAAAGCAGCTTGGCTGCGACAAAGCGCAGGGCTATTACTATCATAAGCCGCTCCCATTGCTAGAGTTTAATAAACTATTAATCGCTAGGTGATAGGTTCGGAAGTACATAAACGAAGGCTGCCAGCTTTAAGCTGGCAGCCTTTTTTGTATGGCATTAGAGCATCTCGGTATCAATAATGCGCCAGTGATGCTTAAGCGTAGCTTCCAAGGCTTCTTTATCCTTCGCTTTGAACAAGTTAAGAATTTTTCGATGCTCCGCATTTACTTCCTTTAGCACATTTGCGAGCTTTGGTTTGTCTTCACTTGCATAGGATTGACGAATAAAGCTGTTTTTTAATGAATTCAACGTTTCAATTAATACAGGGTTGTCGCATTTTTTTATATAAATATCATGGAAGTTATATTGGTCCATATGATAATCGGAAAAATACAGCTTGCTAATATCAAGATCAATTTTGTCGACAAGCCTTTCCATTTCGGTGAAGTCAGGCTGCTGAAGCAAATCAATACACAAGGTAGCAGCGAGTGCATCCAACACTCCAATAATTCGGGAAAAATCGAGTTTTTTCTTGGAATCGAAGGCTTTGACCGTGAAGCCGCGTCTAGGTAAATAATCTAGGAGATTGTCGGAGGATAGTTGAAATAATGCTTCTCTGGTAGGCGTACGGCTTATATCTAGTTTTTTACAAATTTCAGCTTCATTAACTTTTTGATTCGGCAGTAATGTGCCATCTTGGATTTTTTGAGCGATATACTCGTAAACATGGTCTTTTAACGATTGGTATTTAGGTGATTGCATGTAGGTTCCCCTGTTCTAACTTACTTTAATGAGGTGAAGTTGTTTGCTGTTTAACTTTTATATGGGATAGAGAAATGTCTTAGGTAATTGAATATGCATTCGTACAGTAGATGATTTCACTATTTTATCATCTGATCCAGATATTAGACAAGCGTATGAATATGTCGAAAGGTGTCATAATAACTCACATAGAAATAACTATTTTTAATAGATTCATAAAAAAACATTGTAGATAGTGGAAACCGATGTTATAATTACTACCATCATATATGTATATTGTATACAGATTTAACTCCGTATTCAATTCGGGGGATTTTAGACTAAATCAGATAATGAATTGGGAGAGATGGAAATGAAAAAGAAATTATCATTGCTGCTTATTTCGGTTATGGTCGTCCTTTCGGCATGTGGTCAAAACAATAAGGAAAATACGCCAGCTGCAACGAACAATAACGCGGCAACAGATCCTCCAGCAGTAGAGAAAACGACGCTTACCCTTGGCACAAGTGCAGATTACGCACCCTTTGAGTTCCATAAGATAATAGACGGTAAAGATACGATCGTAGGTTTTGATATTGAAATTGCTAGAGAGATTGCAAAAGATATGAATGCTGAGCTCAAAATTCAAGATATGGACTTTGATGGTTTGCTGCTTGCACTCGATACAGGAAAAGTAGATATGGTTATTTCGGGTCTGACGCCTACGGAAGAACGTAAAAAGAACGTTGATTTCTCTGAAATCTATTACCTGACTAGCCAAGGCGTTTTGGTGAAAAAGGATCAAGCTGAGCAATTCAAGTCATTGGATGATTTAAAAGGCAAAAAAATCGGTATTCAAAAAGGTTCGATTCAAGAAGGCATTGCACAGGAAATCGCCGATGCGAAGCTAACGGCTTTAGCTAAAATTCCTGAACTGATTTTGGAGCTGAAGAGCGGTCGTGTAGATGCCATTATTCTAGAAAAACCGGTTGCGGATCAATACGCAGTGGCCCAAACGGATATTGCAGTTTCTGAAGTGAAGATTGAGCAGCCCGTAGAAGAAGCTGGCGTATCCATAGCTGTTAAGAAGGGCAACCAAGATTTGCTTAATAAAATTGATGGAACGATTGCTCGTTTGAAGGAAAGCGGCGAAATTGATCGTTATGTCGTTGAGGCCAATGAGTTGGTTGGCGAATAAAGAGCGGACGGAGTAGTTGGATATGGATTTAAACTTCGGTTTCATGGCTGAGTATTGGCCGATTTTTTTGAGAGGAGCCTTGGTCACGCTGGAGCTGTCTTTCTTCGGCGTGGCACTAGGCACAGTGCTTGGGGTTGTCTTTGCATTAATGCGAATCTCGCGCATCTGGCCGGTTAAGTTTTTGGCCTCTACCTATATCGAGATCATACGAGGAACCCCGATGCTCGTGCAAATCTTTATTATTCATTATGGACTGACTGGTTTTGGTATAAATCTTCCACCCTTTATATCCGGAGTGGTAGCGCTTACGATTAATAGTTCTGCCTATATGGCTGAGGTGTTCCGTGCGGGAATCGAAGCGATCGACAAAGGTCAGACGGAGGCGGCTCGATCCTTAGGGCTGAGCAGAGGTATGGCGCTTCGGTACATCGTGCTGCCGCAAGCTTTCCGCAATATGCTGCCGGCAATCGGCAATGAATTCATTATTATTATAAAAGATTCCTCGCTTATATCCGTCATCGGTATTGCGGAGCTGATGTTCAATGCTCGGACGGTTCAGAGCGTCACCTTCTCGCCGATGGAGCCGTTGTTAATCGCCTGCGCTTTATATTTTATCATGACATTTACATTATCCAGGCTGCTTGCTGTGCTAGAGAGGAAGTTGAGAAGCTGATGATAGTCGTAAAAGGGCTGCGCAAATCTTATGGAAAAAACGAAATATTGAAGGGGATAGACACGGTAATTCGCAAAGGCGAGGTTGTTGTTGTTATTGGACCAAGCGGATCAGGGAAAAGCACCTTTCTTCGTTGTTTGAATCGATTGGAGGAGCCGTCGGCTGGTCATATTCAGCTGAATGATCGTGAAATTATAAATAAACAGTCGGAGTTAAATCGGATTCGTCAAGAAATGGGCATGGTGTTTCAGCATTTTAATTTATTTCCGCATATGACCGTCTTGGAAAATTTGACCCTTGCTCCGCGTAAACTAAAGAAGCTGAGCAAAGAGCAGGCAAATGTAGAAGCTGTGGAGCTGCTGCGCTTAGTGGGGCTCGAAGACAAGAAAGATGCCTATCCAGATCGTCTCTCAGGCGGACAAAAGCAGCGTGTTGCGATAGCGAGAGCGCTTGCCATGCAGCCTAGCGTGATGCTGTTTGATGAACCAACGTCAGCACTTGATCCTGAGATGGTTGGCGAGGTGCTTGAAGTCATGCGGAAGCTTGCTCAAAACGGAATGACGATGGTTATTGTAACGCATGAAATGGGTTTTGCCCGCGAGGTTGGCGATAGGCTGCTGTTTATGGATGGCGGCTGCATTGTTGAAGAGGGAGTGCCGCTGAAGGTATTCCAAAATCCTCAGCATCCGAGAACAAAAGATTTTTTGGCAAAGGTTTTATAGCAGCAAGGTCGTTTAGTTTGTAAATTCCTGGTGGTTAATAATCAATCCAGGTTTTTTTATAACAGTAATTGAATATTGTATACAAATTTACAGGGAGTGATTTCATCGATATGACATCTACCAAATCTACAGCGGTTGTCATGGAGCAGTCGGATCGATACGGCGCACACAATTACCATCCGCTGCCTATCGTCATTTCGGAGGCTGAAGGTGTCTGGGTGAACGACCCTGAAGGCAATCGGTATATGGATATGCTTAGTGCGTACAGCGCTCTTAATCATGGTCATAGGCATCCAAAGATTATTCATGCACTTAAGGATCAAGCGGATAAAGTAACGCTCACTTCACGTGCTTTTCACAATGATAAGCTGGGCGAGTTTTATGAAAAGCTCGTTAATTACACGGGTAAAAATAAAATTTTGGCAATGAACACGGGGGCAGAAGCAGTGGAAACCGCTATTAAGGCGGTTCGTCGCTGGGCATATCGTGAGAAAGGCGTGGAGCACGACCAAGCGGAAATTATCGTTTGTATGGGCAATTTTCATGGTCGGACGATAACGGTCACTTCCTTCTCATCAACGGAGGAATACAAAAAGGATTTTGGGCCATTTACGCCAGGCTTCAAGCTAGTTCCTTATGGCGATTTGGCTGCTCTTGAACAGGCGATTACGCCAAATACAGCTGCCTTTCTCGTTGAGCCGATTCAAGGGGAGGCGGGCATCATTATTCCGCCGGAAGGATATTTGACAGGAGCTTATGCATTGTGCAAACAAAATGATGTGCTGTTCGTGGCCGATGAAATTCAAACCGGTTTTGGACGTACAGGCAGACGCTTTGCGTGCGATTGGGAAGATGTAACACCAGATGTTTATATTATGGGCAAAGCACTGGGCGGCGGGGTAATGCCCATTTCGGCAATCGCCGCAAACGATACGATTTTAAATGTTTTTGAGCCTGGTTCGCATGGATCTACGTTTGGCGGCAACCCGCTGGCTTGTGCGGTCTCTTCAGCAGCGATTGATGTCATTGAGGAGGAAAAGCTGGCAGAGCGTTCGG
Organism: Paenibacillus sp. FSL A5-0031; assembly: GCF_001956295.1. Lineage (GTDB taxonomy): Bacteria > Bacillota > Bacilli > Paenibacillales > Paenibacillaceae > Pristimantibacillus. The sequence continues at coordinate 77,623 of NZ_MRTD01000017.1, forward strand.
ATGAACTGGGGAAATATTTTCGAGAACAATTAGCTGAAATTAGTTCACCGCATATTGTGGAAATTCGCGGTAAGGGCTTGTTTATCGGTTTGGAGCTTGATACAGCAGCGAGGCCATACTGTGAACGTCTGATGGCGGAAGGGCTTTTGTGCAAAGAAACACATGACACGACCATAAGGTTCGCGCCGCCGCTCATTATTACGAAAGAAGAGATCGATTGGGCGATAGAAAGGATTGTGCTTGTGCTTCAATCCGAATAAGGGATGAATTTGCGGACGGAGACAGCTTAAGGAAGGGATGTTCACTATGGGAAGCATTGGGGAAGCGAATCTTAACAAGACGGGGAGGACGGATTTTATGGCGAGCAAAAAAGTGAGACTCATAAGCGTTCCGTTCTGGATGGGCGGAAGCCGCGCAGGATCGGAGCTTGGACCGGAAAGCATTATTCAATCAGGGCTTGCGCGTCAAATCAGAAGCATGGGATTTGATTTAGTTGGCAACTACGAGGTCAGCTGCCCGAGGCATGGCGTGCTTGATCCGAAGCAGCCCAAGATGAAATATTTTCCTGAAGTGAAAGAGATGAGCGGGCTAGTAGGTGAACAGGTCTATCGCGCAGTGCTTGCGGACTCTTTTCCTCTCGTATTAGGGGGGGACCACAGTGTTGCAATTGGCTCGTTAGCTGGTTTGACTGGTCATTACAATAATTTGGGCATTATCTGGTTTGATGCGCATGGCGACTTGAATACAGAGGAGACCACTCCTTCCGGGAATATGCACGGTATGCCGCTTGCGGTAGCGATGGGTCTAGGGAAATTTAAGCTTTCCGATATACCGGGAGCTGGACCGCTCATTAAGAAAGAAAATGTAGTGATTATCGGAGCGCGTGATTTGGATCATTACGAGAAGGAGCTTATTCGCTCAGAAGGAATCGCTTGCTTCACGATGCATGACATTGACCGAATGGGCATGAAGGCAGTCATGGAGAAGGCGATAGAGATTGTGAGCAGCGGTACGGATGGCGTGCATGTAAGCTTTGATATGGATTGTATGGACCCGGCGGAAGCTATCGGTGTAGGAACGCCGGTTCCAGGCGGAATAAGCTATCGCGAAGCGCATTTAGCGCTGGAGCTGCTAGCTGAAACAGGCCGCGTAACCTCTATGGATATTGTGGAAGTAAATCCTCTGCTGGATGTAGGCATGCGTACTTCTCGTCTTGCGGTTGAGATGGCGACCTCTCTGCTTGGCAAACGAATCATATAGAATCTAGGCGGTTAGGGGACGAGGGTTCACTATGGAAAAAATGATGAGGAGCTTTTTTCTGACTCTCGGAAAAAGCAGTCGGATTGGGAACTTGGCGCGTAAATATGGGCTCAAGCTAGGAGCTAGCCGATTTGTAGCTGGGGTTGAAATAAGCAGCGCCATTGAAGCGGTCAAGAAGCTTAATAAACAAGGAAAAATGGCAACTTTAGATCATTTAGGTGAATTTGTTCGAGGCAAGGAAGAGGCAGCCCATTCGGCAAATATGTGCTTGCGCACGCTTAAGGCAATTGCTGCTTCTAATGCAAATGCGAACTTATCCTTAAAGCTTACAAGCTTAGGACTGGATCTGGACAGCAAGCTGTGCGAGGAGCATATGAGAACGATATTGGATGCCGCTGCAAAAATGAACATTTTTGTTCGAATCGATATGGAAGATTACTCTCACTGTCAGCCTGCTCTTGATCTATATAAGAGGCTGCGAGAGTCATATGACCATGTAGGTATCGTTATTCAAGCTTATTTGTTTCGTTCGGAGCAGGATGTTCATGAGCTAGGACTTAATCGTTCCAACCTAAGACTGGTGAAGGGCGCCTATAAAGAAGCTGAAGAGGTTGCCTATCCGCAGAAAACGGATGTCGATCAATCATTTGAGAGATTAATAAAGATGCATTTGCAGAGCGGCAGCTACACAGGGATAGCGACCCATGATCGTGCCATCATTGAGACCGCAAAAAGGTTCATCAAAGAGCAGGGAATTCCAGTGGAGCAATTCGAGTTCCAAATGCTTTATGGCATTTGCGAGGAGCTGCAGGATGAACTCGTTCGCGATGGTTATAGAGAAAGAATCTATGTTCCTTACGGTGAAGATTGGTTTGGTTATTTCATGAGAAGACTGGCAGAACGACCTGATAACGTTTGGTTTGTACTGAAAAATATGTGGAAGTAGAGGGGAATGACAATGAGAGAATGGAATGTAACGCCATTTGTTACTGAACCGATGACTGATTTTGGCAATGCTGAGAACCGTGCTGCCTTTCTGGAAGCAATTGCTCATGTGAGAACGGAATTAGGCAAGCAATATCCGCTGCATATTGGAGGTCATGCTGTTCATACCTCTGATTATATCGTATCACGCAACCCGGCAAAGTCGGATGAAGTAGTAGGCGAAGTGGCAAAAGCGAGCCGAGAATTAGCTGAACAGGCGATGAAATCAGCGCTTGCTGCTTTTGAAACGTGGAAACATACATCGGTATGGACACGGGCGAGCTGCTTGATGAAAGCCGCAGCGCTCATGCGGGAGCGGAAGCACTATTTTTCGGCGTGGCTCGTAATTGAGTCGGGTAAAAACTGGGCAGAAGCCGATGCGGATACGGCAGAAGCGATTGATTTTATGGATTATTATGCACGTGAAATGTTGAAATTAGCGGAAACCAATGAGCTAAAACCGCTGGTTAAGCTGGCAGGTGAAGACAATCGGCTGACTTATATTCCGCTGGGCGTTGGGATTGTTATTCCGCCTTGGAATTTCCCGCTGGCAATATGCGCTGGAATGGCTAGTGCCTCTATTGTTGCAGGCAACACGATTATTATGAAACCTGCATCTACAACTCCGATTATTGCTTACAAGTTCTATGAGCTGATGGTGGAGGCGGGGATGCCTGCTGATGTTATTCAGTATTTGCCGGGAAGCGGTGCAGAAATCGGCGACTACTTGACTAGCCATCCAAAGACCAGATTCATTAGCTTCACAGGCTCGAAGGAAATAGGGCTGCGTATTAATAGGCTGGCAGCTGAACAAGCGCCGGGACAAATCTGGATGAAGCGAGTTGTAGCGGAAATGGGCGGGAAAGACGGTATTGTCGTAGATGAAACGGCCAATATCGATGCTGCTGCTGATGCTATTGTAGCATCTGCATTTGGGTTTCAAGGACAGAAATGCTCGGCAGGCTCAAGAGCCATTGTTGTAGCAGATGTGTATGATGAGCTAATTGAAAAAGTGAAAGAAAGAACGAGCAAGCTTGTTATGGGTTCACCGGAAGAGAATGCGGCAATCGGGCCTGTTATTGATAAAGCTTCTTTTGACAAGATTTTGAATGCTATTGAGAGAGGCAAGAGTGAAGGTAGATTAATAGTAGGCGGAGGAAAAGGAATAGAGGGCGGCTATTTCATAGAGCCAACGGTATTCGCTGATGTTGCTCCAAAAGATTCGTTAATGCAAGAAGAGATATTCGGGCCTGTACTAGCCATAGCTAAGGCGAAGGATTGGCAGGAGGCTATTCATATTTACAATGATACGGAGTTTGGTCTGACAGGAGCTTTTTTCTCGGCAGAAGAGGATCGTATTCAAGCAGCGCTGCAGGAAATGCATTGCGGCAATCTGTATATTAATCGTAAATGTACGGGAGCGTTAGTAGGGGTTCATCCCTTTGGGGGATTTAATATGTCGGGTACAGATTCAAAGGCTGGCGGACATGATTATATGCTATTGTTCACGCAAGCTAAGCTTACGTCTATTAAACTATGAATGAATAATGGTCGGTATTCTTAAGGTTTAATGTTATATAAAATAACATAAAAGATTGATTTTTATCGAATTTTGATCGAATTTCTGAAAATATCATTGTCTATATGGAATGTTGATGTTACACTATCTCACGTAAAGAAGTATATTGTATACAAATTTTGACGCTTTACCCACATATACATAAGGCGCATCCTAGATTAAGTCAAAATTGATTAACGCAAAAGCGGAATGGGAGTGATGAGTATAGCATTGTTAATCTGTCATTTGGCTGCACTCTGTTTATTGGATTAATTGCTAGACAAAAAAGGAGGAAGAACATGTCTAAGAAGATTATCTCTCAAAAGCTTCTCGCACTCATGCTTTCCTTAATGCTCATTTTCTCTATCATTGCTCCTGGTGCTGCATATGCGCGGGAAGGTGCCGATACAGGTTCGGTTCCTGTTGAGGAGACTGCAGTCGCTCCAGAAACAACGGGGCTGGAAGAAACTTCGGATACGGAGCCGCTGATCGTCTCTGCATTTGCTGAGCCGGAAGATTCGGTTGGCAAAAGTGCTTATGATTATCTTAATTATATGGCGACCACAATCGGTGCTCGTGTTGCGGGTACAACGAAAGAGGTTGAAGCCGGAAATTATGTAAAGGCTGAATTTGAAAAATTAGGCTTTAATACTGCGGTTCAGCCGTTCAGCTATACTCGCAGTGGGACAACGGTTAATTCAAATAACATCGTAGCGACTAAAGTAGGAACCTCGCCAAAGGTTATAATCGTAGGCGCGCATTATGACTCCGTCAATGCAGGCAAAGGTGCTGATGATAATGCATCAGGTGTAGCGGTTATGCTGGAATCAGCGAAAGCAGTGTCCAAGCTAGCTACGCCGTATACGATTAAATTCATTGCGTTTGGCGCGGAAGAGCAAGGACTTAGAGGTTCTCAATATTATGTGTCTCAAATGACTGCAGAAGATAAGAAAAACACAGTTGCGATGATTAACCTCGATAGTGTGGCTGTCGGTGACAATATGTACATTTATGGCAGCAAAGGCTCAAAAGGTTTCGTTCGTGACCTAGGCCTTAGCATTGCTGATCGCCTTGATCTTTCCGTCATTACCAATCCAGGCGAAAATCCTCAGTACCCAGCTGGCACAACAGGTGACTGGAGTGATCATGCGCCATTCTCGAAAGCAGGCATTCCTTATGCCTACTTGGAAGCGACGAACTGGACCCTTGGCGACAAGGATGGTTATACGCAAACTACACTGGATGGAGAGATATGGCACACAGCAAAAGATACTCTTAATTACATCGAATCTGCTTACCCGGGAAGAATCCAAGAGCATTTAACCACATTTACAAAATTGCTGACAGGCATTCTTCTAGAAGTAGAAGAGCTTGCACCTGAGAAGCTTCAACTAAGCAAAGATAAAGCATCCATAACAGAAAAAAGAACGATTGACGTTTCTTTCGAATTGCCGGCAGGCGTAACGCTTGCAGATCTGAAATGGAGCTATGGCGAGAAACCTCTGACCGAATGGAAAAAGTGGGGCACGAACTCGTATTCGGGAGACCCATTCATCTATTTGGAAGGGACGCCAGTGCTGGATGGAACGACGGTTAAAGCGCAAGTTACGTTTGACCTTATTTACAACACAACCAACTTGTCAGGTTCTCATCGTTCCAGATACCCGGCAATGCTTGGTACTCGTGATTTTGCTGTTCTAGATCAGAATGGCCGCACCATCGCGACAGCACCAATTAAGCTTAATGTGTATGACAGCTATCATTCGTATGATGAAATTAAACCAGAGATTGACGCGATTACAGCAGAAATTAATGCGAAAAATAATCGCTATGTCGAAACGCAGGTTCTTGGCCAATCCGTGCAGGGCAGAAACATATATTTTACGATTTTGGCAAAGGACAAAGCGTCTGTAGACAAATACTTAAATGAAACGATGCCTGCTATGATGAATGATCCGAAGGGCTTGCAGGATAAAATCAAAAATGGCACGTTCACAGACTATAAAGTTCCAGTATGGCTTAACAACATCCATCCGGATGAAGCGCCTGGCGTTGACGTTATTCTTAACTTCTTCCGGGAAATGGGGATGAAGGATAACATCACGTTTAATACGAACGAGGATGCTGCTAATCCGCTGCCTGTTACGTTAAACGTAAATGATGCGCTTGAAAATGCTATTTTCTTAATGAATTTCACGGAAAATCCAGATGGACGCTCCCTGAATACGCGGGCAAATGCCAACTCGTTTGACTTGAACCGCGATAATTCCTATCAAACGCAGCCCGAAACAAAAATCGTAACGAAAGAAATTGCCAAATGGTCGCCGCTTTCCTTCTTGGATATGCATGGTTTCGTAGGCAGCTTCCTGATCGAGCCGTGTACGCCGCCGCATGATCCGAACTTCGAGTACGATCTATTGATTGGCAGCATGCTCGAGCAAGCGAATGCGATGGGTAAAGCAGGTATTGCTAATACCAAATATACAAGCTACGAAATTCCGTATGAATCTCATCAAAACAACAACGGACCTAATAAATCAGGCTGGGACGATGCATCTCCTGCGTATACAGCTGTTTATGCGATGCACCATGGTGCATTAGGTCACACGCTGGAAATACCAGAGCTTAACGAGGATTCAACGACTGCACTCTTCTATGCGAGCGTTGCTGCAACAAAATATGTAGTAGAAAACAAAGAAAAATTGTTTTTGAACCAGCTTGAAGTTTATAAACGCGGAGTCGAGAATACAGACAGCCGTACCGTTGATAAATATTTGACGAATGCTGCTGACCAAGAGATTGGCAGACCGCGCGGTGCAGAAACTAATTTCTTCCCAGACTATTATGTTCTTCCTGTAGCAAGCGAATTGCAAAAAAACCGCCTAGCAACGTATGAAATGGTTCAGTACTTGCTGAGCAATGGCGTCAAAGTTGAACAAACCACGACACCTGTGACGATTGGCGAGGTCGTTTATCCAATTGGCTCTTACGTTGTCAACATGAAGCAAGCGAAGAGGGGTTACGCTAACCTCGTCTTGTATGATGGCTTTGATGTATCGGATTTCTCTGAAATGTATGCCGAGATCGTTCAAAGCTTTGCTGATATGAGAGGTTTTGATCGTTATGTGGTACGTCAGGATGGAGCCTTCTCCGGTAAAACGACGAGCGTTACTGGAGTCGTAATTCCAGAGACGACTATTCCAGGCGACGCAGAACAGTATGTCATTAGAAATACAAGCAATGCGGCCATTAAAGCAGTAAATGAATTGCTTGCAGCTAAGAAAGCAGTAACGATGCTGAGCAAAGGTGCTGCAGGTTATGAATTAGGAGATTTCCTCGTTTCCAAAGCGGATCTCCAGTCTATTTCCAAAAAATATTTGTTAGATGTGATCGCTTTTGACAATAAGAACAGCAAGGAAGGGCCGCTGCTGAAATTAACGACAGTATCCGCAACAGGAGTCCCTGCTTTTGTTCTAAAAGATTTGGGCTTCCCTGTGACAACGGATATGGCGGCAAGCGATGTACTGATTAACACAAGCGGACAAGCAAGCACGAACCTGATCGGTGAGGGCAAGCCTTATATTGGATTCGGAAGATCGGCAATGAACACGATGAAGGGTTCGACGCTGCTGCCAGGATTCGATTTCGCAACGACAGGAAGCTCTCATGAAGGCTTGTTCAAAACAGAGCTGGATCAGACGCATTTGATTACGGCTGCGTATGATACAAAAGAATACTTCTACACCGCATCGGGTTCATGGATCACTTCTACTCCTGCAAATGCGAAGGTGTTGGCAACGGCAAGCACAGATGCTGACTTCTTTAAAGCAGGCTGGTGGCCTGGAAATGATAAAGTAAAAGGTAAAACGATTGGCTTCACCTACAAAAAAGGCAAAATTAATGTCACGTTATTTGCGAATGATTTGCTGAACAGAGCACATCCGCAAAAGCAGTTCAGAGTAGTAGCCAATGCAATATTCGCTGCGGCATCTGCTGAGGAGACGGGACCTGTTGTAACACCAACACCAACACCAACGCCAGATCCAGTCGAAACACCAATACCAACACCGACACCGGATCCAGTTGAAACACCAACACCGACACCGGACCCAGTTGAAACACCGACACCAACACCGGACCCGGTTGAAACACCGACACCAACACCAGATCCAGTTGTCACTCCGACACCGGACCCAGGCACCGGCGGACCAAATCCAGTTATAACACCAACGCCAACACCGACTCCTAAACCGACGCCAACGCCAGTTGCCGTTCCTGAGTTTAAAGATTTAGGAGCTGTCGAGGCTTGGGCTGGAGACGCAATTAAGGAGTTGGCTGGAAAAGGCATTATTACAGGTATTAGCAGCACATCATTTGCACCGCTTAAACAAGTAACGCGAGCTGAGTTTTTGACCATGCTTGTTCGCGCTTATCAACTAGGGGATGAGAGTGCTACGGCAGACTTCAGTGATGTGAAAACGTCGGATTGGTACTACGCTTCAGTAGCTGCAGCGGTGAAAGCAGGACTGGCTCAAGGTGTAGGAGAGGGCAAATTCGATCCTAACCGACCAATTACACGTGAGGAAATGGCTATTATGGCTGCCAACGCCTTGAAGCTCATCAATAAGGATGCAGCAGCAAGTGACGTAGAGGGTGCCTTAAGTAAATTTAGCGACCAAGCTAAAATGGCATCGTATGCGAAAGAAGCAATTGCCCTTCTGACAGAGCAAGGCGTGATCAACGGTATGACGGATGGCTCCTATGCTCCAAAAGGCATAGCTAATAGAGCGCAAGCAGCCGTTATCATTAGCAAGCTCCTTAAGAAAAATTAAATTATAGCAATAAATAAAGGGCTGCCAGCGGCAGCCCTTTTATTTAAAGCTTTTTCATGAAGTACATATTGCCCCGCAGAAAACGCAAGGAGGACGGCATAGATGAAATTGAATATTGGGAGCAAACGTAAATTAACGATAGCCAATAAGATATACGGCAGTTTTTTTGCTGCAATTGTTTTTATTATGCTTCTATTATGCTTTATTTTTTATAATCTCAATAACCTTAATAGATCCTATAATGATCTTATTAACAATAATGTAGCCGTCCTTATGAATATGGAGTCTATTCAAAGAAATGCCGTTCAGCTCAATAGCAGCTTTAGCGATTACTTATTGAATAAAAATAAAGACACGTTAAAAGAAATGGATGAGGTAAGTGCGGATATTGTTAGTCAAGCAAAGGCAGCACAAGCTTTAATACAAAATGAGGAAGATATTAAAGCGCTTGACGCCCTTCTGGGCTGGAACAATCAATACATGGAACGGATAGCAGCGTTTAACGATGTGGAGCAGTTAAAGGCCACTTCTTATGCCAATACACGCGTTTTCCCTTTGGCGAAGCTAATTCGCACCAATGCGATTAAACTCGCTCAAAAACAAGAGAACGTTATGGCGGAAAAGGTACTGGCAAACGATAGGGAAGTTAATCAGTCAAATATTTCTATGCTTATCGGAAGTATTCTCCTTATTGCGGTGACGCTGCTGCTGGGTACGCTGCTTTCTAGAAATATTTCCATTCCCATTAGACGTTTGTCGGGATTAGCTGTGGCCGTAGCCAGCGGTGATTTGCGCAGCACGCCTCTTCACATTCGAAATAAAGATGAAATCGGTTCATTAGCAGACTCGTTTGATAGTATGAGAAGCGGTTTGCAGGAGATGATAGAGCAGGTCAATCAGGCTGCGAAGCAGCTGGCAGCAAGCTCGGAGGAGATGCGTGAAGGAGCCAAACAAACCTCAGCAGCTACGTATTACATCGTTGAATCGACGCAGCTGGTTGCTGCATCAGCAGAGGAGCAGCTGCAAGGCTCAGAAGCAATTTCAACAGCGATGGAGGACATTGTCGAAGCAATTAGAAGCATAACATCCGCGGTAACGGTGATTTCGGAAACGTCAGAGCAAGCCATTCTTATCGTAGATGGCGGACATTCCTACATGGAGCTTGCCACCCAAGACATGAGCAGCATTGATCAAATCGTCGATGAAACTGCGAATTCGATGGAAATTGTGAAGGAAAGCGTGCAGCACATCGAGAACATCGTAGCATTAATTGCATCCATTTCGGGTCAGACTCGGCTGCTTGCATTAAATGCAACCATTGAAGCAGCAAGGGCAGGGGAACATGGCTTAGGGTTTGCTGTAGTAGCGGAAGAGGTTAGAAACTTAGCGAAACAATCGGAAGAAGCGTCAAAAAAAGCGTCTAAGCTGCTCGGCACTGTACGCAACAATACAATGCAGGCTGTTTCTATGATGGATAAAGGGAAAAATGAAGTGAAAAAGGGAAAGCGTTCATTGATCGAGACAAGCAGCCAATTCCAGCTTATCCGCAGTTCAGTGAGTGAGGTAGCGAGCCAAATTCAAGAGATTGCTGCGTCATCCATACAAATATCTACAGGCTCGCAAAACGTTGCTGCTTCCACTTCAGCCAGCGCGAAGCAGGCTAATGAATCATCAGCATTGACGCAAAGCGTATCTGCAGCAACCGAAGAGCAGCTAGCATACATGGAGGAAATAACAGCATCTGCAACAACGCTTCATGCTGCAGCAGGTGATTTGCAAAGCCATGTCTCTAAGTTCAGAATGGTATAACTGGTTGAAAGCCCCGAGCGAACCGCTTGGGGTTTCTTGCTGTCGTCCTTTTTATTTCTAGACACAGCGGCATACGCCCAAACCCAAATCAGCTCCTTGGCATAGGCTGTTATCATCACATGAAATCAAGGAGCTTAATCCGAATGCCAAAAACGACAACAAAACCGGAGATAACTGAATTATCGTCTGATGACCTTGCTATATGGGCTGCAGTTATATTAGTCATTGGCGATTTATTTGGATTGTTTGCCGTCATAAAAGCAAAAGAGGAAAAGGAAGAGCTGCTTTAAACCTTTGACCATGATGATTCAGCTTATCACATAAAAGTTTCCCCAAAAATTTCAATATAAAAGGAGAAAAGTGGATGGCAGATAAAAAAGAGATTAAGTCTGAAGAACTGGCCAAGCTTTCAGCATCGCTTTCAGCCGTTGGTTATGGATTAATCCTGCTTTCGCTTGAGAGGGCAGATCAGGAAAACCTGGAGCGCAAGGGGAAGGAAAATGAGAAGATGTCAGCAGCAGTAAATCGGTTATATCGACGTTTCAATGGATAAAGAGAGCGGGGATGAAGGGTGAACATAATCTCTCCTTCAATGATTACGTAAACAGCCCCTCGCATATGGCAAGGGGCTGTTTGCATGCTGCTTACAAAATTAACTCAAGCCATTGTTCCTTCGTTACCGGACCAAAATAGAAGGGCAGATCAATATCAGCTGTAAGCTGCTTTAGAGCAGAAGCTTCATAACGAATGCCGATCAGTTTCTGAGCAACTTCATTGCTGTCGCCACGGCCAAAAAAGTCCCCGTAAATAGCGGCGTTTACAATCAATCCTTCTTCAACCTGTAGACGAACATCAAAGGTGCCGACTCCTTCGATTCGTTTCTTCTGCTGTACATTAAAGGATGGAGAACGGCCATAGTTCCATTCCCAGCTGCGGTAGCGCTCTTCCGCCAGCTTGTGCACATTTTGCCAGTCCTGTTCAGATAACTCGTAGAACGGGATTTCAGCAGATTGCTCAAAGATGGACTGAAGCAGTCTTTGCCTAAACTGCTCTATCGTCATAGGCTCCTTCAAAAACTCTGTAATATTCGCCACGCGGCTGCGGATCGACTTCGTTGATTTTGATACATATTTCTCAGCATTTGCCTTCAGCGCAGATACAACATTTTCGATTTCAGAATTAAACAGCAGCGTTCCATGGCTGAACATTTTGCCCTTCGTCGAAAATTGCGCATTGCCGGATATTTTTCGCTCGCCAACCTGTAGATCATTTCGGCCAGTCATTTCGGCGTCTACACCCAGTTCTTGAAGCGCGCGTACAACGGGCTCGGTGAACTTCTTGAAATTGTGGAAGGACTTACCGTCATCCTTCATAATAAAGCTGAAATTCAAGTTACCGAGATCGTGGTAGACGGCTCCCCCTCCAGAGAGTCTGCGGACGACGTGAAGCCCGCTGCTCTCGACGTAATCTGCATTAACTTCCTCGACGGTATTTTGGTTTTTGCCAATGATGATGGATGGCTCATTTATGTAGAAAAGCAAGTAGTCATCGTTGTCAGGCAATGAACGCAATATATATTCCTCTAATGCCAAATTAAGCGTTGGGTCGGTGATGCCATTATTGCTTACAAAACGCATGATCTTTGTCCTCCTATGCTGTAGCTCATATTGGCATTATACCTGTACGTCCTGTTCCTTATCAAATGAAAGGTTCGTACTTAATGGGTACAACCTATGCATAAGCTGAAATAATTCGTATAATCAAATGAGATAAAAAGCTTGATGCAGAGGTGAAGCAAATGGAAGCGAAATTTTGTATGTCATGCGGTCATGAGCTCGAAACCCGTGACGTTGACGGTACGATGAGGCGGGCTTGTACGAGCTGCAGCTTTGTTCATTGGGGAAATTATAGCATTGGTGTCGGAGCACTGGTCGTTAAGGATGAGAAAATTTTGCTCGTTCGCCGAGCGCAAGAGCCTGGAAAAGGAAAATGGACGAATCCTGGCGGCTATATCGAGCAGTTGGAAGCCATTCAAGACACGATTGAGCGAGAGGTTATGGAGGAGTGCGGCGTGCAAGCAATCGTTAAAAACGTCGTAGCACTGCGTGATCAGCCGAGAAATATACATAATCTGTACGTCGCATTTGAGATGGAATATGTGAGCGGAGAGCCTGCCCCGGATTTTGTGGAGGTTGACGCTGCCGGTTTCTTCACCTTGCAGGAGCTGGAATCAATGGATGTTGCCGACTTTACACAGTGGCTGGTTGATGTTGCTTTCCATGGACAATCACAGGGACTCAAGATAGATAGGTCGCCTGTCGTGCCTTTGGACGGTTATGGATTATTTCGAGTATAAAATACAGCTATTAACCAGATGAAATGTTTATCCTATTATATATAGTAGAGACCTTCCTTGCGGAAGGTCTCTTTTTTTGCAAATTAGAACACCCAGTATACCCAATACGATAATAGAATCAACGTGAATACAACGGTAATCGGAATGACGATTGAAGTTACCTTCAAATACTGAACCCAGCTAATTGGAACCCCGCCTTTACGTACGATATGCATCCACATAAGCGTTGCCAATGTGCCAATTGGCAATAGGAGCGAACCGATGTCACTGCCGATGACACTAGCGAGATAAGCAATTTTTAACGTCAGAGGATCGAGGCCCATATTCATTAGTGTAATCGTACCGACCATAAGTGCGGGATGGTTGTTGAATAAATTGGAGAGTACGCTTAAAAGTCCGCCCATGAGAACGCTGGCGTGAAGCAGGCTTCCTGAGATGAGAGGCTGCATAAGATGAATAAGCCAATCCGTTAAACCAATGTTGTTAAGGCCATAAATGATTACATACATGCTGAAAGCGAATATGAGTATATACCAAGGAGTTTTTTTGAGCATGTCCGCCGGTGAAATTTTCAAGTGGTACCAACGCCAGCCTAGCAGAAGAGCAGACCCGATAACAGCCATTGCAGCGACGGGGAAGTGGATGTAGGATGCGACAAAGAGGCTGATACGAACACAAAATACAAAAATAAGAATATTGCGCATGAAGCGGTTGCGGTTCTCTTTAGGCAAGGTTTCCTTTAACGGATGGCTGCCGGGCATAAGATTCCACCTGGAAGCGGGAGGGAGTGTTTTTGGAAGTGTGCGATAGAAGACGGCAAACAGCAGGAGCGACAAGAGGACAAGTCCAAGCGAAGCAGGTACGAACATCATGGCGGTATGCATGTAGAGATCCATATGAACGATTTTTAACGCAATTAAATTGACGATATTGCTTACGCCGATAGGGGCACTAGATGCCGTTGCGATTAAGGCGCCAGATAATAGATAAGGTATTTTTTGATGTTTTTTTAGTCCCATATTTTGCAGCAAGAGCAGCAATATGGGCGTTGTAATTAAGATGCTTCCATCATTGTTTACAAAAAGTGTCATGAGAAAACAAAATAGGTTTGTTAGCCAAAACAAACGAATGCCGGAGCCGCGGGCTTTTTTGGTGAGCAGCTCGGCTGCCCAGTAGAAAAAACCGAAGCTTTCTAAAACAATGGCCATAACGATAGTAGCAATAATGGTGACCGCAGCCCCGCTTATCGTTTCGGTTATTTGACCGAGATCGGAAAGCGAGACGCTTCCGCTAAGAAGAACGACTGCAGCTCCGATTGTTGCGGGTATCGCTTCATTGACCTGCGGTCGCCAGAAGATGAAGCTGATTGTTAGAAGGAACGCGGAAATGGTCATAATGATCATTAAGTCATGCATGCTTTAACCTCTTTTCAGTTTTGAACCCTTTTTTTGCTTTATTGTGCAGCACTCCTTTTCTAGATTGAACCTTAGGCTACTTGGAAAACTAGCATTCTAGCAAAGCTAGAGATCCTCCTTTCTCTTATTTATTTTGTATCTATGTAGTGTAAGTATACGTACATGATAGAGTGTTCGTACTGGTCAATATCCCTATCTCTATCAAAATCTGCTAGTATCAATTGAAGATATTTGCCCCATAATGATAGATAGCTTCTATGGATTAAAGCCCAAAAAACCCTCCTAACGATGGTCGTTTGGAGGGTTTTTAGTCGCTCTTCCATACTTGCTTAAAATATTGAGTAGGAGAGAGGCCGACATATTTTTTGAATGCTTTGCTGAAATGATAGGGATCGTTGATCCCGACTAGATAACCGATTTCTCCTATGCTGAGCGGCGTCGTTTCAATCAATTGTTTCGCTTGGTTTACTCGAACCGCGTTGATGTACCGAATGATCGATTGGCCGGTAACGAGCTTAAAGGCACGGTTTAAATAATCATAGTTGCCTTCAAATGCAAGCTCAATGTCTTTGCCGGTTATTTTGCTCTGATAGTTTTGATGGATATAATCGAGCAGCGCGTTAACCTTAAAAACCGACTTCGAATGAATTCGGTCGTTGCGCTTCAGCTCATCCATAAAATATTCACGTGAGAGCTCAACGAGCCATTGCATAAATTGAAAAGCAGTTAGGCTTCTATTGTAATACCTGCGCATGTAGAGCTTCTGCATTTCATTTAATGCATGCAGGATGAGATTAAATCTGGTTTTATCAGAAATCGTATGGTATTTGGGGAAGTAGCAGTGATTTGGATGGATTCCATTAACGGTAGGCTTATGCTCAATAAACGGAGACTGGTCATGCTCAACAATAAAGTAATTGGCTAAAGCCAGCATATCATCCCTATACACAGCTTTAATATCTGAATGCTCAAAGTGAATGTAATAGTAATCGCAAATATGCTTTGCAGTCCCTTCATGATTCAAATTGGGCTCAAGAATAAGCAAGTCACCTTTACGCAGAACATAATGATTTTTCTCCTCTTTAATATGGAGTTCTCCACTTCTGATGAAATAGAGCACATACTCATTTATATTTCGTTTGAAATGAATCCACGGGCTTTTGTAAGCAATAAACCCCATAATTTTTATGCGAGGCACTAAATCCATGTTCATGGACAGCAATAGTTATGACCTCCTTCACTCCGTAAAAGTCGCTTTTGTACAAAAAGAGTCTAGATCGGACATTCCCGTTCATTCTAACACAAACTATACTGGGTTTGTAATTGAAGCCACTATAAGGACGGGATGAAGCATATGAAGAAGCTGAAAATAGGCGTTATTGGGCTTGGCGGCATTGCTAACTTTCATATTGAAGGCATCTTGGCAAGTGAGCATGCTGAAATATGGTCGATATGTGATTGTAATGAGGAAGCGCTTTTGGACAAAGGAAATGAATTGGGTATTCCGCTTGAGCGGCAGTATGTAAATCATTTGGATATGTTAAAGCAATCAGAGCTGGATGCTGTGACCATAGGCACACCAAACAGCAATCATTTTCAGATCGCGTATGACGCCATTATTCATCGCAAGCCATTTGCCCTTGAGAAGCCAATTGCCCTTGATGCGAGGGACGCAGTGATTCTTAGACAGGAATTAGCGAATCATCCCATCCCTCATATGGTGTGTTTCACGTATCGTTATAAATCCGCGGTTAGATATGCGAAGCAGCTGATTGAGCAAGGCGCGCTTGGCAAGATCAATCACGTATACAGCCAGTATTTGCAAAGCTGGGGTATTAATGAGGAAATTCCACTGCTCTGGCGATTTCGCAAGGATCTGTCAGGATCGGGTGCGCTCGGTGATTTAGGTTCTCATATTCTCGATCTTAAGCGCTTCCTTATCGGAGAAACCGTGAAGGTTATCGCAGATGCAGGAACGATTGTAAAAGAGCGGGACAACCTAAATAGAGAGGGCAAAGGCGAGGTGGATGTTGATGATTTCTGTCATGTGCTTGCCCGTTTTGAAGATGGCGGCTCCTCTACGATGAACATATCCCGTTTCGCTTTTGGTCGAGGCAATTACCAACGGATCGAGATTTATGGTACGCAAGGAGCGCTCATCTACAACCTTGAAGAAGAGGATAGCCTTGAAATCAAGCTTGGAGAGGATACGCAATTCCGTAAAATAGATATTCCAAATTCGTTCACAGCAAATCAAATGCAGTCCTTCTTTAATTTGCTGAACGGCAAGCAAGATGGTCTCGACGCATCAATTGAGGATGGTTATATCAATCAGCTGACTCTGGATTCTATTCTCCTGTCCACTCAGGAAGAGCGCTGGATTACGATAACACAGGAGGCTTCTAACAATGGCTAATATAAAGGTAACTGTCTGGAATGAATATCGGCATGAGAAGCAAAATGAACAGGTAGCAAGCATCTATCCCGAAGGAATTCATAACGCAATTGGCGGTTACTTGAAGACAGTGGATGGCTTTGAAGTAAAGACAGCGGTTCTCGATGATCCTGAACATGGGCTAAGCGATGATGTGTTGTATCATACGGATGTGCTCATCTGGTGGGGACATCTCGCTCATGCTGAGGTGCGGGACGATATTGTCGAGAAAGTGCGCGCACGCGTCATGGAGGGCATGGGGTTAATCGTTCTTCATTCTGGCCATGGCTCCAAAATATTTGAGCGTTTGTTAGGCACTAAAACAGGAGATCTCAAATGGCGCGATGATGGCGAGAAAGAGCGGGTTTGGGTTATCGAGCACGGCCATCCGATTGCGGACGGCTTAAATGATTATATTGAAATTCCGAAGGAAGAAATGTACGGGGAGCGCTTTGACATACCCGCACCGGATGAGCTCGTATTTATTTCCTGGTTCGAGGGGGGAGAGGTATTTCGAAGCGGCTGCTGCTACCGAAGAGGAAAAGGCAAGTTGTTTTATTTCCGGCCTGGACATGAAACATTCCCGATCTACCATCATCCAGATGTGCTGAAAGTCATTGCGAATGGCGTACGATGGGCGGCTCCTGTTCAAGGCGCAAGCATATCGTTAGGACGTGTTGCTCCGCTCGAGCCAATTGGAAAGTAAATGGTGAAGGTGTCTTATCTTTCTGTTTAGACAGAAAGATAAGACACCTTCTTTATTTTTCTAAAAAAGCGGCATTTAAAACGGAGTGAAATACGACACCTTTTCCGCAATGAAAACGGTTTCTAGCGAAGAATGATTTAAGCATAATGAAGGAGAAGCATAAATATGAGGAGGGTCAATCCTATGAAATGGTACAAAACAATTTCGTACGGGGTACTAGCGGCGGTAATGGCTTTTACGATTACGGCGTGTGGAAACGGAAATAACGCACCTGCCAATAGCGGAGGAAATGCTCCGAAAAATGAAAGCGGTAACGCTCCGGCAGCGGGTGGCAAAAAAATTACTATTGAATACTGGCATACCTATAGCGATCAAGAAGAGAAGGTGCTCACGGAAAATATTAAGCCGCTCTTTGAGAAAGAAAACCCGGGTATCGAGCTCAAGCTGACAAGAATGCCATACGAGGGCTTGAAAGAGCAGGTTATTGCCGGAGTAGCGGGCGATGCAGCACCTGACCTCATGCGAATGGATATTATTTGGGTTCCTGAATTTGCCAAGATGGGAGCGCTGCAAGATATAAGCAAGAATGAGGGTTTTGATGCATTAAAAGCAAATACGTTCGAAGCGCCTATGGAAACGAATGCCTATAACGGCGGCTACTATGGCGTTCCAGTAAACACAAATACAAAAATTGCTATCTACAATAAAGCGGTTTTGGATGAAATCGGCGTAAAAGAAGCTCCTGCGACAATGGATGAGTTCGTTGCAGCAGCCAAGCTTGCGGTCGCAAAAGGCAAACCGGGCGGTATTGGCATCGGCGGAGCGAACGTATGGGCAGCATCGCCTTACTTCTGGAGCCTTGGCGGTTCATTGACGAACGAGGACTATACAAAGGTTGAAGGCTACTTGAATAGCCCGGAGAGCGTAAAAGCGCTCGAAATGATTGTACAGTGGAATAAAGACGGACTTGTAACGCCTACGATTCTTGGCGGCGAGCCAGGCGCATGGGACGGTATGAAAAACAATGATTATATGATGATTGATGACGGCCCTTGGTTTTACAGCATTCTGATGAACGAAGCAGAATCGAAATTCAAACCGCTGGAGCAAACGGTTCGCGGCTTGATTCCTGCTGGTGCAGGCGGCAGCCGATCTGTTGTAGGCGGCGAGGATCTTGTTATCTTTGCAAACTCAAAGCATCCGCAAGAGGCGTGGACATTTGCAAAATGGATGCTTGGCGACGAGCCGCAAAAGATCATGAGCAAGCTTGGTCTTATCCCTACAAACAAAACGGCAGCAAACGATCCGGCATTTCTTGAGCAGCCATTCGTTACAGAATACGTGAAGCAGCTTGAAACTGCACTGCCGCGCACACCGATTCCACAATACGGCGAAATGGAAGGAATCGTTAATCTTGCTTTTGAGAAAGCGGTCCGTGGAGAGCTTAAACCAAAAGAAGCGCTCGATGAGGCAGCGAAAAACATTGAAGCTATTTTGAAGAAATAAGTGAAATGCTAGAGCCTTCATCTGCTGCAAAGGTAGATGAAGGCTCTAGTGAGATGAAGGATAGGGAAGGAGCATCAATATGTCTATACCAGTGACGGGGCAGCCGAAACAAGAGCAGCGAATTCCGGCAGGCGTAAAGTTGAAAAAGGGCATTCAGCAGTGGATAAAGGTTATGCCTTATATCTTTCTTGGTGTTTTAGGAACGGCCGTATTCGTTATTTATCCGATGATCAAAAACATAATTATAAGCTTCCAGGAATACAGCATTATGCCTAATGCAGAAAATCCATTCATTGGCTTTGCAAACTACGTATCCGCATTTACGGATCCGAACAATAAAGTGTTAATGGCAATCCGAAATACGGTTCTGAACGTCGCGGTAACGGTACCCATTAACTGGTTTCTTGCCATCGTGTTTGCGGTCTTAATTAATATCCACTTCGTTAGGCATAAGATTGTGTTCCGCACGATTTATTATTTGCCCATCATCACATCTTGGATCGTGGTCGCGTTCTTGTTCCGGTTCATGTTCGCTGGCGGTGAATATGGCTTGATCAACTATATCTTTTATAAGCAGCTTGGCATATTCCATGAACCGATTAATTTTTTATCAAATTATTGGACGGCTATGATTGTCATCTGGTTGTTTCATATTTGGAAAACGGTTGGTTGGGGCGTAGTCATTTATTTGGCGGCCTTGCAGGGCATTTCGAAGGAATATTATGAAGCGGCGCAAATTGACGGCGCTAACGGAACGAAGCAGTTCTGGAGCATTACGGTTCCGATGTTAGGTCCTGTCACCGCATTCGTTCTTATTAACCTAATTAACGGAGCATTCAACTTCTTTCCACAAGTGTACTTTATTACCCGCGGCGGCCCGATGGATCAGACACAGACGCTGCCAAGCCTTATGTACATGCAAGCATTTAAGAACTTTAACTTTGGTTATGCATCTGCGGTAGCCGTCATGATGGGGATTGCAGTGTTTTTACTCACCTATTCTCAGATGAAAAAATTCGGCAATCAGCGGTTTTTGTAGGAGGGAGAAGAAATGAAAACTAAATGGCATATTCAGCTTCTAGTTTACAGCATTATCGTGCTTGGAGCGTTGGCTTTTCTATTTCCCTTCGTATATATGATTATGACGAGCTTCATAAAAGGGGCATACTCGCTGCCGCGGCCTAAGGAAGTATTCTCTGTCATCCCAAACCTATATAATTACCAGCTAGTATGGAGCAAAAATAATTTTGCAAGGTATTTCCTGAACAGCTCGCTCGTTACCATCGTGTCTATGACAGGAAGTTTGTTTCTCGGCTGTTTAACCGCCTACGGGTTTGCCAGATTTACGTTTCCGGGCAAAGAGTTTCTATTTCGAATGTTTCTTCTGACCATGATGATTCCCGGAGTGATCAACATTATTCCACAGTTTCTAATTATCAAATCATTTGGTTTGGTTAACACCTACTGGGGGCTATGGTTAATTTATATCGGCGGCGGTGTTGTTGGCAGCACGTTCTTCTTGCGTGGATTCTTTCAAAGCATTCCGAAGGAGTACGAGGAGTCCGTGTTGATCGATGGCGGTGGCAGCTGGCGCATTTTCTGGAATATTTACCTGCCTCAGTCGATGCCGGCGATTGCGACGCTTGCAGTTCTTTCCTTTCAAGGCACATGGGAGGAGTATTTCACGGCTCTAGTCATTATTAAGGATGAGGCGCTTCGGACGCTGCCAATTGCACTGCTGATGTTCAACGATAAATATGCGACAAACTATTCATGGGTATTTGCTGCTTCCATTATAGCGCTCATTCCGACGATCATCCTTTATATTATTTTCCAAAAAAGATTCGTACAGGGTGGATTTAACGAAGGCGGAGTGAAGGGTTAAATCTAAAAACAGGAGCTATCAAATGAAACGGAAAAGAAATCGAAATAGAATAAGTTCATCAGTCATTGTTGTCATTACCTCTTTTATGATTCTTGCTTCCGGCTGCAGCGAGCAGAAGGAAATAAAGGCGGAGCTTGTGAATAGCCAAGGTATAATAAGTCGCTTGTCGACCGACAAATCGGCTTATCGTCCCGGCGACAACGTTCATTTTACGTTGGATTTGGCTAAAACGGAGTCAAAAGCGAAGGTGATTGTCCAGTATCGCCATCTAGGGGAGAAGATCGCTGAGCAAGAAGTCAAGGTGGACGGCAATTCATTGGAATGGGATTGGACGCCTCCAAAGGAAGATGGCCGAGGTTATATGGCTGAGGTTTTCTTTGCAACGAAGGAAGAAGTGAAGGATCATCAGAACATCGCAGTTGACGTGTCCACAGACTGGAGCAAATTTCCTCGTTATGGTTATTTGGCGGACTTCCACAGCATGAATGGGGAAGAGATGGCAACAGTAATCGAACGTCTGAATCGGTTCCATATTAACGGCGTTCAGTTTTATGATTGGCAGTATAAACATCATCAGCCTCTGAAGCTGGAAGGCAATCAACCAGCGTCGGAATGGCCGGATATTGCAAACAGGCCTGTCGCCTTGGATACAATTAAAGGCTATATTGACCTTGCGCACAGCAAAAACATGAAGGCGATGAACTACAATTTATTGTTCGGGGCATATGAGGGGGCAGAGGCGGACGGCGTCAAAAAAGCGTGGGCGCTGTACAAAGATCCTTCGCAAGCGAATCAGGATAAGCATCCATTGCCAGACAGCTGGGCCAGCGACATTATGCTCTATGACCCAAATAACGTGGAGTGGCAAAACTATCTGATCGATAAAGAAATTGAAGTATTTAACCAATTGAAATTCGACGGCTGGCATGTTGATCAATTAGGCGATCGCGGAGCGCTTTGGAATGCCAAAGGAGAAAGTGTAAAGCTGGCGCCTGGCTATGTATCATTCCTGAAAGCAGCCAAGGAGAAGCTGGATGTCGACTATGTAATGAACGCTGTCGGACAGTATGGGCAAGCCTTTATGGCTCCTCAAGCACCTCTCTCATTCCTATATACCGAAGTATGGGACGGGCATCCGAAGTATGGCAACCTGAAGGGGATTATCGATCAAAACAACCAGTTTAGCAAAAATAAGCTAAACACGGTGCTTGCTGCTTATATGAACTATGATTTGGCAAACGCGAGCGGCGAATTTAATACGCCAGGTGTTCTGCTTACAGACGCAGTCATCTTCGCATCCGGCGGATCCCATCTAGAGCTTGGGGAAAATATGCTGGCCAAAGAGTATTTCCCTAATCGAAATCTCTCCATTCCAGCTGAACTGGAAGAGCAGCTTATTCGCTATTACGATTTCCTTGTCGCTTATCAGAACATTTTGCGAGATGGAGTAGAGGAATCTGAACTAATCGTATCAAGTACAGGGGACACAAGTGTTTCCGCTGCTCCAGAGCAAGGCAAAATATGGTCCTTTGCGAAGCAGAAAAGCGGAAGCGACATCGTTCACTTCATTAACTTCACTGGTGCTAAAACGATGGAGTGGAATGATAGCAAGGGCGAGCAAGCTGTACCTAATGAGCGTAAAGAAATAGACATTTCCATTGAGACAGAGCGTGAAGTTGCAAGTATCCTATTCGCCTCACCAGACTATTATCAAGGATCACCTATTAAGCTGAGCTTCAAGCAGCAAGAAGGCAAGGTTACACTTAAGCTTCCAGTCCTGAAATACTGGGATCTACTAACCATTAATTACAAGTGAGGTTGCAATAGCAGGCATAAACAAGCGATACGAAAGATAGTTTTCGTGCGCTTTGTTTTGTACACTGGTATGAAAGCGCTTGCCGATATAAAAGTAATGCATGGGAATGAATGGAGCGAAGCCAGCATAGCTGCGCTCCTCTACTATAAAACCTTCTATTTTAATCGTGTTGATTTAGGTAAACTAGGAGTATCTTCTTTAACAAGGTGGGCAGCTTATGGCGCGCTTCGAGAAAATAACGAACCGATTTGCTTCAAAAATGATTTTAGCGTTTTTACTCATTATTTTGATTCCGACCACTTTATCGGGTTTCTCTTTCTATTTGGAATCTTCCGCGCTTGTAAAACGAAATGTTAGAGCATCTACCGTCCAGGTTACCAAGCAAACCGCAGATGCCTTGTCTTCTATTTTCAACGCGGGAAGCGACACATCCGATTTAATATACAGTGATTTGAAGGTGCAAAAATCAGCGATGCAATATACCTTGAGTCCGCTTAGCGAGCAGATCGAGATGACGCAATCATTAAATACGCTGCTTAATAACGTCGTTTATTCAAGCTCATTTGTAAGAATTGTTTATATCATTAAAAGTGGGGGCATCGGCTGGGGGAGCGGCACATTTTCTACACCCAAACTGCGAAAGGTTGACTTGAATTATCAAGAGTGGGTAGCGGAGTCGAAAAAGCAGGATGGCGGGTTCGTATGGCAGCCGATGCGGAAGGATCCTTTTAGCGGCGGCGGGGAAAATACTGATCTTGTTCTCCCGATCAGCCGTGCGTTAAAAGACTTTGAATCGCTTCAGCAAATCGGCCTGCTGGTCGTTAATTTAAATGGCGAGGCCATTATTAATACGATTAAGCAAGTGAAGCTGGGGGAAACCGGACGTTATATGGTCGTTAACCCCAAAGGTGAAATTATGATCGATGCGGATCTTTCACGAATTGGTCAAATTGTGGAGGATGCCAAACTGCATGAGTTGATTGTACATAATGATGCAGTTGAATTCGAGTACGCCAATAAGGGCGTCCATTATTATGGCGTAAAACAGCTGCTAAGCAATGGTTGGCTGCTGGTTGGCACAGTTCCTACGCTTGAAATAACGGGGGCGCTGGATAAGCTGCATACACGTATTTTAATAACCTCAGCATGCTTCGCTTTGCTTGCGGTGCTCGTTGGTCTTATCATCGCGAAGAAGGTTACGAAACCTATCAAGCAATTAACGTTAGAGATGAGGAGAGTTCAGCAGGGAGATCTATCTGTTCGAACAGCGTTAACGTCTACAGACGAGATTGGGCTCATGAGTAGGCATTTTAATAAAATGCTGGATGAAATTGAACAGCTGATGCTACGAGTGGAGCAGGAGCAAAACGAGAAGCTTGAGGCCGAGGTGCGTGCGGTCACTTACCGGATTCATCCGCATTTTCTCTACAATACGCTTAGTACGCTCAGATGGCTGATTCGAGCAGGAGAGATGGAGCGAGCCGATCAAGGGCTAGCGGCTCTAACTAGACTGCTTCAAGCGAATATGGGCAAGAACGGGCAAATGATTACACTTGCGGAAGAGCTGGAGATCATTCAGAAATATATCGTTATTTTAGAAATGCGGTATGAGCAAAAATATGCTTTGGCTATAGAGGTACAGCCTGGGGCGGATCAAGTGAAAATTCCAAGGATGCTGCTTCAGCCGCTCGTTGAGAATGCGATCTTCCACGGCTTCGTGCCGCTTAATCGCGGAGGAGATATTACGATTAAGGTGACAGAGCAGCAGGGAGAGTTGCGGATTGTGATCCATGATGATGGCTCAGGAATATCAGAAGAGAAGTTGAAACAATTGAATGCAAAGGAAGGTATGACGATAGCAGGCATAGGAATGAAGCATGTTTATGATTCCTTAAGGCTTTATTATGGCGCAGGCTCGGGCATATCTGTTACGAGTGATATTGGACTCGGTACTCATATTCATATCGTCATCCGTTTATAAAGCTAAAGCTTCCGAGTTCAGATATTGCTGCCTACAACTTCGAGGAGGAAATGACGTGAACGATTATGTTTTGATTGTGGACGACGAGCCGATTATTCGAAACGGGCTTAAAAACTTCATAAATTGGGATGAGCAAGGGCTGACCTTAGTGGGAGATTGTGCAAATGGCCTTGAAGCATTTGAACGGCTTCGATCTCAGCCTATTGATATTTTGATAACGGATATTAAGATGCCAGTTATGGATGGCCTGGAGCTAACGCGAAAGGCGCTGGAGGTTAATCCGCTAACCAAGGTTATCCTAATTAGCAGCTACAATGAATTCGAATATGTCCGTGAGGGGATGAAGCAGGGTGCTGTCGATTACTTGCTTAAGCCGTCACTGGAAGCGGGGGAACTCATTGCTGTACTCGTGCGATGTAAAGAAATGCTGCAGCAAAACCGCAGACAAGTCGTGCAAAATCAACAGTTCGATGAGCAATTGGTTTTCCTTGCGAGAAGACGTTCTGAGCAGGAAATCATACGCTTGCTCGCAACCAGCGAGTCTGAATCTAAATTAGTTGATCTTTTTGATCAGCCAAATGACCGCTACGTTTGTGCTTTTGTTATATCGGATGGTCTAAACGAGTGGCGGGAACGATACGGGGATTTGCATATTAGCATCATGTATGAGGATATGCAGGCTTTATTTTATGAGCAATTCCAGTATGGCAGTGCGCCGATTTTGATAGGAGAAGGTCTCTTTATGATCTTACCTCTTGTGGGGAATGCAGAAGGTGAGCTTGAGCGCTTCAAGAACCGGGTTGCTGCTGAACTATCGACCTCAACTTCTATTGGTTACTGTGTGGAGCAGGAAACAGAGCGGGTGGAAACAGGACTCAGAAAAAGCCGAGCTGCAGGGGAACGAAGATTTTTTGAAGGTACGGGCAAACTCTTTGCCTATGAACAAATACCGGATGAGAGCGAAGCGGGGTCTAATTATGAGAGAATGAACATGCAGGTTATGGTTGAGCAATTTCGCACCGAGGACCATACAAAAACAGTCATCGATCGCTTCGTTTCAAGCTGGACGAAGGGTGCTCAAACACCGGAGCACGTAAGAAAAGAAGCATATGAGCTGCTCTCCGCCTATGCTTTTGTGAACGGAGGCCCAAAAACGCTATCAGATTTCCGAGAACACATTTGGCGCTGTGAGACGGTTGTTCAGCTCGAATCGACTATCCGTCAATTGTTTGAGGAAATGGAGCATCCCAATCAGCTAAGGTTGGCTGATAAAGGCCATAGCGGACAGTTAATCACTAAAGCCATCGCCTACATTAAGCTCCATTACAGAGAAGATTTAACACTGCAACAAGTAGCGGATAACATACATGTAAGCAAAAGCTATTTTTCGAATTTGTTCAAAAAACAGGCAGGTCAAAATTTCATCGATTATTTAATCGATTTGAGGCTGCATGAAGCAAAACGGATGCTGGTTAAAAACGAGTACAAGATTTATGAGGTAGCTGAAAAATCCGGTTTTAACGATGTGAAATATTTTAGCAAGCTGTTTAAAAAGATGACTCAGATGACACCTGTAGAGTATCGAGATAAGCATCAACAATAGTTGATGGAGGAGATTGCCATGCTTATAAATAGGCTGATAATAATAGTGTGTTTACTTGCAATCAGCTCAGGCTGCAGCCAGCAGTCTATTCTTACAAATGACAGCAAGGTCGAGAAGTTAACAAATACCGAGAATACGGAGCTCGAGTTCTGGCATACGTACAGTGATCAAGAGACTCGAATTTTGGAGGATATACTTATTCCTGCGTTTGAGGAGGCGTACCCCGCTATTCACGTCGTTCCTGTTCGGCAAAGCAACAATATGGAAATGAAATACACGCTCATCTCCAAGGCATCTTCCAATAGAGCGCCTGATGTAGTGCGTATGGATATTGTATGGGTGCCTGAGTTTTCCCAAAGCGGATTGCTGCTACCCCTGAGCGAATACGATGATTTTGGCAAAATAACGCAATCGCTGCAGAGCAATACAGGCTCAGCAGGTTATTATAAGGGTGCCCAATATTCTCTTCCCGTTAATATGAACACGAAAATTGCTATATTTAATCGTACATTGTTGGAACAGGCGGGCTTGTCAAAGCCGCCTGCAACTTTCCAGGAAGTGATTGATCTTGCTAAAAAACATCGATTCATGATTGGTATAGGGGGGCTTGAGTCGTGGAAGAGCTTGCCTTATATTTATGCGCTGGGCGGACGTATGACAGATGATTCATATTCGAAGGCATCCGGCTATTTGAATGGAGAAGCGACAATCAAGGCGGTTGAGCAGCTTTTATTGCTATATAAAGAGCAGTTGATTGATCGTACGGTTATTAACGGCGGCGGAGATAATTGGGAGGGGGTAAAGTCAGGAAAAATATTGGTCACAGATGATGGACCTTGGTTTTACAGCGTTTTTCAAGGCGAAGAGCTGGAGAGGGCGATTAACACAACAATAGCAGTTCCGTTTCCGCCGGTTTTTGGTCCTGCCTCCATATTGGGAGGAGAAGATTTAGTCATTATGAAGGGCTCGAAAAACCCATTGCAGGCCTGGACATTTATGAAATGGATGGTCAATACGCAATCACAAATTGCAATGTCGCAAACAGGCATAATTCCGACTAACTTGAAGGCCAAAGAGATAAAGGCGCAGGGTGAATCCTTTATTCATCCATACACGGAGGCGCTTGATCATACATTTCTTCGTCCGCCAGTGAAAAGGTATAGTCGAATTGACGCTACTTATATAAAATATATGACCAAAATTTTTCAAGAGGAACTTTCGGTTAAACAGGGATTAACGGAAGCAGCCGCTGAGATTGATCGTTTGTTAAAGCAGTAAAATAGATTGATCCTCTAGACGAGACATGTTGTATGCAAAAAAAAGTAGGAATCTATTTGTGATTCCTACTTTTTTTATTTCGAAGCGGCAGTCTGCTCCTTAACGGAGCTGAGCCATGCACCTTTAATATGAATTGAATTCACATCACTCAATCATCAGAATTTCACGAATATCCTTTTCCGATAGAGAGGATAGAGCCTCCTGACCAGGCTGGATAACCTCGTCAATCAGGTTCATTTTCTTTTGCTGAAGCTCATACATTTTGTCCTCGACCGTGCCTTGCGTTACGAGCCGGATGACCTGTACGACGTTTTTCTGTCCAATGCGATGTGCACGATCCGCTGCTTGCTGCTCGACGGCGGGGTTCCACCAAAGGTCGTAGAGAATAACAGTGTCGGCACCCGTTAGGTTTAGTCC
The DNA here is from genome assembly GCF_001956295.1 of Paenibacillus sp. FSL A5-0031. Classification (GTDB taxonomy): domain Bacteria; phylum Bacillota; class Bacilli; order Paenibacillales; family Paenibacillaceae; genus Pristimantibacillus. The sequence continues at coordinate 105,463 of NZ_MRTD01000017.1, forward strand.
AGTGCCCCCGGCTTTTAACGAGAGCAGGAAGAGGTCACGCTCACCGTCGTTGAATCGATTACAAAGCTCGACGCGCTCGGAGGCTTTTGTTTGCCCGTCCAAATAAAAATGAGTAATGCCTCGGTAACCCAGCTCCCGTGCGATTAGGCCGAGCATCTCTGTAAATTGTGAGAAGATGAGCAGCCGCTTGCCAGCACTCTGGCATTCCTCGATAATTTCGAGGAGCTGCTCAAATTTGGCGGAGCTTCCTCGGTAATCTTCTACGAATAAGGCAGGATGGCAGCAGAGCTGGCGAAGCCTTGTTATTCCAGCCAAAATTCGAATTCGATTTTGCTGGAAACTTTCATCGTTCAAATGCTTCACTGTCTCCTGCTGCAGCTTGGCTAGGAAGCCAACATACAGCTGTTTCTGTTCAGGCAGCAGCTCCGATGCTTGAATCGACTCGATTTTGTCAGGCAGCTCCTTTAATACATCACTTTTCAGCCTGCGCAGCAAGAACGGACGAACCCGCTTGGCGACAGCTTCTCGCGATAGCTCATTGAAAGCTTGCTTGCTGGGAAATAACGCAGGGAAAACGGCTCCGAAAATAGACCAAAGCTCCTCCAGCGTATTTTCCACGGGCGTGCCGGTCAATGCGAAGCGATACCCGGCATCAATTGCCTTAACGGCTTGCGCGGTTTGAGTCGTATGGTTTTTGAAATATTGCGCCTCATCCAAAATCAGCGTGTGGAAGCTTTGCTTCATATAATCTTTAATATCTTTGCGCAGCAAGGGATATGAAGTTATGATCACATCCGCCGAAGAATCGCCTGTCAGCAGGCCGCTGCGCTCTGACTTGGTGCCATCGGCAATAACGGCGCGAACCTCTGGTGCGAATTTTTTCAGCTCATTCAGCCAGTTGTAGGCGAGTGAAGCAGGAGCAACAATTAATGCAGGCTGCTCTCGCTTCCGAATCTCCGGCAGTACGGAGACGACAAATGTGATCGCCTGCACTGTTTTCCCGAGCCCCATATCATCGGCAAGAATGCCGCCGAAATGGTAATGGGCAAGCGTCTTCATCCATTGATAGCCATACTGTTGATAATCCCGCAGCACGTTCGCGAGATTGTCCGGCACTGGGAAATCCAAATTGTCGGGGTTACGCATGTTTTCCAGCAGCCGGCGGAACGATTTGCCAAGTCTTACCGCATTTCCGTTCTCATGTGAACCAATGAGATGCAGGCCGCGTGCTGTAGGTATCCGAAATTCAGATCCTTGAATATCGCTCTGGCGCAAGCCGACTTCATTTAAGAAATGGATAATTTCTTGAAACTCGGCGCCATCAAGCGGCAATAACGAGCCGTTTGGCAAGCGGTGGTATTTGCGCTGCACTTCAAGCGACTTCAGCAGGTTCCGAATTTCCGATTCAGGAATGCCGTCCATATCGAACTTGAATTCCAGCCAGTCTGTACGCTCATCTACATTAATCGTTACTTTTGGCGCTGCATGCTTAGTCACAATTCGCACTTTAACAGCAGAGGTAGCGTACACGGTCAGCAGCTTCTCAAGCCGCGGGATGATATGGTGCAGAAATTCGAATTCCGAATCCTCGTCCTCCATGAAATAGCCGCCCTCTGTTTTGGCAAAGGGAACCAGCTCCATCAGTTCGAGAATGAGCCGCTCTTGTTCTCCGTCCCGCATGAGAATGCGATCAGTACCGCGTGATTTCTCGCTTCCTTCTAAAGGATTAATAATAATGTCGCCATATTGGAACTCAAGCCCTGCGACCAGCCGATCCCTTACTCGGTCCAAGTAAAGCTTCGCTTTAAGCTGCGTTTGCAGCACGCGGTCAGATATTGATTCCGCAATTCCGACACTGCCCAGCTTCATTAGTCCCGGGATGACCCTTTCCATAAACGGCTCCATTTGCGCAGGGGCAATATGAATCTTTGGCTTGCGGGAAGTGTCGAGCAGCTGCTTCATCTCCATAAGCCGTGTGCAAGATTCCGGTTTCAGCTCGATCAGCTTGCCGTTTGTGATAACCAGCTCATAATCTTCCATGATGATGATCTGATCAAGTCCCTGAATATCCAATTGATAGCCGTCGCTCGTCGCTTGATCAAACGCAAAATGGAGCGGGAGCGCTTCGTCACTCCGTTCAATGCCATGAAACGTTTGATTGTTATAGAGCAGCTGTACGGTCGGTGCAGCAGTTAGCAGAGGAAGCGTCTTCTCCCATGAGGAGGGAGGTACAAGCAGCATACGGTCTCCGCCGGCCGGAGCCTCTCTTAGAAATGAGCGGGACAGCGATTCCCTGAATATCTTTTCATTTCGGTAGATTTGAATAAGCCTCGCAAGCACCGCATCATTCTCCTGCTGAAAGCTGTGAACGGCTGGATCATAGGTGAAATGTTTCGAGAAGACGTAAGGCTCCCGCCGATCGACCTTTTCCAGAAATTCTCGTATTTGTTGTACGATATATAACCGTTTTGGGCCAACCTTAAGCTCAATGCCGAACATATGCTTTCGGAAGCCGTAGGGGAAAAGCTTAACAGAAATCTCTACTTCCAGAGTGGTGCGCATGTCCAAAAGCGACCGGCTTCCGCTTGTGCGAATCGGACGGTGGCTGAACAAGCCTAACATGCCGTTAGCCAGCCGAGTATCGGCTGCTTCTAACCCCGCATGCGCCGCATATCGATTACGGAGATGGGTTGTATCTGCTTCGTCATCATCATAGTAAGGCCTATCCTCTGGATGAAGGAGTGAGGGATAGATACGGGCAGGAGTATCATACTCATTTTGAAAATGATGAATTTGCAGCAGCGCCGCAGCAACATGCTGGCAATACTTATCGTAGGTGCTGAAAGCGAGACAGGAGCACTCCGCTTCGACGTCTCCATCCAGGTCAATATCAATCGTAACCTCATAGCGATGGTTGCCGATTACGATAGCTTTAAAGCTGCTTGCCTCAGGACCTCGGTCCGCAAGCGTAACTTTTCCATCTTTATAGTAGGCTTCGCCGCGTTCGTAGAAGGTATCGCCGCATAGCAGCTTAATGACTCGCTCGGACAACTGTACGCTCATGGTATGGTTCCTTTCCGCTAGCGGAACGCTTGTTCCGATGTGTAAGTTAATTCTTATCATATCAGAATATGTACAGCAGGTCACAATTCAAAATGTGGGCATTGTGCTTTTGAAATAAAAGCCTAACATGAAACAAGGTTATTGCTAGCTCTATTTTTGATGTGGTCTAGGCAGCTCTTACTGAAATCGAATGCAATCAACGGTATAATGTAGGAAAAGAAGCTAAGCTTGATTATGGGAAAAGGAGCTGGACAACCATGCATTACCGACGACTTGGAAATAGCGGCCTCAAAGTATCCGCGCTCGGTTTAGGTACCAACGCTTTTGGCAAACGCGCAGATTATGAGGCTTCAAAACAAATCATTCATAGCGCGATAGACAATGGAATCAACTTTATCGATACAGCCAACATCTATGCAGCCACCGAATCCGAAAAAATTATTGGGCAGGTGCTTGAGGGACAGCGTCAACATGTTGTTTTAGCTACAAAAGCAGGGCTAGTTCGGGGAGCAGGCGTAAATGAGCGCGGCTCATCCAGATTTCATTTGCAGACGGAATTGGAACAGAGCTTAAAACGTCTAAAAACCGACTATATCGATCTATATCAAATTCATACGTTTGATCCTGAAACACCGCTTGAGGAAACACTTCGAGCGCTAGAGGATATGGTACGCTCTGGCAAGGTGCGCTACATCGGAGCTTCCAATTACTTTGCGTGGGAGCTGATGAAGGCGCTCGGAATCAGTGATCGGCTTGGGATAAACCGCTTCGTATCGACACAAGTAAGCTACTCCTTAGCGGATCGAACGCCGGAAAACGAGCTGGTTCCGATGTGTCTAGACCAAGGCGTAGGCATCATTCCGTATTTTCCGCTGGCAGGCGGCATTTTGTCAGGGAAATACAGCGCAGCCGAGCAAGCGCCAGAGGGCTCTCGCGCTCAGACCGACCCGAGTTTCCAGCGATTTATCGATACTAAAACCATTGCGCTAGGTGAAAATGTAGCGAAGCTTGCGGGACAATTGGACTGTACGCCAAGCGTATTATCACTCGCGTGGCTCATGCATCAGCCTATCGTATCTACAGTCATTGTGGGAGCGACAAAGGTGGAGCAGCTCAAAGAAAACTTGAAGAGTGTATCCTTGCAGCTGACCGCAGATACAGAAGAGGAATTGCAGAAGATTAGCCGCCCATTCCGTACGGGTGAACCTTTTGCATGGTATCGCTTGCCGTAGAGATTGACACAACAGGTACCCACATGCAAAACACTTTGAAAAAGGTGCATAGCTTGTGGGTGCTTTTTTGTATCGAAGTCTTGTTATTGTTGCATTCGTGGGAAAATTGTAGATGCGGCCTTGTTTCATCTCTATCCGATTTGTTTTATAAGTTATTATCGAATAGGAGGAGAGTGAGAGGCATGACGGAGAAGCAAACCTATTATGTATCGATTTCTGGAAAGCGGGTCGAGCCTGAACCTTCCATCAATGATCAGTTAACGGTAACAGCAACGCAGGCGGAGATCAGCGAGCTTCAGCAGCTGCTCGACCAAATTCAGCGGGATGATGAAAAAACACAATTTCGCGCACCAATCCCTTATAAATCAGCTGATAATGACAAAGCAACCGACAAGTTTAATGAGGATATCATCAAGGTGTACGAAGCTGTGTACGCGTTAGGCACGGCAGAAACGAGAGATCATATTCGCCAAATGAATATTTTAAACAAGCTGCACGACTCTGATTACGACTATCCCGGATATGAGCGTTAAAACGGTAAGCCGGTAAACAGATAAGAGGCTGTCACTATAGGCAAATTGCCTTAATGAGACAGCCTCTTTGCTTTTGAATTGGATAAATGATGAAGAACAATGGTTTATTCAGATTAATATTGATGCCGCTCTAAGTCGTCTACGTAGTCCTTGGCCTCTTTGAGGCTGACGCCACTTTTTTTTCTAAATTCTTTGATTGCTTGAACTCTCTTTCCCGAAGCAACCAGCATGCGTAATCTATCATCGATATTTATAGGAATATTTTGGCGGGGCAGTCCGGGTGAGGAAGGAGGGGAATTCAGGTTTGGCTTGGGTGATCCCGAAAAATCCGAGTGATTGTTAGCCCGTTGAAGCTCCAATTTTATTTCGTCAACCTGTCTCTGCAGGCTGAACACTTTCAGCCCAAGCAGGACGGATAGAACTAATGCACTCACAGCAACAATTTCGATCGTTTCCATTACGAATCTCCCCCTCCTATTTTGAAAACCTATTATAACATAATTACAATTATTGCAAGGGTGATTTCGAGATGCGGAGCAAGAATGTTTTGATAATGAGAATGATTATTAATATAATAAGAGAGGTGGAAATTGTATATAGACATGGAAGGTGAACATGATGACATTACAGGAACATATACCATTATGGAATCATGCTGCTATAAGGGTGCTTGATGTTCGTCGGTCTATTTTGCGATCGGGTGAGAGTTTGCAAGGCTTCCGATTGCCAGCTAGTGCCTTCTTATTCACTGCTGCTGGTGATGCAAAAATTCTCATCGACGGAATGGAGCATATGGTGAATCGTTTTTATATGTGCCATGCCGGAAAAGGCGCTACGATTGATATTGTGCAAGTGAATGAAAAACTCGATTATTATTTTATTTTTTACAAAGCAGTCCTCGTTTTACCAGCTCGTAAAGAACTGTTAAATGTATATAGAGACAATAATCCTTTTCAAATGCAATATGGTTTTGCCCCTGCCTATCCGCTAGGTCTTCTGACGAGAGTCGAGCAAATGTATTCGCACTGGAGGCTCGATATGCAATTGGAAAGATTTCATGTGAGAGCGTTGTTTCACCAATTGGTATACGATCTTATGAAGCAGCTCCATGCCGCTGAGGGTACAGCCAAGACTCAGCCGGATTACGTCAGCCAAACGATTCGCTTCATGGAGGAACGTTATGCTGAGACGATCAGTCTTCAAGAATTGGCGAGTACTCTTCATTGCAATGAGAGAAAGCTGCAGCGATTATTTAAAGCGCAGCTTCGGATTGGGCCACTGGAGTATCTCATTCAGGTTCGAATGGATCATGCGCAAACGATGTTATTGAATACGAATATGCCGCTTAAAGCCATTGCAGAATCAGTAGGTTATGGTGATAGTTATTATTTTAGCCGAGCCTTTAAGAAGCATATTGGCGTTTCTCCTCTTTACTTCAGAAAGCACCGTCGGATAAGTTCATCCTCTATGTCGCAAAATTCCATTGTCGCAGCTAATTCTCTCTCGTATGATAGTGATTGTGATAATCATTATCAACAATTAGACGGAGGAGTTATACGGATGAATAGGAGTAAGAGGTCGATTTTAGCGGTTAGCTTGATGCTCAGTTTAATTTTATTGTTGAGTGCATGTTCGACGGGAAATAGCACGGGAAACAATACGGGAGGGGCTAGTCCAGCTGGAGCTGAATCTAGTGCAGCTTCTACAAATACAAATGTATCGCAGACAGCGCAACAGGCGTATCCTGTTGTTATTAAACATATGAAGGGCGAAACAACGCTGGAGCAGCGCCCACTTAAAATTGCGGTGCTTGATACAAAATTTGTGGATCAATTGGTAACTTTAGAAGAGCAGCCAGCGGGCAGTGTAAAAGCTGCTGCAGATAAAACAGACTTCCCAGCTTATTTAATGGATAAGCTGAAGGATGTTAAATTGCTCGGTACAAGGGATGAGCCCAACCTTGAGGCCATTACGGCCATGGAACCCGATTTAATTATTTGTACGGAATTCCAAGAAGAAGTGTATGAGAGCTTGTCCAAAATTGCTCCAACGATCATGCTCGAATTTAATGAGGATTGGCGCGTCACATTAGATACTTTTGGAAAAATTGTAGGGAAGTCTGAAGAAGCGAAGGCTGTCTTGGAGGCCTACAACGAGAAAACAGAGAAGCTGAAGGTAGAGCTAAAGGCTAAGCTAGGAGATCAGACTGTTGCATTAGCGCGTCCACGTGATGAGGGGATACGGATACATACACCAATCCACCGTACAGGAGCTATTTTATACAATGATTTAGGCTTGAATGCCCCAGAATCGGTTTTGAAGGAAAAGGATACCGCTTATGAAATTGCATTAGAGGCTTTCCCGGAGGTTGGCGCTAATCATTATTTCCTCGTAAAAGATGATATGTTCAAGGCGGCAGTGGACGAAATCCAGAAGACGGAAACGTGGAAAAATGTTGAAGCTGTGAAAAACAATCAAGTCTATGATGTGGATTCAAACATATGGATTGCCTATTATGGCCCGATTGCCATTAATATGATTGTTGACCGGGTAGCAGAAATTTTCCTTGGTAAGGCTTAACATGTCGGCAACGCTTTCAAAGTCGGAGTGGGGCAATTTAAAAAGCAGATATAACTTCTCTTATGAGAATAATACTGACTCCGCTGATCGCTCCATTTATTCGAGAAATTTATTGAATAAGGAGCTATGCGAAACCTATCTGGATCGGCTAGGGAGCGAAATCGCTTCGCCATCAAGAAGAGTAACTGCGTCGATGCTCGCGAAGCGATATGCTTATCTAGTCGTTGCTCCTGTTCTGTATGCGATGACGGTATACAACAAGAATCTGACCATGACGTTGGACAATTGCCGCTTGGTTACACCTAGCGACAACGAGTTCAATGTGACTAAATCCAAGTTTCCTAATTTAAGCTTTGAAGAACCAAGCGTTACGGAATCGGTAGCAGGGGAGCGGAAAGAGTGGCGGGATCAGGTAATAAGAGAACTTTTTGCAGAGCATATTTCTCCATTATTTCGTGCTTTATCTATGGTTGGCGGAATACCTATAGTGATCTTATGGGAGAATGCGATGGTACGAATTGCTCCGCTTTATGAGGACGGACTGGAGGAAGAAATGAATCCGGCAATCTTACAACGGCTTCATGAAGATTTCACGTTTATTACGCAGACTGCACCTGGGAGCACATTTGGAGAACGTCGCAATCCGTTTACGAGGTTTATGAGCAAAACGAATATAGGCACGATGAGCGAGCTGCCTGATATTCGCCAAACCTGCTGCTTCTATTATGAAATGTCTTCGGCGGAATATTGCAGAGCTTGTCCGAAACCTTTCGAATGCCATAAATAGCTGGACATCGAGCAATCGTCTTGTCACCTTTTGGGGCAAGGAGATTGCTTTTTTTAATTATTGGTTCTTAATATAAGGGATTTTGGAATATAATTCGATTCCACATATGCGACTTGACGGCCGGTGTCATAAAGTTGAAGCTTGGGATTTCTTAAGCAGCTTACAAACATTATTCATCCGGATTTATGTTAAATAGGAAAGAATGGTTTCTCCTGTTACAGCTATGAACATTTGAGCGAAGTAATGGCAGTTAAAGGGGTCATTTCGGCGGCGTCCGCTAGGGAATCTTTTATAAATTTTTTCGGATGCTGAACATGTCCTCGTGGGGATGCTTCCACCACAAATAGCGAATAGCAAACAGCAGGAGCTTTTCCTGCTATTTTTAATTTAGCTGGAAAAGCTCCAGTTAATTTTAAGATGCGCGCTTATATGTGTTAATTAGCAGGAAAAGCTCCATGTAATTTTGCTGCAAAGCGGCTTTTTAGCGATTATGTGTTGAATTAGCAGGAGTAAATCCTGTTAATTGCTATTTTAGGTTGCTTCCGCGTCAAATAGCAGGAGCTTTTCCTGTTAATTGCTAATTTGAGATGCTTCCATCACAAATAGCAGGAGCTTTTCCTGCTATTTTATATTTAGCTGGAAAAGCTCCAGTTAATTTTAAGCTGCGCACTCATTTGAGTTAATTAGCAGGAAATTCTCTATGAAATTTTGCTGGAGAGCAGCTTTTTAGCGATTATACGTTGAATTAGCAGGAGTAAATCCTGTTAATTGCTAATTTGGGCTGCTTCCATCACAAATAGAAGGAGCTTTTCCTGCTATTTTTAATTTAGCAGGAAAAGCTCCAGTTAATTTTAAGCTGCGCGCTCATTTGAGTGAATTAGCAGGAAATTCTCCAGGTAATTTTGCTGCAAAGCGGCTTTTTTGCGAATATGTGTTTAATTAGCAGGAGTAAATCCTGTTAATCGCTAAATTGGGCTGCTTCCATTACAAATAGCAGGAGCTTTTCCTGCTATTTTCGTTTTAGCTGGAAAAGCTCCAGTTAGTTTTAAGCTGCGCACTCATTTGAGTTAATTAGCAGGAAAAGCTCCATGTAATTTTGCTGGAGAGCAGCTTTTTAGCGATTATACGTTGAATTAGCAGGAGTAAATCCTGTTAATTGCTATTTTAGGTTGCTTCCGCGTCAAATAGCAGGAGCTTTTCCTGCTATTTTCGTTTTAGCTGGAAAAGCTCCTGTTAAATTTTTGCTGTGTGCTCAGCCCACGCAATGAGCTGGAAGTGCCATGCTGAGCATTCTGCAGACTCCATATTATAATAAGTTCGTTTTAATACTTAGTGTGTAGATAGATGTTCAGTTTTTCCCGTGCGCTGTTCGATTAGTACTGCTAATTAGGCACGTATTATGTAAGTTTGACCTGCTGCTCGCTCCATGCCCAAAGCTTAGCCGCAAGCTCAGGATTGCTCGCTTTGCTTGCCGTTTGAACGCTCTTGCTGTCGATAAAATATTGGCCGGTCTGATTTGCCGCTTCATCGCTGGATGCTAAATAAATAGCCGTCTTTGCCCCTTCAAGCGGCGTTCTGAAAAAAGGCTTGAGCAGCTTATGCACCGACTTACCGAAGCCGCTCTTGCGATCTACGCCAATATTGGTCGCTACCGCCCCGGGATGAAGACTGTTAACCGTCACCCTCGTACCTGCGAGACGCTTTGCCAGCTCATTCGTGAATAAAATATTCGCCAGCTTCGATTGCGCATAACCTTTTGCGACATTGTAGCCCCTCGTCAGGTTCGGATCGTCAAAATGTATTCTTCCGGCCTTATGGGCACCTGAAGATACATTGATAATTCTCCCTTGCGGAGCACGTTGAAGAAGGTCAAGCAGCTCGTTAGTCAGCAAAAAATGACCCAAATGGTTGATGCCGATTTGCGATTCAAATCCATCCGAGGTTATGCTTCGTTTCAAGGCGACAACCCCTGCATTGTTGATCAACACATCAAGCTGGCTATATTTCTGCTTAAATGCAGCAGTGAAGGTGCGAATGCTGGCAAACGAGCCCAAATCGCAGGTCATGAGGACAATATCGCTGCTACCGCTTTGGCTGCGCGCTTGTTCAAGTGCAAGCTCGCCGCGCTCCTTGCTGCGGCATATCATCACGACGTGCGCCCCTTGCTTCGCAAGCTCGACCGTTGTCGCAAGCCCCATGCCGGAATTGGCACCAGTTACGGCTACGACCTTTCCTGTCATATTGCTCATCCAAGCCACCTCCGTCTATTCGTTATTTACAGCTTACCATGTGCAGCAAAGGTATGTCGTACAAATTCAATAAACGATCTGACATGTGGAGACAGCTGATCCTCGTTGCGGTACGCCAAACAAATATGCCGCTGGTTTACATACTGAGGCAGATCGCGCATAACGAGCTCGCCGGCTTCGATTTCTCGGATGACGCTTCGGCGCGGCAGGATGCCAACACCCATATTGCATTTTAGAGCTTCCTTGATCGTTTCGATCGCACCCAGCTCCATAACACTTTCCCACTGCAAGCCAGCCCCGGCTGCCCACTCATCGGACAAGGTACGCGAGGTTGAGCCAACCTCATGCAGCAGAAATGTTTCATGTCTAAGCTCTTCGACCTCTACTTGCGCCTGGTTAGCTAACGGATGCTCAGGCGCAAGCAGCAGCTTCAGCTCATCAGCGACTAACGGCTGTATAATAAGGCCTTCTTCCAGCGATTCGCCAAGAGAGACGATGCCTATATCGATCTCATAGCTGCGCAGCATTGCAAGCACAGAAGCTGCTTGCTTCACGGTCAGCATGAGGCTTACTTTTGGATACAGCTTGCGGTAGGCGGCAAAGTGCGGCGGCATCACATAGGTTGCTGGCGTGTAGCTCGCCCCCAGCCTCAAACGGCCTTCCCCTTGTTCACGGCGCTCCAGCATGGCAAGTCTAGCTTCTTCCATAAGGAAAACGATTCGCCTCGCATAGGGGAGCAGATCTACAGCAGCTTCACTTGGCTGAAGGCTCCGCGAGTGCTTGCGGAACAGCTCCACGCCAAGCTCCTCCTCAAGCCTTTTGAGATGAAAGCTGATTGTCGGCTGCTTAAGTCCCAGCTTATCTGCAGCTTCTGCGAGCGTTCGACCGCTGCATACCTCCATAAACACATGCAGCTGCTGTACATTCATCCCGTGCTCACTCCCTCGCTTTTTGCCTATTAATATAGATTAAATCTATATGTATATCAATATCTATCGATTACATTTCATAATATCTCGACATTACGTTAACAATCATCTGACAAACCGTTGCTAAAGTTAGGAGGTAAGCAAAACAGATAGTGGAGGGAAATCAAAACGATGAAAACGAATGGGAAACGCTGGCTTGGAACCGTTTTGCTAGCTGGATTGATGGCACTAACTGCTGCATGCGGCAACGGAAATGCCGGAAATACGAATAAAGGGGCAGCAAATGCCGGAAATACACAAACGACGGCTCCTACCGAAGAAGCGCAAGCGACAGAAACAGCTGCCACGGAGGATAAAGGAACGCTTACTGTATATTTGAACGATTTTGACAGCATTATCGCTCCATTATTTGAGGAAGCTACCGGCTACAAGCTGGAGGTCGTTGCGGGCAACGGAGCAGAAATTATGTCCCGCGTTGAAGCTGAGAAAGGCAATCCGCACTGGGATGTCATTTGGCTGGATGCGATGCCTTCCATTTATGGACTAGGAGCAAGCGGTCAACTGCTTGAAGGCTGGTCGCCGAATAACGTCGCTAATCTAACTGACTTTGCCAAAGCTTTTGTGCCTGAGAAGCAATGGTATGTTCCTACTGGAGCACATGCTGCGGGAGTTATTGTATATAACAAGAACAAAGTGAAGGCGGAGGATGCGCCTAAATCATGGGAAGACTTCTCGAATGCGAAGTATAAGAGCTTGATTGGTATGGCTGACCCAGCGATCGCAGCTCCTGCTTATCCTTTTGTTTCTTGGTTTTTTAAAGAAAAAACAATCGATGGCGGACAAACGTTCTTTAGCTCGCTGATGGACAATGGGCTTCGTGTATATCCCAAAAATCCAAACGTTGTCAAAGCGCTCGCCGCTGGTGAAATCTCGATCGCTGCGCTGCAAGAGAGCAATGCCTATGCGATGAAAAACGATAACGAGCCTATCGAAATTATTTGGCCGGCAGAAGGCGCTCCTGCATCCGTACGGGTAGCTGCGATTCAGAAGGATACCAAAAACCCGAATGCAGCTAAAGCGTTTATCGAATTTTTGCTCGATCCAAAAACGCAGCAAGCTTTAATTGATCAAGGTGACGAGAGTTATTTCCAGCCTTCCGTAAATGGCGTAAATGCCAAGCAAGATCGCGCAGCCGATGCGAAGCTCGTTGCAGCCGACGCTTCCTGGGCATCTGAAAATGAAGCGGCAATCAAGCAATGGTTCGCCGACCAGTCCGTTAAGTAAACGATGCAAACCTTTATGAAGGATCGGTTAGGATGGTTTGTCAGTATCATCCTATTCATCCTCGTCTTATATCCCTTGGCGGCAGTCATTATTCAAGTCCTGCTGCCTGGGGTTTTCTTCGGCAATTGGCAACTCGGGGATCTTGCGCTGCTGCTCGAAATATTCAAGCGTCCCTTATGGCAAAAATCACTCGAAAATTCCGTTGTGCTTGGACTTGGAACGACGGTGCTCGCTACGATTCTCGGCGGTGTACTGGCAACGATACGCGCCAACTGGTCATTTCCAACAGCTAAGCTGCTGGATGCCTCGGTTTGGCTGCTCATTATTACACCTTCGTTTATTTTAGCGCAGGGCTGGGTGCTGTTTGCTGCCGGAGGCGGCATCGCTGTTAACCTGCTCGGCTGGCACTGGGTTACGAGCGCTGTTTTTCAGCCTGCCGGACTTATTTTTATTATGACTTTAAGCAAATTTCCGTTCGCCTATTTGAGTGTTCATGCGGCGATGGAGTGGAAGGTTGATCAGCTGTCTCACGCAGCTCGCCTATCCGGAGCATCTGCTTTCACGGTATGGCGTACGATCCAAGCGCCTCTACTTATGCCAGCCGTTTGGGCTGGAGCAGCGCTTGTCTTTATGGATACAATCGGCGATTTCGGGCTTCCTGCATCGATTGCCGCTGTTTATCGTTTTCCGACGTTGCCTTACTCTATTTACTCAGCAATCTACACATCGCCCATACGATTCGATATGGCAGGCGTCCTGTCCTTTTATCTCGTATTGTTAATCGGTATTGCGATGTTCGTCCAATTTTATGCGATGCGCCGCTCGCGCTTTGATTTCTTATCGGCACGGGCGCAGCGGTCTGTACCGAAGCCGGCTGGAAAGTTTGCTGTGCTTCTTACCACACTAAACTTGTTATTTCTTGCCGTAGTCATCGGCATTCCGATAGGCGCAAACGTACTGATGTCCATATTCAAAACACAGTCAGGCGGTATGAAGCTAGCGAATCTCACCTTGGAGCATTACCGGGAATTGTTCCATAGCTCAAGCACGCTGCTGAAGGGTTTGTCCCATTCCTTAATGATCGCTGGAGTCGCTGCTCTGCTTGGCCTCTTGTTCGGACTGTGCGTCGCTTATGTCTTAACCTATTCACAGTTCAAATTTAAACGAACGATTGAGGTGTTCTCTGTCGTCACGCTTGCTGTTCCCGGCGTCGTGCTGGGCATTGGGTATATTTTCGTCTGGAATCAAAAATGGCTCGATTCAATAGGCTTGCTCCTGTACGGAACGCCTTGGATTCTTGTGCTTGCCGCAATCGCCGGCGCTATTCCCGTCATTACGAGATTGATGGTCGGCGCAATGGCGAAAGTACCGCTTAGCCTGCTTACTGCCGCGCAGCTGCAAGGGGGTACGCTCGCAAGCCGCGTCCGTTTCATACTTGTCCCTTTAATACGCGGCGCTTTGCTCTCTGCGGGCCTTGCTGCATTTGGCTCCAGCGTGTTTGACTTAGCGGTGAATTCGATCCTGTTCCCGCCAAACTTCCTTACGCTGCCTGTTACGATCAACAAGGCATTTGAGGATTTGGATTTTGGTTATGCTTCAGCGGCAACCGTCGTTGGATCATTTATCGTTATTATGATTATTTTGGCGGTTGAGCTCATGCTCCGCCGCAAGGAGGCAAATACATGACATCGACTGCGATTCAGCAAAGGTATGACGAGGTAAATGAGCCTAAGCCAGCCGCTCTCAAACCGCTGCTTGCAGCATCTGGTTTAATGAAAAGCTACGGATCGTTTCAAGCGCTTAAAGGAATTTCTTTCGACATGCGTGAAGGCGAGATTATTAGCGTGCTTGGACCGTCAGGCTGCGGCAAGTCGACGCTGCTCCAGCTCGTCGCTGGCTTATCGAAGCCAGATGGCGGCCAGCTTAAGCTGGGCGATGAGATTATCGCCTCTCCGTCCGTCATGATGCCCCCTGAGAAACGCGGGGTTAACATGGTGTTTCAGGACTATGCGCTGTGGCCGCATATGAATGTGTTCGATAACATCGCTTATGGGCTGCATAGAAGCAAGATGGCACGGGCGGATATTCAGCAGCGCGTTCAGGAGCTGCTGGCGATGCTACATCTTGAAGGGCTTGAGCGCAGGCTGCCACCGCAGCTCTCTGGCGGCCAGCAGCAGCGGGTCGCTATTGCGAGGGCAATTGCCACTAGGCCGAAGCTGATGCTGCTCGATGAGCCGCTCTCCAACCTTGATATGCGGCTTCGCGTAGAAATGCGTACCGAGATGGCGTATTTATTCCGCCAATTAGGCATGAGCGTTTTCCATGTTACGCATGACCCGGAGGAAGCTTTCGCTATGGCCGATCGGCTGCTTATTTTGCGCAATGGGCAAATTGATCAGATGGGCACGCCGCAGCAATGCTTCACGCGTCCGGCCAGCCGCTGGGCAGCTTCTTTGCTTGGAGCAATTAACGGCTTGCGCGGCGAAGTCATAAACGGAGACAGCGGCAGCGCTGTCCGCATCGGCTCATCGATCATTCACGGTTTGCTCGCGCCAGAGCAGCAGAACCTAAGTGACCATTCGCAAGCGATCATTATGTTCCGTCCTGAGGAAGCTGAGGTCATCGAGCGAAGAGACGCCGCAGCCGTGCTTTCATTAGCTTCACCGCAGGAGCGGACAGACAATACGATTCAGCTTCAAGTGCTTCACTGTACCTTTGAAGGCAATCGCTGGCGTGCAGTTGCACAAACGAGCTGCGGACAGAAGGTATATCTAGTGCTCGCAGTCCCGTTAGAGGCCGGCGAGCATGTAACGATAAAGCTAGCCATTCGCTCTGCTTTCATTTACCCGAATGAAGAAGAAAGGTAGTCGATTCATTTGTATAATCCAACAAAAACAGACTCGCGTCTTTTAGCCATTGCAGATATACACGGTTATGAAGAAGAATTGCTGTTTTTGCTTCAAGAAGCAGCTTATAACCCGCACCATGATCGGCTTATTTTGCTGGGCGACTACATCGATGCCGATAGGCCCGCTACATGGGGCACGCTAGATACGATTCACCAGCTTATCAACGAAGGTGCACAGGCATTGCTCGGAAATCAGGAGCTGCGACTTCTTGCATCCGCTGAGTCCAGCAGTGCGCTTCACCCGGAAACGAAAGAATGGCTGCACAAGCAATCATTGTATGTGGTAGTCGGCCAGTATTTATTCGTTCATGCAGGCATTCGGCCAGGTGTCCCTCTGCATGAGCAAAAAAAGAAGGACCTAACGGAAATTCGCGACGAGTTTATTTATACGCCTTTGCCTGATTCGGACGAGGCGCAGTCGTACACCATTATTTTTGGCCATACACCAACGTTCAAGCTGGATGCTTCTTCCCCTGGAGCCATATGGCAAGGAAATCGACGGCTCGCCATTGATACTGGGGCCAAGCATGGCTGTCGCTTAACACTGCTTGATGTCAGCAGCCTATTGAGCTATTCATGCTCGACTGCGCCAGAGAGCCGCGGCGGCGATTTCAAATTGCTTAAGCTCTAATCCATCTAACACACAAAAAAAGCGCTGCCCGTATGCATTTACGGGTCAAGCGCTTTTTCTCTTTTTAAATAGAGCTGTTTATATTACTATTTCGTTCAAAAGCAACGATCCAATCCCCTTGGACTGCCGCATAACCTGTGTCACCCTCAACAACCAAGCCGTACAAATTTTTGACGTCTACATATTCCTTGCGAGTGCCATTATCGAATTCAAGCGTGATGTAATAATACGTACGGGATGAATTGCTGGTATGCCCCACTCCATCGTGGTTGTGGTGATTCGTATGATGGCGAACGTCAATGCGCTTGGCTACAACGCGCGCGTAAGTCGTTTCTTTTGGCGCGGTCGAATTTTTGAAATATTTAACAATGCTAAAAATAATGCCGCCAATAACGAGCACGAATACAATCATTAT
Organism: Paenibacillus sp. FSL A5-0031; assembly: GCF_001956295.1. Classification (GTDB taxonomy): domain Bacteria; phylum Bacillota; class Bacilli; order Paenibacillales; family Paenibacillaceae; genus Pristimantibacillus. The sequence goes on from NZ_MRTD01000017.1 coordinate 122,074, forward strand.
AAATATAGGAACCATCGTAAACATAATTCCTCCGCCTGGAGGGCCGAATCCAAATCCATTCACAAACCATCACATCCAATCTTTTCTTTTCATGTCATTAATTTTACTATTAATACGTTCTTCCGACTAGAATGATGCGGTATAGGCTGCAAAAGCTGAGGTTAATTAATAAAAAGGAAGGGAGTAACGAAGTGGATTGTTGGGGCTTAATAGAGTTAGGAGATAGGATCACGCAGAAAAGAGCGGCTGGACGCTGCGCACGTCGGAAAGCTGGATAGCCGCTCAGCGGGATCATTTTTATTTTGACAGCAGTTAAGCCTCATTCCTGCATATGTAACGGAAAACGATCGATGATCTCGTACATAGGAGACTCGTTCATATGGGTGAGCATGAGCACAAATTGATCGATTTCCCAGCTGAACGATGAGGCAATAGACGTCGCTGCTTCAATCGGCATTCGATTAGCGTCAGCGAATCCTTTGGCAAGCGTGATATGCGGCGCGTAGGTACGATCGTCTGGAATGAAGCCTACTGAACTCGTTGCCCGAATAATCTCCTCGTGAAGAGTGGACAGTTCCTTTAAATTTCCGCTAACAGCACCCCATAGAACACGTGGAGCAGCGGGCGGGCCAAATGTTCCGATTCCACTCCAAGTTAAGGAAAAAGCATTTGCTCTTACTTTTTTTAGAGCGGCTGCCAGCTCTTCAAGCTGAGCAGCCGAAGTGTCGCCTAGAAACTGAAGCGTAATATGGTAATCGCTCGGATGCGTCCATTTACGGAAAGGCAGCGTATGTTTATGATCTTCTGCCCAGCTTTCCAGCTCCTTGGACACAGATGGTGATACAGGTATAGCGACGAACAAGCGCATTATTTTTTCCCTCCTAATCTCAGTATGCAGCCATAACACACGGAACATTCATTATGCACGTCAGATCTGGCCTTTTTTTCCATTTTAAATATTTCTAAGTAAACCAAATATCGCGGAAGCGTACCCAGCCCAGCGATTCCAATGAAATGCCGCGCACGGAAGGATGGAACGCGGTTTTCAAATGTTTACGGTAGAGGAAAAACAAGCTGTGCCTGGCTTTGAGCTGAGCCTCTATGTCTATGAATATCGCTTCTCGGCGTGCTCGATCCGGCTCGCCCAATATCATCTGGATGCTGTGCTCCAGCATATCATGAACCTCGGGAAGCGCATGCTGCTGCATGCTTTTGTACAAATCAATTAGTCTGAGCTCGCGATGCTCGTCCAGCATGACTGCGAAAAGCAGCAGATCAGCGGACATGCGCGCTGTGCCTTTAAATTGCTCGGCAGGAATGAGGTTTATTTGCAGCGGAATGCCTGATTTCGCATACACCTTCTGAATGATCTCTGCATCCGCTGCATACTGCGGAATCGTAGCTAGTACCAGCGGCTCGCCTTGATAGCCGGAGCTGGCAAGCGCTTGCTTGATTACGCTCCAATCAATGGGGGCTGCATCCAACGTTTCATCAATCTGGTTCAGCCAGAAGCTGTTAACTCCTTCAATGACATCTCCGGATAGCAGCTGCAAAAGCTCTGTCCGCTCGATAGCGAGGTTAATTGCCGCTCGTATGGCGGGGTTTGCCAGCAAGCCGTGCTTTTGTTCATTAACTGTGATGAATTTACAGGTCATGCCGGACTGTCTAACCTGCTGCCATCGTTCAGCTGCCATATCCGTTAGTCTCGCGTTGTGCATGATTTGAAACGATTGCAGCTCAGCGTGGTTTTCGCGCGTTGCCTCCTCGGCAACGGTCCACACTTCTACACGGTCGAGGAAAGCTCTGCCGCGGAAATAGGCAGCGAAAGCTTCCAATATCCAGACGCCTTGATCATTTCCGGTGAATCGAAACGGGCCTGTACCAATCGGTTTGCTGCCAAATTGCTCGCCAGCAGCCGAACAAGCATCTTGAGGTACGATAGAGGCGCGATTAGTCGTCAAAAAAGAGAGAAAAGCTTCGTTGCGCTCGGATAGTTGAATGCGAATGGTTGTGTCATCCGGTGTATCCATAGAAATGATGTTGGTGTAAGCCCAGCTGTAGAGCCCTTGTGGTGCCAGCCTTTTAAGCCGTTCAAGCGAATATTTGACGTCTGATGAATCCAGCTCACGGCCATGGTGGAACAGAACGCCCTTGCGCAAATAGAAAGTCCAGCGCGTACGCGATTCATCAACCTCCCACGCATGGGCAAGCTGCGGCAAAATCTGCTCTCCCCTCGGATCGATGCGAACGAGCCCGTCAAATATTTGATTAACAAGGTGGGACTCGCCCGTGTAATGGATAGCTGCCGGATCTAGCGAATAGATGGTCTGCGGAAGCGGGAAGCGCAAAATATCTGTGCGCCGCTTGCCCTGCACCTCCGAATGAAATCCGAATTGACCAGAGAGCCATTCCTGAAACTGGTCGCGTAGCAAAGGCGCTTCTTCGATTTGCTGGAGAAGCTCAAGCGCCGAATGCAAATCCTGCTTTTGCATCATTTCTTGCGCTTCCTCCAGCGCGACTTGTTCCTTGCTGACGAGGAAGGAGAGGGCAGAGCGATTGCCTCGTCCCCGCTTTGGCTCCCACACTAACCACTCTTCCTGCTGCATACGCTTCAATAAAAGTACCATATTCCGATGTGTGCAATCGAGCAAATTTGCGAGCTCCTGTGTTGTAACCTCGAAGGGGATATTCTCTTGAATACTCGGATATGAGCGCCTAAGCGCGAGATAATGCCTGCGGATTTTCATGCAAATTACTCCTAACTCGAAAATATGAAATTTTCCAATTATAACTTACACTTTTTGTTCTTGTTTTCTAGGTTACAATAAAAGGAGTAATTTAACAAATCCAGTTTAAAGATGGAGTGAGTGAAAAATGAGAGATCCAGCACCATGGCAAAAAAGGTATGAGAAAATGCTTATTCTTGCCCTTCTGTTTGGTCTAGTCAGTCAATATTTGTTCGTAGGAGCAGCCGCAGGCATTTCGGTTATCGTGTTCATTTCCAGCTTTTATGGGTTGTTTTTCTATTCCATAAAGGGGAGGATGGGGGGCTTTGAGAAATGGCAAGGTCAAGCCCGATCTGGCTGGCTGCTGCTCATTCCAATCTTTTTACTGACGCTAACGTATGCGCTATATGATAACGGTCTGTTCCGCCAGCTGAATATGTTTGCATTGTTTGCGTTGATCATTTCTCAGACGGCGCTTATGACGAGCAGCAGTGTGAAGCCGTGGTACCGAGGCGTATTTTATACAGAGCTATTATTTCTGGCTTTAATTAAGCCGTTTGCTTTTATAGGCGTACCGTTTAACCTAGTTAATGATCGTTTGAGAGGAAAAGAGAAAGGTGAGAACTCGGCGAAAAGCAAGCTTGGAAAAATATCGCTAGGACTGCTCCTGTCCGCACCTATCCTTATTGTCGTTATTGCGCTGCTTGCTTCAGCGGATGAAATTTTCCTATCTTGGCTGCTTGAGATTCCGGGCGTCATGGATCGTTTCTCTTTGGGGGAGAGCATCTGGCGCATAATCGTAGCAGCAGTATTTGCCTTTTATGCTTTTTGCTACATATGGGGATTGCTCTTTAATAAGGCAACAGATACAACAAAAAACTTACCGACAGATACGCCGGGTGCTGCAATACAGCCAAACGGACGTATCGAATTTGATCCCATCACTGCCGGGACGCTGCTTGTCAGTATTAATATCGTTTACGTGCTGTTTGTTATCATTCAGTTCTCTTATTTGTTCGGAGCAGCAAACGGTTTGCTGCCTGAGGGAGCTGCGTATGCCGAATATGCACGCAGAGGTTTTGCGGAATTAATTATGGTTGCACTTATTAACGTTTGCTTGCTTATGTGCGGTTTGCATCTCATTCGGCGCACTAGCGCAGCAGCGGAGTGGATCCGCAAGCTGTCTCTTACCGTGTTGATAGGCTGTACAATCATTATGCTTATTTCCGCTTACAGCAGGCTCTCTTTGTACGAGGAGGCTTATGGCTTCACACAGACAAGACTACTGGTTCATGGCTTTATGATTTATCTGGGCTTTTTGCTCGTCGTTGCATTGCTGCGTATATGGAAAGAGCATTTCTCGATGGGCAAGGTCTATATATGCATTTCTATTATTGCATTTGTTGTGATGAACTATATCAACATAGATGCGCGGATTGCTGAGAACAATGGTGATCGCTACGAACGAACAGGTAAGATTGATATCGCTTATCTCGGTACGTTGTCCACAGATGCGGCGCCGGCGCTGCTAAAGCTGCAAGCGAAGCATCCAGAGTTAAAGGGGCTGAACGGAGTAATCAATAAGCTTCAGAATAAGGCCCATAAGCATAACAAGTGGCAATCTTGGAATCTATCGAAGCAACGGGCTAAATAATTGGAGAAAGGCAAGGTCGTTTGTATGATGAAAATATCCCTTTTTGATCGTAGTATTCGACTTATCCTCTCACTTGTCGGATTTCCACTGTTAATCATACAGTATTTGATAACGGTCTATGAGCAAAAAAAACATAAACCTACAGGGTGGCATGCCGACATCGGCTCACGCAAGCTGCATGTTACCGTCACTGGTCATGGTTCGCCAACGATTATTTTAGAAGCGGGGATGGGCGGTTGCTCGCTGGATTGGGTACTCGTTGCTCCGGCGCTTTCGACGAAGGCGAACGTGATTACTTATGATCGCGCAGGATTTGGCTGGAGTGAGGCGGTGCTTGATCTGCCTACTTGCAGCGCTTATGTTGATGATTTGCGTTCACTGCTGAGAACGCTTGGCGCAGCTCCGCCCTATTTGCTAGTTGGCCATTCCTACGGAGGGATGATTATGAGGCTGTTCGCTTCGCGTTATCCTGAGGAAGTATGCGGCCTTGTTCTTGTTGATGCGACGCACGAGAGCCGCTATCTGCCGGAGCAAACAACCGCTGGCCGGCAAAAACAGCTGTTTAGCCACCGTTCTCAATATAGACTAGGTTATATGCTGGCGCCGCTTGGCATACCGAGATGGCTGAAGCAGCATATCGGCTCTAAGCGTTTGCCGGAAGAATGGCTGGCGCCAGTACGAGCATTAGGTTACAAAGCAAGTGCGTATAGGGCTGTCTATGCTGAGCTGCTTAGCACGACGGAAAGCAGCCTGCAATTAAAAGCTGCCGAGCCGCTTAAGCAGGATTTGCCTGTCATCGTATTAAGCGCAGGGAAACAGAATGAGGAATGGCAGCAGGGGCAGCGGAAGCTTACAAATTTGACCAAGCGCACGAATCAGATTATAGTCGAGGATAGCTGGCACTCTATTCATATTCATAGACCAGATGCTGTAATTCACGCTATTAATCGTTTATTAGATGAAATAGATTTGTCTAGTTATCGCTAAAATGTAAGGAGTTTTGCAGTAATGCGCATGACCAAAAAACGTTTGTTCTGGATATTACCACTAGCTATTCTTGTAGTAGCGGCTTTTCTTTATTACGAGAATAATGCGATCGGAATAACAAAATATGAAATCAGCTCGGCGAAGCTTCCTGAAGGAGTCAGCTCTTATCGTATCGTTCACTTAACTGATCTTCACAGCAAGTCTTTCGGCAAGGAGCAAAGCACAATTACGAGCAAAGTAAAACGGCTGAAGCCGGACCTCATTGTGATGACAGGCGACTTGGTTGATAGCAGAAGATACAATGCAGAAACTAGCCTTACCTTGATGCGCAAAATGACGGAACTGGCTCCTGTCTACTATGTGACCGGAAACCATGAATATGGCCCGAGGTTAACCGCATTACAGAAGGCGTTGAAAGAGCTGGGCGTCCACGTGATGCGTAACAAAAGCGAAATGATAAAGCTGGGTAATGGGGAGATTCGAATGGCTGGCGTAGATGATCCGGTTTTTAATTTAAAGGCTGATGGCGATGTTGCGAAGCTGAATGAAAATATGGCGACTGCTATGCAAGCAACCGAATCGGAAAACAACTCCGACACGCTCACTATCCTTTTATCGCATCGCCGGGAGCTTTTTTCGGTCTACACGCAGCACAAAATTGATTTGACCTTCTCCGGCCATGCGCATGGCGGACAGGTGCGCTTGCCTTTTTTGGGTGGGCTCGTGGCCCCGGGGCAAGGCTTCTTGCCAAAGTATGACGGAGGCAAATATGTGGAAGGCGGCACAACGATGATCGTCAGCCGCGGGCTCGGCAATAGCATTTTTCCGCAAAGAATATTTAATCGTCCAGAGGTTGTATTGGTTGAGCTTACCCGTCCGTAACACTTAGCATCCACGAAACTATGTGGAAAAGCACTCTTTCTAATAGCAAAAGATCCAATGGCAGTACAGAAAAACAACAGCGAAATGAGTTCGATTTCTTGTCGAGCTTGTTTCGCTGTTGCCGCTTTTGCAATAAATAAGTTCGTTTCGGCTATGTCCAAAATACAAGCTATACTATAGAATGAAAACGTTCCTACTAGTCATCCAAACCACCAAAGGAGAGTCATAATGAAGATGAAGAAAAAAGTAAGTTTAGTGATTGCTGCTCTCATGTTGTTTGGAAGCGTTGTCAATTTTGTTCCGGGTTCGGTAAAAGCAGCTGAATCGGCAAGCACGGATACCAAGATTTCCATCTTAGGTACTTCGGATATTCACGGACGGTTTATGCCTTGGGATTATGCTCTTGACGGTCCCAATCCCACGGGGAGTTTAACGCAGTTATTTACAATGATCAAAAAAGTTCGCGAAGAGAACCCGAATACGGTTTTACTGGATGCAGGGGATATGATTCAGGGCAATTCGGCTGAATTATTTAATGATCAACCGAAGTCTCCGATGATGGTGGCCATGAATGAAATGAACTATGATGCATGGGTAATGGGCAATCATGAGTTCAACTTCGGGCTCGATGTGTTCAATAAGATTACCACTCAGTATAAAGGTCAAAGACTGGGCGGGAACATCTATAAGGACAATGGCGATCGATTCTTGCCTGCGTATACCATTATCGAAAAAGCTGGCATAAAAATTGGAGTTATTGGAATGGATACGCCAATGACAACTGAGTTTGAAAAAGGAACAGATCATCTAGACGGCATTGTATTCAAAAATCCTGTTGATGAAACGAAAAAAGCAATCAAGGAATTAGAAGGCAAAGTAGATGTAATGGTTGGTCTTATGCATATGGGGCTGGAGAATGAAAATGGTGTACCAGGTACTGGCGTAGCTGATATTGCCAATGCGAACCCGGAGCTGGCTGCTATTTTTGCAGGCCACATGCATAAGCTTATTAAAGAGGATACGGTGAATGGCGTTTTAATTGTTGAACCGGATAAATACGGAACGCATGTTTCTCGTATCGACCTTACGTTCACGAAGCAAGGTGATAAGGTAGTTCTTAAAGATAAGAAAGCTGCTGCATTGCCTGTTAAAGCGGCGGATGGAACGACTGAAGTATCGGATCCAGCATTGGAATCCACACTGCAGCCGTATCACGATTTTGCAAGGGCAGATGCGAATATCGAGGTGGCACAGCTTAAAGGAATGAATCTTGTAGCTAAAAATGAGATTAATGATATTCCGACTGTACAAATTCAGGAAACACCGTTATCAGACTTCTTTAACGAGGTCATGTTGTATTACAGCAAGGCAGATGTCGTTGCTCATCAGATTGATAACGATAAGGCGCGGCTGGATGTAGGTCCTATTAAGAAAAAAGATATTGCCTATAACTATCAGTTTGCTCTAGGAGAAATTACCGTTTACCAAGTAACGGGTAAAGATTTGAAAGATTACATGGAATGGGCAGCAGGTTATTTTAACTCAACACGACCTGGCGATGTAACAGTTAGCTTTGATAAGACACGCCGCGCTTCCAAATATAGCACCAACGATTTTTTTGGCGGCGTCAAATATGAAATTGATCTAACGAAGCCTGCTGGCAGTAGAATCACGAACTTGCGTAAAATGGATGGCAGCAGCATCAAGTCGGACGATGTAGTCAAACTCGGTATGAACGCATATCGTATGGATGCTCTTAAAGCCAAAGGTGGAGCACTTGAAGGACGCAGCTTTGAGCAGCTTTGGTCTTCGAAGGATGCAAGCACATTTGGCGAAATGGACGGAACCATTCGTAATCGTGCCATTGCGTACCTAAAAGACGTGAAAAAAGGTGTATACGAGCCTAAAATTCAAAGCAATTGGAAAATTACAGGTGTAGATACGAAATCTCCTGAACGTGCTGATGTAGTTGAGCTTATTAATACCGGTATATTGGAGATTCCGAAGACGGAGGATGGCAAATATACCAATGTAGCCTCAATTAACATTTTGGATGCGGTCACTGAAAATGAAATAGCTGAGTTGTCTAACAAAGCAAAGGTGGAGCAAAGTCTATTTGCCGGCGTGAAGACAAAAGGCGAGTTCTATCATAAACTGAATGCGGCGATTAAGGCAGCAGTGACTACCCCAGAGGTAACTACTCCGGAAGTAATCATTCCAAAGGAACCAGTTAAGCCTAATCCTAAACCTGATCCTAAACCTACAGTAAAGCCGGTCGTTAAGAAGCAAGCAAAGGTTACAGCATACTTCTTGAATGTTCGTGCTGAAGCTTCTTCGAAAGCAAAAATTTATACGGCTGTACCAAAAGGTACTGTTCTTGAAGTGTTAGGAACGGAGTACGGCTGGGTGAAGGTTTCGTATAAAGGGAAAATAGCATATGTGTATGGTAAATATGTAGATATGATTTAATATTATATTTTGCTTAGTGCCCAGTCTTTGTAGACTGGGCACTTTTTGGGTAAATACTATTTTCCAAAATAGACAAAAAGAGACCCACAGCATTCGGTGCTGTGGGTCTTCATTATATATATTACAAAAGGGGGTTGTTTTCATTATAGTAGGCTTTCATTAAAACGAGATGAAAATTATATTTCAAGTTTATTACAAATGATTGGAAAACGATGTAATACTCGCTTGCATATCAAGGAGAAGCAATGAATAGACTTGTTAAAAGCAGAATACTTGTCCGATTATGCTTGTCTGGAGAGGGTGGGAAATTACGATATGAAGCATTCACAATCGAGTATTGCGATATTAGGGATAGGTACAGCGGTTCCGCCTCATCTTGTTGATCAAGCGGATACAGCGCGAAGGTTAGTCGATGCATTAAGCGATAAGCCGGATTCCGCCCGTTGGGGAAGAAGGATTTTTAAGCAATGCGGCGTGCAAAGCCGGTATACTTGTGAACCGAATCTGCTAGCGGAAGCAGCTGAATGCCGTTACCTGCCGAGCGCTTCACCGGAGACCGCTCCCTCGACAGCGGAACGTATGGGCATATATAAGCGGGAATCCGTTCCGCTTGGGCTTCATGCAGCGAGACAAGCTTTGGCAGATGGAGAGGTTGATGCGGCTGAGATTACACATCTCATTACGGTCAGCTGTACCGGACAATTTTTGCCGGGAATGGATGCAGCGATCATATATCAATTAGGACTAGCCCCCACGATCACCCGTATCCCGCTTAATTTTCTCGGCTGTGCTGCAGGGCTTAAAGCCATTGGCCTGTCACGTCAAATTGTATCGAATGACAATAACGCTAATGTACTTGTTGTATGCGTCGAGTTATGCACGCTGCATATTCAGCCATCTGGCGATAAGGAATCGTTATTTGCCGCTTCATTTTTCGGGGATGGAGCTTCAGCCTGCGTTATTGGTGAGGGCAAGCCGCATCACAAGCCTATTTTTGCGCTAGGCGAAGAACGTTCAGTTCTGCTGCCTGAATGTGCAGAGGAAATGGTGTGGGAGGTTGGCAACCACGGCTTTGACCTATACCTTTCTCCACATATTCCGAAGCTGATCGGCGAGTTTATACCTGCGGAAGTAAAGCAATTATGCGGGGATGAAGCGCTGGATCTATGGGCAATCCACCCAGGCGGCAAAGGCATTATCGATATTTTGCAAAATAAGTTCGAGCTTACGGATGTGCAAACCTCGCATAGCTTAGGCGTGCTGCGCGATTATGGCAATGTCTCCTCTGCTACGATTTTGTTCGTGCTGAATGCCATGAGATCGCATCTTCAAGAAACAGGCTCAGAGCGAGTAGGCGGCATTGCACTCGCATTTGGTCCAGGCTTAACCGCTGAGATGATTAAGATTGCTTATGTTCCCGCTGTACTTACGGGGGATCAAGAGCAAATGGCGGACGAGGCTTATGTCTAGAAGCTTGCGTCATCGGGCTGCAACTGCCGAGCTTATGGATGATTTCTCAATTGGCGGGGCTGAGCTGCACGAGGCTTTGCGTCAGCTTCGTCAACTGAACCGTATTTTTGCTGCAGCCGCACCGACGATTTACGGCGTCGAACGACTTTGGGAGCAAGCGAATAAGCCGAGAAGCCTGACCATTCTTGATGTTGGAGCGGGCTCAGGCGATGTGAACCATGAGCTGCTGAAGTGGGCTGATGGGCGGGGAATTGACCTTTCTATTCAGCTAGTGGATATAACGGAAGAGGCTTGCGAGGAAGCTAGGCGGTTTTTTCAGAAGGAGCCAAGAGTCCAGATTAAGCAAGGCGATTTGTTTGATTTGGATGATGGCAGTGCGGATATCGTAACGGGGACGCAGTTTTTGCATCATTTCTCCGAGGAGGAGCTGCCGCATGCAGCTGCAAGTATGCTCAAGGCATCACGGCTTGGCGTGGTTATCAATGACATCCACCGTCACTGGGTCGCATGGGCTGCGGTATGGCTGACGACTCGGATCATTTCCACTAATCGATACATTTTGCATGACGGTCCATTATCGGTTGCCAAGGGCTTTCGCGCAAAAGATTGGAAGCTTCTTGGCCAAAAACTGAGCAATGGTTCTATCAGCTACAGCTGGAGGCCTTTGTTCCGATATGCGGTCGTTATTAGCAAGTCACATAACAGTCCATTTGACGGAGCTGAGTAAAATGACGCGTATACTGGATGCAGCTGTGCTCGGAGCGGGCATAGCTGGGAGCAGCTTAGCTAAAGCGCTTGCCGATAAGGGCTGGGAGACGTTGCTGCTCGATCGTCAATCATTTCCGCGCCATAAGGTTTGTGGAGAGTTTTTATCTCCCGAAGCGCAAGGAACACTACAGGTGCTTGGTTTAAGCGAGTCTATTAAAGCGCTGGGACCAAGCCTGATAGAGCGGATACGTTTAATTTTCGAAAATGGCGCTGAGATTAATATTCCGCTTTCAAGTGCGGCATGGGGTCTCAGTCGATATTCGCTTGATGCCGCGCTCCATCAAGCGGCGCAGCAAGCGGGCGCAAAACTGCAAACGGGAACGACAGTGACGGCAGTGAAGGCTACTGATTTTGGTTATTCCATTGAAACAAAACAAAACGGTAAATTCAGCTCAGTTGAGGCTCGTACTGTCATCGCTGCTTGGGGAGCAAATAAGCATGCAGGATTACCGGGCTACAAGCAACATCAGACGGCGAAGCCCTCGTACATGGGCGTGAAATCCCATTTTCGCGGCATAGCTATGGAGCCGGTTGTTGAGCTATATTTCTTCCGCGGCGGTTACTTAGGATTATGCCCCGTAGAAGACGGGCTTGTGAATGCTTCGGCGCTGCTCGCTCGTGATAGCTTTGCAGATGCAGGAAAGACGATACTGGGGATCATGAAAGCCGCCGCAAGGCGAAATTCGAGACTGCATGAGAAGCTCGCGCTTGGGGAGTCTGTTCAAGGATCGCAGGCGGCAGTAGCGCCTGTTCATTTGAACCATAAGCCGCACGCGTGGGATCAGCTTCCGCTTCTCGGCGATGCAGGTGCGATGATTCCCCCGCTTTGTGGAGATGGAATGTCCATGGCACTTCGCTCCGCTGCTCTATGTGCTCCGCTTGCTGACCGCTATTTAAATGGAAGTCTTACTATGGCTGATTGGCAGCTTGCTTATATTAGGGCAATTAAACGTGAATTTGAGGGGCCGCTGCGATGGGGAAGCTTCCTGCAATGGTTATTTCATATGCCGACCGTTTCTAGTTGGCTGCCAAACGCCGCGCGAATAGCGCCTCCACTTGCACAGGGGCTCGTCCGGGCGACGAGATTAAAGCCATTCCGGATGTAAAGGCTAAGCCAATGAGCAGCTTGCGGATTTGACTGACTTTGGAGGTGCATATTCATGGGGATGAACAGCCTAGCACTCCTATCCTTTCGCTTTCCGCGAGTGTGTATTTTCTTATGGTCAATTGCACTTATCTTAGTTGGCAGTCATGCGCTTAGGCTGGATTCCGTCGTACAAGACCATGGCTTGTATCCGCAAAAGGGAAGTTATGCCAAGGTGCAGCAGGTGCTCGCATCCGATTTTAGTCTGTCAGAAGCACCGGTCATGCTGTTATTCGAGAAAACGGACAACTTATCGAAGTCGCGATTTCGTGCTTTTATTGAACAGACGCTTCGGCAGGTGAGCGGGACTCAGGGTCTGACTAATATCATTTCTCCGCTTGAGCGGCAGGAACTGCAGAAAGGGAACTACGCGTACGCGCTGCTTTCATTCGACGCTCCACCTTATCGGATGGAGGATACGCTGAAGCAGTTAAACCAACTTTTGCCCGCCCACAGCGGTATTTCGATAAAAGTGACAGGCAAATCAGTTATTCAAGGCGATGTAAATGAGGCTAGTCATGCGGATTTGGCAAAAGCAGAGCTGATTGGCATACCGCTTGCTTTTCTCATCTTGTGGCTCGTTTTCCGTAAAATCATTATTGCGCTGCTCCCCATCGTTATTGGTATAACGGGAGTGACAATTGCTATGGGAGTTGTATATGGTATAGGCACCAAATTGCCGCTGTCCAATTTTGTTCTGAATGTGATTCCGATGGTGGGACTTGCCCTAAGCATCGACTTTGCACTTATGCTCGTTAGCCGATTTCGCGAGGAACTCGGAGGGTACAAGCAGCCTGTTCAGGCGCTTGCTGCAACGATGAAAACAGCTGGCAGAGCTGTTTTTGTATCGGCAGCTTGTGTCTTCTTAGGTTTGCTGAGCTTTATCTGGATTCCGCTGCCCATGTTTTCATCCATTGCGCTTGGAGCGATGACAGTAGTAGCCGTATCGCTGCTGCTCGCGTTTACGCTGCTGCCTGCACTGCTTGCGATTTGCTTGCCTTCCATGCAAACGAAAAAAACGCGCCCGATTGGTACCAGTCGTTCATCCGTCTGGGATGGGCTTGCTCGTTTGGTAATGAAACGGCCAATGGTGATGGGGATGCTGGCAGGGGGCGTGCTTATCCTATGCTTGTTGCCCCTTAGTAGAATGGAGACTGCTGTTCCAGATGAGACTTCATTGCCTCAAAACTATGAATCTCGGTTGGCCGCTGAGGCTTCAGAGGCTGTTTTTGAGCTGCCCTCCACATCAAAGGTTTGGGTGATTGCTCGCGGGGATAGTCTGTTTTTGGAGCAAGCGGATTGGATGAATGCCTTTGAGCTGACGAAGCGCTTGGAGCAAGATCCGAGCGTCTTGAGGGTGGACTCGGTGTTCTCTAGGCTTAATTTGCCACCCGAGTATTTGACGACAATCATGCAGCGGCCACTGCAAAATAAGAAATTCCAGCCGGCGCTCCAGCCATTTCTGCAAAATAACCAAATGCTGCTGCAAGTGACGATAGCGGGCGAACCATCCTCTCGCGAGACGATGAATTGGCTTAGGGAGTGGGAGCGAAGAGGGGAATCATCAAAAATATTCTTCTCGCTTGGAGGAGAGGCAAAGTATGAGCAGGAAGTATTCGATCATGTTTTCGGAAGCTTAGCTTATGTGCTGCTCTTTCTATTTGTTACGAATTTTATCGTGCTTCTTGTTGCCTTTCGTTCCGTCCTCATTGCTCTCAAAACCATACTCCTCAATCTTCTGAGCATAGGAGCATCCTTTGGTATTCTGACATGGGTCTTCATGGATGGCCGATTGGGAATTGAGGCGAGCAGCATTGCCATTATGATCCCGGTATTTATTTTTGGATTAGTATTTGGAATTAGTATGGATTACGGCGTTTTTCTCATCTCGCGCATAAGCGAGGAATTTCATAATACGCGCAGCAATAAGCAGGCTGTACGAAAGGGCCTTTCCTCCGTCAGTCATGTGATAACCGCGGCTGCAGCTATCATGATCGTCGTCACCGCACCCTTTGCATTTGGCGAAGTAGTTGGCGTAAAGCAGCTCGGCATCGGCATCGCGACAGCCATATTTATTGACGCAACAATCGTGAGAATGGTGCTGGCGCCTTCCTTAATGCTCATGCTTGGAAAATGGAACTGGTGGGCTCCGAGCTGGTTGAAGCAATAGAAATCGTATGCGTATTGCGGCTGCTTCGGCAGTCGTTTTTCATTTGCCTATTTGAGGACAAGCATAATTGCGCCTTATTTTTATTTCTTATAGCGGAAATTAATTTGTGCTATAGTTTGAATAATCATAATGCAGAGGAGATATTTCATGTATATACCTCAATCGTTTGAAGTGACGGATAAAGAGACATTATACGCTCTGATGGAGCAGAATAGCTTTGCTGTTTTATTTTCACAACATGAAGGTAAGCCTTGTGCAACGCATCTCCCCTTGCTTTTAGGTGAAAGCGAAGGTTATTTGTATGGTCATATGGCAAAAGCAAATCCGCATTGGGCAAGCTTAAAAGGGGAAGTACTCGTTGTTTTCACTGGAGCTCATTCGTATATTTCATCCTCTTGGTACGAAACGCCAAATTCCGTGCCGACGTGGAATTATACCGCTGTTCATGTGTACGGTCATGTTGAGCTCATTGAAGATCATGCGGAGCTGCTCAAAATCGTAGACCAATCGGTTAGCCATTATGAATCAAGCATGCCAAACCCGTGGAGCATAAGCCAAGCTGACCCAGCATACATTAACAATTTATCCAGAGGCATTGTTGGATTTAAAATTCATATTTCAAAAATAGAAGGCAAATGGAAGCTGAGTCAAAATCATTCCAAAGAAAGACAAGAACGAGTCATCGATGCGCTGGAATTGCAGAAGGATGTTCAATCTAAGCAGATTGCAAAGCTGATGAAGGACAATGTGAAGAGATCATCTTTGTAGCGCATGAAATAAATAAAAAAGATAATGAAAGAACCAGACGAGCACACTTGTAGTGTTTGTCTGGTTCTTTGATGTACATAGGGCGCTTAGGTTGTTTAATCCGCTGTGGCAACAGCCTGCAGCTTGGCGCTTGCAAGCTCTCGGACGGCTTTCCATTCTGCCAAATGTTTTTCTAATTGGTCGATCAGTGCGCTGACTCCTTGAATGAAATCAACTTGCCCGCTCGCTCGAATCGCTTCAATGGATTGAAGGATATCCGAAGACAAAGTCAGGTGAGAAGGAAGGGCTGCAGTCAGCTCATGAAGAGCAAGCTCAATGGACGCAGCTGAAGCTGGTAGTTGGCTAGTCTTTGGAGCGGGCTCAGAATCAGCTTGTTCTTGTTTGATTTGCTTTTCTACTTTCGAAGCAGCTGCTTTGGGCTCGGCAACAGGTACAGGCTTGGCGCGCTCCGCTTTGTTTTGCTCATGAGTTGACCAGGTTTCGATGAGTCCAGCACCTGACTTAAATAGCAGCTTGTCCTTCGTGCTGTCAGAGATCGTTTTATCTTTGAACAGCTTGGCGATTTTTTTTACGTCGCTTACTGGCAGTTCATCTCTTGCAGCAATAAGCGCTAGTGGATCGCGGTGCTCGATCGGCAAATCCTTAAGAGGGAGCAATTGATCCTCGGTCAGCTTATCCTTCCTAATCTCAGTGCCGCCAACGATCAGCTTCTTTACGGCATTGCCAAACTTCAGCAGCTCACATTTGTTTTTGATATACGATTCAGGCTTGCCCAGCTTGCCGGACAAAAATTTGGTGGAGCTCTTAAACTTCGAATCGTTCAACAGCTTATTAAACGCCTCGGCCTCTTCGATCGGAGAGAAACCTTCGCGCGTCAAGTTTTCCGCTATTTGCTCCAAATATATTTCCATCTCGTCCGTTACGGTTGAGACGATACAAGGAATCGTTGGCCGTCCAAGCATTTTGCTTGCTTTATAGCGGCGGTTCCCATAAATGATTTTATAACGTCCGTTGCCTGTCGTTCTCACTTTAATTGGCGAGAGCAGACCGATTTCTTCAATGCTTTTCATTAATTCTTGCAGCGCTTCTTCGTCAAACTGGTACCTCGGTTGATCGGTATCCTCATCAATTAAATCAGTAACAATTTCAATGATATCCATAGGTCTCTCCTTAACTTTTGGTTTACTAGAATGCATGGCGTCATTTGTTATTCGTTCGTCTGTTATGTAAAAGTATTGAGCATCCGATTATGATAGTGGCTTCCTCTATTATATCGGATCTTTTGTTAAGAATGGTTGCAAGATGACATTTTCAATGAAATGATGCTGGTTCTTCCGAGAGAAGACTCATAAATAGCGTCGTTGTTGATGGGTACAAGCTTGAGTCTAACGGACATATAATCCGTTAAATGAACAAATTTGTGCTTAATCCAGGCAATTGAAGCTCAATATTGGTCTCTATGTCCGTTAGCTCATCAAAAACAGCGAATGTAGAGAAATAAGGTATCTAATGTCCGTTAGCTCAACGGCATTCTCGCTTGTAAAAGCTCATTCAGAGCTCTAGTATTCTGCTGTGCTGCCACCGGTCATTACCTAATAATTTCATTGTTGGACAAACAGGTGTTCTGATTAATTATAGCAGATGGCACGAAATAGCGACACTAACTGGGCAGAGGGTACCGACGTATGGAGGGGAAATAGACAAAAAAAGCCAAACCCCGTGAACGAGGCTTGGCTTAAGCTCACAAATTATTTAACTGTTTTATTATAGTTAGCAATCTTTTCAGTGATCGCTTTAGCGGCATCATCAAGCGCTTTTTGCGGTTCTTTTACGCCAGTTAATGCTTCTTCAATCGCCGTTTCAACAAGCTGACGCGCTTCAGGGAATACGCCCATCACTGCGCCTTGCGAAGCAGGGGAAGGGATAGAAGCGTGCAGCTGATCAACTGCTGTTTGGAACTGTGGATATTTTGCTAGATTATCGGCAACGATTTTTTCGTCATAAGCTTTTTTAGTAATAGGGAAGTAACCAGTATTGATGTGCCAATAAGCTTGTGTTTCCGGCTTAGCTAAAAATTTGATGAAATCCCATGCTGCCTTTTGTTCAGCTTCAGGCTTGTTATTCAGAATCCACAAGCTTGCTCCGCCAACGACAACACCGCCATCTTTCGCATCGGCAGGTTTAGGCAGGAAGCCAGTACCTACTTCAAATTTACCAGCCACTGAATCTACAATTCCGCGAAGCGAAGCGGTAGAATCTAAGGTCATAGCGATTTGGCCAGCTGCGAATGCTTTTTTCGTATCATCTGTTTTACGTCCCAAGTTAAGTGCTGATTTGCTGTCAACAAGATCCTTCCACCATGACAATGTTTTAACACCAGTCTCGTTATTCAATTGCGATTCTGTAGCGGAAGCTGTACGTCCGTTGCCATTATTCAAATATTCTACGCCTTGGTTTGCAAAAAATTGCTCCATGAACCAGCCGTAAATAGCGAATGAAGCACCTGTTTGACCATTTTGCGTAAGCTTAGCAGCAGCTTCCTTCACCGCTTCAAAAGTTGCTGGCGCTTTTTCTGGATCAAGTCCAGCAGCTTTGAACAAATCTTTGTTATAATACAAAATTGGGTTTGATGTGTTAAAAGGCATGGAGTGAAGCTTGCCGTCAAATGTATAGTAATTTGTAATATTTTCTTCTAGCTGAGAAAGATCATAATTTTCTGCATCTACAAAAGTTTGAACAGGTGTAGTTGCTTTGGAGTCGATCATGAATCTTGAACCGATTTCGTATACTTGAATGAGTGATGGCCCAGATTTGGAATCCATCGATGCTTTCATTTTATTTAAACTCTCGTCATAGGTTCCTTGAAACACTTCTTCAACGACTACATCTTTTTGAGAAGCGTTGTAGTCTGTAACGAGCTGGGTTACTGCTTTGCCAAGTTCTCCGCCCATGGAGTGCCACCAAACAACTTTAACAGGTTCTTTTGCCGTTTCGGTAGGAGCTGCTGAAGCTTCAGTTGAGTTCGTAGCAGAAGGCGCCTCTGCATTGCCTTTGTTCCCAGAGTTGTTGCCTCCGCAGGCTGTGACTACAAACAACATTGCCGCCATCATAATCGTCAAACCAGACCTAAACCTTGCTTTCATTCTTTTTCTCTCCCTCTCTACTACTTTTTTTGTTTACAGTACATTTATGGAAACGTCTATGAAGACGGAGCCACCTCATTCATTATCCTTTTACAGCACCAGCTGTAATCCCTCGTACGAGCTGCTTTAATCCAACAATGAGCAGTAATAAGGAAGGCAGCAGCACAATAGCTACGCCGGCTAACACGATGTTCCAGCTTGTCATTTCTTCGAACTGCAGCATGCTAATGCCGATCTGTACCGTTCGCATCTTATCGCTGTTCGTTATGAGCAGGGGCCAAAGGTACATATTCCACGAATTCAGAAACACATAGACAGATAGTGAAGCTATGGCTGGACGTGATAGTGGCAGTACGATAACTAAGAAGTGGCGGATATGCCCGCTGCCATCGATTTTTGCTGCTTCAAAAAGCTCGCGAGGCAGCTGCAAAAAATATTGCCGCAGAAGAAACACGCCAAACGCAGATGCGAGAAAAGGAATCGTCAATCCTTGATAGGAATCCAGCCATCCCCATGATTTTACCGTCAAATAATTGGGGATAATCGTGACTTCCCACGGAATCATCATGGTGGAGAGGAATAAGGAAAACCAATATTTTTTGCCTGGAAAACGGATATATACAAAGGCGTAAGCAGCCATGCTCGCGATAAAAACTTGTCCAACCATAATAATGGTCGCGATAAGAAAGCTGTTCGCTATGAATGCACCAACGGGAATAAGCTCAAATACGGCAGAGATGCTGCCCAAATACACGCTATCGGGAAACAAGTCAGGCGGAAATTGAAGAGACTGCTCAGGTGTCATCAATGCCTGTAGAAATGTGTAAATCAAAGGAAACAGCATGGCGATGGAAAGCAATGAGAGCAGCAAGTACACACTAGAGCGGCGTAAAAATGGCTTTAATCCGATCATTGGTAATACACCTTCTTTTCTACAAACACAAACTGGATAATCGTCAAAATAAGAATGATAGCGAATAGGACTAACGACAAGGCGCTTCCTGTTCCGAATTGATAGTTAATGAATGCTTCTTTATAGATGGAATATACGAATACCTCTGTTGATCCGGCAGGTCCGCCTTTGGTTAGAAGATGGATTTGTCCAAAGGATTGAAAGGAACCGATGATCGAGATAACAACTAGAAAAAATAGAGTAGGCGACAGCAGCGGGAGTACGATTTGCAAAAATGCACGGAATGGGCCTGCGCCGTCAATCTTTGCGCTTTCGATCATGTCATCCGGAATACTCTGGAGCCCGCTCAGCACGATAATATAGTTGAAGCCCGATTGCATCCAAATGGTCATCATGGATATCGATAATAAAGCTGTAGAGGGATTGGTAAGCCATTGGATGGGGGCAATTCCTAGTGATGAAAGGATATAATTCAGCATTCCGAGGCTGGGGTGAAAGAGGATCATCCAAATGACGGCTGCAGTACTCACGGACAATGCGAGCGGCATTGCGAACATGAATTGAAAAATACGCATGGCTGGCAGCTTGATATGCGTGAGCGCAGCTGTAACGATGCCAAGTACAATGCCGACAGGAACGGTGTATAGTGTGAATAGGCCTGTAACCGTCAGGCTATTCCAGAACATTTCCGATGAAAACAGCTGCGTATAGTTATCGAACCCGACATACTCAGCGACTCTTCCTCTGGGATCTGTTAATTGGAAGCTTAAATAGACTGATTTCAGCAATGGATAAAATAAAAATACTGTAAATAGCAAAAGTGAAGGAGCCAAAAACAAATAACCAAGTGCGTTCTCCCTCAATCGATTCGTTTTAGCCAGTAGTCGACTAGCAGCGCGAGAGCTATGTGTACGCTTAGCGGCTAGAGTAAGCTTGCCTTCTTGCATGTTCATTCCCTACCATCCTTTCACATCCATGTTCTCCATATAGTGTAGATTTAGAATGTTCGAGGAATGTTTTGAAATTAATAATAAATTGTAGATCGCTAGCATTAAAGGATAGGCATGCACTGTAAGTGAATTGTAAAATACCGGAACTTTTAAATCGTGATGCTCGTTATTAGTTGAAAGGGGGGTTATGATGAAACGATGGACGAGTGCAGGCCTCATCTTATTTTTGACAGTAGGGATGCTTCTGGCTGGCTGCAGCAGTAAGCCGTATGGCCATTACCGTGATGACCAAATGATTGGTTTTATTAACGGTTTGAACGATCAGGAGAAAAAAATCGAATTCGATATTTCCGAGTGGACGAAGCGCGATGAGCCGGGTCCAGCTATAGAAGATTGGGGCGTAGTATATGAAGCCCTCGTGCTTCCAAGCACCAAAATAAATAATGAAACAGGCGATAAGCTGAAGTGGGAGGACTTGAAGCAAGGACAGATGGTTCAGATCAATCCATCGCGTACGGAGAAGATTACGGATACGCCGGATGAGCTCATTGTTTTATCGATGTCCAATGAGCAGCTTTTTAAGAGAGCAGGCTTGTTGGCAAGCAAAAAAGGCAGCTACCGAACAACAGTTATATACGAGGAAGGTAAGGGAGAGCCTTTTGATATTAATGACATCGAGAAAGAAGCAAGCATCATGCTTAAGGGCGGCTACAGCATGATGGCGTACAATCCAAACGACGTGCTAGATATAAAGAAGATGTTTAATATCGAGCAATTTCCAGTCATCTTAGTATTCAATACGGAGAAGCTAGCGCTAAAAACAGATCGTCTGGAGGATGCAGTATCTTTTTTGAAAGCCAAATAGAGTTGTGCATAAGGCAGCAGCCAGAGATTTTATTTAATGAGATAAAAGATAAAGCATATTAAGGTGGGGCTCAAAATGGAAGAAATACAAGGGGATTTATTAACATCGGAAACGTTGAAATCGGATTTGATGAAGCTCGGCATACAACCTGGAATGACGGTTATGATGCATGCCTCGATGAAGGCGCTTGGCGGTTTTGTATCCGGCGGGCCGACTGCGGTGATTTTGGCGATAGAGTCATGTCTGACAAGCGAAGGTACACTTGTCATGCCAACGCATACGCCTGATTTGTCTGATCCTGAAATTTGGAGATACCCGCCAGTGAAGGAATCATGGTGGCAGCCGATAAGAGATACAATGCCTGCTTTTGAAATAGACCTGACTCCTTGCTTAGACATGGGGGTCATAAATGAATGTTTTAGAAAACAAAATGGCGTCGTTCGAAGCAATCATCCACAGGTTTCTTTTGCAGCGTGGGGCTCCCAGAAGAGTAGGATACTTGCAAATCATAGCTTGGAATACAGTTTGAGTGAGCAGTCTCCGTTAGCGAGGCTTTATGATTTGGAAGGCTGGGTGCTGCTGCTGGGCGTTGGTCATAATAAAAACACTACTCTTCATCTAGCGGAGTATCGAGCTGAGTATGCAAATAAAGCAGAAACGATTAATAAAGCACCGATGCTTGTAGACGGAGAGAAAAAATGGGTTGCGCTGCGCGACGTTGATTTTGATACGGATGATTTTAATCATTTAGGCGAGTGTTTTGAGAAAGAAACGGATTATGTTCGCAGAGGAAAGGTCGGCAATGCGGACTCGCTGCTCATGCCAGTTAAAGCTTTAGTTGATTACGGAGTAAAATGGATGGAAGCTAATAGAGGCCGCTAGTTTCCCTTTTGTAATATTTTTCCCCAATGTCGAAATACGGTGGTATGATGAGAAATATAACCATATTCATCAGGCAAAGCTTTCAAGAGCAATAACTTGCTAGTGAGCGAACAGAGGGGAAGCGAACGAATGATAACGCTATTGAAAAAGCATCTGATTGTCCGTGTTTTATGCGCTATGACCGTAGTTATGATATTGATCGCGGGAGGCTACATAGGAACACAAGTAGTGCAAACCAATTCTGCAGTTGAAGAGGCGATTAACAGCTACAATATTCGAATTGCAGAGAGCTATGCGGCCACGCTTGAGTCGGGGGAATTTACGGAATTTCTCAAGCAGCCTGAGGAAACAGAGCTATACTGGTCTATTCGTGAGGAACTTAGTTATTTCCGCTCGCAAATAGGCGCAAGGTACGTTTATTTTGTTCGTTTCGATGAAAATCGTGAACCGAGAATTATGATCGACGGTTTGCCTAAAGATGATAGCTCAGCTTCCCCTATTAATGAAGTAACAGATATGCCGGCTTCGGCGGTTGAACATATTTTTGCTGGAAGAAACGCAAGCTCTCCACTAATTGAAAACCCGGTATATGGTTCTTACTTGTCTGCCTATGTACCTTTGAAAGATGACAGTGGCGCAGTGGTTGGAGCAATTGGCATTGATACGGATGCAGCTGTATTCCAACAGCTGGCTAAGAGTGTCATAAAGGAAAGCATCCCACTCTATATCATGATGCTAGTCATCACGCTCGTTTTAATCGGGGCGATCATCTGGTTTGTCCGCCGTTCGCTTCAGCCTCTGGAGACGGTAACTGCCAGCGCTGAGAAAATGGCTTTAGGCGATCTGGTGGAAGCGAATGCGATTTTGCGAGCAAAGCCAGTCAAATCTGTTGATGAAATAGGTACGGTATACAAAGCGATGCTTACGATGTCCGAGCATTTGAATGAGCGAGTTCGCGGAGTAGTTGTCAATGTAGAAAAGACGTCTGAGCAGCTCGTTTCATCAACACAATCCTTTGCAAGCAGTGCTGATCATATGCTGCAAATGGGCGAGGCGATGAATGGTTCAGTTCAGCATATTTTCGAGGGTGCACATGCCCAGAAAAAAAGTGCAGATGACAGCGCACTTGCGATGGAGGAAATTGCGCAGGGAATCGTTAAGATTGCGGAATCTTCATCCACCGTTTCAAGCGCAGCGGTACAGTCACTAGAAATCGCACAATCGGGCGAACAAGCGATGATACAACTGAACACACAAATCAAAAATATTTCGGCTTCTGCCGGTCAGACGCTGCATATTGCAAGGCAATTGCAGAGCTATACAGGTGAAATCGGTCATGTCATTGGTTCCGTTCGCGATTTTGCTTCCCAAACCAAGCTCCTAGCACTAAATGCATCGATTGAGGCAGCGAGGGCTGGTGAGCATGGAACAGGCTTTATGGTTGTAGCGAAAGAGGTAAGCAAACTGGCGGAAGCTTCTGCTTCCTCCGTACAGCAAATTTCATTGCTGCTTGGCAATATAGAAATAGAATCAGGGAAAATTAGCGAAGAGATGGAGAAAGCCTCAAGAGATATTGAAGACGGAGTTTCTTTATCGGGTGAAGCAGCCGAATCGTTCTTGCATGCTGTTGAATCGTTCCGACTTGTGAGCGAGCAAATTATGGAGGTATCGGTGACGACGGAGCAGCTAACAGCTGGTTCTGAGGAGGTAGCCGCTACAGTGAGCAGTATTGCGCATATCGCAAGAGATGTATCGGATCAAACGGAGCAAATTCAAATGCTGACTGCACAGCAGCTGGATATGATGAAGCAAGTACATGAAGTGTCTGTGGTGTTAAGCTCTAATACGAATGATATGAGACAAGCTATTGCTCAGGTAAATGTTTGATTTAAGCAAGAAATAGGCTGCCAATGCTGGCAGCCTATTTTTTATTTGCATATTTACTTATTACTTAAGCTTCTATGGGCTTAATCGCTTCATATACGTAATTTTGTTTGCCGTTTGATGGGGCTTGGCCATAGTTGTAATCAGCTGACACAACCACATCGGAAAAACCAATGTTTTCTAAAATAAGTTTAAACTCTTCGACACCGTACCAACGTAAGGCAAAGCGCTGCAGCTCAGTTTGGATAAGAGCGCCGTTGTGCCATTTTTCATATTTAATATATGAAATCTTATATTGATTGTATAAGTCGGCTTCAACAAGTTTGTCTTCCATGGTAATGATGTCTCCATCCGGCAGGTTGAATGTCGACGTACCGCTATATTGCCCACAACTGAAATTGTTGTCAGGCAGGAACAGGTCAAGTATGATACGTCCGCCTGGCTCAAGATGGGTATACAAATTTTTTAGAGCCAGAAGTGATTCGTCTCGGTTCTCTATTAATAAGAATGAACCGCCTGGGATAATGATGGCTTCATAGCGATGAGGCAAATCAAGCTGTTGTAAATTTGACTCATACAGCTCAGTAACGAGCCCGCGTTCCTCACAGCGTTGACGGCAGGATGCGAGCATTTCCGCTGAATAATCAACACCATCGACTTGCAGCCCTGCTTCTAGAAGCGGAACGAGAACACGGCCAGAACCGGCCATTGCTTCGAGAATACGACCCTTGCAATCTTTCAGTCGATCTTGGTAAAATTCTAAATCGCCACCGATAGATTGACCTGTTTTCTTGGATAAATCATAGACCACTGTGCAAAGTTCTCCGTAATAACTAAACGACATAATTAATTCCCTCCGATAATTAGATGTTTACGGAAGGGATTGTAATGCTTATCCCTTACGCACCTTAATAATGAACGTACCGGAATGTAGTTTTTGCATGATAACCACTCGCTTTCTTATAAAGTTATTATAAGTATAGGTAATAGGTAAATATAGGTCAATATTTCCAAGAAAAAGGGATTTCTGAATTCTCATTTACAACGGGTTCATTTATACTATTAATGAATGCTGGTCTATGAGAGGGTGATTATGGAATGCATGTAAACTGTATGTTGTGCAGAAAACCATATGATATTAATCACAGCGATTCTCAATATCGAAAGCTCATTGAAAAACAAACGAAGTATTATATTTGTCAGTCATGTCATTCCAAAACAACAAAAGAAGCAAGTGCTATGAGCGAGATTAAGCCAGAAAGCCTTGATCCCAACGGGTATGACAAATTAATAACTTAATTGTTTATGCATTATGATGACGAGTGCTATGTTTTTTTGATAACTAGTGCTATGTATCTATGATGACCGATGTACTGTTTTTATGATGGGGAGTGCTAGCCATCATTTCAAAGACGAATTTTGATCACTTCTTTCAACTTAACGGACATGAGAGACCTTATTTGCCGTAAATCGTCCTTTTTCTCGATCTAACGGACATAGGGTCTCTTATTCCGTGATATTCGAAGGAATTTGCGGTTATTTTGGGCAAATAGAGGATCCTATGTCCGTTAGAAAGCAAATTAGCCTTTATTTTGAGAAATAACGGCTTTTATGTCCGTAAGGACGGAAGTTAAACCTAAGTCTAAACGTGAAACCTAAACTTAAACCGAAGACGAGACTAAAATCTAACCACATATCCTAAACGCACTGCCTAAACACACAACCTAAGACGAAACCCGAACCACAAACCCGAACCACAAAAGCCAACCACAGAACCCAACCTAAAAAACCAATCACAAAACCAAATCACAAAACCTAACCACACAACCTACAAATGAAACCTACACACAGCACTCAGTAACGGACATGAGAGACCTTATTTGCCGTAAATCGTCCTTTTTCTCTCTCTAACGGACATAGGATCTCTTATTTCGTAATATTCGAAGAAATTCGGGGGCATTTTGAGCAAATAGAGGATCCTATGTCCGTTAGAAAGCAAATTAGCCTTTATTTTGAGAAATAACGGCTTCTATGTCCGTTAGGACGGAAGCTAAGCACAGTCGAGGTAATCAACGAGCCGCATCGTTTTTATTTATTGAGATGAAGCTTTTTATCCAAATATTTAAGAGCTTTCTCCGTGCAAACATCGCTCAGCTCTGCTTTGACGATAGCTCGGGTCTCTGCTAGATTATCGTGAGCAACAGCCTCTTTACCAAGTGTGGTTTGAAGCCAGTGATCTGAGCTTTCAAAGCACATACTGCTCCAACCACCATCGAAGTCAGCTTCTTGTGCCCCGGTAATCACAATGTCAGCAAAGTTTTGAAGATCAACAAGCGCCCGATCGTAGTCTTTCTTCTGCTCTTTAGCGGTCAGCCGGCTTTCCTTACGCAAATTGCGTGAGTCGATATTGCCTGCTTCCTTAATAATATGATAAATATTTCTGGCTTCTTGGGACATAAGGCCGCTGCTATAACGTTCCTCAACGCTTTTTCCTTGGGATAACAAGAACGGGATATGAGGAAACAAGTCAACGTGAATAAAGGTTAGTTTGCTGCCAAAAAACTTGCCATATGCCGCATGCTCATCCTTTACGATTTTAACCCGCCATATCCACGGATCAAACTCAGTTTCTGTATGCCAGCTGTCACTAGGAACCACGGCAGTGAGGGACGGATGCTCAGGGATAAGGTCAGAGAATGGAAAAATCTTATATTGCTCGACCAGCTTTACGAACTCTGGATAAGTGGTAATGCTCATATATACACTCCTTATATCGTTTACTCCTTTATTCTAGTTTTCACCTGTCTAATCCTTCCATACAGCGAGTTATTAAATTAGATCAAAAAAAGTAACTTTTTTACAGTAACTGGCGTCACTATACATGAGGTTAAAATGGAACAGCTCTTTGCTCATGAAAGGACTGGCGAAAAAGTGAAAGGAACATTCGTTTCAGCTGTCATTACAGTGCTGCTTCTTGCTGGTTGTGCAGCCGAAAGTGTTGACCCAAAAGCAACAAATGTACAGGAGCAGCAACTGGTTCAAGCTAAACTAACAGGGTTATTGGATAAGAAGATTAGTCCTTCATTTAACATCACAGATGCGAAAGAAATATCTATTTCCAGAGTAGCGGGTGCCAAGTCCGTTGAGTCAGTGTACACGGATCAAAGGAGGCTGGAGGCTTTTGTCAGCGCGATAAATACGGCAGTACAAATACAAGGTATTTTAAATATGTCGAAACCGATTTTTACGATTACGGTGAAACAGTCAATCGTGAAAAACACCTTCAACCTTTGGATAAACGAGAGTTCTAAACAGGGCGTTATTATGGACGTGAAAGATACACATAAGGGTTATGTATTAACAAAGGAAGCGACGAATGAATTACTCGAAATCATTCAAGAGGACTCACAGCTCACTGAGCAGAGTGAGTTCGTTATGCCGCTTACCTATGAGAAGGTTGAAAATACTCAGAAGGTTGTGAAGGTAGATCACATTCAAATGGAGCAGCTTATTAAAGAACAGATCATTAATGGCGGAAAAATTAGCATTTATTCGAAGTCGGGTGACGATGAGCTGGTGTATGGTGCTTTCGAATCTGAAGCTGGTCTTTATGAGCTTGGGGCAGTTGGAGGCATGCATCCACAAAACAATGATGAGCTGCTGTCGATTAAAGAGCTAGAGCTTTATGGCAAGTTGCTTATTCGAATCGACGGTGTCTTTGGGGCAAATGCACCGATACACAATTATTTTGAAATGAAAGATGATAAACCCATTCCATTCCTGCTCGTAGATACTGGTCATGCGGAAGAAGTGGATCTAGACGGAGATACCATCGAAGAAGTGGTCTCGAAACACGGTTTACCGCTGCTCACTTTTGTTTACAAATGGGAGGATGGCGCTTTTAAAGTTGGCGAAGTGGAATCGCAACAATAATAAAATTCGCAGGAGGTTTTAATGATGAAAAAATGGATAAAAGCAACGACAGCTGCACTAACAATAGCGGGTGTGCTTAGTGCGGGTTCTGCAACGATGGCGGCGTCTGCACCCAAGGCACCCATTAAAATGTTCATCGACGGCAGGCTTCAAGAAGATGTGCTGAACGTGAACGGCAGAACGATGGTGCAGCTCACAGCCTTTAATGATCCTGAAAAACTCAAATATTCCTACGAAACGGCTAGCAAGACAATTGTGATCCAAAATCCAGCTCGGAAATTGACTGTTCGATTAAAGGACGGACTAAAATCAGCTGATGTAAATGGGAAAAAAGTTCCTCTGGATGCCCCAGTTACCGTAAAGAAAGGACGTACTTATGTTCCAGTTCGTTTTGTTACGGAAACGCTTGGCGGAACAGTAGGAACCGACAGTACAGGGAAACAGATTATTGT
Organism: Paenibacillus sp. FSL A5-0031; assembly: GCF_001956295.1. Taxonomy (GTDB): domain Bacteria; phylum Bacillota; class Bacilli; order Paenibacillales; family Paenibacillaceae; genus Pristimantibacillus. The sequence continues at coordinate 150,134 of NZ_MRTD01000017.1, forward strand.
AAGAACACCGTCGGGTGAAGAACGGTTTAAAACGCTGAGAAATGGCGACTTAACAGAGGCTCGTAAGGTTGCGCTAGATACATTTGGAATAGATAATGGTATTAATATTACGCCTTATGGTGAAGGCATGACTTTTGAATATATTTTCCCTCAAGGGGAAGCACTCCGTTATACCATGGAATATAGAGGGTTAATCACCTATTATGAAATCAACGAAAACGGCATTAAGGAAGTAATATGGGAAAAGGACTTATACGGGAAAAACGGAGAAGCGGGCAAGGAACCAAAGCCGTTTGGTGATTCTGTCTATTTTTCAGATCGAATTATGGCAGATTGGCTGGCGTATGGGACGGTTGACAGCAAGGGCAAGCAGACGGAGTTGGGCTTTATTGATCGCAATAAGAATAAAGAGCTTCCTAAAATTATTATTATGCCGATCGAAGGAGAAGTACGAACTGATATTAAATAAGTAAAAGATTCTATAGGGAATTAGAGAGGAATTAACATTGATTAGAAAAATAGACATCACAGATGCTGCCTTAGCAGAGGAAGTATTGCATATACAGATTCCGTCCTATAGGGTGGAAGCAGAACTCATTGATTTTTATGAGATACCTCCATTAAAAGACACAGTAGATACGCTGCGAAATTGCGGTGAGACCTTCTATGGTTATTATATTAATAATGAGTTGTGCGGAGCCATCGCCATCATGATTGAAAATAACATCATAGACATTCATCGGCTCATTATCCACCCTAACCATTTTAGAAAAGGAATCGCAAAGCAGCTGCTTCAGCACATCGAAAGTGTTGGAGTCAGCGGAAGCGTGATCGTCGTATCAACAGGATCTAAAAACGCACCTGCGGTTAACCTTTACAAGCAAAGCGGATATGTTGAAACGGGGGTTATTGAAGTGGAAGAACGGCTATCGCTCACCTCCTTCCAAAAAATATTAAATTAACGCACCTCTCACACGTACTGAAGGAGTTTGATGATTTGTATCAGTTAGCCAAGGAGCTTAGCGGCTCTCAAGAGATTACCGTCTATGAAGCCAATCAATTATTTGGGGAGATCGGAAAATATCGCTTCTTGCAGTTCTCTGATCATGCGATTCAAGGAGCGATAGATTTGAAGGAGCCGAATCGAGTCGTCATGGAATATCCGCGTGCGATCATGCATCTGATGGAAAATAACGATCCATCGTTCGAAGATGTTTTTATGATTGGTCATGGAATTGGAACTATCGCCGGACACTATTCCGATAAACGATTTGTGATAGCGGAAATCAATGAGAAGGTAGTTGAGCTGAGCAGAACTTATTTTAGCTATAGCGAGGACAATGTTGTAATTGGAGATGGGCGGCAAATTCTTGAAAATCAGGCGTCCGGCGGTTTTGATTATATTATTTTGGACGCCTTCACGAAAGAGGGGACACCGTATCATTTAACGACATTGGAATTTTTTGAGTTAACGAAAGAGAAGCTGAACGCAAGTGGTTCGATTATTATGAATCTCTTCGGAAAAGTCAAAAACGATAAATTAATTAATTCAATTTATTCAACATTGAAAGAGATCTATCCGTATACGAAAGCCTTCTCTCTGCCAGCAGAAGATCTAGCCGATACTCGTAATATGATCATCGTCGGCAGTAACAAAACGCTCAGCTTTCAATCACGGGAAATGGCTGGTTTCGTCGAAATAGAATTAGAAGAAGGGCATCGTATGGCGGACAAACGAAAAGGATGAACCGACTATACAGATTATTTATTGTCACGTATGATTTTTCGATATTCGCGCGGCGTCATGCCGACAATTCGTTTGAAATGGGTGAGGAATGCATCGATATTTTTGCAGCCGACCTCTTCCGCAATGCTGCTAATTTTTAGCTGGGAGTTCCTAAGGAGCTCGCAGCTTTTTTTTATGCGCAGATGCTGCAAGTAATGCAGGAAGGTTTGTCCGGTATGCTGCTTGAACACTCGGCTGAAATGCCGCTCGCTCCACTCGCAGCGATTTGCAAGCTGGCTGATGGTTACATTCTCATGAGCGTGCTGCTCAAGGTAGTTCAGCACATGATGGAAGCGGGCGGAAGAATTCTCTTCTAATAACAGCTCCTTAGCGTCCTTCATTAATCGATAGACGGATAGAAACAGCTGTACTAGCAGCGTTAGCAAATAAGCCGATGACCCACTCCGCGGGAGCTCATATTCACGCAGCAGGCTGCGAAATAAATCTTCGATAACACTGTCCGAGTCGAACAAGGAGTGGAAAGTCGATGCATCATTAAAACAGGTTTCCAGAAAATCAACGATCTCCTGATCACCAATCCAGTCTTTCTGAGATTGAAGGAGCGAGGGCATGAAGACGCAATTATATACAATTAATGGCGAGCTGTTGCGTGAAGGTGTTGAAGGCCGAAAGACATGCGGAATGCCAGGCGGCAAAATAAATAACATCCCTTTATAAACGGGGACGACGTCATCCCCTATATGATGAAAGCCCTTGCCTTCAGCTACATAAGCAAGCTCAATAAAAACATGATTGTGCAGCGGCAGATCAAAGTCTTCCTCGGCGCGGTTTACGAAGATGAATTTACTCTTTTGAAAATATTGCTCGCTCTCGTAAAGCAGCGTATGCTTGCTTGTCATCAGCTTTCATTCCTTTCATCCGATGTCGTTTTTCAGGGAATAAATGTCCGAAACAGGGGTAATTGAGTAGCATGATTTTACTATAATTAGAGGTAGAATGCACGTGCAAACCTACGATTACTCGCTTAGAAGGGGCGGAATAACATGATGGATTGGGATTGGAAGGCGAATTGGATTTGGGGCGGAGAAGCTGAAAGCCCTCGCAATGAATGGCGCTGCTTCAAAAAGAGCTTTGATGTTGCACCATCATCGGATGATTTTGACCAAAATACTCAAACAACACTGCGAATTAGTGCGGATTCTCGTTATGTTCTTTATATTAATGGCAAGCAGGTAGGACGCGGCCCTGTACGTTCATGGACCGTTGAGCAATTTTATGATGTGTACGATATTGGCCATCTGCTGGTACCTGGGCAGTCGAATACGATTGCGGTGCTCGTGCATCATTTTGGCGTAACGACCTTTTACTATTTAAGAGGCCGCGGCGGGCTGCTTGTGCAGTTGGATAGGAGCAGTGAAGAGGGAACGCAAACGCTGCTTGAATCAGATGATACTTGGAGCACAGCTATTCATGAAGGCTATCATACACGTACGCCTCGAATGTCTTGTCAGCAAGGCTATTCTGAGTATGTTGATGCTGGTTCATGGGACAGCGATTGGACTACAGCCACGGGTAGTGGTGATGCTTGGGAGAAAGCAGCGTTACTAGGCGTTGTTGGCACTGGACCGTGGAAGACGCTAATAGAGCGGGACATTCCGCTGTTAGCAGAGTACCCTGTGTATCCATCCCGCATATTATCTCTGAGCAGCGTTAAGTCCTTCAGCTTCTCTACGTCAATTGATATACGCAATCAAATGGTTGAAGGCAGTGAGGACCATGCAAATGTTGTCGGCTTCACGGGTTATGCGGCTACCATTCTCTCTGTCCAAGAAGACGCGGATATTATACTCGGGTTCCCATTTGCGAGTGAGTGCGTAAGAGCTGTCTCAATTAATGGGGTGAAGCTGGATTCGGATCAGTTCACGGGAGTGCTCCCTGAACGCTATGCAGAAGTGACAATTCAAAAAGGCGAACATTTACTCTTAATTGATGTGAGTGGAAGCATGCATACAGGTCAGCTGCACCTGGGCATCTACAGTGAAGTTCCGATTGAGGTTCGATCACCGTTAGCTTCTGAGCAACAGTCAGTAGGTGCATCTGCTTTTATTAGTATTGGTCCCTTTGACAGTACCGTATATTTGGATCATCAGGAATCGAGACAGATTGATTTTGAGGATGCGTATTATAAGCAAGTAATAGATAAGGTATCTTCCATTCAAGATTTGGATGCCTATTCTCCATATATTCGTTCTATTAATGAGAGTCTCGTAAGTGAAGTAGATGTATTCGGTCTCTCTGTGTGGAAGAAGGAAAGCACTCCGCATGTTATTCCGGTGGCTTTGCAAAATCTTGTTATTCCGAACGCATCGCCGGGAGTTATTCCGATGTATCCAGGTCTAGATACAGAAATTATTATTGATTTCGGCAAGGAGCTTACGGGTTATCTGTCATTTGAGGTTGAGGCAGAAGCGGGTGCTATTTTAGACTTTTACGGATTTGAGTATATGACAGAGGATTATCGCCAAGATACGTTTGGGCTGGACAATACTGTGCGCTATGTATGTAAAGAAGGGAGACAGACTCATGTCTCTCCAATTCGCAGAGGCTTGCGATACTTGATGCTGACTGTCCGAAATGCGAATACGCCGGTCAAAATACAAAATGTTCATTATATAGCAAGCCATTATCCAGTAGCAGAGATTGGCAGATTCCAAAGCTCAGATCCTTTATTGAACGACATATGGGAGATTAGCCGCCATACGACGAAGCTATGCATGGAAGATACTTTTGTGGATTGCCCAGCTTATGAGCAAGTTTTCTGGGTGGGTGATAGCCGCAATGAAGCGCTGGTTAGCAACTACTTATTCGGCGTAAATGATATGGTTAAACGATGCTTGCGTCTTGTACCGGGGTCGAAGGATCAAACGCCTTTATACGTAAATCAGGTTCCGAGCGGCTGGAGCAGCGTTATTCCGAACTGGACCTTTTTCTGGGCTATTGCATGCCGTGAATATGTAGAGCAAACAGCGGATCTTCATTTTGCCCAAGAGATGTATCCGCATATCCGTTTTACGTTAGAGCATTATTTGAAGGAAATCAATGAGGATGGCTTGCTAGCAATTAAGGGTTGGAACCTACTGGATTGGTCGCCGATTGATCAGCCTAACGATGGCATTGTCACACATCAGAACTGCTTCCTAGTGAAGACGCTGCGTGTTGCCTCTGAGATGGCTGGTTTCTCCGGTGATGAGGAAGGGCGCGTACGTTTTGCGGCAGCAGCCGATGATCTTCAAGCGGCGATTAATCAGCATTTGTGGTCCGAGGAACAGTCTGCCTACTTGGATTGTATCCATGTGGATGGACGCAGATCAGACATCTTCTCCGTGCAAACACAGGTGGTCGCTTATTTGACAGGTGTTGCGCAAGGAGTACGTAGAAGCATTATGGAGAAGTATTTGCTGGAATCGCCTTCGCATTTTGTTCAAATCGGCAGTCCATTCATGTCTTTCTTCTATTATGAAGCATTGTCGGCATCGGGACAGTATTCTACGATTGTTGAAGACATCCGTCGCAATTACGGGCAAATGATCGAGCATGACGCGACAACTTGCTGGGAGATGTATCCGAACTTCTCGGAAAATAGAGCGAATCCTAATATGCTGACTAGAAGTCATTGTCATGCTTGGTCGGCAGCGCCAGCTTATTTCCTCGGACGCGAGGTGCTTGGCATCCGCAGTACAGCAATGGGATGGACTGAGGTCGAGATTAGTCCTAATCCTTGCGGTCTCACTTGGGCGAAGGGAAGCGTTCCTCTCTCCGATGCAGGGCAAATCGATGTATCGTGGAAAGTGATCGATGAGAAAATCATTGAGGTTTCCATTCAATCCCCTGCATCGGTAAAAGTGAATGTTATAATACCAGAAGGATACGAAGGTGTCGTTCGGGAGAAAAAAATCTTTTAGCAGAAGTATCGGTTGATTCACGCTGAATGGAATGTAGATGCAAAAAAGCTCTCGCTGTCAGTAGACAGTTGAGAGCTTTTTTATAGGAGCGGTGAAATGCATTTGAATTATTTTAGTATAGATCGAACATGTTGACTTCATAGCCTTGTATCTTCAAATATGTAAACATCTGCGCCCGATGATGCTGAATATGGGTCGTAATCTCAATCAGCCATTTTGCCTGTACCGAGCCGTGTTCTAGATAAAATGGTTTTGTTTTCTTGTGCAGGAAATCCTCATCCGGAAGACTTTCCATATAAGCTCTGACTTCATGCAAACCGGTCGTGAGCCAAGCAATTAGTTTCTCGTGGTCTTGATCGGCAGCTATATCCGCTTCAAGCTTGCGGATGACGGTTTCATCGTTCTCCTGAAGAATGAGCAGATCAACCGAAGGAATAGATACGATATGTTGGACAAGCTCCAGCAGCGTCCTCATATTGTCATGCGGTCTGTATGACCAATGATCGGTTGAGATTTTGCGAATCAAATTGGAAGAGGTTTTCGCAATATGATCCAATTCCTCCAGCAGTAATCCTTTTACTTCATTAATAGGTTGAGATTGCATTGCCTTCACTCCATTCTTCTTAATTGTAGTATTGTGGTCACCCTTAGTGGGCTTAATACTGATTGTAGCTTATAATAGTGACAGTAGTTGTCATAATTAAGAAATGAATGGAGAATCAATATGTCAAAATCGAAACGGCTCATTGAATTGATGATGACTGTTAATAGAAAACGTAAGTTCACCGTCAAAGAACTCGCGGTTGAGTTTGAAGTGTCGACAAGAACGATATTGAGGGATTTGCAAGAGCTGAGTGAGCTGGGCGTTCCGTTGTATTCGGAGGTAGGACCGCATGGCGGGTATCAGGTTTTAAAAGAAAGGATATTGCCTCCAATCGCTTTTACGGAAGAAGAGGCTGTTGCGATATTTTTTGCCAGCCATGCTTTGAGGCACTATTTATATCTTCCCTTTGAACCTGAATCATCCTCGGCACTCAGCAAATTCTATTATTACATGCCGGGTGATGTGCGGGATCGTATTGATCAAATGAAAAATCGTGTTGATTTTTTCACGCCTGCTCGGCAAATGAAATCCCCTTATTTATCGATCTTGCTTGAAGCGGCTATTCATCAAAAAGTGTTGGTTATCGAATATGAATCACGAGAAGGTCGGTCAAGCCGTCAAATACAACCGATTGGCATATATGCAAGCAACGGATTATGGTACTGTTCCGCTTACTGTTTTTTGCGTGCTGAATTGCGGTTGTTCCGTTGTGATCGAATTCACTCCGCTGTAGAAGATACATCTGATTTGGAAGCGCTGGATTTGCGATATGTAAACCTTGGGAATAGCGATGAGGTGTTTCAGACGCAGGAGACATATGTTAATCTTTATGTAGAATTAAGCAGAGAAGGCTTGCAGCGCTGTGAGTCTGAGCTATGGCCGCTGCCCAAGCTGAATATTCGCGTAGATGGTACAGGCTGGATAGATGGCGATATTCGAAAGGTGGATCTTTCGTTTTATTCGAAGTTTTTTATGGGTTTAGGTAATGAAGCAACAGTTAAGGAACCGGTTGAACTAATAGATCGCATGAAAAAGATATTAACTGAAGTCATGGCTAAATATGCGTGAAGTTAAAGGATAAACAACAAAATAAAATTAATTTCAAAAAATACTTGCATTATTAGGTGAATGCATGGTATATTCTATTTCTGGCCGAGAGACACACGCGGACAGCAAGCAAAACAAACATGACAAACGAAAGAAAAGATTGCTCTTTGAAAACTGAACAACGAGTAATAACTGCCTTGCAAATCCTTCGGGATGAGCAAATAT
>NZ_MRTD01000018.1 GCF_001956295.1 Paenibacillus sp. FSL A5-0031
CTATTACTCTAATATTTACAAAAATCCATATAATTTTGAAGATGAAGAGTTAGTTAGTTGGGCTAGAGATCTGGATTAATTGGTTCGATTGATTGCAGATATCACCAATGCATTACATTTTGCCATTCATTCTGACGGATGGATCAAAAAAAATGATGCGTGACCATAATATACCCAAAAGCTCAAGAAGTACAGGAGGCAGATATGGTAGATGAAAAGCATCTTGTTTTTTTCAAAGAACTCTTAGAAGGAAATTCTGAAATCTCTTTTAGGGCATATCTTTCAAATAATGAAGATTCTTTACGCAAGCAATTTTCTCCAGCAAGATTTGCAAGACTAAAGTTTAAGTCAATTGATGAAATAATAAAGATTCTTGACGAAGAAAAAATATCCTACATCATCAATGATCAGGCTATAAGAAACGAAAATTATTTGGCGACATTTCATCCGGATGCACGGAATGAAAAAGGCAGGCTCCAGGAAGGATTCAAAGACACCATATTCAACGGAATTGTTCGCGATTTTAAAACTAAGGGCGAAGATGCAGTCTTAACCCTCCATAAATACATCGAATATCCTAAAAACATCAATAACAAAAAAAATATAGAAAAACTCGAAGACATCGAATTATTCGCCGAAACGGAATTATGCCTAGGAGATAAAAATCTTGGCCTTTTTTTATTGAAGGCACTAGCATCTATTGAGCGTCAGTTTTCCGATGTGGATGATATTGTCCTTAGAGCAAAAGAAGCTGTCATTAAGCAACAATCATCGAAAGGAAACTAAGTAACTTCGTATATAAGCACTCAAGGGTAGAATCCAGATTCTGCTAACGACTTGCACTGCGACATCAACTCTATTACTTTACTCTTCCTTTTAACAGGTTCATGAATTTTAATCGATATTTGTAATCACATTGAATAAACGTACTACACGGCATCGGCGGCCATAGCTATGACGCGCTGGGCCGGCGCATAGACAAGCAGGACGCCTTCAGGCGTACGAGCTTCCTCTATGACTGCGGCCTGCTTGCCGGAGTGATTCACGGCTTTCATCTTGCCGAGTATCTCTACGAGCCCGACGGCTTCGTCCTCTGGCCAAGCTGGAATCAGAATGGAAGGCCGCTACCGAAGAGCAGCGCAGGAAATACCCAAGACCTTTGCTAGGCAGAGACATATTCTTATGAGGTGAAAAATGCTAGAAAATATCGATCTTGTGAAATTAATTAGAGACTCAGCTCAAAACTCCTTTTCCGAATTACGAAAATCTAACCCAACCGATGAGTTTTGCGCCTTCGGACTCTATTCAGATGAAGGAGCAATGACGGTTTGCCCTTCTGCAAACACAAAAGAATATCTGAAGGAGAAATGCGAAAAAGACCCGGACGATCCGTTGTACTACAAATGGAGTCCAGCCGAGTGGAAGTATGAATTCTCTGGTCATGAGTGGTTTAATGACGTACAGCAAGTCATCGAGCAGTTTCATAAATCACCCCATACAGATGAACAGTTTACCCATTTTCAGGGATACCTATATGATTCATGCATACTCGCTCTGGAACAGTTGAGATCAGATGGATTTTTTCAAAAATGTATAGTTGTTTTTTCCGTAACAGATTATTTAGATGATGAAAAAGAGATTTCTTGGATCTATCGTCTAAATGATCCCAAAGAGGCATCCGAATTCGAAAATTGGGTTAAAGATCAAGAAGATTGATTATTTCACCATACCTTTAGAAAAGGTGGTTTAGGCAACACTGCAAAGTTTCATTGATATCCGCCGGCATTACAGATCCACGCTGATGGCCAGTTCAAGCAGGGCACCCTCGCAAGCTAGTACGGCTGGTGTCAGTTGACAGAAACTTTGTTCCATAACAAGTTGCGTAAATCGTGGCTTTTTTGATTTATGGGCTCAAGTTCTTGTCATTTGATGGTGACAAGAGCATTGTCCCATTCCCGACGGATGATCAACAGTGGGAGGGAAGGGGAGTTAGCCTGAGCGGCACTTAAATAACTAGGGTTTGATGAATCCACGCTTGTCTGTGACTAAGCGGAGATCGAAATCACTTCTCATAGACCTAGATAAACGCCTGTAAGTCCAAAAGCATGAAGAGTATTGGGGAAGATGGGGTTTATCCCTTGTATATAGTCTTTATGCTATGATGAAATAGATGAAAATTGAGGAAGAAAAGGAGAGGCGAACATGTCTAAATCTACGGAATATTCGGAGTCGGGGAACCCAATCTATCGCTATAGCGATAGACAGCATGAATGGCGGCCTCCGGTATACGGGGAAGAAGAATGGATCGAGAAAATCGAAGACCACGTGCGCAAGCATATCGGGGAAGTCGATTCCGTTTTCCACGAAATCCTATCGGATGTCGTTCATATTGACGTCCACTTCATAAAACCAACTCCCGAACGCAATTATTATACTTTATTCACAACGGGCATGAGCTTTATGCCCATGAATACGCCAGAAGGAGCGGAAGGCTACGAATACGCGGAATTGATGATCTGCTTGCCGCCGGATTGGCGGATCTCGCAAGAAGATTTACAAAATCCGGATCACTATTGGCCTATTCGATGGCTGAAAATGTTGGCCGGTTTTCCCCATGACTACGACACTTGGCTAGGCTGGGAGCATACGGTGCCTAATGGAGATCCGGCCGAACCGCTATCGCAGCAAACGGAAATGAGCGGAATCATTTTGCTGCCTCCCCTTGATGTGAACGAAGATTTTCTTTCACTTCACATGGAGGATGGGCGGACCGTACACTTCTATGCCATCGTCCCGCTCTATCCGGAAGAAATGGACTTCAAGTTGAAGCACGGCAGCGACCCGCTGCTGGATAAATTCGAAGAATACGGCATTAAAGAGATTATCGATTTGAATCGGCGCAATACGTGCAAAGCTGGCTAGAAGTTTGGAAGCAAAGCGAGTATGAATAAGGGCACAGATTCTTGTCACCTGACACCGGATAGGCCTACATGGGGCGAACTCGTGGGGTTCAGTCTGCGCCGACGGAGCGAATGCGGAGGAGCACGGCGTCTGAATCTGCCGCTATAAGTCCTCGTCGAGTTGGTTTCGTCAACCATTAGATCAGGATCCGGACATCCCATGACGGATAGACGAGCATGTGCGAGTCGTTACATCTAAGCTCCATATGAAGGGAACGCCATCACAAATCGTGATGGCCAGGCTGTCGAGAAAGTCTCGACAGCCTATTTTACGCCTAAATAGTTCTTTGCCCTAGTCTTCGATATTCCATAACATGAAGAAAAGCCAGTTCAACTGAAATGGCTTTTTTCTTTTTCGCTACTCTTCGAAAGGATCACGATTTTGTTCTATTAATTGGAACTAGATATGACCGAAATGCTGGCATGCTTAGCCTTGATTCACCGTAGAAGACAGAATGTCCACAATTGTATATGGATTGTAAACACAAGTATATCGAAGAAACGAATGCCCCTACTTATAATAAAATTGCAGCAGGAGTTGAGCATGGAGGGTCATGCGGTAAGCTGGAGTAAAATTCGAGCTAATAAACAACGGGGGGATCTTAGTGCGTTTACGGTATAGGAATATTTTTTTAGTGTTTTTTGTTATCGCTTTCATCTTAGTTGCCGTTTCATCGGAGAAGTCCAAAGCCGCAACAGGGAACTTGGCTTTAGGAAAGACGGCTTATTCGTCGTCGAACGAAGTAGACTTTTTCGGACCTGAGAAAGCGGTCGACGGCGGCAATCGGGATGCAAGCCGCTGGTCTTCAGAAAGAACGGATAACCAGTGGTTTTACGTTGATCTGGGCGAGCCTGTAGAAATCGGAAGAGTCGTCATCAACTGGCAGACTCCCGCGGAACAATATCAAGTTCTCGTTTCTGACGATGCGGTAACCTGGAGGAACGTATTCGCGGACAACCGCGTGCTCGTCGCCCGCGGATCAGTCGAGGATACGATCGATTTCGAGCCGACACTGGCGCAATACGTCAAGTTTCAAGGAGTAACGAGACGTCCAATTGAGGGTATCTATTACGGATACTCCTTCTGGGAATTTGAGGTATACAAAGGCAAACCGCTGTTGCCGCCTATGATGGACGCGGTCAAACACAGCATCGTCATCTCCGAAGGAGACACTCAGTTGAATCTGCCCGCTGTACCGGAGGGTTATACGCTGTCGTTGATGAACACAGACAGCTTGCCGGTTATCGATGCGCAGGGCACTATCCAAGCGCCGCTAGTCGATACTCAGGTTCAGCTGCTGCTGCAAATCCAGAGCGATAGCGATCCGACATATCTCTTAACGGATAATGCGCTAGTCACAGTGCCTGGTCTCTTCAAGCAGACGGGTGATCGGAACCCGGAGCCGCGTGTCATTCCTTCTTTGCGTGAGTGGCTGGGCGCAACAGGCGAGTTCCGCTTGACGGACAAGACGAAAATCGTCATTCGTGCGGAGGATGAGGTGGCTCTGCAGGGAACGGCAGACATTTTGCAGCAGGACTTGCTTGAATTAACGAAGCTGCCGCTGACAGTAACGGTTGGCTCACCTCAAGCTGGGGACATCTTCTTGGTGCTGGATGCTGCGCAAGCACGGTTGGGGACTGAGGGGTATGAACTGAATATAGGTGAATATGCTTCCGTCGCTGGCTCCGAACAGAAGGGCGTCATGTTCGGTACGAGAACGATCTTGCAGCTGCTTGGCCACGCTGCCGATCATAAGACGATGCCCAAGGGGCAATCGCGCGATTATCCGAAATACGCGGATCGAGGCTTCATGCTCGATGTGAGCCGCAAGTTTTATACGATCGAATTTTTGCGGGACTATGTCAAACTGATGTCCTACTATAAGATGAACCGGTTCCAGATTCACCTGAACGATGATGTCGGCGATGTCGGCTACTTCCGTCTGGAGAGCGAGAAATTCCCGGGAGTGACGAGCAAGGACGGCTTCTATACGAAGCAGCAATTCAGAGATCTGCAGCTGCTTGGGATGGAATACGGCGTGAACGTCGTGCCGGAAATCGATACGCCGGGCCATTCCGGCGCGTTCATCGCTTACGACCCTAGGTTGGGCAGCAACAATCAGCTCGATATCAATCGTCCAGAGACGCTCGACTTCATTAAAGAACTCTTTGACGAGTATCTCGACGGCAGCAATCCGACCTTCGTCGGCCCGGACGTGCACGTCGGCACGGATGAATATTTCGGCAACGACAAAGAGGCGTTCCGCAGATACACGGATATGCTGCTTAATCACATTAACAGCAAAGGCAAGCGCGCTCGTCTGTGGGGCAGTCTGTCGGCATACGACGGCACAACGCCAGTCAGCAACAATGCGACGATGGACATCTGGTATGAGCCGTACGGAAGCGTCCTGCAGGCCATTGAGCTTGGCTACGACGTTGTCAATACTAACACGAACTTGCTCTATGTCGTTCCGCAGTTTTACCGCAACTATTTGAATTACGATTTCATTTACAACGAATGGGAGCCTAACGATTGGCTGGAGACGAAGCTTCCTTATGCGCATCCGCAAGTAAAAGGCGGCATGTTCGCGCTCTGGAACGACGTGTCCGTAGAGAAGGGCGTCTCCATGGCGGACTCGCATCAGCGGATCTTGCCTTCCATGCAAGTGTTGGCGGAGAAGCTGTGGAGAGGCAACCGCATCGATCGGAACTTTGCTAGCTTCCAGGCGGATGCTGCAAAGTACGTGGACCCGCCGGGTGTTCATCAGTCGCACAAGCTTCAAGTCCACAATGAGCGTAATATCGTGCTCGATTATACTTTCGACGAAGGCTTCGCGGATCGTTCTGGCAATGGCTTTGACGGGAACGCGGTGAATGCAGGCACGGAGAAGGGAATCTTCGGGCAAGCAGTGAGGCTCGAAGGCGGAGCCAGTTATGTGGAAACGCCGCTTCGCACGCTCGGTTTCGGCTGGACGATGTCCATGTGGATCAAACCGGACGCTGACAACCCGCAAGGAGCTGTGCTGCTGGAATCTCCGGACGGACAGCTGAAATACAACATTGGGGGCAGCGGCAAACTGGCCATCACGAAAGAAAATTACGTCAGCGAATTCAATTATAAGCTGCCGACCGATCGATGGACCCATGTCATTATGATCGGCGACGACACGGGGACCTCCATCTTCATTAACGGCAGTGAGTATACGGCTACTCTCAAAGACGGCTCCAAGCTGGAAACGTTCGTATTGCCAGTAGCCAAAATTGGCAGTGAAACGAATGCTTTTAAAGGCCTGATTGATGAACTCATCGTAAGGAACACCTACGTGGATCTGCATGGAAATCTGGCTTTGCATAAGCAAGCCGAATCCTCGCAGCCGGAATCCACGTCCTACACGGCGGACAAAGCGGTGGACGGCAGAGGGGACACCAGATGGTCCAGCGATTGGGTGGACGATACCTGGTTCATGGTGGATCTGGGTGAAGTGAAGAACATTGATGCTGTATCTATTTTGTGGCAAACGGCTTACGGTTCGAAGTACCGCATTCTCGTGTCCGAGGACAAGGAGAACTGGACGAACGTTGTGAAAGACAACAACGGCGAGATTAACGGCAAGCCGGGACGCGTCGTGACTACCTTCCAAAGCACGCCAGCCAGATACGTGAAGTTCGAAGGCGTGTCCAGAGCTACCATGTTCGGCTATTCCTTTGAGGAATTTGAAGTGTACGGCGAGGAATATAAGCTCGGTAATCTACGGCCGATTATCGATCTGTTGACGGCTATCGAGGCCGACAAGCTCGTGGAGGACAATTACTCACCTGAGGGCTGGGCACAGCTTCAGCAAGCGATTGGGCAAGCGACTACGGCAGTTCAAACCGCCCAGCTGTCTCGTCCTGAGGCCGAGCAGGCGTATGCAGGGCTGAGCGTTGCGCGCGATCGTCTAACGATCGAAGATGTAATGGGGCTGATCAAGCTTAATGTGAATGAAAGCATCGCCGCGAATCTCTATCTTCCGCAGAAAGGACAGCTCGGCACACGTATCGTCTGGAGCAGCTCGAAGCCCGACTATCTGAATGCCAACGGACAGTTGTTGCAACGTCCGTCAGACAGCGACATGGAGGTCGTGCTGACCGCGACGATCAGCAAGGGAGCTGCATCCGCGGAGAAAACGTTCAAGATCAAAATCAAAGCGTTGCCTAGCTCCGGTGGCGGAGGATGGGTTCCGACTCCAGTAATTCCAGATCCGGAAGAAGGCCAAAACGGTGGATCGACAACGGTTCGGCTGAACGATATTGCTAGCCATTGGGCAGAAGCGTCCATCAAACGGGCGGTTGAGCTTGGATTCGTAGCGGGCTATACCGACGAGACGTTCAAGCCGAATAAGACGGTCAGCAGAGACGAATTCGTCGTCATGCTGGTCAAAGCGTTGAAGCTGCAAGGTGCGAACCGTTCGCTGGACTTCGCTGACGCAGGTTCGATTCAAACCTGGGCGAAGCCTTATATCGCGCAAGCCTTGGAATCCGGCCTGATTAGCGGCTATGCGGATGCGACATTCCGACCGAAGGCTTCGATTAGCCGAGCAGAACTGGCAGCGATGATCGTTCGCGGCTTGGGCTTGAAGACTGCGGAAGGGCATGAGCTCTCTTATGCGGACGCGGATCAAATCCCGGCTTGGGCGAAGCCGTACGTGGCAGCAGCCCAGGAGGCGGGAGTAATGAAAGGTCGCGGGGATAACCGGTTTGCTCCGTTCGCCTCGGCGACGCGTGCTGAAGCTGTGGTCGTCATTCTGAACATGCTCGATGCGCTTGCAGAATTGCAAGCCCAGGAGCAGAACTAATTATGCATAGAAAGAGAGCGTGAGCTTAGGTGAAAACTAGACGAAGTTTGACTGCTTTGTTGCTTGTTCCGTTCATGCTGTTCTCGTTGATATCCTCCGTGTATGCGGAGGAGGCGGGCGGAGAAAACGCCGACTTCTACAATGTGGCTCAAGGGAAAACGTACACTTGGTCGGAACAGCCGGAGGATGCTTTCCCGGATGACGGGACGAAGCTGACGGACGGCAATGCTGCCGATCTATCGCGTAACAGCGGCAACTGGGTGGGCCACCGCAACATGAAATCCCGATCGGTTGTATTTGATCTAGGCGAGCAAAAGACAATCCAGGAGGTGAACGCTCGTTTCCTGCACGATTGGCCGAACAATGAAACGCTCGTACCGCTCACCGTTTCATTCTACGTGTCGGACGATGAGGTGAACTGGGGCGTATTGTCCCATAATGCGACCAAGTTGTTATGGGGCGATCAGACCGACATCGAGACGTTTACGTGGGACGGCAGCACAGAGACTGGAGCCGTCAAGCGTGGCGATTATACCGAAGGACTCGTGTACGCTCGGTATGTGAAAGTGGTGTTCTCCATGCATCCAAGGGCATGGAGTATGATCGACGAGGTGACGATTATCGGCGCGGACGGCTTGATCGTCGGAGCGGAGCCGGTGCAGCCTGAGCCTTACGGTCTCCAGCAGTCTGGGGATGCTACTGGCGGGATTCAGAATCTGGGCTTGCTGTATAACGGGCATTACCCGGACGGCAAAGGAACTTGGACAAAGGAACGGGTTATCCCAAATATCAGCTATGTGAACAAGCAAGGGGAGCCTGTTGATTGGTTGTTCGACGGCGTGCTGTATCTGGGTTTGACGTCGGAGAACGGCAGAGGCTTCGGAGCGACGGAAGCGTCCGGCAAAGCCAGAAAAGAGGAATGGGAATGGTATTTGAATAAAACGTTTAACGCCGGCGGGGATATGAGCGCGTTGAACGAGGCGACGGTCGAGGTAGGCGCGAAGCTTGGAGAGCCTGACCGTAAGACGAAGGTTGTGCTGATGATTCCCGATCCGGGCGAATATCAGTCCGATTTCGGCAGCATTAACGGTGGAAATCTGAACTTCAATCTAAGTGTGGTCGGTAATGTCGCATCGCTGGACAACCGGGCCAAAGCGATTCAGTGGTGGACCGATGAAGTCAAGTCCAGATGGTCGGCTGCGGGCTACTCGAACCTGGAGCTCGTCGGCATGTATTGGCTGGAGGAACAAATCAGCACGCATTCGACTGGCCCGGAGATGGTCAAGAAAGCGAGCGACATCGTTCATAACGCTGGCCTGAAGATGTTCTGGATTCCTCATTTTATGGCCTATAAGGCATTCATGTGGAAGGATGTCGGCATTGATGCCATCTCTCTGCAGCCGAACTATTTCTTCGAGAAACAGGATCCTTCGCGTCTTGAAGATACAGCGGATATGGCGAAACGGTACGGAATGTCGCTGGAGCTGGAGTTCGATGACCGGATGATCAACGACGCCGTCTTCCGCGAGAGGTTCATCGATTACTTGAACAGCGGCGTGGATACAGGGCTGATGCAGCAAGGGTATAAAGCTTATTATCAAGGCAACAACGCCGTTTACAACGCGGCGAAAAGCGCGGAGCCAGCTACTCGCGTCCTCTACGATTGGCTATATCAATTCGTGAAAGGCACTTATCAGAAGCAAGACACCGCTCCGCCTGATGTTGTAGCGCTCATGAACGGGGAGCCGATCTCGGAGCATACAATCGTGCCTGATACGACACAGGCCGCTTTCACCTGGACTATCCCGGGAGATGACGGCAGCGGGATCGTTAAAGTAACGGCCAAGTATGACGGCAAGCCTTATACGGAAGGAACTGTTGTAGATCTGATGGGCAAGCCGGGCAAGCATGTGCTGGAGCTGACGGTGGCGGCCGCCAAATCCAAGACGGTTAAATTCGTAATAGAAGCACGTTTGGGCGCTAAAGGTCTATTGGCTCTTGTTGATAAATACGCGGTCAACAAGCAGCTTAGCAATGCCGATACGATCCGCGCTATGCGGAACGCCCTGATCATGATGGAGCGTACACAAGAGAGCGATCCTGAGCAAGCCATAGGCTATTTGCTGGCATTCAATGCGAAGCTGGAAGGGGCTAAAGGCCTTGAATTTGTAACGGAAGGCGCTTATACGGCGCTGAAGGAAGGCGTGTATTACGAGATCGGCAGCATCGCGCAAGACAAAGAAGCAGAGGCATCCTCGACGGAAGCCGCAGGTCTGGAGCCTTCGAAAGCGCTGGATGGCGCAACGGGCACGCGCTGGGCGAGCGAAGTGCGCGATACCGCTTGGTTCCAGATCGATCTGGACAGCAAGCAAACCTTCAATACGATCCGCATCGATTGGGAATATGCGCGCGCGGACCAATACCGTCTGAGCGTCTCGGATGATAAGCAGACGTGGGAGCCTTTGAAAGTCGGCAACAATGGTGTGGTTAAAGCGTCCGACGGCAAGAATACGCTGGTATTCCCGGCAACGACGGCAAGATACATCAAGTTTGAGGGACTGAATCGGGCAACGTTCTACGGTTATTCTTTCTATGAATTCGGCGTGTACGATCTTGCCCAGCAGCAAGTGCTGAAATCATTGGACGGCATACAAGCCGCAGTGGACGCCTCCACGAAGAAAGTCACGATCGACGGGTTGGTCATGAACGGCAAGAAAGAACATTTGTATGTCAAAGTGCTTGACCCAAAAGGCAACATTCAATATACCGGTCAGACGGGCACTGAGGATGACGGAAGCTTCCGCATCGCCTTTACGTTGACCGGAGAAGAGCAAGGACTGTATATGGTCGAGCTTGAAACGGATAACATGACGACTGCAGAGCAGGCAGTCTTCGAATATCGCAAGCCGCCTTCCACTGGCGGAGGCAATGGAGGCAGCATTGGAGGCGGTCCGGCGCAAGATCCGTATACGTTGCAAGCGGACGGTTCAGTCAAAGCCGTGTTTGTCCCGACATTGAAAGGCAATCAGGCTGCGGCTTCGGTCAGAGAAGCGGATCTGAATGCCGCGATTCGTAAGGCAACAGCCGACAGCAACGGCAACAAGCATATTCGTCTTGAATTGAAGCCGTCGAACGCGGCTGGCAGCTATGTTTTGGAGCTTCCGGCAGCTAATCTGACGAACCAGTCTAATCTGATTCTGCATATCTCCACGCCGCATGCCCAGCTTGCTTTGACTGGCGACATGCTGGCTGGAGTCAAGGTGAATGCCGGAAAGCTGCTCGTTATCGTAAGCGACCATGCAGGCGAGTATCGCGGCAACGAAGCGGCTGGCCGGATCGGCAACAGGCCAATCGTGGAAATTGCATTGCAACTGGACGGTAAAGCTCTGTCTTGGAACAATGCGAAGGCACCGATTTCCATTGCGATTCCATATTCGCTTCAAGCGGGAGAGCAAGCAGCTGATCTGCAAGCTTTTAAGCTGACGGGCAACAGCGCGGCGGCAATTGATGGCGCGTCTTATGACAAAGACAAGAGCGTACTGCGATTCTCCATCGACCAAGTCGGCGTCTTTGCTGCCGGCGGCAAGAAACCGGCTGCGTTCACTGACCTTGGCAAGCATGAATGGGCGCGCGAGGCGATCGAGAAGCTTGCTGAAAAAGGCATCGTCAAAGGCACTTCGATCGAAAATGGCACTTTCAGCCCCGCAAATCAAGTAACGCGAGCTGATTTTATCCTGATGCTGGTGAACATGCTTGCCCTGCGCGCCGAGATTACCTCGACGTTCGCCGATGTGAAGCCGAATGATTATTACTACGATGCGGTGTCTATCGCCATGCAATTGGGAATCGTTTCGGGAGTGAACGAAGTTAACTTTGGTCCTCGTGACTCAATCAGCCGCCAGGACACTATGGTTATGCTGACCCGAGCGCTGCAAACGACGGGGGCAATCAAGCCGTCCGCATCCGGTTCAACACTTGAGGGCTTCCGTGATGCGAGCCAGATTGCGCCATATGCTGCGGACAGCGTGGCAACGATGCTCGAGCATGGGCTGGTTACGGGCTCCAACGGCTATATGAAGCCGAAGAGTACGACCAGCAGAGCGGAAGCAGCGACGTTCTTGTATCGCGTTCTTCAATTAATCGAGGGGCAGCAGCAGGAGTAGACGCGGGAACAATTGATTTAAGCACATTCCGATTAGCGCGGCAACGCGCCCGGGATGTGCTTTTTTGACGATACAGAATAAACTTCCTGAATGGACAGATGAAGCCGGTAAGCCGTCCCGATGCGCCCTTCCGCGACAAGCCACTCGGCGGCAAGCTAAGCGAAGTCGTAGCTGCTAGGCTCCACCAATAAAATAGAAAACCACGTCCTCTGGACGTGGTTTTCTATTTTATTGGTGGTTAGCCTAGTCCATTAGCATGTTTCCTTCAAGCGGGCACCCTATGCTTTAAGGTCCGCTACAATCTCGGCATACTTCTTTTCAGATAGATCATAGAACGAAATGATAACTATACTGAGCACAATCCCCATTGCCGGAATGATTGACATCATCAAATTTATCCCAGTCAAAGCAGTATCCGATTGCGTCACGTTCGGTGAATAATCAAAGAGAGTTAATCCATATCCCGCCACGGCTCCGGCAATCGCTGTACCTATCTTTCCATTGAACGTGCCTACAGCCGTAACAATACTTTCTGATCTCTTCCCTGTTTTCCACTGGGCATATTCGATCGTATCCGCTTGCATGGAAGCGGCAAGAACGATACTAAAACCAACGCCGAACATACTGATTGCATTCATTGCAAACAAGAACAAGATTTGATCCGATTGTCCGAAGAAAAACAATACATTTGCGGTTATACAGATTATGCCACCAGCAATAAACGTTTTCTTCTTACCAAATTTAGCGGATATTCTCGGCATGATTCCTATTGCAAGAAGCATAAACAACATACTGCTCAACGAAAAAGCAGTAAAGAGCCCTTCATTCCCGAGATTGTATCTTACATAATATAGAGTAACCGTCTGCTTCAATATCAATGAGGTCCCGGTAAATAAACCAGCAAGAGTAAGGATGAGCAGAGGTTTGTTTTTCAACACAACATTCAGACTTGCCTTTAGCGATTCATGCTCGGGTTTGACTTCATAAATATGTTCTTTCGTATTACGGAACAAGATGATGGTGAACAAAATACAGAGAGCAGCAAATATAACAGCCGTCCAAAAGTATCCCTTACTGGCATTCCCATTCCCAATAGCATTTATTATAGGTAGAGAAGCGCCACCAGCGACTACACCACCGATAATGCCAAGCATCTTCGCTATAGCAATTACTTTGGTGCGTTCTATGGGATCACTCGTCATGGCAGGCGCCAGTGACCAGAAAGGAACGTCGAACAAGGCATATGCCGTATTCCACAGCGCATACGTAATGATTACATAGGTAATTTTCATAGCAGGACTAAAATCTGGTGCATATAAACACAGAACGGTCAATATCGAGACTAGAATTCCTCCCGCTAAAATAAAAGGTCTGAATTTACCCCAACGCGTGTGAATTCGATCAACGATCACAGCAATGACCGGATCCAGTAATGCATCCCAAATTCTTACTAAGAGAAATAAGGTACCAACAAACACCGCGCTAATTCCAAGTACATCGGTATAAAATACCATGAGTAAAAATGTCATTAGTCCATAAACTAAGTTTTGTCCCATGGCCCCTACACCGTAGGACCATTTCTCTTTCGCACTCACTTGATGCATGACACTCTCTCCCTATTTTTAAATGGACTTTAACTCTTTAAGCTTCATCTCGTATTGTTTTTTGAGAGTGTTAAATTGTTGTATGCTTCGATCCATGCCGCCAATCCGATTTCTTTTCAACCATACGGCAATGTAACGGCCGCTGAATGTTGTAATTGAATCAATCAATCTAGTAACTCTTTCTTGGCTCCATTTCTCACTCTCGTTTTGCTCCAGCAAAATAAACTCAAAGAGGTCAATACCATGCTGAAGAAGACGAATCGTAAGTGAGAACTCTTCACGAATTAGCTGATTATCCGCGCACTTCATATCACTTTCTTTAAGCTTGTTCTCCATTTCACCCAGAAAATACCTCATCTCTTCATATTGGTAATTCCTCATAAAATCAATAGTCTCATTTTTAGGTAATTTAGCCATTGAATAGACAATTGTCTCGAAGAGAGAATTTAGTTTATGATTTAGCACTTCGCTTGAACTCAATCCGCCCATTGGAGACAATAGAATGAACGTGCCCGTCATATTCAGCATCGGGAAATTCTCGTATAGGTAGTAGTTCCCAAGCTCAAATACAAAGCTACCCATAACCTTGTTAGCATCTTCAAAAACGAATTGGTTTAAATAGTTCGCAGTATCTGCTTCAGCCGTTGCGATAGAATCTACATTCCAACTCAAGCTAGCGCTATAAACGTAACTTGCATAGCTGATGGGAGTGTACTGCCAATGTCCCATATCCCCCCAGTCGGTCACAATGAGGCCTTTTGCATCGTATTTTTTGCCGTTAATCGCAGCATCAGCAATATTGCCGAGCATGTTATCCGTCCGGCCTGCAATAGAACTCCAACTGCTTGTGCCTGGGCAGACCATATAAGGCTGACCGAATTCCATCAACGTCTTGCAGTTAATCTCGAAAGAATTGACATTTTCATACATCCAATCCAACACAACGCAATCTTTAGGCAGATCTGTGATCATTTCAGGATGCTTGAGAATAGTATCCCCCCAGAAAAGAGGCTTCTTCCCATGTTTTTGTACGATTTGTATGACTTTATTCAGAAATTCCAGGTAAAGATCGCAGGTATTTGATTCCGTATCTGCTTCACGGCTTTTACCTTTTCCCAGCTCAAACGGTTCATCAAAGTTGATATTAACAAACGGTGAAGAATAATTCGGAAGCAGCTCATTAAGCATGTTCTCGACTAATTCCAGCGACTTGGGATCTTTGACGTTCAAGGTAGAAGCCGGAAATGTGAGGCCAGGTCCAAGCTCGAAGCCATCCGGGCATTCGGCCATTTCATTGAACCGCCCTTTATCAAGCCATTGTGTCATATGCCCCAAACAGTTCTGATTCGGAACGAAATCAATAAACTGTTCAGCGGCGTATCGATCCAATGCTTGAATTTCAGCTGCTGTCAGTGGCGTTTCGTCTGGGAAGAAACTTTTGTAGCGCTTGTACTCGAAGCAGTAGCCTTCCATATAAAGCTGCAGGTGATTCATTTTGAGATCGGCCATCAGATCGATAAGCTTATACAGAGAATGCATGGAGGGGATTTTGTCTCGCCCAATATCCAGCATCAAGCCTCTTACTTTCAAATCCGGCACATCCTCAATCTTCACATAAGGTATCGCTGCCCCACACTGATTGTAAATCTGCTTCAAAGTAGTCAGCGCATAGCTCAGGCCAGCCAGATCCGCATATTGAATCGCAACACCTGTCTCTTGAACCGAAAGGTAATATCCTTGCTCATCGATCGTATCATTATATACAAATGAAAATGCTGCCTCGTGTTCTTGATTCTGGTCTACTACTGCGCATGACTTTCCTGCGATTTCGAGTAACCGATGCTTAATCATAGCCTCGCTCTTTTCAGGCAACGGAGATGAACGGAGTCGAACGAACAACTGATCCGGTTTCAGCCATTGCCCCGATTCTGGAACTACATGCTGAGGTACGGGAAACAGGAATAAACTATAAGTGTTTACCAAATTTGAAACCCCTTTCATTTTTAGATAAAACAAAGTATACTATCATCGAAATGATAACTTGGATAATTTCTTTGAGTTTTAGATAAAAATATTGGGGTGTTTAAGAATGATTGAAAAAAATCAAATAGATATCCGTTTGTTAGAGGAAAAAGCTAGTAGCTTTCATTTGATTTCCGGGGAAGGCATTACAGGTGTGGACCTGGAGCTTAATATCTATTTCTCTTACATGGATTCCAAGACATCATCCAAACTTGACGACCAGAGGGCACTCACAGATCTCTTGGCATGGATAAAGAATAACCAGAATGAAATGCTGGAGACAAATCACTCCTATATTTTATTTCTTTCATCCTATTCATGGATGTTTTATGTCCAACTGTTAAAAAATACTGGCCAATATATCATCTTAGGTCCAATTCAAGAACTCCCAGGTACGGAGAAAACTCAACATTTGATTCGGTTATGCTCCTGGCTGTTTCAATCGAATGATACATTTTCCATGCCTCAGCCAACAACATATACGATTCCATATGAAAGGGAGCTTCCTGCATCGCCCGATGTGTCCCTTCTCCAGATTTACTATGAGCAGGAATTTATCCACTTTCCTCTGGAGAAAGGCATGTATTTGAAAGCAAAAATGTTAGCGGGAGATATCAAGGCTATTCAGGACTTTTTCGATTCGTATAAGAATATTAAATCTGAACTTGTCTACGACCATATTGAGCTTGCTAAAGGCGACTTAGTCCGATCGACTAAAAATCATTTTATTGCTCTTTGCGCGGTCGCATCTACTATCGCCATGGAAGCTGGAACCGATGATGAATACGCTAGAACGATCGCCGATAAGTACATCCTTCAAGTTGAGAATATGCATTCAAGGGTCGAGATTATTAAACTAATAAGAGAGGTGTTTTTGAAGTTTACAGCCATAATTAATGAATATTCTAATCCTAATTATTCAGCTCTGGTCAAAAGCACGATTCAATATATGAATACTCACTTCTTTGAAAAAATTACTTTGAATGAAGTAGCAACAAAACTAGAAAAAAACCCTTCTTATATATCGGATAAAGTGAATAAAGAAACCGGGCAGTCGTTCAATGCAAATCTAAATCAAATACGGATCAAGGAGAGCAAGCAATTATTGACTCAGACACAAAAATCCGTTAATGATATTGCGATCGCAGTAGGGTTTGAATATCAGAATTATTTTGCTAAAGTGTTTAAGAAAATAGTCGGGGTCACGCCTGTCCAATATCGTAATAAAAGGTCGATAGGCGTAGAGGTTCCGGAAGCTTCATCAATGAAAAGCAAGTAACTAATATGTTTGAAATAATGAAACGTCTTTCGCAATCAAACCAAGAACTTCTGGGTTAAATATGAATACGTACAAACTTGCGTCGAAACCAATTGGCCTACGAACATGCGCTGAACATCTCCCATGACCAGACCCTACAAGATAGACGAGTAAATGAGGCTTTTATCGTTTGAAATTCAAGCAAGAAGGAGTATGGGGAATTAAGCTCAAATTGGCGAAATCCTTATTGGACTGTCAGATGTAAAGCGAAGTGCAGCGAAAAATGCGCTCAGGCCGTCTAATAGGTGGAGGTGATGATTCAGTGATGCCGGCCGGCTCGAAATACAAGGAAAATTTCCCGAAAGATCCCACTCAAGCTCTAGAGCAGCTGATGGAAAGCTTTGGCTCGACGATCATGCGCACCGCTTATTTTTATACCGGGGATCGGCATTTTGCCGAGGATATCAGTCAGGAGGTATTTCTTCGCGCTTATCGCAACTGGAACTCGTTTCGTGGAGATAGCGCGGTTAAAACCTGGTTGACGACGATCGCTATCAACGTTTGCCGGGACAAGATGGGCGTGCGGATGTTTACGGAACAGCCGACCGATCCCAGCCTGATGGAGCGGGGACGGATATTCAACGTAGAAGAAGAAGCGCTTAAAAGATTGCAGAAAAGCGAGATATTGCGCCATATGCTGCGTCTGCCTCTGCCGTATCAGGAGGCTTTATATTTATATTATTATCTGGACTTGGACACACGGGAAATTGCGAAAGCGACGTCGTCGCCCGAGGGTACCGTGAGAAACAGACTGCACCGGGCGCGCGAGGCATTGGCTCGGGAAATGCGCAAGGAGGAGACAACCGATGACGGACATGGAGCGTAATTTACGTCAACAATTGCAAAAGGAGTCGGATGATATGTTGTTTTCTAAAATGGAATTGAGCGATAGTATTAAACAGAAGATCAGGAAACAAGCTGCCGCGGAAGCGAGAGGCCGCCGCCGATTCGTTCTTCCGAAAGCCTGGCTTGCAGGAGCGGCAGCGCTGGTCGCGGCAGTCGTCATAGTGGCGGGATTGCCGATGCTGCAAGAGCCCGCCGCAGTCCCGACGCCAACGGATAATTCGTCGGAAATCGTACCGCCAGGAAACGGAGGAGCCACAGGTTCGGAGTTGTCCCAATTGATTACAACTCCATTAGGAACGGCGGAGGCAGCGAAAGCAGCTTTCGGTTCCGGTGTGCTTGTTCCTCAAGTCGCCCCGGAAGGCTTCAAGCTGGCTGAGATCGTCGGCGTGGGAATGAAGGACGAACCGCTTAGAGATTTAAACTTCACATACGGCTCGGGTGATAAGACGGTGACGTTCAGCGCGAGCCGCATGCCGGCGGCGTTCCCGACGGACCAGTTCACACAGACCAAAGTGGGCGGAGCGGACGGCTTAATTTTCGAGCAAGCCGAGTTCACGGAGCTGTTCTGGGTTGTTGACGGCATTCATTATGGCGTGTCCGGTCCGATTTCGGGCGACGAGGCCATGAAGGTAGCCGAATCGGTGGAGCCTTAATGAGTTGATGCGTGTATATCGTGAATGAATGGAACGCCACACCAGCCGAATGTTAAATAACTTGGGGTAGCGTAATATCCTCATACGGGAGATCGCATCAATAGCATCGATGAGGTCAGGGGTGAGAATCCCCCTAGGCTCCTCCAAACAATTAACTCAAACCACTTCATCTGAAGTGGTTTTTTTGGTGAAGCCTACTTGCTTCAGAAGATTACTGGAGGAATTGAAATTTAGGATTGGAATCAAGATTGAATTCAATCTACTTAAATTAATATTGCCCCCGTAAAGGATAAGACTACCTCATTGGAACTTTATTGCAACACTCGTATGATAAGATAAGTCCCCAATATACAAATCGTGTTCATGGAACTTATTACAAGGTTAAAAGAAGTAGTGAGATTACGTTATTTGCACGTACGCTTATCGCTCTTTGAATCTTGTTATTTTTTTGAGCTCGTGAAAACGCTAACATCGGGTCAATTGTGGACGGGGGCGCATTTACAAGACTGGACATATGGAATAGTAGAGGTGATGCGGCAGCTAGCATAAAAGCGGGAAAGTGTTGTCAGGCCATACATGAGGGGTTCATATCGGGTGTAAAGGATCACTTTTTTTGTGCACTACATAAAATCATAGAAAGTTTTGAATTTAGTATTTAAGTGAAGAAGTTTTAAAGAGTTATGGGATCTCTTCAAAACCTAAAAATAGGATATATGGAGGAAATTTGAGAATGAAAAAAAGACGATTATTAGCATCATTACTTGTGACAGCGATGCTATTTACTTTGTTTTCTCCGCTTATGGCAGTCAGCGCGGCATGGGGAGATGACGTATCTCTTTTGACCGTAAATGCAGGTGCAGATGGTAATACGGCGACAAACGCCGATGCGCCGGACGGACAGAAAGCGTGGAGTTTAAACACCGGAACCTCAAAGGGCGGGGGGCCTTGGGATAACCTCTTCACGCCGAGCGTGGCGCCTCTAAAAGATGTATCCGCTTATAAAGACGGATACTTCGTTTTCGAGATGTATATTCCAAATGCGAGCTTTAAAAATATGCTAGGCAATAACTGGCTCGTCATCGTAAGCGACAGTAATCCCGCTGCGGATAAGTTCAACGCTGATTCTCGTCTCCAGCTTGATTTGAGCGGAGTCACAAATGCTGCAGTGGGCACATGGGCGACGGTCTATACGAAGTTATCTTCGTCAAGTGCCGTAGCCGGGAATTTTAATGACGCGTGGTTAGACAAAGTAACCAGACTGGCCATGCATCTGCAATGGGATACGAGTGTCCCTAGCACTGACGTTTTCATAAAAAACCCGCGTTTCCAGAAAAGTACGTTAGGCGTTCCGGTTTCACCGTCAACGGCTCCCGCACTTGATGTAGCAACAAAAACAGTAACTGCGAACGCACCGGCTAGCGGGCAAGCTGTGGAATTCGCAATAAGCGAAGATGGGATCGCTCCCGCAGCCGGCTGGGTGGATGGAAGTAAAAACGATAATGTTTATTCTCATCAATTTGCGACATTGCCTTCAGCGCAGACCTATTATGTATTTGCGCGGGCGAAAGCAGACAACAGTTACAACTTCATCGGCGCATCTTCAAGAATTACGGTAACGTCTATTGACGAACAAACATTGGTAAATGAGGCGGCGGCGTCTCTGACATGGGATGCGATTAAAGGCAGTAATACTTCGAATAACGATGTAAAATCACAACTCAGTCTTCCGACAACAATAGGGACAACTAACGTAGCATGGGCTTCGGACAATGCGGCAATAAGCAGTACCGGAGGCGTAAATCGTTTATTGAATAGGGAAGTAGACAAAACCGTCGTACTCACGGCGACAATAACCAAGGGTAATGCAAGTGCTACACAAACGTTTACCTTGACGGTGAGAGCTGTGCCGGCGGAGGTTAACGCCCGGGCTGCGACGTATTTTCCTAATATAGAAGAGGGAACGAGCAGCGCTAATGCGCCGGACGGAAATAACGCGGTTAAGTTGGGTGCTGGAAAAATAGGCGCTGGCGTTGAACGGCTTTGGGATGCCCGCTTTGTTAGCAGCAGCGGCAATCAGGATTTATCAGCTTATGCGAATCAATATTTTGTTTTTGATATGTATGTTACACATTCGGACCTTTTAAAGCTCAGTGGAAATAACTGGATCGCCATGGCAAGTGGCGGTAACAATCTTGACACCAATTCGCGTCTTAACCTTAATGTTAACGAAATCAAAAACGGAAAGGTTAATGAATGGATTACGGTTTATGCGCAATTATCAGCAGCCAATTCTCCGAATGGTTTCAATCCCGTTAATTTGGACACGGTACAGGCGGGGAGATTGCAAATGCAATGGTCATCCGTGCCCCAAGGCGACATCTATATCAAGAACCCGCGTTTTCAGAATACCGTGGATTCGCCGAAACCTATTCCTACAGCTGTTGAGACAACGGGCAACGTTACGTTATCTTCAGCAGCGCCAACAAACGGTCAGGCTGTGCAGTTTGCAATCAACACCACTGGTAACGCTCCTGCGGTCGGCGATTGGACGACGGGTACTCTGGGTACAGGCGTTTATACTGCGGCATTTACAAAACCAACAGGCAACATCTATTATACATTCGCACGCACGGCTCAAAATACGCAATATCCTTTCGCAGGAACGCATACAAGAGTTAAAGTGGAGCATCTTGACGACAATCAAGCAATATCGGACGCAGCAAATAAGCTGACATGGGACACGATTAGGAATTCGAATGTTATTCAATCCGAAGTAAGAACGGGGTTGACTCTTAAGACAACCGGTGCGAACGAAACGGCTATAGAATGGTCGGCTGAACCTGCTGGTATCATAAATACCGCAACTGGCAGTGTAACTCGCGACCCTGACGTAGGAAAAGCCGTAACCCTTACGGCGAAAATAACCAAAGGCAATGCAGCACCTGTTCATAAAACTTTCAATTTGACAGTAGCCAGTACGTCTAACGAACTTGCTGAAGTGTTCATTGACTTCAACGAGCCTGAATCATTTGATGCCGTTGATACCATTGGAAGCGGTTTCGGCGACGGTGGAGATCCGGCCGGACCGTACAAAGGACTACAAGGCAAAGGCATAGGCATCAGCCTTATCGGAGACGGCGGTACCGCAGTGGATGTAGTCACTCAAAGCGGCGTAAACGCTGTGAAGATCGGCAACTTTATGTACGTCATTGTAGACGACCTTAAGCTTAAGCAAGCAAACAAGGTCGAATTAGCGGTCACCTACTGGAGACCGAGCGCCGCGGGCGGTATTTCGTTGCAGTATAACACTATATATCCCGGCAGCTTCTCTGGATTTGAAGCGTATAGATCAGCGAGCCTTCCGGCGACAGGAAGCGGAAACACTTGGGTGACTTCAAAGGGTGTGCTTAACGGAGCTAATTTTGCGATAGGAGCACAAAATCAAGGAGCGCACTTCCGGATCGGTGCAGCCGGAGCAATCATACAGAGCATACGAATAACCGAAATTCCTCCAACGGATGAAGAAGCGGTAAAACTTGTTTCGGACGCGCTGACTTGGGACGCGATCAAGGGTACGAATACCAGACAGGATCTGGTTGAAACCAATTTGAATCTTGCTAAGGCGGGTTCAGCGAGTACGAACATTGTGTGGGCATCTACCAATAACACGGTGATCAACAGCAACACCGGCGCAGTAGTTCGTCAAGGAGTGAATACATCCGTAACACTCACGGCGACAGTAAGCAAAGGAACGGCAACACCCGTTGTTAAAACATTTAATATCGTCGTTCGCGGAACAGGGACCGGAACCGACGAGGAAGCGGTAAACGATATGTTGAATAAACTGACATGGAATTTAATCAAAGGCGTGAATGCTTCGGAGACTAATGTGACAACGAACTTAGTTCTTCCGTCCATGGGTGAAAATATGACGGATATTACATGGACGACATCCGCTGCTACCCTTATAACCACTGCAGGCGTGATACCGACAAACCGTCCGGACGGCGGAGGCGAGGTAACGCTCACGGCGACGGTAAAAAGAGGTTCGGTAGCCGCTCCTGTAACCCAGACTAAAACTTTTGTGCTCACAGTTCCGGATCGATATGATTACGCAAAACACATGAGAGCGGCAATCGTTCAGGAACACGACGCGAAAGATTGGGCGATATCGGACTTTAACGTACTCGCTTTCGGTGCGAAAACAGCAGAGATGGCAGAAGCGGAAGGCTTAGTTGATTTCGATAACAGAGAGGCTTTCCAGGCGGCGATTGATGCGGCTTATAATGACGGCGGCGGCGTAGTCTATATTCCGGCGGGAACCTTTGCGTTCTACACGGAAACTACCGGCACAATAAGCGTTCAAAGCACGACAGGCAGTACAACCTACGAATATAAACAGGTTTTAAATTTGCGGGCAGGCGTACAGCTCCGTGGCGAATGGGATAATCCGGATGCGGACGATTACGATGGTAAAATTGGTGGAACCATTCTCGCGGTCTATGCCGGACATAACTCCGCCAATTATGACACGTATGTTGACTCTGACGAGAGAGAAAATCAGACTGGCGGCAAAAAAGTAGCTAACGTGTCCGATAGATTCATAGACATGGAACAAGGCACAGGTGTAACGAACCTTTCCGTATGGTATCCGAATCAAGATATAAATGCTACTACCACTGTTGAAAAGAGGAACGCAGATGGTCAGAAGACAGGGGAATTTGAGGATATAAAAGGAATTCCGTATCCGTGGACGTTCTATCAGAGAACCGGAAACAGCGTGACGCTTGATAACGTTACTCTTGTAAACGCGTGGGGAGGATTCATTTCCCTGCCGAGCGAAATGCATTATGTTGTGAACAGCAATATGACGGCTCTCTACAAGGGCATCGTGGTTCACACCTGTACAGATATCGGACGTATCGAGAACGTTGACATTGATCCGAAATACTGGGCAAATTCAGGTCTTGACGGCGCACCGTCTCTTGCGGATACGAGAGCGTACACAAGAGCGAACGCTACCGGATTCATGATGCACCGATCAGATTGGGAATATGTCTCGGGATTGAATATTTCCGGGTATAAGACGGGGATGTGGATCGGAAGAGAACCTGGCGGCGACGAAGCACCGAACGCACAGTTCTACGGATTGAAAATCGAAGACAGTCAAACGGGTATATACATTGACAACGTTAACGGTTTCGGTCTGCTGCTCTCGAACTCGGAATTCGGAGGCGACACAGCAGTATATTTCAACGAACGTTTCGACACTTCTGTTCAATTCAACGGAGTTGCATTTAAAGGTCCGATTGTAAGCAACGCCAGAGGTGGAGTTATATCCTTTGAGGATAGCACGTTCGATGAATATGACAATTATGCGCTGAACTTCCTGGGCCGAGGAAGCGCATTAGTCAGTCAGAGCAATTTCAAACAGGCAGACAAACATGCACATTTTGGAGCAAACTTCGGAACATTCAAATCGGTAAATTCAGGTTATAACCTTAACATCGAGAGCGCTGACCTTGCCGCTCACATCGATAACCTTGAACTTGACGTTAAGGCTGACGGTAATAACACCGCGGTACAAATCGTTAATGATGTTGATTATCTATTTGAACCTATTCCGAAGGACGTAAAAACAGATATTGACGTACATCCGAGACCGACATCAAGCGCAGTGCTTAGACTTGACTTCCCACGCTCGTTAACCGGCAACGCACCGAACGTGGATATTTCTGCAAAATTGCAGGAAGCTCTCGACTATATTAAAGCTAATCACGGCGGCGGCACGATCTATTTACCTGGTGGAAGATATAGACTGAATAATCCCGTCATCGTTCCCGAGGGTGTTGAACTCAGAGGAACATGGGACGTGCAGCACCATACTCAAGGCGGCGGCACGGCGATCTTTACTGCGTACACCGGCGGGGCTGAGGGAGAAAACGGTAATTCCCTCATACAGCTTAAGGCAAACGCAGGACTCAGAGGACTTAACATTGCGCAAACGAATATAACCAGCGTCAATCTCGACAACCCTAACCTAACACTAAAAACTCCGTTTTTGGTACAGGGACAAGGCGCAGGCGTATATGCAATCAACTTAACGATCCCAATAGGGGATAAAGGAATAGATCTGGCTTCCTACAAAACAGATGGTCACTATGTAGACTATTTAGGAGGCACGCTCCTCAGAGCAGGCATTTGGGTCGGAGGAGGCGCGGAAGGCGGATTTATTAGAAATATGCAATTCAATCCGCATTACGCTTTGAGACTTCCGGGAGGCCAAGGATATTCGGCCCCTACCGGCGATTTGTACGGATTCGTACAAAGATACATGAGTGCGCTCAAATTCGCTGATGTGGAGGACCAGACGATTTTCAACAATTTCGTTTTTGGTTCGGTATACGGCATACACTTCCTGAAAAGAGACCTGGGGAACGGAGAATTCGCATACCCTGGAAAAATGACGATGATTGGTCACGGTTCGGATGGAACCACATACGCACTCTATGTGGAAGACGCTGACGAACACACCAAAATAATCGCGATCAACTCAGAATTGGTGAATACGAACATCACGACGGAGCCGAATAGAGCGTATGTCAGAATGGGAGATGCAGCTAATACCGCGAAAATCCACCAAGACGCTGAACTTGTCCTGTACAACAGCGCGTTCTGGGGAAGCCCGACCGTAGCGGGAGCGATCGTAAATAACGGTGTCGTTCGCTTACAGCAAGCAAACTTTACTCAGCTGCCCGGCAACAATCCGGGTATTGATGTCCACGGCGGTAAGGCGCATGTATACACTTCTTACTTCCAGCCATCCAAGAACGGCCAGAATAATAATGTGTATGCCATGCTGCGCGAGAGCGGCACATCGGTAGAACTTAGCAACAATTTTTACGCGTCCGGTTTGAGAAACAGTACTCCAGCAGACAATCCGTACGGCATTTACGGCTCGGATTTATTGGCGGAACCGTTTGTATTTAACCTAACCAAAAACGGAGATAAACAACAATTCAACGTTAAGTATAATGTCGGAGGAAGAGCCTCTGCACCCGGAACCTTAACAATTGTTTCCCCGGCTGCTTATGCTAAAGATTTCACTCCCATTACATTTAACGCGCTTGCGGCAGGCGAATCCGTAACCGTAGATTTACCGTATTATGCTGCAGGTCTGATCACATTCAAGCTTCAACTCGATGACGGAAAAGCATACACTTATACGGCAAAATTTGACGCAGCATACGCCGAAAAGGTAAGTTCTGCAGGCGCAGAAAATCCGGCAAAGAGTGCTGCAACGCCGGCATTTGTAATGGACACCAAAGATTATGTCACTTCAGGGACGTGGGATGGTCCGCAAGACCTCAGCGTTGGATCGCATTTCGCATGGGACGACAGCAATTTATACGCATACATTGTCGTTACAGACGACGTGCACTTCAATAGCCAAACTGGAGGAAATATATGGAGAGAGGATAATTTGCAGTTAGGCATTGATTTACGCAATCCCGCAACCAACAGTACTACGCGGAATGAATTGGGGTTCGCGCTCACCAATGACAACAAAGATGTAATATGGGCTTGGACACGTCCCACAGGCGCCAATGCACCGACTGCTCCGATAACTGATATCGCAGCAAAAATTACGAGAGATGAAGATACGAAAACGACGATTTACGATTTAAAGATTCCGTTTAATACCGTTCATAATAATTCTGCATCGGAGCTTACGAACGGAAGAATCGGAATATCAATCATGCTCAATGAATCTGACAGTTCGCGTGAATCAGACAGCACCAGATCCACCTTTGAAGTTGAAAGTGGACAATTAAAAAATTCAAGTTCATTTACAGATGTATTTCTGTTAGATGCAGGCAAATACAATGAAATGCTTGAAGCATCGGCAAGCGCTGCCGTTTCAAAGGCTCTCGCGTCTGGATCAGCTGCCGATAACGCTATAGCTCGCAACTTTGTTACGATTATGGCAGACGGCGAAGTTAAGACGAATCTTCTTAACAAAATCAAACCTATCGTTCAGGATAGCGAAATCAGCAAAGCTGCTGCAGAATTTGATCTGAACCCTAGCAAGCAGCAAGAAATTGCAATAAAGCTGGAGCTTAAAGGGAATACACTGACAGCCATAAAGAACGGCAGTACACAGCTGCAGACTGGAACTGATTATGTTGTGAATAGTGATCAGATCACGTTTACGACGGCTTACTTGGCGAAATTACAAAAAGGTACTGCGAAGCTAACGTTTGAGTTTAGCGCAGGCCAGCCGCAGGTGTTGACGATTACAATAGTTGATACAACGCCTGACACCAACAACGGCGGTAACAATGGCGGCAACAATGGCGACAACAACGGAGGCAACACCGGCGGAAATCAAGAGAACCAGATTGAATTGAAGGATATTGCCGGACACTGGGCAGAAGCTGCGATTCGTAAAGCAGTGACTAAAGGTTTTGTAGTTGGCTACAAGGATCAAACCTTCAAGCCAAATGCGGCGGTAACCCGTGCGGAATTTGCAGTGATGTTATCCCGTGCATTGACTGTACAAAGTGATGGAAAGCAGCATGCCTTTAATGATGAAGCTGACATTGCTCCATGGGCAAAGGAAGCGCTTGAGCAGGCTGTATCAGCGGGGATTTTAAGCGGCTATGCGGATGGAACGCTGCGTCCAAATAGCGGTTTGACGCGCGCTGAGCTCGCGGTTATGATTGCTCGCTCGTTGAAGCTGGAAGACCAAAAGGACAAAGCAGCAAACTTTACTGACAATGCTAAATTGCCAGAGTGGGCAAAGGGCGCGATTGGCGCAGTAGCTGCAAAAGGGATTATGCAGGGCAAGGAAGGCGGCAAGTTTGACTTCAATGCCGTGGCTACCAGAGCGGAAGTAATTACAATTCTGCTCCGTATTTTGGAGCTGGATGAGAATTAAAAAGATCAGTCAGCATAATTATTGCCAGCGGATCGTAGAGTCTTAATCAGTGAGGATGTCAGCGGCGATTAGCCAAGGCTGACATCCTTTTTATTTGCCTTTCAAAAAGAGGGTTTGGTCTGCAGTTGCTGAAGTTATAAATCGGAGATTAGGATGAATGAAGAAACCATTTAATTATGATTAAATGGAACAAAAGAAATGAAGTTTAAGCACAGCGACCAAAATGTATGAATAGCGCGTAACCTTGGATTTGTCATACGTTTATAAAAAGAGAAAATTCGACTAACTCCGAATATATTTACATTTACATTGCCAAATTCCTCTTATACGATGAAAGGAATTCGTATAAAATCAATCCCTCTATTTAAATTCAATCTACAGCTAAGAGAATGCTTCATAGACCACATGCCCGGTTTCAAGTATTTTGACCCAAACAATATGATTGCGCTTTCAATTCCTGTTAACATCATGGATCGTTGTTGTAAACATGCAAAGTACCTTAGATAACAAGGCGGGGATCTTATGTACAAGTTGTTGATTGTCGACGATGAGGCGCTGGTTCGAGAAGCGATAGAAGATCAGATGGATTGGGAGAGGCTAGGTTTCGAATGCATAGGCAGCTGCGAGGACGGCAAGGAAGCGCTAGATTTCATTAACCGTCATACACCGGATGTCGTGTTGACCGATATCGGAATGCCGTTCATGAACGGCATTGAGCTGACGCGCGAGCTTTCTGCCAGTTTCCCGAAAGTGAAGGTCATTATTTTTACAGGCTACGATGATTTCGATTTTGCCCAGCAGGCTTTGAAATTGCAAGCTGTTGACTATATTTTAAAACCGGTTACGGCAGCGGAACTTGAGCAGGTCATTTGTAAGCTTCGTTCTGAGCTTGACAGCGAAAGAAATCAAATGCAAGATTTCGAGCAGTTGAAGCGTCAATTGAGGGAGAGCCAGCCTTTGTTGAAAGAGCGTTTTTTGGAACGATTTGCGACTTCGCCGATGACAGAAAAACAAAAGAATGAGAACTTCAGCTATTTTGATATTGAGTGGGACGGCTCCTTCGTGATCGAGCTGGCCATAGAAGTAGACGAGTTCGTATGGAGCCAGCCTAAGACGTTGTCCGACGAGGAGCTTATTCGTTTTGCTGTTTATAACATTGCCCAGGAAATTATAGCTGACCGTTCCGGGACACTTATTTTTAGAGATCGGGAAAATCGTGTGCATGTCATCATTTCTAGTCATCAGAGGGATGAACTACATGATCTATCGACGCAGGTGGCTGAAGAAATTCACAGTACGATAACCGATTACCTGCCTGTTAAACTTTCTATAGGCATCGGACATGTATGCAGCTTAACGGACAAAGTGCAGCGTTTAAATCAATCTGCTTTGTCAGCGCTTGATTATCGTTTCGTCATCGGTACCAATCAAATTATATGCATATGGGATATGGAGCAGCGAAAGCGGCCGGAGTTGTTGTCGCTCATTGATTGGGAAAGTGAACTGGTCACGAAACTGAAAACCGGATCACCGGAAGAGATGGATGAATGGATTAGGCAAATCTTCATCATGTTCCGCGAACATGCTTTTCCATTCGATATTTGCCACATGTATCTGCAACGGATTGTATTGACGATTATGCACACCCTCTATGTCATGGGCATTGACAGTGCACAAGTGTTCGGAGCAAACCAAGCTCCAATGAATGAAATGACTAAGTTTGCGTCGATGGGTGAAGTTGAAGCGTGGCTGAAGGAGCAATGCGCGAAAGTAGTCGGATCAATCAAAAGCATGCGGGAGCATCAATGCGTGTTCCAAGTCGCAAAGGCGATAGAGTACATCAAGCTGCATTATATGGACCCGAAGCTATCATTAAAGTCGGTGTGTTATCACGTATCGATGAGCTCAAGTTACTTCAGCACCATATTCAAGCAAACCAATGGTAAAACGTTCGTGGAATTCGTAACCCATCTGCGTATGGAGAAAGCGAAGGAATTATTAATTGTGTCAGCTTTAAAGAGCTATGAGATCGCATATGCCGTTGGCTACAGCGATCCTCATTATTTTAGCGGCGCATTTAAGAAGCATACGGGAGAAACCCCAACGGATTATCGCCATAAAAAAATAAAAGGGTTAGTGTGATACGAGTGAGAATGTTTTCGCGATTGCCGAGTATTCAGACGAATATGGTGCTTGCCTCGGTCGCGCTCATCATTATGACAAGCATTATGATGAGCGTTACTTCCTTTTACTTAACTAAGGATTCCGTTAATTCCACAGCGCAGACGTATACTACGGAGCTGGTGAAACAGGTAAATAACAATATTAAATCCTACATTAACGGCATGAAGTATATGTCTGATCTTGTAGCTGGCAATTATGCAGTTCAAGCTTATTTATCCTCAGCTTCCTTTAATAGTTTAAAGGAAGAGAAGGATTACAAGGAAGCGATCTCCGAAATGTTAGGTGGGATGCTGGTATCCCGAACGGATATTAGCTCAGCGAACATTTTCGGTTATGGCGGACAGTTCGTGTCCGGCCGCAAAGAGCTCGAGCTAAATCCAAACGTCGATATTACAAGTATGAATTGGTATAGGAACGCTAAAAGCATGGGCGGGCAAAGCGTTATTTCCTCTTCGCACGTGCAGCCTATTTTTAAAGACATGTATCCTTGGGTCGTATCCTTGAGCCGGGAACTGGTCAGCAAGGACGGGAACAAGAAGCTGGGCGTTTTTTTGGTCGATTTGAATTTCAGCGTTATGAATGACATGTTTAAGGATATTCGACTAGGCCAAAGAGGATATTTATTCATCATCGATTCGGATGGGAAAATCGTTTATCATCCCCAGCAGCAATTGATTTATAGTAATTTGAAAACAGAGATGATCGATAAAGTGCTGGAAATCAGAAACGGAACATTCATAAGCAACCAAGGCAGCGAAAGCCGAATGTACACGGTTCAGGATTCTGAGTTTGGCTGGAAAATTGTCGGTGTCTCCTACGTAAGCGAATTAGCTGAAAATCAGAGTAATGTGCTGCTGTCTATTATTGTTTTGGGAATCATCTGTATTATTATCGGAATTATTATTTCATTATTCTTATCTCAACGCGTGAGCCAACCGATCAAACGCTTGCAGGGCTATATGAAGGAAGTGGAAAAGGGGAATTTCGATATCCATGTCCCCGGTCACAAAACAGTAGAAATCCAGAGGCTTGCAAGAGCGTTTAATATGATGGTCGGGAAAATTAAAGAGCTGATGCAGCAAACGGTACTCGATCAGGAACAAAAACGCAAGAGTGAGATCAGCGCCCTTCAAGCCCAAATCAACCCTCATTTTCTTTATAACACGCTTGATTCCATAGTATGGATGGCCGAGAGCAATAAGTCTAGGGAAGTTGTGTTAATGACTTCGGCGCTTGCCAAGCTTTTCCGCTCGTCGATCAGCAAGGGTGAGGAACTGGTTTCGATTAAAACTGAAATTGAGCATATTACAAACTATTTAATGATTCAGAAAATGCGGTATAAAAATAAGCTGGATTATCATATCGAAATATCCGAATCGATTCAGGAATATCGGGTCATCAAAATCATTATGCAGCCGCTTATTGAAAATGCGATCTATCATGGCATTAAGATGAAGCAGGGACCTGGTTTCATCCGGGTTGCTTGCGAAGAAACGGACACGGACATTATTCTGATTGTTGAAGATAACGGGAATGGGATGGAGGAGGAGAAATTAAAGTCGCTTCATCTTCCAGCTTCCGTTACGGAGGGCGGAAGAGGAGTCGGCGTGCAAAATGTTCAGGAACGGCTTAAGCTTTATTACGGGGCGCAATACGGATTAACCTACCAGAGCGTGCTAGGAGAGGGAACAACCGTCTATATCCGTATTCCCAAATTGCGCCAAGTTTTGGAGGACGAGAGACATGGCAGGAAGTCATAAGTGGGTAACAACCGCCGTTGCACTCCTTCTCATCGCTGTGGCCGTTTTTGTATATGGGCATAACGGATTATCTGCGAAAAAGAAGATAGAGGTTACGGTAATCCTTAAAACAATCGATACATCGGTAGAATTCTGGCAGGTATTAATTGACGGAGTGCATGAAGCTGCCCAAGAGTTTAATGTAAACGTTCAGGTATGGGGGACAAAGTCGGAAACGGACGTTGATGAACAAATTGCCCTTGTGGAGAAAGCGATATTAAATAAGCCAGATGCAATCGTATTGGCTGCGACCGATTACGAGAGACTCGTACCCGTCGCAGAGAAAATAAAGAAGAACGGAATTAAGCTTATTATCGTCGATTCGGGAATCAAGTCAGATGCAGCCGATAGCATCGTAACGACGGACAACGTCAGTGCTGGCAGAGAAGCGGGCGAAGCGATGAAAAGCTTGATCAAAGATAAGGCTAAAATAGCGATTATAAGCTATGTCAAAAGCGCTGCTTCTCATATCGACAGGGAAAAGGGCGTTCATGAAGTTTTAGAAAATTATCCCGGAATCGAAATGCTAGGTACGTACAATGGCGAGGGCTCCGAGCAAAATTCCTATTTGCTGGCTATGGAAATGCTGCAGCAGCATAACGATGTGTTCGGCATTATCGGTCTCAACGAGCCGACTACGGTTGGAGCGGGAAGAGCCATTCAGGAACTGGGATTAAAGGGGAAAGTGCAGCTGATTGGATTCGATAGTTCTTTCAACGAGATTAAGCTTTTGGATGAAGGCGTCATGAATGCTACGGTGCTTCAAAGGCCTTTTCAAATGGGCTATCTCAGCATTAAAACGGCCATGGAGGTTGTTAAGGGCAAGAAGGCTGCGAAGCTTATCGATACGGGCTCACTGCTTATAACGAAAAAAAATATGTATGAAGAGGAGAATCAGAAGCTGTTGTTTCCGTTTGTTGGAAATGAATAGATGAACGAGATTGAGAATAATGGGAGAGTGGCAGAGTAGGCGAAAGCCTGCTGTGCCTTTTTGTTGTTAACGACTAAATAGGTTGAACTAGTAGTTTAAGCGAAGCGAGCAGATCGTTCTGGAGAAACGAAGTGTTCGCCTTTGCGGCCGGATTCTACCCTTTAAATGTCTAATCAAATCCAAGAATCTGGCTGCAACAGCGATCGTAAGAATGATCTGCTCGCGTAGCGTCCAAAACAAATTGTTTAGTTTCATCTAATGGGTTGAATCCCCAAAATTATTCGACTCTTACAAGAAGAAATCACATGTAAGTGGCGGAATGAACCGTGTAAAGTTATCGGTAACAACATGAATATGGAGAGAGGAGATGAAACGATGAGTGAGAGTCTAGTGCAAATGGAAGGAATCGTGAAAAGCTTTGCCGGGGTCCATGCCTTAAAGGATTGTAAGTTCGACCTGCGGCCTGGCGAAGTACACGCACTTGTTGGGGAGAACGGCGCCGGGAAATCGACCATGATGAAGGTGTTGACAGGCGTGTATCAGATGGACGAGGGACGCATTCTCTATCAGGGCGAGGAAGTACGTATTCCGGATACAAGAGCCGCTCAAAAAAAGGGAATCAGCATGATTCATCAGGAGATGAATCTCGCAGCCGATCTAACCGTCGCGCAAAACATTTTTATCGGCAAAGAGCCGCGGAAAGCGATAAAACTGTTTCTGGACGAGAAAGAGATGAATCGACAAACCACCATTTTGCTCAGACAAATGAATCTGGATATCGATCCTACCACGCTTGTATCGAAGCTGACGGTCGCCAAGCAGCAAATGGTTGAAATCATTAAAGCTATTTCCTACGACTCTCAAGTGTTAATTATGGACGAACCGACAGCCGCGCTTAGTGATGCGGAAATTGAGGAATTGTTTAAGATTATCGTCCAGCTGCGAGCTAAAGGGGTAGGCATTGTATACATCTCCCACCGTATGGCGGAGCTGAAACGAATTACCGATCGCATCACGGTTATGCGAGACGGAAGCTACATTGATACGGTTGCGACCGCCGATACAAGCATCGATAAAATTATTTCGATGATGGTAGGCCGAGAGCTCTATCAATCGGATAAGACGAACCGGTTAAAGGACGAATCGAGCGAAAGCATGCTTGAGGTACGTAATCTAAACCGTAGAAATGTTCTTCACAACGTAAGCTTCACGCTGCGCAAGGGCGAAATACTTGGCGTAGCCGGATTAGTCGGCGCAGGAAGAACGGAGGTTGCCCGGGCAATCTTCGGTGCTGATCCGCTCGATTCCGGTGAGATCCACGTGCATGGCCGCAAGGTACGGATTAACGGGCCCCATCAGGCCGTGAAGCATGGCATTGGGTATTTGAGCGAGGATAGGAAGCACTTTGGGTGCCTGCTGGAAATGGATGTTTCAAC
The DNA here is from genome assembly GCF_001956295.1 of Paenibacillus sp. FSL A5-0031. Taxonomy (GTDB): domain Bacteria; phylum Bacillota; class Bacilli; order Paenibacillales; family Paenibacillaceae; genus Pristimantibacillus. The sequence continues at coordinate 33,696 of NZ_MRTD01000018.1, forward strand.
GAATGCCACGTTGGCAACGGCTGGTCGTTTCACAAGGGCTGGTTTTTGGATGAACGAAAAACGCATGAATGAGATTTCGACTCAAATCGTTGAGGAGCTTAAGGTAAAAACGCCAAGCATAAAACAGAAGCTGAAATTTCTATCCGGCGGGAACCAGCAGAAGGTCATCATTGGGAAGTGGTTAACGAGGGACTGCGACATCCTAATCTTCGATGAGCCGACTCGAGGGATCGATATCGGAGCCAAAAGCGAGATTTATAAGCTTCTTGAGAACTTGGCGGCTGCAGGCAAATCGATCATTATGATCAGCTCGGAACTGCCAGAAATTTTAAGGCTTAGTCATCGTATCATCGTGATGTGCGAAGGAAGAATTACCGGGGAGCTTATGAATGATCATCTCGCAACCCAGGAGCAGATCATGACTTATGCAACAGATCGAATCGGATAACGTCGGGAGGGAAAGGAAGAGAAGCATGAATAAAACAACAGTGGTTGAGCAGAAATCGCATTTTGCGATTAAGTCAGGGCTGCAGCAGCTCTTAGTATTTGGAAGTTTGATTTTGCTCGTCATCTTTTTTTCTATCGCGTCGGATAATTTCTTTCATTTTTCCAATCTCATTGGCATTTTGCTCTCCACCGCGGTTATTGGCGTACTGGCGTTAGGCTCGACGTTCGTCATTATTACGGGCGGCATTGATCTTTCGGTTGGCACGGTCATGACGCTGTCCGCAGTCATGACTGGCGTCTTCATTACGATCTGGGGGCTGCCTATTCCAATCGGTATTATCGGCGGTTTGCTGACCGGGGCGTTATGCGGATTTTTATCAGGCTTTACGATTGCTAGACTAGGAATTCCGCCATTTATCGCCACGCTCGCGATGATGATGATTGCCAAAGGGTTAGCATTAGTTATCTCTGGAGCTAAGCCGATCTATTTCACCGACAATGAAGCTTTTATGGAAATATCATTAGGATCGGTATTAGGTGACCTTATTCCAGGCTTCGATATTCCGAACGCTGTCCTTATTTTTTTCATCGCAGCCATCCTCGGGAGCATCTTATTGTCCAGAACGATTGTTGGCCGTTACAACTTCGCAATCGGCAGCAATGAAGAGGCGACGCGTCTATCCGGCATTAATGTGCGAAATTGGAAAATCGTGATTTACACGATAACCGGCGTGTTTACGGGAATTGCCGGCATTCTGATGGCATCAAGGTTAAACACGGCGCATCCTTCTCTCGGCGCGGGTTACGAACTGGAAGCGATAGCAGCGGTAATCATCGGCGGCACCTCACTAAGCGGCGGTAAGGGAACGATCTTGGGAACCGTAATCGGCGCACTCATTATGAGCGTATTGACGAACGGTTTACGCATCATGTCGGTTCCTCAGGAGTGGCAGACGGTCGTGGTTGGTTTTGTTATATTACTCGCGGTATATGCGGATATTTTGCGTCGTCGAAAGGCTTAACAGCGATATAGCCTCCTCCGGAGATTATATATAAATGCAAATATAATTCATGATGAAGGGGATATGAACATGAGAAAAGTATGGATGATGGCAGCTTTGGTACTCGTAGTATTCATGAGCGCTTGCAGCTCGAACGGAGGCAGCAATACACCTACGAATGCACCAGAGTCAACTAAAAAACCGAGCTCTGAAGCGCCTGCGAACACGGAGAAAATGTATGTTCCGGTTATTTCCAAGGGATTTCAGCATCAATTCTGGCAAGCGGTTAAGATCGGTGCAGAGAAGGCAGCAGCAGAGCTGAACGTGGATATCACTTTCGAAGGCCCAGAGTCTGAATCCCAAGTCGACAAACAGCTTGAAATGCTGCAAGTGGCATTGGATAAAAAGCCTAGCGCAATTGGTTTCGCTGCACTGGACAGCCAAGCTTCGATCCCGCTGCTCAAGAAGGCTAAAGACGCCGGCATTCCTGTTATTGCATTCGACTCCGGCGTGGACAGTGACATTCCGCTTAGTACAGTAGCAACGGATAATGCGGTTGCCGCTGGTGTTGCAGCAGATAAAATGGCGGAATTAATCGGCGGTGAAGGCGAGATTGCGATTATTGCCCATGACCAAACGAGCCGCACGGGCATCGATCGTCGCGATGGCTTCAAGAAGCGTATCGAGGAAAAATACCCAAATATTAAAATTGTAGATATTCAGTACGGCGGGGGAGATCATCTCAAATCGACCGATGCGGCAAAGGCGATTATGCAAGCGTACCCGAAACTCAAGGGCTTCTTCGGTACAAATGAAGGTTCCGCCATTGGAGTAATTAATGCAGTAATGGAAGCAAAAGCGGTCGGTAAAGTGACAGTTATCGGTTATGATTCCGGTAAAGCACAGATCGATGCGATCAAGAATGGCACGATGGCTGGCGCTATCTCCCAAAATCCGGTTGGCATCGGCTATGAAACGGTAAAAGCCGCAGTTGCGGCTGCCAAAGGCGAAACGGTTGAACCCGCTATCGACAGCGGTTTCGTATGGTACGACAAAACCAACATCGATAACGAAGAGGTTAAAGCCGTTCTTTACGAATAAATAGATAAGCCAATCATTTCATAGCCATATTGGGGCTGTACGTAAAGGAGCTCATCCTTCAGCGACAGTCCCGATCATTTTATTCTATTAAAATAACGGAAATTGAGGAGGAAGCTCTATGCGAAAAAGGCTTGTTAGTTCTACTCTTGCCATCGTATTGACCGTGACAAGCTTCACTTACTTGCCTGTTTCTTCTTACGCGGATCCTGCGAGCCCAGTGGCGAATCCAATCACAGATCCGGTGCCGCTTAAGTCTTGGTATACCAAAGCGGCAACGAACTGGGAATCCGAAGCGCTTCCGCTCGGGAATGGTTATATGGGAGCGATGGTTTTTGGAGGCGTCGATAAGGATCAAATTTTAATTAATGAAAAGACCCTTTGGTCTGGCGGCCCCGGCGCCAACCCCGATTATAACGGCGGGCATAAAGACACTGCTGAACAGAAGCATGCTCTTCTGCAGCAAGCGAGAACCGAACTACAGGATTTGATGACACAGTTTTCATCAGGAACCCCTGCTTATAAGGATGAGAATGGCAAAGTGATTGCCCGTGACTATAGGAACAGTGATTCGATTAAAAAATTAATTAATGGAGTGGAATCTACAGAGACGGGCGGACTGATCGGGACGAAGAAAAATTTTGGATCCTATCAGGAATTGGGCTCCATATGGCTGCAGGATGTAAAATCCCTAAGACCGACCATTACAAAGTTTTTTTCTGCCCAAGACAACACAAAAAACGCTGGTGAGAAGGTAGATAAATTATTCGATAATAATACGGATACCAAATATTTTGCCGATGGTCACCAAGGAGCCAAGGAGTATGTGATTGAATGGGAATATGATAAGAACATGACGACGAAGTCCTATTCCATTACAACGGGCAACGATTCTCAGCCGAGAGATCCGAAAAGCTGGACAATCTCAGCCTCCAATGATGGAGTGAGTTATTCGATAATCGATACTGTAAGCGATTTTGATCTGGCAGGACGGAAACAAACTAAGCAATTTGAATTAGACGTGCCCGGCTCGTACAAATTTTTTAAGCTGAACATCACTTCTTTGTATGGAACCAATCAAGCTCTGCAAATGTCGGAATTAAAAATCATTTTCGACGAAAGCACTCTTCCGCAGGATAATCATCCTACCAATTATAAGCGTGAGCTCGATTTTAACAACGCTGTTGCAAGTGTGTCCTACAATCAGGGCGGCGCAGGAATAAAAAGAGAATACCTTGTCAATTATCCCGATAATGTGATGGCGATACGTCTCAGCTCTACGGACGAAAGTAAATTCAATCAGTTCGTCAGCGTGACATCGGCACAGACTAGCAAGACGATCTCTTCACTAGGAGACACGATTACGATGACGGGCTGGCCAGCCGACCATAATAAGGCCAATGCGGCTAATGACTTTGACAACACGCTGCATTTTGCTATGCAAATGAAGGTAATTCCTACCGGCGGAACTATGGTTGCAGAAAATAATGGAATCTTAGTACAAGACGCAGATTCGATCTTAATTCTGATGACCTCTGGCACCAACTATCAGCAGTCCATGGACGATTCATTTGATTATTTTACAGGAGTGAATCCGCTCACCGCAGTTAGTGATAGACTGCAAGCAGCTGCACAGAAAGGCTATGACCAGCTATATGAGAGGCATGTCAACGATTACAAAAATTTATTTGACCGTGTTGATCTCAACTTGATGAATGCACCGTTCCCTAACAAGCCTACGGATGAGCTGTTAGCAGGATATGCAAGAACCAATCAGCCTTTGGAAGACCGATATTTGGAGCAGCTATACTATCAGTTTGGCAGATATCTATTAATTTCATCTTCAAGAGAAGGCTCTTTGCCTGCCAATTTGCAGGGTGTATGGGCTGCTGGAACTAATCCGCCGTGGAGTGCAGACTATCACGTCAATATTAACTTGCAAATGAATTACTGGCTTGCGGAGCAAACGAATCTATCAGAAACCCATGTTCCTCTGATCGAATATATTCAGAGCTTAGTGCCTAGAGGAAGAATTAGCGCTCAGCATGGCTATGTCACACCCGCAGGCGATCCGGTAAGAGGATGGACGACGCATCACGAGAATAATATTTGGGGCAATACCGCACCTGCGGTAAGCGGAGCATTTTTCTCACCTGAAGATGGAGCATGGCTTGCCCAGAATATATGGGAGCGCTATCAATTTACGATGGACGAAGCATTTCTTCGCGATAATTACAGCGTTATGCTGGAAGCCGCTTTGTTTTGGGTAGACAACCTGTGGGAGGACACGCGCGATGGCACATTAGTTGCGAACCCCTCTTACTCTCCAGAGCACGGTCCTTATTCTTTGGGTGCGACTGAGGTCCAAGCGGTCGTTTGGGGAATATTTGAGGAAGTTATTAAAGCTAGTGAAGTCTTGAACATGGATAGCAAGGAATTGGATGAAATTATGAAGGCACAGTCCAAACTTGCAGGTTCTAGAATTGGTCTTGGCGGGCAGTTCATGGAGTGGAAGGACGAAGTGAACATGGACCTTACAGGAGACAACGGCCACCGTCATACGAACCACCTGTATGGGCTTCACCCAGGTTCGCAAATTGTAGCAGGACGAAGCGAAGAAGAAGACAAATATGTTGATGCGATGAAAGTTACCTTGAATACTCGGGGAGATGGAGGTACGGGTTGGAGCAAAGCATGGAAGATTAACTTCTGGTCGCGTCTGCGTGACGGCGATCGCGCACAGAAGCTGGTTAAGGAGATATTATATGAATCTACGCTTAGCAACTTATTCGATACTCATCCGCCGTTTCAGATTGACGGCAACTTCGGTGCAACAGCTGGGATGACCGAGATGTTGCTGCAAAGCCAAGGAGGGGCGATTGAGTTATTGCCGGCGCTTCCTTCGAAATGGAGTACGGGCAGCGTGTCGGGTTTGAAAGCTAGAGGGAATGTAGAAATTGACATGGCATGGGATCAGGCCAGCCTCACATCAGCGGTTCTGAAGCCGGGTACGAACGGGCCGATCACGATCAAAGGGGCTAACATCAGCACGGCTACCGTCATGAATGGCAATACTCCAGTCGATTTTAGCATTATAGATGACAATACGATTGTTATCTCAGCTCAGCAGGGTGATACATATGTGATTAGTGGCATTCAAGATGCTGCAGCTTCGCATAATCCTTACGTCATCATGAATGCGGTCGATGCGGATATCCTTTACGGCAGAATAAACAAGAGCTCTACAGCGCTGCAAGAGGCAGCTGCCGGAGATTATGCCATGTTTAAAAATCTTCAATTCGGCAATGAAGGAGCAAACAAGGTTCACCTTCAGGTCAGCTCGAACAAGAAGGTCCCTGAGGATTTGGGCAACATTGAACTGAGGCTGGACAGCCCTACCTCCCCGGTCATTGCGAGCATACTTGCAGACAACACCGGTGACATGGGGATATACAAAACGTTATCCGCCAGCTTGCCTTATACCGTAAGCGGTACGCATGATCTGTATCTTTCTTTTACACGTCCTAGCAATCTGAAGTCTTTGCAATTTTTCACAAGCAAGGATAACGCCGCAATTGCGGGGATAAACATTTTGGGAAGTACATTGGTTGGCCTGCCAGCAACAGGAAGAACGGATGTGAGCTATACCGCATCGATTTCCTATAGTGACGGTTCGACCGAAACGGGCAGCAGCAACGTGAAATGGAGCTTAGGCGGAAACTATTCGGGAGTGAAGATCAGCAGCGATGGCAAACTGTCGGTTAAAGAAGGTGCAAGTACGCAGGATATCGTAGTTAGTGCCACATCTACTAAAGAGCCGCAATGGACGAAGCATCTTCCAGTACGACTAGTCTCTGGCACGATTCAGCCCCTCAAGCTCAGAGGGATTGATCGAAATGCGGAATCCGGCGGAAGCGGCTCTAACGGAAAGATGACTTTCAATAACGATTGGGTTCAATTCCTTGGTTCCAACGGCTGGTTGAAGTTCAACAAAGTAGATTTAAAGGATGGCATTCAAAATGTCATGATCGGATATGCTTCACCGTCTACCGCCACGAGAGAAATCCAAGTTCGCATCGCTGAACCGGATGTAGGGACTGTGAATGAAGCTGTGACAGTCGCGACGCTGAATATTAGTGGAACGACAGACGGTTGGGAGCAGCTTAAAGAGGTGTTTACTTCGGAAATTGAAATTGCGGAGACTAACGAGGTAAAAGACGTTTATTTGTTCTGGCCGCAAACCGGCTTTAACTTATCCTATGCCACTTTAAATGTATTGCAGGCGAATGACGACTCTACGGTTTACCGTGACATTTCGTTCGATGTCTCGCCCGCTGACGCTGTCATTACGGTGGAGGATTCCGAAGGATACTTGTACAGCTCGGCAGGCGATGGCAAATCCTTCCGATTGCCGGAAGGAGGAGCGTATACGTATACCGTGAGCAAGGTTGGCTTCATTTCGCAAAGCGCTGGCTTTAGCGTGGATACTGACCTAGTGCTGCCTATTGAGTTGGAGGCTAATCCCGTACAAGTGCAGCCGAGCTGGCCTGCGGGAAGCACGCTTACTGCATCTCATGTAGGCAGTACCGAGCTGACACTGACGTGGACACCGGCAGCTGGCGATAATGAAGTAGCGGGTTATCGAGTATATAATGGAACAGACCTCATGAGCACGGTAACAGGAAGCGTATATAGTTATTCCTTTAATGGGCTATCGCCGAGCACGACCTATACGTTTAAGGTCGAAGCAGGCGATGCAGACAATAACTGGAGCATAGATGGACCGGTCGCCGTAATTACAACGTTACCGGACGAAACAACGCCTAGTGATACAACTGCACCAGTATGGCCTGCAGGCAGCTCGCTCAAGGCAACAAACGTAGGCTCCAAAGAGGTCACACTAAACTGGACTAATGCAGAAGACAATGTTGCAGTGACAAGTTACAAAGTGTATAACGGAACGGAACTTTTGGCTACGTTGCAAGGAAATATTAATAGTTATGACGTGGCTGGATTATCTGCGAGCACGACCTATACGTTCAAGGTTGAAGCGGGCGATGCAGAGAATAACTGGAGTACTGACGGACCATCGACATCCGTAACCACTACCTCGGGTTCAGGAAGCGGTGGTGATAGTGGAAGCGGCGATGGAGGATCGGTGCCACCTCCAGTCACAACTAAACCGAATCATATCAAGGCTCCTGTACCTTCGATAGATTCATCGGGCACGGCAACGACCGTCATTGATTCGGAGACATTCCGTAAAGCAAGGGATGCTTCCAAGCAATTGTATATTGAGATCCCGAGCGTTAACGGCGCTAATGCCTATAATGTTACGGTTCCAATAGCAGCCTTTAAAGCAGGAGATTCGACTAGCACAGTCGAGATTACGACTCCAATCGGAACTGTCACGGTATCTGCAGCTATGCTCGGCACGATTGAAACGACTGGAGCGCATAACGTTTCGATTGTGATTACGAAAAAGGATGCAAGTGAACTGGATGCTGCTGATCAGGCCAATCTATCTACAAGACCAGTAATCGGAATTGACCTCAAGCTGGATGGTGTTACAAAGTCTTGGAGCAATCCAAGTGCACCGGTAACGGTATCGATTCCTTATACGCCTTCGCCAGCTGAATTGTCTGATCACGAACATATTGTTGTATGGGGTATTGATGAGACAGGCAAGGTCACCCCTGTACCAACAGGAAAGTACGACCCTGTCAAAGGTACTGTCACGTTTACCACAACGCTTTTCGGAGATTTTGCAATAGCTTACGTTAAGAAAAGCTTCACCGATATTGCCAACTTTGGATGGGCTAAGCAAGCGATTGAAGTCTTAGCATCTAAAGGGGTCATCAACGGTACATCGACTGACACATATACACCTGACGCACCAATTAAAAGAGCGGATTTCATTCTTCTTTTGGTCAATGCCTTAGGCTTAAGCGCGACAACAGAAGGGAACTTCTCTGATGTGAATCCAGTAGCTTATTATGCGGAAGCTGTAGCCGTAGCCAAGAAGATCGGCATAGCTACCGGCATGGGCGATGGAAAGTTTAATCCGGATGCGACGATTACAAGGCAGGATATGATGGTTCTTATCGAAAGGGCGATGGCATTCGCCAACAAGCCTTTGCTTGCAGGCACTTCTGCTGATGTGAATGCGTACTCCGATAAAGACAATATTGCAGATTATGCAGGACAAAGCATTGCTACCCTAGTCAAGAACGGAATCGTCAACGGAAGCGGCAATAACATCAATCCACTTGGATATGCATCAAGAGCCGAGACGGCGGTGCTGCTCTACAGAATTTACAACAAATAATGTTCGTGCTTCACCATGCACAAATAAAAAACACGCCAATAGAGGGCGTGTTTTTTATTTGTGAAATCACAAGAGCGCGTATGGTAAATTATGCCCACAGCAAAGTTAGGAAAAACCAATGATTGGGCTCATGCCTACTTAGTTACCATGAATCCTTTGCGCGCCAGTTGTCAAAACATCATGCGTGGTTAAATTCGCTGCATCTAGCGTTTCTTGGCAAATTTGCTGCGGAAGCCTGAGGGAGAGAGACCTTCTTTCTTGGAGAAACAGGTGGAATAATGCGAGATATGATGGAAGCCAACTTCATCTGCGATCTGGGCAATAGATTTGGAGGTTTGCAGCAGCAGCCGTTTGGACTGTTCGAGCCGGTAATATTGTAGATAGGTTATTGGGGTCATTCCGTACATTTTCAGCATCACCTTAGCCAGATAATTGGGGTGATAGTTCAACTTCTTTTGCAGCACCGAGTTCGTGATATCGCTGGCATAGTTCTGGCGGATGAACAGTTCGATCTGCTCGGCGAGCTGAATCGCGGTGGCGTTCGTGGGGGAAGCGAGCTCGCGATCCAAATGTTGCAAAAATAACTGGAAGGAAACTTGCCGCTTCCAGTTCCGAAGCGACTGCGGTTCATTCTCCTGCTGAAAGAAGGTCTCAAGCGCCTCCAACGCTTTCGTCGACAGCTTCATGTGCTTGGGAAGGAAGATGGAGCAGACATCGGCGTGATTGACATACGCTAGCTTTTTGTGTTCCTCGATCAGTTCCAGCTGGTTGCTCTGGCATTCGTTCATATCTCGGCACATCTGCCAGCTGCCGAACGTTTGAAAGTGAATCCAGATGATTTCCGTATCGGCTTTGCAGGGAGCGTTGCCGTAATGATGAGCATTCGGGAGAAGGATGAGTCCTTCTCCCTCATTGACTTCCCAGGTATGGTCATTTTCGGCAATGGGGAGAACCCCTTTGCGGACGACAATCAGATCGAATACATTGATACAATTTCGGTCGATATGGGTATCTCCTACCTCGTAATAGGCATAACCGCAATCCACGAAATAGGGAATCGGTGGTGAGATAAAATGAAGAATCGTAGAGTCCACACTGTTTCCTCCTAAGATTGGAATCGTGAATATCAAGGTAGAAAATATTGTTATTTTTATAATACTTCATAGTTGTCTTTTAAATAAAGAGTTTCCTGCTGATCATCTGGCATAAGTTCGATTGCCCGATATCGGGAAGTCGGCGGCGTAAGAACGAAGGTTGAAAATATTAAAAATCAGGTTGGAAAATGTTGTTTTTTTTCAAGGTACTTCATGTCACAATTCTATTAAAGCGCTTTCCTGAATCATGTCATCTTGCAACGGAAAAACACGACGGTTTGGTCAGGCGTAGAAAGGCTAAACGTTTCATTCAAACGATTAGCATTTAACATCATTTAATTGATGAAGGGAGAACGGGGCAATGAAAGTAGGAAAGAGACTTGGGGTAGGTCTAATCTTGGCTGCACTGACATTCAGTGCAGTAGGCTGTGGGAACAATGGTAACAAAGAGACAAATACAACACCATCGGCAGAAGAGGCTACAAGTAAACCGGAGAATTCGCCTTCCAAAACGGAGAAGGTCAAGATTACGTATTCGATGTGGGGTAGCGAAGAAGAAGGGAAAACCGTCCAGGCGGCGGCAGACAAGTTTAATGCTTTCCAAGACAAAATCGAAGTAAAAGTGGAAGCGATTCCTTGGGAAAACTACATGACAAAATTGAATACACAGGCAACGGCAGGCCAATTGCCGGATACGGGGATATTGAAGGAGGATGGCGTCATCCAGTGGTCCTCCGACGGCATGTTGAATGATGTGAGCTCCATGTACGATGGAAGCGACAGCAAGCCGCTCGATAGCTTGGCCTACAAATATCAAGGCAAAACGGTAGCCTATGCTGCTGCCAATGAAATCCTCCTCCTTTATTACAACAAAGACATGTTTGACAAAGCGAATGTGGCTTATCCACCATCCGCACTGGATAAAGCATGGACATGGGATGAATTCGTAGCTGCGGCCAAGAAGCTGACGGTTGACAAGAATGGCAAACATCCTGACGAGGATGGTTTTAAATCGCAGAGTATCGTTCAGTATGGCGCCTCTATTGAAAATCTACCGTGGCAGCTGGAAACCTGGGCGCTTAGCAATGGCGGCGGTTTCTATTCAAGTGACGGGAACGAAGTGAGAATCGGAGAAGATGCCAGTACGGAAGCGATTCAGAAAGTTGCTGATCTATACTTGAAAGATCATGTTGCCCCGTTGTCGGTTGGCCAGACCGATGATGGCATTCAGCGCACTATCATTGCAGGAACGGTTGCCATGGCCACAAATGGTGCGTGGAATGTAGGAACCAGCTTGAATACAGCCAAGGAGAAAGGTTTGAACTATGGCGTTGCCGTACTGCCATATATGAAGGAAAAGGTTACTTTAAACACGGGCGGCGCCAATGTCGTATTCTCCCAGACCAAGCATCCGAAAGAAGCGATGGAATGGCTCAAATGGTACAATTCCGAAGAAAACAACTGGGGGCTCATCTCATCAGGCATTTGGATGCCAACGCTCCAAAAGTGGTATACGGATGAAACTCTCACCCATAAATGGGTCGACAATCCGAACTTCCCTCCGTATGACGAATACAAGTCTGCGGTAGTCGATTATGCGCAATCCTCCGCTGCGAGACCTGCTTCATGGTTCTATACAAATCATACAACGGACTTTAACACCTTGCTCGGATCAACTCTGGGGGATGTTTGGACCGGAAAGACGACCGCGAAGGAAGCCATAACCAAAAATCTCGATGCTTTGAATGCGGCTCATACAGGCAATAAATAACGGATAAAAGGAATGACCGCCAATATATTGCAAGTGGCGGTCTTCCTTCAAACATGAGGTGGGGAGCGAGATATGGAACCGATTAACAAACCGCTGAAGCGTCGTTCTCGCTTTTACTCAAGCGAGGCAAGAGTTGCTTATATTTGCTTGATTCCGGCCTTCCTCGGACTGATCTTCCTGACCTACCTGCCTCTTCTGGGGGTGCTCGGAATCAGCATGACGAATTGGACAGGGTTAGCCAAACCCGAATTTGTTGGCCTCAATAATTATATCAAGCTGTTTACCACCGATCCGTACATTAAAGATTCGATTATCGCAACGATCTACTTCGCCGTATTATCCGTAGCCGGAAGCATGATTTATTCGTTTTTCATCGCGATGTTGTTGAATCGTAAAATTCCCGCAAGAGGTTTTTTCAGAGCCGTATTTTATGTGCCGTTCGTTTTGCCGGCTGCAGCTATATACGTAGGATGGTCTTGGCTTTACGAGGCGAATTTCGGTTTCTTCAACTTTCTCCTCTCCGAAATCGGGCTCAGCAAAATTCTCTTTATTGCGGATTCCAGATGGGTAGTTCCTTCGCTTTCTTTGATTGCGGTCTGGTTATCGGGGAACTTGATCGTTATTTTTTTGGCCGGGCTTCAGAACGTTCCGAGCGTCTATCATGAAGCGGCTGAGATGGATGGCGCAAGCGGATGGAAACGCTTCTGGCATATCACCTTGCCTTGCATGACGCCGATTATCTTTTACAACTTGTTGATGAGCCTGATCGCTAATCTCCAAGTCATAACGCCGGCCCTTTCTCTGACCAATGGCGGACCGGGCAATTCTTCAAGGTTCATGACTTATCTAATGTACGATCAGGCTTTCGTCAATTACAGGCTGGGTTATGCTTGCGCGACAACCTTTGTAATTTTCGCCATCCTTGCCGCGTTTACCGGTGTTTTGTTCAAGACATCAAATCTGTGGATCTTTTCTGAAGGAGGCGATGGCAATTGAGTGAAGCAGCGTACGTCAGACTAAAGAGCAAGAAACGCAGTGAACGAACGATAAACGTGATTATGTTTGTAGTCGTTGTTTTATTTGCCTTAATCGTGCTCTTTCCGATCTGGTGGATTTTTCGTACGTCTCTGATGACCAATCCCGAGATTTACAAATATCCGCCATCCCTATTGCCGGGAAATTGGTTGTTTTCCAATTATGAAGATACGCTGAAGGTTTTTAAATTTTGGAAATATCTAGGCAATACGATGATCATCATCGTTCCTTCCTGTTTGGCGGGAACGTTTACGGCCACCTTGTGCGGATATGCCTTTGCGAGGCTGCGGTTTCGGGGCAAACAGTTGATCTGGACTCTATGTGTCGGTTCAATGCTTTTGCCTACCATGGTTACGCTCATTCCGCTGTACATTGGATGGACGCGGGGTTTGGGGGTCCATGACAGCTATCTGCCATTGATTTTGCCATATTTTTGCGGAGGCGGCGCGTTTAATATCTTTTTAATTAGACAGTTTATTCTTTCCATACCGAGAGAACTCGACCAAGCGGCAACGATTGACGGAGCCGGATACTTCCGCATCTTGTTCAATATTATTATTCCAGCGATTAAGCCCGCCATGATCGTCGTCGCACTGTTTATTTTCATCGGCTTGTGGAACGATTTGCTCCAACAGATGATTTACATTAATTCGAGCGATAAATTCACCATAGCGTTGGGGCTCACCAATTTCAGAGGTCAATTGAAGCAAGATTGGTCGATGACGATGGCCGCCACGTGCTTATCCTTTGCTCCAGGTGTCATTTTCTACCTGATTGGTCAAAAGTATTTTGTAGAGGGAATCACGATGACCGGATTGAAAAATTAGTTCGGATCATTGTCGCTTTGTCCCATTGAAAGGAGAATTATCGAAATGAATGTGAGGCTTAATGACCAATTTTGGCAGCCCAGAGTTCGGCAAACTATCCAGGAAACGATTCCCTATCAATGGAAGGCGCTGAACGATGAAATCGAAGGCGCGGAGCCAAGTCACGCCGTAGAAAACTTCCGCATCTCGGCAGGAGAACAGACAGGAACTTTCTACGGAATGGTCTTTCAGGACAGTGATGTAGCCAAATGGATCGAAGCAGCCGCGTACAGCCTGCGGCACTTTCCGAATCCGCAGCTCGAAGCCGTCATCGATGCGGTTGTTGATCTGATGGGACGTGCCCAGCAGTCAGACGGCTATTTGAACACTTATTATTCAGTCGCTGCACCGGAAAAGCGCTGGAAGGATTTTTCATTCGGGCATGAGCTTTATTGCGCGGGCCATCTGATCGAGGCCGCGGTGGCTTATTACGAGTCCACGGGCAAGCGGTCTTTTGTGGATATGATGTGCCGTTACGCCGATTATATTGACCGGATTATGGGTCCGGATTCGGATAAAATGCAGGTGTACTGCGGGCATGAGGAGATTGAGCTCGCGCTCGTAAAGCTGTTCAAGGCAACGAAAGAACAAAGGTATTTGCATTTGAGCCGATACTTCGTAGAGGAGCGTGGAAAGCAGCCGAGTTTCCTGAAGGAGGAGCCTGAGTTCGGCGGACCATCCAAGGATCGCTGGTTCGATCTGGATTACCATCAGGCTCACACCCCCGTAAGAGAGCAGGAAACGGCAGAAGGACATTCTGTGCGTGCCATGTATTTGTATTCGGCTATGGCGGATCTCGCGATTGCATACGGAGATGAAACGCTGATTGAAGCGCTTCGCAAACTATGGGTTCATGTGACTTCCAAGCGGATGTATATAACGGGAGGGCTTGGCTCGCAAGGTCATGCCGAACGCTTTACGATTGATTACGATCTGCCTAACGACACGGCATACACTGAAACATGCGCATCCATCGGACTTGCCATGTGGGCATTTAGAATGCTCCAGATTGAAACTGACAGCCGATACGGGGATGTGCTGGAACGCGTTCTATTCAATGGGGTGCTGAGCGGGATGTCGCTAGATGGCAAACGTTATTTTTACGTCAATCCATTGGAGGTTCATCCTGCTGTAACTCAATACCGTTACGATATGCAGCACGTCAGAACCGAGCGCGTGCCATGGTTCGGCTGCGCTTGTTGTCCGCCTAATATTGCAAGGCTGCTGACGTCTTTGGACACTTACTTCTTTACGCAAAACGGTGCGGATATCGCTATGCATCTTTATGCTTCCAATGAGAGTACATTCGATGTTCAAGGAAGAAAGCTGGTATTGCATACGGAAACTCATTATCCATGGGACGGAAATATCCAGATCCGACTGCAAACGGATGAGCCGACCGACTGCACGCTTTCTTTCCGGATTCCTTCATGGTGCAGAGACCCTTACATCACGGTTAACGGGAACTTGATAGTGCTGGATACGATCGTCAAGAGTGGCTATGCGCATATCAGCAGAACGTGGATGGAAAAAGACGAAATCAAGCTGCATTTCCCAATGATCGTTGAGCGCATTGAGTCGAACCCCAAAGTGCACGAGAATGCAGGCAAAATCGCTTTGCAATACGGTCCGCTCGTTTATTGTATGGAGGAAGTGGACAACGGCCCGGACCTTACGGATATCTGCTTTCCCGAGGATTCTGAATTAACGGCAGTGTATAAGGAGGATGTTCTAGGCGGTATTGTCGTGTTAAACGGAGAGGGGCTGCGTTCAGATTTTTGTTGGGAAGATGACCTGTACAGGCCGGTCACGCGAAAGAAGAAGAGCGTCCCGATTTTGGCTGTGCCATACGCATTTTGGGGTAATCGGAAGCCGGGTGAAATGACGGTTTGGATTCGTGAAAAATAAAAAGGTCGAACGAATGCTTTTTGGATGAAGACTCTGCGCTTGAACTGATGACCTCTTGCATTCTCATAAATATTGTTAATCCGAAATGAGACTTCTGCTATGCAGAAGTCTTTTTTGTATGATAGTAGTAATCTGCTTGAGTTCCGTGTTGTGCAATACCCCTATCGTTTCGACCACTCGGAAGTAGTGGAAGGTGGATGATCGACAGAAGGTTGTCATTATGGTAACCTGCAATCATGACAAACTCGACTGAAAAGCCGGATGATTCGCTTGTCCGATTCTCATATGGATTATTCCTGAACGATATGGTTTCTATGAACTGCTCATCTACGGAGAAGGGACGGCAATGAATGAAAAGTATTTTTGATCGAAACTATACGAACGAGATTTTAGCACGAATCGATAAGTTAGAGGGTCATTCAGAACCACATTGGGGGCAGATGAATGCTGCTCAAATGCTCGCTCACTGCTCCGCATTCCAGGACATTGCCTCGGGCGTTTCTTTCCCAAAGAGAGGATGGCTTGGGATCGTGATTGGAGGCTTCGTGAAACCAATAATGTATAATGACAAGACATTACCTCGCAATATGTCAACAATCCCGACCATTAAATTTACAGATGAAAGAGAATTCGATAAAGAAAGAGAATTATTGAAACAAAAAACCGACTTATTTCAGCGAAATGGACCGGAGAGGTGCACGACTCATCCCCACCCCTTTTTCGGCAAGCTTACCTCCGAGCAGTGGGGCATCGGTATCTACAAGCACTTGGACCATCATTTAAAGCAGTTTGGCGTTTAGTTTTCTCTGTGTGATGTTAAGGTTAGGGGCATATTGCAAGAGGTCGGCGGCTTGATCCCGCTAGTCTCCATCAAACCATAAATTCAAACCACTTCTGCTGAAGTGGTTTATTTATTTGTGCCTAAGATTGGGCAGACCGCGCACACGAGTATACAGTGGAAAATAATTGTAACTTGTTTGAATCTTTTTAACTTATTAATTGAAATAATATAGGTTATCTGAATTAACGTGTAAGTTTGGATTCGCAGATATTTTATTTTTTTCATACAATTTCCCATAATTTTTTGGTAATTTGGCGATAATCATTTGTTAGACTAAGCACAGAAACATGAAGGAGATCACGCTATGTACACGATTTATCTTGTTGAGGATGATATGAACTTGAATCAGATTCTTGCTTATTACTTAAAACAGGAAGGCTGGCAGGTTAGCAGTTTTACGGACGGTGAGGAAGCAAGGCGGTCTATTCAGCAAAAACCGGATATGTGGATTCTTGATATTATGCTCCCTGGCATGGATGGCTATCAGCTGTTAACGGAAATCAAAAAGGACAATAACGATACACCGATAATCTTTATTTCTGCCAGAGATGCTGATCTGGATCGAATTGTTGGTCTTGAGCTTGGGAGCGATGATTATTTGGCCAAACCATTTCTGCCCCGTGAACTGGTCATTCGTACAAGGAAGCTGCTCAATCGCGTCTATGGTAATTTTCAAAAGGAACTGGCTCCGATTCAAAACATAGAAATCGAACCATATTTAATTGAAGGAAAAGCTCGAATCGTGAAGTGCGGCCTTGAAGGGAAAATAGATTTAACAAGCAAGGAGTTTGATTTGTTAATGTATTTCGCCCTTCACACAGGACAACTGATGCAGCGAGAGCAGGTTTTGAAGCAGGTTTGGGGAGACGACTACTACGGCACAGCGTGTTGTCGATGATCTCATTCGGCGCTTGCGCAAAAAAATGCCGGAGCTGCGGCTGGAAACGGTATATGGCTCGGGCTACAGACTGGTGAAGCTATGAAGCATTGGCCGATGGCAGTCAAAATTTGGGCTGTATTTGCAACAGTTATGTTATGTCTATTTTTAGCTGTATCGCTGCTAATGCCTTCTATGCTCAGAAGTTTTTTTACCGGGCAAATATATGGAATGATTAAAGATTCGCAAAAGCTATTCGCTGGATTCACGATAAGCGAGGAGAATGATACCTTATCCATCACCATCTCTACTCAAGATAACGAAGCGGCTTCACTCTTTCTAGTACCTATCATTAGAAGGCCAGTATTAGAAACGAGTCCTAGCTCGAATAGTCGAGATCAGGCGATGCCAGCACGTACTACAACAACATTCGTACCTAGAGGAGCAGATATTACACATTTGTTTTTTTATAAGGATCAGTTAATTCCTGTGGCAGCCAGTACAGAATTACCAGAATCTTTTGTTGAGAAGCTTAAGCAGGAGACGGCCAGCCAAACGAAACCAGTGGAGACTTATGAAGAAACAATTGGTGGACAGAGTATCTTATATATTATCCAAAAGCCGAAGGATAATAAATCAGGCTTCTTAGTCTCGTATACCTCAAACAACTATCGGAATGAGCAAATCGGGACATTGTTCCGAAATCTCAGCCTGCTGTTAATCGCTTTAATGCTTGTAAGCTGGCTTCCCTGTATGTGGCTTGCTCGTTATTTGTCCAAGCCGTTTTCCGTTATGGAAAAGCAAATTAACCGCATCTCGGAGCATGATTGGCATGAGCCCTTCGATTTGGATCGAAAGGATGAAATAGGGCGATTGGCCAAAGCTTTTGAGACGATGCGCCAGCGGCTCGTTCAACAGGATCAAGCGCAGCAATCTTATTTGCAAAATACTTCTCATGAATTAAAAACGCCTGTTATGGTCATCCATAGCTATGCTCATTCCATTAAGGATGGTTTTTATCCGAAGGGAACGATTGAAAATAGTATTGAAACGATTATCTCGGAAGCAGAGCGATTGGATAAACAGATCCACAGCTTGCTGAACTTGAACAGACTGCAGTACATCAGGTCCACTGCCCGCCAATCTGCAATGAAACCGATGGATATTAGGGCAGTACTGGAAGATGTTGTAGAGCGGCTGCGCTATCGGCGTCCAGAGCTGCATTGGTCCTTTGAAATGCCCAATTGGTTTATCACAGGGAACGAGGAACAATGGAAGGTGGTATTTGAAAATATAATCGACAACCAAATCCGTTATGCTTCCAGCGAAATTTTGATTTCAGCGGAGATTGACAACATAGCTCGGGCATTAACGGTTGAAATTTATAATGACGGTCCGCCTATGGAGGCTTCACTGCTTCAGGACGTATTTGATCCTTTCAAAATGGGACCACATGGCAGATTCGGGCTTGGTCTTGCGATCGTTAAGCAAATTTTAAATAACATTGGAGCACAAATCGAGATTGTTAATAAAAATAGCGGGGTCGCATTTAGGTTGACGCTGCCAGAGGAGGGCGGTGCCGATGTTGATGGGAAAGATCATCAATCTTAGACGCTCAGCTTTGAGAATGGTCCGATCGGATGGAACATATGCCGCCTTATTCCTGATCCCGAGCTTAGTGGGAGTGACTATTTTTTTCTTCCTGCCGTTTGGGATCGGGTTTTATTACTCGCTAGTGGATACACCGATAGATGGGAAAATTGTAGGGATTCGGAATTACATTGATCTTCTTGGCAACAATTCGTTTCGCAGAGCGATGTGGAACACGTTTTTGTTCACTGTTCTATGCGTGCCTATAAATATGCTGCTGTCGCTCATTCTCGCTTCTTTGTTAAATGGAAGGGTGTTCGGTCAACGATGGTTTCGAATTGCCTTTTTATCGCCGCTAGTCATTCCTGTGGCATCCATTGTGCTGATTTGGCAAATCTTTTTCGATATGAACGGGATTCTGAACAATTGGCTGGATGCATGGGGGATGGCGCCTAAGGATTGGATGGAGGGCGGCTCAGCACTCTACATCGCAATCATGATCTATGTCTGGAAAAATGTCGGCTACAACATGCTTTTGTTTCTCGCGGGTCTGCAAAACATCCCAATAGATCATTACGAAGCTGCGCGTATAGATGGCGCGGGAAGATGGCGGCAATGGCGATCTATTACGCTCGTTTACTTGACGCCTACGACTTTTTTCGTCTTTATTATGTCGATTATTAATTCGTTTAAGGTGTTTCGAGAAACGTATATGCTGGCTGGCCCATACCCGCATCCCAGCTTGTATATGCTCCAGCATTTTATGAACAACATGTTTCAACAGCTTGATTATCAGAAAATGACTTCGGCCGCTTTTTTGATGGCGACCGTTATCGTCATGCTCGTTTTGTTCCTGTTTATGGTGGAACGTCGCTTTAGTCGTTGGCTCTAGCAGCATGACAACTAGATTCGTGAAAGGAGAGTTATAGGGATGGAAATCATAAGGCGTTTGCAAGAGCGGAAAGCAAGTGTTGGAAGTGCGATTTACAAAAGCTTGCTAACGCTGATGCTGCTGATGCTTGTTCTGGTTATCGTTTTTCCCATCGTCATTACGGTCACCCATTCATTCATGTCTCCAAGCGAAATAAAAATAGAGCTCGCGCCGATTTTGGGACCTCAATCCGATGAGGAAGACCATTCTCTCGATGGGCTGCTGTCTGAAGGCCAGTATGTTCGCTTGCACTGGGTTCCGTTTCAAGTAACTTTGAATGCGTACTATGACATTTTATTAGGACAACCGCAATTTTTATTTCTTTTTTGGAACTCGATGAAGCTGACAATACCGATTGTTGCCGGGCAGCTTGTTGTTTCCCTCTTAGCTGGGTATGCATTCTCTCAGTTAAGGTTTCGCTTGAGAGAACCTTTGTTTTTCGCTTATATCGTTGTCATGCTGATGCCATTTCAGGTAACGCTTGTACCGAACTATATTATGGCGAATTGGATGGGACTACTAAATAGCGAGTTGTCGATTATTTTGCCTGGCATATTTAGCGCCTTTGGCGTGTTCTTGATGCGGCAGTTCATGCAGGCTGTTCCTTACAGCTACGTAGAAGCCGCTCGTATGGATGGCGCAGGCCACTTTACTATCTTGTTAACTATTGTGCTTCCGATGTGCCGCTCAGGGATGGCGGCACTGGCGGTACTGGCATTTATCGATAACTGGAACATGGTGGAGCAGCCGCTAATTTTTTTAAAGGATGCGATCAAGCAGCCGTTATCCGTTTATCTCAGTTATATCAATGAAGCGGATATTGGCATCGCCTTTACAGCATCGGTCTTATATATGCTTCCGGCGATTCTCCTCATGCTGTTTGCGGAGAAAGAGCTGGTTGAAGGAGTCCAGCTGTCAGGAATAAAAGGATAGAAAGGAGATCATAACGATGGCCGCAACTGCTGCAGAAGAAACCGTCACTCCCGGCAAATCAATGAGGAAAACAACGGGACGCCTAATCATTGCTTTTATTCTGATGATGCTGGTGCTGACGTTGATGTCGAATACATTGCTTCAATATTCTTTACCAAGGGTTACTGCTAAAATGCCGACATTTGGCGGATTGAATTTTAAGTTGAGTGGATCTGGAGCTGTTGAATCGGCAGAAACGGTCAAAATAAATGCCGTACAAACGTCATGGCCGGTAAAAGAGGTCAAGGTAGAGGTAGGAGATCAAATTAAAAAAGGACAAGTATTGATCGAGTTTGATACGAAGGCTGCTGAGGAAGCGGTCGCTAATGAACAGCTTAGCTATGATCAGCAGCAAATCAATTTGGAAAAACTGCAAATCAGCTACAAAGAGGCAATTCAAAGCGGTGATGAAAAGCTGCTTGGCAGCATCGCCCTTGATATAGAAAGCAGCAGATTAACGCTCAACGCACAAAAACGCAAAATAAATGATTTGCAGAAACAAATCACACAAAACGCACAGCTCGTTTCGACGGTGAACGGTAAGGTTGAAGAAGTGCTTGCGACTGTTGGGATGACCATTCCTTCAGGTACTGCGGCTTTTAACGTCATTCAGAAGTCAACAGGAGGATATGTCTTCAAAGCTGATGTATCCGAAGAACAAGCAAAGTATCTTAAGGTTGGTCAAGCTATCCATGTTACCATCCCAAGCTTAGATGATTCCGTAATTCAAGGGAAAATCAGCGCCATAAAAACTAAAAAATCAGAAAAATCAGACAACTCACAGCCTCCAACTGGAAAGAAGGAGATTAGCGTTGCTGTGAATGATAAACGACTTCAAGGAGGTGAGTATGGGGAATTTGAATGGAAGCAGGAGCCTGATAACGATGAAGATATGAGAGCACTTCTCATTCCTAATGCTGCCTTAAGAGAAAGCAATGAGGAGGGGAAGTTTGTATACTACATCGGTGAAAGGGAAGGTTCGCTCGGCAAGGAATACTTCATTCGCAAAACAAAGGTGGTTGTAAAAGAGGCTGACGATCAAAATGCTCAGATCAAAGATGGCCTCAATGGAAACGAGCGCATCGTCATATCCAGCAATAAACAGATCAAAGACGGTCAAAGAGTGTTGATTGCAGGTGGAGAGGAGTGAGAACGATACGCTTTGGTACATTTCTAGCGGCTATCGGCATCTTGCTGATGTGCTTCAGCAGCGGGTTCTCCGAAGCGGCAATCATGGTATGGAAGCAATCGGGCGGTTCCGTTGGTGCGAGTAGAATCATCATGCAGGTGAACTCAGTGCAAGGAAATGACGGAGCATCGGGTTTTTCGAATGCTGAGGCGAACAAGCTTATTGAAGCTTGGCAGCGAAAGGCTTCCTATAAAATGCAAGCAGAGGTACCTGTGCAGGCAGGGAAGCGCTCGGAAGCTGTTCAGATTGCGGGGATCGGCGGGGATTATACCGATTTTACAACGCTATGGCTATCGGAAGGCAGCATGATTACGAAGCGATCGATGTCTGAGGATTCTAATATTGTTGTATTAAGCGAAGGCTTGGCAGAACGGCTCTTTGGCTCTACTGACGTTGTTGGCATGGAGATTACGATACTGAATAAAAAATTTCAAATTATAGGTGTCTATCGGAAAGATAATCATTTGCTGGAATGGATGACAACCGGCACAAAGCCGGAGGTGCTTCTGCCAGCGGGCGTTTTGAGCGAACTGTTGCCAGAGCTGCGAGTGGGAACGATCGAGCTTCAAGCATCTGATGCAATATTGAGCGGTGAGCGAGATGTGCAAGTCGTGCTGCAGGCAAACAAATTACCGCTTGATGGCTATACCATCCAAATCGGAGATCACAAAATGCGGTTAATGGAACAATTGCCGCGTTTGCTTCCATCCTTGGCGGGCCTCTTGGTTATTGGATTAAGCTTGCTGCTGATGCGAAAGCTGCTGCTTCTTATCTTTTGGCGTTTCCGATCAGCTTTGCAAATGGGCTATGCAAGTGATGCTTGGAGACAGGAAAGTGGATTCATATGGACGCGGGCCATAGCTTGTATGGGTCTTGCCGTGATGGTGGTTATTTTATGGCCCTACACAAGGTACTCCTTCTATATTCCTTCTGAAATGATACCTGAGAGATGGATCGACTTGCATTTTTTTAAATCGAAGCTGTTTGAATTTTGGAGAGAAAAGCCTGTACTCGCTGAGCAAGCCTTTCAATTTCAGCTCATGGAGTCAAGACTTCGTTCATTTGTACCCTTGTTGACGGTGATGGGAATTCTGCTTGGATTGCCTTTGTTTCTTATGGGGATTCGCGAATGGCGGCTCGCCGGACTTTCGAAGCAAGGTCAAATGACTACACTTTTTTATTGCATGGCTACTAGTTACGCTTTTACGAATTTCACCTTAATACTTGCTGGAATGCCGCAGGTGGTTCAGCCCGGACTATGGATTACTATATTCGGATTTTGTATAATCGCTGCTATTTATAATAGCCCCAAACGAAAGGATGTTCGATATGAAACGTAACAGGATGGGTAAAAAAGGTCTTATTTTAACTCTTATTTCTTTCATGCTTGTAATCTCGGCATGCGGCTCTTCAAATAGTCCTTCAAATAAAGAGCAGGTAGCTACGGATAAACCAAATTCTAATGAGAAAAAAGTAATTACGCTTTCGGTTATAACGTCAACTCGTTTCCTAGAGATGGCCAAAGAGAAATTTGAAGCTGCGAATCCTAATATTAAAATTGAAATCAAGCCCTCTTATACCGTACCGGAATCCAGTGGGCGTACTTCACGTGGAGGGGTCGATCCCGTTGAGGTTGAGAAGTTTGTGACGACTGTAAATGCAGAGCTGATGAACGGCAATGCTTCTGATATTATTGCGGTTGACGCACTGGCTTATAACAAATATGCTGAAAAAGGTCTTCTGGCCAATTTAAACGATTTGATGGACAAAGCAGATGGCTTTAAACAGGATGACTATTATATGAATGTTTTAGACGCCTTAAAGTATAACGAAGGTTTATATGCCCTGCCTTATGGTGTAACGACGAGCATCTGGTTTGGCAATCAGGAACGGCTCGCTGGGGTAGATCTCGATCCGGCAAAAGCATGGACGTGGGATGAGTTCGAGGAGAAAATGAAAACTCTTGCAAATGACGGCACTAAAGATCCTGTCGTGCGTTATTTAAGCCCGGATAGGCTGCTCCTTGAAATGGTCAGCGAGGATTTGGACAAATATTTGGATGTCAACGAGAAGAAAGCCAAGTTTCAAGATCAAGCCTTTATCGATATGCTTAACCAAGCGAAGTCTTTTTACGATCAGAAAATCATTAACGAGCCAGAGCAGCCTACGGGTCAAGGCGTGGCGATAAGAATGGGAGAATCGATGGGACTCAAGGATGCACTTTCTCTGTCTGAAATCATGACCTATTCAAGTCTAAGCTTCGCATCGATGTTTTTTGACAAACCGCTGCTTTATCAAGCTCCTACAAGCGAACCAAAAGATGGAAAGTCGTTTGAGTCGAACAAGCTGCTTTCTATTAATAATAAGTCGGAGAATAAAACAGAGGCTTGGTCGTTCCTGCAATTTTTAATTTCGGAGGAGATGCAATCCTCGCCGGAGCTGGAAGGACTGCCTGTGAATAAAAAAGCAAGCCAAGCTCAAATTGATGCTTCGGCAGCAAACAAAGATATGAAAATGACCCCTGAATTTATTGAAGCGGCAAAGGAACTTCTTCCGCAGCTGAAGCGTTATAGTGGACTCGATCCAAAAATTAAGAAAATTTTAATCGATGAAACGGTACCATTCTTTAGCGGGCAAAAATCGGCTGAAACGGTTGCCAACACGATTCAAAACAAAGTAAGCCTCTATATGGAGGAGTAATAAGAAGGCTGGGCGCAGCTCCTTTTTGGAGCAGTTTCCAGCCTTTTTTATGACATACCAGTACTGGTTATTATGACGATCCATTCATGGACGTATTAATAAATGTTCGGCATAATCTGGATTATCCAAGAGAGGACGACCGATCGCGATTCCATCCGCTAGTTGATCCTCGAGTATACGATTGGCAAGACTGCGGGTATATATCTTTCCAACTGCAATAATGGGGATGTTGAAATGCTGTTTGATCGCAGCCGCATGCGGCAGCTGATAAGCATTGTATACGTCACTAGGCTGCACGGGGATATTCCCGCCTGTAGAGATATGGATTGCATCCAATTCAGATTCGAGCGGTTTTAACATTCGTGCCCACTCTATGGGAGTCAGCCCCCCTTCATAATAGTCGGTTGCAGAAATTCGAATGATAATCGGATAATTATTGCCAACTTCTCTTCTAATTGCAAAGAGAACCTCCCTCAGAAACCTTGTTCTGTTTTCGGAAGTACCACCATATGCATCCAGCCTTGTATTCGATAGTGGTGATAAAAACTGGTGGAGTAAAAACCCATGTGCTGCATGAATCTCAATGCCGTCAAACCCTGCTGCTATACTTCGTTTGGCCGCAAGACGATATTCCTCAACGATTTGCTCAATGCCTGCAACAGTCAAAGACTCGGGTGTGCCATAATGATCGTCGTATGCAACCGCACTAGGTGCAACTAATGTTTTCGTCACTTCGGGTGAAGATTTTCGTCCGCCATGCGATAACTGAATAAAGACGGGAGTTTGGTTTGTGTGGATAGCGTCCGTAATTTTTTTTAAAGGTTCCACATGCTGATCCGTAAAAATTCCGATATCATTTCCCCACAACCTCCCATTTGAAGAGATTGCAGTGGATTCCAAGATCACGAGCCCGACATGTTTTGCCCTCTGGCTGTAATGCTCAATGTGATGAGCTCCGGCAAAAGCTTCGGAAGTACCCATGTACTGCTGCATAGGTGCCATAATTAATCGGTTTCTTAATGTTAACCCTCTCAGAGGCAGGGGATCATTTAATGTAAATGCCATAGCGTATTCTCCTTTTCAAATGTGTGTTTACATTTTATTGCATAAAAACTATGATTTACATAGTATTCTTAAGGAAGATTGCATCCAAAACCTAAATTATGTAGTTCTTCTAAGCTCACAACCTTTAAAAATGAGGTGATTTCGTTAATGGATCAAATCGACTCCAAAATTTTATCTTTAATGTTCGAAAATGCTCGGATTCCGATTTCTGAAATGAGCAGAATGATTGCGATGTCGCAGCCAGCTGTAACGGAAAGGCTTCGAAAGTTGGAAGAGCAAGGCATGATAACTGCCTATCGTGCGAAGCTTAATCCTCACAAATTAGGCTTATATACAACTGCCTTTGTACTGTTTAAAACGAATTGTTGCAATGATTTTATTACATTCAGCGAATCATCCTCTGAGATTATCGATCTTTACAGAATAAGCGGAGAGTATAACTTTTTAATGAAGGTGTTATCCGAAACAACAGAATCAATGACAAACTTTCTAGATAGGTGCAGCCCATTCGGATTTTCAACGACGCTAATTGTTCTCTCGACGGCTTTCGAAGATAAAAGTTTGGTAGCAAACAATGCGTGATTAGGGATGAAACGTAATACCTAGATAGTTTCACTACAGAAACGGCAGCGATGCCGTTTTTTTGTTTTGATCTTTGTGTGTATGATATTTCATTAAAAAATAATAAATAAGCCTTTCGGAATAAACTCCGAAAGGCTTTATATCTAAATTCTATTGTTAAATTGAATTCAACCACTTCAAATTATTCATTACGGGCAGAAATTTGAATGCAGTATTGTCGTGTGGAATCGGTTAGTTGATAGGTAAGCATACCGAACTCTTCAGGAGATTGCTTATAGCGTTGAAGAGTCCATTCCATTAATAAGCCATGCAAGATCGAAGCTAAGGAGCGAAAAACATAAATATAATGTTCATGAGTTGACGGCACGGATGACATAAAATACTTCACATATATAGTTTGAACAAAGTACTCCAGGCTTCGGTAAATGATCTGTCTAATTTTGCGATCAGACTGGTGAATATTTAGAAATAGCGGGTAGGTCATGTATTCTTTCCACATTTGAAAAAATGAAATTAATACGGCTTCGCCAGTCAACTCCTCCTCGCTGATCCTCTTATCAAAGAGATTAAATTGATGACATAAATATTCATACAAAATATCATCCTTGCCTGGGTAATTGCGATATATCGTTTGTCTGGCGAAACCGGATTTTTTGGAAATCTCGGTCATTTTAATATCAGAGTAAGTTTTAGTTTCCATAAGATAAAGCAGAGACAGGGTGATCCATTCTTTGGATTGCTGTTGTCCTACGATGAAATTGTCTATCTGTGACACTTCCTTCATTATGTCCATTTCCGTAAGTGATCTATTGCTATGGGGGTACAAGTATATTATTGTTACCATTGTAACATTTGCAGAACCGTATGCGCATCGGGCAAGTGATAAATGCATTTTTTTCATCAGAAATTGATAATGATATTCATTATTGAAATTAGGAGTGAGATTGTGGAAAAGTTGTTTAAATCATCGCATAAAATGCTTGTTTCGGCGTTTATGATTATCGTCCTAACCATAATATCGGCTTGTGGAAGCAATGGAGCTAATTCAGATAAAACTGCAAATTCTCAAACACCAGCACCAACGGCGGTTGAGGAGTCAAGAACGATTACCCATGCCATGGGAGAAACCGTAGTTAAAGGCACACCTGCAAAAATTGTTGTATTAACAACACAAGGTACGGAGACATTGCTAGCGTTAGGAATCAAACCGGTTGGAGCTGTTCAATCCTGGATTGGTGATCCTTGGTATGATCATATTAAAGATCAAATGGAAGGCATTGAAGTTATTGGCGATGAAACACAACCAAATCTCGAGTTGATCGCTAATTTGCAGCCTGATTTGATTTTAGGTACGAAGGTTAGACAAGAGGCGATTTACGATCAATTAAATGCAATCGCACCTACCGTTTTGACTGAAAATCTTGGTGATAGCATGATCGAAAATTTTGAATTGTATGCTAAAGCATTGAATGTAGAAGAAAAAGGTCAACAGGTTCTTGCTGATTACAATAAATTGATAGAAGAGGCTTCCGCTAGACTTGGAGACAAAACAAAGCTAGAAGTTTCACTTGCGCGTTTCCAAGCGGGTAAAGCTAGAACGTACTATAAGCAAAACTTTGCAGGTGTCGTGCTAGATCAGTTGGGATTTGCGAGAACGGAAGCACAAAATAAAGAAGAATTTGCTGAAGAAATTACAAAAGAACAAATTAGTGTTCTAGATGGCGATGTATTGTTCTATTTCGCGTCGGATCGCAGTGGTGAAACAACGGCTTCTGATACGGCAAAAGAATGGCTTGCTGATCCGATTGCACAAAATATGAAAGTCAACAAAAACGGACAGAGCTATCAAGTAGATGAGGCGATCTGGAATTCATCCGGCGGAATTATTGCTGCTAAACTATTAGTTGCAGATATTGAAAAATATTTTGAAACAATTAAACCTTAGCAATAATTATTTCTTAATAAAAGAGGGGGAGGAAGGCAATGAACTCTCTTTTGTCCAGTGACAAAAGCAAAGCACTAGGACTTGTTGCAGCACTGCTTTTGCTTATCGTATCTGCTGCTGTAAGTGTCCTTTTTGGACTAAAAAGCTTTGATTTTGCCACAGTGATTGGAGCGTATTCATCATTTACTGGCAGCGATGAGCAGCTTATCATACGAACATCGAGAGTGCCTCGTGCATTGACTGCTGCTGTCATAGGCTGCAGCCTTGCAATAAGCGGAGTCTTGCTGCAAGCGATGACAAGAAATCCGTTAGCCTCTCCTTCTATACTAGGAGTTAACGCAGGTGCTGCTCTGGCTATAGTAGCGATGCTGTATTGGTACGGTGCCGTGTTTTCCTTCTCGGAGTTGATGTGGTTTGGTTTTATCGGTGCGGGAATAACAGCATGTCTCATATTTATAATAGCCATGTTAGGTAATGAGGGCATGACGCCATTAAAGCTGATATTAACAGGATCAGCTTTGGCGTCTTTTGCTTCTTCCATGAATTCATTATTAATGCTGATTAGCAATCAAACACTGGAAGGCGCGCTGTTTTGGCTAACAGGCTCCCTCTCCAATAGCAATATAAACCACACGGTTCAAATGTTGCCCTATTTTATTATTGCATGGGTGATCGCTCTATTTATGTGTCGCTCCCTCAATATTATGGCGATGGGGGATGAGGTGGCAACAGGGCTTGGACAACGTATGGCATGGATTAGAGTGATAACGATAGTGATAGTGGTCATACTGGCGGGAGGAAGCGTCGCTCTGGCTGGTCCTATTAGCTTCGTTGGCATTATGATTCCACATATTTCGCGCTGGTTAATTGGAAATGACCATCGGTGGGTTTTACCTTACAGTGCAGTGTTAGGTGCTGCTTTTTTATTGCTGGCTGATTTGTTATCCCGATTTTTGCTTGATTCCAAAGAAGTGCCTGTAGGTGTTACCACGGCAATACTAGGTGTCTTTTTTGTAGTTATGCTCGTAAGGAGGAAGACAATTGGCTAAATCTAGCAAACGATTCGTTTCTTTAAAAATTGTTGCGCTGGCTCTCCTTTTGGTTGTTGCGCTTATATTTAGCATCGGGATCGGGAGTTTACATGTCTCAATATTGGATGTTATAAAAGCGATGTTAGGCATGGGTGAGCAGAAGTATCAGTTTATTCTATTTGAATTGCGTTTGCCACGCATAACTGCTGCTATTTTAGTAGGTGCAGCCATGGCTATTTCCGGTGCGATATTACAAGCGTTGGTAAGAAACCCGCTGGCTTCGCCTGATTTAATGGGGACAACTTCTGGAGCTACGGCGGCGGTAGTCGCATGCATTACGATAATGAATGGACAAATAAGTGTTGCATGGCTGCCACTCGCTGGATTGGTAGGAGGCTGCGTTGCTTCAGCTTTAACGTATTTGCTTGCTTGGAAGAATGGAAGCTCACCATTCAGAATGGCGATGATTGGCGTATCGATTTCCTCCGCGTTTGCGGCATTAACGGTTTATTTTACAATTGCAGGCCCTATCTATTTGGTAGCTCAGGCATTAGGCTGGATGGCGGGAACGGTATATGGAACGTCTTGGAATCATGTTATCGTGTTGGCGCCATGGGTAATCATTTGCGGCCTTATCGCTTTTTTTCAATCGAGAACGCTAAACATATTAGAGGTTGGCGATCAGATTGCAACTGGCGTAGGAGTGAGGGTGGAGAAGAAGAGATTCCTGTTCATCGCATTAAGTGTCATTCTAGCTAGTGCAGCTGTTGGAATTGCAGGGGGAATTAGTTTTATAGGGTTAATGGCGCCCCATTTGGCTCGTAAAATTGTAGGCAATAATAATAATGTGGTCTTGGTTGCTTCGGCGTTAATCGGCGCATTGTTGTTATTGCTGGCTGATCTTATCGGCAGAACCGTCTTTGTTCCAAAGGATATACCGGCGGGGATATTTACGGCTGTATTGGGTGCTCCATTTTTTGTGTATTTGATGTATAAGCAGGGTAAACGGAGTTTAAAATAGAGCGTACTTGTCCGCTGAGTCAGCTATTCCTGACTTAGCGGATTTTTTATAACTGCATTGCTGGGGCAACTAGAAGCATGATAGTATTTCAAGTAATGGAATGTTACTAAATGGTTACTAGAATAAATTTAAGCAATCCATAAATTAATCCGAATACAACTAGAGGTGAACGGGATGCTGAAAATTAACCGTGAGGACAAGCGCCCAATATGGCAACAACTGCTTGATCAAGCAATCCATAATATCACAACCGGCAAATGGCCGCCAGGCGAGTTGCTGCTGCCTTCCCGTGAACTCGCACTATTAGTGGGTGTTTCTCGATCAACGATACAGATTGTTTATGAGGAATTATTTAGTCGCGGCTACACGGTTACTTCAAGGCGCGGCGGAACAAGGGTGAGCGACTGGACCAGCAGAACAAGTTTTACAGAGGATGTGAAACCTCAAGGGCCTATCACCCCAGAGTTACCTTTATTAAACGAGGCAGTCAGTCATTTGCAGAGCTGGTTTAGAGGGAAAGAATATCAAAATGTTGAGATCGATTTCAGCCCGCATGAGCCGTATTTGGATCAACATTTTCAGAAAAACTGGAGACAATCATTTTTGCAAGCCTCGAAAGAAACGGACCTGGACAGTTGGACATATGGCAACGCTTATGGTTTCGCTCCACTACGCGAGCAGATTGGGCGTTATCTGTCACTCGAGCGAGGTATTCACGTGCATATCGATCAAATTATTTTAACTTCGGGCGCACAACATAGCCTTGATTTGATCGCTCAAGCACTTTTAAATGAAGGAGAAACGGTTTCCGTAGAAGATCCCGGGTTCCCCGCCGCATGGATGGCCATGAAATATCGGCGGATGAAGGTTGTTCCTGTCCCTGTTGATGATTACGGATTACAGGTAGACCACATTCATCCACAATCAAAGCTTGTTTATGTTACGCCTTCACATCAGTGTGCAGTTGGGGTAATCCTGTCGGAGCCCCGCAGGCAACAATTGCTACATATGGCTGCACAGCAGCAATTTTGGATTGTGGAAGACGACTATGACAGCGAGTTTCGGTATCGTGGCGACCCGTTGCCTACGTTGTTTAGCCAGCAATCTCAGAACACATTGTATATGATGAGTTTTTCAAAAATGATTGCTCCTGGTATACGAATATCCGCAATCATTGGACCCCAAAAAGCCATTCGCCAGCTAGCACAAGTCCAAGAGCTAACCTATCGTCACCTTCCGATTATGGAGCAATTAACGCTTACACACTTTATTGAACATGGGTATTTCATGCGTCATATGAGAAGGGTCAGAAATGTATATCGGCGCAGACATGAAGCGATGTCGAAAGCCATTAGCTCATCTGGCTTAGGAGAACGTTTCAAGCTAAGCGGCGTAGAAACGGGATTACACATGTTTTTAGAAGCGGAAGACTCGTTTAACGAACAAGCCTTTACGAACCAAGCGCTAGAAAAGGGAGTACGTGTTTATCCGCTTAGCCATTATTGTTTGGAAAGTAATCGAAAAGGGTGGGTGCTTGGTTTTGCTAAAGTAGATGAGTCAGCAATAAAAGAAGGGATTTATCGTCTTGCGGAGATGCTGCTATAATTCGAACATCTCCGTCTCTTGGGTGAGTCGATCTGTCTCTGTATTTATGATCATGTTTCCTACTATTTCTGCTGAGCTTGTTCTATTCTACTCATTCTAAATGTTTTGTGCGGTTTCATCCCAGTAATACTCATCCGGTAAATATCGCTTGCCAAATACGCTTGTCCCTACTCTTATAATGGTTGCCCCTTCTTCAATAGCAACCTTGAAATCCCCAGACATGCCCATCGAGAGAATATCCATTGTTACCCTAGGCAGCTCCTTCTCTATAATCTGTGATTGAATTTGTTTTAATAAGCGGAAGCAACGCCTTGTCTCGTCATTTGTAGCATTCAGTTTTCCAATAGTCATCAAGCCTTTAACATTTAAGGTTTCAAAATGAGACAATTGTTGAACCAACTCCAGTGCAGATTCCGGTAAAACACCGAATTTGCTTTCTTCAAATGATGTATTGACTTGTACCAAGATATCCAAAGTTTTGTTTTCTTTAAGGAGCTGCTGATGCAAGGCTTTTCCGAGCTTCAAACGATCCACAGAATGAATAAGGGTGACATACTTAACAACATCCTTCACTTTATTCGTTTGCAGATGTCCGATAAAATGCCATTCTACTTGGTTGTACTGCTGCATTAGCGGGAATTTCTCGCGAAGTTCTTGAGCTTTATTTTCGCCAAAAAATACCTCACCCGCTTGTATGGCAATGCGCAACTTTTCAAGCTGAACCGTTTTTGTCGCTAACAAAAGCTTCACTTCATCTTTCTTGCGTCCTGAGTACTGGCAAGCCAATTCCATCTGATCCCTTACGGATCTTAGATTTTGTTCAATGAAATGGACCATGTTCGTTCAGCCTTCTTTCTGGAAACGCACAGACTATGCGCAATGTTTTTTCTGTATAGTCATCCATTAGACTTTTTTACTTGTACATTTTTTCTGCTTCAATCGGATTTTCTTTTGCTGTTATTTGATGAGGATCAATTCGGTACACCTGAACAGATGTATTGAAAACAGCAGACCTGTATTTATCTACATGCTGTTTGGACAATGGGCGGTTATAATAACCAGGCACATATTTGTTGAGCATTTCCTGCAACATATATGTAGCTTCATCCAGATCAACGATGAGCTCGGCCTTGCCGAAAATCATGACACTCATATAAGCTGTGTCCGTCTTAGCCGGTACTGGATCAGTAATGGTTCCATATTCTTCACAAACCGTAAAACAAACCTCAGGGTTTACACTCATGACCTGATTGCGTCTCCCGCCTGCGGCACCATGAAAATAAAGCTTCTCATTTGCCCAAACAAAGTTGAGCGGAACAACATAGGGCAGCAGACCATCAACCATGCCTAGATGGCCAATTCGCGCTTTGCTCAGGAAAGCTTCAATTTTGTTGCTATCGAGCACCTCTCTAATCTTGTAACGAACCATATCCATTCTCAACCACTCCTTCAATACTGATTTATTTTCGCTAGCATATCAGTTATTGGAGTGAGTAAGTAGATCCAAAAATGCGTTTATCGAGCAATCCATAATTATTTGGTGGTTTGGAAATTTCTATAGCATTGCCACTCGGAGGAACAATGCGTCTGAATCTATCGCAATAACTTTTCGCCGAGTTGGCTTCATCAGCGATTAAATCAAGATTCAACGAGCCTGTTGACATTTCTAAAAGTTAACGATATTCTAAAAGAAATTATGTTAGTGAGTACTAACTATAAACATCTAGGATCTACTAAAATAAATGAGGATTTGGAGAACAGGATGACCACCGACAATAAAAGCAAGCTGATGCTGGCAGCAATCGATTTAATGGCTGAGAAAGGCTACAAAGGCGTATCAACGAAAGAGATAGCTGCAGCGGCGGGCGTCAGCGAGATGACCTTGTTCCGCAATTTTGGAAGCAAGCAAAATCTATTGGACAAAGCAGTCGATCATTATCATTATTCGATTGAAATGACTAAGATTTTTCATGAAAAAGTAATTTGGGATTTGAGAGCGGATTTGCTCATGATAAGCCAAATGTATCATGAGATCATGGATCGAAACCGTAAACTGTTTCTTATTGTTTTGAGCGACAACGAGCTCGCCGAGATTCGTGAGAAGGCGCAGAAGCATCCGCGGAAACTATTGGAGCTATTGACGAATTATTTTGCAGACATGCAGGAAAAGAACAAACTGATTGCAACCGATGCGGAAACACAGGCGATTACCTTCATGTGGATGAATTATGGAGCTTTCATAACACAGCTATTTGGTGCGTCATCCATCACTAAGGTGACCCAACAAAATTTTATGCAATCGAGCATTGAATTGTTTGTTAGAGCTCTGACTCCGTAGTTTTTAAGCATTAGTTAGTGAGTACCTACAACCATTTGGGAGGTGTTGTAATGAGCAATAAACAATATGCCGTATCAGGAAAAATAGTTGGTCAAACGGCATCGGTGGGTTATCAAGTTGGTGTTCGGAGAACGTTTCCGATTTCGCGAGAAGAGGCATGGGCGTTTCTTACCTCTACCGAAGGGCTGAAATTATGGCTCGGCAGCCTATCTTTCTTAAACTTGCACAAGGGAGAGACTTTTACGACTCCTGAAGGTATTTCTGGTGAATTCAGGGTTGTAAAACCGTTTCAGCAGCTTCGGTTAAAGTGGGAGAAGAACGAATGGGAGAAACCATCGACGCTGCAAATCCGGCTGCTATCCGATAACCCTGACAAAACAACGATCAGTTTCCATCAAGAGAATCTGGATCATCCGAATACGCGTGAACAAATGAAGCTTTATTGGGAAGATGTATTGATGGCCATTAGACTTAAGACAAGTGATCCCGTAAATGATGAAAGGAGATAAATAAATATGAATAAGCCCAGTCATATCAATCTTCGAGTAAACCATTTGGAAAGCTTGCTGCGCGATGAGGTCAGAGGTTAGGCTCCAAATAAACTTCACAAACAACAAATAAACTACTTCATCTGAAGTGGTTTATTTGTTGTTTGGCGGGGCCTTGCAAGGGGATCCAATGATCGAGCAAGCCCAATTAGGCGATTTTTTAGGATCATGTCGTACATTTTTTAGCCTTGGCCAATTCAAAGGATCTCATTATTTTGCTCAAATCCATTAATGGACTTAAGCATTTCGATAAATGTATCAAGTTGTTGATTATCCCATTGGGATATGCGTTCATAAAAAACGTTTTCCTTTTCCCGCAGAGCATCAAACGTTTTTTTGCGTCCAAGTTCTGTGAGAGTAAAAAGTATCGCTCGGCGATCATCCGGAGAACCTTCCCTTTTTACATAACCCAAAATCTCTAGTTGTTTGACGAGACGGCTGACCGAGCTTCGGTCCATAGCAGTTGAATCTGCCAAAATAGAGGCGCTTGTTGGACCATGGGAGTACAGCCATCTCACAATATGGAAAGCCGCTGGTTGTATTGAGGAATCGAAATAAGCAGAAGTTCTGACATTCAGCGCATGCGAGGCGCTGATGAGGGCGTTAATTTGTTCGCCGAGCTTCAGCTCTAATTGTCCTCTCAGCGTGTCTTTACGTTCTTCATTCATTATTGGTACCACCTAACCTAGATTTTTCAAAGATAGCACATTCTATATTTAATTGACATATATCAATCACTTATATATAGTGGACATATATCAATTATATATTTTCGGCAATAAGATGTCAAAATGACCGTGAAAAACATGCAATCCATATAAAGGAGAATGAAGATGACAGCAAATCCGATAATTGTAATTACTGGCGCTACAAGTGGCTTGGGGCAGCTTGTTGCAATCGAAATGGCTAAGCGAGGCGCTCATCTTGTTCTAACCGCGAGGAGTAAGAGCCGTGCAGAAGCAACTGAAAAAATGATCAAGGAGCGGACGCCAACAGCTGAAATTAACTTTTTCTATGGTGATTTGTCATCACTGAAGGATGTCTATCGTTTGGGTCAAGAAATATCAGACGCAGTTCCCAAGATTGACGTGTTATTAAATAACGCTGGCCTACATGCATTTGAACAGAGAATTACGTCAGACGGATTAGCAGAAATGATGGCTGTGAACTATTTTGCGCCATGGTTATTGACCCATCTCTTGCATCATTCCTTGAAAAAAGCAGGAAGTGCAACTGTTGTTAATGTTGCTTCTGAGGCTTCTCGCCGTCATGGGGAGCTTAAGATACCGGCGGATTTACTCGATACAGCACCTTTTACTTCTAGAGGCTCATCCTCGGTATACGGGAAAACCAAACTTTTAAATATTATGTTTACTGCTGAACTTGCACGTCAATGGGATGGAACAGGAATCAGTATTCATGCACTGAATCCGGGATTTAATGTTACGGGTCTTGGAAGAGAACTATGGTTTGCCTCGATGCTGGAGCGTCTGCTCCATTTCTTTCGTATTGGGGATCCGCGAAGAGGAGCCGATATCATTATTCGTCTAATGACTGATCCTAACTATCAGGGAAAATCAGGCGGATATTATAATGTTGGAGCCGGCGATCCCATAGTACCCGTGCATCCTGGGGGAATGAAGGAGATGCAAAGTAAATTATGGAATGATACATGTGATATTCTAGGGCAGAAAGGCTTCTTTGGAAGTTGATCGGATCAGTGGAAACTAACCATAGGAGGAGAGCGTTTAGCTGGCAGAAATCAGGGATCCTCTAAGCTCCACCATAATAAATAAATCAACCACGTCCATCGGACGTGGTTTTTTGCTCATTAGCCTATGGGGAGATGCACCATTAAAATATTGCCAAAATAAAAGCGTCATGTTTTATGATGAGCTGGCATGCGGAGTATTAAGAATCCAAACCGTTAAATGGATAAAATTTTCATAAATTACATCGTAATAAATGCTTTACAAGACATATGTGGGTGTACTATTATGAAATAGGACACCGAATGGTGTCTGATTAAAAAAATAGAAAGGATGAGTATTTTAAATGCATATACTAGCCATTATTCTTCAAAGTTGGCTGCTTTTTTCCATGGCTTTTTTTGGAGGAAGCAAGATTGTTGGAGCAAAGCATCAGGTTGAACTGTTTGATTCGATTAAACTTCCTCAATGGTTTCGCGTCATTACGGGCTACGTTCAAATTGTTGCCTGCATAGGACTCATTGTCGGCTATTGGTATGCGGGGATTGCGGCATGGACCGCATTATTGGTAGGCGTCATGATGCTATTGGCGTGCCTCACGCATTTCAGAGTCAAACATCCAATCGGAAAAATATTCCCTGCCATATTAAATCTTTTGATAGCTGCTGCAGTAGTGCTATTATATGCAGATGAACTGTCCAATCTATTTGGGTAAGGATAGTGGAATTCACCAATAAAACAAATCAACCACGCCCATAGGACGTGGTTGATTTGTTTTAAACCTATTCAATAGATTTCCTTCAAAAGCTCGAAAACTTCCTCTAAAGAAAGGCCGAATGTTTTGTAATAGGAGGTGTCAAGAACCATTTGCTTCATAATCATTTCGTTACGTTTTTGCAGCATCTCATCAGGGGAGAGCTCGGCTACAAAACAGCCTTTGCCGGTTACGGTATAAATCAAGCCAAGCCGTTCAAGTTCTTCCCACGCTTTTTTTACGGTAATGATACTAACACGAAGCTCTGTGGCCGCTTGTCGTATGGGAGGTAAGCTGTAACCATTTTCTAGTTCACCTTTTAGAATTTGTGCGCTAATTTGTTCAAAAAGCTGCTGATAGATCGGTTTATCAGATGAGTTCGAAATAGCTATGTTCATTAAATTTCCACTTTCTGAAAACGTTTGATTGCAATATGATAAGCGATTATCGTAAATATCGCAAATATGACGATGCCCGAGAACAAGATGGATAGATGAATTCCCAAATGATCAGTACCATTTCCTTTGAAAAGATCATACACAAATGAATTCTGTATTCCGAGCCATTCTGCGCCTCCTGCAAACAGTATCGCAGCTGTAATGGACACAATCGTTGCTGCGCCGTATTTATAGGCTGTTTTATAATACATCGATATAAGGATAATGTTGAAGATCGCAATCATAACGAAGCATAGTCCCCAAAAACCAAAGGATGGTTTGAAGAAAAAATAGGTCAGATTTGGATATAAGCGAATAGTAATCAAACCATATATCATGGCAACAATGATGTGCATTAATTCCAGAATAACAATAACGTATACCTTTGCTTTTACAATGTCTTTTTTGGTTACAGGCAGCATGTTGGTAAATATCAAATCATTCTGAGATTTATACCCAGCAAACATATTCGGAATCGTGAGGAAACAGAAGTAGAGGATGACAAGGAAATATAACCATGATGGAATTAGCATTAAAGCACCCGTCAAAAAAGGCATGATATAAAAGAATGGGCTTACGCCTAGCTTTAATTCTTTCATTAGTAAATTATACATGCATAATCTCCTTTTTCGCGAAATAGATCATAATCTCCTCAAGACTAGGCAAAGTTGATTTAATATTCCAAGAGGGATCAAAATCTTTAGTATGAATCAAGGCTGTAAAGCCGAATGAATTCTTTTTGTAGGCGATTAACTGGTCTTTTATCAAATCCAATTGTTCTTCTTTCCCATTCACCAAGCGGTAGGTATCAATAAATTCTTCTTTCTCAGAGCTGTTGATAATATGACCGTTATCGATAAAAGTAATATAATCGGCACATTTTTCCAAATCAGTTGTGATATGAGTGGAAAACAGGATGCTGATTTCACCATCTTCTACTAGTTCCTGAAAAATATCCAATAAATTGTCCCTTGCAACCGGATCAAGCCCGCTTGTTGGTTCATCAAGAATAAGCAGCTTTGCGCCGTGTGATAAAGCGATGGCTAAGCTGTATTTCACTTTCATCCCTGTTGATAATTCAGCTATTTTTTTGTTTTCATTTAAATTAAATCTCTTGAGATAATTGTAATAGGCTTCATCATTCCAATTATGATAGAACTTTTTGATTACATTAGTTAATGTTTTGACTTTGTTTCGAGTATAGAAATTGATGTCACCAAAGGCAGAGCCAATTTCTTGTTTTAATTCGAGCTCGTGTTTGGTCATCTCCTTGCCCAAAATACTAATCTCGCCACTATCCTTATGAATCAAATTCAAAATGGCTTTTATTGTCGTTGTTTTTCCTGCGCCGTTAGCTCCGATAAATCCCATAATATAACCCTTTTCCAGTTGAAAAGATACGTCTTTTAAATGAAAATGCTCATATTTTTTATTTAAATTTTTAATTTCTAACGCAAGCATATAATCAACTCCTTTTCAGATTGTGTATGTTGTGCATGCACAATATATCATTGAAGTCATTCACATGTCAATAACAAGAAATTTATGGATGAGTTTGTTTATTTCTTGTTTATCGTAGTTTGGTATACTTTTGTCGATTAAGGGCTAATCGAGTCGAATTGGCACCGAGGGGGGAGTGAAAAGACCTCCAAGGAACAAACCATCATGTAATAAAATTCATTTTAGAACATTGGCCCATGCCCTACACGAATGTCATTCATACGATATACAGTGCCTTATGTTGAATGACAGAATAAGCAATTGCTCAATGAGTGATGTGATTATTAAAAGTAAAAACGGAGCTTACCGGGTGAGTTGTTTTTAAAGTGTGCGGAGTGTAACAGCTCATGGCTCAAGCAATCCGAAGCTGCTTAAAATTACACCAGCCTAATTTACTTGTTTATTTGGCGTGGATTAGTCAGTGAAGATTCAAAACATCGATAAGTTAATCAAATCTTTTATTCTCAAATGGGCGAGACAAGCCAGCGGCGCTGACTCGTCCTTATTTATAAATAGTGTAGAAGTGAAACCAGTTCTAGAGGGAAAATGGTCGTAGTCAGGGATGGGACCAAGGTTCAGTCTAATATGATATTGCCTTGGTTATCGCTGTTTAGGAAGGCTTTGTATAATGGCGTTCTAACATTATTTTGATTCATATGGTGCAGCTAAGGAGATGAGATCACTGAAGAAGATAACAGTAAAAAAACGTTTTGCTCGTTACAATCACAGGCATTTTCAATTTAGAAAAAAACGATGCCATAAGTGTAAGGAAAGGAATTGTAAGTGTGGTATTAGACAGGAAGTTATAGTAAATGTCAAAGAAAAGCATAGAGCAGCGAGTGTTAAAGGTGCAACAGGAGCAACAGGAGCAACGGGGGGAGCGGGAACAACAGGAACAACAGGAGCAACGGGGGGAGCGGGAACAACAGGAGCGACAGGAGTAATAGGTCCAATTGGAACAACAGGAGTAACAGGTGATCCAGGTGTGACAGGATCAATAGGGGCAACTGGGGTTACAGGAGCAACAGGAGCAACAGGTCCAACTGGGGTTACAGGAGTAACTGGTCCAACAGGAAATCCAGGTGGAGCGACAGGTGAAACAGGGACAACAGGTACAACAGGAGCAACGGGAGCGACAGGTGAGACAGGGACAACAGGATTATCAGGAGCGACGGGAGCAACAGGGGCAACAGGGGCAACGGGGTCAACAGGAGCGACAGGACTAACAGGTGAAACAGGAGCAACAGGAGCAACAGGAGCAACAGGTGAAACAGGAGTCACAGGAGTAACAGGAGTAACAGGAGCGACAGGTGAAACAGGAGCAACGGGGTCAACAGGAGCGACAGGTGAGTCAGGAGCAACGGGGTCAACAGGAGCGACAGGTGAAACAGGAGCAACGGGGTCAACAGGAGCGACAGGTGAGACAGGAGCAACGGGGTCTACAGGAGTGACAGGTGAGATAGGAGCAACGGGGTCAACAGGAGTGACAGGAGTAACGGGAGCGACAGGTGAAACAGGAGCAACAGGAGCAACAGGAGTAACGGGTGCAACAGGAGCGACAGGTGAAGGGTTGTCAGCTTACGGTTATGTATTCAATACAGGTAGTCAGTCAGTGGCGGTAGAAACGGATATTATTTTCGATAGCAATGGTAATCTAAATAACATCACCCATACACCGAATACATCACAAATTATGATAAATAACGCTGGAGACTATGCCGTTTATTATATTGTAACTGCAGTAGAAAGTAATCAATTTACCTTATATCAGAATGGTGCCCCTGTTGGTGGAAGCGTGTATGGCTCGGGTGCTGGTACTCAATCTAATCCAGGCATGATTATTATTACTGCTGCCGCTAGTGATGTACTAACTTTAAGAAATCATTCCAGCGCCTCTAGCGTTACTTTACAAACCAATGCCGGGGGAACTCAAATCAATTCAAATGCTTCCATTCTTATTATGAAAATAAGTTCTTAGGATTTCTTTCAAAATTGTGAAAGGATAAGTTCAATGTAATTTATAGAACTATCCAGATGAAATGTATGTAATTTAATGTGGTGAGGTTTGTGTTGATTCACTTTTAGACTGCACCAAAATAAAAAAATCACGTCCATTGGGCGTGATTTTTTTATATGTTGGAATGCCCAACTCAAGCTGGATAAGTCAGTTAGACGAAATGAACTCCTTAGTGCTCAATTTCTAAGAATTGTTATATAAAAATACAAGTTTTTAATCTGATGGTTCAGTTTTTGAGTGTGATAAAATGAAAGGTGCGTTTGATAGGCTCAAAAACGATATGAGGAGTGAATGATACACAAATGATGCAATCTAGGAGAAAATGGCTCCCAAATACGTTGAAATATAGACTGTTTATCGCGTATATCACATTACTGATGCTTCCTTTGTGCATCGCAATTTATTATCTTTTTCAGCATTTCGAAACGATTCGGCAGAATGACATGATAGACCGCATGTCCGAGCGTATGCAGCAGGTTTATATATCCTTGACGGATATGATGGCATTTTCCTATAAAGCAAATACCATGCTGAGTCAGGATGAAAGCCTGATCCAGATTATGCACGCCCCTGATAAGTATGATCCTTTTGTACGAAAGAAAATAATAGAAAGCAAAATGTTTGGGATCAACAACAGCTTTTTCTTCCATCAGACGGAGCTGTATTTTCGTTTTATCGACCGTAACGGCAATGTATACACCTCCTATGCTCCCAATGACCAGTTGACAAACGAGCGGAAAGAATTGCAGGAGTGGCAAAAAAAGCTGCAAACCGGCTTGCGTCCTTACCGGTGGGTAGCGAACGACTGGAATGATGTAAGAGGAAGTCAAGGAAATAAGCTGCTAAGTCTGTATACGATGCTGGACGACGAGCTGCGGGGAAATTACGGATTAGCACGTATCAGCATCAACATTCAGGAATGGTTCAACAATACGCTAAAAGATAATCCGGTTAATCAGGATCTAACCATTTTTACCGGGCAAGAAGAAATCATTTTGCAAAATAAGGAATCCGCTTTCGGTGTGGACAGCATGAAAAGGATCATTTCTTCACATGCAAAAAATGGACATTACAAAGATGAACGCGCTTTGTCA
Source organism: Paenibacillus sp. FSL A5-0031 (assembly GCF_001956295.1). Classification (GTDB taxonomy): domain Bacteria; phylum Bacillota; class Bacilli; order Paenibacillales; family Paenibacillaceae; genus Pristimantibacillus. Next base: position 75,990 of record NZ_MRTD01000018.1, read on the forward strand.
CTAGTCAATTACAGTTATGTGGAGGAGCTGGATTGGTATGTCGTTAGTCAAATGCCCTTAAGTGAACTTCAGCGTGAAGTGAAGCAATTAAGACTGATGATCTATATGTTTCTCATTATTCTGGTAATCGTTTTCATCACGGTAACCTTCTTTTTGGCGTCTCGAATAACGAAGCCGTTGTATGTTTTGAAACGAAGCATGGAAGAGGCGTCGGACAAGAAGCTGAATGTTAAAATATCGATCAACCAAGGTGCAACAGATGAAATTCGTTCGCTAAGCGATAGCTTTAACCGAATGATTGATGATGTTGTGCTGCTAATTGCTAAGCTGAAACAGGAAGAGCGGCAAAAGCAGGTAGTCCGTTTTCAAATGCTGCTCTACCAAATGAACCCGCATTTTCTCTTGAATACGTTGAACACTGTCAAATGGATTGCAAGAAAAGAGAAACAGGACGCCATTGCGGGTATTTGTACTTCATTAGGCTTAATATTGGAGGCTAGTCTGAATTCCGATATTGAGCTGATTCCACTTAAAGAAGAGATCACATTGCTGCGATCCTATGAATCCATACAGGCGTTTCGATTTAGAGAACAATTTACAATCGAATATGAAACAGAGGAATCGGTACAGTATGCGCTTGTTCCCAAATTTAGTTTGCAGCCTCTGACAGAAAACTCTATCGCCCACGGCTTTAACATGACTGAAGGTCGTGGCACTATATGGGTCAGGGCGCGAGCGGAGGGCAGCGAGCTTGTTCTGGAAGTGGAAGATAACGGAATTGGCATGGAAGAGGCAGCCCGCAATAAGGGGAGACGCAGCGGACACGGGATTGGACTAAGCAATTTAAGAGAAAGGCTGGAGCTGCTCTTTAAGCGTGAGGGAGTGATTGAACTTATATCGGGCGCGGAAGGGACCCTCGTTCGAATACGTATGCCATTATTGATTGCAGCGCCTTATTCACAGAAAGGAGATGACGGACATGTGGACGATTTTATTGGTGGAAGATGAAGTATTTGTTCGAGAAGCCATCAGAGAAATTTTGGACTGGGAAAGCCATGGTTTTTGTGTTGTCGGCGAAGCGGGGAACGGCAATGAGGCGCTTTCGGCTATTGTGGATTTGAAGCCAGATGTCGTCATCGCCGATATTGTTATGCCTGGCATGGACGGAATTGAATTGCTGAAGCAAACACGGAAAGCCGGAATACGCAGCCGCTTTATTATGCTGACGGCTATGAACCAGTTCGATTATGCACGGGATGCGCTTCAATACGGAGCTTCCAACTATTTGCTGAAACTATCCTTAAATGATGATGTTTTGCTGGAAAGTTTGGCACGAATCAAGCAGGATTTGCTTGCAGAGCTTAAAGGGGCTGGAGAGGCGCTTTTTCCTTATTATCACCGCACGTGGGCGGTTATTTTGGGAGCAGGAGTATCGGCTCAGGCAGATGCAGCGGAGCTTGTCTTGGCGGTGGAGAAATTCAGCAGTCTGAGATTAGAGATTGTAGTCACTCTTAGCGGTGCCGCACCTGCTCGCATGGATCAAGTTGGAATCCGGCCGGAAAAATATCTGCTTGTCCAAACCTTCCATGATGCGGGTCAGACCACTTTCTTTTGCTGGAGCTTTCAGAAGAAGTCAGAGTCGGTCAGCCAGATCCGGTCCCAGCGGATGATTGAAACAACGCCTATTAGCAACTTGTCCCGTTTGTCCGATGATTGGCTGCATGCGCTGAATCAATTAAACGGCGATTGGTACGGTCGTGATACTGATCCGATAGGGGAGAAACACGAGAAGGTGCCAATCGAGGAGCTGGAGGCTGATTTGATTCGCTGCTTTGAAGAGAGGAATGAACCAAAATGCACGGAGGCAGCAACGCTGATTTGGTCGTGCATGAAAGACTCGTCATTTTCTCATGTGGAAGTGAAAAAACGAGCAACTCATCTGCTTCATGTTGTGACGATGCTGGCAGGACGAAAATCGGAGGATCGGACAGACATCTACTCTGCCGTAAGCCATGAATCACTGCTTGCACTTATGCTGCAAGCAATACGGGAGCTTATTCGGCAGAAGCAAGTGGAGCATATAAGCTATACAGACCATCCAGAGGTGAACCGGGTGATTCAATATATGCTGGAGCATTACAGGGAGAATATTAAAGTTACGGATTTGGCTAGTCTGGTAGCGATCAATGTAGACTATTTGAGCACCGTATTCGGCAAAAAAACGGGATTGACGCCAATCGCCTATTTGCGAAACATTCGTATTGAACAATCCAAACGTCTGCTGCTGCATTCCAAGCTCAGTGTAGAAGAGATTGCGAGTCAGACGGGCTTCACTGACGATGCGTACTTCATCAAAGTGTTCAAGCGCTTGGTTGGACAAACACCCAGCTCCTTTAGGAAGGAGAACAATATATAAGTTTTATACAGCCAATCCGCAAGTTTCGTCTCTTATAGACCCAAGAGCGAGTTGATATAGTTGGAATGTATTAAACATCCGATTAGGGAGGTTACAAGAAAGATGAGAAACAGAAAGAGATTGGTTGCAGGTTTGACTTCGATTGTGGCGGTGTCTCTGATGCTTGCTGGCTGTGGCGGAAACGGTAACAGCAATGGGGGAGTGGATGGACCAACGACATCCGCAAGCGCCGAGCCCACTGCAACTGCAAGCGCAGATCCGGTCAAACTGACTATGTGGGGAGCTGTGCCGGCCGAGAACGGACCCCAAGAGGTTGTCGACAACTGGAACAAAGAAAATTCGGATATTCAGGTGGAGTATGTACGGTTCGTCAATGATGAAGCTGGCAATCTGAAGCTGGATACGGCTCTCATGTCCGGCCAGCCCGTAGACATGTACGTAAACTATGATTACAGCCTTTACGAGAAGCGTATAAAAGCAGGAAACGCGCTTGATATAAGCAGTTTTACTGACTATGATGTGAACGAAAAAATGGGTGAAGGTGCCGCCTTTTGGAAGGTGGACGATAAGTATTATGGCGTTCCAACCCAGAAAGGCTTATCCTTTGTCTGGTTGAACAAGGACATGCTCGATGCCAAGGGACTGCCTGTTCCTACGGAATGGGGACTGGACGAGTTCAGGGATTATGCCGCCAAGCTGAAGGATGATAAGGTTTGGGGATTGGCGCAAAGCGATTATTACTTCAATGTGCCTATCAACGGTTCCATGCTGAAGCAAAGCTTGCAGCTGACGAATCCGGACGGTACTTCAGCTTTCGACAATCCGTTGACGGTCAAAGCGCTTCAGGTTTATTCGGACATGATGTTTACGGATAAAAGCTTGATGCCTCATACGGAGCAGATTACTTCGAAGCCCGCTTTGGACCAGATGTTTGTGAAGGGAGAAAGCGCAATGCTATTTTCCACGAACCAGATTTTCCGTACGACTAACAATGTGGCAGAGTTCCCACGGTCGTTCAAGGTGGCGGCGGCGCCGGCTCCCAAGGTTAACATGGATCAGGCCGATTACATTAACGCTGGCGGCTTAGGAGACGTGGTTGCTATCAATCCCCGCACCAAGCATCCGGAAGCTGCCTGGAAATTTATCAAGTGGTACGCAGACGGTGGAATGCTGCCGATGGCGGCAGGCGGAAGAGTGCCTTCATCCAAGGATTTTCCAGTCGATGAGGCTGTTGCCCTTATGTTCAAAGGTGTGGAGGATACCTATGACCTTGATTCAATTAAGCGGGTCATGTTCGGAAGCCTTCCACTCGGTCTGAGCCGTCTGGACCGGAAGACAGGCAGCGAGCAGCAGGCAATTTATGACAACGTGTTTTCCCGAAAGCTGACTCCTGAGGAAGGCGCGAAGGAATTAGCGCGGGTGCATAACGGGAATTTGCAAACAACATCTAAATAAAGTCGTCAGGCTAAGGGGAAGCGAACCTTTGACGCCGCATCCCCTTAGCCGCAAGCTGCTGGATACTGCAAGCTACATTATAAAAAGAGAAAGGCGGTGACCGATCGTGAGTTGGATGAAGCGACAGAGGCTGATTGGTTATGTATTCATTGCTCCCAATCTAATCGGAATGATGGTATTTATGCTCGTTCCGGCTCTGTTCTCCTTTTATTTAATGTTTACGGATTGGGTATTCGCTAGCGGGCAAACCCCGCGTTTTATCGGATTGGATAATTTTAGAATGATGGTGAGAGATGATTTATTTGCTGTATCGGTCAGAAATACCTTGCTGTTGTTGGTCCCTGTACCGATTTCGATTATGCTCGGATTTCTAATTGCTGTCATACTCAACAACCGGACATATTTCCAGAAAACGCTGCGTGCGTTCTTTTTCGCTCCGTATTTCACTAGCGGCATCGCCATTGCCTTTGTATGGATGGTGCTATTTCAGCCTTCCAACGGTCCGATTAACGCATTCCTGCGATCAATTGGCATTTCGGAGCCTCCCCTATGGTTTGCTTCTCCAGATACAGCGATGTATGCGGTGCTGATCATGGTGACCGCAGGCGGAATTGGGTACAACATGATTATTTATTTGGCCGCGCTGCAGGAATTGTCCTCCGAGCAGCTGGAAGCGGCAAGGATGGACGGAGCGACGTTTGGGCAGCTGCTGCGTCTGATTATATTTCCTTTGGTTAGTCCTACCACCTTTTTTCTGATGATTACCGGCTTCATCGGCTCCATCAAGGGCTTTGGCATGATTTATGCCATCACACAGGGAGGCCCTGCCAATAGTACGACGGTTTTCTCTATTTTCGCCTATAAGAAAGCGTTCAGCTTTTATGAAATGGGGTACGCGTCAGCCGTCTCGTGGACCATGTTCCTGATCATCCTTTGCATCTCGCTTATTCAGTGGGCGGGCCAGAAAAAGTGGGTTCATTACTAACGGAGGGGAAGACGCACAATGGAAATTAGAAATAACAGAATAATCAGAAAACGAATAATCAAGAGCTTTAATACGATCTTCATGGCACTAGCGAGTCTACTGTTGTTGTCGCCAATGATCTGGATGATCAGCACCTCATTCAAGATGCCGAAGGACGTTTTCACTTTTCCAATTCAGTGGATTCCACTTGATCCTGTATGGACCAACCACTTTAAAGTGTGGATGACTGGCGATGGATTTGCTCTATTTTATTTAAACTCTTTGAAAATATCGATCATTTTAATGATTGGAGCTCCATTGCTCGCTGCATTTGCCGCTTATGGCTTCAGCCGCATTCCCTTCAAGGGAAGGGATGCCATCTTTATGCTTTATCTTTGTTTGATGATGATTCCGCAGCAAGTACTGTTTGTCCCGAAATTTATCATGTTTGATTGGATGAATATTTATAACACTCATTGGGCGCTCATTCTTCCGGGCTTGTTTACTGTATTCGGCGTCTTCATGATTAGGCAATTTTTTATGAGCATTCCCCATGAAATATCTGAAGCGGCTTTCATTGATGGAGCCGGCCATTTCCGGATTTTCTTTCAATTGTTTCTACCGCTTTCCAAACCGGTTCTGGCAACCTTCGCTATCATTGATTTTACATGGACGTGGAACGATTATGAAAACGCTTTGATTTTTTTGCTGGACAAAAGATTGTTTACGGTGCCGCTTGGTATGCAGAATTTCATGCTGGAAGCGGGAGTGGACTATAACATGATGATGGCTGCCGCCACAGCAGGAGTCGTACCGCTGCTTATCGTCTTCTTTATTGGCCAGAAGTATATTATTCAAGGGTTCTCCAGTTCTGCGGTCAAAGGATAAACGATTATTATAGCAAGCAAAAAGTTATGTGTGAAACGAGCAATGATGATTGTAGTCAGTGTTCTGATGGTGATTTGCTCCGGCAATACAAATGTTCATGCCGGAGCAACAGGTGATGAGATTAGTTCAAAACCAGAAAATGAAAGCGCTTTACCAAGAGCTGTGACTGATCTGTTTGATGTAACACAATCATTCATTCTAGGAGGTGCGTAATGAATATAAGCAGAAAGATAATTCGTATATGGTTCGTCATGCTATCCGTATTATTGGTATCTGGAGGACTTATTCCACCAGGCGGGATATCGGCGTCCGCAAATACGCCGGATGTGATATATGCGCAATTAGGAAACGATCCAATTTTTAACGGATTGACGGTGCTGCCCGGGGATAATTCTACGTCCCCGCAAGCGGCGGTAAAAGGCGGTAAGCAAAGTTGGGGGACGAACAAAAGCGGAGGAGTTCAGTTTATGTATTTGAATGCGGCTCCTGGCTATTTCGTCGAAGGGCAGAGCCGGGTTGAGGTTTCGGTCGATTATTACGACGGCGGAACCGGCAAATTTAATCTGATGTATTTAAAGCAAGGCGGGTGGCAGGAAGAGAAATATGTTCAGCTTACCGGAAGCAACGCTTGGAAGACGCATCGATTTTACGTTTCTGATGGCGTTCTGATTACAAAAATGCGTCTGGGCCTGTACGGACCCAAGATGGGGAGCAGCCAAGAGGATGTCTTCTTTAAATCGGTAACTGTATCCAAACTGCCGGATTACAGTACAGCAAACTCGGTGCAGGCAGTTTTGAAAAGCAACAGGACCTATGAGGGCATTAAAGTGCGGCTGGGCGGTAATGAAAAGTACGCTGAGCCGATAGTCTCCTATGCTTCCAGGGAGGGGTGGTCTACGCAAATCAGCAATAATTACGCCTACATGTACTTTGATCTCGATAGTTCATATGGAAGCGGGAAAAATCAAAAAGTGGCAGTCGACTATTTCGATCGCGGCACAGGCAAATTTAATTTGCGTTTCACCGCAGCAAATAGCAGTACTGATTCGGATACGGTGCAATTGACGGGGACAAATGAGTGGAAAACACACGTTTTTCAGCCAGTGGACGCCGACTATACGACAATTCGATTGGCAGGGATCGGGGAAGATGTCGTCATCGGCTCCATTAAAATTTCGAAAGCTGACGATCCGGAGCAAGGTCATGAGGTTGTTACGGCGACATTAGGTGCGAATCCCGTATTCAGCGGCTTGCATATGTTTCCAGGAGATCCGCAATTGCGGGATCAGAGCGGGAAGGCCGAAGTTATTGGAGGCAAGGACAGCTGGCGCACGGATAAAAGCAATTCCCGCAGCTTTCTTTATATGGAAGTGACCGATGAGGAATTTGTCTCTAGAGGTGATCATCGCGTCGAAGTGACGGTCGAATATTTTGACGGACCTGTTGGGAAGTTCGCCTTGTCCTACCTGAATGACACCGGCTGGCGTGATATGAAGCATATCCGACTGACGGGTACGAACAGTTGGAAAAAGGAGCGGTTTATTGTTCTGCAGGCGGACTTGAAGCGAGTCATGCGTCTGGGCGTTTGGTCAGGCGAAATGGGTACCAGCGAGACGGACGTTTATTTCAGAGAGGTTTCAATCCGGCCTTTGGATAACTACAGCGACGTGCAGTCAGTGAAAGCTCAGTTAAATAGCGACTGGAAGTACGAGGGAATTAATGTGTTCCCGGGAGACAATGCCAAAAATAAGGCGCCGATCGTTGTAAGATCAGAGCAGGAAGGCTGGACGACGGACACGGCTAATGGCGCGAAGTACTTGTATTTCAATGTAGACGATACGTATGTTTACGATGTGGATTTGCCGATCGAAGTTGTGGTGACTTACCTCGATGTTGGCAAAGGCACGATTGTGACTGAGTATGATGCCATAAAGGGCGGATTTACGAAAGCAAACCCGATTCAATTGACGGATTCAGGGATATGGAAGACGTTTATCGTCACTCTGCCTCACGCCAAGTTTTCCAATCGTGCCAACGGCACGGATTATCGTATTTATTATACCAAAGCATCCGTAGATACGGCTCAGGATGTCGTGATCTCGGCGGTCACCGTGAACAAATACGTGCCAGAGACGCGGGATATGAAGATTATTCCGACGACAACGGGAAATGTATTTCTTGTGGGGGAACCAATCAGCCTTGATCTAAAAACGGTTGCAAAACGGGTCAATTGGAAACTGGAAAATTATTGGGGTACCCCCTTCGGCGAAGGTTCGGCCGTGGTCGGAGAAAACGGTAACCTAACCTTGTCCATGCCGACACTTAGCAAAGGGTACTATAAACTCCATGTAACGGCTGTAGACGGTGAACGAATTGTGAAAGGAACGACAACTCCAATTACGGTGCTCTCTTCGAACGCGGATACGATTGGCCAATCATCGCCATTTAGTCTGGCTACACATTTCGGTCAAGGCTGGGATCAAACATTGATTCCTCTTATTTCCAGACTGGGTGTCAGCATGGTACGAGACGAGCTTTATTGGGGGGCGATTGAGACGCAAAAGGGCGTTTATCAATTCCCAGAGCAATACGATTCGTATATGGCGGCCTTAAAGCAGCAACAAATATCACCGCTTATCGTGCTGAGTTACAACAATAATCTATATCCCGGCGGCTTTCATATTAAAGATCCTGCAGGGGTAGCAGGTTTTGCGAATTACGCGCGCGCCGTATTGAATCATTACGGAGAACAGATCAAAGAGGTTGAAGTATGGAACGAATATAACGCTTTTGGCGGCGGAGCTTCTGCATCGGATTATTTTCCGCTGGTGAAAGAGACGTACGATGCTGTAAAGGAGCTTCGCGAGGATGTACGCGTGATCGGCCCTGCCGGAGTGACCATTCCTTATGCCTGGATTGAAGAACTGTTTGCGCTTGGCGGTCTGAACTATTTGGACGGCGTTTCCGTTCACCCGTACCGTTTTCCACAAATCCCTGAAGGCGGCGATCTGGATTTAGACAAGCTGAACAAGCTGGTTGCAAAGTATAATACCAGCGGCAAGGACATACCGCTTTGGCTGACGGAAGCGGGCTGGCATACGAAGCTTGGCGGAGATGGCGTCTCGGAGGATAAACAAGCGGAATATCTTGCCCGTTATAATGTGCTGGCGATCTCTGAAGGCGTGGAAAATATCACCTGGTACGATTTGAAAAATGACGGTACAGAGCCTGAGAACCGGGAGCATAACTTCGGCATCATTGTAAACGAGGAAGATGAGCGGGGCGCTTATACGGCCAAGCCTGCTTTTGCAACTTATGCGGTTCAGACGAGGCAGCTGACCGGTGGGGAATATGTTGAGCAGGAGCAGGTGTACGGCAACGTAAGGAGCTATCTGTTCCGCAAGAATGGCGAAGATCTACGCGTTCTATGGTCTCTTACTCCGCAAAAGGTTGTCTTGACGACGGATAGTCCTGTTATCGTAACGGATTTCACCGGAGAAGAGCAGACGCTTGTGCCTTTGAATAACAAAGTCTATTTAAAGCTTGGCAATCAGGTGTTTTATGTAAAAGGCAACATTACCGACATTCAGGCTGGTGGCTTATTCTCTGCGGATGACGTTGTTGCAGCTGTGAACGATCATGTTCGCGTACGTGTAAAACTCGATAATACGGGCAGCGCTACAGCAATGGATGCCGAGGTTGAAATGGCTGGCGTCACGCAGACTGTATCCGTTCCGGCGAATGGGCAGCTTGACGTACCTGTCTCTCTGCCTGCGGTTCCGGAGATTGGAAGTCGGACTTATATTGCCAATGTGAAAGTAGATGGCCAGTTGCGTGCTCACTTGCTTGTGAACGCGCAAATCGAGGAACCGTTTGGCATGGCAGTCGAGCCGTATATCGTATCCATGGACGAACAGACGGGCCAGTTGAAAATCTCTTACACGAACAATTCAGCCGTATCCGCTTATACGCTAACGAGCTTAGATTGGAAGCTGGGCGAGCTTTCTGGATCACAACCATATAATGAAGCGATTCCACCTGCTTCCACATGGCGAGGAAGTGTAGATATTCCGATTCCTGCATACGGAAAACCTTACGCTTATCAAGTGAAGCTGAATTTTAAAGAAACTGCGACCGTAGCATTGGATGGCTTCACCGAGTTTAATCCGATTATCAAGAAAACGGCTTCCGGCGAGAATTTGCAGGAAACTGAGATTCCCGATTATGCCCTGAATTTAATTAAATCGGGCAACAATCGTGTAAAAGGCTGGAAGGGACCAGATGATTTAAGCGGCGACTTCTGGTTGAATTGGGATGAGGAGCATCTCTATTTGACAGCTAAGATAAAAGACGACATTCATTATCAGGATCAATGCGGTTCCTCATCCTGGACCGGCGACGGGATCCAGTTCGCAATCTTCTCAGGTGTAGCGGGCAAGGAAATACCTGATAAGTACGAGTACGGATTTGCGCTTTGTCCGAACGGGCAGAGTGTCGTCCACCGCTGGGTCGCTCCGCAGGGGGTCGAAGCGGGAGACGTGACAAATGCGGAGGCGAAAGTGATACGCGATGAAGATACGAAATATACGTATTACTATATTGCTTTGCCGTGGAGCGAACTTGCTCCGGTTCATCCAGATAAGGGAATGTTGAGCTTCAGCTTGTTGTTCAATGAGAACGACGGAGCGGGCCGGAGAGATTTCTTCGAATGGGGCGGCGGAATCGGCTCTTCGAAAGATCATAAGGAGCTGCGTCCGATGCAGTTTATGGGGGAAACCGTGCAAGAAGCTGACAAAAGCGAGCTGACAGGCGCAATTAACGGGGCAAGACATCTGCATGATACGGCCGTGGTCGGCGATCAAGCCGGTCAATACCCTGCTGCGGCGAAGAACGAATTTCTAGCGGCTATTGAGTCGGCAGAAGCAGTTGAGGCCGATCCGGGAGTCTCACAGGTAACGGTAGATGCCGAGGTGGTGCAGTTGAATGCGGCAATCGCTAAATTCAAGGCAGCTGAGATCAAAGAGGAGCCGAGCGATCAAGCTGTATTGGCAGGTCCCGAACAAGTTCAAATTGGAGAAAGTTTTGAGGTTACCTATGGTCTATCTGAAGGGACAAAGTTATATCAAGCCCAGGAGGCAACGTTACAATTCGATCCTGCCCAAGTACAATTTGAAAGCTTCGTTGAACCGAGCGAGAAAGAAGGATTCATCATTGTTGATTATAAGCTTGACGAGGGAGAACTAACATTTATCGCCGTAGATGTATCGAAGGATGCTGGATCATCCAACAAAAAACTTGTGAAGCTTCATTTTAAAGCGATTGCGCCAACGGCAGAAAATGCTGCTACATCGATTAAAGTAACGGAATTGCAGCTTGCCAATGCGCCGGATGAGGAAATCTACGGTGTCGGCACAGAATATAAAGTAACGATTCAAGGCGTGAAGGAAGTTGATAAGTCAGATCTGAACAAATTAATTGCAGAAGTGGAACAAGTCTTAGAGAATGCCCAAGTGGGAAGCTTGCCAGGCCAATATCCAGCAGAAGCAAAAGCAGCACTGCAACAAGCATTACAACAAGCACAAGCCGCCGCGGATAATGTGAAATTAACAAAAGCTGAGTTGGAAGCTGCAATTACAGCATTAAAGCAAGCACTGAATACCTACAGCAAAGCGGTTCATGTTGCAAAACCAGGCGATGTGAACGAAGACGGCAAGTTCACTATTGGAGACTTAGTGAAGCTAGTTGAGGCATATGGAATAACGGAACATGATCCTGAATGGAATCAAGTGAAACATCTGGACTTCAATAATGATGGAGAAATTGGTCTTGAAGATGTTGTACTCGTTGCTAGATTAATTCTGAATAAATAGTGTTAGAGCTAGGCGAATGCACATCTAGTTAAACTAAGAGATGACGTACCATGTTCGGATAACGAAAGGGGGATTTCGGATTCCCCCTTTCGTTAAGTTATGGCAAAGAAGGGACAGCATAGGATGAAATATTCGCGTTTTGCAATGAGAATTATTTTACTCATTAGCTTCATCGCAGCCTCAATCCTGCAACCATCAAACAATGTACAAGCAGCAGCAAGCGATGCCACATTTGAATTTACTAGTCGGACCGATGAGGTGAAGCCTGGAGATACAATCGAGCTATCTGTTTCTGCAAAAGATGCTAAACTTGTCTATGGTTACGAACTAACCATCCAATATCCTGCGGAGCATTTGCGCTTTAAAAAGTTAGTCAGTGCATTCAGTCCGGCATCTTTTCACAAGCTTTTTGACAAGGAACCGGGGAAATTACTTATATTTGGTGCGAAAACAGGGAACCAGCAAGGAGATAACGGGAATCTCGATCTAGCGAAAATTCAATTTGATGTAATTAGCAAGAAAAAGGTAGAGATAACGATCACAGCTGAACTATCAAAAGTGAAATTGATGACGAGGGATCTGGATGCTAGTACTATCGATGTGAGCAAAAAAATTGATTTTAGATTGAAACCGCAGATTCAAATTCAATTAAAGGATATAGCCGGACATTGGGCGGAGAAAAATGTTTTACGCGCGTTGGAATTAGGATTTGTGGTTGGTTACCCGGATCTTACCTTTCGCCCAGACCGATCAATCACACGGGAAGAGTTTGCTGCAATGCTAGCTAAAGCGATGGAACTATATCCCGAAGAAAACAAAACTATATTCAAAGATCAGCAAGTTATTCAAGCTTGGGCAAATACGAGTGTGTTGGCGTTGGTAGAAAAGGGGATTATAACCGGATTTCCTGACAAAACCTTCCGGCCAGCTAGAGACATTACACGCAGCGAATTAGCGGTAATCATGGCTAGAACATTAAAACTGGATACAAATGATGTTCCCCGCACTGCGTTTAACGATTCGCAAGAAATGATGGGCTGGGCCGAACCGTCTATTGCAGCTGCTGTCAATGCAGGATTGTTGCAAGGTAGAGGCAATAATTGGTTTAAAGGAAACGAATTCACTACCCGTGCAGAGGCAGTAAAGGCGATCCTCTCAATTTTGGATACTATCTCGGAAACTGATTTAGAAGAAAGCGAATGATCTTGGTTGCGAGCTTACCACTTTTGAGTAATCTCCTTTTTTGTGGTATACAGGTTAGACCCGAATCTCGCGGAAACTTTCAACAATTTTATTATTCTAATAGAAGCCCAGTCCATTCGGACTGGGCTTCTGTTTTGGAACCATACTCTGCATGCTATCTACTAGGTAGGCACTTTCCGGAGAACACGTCAGTCAGATTGAGCTTTTCATATCGTTATACTTTGTTATTTTTCCGATAGTCAGAAGGACTTACTCCGACACGTGACGAGAAGATACGGCTGAGATAATATCCGTTGTCATAACCGCACTGTACAGCAATTTCCTGCAAAGTATAATCGCTTTCCATCAAAAGAGATTTTATTCGATTGATTCGTAAGGATGTGATGTACTCACTAGGATTGATAGAGAAGGTTTGTTTAAACTTTCTCGTCAACTGCACAGCGCTTAAACCAAATTCAGCGGCCACTCTATTGATGTTGAAAGGTGTATAGGCGAGCGTTTGCAAACGCTCGAGTATGGCTTCAAGCATAGGATCTTCCGCGCTTGGCATGGATTCCTGAAATGGATTGAATTGATCACTGGCAAGCAGGAGGATGTCGTGAATAATCGTGTTCTTCCAAAGCTGCGCTTGTTGATTCGCATGCCCCGATAGCCTACGAAGCATGCGAAGATTTGATCTTAAGCGATCCGGGTCCCTGATAATCACTTGGCCATGTGGATAGCTTTCTGTCGTTGTGTGAATGTTGGCGTTCGTTTCGGCTAAATGAAACAAAATGAAGTGAAAAGTTAACTTCTCAAGCGTTTCTCTATGGAATGCAATATGAGGAGGGCATATGACGATGCTGCCGAAGCTGGATTCCCCCTCTTGGCTTTCAATCTGGAATGAAAAACGGCCGCTTTCAGGTATGAACATAACCCAGTTGGCGTAAGTGTCCATGGAAAGCTGGAATCGATCGATATTTTGCCAATAGTTATAGGATATTACAGTCGGTGTGTGCGACCATAGCGCGGGATGTTCCATTCTCATAAACTCCTCGAAATAAAGTATATCCTTGAAGTCATTATAGTGCATTTTATTATACTTTGAATAGCAATATATTTGAAATTGAAGATACACACAACTTATATTCAGGGGGAGATTGCCATGAGAAATGAGTTAGTGAAAACGGATATTACCGTAGTTGGAGCCGGGTTGGCAGGCGTTTGCGCGGCTATCGCCGCAGCAAGATTGGGCTTGAAAGTGGCGCTTGTTCATAACCGTCCAGTGCTGGGGGGCAATTCCAGCTCGGAGGTGAGAGTGTGGGTATGCGGTGCAACCGGTCATGGAGTAAATCGTTATGCCCGTGAGACGGGGATCATGGGCGAGTTGTTCATCCAAAACCAGTACCGCAATCCCGAGGGGAATCCTTATTTGTGGGATTTGACGCTGCTGGAAGCCGTTCGCGCGGAACCGAACATCAGCTTGTACTTGAACACAGACGTCCGGGAAGTCGAAGCGGATGGAGAGCTTGAAGAGCGAGTTATCCGCGCCGTTACCGGATGGATGATGGGCTCGGAGCGGCTTATTCGCTTCGAGAGCGAAGTGTTCCTCGATTGCACGGGAGATGGGTTGGTCGGTTTCCTGGCGGGAGCCGCCTATCGTCTAGGGCGTGAAGCGCAGCACGAATACGAGGAGGATTGGGCGCCAAAGGTCGCGGACGACATTACGTTAGGCAGCACCCTGCTGTTTTACACGAAGGATACCGGCAAGCCGGTTCGGTTTGTCGCTCCGTCATTTGCTAAAGATATTTTGACGACATCCATTCCAATCAAACGAGTCATACGCAGCGGCGATTCGGGCTGCCACTATTGGTGGATCGAATGGGGTGGAGAGCTGGATACCGTTCATGAGAACGAGCGAATCCGCGATGAGCTGTGGTCAGTCATTTATGGGATTTGGGACTATATCAAAAATTCGGGTCAATTCGATGCGGAGACGATGACGCTCGAATGGGTGGGCTCGATCCCAGGCAAGCGGGAGTACCGCCGCTTTATTGGCGACACGGTATTGAATCAAAACGACATTTTGGCACAGCGTCCATTCGACGACAGCATCGCCTTCGGTGGATGGTCGATCGACTTGCATCCCCCTCAAGGCATGTATGCGTCTGAGAGTGGATCTAAGCATCTGCATGCGGATGGAATCTACCACATTCCGTTCGGCTCTTTGTATTCAAGAAACGTGAGCAATCTGTTATTTGCCGGACGGAACATCAGCGCGACGCACGTTGCTTTTGGCACGACGAGGGTAATGGCAACTTGCGCGGTAATCGGAGAAGCTGCGGGGGCAGGAGCCGCGTTGTCCGTCATGAAAGGCGTAACCCCGCGCGAGCTGCGTGAGTACCATATTGCCGAACTTCAGCAGATCTTGCTTAAGAGTGACGCTTCGATTATCGGATTACGGAACATGGATGAATTGGACTTGGCTAGGCGAGGAACCATGAGCGCTTCGAGTACTTTAACGCGAATTTGCTTGGATCAGCCATCGGAGGCGTACCCCCTTGCAAAGGACGTCGGTTTGCTATTTCCAATTGAAGGTGAGATCGGAAGGTTCGAGCTGCTGCTGTCAGCAAGCGGGGAAAGTGAGCTTACTGTTGAGCTGTGGGATACCGGACGTGCGGAAAACTACATTCCGGCAACGTTGCGTCATAGTGTGAAGGTGAAAGTAAGCACGGGTGAGCGGCAATGGGTCGAGATTCCGCTCGTGCAAGGTAGCGATGAAGCGGCGAAAAATGCATTTCTTATCGTCCGCGCAAACGACCGAGTCAGCTTGTTCAAGTCGGCTGTTCCGTTAACAGGCGTACTCGCTTTTGAGAGCATGCATACAGAACACTCTAGTCGCAATGATGACGAGCGGTATACGCCAGTCACCGAATGGAGCATGAAGCGGTTGGTTCGCGAGCCATTTTGTTTCTCGGCAGCAACGGGAGCCTATGCGGCGAGCAAGGCAAACGATGGTTACGCAAGACCGTTCGGCGGACCGCATATTTGGGTATCGGAACCGCTGAAAGCCGGTGTTGACGAATGGATTGAGGTTGATTTAATTGAAGCGACGAATGTGTCCGAGATCCATGTGACCTTCAACGACGACGTAAACGAGGATTTAATTAATCTCCATCATCACGAAACACCTTTTTTAGTTATTCCGGAGCTCGTCAAAGACTACCGAATTGAAGCTTGGGCAAACAACGGGTGGGCTGTTTTGCATAGAGAAATAAACAATCGAACCAGAAAAAGAGTTCATTCCATAAATGGAGTACAAACCAATAAGCTAAGATTGGTTGTCGAAAGTACGAATGGCAGCCCGCGAGCGGAAATTGTGGAGATTAGAGTATACAGTTGTAAATGATAAGGTTTAATCTGGAAAAAAGAGGGTGCCTTTGCCAATCTCATGGCATGAGGACACCCTCTTACTTATTCTATTTTAAAAAAGGGGACAAGGCTCCATCAAAATAATCATTCAAGTATACGATCAAATTTAAGAACTATTTTGAATACCAATTCGAACAAAAGTACAACATTCATCGAACAAAACTCCCCCGTCGTGATAAACAAAGCCTCTAACGAAACAAATTTCCCACCCATCAGAAACAACTGTCCGTTTTTTCCGAAGACTCCTTTCGATACAATGAAAGCGTATACTATTCCGTAAAGGAGATTAGATATGAACTTTGACTTAAGTATAGTACCTTTCAGTCGAAGAGAATCGTTCCTAGCGATCTCCATTTTGCCTGAAGCCAAAGATAGACAACAAGGCCTATATATGCGCACCGTGCGCGGTGGCGATGATAAATTCGGCGAAGCTTTCCATATCGATATGCTTGATGAAAGCGGCCAATCTGTATCTTTCCTGTCCAAAGCTTCCCCAGAGCGGATTCAGTTGATCTCGGAACGCGGCTTAACGGCAGAAATTTGTATATCTGACAGCCGGACATTCCGAGTTCGCGCGAACGGCTGCGGAATTCGCTTGACCTTCCGTACGGCCGCTTACGATTATGCCTATCAAGCGTCACCTAGCAGCTGGGAAGTAAACAGCTTCACCCATGAATGCAGGTTCATGCTTTCTGCGCTTGTTGGCGAGCTGCGGATGGAAGTTCCATGGGACAAAATCAAAAGCTCATATGTTATCGCAAACTTCTTGCCGGACAATAAAACGGGTAAAATAGAATTTGCTATTGAAGAGTTTAGGACCATTTTGGAGCCGCGGATGGCTTGGGAACCTTTTGATGATGTCGTTAAGCAAGTGAAGGAAGAGTTTAATTTGTGGTTGAATAATAGCTTAACGCTGCCACAACGCTGGGAAGAAAGCCGAGTACTTGCCGCTTATATTACGTGGTCCTGCCTTGTTCCGGCAGAAGGCTGTCTCACTCGGCCAGCGATGTATATGTCAAAGAACTGGATGACGAATATTTGGAGCTGGGATCACTGTTTTAATGCGATGGCGCTTGTTCGCCATGATCCGAAGCTAGCATGGGATCAGTTTATGATTTTCTTTGACCGGCAGGATGAGAGCGGGCTTATCCCGGATTTCATCAACGATAAATATGAACTGTGGAATTGCAACAAACCGCCCATTCATGGATGGACACTTGCTTGGATGATGGCACGAACGGACTTTATCAAGGAGGCGCAGCTTCAAGAGGTTTATGGGCCTTTGTCCAAATGGACAAAATGGTGGTTCAACTACCGCGATGGCGATAGCGATGGCATTCCGCAATACAATCATGGCAACGACTCTGGCTGGGATAACAGTACGGCGTTTAATAATGGCATTCCGGTAGAGAGCCCTGATTTAGCAGCTTTTCTTATTCTTCAAGCAGAGCTTTTAGCTGAAATTGCTGAACGGCTCGGTCATGTGGAAGAAGCAGTCGAATGGAGACAGCTTGCTGAGGGAACAATGAAAAAAATGATCAGCCATTTTTGGAAAAATGGTCAATTTACAGCCTGCCGATCAGGTACGCATGAGCTATCAGAAGGTGACAGCCTATTATTGTTCGTTCCAATTATATTGGGCAAACGTCTACCTGAGCATATCCGTACTGCACTGCTAGAAGGGCTGCGTGATGAGAACAGATTCTTAACTGCTAATGGCTGGGCGACGGAGAGTGTGAATAGTCCTTTCTATAGTGCTGACGGCTATTGGCGCGGTCCAATCTGGGCGCCCTCGACTATGATACTGGTTGAAGGTGCTGCCGCTGCAGGAGATCTTGAGCTTGCTGAGATGGTCTCACGCCGGTTCTGCGCCATGCTGGACCGAAGCGGGATGGCCGAAAATTTTGATGCGATGACGGGTCAAGGTTTACGTGATCGAGCTTTTACATGGACGTCGAGCGTGTTCCTCATTTTGGGTAATGAGTATACAACCGAATGAATCACTGCACTTCCAATAAGCCAATAATAGGCTGACGGGAGGTGCTTTTGACGTTTATGGGAATAAGATCTCATTTGTGATTGGTGGGTTGTCGTCCACAGCAAATTTGCTGGAATTGCTTCTCATTGTTTGGTAAAAGAGGTCCATGATACACTTCAAGTATTATGGAGTGGAGGAGGAAGGATGTAATTATGATGAATCATATACTTAAGAAACTCAAAACTCCTCTTTTGTCTGGCTCTTACCGGAGCATACGAACCAAGCTGCTCTTCTGTTTTCTCATTGTGACCATTATTCCGCTGCTCTCGCTTGGAGCTTTGTCTTATTACCAATCCGCGAAGGTCATTAATTCTCAGTTTGGCAAATATGGAGATAATGCAGTGGCTCAATTGGAACAGCAGATGAGCTCTTATTTGAATCGAATGAATCAGACAACAGAAACTATTTATTCCTATTTGCTTGATCCTGCGCGCGTTGATCTAAGTGATCGCGTGCCGACAACGTATAAAGATATCATGGATAAAAATGATTTCGAAGCACTTTTGAAAGCGCTTAAATCCGATCGGACGATTGGAATCTATATTATTACCAGTTCCGGCTATTATTATGGCGAAAATAATCTTGATGTATCCAAGCTCAGTCTTATTCCCGCATGGCAAGCCATGATCCATTCGATTGGCGGCAAGTATTGGTTAGGATTTTACTCTCAGAACCATGCTATGGGCGAAACGATGGAGAACGGGATCTCATTGCTTGGCTTGGCAGTACCGGTTAATAGTCCTTACGGAGCGCTGCGAGGCAGTAAAATTTTAATCGAAGAAAATGCCGAAGATCTGCTTCATATGTTCAAGCTGTTCGAGAATGATACGAAGGCACATCTCAAAATTGATGATCCACAGGGAAGAATTATCTATGAGACGGCAACTGACTTCGAGCCCAAAGAGAGTGACATCTTATGGACTAAATCTCTTGCTGTTAATGGGTGGAGCATTGAGGCAAGATTGCCTGCTGCATCCTTTTATCGCTCTTCCGACATTATACGCTCGAATACCGTCATCGTCGCTTTTGGCTCCTGTCTGCTGGCCTTTGGACTTGCATACTTGTTCTCTTCCCGGTTTACCGCACGGATTCGCCGCCTTAAGGATGCGATGCAGAAGGTAAGCTTCGGAAAGCTGCATACAAGGACTCAGGTTGAATCCCATGACGAGCTAGGCATCCTAGATACAAGCTTTAATAATATGGTCAGCGGGATACAATCGTTAATTGGCGAAGTTGAACGGAGCGAGCGACTGAAGAAGGAGGCGGAGCTTAAGGCTTTCCATTATCAAATTAATCCACATTTACTGTTTAACACGCTTAATTCGATTCAATGGAAAGCAAGGCTGCAAGGAGCAGAAGATATCCGTCAGATGCTGTATCACCTTACGATGGTGCTTGAGGGTAATTTGGATATCTCACAAGAGTTGATTTCTATGGAACGTGAGCTTCGGATGATTGATCATTTTTTGAAAATTCAAGAAGTGCGCTACGGTTCCACGTTCGAGTATGAGCTGGAATGCGAGGAGCATTTGAAACGCTATCTGATTCCTCGAATGACGCTGCAGCCATTGTTCGAAAATATTTTTTTCCATGGCTTCGAGGATGGCATGGGTGTGATCCGTTTGACTGTACAGGAGAAAGGAAATCATTTATTGCTTAGTTTATCTGATAACGGAGCTGGCATTTCACCAGATAAGCTAAAGCTTCTACTATTGCCCAATATGACGAATCGCAAGGGCCGAGGAGGACTTGGAGTGCAAAATGCCGATCAGAAATTCAAACTGCATTTTGGCCTGCAGTATGGGTTAACCGTACAATCGATTCAGGGTGAAGGGACTACGATCATCATTGAATGGCCCAAAAAGGAGGATAACCTGCATGGAAGCAACCAAAATGATTAAGGTGTTAATCGCAGATGACGAAAGTATTGTCCGCAAAGGACTTCGTTCAACCGTTCCTTGGGATAAATATGGTATGGAAGTGGTCGCTGACGCTCCAAACGGCCGCAAAGCCTGGGATGCTTTTCTTGAACATCAGCCTGAAGTTCTCATAACAGATATTGTCATGCCCGAGATGGATGGCATCGAATTATCACGGAAAGTAAAGGAGAAGGCTCCTCATACAAAAATAATTTTACTCAGCTGCCACCGGGATTTTGAATACGCGCAGCAGGGCATGAAGCTGGGTGCATCAGGTTATCTGCTCAAAACCGCCTTCGAGGACGAAGAGCTGGAAGGAATGCTGGCGAAGTTCCAGATTGAACTGGGGGCGGCTTCGGAATCCGCGGTGCCTGAAGAAAATGGCATTGATCAAGGAGAACGCTTGAGTACCCTGTTGTACGCTTGGTTGAATGGACATAACAATAAATTTATTGGCGAGATGGAGAAACGTACTTGCGAGGAGTGGTCTTTCCATGGCGAGCCTGTCTATATCTATTTGGTCAAGACTTCAGGCTGCGAGTCATCCTGGCTTGACCTATTGAAGAAAGTGACATACGAGGATCAAAGGATTTGTGAAGGGACGATTATTCCTTATGGGGAGGAACGCTGCTACTGTATCGTCCCGCAATCTAAATTAAATGTCTTGGACATGCTGCTAGTGGAGCAAAAGAGCAAGAATACGAAGCTGCAGTGGGCCAAAAGAGGGCCGCTCATGCATGCGGATGAACGACTTCAAGCATGGTCAGCGCTTCATAAAGAAGCAGAACTGGAGAAAGCCCACAGCGTATCCGCAGTGGATTGGCCGGAGGCAATTTGGCGTGCAGTTAACTTGCTGCATGATAACCCAGCGGCAGATTGGTCAGTCAGCGACGTGGCCAAACAGGTCGGCCTCAGCCGCAGCCATTTCTCGATCCTGTTCAAAAAAGCAGTAGGGGACAGCTTTGTCGCCTATCAGTATAAACGCAAGCTGAAATTGGCATATGTGTTATTGAAAGAAACGACGCTTACGATGCAGGACATAGCCGAGCGTACAGGGCTTGGCGATAGCAAATATTTCAGTAAATGGTTCAAGCGCTGCACGGGGCAAACGCCCAGCTACTACCGTACCCAACAAAAAGGCAGTACGCTCCAAACAGATGTGCACCTTCCCAAGTAAATCGAACAAAACCACACCAACATTCGAATGTTTAACGGTTTTGTAGCGCTTTCATTTTTATTAAGATGAAAGCAGTTCAATTACGAAGTACTACACGGATAGGGGAGCTGCCAGAATGAAGAACAAAATTTCTCTTATTATTGTTACGACGGTTATGACTGTGACAATGCTTGCTGCATGTTCAGGTAATAACGAAAGTACAAATGGCACGACTGCGAAGCCTGATAATGAAAAAGGTTCTACAGCTTTGAAAACGCTTCGATTCGCTACATGGGATACTGGGGATGCGCTCAAGATTGAGCAGGATATCGCTAAGAAGTTCGAAGCCAATCATCCTGGCACGAAGGTTCAAGTAGAGGCTTACGCAGATGGATTTGACCAAAAGCTGGCTGCAGGCTTCGGGGCTACAAATCCTCCCGATGTCATGTACATGTGGGATTTTCCAACCTATCACCAGTCGCTTGAGCCGCTTAACAGCTATGCAGACAGTGATGCGGACCTGAAAAAGGATGACTTCTACAGCGGCCTATTTAATTACGCGACAATTGACAACAACCTTTATGGCATTCCGGCAGGTTTCACGACACGTGTTGTGTACTACAACAAGAAAATGTTTGATGATGCGAAGATTCCTTATCCGAAGGATGGCTGGACATGGGATGAGTTCCAAGAAATCTCGAAGCAACTGACGGACAAAACAAAGAAGCAATATGGCTTCGGAGTTCGGGCTGAGAATGACACTTATGATCTGCAAGGGTTTGTATGGAGCAATGGCAGCTCCTATATATCGGATGACGGTAAAACAATAGACGGTTACATGAACAGCAGCGAAACAGCAGGTGTGATTCAAATGTTTGGCGACATGTTAAAGAACGGCTCTGCCGTGCTTGCAGGTGGTAAAGGTCAACAAAGCGGCGAGGATATTTTTAAAGCTGGCAAAATCGCTATGTGGGAGAGCGGAATTTGGCCGCTCGAATCTTTCAAGCAAGCTGGCATTGATGTAGGCACCGTGGAGATGCCGGCATTTCCAGGCAAGCAGGTTAAAGGCGTTGTCGCAGAATCTGCGCTGTCCATTGCGAAGGATTCCAAGCAAAAGGATTTGGCTTGGGAATTTATCAAATATTATGTATCGAACGAAGCGATCAAGATGCGCGTAGCTGATTTGCCAGTAAGATTAAGCGTCGTGGAAGAGCTCAAAAAAGATCAAGATCCTCTGTACAAGCCGTACTATACGATGCTTGAACGTTCTGATAATACACCGGCTTTCCTGCTTAACGCAAAGTGGAATGAAGTGAATAGACAGCTTTCCGCGGCAGTAGAAGCAGTTATGCATGGCAGTAATGCGCAGGAAGCATTGAATCAGGCGGTAAAAGATAGCGAGCGTTACTTGAAATAACATTATAGCTGCAGAAAGAAGGTTAGGAGATGGCTCAGACCTACCCACAGACAGCAGGAAAACATTCAGCCAGCCTGAAACGCAGATGGGGTGGGGCTGTGCCCTACCTCTTCATTTTTCCATGGATCTTCGGATTCCTCGTTTTTACTTTGGGACCGTTGTTGTTTTCACTTATTATTTCTTTTTTTGATTGGCCGATCGTGGGCAAGGTGCAATTTATTGGATTTGGCAATTATGTAGAAATGTTTACAGATGATCCGTTGTTTTGGAAATCATTCGGCGTCACGATTAAGTTTGCAGTGCTATTTGTTCCGCTCAATATTGCAGTTGGGCTCGGACTTGCGATTCTTCTTAACCAGAAGACACGGGGCAGTGCGATTTTTCGAACAGCATTTTATTTGCCTTCTGTTATTTCAGGTGTTGCTTTAGCAATGATCTGGTCTTGGGTTTACAGCGGTGATTACGGCATATTGAATTATTTTCTGTCACTCGTCGGTGTACAAGGCCCGGACTGGCTGAATGAAACACAGTGGTCTCTCGTAGCCATGGTTGTCGCAAGCCTATGGGGACAAGGCGCAATGATGCTCGTCTTTCTCGCTGGGCTCAAAGGGATTCCAAAGGATCTTTATGAATCCGCATCGATTGATGGGGCGGGTATGATTAGGCAGTTCATCAGCGTAACGATTCCGCTGCTAACGCCGACGATTTTGTTCAACCTAATTACTTCTATTATAGCGGCGTTTCAACAGCTCACTCTCGC
This sequence comes from Paenibacillus sp. FSL A5-0031, assembly GCF_001956295.1. GTDB lineage: Bacteria > Bacillota > Bacilli > Paenibacillales > Paenibacillaceae > Pristimantibacillus. The sequence goes on from NZ_MRTD01000018.1 coordinate 99,487, forward strand.
GTTATTGCTCACGGGCGGAGGCCCTATGAAATCTACGTACTTCTATGCGATGTACATGTATGAGAATGCGTTCAAGTTTTTCAAAATGGGCTACTCTGCTGCAAATGCATGGTTTATGTTTCTCATTGTGCTCACATTGACTTTTTTTGTATTCAAGTCGTCAGAGGCTTGGGTGTTCTATGAAGGTGAAATGAAACGTTTGCCGGAGAAGAAATCAAAGTCCAGTGGAAAGGGGAGATCCGTATGAGGCGGATCATCGTTTATTCGCTGTTGATCTTCTGCTCGCTGATGTTCGCTGCCCCGTTATTTTGGGCGTTAACGACCGCTCTTAAGTCGCAGACGGAGCTGTATCTTTTTCCGCCAAAATGGATTCCTTCGGTTTGGAAATTCAGCAACTTTGCGGAAGCATGGACAACGCAACCTTTTAACTTATTTCTCAAAAATACGCTTATCGTAACTTCGTTGTCTACGATTGGCCAGTTAATATCCTGTACTCTAGTAGCTTACGGGTTCGCGAGATTTGATTTTAAGGGTCGCAATCTCCTTTTCCTAGTTGTACTAGCGACGATGATGGTTCCTTGGGAAGTGACAATGATTCCGCAGTATATGGAGTTCAACTATTTGGGATGGATTAATACGCTCAAACCGCTTATCGTACCTTCTTGGTTCGGTTCAGCTTACTTCATATTTTTGCTGAGGCAGTTTATTCTTACGATTCCGCGTGAGCTTGATGAGGCGGCAACTATAGATGGGGCGAGCAAATTTGGAATTCTTGTGCGGATTATAGTGCCGCTCATGGGACCTTCGCTCATTTTAGTCGCTGTGTTTCAAATTATGAGCTGCTGGAATGATTATCTGGGGCCGCTTATTTTCCTTAATGATCAGTCAAAGTACACACTGACGCTCGGATTAGCACAGTTCAAGGGCATGTTCGGCGTCGATATGCAGTCGATTATGGCGATTACTTGCCTCATCTCGATTCCTCCGCTCGCTGTATTTTTTTTCGCACAGCGTTATATTGTCGGTGGAATAGCAGGTACGGGGATTAAGGGATAGGCAGCATGAATAGATAGAGTGATAGAGATAGGTTTAGGAGAGGAGCGGCATCGATGCGAAACGAGAAAATAGAACGCGATTGGGATAACCTTGCCATACTTGCACGTGGACGTGCGAAAAGCCGATCATATTTTATCCCGTATTCCGATCGTGCTGGAGCTTTGAGCTATGACCGAGGGAGCTCCCCTTGGTTCCGCTCATTAAATGGCAGTTGGAAGTTTCATTATGCGAAGGGGCCTGAGTGGGCACCGGATGGATTTTATGAAGACCATTATGATACATCCAGCTGGGATGATATTCAGGTTCCAAGTCATTGGCAACTGAAAGGTTATGGAAATCCGCATTATACAGACTTGTATTATCCATTCCCTGTCGATCCGCCTCATGTACCCAATGATAATCCAACAGGCAGCTATATAAGAGAATTCGTGCTGCCTGCACATTGGGATGGAAGAAAGCTTGCCGTCAAGTTCGATGGCGTAGATAGTGCCTTTCATTTGTGGGTTAACGGGATATTCGTGGGATACAGCCAAGGAAGCCGATTGACATCGGAGTTTGATTTGACGCCTTATGCGAAGCCGGGTATCAACCGTCTAGCTGTTCGTGTATACCAGTGGTCGGACGGCAGTTACTTGGAAGATCAGGATATGTGGTATATGAGCGGTATTTTTCGAGATGTATATTTGATTTCGGAGCCATCAGCGGTTCGTATTGTGGACTACCGAGTAGTTACCGATTTGGATAGTGAATATTGCGATGGGATGTTATCGGTACAGGTGGAACTGAGTGGAGAGGATCTGCAAGGTGAAGTTCGGCTGGAGCTGCTTGGCCCTGAAGGCGCATTTGTTTGTTCAGCGATGAATCCAATCGCTTCTGCTGATGGTCAGACTTTCGTAGCAAGTTTTGCCATGCCAATTGTGAAGCCAGCCCTTTGGAGCGCGGAAGCTCCTGCTTTGTATCATCTGACAATTAGTATTGTGGATCAGAATGAACAAATGATCGAGACCGTTGCTCAGCGGGTGGGCTTCAGGAAGATAGAAGTAAAGGACGGCCAATTTCTGGTGAATGGCAAAGCCATTTTGCTCAAAGGCGTAAATCGTCATGACCATCACCCTGATACGGGACGAACAGTCACCCTATCGACGATGGTTCAAGATGTGAAAATGATGAAACAGCATAACATTAATGCGGTTAGAACGGCACATTATCCGAATGATCCGAGATTTTATGATATTTGTGATGAATACGGTTTGTATGTTATGGAAGAAACGGACTTAGAGACACATGGCTTCGAGCTTTTGGGCAATATTGCTAAGCTAAGCGATGACCCAGCATGGCAGGAAGCGTATGTGGAGCGGATGAGACGTATGGTGGAGAGGGATAAGAATCATCCTTCCATTCTGTTCTGGTCGCTCGGCAACGAATCTGGCTTTGGCTGCAACTTCCGGGCAATGTCGGAATGGTGCAAACAAAACGATCCGACCCGCCTTATTCACTATGAAGAGGATCGTGAAGCGGAAGTGTGCGACATCGTGAGCACGATGTACTCCTCCGTAGAGAAGATGGAAGGTTTTGGACAGCTGGTTGATCATCCGAAGCCGCATATCCTATGTGAATTCGCTCATGCGATGGGGAATGGTCCAGGCGGTCTCAAACCCTATTTTGATACCTTTGATGCTTATCGAAGATTGCAGGGCGGCTTCGTGTGGGAATGGGTCGATCACGGCATTCGCAGGAAAACAGCCGATGGCAAAGTTGATTATGCTTATGGTGGAGACTATGGCGATGTTCCTAACAACAGCAATTTTGTTATTGATGGACTTGTTCGACCAGATCGAACGCCTTCACCCGGACTCATTGAATATAAGAAGATTATCGAGCCTGTCAGAGTCTTGTATATAAATAATGATCGTATACGAATTACGAATCGGTATGACTTCCTAACGCTGGATCATCTATATGCAGATTGGAATGTGACAGTAGAAGGACGGATTGTCCAAAGTGGTGTACTTTCGCTGCCTAGGATAGCACCCGGTGAAAGTGCAGAACTTCGTATTCCTATGCGAAATGATTCGCAGTTGACCCTCTCAGTGGAAGGAGCGGAGCGCTGGCTGAATATCGGCTTCTCGCTTGCAGCATCTTGTATTTGGGGAGAGCGAGGGCATGAGATCGCATGGGCTCAGCTTGCTATTGAACCTGCGCGGAGCTGCTCAACAACCCGAGCTGACGGGGATTACGCTAATGAAGGATTGACTTTGGCAGCAGCCGTAAGTCTACCTATTCCTAGCTTATCGTGCATGGAGGACGGACGACAGATTAGCATTGGGAACGATTATTTCAATTTGGTAATCGATTCACGGCAATCAGGGATCAGCTCACTCCGAATAAACGGACAAGAGTTAATAAATAAAGGGCCGCGTCTCAACTTCTGGCGAGCCCCGATTGACAACGATATGTATGTCCTGCCCGATTGGCGCAAGGCGCATCTCGATAAATTGACGGAACGAATCGATGATTGCCATTGGGAGCGATTAAATGAAGGGACGATTCGGATCAGATGGTCCTCCCGAATTGCTCCGCCTGTCTATGATTGGGGCTTCCGCTGTGAAACGACTTACACTGTAACAGGCACAGGCTTAATCATTATTGATGTGCATGGCGTACCTGAAGGCAAGCCGCCTGCTATGCTTCCTAAGATTGGATTTCAATTGGAAATGCCATCAGAAATGGATACAGTCAAATGGTATGGCCGTGGTCCGGGAGAAAATTATTCCGACAGCAAGGAAGCAGGAAGATTTGGTGTGTATACCAAGTCAGTTGATGAACTATTTACCCCATATATCTATCCACAAGAGAACGGGAATCGTATGGATGTTCGCTTTGTATCTATTACAGACGGCAGTGGAATTGGGCTGCTGGCGGCAGGTGTAAAGGCGCTTGAGTTCAGTGCTCGACGTTATACGGATGGCGACTTAGAAGCAGCGCAGCATGCGAGTGATCTTGTTCCGCGGGATTTTATTACACTTAATTTGGATTATCGCCAGAATGGTCTTGGCAGCAATAGCTGTGGACCTTCTCAATCAATGGAAAACAAAGTTGCGGCAGAGGAATTCCGTTTCAGACTGCTGCTGAAGCCTTATCTTTCAGAAGATACGGCTCCCGAGAGGCTCAGCCATCACATGAGACAGGAAGCGAATCTACTACAACAGGAGGAGAAATAATGATGCTTCATACACAAGACATGCTTAATCTATCGGGAAAAGTAGCCGTAATCACCGGAGGCGCCTCTGGAATTGGACTTGCGACAGCTGAACTTCTTGCCAGCTTCGGTGCAGCTGCTATCCTTATTGACATTAATGAGGCGATGGGTGAGCAGGCGGTTAAAGGTATAAGGGAAAAGGGAGGCCAAGCGAGCTTTCAGCGCTGTGATGTGACCTCTTCAGCAGATTGCCAGCGTGCAGCAGCAGAAATTGATTCTGCTCATGGCCGAGTAGATATCTTGTTCAACAATGCTGGCGTTATTCGACGCAAGACTGTCGTAGAGCTGGAAGAACGCGACTGGGATCTCGTTTTGGATGTTTCCTTGAAGGGTGTCTATCTGCTCTCGAAATATATCATTCCTATCATGGAACGCAGCGGTGGAGGAAGTATCATTAATTCGGGTTCGGGCTGGGGTCTAAAAGGCGGAGATCGGGCTGCAGCTTATTGCGCAGCCAAGGCTGGCGTCGTGAATTTGACGAGGGCGATGGCTATCGATCACGGAATCGCCAATATACGTGTAAACTGCGTTTCACCAGGGGATACAGATACTCCGCTCCTGCGCGATGAAGCAAAGCAGCTGCAGCAGGACGAGGCAGCATTCCTTGTCGCCTCTGCCAGCGGTCGTCCGCTTGAAAGGCTTGGAACGCCGCGTGATATTGCGAATGCAGTTCTGTTCTTAGCAAGCGATATGTCTTCTTGGGTAACAGGAAGCGTGCTCGTTGTGGATGGCGGCGGTATTGCTTAAGAACGGCTAAAGGATACAACTAATTCTGACAACGATGAATGGAGGCGTTTATTTTGCCTAAGAACAGAACGTATGCCCATCCTTATATACCGAATACTGTACCTGAAGTTCGCGAAGCGATGCTGAAGGAAATTGGACTCACCTCGATGGACCAGCTTCACGACGGCATACCAGAGAGCTTAAAGCTGAATCATGAGATGAACCTTCCTCCAGCGATGACGGAATATGAGCTGCGCCGTCATATCGATGGCCTGCTTGCAAAAAATAAGCATGGTGCAGCATATCTGAATTTTTTAGGTGCGGGCTGCTGGCAGCATTTTGTTCCAGCTGTCTGTGATGAGATCAATCAGCGTTCCGAATTTGTAACGGCTTATGCAGGTGAACCCTATGAAGATCATGGGCGCTTCCAAACGTTGTTTGAGTATCAAAGTTTGATGGCTGAGCTAGTTGATATGGATGTCGTAAACGTCCCTACTTTTGACTGGGCGCAAGCTGCATCTACTTCGATTCGGATGGCAGGGCGCATGACAGGGCGCAAAGTTGCCTTGCTTCCAAGGTCGGTTGATCCTGACAAAGTGATGATCATCAACAATTATTGCACGCCTGTGATGGAGCTTCGATTCGTTGAAATCGACGAGGCAACGGGCAAAATGAGCTTAGATGATTTGCGCAGCAAGCTATCGAGCGATATCGCTGCGGTTTACTTCGAGAATCCTGGTTATCTAGGTATTATCGAAGATCAAGGGCATGAAATATCAGAGCTTGCGCATTCAGTAGATGCGATTTCGATCGTTGGTGTTGATCCGATCTCGCTTGGTGTTCTTCAGCCGCCGAGCCAGTACGGCGCTGATATCGTATGCGGAGATTTGCAGCCTCTCGGAATGCACATGAATTATGGCGGGGGGCAAGCCGGTTTTATTGCAACCCGTGATGAAGAGAAGTATGTCATGGAGTATCCATCAAGATTGTTCGGCATTGTGCCTACGGAGGTAGAAGGCGAGTATGGCTTTGGCGATGTGGCATATGAGCGAACTTCCTTTGCGCTGCGTGAGAAAGGGAAGGAATCAGTTGGCACCCAAACTGCATTGTGGGGAATAACAGCTGGCGTCTACTTGTCCTTGCTTGGACCGACCGGCATGCAAGAGGTCGGAGAGACGATCATGCAGAAGTCGCAATATGCAGCGAAGAAGCTCTCAGCTATTCCAGGCGTTACTCTTCGATTCGGAGAAGCAGCCTTCTTTAAAGAGTTTGTTGTTGATTTTAATCATACTGGCTTAACGGTCGCTCAGATAAACGCTCAGCTCTTGGAAGCAGGAATTTTTGGAGGCAAGGATTTGTCGGCTGCCTTCCCGCAGTGGGGACAAACTGCACTGTACTGCGTGACGGAAATACATTCGCAGCTTGATCTAGATCGCCTGGCAGACACGATTCAAACGATCGTTCGCAAATGAGGTTTGACTTATACAGAGGAAGGACGAAAGCGCCATGAAACGAATTCGCAGGGACCATAAAGTCCGAAATTTCCATCAAGCCAAATGGGATGAGCCGATCATATTTGAACTCCATCGTCAGGGCGAGCGAGGTGTCATTCCGCCTGGAACTGAGGCTGGGATTGTAGCTGAGGTAGGAGATGGTACCCAGCGCATACCTGCATCCATGCGTCGCAGCAGTGCGCCAGGGCTTCCCGAGATTGGTCAAGCAAAAGTACTTCGCCATTATTTGCGCCTCTCGCAAGAGACACTGGGCTCCGATTTGAACGTTGAGATCGGTCAAGGTACTTGTACGATGAAATATATTCCGCGTATTAACGAAATGCTGATCCGCACGCCGCATATGACGGAGCTCCATCCGTTGCAGGATGCAGGTTCTGTTCAAGGCATATTAGAAATTTTCTATAAAATGGACCTGGCCATGCGTGAAATTAGCGGAATGGATGCCTTCTCGTTTCAGCCAAGCAGCGGGACGCAAGCTTTGCTCGCGATGGCTTCCATCGTTCGTGCTTACCATGATTCGCGTGGGGAGGGAGATCAACGGGATGAAATCATTACAACAATTTTCTCCCACCCATCTCAAGCTGCGACAGCTGCAGTTAAAGGATACAAAATCATTACGCTTCATCCGGACGAAGACGGATTCCCTGATTTGGAGAAGCTGAGAAATGCGATATCGGAGAGGACCGCTGGATTTGTCGTAGCAAATCCGGAAGATACCGGTATTTTCAATCACCGTATTCGCGAGTTTACTGATTTGGTTCATGCAGCGGGCGGCATCTGCTTCTATGATCAAGCTAATGCTAATGGCTTGCTCGGCATTACTCGAGCGAAGGAAGCTGGCTTTGATATGTGTTTCTTCAACTTGCATAAAACCTTTGCTGCTCCTCATATGTGCGGCGGCCCAGCTACAGGTGCGTTAGGCGTGAGCGAAGCGCTTAAACCTTTCTTGCCGGGGCCGCTCGTTGATTATGTTGATGGCCAGTATGTATTAGCGAATCAGTCAGAAAGCAGTATTGGCAAAGTGCGCAGCTTCCATGGTGTTGCTCAAACGGTGCTTCGTTCTTATGCTTGGATCATGAGTTTAGGTCCAGATGGTCTAAAGGATGTTGCACAGACTGCAGTGCTTAACAATAACTATCTGTATCACAAAATACTTCAAATTCGCGGTGCAAGTGCACCCTACATCAAAGGTCGCCGCCTAGAGCAGGTTCGTTACAGCTGGAAGCAGCTTACCGAGGAAACGGGTGTCACAACCGAGGATATTACTCGTCGCATGTGCGATTTTGGACTCCATTATTGGACTTCCCATCATCCGTATATCGTGAAGCAGCCATTCACCTTAGAGCCGACAGAGTCCTATTCCAAAGAAGATTTGGACGAATATATTGACGCGCTGGAGCATATCTCGAACGAAGCTTATACGCAGCCGGATATTGTGAAATCTGCTCCGCATAACAGCACCGTACACCGAAATGATGAATCATCCCTTGATGATCCGAAGCAATGGTGCATTACGTGGCGGGCTTATTTAAAAAAGACGCAACCCGAATAAATATTGCTAATTAATGATAACTATTATTTTGCAAAAAAATCCGATGTCTTTCAAAAAGACGTCGGATTTTTTTTATAATGCGTATTGTGAAGAAGGAAGATGCGTTCGTTTTTAATTAGCGTTCCATACATTATTTTGCCAAGCTGCCAGCTGATTGTTTTTCTTTCCACATCATTGTAATGACAAGGCCAATCAACATGATGACAGCAGCAAAGAGATACGGATAGTTGATGTTTACATCAAATAATATTCCGCCAAGCGCAGGTCCGACGATATTGCCTAGGCTAGTATAGGTGGAGTTCATTCCAGCGATAAAGCCTTGTTCTTTCTCGGCTGTTTTGGATAAATAGGTCGTTAATGCTGGCCGCAGCAGGTCAAATGCGAGAAAGATAAAGGACGTGACTAGCAAAACAGCTAAAAAGCCGGAGATCATGGTGGATACTACTGCAAAAAATACGCCAGTAATCAAGCATATTTGGATAAGTTTTTTCTCACCGAGTTTATCTACCATTTTACCAAACATAAAGACCTGAACGACAACGCCGAAGATTGCACTAATTGTAATAACGGCTGCAATATCTTGAGGAGTGAAACCAAATTTATGATCAGAAAAAAGACTGAATACTGTTTCATACGCGGATAAGCCAAAGGCCAGTACAAACACAATGATAAAGGCGATAATGTATTGTGGTTGAAGCGATCGTTTCAAATCAGATACAAAGTTGGTCCCTTTTTTGAGCTGACTAATTTCCAGAAGCTCCTGTTTGGATAGCGGTTCTTTTAAAATAAACAGGGATGAAATACAGGTAATTAATGCGAAGCCAGCTGCAAAGTAAAATGGGGCACGCACGCCCAGCTCAGCAATAAAACCTCCGATGCCAGGACCAATAATAAAACCGATACTAATTGCGGCAGAAATATAACCCATCGCTTTGGGCCTTTCCTCCACAGAGGTAATATCAGCAACAAAAGCGGTTACGGCGGGCATAATAAATGCACCGCTAATACCTCCTAAAATTCTGGAAAAGTAAAGAACGGATACATGTGTGCCAAGTCCAAAGATTACCTCTGATATGCTAAAGAGGAATAAGCCGATAACGATCATTTTTTTCCTGCCGAAAGTGTCAATCCACCGTCCTGCAAGGGGAGACATAAGTAATTGCGCAAACGCAAAGGCCGCCATTAGATAACCCATCGATTGGCCTGATAAATGCATAATATTCATAAAGGATGGCATAACCGGGACAATTAGTCCCACGCCTAGAAAAACAATGAATATATTACTTAGTAGAATAAATAAGACGGTTTTTTGTTCTTTCAATGGTTTCTTCATGAAGTAATACCTCTCTCTGTAAAATCATAGCTGTGAAATACCTCTCCAAAATACAGTCCATGAGGCATTTAATTTATCCTGTAGACGTTTTTCATTATTCCCATAAGCAAGCTCTAACATCATGGAATCAACTACACCTAAGAAAGCAAGCGTAGGGATGGAGGCTATATCTTCCCTAATGGCTTTCGCCGCGATCCAATCATGAAATTTGCCTTCGAGTACGGTTTGAATCTTATTTTCCGAATCGAATACTTCCTCATTAATGGCTGGCGCCAAATGGAGAGGCGGAAAAAAAGACATACGCAGCCAAAACTTCAACTGCTCGCTCTGTTGAAACAAATCAATGACTAATTGCAGGTATCCAAATAAATCCTCTTTAGGATTTTGGGTTCCCACTTTACTCAAATAGTTTAGCTTCGATGAGACCTCTGCTTCTTTAGCATCTTGTAATACTTGTAGGAACAGATCATCTTTTCCTTTGAAATGAGCATAGAGAGACTGTTTTTTCATTCCGACATTGTCGGCAATTTGAGACAAAGATGCACCCTCATACCCATGAATTGTGAAAAATTTTAAAGCAATGTCTTTAATTTCTTGGCTTTTCAATAAGATCACCTCACATTAACGAACGTTCGTCAGTTATATTATCAAAAATTTTTTTCTTATGCAAATGAAAATTGCTTTGGCAGGCTAAAAAAGCTTATTTTGAATATAATAAGCTTAACTTCTTCTAAAGGATTGACAATCCGCTTCGTAGTAACTACAATGGTTACAACGGTGGTGATGCTAAGTGAAACAAATTAGTAGCAGATTTTCCATTGCTGTCCACATCCTTTCTCTAATCGCCGTCAGCTCCAATGATTGTACAGGTGATTATATTGCAGGCAGCGTGAATACGAATCCTGTCATTATCCGCAGAATTATGGGAATGCTCAAGAAGGCTGGCTTGGTGGATATTCGACCAGGAGTCGGGGGCGCTTCCTTGCTGAGAGATCGGGAACAGATCACACTTTTGGACGTTTACCGTGCTGTGGAAGTCATTGAGGATGGTCAACTGTTTAATTTTCATGATAATCCGAATCCAAAGTGTCCGGTTGGCCGAAACATTGAAGCAGCTCTTCGTTTGGAAATGAAGGAAGCTCAATCTGCGATGGAACAAAGGCTAGCTCAAGTAAACTTAAGCCAGCTCGCAGCTCATTTTGTGTAACAAAAAAGCTCATAGAGCTTTTTTTATACCTAAGTTGTAACCAAAGTGGTTATAACTAAAGGGCAATAATAATACATTAAACTAAATGGAGGAATTACGATGAAAATTTTGGTGACAGGTGTAACAGGGAAATTTGGAGCAATTGTTGTAGAGACTTTATTGGAGACTATACCGGCAGAGAATCTGGCTGTCAGCGTCCGCAATCCGGAGAAAGCCGAACACCTTCGTGCGCGGGGCGTGGATGTACGTCATGGGGATTTTGACCAGCCACAAACGTTAGACAAAGCGTTCGCGGGTATCGACCGTCTATTGATCGTGTCCACTGACGGCGATAACGAAACGAGAATTCGTCAGCATGCGGATGCCATAGCAGCCGCTCAGCGCGCTAATGTTGGTTTTATTGCATATACCAGTGTAGGAAATGCAAGCGAGAGCTCGCTTTTTCTTGCACCAGTACATCGCGCTACGGAAGAAGCTATTAAGAACACAGGAATACCTTATTCTTTCCTGCGCAATAACTGGTATTTGGAGAACGAGATCAGCAGCATTCAAGCGGTCCTTGGAGGTGCGCCTTGGCTGACATCAGCGGGTTCAGGCAAAGTAGGCTGGGCAACGCGTCGCGATTATGCAGTGGCAGCTGCGGCGGTCCTCGCTGGCGAAGGCCACGAGAATACCGTGTATGAGTTGTCCGGCAAGCTTGCGACGCAAGAAGAACTGGTTTCCATTCTTGCCGCTGTCTTGGGACGGGAAATTCCTGTTCAACAAGTGGATGATGCTACTTATGCCGGCATCATGAGCAGTGCAGGTGTACCTGAACCGGTTGTTCCTATTCTGGTTCAGATACAAAGTGCGATTCGCGATGGAGCATTGGAAGTGGAAAGCAATGATTTTCAGAAGCTGCTTGGTCGTCCAGTCACGCCGCTCGAAGAGGCTCTCCGTCAAATCGTAAACGAAATTCAGTCATAATTAAGCGGTAAATCAATTCTAGAGGTTGTCCCAGAAGGTCTTAAGTGACCGATGGGACGGCCTCTTTTTTATTAATTGCTAGCTCGAATAACAAGTTAATGACAACTATTGCTCCTTACTCCGTTTTCTATGATGCTTAATCACTGTGAGCACTAAAATCAGAAGAACGGGTAAGGTATAGGCAAGATTATTGAGCAGCGGCCATGTCACATTGACGAACTCCTCCAATTGAGATTCCTTCGTATAGGTGGTTAACGACAGCATGAGGCAAATGAATGCTACGGGAAATATGACCAAGCGTTCATTTTTCAAGCCTAGAAGTTCTTTCAACATTTTGATCAGGATGAGCAGGAGAATAGAAGCTTTGAAATAAAAGCCGATGATGAGCGAGAATCCGATGATGGATTCAATTCGCTCGATTACCTCCTGAAACGATATTAGCCGGGCTAGTTGGTACAAAGAGTATTTCAAGTCACCGGACAGTGGTCCCAGTACCATAATGCTGCTTATGACCGAGGCAATCAGCGTCAAGGAATTGATTACAAGCGCAAAGTACATATGTTTGCGCAGCTGAGCGTTCTCATCCTTGCGTACAAACGATAAGATGACCGAAAACACGACCATCTCGGAGTAGGGAAAACCATAAACTACATAAGAGGCGTTCAGGATTGGTCCAATTCCATCTGGCATCACAGGGAGCAGATATTGCGGGTTATACAGGTTTGAGACCAGAATCCAGATAAGAACAATACAGCCGAACATCAGAAACATTAATACAGCTGCCATCCGAGCAATGACCTCGATTCCTGCCATCGCTGTTACTCCGATCATAATGAAAAACAATGTGCTCACAGCATAGGTAGGGGTTTCTTTCATCATCGTATTCTTGAAGAAGATTCCGATTTCAATGACAACACCCGAAATATTCCAAAGTAATACGAAGGTGAAAGGGATCAATACCAAGAAGGTGAGTCCCTTTCCCAGTACGGAGCGGCCTTGCTCAACCAACGAAAGCTCTGGGGCTAACCGGTTTAAATAAAGAATAGCAGCCAGCAAAAGCATGCCTATCGCCGAGGCGATGAGAAGAGAGATCCATGCTCCATTGCCTGCAATGTTTGTTAAGGGCGCAGGGACAATGACGATGGAGGAGCCTGTCATGAAAAAAAGGAACAGCATGGACATTTGAATCGAACTGATACGTTCTTTTTGTTTCATGGGGTCTCCTCCAAATTTTATAAAACTCACGTATGCAAGGGATTGAGCCAACGAATGAAAAGTTTAGCCGGTTCGGTAAATAAATTAAAAATCATATCGAGGTTAGGCCATGGCTTAGCTATTAAAAAGATAACAGCAAGATAGAGGAGCGGCGCCAACATCGCTATGTACACAAGCCGATCTCGTTTGCTTGCGGTTTTCACTTTCGGGATGTCATGGATCAGCATAGCGGATGCTAACAGCAGGACGCAGATGAATTTTCCTAACACAGCTAGTGCTCCTTTTTCCCAAAAATCGTACCTGCGTTCATGCCCGTACTTAACACATGAACTTGAACGTGGGTTTGAAATTGCATTTGAGCAAGCTTATCATCCCAAATGGGTTCTAATTGTTTCCATAGTTTCGGGTTGTTCCGATAAATTTGATTACCGATTCCGAGCACATCAACTTTTTTTGCCTTAAAGGTACGGATTGCATGTTGAATCTGATGTTCGATTTGCTCCTTAATCGTTTGTTCAAAACGCTCCATATCTTGCTTGGTTTTAAGGTCTGAGCATCGCAGTTCTCCGGTTGTACCTTCAATCGTCATATGGATGTCGACGGTTATGTTCTCATCTGTCACTTTCGAAACCAATTGACTGTTTAAGTTGATTATTTCAAGCGATTCTTTGTTGTAGATCTGCTTCTTTTTTTCATGATTCATGCATGGAAACTCAAATACTCCATACTTATATTTATCTGTCAGCATCATCAGCGTTTCGGTATCTTTCTCCGTAAGAACCCCTACCATTTTCCCGTCTTGAATCAATGCGACCCCGGATATTGACGCTTTATTATCCAAGCTCTTTTTATGCAGGTAAGGCATAGCAGAGGTTTTGGAGGGACTGCTTAGCTGAATAGCGAGATCATATAGCGGAAGGTTAGACGTTTTCGCGGAATAGAGAGCTCCGGTCGTCTCCATCTTTCTATACTGTTGACCAATGGTCTGCTCGATAAACGGTTTAATATCGAGAAATGCTGCCGCCGATTTCTCAGCAATGATGGGAAGAATCGTGCCCCGTGGCTCATGGTCTCTTGAGAAAAAATCAAGCACTTCACGTATGTTCAACGTCCTGGCTAAATTCTCTTCGATGATAATGACACGCATATGATCCCATTTGGCTTTACGTCCGAATTTTACAGGGATCTCTCGCATCGCTTCAAAGAAGGTTTCTCCCGTTGTACGAATATTAATTCCTTTGGCTGCTATACTCGTTGCTGGATCGGATTGCATTTTGCTGGAAGGGTTATAAAAATGGGTTGTAATATCAACAAAATCACCTTCGCCTCGATCAATCGATATCGCTTGCACATAGCCATACTCGTCCAGTTCATTATTATCCCAGCATCCAGTAATCAAGCAAAGCACAAGAAATGAAGCGAGAAAGGAGAGGAGTGGCTTCACTATGATTTCTTCCTTCCTGCAGATTTTTTATGTAAATGTCGACTCCGAGGCGAATGAACCAGCAATCGTCTAGGCAGCACGAAAATCGCATCTCGCAGCCTTTTCAAATCCAGTGGAGCAAACGAATCTAGATAGGGCTCACCTAGGGATCGCAAAGTTGCTAGATGAATGTAAATGAGAATTAAGCCTACCATGATGCCTAACCCTCCAAACGTTGCTGCGAGAAACATTAACGGAAAGCGCAGAATCCGCAGTGCGATGGCCATGTTGTATTGAGGGAGCGCAAAGGAAGCGATGCCCGTCAAGGCCACGACAATGACCATGACCGGAGATGCAATCTGTGATTGAATAGCTGCTTGTCCGATAACCAGCGCCCCAACTATGCTGACGGCCGAACCGATAGGCCGAGGCAGACGAATGCCGGCCTCCCGCAGCAGCTCAAAGAAAAACTCCATAATCAACGCCTCAATCATAGCCGGGAAGGGGATGCCTTCACGTGTATCTAAAATGGCTAGCAGAAGAACCGTCGGTATGAGTTCGGAGTGGAATGTTGATAACGCGATATAAGTGCTGGGCAGCATGAGCGCTATGAGGAACGCAGCCAGTCGAATCAATCGAATTAACGAAGAAAAAATCGTCCGATAGTAATAATCCTCGCTGTTTGTAAAAAACTCAATGAACTTCCCTGGACAGATAAGAACCGAAGGGCTTCCATCGACTAATGCAATGATTTTGCCATCCAGCAAAGAAGTAACCGTCGTATCCGGGCGCTCCGTATACCGAACTTGCGGAAATGGGGAGTAGTTGGAATCATTAACCCACTCTTCCAGAAAGGAAATATCTATCATTTCTTCTTGATCTATACCCTCAATCTTTTGCTTAAACGCTTCTAATGTCTCCGGCTTTACGACGCCTTCCAAATAGCCGTAGGACACTTTTCTGTGAACCTTCTCCCCGGATATAAAATACTCAAATTTAAGTTCGGGCGATTTCAGCAAGCTTCGAATGACACCGATATTGCGGTCCAAGCTTTCAATGAAGCTGACATGCGGGCCTTGAACGGTAGGCTCCGTAATGGGCTCGGAAGTTTGACGCTGCTCGACATCAAGGGCAAAATAGGCGATAGCCTTAGGCCATCCGTCAAAAAAAATGACGACTTTGCCGTCCAGTATGCCTCTAACGGCTTGCTCCATATCGCTCATAAGCTCAACGTTTGGGGAAGCTATGCCATGATTCTCAAAATAATGGATAACGTCTTTAATCGTTACCGTCTCGGCAGGCCCGAGCTCATGCGGGACCAGATTTTGCAGCGTATCCTTTGCAAAATTCGTAACGGTCGTTTTAGTTAGCGTATCGAAATAGACGGTAAAGGCTGATTGCTCCAAGCCATGTCCATAACTCCAACGATATATTTTCAAGTCTTTGCAGTTGGCAAAAAAACCTTCGAGCGAGTTCAAGTTTTCTTCCAGAAGGGGAGAAATGTTCGGGTAAGATGGCTTGTCGGATGAAGTGTGATTAGGTGAAAAATTGGGCGGTTTCCGCATGCGAGTCTCCTATCCGAAGTGAAGTGTCGAATGATTACATCTTTTCCCTGTTGAGGAAAAGATATTCGGTTGCCATTGGATTGGGAGGAGAGTAAGAGCTAATGTCTATTCTGTTTACCTGTTATATTTTATTGCATGTATGAGATTGACGACTATAATAGGTTTAAAGAAGAGGGGATTGCAGCAACTTTATTTCTAGATTTATTACCAGGGCTAAACATCGTTAGAAGAAAGGCTGGCATGAGAGGGGACTGGCTATGTTTTATTCGTTAAAAAGTCGTTTGATTGCAATCTTTTGTTTACTATTCGTTTTATCCTTCGTCACACTGTCCATTCTTTTATTTAATGAGTCCCGTTCCATTATTCGCTCTTACATTGAATCTTCAGCACTGGAGAAAATGGATGAATACGGATCTTACATTGATATGGTTCAAACACAAATCTATGATTTAGCCTCTATCGTTTTTAATAGCGATATTACGAATAATTGGGATGCAGTAGCGTCTGATTCCGCATCCACGGAGGGAGAAAAAAATCTTGCCCATTACCGAATGAGCCAGTTTTTGACGCAGACAACGAACAGTTATTCCAGTGTTTCTGGTGTCGCCGTCTATCGTCAGGATGGCATGTGGGTCAGCAGCGGCAATTTAGTTGTGTCTAACGATTCCTTTCTGAAGGAAAAGTGGTATCTCGATTTTAAAAACGAGGATCAATACTGGATTCCGGCTCATACGGATGTCGCAGAGCTGCGAAATAACAACAAACATCCGGTAATCAGTATGCTGATGCCGATCAGTTCATTTGAGCCTTCACTAACAAAAAGTGTGATGAAGATTAATGTAAGCGCTGACTATTTTCTGGAGCCGCTAGGCAGAATCCATCTTGGGGAAAGCGGAACGATCTATTTATTAGATCAGCATGGCAAACCAATGCTGTCCCAGAACGAATACGGAGCCCATTCGGAGATGGTACGGCAGGTTGACGATTTACGGACAGGCTGGAGGATGCAGGGCGTCGTTTATTTAAATAATTTAAGCGGAGAAAAAGAAATTTTAGTATACAAAAAACTGCCGAAAACGAACTGGATGCTCGTTGGTTTCGTATCAGAGAAAGATTTGTATTCACAACTCTTTCGCCTGCGAAGCACGATTCTAATCGTTGCGGCTGTCTTGTTAATTGTGTCTTTGATACTGGCGACTTGGTTCTCGCATGGAATTACGAAGCCGCTTTCACGGCTGGTACTCGCAATGCGGCATGTACAAAGAGGCGATTTTGTACTTGCAGAGAGCCGTCTCGCGCCTGAGAAGAGGGTGCGCAATGAAGTGGGTTTTGCAACTGAAACATTCCGCAACATGGTTTCGAGATTGCGACTGCATATCAAAACCGAGTTTGAGCTAAAGCTGCTTAGGCAGCAAGCGGAATACAAAGCGCTGCTCATGCAAATTAATCCGCATTTTCTGTTTAATACGCTGGAGCTCATGAGCAGCTTAGCCATACAGCGACGGACGGATGATACGGTCGAAGTTATAGAATCACTAGGGAAAATGATGCGTTTCTCTCTTAAAATTAGCGATGATCTCGTTCCGTTGGAAGAAGAGCTTGTTTATGTGCACTATTATTTGTCGATCTTGAAAATTCGCTTCGGTGATCAACTGAACATAACGATTGAGGAGGAAGGCGACCTTTTAAGATTGTCGACGGTAAAATTTATTTTCCAGCCGTTGATAGAAAACGCCGTTAAATACAGCTTTATGCATCAATCCGAGGCAATCGTCCGCATACGTGTAAGCCATGCTGCGGGAAGGGTTCATCTAATCGTGTCAGATAACGGACCGGGGATGACAAGCGAGCAGCAGAAGAAGCTGCTGGAGCGATCGGAATCCGTTCAGCTGGAGCAAATTCTTACCAGCCGGAGCAGCCAAATTGGTCTAGGAAATGTTCTTGCACGCTGCCGTCTTTACTACGAATCACTATTTGAGGTCCGCATCGATTCTACGCTTGGCGAGGGTACAACGATAGAGCTCATACTACCAGCACAGGAGGAACACCAACATGTATAAAGTATTAATCGTGGATGATGAACCCGAGATCCGTCAGGGTCTAAAGCTTAAGGTGGACTGGGACAGTATTGGACTTATCATTGCAGGGGAAGCCTCTAATGGCGTCGAAGCGCTCGAGAGGCTTTCGGCAGAGGCTATTGATATTGTGATTACAGATATGAACATGCCTGTGATGGACGGTATGTTATTTTTAGATTCCTGTCACGAGCAGTACCCATCGCTGCGCCTGATCGTCATTACAGGTTATGAGGATTTTCATTATGCGAAAGCAGCCATTCGCAATCAGGCTCGCGAGTATTTGTTAAAACCTGTTGCTAGAAAAGAATTGACCGACACGCTTTCAAACGTAAAGAAGGAACTGGACAAGGACAGGCAAAGCCATGATCAGGCTGCTATGACGCAGTGGCGGCTCTCCCAATATTATAAGGAAATGAAAGAGCATTTTATCGTTCATCTCGTAAAGGAAGAGATTTTGCAGGAAAGTACTATAAAAGATCGTTCCCGATTGTTTGAGCTGGATTCATGGGATAAACGTGAGGTTAGGTTTATAACAGCAGGGCTATGGGAGCGAGGGGAATCCAACACTTCGGTCGACCGTACGCCGGACAAGTTTCGATTGCCGTTCGATATCATATCAAGAGAATGCGCAGACAAGTTCCAAGGGAAGATGGAGGTTTTTCGTGATACCAATTATCCTGGCCTCATGCATTTTGTAATCGCTGCGGATCATGAATTGGAGCGGGAATTTGCGGAGTTTCTGACTCAAAGCGTAAATAAGTACATGGCCTTTGAAATTAAAATAGGTACCGGTCAAACGGTAAGCGGATTTAAGCAGTGGAAAGAAGGTTATATTAGCTCTTTGCTGGCATGGAACATGCCATACGGCAAAGTTGCTGGACTAGCTCCCGCTTCTGAGGGGCATACGGCTATACCTGAGCATACCATTAAGGTTATTGAGCGGTATTTAATTCGAGGAGAGCTTTCATCGTTTGAAGCAGCGATTAGACAAGAATTACAGCGCGGAATGAAATCGCAGCTTCGTTTTGTCAAATTGATTTTCCAGCTTTACTTGATGCTTGAGACCATTGCGCATGAATCGCAAATCACTTTGGAGAGCGGCGAACAGCTTTGGCTAAGGCCGGAAATGACACTTGGACTCGATACAGTAGAGAAAGCGGAGCGGTTTCTGATGCGTATTGCAGCTAAAATAGAGCGCAAGCGGCAAAGCGACTCTCAGGAAAGCGACCCATCCTTGATTTTGGCAGCTAAGCAGTTTATTGACGAGAACTATATGTATGAATTAAATTTGACGATGATTGCAGAGAAGTACAATTATAATTCATCTTATTTCTCAGAAATGTTCAAAGCTAAAGTAGGCAAAACCTTTATTCACTATTTGAATGAAGTACGAATTGCTGAGGCTGTTCGGATGCTAAAAACAACAACGCTGAACCTTTGGGATATTGCAGAGCTTACTGGATTCTCCAATGCAAGCTACTTCAGCTCCAAATTTAAAAGGATGTACGGAATGACTCCATCGGATTATCGTCAGCAGCAATCGGAATTAAAATCAGAAAAAAATGATAGTGAACACCCAAAGAATTAGCATTCTATGTTCATAGCCCCTCCCTTATGATGGAACTACATCAATAAGAGAGGGGTATTCATGATGAGAAAAAGCCTCAAGCCGCTTAGCAATCAGCATAACTTAACCGCATATACCTTTTTGCTGCCATGGCTGATCGGGTTTTTCTGCCTGACGCTCGGTCCAATGCTTGGATCGTTTTATTTGTCGCTCACGAAGTATGATTTATTAACGTCGCCAAAATGGATTGGTTTTTCAAATTATATTAACATTTTTAAAGATGACGAAACCTTCTCGAATTCCTTGTGGCTTACAATCAAATACGTGTTCATTTCCGTTCCGCTGCGTCTTGCTTTCGCGCTGATGGTCGCTATGGTTCTAAACAAAGGTATTCGAGCGCTAGGCATTTACCGTACCGTGTACTATATCCCTTCGTTGCTCGGGGGCAGTGTCGCTATTGCGATTGTGTGGAGACAGATTTTTGATGGCAGCGGCCTTGTGAATCAGTTTCTTGGCTGGTTCGGCATTCAAGGACCTTCGTGGATTTCCCATCCGAGCTACATTGTTTATACCATTATTTCATTGTCCGTGTGGCAATTTGGTTCAGCGATGGTAATCTTCCTTGCAGGCCTTAAACAAGTGCCACTTGATCTGTATGAGGCAGCTCAAGTAGATGGAGCAGGCAAGGCGCGTCAATTTTTTCGCATTACGCTTCCTATGATTTCTCCCGTTATTTTCTTTAATCTCGTGATGAGCATTATTAATTCTTTTCAAGCGTTTACACCTGCATTTGTCATTGGCGACGGCCGTGGAGGCCCGCTTGATGCGACCATGTTCTACACCCTGTACTTGTATATGAAAGGCTTCTCGTTCTTCGATATGGGTTATGCATCCGCGTTAGCCTGGATTATGCTGCTGATCATCGGGGCGTTTACAGCCATTATTTTTGCAACATCGAAATATTGGGTATTTTACGGTGACAGCAAGGAAGGGAGGTAAGGCAGCTATGCAAGTGAGAAAGTTAAATGGATTAACTAAACATACGATCATCATCATCTTTGGCATCGCCATGCTTTACCCGGTACTCTGGTTAATAAGCAGCTCTTTCAAGCCTAATGAGCTGATCTTTACACAGCCGGGATTATGGTCAAGCTCATTCACTCTGGATAATTACATTAACGGCTGGCGCGGCTTTCAGGGAATCGCATTTAGTAAGTTTTTTGCAAACTCATGGCTGATATCGATTCTAAGCGTGCTTGGCAATGTGATTACGTGCTCCTTAGCAGCCTTTGCGTTCGCGCGGTTGAATTTTAAGTTTCAGAAGCTTTGGTTTTCGTTAATGCTGGTGACGATTATGCTTCCCTATCATGTGACGCTTGTTCCGCAATACGTCATCTATAATGAGCTGCAATGGATCAATACGTATTTTCCGCTCGTTCTGCCAAAATGGCTGGCGCATGATTCCTTTTTTATTCTCATGATGGTGCAGTTTATCCGCGGAATTCCGAGAGAGCTGGATGAAAGTGCGACGATTGACGGCTGCAGTCCGCGGCAAATTTATTTCCGCATTATCATTCCGCTCTTAGTACCCGCTTTGATATCCGCCGCTATTTTCACTTTTATTTGGTCATGGGATGATTTTTTCAGCCAAATGATCTACTTGAGTGATATTAAGCTGTTTACAGTGCAGCTGGGAATTCGTTCTTTATTTGATCCTACTGGTCAATCGGATTGGGGCGCGCTGCTTGCCATGTCGGCATTGTCGCTTGTGCCAATCACGCTAATATTCCTTATTTTTCAACGCTATTTCTTGGATGGCATCGCAACTACCGGTTTGAAATGATAATGTGTATTCTTGCTTGATAACCGAAAAAATTGATAATGAATACCCGAAGGAATGAAATTCCGTATAAACGGAAATCAGGGTAGCATCACAAGTGAAAGCGAATTCATAATAGAGTATTGGGGGAAATCAAAATGAAACAGCGGTTGCTTATTTTGGCTTTAGGAATGTTAATGGTGTTCACTGCGGCATGCTCAGGTGGTACGGGCAGTGGAGGATCAAGCAATGAAAAAGAGAAAAACGGAAATGAGTCAAGTGAAGCAAAACAAGTAGAACTGCGCATTATGTGGTGGGGAGATCAAAAGAGGGCGGATATTACAAACGAGGCGTTGAAAATTTTCCAAGAGAAAAACCCATCCATTAAGGTTGTTGGCGAGTTTGCCCCATCCACTGGCTATTTCGATAAGCTTAATACGCAGCTTGCTTCCGGCACAGCGCCAGACATTTTTTTCTTAGGAGGAAATGTGGTCGATTATGCGAATAAGGAAGTGCTTCTAGATCTTTCTCCATACGTGGATAAAGAGCTTAATTTAAGCGATATGGATCAATCGATGATTCAATACGGCACGATCGGCGGCAAGCTTCTTCATATTTCTGCTGGTGCTAATGCACGCGGAGTCGTTGTGAATAAGACGATGTTCGAGAAAGCGGGCCTTCCCGTTCCTGAGGATGGTTGGAATTGGGAAGACTTTGCACGAATCAGCAAAGAGATCTCGGACAAACTGGGCAGCGGTGTCTATGGTACTTACAACATGTCCATTGATGGAATGGATATCGGCCTGAAGCAGCAAGGTAAACAGCTTTATGATATGGATAAAGGGACGCTGGGCTTCGAAGAGGCTGACGTGTTAAAATGGTTCCAATATTGGGATGAAACGATGAAAGCCGGCGGTGTTGTCCCTTCCGAGCTGCAAGTATCCAATCCTCCCGGCGATACAAGTAAGTCATTAGTTGTCACAGGAAAAGTAGCGATGAGCTTAATTCCGTCCAATCAATTGGCAGCATTGCAAGGACTTACGCAAGATGAGCTGATTATGGTACAGCTGCCGCGCGGCGAGAAGGGAACAGGCGTAGTATTCGAGTCAAGCCAAGGTTTGTCGGGTTATGCCAAGACCAAACATCCAAACGAGGTAGCGACGTTGTTGAGTTTCTTCATTAATGATCCCGATGTTGCTAAATTGTTAGGCAATGATCGCGGTGTACCAGTGGTTGCGGCTAACCGCAAGCTTCTTGAAACTAGCGCAAACAGCGTAGAGAAAATAGTTTATGACTACACGAGCCGCGTTTCAGAAGCGACAAACAAGGAGCCGTTTGCGGTCAGCTACAATCCTCCGGGCTTCTCTGAATATTCCAAGCTTGCCGAATCGACGATGTATGAAATTGGTTTCGGACGCAAGAGCGTAGAAGTGGCTGTTAAGGACTTTTATAATGGCACTCTGAAAATATTCAAAAACAATCAATAGTTTCCTGTGAGTTGGGATTAGCAATGCATGAATAGACAGGCTGCCTCGCGGCAGTCTGTTTTACATTTAGTCGAGAAAGCATTTAAATCGGAAAAGCGAGGCGATTAGGATGAGCGAATCATTGCTGAAGCAGCTTCGAGAGCTGTCTATAGATGAGAAGATTGGCGAGTTGAAGATTCCATCTCATAAAAATAGCCTTGAGGAATGGAAGCAATCCGGAATACGTTTTACTACACGTTCAGGCAAGCTTGAGCAGGTCTATTATGCAGCAGTGCGCAAACTGCTTGATTGTATTGTTCCAACGGGCGGCGAAGAGCCGATTTTGCAAGAAGGAGGAATCTATCTCGGCTGTTGGCTGGAAAGTACAGGAACGATTAATGCTGAGCTGCTTTCTCGCTTTATACCTTCCGTATCGGATGCAACTTTCCGCTCGTTTGCCGTGCACCAGCGTGAGGATGGTTTGTTGCCCTATAAAGTAACGGAGCATGGTCCTGCATTTCGGCAGATTCAGCTGGTGACGCCGCTTGCACGCAGTATATGGAACCACTATAAGCTGAATCAAGCGGGGAAGCCGTTTTTGCAAACGATGTATACTGCGATGGCAAGCTACGATGAGTGGCTGGTTCAATACCGAAATACCCGTGGAACAGGTTGTGTAGAGGCATTCAGTACTTTTGATACGGGGCATGATCTTTCACCGCGGTTCTGGCATGTCCCTGACACCCCTCATCTTAATGATGCAGCGCAAATGAATCCTGATTCACCGATATTACCTTTTTTGGCGCCGGATTTAACCGCAAATGTGTATTGTCAACGTCTTTACTTGGCTCGTATTGCAGAAGAGCTTGGGCTTCCTAGCAAGCAGCACTGGCTAGCGAAAGCCGAAGAGAGCTTAACGAGCTTGTATCGTTATTGCTTTGATGAAGAGGATCATTTCTTCTATGATCGAGACCGAAACGACGAGCTAGTGCGAGTACAATCGGATGTGCTGCTGCGCGTAATGGCATGCGAAGTAGGGGATCAGGCTTTTTTTGATACGATGCTCAGACGTTATTTATTGAATACAAGCAAATTTTTTGCCAAATATCCATTTACTTCGATGGCTATGGACGATCCGCGCTTTGATCCGTTCTCTAGCTACAATAGCTGGGGAGGCGCATCGAACTTCCTTAGCTTGATTCGCGCACCTCATGCTTTCGAGCATCATGGACGTCACGTTGAACTCACTTGGGTGATGTACCCGATCTTAGCTTCATTTACCAAAGCAACCCGCTTTGCGCAGGCGGTTAGCCCGTGGACGGGAGACGAGGGATTTACTGAGGCGTATTCTCCATCGATATTGTGCCTGTTAGATTATGTAGAGCGTTTATGCGGTATTTTGCCTAGACCAGACGGCGAACTATGGTTTACGGGACTTGTACCCTACAATATGGATCATGGAGAAGAGATTACTGGTGAGACAGGCTACAGCCGAATCGTGGATGGTGTTACCTATGAACTGTTAAATTTGCAGACGGGGTCGGAGTTGTATCGGAATGGAGAAAGCTTCATCCGTTTTCCAAGCGGCATTCGCGTGATTACCGATCGTGAGGGTCAATTGAAGGGGATCATTGGTATGAGTGTGCGTGAGATTCAGGGTGCAATGATTTATAATAATCAAGAGATTCCTTTTCATGTGAAAGGCAATGAGTATTTGGCCTATGAGAACGGCAAGTTTAGTGTGGAGCGTGCAATTGGCTTCGTAAATCCAACTTACCGTTAATTGCGGGGTTGAAAAGTGATTGTTGAGGTTCATTGTGCAACAAAGAACAAGCCTTGAACCCGATTGGGCTCAAGGCTTGTTTTGTTATTGAGGCAGCTGTGACAGACGACGTTCCCTTATCAGCACGATAGACATAATCGTTATTGAAATAGAGACTAGCGCAATTGGAATGACGAATATGGATGGATCGTACCCTTCGATAAATAATGGTAACAAATATCCGATTAATGATGCCGTTAGTGAAATGAAAACGTACAAGCTAGCGCCGAATCCGGTCCGGCCTGCGAACATGCGCTGCACATACCCCATCGCTACTCCGTACAAGATGGATACAAAAAAAGAATAAATCGGCTGAATGAGGAAAAAAACGATTAATGGCGAGTGCAGGGCATAAATCGTATAAGTAATAAGCGCCCCAAAGCCGCCGATTAAAATAATTATTTTGCTGCCGTATTTCGCCGCCCAATACCCGGCGATGGTCATGAACAACAGCTCGAATACGGCTTGGGAGCTCCAAATATATGACATATATTCCGGCTTGCCGAACAACGTTTTTACAACAAGCGGCAAATACAATCCGCGAATGGCATCTGCGCATGCAAGCAGCAGCAGAGCGATTAACATAATGAGGGAAAAAGGCTCACTCGCCCCCATATTAGCTTGTTTTTTCTCTTCAGAGTGTTCCCGGTAGAACAACAGCAGGATAACGAGCATAGCGTAACCTGCAAAATTGCCCCATAATACACCTTGAAACGTAGCAATCAAATACAAATTCGCTCCTGCCAGCAAACCGCAAAAAAAACCAACACTGTACCCTGCGCGCAGCCAAATTTGTGCCATCTCCACAATATCCCCGGCAAGTCTAGCAAAATGATTCCGAGATATAGCGAACAATTGTCCCATAATGAGTCCGGACGGAGCGCTCACAACACACATGCCGATCAGTGCCTGGACATAACCTTCTGCGTTCATGTAAATGAACAAACCGACGAGACATAACAAAGCAGCGACAATGACCAGTCTTTTTCTGCTGCGCAGCTTATCGCTTAACAGTCCAACTGTAATCGTAGTTCCCATATTGAGCAGCAGCGACACAACGAAGATCGATACAACTTCATTCTTTGAAAGCCCGATGCTCTCACTTAAATAAATTGCATTCATCGGTGCTAGAATGCCCATGCCGATGCCATAACAAAATAAGGTGAAAAGCATCCTGCCTGCACCATCCACTTGCAAAAAACGTTTCATATCTGCGGCAATACGCATCTTCAACCTGCTCCATTCTCCTCGTGATCTTGCCAAATTCTAACAAAGTGTAGCTCACTTTTCTCTTGTTGTCTAGAAGAAAACAGTGGCTTTATACAGAGACAAGAGCCAATAGTTGGAGATATTAGTAAATGAAATCGTAACCCCTTGCTGATCAGGGCATTAAAATGAATACTTTTCTGTAACAAAACACCTTTGTTATTTGTCATATAAGCAAAAACTTGAGGTGATCATTATGATTGAGCTCAAAACAGCCTATGACGCAGTCATTATTGGCGGAGGTTTGTCTGGTCTGACAGCTTCTATTTATTTGGCTAAAGCAGGATTACGTGTGCTGCTAGTCGAAAAGTCCAATCGATTGGGCGGTCGAGCGTTAACGGTGAAAAAGAAAGGAGCGTATCTCAACCTGGGTGTGCATGCTTTCTATCAGGATGGGGTAGGCGAGGAAGTGCTAAAAGAGCTTGATCTCAAGCTAAAAGGTGCCAATCCACCACCATCAGTGGCCGCAATATGGAACAATAAAGTGTTTCCTTTACCAACTGGACCCGTTCAATTGATGACATCTAAATTGTTCTCGTTTACCGGGAAAATAGAGCTAGCACGGTTTATGATGAAATTAGCTAAAATCGATACAACGAAACTCGAAAGGGTAACATTCCGAGAATGGGCTGAAAAGGAAGTTCAAGATCCGATGATTAGGCATGTTATTTATTCGATTTGTCGGACGAACACCTTTGTACCGCACCCAGAGCTGCTAATAGCCTCAATCGCTGTGAAGCAATTGCAGCGAACGTTTGGCGGAAAGGCATTTTATATTGAAAAGGGGTGGGTAAATCTTGTAGATGCGCTAAAGCAAAAAGCAGAGCAAGCCTCGGTTACGATTGTGACTGGTCGTTCAGTAGTTGGAATTGTACCAGACAAAGCAGGTTTGCGAGTCAGTTTTACGGATGGAGAGTCATTGGTGATTTCGTCTGTCATCGTGGCCGCTGGTCTAGGAGATGCATGCAAGCTTGTAAAGGACGCTAATCAGAACCTGCTTTCTAATTGGAAGGAGCAAGCGCATACGATAAAAGCGGCTTGTTTGGATCTTGTATTGCATCGTCTACCGAATCCAAGCGCGTCCTTCATCGCTGGCTTCTGGTTGGATGCTCCTATTTTTTATAACAACCCAACCTCCGTTGCGAGCCATAACGACGATGGGGATTCTGTCGTCATTCATATGATTAAGCAGCTTGGAGAAAATCCGAGCTATCCCAAAGAGGATGAACAGCACTTGGAGCAAGCGCTGGATCTTATGCAGCCGGGATGGCGCGAAGTAGAAGCTACCCGTCAGTTTTTACCGAATATAACGGTTGCTCATGATTTTGCTTCTATTGATAAGAAT
This sequence comes from Paenibacillus sp. FSL A5-0031, assembly GCF_001956295.1. Classification (GTDB taxonomy): domain Bacteria; phylum Bacillota; class Bacilli; order Paenibacillales; family Paenibacillaceae; genus Pristimantibacillus. Next base: position 126,666 of record NZ_MRTD01000018.1, read on the forward strand.
GGCATTTATCCAGGGCCGGAAGTTCCGGAAATCCCAGGTCTTTATGTTGCGGGAGATTGGACCGGTCATGTTGGAGAAACTTTGGTTGATGCTGTGCTTGCTGGCGCTAGAAGAGCCGCACAAGCCGTAATTAGACAACATAAAGGTATGAATGGGAGTGACATGTGAATATGGAACAGCTATATGTTGAATTGAAGCCGTTATTATTTTCGCTCGCTTATCAAATGATGGGCAGTGTCGCGGATGCGGAGGATATTGTTCAGGACGCGTTTATCTCTTTGCATGAAGATCAGTCTGATCATATTCAGTTTATTAAAGCGTATATGTGCAAAGTAGTTACGAATAAATGCCTGAATAAGTTGAATTCGACAAGCAGGCAGCGGGAATTGTATGTGGGGCCATGGCTGCCAGAGCCTCTCGTTACGAGTGGTGTTAACTCAAACGATCCGCTCCAACTATACATTTCGAAGGAAATGTTGTCTACCGCATACTTGCTGTTATTGCAGCAGCTGACCGCCGTAGAGCGTGTTGTTTTTCTACTAAGGGAGCTATTTCATTATCCATTTCAAGATATTGCCGCTATTCTCGATAAGAGCAGCGGAAACTGTAGGCAAATTTTTTATAGGGCAAAAAAAAGCATAGGGTCCTCTTCCAGCAGTAAATTGGCTCCGCAGGAGATTGCTAGTCCTATGATGGAGGAATTCGTAAACGCGATCATTTCTGGCAATATCAATCGCATGCTGGCGATTCTTTCCACGGAAACAGTATTGTATACGGATGGAGGCGGCAAAACAAATGCGGCTCTGCGTCCGATTGTTGGGCAAAATCTTATTATCCGTTATTTTACGGCGATTAGGCCGGAAGTTCCTTCAGATTTCACTTGTGATGTTGTTGAACTAAATGGAAATAGCGGCATTGTGATTAAGTCTGGTCAGCTTACGTTTTCGGTTATTACCTTTCATATCAAAGACAACGTCATTTCGGACATTTATATCGTCATGAATCCAGAGAAGCTGCGCCATTTTAATAGATAGAAAATAAATAAAAAAACAACCATAACAGCAGAGATGCAGTTATGGTTGTTTTGGCTCGTATTAGACCAAGAAATATCGAATCAAGCCTAAGAGGGCGAAGCAGAATAAAGCGGTACCAGAACCAATACCTGTAATTGCGCTATGGGCTACCTTAAGCTTTGGAGATATGAATAAAGTACTGATGGCAACGGCAACCAACAATGCAGCAAGTAAATATAAACTGGGATCATTGAAAACATGTTTCAAACTAATAAAATGAATACCAACAATAAAGGCAATCCAAGGGGAAACGTATTTGCTGCGTTTTGTTTTTATAAATACAAAAGCACCCGCACCAGCCAAAATAATCTCAGTGTATACCGAAATCAAATAGTTTTTGAAAGATGATTGATTAGACAAAGCGGAGGGTGCGTCCCAGTTCGTTATACTAAGGTAGACGCCTGCCAAGCATACTAAAAGTGCAATGCCAGATGCTATGCCAATGTATTTGCGCCAACTCGCTCTAGGATTTTCTTGTGCCCAGCCAAACCAACTGAAACTAAACATGCCAAATATAGCTGCATACATAGTGTAATCTCGAAGATAATCCATACAAACCCTCCTGTTGGACAATTGTTTTATTTGGATTCCTTTTCCATTATACCATCAGTGGGCTTTTTTAGATTAAAAGGTTTTCGGTTTTATAGCATTGAAAATAAGTAAAGTGCTGGGAATACACGGTAATTCATGATAGTATCTATAGTACACAAACCTAATTAAACTCAAATCCAATATATAGGAGGAATGTACATGTCTAATACCACAAATGAAACAGCGGTTGAAGCTTTATTTAAGCCCTTTGTCTCCAAAAATTTGCAGGTTGCCAATCGTATTGTAATGGCGCCAATGACAAGAGGATACTCCCCAAATGGAGTTCCAGGGGCTGATGTTGCGGCTTATTATCGTCGGCGGGCGGAGAATGGCGTCGGTCTTATCGTTACTGAAGGAACCGTAATCGATCATAAGGCTGCTGCTGCAAGTCCGAATTGGCCTCACTTTCATGGGGAGGCTGCGCTGAGCGGCTGGTCCAACGTGGTAAAAGAAGTGCATGAAGCCGGCGGTAAAATTATTCCGCAGCTATGGCATGTTGGGTTAACGCGCAAAATTGGCGACCTCCCCAATAACGAAGCATTGCCAATTGGTCCTTCGGGACTTAATCTATCAGGTGAGAAAATAACAGAGCCTCTAACGGAGAAAGAGATTGGGGATGTTATCGCTGCTTACGCACAGTCAGCGGCAGATGCAGCACGAATCGGCTTTGATGGTATTGAGCTTCATGGCGCGCATGGTTATTTGATCGATCAGTTCTTCTGGGACCAAACCAATAAACGGACTGATCGTTATGGCGGTGATCTTGCAGCGAGGACACGTTTCGCCGTTGAAATAGTTGAGGCTTGCCGTCGTGCAGTCGGAAAAGATTTTCCAATCGTATTCCGATTCTCACAATGGAAGGCAGGTCATTATGATGCCAAATTGGCGGAAACACCTCAGCAGCTTTTGCAATTTTTGACGCCGCTTGCTGATGCGGGAGTGGATGTCTTCCATTGTTCAACGCGGCGATATTGGGAGCCGGAGTTCAAGGATTCTCATCTAAATCTGGCAGGATGGACGAAGAAGCTGACAGGAAAACCAACGATAACTGTAGGCTCAGTTGGGCTGGACAATGAATTTAGAAGCAGCAGCGGGGACGCAGCGAAGCCGGCCATTCTGAACAGCTTAATTGAAAGACTGGAAATGGAAGAGTTTGATCTGGTAGCCATAGGCCGTGCACTGCTTGCTGATCCAGAATGGGCAGCCAAAATACGCGACAATCGAACAGATGAGCTGCTGAGCTATGATGCAGGCGCTACAAAAACTTTATATTAATGTCGTACACGATAGAAGAGGAGCCTGTAATTAGGCTCCTCTTCTTCTTTATGAACTAACTGACAGAGTAACTCACTCATTCATTCGCTTGAGATAATCTCTCCTCCTCCAGATCCTCTCATCGCGTTTTAGCCTGCCATTGGTTTCTTAGAAGAAATACGAATACTTGCAAATAAACTCATTAGTATTAACAAAAGATTAAATCCCATCGTTACAATCAATCCCGATTGCATCGTCATTCCGGCAGCCTGACTAACGACAAGGATAGCACCGCCTATACCGATGACCACACCCGGTGTGAAAGAATCTGCAAATTGCAGATTAGCGGAGGTCTCGCCAGCTCCGTCATCACTAGTATGGGCAAATGCAACCGCACCGCTCGTTGGATGGGATAATCCCATTCCAATTCCTGCAATGATTTGCCCCATTACGGCCAAGGCAACCGTTACGTTTGGAATCCAAACGACTAAAGCAAAACCTAATGTGAGCAGCAGCACGCCTAAAATAATTCTTCTGTTGCGCCCGCGGCCTTGGTCTGCTGTATCCCAGCGCCCTTGCAAATAAGCAAAGAGACACCAGCTAAGCGCCGCGCTGGCAACAATTAATCCGGCATGAGCGGGATTAATGCCTTTGATATCGATTAGAGCTAACACAAGAAAATTTTGTGTACTGACATATGCGGCGAAGAAAAGTCCACGCGTTGCTAGAATAGCCGGCATTCCTCTTCGGAATAGTAGAGTGCCCGTAGGCAGCAGCTTGCGCAGTGGATATGACATGATGGCTAAGCCGGCAATGCTTAATACAGCTCCTGTAATTTTGGGCAGCATGCCAAGTCCAACGAGGAAAATACCAGTACCTATCGTTAAAAATAAAGCCATCCACGTAGCGGCGGCACCATTTCCCTCCCTTGTACCTTGTACCTTCAATTTTCTAAAAGCCGGCAAGCTAAGAATGGCTGACAAAACAATAATCGGCAATATGCCCCAGAACACAAATCGCCAAGACCACTGTTCTGCAATCAAACCGGCAACGAATGGACCGAGCATAGACGGAAGGACGTAGGCTGTACCGAATGCACCGAGTATTTTGGAACGCAATTCATCGGGATAGCTTAAGGAGATAGCGGTGTATACGCAAGTCATCATCGCACCAGCACCAAGGCCTTGCAGCGCTCGCGCCGCAATCATAACGAACATATCGCTGGCAGCAGCTGCAGCAATCAGACCCGCTATAAACAAAACAAGTGCAATCGTAAACGGTGCTGCTGGCCCTTTTTTATCAATAATACGACCGACAACCAGGGTGCCAACAATCTGAGCAAGCAGATAAGTGCTGAATATCCAGCCAAAGAGATGAATGCCATTCAAATCACCGGCGATGGAAGGAGCGATCGTGGTTACGGCTAGGCCCTCAAATCCTACTGCCATCACTGACAAAATAATTCCTATCGATAGTGCAAAGTAACGCGGACTGAAAATGCTTTGATGATTCGGCATTGCCTTTAACCTCCAACAAAATTTTTTATGTATACGCCATATCCGGATACTTAGTAAACATATTTCTTTATAAAGTTCAGGCTACCGTTCGGCTTTGACTTTGTCAACATTTTTATTTAAAATGTAGAGAGTGATATAGAGTCAGTTGCCTCAAAAGGAGGTCCCTATAATGAGTGGAAGTCAAACGAACAAAGATTCCTCAACAAAGACGCGAAGAGGAATTATTAATCTGCTGAAGCAGCAGGGTGGTATGGATGTTATGGCATTAGCCTCAGAGTTTCTATTATCTGGAATGGCTATTCGCCAGCATTTAAATGCGCTGAAAGAAGAAGGATTAGTTACGTATGAAGAAGAAGCTCGTCCGATGGGACGACCGGCTAAGCTGTGGAGATTGACGCCTGAAGCTGATCGATTTTTTCCAAGCGGGTATTCAGAATTGTCAGTTAGTCTGCTTCAATCTATGAGAGAGGCTTTCGGAATCGAGGGACTGGATAAGCTGCTGGCGGTTCGAAATAAAAATATGCTGGAGCAATATCTTTTCCAACTTGGCGGGGAACCTCATCTAATTGGAAAACTGGAGAAACTGGCTGATATTCGCACAAAAGAAGGTTATATGGCTGAGATCAAGGATCTAGGCGATGGAAGCCTGTTGTTTATAGAGAAGCATTGTCCGATCTGTGAAGCTGCTGCTGCTTGTGCCGGGTTATGTAAAAATGAGTTAAGCCTCTTTCAATCCGTGCTAGGCAGTGAAGTTCAGATCGAACGCGTAGAGCATATTTTGTCAGGCGGAAGAAACTGTGTTTATAAGGTTATGGAACAAAATAGTTAGCTGTAAAGTACTTTGAATCCTTTACTAGGCGGCAGGATTTATATAAATTAGACATATTGAAGGCTGCCGAGAGTTTCTCGACAGCCTAATTACGCCAGAGGCAAATGATTTTTATTTAAAAAGTGATGGATTCACCATCAATGGGTATTAAAATATGTTTTGAAAGTTCCTTTTCATCAAGGAATGCTTGTAATTCTCTTCGAGTTAATAAGCAGTGATTGAGTGCTTCCATATGTGAAACGATAATGGTTGATTGCGGAGCTGCCATATAGGTTTGATAAATGTCTTCTTTTGTCATAATGATCGGATCGCCTTGAAGAAATTGTGCAGCCCCTCCATTTACAATGATGACTTCAGGACGATGCAGTCTGATGCTGTCCTCAACATCATTGTACCATATCGTATCTCCTGCAAGATAAAGTGTTTTTTCATCCGTATGGTAAAAGACAACGCCAGAAACCTCGCCCATCATCTTTCCAATTTCGCCAATACCATGTTTTCCGTTTGTTCTAGTTAAGCTAATGCCTTCTATATACGTAATACGATCTATCGATTGTACATTTTGAAAACCTGCTTTTCGGATGACTGCGACATCATCTTCAGACTGTGCAATAATAGGAATAGTTTTCGGCAATGCTTCGATCGCCGCGGCGTCAAAATGATCAGGATGTAAATGAGTGACAATAACGACATCTGCATCTATGATCTCTTCGATGGGGAGATCTACTGTTGGGTTAAATGTATCCTGATTCAATGTATTTGGAAACGGAGGATTTGCCCCCTTTTTCGCCAAAAATGGATCAATCAAAAAGGTTTTATTTGCAATCGCTCCTTTATAAATATCTAAAACAGACCCTAATTCAAATGGCGGTCAGTAAGAAAGTCCGTATTTCCTGCAATCGGCAGAGAAATAGGGGCTTTTTTTGGTGATCTGCTTTTAAGTGGGATGTTTTATTTCTGTGGATTTAAGGTCAGGGATAGAATTTTAGCGCTCGATAAAACGTAAGATTTAAACTGCAGATCATTTTTCGTTTAAATTCAGTTTACAAAGGTACGTTACCATCACGTTATCAACAGTTGTATAGGAGGAATTACAATGGTTCATGTAAATAACAAGAAAATAGAGCCAAACCACGGTGACTGGGCTGTCGAAGCGAACGGACTCGTAAAAACTTTTGGTGAAAATCGGGCTGTGGATGGCGTGAATATGAATGTACGCGCGGGTTCAATTTACGGTGTGCTTGGTCCGAATGGAGCAGGCAAGACCACAACGATTAGTATGCTCGCAACCTTGCTTCGTCCAGACGCAGGCTCGGCGCGAATCTTCGGGCACGATGTAGTAAAGGAATCGCAGATTGTTCGTCAATTAATTGGGGTTACCGGCCAGTACGCATCGGTTGATGAATCACTAAGCGCTACAGAAAACCTAGTTATCTTCTCTAGGCTGTTAGGGCTTGGGCGTTCAGAAGCGAAGCGTAAAGCAGATGAATTGCTTGAGGAGTTTGGTTTGACGGAAGCAGCGAAGCGGCCATTGAAAAACTTTTCCGGCGGCATGCGCCGCCGCTTGGATTTGGCGGCGAGTCTTATTGCACAACCGCCGCTTATTTTCTTGGATGAACCGACTACAGGGCTCGACCCGCGTACGCGTGCTCAGATGTGGGATACGATTCGCCGATTGGTGAAGACGGGGTCGACTGTGCTGTTAACGACACAGTACCTCGATGAGGCGGATCAATTGGCTGATAGAATCGCAGTTATCGATCGCGGTCGGGTAGTGGCAGAGGGCACGGTGGATGAACTGAAAGCTTCAGTAGGTACCTCCTCATTGCAATTGAGAGTAGTAAACCCGCTGGACATCGAAGCAGCTCGTCAAACGGTTGAACATGTGCTGAAAACACAATCAATTGTGTTATATGAAGCCGGAATGATTACGGCCCCTATGGCGGATGCCGATTTGGTCACAGATCTGCTTATCGCACTGCGTGAGAGAGGGATTCATTTGGCAGAAATGAGCGTACAAAAACCGACCCTAGATGAGGTGTTCCTCACAATCACAGGTCATGGTGTTAAAGAGGACGCTGCACAAGCGTCCGATGTATCCAATAAAGCGGAGGCGGTAAAAGTATGAAAAGCACTTCCATTCAATCAGGATTTGATCGTGAGCTGAAAAACCACACGAGCTTTGGTCAAACCATTCGTAATTCATTAACGATGGCTTATCGCGGCCTGCTTAAAATTCGGCGCACACCTGAGCAATTGTTTGATGTTACACTTCAGCCAATCATCTTTACTTTAATGTTTACCTATATTTTTGGCGGTGCCATCTCTGGCGACGTAATCAGTTATTTGCCCGTCATCATTCCCGGCATTCTCGTACAGACTGTAATTACGACCTCAGTCGTTACTGGCGTTCAATTGCGCGAGGACATGGACAAAGGTGTATTTGATCGATTCAAGTCATTGCCCATCTCACGAATTGCTCCGTTAGCTGGAGCTTTGCTTGCAGACACCATTAGGTACACGATTGCTACTGTACTCACTTTAACTATGGGATACATTATGGGCTATCGTCCTGATGGAGGCCTCGATCATGTGGCCATCGCTGCTCTACTTGTGATCTTCTGTTCTTGGTCAATCAGCTGGATTTTCGCTTTCTTTGGCGTCATTGCCCGTACTGCCTCAAGCGTACAAGGGATATCGATGATTGTGCTGTTTCCGCTGACGTTTCTTTCCAATGCCTTTGTACCGGTTGATACAATGCCGAAATGGCTTCAATGGTTTGTCAACATCAATCCGGTCTCGCATCTTGTGAGTGCCGTCCGTGATTTGACCAACTCTGGAACGGTAGGCTGGGATTTGGCTATCTCTCTGATCGGAGCAATTGTGATCGTAGCGATCTTTGCACCGATTACGGTTCGTGCCTATATGCGCCGGACATAATGAACAGCGTGATGTTCAGACAGTGCTAGCGCCAAGCTTCACCAATCACTTTAATCAAAACGGCAGAAATGCCGTTTTTTTGTTTTATTTTTTTATAGTGAGCTCTAGTGAAGTTCGCGAATTTCCATAATATGCTATGATCATTGGTAGAAAAGTATAGAGGATATCATGAAACGAATCAGCCATTTGGAAAGGAAAGATGACATCAATGAAATATGGGAAATTAATCGGTGAAGGCAATACCGCATCGGTATATGAATGGGAAGAAGGTACAGTGCTTAAGCTTTTCGTTCACGGTTATCCAAAAAGTGATGTAGAAAGAGAGTTTAGAAACGCACAAGCCATTAATGAAATGAACTTCGCAAAACCAAAGGCATATGAAATGATTAGTTGTGAAGAGCGTATGGGTATTATTTATGACAAAGTGGAGGGCGAATCACTGCTCGATTGGGTTTTGAAAACAGGTGATCTCCATGGATGCGCGGAACATATGTCCAAGCTTCATAAGTCGATTTTAGAGAACAGAGTTAGCACTAGCGATGTGCCGGATTACAAATCATTTTTAAAATACAATATAACAAATGCGTCATCGGCTAATGGAGTGGAACAAGAAGGTGTATTGCAAAAATGGAGTGAATTGAAGGATGGAGACACACTTTGTCATGGTGATTTTCATCCAGGCAATATTTTATTATCCAATGGCCAGACAAAAGTTATCGATTTCATGAATGTGTGCCACGGACATTTTTTATATGATGTTGCAAGAACTGTATTTTTGGTGGAGTATACACCCGTGCCTGAAGGTACAGAGGATATAAAAGTGGTTAGGGGATTAAAGAGAACATTGGCAGATTTGTATCTTGTCCAAATGGAGGTTACCCGTGAAATGATACAAGACTATTTATCGGTAATCATTGCGGCTAGAGTTGGAGAATGTCCTGACGAACCCCGCTGGAGAGAACAGCAGTAAATGGCGGCTAAAGTGGAGAAAGAAAAAGACAGCCTCCAGTTGAATGGAAGGCTGTCTTTTTTTTGCAGCTATGCACTAGTGATTGAAGGCTTGCTCTTTTTGCTTGTTCAAGGCGATGAAAACAGTAAATAACAGAAGGATGATTCCAGTAAAGATGAACCCTTCGATAATGTTGAAAGGAAGCCATCCCAGAACGGATGAGCCTGCAACAACACCAAGAGAGAAGAAGGCATAGAAATATCCATAAGCTTTCCCGCGAAGCTCAGCTGGCGTAGCTCTAATGAGCATCGTATTGATGGATGGGAACAAGAAAGCAAAGCCGATACCATATAGTCCTAAAACAAAATAAAGTCCTAATGTCGTTGATGATTGGCTAATAAGCAGCTGACTTAATCCCATTAAACCCATGCCTAATGCCATCGTTCTTGATGGGGAAACGCGATCGAATATACGGTTTGTAGGAAGTACAAACATGAGAACGGCAATGATCCCGAAAGTGCTCATTAGCGTACCGCTTAATTTGGAATCATATCCAAGCGTTTGAACATGCAGAGGCAACAAATATGCGATTACACCTTGAGAGAACATTAAGAAAAAGGCACCGCCATAAGCTTTCATAACACCTGCATTAAAGAATGAGCCTGCTGCTTGTTCGACCGTTTTTTCTTTTTCTTTCTTTAATGGTTTGTACTTGCTTAGAAAAATAGCAGACAAAATGGCGAGTGCAAACCCTAATACAGCCACACAAGTAAAAACGAAGGGTACGGAAGTTTTGCTTGCCATAATTCCGCTGAAAGCAGGTCCAATAATGGCGGCTAATCCAACAAAGGTACCTGTGAAGGCAACTTTTTTCCCTTGCTCATTATTTATCGTAGTATTTGCAGAGAAAGTAAACGCAGCTGGAACAATTAAGCCGGCCACAAAACCATGAATGATTCGTACGATTATTAATACGACTGGAGAGTCAACAAATTGATATAACAGCAGTGCGCTGCTTGTCAGAAGCAAACCGATCATTAGTATTTTGAACGGCCCTACCTTATCCGTCATAATACCAGACAATATGTTGCCAAACGTATTGGTTAACGAATAAAGCCCAACAACAATGCCTACAATAAACGAGCTTGCACCAACGGAAGCGGCAAAAGTACTCATAACCGGCAGCTGTGTAAATAAATCTATAAAAGAGAAAAACACGATACTGTACACTAATATGGCATAGTTAAAAGGTTTTACGCTAAATTTGGCTTGTGCCTTCTTAAGCTGCCAATCGAGCAAAAAGTTGCCTAATGGCACAAAAGCCGCAATTACTGCTGCTGCAGGCCAAAGCAAACTCCACTTCACTCGAATAGCTGCATAAAGTATCGCTACAGCATATAAACTGAAAATCCCCCCGTGAATACTTCCCATAAGCGTCACGGCTTGCTCTATTCCCCATATATATTTCAAGGGCATAGCGATACATAGTAATAAAAGCAATGAAATACCATCTAAAAAACCTGTGATTCGTAAAATGTGAATTGGATGTCCTCGCACTTTTCATGCTCCTAATATAGATTGAATTGATCTCTCTATTCTAACATTTAATTAGGCGATAAAAACAGAACGAGGCAGATGGAAAGTGAAGGTTCAGCAACAAATATGAGATCAACGATATATTTCTGGAAGTTGTCGTCAGAAATGGTGAATTCGAAATCTTATTATATGTCCCAATTAAAGCTTGACCTTGAAGTATACTTCAACATTTATGCTCTATCTTATCAATTACGGCTATCCATAATTGAAGTTTGAGATGAAGTTGGAGGTTATGTATGATGCGAATATTAGAGGTAGTTGTTATTTTACTCATTATTGCAGTCACGGCGGGAATCCTATTTGGCAAAAGGGAGCGGCGGCTGAATGCAGTGTTATGTATGTCCTTAGTGTTGGTTGTATTCTTGCATGGAATAATCGATCATTTTCGCATACAGATGGTTCCGGCCTATGGTGCTGTTTTAATGCTAATCTTTGTATTGCTCCTTAGATTGGTTAAGCCGCACAGCAAAGTCCGCACTAAGCGTTTGTTAAAAAACAGTTTGCTAACTGTTGTCGTATTGGCTCTTTCGGTTTCTTCTGTATATTTGAGCAGACTGCTGCCCGTATTTACAATGCCTGAACCAACCGGGAGTTATGGGATTGGGACCATTTCACAGCATTTAACAGATGTGACGCGCGATGAGATCTTAACTGGAGATGACCTGAGTGACAAACGGGAGCTTATGGTGAATATTTGGTATCCTGCTGATCGGAGTAAAATGGAAGGTAAGAAAGTGGAGCATTATCCAGCTGAGCTCGGGGATGCGATCAGTTTGGTATTTGGTATTCCGAAGCAGATATTCAGTCATGTCACAGCAATTCCTACGCATGCTGTTGCTGGAGCGGAGTTGTCTTCAGATAAAAGCATCTATCCGGTATTGCTGTTCTCCCCAGGGATTCGATCAACCCGGTTCCAGAGCATAACAGCTATCGAGGAGCTGGTCAGTCACGGTTATATTGTTGTCGGTATCGACCATCCCTATACGTCAGCAAAAGTTAAATTTCCTGATGGACGCTCTGTTTTTTATGAAGCAACACCTGAGTTTCCAACTACGGCAGAGCTATACAAGTACAACATCCAAGGCGTTGGCATTCGTGCAGCAGATGCATCCTTTGTGCTGGATACGATAACAAAATGGAACACGTCGGACCCTATTGGCTTGTTCGAAGGCAAGCTCGATTTAGATCACGTTGGCATATTTGGACACTCCTATGGAGGAGCAACGACTGCTGAAGCACTCGCACAGGACAAGCGATTCAAGGCAGGTGTTAGTTTAGAAGGCGGTTTCTGGGGTGAAGTTGCCCATACCGGATTGCAGCAGCCCTTTATGTATATGATGTCCAGCATTACAGCAGCGAGCTTAGATCCAACGAATACGAAAAAGAACAATTATTTCTATGAGGAGTTTACTCCTGATTTGGAGTCGGTGATGACGAGAAGCACAAATGACACTTACTTTTTGACCATCGATCATTTTAATCATCAGAGCTTCACGGATATAGCGCTTATATCGCCATCAATTTTTGCTAAGGGCATTAAAGCAGCGCATAATATTGATATAACTCGGTCCTATGTAAGAGCCTTTTTTGATCAATATTTAAAGGGTGAACAGCAGGCACTCCTAAACGGGTGGTCGCCGGAGTATCCCGAAGTGAAGTTTGATGAGGTTTATACAAAAAAGAGGATGTAATTGAACTATTTTTGCTAATAGTCTGGGGGACACTCATGGAAGGGATGACACGCGGTGAATTGGCAAAGCAAACGGGATTAAGCATGGCTGCTATCCGCTACTATGAGGAGAGAGGGCTTTTGCCTGCTCCCCGCCGGGTAGCAAGTGGGTACCGAATATATTCTGATGATTATCTTGTAAAGATTAAATTCATCAAAGATGCGAAATCATTAGGTTATTCGTTAAAGGAAATCCAAGAAGGTTTGCAAATGCTTAGTCAAGACATGGATGAGGAGTTGTTAAAGGAATTAGTACGGAATAAAATTATGGAGATCGATGAAAAAGTTAAAAAGCTGCATGGCATGCAAAGGATGCTTTCCGGCTTGCTTGAAACCCCGCAAGGGGACATCCAAAATTATTTGCGATCATTTCGTACGTTGGACGATTGAGTATGTTGGGATGAAGACAATGGAGCTAATGGGGCTTCATTGTCTTTTTTATGACAAGTCACAGAAGATGGCAGCTAACCTATAAGTCATTTATACTCCCAGACGGCGCATCTCTAAGGCCAAATGATACCAAGGGCCCATAGTTCATGATTCGGATCATCATCTTGGCCATTTGCGTCGGGGTTTGGCTTAGTCTAGATTCGATCCAGTGCATGAATATGCCAAAGTTGGCCGATGTCATATAGGCTACGACATATTCGGGCGGCATGACGACTTTATGCTGAGGCAAGATTTTGATTTTCTCATAAATATGTGAAGCGAGCAATGTGCGAAATTGAATGGCCAACGACATGTCACCCTTTGGTCCAAACATAATGCGAAGAAAATCGGCATGACGGGCTAGCTCTTCGAAAATTTTGATGCTTTGCGGATACGGTTCATCTTTGTCGAGATACGTTCTCGCTTCCATGATATCGAATTTCATGACGCATGCTTCTACGGTGGCAAATACTTCGTCTTTCAGCTGCTGTAGCATATCAGGCACATCTCGGTAATGCAAGTAGAAAGTGCCTCGGTTCACATTCGCCCGGTTAGCAACATCAGTCACAGTGACGGTATCAGCACCTTTTTCTTCAATCAAGCTCATCAGCGCTTCATATAAAAGCTGCTTGGTGCGAATTTGCCTGCGATCAAGTTTATCACTCAAGGTATATAATCCCCCTATTTTTCGAGTTAATGAACAGACGTTAAAAGGAATGATGAGTAATGAACACTGCGGATAGAAGTGATTATTGTACTTTTCCCTCATCTCATTATAATTAACAACATGAACGCTAATCAACACCTTGTTAATTAATAGAGAGAAGGAGCGGATAGAAATCATGGGGATTTTTAAACAAAAAATAACGTGGATCGGAATGTTGATCGTTCTGGTCGTGCTCGTCGTCTTTGGAGCGGCAATGATGGGATCGGTGCTTGGCACAAAGCCCAAGGATGTACCTGTGGCGCTTGTCACGCTTGACCAATCTGTGAACATCCCAACTGGCGGTTCGCTCGCGGTGGGTGAAATGTTGAAACAAAAGCTGACGGAAAACGATCAGTTGCCCATTTCTTGGACGATTGTTAGTTCGGAAGAAGAAGCACGCGCAGGGATTGACAATAGAGAGTATTATGGAGCATTGATTCTTCCAGCTGATTTGAGCGCAGGAATCGCCTCATTAGCTGGACCGTCACCGAAGCCTGCGACTGTTCAGATTATTGTGAGTGAAGGAGCAAGCTCGCAAGCAGCAACGCTAGTCAAACAAAGTCTCGGTCAAGTGATGAAAATGACTGGAGCAGAGTTGTCCAAGTCGATGCTTGTACAAATGGGTGAGAAGACGCAGCAAGTACCGGTCGCTGTTGCCCAAGCCTTGCTATCTCCAATCAATGTACAGGATGAGACTGTGCATGCGGTCGGTACGAATAATGCTGCTGGCAATGCACCAGGTTTATTGACACAAATTATGTGGATGGGCAGCTTAGTGACAGCTTTGATTCTGTTTATGGCTTGCGGCAATGCGATGAAAGCTGGGGCAAGCAGATTGTCCTCAATCTCGATGCAGCCTGTAGCAGGAGTTGTCATTGTTGGTATTGCATCAGGATTTCTCGTCTGGATGGCTTCTTCTTGGTATGGGATGGAGCTGTCGCAGGCGTGGGATACGTGGTTATTCCTATGGCTGGTGGGTGCGACATTCTATATGCTGCAGTCCGCACTGCTGAACTGGATTGGCATGCCGGCAATGGGGATTCTCGTACTGCTTATGTTTTTCTCTATGCCGCTGCTTAATATGGCACCGGAGTTTCTGTCCCAAACATCGCATGATTGGATCTATTCGTGGACGCCGCTTCGATTCGCCGCTGTAGGAATGAGGGAGGTAATGTACTTCGGAGGACTGGATGCAGTCAGCTCCAACGCGTACATGTTGTGGTACATTGGAGGAGGTTTCCTTCTAATTCTGCTTGCTGCTAGTTTTAAGAGAGAAAAAGCGGTTTTATCGCAGGCTTCATTACAAAATAGTTATTAAGCTATATTAGTTAGTTATTAGGCTATATTAGTTTGATTAGATGCCACTCCTTTGGTAGGAGTGGTTTCTCTTTTTTTAAACGTATATTTTGCTGCCAATTCCCCGTTTTTGAGCCGAGGGACGGTGACGTGCAGTGCTAACGGACATCAGTTCCGTTAAGTTTGAATTTTAGAGGGTTTCGACATTTTAACGGACATGAGATCCGCTATTTGTGCTGTAGCACTCAAAAAAGACTCGATTTAAAGCAAATAGCGGAACCTATGTCCGTAAGACAGCCAAAAGTAGGCGAATTTACGTATATAGCGGAACGTATGTCCGTTAGACACGCAAAAGTGGGCGAATTTACACAAATGGCAGAACTTATGTCTGATAGACATGCAATCGGAGCGATTTACGTAAGAGCGGAACGTATGCCCGTAACATGCTCGTGCAGCGGGGTTTGGCCTATTTTTAAGGAACTGTAATGGTATGAGAATGCAATGTTTCCAATCCACAAAGGCGATTGCTGGATGAATCTGAACTCTATTCTCCGCCATAACTCTGAGTGTGAAGGTGTCGACTCAAAACCATACTTTAAAAACATACTTTAGTATCTATATGCATCACTTCTTTGTAGATATATTACTTATATCGAGCGGGTAATTATTATGCAAAGGAGTTAGAATATGAATGCAAACAGGAAGACGGCAATAACGGTTGGGGTATTGTTTTTTATAGCAACGACTGTCTATATGGCGGGAAATGGGCTTATAGAATCGGTTATAAACTAGCAGTTGTTTCTTGAACATCTCTACCCGGACAGAACGAAAGTAATAACAGGTATGTTTTTAGAATTGATAAATTGCGCAGCCGTTGTCGGTATTGCCATGCTGATGTATCCCATACTGAAAAAACAGGATGAGGCTTTGGCACTTGGTTACTTTGGTTCGAGAATTATTGATTCTGTACTTCTCATCGTGAGTATAGTCGCCTTGCAATTGCTAGTCCTATTAAGTGAGCAGTATATTGCTTCAGGAGCAGCGGATAGGAATGACTTTCAGACCGTGGCAGCTTTAGCTGTAAAAGGACATTTTGCGGCATTTGATATGGGGATGTTAGCTCTTAGCGTGGGTAGCTTGATATTTTGTTATTTATTGTATAGATCAAAACTTATTCCAAGAATCATATCAATTATTGGACTAATTGGATACGCAGCTTTATTCGCAAGTGGATGTTTCGGTATTATTGGCCATGACGTAGGAATGGTACTGTATATTCCGGGGGCAATCTTTGAAATCATTTTTCCAATATGGCTGATTGTAAAAGGATTTAACTTATCGGCGATAGATGCTCAGGCAATAAAAAAATAACGGATACGCATGATAAACACATCGAAACGGGTGTGTTTTTTTATGTTAGTTGGAACTCCATAAACGAATATTTCGTTGGTCACACTTTAATTGAGAACGATTTTCAATTATAATGAATAAAAAAGAAATGCATTAGAGGAGAAACATCATGAAGTTCGAAGAGCAAATTGCGATTTGGAATCATTCAGCTGCTAAAATATTTGATATTAGGCACACGGTCATGAATGCCGGAGAGTGTATGTTAAATTATCGCTTTCCCGCTAGTGGCTTTATTTTTGGAGTTCGTGGCTCGGCGCATCTGATACTTGACGATGTCATTCATCAGACACGGCGATCTTATTTGCTGCACGGGTCAAAAGGGATGATATTGGAGATTGAAGCGAAGGAAGAGTTTGAGTTTTATTTTTTATTTTATCGAGCGAAGCTCGCTTTTTCTGGCTGGAGGGAAATGAGGCAGTGGCTCGAGCGTAAAAGTCCGTTTGAAATCCAATATGGATTTGAACCGGAGGAACCGCGCGCCATGTTATTTCTGATGTCCTCGATGGAGCAGACATTGAAAAATTCAGGCAGCCTTGGCAGTGTGGAGATAAAGGGTTTATTTTATCAATTTGTTCATGAGGTATTGCGGAATCAAAAAACGTTCGATTCGAAAAACGGTCAAAAGGATCTCGTGAAGCTAGTGATACGTTATCTTCATAATCACTATCAAGAAGGAATCACGCTTGATTTTCTTGCGAATCAATACAATTATAGTCCTCGTTATTTATCGACGAAATTTAAGCAGCAAACGGGAGCTAGTCCCATTGAATATCTCATTCAGATCCGTATAAATGAATCCAAAAAGCTGCTGCTGGAGACGAGGTCATCCTTGCGGGTTATTGCGTCGCAAGTCGGGTATGCGGATGAATATTATTTTAGCCGACTGTTTAAAAAACAGACCGGTTTGTCTCCAGTACGATATCAGGCCATGGAACGAGAAAAGGCAACATCGGAAGATAGTCCGCGCTTCAGTTCTAAATTGTCCATTGGCGCCTCAAGATTACGACGCTATAGTGTAATTGGTAGTGATAATCATTACCAATACAAAAGCGGAGGTTTTATTAGTATGAAAAGGAATAAAAAATCTTTACTAATCCTGAGCACGCTGCTCAGTTTAACGTTACTGCTAGGCGCTTGCTCTGGTGGGGGGACGAATGTTGGGACTAACTCTACTGGATCTGCAGTAAACGTTACCGCAACGGCTTCACCAAATTCCGAGACGGTAAGTGAAGAAGGCACTCGCACGATCTCTACTATTAAAGGAGATGTCATCGTTCCAGCAAACCCAAAACGTGTTGTTGTTTTGTATATGCTAGGAGACATCGTTGCACTAGGTGTCAATCCAATCGGGATTTCCGAGGTGTATGACGGGGCGGCTTTTTCAGAGCAATTGAAAGGGGCAGAATCATTAGGACATTGGGATGAAACGAGTCCAGAAGCAGTAATGGCGCTTGATCCTGATCTGATTATCGTGAATTCTGAGAATAGCTACAGTAATTTAAAGGATATTGCGCCAACTGTTCTCATTGCTGCCGATCAGGTATCTACAGAAGAGCGGATTATGAAGCTAGGCGAGGTATTCGGCAAGGAGAAGGAAGCAAAAGCGTTTCTGGATGATTTCAACAACAAAGTGGAACTTAGCAAGGAGAAGCTTCGTTCGGCTGGAATACTTGATAAAACGATCACGATTGTCGAAGGCGACAAGAAGGAAATGCTGGTTATCGAGAGCAAGCAGTATGGTCGTGGCTCCCAAATCGTTTACGATTATTTAGGCATGAAAGGACCAGAGATCATTCAGAAGAAGCTTGAAAAGTCGAAAGCAGCTGAAAGCCAAACGATCTCTATGGAAGTAATGCCGCAATATGTTGGGGATATATTGCTGCGTAGTTCGTGGGAAGGTATGGACGATTTGTCAGACAATCCGGTTTGGAGCAGTATAGCTGCAGTTAAGGAAAAGCGTGTAATAGAGGCTCCTTTTGGTTTGTTTTATTACACGGATATCTATTCCCTAAGGACTCAGCTTGATATGATTACGAATAGCTTGTTAGCTACGGCTGCAGGCAAGTAATTTAGGATGGCTGCGATAAAAACCAACCGTTTAAATCCCGTATTTCGCGGCAGAGCTTTCTTTGGGCTATTTCTTCTCCTTGGCATACTGCTGCTCTTGATAGCCGCTGCCGCATCAATTTCATTCGGTGCAGCACGAATGGATATTTCTATTGCTTGGACTGCAGTATTTTCTTTTAATCCGGACATACCAGAACATCAAATCATTCAAGCACTAAGGTTTCCGCGAACAGTTGCTGACATTATAGTAGGAATCAGCTTATCGGTGGCTGGAGCGATCATGCAAGGAACGACCCGCAATCCGCTTGCTGATTCAGGCTTAATGGGCGTAAACTCGGGGGCAGCTTTTGCCATGGTGCTCGTTCTTGCATTTATACCGGGTATTAGTTATATGGATAAGCTGCTTGTATGTTTTGCAGGAGCGGGTCTTGGAGCCGTCATGACTTACCTAGTCGCATCACTTAACAAACGAGGCATGACTCCCCAGCGGCTCGTCCTTGCCGGCATGTCCATTACAATGCTGTTTGGGGCAATGGGTACTTTTGTCTCTATTCGATTTAACGTTGGACAAGCGCTTTCCTATTGGACAGCCGGCAGTGTGGCCGGGGCAACTTGGAGTGAGCTCGCACTAATTGCGCCTTGGTTTGTAGGAGGAATGATTCTTGCTTTTGTTTTGTCTCCTTCCATTGCCATATTAAGTCTTGGAGAAGATATTGCGGTGGGCTTCGGGCAGCGTATAACGCAAATCAAGCTATTATCTACGCTAGCAGTTCTCATCCTTTCCGGCTTATCTGTTGTACTTGTTGGCCCTATAGCATTTGTTGGGCTAATCGTTCCCCATTTAATGAGGCTAATCGTCGGTGTTGATTACCGATATATCATCCCAGCATCAGCTGTATATGGCGGCATTTTCATGTTGGCTGCGGATTTGACGGGGCGGTTAGTTAATCGTCCGAATGAAGTAGCACTTGGCATTGTGTTTGCAATGCTTGGTGTCCCGCTTTTTCTGTTCATTTCGAGCAGAGTGAGGAGTGACCTTGAATGAATGCTGAGCTAAGTCGTATAAAGCCATCAGCAGTTGATCCATATAACCAACGAGCGAAGCGCAAACGGATTTTTATCGTGGCCTCATTGTTCGTTCTTCTTATCGCTGGCGCGATATGCAGTATGAATCTCGGTAAAATGTCGCTTGGTCCAGTCGATGTCATTCAAACGTTATTTGGCAATGGTACAGCGAAAAACGAGTTGGTCGTATTTAAGTTTAGACTTCCCCGCATCGTGCTGGCTGTGTTAGTTGGCATGGGGATGGCCGCTTCAGGTACAGTCATGCAAGGCATTCTTCGCAATGATCTGGCTGATCCGGGAATGATTGGCATTAGCGCGGGATCAGGCTTAGCTGTATTACTCTTTATTTCTACTGTCGGACTTACAAGTATGTCCTCTGCTATTTTTTTGCCATTGCTCGCCTTTGTAGGCGGATTGCTGGCTGCATTATTGATTTATTTGCTGGCTTATAGAAAAGGAGCGTTTCCTTCTCCAACCCGTCTTATTTTAACAGGTGTCGCTATTAATGTAGGACTCGGTGCAGTAACGTTGTTCCTGACGCTTAAGCTTAATAACGATCAGTTTGTATTCGCGCAAAAATGGCAAGCCGGTTATCTGTGGGGAGACGAATGGAGCTATATCGCTATTCTAGCCCCTTGGGTTTTGCTCTTATCCGGTTACGTATGGTATAAATCTAGCCTGCTGAATACGATTGGTCTTGGTTATACAACAGCTACAGGAGTAGGCGTGAACGTCCGAAAGTCGTTTGTGAGCTTGGCGCTCGCAGCAGTTGCTTTGGCATCAGGCAGTGTTGCTTTGGGAGGCTCGATTTTTTTTATCGGTTTAATTAGTCCGCATTTGGCACGCAAGCTAGTAGGCTCGGACCATAAGTTTCTATTGCCTGCATCAGGTATGATCGGTGGAATCATTCTACTTAGTGCGGATACAATTGTCAGGGCACTTGTGTCAGGACCTGATATGCCAGCTGGAATATTTGTAACGATGCTTAGCGTTCCTTATTTTTTGTATTTGTTAATGAGGTCTTCTTAAGAAGGCGCAACAAACAAGAACAGAAACAAGAACCACTTCGTCCGAGGGGGTTCTTGTTTTTGTTTTGCTGTGTACAGCACTCGGGGCATTTGTCATTGGGGGAATTTTAGTAAAAAGTAACTTCGGACTGTAGTTGACGCTTGTAAACGATGGTTATTATAATTTATTTATGAATATTCCAATATTATCGACGAAGTTATTAATCCCACCCCTGCTACTTTATCTGTCACCTTCTGAATCCCGCACCTACGCAACTTTGAGTATTATCGTCACAAAACCATTCCCATGCTATTATGATATACATCACTACAACCAAATTTTAAAGGTCCGGAAACGTTGATTACCACATGATACCTGTAACAGCTGCATTTCGCAGAGTTTAAGCAAACCATGGATATGATTAGGGAGAACCGTAGGAACATTGACCATTCAATGGCGAAAATACAACATCTGTATGCTTATCTACAATCGTAACCTGCTCAAGTTTTTCTAACGGACATCAGTTCCGCTATTTGAGAACCTTGGGAGGTTTTTGAGAATGTTACGGACATAGGTTCCGTTATATGTGTTGAAACACTCCAGATACTCTGGTTTTTTAGTTAATAACGGAACCTATGTCCGTTAAGATCAAAAAAAGAGCTAAATCTGTTAAATAGCGGAACCTATGTCCGTAACACCCGCCACCCAAGCTGCTTCTTCTGTCACAGTAAGAATTCAAACGCCCCATGCAACTTTGACCCACACAAACCCAGGCCCAAGCAACATTGAGAATACCGATAAAAATCCACGCCGATGTTACATTGAGTATTACCGAGACAAACCTACGCCCAAGTTACATCTAGTATTACCGGAACAAACCCACGTCCAAGCAACATTGAGTATTACCGAAATAACCCCACGCCGATATTACATTGAGCATTACCGACACAAGTCCACACCCAAGCAAGATTGAGTATTTTCGTCACACGTACACACCCACGTAATTTTGACTATCACCGTCACATTACTTATTCTCATGCTACTAGACGTATACCGTTACAATGGAATTTTAAAAGTACGGCAACGTTGGTGGCCACTTGATACCTCTAACAGTTGGAGTTCAACGAGTTTGTACAAAATACGCCTTGCATGTCGATCACTTACTCTGAGATGCTCTGCGAGTTCTAAAGGAGTTATGGGTCGGAGCAAACGTCGTGCTAGTCGTAAGGTCTCCGCTTCAGAGCTCATTAGCTGCGAAGGCACATCTGAAGAAATGAATTTACCTATGAAAGCAAGAACGAGCTGCTGGCATTGTTGCGGTTCATCCGTGATAGAGGGGTAAGCAACAGGCAGCAGCATCCAACCGTCAAGAGATAACAAACAATGCCTTCTACACAAATCTTTAAATCGTCTTACATCAAGATCTCGAGCATGGGACGCATAACCTTGAATCTCAATTCCACCTTTTGCGCCACCTGGCATATAGGCAAGATCCAGATATCGATAGCCATTATTGAAATCGCGCACTTCCCATTCAGGCAGCAGATGATCGAAATGTCCGACAGCAGGGAACCATACTGATCGTAGAAATTCAATTGTGCCGTGGCCAAGTCCCTTATTGAGCAATTCAAGTCTTCTATGATTACTCTCTGAATCAATATTGGATTGTAACCATTCCTTATATTTGTGTTCAAATTGAGATGCCATAACATACACTTCCCCTCTGCAAAATAAAAATGCCGCTGTCATACAAACACTCTCCCAAGCAGGGAATGGTTGTATGGCAGCGGCGTGTTCTTCACGACCTATGTTGTCAGTATATCTTCAGCTGACTATTTCATCAATAGCTGTTATTTCTAATATTTATAAGTGTCTCAGAGTTTTTGTAAGATGCACTATTAATTGAACAAATACGATATATTATTGATATACAGCTTGAGAAACACGCCAAAACAATTGATATCTAATCAATTTTTCTCAAGAACCCAACTGATAACTCAGCTTATAAAATCGAAACAATCCTTCGCACCATAATACCTTCATAATAGAGAAGACATAATTGACTAAAAGCACTAAAAGCACTAAAAGCACTAAAAGCACTAAAAGCACTAAAAGCACTAAAAGCACTAAAAGCACTAAAAGCACTACAAGCTCTGCAAGCTACTACAACCTAAAATGTTTTTTTAATCATGTAATCCATTTGTTTAAGCTCGTAGGAACCAGACTTTGAAGGGTAACCGTAAAATATCCCGTGAAATATCCAATAGGAGGTTCGGCATGAAAGCTAAGATTGTTATTATAACAGGAGCAAATTCGGGGATCGGAAAAGCGGCAACGCTGAAATTTGCTACCGAAGGATATCATGTTATCATGGCTTGCCGCAATTTGCAGATTAGTAGACCTGTGCAACAAGAAATCATACTAGTAGCAAACAATGTTAATGTAGATTTGATGGAGCTGGATATTTCATCGTTTGATTCTATTCGTTTATTCTGTGCTGCATTCAAAGCTAAATACTCACGTTTGGACATTTTAATACATAACGCAGCTTACTTAAATCATGGAGAAAAGCAATATAAGCTTAGTCCTGAACATATTGAGCTATCTTTTGCTACTAACACATTTGGTCCCTTCTTAATGACTAATTTGCTGACAGACCATCTTCAAAAATCGCAGGATCCGAGAATTCTAAATGCCTGTACGACCAATATTAAAAATTTTTTCGATCCCAAAAGAAAAATCGATTTCGATAATTTGCGCGGTGAACTGCAAAACAAGCAGCGTCACAGTGTATATAAGATGTACGGAGACTCCAAAATGGCATTATTGATATTAACCTTCAAATTAGCAGATAAATTGAAAAGTAAAGGAATTAAAATCAATGCGCTTCAAATTAACCGAGTAAAATTATCAAAAGAAACGATTAGCAAACTTAGCCCATTTTGGAAAGTGCTTGCTACGGCTCAAAATTTAACGAATCCGCCACCAGCCGGCATGGCAGACAACTATTTTTATATTTGTACTTCGGATGAATTCCGCGATGTGACAGGCCACCTAATTAACCACAAGCGAGAGATAGTTGCACCATCCAAAAGCGAAAAAGGTGTAGAGCAATTGAAGAACATATTTGGTTCAGGAAGCTATCCTAAATACGCTATCGACATCGAAATTTCGGAGAAACTATGGGGATTAAGCACGGAGCTGACTAGTAATTTTTATTAGTCGTAAGCATAACAGGAGTAGCAGAAGTTAGAAGGAAATAATTTAAAGACTGAAAAATAAAGTGTTAGACTGACGATGCGACGATGCTTCATTAAGCTAACGAGCAGGATACTTTAATCACTGCTCTAATACTTTAGTGGTGAGATTCAAGCCTTTCATTGTACTTTCGGATAGTTACATTTAATGTTAGTTGAGGTGGTGGTTGATAATTGAAGAAAAAACTATGGATACCAATAGTACTTCTTATAGTGGCATTTATTGTATGGATATTAATGTATACATACCCAAAGCACTATAAATTTACGATTCAAGGGGTATTGTATCAATTGGGTGAAGAAAATAGTGATTTTGTGAAGCCAGATACCATATTTGTAAATGGTAAAATGAAAAAGAGCATAAAAGGAGTAAGAACATTCACAGGAATAATCGATATTAAAGGTGAAAATATACCTGTTCCAGAAGAGCATCGACAATTAAAGATTACACTGAGCGAATATGGTGAAGCAGTTCTATTTTATACCTATAATGAAAAGGGACAGCCTAAACATTTTGCTTACGGTAATATTTTTATTAACGACGATTTTAGTAAACTTACAATTTTAAAATTTACAAAAGATGCTAGGAACCTTGATCAATCAGGTTTTGATGGTCGTAGCGGGTATATCATATCAGCACCTGCACAAAAAAGGGATGATGCATTGGAGATCACAAACGAACTGATACATGGTTCTCTGAAAGGAGACATACTAAAATGAAGGGATGCCTACTTAACTAACGGTTAACTTTAGCTTAATCATATCTGGAGGTTATGTATTTATGGAACGACTTTGGCCATTTGAAGATCCTGAAAATTAGCTGTTATTACAACCCATAAAATAATGAATAGACATAGCCCTATTCTATAAGTATCCCATGACAGCGATGATGGAATGTGTCAGTTTCTCGATGGTGAAGATGTGATTGAATTAGACGCTAGTATTCTAGGGTTAAAAGAATGAATAGACATTGACCCGAGTTTGGTCCAACTTGCTGATCTGCCAATTGGATGGACAGCATGGAGGGAAACTAAATTCAATCGATGGATTAGAGGAAAAAGATAAGAACTTGATATTCAACTAACGGAGAACGTTAGTTCAACAAAATAGCCGCTAGCCCGAACTTTATTTCAGGTTTGGGCTAGCGGCTAATGCAGCTTAATGATTCAATCGAGAGGCAGTTGGCAGTTGTTAATTCATCAGATTCTCTATCCGATCTGCACGGATCCAGCAAATTTCCTTGATATCTAAGGTCGCTTTGAAGTCGTCAATCAAGGTAAAACGATCTTGAAGACTGACCAACGACTCAATACGGAACATATCTCGCAGTCTATCAAGTCCACCCGAATCGATGTTGAATAACGCAAACGCATCCACGTCAAGACTCATAATAAGTTTCTTTACTTTGTCTTCCTTACTATGTTCCATATAGAATTTCCCAAGTATTTTAACCCTAAAAGCGTCTGAATCAGGGTTCACATAGAGTAATTCAATAGCTTCTTCTTCAGGAAACCGTTCTTGTACATAATTCTGTAATTCAATTTCATCTTCCTCATACGAATAATCGAATGCAGATACAACTCTGCTTTGATGAAGGATGGTGAAACCCCAGCCGTGGTCTTCGAAATTATAAAAGTATAATACAGGTACGCCAGCAGTCATTTTTATAATATCCTCAGGATAGGTGTCACTAACGTCTGTACCTTCCGTAAAAAACACGCTCCATTTGTCATTAAGCGGTTTTATAAAAATGGGATTGAAGTCTTCGATAGCTTTCCTATGTATATTCAATACAAGACTGCCTGAAGTAAATTCACTCATTTGTTTACCCCCGTAATGTCATATCATCAATTAAGATTAATATTTCGCTGGATACCAGCTAATCACCTTCATTTTCCAAGAGTATTGCTATCGGTTTGTTAAGCTAACGGGCAGGATAGCGTAGTGTATGCCTTGAATTAATGAAAAAAGAAAATGCCATTTTGAACGGAGGGCTTTATGAGGTTTGAATATGAACTAACAGGTATTGGTTGGGCTGATGGTTGTATTGAAATGAGCTCAAGTACAGTTTACTTCGCAACAAGCTATGTAACTGATGCTCTTAATGACATGTTAAAGGCACTAAATGCACTTATTCCAGAAGTCAGTCTATATGCTGTTTCAGAGACTCAATTTGAATGGAACGAGGAGCCTGGTGGAACCGTTTGGACATTAAGTAAGATTAATGATGATTCCCTACGTGTACAAATTATGTCTTTTGAAGATTTAAGTAACAAGAAAAAGCAAGTTATTGGACTAGATGAAACTGGTTCTATACTGGAATTTACAAGGACAGTTGTTCAAGCACTGGACTTATTGCTAAAGCAACATGGACGGAAAGGTTACAAAGAAAAATGGATTAATTATGACTTCCCTATGGATAAATACTTGAAGCTATAAGGTTTCACATCGAAAACGATAACACTAACGGGAAACGATAGTTGAATAACGTATTGATGAGCAGCTGCTGCGGTGGCCTGCTCATTAATGGGCAGGATAGCATGGTGTCCGCCAGTTATATTTGTTCAATTAATGACAATCATATATCAATCACATTCAAGGCTAAGTTGATGATAAAATAGCTTTAAATACAGAGATTGATGCTGCTGACACGAATAAGTGTCTGGCAAGGGGGGGGGCATTACCAATGACTGATTTAAAAAAGTTCAAGCAATTATTAAAAGATACATTTGAACAAGAACTAAAAAAGCATGGATTCAATGGTACAGGCGGTAAGTATAGAACAAAACCAAATAATCATTTCATCTATACTGTCAATATTCAAGCTGATAAAAATGGCGGGTGTTGTTGTGTTGAACTTGGAGTATACATAGACTTCATCCCAAACCCTTTGGGTGCTCATGTCCCACTTAATAAAGTTTCATCCTATGATTGTGATTTTCGGTGGCGACTTTCAGACCTTGAAGATGAAGACTTATGGTGGAGTTATGGTGAAACGGAAATCGAAGCCCTTGAAAACATCGGACATATGACAGAAACTTTTGTAGAATACGGTTTACAATACTTTGGGAGTTTCATTAATTTCCCTGAATGTCTCACCGGTATTAGCGTAGAGGACATGGAACAAAGGAATAAGAATGTAAAACGGTTAGGTGACGTGCTAACAGATACTAGACTAGCATTAGTTATTTCTAGAGTGCATTTGCAGGTGAATAACAATGAGCAAGCTATTTCTTTTGCAACTTGGGCAATTAATCGGATTGGAGATAAAATAGTTGGTAGTGCTTTGATTCCTGAGTTTAACGAGATAATTAACAAAGCAACTGCTGTAAAGAGGTTGCAATGAAGGTGATAGATAATTGAACTAACGGGACACGATAGTTCAATGACAACAGGCTGTATCGTTAAATTACCATCGCATCTTATTCAATGATTGGGGTATCTAAATGCATAAAAGCATTCATTGGCATGCGTTTTTCAAAGTGAATACAGAGGAAAAGTCTCGAAAATTACTCTCAAGATTCGAAGAGATTTGTGAGACGAATGCTGTCCTTTTATCCTGTGAACGTTATTGGAAGGATTCGGCTTTATATGATGTTGGTTTTAGCA
>NZ_MRTD01000019.1 GCF_001956295.1 Paenibacillus sp. FSL A5-0031
GAGGTCCTTTTTCTCGATGAAAATAAGTTCTAAGTAGTGCTCAAAAAATCGCAAAATGACTTTTGAGACAGCCCCTTTTTCTTTATAGCATTAATTGACATTGTGCAGTGCGTCGAGTGCAGCTTGTTTATCTTTTAGAAAGAAAACCTGCTTGCCTTTATTGCATTCATAAATAAAATCCTTCAAGCTTTTGCTTTCATAACCATCAAAATCTCCAACGATTGCGATTTTGACTTGATAATTCGTGTACTTCTGCAAAATCTCCCCGGCAAGCTTTGTTTTTAAATCAAAAAATTCCTCTGTTATATTCGCTTTATGGATCAATAGTTTATGGCAGCCATCTGTATAATTCACAGTTGCCATCAAGTCCAGTGCCCCTTGCACGTCGCTTACTACAATTTCTGTGCTCTCTATAATCGCAACTTTGGAATTTCCCTTCTGATCAATCTCTATTTCCATTATTACTCCACCTTTCGCTAATATTCCATACTTTAACACAAACCCTCCATCTGATAAATAAAAGGACAGAAAAACGCAAAAAAAGCCCGTATTTTACAAATCTATAATCGATAAAAAATGGTAAATTTGAAGCAAACAATAGGACGAGAAAAGGAGGTAATTTGAGAAGCAGCTATGGAGCAATACTTCCCTACTTTGCATGATAAGAATGAGAAATCAGGAGGCTTAACGATGAAAAGAGTACTAGGAATACTTTTGGCCATGTTTGTTTTTGCAGGCACGATTGTTATACCCGCAAATGCTCGTGCTGCTGATGCAGCAGTGGACGGTCATGGATTGCTGGGCGAGTTTTTTAAATGTGAAAAGAACCCTAACAATCGTGAAGATATTACTATTTTTAATTTTAATGATTTTCGAGGAGAAAGAGCGGTCTCCAATCTAAACGGCGATTCTTTTGCAAGCATTTTCAATCAGCTCTCAGGAACCCCCGATTTTAATACAGCACGTTTTACAGGTACAATCGTTCCAAAATATTCAGAAGACTACACCTTCCATATGGTTGGTGATGATGGTTTCAGACTATGGGTTAATGGAGCATTGATCATTGACTTCTGGCAGCAAGCATGGGAAAAACCACAAGTTAGCACCTCTATTTCATTAGAAGAAGGCAAGCATTACGATATTAAAGTTGAATACTTGCAAGGCTGGGGAGGCACTTGGCTTAAGATGGAATGGGAAAGCGCTAGCCAAAGCAGAGAGGTCGTGCCAGAATCAGCACTTTATTTGCCTACAGATCGTGTACTCACGACTAAGAAAGCTGATTTGACCGCAGAAATTCAAAAGGTAGATTACTTAACAGAAAACTTTGCAGACAAAGTAGCAGAAAGCGTAGTAAACAACTTAAACGCTGCTAAAATAACTGCGACAGAGCTTCTTACCACTATTGATGACAAAGAAATTAGTGATTTAGATAAGGTTGCTTTGCTCGATGATGCCATTAAGAGCGTATCGATTGCCCGTTCTGACTTTATGAAAGAAATGGGAGTTACTAGCTCCTCCGTATCTGATAAATTTAACAACCCGCTGTATCAAGGACAGGACCCTTTTGTCACGTACAAAGATGGTTTTTATTACTTTGTTTCTTCAAGCAATTTAGACTCCAACAATAAAGTTTATGTATCCAAGTCTCGTACCCTGTTAGACCAAGGCGAAAAAATTATGGTATTCGATTCCCAAGGAACACAAACTCGGATTTTTGCACCTGAACTCTTCTTCTTTGATGGCAAATGGTATATCTATTATTGCGCTGACTTAAAAGAGTTTGATTACAAGCATATGGCAACGGTTTTGGAATCTGTGACTGACGACCCGCAAGGAGCGTACGTAGATAAAGGCGCCATATATGCAGGTGAAAACGGCGTTTATAAACAAGCCAATGATTTCACGGTCTTCGACTACAAAGGACAATTGTATGCGGTTTGGGGCACTTTAGGCTCCGGCGAACCTATTGGCCCGGCAATTGCGCCAATGGATAACCCCTATACAATTACAGCAGACCGCTCCTTCCTGCCAGGCGGCGGAGGTGAAGGCCCTCGTGTATTGCAAAAGGATGGGAAAGTGTTTATTACTATGTCCGAAGGTGATTATGCATCAAATGGTTATCGTTTATCTTATTTTATGAATACCGATGGCGATTTTTTGAACCCGGATTCTTGGACGCGCACAAATGATGTTTTCGTTGCTACAGATGATGTATCCGGCCCTGCCAGAGCAGGTTTTGTCAAATCGGCAGATGGCAAGGAAGATTGGATGATTTATCATTCGCGCGTATATCAAGATACTGGGCGCAACTGGTGGCGTCAGGTCAATATTCAAAAATTTGATTGGAATGCAGATGGAACACCTCATTTCGGTATACCTGTATCGCCATATGAATGGCAAGACTTGCCTTCTGGTGATTTAGGACTCGGAGAAATGTATCAAGCTGAAGATGCTATTCTTTATGGTGATATTACGAAAGACAACAGCCATGTAAATTATCAAGGAACGGGTTATATTAACCTGCCAAAAAAAGCTGGTGCAGAAGCTAGTTTTGTAGTGAATGCGGCTGAAGATGGTGATTACATCGTGGGTGTTAGATACGCATATGGTGTGCAAGTCGATGGGGAATCCACAAATAATCCTACGACACAGTTGCCGGCAAGAGCAAACATCAATGTATATGTAAATGGCATACAAGTAAAAACGATTGGCCCAGATAAAACGGCGATCAGCTGGGATGAATGGTTTACCGCTTCTGAGCGTTTACGCTTAAAGGCTGGCAAAAATGTGATCAGCTATCGTATTGATAATGGTTCGATTGGCAATGTGAATTTGGACTATTTGACGATGTATAAGGCCGATGTTCCTAACCTCAATCCCCCTGCTGAAGACGAATTAACAGGGACACTTGCAGGTGCTTCTCAAAAATCATTAGGTAAAAGCTTCGAAGTAAATTACGGGTTAACGTATGTGTCAACTAAATCGGAAGATGCCATTTATGCTCAGGATCTCACATTTGATTATGATGCCGACAAGCTCGCATTTGTTTCGGCGGAGTCCATAAAGAATGGTCTTATCGTTATTGATTCTAAAACGGACGTCCCCGGACAGATTCGGATTTTGCTTGCTAGTCAAGGTGCAGACCATGCTGTCATCGCCGATGGAGAATTGCTTAAATTAAACTGGAAAGCGATTAAAGAGTCACCTAATACGAGTATTACACTCTCGCAAGCAAAGCTTGCCAATTCAGCAGGCGTGGAGACGACACTTGCTCATGTCACGCATAATGTTAAAATCACGAGCACGAATGAACTGAACAAAGAAGCATTGAATGCCTTAATTGCACAATCAGAGGCAGCTGTTCAAGCAGCTGTAGAAGGCAGTTCGCCAGGACAATACCCTGTTGGTTCCAAAGCAGCTTTGCAAGCAGCCATTAACGCAGCCAAAGCAGCAGCCGATAAAGCTGTTAACCAAGCGGAAATTGATCAAGCGGTTACCGCCTTGAATCAAGCACTGCAAGCATTTAAAAACGCAGTCCATGTCCCAACATCAGGAGACACGAATTCAGACGGAAAAGTGACCGTTGGCGATCTTGGCATTGCAGCAGCCAGCTATGGCAAAAATTCATCTAGCCCTGATTGGAATGCGATCAAAAAAGCAGATATCAACCATGATGGCATTATCGATATTGTTGATCTAGCCTTTATTGCAAAAACGATTGTACAATAAAGTTATCAAATCAATCATCAATTCAAAAAGCCTCCTGCCAGTAAAATTACTTTACTGACCGGAGGCTTTTTTTCATATTGCTTCTTACCCTTCCACCACGTCCGCACCCAATTCGCTCGCAACCTCAATCATCTTAGGGATCACGGCTTCATTCGTTCCGGACACATATATATCTCCCTGATAATGCCTGAACGGGATTGTGATATCGCCATAGCTCCACATAAAAAAATCACCATCAATAGACATCGTGGTTTCCCCTTTTACAGTGAAAACGGATGTATACGAAAAATCAGGTTTGGCAGCAAAATAACTTTTGCACTCTTCCAAAGATATGTTTTGCTCCGAATGGTTCTGCTCTTGCATTGTCCTTGTAATTCTATAGCGTTGACTCATAAAGTTACCTCCACTATTGTTCTTATGCTGATCAGCCAGTTAGTCCAGCATCATTAACCTTACACGCTTGCTTCCAGATATTCAACCAATTCCGCCATAATAACGCTACAAGCCATTGCGGAATTGTCTTGGCGTCATACTCATGTGTTTGCGAAAAATCCGATTGAAGAAGCTGACATCTTGAAATCCAGAACTATATGCGACATGTACAACCTTGTTGCGATGATCCTTCAACAATTCGCAAGCATGCCTGATTTGAAGAGAATGCTTGTAGTCCATGAGGCTCATGCCTGTCGCTTTCTTAAATTTTGCCGTGAAGGATGATACGCTCATGCCGCAGGTTTGGGATAGCTGATTCAACGATAACGGCTGTCGATAATTTTGTTCTACGAAATGCAAAATAGAACTCATCCATTCCTCTTTCGGCAGCGGACTATTATTATTGTTCTCGTTGTTATCCTGATAACGACTTAACAATACCAAACACTCGATCCAATTTGTTTTTATGACGAGCTGATAACCTACCGGCTTTTCATAAAACTCCTTATGAATTTTTTGGAGAAGAAATTCCAAGTGCCCCCGCTGATGCTCGTTCAATGATATATACGGTACAAAAGAGGCGTTTTTCCTTAGAAAAGGAGCGAGATAAAAGAAGTTGATGAAGGCGGGTATTTGCAGCAGGACACCCAATTCCTTCTGAAGCAGTTGCTTCTCAAATAGGAGATTGTATACGATCGTTTCTTCCCCATCGGTGTTAAAGTAGCCATGATAGGTTTGCGGCTCGATGACGAATACATCACCGGTTGCAAGCGGATACCGTTGATCGGCCATTTCATGCAGCGCTCCGCCCTTAACCACATACACAAGCTCAACAAAATCATGTGTATGCGCAGGAATGACCTCACCTTTTTTTATTTGATAGCGCTGTATAAAAAAAGGAAACTCTCTGTCCTCGAAAAAAGCATTTCCATTTAGAATAGACATTTCAAGTCCATCCTCCTTAGCAGATCGTCCTACTTTTTTTGTAGATCATCCAAGAATTCGAACAGCTCCCTGTCGTAAAGTAAACCTAAGAACTTTATATAAAAGGGAGAATGGTTATGTTGAATGATAAGAGGGTTTTAACTGAAAAGCAAATCATTTTTTATCGGGAAAACGGTTTTGTTCAAGTGGATAATGTACTTTCCGAGGACGAGCTGCAAGAACTGAGGACGTATTTGGAAGAAGCAATGCGTGATACTACAGGGCGTTCCATTCAGACGGACCAAGCTGGCGGCTCTTACTTCAAAGTGCTGAATCAGCGTGTAAACACATGGAGAGATCATGGCGGGATGGCCCGGTTCGTGTTAGGCAATCGTTTTGCAGATATGGGCAAGCAGCTTACTGGATTCGAAGGGATCCGTTTATTTCATGATCATGCCCTCTTGAAGATGCCGTATGATTCCAAGCCAACGCCTTGGCATCAAGATTGGCCATATTGGCCGATGCAGGAAAGCGGAGCATTCTCTATTTGGATCGCGCTGGATGATGTGGATGAGAATAACGGCTGTATGATGTTTGTTCCAAAATCGCAAAAAATAAAAAATTTAAAAAGCATCGACTTAGTTGCTCCAAGTGATATATTTGCCGATGCAGGAGCTCAAGACGTGGATAGAAACACTGCGGTGGTCGTGCGTATGAAAGCCGGAAGCTGTACCTTTCATGACGGGTTGACGTTCCATTATGCGAATGCCAATCATACCGATAAACCGCGGCGCGCGCTTGCTATTATTTTCATGCCGGATGGCACCATATTTAGCGGAAAGCCGCACAGCTGTACGGAAGGTTTGGGTCTAGCAGCTGGGGACCGCATACAAGGCGGATTGTTCCCGAAACTAGCATAAAAGATAAATTTCAAACAACTTATCAATAATGTTAAGTTAATCACAGTTATCTCAAAAAAAAAAAGCCGCATTCCATGCGGCTTTTAACTATTTCACTTCCGTTTTCCGTCCACGAATTTCAGACTTTTCAGCTAATACATTTGAGTTTTGACTTAATACAATGTTGTCCCCATCAAATAAAATGTGGACATGAATAGAGAAAGGCGTTTCGATTAACCTCAAGGTCAACTGAAGCGTGTTTTCCTGCTCCCAGGCAAAGCTGCCAACGAAGCGCTGATATTCTCTCTGAAAGAGAGGCGTCGTTCCCTCTACCCAGGCACCTCGACCAAGCTTAATCGTATATTCAATATCCTCCTTGCTCAGAAGGACAACGGCTGTATTAGCCTCGAAGGATATAGAAATGCTTTTCCAAAGCGGTTCGTTTTGTTCGAGCGTATATTCAAAGCCGTCAATGATGGCTTCCAATGGAGAATCCGGCGGCAGCTGCGGCAGCGGTAGCGCTAGCTGCTGCAATTCATACGCAAGCTTCGAATGTGCATCCTGATTTGCAGGAAGTGACGATGATTCCATTGCTGGGAGCAAGTGATCCCATACCGCATCCAGGACACCTTGCAAATCATTTGTACCGCTTGTCATTGCCAGCACCGCATTTTGCTCCGGCATTACGATACAAAATTGACCGAATGCACCGTCACCGCGGTACACTCCGTGCCGACATCGCCAGAACTGGTAGCCATAACCTTGCGCCCAGTCGCTCACTCCACCGTCTCCGTTGGATATTTGTGCTGACTTTGCTTCATCAACCCAATCCTCCTGCAGCAGACGCTGTTCATTCCACACGCCTTTCTGCAAATATAGCTGGCCAAACTTAGCGATATCCTCCGTGGTGACGTTTAGTCCCCAGCCGCCAACATTAATTCCCCGAGGACAAGATTCCCATGTCGCCCCTTCAATGCCAAGCGGTTCAAACAACCGCGGCTGCAAATATGCAAGCAGCGTTTGACCAGTCACCTTCTGCAGTATGGCTGCCAGCATATATGTAGCTCCGCTGTTATAGACAAAATGTGTACCCGGTGCATGCTCAACAGGAGCATCCAGAAACGCCTTGACCCAATTTCCATCTTCACACTGCTGCAGCTTACTTGTTGTGTCCTGATCATGCCCTGTTCCCATCATCAGCAAATGACGGATTTCCATTGCAGCTAAATTAGAATTTATCTCAGCTGGAACATCTTCCGGAAAAAACGATACAACCGCATCGTTTAACGACAATTTCCCTTCTGCAGCTGCGAGACCCATTGCGGTTGAGGTAAAGCTTTTGCTAAGCGAGAACAGCATATGAGGAATATCTGATGCATAAGGCTTCCACCATCCCTCTACTACTACCTGTCCATGTCTAAGCAGCATAAGGCTATGCAGTTCCAGCTTTTTTTCTTTTACAGTATTTAAAAAGGCAATTACAGCAGCGGAGGGTATTCCTTGTGCTTCCGGCTGACTTCTGGGTAAATGAAGAGTTGTCCGTTCCATCATTTCATTCCTCCTTTATACTACTAACTTACTGCAACTTCAGAGGACTGGCAAGCATTTTTGTTAGCGCTATCATAGATGTCTCGTTGAACTATCATTTCCTTGAATACTCTACTTGCTAGCTGCGTTTATTTACTCACATGCAGCAAAGCGCCGATGGCACCTGAATACTCCCCATTTTCGAGAAATATAGGATTTGCCCCTCTAAGCCTCGTATAGCTTTGTACCACTTCTTTAAGAAATTCATTTCGAATAAACGACGAGCCGATGAATACGACAGAGGATACGCCGTATTGTCCAGCCGCAAGAACACTAACGGTCGCCACCGTTTCCCCTACCATTCCAATGACAGAAGCTAGCAGTTCTTCTTTTTCCAAATCAGTTCTAGATACCATGGGGTCAACATTCCCGAAGTTGCTGGCTGTTAAATCTCCTGGTATAGGGGGCACTGTCCCCTTATAAATTTGACTTACCTTCAAATCTATACGATCTCGTATACCTTTAGCTGCTAAAGGTACAATGCTGTCATAGTCAGTTATTCCTGTAAGCAGCTGTGATAGCCCCATCATGGTGCCGCCGCCGACCCCGGTACCGCCGACGCGCTGCTGCTCGCTTTTGTTTATATGGTGAATTGAAGTTCCGGTACCAACATTCGTTAATATGTATGACTCCTCCGTTATTCCACACGTTGCAAGAAGATATCGCACACCACTCGATGTTGCTTCAAATTCAACGATTTGTTCCGCTTTTTGACTTAATAACGATTTCAAAAAAGTAGCTTTACCGCCTGTCGTACAGATCTTAATGTTATCTAATCCGTTTATCCAAGAAGCCACTTGCTCCAAATCAGCAATAGGAAACTTTTCAAATTCGAGCAGGTCATTTTTCATATAGGCGACTTTGATAAGTGTCCCGCCAGCATCAATTCCAATATTCATCTTGATTTGTCATCTCTTTTCTCCCATTACCATGCTTTGTCCGTGCAATCATACACTCGTGCCGAGCATGGCTGGAATATTTATTTCTTTCACACAGGAAGCCCTTGAGAGATTCATCACACATTTAACCAAGGATACAATATCCTGAAGGGGGATCTGTGTCCCATTATAAGCCGATAAAACCTTCTCTATTCCATCTTCATATGGGATCTGAGTTGCAATTTCGCCTGGGTTTATACACGTAACACCTATTCCGTACTTCTTCACATGCTCCCGCAAGGAATTGCTTATTCCACGCAATCCGAATTTCGAGGCAACAAATGAAATTTGTGTACTGTCATTATTTTCAAGACCTGATGTAGATCCGATGAAGAAAATTTTTGCGTTGTTTGATTTTTTTAAATTCGGCAGCAGCTTCTGGACACAAGTGATTGCAGAGGTCACATTTACATTTATAATTTTAACAATTTCGTTAGGATCATCCTTCTCAAAATCGTAGTCATCCATAAATCCTTTGCTTTCCCATATCCCAACATTATATATGAATACGTCTATGACGACATCACGTAATCTACTCGCAATTTTATCGCTTGCTTCTGCTAATGCCAGATCAGCTTCAATCCAATAGCGATGAACACCATCGTTAAGTTCCATACGATTCGGACAGCTTCTAGAAACTATCCATACGTTATCTCCCGCTTCCGGTAATCCTTTAACGAATGCTTCACCGAGTCCTTTACTCGCTCCAAAAATAATAAAGTTTTTCATATGATCCTCCCATGGTTTTATTTCATTATCACTATTATATTCATATACTTTATATATAACAATGTTTAATTAGTGAGAAAATCAAGTCTATAAAAGTAGGCGGTGCGTTCTACAACACCATGATCCTTTTCAAGCTCGGCCACCCTCTATTTGAAATCAACTAAAAACAAGCAACAGCTCCTTATCATCATTCGATAGGAGCTGTTGCTTGTTTTCAACGTTGTAAAAATATTATTTATGGAGCTTTTCCCTCTACGACTCTCCAGCCTCGTTTTTTCAACCATTCCCTGCACAGTAATGTCCACGTTCCGACACTTGCATCGTTCTCGGCTAATCCCATACCATGCGGACCACTCTCGAACATATGCAGTTCACAAGGAACATGATGCCTATTTAATGCCTGTGCGAAGAGAAGGCTGTTCTCCACCGAAACGGCCTCATCGTCTGCCGTATGCCACAAAAAGGCAGGCGGAGTATCCGCGGTGACTTGCAGCTCATTAGATAAGTCGTGTCTCTGCTCCTCCGAAGGAAATTCTCCTAGCAAATTTATCATTGAATGATGATGACGGAACTCACCAAAACTGATAACGGGATAACATAAGATTAGCAAGTCGGGGCGACTGCTTTCCCTCTCAATTGGATCAAGATCCACCATACGCCCTCTGTCGTAATGTGTTCCAACTGTGGACACAAGATGACCTCCTGCGGAAAAACCTATCACACCTACTCGTTCCGCATCAATATTCCAGTCTTTTGCATGATGACGCACATATCGAATGGCACGTTGAGCGTCAAGCATTGGAACAGGATATTTATAGGGCGCGAACCGATACTTCAGCACGAAAGCAGAAATGCCTATACTGTTAAACCAGTGGGCGATCGGCTCACCTTCATGATCTGCCAGCATGCCATAGGCACCGCCTGGACATACAATAATAGCTGCTGTAGGAACAGCACTTTCAACCAAATAAGGAGTTAATGTTGGGTCTCCTTGCGGTTCTCCACTAATAATATGAGGTGCACCTTTTGGCCAAATCACTGTCGGAGTTGTCATTTGTTTAGCCTCCAAGCTGTTTTGGTTATGTTTTAGCAGCTAGATTAAATAACTGACCGGATCATGTGGGCGGCAGGAGCCTTTGAACGATCCTCCACAAGAGATACAATTTCTTCTACGGCAGTTTGAGGCACATTCAATAGAACGATGGGAATTAGCCCCTTCGTAGGCCGTCCAGCCGATGTGATCTCGACGATCAGATCATACCGCGGCTCCTTTAATGCATTAGGCGTTAACTCGAAGAAAAGCTCATTATAGCCAACATTGCAGTGATACTGCTCAAGCGGTACGCTAATATTCGGTCCAGGAGACACGGTCCAACCCTCCGGCAAATGCCATTTGACGTTTAACCACTGCTGTATAAACAGCTGATTGTCCAAGACAAGGCGGAACCGTTTTGGCTGAGCCTCCGATACAAAGGGTTCATTCCGATAATCCAAATAGACCGAAAAGATTTGAAAGTCATAGTGGACCATAAATGGGCTTTGCTTGAATAAATCGGAAGTTTCGCGATAAACCCAGCAGTTTACTCTTTTCGGATGATTATATAAATCCTTATCCTCTTTAGTCTCGATCGTATAACCGCGTTCTGCATTTACATAGTCACAATACTCGCTTCCAAGAAAAATCGGTGTCAGCTTTAAGATCCGATCCGTAAGTTCCGTCACCGTCTTCGGGATCTTTAAGCCTTGATCTCCCAGATTGATGCATAAGGTTTTGATCTCGTCTCCAATAGGCTCCAGCCATTCCGACGGCACACGCTCAGGCTCGCCAATAATCCCCATAATGGCGCCAAGTGTTGCCGCTGTACAATCGGTATCTTCACCGCAATTATTCGCGATACAAATGCTTTTGCCAAAGTCGCCTTCTCCGTAAAGCCAGCCGATGATTGTAATTCCAACGTTGCTTGGCGCATCCCAGCCCATGTCCCCGACAGGAACTTCATCCGTCAACAGTTCCGGAGTCATCCCGATAATACCGAAGCTGCCAGGAAGCTCAGTCAGCACACGAATTCGAGCTTCTTGCCAGCTCATACCCGAACGATAACATTCTATAACTGTCCGAACCGCTTTTGCAGATCCGCAATCATCTGGAAGATATGAAAGTCCGATGTCGATTAACTTATACGTATCGCTCTCTACGAAAGCGGCGCTTTGGATGGCTGCGAAGAACACTTCCGCATAGACACCCTCGTGACTGTGATCGACAACCGCATCTTCAAAAGCATATTTCACAGCGATATCCGGATGGCCGGGTGCGAGACATGCCCATATCTCCGAGCGAATAAAAGCCCCATTGCTGTCACGGAATTTATTGTTTACATAACCGGATAACGGCGGCACGATTCCCATCCGCATATTGTTTTTCCCTGCACCGTATTCGGCCCAGTTAGGAACGATATAAGACAGCCAATATTCGCCCAATATTCGTGAATTAATCATTTTCCCGTGTTTCTCAGCTGCATTTAACCACACCAATTGCAAATCCAAATCATCGTTAGGAAGAACTCCTTGCGTCAGATCATGGGTGTAATAAGTGACATCGAGCACCCCGCGTTTGCATTCAAATGGCGCTCCGAGCGTCCCTCCGACATTTTTCCCGATCCAACATCCGCGCACTTTGTTCTTATACTGGTCTAATGAAATTTTCATCGTTGCACCTCTTATTCTCATAGTGGTTACATCAATGAGTTTATCAACGAAACAGTACGAGAAACATCGACATTGTTAAGGTTTTAAAATAAATAATGTTAAAAAAAACCGTTCCATTTCATCGATTCTATCGGTTCATATCCGTATGCTCATAGTGTTGTCAGAGGTACCATAATCTCCTATAATTAATTGATCATATTTAATAGGTACGGGAGGGATTTCATGTCTTTTTTTACGATGTCGAGGCTCGCGAGCCTTGATGTGAGATGGGCTGGCATACAACAGGGCAATGATAACCTCTATATGATGGAGCATTCCAATCCTTTTTTTGAACTGATGGTCGTTGCCGAAGGGCCCATTTACCTGCAAGTGGAATCCGAACAGCTGGAGCTGAACTCTGGGGACATTTTCATTTTAAAACCGTGGGAGCGGCATTACAGCTGGAAAAAAACGAACCCCAAAGCGAATTTCTTCTGGGTTCAATTTTCCTGCACGCCTTCTCTGAAGGAAGTCGGAGACTTGGCATCTGGCATCGATTATTCGCTGCTGGAGCACCAGGATTTACGTACCTTTGAATATGAGCATGTCGATGAATTGATCCTGCCTAGGCATTTTCAATCCCCCCGTCCCTACGAGCTTCTTTCCCAATTCGAAAAGCTGCTGGAGACCTTCTCTAAGCCAGAGGTATACTTTCGTTTTCGCTCAACGCTGCAATTTGCGCAAATTTTGGAATCCATTGCTTTATCTATTTTAGTCGAATCCAAAAATCAGCGTTACATTCCCGAATCCTTTATCGTTTATCGGAAATTGGTTCGTCTATTAGATGAAGCATACACCGACAACCTATCAAAAGAAGAAATAGAACGCAGCATGGATCGTACGTATGAATATTTGTGTCAAATCTTCAAGAAATATTCAGGTACAAACATCATCAAATATACGAACATGTTAAAAATTCAAAAAGCAAAGTTTTTATTAAAAAGTACAAATCGATCGGTACAAGAAATCTCTCAAGAAGTCGGAATCTCGGACACCTTTTATTTCAGTAAATTATTTAAGCAATATGAGAAAATCAGCCCTACCGCTTTCCGTGAACGCATGCATCCTTCCTGATAGCAAACACAAAAAAACCTGCCCATAACAGGCAGGTCAGCAGCTTATTTTCCGTTTTTTTGATGCTATTTAAATTTTATATCCGAATACTTCCCCTTAAATTCGATAAACTGTTTCATGTTAGTAGAAGACAATAACGTATTGTTTATTTTAAAACGGTTAAATACGATCCCGCTCACATTATGGCTATCGTCAACGCCGCTAATAAGAGATTTTCGCGGAAGCTTGCCGCGGTAGATAATGTTGTTAAAGGAGACGTTGCTCACAGAACCAGGCGCAATTCCAGCAGCCATCTCATCTGTCTTGATTTGAAAAAGCATAGAGTCCCCCGGAGCTTCGAACTCATCGATATGAATATTTTTAAAGGCAATATTGCTTATCTTGTTCCCTCCTGTTGCCCAAATTTGAATCGCACCATTATATTTATTCAGATCCCATACGCCTCGTTGATTCAAAATATAGATATTCTCAAAGTTAACCTTATCGATCGTCGCATTTGGCGTATCTCCCAAGCCTAGCAAAATAGGACGAGCATTATCTGCCCAGAATATAGAATCCTTTACCGTTATATTTGAACTCTCACCATAATGATAAATGACAAAATTATCGTCTGTCGTTCTTATGAATACGCCTGAAACCTGCGCATTTTTGCTGCCTGAGAGGTGAATGCCATCAGCATTAACCATCGAACCGAAAAAATTTATATTTTTAATCGACGTTTGATCCGTAAAGTTCATAACGACTGACCACATCGGATAATCGATCAGTGTAATGCCTTCTACCTTTGAATTAGTGCTTCTCGTAATCCATATCGCCCCGCTTCGTCCCTCAGCGTAATTTCTAGGCCGCAAAAGATCACCACCGTACATGATACCTCGGCCTTTAATTGTAATGTTGCTCAGATCATCTGCAGAAATTGACCCTTTGACAAGCGAGCCTGGTGCCAAATAAACACTCGTATCGCTCTGACTGATATAAAACGCTTCTCCTGCATGCCAATTGCCATAACCGGTAGACGATATATAATGAGTAGAATCATTGCCGTCAGTCATATTAGAGTAACTGGGGAATGCCCCATTTACCGCTTTTCCCTTTGCAATATTTGTAGAATCGTCTCCCTTTTTATAAAGCTTAAATTCGCTTGCCAATGATGTCATTACATAATGACTTGATCCGGTATTACCTAGTAGGACAAGCTTTACATATCTCGCGTTCACATTACTCAATAAATCGGTGACTGTTCCTTCCTTATTATTCTCATACCCATCGTATACTTTTACATACGGGTCGTCTTTTCTCTCCTTGGCCTCAATCACAAATCGTTGGGGTCCTTTTGCAAACCACTGGGAGTCGGTTAGCTGCTGCACCAAATCAAATTTTTCCAGTTGAACGGTTTCCTCGAGATCAAGCTCAACCCACATCCCTTTTGGCAGCTCGTGCTCGCCCGGCTTAAAATAATACGTATCTTTTCCCGTTGGCAAATAAAGCGGGAACGGGTCGCCAGGATTTATAACATAAACGTTTGCGGCATTCTGTGAAGGCGCATCATTCTCAGGCGTGTTTGAAAGGATATGCAAGTTGCCCTCACTCCAGCTGCCATTCACCATAATGGTGGGCTTTAATGGAGCTTTATTATTTTGCGTGAGCGAAAAGGTTAATGTTTTCCCTTCTGTTTTTTTAGCATTAATTCCATA
The DNA here is from genome assembly GCF_001956295.1 of Paenibacillus sp. FSL A5-0031. Taxonomy (GTDB): domain Bacteria; phylum Bacillota; class Bacilli; order Paenibacillales; family Paenibacillaceae; genus Pristimantibacillus. The sequence continues at coordinate 14,752 of NZ_MRTD01000019.1, forward strand.
AGCTGAAGGGCGTATTTCATAATCTTTGATTTTTTCCTTGTTATACGTTACCTTAAACTCTGCTGTACCTGAAAAGTCAACGTTAACCATGGCTGCATCCGTTGGCACATCTTGCTCCTTCTGCTCACCGTTTTTTACGTTATAAACATAAAGCTCTTTCCACGTTTTCTGGCCGCTCTCTCTTATCCAAACCGAAAAACTATTGTTTTTTTGCTGCCAAGCAGGCGTATCCCAAGTAACGATTTTTGAAGTGCTCTGCTTATTTTCCTGATTCACAGCATGCGCCTCCCCAACATTCAAAAAAGTTGCTATTAAAAAGAGCACAAGCAACAGCTTCATCTTCATCACAAACCATTCCTCCCGATATGAAGTCATGATAATTCTTGAATCTATCCTTTCACGCTGCCAAGTACGATGCCTTTCATGAAATACTTTTGCAAAAAAGGATAGAGAACAAGCACAGGCAGTGCTGCAAGAAAAATTTGCGAGGCTTTGGTTGTACGGTCTGATACCTCAGCAAGCGCCTTCATATCTTCCGCTGTCAGGTTTCCCCCTGCCGTAAATAATTCCGTACTTACAACAAGTGTCTGCAGATACGTCTGCAACGGATAATTCATAGGCGAGTTCATATAGATCAGTCCATCGAACCAAGAATTCCACTGTCCTACACATGTAAACAACAGAATTGTCGCAAGTGCAGGAATCGATATCGGAACCATCATTTTCCAAAGCAGCTGCCAATGGGTACATCCGTCAACAAGTGCAGCCTCTTGAATTTCTTTTGGTGTACCGCGAAAGAAATTCAGCAGCAGCACGATGTTGAACACCGCCACAGCGCCTGGAAGTATAAGTGCCCAGATCGTATCAAGCATATGGTAATTTCGAATGACCATATAGGTTGGAATTAATCCTCCGCTAAACAGGATTGTGACAAAGAAGAACCACACATAGAAGGTTCGCATCGGAAACTCCGTCCGTTCCTTCGACAACGGATACGCGGAAATAACAACCACCAATAAACTGATAATCGTACCAAGGACAACCCGCACAATAGAAACAAAAAGCGACTGTAAAAATTCCGGTTTGGACAGTGCGTACTTATAGGAGCTCAGCGTAAAATCAACTGGCCATAGCTTGACCGCCCCAGCCGTCGCCGCCGAGCTTGAGCTAAACGACAGAGCCAATATATTAATGAGAGGAAGCAAACAAACAACAGCTAACGTAATAAGGAAAACATTATTGCAGATAAGAAAAACTTTTCTTCCCAGTGAATCATTGAAGTCCATAACGGTCTCTCCTTTCCTTAAAAAATACGGTAACCAGCAATACGATAAGCAAGCCAGTACGATGCTCCTACAAAAATCAAAGAGACCACCGATTTGAACAAGCCGACAGCTGTCGCAACCGCATATTGAGCATCTATAAGACCTAGTCGATACACAAAAGTGTCCAGAATATCTCCCGTACGATAGACAAGCGGGTTATACAAATTGAATACTTGATCGAAGCCAGCATTCAGCACGCCCCCAAGCCCCAGTGTCGCGAGCAGCACGATGATGGGAAGCATCCCTGGCAATGTCACATGAATCGTTTGTTTCCATCTGCCTGCCCCATCCATAATGGCGGCTTCGTATAATGTAGGATTAATGCTTGTAAGCGCAGCGAGATAAACAATCGTGCCAAACCCGAATTCCTTCCACACATCCGTGACAACGAGCACATAAGGAAACAGCTTATCATTGCCAAGAAAAAATAGCGGTTCCATTCCAAACCAGCTAATCACTTCATTCAGTAGTCCCTGTGATGGTGAGAGAATATCGATTAGAATGCCGCCAAGAATGACCCACGATAGGAAATGAGGTAAATAAATAAGAGTCTGCACCGATCTCTTGATCGAAGATTTCCGCACTTCATTAAGCAGCAATGCCGTCACAATAGGGGCAACTTGCCCGAAGATGATTTTCAGAAAAGCAATAAAAATGGTGTTCCACAATACTTGACCAATCCCAGGCATTTGAAGCATAAACTCGAAATTGTTCCAACCCACCCATTTGGAATCGAAGAAGCCTTTAGCAGGAATGAAATTCTGGAAGGCTATGACGATTCCTGCCATAGGGATATAATGAAACATGATTAACAATAGAATTCCGGGCACCAGCATAAGATGCAGAGGTAGATGCTTCTTCCAAGATCGTCTTCTGTTGACGGTCGCCGCTTGCAACATGATCATTCCTTTCTAAGCTGATAGAGTAAGAAAGGAAGCAAGCCATTCGAGCTGCTTCCTCTCCCTTCTCAGGTTATTGTTTAGCTTTATACCATTCGTTTACTTCAGCCGTAATTGCATCTCCGCCAAATTTCTTCCAATCCGCTACAAACTTATCGAACTCGCTTACATCCGATTGCCCCATAATAATTTTCGTGAACACTTCCAGCTTCATTTTATCCAACGTGCTTTTCTTGGCTGTCATCGTCGGCGTGCTCGGTCCCGAATATTCATCGACCAGGTACTTGTTTTCCTTCACATAGTCGCTGACTACATTCATACCGCCACCAGGTCCAGCCCATTTGTAGGATGACCATGCTTGCCCTTCCTCGTTGCTGTCTTTAAATTTGCCCGACAACCACAGCTTGTAGAGGTCATAATGATGTTTTACATCCGCAATCGGATTATCTACATACTTCCCTGCATCCTCCGATGCCTGAACACCTCGGTGAATATTAATGAGCTCCAATGGATCACTAATAATGACTGCTGCAAATGCTGATACATTAATTTCCTTGTTTTCTCCGCCGTACCAATAGGCATCTAGACGACCTTCTGGTCCATACTGCTTCTCTACCGCAAAATTAAGCAGCTTCACGAGCGCTTCCGGATGCTTGAAGCCTTTGCGTACGACATAATAGTTCCCAACCGGAATGCCGCCCGAGGTGCTGGCTGGCTGTTCGTCAAAGGATATAAGCGGATACGGCTTCCAATCCGATTTTTCCTTCTTATAGTGATCCGTAAGCGGCCACCACACGGCGCCTTCGCCTGCATAGAACATGCCCGTTTTGTTGGCGGCAATCAGCTCGTATGCTTTAGCCTGATCTTTGACCGCAAACTCTGGATCGATCAGACCTGCTTTGAACAGATCCTGCAGCTTCTGCAGCGCTGGCTTGAGGCCAGGTTGAATGTCACCGTAGATTAGCTGTCCAGAATCATCTTTGACCCACCGTCCCGGATAAGCATGAAAGCTTTCGAAGAAACCCATTAAGGAGTTCAGATCCTTATGGATTCCGCCCAGCCCTATCGTGTCCTTCTGGTTGTTGCCATCAGGATCTTGATTTGCAAACGCCTCGGCAATGCGATATACGTCTTCCATCGATTTAGGCTCTGGCAAATTAAGCTTCTTCAGCCAATCCTGCCTAATCCATAACATCTGAGCCCCGGTTCCTGTGAAGGTAACACCAGGCAGGGCAAGCAATTTGCCTTCGAAAGTAGAGGCCTTCATTCCGTTGCCTCCATCATTACTAATAACTTGCTTCGTTTTCTCCGAAGCGTATTTCTCAAATACTTCCGTCATGTCCTCGACCATATCGGCATCGACAAGGCGCTTCAGCTCATTAGCTGACACCGTCAAAATATCAGGAATATCGCCAGATGCGATAGTCACATTCATTTTTTGCTGCCACTGTGTCTGTGGAACGCTCCACTTATTGATCAGCTTAATACCCAGCTCATCTTCATAAGAGCGATACCAAATATTGTTGTCTATGCTGTCACCCTTCTCAAACTTGATAGAAGGCGGCAGCCACCTCACCGTTGTTACTTCAATCGCAGGCTCATATTTGCCAACCGGATCAGCGTGAACTGGTTTATTATCCGTATTCCCTGTTCCTTTGCTCTCACCTGTATTTGCACTGTTTTCTTGCTTGCCCTTGTTTCCACTCGCACCGTTATTCGTTGTGCTGCATGCTGATGTTAAGAGAAGCATGACTGCTGTAGCGAGAATTAAATATCGCTTCAAGCTTTTGTGTTGCATGTTCAATCCCCCTTTTGTTGTAAACGCTATCACTTGCATGAATAAAGTATAAGCCCGCTACATCGACTTACGTAACAGGCCATTTCTTTACTTCTGCTTATCTATTTTTTACCTTTGTGCAAAAATTTGCCGAGCAAGCCCATCCATCATCGTTCTTCCAGCGATCGGTAATCCTGTGGGGTATAACCGCTTGCTTTCTTGAAGAATCGTGTAAAATGGGGCGGTGAAATAAAGCCAAGCGCGGCACTTATTTCATGAATTTTCAGATCTGGTTGAAGCAGCATCCGCATCGCTTCTTTCAGCTTAGCCTCATGGATATAAGTGAGCACGTTTGTACCTGTCACCTTTTTGAATGCTCTGGATAAATAAGACGGATTCCATTGTACAATCTCGGATAAACGCACCAAAGATAGATCCTCTCCTAGGTGATTGTGAATATAGCCCTTCACAAGATCAATGGTTCGGTCGCGGCGTTCAGCCTGGTCCTGCTGCTGCATCTCAAAAATCGTCATGGCAAGCCGATAATAATAATCCATATATGATGCCAGATTCACTTGATCAGCTGCCGGCTGCATTAAAACCGACAAATCAATGCGTACCGATAGGCGCTCCTGCAAATTAAATCGATGAATATGGCGCAGGAAAACAAGCGATAGCGCAGAGTAAACCGATTCCATTCGCATGGGCTCAGCTTTGAAGCGATCCCAGGCCGAATCGAATGCTTCGGCTTGGCCGTTTGCTAAATATTCGCCAAACAAATCCGTTTTGCGCAGCATCTTCGTAAGGTAAAGCTCGGTCTCGTCAAATTCAACTTGAACAACACCGTTTCGATCACCGGATTGACGATGATACTCATGCTCCAGCATCGCCCATCGGTCCGCAATGTCATCCCATTCGCAAGGAGACCTGTCCAGCAGAAAAAATAGTGAAATATGGAAAGAGAGCTGAAAGGCAGCCTCTGCATTCTCCGCATATTCCCGAACCGCTAGTCGAGTGTCGCTCCACAAAGCAGAATGTTCAATCGGTTCGTTTAGATGACTGGCTGACGGTTGTATGAACCAGACCATTGTTTCCTTGTCCACAAATATATACTTCATATGCAGGTGGGAATAACCATACTGCTCCTCAATTACCTTCATCCCTGCATGCAGCTGCGCCTTTCCAGCCTGCCGCGATCCAGAATCCAATCCGATCATTTTAGCCATCATGAGGAGGACTGGACGCTTCGGATCGAGCAGAATACCCAGCTCCTCGAATTGATTGAACTTGCTGTGCCTATCAAAGGATTCATCATAGAGCAGTTCGCTTAACAGCTCGTTTTGAAGCAGCGGCAGCGTTTGCTCCATCTGCTGCATCGCTTTGCCCATAAGACCTTCAATCTGCTGTTCTCCGGCGATATCCTCTGCCAGCTTGCCAATCGTATCCAAAATTTTCTCATGGCCCTCCGTCTTAAGAAGATAGCTGGTATTGTCATAATGAATAGCCTCGTATACATAATCGAATTCGCTATGCCCGGTCAAAAAAACAACTTTGCATCTAGGCCATAACCTGCGAATATGCTTGTGAAGCTCCAGACCGCTTAGAACAGGCATTCGAATATCGGTCATTACGATGTCAAATTTGCCCCTCCTTAACCATTCGAGTGCGCTCTTTCCAGAATAAGCCTTATATAATTCGAATTCGATCGGAAAACGTTCCTGCAGAAGCGTATAGAGACCGTCCGCAATATCGGGCTCGTCATCAACAATTAACAATCTAAGCATACTCCTGGTCCTCCTTCCATATGGTCAAACGAACTTCCAATCCTCCAAGGCGGCTGCGCCCCACAACGATTCCGCCTCGCTCCCCGTATTTCATCCGCAACCTTCGGTGTATGTTTAGAAGGCCGGTCGTTTCAATCGTACTTTCATCCGTTCTCAGCAGCTTCTCTAGCGTCTCCAGCCGTTCCTGATCCAATAATAGGCCATTGTCTTCCACACGAATCAACAAACAATCCTCTGCTTCTTCGAAAGTGATTGACAGAAGTCCGCCTTCCTCCACATGATCAAAAACATGCTCGAAAGCGTTTTCGATTAAGGGCTGAAGAATAAGGCGCGGTACCTTAACCTCACGATAAGCGGTTGGAACTTCGCCGCACTTGGCCTTCATCCGCAGACGAAAGCGCCTGCCCTGAATTTCAGCATAAATTGTGGCATGCTTGGCCTCCTCGAAAAGCGGTACTTCATCTGAGGAATTGCGGGTAATGTACTGCAAATAGCTGCCCATCTGGGAAGCGAACTGCTTGGCACTGTCATGATCTTCTACCGCAATCATGTTATACAGCGTGAAATAGCTGTTATATAGAAAATGCGGATTAATTTGTGATTGCAGATGCTTCAGCTCAGCTCGTTGAACTAATATTTTGTGCGTATATACTTGTTCAATCAAATCCCGCATATAACGGGACATTTTATTAAAGCCCTGGAGCAAATATCCGAACTCGCTTCGGCTGTTCTCGGTAATCGTTACGTCCAATTCGCCCTTCTCCATCTTCCTAAATGCGCGCAGAAGCGCAAGCAACGGCCGATGGATCATACGGTACAAGGAAAGACACAAAACAATAATAAAGAAGAGGAATACGGCAATTAACACCCAGAACAGCTGCTGGTAACGATGTAAATTATTGAACAAATGTTTCTCAGGCACAAAATGAATGAGCGAGAACCCGAGAAGCTCAGAGAACCGAGAGGATACGAGCACTCTATCATCTCCCTCGCCGACACTCCTAATATTCTCGTATTCATTCGGTGCACCCGATTTATATTGATCGATGTACTGATCCAAATAGGGATTCTCATAATGATGAGTGCGAATAATAAAATCGCCGTTCGGATCGCTTAAAACGGAGCCGCTATTCTCACTGCTCTCTAAAGAGGAAAGCGATTTGCTTAGCTCATTCGGTGAGAGCTCCACAATAATGGAATACATCGCATTTTCCGCTTCGTACAAACCACGCACCTCGTGAACAAGTACAATATACGGAATATGATTAAGGAAATAAATCGCTTTTCCCGGACTCTTTCTAGCCAGCTCACTAGTAGCATTAAATTGTTCATACATCATTTCGCCCGTTCCCTGCATAGCGGATATCGTACGGTTAAGGGAGGGAATATGTACGGACACATCCGATATATATACGCTGCTGTTTTTTAGTGCAAACAGCCTGTCCTGTACCATTAATATGGCTTGGCTTTTGTCATATTGATTCATGTAGTCTGGAATAACCGCCAACTTGTTCAGCGATTCGTCGTTAATTAATTCAAACTGCAGCAGTTGAATCCGTTCGACTTCCTTCTCCATCGCACGTATATTCGCATCAACCCTCGACTCCATCGAGTTGGATATTTCCCTTCGCAGCAGCTCCCTGCCTCCAGAATAAAAGTTGTTCCCGATCAAGACAATCGGGATCAGCAACAAAGCCAGCAATAAGGCGAAGCGAAGCAACAGTGAGCTTTTTATTCTGCTAAACCCTGTACGGATATGTACCGCCTCCATTTTTGCTAAGATTGCCATGAATCAGCAGCTTAGTCTTGTTTTTTGTTTCCACTTGCAAATGATGCGGCTTCACCGTATACACTTTTTCATTATTTAGAAGATTGTGCTCAAAAGCAATACAAACACTAGTTTAATGTTAAGCGATTTCATGTGCTTTCAACATTGACGTTTTTAACATTTGGACAGAAAAAAGACTAGATAAATCAATAGTTTGATTCATCTAGTCTTCGACTCCATTACATCGGTGTCTTATACTATAGGTATACATAAAATAGAAAGAGGTGCCCGATATGTGGAAACACTTTGTAGCCATAGGTGATAGCTTTACGGAAGGTATTGGTGATGAAGTAGAGGAGACCCCATTAAAGAGCTGGGTACATCACTTCGCCGAGCTGCATGAGCCCACATTAAAATACACCAATTTGGCTAAACGTGGATTGATAACCAAAGAAATTCGCTTAAAGCAGCTGGAAGAGGCTCTAGCACTAGAGCCCGACTTAGTCAGCCTAATCGCAGGCGCAAATGATATTTTAAAAGGACGCTGGAACTTCAATGAGTATAAATCGGAAATGGAGCTCATGATAGATGCGTTAAGCAAGTCAGGTGCTGCTGTTATAATCGGAAATCTTCCCGACTTTACAGCTAGATTGCCTTTGCCTGATGAAAAAAAACGAGTAATAAAAGAACAGCTGCTGCAAGCAAATGAAGTCGTTCGTTCACTTAGCAGCGAGTACAAATTAATGCCTATCGATTTCTGGAATCATCCAATAGCTGAAGACGACACCTTTTGGTCTAAGGATTTGATTCACCCCAACTCCATAGGATACAGAAAAATTGGTGAAATTATATTTAATCGTTGCTCAATTTGAATGATTTTTATGACCGATGACCATCGGTGTAAACAGCAAAAAAAGTCCCTAAAGATAGGGACTTTTTTTCTTCCTGATTTAAATATACGTGCTATTAAATCATTTTTCCGAAAGTTCAATCTCTTGCTTTGTTGCTTCGTCAGCTGGTTGGTCGTTTTTCACATATTCATCTTGGTCACTGCCCCAAACATAATCGTAATTCGTAATGTCTGGCTTGTAGTCTTTTTTCGAATTGTCTTTATTATTTTCCATAACCATCACTCCTTTTTTGTTAGTATGCGTTCTCCCATTGAAAATTAATCCATTTGATTTCCGCTGCTTCATATCCTGGTTATCTCGAAATGTTTAAATCTTATTAGGGAGTATGCTAAAATGTGATGTACAACAAAAAATAATAAACTAATCCCGTTTAAGATAAAGGAGTCGAACGATGTTTCATCCAGAACAATACGAAGGATCAAAGGAGCAAAAATACGATTTGGCCATCCGGCAGCTTCAAGCTTTGCTGGAGGGTGAATCTGATGTAATTGCCAATCTGTCCAATGTATCGGCCTTGCTTAATCAATTTTTAGATCGTATTAATTGGGTTGGATTTTACGTGTATCGGGGCGAAGAACTAGTCCTAGGACCTTTTCAAGGATTACCCGCTTGCGTCCGCATTCCTCTGCATCGAGGCGTTTGCGGGAAAGCTGCCAGCCAAAGAGTAACTGTCAGAGTTGGAAATGTGCATGAGTTCCCGGGACATATCGCATGTGATGCCGCATCCCAATCCGAAATTGTTATTCCAATCATTATAAACGACGAGTTGTTCGGCGTTCTCGACATAGATAGCCCTGAGCTTGATCGTTTTGACGAGGTTGACCAGCTTTACTTGGAAAAGCTCGTTAAGCAACTGATTCAGCACTTGTAATACCAAATAGCCTGTCTTAACGATAACTCGCAACTTGAAGGTCATATCCAAAAAAATAACGAGCCCTAGAATCGCTTCTAGTGGCTCGTTTTAGGTTAAGATAATATTGAATTTTAACAATCCTCTATTACAAATTTGTATAGGATAACTTGCATGCCTCGATAAGATCTGCCCGTTCATTCGTCCCCTCTACAAAAAAAGAATTCTCTTGGATAAGATCAATATAAAGCGTACCATTTAAGTGGTCTACCTCATGTTGTATGCATCTGGCCAGAAAACCCTCTGCTTCAATAACAAGCTCTTCACCTGATCTAGTTAACGTTTTCACTTTCACATGTTGTGACCTTTTAACTATGCCATAATATCCAGGAAGAGATAAACACCCTTCAGAGCCAACTTGTTCACCGCTTTGATATACGATCTCCGGGTTAATCAGTTCAATAAGCCCATCGCCACAATCCATGACAATCACTCTTCTTAGAATGCCTATTTGAGGAGCAGCTAGACCAGCACCATCATTCGAATTATAGAGTGTTTCAGCCAAATCATCCAAAAGCTTTATAATTTTCGGAGTAATGCTTTCAATTGGCTTAGCTTTCTTTCGAAGAACAGGATCACCAAAGGGCAGAATTGCTTTTATAGCCACAAACTAAGCCTCCTTTACTTGTAAAGTTGGGGTATGTACCCATAGATCATTAGGTTTACATTCTAATGCCGTACAAAGTGCATCTAACGTTTCAGCCTTCATTTGCTTCGGTTTACCTGATATTAGAGCACTGATTGAAGGAGCAGAAAGGTTATAGTTAGCCTTATCCTCCAGCAAGCGAGCCAGTGCTGCACCCGTCCATATTCCTCGATCAGCCATCATTTTTCTGAGCATCCATTCAAGCAAGTTAAACACCCCTCGACACCACATTAGGCAGTAACTAAAATAATTAGGTACTGCCTAAATTTAGAGTATCATTAAATGTAAATTTTCTCAACAAATGAACTCACTCTTTTTGTTCAACGCTCTTGACTACATAAAACACAAAAAACCTCTACACCGTGTATCTTCACGCTAGAGAGGTTATATTTTAAAAAATCACTTTTCAATTGAAGATCATTGGAAATGGCCCCTAACGATTTGTGCCTCTTTGAAGACGTTCTTGAAGATTGGCTCGCACCGCTGGCCATTCCTCGGCAAGTATCGAATAATAAGCTGTATCTCTAATACCCCCATCGCTTGCAGGAACATGTGCCCTTCGAATACCTTCAAAAGCAGCACCAAGCCGTAATATCGCTGAACGAGAACGTAAATTGCGAGCATCTGTTTTGAGCGAAACTCTAGTCGCCTTCCACGTTTCAAACGCATGGGTAAGCAGAAGAAGCTTAGACTCTGTATTAACTCCTGAACGAATAACTGAGGCTGCATACCAAGTGCTGCCGATTTCGGCCACGGTTGGCGGTTTCTCATCCGAAGGCGATGGTCCACTCGCAACCCCTGGAGGCCATGGAGGCGGCCATGAGAAAACCTCTAAATCCAGAAATCTTGTGGTTCCAACAATACGCCCTGTTTTAATATGACGGACCACAAATGGCACTGCACGGCCTTTCTCGTAGGACATTAATGCACCCTCTATGTATCGTTCGGTATCCACCCGCCCATTTGGCACATTCGTATACGTATAAAGTGACCGATCTTCCGAGGCGGCGGAGCAGAGAGCATCGACGTGGTCCATCGTCATTGGTTCGAGATGGACTAGATCCCCTCGAAGGGTGACTGGCGTTAGCATGGAATCACAACCTTTATATATTAATTATTTGTTGTTTGAGATTCAATTTGAGGAATTGCTATAAATATAACGTTACGAATTGGTTAGTCAAAGTGAATGATTCTTGCTTTAGATCATTCACTAATGACAAAAAAACTCCCCACAGCCAATCAATCTGTAGAGAGGTTCATTTTTAAGAGAGATACGTAATCTTGGAAGCAATTGATGTTCTTGGCTTAGCATTTGGAAGTTCTGCTGGATAACCAATTCCAAATACACCAATAACATCGTAATCTTCCGGCACATCCAGAATGGTGCGGTTATGAGCCAAAGCCCCCAGAGATGCCCAATACACACCAACACCTGCTTCATGAGCAGCTAATAAGAAGTTCTGTACAAAACATGAGACAGCCATAACATTCTCGTCGCGTTCAAATGAAGTCGAACCTGGTTTAGACAATACTCCAATAACGACAGGCGCTTTGCCAAAGTCCGTTTTATGACTTAATTTGATTCTTGTTTCTGGTCCAATAAACAGGAGCTCCCAAGGTTCATTAAAGCGATGGTTAGGCGCATAGCTGGCAGTCTCTAGCCAAGAAATCAAATCACTTTCGAAAATGGGCTGAGAACTGAATGATTTAATACTTCTACGGGTTCTTATTGCTTCAGTTACTGTCATTTTTCTCATCTTCTCCAATCCTGTTATTGTCGCTTTCAGGAGCTGCTTCGCGAAGCTCAAACGACTGGATAAACTCCTGAATAATCGCATCCGTTGCTTTTAATTCACCACTTATAACTAGTTTGATGGCGTCGTATTCTGGCTGATTGAGTTGATGCAGTAAAGTTGAGCGCTTCGTTTGAAGTCTCTCAAGGAACGCAATCGCTCTTCCTCGGCGAAAGGTTTGAGCGCTTGAAGAACGCTCATGTTTTCTACCGTCGTGTTCATGTCCCCGATCTCTGTGTCCTCTGTGCTCATGATGCCCTATGTGTCCGTGTTGCCCTATATGTCCGTGTCTTCCCTCGCGCATCGTTACTCCCCCTCAAGGTGTATACAATTGTATACAAGTGATTTATGTATACAAATGTATACCGACTCAAGGTGAGCTGTCAAGAAATTATTTGTTTATCTACGAATGAAAAGGTCTAACCCCATTCCTATTCAGAAAGATAAGACTCCAGCCTTGCCTTAACCGACGGCCATTCCTGATTCGTAATGCTGTACATTACTGTATCGCGAATATAGCCGTCACTTAACACACGATGGTTGCGCAGCACCCCTTCTCGAATACCGCCGATGCGCTCAATCGCTGCCTGTGACCTCGTATTACGAAGATCCGCTTTAAGCTGTACTCTGATCATGTTGTGATTCTCGAATGCTTCGCGCAGCAGCAAATATTTGCATTCGGTATTCACCCTTGTCCGCCAAACACTGGGGTTCATCCAGGTATAGCCGATTTCCAAACCGCGATGTTCTGCTGAAATATCGAAAAATCGGGTACTCCCAACGATTTTTTTCTGTACCTGATCCCATATAACAAAAGGAATGCAGGTTCCTGCCGCCTCTTCTTTTTTGGCTAGCCCAATATACTGCTCGACGTCAGCTAACGAAGAAATCCCTTTCAAAGTCACACCCCAAATCGGTGTGTCCTTTGCCGCTTCCAGCAGCATGCCAGCATGATGCTCCTCCAACAAGGTCAGCTTTGCGCGCGTTCCTTGCAATGTGTTTTTTTCTTTATTCATTACCCGTGACCTCCGATTTTATATAAGAATAGTATCTCTGCTATGGTATGGATTCCGTATTGCTTGTTTACTGGAAATGTGAGATTGTTGTCATTATATGATGCATATCGGATTAGTAATAGATCCATTTTCGATTAATTTCATTAGACCACTTTAGAAACGGCAGGTAAGCAAACATGACTATTTATTTAGCTTTAGAGCCGTATAAGGAACGTTACACCACCAAATATGAGATGTTGTACCATGCGCTGCGGGATGCTTTGATGGAAGGCAAGCTTGTCCATGGGGATAAGCTTCCTTCTAGCCGAGAACTAGCGAGGATGTATGGATTTTCACGCGGTACAGTTTCGAATGTACTTGAGGCACTCGCAGCTGAAGGGTATGTGGCTCCCTTGGCCGGCAGCGGAACATACGTTAGTTATCAGACAACGAACCTTTCGTTGCTCCCTTTTGCCAAGAGAGAAATACAATTGTCTGAATGGGGTGAGCGGATTGCAGGCATGGCAGTTCCTATCAGGGAAACAGATACCCACATTCATGGGGCGGATAGCCATCAGACATTAGTAAATGATGGTTCAGAGCATTCAAAATGTTCCGAGAAAATATCCTTTCAACTAGGAATAACCGACATGAGCTCGTTTTCGAAGGAAGACTGGAATCGGTGCCTGTATGATGAAACAAGGAAAATGACAGAAAAAGCTAATATCGATGCACACAAGCCGCTTGGTGTGGAAACTTTGCGCGAAGCCATCGCTAAGCATCTTCAGCGCTATCGGGGTATTGTTGCTGATTCGGCGCAAATTGCGATCGTAAACGGATCAATGCAGGCAATTGCCTTGCTGACACAGCTTTTAGCAGGCTCTGGGGATGCCGTTGTAGCCGAAAGCCCAGGTTATTACGGGATTCGGAAAGCTGTGCTTGCTTCAGAAGCAGTGTTAATTGAAGGTGAAGTTGACGATCAGGGACTAGTTCCGCAACCTTGGAATGCCCAGCTGCTTTTTGTTACACCGAATCGCCAATACCCAACGGGGGCTGTGTTGAACATGGAGCGAAGGCAGCAGCTACTCCAATGGGCCGCTGATCAAAATGCATTTATCGTTGAGGATGAATATGACAGTGAATTCCGCCACCGAGGCAAACCAATTGAGACGCTCAAAAGTTTGGATACTTCAGCTGATCTCGTCATATACACAGGTACATTTTCCAAAACGATGATGACGGATATAAGGCTTGGTTTTGTTGTCCTGCCGAGAGTTTTGGTCGTGCCCTTCGCTAGAGCAAAGGCTTTATATGAGCCGCATCCAAGCGCGATTCTTGAGCAGCGGGCGCTCGCCTCGTTCATGAACAGCGGGCTGTATGAACGGCATTTGAGACGAATGAAGCGAATATACAGCCACAAATTCACTCTTTTGCGCGACGCTTTGAAACGATTGACCATTCCAATTCGCTGGGTTGAGGGAGATGCAGGTTTGCATATTTTCGGTTGGTGGACAGGAGCGCAGGAGGATTATGATGCTTTTGAGAAGGCTTGCCGGGAAGCAGGCGTCGAGTGGGCGAAAGATCGAACGAACCTTAATCGGATTGGCATAAGCCTCGGCTTTTCGCATCTCACAGACGATGATTTGTCAGTCGGGATAGAAAGAATGAGCAAAGCTTGGAAGCTCGTAGAATCAACATCTTAAATTCCAACAGCCAATCCCATTCCACTGCTAAGCAGATTGATTCATAAGCATGGATAATCTATTAAATTACACCCATCTATTAAAATAGTTCTCTATTCAATCCTATGATATAATTCAACCATTACAGTGTAAGGTTTCCATAATATGCAGGTTATCCCTCACATTCTCAGTACGAGACAAGGAGAGTGAACGTATGAGTACTTCTACGATTAAATTAATAACAGGCGCCAATGCTCCACTTGGCGACGCGACCTCGGTGAAGGTTGCCATTTCCTGCAAGCATTCGCCAGCAGAGCTCGATGTCAGCTGCTTTATGGTAGGCTCTGACGGTAAAGTTTCATCCGATGATTATTTCGTATTTTATAACCAGCCTGCCGATCCCGGGCGCATCGTGCAATTCACTCCACAAGACAAATGGAATAGTGAATTTATCATTAATCTTACTGCCCTCCAATCATCGAAGGTTCAAAAATGCGTATTTGCGATCACCCTTGATGGACCGGGAACGTTCGCAGATGTAAAGGGATGCCAAATCACTACCGAAACCTCGTTGAATAAAATTGTATATGAAATAACAGAAGGAAATGCTGAAACCTCGCTAGTGCTCGCCGAGCTGTACCTGCATTCAAGCGGCTTTAAGCTTCGCGCGGTTGGCAAAGGTTTCCACGGTGGTTTGAAACCGCTCGCGGAAGCTCATGGCGTAAACGTTGCTGAGGAAGCAGATACAAGCAGTCCCCCATCCCCAGCAGCTCCGACGATTCAAGCCGATCAGGCACGCTCAAAAGCTGTATCCGAAATCAAAGCTGCACGCTCAGGCGCAGCGAGTTCCTCGGCAAGTACTGCGCCATCTAAAATTAATTTGAACAAAATTGATTTGTTGAAACAAAAAGTGGCCATATCGCTTCGCAAAAAAAATATCGATCAGCAAAAAGCGCGCGTAGCTGTTATATTCGACGCTTCCGGCTCCATGTATGCTCTCTACGAAAAAGGCGTCGTGCAGCGAGCATTTGAGCGGGTACTTGCAGTTGCCGCCAGTATGGATGACGATGGCATGATGGATGTCTGGTTCTTTGCCTCGAAAAGTCAACGAATGAAGAGCGTAAACGAAAATGAATACGAAAATTACGTTAAAAATACATATCCAGCCCCTCGCCTATTTGGTGGCCTCGGTGCTGGTAATAATGAACCTCTCGTTATGGCCGATATAATCAAGAAGTATACGCAAGAAGAGCCTTCAAAAATGCCAACCTATATAGTCTTCTTCAGTGATGGAGGCATCTATGAAACGAAGAAAATTTCGAAGCTGCTTATTGATAGCTCCGGTCAAAATATATTTTGGCAATTTGTCGGCCTCGGTAATGCCGACTTCGGCGTGCTGCGCAAGCTCGATGATTTGAGAGGGCGAGTACTCGATAACGCCGATTTTTTTGCGCTGGATGATTTGGATCAAGTAAGTGACGAAGATCTGTATGATCGACTATTCAATGAATACCCGCAGTGGCTGAAAGACGCACGGGCCAAAGGTATCATCAGCCCGTAGCAAGCAGCAGACAAGTCGATAGTCATGAGCACCGTTCAGCAATGATCCGTGTTCATGGCTTTTTCACGTTTTGAGTTGTTAATTTTGCATATACAACAAAAAACACCATCACTTCTCCGATGATTATGTAATTGGGAAGTACTAGAAACAAATCCACTGTAAAAAAAGCGATCAGCAGCCCTAAGAAAAGCGCTAAATGTGAGATGCCCAATCTTTGATGTTCATGTCTATACTTATGGAAAACTAATGAGGTTGAAAAAAAGTAGAGCAATACAGATCCAAACATATAACCTAACATAAATAAATAATCTAATTGCTTCAAAAATAACAACTGGATCGAAGCTGCGATCATACACATTGATAAATAAATGAATAAATGCCCATAAATGATCGTTTGTCCTGCAGTCTCTATTGATTTGTTTACTTTCTTCTCGACGTTATCAAAATATTGCCACCACATAGCGATGATTAACACAAAAGTAATTAACGCAAATAAGATAGATTGCCACGTCCAGTTGCTGGACTGCAATACGGCTAGTATGCTGATTACGGATTCACCAAGCAGAATAAGGGTAAACAAAGAGAAGCGTTCTAATAAATGATGAGTATTTACCGGGCTTTTCACTAAATATTTTCGACCGATTAAAGGCAGCAATATGTCTACTGCTATTCCTGCATACAAAACGGCATAACGTATCCACGAGTCAAAAAATAATGATGATGCAGATATGACCAAACCAATCCAAAAGCGACTCCCTAAATACTGAGCAGTGATTTTTTTATGTGCTTCTTCTTTCTTATGTACCGCTAAATATTGAATAGCCGTCATAGCTCTTAAACCAATATAGCCTATTAAAAATGAAACATAATATTGATCAAAATCAACCGATAAGCTGGCGGTCATGATTAATACAAAAAATAATTGTAATATCAGAAATATTCTGTGAGACAAGACATCTTGTCCGAAGCGATTTACAAAAAGCGACTGCCCCACCCAAGCCCACCAGATCGGAACAAAAATTAGAACGAATTTCCCTAAGTATTCTACTGGAATGGAGCCATTCTCGACATGCAGCAGCACATGAGCTGCTTTTGAAACTGCCGCTACAAAAAGCAAATCATAAAACAATTCCAGCCAGGTAACCTTCTTTTCAGCAGATCCTTCTTTCTGTTGTAATCCTAATACTTGCTTAATCATGGTTAGTGCTCCTTTTCTATTGGGGTGCTGAACCCCCGCTATCCATCTTTTTGAGTACTAACCCATCTTAGCGGATGTGGACGAATACGAATAGAGAAATTTCACTATTTTTTGAGAGAGCAAAAAAAGAAGAGCAGGCTATCGCAGCTCCTGCTCTTATTATAAAATTAAAAATGCTTTTCCATCGCTTCATCGCAGCGAAAGAAACCATTTTTGGAGTAAAACTGCACACTATTGCTGCTCGGCCAAACCAATAGGAACTCGACTTTATTTTCTTTTGACCAAAGCTCCATGGCCAATTGAATGTCGCTGCCGATTCCTTGATTTCTAAATGCTGGTCGCGTATATACGTTGGTCACGTATCCATAATAAGGGTCCGGGGATTTACCGGGTCTAGGCACTTTATGAATAAGTTGAAGATACATATGTGACACTATGTTTCCTGAATCTTCTGCTACCCAAATATACCAGTCTCCGCTTTTCATTGCTTTAACTAAGAATTCATAACAAGTCTGATGGAACTCCTCGTAGTTTAGTGTACTATCGCTGTTCTCCTCTTCCGAGAACTCCCAGCGCATTCGAACAAGCTCATCGATATCTTCCAGGGTAGCAAGGCGTATAATGGACATGATTACCTCCCTTTTTTCAACTGCACAGATGCAGTTCCTCCACTACGCTTCTCTGATAGCAAAATGACCATCCGAGGTTTTAGCGAGTCTTTTATAATTTATTTTTTTGTTACTATGTTTCTCTAATTTTTCGCTACCCTTGTTTCACGAGGTTCTCTGCAGTACGGAAAGCTAAAGCAATGATCGTCAACACCGGGTTAACACCGCCATTGGTCACGTGCACAGATCCGTCGCTCACCCAGAGATTGTCGTATCCATGTATACGACCTAAGGGATCAGTTACGGAAGTAGAAGGGTCATTGCCCATGCGAAGTGTACCTGCCTGATGTTGTCCGGCGCTAAGCCCGCCACCTGCCCGAGTTTGCCAAACTTCACTTGCCCCAGCTGCCCAGAGCCACTTCTCTGCTTGCTCTCCCAGCATGGCTGAAGCTCGCAGCGACTCAGGATGGACGCTACCCGAGAGCTGAGCTACCGGTATGCCAAAGCGATCCTTTACCGTATTCGATAGCCGCACCCTTGACTCAGCGCTCGGGATCTCTTGGATCGGCCCCTGAATTTGGCTGGTGCGCAAGAAGCTCCGCCGCATGGTTTCCTTGCCTGCGCTCCCCCATCGTGCCGCATTCGGGGCAAGCGCTCGATACCAGTGAATAAGCGGCAACCGAGTGAACTCGTTGGCAAGCAGCCCTCCCCCGATAATGCCCTCGTTACTATGGTCAAAGCGGAAAGTGGCAATGCTCACTCCCGGACCAAGACCGTCTTGAATCGGTTCATCAAAGAGGCCGTATGCACCAGAGTAGACATGGCCTTGAAGGTTTCTTCCTACTTGTCCGCTCCGATTGCCGATTCCATCCGGTTCTGATTCCGTTGCCGAGTTGAGAAGAAGGCGTGCGCTTTCGATAGCTCCGGCGGCAACTACAACATGCCCCGCACGTATGATCCGTCGCTGGATTGAGCCCTCCAATTGCTGCACGAGACGAACCCCGGTAGCATGTTTTCCACCCTCGGTGTCAATGCGCTCCACCGTGGTATCACAGATCAGGTCGCAGTTACCTGTTGCGAGAGCCCTCACTAACATCGTATTATGCCCGCCATTCTTGCTATTGGTCGGGCAGGCAAATCCAACACACTGTCCGCACCGGCCGCAAGCTGGCCGACCGTCCCTATCAACGGAGTTGATGAGCAGCGGCACCGGACCTGCTTCCCATCCCAACTTTTCTGCTGCTCTAGCAAGTCGTTCTGCCTCCAGCGTACGTGACAGCGCTGGCATTGGATAATCCTGTCGTCGTTTCCCGCGTCCAGAATGGGCATTCCCATCACCAGAGACGCCAACTTCCCACTCGGCCCGCATGTAATACGGTTCAAGTTCTTCATAGCTAATCGGCCAATCGCTCAGCGAGCTCCCATCTGGTATTCCATAGCGACTCGCCATGCGGAAGTCATCTGGATGAAATCGCCATGCCTGCGCCCCATAAACTCGTGTCCCTCCACCCAACGTCATTGCATTATTGTGATAGTCCCCATCAATAGGCGATGTAATTCGCTCATCTCCGCCCGCCAATAGAATCGTACGAGGGCTGCCTTCCAATCCTGGTCCTGTGTTATGTCCATACTTGCTAAAGCGATGGTTGCGCAAATGATCACTGCCTACCTGACTGTAACGAAGCCAGCTTCCACGCTCAATGACGAGAACTTGAAGCCCTGATTCAGCTAATACAGCCGCTGCTACAGAACCGCCAGCTCCAGCACCTATGATGACCACATCATATTGGTCGCTAAGCTGGTCGAGGTTTTTTTGCGGTAAATCTATTTCTGGGGCCGCGTCAATGCTTTCGGGGACAGTCCCCGGACGAAATCCGATCATTTCCCATGATCTGCCTTCGCTATTCCCGCCAAGCTCCGGGCTTCCATAGTATCCTTCAACGACCAGACACAATAAATTGTCAAAGAAACGTTTGGATGAAACAGGCCAGCCGTCAAAAGAATCATGCTCGACGTCGCGCAACAATCGATCCTTCTCATGAGGCAACAGTTCCGAAAAAGGTTGGTTATGGAGAGCTAATGCCTCTGCTTCCAATGCACGAAGTCCTGGTTCTATTAGATCCGTCCAGGCAGCGGTATCCTGAGCAGCAATACGTTTCAGGTATGCTATAACTCCTCCATCGGTCGCCGACGGCCATGCATCTCCTGGAATCAGTTGATCTGCAACCGCTTCCAAAATTAAAAGAAGCTCGCTCGAAATATACTCTTGATCGTCAATCCTCATCGAACCTCCACCTCCATTGGCTTTTAACAGCAGCGTCTTGACTCATCCTCATGCACGCTCCTCCCTAATTTGCACAACGATACCTTAACAGCTTGCTTCACGCAGTCCCCAAGTTCTTCATGCATCACTAACCTTACTTTTTAACCTTTTAAAATCACACGAATACATCTATTTAAATATAGCTTCATTTCCATCTTATACTTTTCACTGAGTTGTTCAAGTGTTTTTCATTCTTTGTTCATTCCAAAATAGTAAACAATTATTCCTAATGATCAGATTTCATATCAAACAAAAAACCACCGTTTTGGAAACAGTGGTTTTAAGCTTAAGTTCGCAGATGTTCATAAACTAGAGCTTTTCTGGATGATAAAACGCACATGAAGCATACGTACAAATGCCGCTTTGGCCGAAATTGTTAACTTAAAGAGGTAGGATACGTTCTGTCAGACTGGAAAAAGCTAACCTCTTGCCTCTAAGCATGCTTTATCACAAGCATGTTTCCCTCATCAATGATAATCGGCTGTTCAAAATGAATCCTATCTTCTACGATGATATAAGCCAAACTAGCATCGCCTAATTCGATTTGTTTAATCGTTTCGATTCTATCTTCGGGTAGTCCAATCGATTTTAAGACCAGCTTGCCGCCCAGTAATTGCAACTGCGTCTGTGTCTCGCTTTGCTCGTAGACGCCCCAGCCCATGTCAAGCGACCATAACGTACGAAACTTATCCACATCCGACTGAACAGGTTTGAATCCAATCATGCCTTCGACCATGTCGTATTCGAAGCCGCTGAAGGCTTGCAGCAAGGAGTAACTTGCCAGAGATCTCGCGTAGTTGCTGCCGCATTCGATCTCGTTCCACGGATTGCGTTTCTCGCCGTCGTAACGCTCCCGGATCGCTTGAACAATGGAAACCCCCTCATCGATGAAACCCTCTTGAATCATGTGCGCAGCCGCTTGGTATTCGAAACCGGTCATCGTCTCCGAGTTATATGTGAGCGGAATCACCGGCTTATGACGGCCATCTGGCCAAGTGCAGATCACGAGTCCGCCCTCGTCGTTAAGAGAGTACAAGCGCCAAGTATTCGCTTCCCGCCTCATGCTGGATTTGAAATTATACCGATACAATGACTTCAAAGCTGTACGCATCTGCTCCTTATCGAAAATTTCGCCCAAACCGCATAAATTAGCGTGCCATTGTGCAATAACTTGGTCAATGACGCAGCCTTCCCCAATCTGGTATTTGATCTCCCCTCGTTCATTGTTCCAATATGTGCTGACGGTCTCTGTGTCGAATTTATCGAGCAGCGATTTATCCGATAAATCGATTTGTTGAACGTAGTACTCGCCATTGAACAGATGCTCATCGATCCATCGCTTTCCCGATCGAAACAGGCTGTCAAATTCGTCCGCAGTTTCACTCTCACCCAAGAATGCCGCCATCTCCGCTCCCGCTTTAAGAGCCGCTAAGTAAAATCCGTTCAGCCAAGAATTCGGTCCGTATAGCTCCATGTCAAGAGTGTGATGCTGCCTGCCCGACAATACGCCCGTTTTATCTGGGTCCCATTTGTCCTCGTTAGTATCGGCCCAAGCGTACGTAATGCTTTGCTTAATTTCTGGCCAGACGGATGTAAGCCACTCTGTATTGCCCGATATTTTCCAATCTCGATAAGCTTTAATAACGCCGCCGAATTGACCATCCGCGCAAGCACGGGAATCCATCCGCTCGCGTCCGAGCGGGAGCATTAACCGGAATGACATTCTGCCGTCGTCGCGTTTGTTGTATTTAAAATCTAAATCCCGCATGCTGCGCTCTAATCGTGGGAACAGGAAGGGCAGTGCATAAGCATAATTCCATACATGCGTACAGGAACCTTCGCAACAGCCAGTATCTTCGATGCTGCCTTCAAATCCATAGAAGGAACCGTCGGTTAGACGTAGTGATGTTGCCGTTTTGAGCACGGATAAATTTGCGGACACCGCATCCTTGACGACATCTGGCACCGTCGATGAGAACAACGCATCTTTAAACTTAACGGTCTCGCTGTAAAGACGATCCCAATGGTCAAAAGCATACTTCGCGCATGCGCTGGAATCCTCAAACAGCGTCGCATAATAATTTTTCCAGCTGTTAGAGCCTAGCGGATTGGGATTCCAATAGTTCTCCACGTTTGGAAAGCTCCAGCTGATCGTGAATCGAATCTTTTTCTTCTCTCCGGGCTTCAGCTCAATATGAGCGGCAAGTGATGCCGTGTCTTTGCGAACCGTAGGCGGTTCTGTCACGGGGTACTGCCGATTTTGCAAACGTCCTTGCTGCGTGAAATCATGCCAGAACATCTCGAGATTGTCGCACCAGCCGCCGCGATACCAGAACTCTTGGTAGCTGACATCTGGTGCATCAGTTGACAGGGTGATATCTCCGAACTGCACGTGCGCATCGTCATGCTGATCAGAGCATAGTTTAATCATTTGAATGGATTCGCCTTCGATGCCTTCAATCATGCTGTATTGGTGATTTACCTTTTCCGTCGGAATGGGGTTGCCAGCCGAGAGGCATAACGTGTATGCAATCTTATCAGGATTTGTATTTTCAATTTCCCACTCAAAAAAAGCCGCGGGAAGGCTAGAGTCATCCTCTTGCAGAGGAATGAACGGATTAAAGGCTACTAATTCGACTCGCCCAGGGAAATCGATTTCCTCAAATGACATACCTGCCAACGGGAATTCGCCCCTGAATTCCACCTCCCGAAAATGCGGCATACCCGCCATCGTCTGGCTTTCAGGTCCGAATCCGTATCCGCTATGCAGCGGAGCGCCGCGAAGATGCTCACCGACGTAAGGCGCTTGCAAATCGCCGTTCAACACCCGCGCATCCAGCACTTTTCCCTCCCGCTCCGCCTTTATTGCGAAGTGGCTAAAACCGTTGAAACTCTTCTTGTTCGGACGGTTGAATATTTCCCAGTCCACCAACCGGCCATTGCCTGCAAGACCGATGCTTCCGCTGCCGATTCCTCCAAGCGGAAAACTTATTTCCCTCATTTTAGTACCCTTATACGCCTTTTTCATGCTTATACCCTCCCTTAAGATCATGGTATACTTGAACAACAATCTACCTTCATCTTAATGGAATATAAGCAATATTCCTGTATATATAAGATCTATTTTTTATGTATAAAACGATTATTTTATAATGAAAGAGGCAGATTACGATGAAATTAGAGGACTACGTCATCGCTCCCTATGTTCGCGAATCAGATTATGCGATCCGTCCGCCCTTTTTCCTTGGCGAGCGCAATTTGCTGGATTATATCATTTTTTACGTGCAGGAGGGTTCGTTCGAAATCGAGGTCAACGGTAACGTTCATCTCCTGAATGCAGGAGATCTCTGTTTGCTTCAGCCCGGGGACGTACATTCAATCAAAGGCATTACCGATACGATCAACCCTTACGTGCATCTGGATTTCTTTTATAATTCAGAGAAGGATAAGAGCTTTATCACACGACCAGGACAATTGGACATGTCCCCCTACTCCACTTACTCACAACCTAGATTACATGAATGCGAATCCTTACTCATTCCATTTAAACTTGAAACTCCGCACTCCGTTAAGCTGCGTGACCTCGTCTTCAAGATCATTGAATGCTGGCAGTCACAAACCTATCTAGGCATCATGGAAGCCAATCAGCTGGCTTATGAATTTCTAACCGTGATTTTCAAAAGTTATATGAAGCCACAAGCTGCCTCGTCATCTCGTCGTCCTTTCTTGAACTGGATTACGTCCTATTTAGCGTTTCGCATCTCAGAACCTATCAATGTTAGCGATATGGCCAAAAGAGCAGATCTTTCTCCCTCTCGATTCACAGTACTATTCAAGAAACAATTCAATATGACACCTTATCAATACTTACTGAATTTGCGTATCCAGCATGCTCAGGAGTTGTTGAAGGAAGGCATGTCCCTTCAGCAGACAAGTGAATATTGCGGTTTCACTGACGTTCATCATTTATCCAAAACTTTCAAGTCCATAACTGGAGTCAATCCCGGTTATTTCAAAAGGAACTATGATCAGGAACGAAATCACTAACTGCATTAGCCGCCCGTCTCATTTATAAAAATCGATTCTTTATCCGGTTTTACACCAATAAATACTGGCAAGCTTTTAACCAGCTGGCCTTCCCCAATCTCTCTCGGAAAAAATGCAATGAATAGATCGGATTTGCCCACCCTTTTTCCTGTAAACGAAAGCTGAAACGAATAGCCATTTTGATCAAAACTATCCATCCACTTACGCATGAGGCCTAGCTTGGCAGCTGTCTCTGGATTCATCATCTGTATATAGCCATCGGGAAAGGATATTTCTGGATATTCATAGCGGTATCACTTCATTTGCGTTGCGCAAATGAAGTACCTTCGTATGTTGGATAAAATCTGAATCCGTCTCATAACCCCGCATTGCCGCTTCAGCTGGAATATCCAGCAGCTCCGCCGCCAGCGCCAGCGCGTCTTCAGCAAAGATCCTTTCTTTCTCCCAAATCGCCTTTAGTTCGGCAGGGTTCACACCGGGCGAACAAAACTCAGCCCATTTTGAAGGCAGCCCATTCACGTAATTATCCATTTATTTTAACACATATTGGAATTAAGCCTTGAGTCCATTCTTAAAGTTCTGTAAAACAGAATGATCGAATCTAACGTTTGTTGACTATAGTATCAAGTTTGTTATCTAGAAGCATCAAATCCTCCTATTATACAATGAGCTTAACAAGTGCAACACATCCGAGAAGACACCGAAAGGAGTAAAAGGCATGAAATCGACAGTTGAACTTCAAGATAAAAGAAAGCGCTTACGAATTCGTTGGCACAAGCAGGATACAGAACTCACCCTCTTGGCATTGCCTACAACGATATGGTACATCCTGTTTTGTTTCTTACCTATGTTCGGGATCATTATTGCCTTCAAAAACTTCAAAATTAGCGGCGGGTTTTTGAGCAATGTATTTAATAGTCCTTGGGTAGGCTTCAAAAACTTTGAGTTCTTATTCAAGTCAAATGACGCTTGGATCATTATTCGAAACACCATTGGATACAACATTATTTTTATCGTTCTAGGTATTGTGTTGCCCGTACTCTTCGCTATTATGATCGGGCTGCTCCACAGCCGCAAAGCAAGTAAAGTCTATCAGACGATGATGTTCCTCCCTTATTTCCTATCTTGGGTTGTCGTATCTGCTGTAGGCTGGGCGTTCCTAAGCTTTGATAAAGGGATTCTTAATCAATTGCTCGTCAACATGGGCGGCGATCCTGTTAACTGGTACATGGAGCCGGCTTACTGGCCGTACATTCTAATTCTCTTAAATGTATGGAAAGGCTTAGGTTATGGCATGGTCATTTATTTGGCAACCATCACAAGCCTTGACAGCACTTACTATGAGGCAGCTGTAATTGATGGCGCTTCCATTTGGCAGCAAACACGTTTTATTACATTGCCAATGCTCAAACTCGTTATCGTCATGCTGTTCATTCTATCAGTTGGACGTATATTCTACACCGATTTCGGCTTGTTCTTTCAGGTTACGCGAGATTCCAATTCATTGTTTAACGTGTCTACCACCATCGATGTCATGGTGTATAAACAACTGAAATCCGCCACCTTAGGGATGGCAGCTGCTGCCGCATTCGTACAGTCCGTTCTGGGTTGTGCAACTATTCTAATCGCTAATTGGATTGTTCGCAAAATCGATCCTGATAGCGCGATGATGTAAGGAGGTAAGACCATGTCAACGAGAAGGACTTACGAAACAGGCCTTGAGAAATTCAACCGTACAAGCAACGTAGTAAACCTATTTTTCAACCTGATCTTTATCGTATTGGCGCTGATCTGCGTCATACCCGTAATTGTAGTGCTATCCATTTCACTTTCCAGTGAGGACTCCATACGTGAGACAGGATATCATATATTGCCGGTTGCATTATCAGGCGAAGCATACGCTTATGTGATCAAGCAAGGAACGATGATTTTGCGAGCGCTCGGCGTATCCGCTCTTGTTACGGTGGTTGGTACTGTGCTCGGTATATTTCTTACCACCTCCATGGGTTATGTTCTTTCTCGCCCAAACTACAAACTGAAGGGCTTTCTAACTTGGGTCGTTTTCATTCCTATGATATTCAATGGCGGTCTGGTTTCCAGCTACTTCATTAATACTAACCTATTAGGACTAAAAGACAGCGTCTGGGCACTCATTCTGCCGCTTGCCGTCTCTTCATTTAACGTTATCATTTGTAAAACCTTCTTTAAAAGCACGATTCCTGACGGGCTGATTGAATCTGCTGAAATTGATGGTGCGAGCCAGCTGCGAATCTTTTTCTCCATCATTCTGCCGATTTCCTTGCCTGTCATTGCAACCATTGGACTATTTCTCTGCTTCTCTTATTGGAATGACTGGTTTCAATCGATGTTATACATCAACAACCAGAACCTATATTCTTTGCAGGCACTGCTTAACAGCTTGATGAGCAATGTCGATGCGCTTGCCAAAAACGCTGCAAGTATGGGCGTTAGCTATGCCGTGCTCGTCGCAACGATGCCGAAGGAATCTGCCCGCATGGCTGTAGCGATTATCATTGTTCTGCCTGTAGCCTTCGCCTATCCGTTCTTCCAGAAATATTTCATTTCCGGGTTAACGATTGGCGCAGTTAAAGGATAATCAACGAAATAAACCAAGCCTGCTTGGTTTATGATAGATCACTGTACAACGCTTACGGTGACACAACTTCAATAAGGGGGAAATGAAATGAAGAAATCTTGGAAGTTCATCTCTACGCTTTGTATTCTCACACTACTGGTGAGTGGCTTAGCAGCCTGCTCCGGCTCGAACTCACCTGCTGCAACAAATGCTCCGTCAAAGACAGATGCGCCAAAGGACGGCGAAACACCAAGCAAGGATATTCCGACGCTCATCTGGTGGACGATCGGCGGCCAAGTACCTAATAACTTCGGCAAAGCGATCGATGCTATGAATGAATATACAGCGGAGAAAATTGGTGTAAAAATTGACATCAAAGTAGCCAGCTGGGGTGAATGGGACACCAAAATCAACACAATTGTAAATACTGGCGAACCCTTCGACATTATGTTCACAAACAGCGGTAAATACAGCAAGCAAGTGGCTATGGGAGCTTTTGCCGATATCACTGATTTAGTTCAAAGTGATGCGCCTGACTTATACAAATTGATTCCTGAAAAGGTTTGGGATGGCACGAAAATTGGCGGCAAATATTATTCCGTACCTACTTATAAGGATTCGGCACTAACGCAATATTGGGTGTACGATGATAAATACGTGCAAAAGTACAATATTGATATCAACAACATCAAAACCCTGCAGGACCTTGATCAACCGCTTCACAACATCAAGTCCGGCGAAGGCAAAAGCTTCTACCCATTGCCGATGACGCAAGGTGAAGGCTTGAATGGTTTCTTTAACAATTATGATGATTTAACACTAGGCTTCACTCCGGTTGGCGTAAGAGCTGACGATGCATCACGTACGGTTGTCTCTGTTCTTGAGCAGCCTGATGTTATGGCCGATCTGAAGCTCCTGCATAAATGGTACCAAGATGGCATCATCAACCCAGATGCTCCGACTAAAACAGAGAATGAAAAAGGCAGACCATTCTTTGCAGCTCAGGCATTTCCGGGTGCAGAAGTAAGCTGGCAAATCAATGATGCTGTTGAAAAATATGATATGGTTCAACACTTTGGCCCTATTTATACAACAAGCACGATCCAAGGCTCCTTGAATGCGATTTCTGCGAATTCGAAATATAAGAAAGAAGCACTAAAGTACCTCGAATTAGTCAACACTGATCCAAAACTACGCAATATGCTTGCATTCGGCGAGCTAGACGTAGATTACAAAAATGTGGATGGCGAAAAGGTTATCGAGCGTACTTCTGATACTTGGCCGCTGGCTGCTTACTCCCAAGGTACATTCTTTAATCTAGCAGTTACCAAGGGTGCTCCTGAGGATCAATGGGACCAAGTTAAAAAGCTGAATGACGCAGCGACATCCTCCACTGTGCTAGGTTTCGCATTGGACATCAGCAATCTTCAGACCGAAGTGGCAAATTGCCAATCCGTATGGGACAAATACAAATATGAACTCATTACAGGCGCATCCGATCCGGAGAAAATGATTCCTAAAATTACTGCTGAATTAAAGTCCGCTGGCATGGACACAATTATGAAAGCGGCTCAAGAGCAAATCAATAACTACTTCAAGTAAGTTGAATAAGCATCCCATATTGAGACACTCTGTATGGGATGCTTATTTCTTGCTATCTATGAAGCTTCGCTTAATCATGATAAAGTGGTATGGAAACCACTTGCTTTTAGGCGAGCTGCTGCAATTGAGGTGCCATATGAGCTCTTTTTTACAAATCAAAATTTATCGTTACAAGTTTATTGCCTATGTCGTCTTTGTCGTAACTATCGGACTCGCCCTTGGCATTCTGACCTGTGTCATGCTGCTGAATCAGTGGGTTGGTGATGCTCGTTTAGAGGCTGCAAATGCGTTCGCAGGTGTAGAGAATGAGCTGCAGTACGATGCTGACCGAATTGAGGCTTACATGCAGCGTATATACTCCAATCATAGTCTAATGGAAGATGCTCGCAGCTTTTTGAACAGCAGCGTTGAAGGCTATTTAACCAATAGCCTGCAAAACAGCCAATTCTCACAGCCGTTGGTATCCTTCCCAGAGGATATTAAAACCTACCTGTACAGCTGGGCGCAGGGTGAAATTACGCAGGTTAGTCTGCATACCAATCAGTATAGCAATGTTGTACGCTTTAACGAAAACGGAATTGCAAGCTTCATATTCGGTCTTCCAAATACAGACGAAGCTTTTCACGATACGATTCAAAAAGGCTTCGTATATCGCAAGAAACTATCGGATACATCACAGGGCTCTAAGGAATTAGGGGAGCTGCGCTTCTTGGTCAGCAGCGATCAAGTCTTTAAATCGATACAAAATTATCGTTTGGGAAAAGCTGCTGCAGTCAGTACCTCTGGTGAGGTCTACCTTATCGGCAGCGGACAGGATCAGAATTTAGAGGAATTATCGCGTCTCGCGGCGGCGAATGGACGCAGTCATGGCGTTATTTCGCAGGGCTTGTTCAAGCATATATTTTATATTACCTTTCCATCCACCAAGTTCAATTTCAAGTTCGTTAGCATCGTTGATTTATCCATGCTGATTAAACAGCATGCCAGGATGCTGATTACCATCTTTCTGATCGTATTAACGACCATGATAAGTGTACTACTGCTTATTGTGTATAATATGCGGGATGATTTCCGCTTCCTGCACCGCATTATTCAATCGATTGGGCGCGTGAAATCAGCTAATTTCACACCTAATCGCCCTGCCCGTTATCGTCGAAATGAATACGGCATGATTGCAAGGGAACTAGATGATATGATTGAGAAGTTAGATAAGCATATCCGCAATGAATATTTACTTAAACTAAAGCAGCAAGAAACTGAGATGAAAGCGCTTCAAAATCAAATCAATCCTCATTTCCTTTATAATACTTTAGAGGTCATCCGCTCCACTGCTTTGGTTAATCAGGACAGAGATACCGCTGATGCCATTGCTACCTTAGGGGCGCTCTATCGCGAAATCGTCAAGAAGGAAAATATTATTTCGATTGCAAGTGAGCTGGAATTGCTACAAAAGTATTTAGAAATTATGGAGTTTAAATATCCAGAACGTTTTTTTTATCAAGTCAATGTAGATCCTGCGCTACTCTCAATCCCTACCGTGAAATTCTGGATGCAGCCTTTGGCTGAAAACTTTTTCATCCATGGCTTTAGCGCTAGCAATGAGTTTAACCTGTATATCGTTAATGGCTGGGAAGCTGAAGATTATTATGTATTGGAATTTGTGGATAATGGACGTGGTATTGGGGCGGAGCGTTTAAATGCAGTACGAAGCACACTGTCCAACCAGGATGATACTTCTTCCGAGAGTATCGGTTTACGCAACGTCTATACGAGGCTGCACTTCTTTTACGGGAAAAGCTTTTATATAGAGATTGAAAATAATGAGGAAGCTGGAGTTAAGATTTCTGTACGGATTCCAAAAGAGGTGATTGAACATGTACAAACTGCTGATAATGGATGACGAACCACAGATTTTGGAGGGGATGAAGCGAATCCTCGACTGGAAACAATACGGTTTCAGTCGAATAGATACGTGCGAATCTACGGAAGCCGCCATGTCCAAGGTTGTAGACCTGCTGCCTGATGTCGCTATTTTTGATGTCTGTGTTGGCAAGGATCTTGGTTATGAAACGATTCATAGACTTAATGAGCTCCAAATCCCTACCAAATATGTGATTATGAGCGGCTATAGTGAATTCAAGTATGCCCAAGAAGCCATTCGCTGTGGTGTTAAAGACTATCTGCTCAAGCCATTAGATCGTACAAAGCTGCAGCAAGTGATTGAGAAAATTATTGTTGAAGATCTCCATGGTACGATAGGCAATGCTAGCTGCGAGAGCCTGAACAAGGACCCGGTACTCGGTGTAAGTTATGACAGCTTATCCAAGCTGGTTAACCGCATTTTGCTCATGATCAAGACGGAGTATGCTCAGAATATTACTTTAAAATCAGTGGCAGAACGTTTCCAGATGAACAGTACCTATCTTGGACAATTATTTCTTAAAGAATCCGAAATGAAATTTTCAGAATATCTAATGGCTTACCGTATGCTGCTCGCGCAAGAACGAATTCAATCGACAGATGAGAAGATTTCTTCTATCGCTCTTTCTGTCGGCTACAACAATCTCAATTATTTCTATACACATTTTCAAAGCTTTTTCGGAAAATCTCCCTCTGATCTGCGGGGAAAAGGTTAACAACGAACTCGGCAGAAAGGCGGATATCGATGCAAAAGCGCTCTAGATACAGATATATCTTCATTACATTCAGTGTTATACTGCTGCTCACAGCGTATACAACCGGTTGCTCCCGGCAAGCTAGCAAAAACAACAATGATAAATATCATGGGGACACGGTAAATCTGATCTATTACACAATTGGAGAGCCTGACAAAGATCTGAAGCTCGTAAATGATAAAATTAATGAAATTATGGCTCGTAAAATTGGCGTGACCATCACCTATATTAAGGTGGGTTGGCAGGAGTATGAGGATCGGCTGAACACGCTCATATCCGCAGGAAGCCCGTTCGACATTGCTTTTGCCCCCAACTATGCAACTACCGCTATGCGCGGCGCATGGCTAAAGCTTGATGACTATCTTTTGAGTCTAGGTAAGGATTTGTACGACACGATTGACCCCACCTTCTGGCAAGGGGTTCGAATGAATGATGGAGGCATTTATGGTGTACCGACCAATAAAGAGCTGGCTGTACGTGATCATTGGATGTACCCTGCTTCGATCATAAAGAAGTACAATATTGACATTACCAAATACAATACGCTGGAATCGCTAGAACCATTGCTCCGGATGATTCAGCAGAATGAACCAACCTATATACCAATGGAATTAGATCGGGATTCACAAAATTTTTTCGCTCTCTATGGCTACGAGTATATTTTGAATCATAAAGTTCCGTTAATGGTGAAATCACTGGACCCTAACTCTAAGGTCGTGAATATTTTTGAAACAAAGGAAGCCCGGCAGATATTAGACACATTGCGGCGTTATTATAAAGAGGGCTTCATTAATAAGGATGCTGCACTGCGGGAGCCTGGCGGTCTTAAGCGTGGAGATCAGGTATTCTGGAAATCCTCAGGCGGCGGCCCACTCTCGGATACGAATTGGAGTAAGGATCGCGGGTACAAGGTTGTATCGAATCCCGTAACCCATAGTGTCGTCACTACGGAATCCGTCCGTGGAGGAATCATGGCTATTAATGCCAACACCAAGCATCCTGTTGAGTCCATTAAGTTTCTGAACCTGCTTAATACAGACCCTGAAATACGAAACCTATTTAACTATGGAATTGAAGGTCTGCATTACACGCTAGGTGAACATGGGCAAGCGATCCCCATTCCCGGCAAAGACAGCCAAGGCAACCCGATCCCGGATGCACCAGCGAGCTATGCAGGAGTACAATATACACAGGGTAACTGGTTTATCTTGAAAACTATAGGCGGCGATAACCCGGAACCGCTCGATAAGTGGGATCAATTCCGCAAATACAACGCTGAAGCAATCAAGTCCACCATTCTAGGCTTCACGCCCGATCTATCTAAGCTGACCGCCCAAACCGATAACATCGAGATGATTTGGAAAAAATACTATCCAAGCCTTATGACCGGTACGGTCGATGTTGACACAATCCTCCCAAAATTTAACGAGGAGCTAAAACTAGCAGGTATCGATGAGGTACGGAAAGAAATACAGAAGCAGTTGGATGAGAAGCGAAGCTCAAAGAGGTAAGTGCTATAATGCCTCCCACAGCCTATTATTGAATATGTTCTTGAGCGGAAAAGGCAGCCTATATCGGCTGCCTTTTGTCATTCTACTATTTTCACTTGGTAAAACTTACTTTATTTTAACGACTACCTTTCCTTTAGCCCTTCCGCTTTCAAGGTATTGAAAGGCTAGCCCTGTATCTTTAAAATCAAACACTTTATCAATTACCGGAATAATATGACCCTCTTCTATAAACTTCTTAATGATCTTTAATTGCGCTCCGCTTGGTTTCATAAAGAGGAAATGATATTTTGTACCGCTTTTCTTCTCTAGGGCTGTAATTTTACGGCTCACAATGGATAGAACAGCCGTCTTCAACCAGCCTAATTTTGCTTCTTTGCCGAATCTGGAATTGGGCAGGCCGGAGACTGATACTATTTTACCGTTTGGTTTCAGTACCTGGAATGATTTTTCTAAAGCTGTTCCCCCTAATGTATCGTACACCGCGTCATAGCCTGTAAGCATTTCTTCAAAATTCTCTGTTTTATAATTAATGATTTGATCGGCGCCCAGTGAGTTGACCAAATCATAGCCTTTATCACTTGCTGTTGTAGCGACATATGCGCCCATCAGTTTGGCCAGTTGGATAGCGAAGGTGCCTACCCCTCCAGATCCTGCATGAATCAAAATCTTTTGTCCTTTTTGAAGGTTCAAAATATCGAAAAAGGCTTGGTATGTCGTAAGTCCGACCAGTGGGATCGATGCCGCTTCTTCAAAATTCAGGTTTCGTGGTTTTAGAGAAATATCATCTTCATGAATGGCAATATATTCAGCTAACGTTCCGATCCTGTCTTTGCGTGGTCTTCCATAAACCTCATCACCGGGTTTAAATGCGCTCACGCGTTTACCAACCTTCGTTACTACCCCAGAAAAATCATTTCCGAGAACCAAAGGAAAGTCATACTTTAGCAGTAATTTTACTTTTCCTTCTTTTATTTTGAAATCGATAGGATTTAAGCTCGCCGCATAAATCTCTACTAATACATCATGTTCTCCCATTGTAGGCATTGGTCGTTCCGTCATGATTAAGGGTACATTTTTCCCATATCTCTCTATCGTTATAGCCTTCATTATTATCACCCCTATTATGATTATTCGTTTAAACATATAAACGTATAGAGCAAAAAAATTCAGCTTATTCCGTTGAAGATTGCAATGATCCATTACACTGAGCTTCTATAGCCTCAATTAAAGATTTAATTTGCTCTAAAGGTTTGCGGAGAGTCAGGACATAGTAATTTTCCACACTCTTTTTCTCGTAACTAACATAACCAGACTGTCTTAACACCTTCAAATGATGGGAGACGGCAGGCCGGGACAAGTCAATTTGATCCGCTATAGTATTAACATTAAGTCCAGCTTTATGCTGTGCAAGCAGCAAAATTATGGCTTGACGTTTTTCATCTGTAAGAACATCCAGCAAGGGTATGGAATCTTTAAATTGCTGTACGATCTGTTCAGTATTTTGGCTCATACACTCCACTTCCGTTCATTCGTTTAATTATATAAACCTATTATAACCAACTTTTTGACAAGATCAAATATTTTATACAATACCTATGCTGGCGGAGCAGAACTGGTATCCGTTCTTTATCCATAAAATCAGTTCTCCATCAATTCCGTCAAATTTGCCATTGCATTGTTATGTCTCATCTTCTTGTTACTATTAACTTGGCCACCATCAATAAGTAAACAGCGATTAACAAAGAAACTCCACCCCATAATTAATAGTTAAGGGTAAACATGAACTCAAAATCTTCATCAAATTGCTTAGTACTAAAGGTAATGAGTACGATAACTATTCCCGCTACATAGGCAACTAAAAGACCCAGTGCTGAGCAATTTAAGCTTCTTCTTAATTGCTGTTTTTTCATTAGCCACCCCATTATATTATTCCTTCTAACTACGAAGCCCACGCTTTATATAAGAATGCTTTATTAAATATACAATTATAAAAACGTATGTATTTCAAGGATTCTAAGTTTCTTTTTGCAGTTGGAAATTCCACAATTTGAATGTTAAACAGATCCATAACCGCGAAAACTGCCAAAGCAAACCCGCTGTTCCATAACGCATGAATCCAATTTTCTTCAAACTTCTTCTTACATTCATCAATAATAGTTTGGTTAATAATAATAGGAGTTGTTACAACCATCTCTGAGTAGAGATGATCAGTTAAATCCAACTTATCAACCATCCATTGCAGCCCTGCCAGGATTCCCTTATCATTTTCCAATGTAGCCTTCTGATGTGAGTCAACCCAGTTAAGCAGCTGATTTTTTCGCTCCTGAGTCATCTCCACAGTAACAATGAACATAAAACCACTCTTTTACCGTTTAGTTTAAAAAGCCAATAGACTTCATTATAAGTCCCATTAACTAAATGGTATTTAGCGACTGGGTTCTTCTATTTCTTTTGAACAGGAAAACAAATATACATCCTAATCATTTAAACCCTTTCCATCCAGAATTTGCTGCTTATATTTTTCAACCCTTGACTCGCGAGTTTTGGATTGTTTGGGTTCAGAAAAATAAAAAATGTACGCTCTTTGCCGTCCCGGCGTCAATTTTTCAAATGCAGTTTTCAAGGCAGGCATTTCATCTAATTTATTTTGAAATTCATCAGGAATTGTGTATTCTGTATTCTTTTTAAAAACCACTTCCAAACCGGCTTTTTCAACTTCAATGGCTTCATTAATATAGGACTTCAAGATAGCTTCCATTTCAACTATTTCTTGAACGCTGGTGAACCGAATTTGGCGCGCCGCCTGTACATTTTCTGTTTGTTGGATTAGGATGCCATTCGAATCTTTTAACAAGGCACCTTTGTGAAACAGAAGCGCGCAATATTCTTTAAATCCGTGGATTAAAACTATGTTTTTATTTTGAAATGTGTAACAAGGATGCATCCACTTATATTCTTCGGTCAGCTCACAGTCAAGTACGATATTTCTCAACTTCTTATATTCTTCTTTCCACTTTTTAGATTTACCTATAAATCCATCAACCTTAAGATTCAGTCCACTATTTGTCATCAAGGAATATCCCTCTTCATCAAATTACTATTATATTTTTAATATTAAGCAGATCATTAATAAATCCACTGGATTACTTTCTAAGCTTTCCCTTTTGTGCCCGCTCCAAGCTGATGGACACCGACTAATACCGTGTCATCACTTTTTCATCAGTTTCACATAGGTTCCATTGTACTGCATTTTTATGGATTGTGCAGTTTGCATACAAACTCTATTACAAATTACTTTTTTATCTTAACAATTTCATTGTATACAACCAGATTTCTAGTTATACCCTCACAAGTTATTACCATGCCAGTTGGCTCACTCATGATGGCTACTATTACTTGCTGTTCGCCTCATACTTGTGATTATTGTACTATGGTACTCATTGTTTATGAAATCAGTTGGTTTTTACAGTTTGGCACATTAAACGAACAGAATAAAAGGCCTCCGGAACATTCCGGAAGCCTCTCCATTCATTCCTCTTTTATGCCTAACATCGATTGATCATACTAGCGATATTCATCTTAGTTGATTTTTTCGGCGAACACTGCGATTAGCACCGGATAAGCTGCATATCGCTCCACGATATGCTTAGCCATCGTACGCATACACTCCAGCCACTCATTGTTTTTTTAACTATTTACCCATTAACTCAAACAGTCGTTCATAATTAAACTATCTTTTATTTAAAAGTAGCAGTCTTTTAGCCAAATAATCCTTTTCTATTGTTTTATTCACTAGACCATACTTATTTGTTTCATATAGCTTATCGTTTTCTACTGTAAGGATAGTTATGGGTTTATCTAATGTGGTAATTCCTTGTTGAATACTTATTAATAAATTTGAATGTACTTTGTTTGATTTTCTCAGAGGTTCAGAGTTTGAATGGATGGCTTCTCCCTTAATATTAATTCTCCCTTCCTCATTACGCCACCATCTAAATGTTTCGATTGCGGAGAGTGACCAATTTAGGTATTCTATCCACCCATCTCCGTGTTCTAGAAAATAAATGATCTCATCACTAGGTCCCGGATCAAATAAAGCATCTGCAGACCATTCTCCTACTATTTCATCCATACGTTTAAACCTCCAAAGTTATCGATTTCATCTCAAGTCATTATGTAAGATTAGGAGGGTCAAAAATCATCATGTTTAAACTAAAAAAAAGTATAAAGAATACAAAACTGAACAAAACGAACCGTGATTTTCTTATCTTTACTTTTCTGAAAATTGTTCGATTGCTAAATATTAAAATAGCTAGAAATGAAGCTAATAATAAAAGAGTTATGGGTAGGAGGACGATTATTACATCTTCTTCTCCTCTCATATCAGAACCGTCATGAAAACCCATAAAATAACCTATTACATATATACATGATGCACTGATTTTTATAATGTATGGAAACATCTGCGCTAAAAATGAATTAATGATTCCACCTAGTATCAGATATAATGTTTTCAATTACACACCTCCATAATTTAATAAGAACTCCTTTCTTTAATTTTGACAACCATAACTGTATAGACGTTAGATATCCAAAAATGTTTTAATTTATGGTATATCATCCAAAATAAACATTTTCATCTCAACTAAGCTGCTCGTAAACGCAACGAGGCTGCCAATCTAAGTCGGCAGCCTCGTATAATGTTTATTAAGTTATATTTGATTGAGAATAACAGGCCTAATCCCAGTGGTTATAGATTATCTCACCTACTGTCATAGGCACCTATCGCCCCTCTAATTCAAATATGACATATATTCGAAAGCAGTTGTGCCATATACACTTTTGAAATGTTTATTTAAATGAGTCAAATCCACAAAACCGCATGCAGCAACTGCAGAGTATATATCTCTATTTTTTTCGATCAACTGTTTAGCAAGTTCGATTTTGCAGTTAAGAAAGTATTGATACGGTGAAATTCCAGTATTCTCCTTGAAAAATCGAATAAACTTAAACTTTGATAAATGAAGTTCGTTACAAATCTCATCAAGTTTCAATACCTGTTCCAGATTGGCATGAAGCATATCCTTTGCCTTGTGAATTAGTGCGGTATCCTTCTTGTTGTCCGTCGAGAACTTCGTTTGGACGAGGCTATCGGTGAGGGATACGAATAATTCACTGCAAATGGCCTCGTCTTTTCCGCTCAATATTGCATAGGAAAGGTTTAATATCCCTTGTTTAAGACGATCATCATACACAACAGGTTTAGGAAAACGTACGATATCCTTTTTCTCAATAACCTCCAAAAACAATTGCGGATCAATATAGATCATAACATAATCTAGACCTGTCTTATCCTGCGCCATTCCATCATGAGCCTGTTCAGGATTAAAAAACATAACACCATTCTGGTGGGATAATTGTAAAGTGCCATCCAAATTATATTTTTGGATTCCACGTATAGTTACACCCATTGCATATTCTTGGTGAGCGTGCTTTTTATACGTAAAATCAGTCATATTCGCTGAGAGCACCGTAATACCCGCTGATTTTTGATAAATAAATTTGTTCATTCCATTCACCTCGTCATCACTTGCTTACATCCAGATCATGATTGCAGCGTAAGCGAGAGATAACGCCATCACTACATTAAATGTCTTATTATACTTTTGTAAAAACGCTTTGAAGATCGAACCAAAGAGAACCCATGTCATAAATGCCAAAAAACCAATTAACGTGATAGCTAGAATACTTAATGTGACTGCAGAACTTGTGCTATAGCTAGGCATAATGAAGGTTGGAATCACAGTCAATGTAAATAATACTACCTTTGGATTTAAAAACTGCATAAGAAATCCTGAAAAGAAAGTAGCCGTTTGGCTTAAAGCTCCGTTTGATGCATCCATTTTGTAAATTTGATAAACAAGGTAAAACATATAACCACTTCCAATGATCTGCATCACAATGATTATTTTCGGTATAATCGTTATGAGAATCGTGTTCAGCAAAGCAGAAATTACAAGTAATGAGGCAAAACCAATTGTTGCTCCAAACGAATATTTCATTGCCTTTTTTACACCGAAATTATGCACCGTGGATAATATGACGATATTGGTAGGTCCAGGTGTAAACGTAGCAATCGTACAGTAAATCAAAAAAGATGTAAAATCCATGAGAATACTCCTTTCAAGCTCTTCTCATAGCCTACATCTTAAAATGAAATTCCTATAGTATATTATTGCAGAACTAACGATTATTTCGCTATGGTTCTATGTGGCAAATCTGAAATCGGTATCAGCTTGAAGCTTCGTCACTAAAGAAAACCGTTTTAGATCCTGAATAGTTAAATCGATAAATTCTTGGTTAAAATGAAACTCTCCAGCTAGAGTCGAATTTATATGCCCATTGGAATCGTATCTTGAAGTTGAAAATGAATATGTAACCAATAAGTCTCCTTTGTAATTGATTTGCTCAATTGTCATTTTAAATTCATTCGGAGACATTGATTGTAAACTGCATTTTTTTGAAACTCTCCCACTCTCAACTTGATTAATAAATTGCATCAGCTCGTCTATTGAAAACCATACTTCTGCATTACAACCTGAAAATTTGTAATCAATCACATCAATCGTACAAGCTAAACTAGGAAGACGGTTATGTATGTACTCCACAAGTGTAAAATTAATGTATGATTTTTTGTCGTCAGAATATATCCTAAAGTCATAATCTGTTATAGGTTCAAACATCTATTATCCTCCTAACATGACTTACGATTTGAAGATGGAGTCGATACTCTCTCTATCGTAATCTAATATCCAGTGATTATAATTTATGTAAAGTTCCTGGAGAGGTGCCGTTGTGTTAGAAGCAATATCTAAACCTCTGTCGTCATATAAATAAAAAATCGTATTACGAGTTGTATTCACGAAAAATATTCTATGATACGCGAAGAGAAACATTGCAGGCTTAATATCTGATGTTTTGCAACTCAGTACATAACGGAACCTTACCCATCCATCTTCCTCTTCATCAGATATCGTAATGCTGTTACAATTAAGTTTTTTTAAAATTTCGTTGCTTTTAACGCCTTTTTTAAAAAATTTTATCTTGTAAGGCTTACTCTTCCTTCTAAAACTAAGAAATAAAACAATAAATATTTCATCACTTTCACTGTGCGTTTCTTTAAATAGTTGAGTAGTACGATAGAGAACTTGTTCTCTGTATTTTTCATCAGAAACCAAAGGATCCGGGTCACCGATTTCAAATCGAATGCCTACATCCGCGTTATAAAATAGAGGGGATTCCAATTTTAGTCCTAGAAACTTGTCATTGAGATAACGATCAAGTGATGTTGTCACTCATTTCCCACCCTTTCCCCGAAAAGTACTATAGTATTTGGCTTCTTAGGTTCCAAGACTCTTCTGCCAAATCAAGCAGTATCTGAGCTACTAACAACTGATGACTTGATTTTTCTTTTTGGTTTATTTTATCGTCTACTTCTAAATTACTAAGCATCTTATCAATAACCATGATAAACCTAAGCGATGCGGTCGCAGTAAAACCGAAACGGGCGAGTTTGAAATTCCCGTCCCATCCCTTATCTCTGAGTCCTTGCATATAATTTAGAAATAACTCTTCCTTATACTCTGCTACCTTGTTAACAGGAACTTTCTTTTTTAATAACGCATATCCAAACATTCGACCAAGCTCTTCCCCTACACCTGATATACTTGCAAACTGCCAATCAATCGCTATTAATGAATCATTTCCATTCAATTGCTCTATAAAAATGTTATCCCAGTGTACGTCTTGATGGGCAAATACACGAGGCAGTAATTCTAATGTCTCCAGCAAGCTGTTTACTCGGTCTCTATTGATACGATAAAGCTCCCACATAGAGCTCTTACCATTAAAATCAATCAAGCAAGAATCCCAAATAACTTTTTGCTCCTCAATAGGTTTAGCATAAGCAGCACACACCTCCACCCAAGAACGCATCCAATTATGACATAAAAAAGATTCAGTTGGGAGAGTTGTCCCTGTTATGTATGCGCCATTGTATTTGCCAAGTAAATAGGATATTTTACACATGTGCTTGAATGACCATTCACTTTGGACATTTTCAATAGCTATATCCTCGAGCCAGATCGAGACATTTTCATCCGGATGCTCTTCTACTGTATAGCATAAGGGAGCCTTTATACCAAGTGGCAATTGATTCAGAATCCCTGAACGATAAACCAGAGCTTCGCGTTTCCAGTAGTAGTAGTGATTGATTTGATTACGCATAGGGTCAGGTTTTAATATCTTGAGTATCATTGTATAATTTTGTTTTCTATCGTTGTCCAGAGCTATACAAGATACCCTATAAACCGAACTTTCTTCCTTATTTTCTCCAAGAGGGCTACAATTCCACGATAATAACTGTAAATTTTGAGAAGATACAACTCGCCGTAATAGTGACTGTAAGTAATCAGGGTCAATTTTAATATCTTTTTCCGTTTTTGCGGTTGTCATTATGAATAGACCTCTGTTTCTTCAAAATATATACATTTAAAATACGTGAAACGGGTCCACGATTCCTTCCTGACAATTGCATTAACATCCGGCTAACTTAATGAAAAAAGGAAGCAGTCGCTTTAGCAAACTGCTCCTTAAGAGTGAAACTGTTTAATCAAGCACAAAGAAGTCGTCAAAAGATTGACCTTCTAATGTATAAAGCATTTTATAAATACCTATTTTTTTATTCTTATAGACAATCGGTATATAGGATACGACATAATCGAAACCATATGAGTACCCTTCGCTAACTTTCGTTTCATCCCACGTGTCTATGAATAATGCTACGCTTTTCATTTCTACTGTTAGTAGCTCTGCATCAAAATCATCACCAAATACTTGTCTAAACTCCCCTTGGTTATCTTCTTGTATGTAATTATTAAAGCAAAACCAAAAACCAGCAATGGTTGTTTTTTCAATATCTTTTTTTACAGCCCATTGTCGTAATCCTTGGTCCATCATACTATCACCTCTTTGTTATTGTAGTCCCCTTAACTCAACAAGGCTGCTGATTTATGTCGGCAGTCTCATCATAGTGAATGTTATGTTAAAGATTTTCATGAGTTTAACGACTCAATGTACTCGATTAACATCTTTTCATATAATAAACTGT
Organism: Paenibacillus sp. FSL A5-0031; assembly: GCF_001956295.1. Classification (GTDB taxonomy): domain Bacteria; phylum Bacillota; class Bacilli; order Paenibacillales; family Paenibacillaceae; genus Pristimantibacillus. The sequence continues at coordinate 56,532 of NZ_MRTD01000019.1, forward strand.
AAAAAAGGCATCCTCGTTAAAGCCAAATTGCCTGCTTTCAATAACATAGCTGTCATCGAAAATGTCAATGACATCACCAGATATCAAGGTCGGTAATGAAACTTTAGTTTCCTGTTCAAACAAGCATATGTTACCAACAAAGAAACGAGTGATAAAAAATTCAATTGGTGGAAACTCCGTTTTATAATTACTTATCCCCAACATTTGGCACCCCGTAAGATTATAATTAATTCTTTAATTTCTCTTAGACAATTTGTTCTGAAACAGCTTGTTATTTTTCTTCTCCTACCAAATATTCGATTTTAAGAAATTTTAGATAATCAAATATTCAGGACCAGTAACATCTATTAGACTTATCAACAATTCTCAAATTTTTAATATTCGTTATATTCGCGTAATGAACCAAAATATCTTGCCCGTTAGCATATTACCATTCTTATAATGACTTCAGCAGTTCTTTTAAATCATCCGTATTATTGCTTGTCAAAATAGGAATATAATCAGTTATTTTTTCAACATCCCAGTTCCACCACTTCAAAGTATTGAGAATATCAATAGTCTCCTCGTCAAATCTATAACGGATTAATTTTGCTGGGTTACCTCCAACAATGGAATAAGAAGGAACATCTTTAGTTACAACTGCGTTTGTTGCGATTATCGCACCATCACCAATTTGAATCCCCGGCATAATTGTAGCATTATAGCCTATCCAAACATCGTTTCCTATAACTGTATCCCCTTTGAAACCACCACTTAGATTCTTTAAGCCGGCTTCCCACTCTCCTCCAAATGCCCCAAAAGGAAAGGTTGTAAATGAATTTGTATTATGATTCCCACCATTCATAATAAACTTGACGCTTGATGCTATAGCGCAAAATCTTCCGATTTTCAGCTTATCTCCGATAAAGTCAAAATGATAAAGAACGTTTTTCTCAAAGCCTAACGGATCATTATTATCGTCATAATAGGTGTAATCTCCAACTTCAATATTTGGATTAACTACAATGTTTTTAAGAAAACATAAGCTTCTGATATCTTTCATTGGGAAAACACTTTTTATATCTGGACCTATCAATTAGCGACACTCCTAAAATATATTTTTTTTAACTATGTTCATCAATGTACATAATTATCATTCAAGTTAACTTCCCAATTAGTTAAATGATTCTTCAAATCTTTTGTTTAGTTTTTAAAATTTTTAGTTACTCTTAGCTCGAATCCTAAACTGTCCAAAATTGAATTAATAAACTCAGTTTTTTCATCCGCATACAACAGTTTATCTGTCTGGTGTTTCTGGGAGAGTTTCACTTTCAACTCTTGATATTCGTTTAATGCTGCGTTATTTTCCAATAAATAATCTCGAAATGCAAGTTGCTTCTCAAGATACAAACTGCCTGTTTGAAACATATGAATTTGATGAGTTCTTGGCTCACCCTTACTAAAATAATGTCTGTTGGGTAGTATGTTTGTTCCCCCATAAGCATATCCAAGTTTCTCTAAGCCGTTGACACATTTACTCCCATGTTGAAATTCTTTTAATTCAATTCCTATATCAATAATAGGTTTCGCGGATAGGTTTTTAACAGCTGTACTGCCTATATGGTGGACTGCCAAAATAATCTCACCAAATTCATTTTCAATTTGTGTCTTCTCCCATATAAATTCCTTCTCCCACTCTGCCGTCCAAGCCGTAAGAAAGACCTTACCTTTGGGTAGTCCTAACACTCATATCACCTCTGAAAAAACCAATATTTTCATTATATTTCAAATTCGTTGGGTTTGCTGTCCGTTAGCTTAATGAAAAGAGCAGGCTACCACAAGTCAGGATTATGTCTACTTTCTAAGTATTTCCCTACCTATCTGGTTTCGAATTTATTTTTAGCCTTTTATGCTTTCTGCCGTTTTATATCCTGTCTCGGAGGAAAGCCAAACATTCGGGAATACTCACGGCTGAATTGCGAGGGGCTTTCATAGCCTACTCGAAATGCGACATCAGTGGCATCTGTTGATTCGTTTAAAAGCAGGCGACGAGCTTCCTGCAGTCTCAGCTGTTTTTGGAACTGAATTGGACTCATAGCCGTTACTTCTTTAAAATGCCTATGAAACGAGGAGACACTCATATTCGCTATTTCGGCAAGCTCTTCAATACGGAAAGTACGATCATAATGATTCACGATCTGCTCAATAACCTCTCTAATTTGGTGGATTGAGCTGCCCTCCATTACAATTTGTTTTAAAACACTTCCATTCTCACCTTCCAGCACCCTATACAGAATCTCCTTCGTAATTAATGGAGCAAGAACCGGAATATCTTTGGGATTATCTAACATACGAGCTAACCTGAGGACCGCATCCAACAAAGTCGATTCCATCTGGCTGACAAACATTGCCCGATTCGGATCTATTTTCGATTTCACTTGATTTTCAGACTCTTGTAGAACCTCTAAGATTTGGCTTGGTGTAAATTCAAGTTTAAAACCCAGATAAGGCGTGTCGGGAGACGCTTCAGTAACTTGGGCTGTGACCGGCAAGTGAACAGTTGCAACAAGATACTCAGCAGGACTGTATCTATAGCGCTCATCCGCTAGCCATACTTCCTTCGCACCTTGGACAACTATACATAAGGAAGGTTTGTAAACTCCATGCCTGGGTATATTAACATTTGAGATATGGATGAAAAATAAGGATGGAATAGCGGTAGGATGTACACCGTCTTTTCCAGAATAACGCTTAATGATTTCGGCGAGTTCATTCTGCTGTTTCATGATTATTTCAGACATTGGCCCCTCCAACAACGTTATTTTTATAGCTCAATTATAGACCATATGCATTTATTACATAAGCGGTAGTGAGAGGATTAGGCAAACATTTGATACGAATGGGATAACTGTCTCTTTTTAATCCAGTGCATAATAAGGTTGTAATCGGTAAATATACAATGAATCATTTGATAAGGAATTTACTAATTTTTAGCTCCCCTACACTTACACACTAAAATAATGGAGGTCTTACCGTGCAAAAAGTAATTCTAAACAATGGTGTTGAAATGCCTACTCTTGGTTTTGGTGTTTTTCAGATTCCAGATGCAAATGAATGTGAAGAAAGCGTTCATGAAGCTATTAAAGCAGGCTATCGCCTGATTGATACAGCTGCCTCTTATTTAAATGAGGAAGCGGTTGGCAGAGCAATAAAACGGAGTGGCAGAGCGAGAGAAGAGTTATTTATCACTACAAAGCTTTGGGTACAGGATACTGGTTATGAGCGCACAAAGAGGGCATTTGAACGATCACTAACAAGATTGCAGCTTGATTATCTGGATTTATATTTAATTCATCAGCCCTTTGGCGATGTGCATGGCTCTTGGCGCGCTATGGAGGAGCTATATCGTGAAGGAAAGGTCCGTGCAATTGGCGTAAGTAACTTTCACGAGGATCGGCTAATAGATTTGATTATTCATAATGAAGTTGTTCCTGCCGTAAACCAAGTGGAAACACACCCTTTCAACCAGCAAATCGAAAATGCAGCCTTCATGAAAGAGAACAATGTTCAGATCGAGTCTTGGGCGCCATTTGCTGAAGGGAAAAATAACTTGTTTCAAAATGAATTATTGGTAGCTATAGCCGAAAAGCATAATAAATCCGTTGCCCAGGTTGTTTTGCGTTGGCTAACACAAAGAGAAGTCGTTGTCATTCCAAAGTCGGCTCGTAAAGAAAGAATTATCGAAAACTTCAATATCTTTGATTTCGAATTAGACCATAAGGACATGGAGTCAATTGCTGCATTAGATACGAAACAGAGCCAGTTCTTTTCACATCGGGACCCGGAAATGGTGAAATGGATCGGTACAAGGAAACTCGATATCTAACTATCTTCGGGAGGGAAGAAGGAGGATCAGAGATTGCTCGCACGATTTAAAAAATTGTTCGAAATTAAAGGGTATCGTTTATTCGTCATCTGCATGCTGATGATCGGGATCGGAATATCGATTACAACGCCTTATCTAGCTCTCTATTTCACAGAAGATTTAGGAATGAGCACTGGGGCGTTCGGCGTGTTCATGGCAGTAAGTTCGTTAAGCGGTATTTTGGTGAACACGCTCATTGCCAAACGTTCGGATAGCGGTCTAGACCGGAAATGGATATTGATTGCAGCAATGCTTTCGTCTGCTTTGGTGTATGCTGCGTATTTGACATTCGATAATTTCATTATGCTGCTGATTGTGGTCAGTATATTGAGTGGATTTGGGGCTGCCTCCATACCTCAAATTTATGCTTATGCACAGGAATCTGCCAATGAAAGCAAATTCGTTGACAAAACGTTAGCGATGTCTGCATTACGTTCTCTGATCTCTCTAGGTTTTCTAATCGGACCATTGGCAGGGACTCTTCTTTTGGCGGCGATTGGGTACAGCGGTCTCTTTCTGGTGACATCCGCCATCTATCTTACGACAGCATCTCTTATATTCCTGTTTCTTTCAAGCCGGAAAGCAAATCCACAAAAACCTGGGTTGAGCAACACAGTCGGTACCTCTTTGCTCATTAGCAGGCAGATCAGGCTGCCGTTTATCGCTTTTATTCTTCTGTTCACGGTTAACGCGATGAATTTAATCAACACGCCGCTCTTTATTGTGAACGTGCTTCAAGGCACGCATACGGATGTCGGGTTAGTGGTCGGTATTTGTGCCGGCCTTGAAATTCCCATTATGCTGATCTTAGGTGCGTATGGTAGAAAGATATCAAATCATACTCTTTTAATGATTGGCAGCATTATTGCTATTTTCTATTTCGTCACCTTAGGTGTTTCGAACGATCCGATTCAACTGATTATAGCGCAGCTTATGCAGGCAACGTTTGTGGCAATCGTGATGGGCAATGGACTTAGCTATTTCACGAATATGATGCCGGATTCACCGGGGGTAGCTACAACGCTCTATACCAACGCCTCCACCATAGGTAGGCTGGCAGGAACGCTCGGAAGTGGAATCATTGCCCAGTTTACAGGATTTCGATCGGTATATTGGATATGTCTGGTTATTGTGATTTTATCATTAGTCTTGTTATGGCGAACAAAATCAGAAGTAGGAGAAGAAGTTCAGTTATCCATTTGAGACCTACAGCTTGCACTGTTTTGACGTCTGTCCTTATAACTCATAACGCTGAACAATTGAACTAGCTTGTCCGTTATCTTAAGAAAATGAGCGGGCCACCGCAGCGCCTGCTCATTTTAATTCTTACTCATATAAAATAAACTCCACTGCGAAAACCAAAGTCTCTGTTAAATGGAAGCTAAAGTTATTTTTCAATTTTCTCTGATTCGTAGTCGTCTACGATTATATTAATAATTTTATATGATTCGTCTGCAATTGCTTTGTTAGTATACTTATTACCATTGTAGGTTATTAAAGCCTTCCATAACGCCCATCCTCTTGCTCTGTTCCAAGTTCCTTCATCCATATTTAATACACTTTTGAATATCTTTCTACTCTCTTCATCAAAAAACGTCCATGCCATTGCAGCATCACAAGCAGGATCACCAACTCCCAAAATACCGAAATCAATGACTGCATAGAGTTTTCCGTCTTGAATGAGTATATTTCCTGGTGCTATATCACCATGGACCCAAACCGGCTCCATTTCCCATTTAGAATCAAGGGCTGATTCCCAAATTTCTTTTAAGACCTGTTCATTAAAAACATCTTTATTATTCTCAATTGCATATCTTGACTCTTCATCGTATACAGCTATAGATCCGCCTCTATAGAAATTATGCTCCCCGGCTAAAGGACCTTCACTAGCATCAATAGATTGTAATTCAATTAAAAAAGAACCCAAGTCTATTGCAAATTGGTTAAGATCATTTAATTTTTCCAGAGACAATGTCTCTCCTTCCAACCATTTGTTGATTGACCATGGCCATGGATATTCTTCATTAGGATTCCCCTTAGCTAGTGGCATGGAAATGGGTAAAGAAAGTTTTGCGGATAACATTGGCAGCCATTTTTGTTCTTTCTCCACTTGAGGAGCGTAGGATGCTGCACTTGGCAATCTTACACTCATATGTTCACCTAAATGAAATGTTCTATTATCATTCCCACTAAATTTTACAGGTCTGATATCTAGCTCAGACCATTCTGGGAATTGTTCATTTATTAATCTTACAACAACATCAACATTTATATTTTTCATTAATTACCTCTCCAATCACCCAAATTGCGTCTAAATAATATGATGGTCCTTGTGAAGAAAATTCACATACTCATCCTTCGTTAAACCAAACAAGATGGAATCATGATATTTTCCGTTTATGTAGAACACTTGACGCCTGATTCCTTCTTGAACACACCCTACTTTTCTAAGCATACTAGCCGATGGCTCATTTCCTTCAAGAACATAATCATTGAATTTATTTAGTCTACGCTCGAAGAAAGCATATCTTAGGAGCATGTGTACTGCCCTGGTTCCATATCCTTTACCTCGGTAGGGTTTATCAATCACGATGCCTATGCTAAATGTTCCGTTCCTCTCGTCAATGCTATTTAAATTAATACCGCCTACACTTACACCATCCAAGTCTTCAATGGTAAACATAATTCTACTGTTCGTTGATGAAAAGTCCGTATTTTCCTCAACAAATCTTTTTGCTTCAGAAATTGTAGGCGGCAATTCTATTGTACATTCTAACAATCGACGCGCAGGAGTGTCATATCCACTTACAAAACAGCTTTCCCAATCTTCTAGTGAAATTCCACGCAATCGTATAGCTTCGTCTTGCCAAAAGTAAGTGCTGTAGTCTATTTCTTGCATAGAAACACCTCCACTCAATGAATAATTGTTATAATTATAACTAGTAAATTCAATGCGTGGTTAGTAATTTTCGGTTATAACTATTTTGCCCGTTAGCTTAATAAAAAAAGCAGGCCACCGCAGCGCCTGCTCATTTTTTTATGCTATTTAATCACCATATCTGTTAGTTTAACGTGCTAATTATACAAACAACTATTCTTCTCGTTTCACTTTTTTTCGTCGAGAGAGTGATATCCCTCCAAAGCCACTGATGACTGCAATGTAAAAACCTATATCATACCACCAGCCAGAGTTGTAGATTTCATATACTCTAATATCGTGATTGAAAATGCCAATAATAACGGAAATAGGAGCAACCCAGCCATGCCATATTCCCCAGAAAAAGCCTGCAGGATTTTGAGCATTATTTACTCCATCTCCAGGTACACAGCCCGTTAATGAAAGAACAGTAAAAGTCATTAGTACCATTATTAATAAATACCTTTTTTTCATATCTCATCACCATCCAATAACAAGTTTAACGAAGCCAATTTGTAAAATATATAATTTCACTTCTATATTATGGAGACTAATCTCAAAATATTCTACAATTTCTTTTCCCTATATTAAACAAGCAGCCAACCTTTAAATATCTGAGATGTCCTCGCCTTCAAAGCGCTCCCTACGTCAATGGGCCTCGCCACGCTACATGTTATACCAATACATCGGATGCTCTGCGATTAGATCAAATCCAAGTTTATTTGCAAGAGATATCGATGCTTGATTATCTGAATGACAACTCCAGTTTGGTAGTAGTCTTTTACTCCGACATTCATTGATAAACTCGATACCAACTTTTGTCGCGAGTCCTCTACATTTATGTTCCTCAATTGTAATAATATCAATCTCAGCAAAACCTCCACCAACGTAAGGAGATGAACAAACGCTTATGATTTTATTCTCTTTTGTAATAAAATGTCCGATACCGCACTCATTAAAATACTCGTTGGAATCCCACACTAGCTTATAATATGTATAGAAATCCTCGCGATATCTATTTGAGATATCTTCGTTTAGCGCTTCATATTGCAGTCCTTCATCAATGTTTATATGTATGTCTTTACTATTTTCAATAAACTTTTGCTCATTAAATCGGAAATAAATACGTTTTATTTTATTAGCATGTTCTAGTTGATATTTCTGGAAAGTTCTTTCCCATTCGTCTGTGAACAACGCCAGTGCATAGAACCCAATGTGGTTGTCTTTATGATTTAGAAATTTCGCTACAGCGTCATTAAATGTGCAGTCTGAGGCATTACCAACTAAACAATAAAATCCACCGCAACTTGTAAGGAAAGCAGCAGACGGATCTAATCTACTGTTTACAAATATCCTTCCATTTTGCACATGCTCAATAACAGAAAAGGCAAAGACTGCTTTGTTTTGGATTTTTGAAAACATCGGTAATACTTTAGTAAATTCGTTCCTACTCAACTCGAACATAACCCACCTCATTAAATATGCTTTCATTATTATTCGATCATAGATTCAGTTACCATTAGTTTTCTGATCTACCCATTAGCTTAATAAAATGAGCAGGCCATTGAAACGCCTGAGTTAACAAATTTCAGGGAATTAATCCTTATTTCTAAGCTTATTAAAATGATTTATTGTAGATTTCACATCATCTTCATTATTAAAATCAACTAGCTTACGAAGTTTCGTGCTCCAGCAATTTAAATTCAAGGAAGCGCATAACAACTTACATATTCGTAATGCTTCAGTTACACTACCCTCTTCTTTATAAACATTAGTTCTGACAGATATCTCTTCAGCCTTTTCTGATTCGGTGCCTGTATTTAGTTCGATCTCAACTCTGTATATCCCATCATCATATAGAAAATAACACGCATCATTAAATGAGTTCCAAGATTTCAAAGTTGGTTCATTTTTTATATAAGCTGAGTTTTTGAGTAATTCTACTGTTTGGACAAAGTCGAAATTGTTCTGCCCAACAAACTCCATCCCATCTTCAGTAACGGTTGGTTCATTTCCAAATGGAAATAGAATAAACTGATAATCTCCGATAGCCACAGTAATCTCCTCCAAATATGGAAAGTGAACAATTTACAATTGTTGATCGTTCAATCAAGCTAACGAAAAACTTCAATTAGCTTATTCAAAACGATGTATTCCAACACAACTATTCCTATGCAGAAAAGTATAAAAAACTGAAGTCTCGCTGTGTTAATTCTATCCTTCCAATATTCCCCTCTAAAAAATGAAATTATGTTAGGAGTGAAAGTATGCCTAATAGATTCGTTATAATCATTTTCATCCACAAAGAAAATACGGAACAGAAATTTATATATTGGAATATTTAAAAGAAATAAAACAATAATCATAACCAATTCAAGAGTCATATTGTTTTCCTCCAAATATATCTTTACCTTATTTTACAATATATGTTTTTACTCATGCATAACAGACTGATACATCATATGGATCAAGGAACTAGCTGCCGATGTGGGAGTATAATGATACGTACAGTTATTGCTTTCATGAGGTGACATATCGTTAACCTTCTTCTCTGTACGTACCCCAGCCTGATTTTCTATAATGTTTCATTAATGCTTCATTATAGTTTTTAGCACTAAACGAATATATAAGTCCCTTATCTTTATCTATCAATCCTATTAATTTCAGAGCTTTCACATTAGAATAGGATAATAAAACACTATAATTATTAATAATCTCACCTGTGTTTATGGTACAAACATAATAATTATCAAATTTATTTTTTCTTTCAGGCTTAAGTGGTTCTAGCCCCATTTGAATACGATTTCCCCCTTTTTTCCACCAAATCGAATTATGTCCCCAATAAAAGTCTTTAGCCCAAAACTCGGGTGACTCATGATAAGCCATTTCATCATGATTAGTTAATTCAATGAGTCTCCAATTTTGATTTATTAAATCAATCGCTTCTTTAAGACTAATTGGAAATCTTGATATTAGCTCGATTATTATCGACCATATAAAATATCGACCCTCTAAATTCGTACGAAATCGAATATACCGTTTAAGATATGATGTTTTCATTAAATTTCCTTCCATTATAACGTCTTATTTAAAAAGTTTGTGATCATTCTACTAAGGTATTCTCAAAGTGAATAAATCTATTAAAATTGGACTAATAAAAAAAATCACTCGTAGGATTTTCCGGCAGAGAGAATAATTGCGAAAGTACGCCAATCTGGCTCAAGATTAGTCCCTGAATCTTCAAGCCACGCCTTCATCCCATCTAAAAATGATTCCAAATTCGGTTTTTCCCAATCATTTTTATTTGTATTCAAATCGCTCATTAAAGAAGCTACAAATTGAAGCATATCCTCTTTTGTTTTTACCTCATAAGGGTTTAAGCTCATTGTACTGAATCACCTCAGAAAAAGTTCTTAGTTTAACTGTTTTCGTACTCAATTTTAACACATATTGGAACTATCCTGGGCGTTAGCTTAATAACAAATAAGCAAAAAAACTTCCCCGCAGTACCCTGCAGAGAAGTTCTCTCTAATAAAATATCTTTTCATTCCGCTATAGTTGCTGCTTTGTGTAATATCTCAATTCATTGATTTTTAAAATATTGCACATGCTCTGACACCCACTGGGCAAAGGTGCGTGCTGGTCGGCCAGTGACCTGTTCAACGGTAGGAACCACTGTATATGCAGATTTAGGAGGGTTTGCATGCCAGCCTACTACAAAATCAATAACATCCTCTTGGGCTCCCTTATTCCGCATGCGTTCGCGTGCTTGCTCTTCGGTGAGCTCGACGAATTGGATATCCTTCCCGATTGCAGCACTGATCGTGCGAACCTTCTCTGGTATGGTTAGCACTTCAGGTCCGGTCAACGTATAGATTTTACCTGCATGACCGGTGTTGGTCAGTGCGGTTGCAGCGACACTGCCGATGTCGGCCGGGTGAATCATCGCATCCAAAGAATCAGCAAATGGCTCCTTCACAATGCCTTCCGAGCGAATGGACTCTGCCCAGATAAGTGTATTGGACATAAACTCTGGAGGCGGCTGGAGAAAGGTCCACTCCAGGCTGCTCGCTTCCACAGCCTGCTCCACGGGTCCATTCACACCGCTCCACAATACTGTGACTCGCTCTACTCCAGCTTTCTTGGCCAGTTCAACAATTTCGGGTCCAGTCTGCAGCGGGCCAAAACCTTCACTGTTAAACGTAATTAAGTGCATGCTTGTAACGCCTTTCAGCACGGGCACAAGAGACTCTGGAGAAGCAAGATCGCCATATACAACCTCAACCTCTTTGGGGAAATTTGCTTTTGCCGGGTTACGCGTCAACGCACGCACATTATGACCTGTTCGGACGAGTTCTTCAACGATATATCGACCCACATTTCCGGTTGCTCCTGTTACTAAAACCGTCATGGCTCAGCCTCCTTGATTTCTATTATCTTGATGGTTTTTCATTAAATTGATATGCTTTTTCAAGCTTAATTCCGCATCTGCTAAAGCTTTCTGTTGTCGAATAACTTCAACCAGTTTTGTTTCATAGATTTGAAGTAATTCATCACAATACTCGTCTTTTTCGCCGAATTCGTCGTTACCCGGATATTGGCAATACATAATATCTTTTATCTGATCCGTTGTGAGTCCTAAATTAAGATAGAGTTGAATCGTATGAATGACTTCGACAATAGAATCATCAAATTCGCGATAATTATTGTCAAGACGAGAAGCGGTTATCAGCCCTTTTTTCTCATAGTGTCGTAAGGATCGAATACTAATGCCGGTCTGTTTCGCTATTTGACTTATTTTCATTTTCATAGTTCAACCTCCTTTCTTTGTATTCTTAGTTCATCATAAAGTATGACACTAGTGTTATAGTCAAGTCCTTTTTAAGAAAATGAGCAGCCCACCATAGTGTCTGCTCACATTTTTTATAATTCAACTATTGTGTCCCGTTATCTCAACAACCAATATACCCGTAGCCAGCCTCGTTATAAAAATAATTAGAACCCTTCAATACTATTCAGATTGTCGCTCACGTCCCATCGCCTCAAGTACTTCGAGTTTTTGCTCATACTGACGAATTAGGGCTGGATCGGGCCCATCGCGGTGCTTTTCGATGAACGCCTGAAGCGCTTGACGGTATTGCGAAATGAATTTTGAGTTGGTGGAGTTTGTTGCAAGTTTGACTTCGGCTTTTATAATCGGTTTCAAATCCTTATTAATTATCCATTTCTTCCCGTATTCTGACTTATCGCTCATGATGAGGAGATTACGTTCGAAACCTGGAACATACTTGGCGACGAAAACTTCACCCTTAGGCGGAATAAGAATGGCATTACGCAGCGGATAAATACTAATTTTGAGATAAGTACCCTGTTAATTGCACGAGGAAATTCAATGCGTTTTATACCAGAAATCATTTAATTAAACAGCCCTATTCTAATTTATACTATGCCAGCCCTATTGTTGTATTCTAATGCGTTCTTGTTTACCATGACCTTGTTCGATTTTCAGCGGCTTCTTATCTAAAAAATATTCCCACCCATTTGCAATTGCATATTCAAACAATCGTTCACGTTCTTATATATGAGGGTTGAAGTGCCATCTTCCCATCTAAAAAATCTCGATAATAACTAGTAATTTTAAAATTCGTTAGATATACTGAACTATCCTGCTCGTTAGCCTAATAACAAGAATGAGCAAATAAACCTCCCCGCAGCATCCTGCAGAGAGGTTTATTTTCAATTTGAATGGATCAGACTTTTGACTTTTTTGGTTCCCTATTGGCTACGCCAAAAATTCGTTCCGCTTTAAAGTACATTCAGCGCCTTCAGCAAAGCCCATTCACTGGATTTGAATCCTTCTATTGAAAAATGAGCATCTGGAAACATCGGGGACAAATGATGGTACCCAGGGTATACATGTAATTCCACTAACACACCATTAAAGACCAGTTGTTTTGCAAATAATAAGGCTTCATCGATGAATAAATCAATGCTGCCTATACTTATATAAGTGGGCGGCAAACCAGCTAGTGATTTTGCACGCGCAGGCACATAATACTCACTAACCGCTTCATGACCGGGTTCATGGCCTAAAACAGATTTCCAGCCGAAATAGTTACTTCCTTTTGTCCAAACAAACTCACCCGCATAGGGATGTTCTGGCGCAATACTTGTACGGTCATCAAGCATTGGATTACGCAGCCTTAGATGATGAATATCAAATTCCTTTTGGTCACGAATGTAAATGGCAAGACCCGCTGCTAATCCTGCACCGGCACTGCTGCCGGATATGGCCACTTTTTGAGAATCGATCGCTAATTCCTCTGCATGCTCAATACACCATTTTAGACCCGAATAACAATCCTGTAGCTGACTAGGCTGAGCATGCTCTGGTGCCAAGCGATAATACACAGATACACAGCAAAAACCGTGCTGGGATGCAAGTGACGCGTTAGCTGTACGATCACCAACCGGACTTCCCATAACCATACCGCCGCCGTGAATAGAATAAAATAAAGGCAACTTCTTGCGCTTTGGCTGGATTGGTTTAATGATCTCTATGCGAATATCTGGACCTCCAAAATAACTTGGTACTGTTTTTTCTTCAAAAGTAACTGGGAACAACTGCGTAACATCTATTTGCGGCAGCATTTTTGCTTGATTGTTACGTGATTCCATTAACATTGATTCAGAAAGATCCGTTGTTGGAAATAAATCAACTACACTTATAATTTCTTGATCAACTAAATGTCTGCTTCTGTTTTTTTGCTCACTCATGGTTTTTAATTTCCTCGCTTTCTATCTATACACATCATTCATTATGATGTGCTGCTCTTCGTTTTATGCAGTAATTCGAGCCCTTTCTAACTTTCTTTCGTCTGCTAATTTCCAACTATCATGTACACACTCATTTGCTAAACCTATTTTAAATAATGTAGACAGCTATTCATATGTCAACAATGGCTTAGATTCATTGTTAACACAAAAAAGGCACTAATGAGAAATTCTCACCAGTGCCCTTTGTTCTTTATTCATTATGTGAATACACAATTCTCTTAATCGTATCTATGGAGAGGAAATATTCCTTGGAAAGCTGCTCAATACTGCTTTTACTCATAAAAGCATTTCTAATAGCGGCATTTCGTTGATCCAGTAACTGTCTACCACCGCTCAAGCTTCCCCAGTTTTTATATTCCTTTTCTTGCTTAGGAATGTAAAGAGCCTCTCCTTGAACATACTTTTGAATTTCCATAATTAGCTCTTCAGGTAATATCTTTGTTGCATTAATATATTTCAACTTCGCCCGCTCCTTATTTTGACAATTAAAAATAAGGTGCAAAGCCAAAATATTAGAAAAGCTTATTCAGCGCTATAAAATGTTTCGCCCCACGCAAAGTAACGCTTTTCCAATAACAGGCTTTGCATGAGTGGAAGAAGTACCAGATAATCTTAAGAGATTTTCCATCAGTAAGCACCCCCTTTTCCTAACAAGTATAACATAACTTCAAATGGAGAAGATCCGCATAGAGAAAACGTGAACTAAGCCCTTAACCATACGATAAATCGGCTTGTACTAATTTCATATTGATGTGTGCTTGGAAATAGAAGTAATTATTATATCCCAGTCATCATAATGAAGTTCATGTCCAGTACCCTCCAATGTCAGTAAAACCGCATCCGGAATTTCATTAGCAAGATTTTCTCCATGTTTATAAGGGATAATAGGATCTTCAGTACCGTGAACAATCAGAGTGGGAGCAATGGTTTCATTCGTCCTAACCAGATAAGATTCCCCACCTGTCAGTAAGGCGTGATTCCCCATGCTGGCAATATTGTTGCTTCTAACAAATTCTTTTTCCGCCAATGCGCCAATTCTCTTCTCATCAAAAACATGCTTTGAACCGACCAGAATCTTTGATCTATTAATGGCAAATTCGACTACCGACTGTTTGTTCGTCCAATCTACAGCCCCCATATTCGAGAAAAACTCCATAATTCTTTCCTCCATCGGAGGAAGATGCGGAGCAAAATTGGACGTTGAAACGAGGGTAATGGTTTTAACCCTCTCCGGATGCCGCAGAGCGATCATTTGAGTCAACATACCACCCATGGACATGCCTATGATATGAGCTTGCTCAATCTTATAAGCATCCAATACTCTTATTGCATCATCTGCCATATCTTCAAAAGTATAACCCGGTTGACCAGGCTCGTAAGTTGTTGAACGTCCAACATCTCGGTTATCATAACGAATGATAAAACGTCCTGCATCTGCCAAACGCTGACAAAATTCTTCTTCCCACCAAATCAATGAGGATTGTGCACCCATAATTAGCAAGATGGCCGGATGATCTGGCTTTCCGAAACTGTCTGCACATATATTAATCCCATCTACTTTTATTAGTTGTTCGTTCATATGGAACCCTCCAATGTTTCTTGAAAAATAAAAAACACAGGCCATAGGCCTGTGCGCATACTGTAATCGAAAAAGAATTTGAGAATGAACACAATATTATGATTACCCTATGGAAGAGAATCAGTCCAATAACCGGGTAGATCATAAAAAGTTCAATCCATTTCCTTTGTATCTAGTTTATATGGCATGGAGGTAGGGTTACCCCTCTCCCCAATGATATAAAACTAAACTAGGTTACCGTGAAGGCAAACTAATCTTCGATTACGATGCACACAAAATAGTCTTAAACCACAAACCAATTCATTGTGCAAAAAGTATCGAAGAATTAGATCAACACACGTAACCCCTCCGTTCGTATAAGTTAAATTTATGCTAACATATGACAAAGTTATATGTCAAATACTAGGCGGTTTCCTTTGTGTTAAACTTTATCCTAGTTTCATAAAGCTATGCTGCCTCTTCACTTATGTTATTTGAAATTTTCGCGAATTGATTTACATACCCTGCCAGATAAAAAGCACAGCGCCAACAATTGGACGTTTTTATACGCTCAGCATTATTGAACATTTGCTTAGAATAGACCGGTTTCTCAAAACGCTAACCATATTTTCAGCCTGTTTTTTGAAACTTTCCTTTAAGTAACCTAAATATTTTTATTGTTTTTTCCGAGAAACCTTGAAAGAAATCACTTAGATATTTTTGGACAAGGAATCGTACCAAACTAAAGAATAGAGAAATAACTATTATAAACACAAATAGTTTTAATCCTGTTTCTATATATTCCATTTAGATAACGCCCTCCTATTCAATTATCATTATATACTAATAAATCGATTGAACTGGAACATGTCGATAACCGCTATCCATACAGAAACTTTCAATTTCACGTTTGGCCAGACAGTTAGCCATACCTTTTATTAAAGCAGAGCCGATTCCATAGCAATAGCGGTAGCCCTTTGTGAATGAATGCTTATTATCCGAAAGTTTAGAGAATTATTTTCTTTTTATTAATTTATGAATACTTGAAGGCTTTAAACCAGCTTGAATAAGCAATTTAATATTGAAACCCGACTTCCCATAGCTTAAACGATACCAATAGTAATTTATGTATTCTATCACGGAAAAAACATAAATCAACATACCAAAAAATAGGTCTCTTTTATTCTGTGCAAGCATTAACAAGAAAATAACAATTAACAAAGCCAAAAGAAGATTAATTCTTCTAAGCATAATTAGAGTTTTCCGCATTAACAATGATTTCTCTTTACCTAATGATTGAGATCTAAATACCCAATACAGCACACCTTGAATTAACTGCAACACAAGAAATGAAAACGCAAGCAAGCTTGCGAATCCTAAATCTAGATACAGTTTAAATACAACCAAAAAAGAAATAGCCGCTACTAACTCACCAAAAGCTAGATTCAACAAGTGTTTTCTTAGTTTTTTCATAAAACTCCTTATAAAGATCACCAACACCAACTGGTTTATATCAATTAAAGTATTCATTTTACAATATTATCATGTTAAGCATAACTGCCCGTTAGCGTAACGATGAGCTAGCACGCGGCCGCCCTTTCGGTAATTAACTATCGTCTCCCATCCCTTAGTCATATTCGTTCAGGTAAAGTCCAGGTCGTTATTATCTCTTAACCTGATCACTTTCTCTTTGTATTTTTTTAACTTGGCTTCGAAACCGCTTCTATTTTGTTCAAAATCCCTTGTCCATGTATACATCATCTTTAACATCAGGATGTCTGGCTTATAATGACACTTTTCAATACCAAGATTTTGCTTAAGGAATCTCTTTAGGATTCTTATCCTTCGCGTCCACAATGGAGTATCAAGAAATATGATTGTATCGGCCATTTCATACAAACATTGATAGGACTCTCTATCTGTTCCTTCAAATATCCATGTACCGTGTATATCTATTTCCTTTATAACCTCAATTTGTTCTTCTGCTGAACGTTTATGTCGTCCCGTGGATGTTTGATGATGGACTATTGAATCAAGTTCATAACAAGGTACACTAACTTTCTGCGATAAGCGTTTAGCCAATGTCGTCTTACCACTAGCTACAACTCCAATAATGAAGATCTTTTTCATTCCTATTCTAGCTCCCTGCATCGAGCATATTTGACTTTAAATGACTTCTCTATAGACAAGAGAGATTCCTTCTAATGCAATTTTGGCAAGATGTCAGCCCACATTATGGAACGAATACTCATTAGCGTAACCTGAACGTTAGATTAATATAACCAAGGAGCAGCTGCCTTGGCTAAACTGCAACCCGAATGATAGACACTTTAGAAAAAGTGATTTTCTTTTGGGTTGTGTCTAGTTAGGGTAATGATCAGAAAGTGAACCTATACCCTCCAGTTCAAATTCGAGAGTTACCTCATAATGTTGTAAATAATTCTTAGTTGTTTATTAAGCATATTTTTAAATATTTGTTTAAAAAATGCTTGGAAAAACGTTCATACTCGACCTAAGCAGGGGAGAAATCCTGATCAAAGGTCTATTTTATGACAAAGCAACTTCCAGTATAGTTCCATATGTAAGATAATACTAGGAGGTTTTAACGCATGACAGAAGCCGTTTTGAAGCTTCGCAACGTGACCAAATCGATTGGCGGACGTAAGATCGTCGACAATCTTAGTTTCGATATACCCGCAGGCGAAGTATTCGGATTTCTCGGACCGAACGGTGCCGGCAAGACGACAACAATACGGATGATTGTTGGCTTGATATCGATGTCGAAGGGCGAGGCCCTAATTAAAGGCGTATCCGTCCGCGAGCACTTCGAGCTTGCTATGACGCATGTAGGAGCGATCGTCGAAAACCCGGAAATGTATAAATTTTTGACCGGTTATCAAAACCTTGTTCATTTTGCCCGTCGGCATAAAGGCATTACGAAGGAACGGATCAATGAGGTCGTTAAGCTTCTCGGGCTTCAGAACCGTATTCACGAGAAGGTTAAGCGTTACTCTCTCGGCATGAGGCAGCGGCTTGGCGTTGCCCAAGCGATTCTGCATCGTCCATCGTTGCTCATCCTTGATGAGCCGACAAACGGACTCGACCCTGCAGGAATTAGAGAACTGCGCGATTATTTGCGCAAGCTGACGAGAGAAGAAGGCATCTCCGTCATCGTCTCTTCCCATCTTCTGTCCGAAATGGAGCTTATGTGCGACCGGGTTGCGATAATACAAGCCGGCAAGCTCATCGATATTCGCTCGCTGCAGGAAACTCGCGATTCGATACAGTCGAAGGTCGTTATCGAAGTCGGCGATTTACTTGCCGCTCAGCAGCTGCTATCCGCCATCTTCGATGCAACCCGCATTACGGTGAAAGGCAATCAGCTTGAAATTGCGGCTGACAAAGCTGCCATCCCCGATATAACAAGGCTGCTTGTAAGCTCGGAGATTGACGTGCTCGGCATTCAAGCGGCGCAGAAGTCACTAGAAGAACAATTCTTGGAAATTACCGGAGGTGAGATGGTTGTCTAGTCTGTCTAATCTAATTCGAAACGAAAATATGAAAATATATCGTCGTCCTCGTACATGGCTTATGATTGCCTTCCTCGTTTTTACAATTGCATTGATGAGCGGCATCATGAAGTGGGAATCAAGCCAAAATAATACGATCGACTGGCAAAACAACCTGACCGAACGGAATAGCAACATGCAGCAGGAGCTTCAAGAAAACAAAGAGCTCTCGGAAGAGGACAAAACATACTTCGCTAACGAAATCAAACTCAATGAATATTATTTGGAACAAAATACAAATCCTAACGAATTGTCATTGTGGAATTATGTAGATACATCATCATACTTAATTATTTTAGCGACGATTCTAACCGTCATTATCGCTGCCGATATGATTGCGGCCGAATTCACTTGGGGCACGATCAAGCTGCTGCTTGTCGGTCCGGCTTCGCGCACGAAGATTATGATCAGCAAATACATCGCCACGCTTGGGTTCGCGCTTCTGCTGCTCATATTGACATTTGCGTCTGCTTACGCGGCTGGAGGTATTCTCGAAGGCTTCGAAGGAACAAGCCAAGCGAAAATATCGATTACCGATGGCGGAGTTATCCAAGAAAGTTCCTATTTCTTGAATTCGTTGGAGAAATACGCTTTCTCGATCGTATCCATGCTCATGTACGTAACGATGGCTTTCATGATATCATCCGCGTTCCGCAGCTCCTCGATGGCCATAGCTTTCTCGCTTCTGTTCATGCTGGTCGGCAATACGCTATCGGCGCTTCTCAGCGGCTATAGCTGGGTCAAGTATTTGCTCTTCTCCAACATCGACCTGACGCAATATATGCAAGGGGCGTCGCCGCTAAGACCGGAAATGACGTTGACGTTCTCGATTATGATACTTGTCGCCTATTACATCGTATTCCAATTCTTAGCTTGGTTACTATTTACGAGACGCGACGTCGCCGCTTAAGGGCAATAACAATACTAAGAACCTCGGGCTCTGCTTGAAAGAAGCTGTGCCCGAGGTTCTTTTGTTTTAATCCAACTAACGTGTCCCGTTAGTTAAACGATCTATATCCGATCTTTTAATTTTGGACGTGGATAAAAACTTAGAGTATTTCATTCCGACACTTTATTTTCTGCGTTACCGTGTCAATTCGGCGTTCGGTCGACTAATCTTTTTACCGAACCCACTGTATTGCACTTGAATCCGGTCTTCCGGGCGAATGTCGACGGTATACAGAACGAGCAGAAAGAACCATTCCAGCGGCTTCATCGCCACATAGATCACATCCGCTGCTGTCTTCGTGCGAATCTGCCGACTTACCGGATAGCCGTATTTGTCGTATAGTCGGCGAATCGTGCGGTGGGAGGCGGGCATGTACTGTTCCAGCACATTTTCGAACGCGTTAGCGATCATAAGCTGGCGATTCACTGTGATAGACATGCCGTGCCGGATTCCTGGCCTAAGCGGCTTGACTAGGGATCGATGTCCCATAGCGGCGACGGTGCACAAATAATGGCCATCCCCTGACACCACTTCCGGCGGTGGCGCTGGCAGCCTCGACAAGTAGAAGCCGCTCGTATCCAGAAACGCCCGCACTACGCCATCCGGCCGCTGCCCGAACAAGACTAGAAGCAATTGAACAACAAGCTGAACAGGGAATAGCAGTGCCATCCATAGCGCCGGAATTGCCCGGCGACGCATGATGATGAAGCGATGCAGAGGCCGCTGCCAGGCGGGCATCGTCTCCGCATCTTCCTCCTTTGCAAACACCTTCCATACGTCCAATGAACGCTTGAGCTGCGCCAGATACAGCAGGCAAGACGTTAAGCTCCCGGTTTGAAGAAGCAATACGGAGAAGATCTTATTAAAATCGTAATTGGAAAAGCCGGTATGAATGAAATAGACTGCGGTCAGCGAAATGCAAAGAACCAAAAAGACGTTGCAGCAAGTATATACAATTGGAGAAAGCTTCCTATGATAGATTCTCAGCGCCCAATAGGAAAAGAAGCCGAGCAACCAGTCTACGCAAAGTACGGCACTATGCTTGTGGGACAGAGATGCGTATGCATATAATGGCTCTCCGGTTTCTGAGTACATTTTTAACGGCGCACCTCCTGGTACCCCTTTCACATCAAATAAGAAACCAACGATCAGGAGAAACGAGGCGATCGAAAGTAGAATGCCGTCTACGAGCCGGGTTAACGTTAATCCTTCGCCTTGTTCGCTTTCCCCAGCTTTTCGCGCGAACGTAAACACCGCCCGAATGAGGGCCGTGAACGCTAGGAGAAGAAATGGAGTGAACAACAATAGCATTTCTTAATGCTCCTTCCGGTCGATATTGGACAGGACTTGTGCGGCAGGCGCGCTTGTCGTTTCGCCGATACCGGGCTTCTAGCGGTTCGCCACCGCAATCAATAAGGTAGACGTCATCGTTGAATGCCCGATTTCTAAATTTTAAGAAAGCAGTTTTGGAAGCGGCGAATGCTAAAGTCCCTTTGACGCTGTATGATACTGATCCTAAAAAAGGCAGTCTTTTGAGAGGAATCGAAGTCAAACTGCCGCTGTGTTATTAAATGAACGTTTCCGGTTTGCACCTCCGAAGATTTTTTATGATATATGTAAGGAACTGACCATTTATCTAGTCAATGATACTCTGAATTTATAATCCAAAAAAAGAGAAAAATGATCATATGTATTTTCCTATTTATTGGTCCTTACTGCCCGTTAGCGTAGCGTAGGACTGCCATGTGGCAGCCCTTAATGCTTAATATGAGACCTAATATTGAAATTACAGCAGCGAGGTTACGAACTTCACCTCCGGAAAGCGGCTATCCGGTCCTTTCATTAAGATTCCGCCTTGATTTTTTAGATAAATATCGAAGAAATCCAGCATATAGGCATTGATAACGGAGTTCACTCTTTCGGGCGCAATCTTTCCTGTAACTCCCAGCATTTTGAAAATCGGAGAAATGAACTGTACGTCAGTAAAATTCAAATGCTCCGTATTGTCGATATAGAGGAATTGTCCCCCTGCGTCAACCGTTTCGCGCATCCGTTCAAGCTCTATCTTTTTGTCTTCTGTTACTTGATCCATCCACTCTCTTGTGTTGCCCATACGTTTAAGCTCTGCCTCCGTATAGGCGTGGTTATCCTTCACCATTTTTAATCTTTCGAATTCGCTTTGCGAGTTCATGAACAAAAACGGCTTACGCAGACCCTCTCTCTCACGCAGTCGATAAAGCGCTCCATCCAAGTCTATTCCAACCGTAATTCGTGGATCGTAAGTAACGTCATAGGCCGTCGCTCCTCCGATGGAATGACCGAACACCCCGACATGTCCGAGATCAATCCTCCCTTTTAGATGACTTGGAATCTGCCCCGATTGGATGAGCTCGAATTGGTCCAGCGTAAACGCCACATCGTCGGTTAAAACTTTTCCCAACTTGTCGCGATTTCCGCTTTCCATCCGGTAATCATGGTCGGGCGAGAATAAGTCGTTGGTTGTGCTGGTCGTGATTCGACCATCCGGAAACTCGGTTGCAAATGTATTGTAGGTATGGTCGATCACTGCCACGATATATCCATGACTCGCGAGATTTTCGGCTTGCGACGTATGGAGGAACCTGGAAGAGCCGAACCCGGGATTGGCAAGGATCAGCGGGTATGAAGTCTGTGCCGAAGAAACTTCGGCCCCCGAATAAGCATGACTGGATACGTACTTCAGGTGTTGAAGAGTAAACCCGGGAAGGCCATAGTTCCCAGCCATATAACGTAAAATCTGGGGATCAGGAATAAAGGGAGCGTACTGGCCGGTGCCTGCTTGAGCCGGATACCATACCTGAACCATCAATTCTCTCTTACCATCTCTGGCTTCGTCGAAAATCTCTTCTCTCTTTGTATCCACGAAATGAAAAGTTTGCGTTCCTACCTTAAATTCGCCTGTCGGTTCGGGCAGTTTAAATACAGGAAAAGCATACATGAGACCCGCTGTTACGACCAGCATTAGCGCTATAGCGGTATTAGCTGAACCTATCATGAAACGCGGGATTTTTTTTGGGCCGTTTTTTTTAAAATATCGATAACCTGAAATGGCTAAAAAAATGACCGTTATGCAATATGGAAAAAATAGCTGAACTCTGTATCCTTCCACCATCCAATGAATGACCAGTAAAAGTGTGGCGATCCCGCTTGCAACAAATACTGAAATCTTACGCCGTCCTTTTTTTAATAGGACTGATAATGCAAACAAGCCGATGTTTGACAACAAAAGCAACAGTTCAAACAGCCTCATCTCGATTCTCCTTTTAAAAAATTTCTATTTTGTTTATTCCAATATTATCCTGTAAAGCTGGCCCAAGCTATGGCTTTGCCTTACATCTACCTTACAATTTTGTAAGACGCTTATTTAGCACGTAACCATGAAGTGGCAACCATGGTAACCATTCCTGAGACTGATCTTGCAGCCCCCTTTTCTTGTCCAACCTGACCTGATAAACTGCCCGTTAGCTCAACGAGGCTGCCGATTTATTTCGGCAGCCTCGTCCTGGTGATTAATTACTCGTTAGCTTAATTGAGCATCGTCAGCTTAAGACTTCATTTTCTTATGACACCGCTGGCGCCTGGCTAGCATCTTGAGCTTGTTCGCATGCTTTTCAAATTTTTGAATACATTTATGTATTCGATTAACAGGAGGACACAAGTCATGTCACAACTCGGGCAATCGTTTATGAGAGGTACTTTGGTTTTGTCTGTTGCTGCTTTCATCAATCGTATTCTCGGTTTTATCAGCGGCATGTATATAGCTCGCGTACTGGGCGCAGAGGGAATCGGCATCTTGATGATGGCGCATCCGCTTGTTCCGCTCGTCATTACGATTACGGAGCTTGGATTACCGGTGGCAATTTCCAAGTTGGTCGCAGAGGCCCAGGCACGAGGCGAACGGATGAAAGTGAGGCGCATTCTGTATGTCTCGCTCGCAGTTACGGGCGTTTTGAGCGTAGCGCTCACGACCATATCGTTACTTGGATCAGAGTGGATCGCGTCAATTCTGTTAAGCGACCAGCGGGCTTATTACGCCATGCTAGCGATTACACCGATCGCACCGATTATCGCAGTCTCCGCCGTTTTAAAGGGTTATTTTCGGGGCATGCAGCAGATGAAGACCATTGCAGCTTCCGATGTGCTGGAGCATACCGTTCAAATCGCTTGTGTGCTAGCGTTGGTACACCTATTGCTGCCTTACGGAATTGCTTATGCAGCTGCAGGTGCAATGGCTGCCTCTGTCGTCAGCGAAGCGATAAGCCTCTTATTTCTGATGACAAGCTACAAGCTATATGGTGAATCGAAGGTATCGGGCGAGACTTGGGCGAGCCATCTGAAGCAAGGAAGAAGCACACTCGCCGAGCTTCTGCAAATCGGACTTCCGACGACTGGTCATGGTATCATTCATTCGCTATACAACGCTTTCCAGCCGCTTCTTATTACAACCAGCCTGGGCCTGTACGGCATCGGCACAGCTTTAGCCACGAAGCAATTCGGTCTGCTGGCCGGCTATGTGTTTCCGCTATTATTCATGCCAAGCTTTATTACGCAATCCTTATCCACCGCTCTTATTCCCGCGATTGGTGAGGCCACAGTGAACAAAAATAGTTTGCTCATACATGAGCGGATGAATCAAGCTATGATATTGGGACTTCTGATCGGTGCGCCAGCAACCGTTATCCTGTACGAATGGGCAACTCCACTAACGACACAAGTCTATAATGCGCCTGAAGCAGGATTACTTTTAAAAATACTGGCGCCTATGTTTTTTCTACATTATTTCGATGCTCCACTTCATGCGATTCTACTTGGCCTCGGTCGCGCGAAAGCAGCTCTATGGAATTACGTAATAGCTACTGTATTTAAGGGTGTCTCGGTCTTCGTGTTAGGCAGTCAATTAGGAATCGTTGGTGTTGCGTTCGGCATCGGTATTGGCATATTGATACAAACGCTGTTGAACTTTTTTTCCATCTCGAGTTCGATCGGATTTTATGGGAGCATTCGTCCTTATATCAAGGTTGGGATCTGCATGATGCTAATGGCAATCTGCGGACACTTGACCTATAACCAGCTAGTCAGCCACGGTATGCCGCAGTTATGGTGCGTAATCATTTCAATCCTCTGTTCCTTGTTTCTTTATTTCGCTGCTCTAGTCGTGACCGGTTCGTTGAATTGGAAAAGCACGCGTCATAAATTTTCAATTCCATGGTAAGAAAAAGCAGTCATGATTCGATATGTAAAAAGAACATAAAGTATTAGACTGGATGTCTTTATTCCACCCGATTTTTCGAGTTGTCATACCGTTAGTCTCCACAAAATAAGTTTTAGACTGAACTTAGAAATTGAAATAGCGACAACCAAGGACGAGAAAATAAAGAGTCCTAGACTGTCGCTATTTTATAGAACTTACGTGTCCAATTAGTTGAATTCCATTATTGAGCAGACGATGATCAAAAAAGCTCTATCAACACGTTAAAGTATAAGAGCCAGCGAGATTGATACTTCAGTTGCAAAAACTAGTTTCCCTTCCCTCAGTCTAAATATTTCTACTAACTGATGCCTCTCTATAGCCCAATGAATGTGATAAACTCATATTCAATTAACTGTTTTTCAATCCAGTAAATCATCTCATTGATTAATTCACCAATTAAAACCCTATTTTCTAAATAACTATTTAAAAAGCTCTCTGTTTGTGTCATAAAATATGGTTGTATGTATTCTGTGAGTTCAGTCTTTTTTTGATTAAGTAAGTATTCCCTTATTAAGACAAGTCCACTTTTAATCTGATTCCAATATTCCTTTGAAATTTCAAAACGATCGAAACTTTCGAAAGGTTCATATCCGTTTTTAATCGCTGGTCTTAAAAAGATGAATAAGTCATCTTCAATATATACAGACTCAGTATTTCTATAGGCTTTTCATAAAACACCTGAGAATAATTCACGATAATTTTTATTTACCAATTGATTTAATCCTAGTAAATGATTCAAATTAGGATTCCTCCCTTGTGTTTTATATGAACACCCTATACCGCACTCTAAACTTCCCTTTAATTCTTCAATGAATTCAACGACTCCCACTCAATTATCCTGCCAATTAGCTTAACGAGAAAGGAGCAGCTGCCATCCGGCTAACTGCTCTATGGTCCGTTGAACTATTGTTCCCCGTTAGTTCAATGATTAATTAGAATTATCGTCCGTAAGGCCATAAGTATTGTTAATTACCGAGGAATAATTATCCCAATTAAAGTAGAAAGGGCCTATGTCTATTTTTTTATTCTCACCTTCTAATATGAAATCTCTCCAGATGACAATATCCCCCTCTTTATCAATCTTAACTGAAATAAATCCACATTCCTCATCTCCACATAAAGGACAAACTAAAATGGGATACCTATAGTACAAATATTCGTGGGGTTGCCTTAAAAGAAAATAATCAATCATTTGCCGTTGATTATCACTTGTGCCCCAGCCTAATGCAGGGACCATGTTATATTTCCTGAGCCTATTGTATATCGATTTGCCATCAACAATAATGTCAGCAAATTGAGTATTTTTATTCCCATCTTGATTTGAGTCAAGCTCCTCATATCGGCTTGATAGTTTAGTGTCTAAGTGATTTATTATTATCATTTTACCCCCCACTTACTGGACAAACTAATATTTCCACCCAAAATTATAACACTCTTTTTTGACCTGGTGCTTTATTGTATCCTGCCCATTCGTTGAGTCAAGGTTGTCTATCTCATCAGATGTTATCCCAATTGCCCAAGATTAAATCCAACATTATAATCCCGCCGTTGTTTCGGGCATGCTGACAATAAAAGCTCTACAGTAGCATTAAGACTCCTCGCCTACTCCCACTGTATACCAATTTCATCAAATGAAGTTCTACTTTCTTCTAGTCCCGCCTCGTCTACGGATTCAATCATTTGAATTTCATCTTTTGTCATAGTGATGATTTCGGATGGATTACTTAACTTACGCAGAAATAGTTGTCTTAATAAATTAGTTTGTCCCTCTGACATTTCATACTCTTCTTTCCATGTGATTAAAGCATCCTCAATGTCACAGGATTGTCTATCTAAGAGAAAACCACCATGAGCAATTATCTCTTTCATTTCGTCCTGCGAGTAGATTATATCGTCGACTCCCCAAACAGCAGTAGTTATCAAAGGGACATCATTTCCATTGACATCGTCTAGCAGATATTGAAGAGTTTCATTTGCAGCTAATTCCTTCACTTCGTATGGAGCATCTCTAAAATAGTCTTGAGCATTTATGTAGTTGGATAATCTTTTGCTATGGTCATTACGAAATGCAGCAACAAAATAGTTAGAATGGAATGTTATGGTTCCTCTTGTTCCAGAACTATCTTGAACATTGTAATTGAAACCATCCCAAGATTGTTCATTAGCTAATTCAGGATAATGTGCTATGTTTATTGCATGTGCAATAGAAGCTAGCACACTGCCTTGCCAAAGTTTTTCTTTAGTCCATATCATTTTTTCCATCTCGTTATAATTCCTCTCCACATTCATCATTCAGGAATTGTATATTAGCTTGATGAGGTATTTCATTACTTCTTCGTGAAGAAACTTTAATCGCCTTTTATTTAACCTATTAATGGTGAGTGATTAAACTATGCTGCCTGTTAGTTGAACAAAGGGCTAACTCAGGGCAACCCTTTAATTATTGAACTATCGTGTCCCGTTAGCTCCAAGCGGGACTATTGGCTAAAAATACCGAAGCGTGAATATAGTGTTTATAAGAAGATTCTGGTCTCTACAATAAAACTACAAAATCCTCTTGAATTCTACTTCCCTACATATGATAAAAGACTTTCCTAAGATGGTTACTATAGATTCTTCAAGTTTAAGATCAAACTTAAGGACAGATGTATTAAGTCTATTATTCTTTAATACTTTCTCATACACCGTAATAATTGATTTTGGACCTTTAGCCAGAAGCCCTTGTCCTTGCATTAATAGCCATTCTAGATCCCCGATTAAAAAGTGCTGAAATTCTATCCATTTGTCTGTTGCCTTCTGATGTTCAGTTAGTAGTTCCCCAATAACCTTAAACACTTCATTTGATTTGCCTTTGAAATATAACTCATGAGTTGGTTCAAGATAATCAAGTAATAAAGGATGATTTGTTTCAATTTCTATATCTTCAAAAAAATCTAAAGTAATTTTATAATCTCTAACTTGTTTAAATTCCACTTCCCACTTTTGAACGATAGATCCGGTAAAATATAAAAAAACATGGAACTCAATAATAAAATCTTCATCAATTTCTCTAGTCATAACTGGACGAAAATAGACATCATCTTCAAAAATTGCTTCTTTAAACTCCTTTTGAAATATCTGATAAATAGCATTTCACCTTCTTATTGCATTAGAATTATCTATTAACGTCTCTTTTTCGAACTTCATAAATTCTCCGTACTTGAAGTTCTCTTGAAGCGATTAAACGATCCTGCCCTTTAGTTGAGAAAACGACTGCCATTATTTCGGGCCAATTTTTCTTATGTTCATGGGGCTGTCGCGAACCGTTGGTTTTTTCATTAGAAATTAAATAGGATTATTCAAGCTTATCTTTTTAGGGGTTAGCATACAAATCTATATCAAACTCAAATTCGAGGCGAACTTTATCGCGTTCTTATCAAGATATAATGCAGGAGTATGTCCCTCTCGACTGCATGTAGGAAATTAATCAATCTTATAAAATATATATCCTATTAACATAATAAAATTCACTAAAATCAGAGAAATAATAACTCCCTTTCTTTTAAAACTCGAAAAAATCCCTAATCTTAAAGCAACAATTAAATCAACAAGTAAAACAATAAGTATCATTTTCCAAATATTAATTATAATCCCTCTCAATTAATAATCATCTTTTTGTTTATTCTCCAGTTTGCTTCATAAAAAATCCAACTAGTCAGATATTCTCAAATAGCTAATTGCTTGTCTCTTAAAATAGCAATTCTAATGTCAATGTGATCTTGAGTTACTTTATCTTGATAGAGATTGATCGACCATAGCTATAGCCCAAGGAATACGAAATCCATTCATTATTTTGTTAACTTCAAAACACTTTTCTATTGAAGACACCTCACAGTCTCGTTTCCATTTTAATTCTTCGCTATTGTTCCAGTATCCTTAAGAGCAGGATACCGTAGTACCTGCTCTTCAATGTCTATTATTCAACTATCGTGTTCTGTTAGTTTATCAAAGAACAAGTTTTTTTATAAAATCAATGCGTACCATTAAATACTGTTTTATTATCGATATCCTCTAACTCTAATTTTGAAATATCATCGTCTTCTAAATCACCAATAACTGAAATTAACCTCAAGTCTTTTCCTTGCGTACCCAAAAGGATTGCTCTTGATTGAAATGTCTCAAATCCACTTTCTTCTGCAAGATATTCAGTTAAAATGTTAAAATTTCTAAAATATCGTCTTCGTTGAATTTAAAAGTATTTCTTTTATTTTTTGGTTCAAATTCATCCACCTTTTATTCTCTAATTATTTATAATCTTTCTAAAAATTTGTTCATCATTACTACCCATAGGTGAGATAAAGAAAAGGCTACCCATGATTGGCTTTGTCCACGCTAAACTACCAGTCAGCTTAACGTGAAAGGAGCAGCTGCCATTGGCTAACTGCTCTTTGGTCCGTTGAACTATCGGTCGCCGTTAGTTAAAGAGTTGTGAAGCTAATTCCATCCTACTTTAACGCAGGTAAGGTTATCATTTTATTTATATCATTATTTTAAGAGATACTTATAATATGCTGGGAATTCTCGTATCAAGGAGTAAACATCTCTAAACTCAAAGACTTTGGCATGAGCTGAGTACACTTCTTTAATATCCATTTTTCTAAATGCTAATTTTGTTCTAGATACATGAAAATATTGAGTAATAACCATAATAGAGTCTAAATCTAATTGATCCATAATCTTGTTAGTATTTTGGGCCGTCATATATGAGTTGTACCCATTATTATCCTCTATAATTTTATCTTCCGGTAACCCTTTATCTATTAAGTATGATTTCATAACCTTTGCTTCATCGAAACCTTCCTTACCAATACCGCCACTTACAATGATAAAAGTAAAGTAGCCCCTTTTATAAAGCTCTACGGACTTATCTAATCTTGCTTTTAACCGCTCAGAAGGCTGTCCATTAACTTCTACTTTATTTCCTAATACTACAGCGGCGTCAACTGGTTTCAATTCATCATTCAACCCATCTATTATCACGAAAGTAGTGTGAATGATAAACCAGATGCAAAGACTTGCTACTAATATTCCAAATCGTTTAATGAAAATATAGTTCAATCTCTCACCTGCATTCTCTCATATTTCTCCATAATCATACCCAAATTTTATCACACATGGGTGCATGAAACATTCCACGCAGACGTCCCACCGACTTAAATCTCTATATATATTATCATAATTGAAACTAATTGCCCGGCAGCTGAATGCCACGCCAGCTACTTACATCGCATTGGCCATATTCATTATCACCCACAGCAACCACCGTTCCGTCCGATTTAAGACCGAGCGTATGAGCGCAGCCTGCCGCTACCGCCACAATATCGCGCCAGCCACTTACATTGCATTGGCCGTGTTCATTACTACCCAAAGCGACCACCGTGCCGTTAGATTTAAGCCCGATTGTATGATTACTTCCCGCTGCTATCGCCACAATACTGCTCCAGCTGCTTACATTACATTGGTCATGCTTATTCCTACCCACAGCCGTTACTGTGCCGTCCGATTTAAGCCCAACGGTATGAAGGTAACCCGCCGCTGCCGCCACTATGTCGTGCCAGTCGCTTGCATTACATTGGCCATACTGATTATTACCCACAATCATTACCGTACCGTCAGATTTAAGCCCGACGGTATGCCAGTCACCCGCCGATACACCCACCATATCACACCAGCCGTTTACATTGCATTGGCCTTCATTATTTCGACCTACAGCCACCACCGTGCCGTCAGATTTAAGCCCAACGGTACAACGCCATCCCGCCGCAACCGCTACAATATCGCTCCAGCCATCTACATTGCATTGGTCATGCGTATTCCAACCTACAGCCGTCACCGTGCCATCAGATTTAAGCCCGATTGTATGCGCATTACCCGTGTTCTTTGCCATATGAACGTTACCTGCCGCAACCGCCACAATATCACTCCAGCCGCTTACATCACATTGGCCATATTTGTTATCACCCACTGCTGTCACCGTTCCGTCCGATTTAAGACCAACGGTATGACGACGACCCGTCGCTATGGTATCTATAGGCCATCGTTTCACCTTTAACGCCGCTTCAAATGGTGAACTGTAATCCATGTTTTCTCTCCTTGAAACAAGACTTATTTTATAATCAGGTCATGCTCTTTGCGAACTTCGTAAACACCTAACATTTTAAACATTTTGCACAATCAATAAACGATCCTACCCATTAGCACAATTACTTATCTCAGATTCATAGCTTTAATGTCTTAGTTTTCCATACTCGATACAGTCCGACAACTAGAAAGATAAAAGCAATAACTTCTATGATTCTAGGGATGATATTCAGTAATGTGATCATCTCTCCAAATGTCATTCCAAGCGGTAGTGTAGTACGGTTCGCATCATAAGAATTAATGAGTCGACCTATTGTAAAAGGTGCAATAAAATCATAGATCTTCAATAATAAAATAATAAGAAAGAAGTAAAAGCCTGCAATGAAGTGATTTTTCTTGCATTGTATAAGACCAAAAATTAATAAAAATAAGAAGAAAATCGAAAATAGACCTGCAAATATTCCTAATAAAACCACCAAATCACCCCTTTTTTCACAAAAATGATATTAATATCTTACGTTTTCCCTTAGGAATAATTTCACTATCTTGCCCGTTAGAATAATGAAATGAGCAGGCTACCGTAGTACCTGCTCATCACTGTCTATCATTTAATTATAGTTCTCCGTTACTTCATTAAACGCTACCGCTGCTTATTTCTTTATAATGGGTATCCATATTTCACTTTTGAATTGCGGTGATGCTACATCTTTGTGCTCATGCCAGAGCATTTCCGGTCCATTGTTCAGCTCATATTCCGCAGATGGAAACCATTCGGAATAAATACGTCCCCAGGTCTCTTGAAGTGCACTCGGAAATGGTCCGACAACTGTGAATACAGCCCATCCAGAGGCTTGTACCTCCAACTGAGCTAAGCCATTCCCATCTTTCGTTGTGGCTGCCCCAATGTAATGATCGAGCTCTCCTTTCTCCTCAAACCGCCCTTCTCTAAAATTCGTGGAAGCACTGATTAGTCCTGAAGGTTGAACATTCGAAAAACTCTTAATCTTATCAATCATTTCTGGGGTGAGTCCTTCAAACATCGCTGCAATTTCCGGATTCACCCCATGAAATACGATTGGCACTCTTTTTTTGATTCCCACAATGTGAAAAGCCTCTTTGTCTTCAATACGGTAATTCATTTCACTTCCTCCTTTGATAGTCAGTTGAAACGTCATCCGCGGGAAGGCTTTGAGGGACTGTCCATGGATTCGGGCTTCCGAGGGATTAATCCCATGCATGCTTTGGAAAGCCCTAGCAAAGGAATCCGGAGAAGTATATCCGTATTTCATCGCAGCATCGATGATCTTGATGTCACTGTGGCTTAGCTCGAGTGCTGCCAAAGTTAGGCGTCTTCGGCGGATGTATTCCGACAGTGTAATGCCTGCAAGGAATGAGAACATTCGTGTAAAATGATATTCTGAACAGCAGGCAATTTTCGCTGCCTCCTGATAGTCCACATGATCAGTAAGATTCTCCTCAATATAGCTTAAAGCTTTGTTCAGTTTCGCCAGCACATCCATCATATCGCCTCCCCTCGTTACTCAAAGCATAGCAGAGAAGGTAATTCCCTTCCCGACATTTAGTGCACAATAATGTAGGTTCTTTCTCAGCTCGTGAACAGAAGACAAGTCTAGTAGGAAGGCCCCTTGCTCCTTTGTTGTCTCGTTGAAATTGAATGGCAAATTCGTAGGATTGAGTACATGGAAAACTTACCGTAGAGTAACAAAAAAAACAATGAGCAGTTGCTGCGGCAGGCTACTCATTGTTTTCACGCTAACGTGTTCCAATAGCTGAATCACTTTTTTTATTTTAAATTAATTAAATCTGGAAGTTCATTGAACTATCGTTCTAAAAATCTCCAACCAGGTGCTAACATCACCTTCGGGATAATGCACTAATCCATAATTGATAACTCTTTTATAAACCAAGCGTCTGTAGCATTATGCTCTGAACCATTTAATGGTCTTTCAAGTTGTTGGAAACCTAATTTAATGTAGAGGAGATTTGCTGCTTGAAGTTTCTTCAATGTTTCTAAATAACAATGTGTATAGTATTCCTTGGCGAAGTCGAGCGCTACTTTCATAAGATCATTTGACAGACCCCTGCCTTGAGCTTCGGGTGTAATGTATAGCTTTTGCAACTCGCAAATTCCCAATTCCTGCCCAAAAGGTGCGATCCCCACACCGCCTACCACTTCGTTTTGTTCATTCACTACAACCCAGTACTTTGAATTTGGTTGTTCCTTGTAATATTGTGCCAGATTGCTGAGTTGAGGGTCAAAATATGCTGTTCCCGGTATGTTTAGGTTAAATGATTCCAATGAGCTTCTAATTATTCGCTCTATGGTTTGATTGTCCTTTTCTTCAATTTCACGAATTTGCATTGTTGCATTCTCCAATATCTAAGTAATTTTAATTTTTTAATTCTAATACTATTCGCCAAATGATTCAAATTCAAGTATCCTGCACGTAGCTTAATGAAGAAGAGAGCAGCTACCATAGCAATCCGCTCTAGCGTTGCACAACTATCATGTTCCATTTGTTAAAAGACTTATAACAATTTATCAATAGGATTCGTCTATTATGAGCCCTTCCTTTTCGAAATTCCCTTTTTTTCTTCTGAATCTCATATACTCATTCCAGTTCCACGATAACTGATATGTATCAATAACCAGCCATTTACATTCTTCACTTTTGAACCCTTTACTCTTCTGCAAATGGTCGTTAACTATTTCCTCAAGTATTTTCTCTCCATCACATGATTCCTTTAAACAGCTTTCTAACGTGATGTAATAACTCGGTTCAATATACTTCCACAAATTCTAATCACCTCTTGATAATTATATGTTTTCCGTTAATAGAGCCTACTCATCCATATGTTAATCAACTATCGATCCCCGTTAACATAAGCGATTTCCTGAGGATTTCGAAAAAATGCAGAATTACTTTTCACAAATAAATCAATTAGGAAAGGTAATATTTAATGTCTTATCATCTTCCGTCACCCAAGTAAACTCGAAATTTTCGGCTAACAGTGTCTTGCTATCATTTTTAATTCTTTCTTCAATATAAGATCGTAAATGTCCATCCTGTCCTCATAGCATTTACCTCATTTAGGAAGCTGCTAGGACATTATATTTCATTTACTTTTATTCAAAAAGTGTAACTTTCAGGTGTTCTATTTCATGTTTTCGATTTAGCCATTTCTACGCTAAACCGAAACTGCCCGTTAGTCTGACAACATCAGCAGGCAAAAAGAAAAGCCTCCCCGCATCACCCTGCAGAGAGGCCCAACCCTATTAAAATATCTTCTTAATCCGTTTATCCTTAAGTATCTCTACCGTTTCCCGAAACCGCAGTGAACGCACAATCTCCTGCTCCCGCGATATTTCAAGCTATCCAGCAGATCTAGCATTTCAACTTTCTTAGTACAATTTATTGGCAAGGATGATATTCTCGTTGGTACTCATCGTTTTACTACCACAAAAACAACTCGTTCCCTTTTAGCTTGAAAACAGCTTCCATGAAATAATAGTCGCCATAAATGATTGAAATATGATTGTCATGATGATGATACGCCGCTGAACCATTGATCAGCAGATGGTCGGAATCCGTCGTCCAGTCGCAGCGAGAAACGTCCAACGTTTTCAACAATTTCAGTGCGGCCTTCAGATAGACTTCCTTTTCGTACTCGCCAACTGCTTTGGCGATTTCAATCAGTCCGCAAGCCGCGATTGCCGCTGCCGTGGAATCTTCGTAAGCGGGCTCGTTCGGTTGACGGAAATCGATCGGAATAATGCCGTTATCCGGAATATTTGCCATAAAATAATGCGCCACGCGTTTGGCTGCCTGCAAATATTCCTGCTTCCCTGTATGCTTATAACTGATCATAAAGCCGTACAAAGCCCACGTCTGCCCACGAGTCCAGGACGAGCCTTCCTCAAATCCTTGACCGCCATAAGTTCGGACAACGCTTCCTTTGAATGGGTCGAACTCCACGATATGATTCACGGAACCGTCCGGCCTAATAAAAGCATCGAGAGCGGTGTCAGCGTGCTTCATCGCGATTTGAGCATATCGCGGATCTTTGGTCTCTTCACTCGCCCAATACAGAAGAGGAAGATTCATCATGCAATCCACGATCGCCCATCCTCTCGTATCTTCGCTGGTTGTATCATCGTTCCAAGCGCGGATAAACCCGCCCACCAAGTTTAATCGTCCGGCAAGCAAGTTGGCGGCATGCATCGCCCTCTTGCGGGATTCCAGATTTCCGGTAACTTTATAATTGGCCACACTCGTAGGCAGCCACATAAAACCGACATCATGGTGCAGACCGTAGAATTGATGGAGACAAGCATCCAGAGCATCTTCCGTAAAATTGGCGATTTCCTTGTACTTCTGAGTCCCGGTTTCATGGTACATAAGCCACATCATGCCGCCCCAGAATCCATTAGTCCACCAGTTGATATCTTTCTCGATCTGGTTATCGTGCTCACCGTTACTTGTGGTATATGGAATTTTGCTGTTTGATCTTTCACTTACCGCGCCCATTTTGGCTGTTATTTTGGAAATAACATTTTCAACCCAAATTTGATCGTCAGTCTGTAGGTTCAACATCTTTTCACTCCTATTCTTATCTTTCTACGGGTTTCGCCATTGCAAGCCTATTTGGATATGTGCATATCTCTTTCGTGTATCGAAACAAAGTATCGCTCTTCAAGCTCGAAGTTAAATACACCATCCGCTGTTTTAACAATCTGAACGGCAGGCTGCTGCCCCCCTTGAAAAGGAATAAGCACCGTCAAGAAAGTAACCGTACCGCTGAATCTATCTTGGAAGCGTACCCTTGTCGAAGGCCTTGAGAGATCGGTCTCATCAGACAACCTTCCTTGTAGAAAATCCAATTCCCCTATATGGCTTGTCGCAATCGCCAGATTCGCATTTTCGCTTGTCGCAATCACGCCGCCCAGGTTCTCCTTCACCTCGACAAAATCCAGATGGAAATAGCGCTGAACGCTATGGTCATTCAGCCCTTCCACAAGGTCCGCAATAAGAACGAACCGATTATCGACCAGTGAAATATGCCGGTGATGAATCACCGGTTCGTAATTTGTATGGCAGGCGCTGGCGAGCCGGTAGAAACCTCTATCCTCTACATTGTAGATTCCGCCGGGTTTTTGCGGTCCGTATTGAAAGGGGCGAATATACTCGAAATGATCTCGCTCATCGATTAGCAGCGTAGAGTGATAATTTGAACTCTTGAACTGCTTGCGGTCCTCATCATCTCGATAACAAAAAAATCCGGGATCGCAAATCATGTCTTTTCCGAGCGCAGTAAAATCAAAGCTCATCAAATCAATGTGGGCATGGGCATTCTGAACAGGGCTTTTACATGTAAACAAAAAACTGAGAGCCTTTGAATCCCAGCCGCTGCGGATAATCGCTTGATGCAACGTTCGATTCCAAAATGTCGTCGGCTTATCTAGTACAAACTGTCTGCCCTGCAGGGAGTAAAGCTCTTCCACGAATTTGCTGACATCGAGCGCCCTCCATACATGCTTGCTTGCTTCCCGTACCACCTCGTTCACATCGATCAAATTTGTTGCAAGTCCGAGCCAGGACACATCCTCCAATGCAAAATACCCATAGACGCCGGACATTACAGCAAGGGGATTCGCATAGGAATCGCCGACAGGCACACATTTACCGGTCGGTCTTAACGAGTAGATTGAGTAATCCAAATTTTTTCTAAACCGCTCCATGTACGCAGGTGAGAACTGAAAGTGGAAACGTTTAGCCAGAACCACAGCTAGCCCGAACCAGAACATGCAGCCATTATGGTACGATGGGCAACCCTCGATTTGACCGCCGTCCTCCGTCAACTGCGCTATGCTGCACTTTTCGATGCCATCGATCGCAAAAGCCTTCCATTCTTCCGCTTCTTTCAGCTCGGGAAAATATAGGGCCGTCGTCAGAAGACCCAAACACTCCATTAAATAATGATTATGATCCGCTTTAGGCCACAGCTGAGGCGACACGTTGCGCAGAGCTTTTATTTGCTTGTAAATGACTGTTAAATACTGCTCCAACACTGCCTCCGTAAACAGCTCCGAGTGACCTAGATGCTCCAGGATAAGCGGCCAAATTTTGTAGGCTCGAATACCAATCTCCAAAACCCTCAGCGGATGGCATTTCGTAAAATAGTCAATCGGCTTATCGAGTAAGTCCTCGGGAATAGTGACTAACTCGATCCAGTTCATCATTTCATCGACGACCTTATGACCGTACTTCACATCCTTAGTGAGAGAATAGGCTTCCAGCAAGTCCTGCCAATGAGTCATGCGATTCAGCTGCCATAAATATTCATTATCATTATGTCTGCGCTCCAGCCAGTTAGGCGGGTTCCCTACAAACTCTCTTACTCCCCCCGTACCTGGAAGCATGATCATCCCTTGATAAGCGAGTTCTGCATTCGCGATCGTCTCGCGCACATGATCAGGCATATGGGCTGCTATATAGGCGGCTTTATCTTCCATCGGCTCTAGCCTCGAACGCAAGTTAGCTAGCAGCTCTGTTGTACTTATCGGTTCAATCAACAATGATTGCAGATTCATTTCTTCATCTCCAATAAATAATTTTTGTTTCGTTACGAAGTTCTCTATCACATTTTCGATAACCTTTACAATCCAGAGGGAATACTCCCCCCAAAATCATCACGGCTCCGGAGGGAGGGATTCCAACTATTTCATGTAACGGTCGTATGCAACTTGCTCTAGTTCAAGCAATTGCTTGATGCCTAAGTCTTCCAACTCCTTAATATACTTGCTGAATGTCTCATCGTTGATCGGTTCTACGCCGAGCACCCATCTCTGCAGCTTTTCCTCGACATAGGTCAATACGCCCGCATTCAGCTCCTCAAATTTGGTCCGTTCCTCATCCGTATATGAGATCGGTGGGTAGGCCTGCATAATATAACCATTGTCAATGTATTCCTTGATACCTTTCAACGCAGTCGCGTTTGTCCATTGTTCTTCGTAAGCATAGTCTTGCTGGAAGGCCAGCTCGATCTGAGCTCCCTCTTCCTGAAGCTGTTGAATAACTGTCTTTTCTTTATTTTTCAATACGGAGTCTTTAAACTTCGGCTTGCCGTCCACGAGGTCATAGTCCTTTCCTTCGATGCCAAAGTTCATCAGTCTCCGACCCTCCTCGGAGAACCAGAAATCCATATATTTGATCGCTTCGACGGGATGCTTGGTACTCGCTGAGATTCCCCATCCGCTCGCATGCGTCCCTTTACGGGAACTCTCTTCGACGACTTTGCCCTCGGTATTCACTGGGGGCGTCATCGGAACAAAGGAGAAGCTAGGAATCTTAGACGCAAGAATATCATTGAAATTAGCCGTGCTGGCGAACCAATCGTGCGTCATGCCGCCGACATTGTCTCCGAGCAAAATGTCACGCGCTTTCGCTCCGCGGGTGAAAATTTCTTTATCAATTAAGCCTTCCTTGTACCACTTCGCAATATTCTCGATTGCCGTCTTATATCCTGGCTCATACATGCCGTACTTGACGACACCGTTGTCCGCGTAAAATCCACGTTTGGCCGCATCGGCCCCGCCCTGCACACCCCACTGGATGAGCAGGTCGTAAATTCCATCTAGCTTCGACCTGCTGAAATATGGAATTTCATCCTTTGCTCCGTTGCCGTTCGGATCCTTTTCTTTGAATGCTTTCAATAGTGCATACAGCTCATCTACCGTTTTGGGTTGCTCAAGTCCCAGTTTTTCCAGCCAATCCTGGCGTACAAACCAGCCCCTGGCAGCCGGTCCATCCGGAGTAAAGTTAAGGAAATACGTTTTGCCGTTATAGGCTTTCATATATTTGGCTGCATCAGGATGTTCAGAAAAGAACTTTTTAATGTTCGGAGCATGTTCTTCAATCAGTCCATCTAGCTCAAGAAAGGCTCCTTCAACCCCAAGGCTGTCGTACTGCTCCTTAATTTGATGATGAACCAGATCGGGAATTTTCCCGGAAGCCATCATTGTATTGAACAGTTCTTTACTATTCGTTGAGGCTTTAGATGCCGTTCCTTTCAACTTAATATTGGTCATCGCTGCCGCTTCTTTGAAGATAGGCCAATTATCGTCGAAAATAAACTTGTCTGAGTAATGCATATGGATCGTCAGCTCAAGCGGGTCTTTTGCGATCAGTTGCCCAAATAGCTGCTTTGTATCCGTTTCTTTTGAATCAACCGCCGAACTTCCACTATTTTGCGGCACATTATTGTTGCTACAGCCCGCTAGCAGCATACCGACTGTCACCATGATTAATGCAGATGCTTTTATCCTTTTTTTGTTACCCACATTTATGACCTCCCAATATTGGTTTCTTGAATTCATAATAAAAAGATTGAAGCAGCCACTAGCCCTTGACCGAGCCGATCATAGTGCCTTTGACAAAGTATTTCTGAATGAAGGGATACGCTGCAACAATTGGAATAATGGAGACGATAATAGTTGCATAAATAATTGTTTCCTTTGAATATACCGCCATATTGCCCATCTCGTCGCTCACGTTCATCTCTACGATGAGTTTCTTTAGCAGCACTTGCAGCGGTACCTTGCCCTCGTCGCTTAGGAGGATCATCGTCCAGAAATAGCCATTCCAACGGTGTACCGCATAGAACAATCCGATTGTCACAAGCGAAGCTTTGGACAGCGGCAGATACACTTTCCATAAGATCGTAAGATCATTTGCACCGTCAACCTTTGCCGCTTCCTCGAGTTCCTCCGGAATGCTCTGGAAGAACGTTCTCATGAGGAAGACATAGAAAGTCGTAATCGCGAAACCGATAATAATCGTAAATCTACTGTCGAGCATGTTCAAATCTCGGAAATTAAGATAGGTCGGAATCATACCTGGTTGAAACCACATCGTCAACGCGATAAAGAAGCTGATGGCTGTGCGCCCCATAACCCGTTTCTTGGACAAGGCATAGGCACCACAAATGGTGAGAATTAAATTGACGATTACACCGAATATGGTGTAATAAAACGTGTTTAAATAGGCAATCCAAATTCCCTTTTCCGATAGTACCTTTGCATAAGAGTCAAAGTTAATATCGTGCGGCAGCAAGATTACCTTGCCTGTAACGACCGATTGGGAGGAGCTCATAGATGCAGATAAGACATAGACAAAAGGGTACAACGCAAGCAATGCTATAATTCCAAGAAATACACAATTAAAAATATAAAACAGCTTTTCGCCTCTGGTTTTTTTCATCTTCCATCACCTACCATAATCCAGTCTCCGTTAACTTCTTGCTCATCTTGTTGGCAAATACGACGAGAATAAATCCAACGACGGCATTGAACAGTCCCACCGCTGTTGCCAGGTCGTAACGTGCATCCTGAAGACCGGAACGGTAAACGTAGGTGTTAATAACGTCGGCTGCCTCATAGGTTGCCGGCTGATATAGAAGAATGATTGCTTCATATCCAACTTCCAGCATGGAACCCACCTTCATGACAAGCATGATTGCGATCGTCGGAATGATGGCGGGAAGCGTGATGTACCATGTTTGCTTCCATCTATTAGCTCCATCGATAACCGCTGCTTCGTACAATGCAGGATTGACACCAGACAAAGCGGCTAAATAGATGATGGTACCAAATCCCGCTTCCTTCCAAATATCCATGGAACCGATAAATATTGTTCGGAAATAATCGGGATTGGTCAGAAAGTATTGCTTTTCGCCCCCTACCATCTCAATCAGGATATTAATAATACCGTTGCTAGGAGCCAAAAAGTTGGTAACAATCCCAGCTACGACAACAACCGAAATAAAATGGGGCAAATACGTAAAAGTCTGCACCGTTGCTTTGAAAATCCCGCTCTTCAATTCGTTTAGTAACAAAGCGAGGATAATCGGCACAGGAAACGCGAACAGCAATTGATAAAAACTGAGCAATACGGTGTTTTTTAATAGCCGCCAAAAATACGGACTTTTAAAGAACGTCTCGAAGTGTTCAAACCCAACCCAAGGACTCGCTTCGATTCCTTTATATACACTGAAATCCTTAAAGGCGATTTGCAAGCCATACATCGGCTTATATGCAAAAATGATATACCAAGCCAGGAACGGAATCAGGAGCAGATAAAGGTAACGGTCCCTGATCAGGTTGGCTTTTATTTGTTTAAAGTTAAGCAGCACGAATCCTCTTCTCCTCTCGCAATGATGTTTAGCTGATTTCCTTAGGAGCGCTCCCATTTGAAAGGTCAGCGTTGCAATTCAAACTATAGATACGAATGAAAGCGCTGTCTATCGCCATTATTTCATCTAGCATCAACTCTTTATGTCGTAGTCCATAATGTGCATTATTTCATGTATCAACAATTTCCCTTCATTTAGAAAAGTGTCAGTCGAACATACAAAAGCCGCCTGGCACTTAGGCTAGGCGGCTTTTTATGAATCAACAATTCTCATTGTATGAAGCCTTATTACTTCTCGCTAAGCTTCTTTGCGTACTGGCCGGGAGCTAATCCTTCATACTTGCGGAACATTCGAATAAACGTGTTTGCATTGTTGCAACCGACCATCAGTGCCAAATCGCCAATCTTAATATCTTTCTGCTGGCGCATCATTTCTTTGGCTTGCTGCACGCGATAAAAATTCAAATAATCTTTAAAATTTTCGCCGGAATGATTTTTGAACGCGATGCTGACGTAACCGGGAGAGAAGTTAAACTCCTCCGCTATCATGCTAAGCGATAAATCCCTGTTGTAGTTTTCATGAATATATTCGATCATACGTTGGACTGTGCTGTTATCCATCATCTCATTCTGCTGATCAATCGTATCAATCATGGCGCTAAACAGGGTCGTGATGGCCGAAACCATTCGCTCCTTCGATTCGCCGTGCTGAACGATGTCCAAAGATTCCTTGTGGGCTTGAACAAATTCTTCGAAGGACATGTTCAGTTGCTGGATAATTCGACTCAGTGTAGCTAATACAAGCAAACAGAACTGGTCGAGCTGCTGCGGCGTTAACTGTCTTTGCTCCAAATTTTCCGATAAGAGGAGGTTTAGTGTATGCAATGCATTTTCCCGCTTGCCGCGAATCACATAGCTGATCAGCTCTCGTTCCGTATCGATAGGATAATAATAGCTGACCATCTGAACTTGACTGAGCTGTTTATAAGTAATGACGGAAGTCTTATCAACTGCGGATTTCCTCTTTAGGGTATCAAGTGCCTGGATAAAAGAGCGGTCAATTTCGCCAGCAGAGGCTACGGGCCTGCCGACAGCTGCAGTCAATCCGTACGCATGTGCGTCCTCGATTTGAGCCATCGCTTTCATGAGCTTCTTCTGAATGGATTCCGTATCTGATTCCTTGATTATGAAGACAAATTTAGTGAAATCGTGATCAAGCAGCTCGCAAGGGAAATGAGCTTTCAATTGTTCATGAATGATCAAGGAAGTCTTTGATTTTATTGTAAGAATTGCGTCTTTCGAATATTGCTCCTCCAATTCGTTATCGTTCGAGAATGAAATTACGCAAACGCTTAAGGCGGTAGTTAGGCCTTGCAGTTGATGTGAATTTAGCAGGTCATCGACCTTGTCAGGAGGAACGAGTCCATAGAGCAAGTCCCGCAGAAACTTGTCTCTCATTGAAAGCCTGTGCTCATGCAATGCGGATTTCATCTGTTCATTAGCCTTACTTATACTCGTCACTGTCTCATTCAGAAAGGCGAATTCGTCTGCTCCCGTAGGTTCCCCGTAGCTTTTGAACAATCCGACGAGATGACCGACAGGCCGGTACATACGCTTGGAAACCATATAGGCGAATGCTAGTCCCACAAAAATTAGAATGGCTAATAAAAGCACAGCCCCTTTCAAATTCGGTGAAAAGGAATCTACCAACGAGTAGTTCTGTGTAACATACATATACGACCATTGTGGCATCGTTTTCGAGCGAATCAAATGGAAATCGAATTCATTATTGAATAGCGTCGTATAATCCCCGGTTGCCTGTTCATCAAGTTGTGCCAGTGGATAGGCAAGCAATTGCTTCTCCCGTTTATCATCAAAGCTTGATTTGAGCGTAACGTATCGACCATTCTCAATAATAGCAAAAGCTTCTTGCGTATCAGGTGACAAGGACGGTAGCAGCAATTGTTCAAAGAATGAGACAACAAAAAACAATGAATTTCCTATTCCTACCCGTTCCGGATTAACGATTATTATCGATGCGTTTTCATCGCTCTTCGTAATTACATTTTGGCTGCTCGATAGCGTTATGGTTGGGCTCGTGCTGTCTGTTCCTAATTGTGCAAGATCCTCATTCGTCATTCCCATATCTTCCATATAGCGTCTTCTATCCGACGAAATTTGCGGCGTAATGACCAAATCGTCGTTAGTCTTCATTAAATCGATGCTATAGCCGAATTCAGAGAATGCGTCTATATGATTTTGCAGTGCATAAGAAGTTTGTGTGATCTCATAGTAATTACGATCTTTTTCAGCGAATTTAACAACATGCTCATCTAATCTCAATTGTGCGATTAAGTTGAAAGAAACGCCGAGTTTGGTGTCAATATTGTCGCGAGATTGCATGAGAAAATTTTGCTGGTTTTGACTCAATT
Organism: Paenibacillus sp. FSL A5-0031; assembly: GCF_001956295.1. GTDB lineage: Bacteria > Bacillota > Bacilli > Paenibacillales > Paenibacillaceae > Pristimantibacillus. The sequence continues at coordinate 100,319 of NZ_MRTD01000019.1, forward strand.
CCGATCGCACTTTTTGGCTGTCCTTAAAGAAAGACAGGCAGACCGCAATCATCGTGTAAGCGAATACAATAATAAGATAAGCGATAAGTAGTTTTGTGAAAAAAGACTTTCTAAGCAATTTTATCTCCCCTTGGCAGTTCCTTCTGAGCTGAAAATAACTTAATAAGAAAGCATGTTTCCTCATTGGGTGATCGCATACGCTTACATTCTTCGAATCATAACTCTCACTATATATGAATGTGAAAATACCGTCTATCACCAAAACTCGCAAAGCGGTTCTAACCCAATGCTGCTTTTTATAATTGAGTCATTCTATATGACCTATTGTCTAATTGTAGAGAAAATAATGGTACTCATCCATGTATATTCATATGTGTTACATGTATAATCGTACAAAAACGACAGCTTTGTCTTTGTTAATTTCAGGCTATAGTTATCCGTTAGTTTAATCGCTAACCCGACAACAACATTATTCCACTAAACACAAAAAAGCCGCGATTTACGCGGCACTTAATGAGATAAAGTTGTTGTCAACCGACACATGGTTGTGACAAGTCAGGTTATGAGATACTAATGAGCTCTTTGCATTTATAAAATTAAAACGTATTATAGATATTTTCACATTCCTCCCCGGTCGGTTCATAAAAGCAGTGCTTCTTCCAACGTCCTGCGAGCGGCTGATTATACCAGGTTGGCGGACATGGACCGGGATTTTCGAACGATCCTGGACGGAAATACCATAGGGAGAATTTGGCTGGCCAATTCCGCTCCCCATTCACTGCCCGTTGCGCCAGACGGCGTTCCCTGTCTCTTGCATTTTGATAGTACAAACTATGTTGCAACGCTTCGAACGCATGCTCCTGGTTGATCATTTGGGGAATTGTCCGGATATCTTTGAAATCGGAGCAATTCCCTCTGATTCGGTTAATGCCAACATTTCCAACAAGGAGCATTCCCATTTCGCCTTCGGTCTCCGCTTCAGCTCGAAGCAACCTTGCCAACATGTTAATATCCTGTTGCCTTGCTTTTACGACTGCCATTGACTCACCTCTTTAGATTTCTAGACTCATCATATTGTAGGTGAAGCGAATGTGTTACTCTGGCATAAGAAAGAGCGATAATAAATAACCGTTCCATCACACTCTTCTGCCTGTTAGTTTAATGAAATTTTAGTTGCTTGTTAAGATCTACAGTCCACTGATTATTAAAAGGATTACGTTCATTTCCAAAAGGTCCAGATTGGCTGACATTCACTTTTTTAAACGCAATCCGTCCAGTAAACTGATGAATTGTTTTTTGGTCGATGCCTCTTTATCATGCTTCGTGAATTCCAATACAAATATTATTTTGTCTTGAATAGGTATGACTGCGAAATAGACGTCATGCGTGCCGGTTAGGCCTGAGGCGGCCGTACCGTTGTCCGCGTCGAGCGTATACAGCTTGCCGCTTCCGATGGAAGTATCAATTTCTTCTTCATGTGTAATTTCGCTATGGTTCGGCTTATACATGTTAAAGCTGAAATCGTCAGTATACGGGTACGTGACAACACTTCCGAGATTGATTCCATTCTCGTCGGCGAGGGATGTGCCAAATTGATTTTCCGTATTCAGATTCCATCCCTTCGGCAGGGTCAATTCCAAATTGGAGATGCCGTTTTCGATCATTGAATTTGGTTGGCTTGATTTCGAATGTTCCCCAGAATCAATGGTGTTGTCGATATTCTGGTTTCGCGAAACAGATAGATTAGTTTGGTTATTCTTTGGGGCGATATCCTCCTGGTTAACTGAACAACCGGCAAGAACAAAAATCAGCAGTTGAACAACCAGTAGCAGTTGAGCTTTAGTCATTCTTAGACTCCTTTAGTTATTGAATTCAAATTAGAAGTAGAGATGGCTGGTAACAGATACTAGGATAACACTCACCTGCTCAACAATAAGTATTATTCAACTATCATTCTCCGATAGCAAAACAAGAATAGAGTTTTATCTTTCTATGCGACTGTGTTACTGATAATCGTTAGAAAACCGTTCGTTGACGCGGTATCAATTAATTGATTAATAGATTGGCTTGCCGTATAGCTAAACAAATACCATTGTTTTTCCGTATCGTCATACAACAAAACCTTTGGGGAGTTTGTCAAAGGTCCAGGTGGATAAGATTCCATTAATGAGTAAATATCAAAACGTTTGATGCTTTTCCCTTTTTGATCTAAAAAATCATATTGCGCATTTTTATAATATGCTCCAGCTTGGACAAGCTGAATCTGCCACGAGTAATCAACTGGAGCTTCGACCTTGCTGCCTTTGTTTTCTACAAAAATATTATAAATTGCTTCGAAATAAGCATTCACTTTGATTTGTTGCTCTACGCCACCCATAGTCATGTGGTATTCCTGCTGCAATGCTTTCACTTTTATACCATCTATGATTAATGGCTCGGTATCAACGGTTACGATGGAGTTTTTGTAATTGACTGTGCAGCCAAATGCTTCTGAAATAAAGCGAAGTGGAACGATTGTGTGATTATTTTTTATATATGGTTTTACATCAAGCAGTACCGTTTTACCGTTTATGACTGCTGTACTGCTATTTAGTCTTAATGTTACATTTATTTTGCTTTTAGTAAGTGTAATTTCAGAATTCGACCAATTGACCTTAGCTCCCAAATTTTCGCTGATAATACGTAACGGCACCATTATACGATTGTTCTTAATTTCGGGTTTCACTACGGATGCAATAACAAAACCGTCAACTTTTATTTTGAAGTCTGTATCTGCTGCATATGTAGTCGACGTTGTAATAATTAGAATCAATGCCATGACGAATCCTGATAATACCTTTTTCATTTTAAAAGCTCCTTTTATCAAAAGAAAATGTGGTAGCTATTTAATCCCAACATTTTTTATTTGAGCACTCCTTTCCAAAAAAAAACGTCAAAACAGGTATTAACTCCCTGTACTGGAGATCATTGTTCTCGTGAATATAGACGCACATCGATAATAAAAGGTTCCTTTTTTATAAAGTTCAATATTAAGCTGTACTGCCCTTTATTTGAGTAACCGCTTGCGCTCCCCATTAGCACAATGATTTTCTAAAATCGAAGTTTGATCTATACTTCTCCCCAAAATATTTCAGTTTCATAATCGAACAGAACAAAACCATTCTGATTATTTCTATCAAATAGATTTCGCAGTTCCGTCATCATCGGTTTGTAATTGGGATGACGGGTACATGGCTGTAGGAAGATGATAGCAACCGGCCTCTCAAGCCCTCGAAATCAAACTCCTGGCTCATTCTGAATCGCACCTCATGCATCGTACCTTCCTTGAAAAAAGAGAGAAGCATCGACTGAGAAATGTTTTTATGATTAACTTTTACGTAGTCGGTTCCGTATGTATGGAGCAGTTGATCATACCCTTCACGAAATGTAGTACCGCTTGTAAGACGGGAATTCCAAATTAGTATTATTCTACCGCCCGGCTGTAGAATTCTACGGAACTCGGTTTGCGCTGCTAGCCGATCAAACCAGTGAAACGCTTGTGAGCAGACTATAATCTAAACCGACTGATCAGGTAATCCAGTAGATTCTGCAGAACCTGATATACTCTGAAAGTTCGAATTGCTTTCTAACATTTGCTCGGCGGCTACTCGCAATGCCTGATTCGGCTCGACCGCAATCACATAGCTTCCGCGTACCAGAAGTAGTTTTGAAAAGATGCCTGTAGTCTTCTAATTTCATGTTTTTGATTTGATCATTTTCCCGCTAATTATCCGTTAGCTTAATAAAACCAAGGAGCAGCTACCGTAGTAACTGCTCCTTGCGCTGTTAAACTATCGTTCTCCGTTAGCTGTCGCTGTCCGAAGAAATAAACTTATGTCACTCTAGCAATCCTTAAGCGGAATGGAAAATTCAATATAAAAGGGATGAAGTTCTTCATTCAAGCAAAGCTCAATTCTTTGCTTAAAATTTCCCCAATTCACCATCTCTAATGCTGTTTCGACCGGAAAATAACCTACTTCTAAAGACTCAGCGGTAGTTGTTAATTCTCCTCCGACTGGTCTGCCTAAAAATAAAGTGTTACAAATACTACTACTTACATTTTGAAAAATACCACAAAACTTTGTCACTTCTATATCTATACCGCTCTCTTCCTTTGTTTCCCTTATCGCTGCATCTTTCAATGATTCACCTTCTTCAACCTGTCCTCCTGGCATTTCCCAACCTCGTTTAGGTCCTTTTATCAATAATATTTCGTTACGCTCATTAACTACAATTGTTGCCGCAGAAATTATATGTTTTGGAGCCACTATATCGTCCTCCCCTTTTTTAAATTAACAAAACTAGATTACCACTAATTTCCTATTACTGTATACTGCCTTTTAGATGAGAAGACAGCGATCAGTTTTCGTCGGCTGCCTCCTCGCTTTAATCGTTCCACTCTCGTTCTTCAGTTCGTTTAATCTTGAACGAGTTAACTATTTATAATAGGGGCAGTCTGTTCAAAAGGAATTAGAAACTTATATAAGCTATGCCTTGGTGGCTCTGTTAAACGATGGGGCAGACCTACGCAGACTGCGTATTGACGCTAAACATTTCCATTCATAGCTTTCTCTCTGGTAAAATAGAGAAAATCATATTTTACTTAGGAGGCAGGCGGCAACGATGGAACATGAGCTAAGCGCACAGATATTGCAGTGGCACGAGGATGACGAACACCAGCAGATCGTAGACACTCTGATGAAGATTCCTCCAGCGGACAGAGATTACGATATGATCAGCAGCATAGGTCGGGCTTATAACAATCTGAGTTTGTATAAAAAAGCACTGGAACAGTTTGCTATCATTGCTGAGCAGGGAAAAAATGATCCGTTGTGGTATTTTCGCGTAGGCTATTCCTACTATTATATGAAGCGGTATGAGGAAGCAGTAGGTGTGTTAAGCACCGCGTTAGAGCTAGATCCTGACGATCGGCATTCAGCCAGATTTCTAGACTGGAGCCAAAGCAAATGGCAAAAACAACAAAAGGCTGAATCCCTGCGCACACTCAGCAAACAAAAGAAAGACCAGGGAGCAATCCCTTTTGAAGGTATGGATCTCGACAGCTTCTGGCAAGACAGTAACTATGCTAGAGAACAATATGTCTCTGATCCGCCTACAGATGAGCTGATTGCTTCTGTAGAAGAAGAACTCGGCTATAAGCTACCGGCAGCCTACATCGCTCTGATGAAGCATCAGAACGGTGGCATTCCCCATAATACATCCTTTCCGACAGATGAAGCTACCTCTTGGGCTGAGGATCATATTGCTATAACAGGAATTATGGGGATCGGACGCGACAAAAGCTACTCTATCTGCGGTGATCTCGGCAGTCCGTTCATGATTGAAGAATGGGGATATCCGGATATCGGCGTGGTAATTTGTGACTGCCCTTCGGCAGGGCACGATGTTGTGATGCTGGATTACCGTCGCTGTGGGAAGGACGGCGAACCTGAAGTCATTCATGTCGATCAGGAAGATGATTACGAAATAACATTCCTGGCACCGAACTTCGAGTCGTTCATCCGCGGTCTGGTGAATGATGAGGATTACGACACTACTGAAGAAGATAAAGAGAACGATCTGCGCAAAGTGGCTGAAGGAAAATTCTCTCCACTACTCACAGAACTCTGCGGTCAGGCCTCTGAGGTTGAAGGACTGGAGTCCAAAATACGCAGTGTCTGTACCCGGATCGTACAGGAGAAGAACCATTTCTCATTTCATGCGGACGAGAGGTCTCATCTCATGTACGATGTGCAGTTCTGGCTATACACCAACGCTTACCCGACTACCAGCCGTCAGCAGTATCTGGATACCTATGAGCAAATGATCGCTTTCGGCGGTGAATTCGGCCAAGGCGGGTACGCTCCTGGCTTCATCAGCGATTGGCTGGATGGGCGGATCGCGGAAGGCCTTATCGTTGAGGAGAACAGGGTTCTCCGCTTCACGGACGAGGCACGCAGTGCGGTTATAGCAAAGCTTTCAGCGGAAGCAGAAGCTGCACAGTCATTGTCAGCTGCAGGAGGCACGAAGGATGTGGCACCCTTTACCATCGTGAAACAAAATAATGGTGGCAAATCTGTCATTCTGACGGTCGGTAGCTATTTGACCGAACTCTTCGACACCCGGGCAGACGAAGGGTTCGAAGGCAACGGTTACGACTGGGCTTCACTGGCGGCGGTATTCTTGAATGAGCGGATGCCGGAACTCGCGGAAACGATTCATTTTGACCCAGAAGCAGATATGTTCTGTGCCTACTCGAGTAATGGAGCCGCATTAGAACAGTTCGCATGTGCGTTCAAATTCGCCTGTGAGGATGAGGTGCTTATTTACGATCTGTTCACTCGCGCAGAGTTGGACTGAGCTAATCATCCGAACTTAAACTGTAGACAACACGAATCATACGTCGTATGTATTTTTGTTCATAAAGCTCCATCAGATCTTCTAATAATAAAATATAATAATCCATAGCTACAGTTTCTTCTGTAAAAAAGAACAATATATTTTACTATACTGCCAGTTAGCTCAACGAGGCTGTCGTTCTATGCAGCAGCCTCGTCATGATGGTTATTGAGCTATGTGTCCCGCTACTTCAACAATTCCTCGTTTGCTATAAATTCCGGAACATCTTTCATTTAGCTATATAGATTTTAGCAATTAGCTGCAGTTACATTCTTCTTCGATTAACTTATAGATCAGTATTTTTTCGTTATCAAAACCAATAAACTCTTTAGATTTATGATGATAGTTATATGGATTTATTTTCTCGTCTTCGAACAGTACAATTCCACTATTTATATCATATATTTTCATTCCTGTTTCCTTTAAACAAGAGAACAAATATGTATCCATAAAAATATTACCTGACGATATAGGAAACTCCTTAACTACATTTCCTGTCTCCAGATTAATCGCTCTGAAAATCCACCCATGTGGCTCATCCTCATCAATGAAATCATAATTGTTTCTACCTACTAATCCAATCTCGTTATCGCTTACCCAACATAATGGATCGTTCCAATCCTCTTTTCCACTCCAGAGATTTTTTTTGCTCATTCCATCTTCCGATTCCCATCGATTTTCTATCCATTCAAGAATGCTCCAACCTGTCACACACCCCGCAGGGTGCCACACCCATCCATTATCAACAATCCATTTATTATCAGGTGAAACTACGAGTTGGCCATGAAAATAATCTAAATAATGTTCTGAATTAATTGATTTGCTTTCCGTTAGTTCAAATTCCGGATCATTTCTATCAGTTAGCACTAGATTATCGATTGGATTTGTAATATCCAGTCGATTCCACTTTGTACCATGAATTAATAAAAGTTGAGCATTATAATTGACAAATGCAACCGGAAAAATGGTTTGTTCATTATAATAATCATCACGATTAAATCGCATTATGGTCTTCATTGAAGTAATATCTATTACAATTCCCTGTCTGCCAAAAGTATTATATACAGCAATTAACTCAGCTTTTGGCGAGACAAGTAGAGACACTTTCTCTTCAAATATGATTTCTTCATTATCAAAAATAAATAGCTCTTTAAACACATTCTCATTTGTATCCAATTCGATAATTTTTCTGGTTGTAGTAAGAATCAGAAATTTGTTACGTTCATTATTTATTGGTTGTATGTCAATAATAAGTTCTTCATTTCCTTGTATTGTTTTTGTTTCAAATTGAAATGTTTTTGTCATTGGGTTCACCCTACTATAATTTATTTAAATTCAGCTAACGTCATATTTACGAACTTCGAGAACGTTCCATATATAACATATTCGAGAATTTCATTAAACTAACCTGCCCGTTAGCGTAACGGCGAAGGGCTGCCACGCGGCAGCCCTTTTGGTTTTCAACTATCGTTACCCGTTAGTTCAACTAATTTTAACTCCTAAACTCAATCGATTTATTGTTTTTGTCAAAATACTGAATACCGCCAGTTCCTGTAGGGAATATAAAGCACTTCTGATTTGGTTCTTTTGTAAAGGTTTTTTTTGTAAAGGTACCTGTTCTGGTTGTAAATGTGATTATTTGATTTAAAATGTTCTCATCGATGATATATTCAACTAAGTATTTGTCAGAAAACCCTCCAATGAATCGCTGTGGAATTTTTGTTCCCTCTACATTCTCCCAATGTTTCGAAAACGTTCCACTACCTGATTGGTCCAAGTAGAAACCTACCTCTGTATCGTTCTTATATGCAATTGCTGTGTACTCCTTGTACTTCACCAACTCCATAACGTTAATGTTATTGTCACTGATAAAGGCATCAATAACTTTATCATCTGGTCTGACTGGTTGTGACATACATCCAATAACAAGGGTAGCAACGACTATCATTGTTAGAGTTAATTTTATAGGAGACATTTTACACACCACCCAAAAGATTTGTATTTGACCTTTAATTCTCATCAACAATTGTATCATAGCCATCACTCTGATTATGGATAACTGCCCGTTAGCTTAATGATGTATGTGATCAGATGGATTATCCATTACTGATTTGTCAGCCATACGAAGTCTTCGTCTTCTTAGAATTGCCACCAAATTTGATCTTCTTCTTTCTCTCTCTTGCCCTGATATAATATCTGTCCGTCTTTTTGAGATTTAATATCAAATTTTATTGAATAAGTTTTTTTGAAAAGTTCCAGATCAGTGATGTTCTTATCAATTTCATTAAAAAAGTCATTAACCAAGCCTTTAGCCTGTTCATTATTAATTCTATCTTTAATCAAAATTCTAAAATTAATAATTTTTGACTGTGAACTTGTTGCTGTTGTAATAACTAAGTCTTTATCATTCATTACTCTTTCAGCATTTACTAATGATTCTGATACATTATCAAAGTCTGGCTTAGCCTCATTGCATCCGACTAACACGAGGGTAAGAAGTAGGAGTAATATAAAATGTCTCATAAAAGCTCCTTTATTATTAATCTTTACGGGGATTTCGTATATATAACGGCTATTCTGCGAGCTTCCGCGAAAATTCCATTACTTAGAGTATTCGCGAAGTGATTAAACTATCCTCCCTCTATGGAGAATCACTTTTCTCTTAAATACTCACGTTATCTTAGTATATTGACCATGTTTGCTCATTACAGATAACACTTCAGTGGAACGAAGTTGTAGATGAAGAAATTTATGGGATTGGTAAAAGTGCAAAAAAGTCTCCACCTAGACCACTTGCTGTAAAAAGTGGTTTCTCCGGTAAAGTTTGGTTGCACCTTTGGATCTCCACATGAGCTCATGGCGGTCAACCCTCCCACATCTCGCAGAGTCTACGCTCTCACATTCCTTCATTCAACCTGTCCATGAGGTGGAGGGCAGATATGCTGCCCGGCAGGATCTTCGTCCGTATGGATTGTGCCGTTCCGACTCATCCGTGCTACTTGTTATCTATCTTTTGGTTTAGGTCGTTATCTTTGGAAAACGTTCTGTTAAGCCGCTTGTGGTAATTCTATACATCGAGGGATATCCTGCATCATCTTTTCTTCCCTGAACTCATGTCCCTTTTTCAATATGCCGAATAGGATGCGTATGAGTTTGTTACACAACGCGATGAGAGACTGCATTTTCTTCAGCGGATTTCTCGACCGTTTGGTATAATACTCGTGCAAAGCTCGGAAGGCTGCGTTTTTTGCGACCAACGGCATCATCACTCTAAAGAGTAAGGCACGAAGGCGTTTCCTACCTCTCTTCGTTATCCTAGTCTGTCCGGTATGTGTGCCTGATGAATTTGTTTTCAAATTCAATCCAGCGAGCTTCGTGATCTGTTTGGGATGTCGGTACTGACTAATATCGCCTACCTCAGCTAGAAAGCCCGCGATGGTGTCTCTTCCAATCCCTTTCATGGCCAACACTTGTTGTACATGTGGGATCTGCTTGAGTAATTCGTCCAATTTTGTTTTCAGTTCTTCCAGTTTTCTATGAAGCCATTCGTACTGGTTCAGCAGCACCTTCAACTCCATTTTAGCCAACTCTGAACCTTGCTGGATACCAACAGAACGGCTGGCTGCTGCCTTCAGATTCTTGATACGGCCTAGACCAAGCCCACGCTTTGCAGCTTCTCTCAGATGCTGCAGCAAGATCTCCTCTGGTACGGAAACAAGCTCATGTGGCAGTAGATAGAGACTTAGCATTTGGATGGCTGACTTGCATTCCCAATCCTTAAATACCGTCAGAAACTCGGGGAAATACCGATCTAGCCAGTTATGGACACGTGCTTGCACAACGCAAAGGTCAGTTGTCAGGTGTTCGCGAATTTTCATGGCTTCCCGCAGTTCAGCATAAACGCCCTGTGGAAGGCTAGGTACAGCGTATCTCCCATCTTTGACCAACTGTGCAATCACTTTAGCATCCTTGATGTCATTCTTCGTCGGAGAATTGTCATCAAGCTCTTTGCTTTTCTTCACGTGTAGTGGGTTTACAACACCATATTTAACTTGTTGCTCTCTAAGATAATGAGCTAAGTTTAACCAGTAGTGACCAGTCGGCTCCATGCCGACAATAACGTCCTGAAGCCCTTGTTCCGCAACAATCTTTTGGAACCAACTAATGAATAATTCAAAACCTTCTCGATTGTTTTCAAACGTGATCGATTTACCGAGCTCGACTCCGCGGTAGTCTTGTGCCCTGGCCACATGTTTGAATTTAGCAATGTCGACTCCGACAATTAAAGTAGAAGAAGTGATTTGATTAATTCGTTCATTTTGAGTAGAATGCATCTTGTAGTCTCCTTGGTTTGTATTTGGATCCAGCAGCCAGCCAGCATTATGGACCATTAACATCATACCAAGGAGTCTTTTTATTTCTCAAACCTCGTATTTCTTCATAATAGGAATGCTGCCCGTTAGTTGAACAAAAGGCTGCCAAGCGGCAGCCCTTTCAGTATTGAACTATCTTGTCCCGTTAGCGTAACAGCTGTATTAGATCGTACGCTCGTTGTATCTCTCTTTCTATCTTGGAAACTGAATTTTTTTTATAATCGTATCAATCAACCATAAACCTGTTGCGGCAATAAAAACTGAGTACACAAAAACACTGGCGTACTTAAAAAGAAAAAGGAAGCCTTCTGATTCGGTAAGAGAAAACAAATACAAACTAATCACTGCAAATATTAGATGTGAGGCTAACCCCATGAGCATGCCCAGCAATTTTTTTATTACCTTCATTTTTAAAATAAATATGTCAGTAATTAATGCACACGGTACGCCTATTATTAAGCAACCGATGAATGAGTACATAAAATAGATGAAAAACGGGGCATAACCATGAAATTCCACAAGAATTAACGAAAAAACTACTGTTGTGATTATACTAGAAATTATCTTCCTACTAATATCAATTTTTGTTAAAATTGTAACACCCCCTTGTCACTGGATGATTAATAAACAAAACTCCCATTATTTCAGTGATGGATTCCATGAAGATTTTAAACATATCTGCCCGATATTTGAAAGGCTACCATGGTGCTGGTAGCCTATTGTCATGGTGCTATCGTCTCACGTTAGCGTAATGAATTTTTCCGTTCTGACTGAACTCTCACTTGTCACCAAATTTTCCACCAAGGTTTGTTTAATTTCTTAATTTCATTAATATCTAATTCAAAACCATCGAACTTTGTATTCGTATCAACTGCGGAAATCATCAATATATCAACTAGTTCTTCTAATACTTCATTACTCATTCTGCAAACTGGAGTTATTAGTTCTATTATGTACTTTGAGCCCTCATCTTGTTTGATTATGGTTATCTCAAAATCAGTTTTAAATTGTGCCTCCAACCCTTTTGCTTGTTCATACAAATTAGAAACTAAATATGCCCTAATACGTCCTTTATCTCCTTTTCTGACTCCCTTATCACAAAGAGTCTGCCAAAGTTTTTTTGTAATTTCATGCTGTTTTCGTCTTTCAAGCAGGTCGATTTTCTCGATTCCAACGTAAACACTCACTAAGAATTCCCCCTAGTCTATATTTATTAAACAACTATATCCGAACTTATTGTTATTCGTGAGAAGACTCTGCTATCCTGACCGTTAGCTTAATAAAGAAATTTAGCAACTGCCATAGCAAGATGCCCCTTGTATGTTCAACTATCGTTCCCCGTTAGCGTAATGAACCTGCTAATCAATTCATTTTTATAAATTAGAAAGAGCCACCAGCAAAAGCCCTCTTACGTTCTTGCATACTGAAGAGGGCTTTTACAAGGAGTGATGAAGCTTTACCGTTATGCAGATACTAGAGCTTCTGTAGAACATACCATACTGTGTACAATGCAAAAGCAAATATGGAAAAGAATACTGCAAGCAGCGCCCCTCTGACAACCCTCTGCCACCCGATACGGATCAACCCGTAACATCCACCATACACAATCATTCCGGCAGCAGCTCCCTCCAAAAAGACGCTCGGTGCCCGCAGGAGAACAATATAAAACAAAACGCTTATCCCTAACAAAAAGTAATTCATCCACAGAAACGCAATTCTGCCTTGCTTTTGCATCAAGCTTATCCCCCTCCATACAGTCTGCCGCGTCATGCGCACAGTCTGTATGTCTTCTAGATACGAGGATTCATTTCCTTCTATTTCCTTTGGTAGCGCAGTGTGTTTCAATCTGAGAAATTTAATCCCAGTCTAGAAAAGAACAAACTCGTCACCGCCTCTAATTGTTCACGTCGGCCCTTCGTGTATCGAACTCCAACCGAAATTGAAGGACCAAATGCACATACTCTACAGACTGTTATTTTTTTAACAACAGCCAGTCGACTGCAATTCTAAGTAAAGTACTAGAGAATACAAAGGGAATAGCAAGGATCTGGAAAGTGAGTTGGAAATAACTTCTTACTTCCTCTAAATTAGTATCATTTTTGAAATCAGGAATCATTTGAGTAAATAAGCTAAAGTCATTAATAAGTTTTCCAGTTACAGCGCTTATTGTTACAATGACCACAAAAATGAATCTGATTATATCCAATGCGATCTTAGAGTGATCAAGGAATTCTTTACGAGAATGCTTCCTGTTAATAAAATACAACATGAAGAAGAATATAATCGTAGTCAAAAAAGTGAAAATTAAAAATAGGGGTATTGAAATACGTAGTTGTAATCCGATTAAGAAGTTTAAGCTAAAGGGTACTGTGAAATAAGTGAAAAAAGCCATAAACAAAATTTGATTACTTTTAAGAAGTAATTTTGGCTTCACAATAAGTGTGAAAGGTAAAATTATCAGGTAGAGAAAGAAATACATAGGTTGTTTATCTTTAATAATAGAGTAGGCAAACACTGTTAAAAGAATAAGGTTAAATGAAAGTAATAAGTGTTTGTGAAAAATAAAATACTCGATTTTTGAAGGGAATCGAAGCACCCTTATTAATAGGTCAGACATTAAGTACTCCTTTGAATCATTTAATTCACATATATTTTGTATCGGCAAAAGTTGTGGTGTATTATATACTTTTTTCAATATTTCCGTTTCTAACTCCTATACTGCCGCTGTTTTATTGAGCTAACGTTTCCCGTTAGTTTAATAACAGGTCTTCATTTTCTATTGACTTGAGAATACTAACTACAGCTGTTGCTTCGCCTGTTCCGGCATGATTAATTAAAGGGATTTGATGTGGTCCTAAATTATGTTTTAAGGCAGAGTCATTAGAGATTATTGCTTTTACAATTTCGACCTTATCTAACATTGCAGCTGCAACTAAATCAATCCGCGCTCCCTTATCAAGTAAATAATTTTCAATATCTTTTCTTCCCATATGTGCAGCAGCACCAAGTGCAGTTTCCTAATCACCGTTGCCTCAATCCTATGAAGCATTTAAAAGACCTGATTCTTGTTCTATTAATTCTTGTACCTTTTGAAAATCTCCATGGGCTTGACCCACGAAAAGCTGAACTAACTCGGGACTAATATTATTATCCAACACAATCATCCCCTCTAAATAGTAATTTGTATAATTATTCCACACAATGTATTCGCTTAGTAATGGAATTATCCTTCCCGTTAGTCTAACAAGAATCGTTATAAAGCGAATCTATTTTTTATGATTTCAGCAACTTCACGAGCGTTGATTTTCGTATTGTTTATTCTCAAATAGTTTTCTTTTTTGATTTCTCCCTCTAACGAGTTCAATCGATGTTGCTCCATTGTCTGTTTTAGATCCTGTTCAGAGAATGTGATATCTCTCTTTGTCGGTTTATGTTCAAGTCTATGGGGAGTCTTGTTACGCTCTATTCTCTCCTCAAGATCGGCTTCAAGCTCAACAAAATAGATATCCGCACCTTGATCCTCAAATATTTCACAAATTTTATCGACGTAATCCCAATCGCTCTGCAAATCGAATCCCCATACATATGTGAATATCATTCCATACATATTACTGGCGGCGGACGCTTCAAATATATCCTGACGGAATTTATCCGATAATCCCCACATTTCACTACTGAAGTCAAAATAAGGAGCCAGCAATTCTATCGTCATATGGTTGTGGAACAATTTTAAATCAGATATCATTTCCAGTTCATGCCCCACTGTCATTTTACCTACTGCCTGAGGACCAAATATCAAAACAAATTTCATGATATCACCACTTTTCGAAGTTATTTTAAGAATAATACCACAATTGGTCAAGTTTTATTGCACTAAACTGCCCATTAGCTTAATAAGAAGAGCAGGCCACCGTAGCACCTGCTCATCATGTGTGTTATTCAACTATCGTTACCAGTTAGCTCAATGGACTACAGCAGTTTATGTGGGGAAGTAACCTCTCCTCTTGTTATGGCGAGCTTATCTTACGGAAGCATGTGACTTGCCCACTTTGGCCGATACGGAAAAATACCTCATCTCGCCGGGTGAGACAGGCTTTGTTTTCGGTTCACCCAACATTTTCTCTGGTACGCCGTCTAGACCTTCATCCGTGCAGTCCCGTCTATATCTCCCCTCCTCCAACTTCATGTCGATAAAATCAACAACTTGCTGCAATGATGTGATCTGGCTGATAATATTTTCACGATGGCTTCTTAAGAGTTCCACAAGCTCCGGATATTCCGCGGGATCAGTATCGGCCGAGACCGCCAAAAAAGGTCGAATTTCCTCTAGCATCATCCCCGTTTTTTTCAGGCATGCTATCAGCCTGATCGTATTGATGTCCTCCTGTCGATAGATGCGGTGCCCGTTATCCTTCCGCTCTGCCCTAGGCAGCAGCCCGATCTTTTCGTAATAACGGATCGTATCCTCAGTAATTCCGGTTTGTCCAGCGGTTTGCTTTATCGTAAAGCATTGCTCTACCTTCATCCTGCTCCCTCCCTAAGATTGATTTTTGTACATTATACAACTTGAAGCTGGCTCTAAGTCAAATCTCTTATCCTTGGAGAAAAGCTTTGTTTTCGCGTCTTGACTTGGAGTCGACTTCAAGTTATAGAATGTGCACTATCGAATCAAATATCCCGATATAAAAAGGAGATGTACAATGAACAAGGACCAGAATGAACATATCGCATTGATTACAGGCGCAAGCGCCGGGATCGGGTTAGAACTAACACGGAAATTACTGTCGGAGAACTGGCATGTGGTTGCTGTAAACCGTTCTGATTTTCCAGCCGACGATAGGAGTATCCACAATGCAGTCAAGAGCGGTTCGCTTCGAATTTATAAAACGGATGATCTCGCTGATTATGCCTGCTTGAGACTTACTTTGGAAGAGATCAAAAGCAAGGAGCAGCGGATCGATATTTTGTTCAATAACGCCGGAGGGTCTTTTCCCGAGCTGAGCTATTCGAAACAAGGACGGGAGAAACATTATGAACTGATGACTGTCGTTCCGTATATTATTCTAATGGAATTGAAGGAACTCATTAAAATCAGTCGTTTAAAAACAGTAATCAATACCTCATCTTCAGCTCTAAAATTTTCAAAAGAGTTTTCGATCGAAGACCTGGAGCATCCCAAAACCTTTCGCAAGTTGCTTGGTCCTTATGCGACCTCAAAGCTAGCTCTTTCTCTGTGGACTCAGGCCATCGCATCCCAGCTCGCCAAGAATGGTATCAAAATCCGTAGCGTTGACCCGGGTAGCAACAATACGCTAAGAAAAGGGAAACAATCCGGACTGCCCTTTTTGATTGAAGTAATGATGAAGCTATTTTTCTCGCCTCCTACCCTCGGCGCCAACAAGTTGTATGAAGGGGCTCTTGGTGAACACCATCATGAAAACGGCGTATTTTTGCTAAAAGGACGGGTTGCGGAATTAAAGTTTAAAGAGCAGGCGCAGAACGTTCTGGAAAGGATTCAAGCGATTTATGAACACGAATTTCTCGTGTCTTAAAGCCAAGACCTTGAACAGAATACTGCACTAACCTATCTTTAGCTTAACGACAGAAGGAGCAGTTGCCGCAATGGCGAATTGCTCCCTGGCTATTACGCTATTGTCTCCCTTTAGTACACTGCTTCCTTCAACTTTTGCAGTTGTTCAAAGTAAAACTTAGCTACTTTTTCATGGACAATGGACTTACTTTGAATTGCGGGCTAGTCCATCGCAAAATTCACAAATAAGAGACTCAACTCGCTCAGCACCTGCTTACCCCTTACCTCTTCATAGCTACAGTACTTATTAGTAAACAGATTCACTTTACTTAATTCCGTTTTTGTAAAACGTCCACTTGTCGTAAACCGGTTTTGCATTGATTATTATTTCTAACAGTTCAGCTTTCAAGAGTTCAATATTTTGCTTTCCCACGAGTATCCTGTTTCCACTCACTTTACCAAACAGTATTTTAATTTACTACATTATCCTACCCGTTAGCGTAGCGAAGGGCTACCATGTGGTAGCCCTTTCGGTGATGAACTATCGTTCTCCATTAGCTTAAAATAAGAAGAGCATACTTATTGCTTACCCATATGGGTTTATCCTCGATAATTTTGGGGGATCAGTTCTTGAACAAGATAAGGTAAAACGTTGAGCTGTTTTAGCTTCTCTAACGTAGGTTCAACCCAATAAAACTCAAGATGTGATTCTAAGTAATTGGCTGAACATTCGCAGATAACTCATTAGTTCTTGCTTCAAACAAATGGTTTATTTCGAATTATTCTTTATCTTTAATTCCAAATTCAATCCCATTGAAAGACTTTCTACATGTATATGGTTTATTGAAGCTTCACAGTTAGTTGATCGACAGTAGGACGCCCTTCGAGCTTCAAACCAATCTCCTCGAAGAAAGAGATTGTATCATCAAGGGATTCTACAACGATGCCAACATTGTCCATTCTTAGTAATTTGTTTTTTGACATAGTTTTATCTCCTTATGTGTACAAATTTATTACTTGATCTTCTTCATATTTATTCTATCAAAAATAACCAATTCCTTCCAAATAATTAACATCTTGTAATTCAACTATCGTTACCCGTAGTTCAAGAAAGACAGGCTTTGTAATTAATTATCACTTAGAAGATTACCGTCCTTATCATAATATTTATATTTAAATACAAGGGTATTATCTTTATCTATATCAATCCAAGTAACAGACTTTTGATTTACACTAAACTCTTGTTCAATTACCTGTTTATTTACCTCTAATTCCATTTTTGCAATATTATTTTCCTGATTAGTCACAATCATAAATTTTAAATTTCGGGATTCATTTTTCGATTTGTGAATTAAGAATGTAGTAAATGATTGACCTGCTTGTTTTTCAATATTTCTCCATTTATAATTACCTTTTTGGTTTTTAGAAAATTGAATATATGCTGGATTATTATTTGATAAGAAGCCAACTATCCTTGCATCATCAATATCTTTAATCTCCAAAATCTCAACTGATTCATCTTCATAACCCTCAATAGACTTAATCACTTCTTGTATGGATTCTTTATCATTTCCATAAAGTTTATTTGAACTGTTTGAAAAATAGGTAACAATCATTGCAATCAAAATGACTGCGATTAAAACATATATTATTTTGTTTTTCTTAGCTATATCCATATGACGAATCCCCTCCTTCAGAGGTAACATTATAACATCTATTTTATTCCGCATAACTGCTCGTTAGTGAAGCGAAGGGCTGCCAAGTGGCAGCCCTCTCGATGTTGAACTATCGTTTCTCGTTAACTTAATGGATGGGTTATAAGCGTAATTACAGTGTTATACGACGTACCTCATTCACTTAAAATGCTTGCCAGTTTAATTCCTGATCTTACTGCTACTACCAAGGTATTATCATCTGCTTTGATTTTGAATTCTTCTAAGTGTCTGTAGCCATGACCTTTTTTCTTTTCTGTCGGAACTATTTCATATCCTTCTTTATGCTTCCAAGATACTGCTACTAATTTCAGTCCTTTTACAGCTCTTGTATATGTCTTAAATCCCATATACCTTCCTATTACTGTATTATTATCAACATTATCCTGAGCTCTAATCGAATAACATTTTTGAAATGAATCTGATAACTTTTCATGCAACTTGTCATCAGAAAATCCTGGTAATAATTCATTAATATAATCAATTTCAACAATACCTAACTTTTTTGATCGACCGTTTGATACGACTATTAATCCACCTTTTTCATTAACATATATACTTAGATATTTATACCGGAGATAAGGGAATAAAAGTAATTTCATTGTTCTTAACCCCTTTAGCATTTGAGATAAGGCGTATGCCAACTAAACTGAGAATTTCGCAACTTTTCGCATTTGAAGTATTCGCGAATTGATTAAACTATCCTGTCCGATAGCTTAACGAAGCTGCCGATCATCTGCGGCAGCCTCGTCCTGATAATTTGTTCCGCTAACGTGTCCCATTAGTTCAATGACATCAAACTACTGCAAGATATTTAGATTAACTTTTCTTCCATATAACGTCTCAACTTCCCTAGACAATCTTCTTGTTTCATTTCCTACATACTTTAAGGCATTTTTAAGAACGTTTATATCGTCACCTATTCGAGCCATAACGGTTACGCAAACTACATTCCTAATTTCAACGTCGTTACTTAATGCCATGTTCTCAAGAAAAATAAAGATTCTTACGAGTAATTGCTCATCCTCTATTGTTAATTGTTGTTTTTGAAGCTGGTTCATTAAAAATGGATTCAATATATTTCCAAAAGCTACATGCGGAGGTATCTCACCTTCTTTTATCCATAAATCCTCAAGCTCTTTTTCGTAAAACGGTAGCAACTGAGGAATTATTTTCAGCATCTCTTGAACGATGTTTTTGTAAATTAAGTTCATCATTTGCTCATTCCCTTGCCGACAAATTTACTTAATGTATTTCCATACGTTTACTCAACTATCCTGCCGTTAGCTTAATAAAAAGAGCAGGATACCGTAGTACCTGCTCATCAATGTCTATTATTCAACTATCGTTTCCCGGTTTATTAACGCCAGGATTTGTAAGCCCTCTTCTCCCATTAACCTAATTGATTGTAACTTTCGCCTAGGTTTTTAGCAAAATTATGAAATGTAATACCGCCGATAATTGCCAAGAACACAAGAATACCAACAAGTAGTAAAATTCGTTTTTTCATTCTATTATTAGCTCACCTCGTTTATGAATCTGAATATGTAATAATTTAGACTCTATCTGCGATAAAAGGTTACGCTATCCTGCCCTTCAGCTTAACGAGAAAGGAGCAGTTGCCATCGACTAGCTGCTCTATGGTCCGTTCAACTATCGTGACCCGTTAGTTAAATAAATTTGTTGTCTGTTTTTATGGAGTGTCTTCCTCGCGTTTGTACTCCAAAATATCACCTGGCTGACAATCCAAAGTCTTACATATCGCTTCTAATGTTGATAAACGAACCGCTTTTGCTTTCCCATTTTTCAGAATGGAAAGATTCGCCATCGTAATTCCAACCCTCTCCGAAAGCTCCGTTACACTCATTTTTCGTTTTGCTAACATCACATCAATATTAATAATAATTGCCATATGCTCCACCTCAGACCGTTAAATCATTTTCTGATTTTATATTAATAGCTTCTTGTAAAAGTCTTTGGAGAACAGCAGCAAAAACGGCGATCACTATAGAGGCGAAAATAATGACCAATCCCATTGGTATAAAACTTGGAGGGTCAACTCTCTTCCCCATGAGATAGTAGAGTGGCATACCTAGCAGGTACAAGGTACTGATTGTGATAGCACAGTATTTTATATTCTTTAAAGCTTTTACCGATAATTCCGAAAACGCTTGGTTCTTATCAATGTAGCTTAAAAGTTTAAAAGCTTGATACAGAGCAAAGTAAAAAGGAATCGCTGCTGCGTACATATCGATTAAGACGAGTGATTTCATATAAGCCATTTCTGGATACAATTCTTCAGCAAAATTGCCAATCTTAGGCACTAAAAATATATACAAAGCAAGAATTGGGATTCCAATAAGAATAACAGCTATCTTCAAAAAGAGTGTTTTTCCTCGTTTCATAAACTGCACCTCACTTGTTTAATGTCAGTTTTTACTTTAGCACAAATTATATCGTTTTACGATAAAATAATATCGTTTCTATAAAAATAAAAAGCATTTCTCATTACAAAGAAATGCTCTTACTTTAAAATGTTATATTTGCAACTTGTTCAACAAAACTGCCCATTAGCTCAATGATCTGAAGAAGTTGATTTTACTCAAGCTATTCCTCAGAAATCTCTACGTACGATCTATACCAATTTAACGCCAAAATTGAGCATTCACCCTGCCTAGGGTGAATATCTTAATGGGGAAGTACATTTAAAAAATTGAGGTGATACACTTGGGATACTTCGTTACTGTAGAACCGGGCGTAAAAGTATTTATAGAGGACATCAATCCAACGGGAAATAAAACGATACTTTTTATTCATGGATGGCCGCTAAACCATAATCAGTTCGAATATCAGTTCAATTACCTTCCCAAGCTCGGATATCGTTGTATCGGAATGGACTGGAGAGGATACGGCAACTCGGATAAACCATTCGACGGTTACGGTTTCGATAGATTAGCAGATGATCTTCGTATGGTCATCGAAGCGTTACAGTTAAAAAACATAATACTAGCAGGACACTCTACCGGAGGCGCAATCTCAATTCGTTATATGGCTCGTTACAAAGGGTACGGGGTATCTAAACTCGTCCTGATTGACGCTGCGTCTCCATCAAGCGTTCCCAAAGAATTTACGAATAAAATCATCGAAGAAACAAACAATGACCGTCCGAAAATGCTGCAAAACCAAACGGAGATTTTTTTCTTTCAGTACATTTCTGAACCAAAATCCGAATGGTTCTTTCTAATGGGTTTAAAAGCTGCGAATTGGTCGACTTCCGCTATTATGGTCACGCTAAGAGACGAGAATGTTTACAACGATCTTGGACAGATCGATGTGCCCACATTAATTATTCATGGAATTCATGATAAAGTCGTTCCGTTTACCCAAGCTCAGGAAACAAATAAGCTGATTAAAAATTCGCAATTAGTTTCATTTCAATACAGCGGTCATTGCCCTTTTTTGGAGGAGCGTGATAGATTCAACCAACTATTATCTTCTTTTGCATAACGGACATTCTATCTAGGCGTTCCAGCGTTTCATTAGTCGAAAAGTCATCAAGTGCTTGATAGGTTTGTTTTTCATCCATTAATTAAGTTCACTCCCCCTTTTATTACCAGTAGCTGTCTTCACTTGCTTAGTGACTAAAAAAACCTCCTTCTAACGAAAAGTATTATATAAAACCAGAATGGTAACAGAACGTTGCTAGGAGGGAAAAATTTATGACTATCCAACTCACTGAATGTATGAATCACGCAGCTCAAAATAATCCCAATATAACTTCTATTATGGCCGAAATGATCGCAACTATGGAGAATGACGCAAAACTCAAAAAAGAAATTCTTTTTAAAGTTGATGAAATCAATATGGAGATTTTCAGAAAAGATAAACTTTGTTATGACGTAGTGAATGCTACTCGTAATAACGGTGACTATTACAAAGCTAAAGTGCTATGGAAACAATTTAGAAATGAAGTAGAGCTTGCCTTAGGAGAATTGTATAAGCGAATTCAATGGACAAGGTACCCTGACGAGTGGAGTGAGACATATGAGCTCCTAAAGCGTCGAGCAGCTTTACATGATGATGAGGTGGAAAGATTAGAGTGGCAAGAGTTATTGAACGTCTAAACAGTTCTATAAATTGGAACAGTCATCTCTTATCACACTCATTCCGAGCTCGCCCCCGGGTAGTCTTGCGCTCGGGTTACATGTTTGAATTTGGTGATGTCGACACCAACAATTAAAGTAGAAGAAGTGATTTGATTAATGCGTTCATTTATCTTGTAGTCTCCTTGGTTTGTTTGAATTCGACTGGCGAGCAGCTTGGACCCAATAACATCATACCAAGGAGCGTATTTCTTCATAATAGGAATGCTCCTCGTTAGCGTAATGACGAAGGGCTGCCACGCGGCAGCCCTTTAGTTTTCAACTATCGTTATCCGTTAGTAGAACATCTTGCACGGCAGAGCTATTTCTCCAACTCATAGCGGGCCGCGATAATGCCCGACTTGAGCGTTCGGCTGGACAGCAGCTTGAGCTTGATTTTCTCACCGTCGCCGTGGAATACCGATTTTCCGCTGCCCAAGATGACTGGACAAATCGTCAGCAGGAATTCGTCGATCAGGCCGAGTTCAAGCAACGTCTTCGCCGCCCCCGGACTGCCGAAGATAACGAGATTTTTACCCTGCTGCTCCTTGAGCGCCTTGATTTCATCTGCAATATTGTCCTTGATCAGTACCGTATTGTTCCATTCAACAATGTCCATCGAGTCGGAAATGACGATCTTCTTAACATCCTGCAGCCATTTGGCATGCTCCATATCGTGCCTCGACGCATCCGGATTGTCCAGCACCGAAGGCCAGTAGCTCTCCATCATTCGATACGTCGTTCGTCCGTATACCGGAGAGCCGACTTCGGCTACGACTTCCTCGGCGTATTTCTCTAATTCCTCGTTGTAAGGAATCCAGTCTAGTCCTCCGTTTGAATCTGACGCATACCCGTCCAGTGATACATGCATGAACAATACGAGTTTTCTCATGTTTGCTTCTCCTCCGATTTCGAATATAGTTGTTTGATTTTTTGGCAGTAGGCTGTGTTTCATCCTTCTTTTACGTTCACTATAAATCATTACGTTACGTAAGGGTCAAGTGGAAATTTGAAGACAAAAATGTTACCTATCTGCCCTTTAGCTTAACGAGAAAGAAGCAGCTGCCATCCGGCTAACTGCTCTATGGTCCGTATAACTATCCTTCACCTTTTTAGCTCAAAGAATTACGTTGCAAATCGTTAAAATTATCTATAAAATACCCTTCTGATTCCCAACCACTATTAGTTTTCTGTATTAATTCACCGATAGATAATTTAGCTTTACCGAATCTACTCATAAGCTTGGCTTTATAATAATCCATATTGCGACCTTCAAAAACATAATCTAATGCACAATAATTATCTCCCATATATATTGCAAAGTTATAACCGAAGTAGTCAGCAAATTCTTGGCATATTGCCCTTAGTTCAAGTTGCAACTCTTGATTTTCTATAAATTGATACCACCTAAAACAAGGACTGAACTCACAGATGTACTTATTAAATATAAATCTAAACCCACCAGGGCCTCCAAGCTCAACATATTCTTCATCCCCTATTGGCACGGGATCAAATGGCTCAAAGTTATGTGATTCACTAATACGATCACGATTTAATAACCATTGTCTGTCAAGATGCGGATTATGAAAATTAACTTCTTTAATACACTTTACAGCTTTAGGAAATCTTGTCCCTTTAACAATCTCTTCTTTAAAAACTTCTATGGCTGTAACATCTAATGAGTGTTTAAAAACAGCTGAGAAATCTATCCCCATTTCCCACCTCGAAATTCAAAATTATTCCATAGTATTATACCATTTTTATTCCATGAGAATTAAATTAAACTAACCGTTAGCAGAATCACTCGGAAGCTTGCCAACCTCGTCAGCATTCGACTGTTGCTGACGGAACTTGACCAGTTGCTCGTACCGTGCGCGGATCTTCGGTATTGCCTCCTCGAGTAACTTTTCGTGCCTCTCAGCTGACAGACGATCGAGTTCCTCTTTCTGCTCCGGGCTGACCTTGTACACTTTCGCCGTTATGATCTCGCCTGTTTCATACACCGTTGTCACTTTCTCCATAGCCTTTTTCTCCTTGTCCATGTTCGACACGTTCTCCTACCTCCTTTTGTTTTGAGTAACTTCGTTTTCCTCTTTTCTATTATTACGTCTGTCTGTACTCCACGCAATTCAAGAACTATGTCAACGATCCCTACAGAACGGCTCCTAAGTTACAATAGCTTCCTGTTTTTCGTTAAACTGCCCGTTAGTTTAACAAGAAAATGGAGCAGCTGCCGCAGCAAACTGCTCCTTGTATGTTTAATTATCGTTCTCCGATAGTTTAATCTATATCATCAATTTTCTCTCCTTCTTCATCTATTTGAACGGTTCCTCCTCCGAATTGCCACCATTTGCTGCCGTCTTCAAAAGTCAAGGTGATCTCTATCCAGTTCCACTCGCCCGAAGAACCTTAAACCTCAACATCATATTTCCAGTTAAGTAATTTCACTACATGCCCCCCATTTTATTTCCGATGAAATGGACCGATGAGTAGTCCAATGTAGAGCTTGCTCATCATGTGTTTTTAACTATCGTGTCCCGTTAGCTTAATCACTTATCTCAAGGAATTACATTCTTGGTGTTGTCTATTTCTCTTTTTTACTTGACATTATTTCGATAATTTTCTGAAGAGAAATATGTATTGCTCGAAGATAACTTATTAAGCAGATGAATCCTACAGCTAAAATTATAATGAAAAATTCAATTTGTCTCTCCCCCTTACTTTACTAGAGGATTTTACCATTTATTATACATATTTGTAGTTATGTATAACTACCCATTACTTCATTGAAAAGGGCAACCGATCATATGACTCGTTGCCGACATATCATGTTTGAACTATAGTGTCCCGTTAGCTTAACCAATTTATGGATTCACCAAGTTTCTAACATCGAAAGCCGAAAGAGTCTTTAGACCAATTTTATTTAGATATGATAGACGCAATTCCAGATCATTAATCAACTCGCAATAATTATCTAATACTTGTTTGTCGAGGCAATTACGTAATTTCTGGACAACTAATAGTGATTCTGAGATCGGCATTCTTAACACATCTGAAAGGGAATTCCCCATAACCAAGCGTTCCTGTTCCAACAAGCTTTCGGTACAATTTGGACACTTTCCATGTCGGGAGAATAATTTTATTGCCCAAAGGTTTCCTTTACTAGTTGTTCCTGCAGCACGCATATGTTCCAAATCGAAAACGCACCCACGATAATATTTTTTATGTTCCCTTTTCTTGTAAACGTATGTTATAGGTTCCTTATCATATCCATAAAGTAAAATATCGGTAAATTGCTTATTTTGCTCAACAAGTGGGCTTTCAAAGTCAATCCCGATCATTTTAGCCAGTTCTCTAATCTTTACAACAGGTCCGCAGTTAGTACCCGCCCATAAAAGCACAGCTCCTTTTTTAAGCGAGAGCTCAGTTGCGACCATACGACTTGAATCAATATCACCAAGGACAGTACCTGTACCGTTACATGTAGTGCATATTGGAGTGCTTTCTCGTAAAGACCAAATGCCATTTTTCTCCGTAGCCTCACCAACATTCGCATACAATGACGAAAAATGTTCTAAGACTCCGGTAATTGTACCAACAAGAGACCCTGGTCTTTTGGCGTTAAACTTTTTATGGGAAAGTCCAAATTCCAATTAAAAACACCCCTTTGGCTGTTTGCTCAATACTCTTAAATTATACCGACCACTTGTTATTATGTAAATATTTACCTCTAAGCCATCCTGCCCGTTAGTTCAATTAGGGACTGAATAATTAAAGGCATTCAACAATACCATTGAACCTGATTAACTAAATGCTAAAAAAATCGGCGATAAAGTTCTCTCCGACGCTCTCCGCGGAGCTGAGCATAAGTTTGCGTGGTCGATGCTTTTTCACGCTGAGATCGTGAACCAACCGACAGCCCAAAGTATGTAAAACGATTGATGATCTTAAGCTACAATTGGGTTAGCCTCTTTATTTGAGGGAATTCGAAAGAACATTGAATACTTGGGTCACATTTCGACAAAATAACTATCTTTTTTATTGACAGAGTTCCAAATGATAGTAAGATAGTAAATAGTGGAAAAAAAATCTAGTTCTGGAGGCGTTTTTTTGAAGAGATTGTCGATTACTGCTATGATTTGCGTTTTATTATTCAGTATAGGTGTTATTCCTGTATCAGCAGCCAATAAAGGAGCTTATATTTTTGTAGATGGAGTCCCGCTCAAATCTAAATCAGTAAGCAAGAATGGAGTTTCCTTCGTTCCCTTCAGAGAATTATTTGGAAAATTGAAAATGGAAATCGGTTATGATGCAAAACTTAAACAAGTTACGGGCAAAAAGGATGATTTAAAGATTACATTTACGATTGGCAACAAAACAGCAGTTGTGAACGGCCAGAAGAAAGCATTGCAAGCAGAACCCATTACGCAAAATGGCAACACTTACATCCCAATTAGAATCGTTGGGGAAGCAACAGGTAACTCCGTTTATTGGTCTGCAGAAGCAAATGTGATTCAAGTTAATAGTCCATCCTTTAAAGGGGCCTCTTACACGATCGACGGTATCCCGATATTTTTCAGTGCTGATGGAGTGATATCGTTTGGTCCCGCTGCAACCAACGCCCTGAATACCCAAAAAGAGTTAGCCGAGATCGATTCCATTACCAAGACAATTGCAAATTTCCCTGAATTCCGTGTTGTTGGTGCGCCACCAACAGAGAAGGAATCCAAACTACCAGGGTATAAAGGATATCCAGATTATTTTGACACCAATTATGTAGCTGCAGTAGAGAATAAAGAAGCCTTGCCGCCACTGATGAGCAAGGGATGGATTTCATTATCTATGCTGTCTGAAATCGAAGGCGTAAGCAAACTTGGCAATAGCAATGCCAACATCATTACGATAGGCAAATATGTCGGCTTCGAAATCGTCAGATTGGATATTAATTTGACAGCAGAATACAAAAAGGCGACGGATGGCGACTTTACTTTAAGTGACATTCGTGTTAAGAAATACAAAGGAACCATGTATCTTAACATTGAAGATTTAATAACAGCTGGACTCATAGAATCTAATTAACACTCAATTTTTTTTCGGTTAGGAGTCAAATCATTACTAAATTAATCGATTGAGCTGATTACGATTGATGTTTGTAAAAAACTAGGGCCACTTTGGGACCCTAGTTTTTTGTTTTTTAGCGGTTATCCATTTTCAATGAAAATCAACGAACGCAATTTAGCTGCTGAAGACCTTTTACGGAAAAATTCAAAAATGCCTTGTTGATCGCGTACCATCGTTATCGCTTCATCTGCTGCATTTGGAATTTCGGGACGTTCAGTCGAAATTGTCTTGGAAAGTGTGGATGTCAGAATAAAATAAAGTATTAGTCTGACGATGCTTCATTAAGCTTAGGGCAGAATATCGCAACTTCCAACTACTGGAATCGAATAAGTAATTGGCGAGTTTACCACCATACATTTACAATTGAGTATTTTTAAGGAGTGAGAAAATGAGTGTTTACTCGAAACGCATCAGAATAATCATTCTTGGTGTTGTTTTGACCATTTGCGTAGTGGGAGGTACTATGGCGTTTCAAAGCGATGCTAAAAGCACGATTAATCAAAGCCTCACAAATCTTCCTAGCTATCCTGAAAATGAAAATGGACAGACATACGGTACGGTTCAGCCAATGAAACCACTTCCGTTGAAATGCAACCTGACTTATTTTTTTCAGGAAGTGTGAATGGCATTGCAGGATACTTGCCGAAAAAAGATTATCTCGGAGAACTTAGTCGTAATGTCCCACTGTATGATGTTGATGGAGTAAACATAATTGGTTCTTTGTATATTAGCCCTAAGAATATGAACTATCCTAAAAATAAAAACGGACAGACATACGGTTCTGCCGCAGATGCCACTTCCTACGAAACGGGACCTGATTTAATTAGTGCAACACGTGTGGATGGCACTGTTAGCTTACATCAACAGTCAGTAAAAACCTCCCCGCAGCACCCTGCAGAGAGGTGCCCTCTCATAAAATATCTTCTCATCCCGCTTATCCTTAAGTATTTCCACTGCTTCCCGGAACCACAGTGAATGCACAATCTCCCGCTCCCACAAATACTTAAAGCTATCCTGCAGATCCACATCGTCTGTTAGATCAATCAGCCACTGATACGTCGCCCTAGCCTTCTCCTCCGCCGTTATGTCCTCATGTGGATCCGCAATTGGATCACCTTTGGCCTGAATGTACATAGCCGTAAAGGGTACGCCGCCTGCACTCTCATAAAACAAGGCGCTGTCATGAGCCACATAATGAGCACCTAGACCTGCAGCCTTAAGCTGTTCTGGCGTTGCATCTTTTGTCAGCTTGTTAATCATGGTCGCAATCATCTCAAGGTTCGCAAACTCGTTGGTACATTGTAATTAACAGTGATTATTTTCCTATACACAGTAAGGCTTTTCGATTTACAATTTATAATAATTTTTACTTGTGACTATAAAGCGGCAACTCTATAACCAAAATCCCATCTCACGCTGCTGTTACAACTTATCTATTCAAAGTCATTTTATCTCAACGTAATACCAAGATCGTTCAACTATCGTTACCCACTAGTTCAATGTCACTGCTCAGTCTACAATTTTATTTCATTTTCTCAAAATTTATAATCCTCACTAAAACATAACAATAACTTGTTCAGCTTATATTAACGTTAACCTTCAAAATCAGTACTTGCGAATCCCACTACATTTCTTTTTCATCGATAGGAAGTACAATTTCAATCAACGTTCCCCAGCCCAACTTGCTGCGTATACGGAACTGATGCCCGCTGCCATACATAAGTTGCAGCCTTTTGTACGTATTAAACAGCCCGATATGCTTCGTTTCCTTCTCAGCCGTAAACATTTGCCTTAGTTCAACCAGCCGCTCCCTCGTCATGCCAAGCCCCGTGTCGATAATTGCAATATGCAGCTTGGAGCCGCGCTGCCTAATCCGAAGTTTCACATAACCGAATCGGTTGCTCTCTTTAATGCCATGGTAAATGGAGTTTTCAAGCAGTGGCTGGAACAAAAGCTTCAACACCTCAGCATCGAGCAAATCCTCATCATAATCCCAAACCATATGGAACTTGTCCTTGTAGCGGATTTTCATGATCTCGATGTAATGCTTCGTATTCCGCAGCTCCTCCTCCAGCGTTACCTTCTTATTGGATGAGCTGATGGCATAGTGGATAACCTCCGATAGATAATCGAGCATCTGGCTCACTTCGTTCTGCCCGCCCGTGAGACCGATGGCTTTCCAAAAAATCGTCCGCAGCGTATTCGCCATAAAATGCGGATTAATATTGGACTGCAGCGCCATCATTTCCATCATCTGCAGCATATATTTTTTCTCGGTCAGCTGGATCTTGAGCGCACTGCGTTCAACAAATGACTTGATCATGCTTTGCAAAATAAAACTATATTCATCCGTAATTTTCTCTGGCAGCCGCGGGATTGGCCTCCCTTTCTCCGCATTGTCGATTGTTTGCAGCACCCGCATCATATTCCGATGATTGCGCCGAGAAATGTAATAAGTCAGAATGATTCCAAGCACCAAGGAAACAAACACAAGCGTCACGGTAAGATAAAGCAGATTCGTAGACAGCTGATAGAAATGGCGGCTCGGCGTAACGGAGATATACTGTAAATCATAGACCTCCGAATTCAGCTTGGACACCACGTAGCTCTCTCCTGTTACCTCCGACTTATATCGCTGTGACTTGGATAGATCCAGCCTAGAGATGCCCTCAAGGTCCGCATGAGAGACATTAGTCGTAGTGAGTATCTCCTTCTCCCCATTCATCATGAATACCAGCTGCTGCGGCTGGTAGAGAAACTTCTCCATGCTCTTCTCCAGCTCATCCATCCGAATATTAGCTACCATATAACCTTCCGTCTTCGTCAAGCCCGGTGGCACAAATCGCTTGTACAGCGTTACGAGCTCTGTTTCCTTACGATCGAAGGAGAATCGCTTCATCGTACGGCGCTCGATATACAAATCCTGTTTCTTCTGCTTCATAGCCGTAACCGTTGCATACCAAGAAACATCATTGTAGTTTTTGAGGTTAACCCTCCCCTCATTGGAAGCGAGGAAATTACCGTCAGCATTATCATAATACAAATAGATGGAGTGAATATGCGGTCTGATATTGGTCGGTGCATTAATGATCCCCATAAAGTGATTAAAAGCTTCAATATCGCTTGAGCTCGCTTCATTCCCTGTAAGCAGCGAACGCAGTCGCAGAATAAGCCTCGTGTTATAGTTCAAAGTGTAATGCACTGAGTCCAGCTCGTTGAACATCAGCTCCACCGTGCTGCGGGTTTGCTCCAGCATCTTGTAATTGCTCGTGTTAAGCTCTGTTTTAATATAGCTTAAGGTCGTTATAATGGAAAAACCGCCCAATATAATGAGCGGTATAAGCAGTGGTATTATGAAACGAAGCACGTTTTTTACGAAAAAGGATTTTCTCATCGTCCATCTCCAGCTCTATCAGTTATGCTCTTCCTGCTCTTCTTTCCAGCCCTTTCGATTGCGGTAGTCGCGCGGCGTCATCCCGTAGTAATTTTTGAAGGCTCTCGTAAAATTAAACGAATTGCTGTAGCCGACCCGGTCGCTGATCTCGTAGGTCTTATACTGGATATCCTCGAGCAGCTGCGCCGCCTCCTCCATTCTGACCGTGGTCAAATAATCGGAAAAACGGATACCGGCGTGTTTTTTGAAAAACTTGCTCAAGTAATCGGCATTCATATGCACCTGCTGCGATAGGTCCTCCAGCGTAACATCCTTGTAATGCTTCCGAACATAGTCCTTGATCGTAGCAATTACCTTCTCAGGAAAGCTACCGCTAAGCTCGGTTCCACCCTTTACTTCGGGCGCCGACACCGTGCTGTCGAGCTCCTCCTTAATATTCGTGAACGCGCGAATCAGCTCATTATAGTTCGTAGATTTCAAAATATAACGCCTGACCCCTGCTTCAAGCGCCTTCTGCGCGTATTCAAAATCCTTGAATGCGCTGAAGAAAATGATCTGGATGCGGGAGTATTTGGCGTTTAGCTCTGCTGCTAGATCAATTCCGGACATAACGGGCATGCGGATATCGCAAAGAATGACGTCTACCTCGTTATTTTTAATAAAATCATAGGCTTCCTGCCCGTTCTCGGCGTCTCCAACAACATGAAAGCCGATCGAGTCCCAAGGAAAATATTTGCACAGACCGTTGCGAATTTCGTAATCATCGTCTGCAATCAGTAGTTTGTACATCATGACCTCCGAATTCATCTCTGTCGAAGCGTGAATGCCCCTTTATTTTTAAAGCGTTTCCAATTTTAGATTAGCGTAATTAATTCATGTCGGTCAAGCGTTAAATAAGGTTTCTCCTATCCTCAAACGCCGCAATATATCTTAAACCATACAAATCTATTCTTTAACCGACAACCTCTTTAAATGTGTTGACCAATGAGTGTTTTTATCCGCTCGCCTTCGTTACATTCCACTCTAAGTGCTGTTACGCTTGAATTGATAATAAGCCCCATTCCCTATGAGAGGACAGATTCTATGAGCAATTATTTCCCTTTAGAAGAGAGTATATATGACAGGCAAGGAAGCTCGGTCTGTAAGGTGATCGAGACGATCGCCAATCAATACGTGGCAGCTACTCCGCCAAACGGCTTCACTTTCCGAACACTAAGCACAGACAGCTTCAAGCAATTGGAGGATGGCCGCTATGACATGAATTTAGGACCCACGTTTCCCGAGCGGCAATTGGGCGAATACGGATATGCCTGCGCACTGGTACACAGCGAGGAAGAAAGCGAGCTTGAGCTCTCCTTAAGCTGCTACGGACCCGTGAGACTCTATTTAAACAACGGACTCTTCTATAAATCAACCGTTGCCGATGACGTGAACATTCTGAATCAACGGCTCCTGCAAGCGCAGCTCCAGAAGGGCTGGAACCTCTTTTTCCTCAAAATGATCAAAACCTCCTCCGGCTTCGGCTGCATCTTCGGATCCAGCAATTACAAATGGTTTCCGCTGCATGCGCTATCCCCGTACACTGAACGCTCAGGCAGCGGCGGATGGGTTTATTCCAGCTCGGAGACAGATTTGTATCCAGAGGAGACGCTGCCGAATGCCCATTCTTCGGAGAAGGATTTGCCGTCTGTATGGTATCCGCAGTTGTCCGATGACAGCAATTCGGACTGCGATTTTGCAGCTTTGTTTGGCATACTGCCTGGCCAATCTGCCTATGCGTGGAGCAGCTTCGCAACAAGCGGGCATCAAGCCGTTCCCAGCACAGTACTTGGAGAAGCCCCCGGTCCTATTCAAATATGGGTAGATGGGATTCTGGTATTGCAAGGCAAGGGAGGCCGCTTTAACGCTTCGATTTCACTATCCCCTGGGGGGCACACGCTCCTGTTGTTATCTGCCTGTGGGGACACTGATTGGAATGTTTCCATAGCCGTGAGCGATGGAGTCAACGCATACCAATTAAAAGCTCCGCAGCAAATCAAAGGGGTACGACAGAGCTGGATCTTTCTCGGTCCAATAGAAAACAGCGGCTATACTGATGAACAAGGTACAAATCTATTCCCTACGCTGTACCGCTTATTCGAGCCTAACGCTACTAAAGATGCCAAACCCTTGTATTGGCGTACTTCAGCCATAAGGAACGGTTATGTTAGGCCCTACCTCGAGAACGAACGTTTTGCGAGATGGAACTATCCGCTTGGCGTTACGCTGTATGGCCTGCTTCAGGCTGGGCGGACGCTGGAGCGCGCGGATTTGCAAAATTATGTGATCGCGCATATTTCCGAATGCACCCGGCTATATCCCTATTCCCTATGGGATCGCGAACAATATGGCGCTCCCGCTATCAATCACCAGCTCGTTGAGCTTAACATGCTGGATGACTGCGGCTCCTTCGGCTCGGCCATGCTCGAAGCTTATGAAGATACGCGGGACGAGAGTTATTTGCAGATCGCGCATACTCTTGCCGACTATATATTGAACAGGCAGGAGCGCCAGGCGGATGGTGCTTTTTATAGGCTGCGGCCGGGCGAATACCAGGAGAATACGCTTTGGGCAGATGACTTGTACATGAGTACGCCATTTTTGACCCGATATTACAAGCATACGGGCAACGAAGCCGCCATCACCGATGCCGCCAAGCAATTCATTCTCTTCAAGGATTACTTATACATGCCAGATCAGCAAATTGTATCTCATGTTTATGATTTCAAATACAATACACCAACCTATGTGCCATGGGGACGAGGCAACGGCTGGGTACTCTTTTCCCTATCCGAGCTGCTTGCTGTGCTTCCGGAATCGCATAAGCATCGCAACGAGCTCATTCACCTATTTAACGAGCTGGCGTCCGGCTATTTGAAGCTTCAAGGCAAGAAAGGCTTGTGGCACCAAGTGCTGACAGACCCCTCTTCGTATGAAGAAACCTCCTGTACGGCGATGTTTGCCTACGCCTTCAGTCGAGGCGTACGCCTGGGCTGGCTTCAGGATCCCGCTTCGTATGCAAGTTCAGCCAGCCGTGCTTGGGAGGGCCTCACCAAACATTCCATTGATCACAAGGGGAATATTTATGGCGTATGCCGAGGCTCCGGCTATTCCTTCTCCGCTAACTATTACCGCGATGAGCTGAATTGGATTCTAAATGACACGCATGGCATCGGGATTGTGATTTTGTGCGGCGTCGAATATGAGAAAATGCTAGCATCATTTTCTTAGCATGGAACGAAATGAACGACAAGAGAATGCCCTCCCTGGGCATTCTCTCGTCGTTCTACGCCGTGCTGCTTCTTATTCCCCCTCTTCTTTCCTCTCTTCTTTCTTATTCTTTTCTCTTTACTCACACCACATTTCTCCGACTGCCCAGCATAACTATCTCTCATTACAAGTTGAATGAATAAGGTTTGCTCATAATCCTTCTGTCATCTTTCTACGTATTGCAGCCCGTATGCCTGCATAATTTCACTACCTTCCTGCCCTAAGCCAACCTGCACCTTTGCATCATTTCGATATAGAAAAAATTCATCTCCTAAGCTACCCTGAACGTTTGCATCAATTCGATATGAAAAGCATTCTCTTCTGGCCAATCCTGCACCTTTGCATCAATTTGATACGAAATGCACTTTTCTCTTGGGCTATCCTGCGCGTTTGCAGGATATGCCCACAAGGAGATGCGTTTAGCCTAGCAAACATTGCCTATACTGCACACGTACAACATAGGTCCCTCTATGAGCCAATTATCAGCTTCTATCCTGCAATAATGCAGGATAAGCTAGCCTTAAGCTCATTAATAGTTAAACTTGCGAGGAAAATGGAACGAGGCCCATTCCGTCTCTATATTGTATCTACACTCAAGCAAAAAAAAAGAGGCCCCTCAAACAGCAAAGCTGCTCAAGGAACGCTCCTTCCTTCCTTCCTTCCTTCCTTCCTTCACTTCCTTAATCACTTACTAACTCAATCGCTTACTCAATCACTTACTCACTTACTCACTCATTTACTCATTCACTTACTTACTCACTCATTTTCTCATTCCGCACCATATTCCTTCTGCCCCTAATGAACCTCTTAACCCTTCAGCCCTGTCGTAGCGATGCCTTCCACGAAGTATTTTTGCGCAAAGAAGAATAAAAGCACGCAAGGAACAATCGCGACGATCGACATCGCCATAACTTCGTTCCACTTCGCGGCCGAGCTGATATCCAGCGACATGCGCAGCCCTAGCGCCAGCGTATATTTCTTGACGCTGTTAATGTAAATGAGGGAGTTGAAAAAGTCATTCCAGGTCCAAATAAACTGAAAGATCGCTGCGGAGAACAAAGCCGGCTTGCACAGCGGCAGCAGAATTCGGGTAAGCACCACGAAGGAATTGCATCCGTCAATGGTCGCGGACTCGTCCAGCTCCTTCG
Organism: Paenibacillus sp. FSL A5-0031; assembly: GCF_001956295.1. GTDB lineage: Bacteria > Bacillota > Bacilli > Paenibacillales > Paenibacillaceae > Pristimantibacillus. The sequence goes on from NZ_MRTD01000019.1 coordinate 135,486, forward strand.
GCAAGCCTCTGAAAAACTGAACCAGCATAAAGATAAAGAACGGATAACAAGCAAACAATGCCGGGATCGTGAAGGGCAGGTAGCTGTTCAGCCAGCCGAGCTCGTTAAATAAAATGTAACGCGGGATAATAATAACCGCATTAGGCAGCATGAGCGTCGAGATCATTACCGCAAACAGCAGCCCTTTGAGCGGAAAGCGAAAGCGCGCAAAGCCATAAGCAACCAAGACGCTTGACCCCAGTGTGAACAAGACGACAGGCACAACCATTTTAAACGTATTGAACAAAAAGACGCCAAATGTAAATTGCCCGCTGCCTTTCCAGCCCTTAATATAGGAGTCCCACACGATTTCCTTCGGTAACAAAGCTAACGAGCCGAATATCTCATTATTCTCCTTAAAGGAGGCAAAAAACAGCCAGATCAGCGGAAACACCATGACAAGCGCAAATATTGACAAGAAGAAATGACTGCCCAAATGGCGAGTGCGGAGACTTCCATTATTCATTTAAAATCCCCTCCGTCCTCGTAGTGCGTCCAGTATTTTGACGATTTGAATATAATCAGTGTAACGACAAGGATGACTAGGAACAGCACCCACGAAAGCGCGGAGGCGTAACCCATTTTGAAAAACTTAAAGCCTTCGTCATACAGCTTAAGTGCAAACAAGTATGTTGAATTCATCGGGCCGCCATTTGTAATGACAAACGCGCTCGTGAAATCCTGGAAGGCATTGACCAGCTGCATAATAATGTTGAAGAAGATAATCGGGGTCAGCAGCGGTACAGTAATCATAAAAAACATGCGCATCTTCGATGCACCGTCTACACGCCCCGCCTCATACAGCTCATTCGGGATTTGCTTCAGTCCTGCCAAAAACAGAACCATCGAGGAGCCGAATTGCCATACCGCCAGCAAGCTCAGCGAGAATAGAGCGATGTTCGGGCTGCCCAGCCAATCGACGGGAGGCACGTGAAACTTGGCAAGCAAGCCGTTAACGAATCCTTCCTTCATGAATAGGAAGCGCCACAAAATCGAGACGGCGACGCTTCCTCCCAGAATGGAAGGCAGATAGAACAGCGTACGGTACGTATTGACTCCACGAATACTGACATTAAGAACAATCGCCACCAGCAGTGCGAAAACCAGCTTCATAGGCACCGAGAAAAAGACGTAAACAAGCGTCGTAATCATGGACTGGTAGAAGTTGCTGTCCTTCGTAAACATATCCACGTAGTTGTCTGCTCCGATAAAGCTCGGCTTGTTCGTAATGCTGTAATCCGTGAAGGAATAGATAAAGGAAGCCCCGAACGGATACAGCTGGAAGACGAGGAAGCCGATTAACCATGGTAAAATATACAGTAGGCCTACATATTGCTTGCTCCACTTTCTAGCCCTTATATTCACAGTCTCACCTTGCTTTTCAGTAGAATTCTATTTCAGCTCTTTGAATTTATCCTCTACGCGTTGAATCAACTGATCCGTGGCCTTCTCCGGCGTAAGGCTGCCATAGACAACTTTTTCACATATATCCCGAATAATATCCGCGATTTCAGGCTTATTTTGTACAATTGGCGGTGATGCCGTTGGGTTTTTGAGCGCGTTGTCGACCATTTGCGCAACATTCGGGTCAATAACATTCGCTTCAACCAAGGCTTGCATAGCCGCTTCCGATGTCGGAACTGAGCGGGTATCCAGCAAGATCAGAGCGGCTTCCTTGCTGTTCAGCAGCCAGTTGACGAATTTAACGGCTTCTTCCGCGTTTTTGGACTTTTTGTTAACCGATAAAATCATTGATGGCTTGAATTTTATGGCTGTGGATTTGCCATTTTCCGCAAAGATCGGCATGCCAACCGCAAACTTATCTTCTCCTGCAGCCGCCTTATACTTCGATACCGTCGATGACCAATCTACCGTCATACCGACTTCCCCGTTGACCCATTTCGGGTTTTGTTCCATCTTGCTAGTAAATAGTGCCGCATCACCAAGCGGAAGCGCCGCGCCGCTGTCGAACAGCTCCTTCATCATCGTTAAAGCTTCCTTGATATCCTCTTTGGAGGCAGTGATTGCCGGAGCGTCAGAAACCCAATATTCGCCGTTCTTGGAGTACAGGTATTCTCCTAATACAAAATCGCCCAGTCCGCCCGTCGTCGTTCCCGGCTCTATGACAAATAGATGGTTGCCTTTATTCCCCGCGTTGATTCTGCCACCTTCCTTAATCAATTCCTGCCACGTCCACTGCTTGTCGGTCGAGAGACCGAATTTATCGAAGAAGCCTTTATTAATCATCGTTCCGTATCCGTTAGTTCCCATAGGCAGCGCTACGAGACTTCCGTTAAATGAGGTATATTCCTCCAGCACCTTTTGCGGGAACTGTGAGCGGTCAACCTCCGGCTCTTTATTCAAGTCTACGAATACATCGCCCTGTGCCGAGAGATCCGGCAGCCACGGATAGTCCAGCTGCATAATGTCTGGCGCGGAATTTCCTGCAATTTGCGTCATGATCTTCTGCTGGTAGCCGTCGTAGCCTTGGTACTCGCCTTCAATAGAAACATGCGGGTTGAGCTTCTTGTAGGCATCGATAGCAGCGAGCGTCGCTTGGTGGCGCGCATCCGAGCCCCACCAAGAAAACCTTAAACTAACCGGTTCCTTCTTCTCCTCGGGCTTGCTGCTCTCCGTTGCATTCGGCGATGCCGCATTCGTTGCTGCCGGGGTGTTGTTGTTTCCCCCGCAAGCTGCAATCGTCGTAGCCAATGCCGCCAGCAGAACTCCCGTGCCTAGCAGCTTCCCCATCTTTTTCTTACCCATTGCTATTCCTCCCCTTAGTCGTCGAACTTGTATTGTAAGCACTTTCATAGTAGCGCTACTAAAAAGATATCACCCTAGCTTCGAAATAAATACGACGCTGATCCGAGATAAACTATCCGTAAGCTCCCTAATCTGGCGAACCTCCATTCAGGATAGCTTTCGACCATTGAAGATATAGATGCCAAAAGCTAGCATACTAACGCATGCAACTATCTAATTTGTGTTTCCCCCTGCGATGTGCCGACTTTTTCTATCCTTCCTCGCTTGCGATCATATCAATGATTGACTTTGCTTTAAGATAACAGATTTAGGATAGTTTATCTCCAGTGACAAGCGTATTCATCCAAGCATCAACATGGTACCTTCAATGGGGGCAGCAAAGCTATTACTATTGAAACGGAGGGGAACGTGAATGAAGAGCAAGAGCAAGGGGTGTGGCTATTTCATTTAGGCTTGTCTTTAATCCCCATTTTTGTAAGCGTATTCAGAACCATCATGAACAGGAGGGGTCGCAATGATCAAGAAACGTTATGCGAAAAAGGTAATTAGCTTCATTCTCATTCTCGCCATGCTCCTGCCCGGTATGCAGGCATTCGCAGCTGAGGCCACCAGCACACAGTCAGGCAACAAATGGACGCTGGAGAATGAGGTGATCCGGACGGAAATTGAGTTTACCAATGAAGGTCGTCTTCAAATAAACAGCTTCTTCAATAAACGCGCGGGAAGAGAGTATCTGCCCCAAGGACAGGCTCTTAATCGTTCATCCCTGTTCTCCTATAGCTATCGTCTGCTGGAGAGTAACCAGACCGGCAAAGAAACCATTGGGGCCGTAAAAACGCTGACTGCCAGCGATAGCGGTTATACACTTGGTACGCCTACCGTGCAAAATCTTTCAATGACGACGGAAAAAGGCATCAGCTCGATCATCGGCAAGCGGCTAGAGCTTCCCGTAACGAAGGACGGCATAACGATTACGCTCTCTTTTGAAATCTATGACGGCAACGCTGGCCTGAAGTATCAAACCTACATCCGCAATAACAGTGCAGATAAGCGGCTTCAAATTACAGCCTCCGATGTCCTCAAGCTGGACATGCCGGACGAGCCGAGAAACCTGCACTATACCTGCATTACCAAATGGAAAAGCAATACGACCGGCGTTGATCAAGCCGATTGCGGCAAAGCAAGCGAAGATATAAAAGTGCTCATCAATTTATATCAATCGGGTGATGGCTTCTATATTGGACCTGAGGTAAATTCCAAAACGCAGGTGTACAAACGGGATCCTAGCGTACCCGATTCAGGGCAAGCGTATATGGCCCGCGCCTTTGCAGGCATCAGCGCCTTTAAAGGCAAACAAGTCACCGTTTCTACCAATCCGGAAGCGCTGCAGCTCGTCTTATTCCCGCAAGAGCAATTCGAGTATATTGCCGTCAATCTCACGGCGTTCACCGGGGATATTGTAGATGCTAAGATGGCCGTTGAAGAGCATCTTCGCACCCGCTTCAAGTACAACCATACATCCACCATTCTCAACACGAATGACTGGCAATGGGGAAATGGCAAACGCAGCGAGGCCTTCTACAAATCGACCGCCGTGCCGATTACGAAGCAAGCCGGCTTCGATATGGTTATGTTCGACGACGGCTGGAACAATGCGGACAGCAACGGTACATCGCGGGATGGCGTTACGCCCCTTCCATCCTACACGGATAACATGAACCGTCTGGCCGATTATTACAAAAACGAAGGACTGCTGTTCGGGCTATGGTATTCCTTGTCCGGCGGCTACCACAATCGCGGCAACGATCTCGCGGATCCGGCCGTCATTGCAGCCAAAAAAGAGAAAATCCAATATATGATCGATAACTATCATCTCGTTCATCAGATGATCGATCTTACCCAGTTTTGGCTTAATGACGAGGTGACGGAATATTCACATCCGACCGATAACGTCTACCGCAAAAACGTTTTGTCCAAGGATCTCATGAACGGCATTGTTGAGGAAAACCCGGAGTATAAGGTCAAATATACGACGGAGGTGGACATTTGGCCTTCACAGGGCGATCGCTCCAACGAGCTGCTCCATGTCATTAACAATGGCTGGACAACCTCTTCTACCGAGTATGGCGAGACTTTGGATATTTCATTGTTCGGAGGGCAGTTTGGCCATTTGCCGCTCAATTCGGTTTATTTCAATTCCGGGAATATGAGCACTGGCGATATGTCGAGCTTCTATAAATACATGTTTGCGAGAAATATTAAGCACGGAGCTTCTCCAGATACTTGGAGCCCAGCCAATATCGAGCTTGCGGGCAAATTCAACGCTTGGCGGAAATCTCCGCGGATTCAGGCTCTAACGGACACAATCATTCGTCCCGTCTATGCCGGTGAGGGCTGGGACAGCAATGTGGCAGCGAACTGGAATCAGAACGCTGGTCCATACGTGCTCATGCACGTATCCGAGAACAAGGATCAGGCGCTCATGATCGCAACGGGCGGCGGCAAGCCCGGCGCAGCGGCAGTTGACGTTAACCTAAGATGGCTGGACAAGAATAAGTCCTACTTGGTGGAAGACATTACGCTGGATGACACCGGAATTGTCTCCTATCGGTTCAAAGGGCTGCTGACAGGCGATCAGTTGAAGAGCTTCAAGATTGATCTTGATGAAAATACGACCAAAGGCAAAGCTTACTGGATTCAGGAATTTGCGGACCAGCCTTACCAAACGCTGTATGCGGACGAGAATTTTCAGAATTCCTCGCTTACAATGGACGGCAGCTTGATTAAAATTTCCGGAACCGGAAAAGCAAACAGCTCGGGAAAAATCATTGTCTATGGCAAAAATGAGAACGCCGCTATGGCGGTTACGGTTCATTTTGACGGAACGGGCAAAGGCTCGCTCGTTATTGACCAATTTGAATCCACAGACGATGTATTCATCCCGTCCCTGCCATCTCCCGCAACTTATATCGCATCCGATTTGTTCGACCAAGGGAAAACAACGCTGTCTGGCGGAACACAGACGAAGGTTGCGGGCGGAACGACGCCTAATGCATCTACGTTCGGCCTTAACTTTACGTCTTCAACTGCAACAGCCGGCAGCTATGTCGAGTTTGCTGTGAATGTCGCCAAAGCTGGCGTCTACCAGGTACAAGTCGCCTCCAAGGTATCGACCTCTCGAGGCAGAGGCCAGTGGTATATTGAAGGAAATAAAGCAGGAGCACTCTGGAATCAGAACGAAAGCGAGAAAATTAAATTCCATGACCTGGGCACGGTGACCTTTGCCAGCACAGGCGAGAAAAAATTCCGCTTCCGATTCGAAGGAAGCTCGAACAAAGTGCTGAATACGGACCGAATCTTATTAACGCCTGTATTAACGGAACCTAATCCGACGTATGAAGCAGAAAATGCCAGCCTGATTACAGCTTCAAGCGGAGCAAGCGTCTCAACCGCTAATGACCCGGGCGCAAGCGGCGGCAAATGGGTGGCCGGAGCCATTCCAAGCGTTGGCGACAGCGTCTACCTCACCTTAGACGTTCAGCAGCCCGGCACCTATGTCGTAGCTGCTGCGCATCGGATTGGAACCGAAAAAGGCACCGCACAATTGCTCATTAATGGCGAAGCTGTCGGCGAGCCCTTCGATCAATACGCTGCTGCTCCCGCTTTCCAAGAGCACGCTTACGGCAGATACACATTCCCTGAGCCAGGCAGCTACGTGTTCGCCTTTCAAGTCACAGGCAAGCATGAAGCGTCAGCCAAATATGATATATCCATTGATAAAATCAAGCTCGAAGCCGTCCCCCCGCGTATGGTCATCACCGGAAGCACCGACATGGAGGTGGGTGAGCAAGCTGCGCTTCAAGCAAGAGCAGAAGGTATCGCAGCCTTGTACACAACGGGTGATTATGTGAAATGGATCATCGCGGATCAGCAGCCGGCCGCAGGCACAGGCCGAGTCCTATCGCTCATACCAGAAGGACTCACTGCTAAAATACGTGGCGTGAATGCCGGAACGGCAAAGTTGAAGGCAATGAGCACCGTTAGCGGCGAAGTCGCTGCCGAGGTGACGATAGTGGTAAACGGAACGGTCGTCGTTCCTCCGCAAATCACTAGCGTGACCGTAGATGGCGTTCGCGTAGTCGGAAAGCCGTTAACCGCCAACGTTGCATTCATTAAAGGCGACAAGGACGCCAACCCCGACGACTTCGAATATGTATGGAACCGCAGCGGTTCACCGATCTCTGGTGCGAATGAACGATCTTATATCCCAACCAAAGTGGATCTAGGATCTGAGATCAGGCTCGCGGTCATTCCGGTCGATATTGCCGGTACACGCGGCGCTTTTGCCGAAAGTGCGCCCGTCTTCGTCGTTGACGCACCAGAGCAAGAACTTCCGCAAGCACTGAATGTGAAAATCGATACTGAAGCAGCTAATATCGTTGCAGGCCAGACGGTTACGGCCGTCTACGACTACTACCATGCTCTCTCAGAGGCTGAGCAAGGCACAACCGTTCAGTGGTACACCGTTAGCGACGAGGATTTGGCGAACAGGAGCATCATTCCTGGTGCTACGGGGCTGAGCTTTACGCCAACTGCAGAGATGATAGGCCATTATTTGCAGGTCGAGATCACGCCTCGCTGCGCGGCTCAAGAAGGATCTCCAGTCACTGCGCTCGCAGCCGGACCGGTTCTGGCAGCACCTATCGAACCGAGTCCAAGCCCGAGCAGCAGCCCAACGCCGACTCCGACGGCTGCGCCAACAGCGACGCCTACGACAGCTCCAACAGCCAAGCCTGAAGAAGGAAATTCCTCCTTCCCCGGCTTCAAGACCGAAGAAGTGCTCCTTTCCTCCGCTGGCGTTGGGCTAAGCAAACGAAGCGGTACAGCATTCGTCAGCGGTTATCCGGATCATACCTTTAAGCCGGACAAGGCGATTACAAGGGAAGAAGCGATGACAATGCTCTATCATTTGGTTGCGAACGGAGATAAGCAAATCGTGAATGTGACAGGCAACCCGTTCCAAGATGTTAAAGCTACGGCGTATTCACTAAATGCGATTCTCTATTTTGCGGAGAAAGGATTGGTTTCGGGTATTGGAGACGGCCGTTTTGCCCCTGCGAAGCCCATGACAAGAGCCGAGCTAGCCAAGCTGCTCGCCCCCTTCTTGCCAGACAAGGCCTCTTCCCCTGCTCCGACATTCAAGGATGTCGAGGGTCACTGGGCAGAAGAAGCTATCCAACAGCTCGCTGGCCAAGGCTTGATGGTCGGCTTTGAGGACCACTCGTTCCGTCCGGATGGCGAGCTCACCCGAGCGCAAATCGTTACCGTTCTCTGCAGGCTCCTCGGCAGGGAGCCAGCAGCAAGCGATGAGCAGGCCGCGAACACCTTTACCGATCTGAATGTCAACCATTGGGCCTACGGCTACATCAAAGAAGCGGCTCAATAAACAAGCAGAAAGAGCATAAAACAAAGAGCTTTAAAGGCGGCTGCTTTCCGACATTACTTTCGGAAAGCAGCCGCCTTATTTTATGAGAGTTTCCCATGTATGCACCAGAAATTTTCCATTCATAAGCCAATTTGTGAGTACTTACTAGGGTTGAGAAAACGGCATGAAAAATATCGTCCTTATTTAAGAATGTGCTAAAACCAACATCATATAAAGCCGAATCCTTCCAATAAAGTTCACAGAATAAAAGGGCAGCGCTCGTCTCACAAACTTCTTCGAATCTTGAGAGTAATCTTCGAGCCTCTTCCTCTTAAATATGTTACGATGGTGATTTAACAATTCAGCTAGTTACATAGAACTATCGTTCCCCGTTAGTTGAATAGTCCATACTAATAACCTATATCCAACTGATGCTTTGCATAAGCCGCTGCCCCTATCATACCTGACCGTCCACCAAGTTGTGCAGCCACCACACTGCAAGCATTTGAAGACAATTTAAGCGCATGATTACGGATGGTTTCTCGGACGGTATGTAGGAGTCTGTCTCCAGCGGCTGATACACCACCACCAATAATTATTAATTCAGGATTAAATAAGTTGACTACATTTGTAAGACCAAACCCTAGAATTTTACCAGTTTCGTGCATGACCTCTATAGCCAGTTGGTCGTTCAAATCATAGGCATCCGAAATCATTTTCGCATTGATCCGGCTCGAGTCGCCTTCAATCCAGGTCTGAATAATACTATGCTCTCCGCTTTCCAACTTTTCAACACAGGTACGTACCATGCCTATGGCAGATACATATCTACCCAAACAACCTGAACTACCACATCTGCATGGTCGACCCTCCCTGAACATGTTCATATGCCCAATTTCTCCGATGCTGGAAGTAGTACCATATAGGACCTTTCCATCCACCACAATCCCAGAGCCCAATCCAGTTCCAATAGTAACTAGCACTACGTTTTTAAATCTTTTCCAGCTCCAAAATACCACTCTCCGTAGAGATTTACTCGGACATCGTTGTCGATAAAAACTGGGAATGAAAATTCTTTATTCATCTCCTGGACAACGTGGATATTTTCCCATCCTGGAAAGTTAGGTGAGAATATAGAAAGCCCTTCTTTGGGATTTAGCAATCCGGGAATACCTAATCCCATACAAATTACATTTTCTTTGGTAATATGATGAAGCTGCATCATCTCACGGATAATGTTTTTAATTGTTTTTATCACATGATCAGGACCTTCGAAAGCGTTTGTGGGATCGCTTCTTTCGGTTACAACTTGTAAATTCTCATCTAGAATTGCTGATTTGATATTTGTTCCACCTAGGTCAATGCCAATAATATAGTTCGGTGAATGAATCATAATAAATCTCCTTTATTTGGTTTGTCGAGTTATATGATTCTAGTTAGTAGTTAAGCTAAACTGCCCGTTAGCTCAACGAGACTGCCGATCATTTCCGGCAGTCTTGTCCTGGTGGTTGTTACACTTAGTATCCCGTTAATTGAATAATGGTTCGCTTTCTATCCCAAACTGAATCCATTCGATACCTGTAACTTTTGTTTTAGTGGTTAGTCCACTAAATTCCCAAATTCCCGATTCTGAAT
>NZ_MRTD01000001.1 GCF_001956295.1 Paenibacillus sp. FSL A5-0031
TGTTTATCATAGTAATGCGAATAGTAACTTTTCTATGGAATGGAAAGATGAGAATACTCTATATATTGTAAATGAAGAACCACAGTTCCCCAATTCAAATAGAAGTGTTAATTTGGAAGTTGAAAAAGAGACTTATTTCGATGGAGGATTGGTTTGGAGGATAATCAACAATCAACATTAACAGAGCCAAAGTGAAAAAGAGATATTGATGCGCTTCTTTTATGAGCCGAGTAAAGAAGTTTAGAGAGAAATCAGCTATCGATAAGGGTTGATTTCAGGAGGTGGTAAATCCAATTGCTTAACAAAAAAAGACTTTTTGGTTCCGTATTACTGTTATTAATACTGTTTTGTATAATCGTCTTACAACAAAAAAAATAAATTCGATGGGTGTGCAGTTAGTTAAAAAAAATAGTAAAATAATGGAAAAAGAACAAACAGCCAGCACATACAAAAATGAAATATTCATTAAAGAGAAGGATTTCTTAAAACTAAAAGCTGACTTTGAGTTGGAGAAGAATAAATTGAATGAAAATTTAGCTGATCTTCAATTGGAAAATACAAACCTTGTATCTGAACTAAAAAGAGTGAATTCATTTATGCTTGAAGCACTCTTGGATGGAAGTGGAAGAACACCTATTGTTGACAGTTCCATATCGCCCGATATTCTATCAACAATTTTTAAACTGTATGATGCAATGAATAGGAATGATATCAAAGATTTTCATAAAATTGATGTGAAAGGAGTTCTAACTGGTTTATACGAAAATCGAGATAATATTGAGAAAATACTATGGATTCGTCACGACCCGGATAATAGAGCAAAGGCCATCCAAAACGAATTCGGAGTAGAATCTAAAGTAGAACTATTGGTAGTGATTTTTTTAGATAAGGGCGGTTCAATATTTGACCCTAATTTCGCGATGGTAAAAGAGCATGATAAATGGATTATATTAAGAGAGGATTAATTAGTATCAATAACATGGATTATCCTAGGGAATGAGTCTGATGTTGTCATTGAACTATCTGGGAACGATAGTTCAATAATAATGCCCCTCATTGCGAAGGCCTTCGTATATGAATGGGAATAATATTGGGGGCGTGGAAGTGAGCGATGATCTAGTAAAAAACAGAGTAGTTCGGATCCTCAATGACATGCTTAATGGGAAAATAAATATTATATTTGGATGCCTTGAACTGGATGGGTTATGGTATCAAGGCCATACCTTTATTGGAATAGATTTTGGAGAGCATTATCACAATTTGGCTCATATACCCTTACCTGCGCAATATCATTTGTGGAATCAAGAAGCGTTAAAGGAACGCATAAAAGAACTAGATGCATACAAGCCAAATATCTTATATTCAGCGAGATTATTGTTAGACGAAATGAATATAGAACGTCGTTAAGCTAAAGGGAAACGACAGTAGATTGCAATTCGGAAATCCCTCATTTGTTTATTGCTGTAACAGGTATTTTTCATGCGGAACTTTTTTGGCGTTCACCTGAATTGAGAAAGCGAATCTGTTTAAGTAAGCTAACGAAACACAATAGAAATGCTGAAGGGCTGCCCCATGGCGGCCCTTCGCTATGCTTAAAAAGGGCAGTGTTGTTTAACAAATATGAAGTCCCAACATTTTTGAGGGGCAAGTGTATACATAAAGGAAGCTCATTCGTTATATAGCATGAAGGGAGGTTCAAGGTGGACAATGAGCTGATGTATCGACTTATAAATCTGAAAATGAAACAAATCCAGCGATATTTGATCCGTCTAGGAGCCGACCGAGACGTCGCTGAGGATATCGTTCAGGAAACCATTTACAAAGGGCTGTTATACATAGATTCCATTCATGAGGACAAATTTTCGGCATGGATGTTCAAAGTTGCCCTAAATCATTATTACGATCTGTGCCGAAAGAAAAAACGGATGGAAATTCCGATTGAGGATGTCGCAGCTGAAGGTAATGAAGCCCCGGAAGAACTTTTCCTCCAAAAGGAAAGACGGGAAGAGATCGAACGCGTATTGGAAGATCTAACCCCCATCTATAAGCAGTTACTGATCATGAAATATGAATTGGATTTGAGCTATCAAGAAATATCCGGTTTGCTAGGTATACGCATGGAAATGGTAAAAACATATTTGTATCGAGCTCGAAAACAATTTCAAAAAAAATATGGAGGCCTGCATGATGAATGATAAAGAATTTAACCCAGATGAAGATGGAGGATTATCAAAACTGATAAAAAAAGCGAAGCGAAGATCGATGTGGCGGATCGTGGGGGTATCTCTGGGTATTTCCCTACTCGTTCTAGCTTGTGCGTATCTTGTAAACCTGCAACTGCTATATAAAAAAGCGGACCATGCTCTGCGTGATATTTCGATGTTCAAAGAAATTAGTGGTCCAAATCAGTACGGAGCAGGCTACCGACAAAACTTCGGTTTTCTTGAGGGGGCTCTAGAATTTCAGACATATAAGCTAGTAGAGGGTATTCCCGTTGTTTGGAATAAAGAAACCTATGAGTTCAATGCAGTGGGTAACTTCTCCAGGTCTCTTGGAGACTATTCTTCTCTATCGCTACCTGACTTCTCCATGAGCAATGAAAAGTTTGACTATCTAAGACCTTACAATCCTTACAATGGTGAAAGAGAGATGTTGTTTTACCTTCCTGATGTCTCTTACCCGAAGGTTCTGAATGAAACTTCGCAGCTTGATGACATGGATAGCAGGAAATTGGTCGAGCTAGGAATCTCATTTAATACACACTATACCGTGGAGCAGATCAATGAGATGTTGCCGCCAAGTATACATCCCGTGTGGTATTGGGTGGACACCTATTCAAATAAAAAGCCATACCTAGCTAAGAAAATGCCTGACGGTACTATTGATAACCCGTCGCCCGACCCAGCACGAAGAGTGTATGGATTCGGAGTTCACCCCGATTACGAGGATGTAACCGAAAAAGATTTCCTATCAGCTGTACAGAACGGAATAAACGTCAAGGGAAAATACTATAGCGAATACAAACGCATCTTTGATTATTTGAGGCAAGAAAAAGAGAAACCGGCTCAAAGTGATGTCCGTATACTCGGCGTTGTCGTGACGGGAACAGTGGAACATTTAAAAGCACTAAAGGGGCAGAGATATGTGAAAGCAGCCGTATTGGGAGCAATTGTTGATAAATACTAAACATCAATACTTGTAGGAGACTTTTGAACTAACGGGGAACAATAGTTGAACAAACAAGGAGTAGCTTGCTACGGCAGCCGCTCCTTTTCTTTGTTAAGCTAACGGGCAGGATAGTTTAAACAATAGGACGAAATACTCTCAACATAGGTAGTTCCACGAATAGAATCTGGAAGAAAGAGGTGTTTGCAATCCGAATCCATATCATCGGCGGCTCAGGAAGCGGTAAATCCTATATCGCGGCGTTATTGAGCGATAAGCTCCGGATCCCGCATTATGATCTAGACGATATTTTCTGGGATCATCAATCCAACGAATATGGCGTAAAGGCACCGGAGGATGAGCGTGACCGCCGGCTCAGAGAAATCATCGGTCTCGATTCGTGGATCGCAGAAGGCGTATACAGGTTCTGGGTAGAGCCGAGTTTTGCCGCTGCAGATAAGATCGTCGTACTTATGACGCCGTTGTCCGTTCAGGAGGAACGAATCTGGAAGCGTTATGAAGAGCGCATTGCGGGTATCGTCCCAAGCAAGAAGCGTGAGACGCTCGAAGGCATCCACAACTTGTTGGCATGGAATAAAGACTACAATCTGACGAAGCTGCCTAACATGATCGACCATTGGGACTATAAGGACAAAATGATCCTCGTTCGCGATAATTTGGATCTTCTTGAACTTCAATTGATGTGACTTGGTTTTTCTTGTTAAGCTAATGGGACACGATAGTTGAATAATACACATGAATGAGCAGGCTCTGCGATGGTCTGCTCATTTTATTAAGCTCCCTCGAAATGATTCAGTTTCCTCACTCTGACTCATGAATTCGCAGGATTTCATCCTTTAGTTCGTATTAAGAATAGGATGAAGGTGGGGCCGGTAGCTGAGAGATGAGGAGATGGGCAGGCGGAAATAAGGGTGAATACTCATCACCCATATTGTTCCATATGTGCACGTCTCCACTCTACCCTAGCGATTCTCGCTCCCATGTCTCAACGGGTCATAGCCCTTTCATTCCTTCGTCACATCTAAACTAAGGGGTGGAGGTCGGTCTTTCTAACGGAACGGGTCCGAGCCCTTTTGCGTAACATCTCCCGATACTCCGTGCTTCTTGTCATCCTGCGAATGCTTGAGCTGGTGAGGCCTGACTGATCTTAGGCTGCTTGTGGGAAAACTCTAGTTGAATCGTAAGTTCCTTTTTGCCAGGCTGACCAGTAGCCGCGCTACTTTACTACATAGTTTCATGATGGATTTCATTTTCTTCAGGTTCTTTATTTCCACATTGTAACGGTGCAAAGCCCGAATTTCCGGGTTCGTCATGACCATACACATCGTCATGAGATAGAGAAAATGACGCAGACGTGGCCGACCTCGTTTGCTAAGCACCATCTTTCCTCTCCACTTCCCGGAACTGGCCTCAGCTAGATACAACCCAGCGTGCCGCAGTAGAGCATTTCCATGCGAATAGCCACTTAGATCACCTGCCTCACCGAGTATACCAGCTAGACTCGTAGCACTGACACCTCGTATTTCAAGCAGCTTCTGTGCGTATGGAATGCGTTCAAGAATGAGATGGAGCTCGCGCTCAATCTGTTCAAGTTGGCACTGGGCTAGGTCATATTCTTCAAGCAATTGCCCCAGATGAAGCTTGTAAGCCTTGAGTGCTTGGGTAGTACCAACACTTGATTTTGCTAGTGATATGAGGAGCTCAGCGCGTTTAACTCCAGCATGACGCTTTACATATTTCTTCCAACCGTCGAGGACCTGGTCCGTGCTTAACCGACTGAGTTCGCTTGGCAAAGGGAAGAGTCTGAGTGTTGCAATTGCACTGGTGCTGGTAAGGATTTTAAAGACCTGACGTAGCTCAGGAAAAACAATGTCTACCAGCGATGAATCTGATTGACCGCACTGTTGTGGCGCTTGGTAACCGTCTCTCGATTTGCCATGAGAATGCGTAGTTCCTCATATGCTTCCGGATGAAAACGAACAGGGGAGTAGTACCCGTTCTTGATCATATCTGCAATGACAAGGGCGTCCTTACGATCGCTTTTAGACGGTGAATTGTCCCGGTTTTCTTTGTTCTTTTTGACGAGATGAGGATTAACCAGAACAGCTTCAATGCCTTGAGTGGCAAGCCAACGTGCAAGGCTGAACTAGTAGTGGCCGATTGGTTCCATTCCAACAATGACGCTACTCAGCTTGTAGGATTTGAGCAGATCTTGAATCCTACGTTCAAATAGTTTGAACCCTTCACGATCGTTACCAAACTCAAGCGGAGTACCCAGAGCAATGCCGCGAAAGCTGACAGAGCGGGCCACATGAACTTCCTGGGCGATATCTACGCCGACGACTAGGTGAGAAACGGTAATGTTTTCAATGAGTTGATTTTGCTTGTCCTGTGATATAAACTTCATAGAAGAGCGACCTCCTGATGGGCTTTTTGAGGCTTTTGACCTCGTGCGTAACTCCATCGTACAGAGGCGCTCGTTTTTATTCAAACTCCAAATTATTCGTTTTACAGGAATTCTAACGGGTAACGATAGTTGAAGCACTGACAACCAGGCTGCCGATTACTTCGGTGGCCTTTTGTGCTTGTCATGAAAGCTTGGTCATAGCTTTTGAATCGGGTATAAAATGTTGGCAATTATGCACCGCGGCGCATTTTTCGCCGATAGCCCCGTTAAGCCGTGAAGTACCCTAAGTGACATTGAAGAGTTAGGATGTTGGGCACTGGTTCCAGTTTTTTATGTGATACAATAAGTAGAAAGGATAGAAATTGGCAATTAGGAACGGAGGGAAAGCTTGCTTAAGTGGAATAGCGATGTATGGGGAAAGCTAGATGGGCCGTACGGTTCTGCAGAGAACGTACCTGTGTTATTGCAGCAGCTAATGCGACAATATAATCAGGAGGTTTTTGACGAACTCTTTCAGGAGTATTTGTTCCATCAAAATACGATATATACGGCTACATACGCGGCGATGCCGTATTTGGCACAGCTAGCATGCTTCACATCGGATGCGGAAGTGCGTAAAGAACTGTTTCTCAATTGCGGTATCATCGAGACAAGCTCCGATGGGCGAGATGAGGCGCCATTCCCAGCATCTTGGGCTGAACTAGCTGAGGATGTAGGCAGCTCCGTTTGTACGGAATTGTATCGTGAATATGTAGAAGCAATTGGCAAGCTCAGGGCGCTTACAAAGGAAGTATTTTCCTATACAGCCCAACATTCCATAGATGGGATGGAGAAGCGTTACATTCTTGTTGCGGACGCTGCTTATCGGGGCTCATATATCACTGCCAACATGTTGTTGACGTTTAGTAACGGTGATGAGTATGTGGCCGTGTGTTCGGCCTGCGAGGAAGATGTGTTCATATGGCCTAAGCTGAACCTTACCATAAGTGACGGCGAAAAGTTGAGTTGAAGTTGAAGCTTTAATGCTAAATCTACCAGGAATAGTTCTCCATCATTTGATATAAATAATTTCGAAAGTCTTCAATATAGGTTTTGGGCTCTACAACTTTTAGATGAGTGCCGAAGCTTGCTAAAAGTTGAAATCCCATACGATTTTGTGGGACATAAATGGTTGCTAATAAAAATCCAGAACTATGGTCTTCAATACTTCTTCGACCATACCTTTCGATGATTTGATCTTTTATGCTAGGCGATATCCATGCCTTAATCGTGACGAATTCAGGTAGATAATTTGCTTCGTGTACTTGCTCTGACCAATCGTCTCTAGGATGAAACGCGCGTTCATCCATAGTAATATGATCGATCCGAGATAACTTGAAAGTTCGATTTCCCTGTCGATGTAAACAGAATCCTTTCAAATACCAACTCGATTCGCTAAAATGCAGCTCATAGGGCTCGACCATTCTATTCGTTACAGCCCCGTCCTTATCTGTATAATCAAACGAAACCAGCCTCTTTTTTGAAATGGATTCTTGACATGTCTTTAAGGTTTCAAGAATCTCGGATCGACCTTCCCAATCATAAAACGACAGTTGAATGGAACGATTTAGAGACAATGGACTAACCATTGCCTCTATTTTTTTTATCGTTCTTTCAACTTCTTCAGTACGGAGGATTTGTTCCAATCCACCGAGCGCAGTTAATATATTCTGTAAATCGGAGCTGCTTAAAAGGCGTTTATCAACCTTGTATTAATCCATTATGCCGTAGCCCCCTTTGACCCCATTGACAGAGTAGATCGGGATGTTCGATAAGCTCAATGTTTCCATATCGCGAAGGATCGTTCTTTTGGAGACATTGAATAGTTGTGAGAATTCCGTTGTAGAAACAACCTCTTTTTTCAGCAATATCATGATAATCGAAATGAGTCTCTCCACTTTGTCCATAATTGCCCTCTTTTTTTACATGATTTCAGAATGGTGACACCTTGATGTCACCTTTTATCCATTATACTACAAGTATCACAAGAAGGAGGTTTTAATTCAATGTTTAATCCAACCGATTTTCCCAAGCCCACCCTTATTTCAGCCAACGGTGTGGAACTCGAAGTGTTTGAAGCAGGCCGAGAAAACGCAGGAAAACCTATTGTACTCTGCCACGGCTGGCCAGAGCATGCCTTTTCTTAGCGCCATCAGATGGACGCACTTGCCGCAGCGGGCTACCATGTCATCGTCCCCAACCAGCGGGGTTACGGCAACTCATCCCGTCCGACCGAAGTAACAGACTATGACATTGAACACTTGTCGGGTGATCTCATCGCGCTTCTCGATCACTATGGATACGAGGACGCTACCTTTGTCGGTCATGACTGGGGTGCATTCGTCGTTTGGGGACTGACCTTGTTGCATCCAAACCGCGTCAATAAAGTGATAAATCTGAGCTTGCCTTACCAAGAGCGCGGAGAAAAACCCTGGATCGAGTTCATGGAAGAAATACTTGGCGGCGATTTCTATTTCGTCCACTTCAATCGACAGCCAGGCGTCGCGGACGCCGTATTTGAAGACAATACATACAGGTTCCTTCGCAACCTGTACCGAAAGAACGAGCCTCTCAGAGCACCTGAGCCAGGTATGGCGTTGATCAATCTCGCCAGAGCAGAAACACCGCTCGGTGAGCCCGTATTGAGCGAAAGCGAGCTGGCCGTTTACGTCTCCGCTTTTGAAACATCAGGGTTCACGGGCAGCATAAATTGGTACAGGAACCTTGACCGCAACTGGCGCTTATTGGCGAAAGTGAACCCAATCATCCAGCAGCCGACCCTCATGATCCACGGCGACCGGGATGTGGTTGCGAAGTCTGAAAACCTGACAAAGTTCGTGCCCAATGTGGAAGTGGTCAATCTGGATTGCGGTCATTGGATCCAGGAAGAAAAGCCGGAAGAAACAAACCAAGCGATTTTAAAATGGCTGGAACAATGGGAGATGTAGTTTTTTTCAACAACCAAGAAGAGTTTAACGATTGGTTAGAAGAACATCATGCTGAAGCTAGTGAAATTTGGGTGGGCTATTTTGGGATAAGTACAGGGCGTGCAAGTCTTACTTGGTCTGCATCAGTAGATGCCGCTCTTTGTTTTGGGTGGATTGACGGTATACGAAAAACCATTGATAAACAAAGCTATAAGATTCGCTTTACTCCGCGCAAAGTAAATAGTGTATGGAGTGCTGTGAACGTAAAGAAGGTAAAAGCACTAATACAGCTTGGAAAGATGAGACCAGAAGGAATGCACGTCTTTAACAACAGAACCGATTCACAAGGCTATTCCTCTGAACAAAGAAACGTGGAACTTGCCAAAGAATATGAAGAACAAATCAAGGCAAATCAAACAGCCTGGCTATTCTTCACTAATTTATCACCATCCTATAAAAGAGATTCTATCTGGTGGGTAATGAGCGCCAAGAAAGAAGAAACACGATTAAGAAGGCTTGGAATATTGATCGCTTCATCTGAAGAAGGGCTAAAATTTCAACATTTCAAAAATATTACAGAATAAGGAAATATAAATAACAAAAGAATCGTTAAAAGGATTTTTGGTACTGCATAAATCTGGGTCTATTGTTTCCCTGATCTTTAAGAGAGAGGAGCTACTGTATTTCTCAATCATTTAGGGTTTAATTCTCATTAAAAGTCAGAACGTTTTAAATGCGAGGCATTAATCAAATCGCTAAATGAAGAAGGGATGAAACAGCTCATCCAAAATCGCAACCCCCTTCATTTTTATGGTACAGCCGACTCTCATGATCTATGGTGATCGGGATACGGTCCAGAAGTCTGAAAACCTGACAAAGTTCGTGCCTAATGCGGAAGTGGTCAATCTGGATTGCGGTCATTGAATCCAGCAAGAAAAGCCGGAACTATTATGATGAAGAAATAGTGGTTTTGAATGCAGTTGAAAGCGGCACGGTTGGCATCAGGCACGGTATGAAAGTACGATACTCTAAAAGCTACAGGTTCAGGACAGAACTCTCCACTCCTATCTATACTTTTGTGCTCATATTGAGTGCGAGCCACCTTTCAAGGTGGCTATTTTTTATTGCTCATTAAGTGACCTATTTGCAAAATGCTAAAGTTTAAGGATCCATATTGCTGAACCATATTACGAATGGGCAGTTTATCGTAACAAGCCATTCTTTTGTTTTATTTGTCAAAGGGGTGTTTAATATCTCGGACACTTATAAAGTGATTATAGATGGGGTGTAAGAATGAGCGACTGGGCTTCATTAGAAGATAAAGAGTTAGTCATAGTGTAGGCAAGAATATATAAGGACTCTCATTTTAAACCCAGCACTAAAGTATTTCCTTCGTACAGTACGCCTAACCCGTACATTAAATACGAAGCCTCCATGAATAATCCCTAGCGATATCTGCATTAATCATGGTGACAGTCAGATTGATGCTGGCAGCCATCGTTGCTATTAAAGCTGACAGTCCTCCTCGAAGTCTCTAATTAGTTCTGCGACTGGACTACGAATTCCGATCATTTGTTGATCAACTGTTCAGCAGCATATCATTATAAAGACATTCATATTTGAATCATCTATCGTGACTATTATTTTTTGGAAGATGTTACGCTGAAAACCAAAGACAAATCATCCTAATCTGTAAGCTGTACCTAAAACAGTACTAACTATAAAGATCAAGTTAAAGCTTTTACCTCAAAAATTTTTGATGTAAAAGGCTACTGAAAAAATCGAAATCCCATGGTATAGATTCATATACGAATGGGATTTCTTTTTTTTTTTGCACATTTAAATATTTTTATATGGACGAAAGAAGAAGCTCGGCAGTACGGTAAGGTGAAAAGAAAATGCTAACATGGGAGTCTTTTATTGAGTTGAATCTGTTAAATATCTCCCAAAAAATATGCTACATTTGCCGTAAAATAATTATATACATTATAAACATAATACTTTATGGTTCAAAGGTGGGATGCGGCGAGAGCTCGAAATAAGATGCACATAGGACTTTTGTGTTGGCTATAGACTATTGTTGGCGTTGATAACTTGTTTCAATCTACTAAAAGGATAATTTAGGAGGGAATTCATTGGCTAGATATTCATTAAAGCAGGTATTAAAGAAAATAATCCCTTCATCATTAAAATACAAGCTTTTTGTTGCTTATTTGGTATTGCTTGTGATTCCTCTTTCATCCATAAACCTGTATAACTTCTATGCCGCAGAAGAAAAAATGTGGTTGAAAAACAGCGAACAAAGCCAGAATTCATTGGAATTGATGCGCCAAGAATTAGAAGATTATATGAGTATTGCAGCAAAATCGATGATTTTAATTGAACAAAATCCAACTGTAGAAGAAAAATTGAAGCATCCTGATCAATATAGTTTTCTTGAAAGGAGGAACGAAATCGAAGCCCTTCTAAATGGATTAACAGTTAGCTTATTTCTTTCGGCTCCTCCGGTATTTTACTCGATCTACAATTTAAAGGAGGATGTTTTTTTAACGTATAGTCCATTGAAGAACGATAATCAAGCAACAACAATGAAGATGATGTACTCGAAAATGCTATCCAATCATGAAACTCACAGATGGTTAAGAGAGACTGCTTATATGAGTCGGGATTATACGACAAGTTCTGATGTTTTGTCCCTATACGGCATTATTAAGGACGAATTATTAAAACCCTATGCTTTTGTACGAATCAGCATAGATTACTTGAAATGGATGGAAAAAACGAAGAAAAGGTCGTCAAAAAACGAAAATTATATGATTTTGGACAATAACGGGGAGATTATATCAACGACCGGAAGCACAGACAAAGTCAGTGGAGAACAGTTAATTAAACAAATAATCAGTAAAAGCTCTACAAGCATTTCGGATAATCATTTTGCTTATTATTACAGCTATGTTCCTACACTGGAATGGTATTTAGTTCGTATCGTACCACTCGATATATTGTTCGCTGAAACTAATCAATTAAAAAGCTCATTTTTCTGGACGTTCTCAATATTGACCGTATTGTTTAGTTTGGTTACTTTCATTATTTCATCCAATATAAGCCGGCCGCTGCGGGAATTACAGGCGAAGATGAGGGTGTTAACGAAAACGAATCTTAAAGCTCGTCTCGATGAAAGGCGATTTGACGGAGAGATACTAACCCTAGCGCGA
This sequence comes from Paenibacillus sp. FSL A5-0031, assembly GCF_001956295.1. GTDB lineage: Bacteria > Bacillota > Bacilli > Paenibacillales > Paenibacillaceae > Pristimantibacillus. The sequence continues at coordinate 11,775 of NZ_MRTD01000001.1, forward strand.
ACTTTTAACTCTATGGGAGCGGATATAGAAGGTTTGATTTCCAAACTGAAGACGGAGGAAAGGCAGAAGGAAGCAGTCCGATTCCAAGTACTTCTTTCACAGATGAATCCTCACTTCTTGTTAAACACTCTAAATACAATTAAAAGTATGTCTGTTATTCCTGAGGAGAGGCATAAGGTTCATGAGGTTTGCATCGCTTTGGGAAGAATTCTCGAGACAAGCCTGAATACCGATGTCGACATGATTCACTTAGAATTAGAAATGCATATGATTCGAGCATATCTTATGATTCATCAGCAACGATTTGAGAGCCGCATTGAAGTTAAGTATAAATTTGATTCCAATCTCAACCATACTCTTGTACCGAAATTTAGCATCCAACCGCTTGTGGAAAATGCAATAACTCATGCTTTTCATTCTGTTCCAAACCCAGTTATTATCATACAGGCCAGAAAACAGGACCATAATCTAGTAATAGAAGTAACCGATAACGGAATTGGCTTGAAGAAGGCCAAAACATTCCAATCATTAACGCGGCGTAAAGGGATTAGTCTCAACAATATAAAAGAACGATTGCAGCTTTTATTTAAGGAGCAAGCCAAATTATCTATATTATCTTCAGAGCAGGGCACGACCGTTCAATTGACAATTCCTTTTTTGTTATCAGAACCTTATCAAAAAGGAGACTAACGCCATGTGGAAAACACTACTTGTTGAAGATGAGAAACATTCTTTAAGTTATTTGAGAAACATTATTTCATGGGAAGAAGAGGGGTTTGTGATTGTCGGAGAATGCAAGAATGGATTAAGCGCATTAGAGTTTATAAAAGAGCATCAACCTGATTTAATTGTGTGCGATATTATGATGCCGGAAATGGATGGAATAACACTTTTGAAAACGGTCCGAAATGCGGGTTACGAAAGTCGATTTATCATGCTTACCTGCGTTAATGAATTCGAGTACGCGCAACAAGCAATTGAGCATGGGGCGTCGGGGTATATTTTGAAGTTATCACTAGAGCGTGAGAAGATGCAATCTATTTTAAAAAAAATGAATAAAGAGCTGCAGCAGATGAGGAAATTGACAATGATCGAGAAGCTGTTACCCGAAATCAAAAACAATAGTACCGATCATAATTATACCGATCACCCTGAAATCAATAAAATCATGAGCTATATATATAGAAATTATAAAGAGCAAATAACGCTAAAAGAAATGTCTGCCTACATTAATATGAATCAGAGTTATGTAAGTGAATTGTTTAGTAAAAAGACAGGACATTCACTTATTTCATTTGTCCAAAGGGTGAGAATAGAAAAGTCGATATCCTATTTAAGTGAAACCGATTTGCCTATTTCACATATATCGGAGGCATGCGGTTTTATAACTGTTAACTACTATATTCGTATTTTCAAAAGAATGATGGGTATAACCCCAAGCGAATTTCGCAAATCCACAATTATTCCTTTTAGATCAAATAATTAATTCACAAAATATGTGCAATAGTTAACGAAATCTGTTTCTATTAACCCAATTTCTCCGATGATATGCTTGAATTGTAAAAAGAATAAACGAAAAAACGGAGGGGTTTGTATGAAAAAAAAGAAATTTCAAATGGCAACAATCTTGTTGCTCGCTACCGCCCTAGTGCTATCTGCATGTGGGAAATCTGGAGATTCTAGTAATGGCAACAATGCTAGTGAAAGTACGCCAAAGACGTCGAATAGTACTGGCTCAAAGGAGCCGGTAAAGCTTACTATATGGGGTGCCATTCCTGAAGAGGCAGGCCCTCAAGAAGCAATAGAAGCCTGGAATGTAGAAAATCCGCTAATCCAAGTGGAGTATATGAGGTATGTAAATGACGATAGTGGAAATTTAAAACTGGATACTGCATTGGTAACGGGCCAAGGAGTAGATCTTTATGTGAATTATAACAAACAGTATCTGGAAAAACGTGTTGCGAGTAACGCGGCTCTTGACCTTAGTTCATTTACTGACTACAACATTATAGACGCTATTGGCCCAGATGCGAAATCATGGCAAATAGAAGATAAATTTTATGGCATTCCATCGAGTAAAGGTAAAAACTTTATTTTCCTTAATAAAAATGCGCTGGATGCGGCAAATCTGCCGATTCCCCCGCTAAATTGGTCTCAGAACGATTTGCGTAAATACGCAAAGACTTTAAAAAACAATTTTGAATATGGATATGCGCAATTTGATTGGTACTACTTTATGCAAATGGATGGCACACTTCAAAATGCAATAGCTGATAACAAAACTTCCAAATTTGATGCCCCAGAGATAAAGGAAAGTTTGCAAAGCTGGTATTCCATGATGCATGAGGATAAATCGATTCCTACTTATGGTGCTCAAACCGCTTCCAAGATGGCCGTTGATTCAATGTTCTTAACTGGAAAAACAGCTATGCTAGGTGCCGGCGGATGGATATTCAGATCGACAAATAATTTAAAGGATTTCCCACGGGATTTCAAAATTGCCTTTGCTAGTTTGCCAAGTGCGGTAGACAATCAATCGAATTTCATGATTGAAGGCGGTTTAGGCGATGTCGTATCCATTAATGCTAAATCACCAAATAAAGAAGAAGCATGGGCATTTCTGAAATGGTATTTGGATGTAGGTACTCAATATTTGGCAAAAGGCGGAAGAATTCCATCTTCCAAGCATGTGGATTTGGAACGTACTGTTCAGTTGATGACAGGGGACAATGCTGATCTATATGACATGGAATCGCTCAGAGCAGTTGTCTTAAACGATACGCCTACCTTTACAAACAGTATGGAACGCCAAGTGTCAGATATGCGAAAAGAAGAAGTAGAGCGTTATTTCTTAAAAGAAAAAAGCTTGGATGAAACGATCGGAAATATCGTTAAACGACATAATCAAATATTAGCCAAATAACGAAGGATAGATTTTTGGAGGAAGCGTTTTTGGAACCTTCCTCCTTTTAATTGGAGGGTATTTCTATGAAGCTGAACTATAATTCAAAACAGAAACTAGCAGGATACCTGTTTATAACCCCTAGCATGATAGGGGTCATCCTATTTTTTCTCTTGCCAGCATTGTTCTCTTTTTACCTTATGTTTACGGATTGGACATTCATGAGCGGGAAATCGCCAGTATTTATAGGTATAGATAATTTCAAACGATTGTTTAATGATGAGTCTTTCTATCGATCGATTAAAAATACGTTTGTGTTCGTTCTTAGCGTACCCCTATCAATGATAATTGCTTTCTTTATTGCTTTTTTTTTAAACGGGAAAGTCTATTTACAAAAAATGCTCAGATCTATGTACTTCTTGCCTTATGTCATGAATGGAGTGGCGATTGCCTTTGTGTGGATGTTATTATTTGAAGCGCAAAATGGGCCGATTAATGGTGCGCTGAGAGCCATTGGCTTGTCTAATCCACCTGGTTGGTTATCTACAACGAACACCTCAATCTATGCTGTATTGATCATTCAAGTCTGGATTATGATTGGATACAATATGATCATTTACCTCGCAGCATTACAGGAAGTGTCACCTGAGCTAATGGAAGCTGCAAAAATTGATGGCGCAAAATGGTTTCAAATTATTAGACATATCACCTTGCCTTTAATTAGTCCATCGTCTTTTCTACTGCTTGTCACCGGTTTTATAGGCGCAATTAAATCCTTTGGAATTATACAGGCGATTACGGGCGGAGGTCCCGGAGATAGCACAACAGTCTTGTCACTCTATATTTATAAATCAGCCTTTCGATATTATGAGATGGGTTTCGCCTCAGCGGCTTCATGGGTGCTCTTTGCCACGGTTCTCATCCTTATGCTTTTCAATTGGTATGGACAAAAAAAATGGGTGCATTACGGGTAATGGGAGGCTAGTCTATGAAAGCAACAGACACAAAACAAACTCAATGGAAAGAAGCATCGGTTAACATGCGAACAAGTCCAATAAAAGTTATAAAACTAATCTCTACTATTATTGCCCTATTTTTTGGCGTTCTTATGATTTTACCTCTATTATGGATGCTTAGTACATCTGTTAAAACACCAGTGGAAGTGTTTGAATATCCGATCAAATGGATTCCAGATCAATTTCAATGGAGTCATCATTACAAGGTTTGGTTTGGCGAGCAAAGCATTTCTCAATATTATATCAATTCATTAAAGATAGCCGTAGTTTCGATGGTTGGCGCAGTATTCATCTCATGTCTGGCAGCATATGGTTTTGCCAGAATAGAATTTAAGGGCAGAGATTCAATGTTTCTGCTGTACTTGTCCATGATGCTTATCCCTCCACAAATATTATTTGTGCCAAAGTTTATTATGTTTAACTGGATGGGGATTTTTAATACGTATTGGGCATTGATTCTACCAGGCTTTTTCACTATTTTTGGAGTGTTTCTGCTGCGACAATTTTTTATTGGTATTCCAAAGGAAATAACGGAAGCGGGATTAATAGATGGGGCTGGACATTTTCGGATATTTATTCAATTAATTGTGCCTCTAGCGAAACCTGCTATTGCAACACTTGCCATTCTGGACTTCTCTTGGCATTGGAATGATTATGAGAATGCATTGATATTCCTTATTGACAAAGACCTCTATACAATACCTCTTGGACTGCAAAATTTCATATTAGAAAATTCAATTGATTATAACGGTATGATGGCGGCTGCTTCAGCAGCGATTCTGCCTATGATTATAGTATTTGTCGTTTTTCAGAAGTACATTATTCAAGGTGTTGCTAATGCTGCGGTGAAAGGTTGATTGAAATACCTATCATTAAGTACTACTTACAGGCGGGGGTATCACAATGATTAAGGAAAAGTTTACTAATCATTCGAAACGAATCTGGTTTAACAAGCCTGCACAAGATTGGAATGAAGCTCTGCCAATCGGAAACGGCCGGATAGGAGGAATGGTTTTCGGTGGCATTCGTGAGGAAAGGATCGCACTAAATGAGGACAGCGTCTGGTCTGGTCAACCCCATGAGAACGAAAACTTGTTGACTCGTCGTTCATTAGAACAAGTTCGGAACTTGCTTTTCCAAAGAAAACACAAGGAGGCACACGAGCTAGCCCATGAAACGATGCGGATGCCCAATAATCCTAATTATGGAAATTATCAGCCGCTTGGCGATCTGTTGCTCAAATTCGAATTGCCAGAGGGAGAGCCGTATGATTATGAGCGGGAATTGAATTTGAATTCAGCTATTGCAACCACTTCGTATCAGCTCGGGAAAACACATTTTATTAATCGTGTGTTCTCCAGTTATCCTGATCAAGTGCTTGTCGTTAGGTTAGAGCAGAAAGGTGAGCAGCTAAGTGAATACGCTTGCACAGTTAGACTGGATCGGGGGCAGTCAATTAACGTAAGCTTCGATGATAACGATACGCTCAGAATGAGCGGCATGTGCGAGTACGGCGGGGTCACATTCGAAGCACAGCTTCGCGTTGTACTTGAAGGAGGCCGTATTTACCCAGTTGATAATGGCTTGCGACTCGAGGGCTTTCATACGGCAACTATTTTTGTTGCAGCTCAAACTTCTTATCGGGAGAGGCGCCCAGCAATTGCATGCAAGAAAGATTTACTTATGGCTGTAAATAAAGGCTACGAAGCGTTAAAAATCTCTCACGAATTGGATCATATGGCGTTTTTCGGAAGAGTTCAGCTGCATTTAGATGAAGGCGAAAAGGAAAACATGCCCACGGATGTTCGACTTGAAGCAGTTCGCCACGGAGCTAATGATCCCGGTTTGATAGCACTACATTTTCATTTTGGCCGATACTTGCTTATTGCCAGCTCAAGGCCGGGGACGCTTCCCGCCAATCTTCAAGGAATATGGAACGAGAGCTTTGCGCCACCATGGTTTTCTGACTATACGATTAATATTAACCTTCAAATGAACTATTGGCTTGCAGAAACTTGTAATTTAACTGAGCTGACAGATCCGCTATTCCGTTTTCTGGAGTCATTATGTACAGAAGGAAAACGAACGGCTAATGAGCGTTACGGCAGTAATGGAATCGCTCTCGGCACCCGTACAAATCCTTGGCACACGACCACGCTACGAAATTACGTGAATTTGCTGTGGCATGAAGGAGCAGCATGGCTGGTTTCGCATATGTGGGAGCATTATTTATTTGGTGGGGATCTCGATTTCCTGAGACAGAGGGCTTATCCGTTAATAAAAGAAGCGGCACTTTTTTATCTCGATTTTATGGTGGAGCATCCACATACAGGATATCTAGTGTCAGGACCGACAACTTCACCTGAGAACCTATATCTTGCACCTGACGGCTCCACCGGAAGCCTTGATATGAGTCCCGCAGCTACGATACAAATTATCGACGAGCTTTTTGAACAATGCTTAAAAGCTGGCTCTATAGTGGGAGAAAAAGAGGACTTTTTGAAAAAGGTTGAGAGCGCTAAGGCGCAGCTGCCTCCTTTGCGCATAGGTAAGAAAGGACAACTTATGGAGTGGTCTGAGGATTATGAGGAAATAGAACCAGGTCATCGCCATATGAGCCATCTCTATGGTCTCTATCCGGGAACAAGCATTCACGCATCAGGAAAAATAGATCTGCGCGAGGCCGCGAGACGTACCATTGAGCTGCGATTGGCAAATGGCGGCGGTCATACTGGCTGGAGCTGCGCTTGGCTGATTTGTCTATTCGCTCGATTAGAGGACGGAAATCAAGCGGAAGTTATGATTGAGACGCTGCTACGGCACTCTACACAATCCAATCTCTTTGATGTGTGTCCGCCATTTCAAATTGATGGTAATTTTGGCGCATCAGCGGGAGTAGCTGAAATGCTGCTCCAGAGTAATTACGATGAACTGTTCCTTCTGCCTGCGCTCCCCAATTCGTGGGCCGAAGGTTTCGTATCAGGTTTGCGCGCACGTGGCGGGTTCGAGGTTTCTATAAGCTGGGAAAATAGTTCGCTAGTTGAGGCGAAAATTGTTGCTTCCCGAGATAATGAATGTATTATTCGTTCTTCACAGCATTTTTCTAGTTATGGAAAACTTGCTTCTGTAAAACAACTTGCTCCGAATCGCGTTTATGCCAAAATGAATACCGGGGACAGCATTATCATCCGCGCTAATTAATCAAATAAGTAGAGCCCCTATATTATTCTAAACTGAAGATATAGTAGAAAGAACAATAAGATCACTTCACGCTTGTGATCTTTTTTGTTCTTTCAAAAGTGACTACCATTTAAAGGTGAAGTGATTATTTATTTTTGTTTTTTTGAAAGCGCTAACAAGAAAGCTGTGAATTTCACTTATTAAGGAGGTGAGAATAAGTTTCACATTAGAAAACTTGCATAGTTAAACTACGATGTATGTGTAAAATGCAGTAATTTAATGAATGGAAGGGAGTTTTAGCTATTATGTTGAAAAAAATAGTATTTCAACTAATGATGTGCACCGTTTTACTTTTTACATTTGCCATGGTTAGTTTCGCTGCAGAAATTGTGATTGATAACGGGGACCCGGGCTACTCTGAGACAGGAACATGGGTTAACAGCAACGTATCAGGATATAAAGGTACGCCTACAAGATATTCCAATGTTGGCGAGAGAACGGTAAAATGGACGCCAACGATAACAGAGGCCGGGGAATATGAAGTCTTTATATTTAAAATTGCTAACAGCACCGCCAGTGACAAAGATGTTGATATTGAAATCGTATACGAGGGAGGTACCATTTCTACAGAACAAGATTGGACGACGGGCTCATCAGGTTGGGTTAGTTTAGGCAAGTATCCGTTTGCTGCAGGGACATCGGGTTATGTCATGATTAATGGTGAACTAAGCGGGACAGCGACTTACACTCGTGCCGATGCGGTTAAATTCGTCTATGATACGCCTCCGATTTTAGAGCCTATAAATTACGCGCCTGTAGGTGTTTATTATGTCGATTCCATCGATGGAAATGATTCAAATAACGGAACGAATGAAAGCTCTGCTTGGAAAACGCTTGATAAAGTTAACTCTTTCACATATCAACCCGGTTCGAAGATCTTGCTGAAGTCGGGAAGCTATTGGATAGGGCAGCTTAAGCCAAAGGGATCCGGCAGTGATGGCAATCCGATTATAATTGATATCTATGGTTCGGGTAATAAACCGATTATTGATGGAAATGGAATAACAAATACAGGTGTCGTACACCTGTATAATCAGCAATATTGGGAAATTAACAATTTAGAAATTATGAATGATGCACTTGACGTTGCGACAAGATTTGGGATTTACATTGAGCTTTCAGATTACGGAACAGCGAATCATATTTATGTAAAAGATTGTTACGTTCATAATATAAAAGGCGACAATTCCCATCCACACAAAGGGGTCGGTATCTTTTACTTCGTTTCAAGTACAGACACCTCCAAATTCAACGATATTCTGATCGAAAATAATACCATAAAAACCGTTGATCGATCAGGCATTATTCTCAGAAACCCGAACGATACATTTAGTACGGGTGTAGTGATCAGGAATAATTTTGTCGAAGATATAGGTGGAGACGGAATCGTAGCCAAAACAAGTAAGGCACCATTGATGGAATACAACATCGCTAAGGACACCTCAGCTAGAGCTAATAGTGCAAACGCAGCGATTTGGACATGGTATACCGACGATGCTATCGTTCAATACAATGAATCCTATAACACGGTGCGTCTTCCGAATAACCTCGATGCAAACGGTTTTGACAGCGATTTCAATAACAATAGAAGCATCTTCCAATACAATTATAGTCATGATAATGGCGGTGGATTTATTCTGATAATTGATTCGGGGGCCGCTTCCTTTAATGATGGTACAATCATCAGATACAATATCAGTCAAAATGACAAAGAAAAAGTAATTAATTTATTGGGAGATATTACGAATACTCAATTTTACAATAACACCTTTTATTTGGACAGTACTTCGACTGCCAAAATGATTGAGGTAAGAAACTTCTTCGGTATTCCTAAGACAACAAGTTTTTATAATAACATCTTTTATAATTTAGGCAGCGGCGGATTCGACCTCCGAAAAGTAGAAAGCTTTTTGTTTGACACCAATATTTTTTACGGAGCGGCGGCGCCTGTTTCAACAGTGGACGCGGACGTTGCGGTTGTCCATTCGATTGCAGTTGATCCCAAGCTGGTTGCCCCGGGTTCCGGCGGAGCAAACATTGATTTCAATGCTCCTACCCGACTTAGCGGCTATATGCTGCAATCGGATTCGCCAGCTATTAACGCAGGCTTAGTTATTGAGAACAATGGCGGCAAAGATTTCTGGGGTAATCCATTGTATCAAGGGAAACCGGATATTGGCGCGTATGAAGCTACTATAGTACCTGTCCAAACGATCGATTTAATAGGGGCGTCGACGCTGATTGACACGAAAGGTGGTAGCCTGCAATTGCATGCTGAGGTGCTGCCTGCCAATGCGTCCAACAAAGACGTGACCTGGTCTGTATATGAAGTAGACGGCACGGCAACAGGAAAGGCGACAATCGATGTTAACGGTTTGTTGACAGCATTGAAGGATGGAAAGGTGAAGGTGGTCGCAACTGCAACGGACGGTTCTGCTGTTATGGGGACAAAAGCTTTTACAATAACCGGGCAAAATGAGACTGGTAATCCTGATCCGGGAACTAATCCTGGTGCAAATTCAGGAACTGTAGTGAACGATAAACCATCCCAATATGTACTAAATGAAAATGAAATACGTATTGATCCTGCACAAAATGGGCAAACAGCCGTAACTGTGGTCATAAACGAAAAACGACTGGTTCAGCAATTAGAGGATCTTCAGAAAACAGAACATAAGCCTATCCTTCAGATTGTGCTTCCGGGAAAACATTCGTTAAATGCCATCGAGCTGCCACTTTCAGCTTTGTACAATCGCAAGGAAGAAAATAAGGAAACCGTCTTGCGTATACAAAGCCACCTAGGCTCCTATGATCTTCCGTTGTCTATTCTGAGCCTTGATGGCATTGAAAGTGCAGCTAGGCTGGATGGCGTAAAATTGATTATTCGAATGAATAGAGGAACAACAAAGGATGGAGAGCAATTTGGTGAATTCATTACTGAGCGGGGCCTGAATCGAATAGGCGATCTGATCGACTACAAATTGATTATCAAAACGAAGGACAAAGAAGAAGAGCTTCGTAGCTTAGGTCGTATATTTGTTAAACGTGTAATGAATATTGATCATGTAATTCAAGACACTTCGTCTGCAACCGCGGTTGTGATTAACCCAAATACGGGAGTGCTTGAATTTGTGCCATCCCTGTTCAAAGTGAAAAATGGCATGACAGAAGTAACGATTGTTCACAATACGAACAGCTTGTATGGCGTCGTTCAAAACAAGATAACGTTTGAAGATATGATCGGACATTGGGCGAAAAAAGAAGTGGAAGCTCTTGCATCGAAAATGATTATTAAAGGAACAACTGACCGCACGTTCACACCGAATAATAAAGTGACTAGAGCTCAGTTTGCTGCACTGATTGTAAGAGGGCTGGGGCTGTCTACGGAAAATGTGACGAATGTATTTACAGACGTTTCTGCAGCAAGTTGGTATGCATTGGAAGTGAATACCGCCGCCAAGTTCGGTTTAGTCCAAGGTGTAGGCAACGGCACTTTTAACCCTGAACAGCTGATTACAAGAGAACAAATGGTTGTCATGATCATGAACGCTGTTAGTCTTATTCAGGGAACTTCGATGATGGGAAATACAACGAATAATCCATTTGCTGACCAAGAGCAAGTATCGTCATATGCTCATCAAGCGGTAGTAGATGCGGTTAACAATGGTTTGATTACGGGGAAAACAGCTACAACATTTGCTCCACAAGATGCAGCTACACGCGCTCAGGCTGCAGTCATTATAAATAGAGCTTTGCAATATCTGAATTTGATTAATCTATAGTTGTAAAGAGAAATTAGAGGCTGATTCGAAATCAGCCTCTAATTTCAAGATTCCAAAAAAGGATTAATGAGACATTAATCCTTTACAGTAGGGAGTGTTACCTTTGACAAAGAAAGGAATACTTTTAAGTTCAGTCATAATCGTACTGACTTTAATATTTTTAACAGCGCTTTTTTTCGACCATCCTCTTGATAATAATGATCAAACCGTAGCGACGATTAATGGCGAACCGATTCAAGCATCCGAATTTATGCTCATTTTGAAAAATAATTATGTTGCTAAAACGTATAACTATTTTTCAAACAAGTATGGGATATATGATTTTAAGGATTTTTGGTTCAATGTTTACGGTGATGAAAAACCAATCGAATATGCTAAAAAAATGGCCTTGAAAGAAATGGTGAAAATTAAATCAGAACAAATGCTGACGAGGCAATATGGAGTTATTAACGATATTTCCTACGCTGCGTTGTTGAAAGAGTTAGAGAAAGAAAATAAAAGAAGAAAAACTGCTGTTGAAAATAACCAGGTTATTTACGGTCCAAAGCAATATAGCGAATATCAATACTTTTCTCATGTATTTACGAACAATGTTTTAGAGCTTAAGAAAATACTTGGCCAAAAAAAGTTTAATATGAAAGAAAGTGACTTATTGGATGAATATGAGAATTTAAAAGAAAAGTATTTTATGGGGGCATATCAGATTAAAGTTGAGAAGTTTACTATGAACAAAAACGAGCATGCACACACGTTTATGAAAAAATTGGAATTAGGTTTACAAAATGGCGATTCCTTGGAGAAGCTAAAAAACATCAATAAGGTTATCAAGATTGAAACTCAAACGTTTAATGAAATTACCGCCAAAACGGACTATGATTTAAATCCGCAATTACTTAGTGAAGCCCAAAAATTAAGTGTTGGTGAAATAAGTAATATTATTGATGAAAATAATACTCTCACGATAATAAAATGTATGGAGAATAAAGAAAGAGGTTTTCAAGATTTTAACGAAGTTAAGGCACAAGTTAAAAAAATTTTTTTAGAACAGAAATATGAAGAGTTGGTTCAAAATGTTATTGAAGAGGCGGATGTGAAAATTGTTGAAAAAATTTATAATAATTTAAATGTTGAGTAATATATGAAACAGTGCTTAGGAATCAACCCGCGAGCGATTTGGTTTGCAGGTTACGTATGTAACACTAAAAACTACAGGTTCAGGACAGGACTCTCCACTCCTATCCAAATCCTATAGTGCTCATTATGAGTACGGACCACCCTTCGGGGTGGTTTTTTTTTGAGAAAAATAAAACCTTATTATTCTTCTAGGATGATTTTGTGTAGATAATCTCTTGTTTTTCATCCCATCTAAAGTAAATTTGTATGGTTCTGTTTGGAATATAATAAGTTCTGTTATGATACGTTTATCTCGTGGGTCTAGATCAAGTTCAAATGCGATTGCAAGTTCACTAAGAAGGTCACCAAAATTCCCATACAAATTATTAATTTTGGTATTAGCATTTTTATAAGCTTTTTATTATTTTCTTTTTGGGTTTATATTCTTTTCGAAGTTGATGGGATCAAAGTAGTCCGGAAATCTGTGCACTGCATTCCTTCAATTTTTTACTTACCGCACGGTCTCTCTTTCGGCTTAATCGTGCAGCAGGGCCGGATATAGCCAATGCTGCGATTACTTTACCATTATAAAATATTGGTGCAGCTACGCAGCGTAAACCTACTTCTGTTTCTTCATCATCAATGGCGTATCCTTGTTGACGGATTACATTTAGATGCTCTTTTAATAAATGGTTGTCGTCAAAAGTATGCTTTGTTGCTTTGTGCTGGGTAAGATGTGTAAGCATTTTTTTTTGTTGTTCATCGCTTAGGTGTGCCAGAATAACTTTCCCAAAGGCACTTAGATGGGCATAAGCGGAATCACCTACGCGTGTGTGGCTACGGATGGCATGATTACCCTCCACCACTTGTACTGTCATGACATTCATCCCATCTAAAACTCCGATATATGCGGTTTCGCCTAGTTCCAGTGCTAATTGATGCAAGGATGGAACAACTAACCAATTAAGTCGAGTGTTTGCAGATGATGAATGGTGCTCCTTTAATTCAGAAGCTTTGTACGTGAGACCATCTTTTTGAATAAAACCTGTCATTTCCAGCGTATAGAGCAGACGAAAAGTTGTAGACTTGTTAAGGTTAAACCGGTGCATAATCTCAGTCAGTCTCATGGGTGCACCTTTCTGCAATGCGTCTAGAATTAGTAGTCCTTTTTTTAGGGTTGCAACCTCATATTGTTTCATTGTTTCACCTCTAAGCCTCTTTATATATTGTCTTCATGACTATCAATGCAGTTTCAGATTTACTGAATGTGGGAAATTTTAGTATTTATTTTGGAACTATTAATATTAATATTGATTCTGATTTGTCAGATCCCTTAATTCACTGCAACACAGGTCCCCGTATTTTTGTGAAATGGTGAGCACACATGCTCACATATGCACGATAGGGATGAATAGGTTACATAGAAAGTAGCTTTTGATGAACTGATTATGAATGAAAAAGAGAGGGAAAGAGCTTTACGCCCAACCCTCTCATCATTAAAGTGGCCATAACCATGACCACTTATTCTCCTTTTAAAAACAGGCGAATGCCCTCAACTGCGTAAGCATGATCTAAGTCGCCCGTCAAGCCTCCGACCGTTACAGACCCGGCTACGCCAACACCTTTGACACGGATGGGAATAGAACCGCCAACTGCTTGATACTCTGCATTGGATAACAGAGAGTGTTCTTCATGAGATGCACCGCTTTGGATAAAGCGCTGGTTGATGTAGGCAGAACTGCGATTATAGTGATCGACGATCCGTTTTTTACGAAATAACCATACGTAATTCTCTTCCGAAGTACCATCCATTAGATGCGTAAACACAGGAACTCGGTTACGTTCAATATGCACGGCCACCGCTACGTTGTTTTCTTGGGCATACTGCACAATCCGATTGCCAATGGCGAGCGCATCTTTATGGCTAAAACTTGTAAATTCCAATTCTTTCTCTAATAGGTCTAATGATTTCAAGTTCATTTATCCTCTCTCCTCAACAAAAAGATTCTGTTTCTTATCCATTCTGTAGTTTATAGCTGCGAGTAAAAATGCGAATCCAGCCATAATTGCACCGATCCAAGCCGTATCCATAATATGCTTATGGTCTACAGCAAGCCCACCCAAAGTAGAACCAGCAGCTATCCCAATATTAAATGCAGAGATGTTTAATGCAGAAGCGACATCCTTAGCAGAAGGTACCAGCTTTTCTGCAAGCATTAGAATGTAGGCCTGTACGCCGGGAGACATCATAAAGGCGAAGAAACCCATTAATATAAGGGACAAAATAGTGAGCGTCTTGTTGGGCAGTAGCCATATTTGCAGCAGCAGGGCAATGCCTTGAAATAGAAATACGAATCGAAGCGCCTTGACAGGATGCCCATTTGCTAATTTCCCCCCGATAATATTCCCAATTGCCACTGCAACACCGTAAACCAACAGCAGCCATGAAATAGACGAGGCTGAGTATCCGCTAATCTCTTTAAGGATAGGAGAGATATACGTAAATAAGGCGAAGGTTCCGCCGAAACCCAGTACCGTCATTAGCAGTGCAGTGATGATCCGAGGATTGAAAATCAAACTTCCAACATCTCTAAGGCTCGGTGAGTGCTTTGAACGCGGGACTTTTTCTACGGCTATAATACTGACCAACAAAGCGATTAGCCCTAATACAGCGACCACGGCAAATGACATCCGCCAACCAAATTCCTGTCCGATATATGTTCCAAGGGGAACACCTAGAATGGTAGCAACGGTTAACCCCGTGAACATGATGGAAATGGCGGTGCCTTTTTGGTTAGCAGGAACCATATCTGCGGCCACTGTAGCTGCAACAGCGAAAAATACACCGTGAGCAACAGCAGTAATTATCCTTGATAAGAGCAACATGGAATAGGTAGAAGCTATTGCTGCCAGAGCATTCCCTGCAGTGAACACGATCATGAGGAACACCAGATATCCTTTTTTAGGCAGTTTCCCGGTAATAACTACGACGATCGGGGTTCCAATAGCAAGGGCAACTGCATACCCAGACACCAGTGTCCCAGCTTGGGTTACTGATATGCCAAGATCTGTGGCTACCTCTTGCAGAATACCGACAATAACAAATTCTGTCGTTCCAATGGCAAAAGCACTTAACGCAAGTGACATTAGTGCTATAAGGATTTTTGAATTCATACTTTCACCTCCTTTACGTAGGCCAATATTAAGTGAGAACTTAAATAAGTTCAAATAAAGAGAAAGAGTTTCTATAAAAGAAACTTTTTCTCGGTAGATAAATGATAATACCATTACGAAAATCGAATGATATTAACTTAAACGAAAACAACGTACTTTCATGTGCTTTGATCTTATAATTCAATGTTTTCCAAATGATAAACTTCCGTGGTAGCAATTATAGTTTTTGTATTTTTGAGGTATGTTTGGTAATGATCGGTATTTACATGTGCGATTATGGCATCTTCGTCAGCCCAAAACTCAGGGAGGGTAGGTAGGGCTATTTTGATGTCATCATCAATTATCCGTTTTTATCAACAGCCAGTTGAACATCTCGTTTACTCTTCCTGCGATGTGATAAGTGAAAAAGGTGTATTCCAGAATGACATTGTTCTCTTACCAAATGTTCAATAGTTCATAATGCATCACTCCTAAAGAGATAATGTTCAGTTGCTAAAATATCAGAAAAACACATGCAGCTTGGCCTAATCATAGGTAAATCATAGAGGTTTTTCAAAAAATGTTTGAAAGTTTCTAATAAAGAAACAACATTATTAAGCTACCTGAGAAATAGTCATTCAATTATGTGACAAGCAGCAAGTCCGTGAGAAACTTAGGAACGAGGATGAATACGCGTTGTTGGTTCGAAGAATGATTGAATCGGAAAGTGTGAGTTATTTTCTTTATCCAAGCGAATCGCCCGGCAACGGACAGATGGATTCCCGAGCACGAGAAGCTAATACAGGATTCAATTATTAATTTATTTGCTTGTTCATATTCAGTTCATATTGACGTCACGGGGAATACATATTCATTGGTTAAGATTTCATTAGCATCAAAGAAGCAAATCCAACAAACAGTTCAAGACAGGGGAGATGAGAGTGACACAACCAGAGGAAAAGAAGACGTAGAATGGATCGAGGGCCAAGAAAGTACGAAACATTATACTTAAAATACTAGGAGCAATCGTAATCGCCATTGTTCTGTTTCTAGGTATTTTTTATATCACGAATGTGATCAGTAGCAATTCGGAGGCGAAAAAGATAGAGCCCTACGGCCAGCACGTATCTGTAGACGGGAAACGTACATCTTCCAAGTTATGGAACAGCTGCACCATCGCTTGAATTTAAGCTGCTCATTGATGAAACTATCTCCATAATACAATGTTGTGGCGATTGACTTAACATTAACAAATAATCACATTATTTATACCATACCAAATTTAAAGAAATAGCTGAGCGCATTCATGAACGAAGCGAAGTAAATAACCTGTAAAAGTCCGTGATGAAAGAGAGGAATTCAAATGAGATTATTTGAGATACTTTTAGTTCTATCCTGTTTCGCTTTACTCGTAGATCTATTGTTAATGAAAAGAGGTGCAAAGAAAACAGGACATGTTTTGTGTATAGGAAGTGGCGTTATATTTGTAGTTCAATTGTTTGTCGAGGGATACAGATGGCAGTTGCTTTTGGTATATATTATGACGGCTCTTTTCATACTCATCGTTTTACTCAGGCAATCAGAAAAGATGGTGAACCTAAAAATAGGGAAGCCATTGAAATATAGTTTATCTTCCCTAATCGTCATTCTACTTGTTGTATCTACCAGCTTGTCTGTATACTTGCCTGTCTTTCATTTGCCTAAGCTTGATGGTCCAGAGAAAGTGGGTACTCAAACTTTTCATTTTACAGATCAGAACAGAGATGAAGTCTTAACTGAAGATCAAAGCGATAAGAGGGAACTAATGGTTCAAGTTTGGTACCCTACTGAAAAGGGCAATAACAACAAGAGAGAAGCTCTTTTTCCAAAAGATAAAGAAATGTTCAAAAAGTATATTCAGACATACTCTAATTCTTTAAACCTTCCCGATTTTGTGTTCGATTACTGGAAGTATAGTAAAACCAACTCTTATGATAATGTAGAAATATTACCTTCTACAAGCCCTTATCCCTTGGTACTGCTATCTCACGGAATGGGAACCAGTAGAGTTCTACATGCATCACAAGCCGAGAATCTGGCCAGTCATGGGTATATCGTGGTCACAATCGATCATACGTATAGCACCTTTGCTACCATTTTTCCGGATGGCCGTGTAACGGACTATAAAACAAAGATGACAACAATAGATGAACGCAGAAGAATTGGAAATATATGGACACAAGATGTAGAGTTTGTAATCAACCAAATTGAAAAGCTTAATTCAGGTGCAATCGAAAGTCAATTTAAAGGGATAATAGATTTAAATAACATAGGCGTGATGGGGCATTCTTTTGGGGGAGCAACGGCGTTTAATACAACTTATTTAGATCATAGAATCAAGGCTGGGATTAATATGGACGGGTCACTATTTGAATTGGAAAATAGAGATGTTATAAACAAACCTTTTATGTTTATTAGATCGGGAATTTTTAAAGACTGGTTAGTAGATTTTAAAAATGATAAAAGTTCGGATAACGAAATAAATAAACAACTTTCAGATGAGCTGCACATTATTAAAAATGTTATCAATCAGGGGGGAAGTGCGATTTATGTAGAAGGTACCCAACACTTCAATTTCACGGACCTTCAATTCTATTCTGAGTTGATTAAACTGACTGGAATAACAGGAGATATAAATGGTAAAAGAGGAACAAGCATCGTAAATCAATATGTACTCGATTTCTTTAATAAGCAATTGAAAGGAGCAGGTGGAAATCTGATTCAGGGTCCGAACGACATGTATCCAGAGGTGAAATTTATTAAGCCGGAAGACCTTTAAACGAAAATGTCCGAAGGCGTAGAGTGTAGCTGTAAGTGAACAGCAGTTAACAAAATGGATTAAAATAAAATATTATGCAATAACATGGTATTAAACTAACAGGTAACTTTAGCTTAACAATAACCAAGACGAGACTGCAGGCATGTAATGGCAGCCTCACTGCGCTAATGAGCAGCATTCTAATATGAAGAAATATTCATCATGAGTACGGACCACCCTTCGGGGTGGTTTTTTTTTTGCTTATTAAGTGACCTATCTGACAATGGCTGCGGCATAAGGATCTATTTAGTTGAACCATAATATGAACGGGCAGAATAGCACAACAAGATATGATTATGTTCTTATTCAATTTTACGCCTTATTATATTAAAATTACAGACTATTCCATTAGCCATATAGTTGCTACAATCTATATTGTAACTTCCAATGATGGAAAAACATTTACAGTATGAACGAAATCATTGAATGGAGGGAAACGTATGTCACAAGAACATAAACTCGGACAAATAGTCATTCTGAACGGCAATCCGCGGGCTGGGAAGTCAAGCATTGCCATCGCGATCCAGAATATGTTTGAGGGTGTATGGATGAACGTTGGGG
Source organism: Paenibacillus sp. FSL A5-0031 (assembly GCF_001956295.1). Taxonomy (GTDB): domain Bacteria; phylum Bacillota; class Bacilli; order Paenibacillales; family Paenibacillaceae; genus Pristimantibacillus. Next base: position 30,399 of record NZ_MRTD01000001.1, read on the forward strand.
GCAGTCAGTTCAAGAAAATGACCCCAGAACACTACCAGCCTGGGATATCGCTTCGACCAGGTGGGGAACGCCCCGACCTTGAGCCTCTCATTGTGATCCTGTATCAAGCCATGTATGAAGCCATTGCTGCCCACAGCCGTCTGGGACTGAATGTCGTGGTGGATGTCTGGCACCATGATGCTTATTCGATTCCGCGGGGGATTCTTCCGAGCTGTGCCCGGATCCTGAGTGGATTGCCTGTTTTGTTTGTGGGTGTAAGATGCCCATTAGAGGTTGTCATGCAGCGGCGGATCGCTACCTGGAATTCCGGTTACGAAGAGGACGGATCTGTGCCAAAGCCAGTGAGATTATGGCAGCAGGCTGTCCATATGCCTGGCAACTATGACTTGGAGGTTGACACCTCGGTGCTCAGTTCTGAAGAGTGTGCTGCCCTGATCCGCCAGCGCCTCCAAGATGTGGCCGGATTTCCAGCGTCTTGAGGTTTAGACCAGGAACTTTTATTCATTACAATCAAGGGGGAAGCAAATGTTACAGGTAGATGAGCCCGGACAGATTATTATTTTAAACGGGACTCCGCGGTCAGGGAAGTCCAGTATTGCCACTGTGATTCAGAATACGTTCGAGGGTGTATGGATGAACATGGGAGTCGACCGGTTCATGCAGATGACCCCTGAACGCTACCGGCCAGGGATTGGGCTTCGGCCAGGTGGGGAACGCCCCGACCTTGAGCCACTCATTGTGACCCTTTATCAAGCCATGTATGAGTCTATTGCTGCGCACAGCCGCTTGGGGCTGAATGTTGTAGTTGATGTCGGTCACCACGATGCTTATTCGATCCCGCGGGGGATTCTTCCCAGCTGTGCCCGGACTCTGAGTGGACTGCCGGTTTTGTTTGTGGGTGTGCGGTGTCCATTAGAGGTTGTTATGCAGCGGAGGATCGCTACTTGGAATTCCGGCTACGAAGAGGACGGATCTGTGCCAAAGCCGGTGAGATTGTGGCAGCAGGCTGTCCATATGCCTGGTATCTATGATCTGGAGGTTGACACCTCGGTGCTTAGTTCCGAAGAGTGTGCCGCTCTGATCCGCCAGCGCCTCGAAGAGGAGTCGCCGCCCTCAGCTTTCCAGCGTCTTAAGGACATGACGTAGGTGGTGGAGTGTACACTCTGAAACGACTCTGAAAGCGCAACAGTCACATTATCTACTAGGTAGGGCTTGGGTCAGATTACGTATGATATTAAGCCTCAACCCCCGTTACTATTCAATCATCGAATAACGATAGTTGAAAAACATACATGTATGAGCAGGCACTACAGTGGCATGCTCATTTTATTAAGTTAACGGGTACGATAGTGGAGGAACATGCTTCGCCCTTCGGGGTGTTTTTTTTTGAAAAGCCTCATTATTCCTATGCAAGGACTTAATAAAATGAATCACCGCTAATCCCCCATTTGAAATGTATCTCTGTAATTTTTTAGGAATTATTTTTCGATTATGAGTTCTGTCATTATTCTTTTGTCCAGAGGTTAAAACCCAATTTCAAATGCGATTGCCAGTTCGTTAAGAAGATCGTCAGAACTGCCATCAGCGGAAAGATGAAGCTTGTAGCCGAACCACTTGTTGCGGAAGGATTCGATGTTCTCAAGCGGTGCTTGCAGTTTGTTAAAGAAAAATAGGCTTTCTTGGAGAATATACAAGTGACTTCACTTGCTTGGCTCGTTTTCGGGTTGGTTACTTGAAAACTTCTCCAAGTCAGGGTGGAGTCTCTTTATTATGCTCAGAAAACCTTATGGTGCGGGGGCTTTGATTATTGCAAAATGCACCTTTATAAAAAAAGAGAAAGAGTAGAAGATAATCTATTTATTTTAATATGAACTATTGTAAGCGCTGTTATAGTTTGAGTAATATAGAGGTTCAGCAAACTAATGTTGAATATAAAGGAGGAACGACTATGCGTTTCCGTCATTTTCATTCCATTGTAGCCCAACTCTTTTGGTTCTGCTTTATTGGCATGACGCTTCCCGTTCTGGTCATGGGTTTTTTGTCTTATCATAAATCGTCCTCTATCGTAGAGGAACAAGTCAGTAAGGTAGCCTCTCTTACGATTACACAGGTGAGTGACAAGCTGAACCTTTATTTCAAAAAGCTTGATGATTCGTCCATGATGCTGTTAAACAGTAAGGTCATCCACAATATTTTGAAGGAACAATCGAAAGAGAAGTTATATGAAACCACGCTCAAGATTCAAGATGGACAAGACATCCTAACATCCATCATGATCAATTCGTCAGAAATCCTCGATATCTATATATTCGATGTGAACCGCAACAATTCGGTATTAAGCTCGGACTCCTTGGTGTCTCTGGATCAATGGGATTCCGACTGGTATAAAGCAATATTGGAAGCGAATGGTAATAGCGTATGGTTCGGACTCTCTCAAAACTCTTATTTAAAGAAAACGGAAATGGGGTTTCCTGTATTCGGCCTTGGCCGCGCCATACGAAGCTGGGAAACCGGCGACATTATCGGCGTGATGTTCTTTGAGATCATGGGCCAGGTTCTGATCGATGAGCTTGACCGCGTTCAATTTGGGGATACGGGTTACATCTACGTCACCAATGACAAGAACCGTTATTTCTATCATCCGGATTCCAAGCAGTATGGAAAAGAGTCCAACCTCATCCTTCCGTCGCAAGCGACGGAATATAACAAAGACAACAAAAGCACGCTGGTGATTCCTGAACGCCTGTATAACGGCTGGGATGTGGTTGGGGTTGTACCTCTCGAGGAACTGACAGCCGATTCAGCTAGTATCCGGAAATTCACGATGTGGATTGCACTTTGCTGCATCCTTTCGGCAATAGGCATGGGGTATTTCGTTACCCGAAAAATCGGTAATCCGTTAGTTAATCTGAGCCGATTAATGCGTAAAGGCGAGAACGGCGACCTGAGCGTCCGGAGCAAAAGCGTCGGCCGGAACGAGATTGGGCAGCTGGGCCGCAGCTTTAATAAAATGATCAAACAGATCGATCTGTTAATCGCTCGAATTGCCAAGGAGGAATCAGAGAAAAAAAAGGCGGAGGTTCGAGCGCTCCGCTATCAGATTAACCCTCACTTTCTTTATAATACGTTGAACTCGATAAGATGGATGGCTAAATTAAACCGGACCAATGATGTCGACAACGCCGTCACTACGCTGGTTCAATTATTGGAAGGCAGTCTTGAACGGAATGGCGTTTTCATTCCGCTCGGGGAGGAGCTTGAATTGCTCCAGAAATATATGATCATTCAGGAATACCGTTATGATAACAAAATCAGCTTAAATATCCATTGCCGGGAGGAGCTCAAAAAAATTCAAATTCCTCGAATGCTGCTTCAGCCCATCGTCGAGAACGCCATTTTCCATGGGATCGCTCCAAAGGATGCAGATGGATCGATTGAAATCGAAGTCGAACAAATCGGACAAAATATCGTGGTCAAAATAACCGACGACGGTATCGGAATAGATGAGGGAAGGCTTCATCAACTGCAGATGAACGATAAAGAGCGCAGCAATAAAGGGATGACCAATATCGGGCTGAATCATGTTCATCAGACCATTCAGTTATATTACGGAAGTACATACGGGCTCAGCATCTCAAGCATCAAAAACGAAGGGACACGGGTGCTTATTACGATTGCCGATTCTAAGGAGGAAACCTATGTACAGAGTGCTATTGGTTGATGACGAGAAGATAGCGCGAATCGGGCTTCGTACCACTTTTGATTGGGAGAGGCACGGATTTACATTGGTTGGTGAAGCGTCAAACGGGCAAAACGCAATGAAATGGATTCAGAATCAAGAGATTGATATATTGATCACCGACATTGCTATGCCTGTGATGGATGGACTCGAGCTCACGCGCAAGACTAAAGAATTATGTCCTTGGGTCAAGGTGTTGCTGCTCAGCTGTCATAATGATTTCGAATATGTACGGGAAGGAATCCGGTTAGGGGCCAGCGATTATATCTTGAAGCCAACACTTAATTCGGATTCACTCATAACGGTTCTGAATCAAATGAAAAAAAAGCTTCAGGAAGAAAGCGAGAACAGACAAATCGTTCAGCAGTTTGAAGACCAACAGCTCGTTAATAAGCAGAAAATGCTGGAGAAGACATTCTGCAAGGCGCTATGCGGCGACCCGGCTGCTATCGAACGAATAAAGACAGAATGCCCGGAAGTAAGCTACCGCATTGCCGCTTTGGGGATCAACGTATTTGGAAAAACGGATGCTGAAAGGAATGATCTCCTAACAGAGCTGGGAGAAGTGCTCAAACAGGCACTCTATCAAGCATTTGGTTCCTTTGTGTCGGTCATGCTTCGTCCGGACTTGCTTTTGGCTGCTCTTCCTGTACACCACCCAAACCCGCATGTCACGTTTTATGAGCTTATCGAGCAATTTTCGCAGCATACGGAGTCGAACCTATTGGACGTATCCATAGGACTCAGCATCGTTTATGAGAATTATCTTGACCTTCAGAATGCCTCCATGGAGGCGAAAAAAATGCTCGCGGTCGGTTTCTTCCACGGACCGTGTCGCTTGCTTGCTGCGGAGGAGCAAATGGATTCCATTTCGGCATCGCCCTATCCTTTTGCGGCAGCCTTACACGAACTCAAAGAGTCGTTAACGATGGGCTTTCATTCCAGATCAGAACAAATGATAAATGAAATTATGAAGCATTGGTTACCGCAATATCGATCGAAAGAGGAAGTGCTGCAGGAGGCAGAGGAATTGCTTAGCCTGTTTGCCGTATTCAAAGACGCTGATTCTTCCATCATCCGGAAAATCCGGGAGCTCGGCAGGCTGGGTTATGTCACTGAGGTCATTCAACATGTAAAAGATGGCTACCAAACAATCGTGGGTGGTGAAGACTCTTCGCGGCCGGATAAAACATTGCACCAAAGGATCGTAATGGAGGCCGCTGACTATATCAAGAGCCATTATAGGGAATCGATCTCCCTGCAGGAAGTGGCTGATGCGGTAAATGTAAGCAGGAATTATTTCAGCGAAATGTTCAAACGTGTGACAGGAGAGAACTTCATCGACCACCTGATCGCCTTGCGCGTAAAGAAAGCGAAGGAGCTGCTGCAAGGATCATCGCTCAAGGTGTATGAGGTAGCCGAGCAGTCTGGTTTTAACGACGTAAAATATTTTAGCAAGCAATTTAAAAAGATCGTAGGTGTATCTCCAGCTGAATTTCAAGGTTTGTTGCGAAAATAAAATAACGCTAATTGCGGAAAACAAGACACTCTTTCGGAACATAAACCGTTCAAACCCACTTTGACAATGAACTATAATTAAAGCGCTTACAAAATATTTTTGAATGAAAATTAGATATTTTGAGGGAGGAAAAAGAGAATGAAAAAGCTCAAATGGTCTCTACTCATCATGATTATTGCTGTGTCTGCTTTGATTCAAGCCTGCGGTACGAGCGGTGGTGGCAACAACGGAGTGTCTAATGGAGAAGAAGCCGGAACAAACAGTCCAAAAGAGGGGAAAGTAAAAATCAAGTGGGCTACATGGGGGAATCCGGGAGAATTAACAAGGTTTCAAGATTTCACAAACGATTTTAATAAGAAGCATCCTGAAATTGAAGCGGAGTTAATCCCGATCCCTGGGGAGTACGATCAAAAAATCTTAACGCAATTGAGTGGCGGAACGGCCCCTGACATTTTTTATGCCGGTGACGCTTTTATTGTTAAACTGATTGAAAACGGCAGCATAGAGGAACTCACGCCGTTAATGGATGATGCAAGAAGCGCGGTTAAGAAAGAGGATTTCTTCCCGGGCCTATGGGGAGCCGCTGAGCGCGACGGTAAAATATACGGGGCAACGGTAGACAATAACCCGATGGTGCTTTGGTATAACAAGAAGGTTTTAAAGGACGCAGGCATTACTGAAATGCCCGCCGATTTGCAGATAAATGGTCAGTGGAACTGGGACGCTTTTAAGGAAATGACCGACAAAATCCGTGAAAGCGGCAAATATGGTTATGTACTTGATAATGCATGGAACAGCACACACAGTTGGGTAACCTCTAACGGCGGAAAGGTTTATGACGACAATGGCAAATATATCGGCTACACGGATCCAAAAGCGGTCGAAGCATTCCGATTCTTATATGATAACGTCAAGAGTAAAAACATTACATTTGCCGGCACGCTTCCAAAAGGACAAGGCGGCGATGCGATGTTTATGTCCAATCAGGTTGGTTTTGTCGGCGCAGGGCGCTGGTACCTGCCGCTGTTCAAGAAAAACGATAGCCTCGAGTACGATATCGTCACTTGGCCGACAAATACCGGCAACAAAATCGAGCCCGCAGGTATCCCGACAGCCTATATGGTACTGAATAAGACTACCAAGCATAAAGAGGCGGCGTACACCTTCTTATCGGAATTCGTCAATAAGGAAGGTCAAACCTATCGTCTTCAAGGAGGCGGCAATGCCGTTCCTTCGGTATCGGGAGCAGACGAAGTGGTGCTTGAAGGGAACCTTCCCGAGCATGCGCAGTTTTTCCTGGATGCTCGTGAAATCGGTTATGCATTAACTCCGTTTGAAGCGGGTATTCCCGGTCTAAGTAATGATATTAATTCCCGTTTTGAGGCGCTATGGCTGAAAAACGAGGATTTGGATACAGCAATGAAGGAAATCGAGGCATTGGCGAACAAGAAGATTGAGGAATACAAAGGAAAAAAATAAGCAGCCAGCAGTCCTTTCACAAGGAAATGGAAGGGGCCTTTCGAACATTCGGAAATCCCTTCCTTCTTACTATAATAGAAGAAAGGTGGCTTACATCGATATGAAAACGGCCGTTAATAATGGGCCCTCTCCGTCAATAGACCAAACAGATTCGAAACGTCACTTCATGAGGACGAAGACGGTGGACAGCCTCTGGGGATATTTTTTCATCTTTCCGCAAATGGTCGGTTTAGTTATCTTTTCGTTGATTCCGCTAATATTGGCTTTCGCCATCAGTCTAATGAGCTGGGACGGCTTCGGTGAACGGACCTTTGTCGGACTGGACAATTTCGTGGGGCAGTTTAAAGATCCCGATTTCAGAATCGCGCTAGTTAACACGCTGTATTATACCGTTCTCACCGTACCGACCGGCATTATTCTGGCGATGCTTGTTGCTATTGGCTTAAATAAAGTAAAAGGAAAGATCCTTTACCGGCTTATTTATTTTATGCCTAACATTACGATGTCCGTAGCGGTAGCAGTCGTTTTCATGTGGCTCTTTAACGCGGATTTCGGGCTGATTAATTTATACTTAAAAGATTGGTTCGGCATTGAAGGTCCCCGTTGGCTGACAGACACGCGGTTCGTAATGCCTTCCATTGCGCTGCTTAGCATATGGATGGGACTTGGAGGGAGTATGGTGCTTTTCCTTGCGGGATTACAGGGAATATCCGCGACATATTACGAGGCTGCACAAATTGACGGCGCCAGCAAATGGCAGCAGCTGCGGCATATTACGGTTCCTTTGTTGTCATCGACTACATTTTTTGTCACCATCATGTCAGTGATCGGATCCTTTCAGGTGTTTGATCAATCCTTTGTCATGACCTCGGGTGGACCGGCAAAAGCCAGTTATACACTTGTATACCATATATATGACTCGGCATTTGTTGATTTTACCTTCGGAACAAGCACATCGGCCGCTGTCACGCTATTTGCGATGATATTGACGCTGACCTTGCTGCAGATGAAAATATCCAAACGTTGGGTTCATTACGAAGAATAAGGATGACCGGGAAGGAGAAAACTCATGAATTCGAAAAAGCTTCAACCCTCAACGATGGTGCTTCATGTCGTGCTGATCATTGGGGCCTGCGTCATGGGGCTGCCTTTCCTATGGATGATACTCAGTGCACTAAAAGATTTGTCCCAAGTATTCGTCGTTCCGCCTAAATGGATTCCAGAACCGTTCGTATGGTCCAATTTCAAAACTTCGTTGACGGCCTTGCCTTTCGGGCGAGCTTACTTTAACAGCTTTTATATTAATGTCATCGTCGTATTCGCGCAGCTGATAACATGCTCAATGGCTGCATACGCTTTCGCCAAAATCCGGTTCCCATTCCGGGAACCGCTGTTCATATTGTTTCTAGCAACGATGATGGTGCCCGGACAAGTGACAATCATCCCGCTGTACTTGATGATGAAAAATTTCGGTTGGCTCGATACGCATCAGTCGATCATCGTGCCTGCTGCCTTATTAAATGCCTTTGGCGTTTTTCTGCTCCGCCAATTTTTCAGAGGCATCCCGAAGGAAATGGAAGAAGCAGCCATTGTGGATGGTGCCAATCGCTTTACGATCTATACGCGCATCATGCTTCCGCTTGTCAAGCCTGCGCTTTCAGCACTCGGAATATTTACGTTTCTGGGCATGTGGAACAATTTCTTTTATCCGCTTATCTTTCTCAACAGCCCGGAGCAATTTACGGTACCTATGATGCTGAATCTATACCGCGGCATGTATGCGACGGACTGGACTCTGATGATGGCTGGTGCTTCAATCGCTCTGCTCCCGGTATTGGTCGTTTACATGATCGGACAGCGTTATATTATTGAAGGGGTAACACTGTCCGGCATAAAAGGATAAACCGAACATAAAAAACGGGTTGAGACCTAAGAGACCTCCATCCGTTTCCTTATCGTATAGCGATGCCAGCGAGCCCCGTATTTCTCCTACGTTGTCGAACCTATAATTCTTAGTATTTTTATATATTGTTACATAATACATGTGGGCATCCGTTTCTTAGGAACGAAGATGTCCATTTTTTTATGAAGATGAAGTTGAATAGAGGGAAAAATATGGTTTCGTTTTTTCATACATACTGTTCGGAGGGGAAATATGATATCTTCAAGCGAAGGGACAAATAAAATAATTCCTTTGACTGCACATATTGGATATAGAGGGAGTTGATGAATATGAGTGAACATGAGCAAGAGACCTTTCACTTGCCCTTAGTCCATAACGCAGGAGACTTTGTCATCCAAGCTGGGTTTGTGCTGGGGCCCAGGCAAATTGATGATTTCGAATTAGTCTACTTTCCCGATGGTACCCAAACGGAATATGAGATAGGCGGAAGCCTATTTGTTCTTAATGAGCCATGCTTCATATTCACACGCCCAGGTGAATGGCATACCTACCGGTTCGCGCCGGAAAAAAACGTACGGCATTTGTTTGTGCATTTTGATTATGCCTCACTGCGGAAAGCGGACGAACGATTCGTGTCCTTGCTCCGAGAGGGGCATATGTTCCTGGCAGGGCGCCATATGCTCGTAACTGGCTTAATGGAGAAAATACTTTGGATTGCGAATCACCAGCCTGCGTATTGGCGGAGAAGGCTTGCCGTTTTGATTTCCGCCTCTCTAGAAGAACTATCGTCCTTTTCCTCACAAGTTGCGGAAGGGGAAGCGATTCCCTTGCCTGTTCCTATTCAACACGCGATTAACTATATGGAAGAGCATTTGACCGATTCCGTAAAGATTGAAGAAATCGCAGCGATATCGGGCTGGTCACATGAATACTTCACACGAATGTTTGTCGCTACCACGGGCATGTCCCCCAAACGGATGCTGCTCGAATTACGGTTTCGGCGTGCTGAGATATTGATGATGAGGGGCACCGGCACAGTGAAACAGATTGCCTATTCGGTAGGCTTCGGTGATGAACACCATTTCTCAAAAATGTATAAAAAAGTTCGTGGAATAACGGCATCGGATTACATAAAAAGGTGCCAGGATCCCTTATTTCGCCATACGGTTTCCGTATTGGACCCGTACACGCCTTATCCATTAAATCGAAATATTTTGGTGAATTCCTTGGTCAAATAAACACATCATTTGCCGGTTTTAGACTATGGAGAGTGCTGCCTCATCACGCTAAAATTAGGGGGTAGGCATATAAATCGAGGGAGTGAACTGGTTATGGGGAAGTTTTATATACCTAAATCACGTGCGAGGGATAACCGCTATTTAGTAAGCGTGAAGGATTATTCCCAATATCACAGAGAAGGCTACTTAATTGTCAGAAACTTATTGTCAAAAGAAGACATCGACGAGCTATATGAATTAGCAGAGCAATCAAGGCTTAATAGCCTTCAGCTGGATAATCAGGCAGATCGTGATAGCAAGGACCCTCTCAAAGAGGAATTTGCAAAGGCGACACGAATTCACATGATGTCTCGTTTCAGCGGAGCTGCGGAGAGGGGCATGCTTAACCCTCGAATAGTCGATGTTACAGAGGCGTTGGTCGGGCCGGATGTATACGCTCTTCAGTCCATGCTTTTCTTAAATCCTCCTGGAAAAGGCGGTCAAGGCTGGCATCAGGATGCATGCTATATTAAGACGCATCCGGATACGTTAATCGGAGCGTGGATCGCTTTAGAGGAAGCAGATGAAGAAAATGGCTGCTTATGGGTTGTACCCGGTTCGAACCACGAACCCATATATCCTCCCGATGGTGTTGGAGGAGGAAATGTGCACGCGGTGGATGCATTCGAGGATTTGAATGGTGTGCAGAATGTGAGCCATTTGGACGATAATGTGAATACGCTTTCTAAGGTTGTCGCAAACTATCCTCCAGCCATACCCGTTCGGCTAAGTCCTGGAGATGTTTTATTTTTCCATTCGCATCTACTTCATCGCTCCTATCCGAATCGTACTCAGGATCGCTACCGACGCTCATTCGTTTGCCATTATTGCAATGCACGTTCTTGGGTTCCATGGGACCATGACGGATTCGAAGGTCATTCAGGGAATTATCGTCAAATTCTCGTCCGCGGAAACACAAACCTCCCTTATTCTGAGCCAGCATTTGGAACTGAGGTTTATTTGGCAGACGGAGAAGAAGAATCGAGCAGCGTTACAATGATGGGGATGGATAATGGTATGATGATGCCGATTGGAATGGAAAAAGGCGAATAAGCAGTATGGATATATGGATTGTATACTGCTAAATAATTCGCCCTATACAGTGAAAGTGTTTGTTCTGGATCAGGTTGACCGTGAATTGACCGATTTTGTTAGCTTGACGGTTCCAACCATATTCAAACAAATAAAATCCAGTCGCCTCAAGCGGGTTCATAGCTTGGGGCGACTGCTTTGTGTAAACATCTATACATATCAAGTGCACTTCAAGTGGATGTGGATCTTTTTTTATCTCAAAGAAATCATTATATTCTACTGATAGCCGTCTACTTCCTGTTGTCTCGTCTGGGGTGAGAGTATGACGATTCCAAACTATGTATCTATAAAATCATGCGTTATATCTATGATAATGATAGAAACAATAATATTGATCAATGATTATTGAAAACATACAATTAACTTCATAAACACCCCTAATTAAACAAACTTATAAGGAGGATCTGTTCATGTCAAATTTTGTTGCAGATATTCAAATACCAGACAGCTCGCTGGCTAAAGCAGCCGCAGAGATACTTCGAGAGTATGGAAACGACTTATTATGGAATCATTCCCACCGGGTGTATCTATTTGGTGCACTGATGGGAAAAAGAAATAATGTTAAGTATGATTCAGAGCTGCTGTATATCAGCGCTTTGTTCCACGACCTAGGACTTACCAAGCGCTACAGCAGTCCAGATAAACGTTTTGAGGTGGACGGAGCTAATGCAGCACGTAACTTTTTACGAAGTTATGGGGTACCGGAAGAATCTGCACGGCTCGTATGGGATGCCATCGCCTTGCATACAACCATTGGAGTGGCCCAGTATAAAGAATCGGAAGTCGCCTTGATTTACTCTGGCGTTGGCTATGATGTGATGGGAGAAAACTTTGATGCACTTACCGAAGAGATGCGAAACCAAGTAACATCGGCTTATCCGCGTGATGGATTTAAGAACAAAATTTTACCGGCATTTCTTGAGGGGTTTGCTCATAAACCGGAAACGACCTTTGGCAATATCAAGGCAGATGTATGTGCCCGGTTGCTCCCCGGATTCAAACGAATCGACTTTTGCGATTGTGTACTTCATTCGCCATGGCATGAGTAAGTTTTTTTAGCGAAAGTGATTCTTTAAAGGCTGCTCTTTTAATAATCCCCGTCGGACAGCAGTCGGGGATTGTTTTGTTTATCTAAAATTATCTATAATGCAAGCTGACTATGACTCTAAATCGTTGATTATAATATGATTCTATAAAGAGTTCAGGAAATTGGGGGTACAGGATGGAAATCCGGCAATTGGAATATTTCATGGAAATTTGTCACGAGCTGCATTTTACAAGAGCATCCGAGAAGTTAGGTGTCACGCAGCCTACACTTAGCCACCAGATAAAAGCACTTGAGGACGAATTGGGTTTACCTTTATTCGATCGGATAGGAAAGAAGATAGCCATTACTGAGGCAGGATTTATTTTGCTAAAACATTGCCAAACCGTATTTCACAGCCTTGAAAGCGTACGGGAAGAAATTCAGGAACTGCAAGAAATCAAACGAGGGCGTCTAGCCGTGGGGGTTTTGCCTGGCGAATTAAATTCGCTTGTTTGCCGGCTACTGCCGGATTTTCATGATGCCTATTCAGAAGTGCAGGTTAGAATCATTACCGCGGATAATGTTGCGGAACGCTTGCTTCATAACGAGATCGACCTTGCGCTTACTATTACTCCTGTCCATGATGAACGAATCGATTCTCAGCCCCTTTACGACGATGTGCTTTATTTAGTAGTCAATGCTGATCATCCCCTAGCGGAGAGAACCCAAGTAAGCTTAGGGGATCTTAAGGACATCTCCCTTGTTTTGTTTCCGGAGAATTATCAGTGTCGGCAGCAGATTGATGCCATCTGCAGCCTCAGGAATATTCATATACGACCTGCCATCGAAACCGATTCAATTGAAACAATTATCAGCCTTATTGAAGCAGGAGTAGGGGGCTCCATCCTTTCAGAAACCTTGATTAAGCAGTGGAATAGGCCTGGAATAAGAACATTGAGTATTGAGGAAGCCCCATTTAGTCGGCAAGTTGGACTAATTTATCACAAGGAAAAATATAGGGGGCAAACAGTTCTAAAATTTACCGAGCTTCTTCAAGAACAAATAAGAAAACTTGGACTATCTAATTAAATCTGTCCAAAAATTTTGACCTGGCATGAAAAGATAGCGTGCTGAATCGACCGTAAGCCATTCTTTAAAAGTGCAAACAGTACTATCACATTTTGAGTATCCATATCCAAAGGAATGCATTGAGTGTTGGACATCGTGGATATCACAAAAAGGGATCGAAGTCCTCACATGCCAGTACACATCCTTTGTAGAAGTTCGAAACGATTAACAATCGAATGGGATCCCTCAGTGCATATAAAACTGTTGTTTTATTATTCAAATATACAAGAACAAAATAAACACAAACTGGACCGAGCTTTTGCCTTGGCAGTTGCTTGATTATCATTGTAATATGAAACACTGCAAAGTGTGGGAGGTGATTTGTTTTATTTTAAAGAAAGAAGGGGTCGGAGTGGGTAGATTATGGAGTCGGGATTTTGTAACGATTTGTTTAAGTCATTTTTTTATCTTCTTGACCTTTTATATGTTAGCCGTTACCTTACCGCAATTTGTACTCGATGAGCTGCATGGGAGTAGGGAAGGCATCGGACTTGTTATCACGTTTTTTGTTATTACTGCGGTCATTTCAAGACCTTTAACCGGAAAGTGGTTAAACGAGATAAGTAAACGAAAAATTTTAGTTATTACTTTAATTATTTCTACGATATGTAGTTTGTCGTACACATGGATTGACAACTATTCGACCCTGCTCGTATTGCGTGTTATTCATGGTTTTGCTTTTGGGATGGTGACTACATCCTCTTCAATCATTGTTTTGGACATTATCCCTGAACATCGGAAAGGAGAAGGAGTTGGGTATTTTAGTTTGTTTATGAGTCTCGCAATGGTAATTGGGCCATTTATAGGCTTATGGATAACAACGCAAATTAACTATAGTGTTATGTTCATTGCGGTTGCTGTCTTTTCACTGCTTTCCTTATTGTGCGGGGTTATTACAAGGTTCCCAAGTCACGTGAATGCAACCTCAATGGTATTTGTTAAAGGGTTTCGCCGTTACTTTGAGCCGCTGGCGATGCCTATTTCCATAGTTGGTTTTTTACTTGCGTTTTCTTATGGTGCCTTATCTACATTTATCTCAGTATATGCCAAAACGCTTGGGCTGGAGAGTATTGCAAGCTATTTCTTTGTGGTTTTGGCATTAATGATCCTACTAACTCGACCTTTTACCGGGCGATTATTCGATCGAAAAGGAGAGCATATCCTTGCTTATTCAGGAATGCTCTTATTCATTTTCGGGATGGTCTGGTTAAGCCAAGCTTATTCGGCATCTGTATTTCTTATTGCAGCAGGAATTATTGGACTCGGATATGGTGCTGTTTTTCCTACCTTTATGACCATTGCGGTTAAAGCTTCACCTAGTCATCGCAGGGGAGTTGCTATGAGTACGTTTTTAGTGTTTTTTGACTCAGGATATGGAATAGGATCCTATTTGCTCGGTTTTCTTGCAGCAATGACAAGCTATCACATGATGTACCTGATCGGTGGACTAATCATGTTATTTACACTTATCATTTATTACTTTTTCCATCATCGGAGGCAGAAAATTGAACTTAATCGTGAAGCGGAAGTAACTACTCTGCTCGAGAAGAGCAATTAATAAGCCAATTTCCGCATTAAAATCTGAATATTATAAAAACATATCAAAATTATTGTTATGAAGCACTGTAGGTGCACACGTTGCGGAATACCTGCTTCAGCGTGAGTTTAAAGTAGATAAGCTTAACCAAAAGTGGGTAAGAGATTAGGGAGATAACAATTATGAAGGAAACGGTGCTCAAGATTGAATTTAATATGTATGACTATGATGAAGGAGGATTTACAACATCTACTTTTTTCATTGGTTGAGCAATCATGAATTGCTGAAGCACTTTTCTTAGTGTTACGTCGATTCCAGATACGTGTCCGTCATAATGATTTTTATATCGCAATGACTCTTGGGTGTTTTGGGCTTAGCAGGTGATCTACAAAGGTAGGAGCAGAAATTGAAGGTCCGCTTGAATAGTTATAGTATTCAAATGATGTAATGCCCCTTAGGAGTCTATTATCGGTCATATAAATGATCATTTTTATTGAGAAAAATGTAAAAGTTTGAAATAATTAAAAAGAGAGATAGACCGCTATTTTCATTATTACAATCTCTTACAATCAACACAGATATCAGTTGGGACTTCCTGCCTCGATGAATCTAGGTTAATATATCGTTGTTTCAGCTTAAAATGGTACTATGTATTTAAGCAATCTGCTACTTAAACTAGTAATTTGCATCATACTTTATCTAAACAAAGGAGAATCTCAAATGGGAAATTCAATATTTAACAATTTTAAGTGGATTAATGAAAGCAAGGCAACCTATGAAAATGACAAACTGATTATTGAAGCCCCTGCAGAAAGTGATTTCTTCTGCAATAATGGAGCCGTTTCCGAAACAGGAATTACACCGGAAAATCTTTGCAATGCACCATTTTATTACACAGATGTTACTGGCGATTTTGTGATGCGTGTTCAGGTTTCTCATGATTTCAGGGATACTTACGATGCGGCGACCATTATGGTTATGCAAGATCTTCAGGTGTGGGCTAAAGCATGCTTCGAACAGACAGATTTTGGTACACACGCTGTAGTAAGTGTTGTCACAAATCATAATTCGGATGACGCTAACGGGTGTAACATTAACGGAAATCATGTATGGTTACAGGTTGCAAGAGTTGATAACTCATTTTCATTCCATTATTCGTTGGATGGGGTTAAGTTTGATATGATGCGATTCTTTAGCTTGCCAGTCGATAAGACAATCAAGGTGGGACTTGTTGCGCAAGCGCCAATAGGAAAAGGTGGAGAACGAGTCTTTCAAAACTTTTCATTGACAAATACAAGGGTTAACAATATTCGGTATGGTGTATAACTTGATTCGAATGTGTTTGTTAACAGATATAAAGAGGTTTTTTCCAAGGTATAAGAAACTGATTAAGCTGCGATAACCCCAAATAAGTGTGGGATTATCCCAGCTTTTTTATTTTAATACACCGGTATTCCTGTGGCGAACTGACCGAACTCGAATACTTCTTAATATCTTCATTGGCATTATTCGTATAAAGAGATAACGAAGAACGCATAAAGTCAATTTATTGCGAATCTACCGATTTCTCGACAGGCTGAAGCCGATCAGCAATAAAAAAACATAGCAGTACGGGAATCAGCGTAATGGCATTCACAAGTATAAATCCCCATGTTCCAGCAGCAATCCTTTGGTACCAATAGTAGTCAGATAAAAACATATACACCATAACAATCCAGACGGCTGAAAAAGTAGATACGATGATATAAGCTTTCATAATAATATCTCACCTCTGAGCTATTATTCCTTATGCGCATCCCAATTATGCCACGAATAAATTACCAATTACAGCGCATAATGAATCAATCGGTAAGGGAGGTTCAATATGGAACGTCGTATCACGACAATAAGCAACTTTCAAATGATGACCCTAATCGTCATTTCAACGATCGGAACCTCGAGTCTTTACGCCCCTGCAACATTTGCCGAATATGCGGAACGAAACTCTTGGTACTTGGCAGTGGCTGGAGGAATAATGGGTCTCATAAATTTGTTCGTTTTTTTGAAGCTCAATCAACTTTACCCGAATAAAAATATCATTTCTATTTGTACGCATCTGCTCGGTTCTTGGATCGGAAGCGCTATGGCCTTTTTATTTATCTGCTATTTTATTGACGTAACGTCTTGGGTTTTACGCGAGTTTTCCCAGTTTTTTATTATCGTATTAAATCCGCTCATTCCGCAGATCTGGTATTTGTCTGCCGGTGCTATCATGTGTGCGTATGCGGCTTATCATGGCCTTGAAGTGTTTGCGCGTGTTTCGGAAATAATATTCTTTGTTACGGTAACCACCTTCTTGTTGATCTACTTGCTGCTGATCAACCAATATCACCCCGAATATTTGCTTCCAATACTGGAAAACGGTCTGGCTCAGCCGCTCAGGGGGCTTTTGCTTTCCATGTCCTGGTTTGGTGATTTGATGTTTATATCAATGGTCCTGCAGCATGTTCGTAAGACGAAGCACACGACTGCTTATGCCATGAGTGCCGTGGGCATTACATTGCTGCTGCTTTTGATGTCGATCTTATCGTGCACGATGCTGTTTGGCGGCAAGACGATGGCAACCTTTACTTACCCGAGCATTAGTCTCATTCAAAATATAAAGCTGTTCAACAACATAGAACGTTTTGATGCCGCGCTCGTTGTTGTTTGGGTGATGAGCTCGTTTATCAAAATAACGGTATACTTCTGGTCCGCGCACCAAGGTCTTTCACAATTGCTGCGGCTCCGCAAGCCTCACATGTTCATTATTCCGTTGGCCATTGGTTTTGTTATCGTCTCCAAGTTCAAAGTATGGGGATTAATCGAGTTATCTGCCTTTTATGACAGCCAGTCTTGGTATTTTGTTATGTTTCAGCTATTCATTCCAGCCTTGCTGCTGTTTATTGCTTTGATCAAAGAGAATATGAAAAAAAAAGCAGGTGAATGCTGTGGGCAACAACAGTAATAACAAAACAAAGCTCACGAGCAACGTTTGCGATAACAAACGATTGCTAAAGGAATACATGCAAGCGACGGATGATCTGGTTATGGTTCATTCCACCTTTAGCCAGGGCCAGTCTGCTACGGTATGTTATCTAAATGAAATGACTGATACGAGGAAGCTTGATCTTATGCTGATTCGATATAAAGAAGATGAAAACCTGCTGACTTATTTCCGAATGGACGAGAAGGTCTACACCATCGAGGATGCCGCAGACTCTCTTGCGGCTGGCCTATCGGTACTACTTTTTGATGAAAAAGAATATGCGATATCCATCAATACGCTCGGAATCCAACTGCGAAGCGTGGATGAACCGGTAACTGAAGCGGTAGTGAAAGGTCCAAGAAGCGGATTTACGGAGTCCTTGACCAATAATCTAGCTTTGGTCCGTTATCATTTTCCGTCACCCATCTTAAAGGTTGAATACCGCAAGGTAGGTCACTTGAGTAAAACAAACCTCATCATTCTGTCAGTTGGAGGAATAACGAATCCGGAAATTTTAAAGGAAGTCCACTTAAGAATCAGTGAAATTCCAGCGGATACGATACTGGAAGGCAATTACGTGGAGGAGTGGATCACCGATAACCGCGGGACCTTATTTCCGTTAATTGAATCGACAGAGAGGCCTGATCGAGTTATCGGCGCATTGCTTGATGGCAGAATTGCGGTCATTGTGCAAGGAACGCCTTTTGTAATGCTTCTGCCGTTTGTTTTTTTGCAAGCATTCCAAGTGAGCGAGGACTACGCCTGGAACTACTATATCGGCTCTGTGATGCGCCTAATTCGATTTTTCAGTGCAATGATCGGAATGCTGCTTCCTGCCTTTTACGTAGCTACGGTTACGTTTCACCATGAGCTGGTACCGACGACGTTACTGCAGAGCATAGCATCGGCGAAAGAGCCTGTTCCTTTTCCGGCGGTGGTGGAAAGCTTTATGATGATGATTGCTTTCGAAATTATGCGCGAAGCGGGCATCCGCATGCCGAAACAGGTCGGACAAGCTGTCAGCATCGTAGGCGCTCTCATATTGGGGCAAGCTGCTGTAGCAGCTGGAATCGTATCCCCCATTATGGTTATCGTCGCTGCTCTAACCGGAATTTGCACGTTTACGTTGCCTCCTACCGCTATTAACTATGTCATTCGTATGCTTCAGTTCGGAATGACGCTGCTTGCTTCTTTGCTAGGATATGTCGGAGTGATGGTTGGGATTATTATGCTCTTGACGTACCTCGCTTCGCTTCGCTCTTTCGGCATTCCTTATTTGGGACCTGCTTCACCATTTAAGTTCGAAGAATTAACGGACATTATCGTTCGTAGGCCGCATTCAATGAACAATAAACGGCCCGGATTGTTTCGTTCGATTCAAAACAGGCGATTCTCGGGTAAGCAAAGATGAAAGCAAGAAAATGGTTTGCTGTCGCGGTAATTGTTGTTTGTTTTATTAATACGGGCTGCAAGGGCAGTATGGAGCTTAACGAGCTCCATATCGTACATTCCATTGCCATTGACAAAGGGGAGAACGGAGCGGTTAGATTAACGGCTGAAATTGCGAGGCTGACGACTGGCGGACAACAGCCGAAGGGGATGCAGGAGCGAACGTTCTTTCTATCCACGGAGGGTAGAAGCTTATTTGAGGCTGCCCGTCTCATGAGATCGAAATCGGACCGAACGCTGCTTTGGGGCCATACGTCGGCCATTATATTTAGTGCGGACCTTGCCAGGAGCGGAATTGATAAGATGTTAGAGGATATCCGACGGTTAAGACAATTTCGGAATTCAACTTTAGTATACGTAAAGGAAGGTACTGCTTTTGAAGCGTTAAAAGTATCTATGCCGAACGTATCCATTTCTTCTCAAGCACTAAAGGGTTTATCCGAGGGAGGGAACACGACGGCCTTAACCCATAAAACTACTTTCATTGATGTCTATCAAGAATTAATTAACCAGTACAAAGACATAAGCATTCCGTCGATAGAGATTGTTAGTGACCAGGTAGATAAAAAACTTCAATTGTTACAGACGAAGGGACTTTTTGCTTTTAAAGGCGATCATCTCGTCGGTTTCTTGCATGTACAGGAAACAAAAGGTTTCCTTCGTGCTTCAGGCCAGATGAACGGTTCTTCCGAAACGATAGGGTGCGGGCGAAAGAGGGAGATGCTGACATTTGAAAACATTAATAACCGCAGCGCCATACATCCTAATGTGGATCAGCAGCTCAAAGCAATTGTCAAAATAGAAATTTATGCGGATCTGAATTTAACTAGTCAACAATGCACAAATACGAAGATCGATTCGGAAGAGGTAGCCGCTTGGGAGAGAGCGCTAAATGAAAGCATTACCAAAGAGATCGATCGGTTTATCCTATTTTCCAAGAAAAATAAGGTTGATATGCTTGGGATAGGAGAAATGATTCATCGTAAGCAGCCAAAATATTGGCGTAAAATGAAGGATAATTGGAAGGAGTACTATCCGTTAGTGAAATTTGACATACAGGTGCATACGAGAATAGATCATACGAATTTTACTTCTTGAGTCATAAAGGCTGGTAGTCACATTAAGGTGATTCCGGCCTTTTATGCGTTAAAAGCAATGCTAGTTATTCGTTAAAAGCTGTTTCTAATTTGGTTCTTGGGGCTGTTGAATTAGGTTGTACAGATCATCTTTACGAACTGCCCTAGAGGATCGAGTTTCTTATTCAATAATGATTCGGTTTGAATAAGAATGTCATATCAGCTAAAGTAAATAAAGATTTTGAAGGCTTAGCTAATGATATAGACGATCTGGATTCGGAAAAGGTCATGTAGATGATTCGGAAATTTATTCATGTACTCACCATCAACGAATATTTAAATCCTAATACATAGATAAGCATATATTGATATTACTTTTTTTTGCATTCGCAGCAGCAATTTCAATAATAATATGGAGAGCTAAATTTCGTTTTAAAAAATAATGTTCACTAAACTAATAGGTAAATTCAATCTAATGAACAAGGGGCGGCATCAGCTGCTCCTTGTTTTTTATTAAAACCAAAGGAGCTTTCCTTCGGTGATGATAATAATGATGAGATGGATAATTAAATGTATACACGTTTAAAACCCAAAGTCGTGAAGGCTAAAAAATTCTCACTTTATGTTAAATTATTCTGCAGTTTTCCCGGCTTGAACCTTCTATACTTTTAATGGACACGCTTACAGTTTCAGTTGTCAGCAAAGACAAGCAGGGGTCCGAAATTATTTGAACTTGCAGAGGAGGGTTGAGTCACTTTAACGGCGTCCGATCTATGAATGCGTCGGAGTATCGAAGACCGAAGGCTTGAATTGATTTGGCATTCAGCATCAAAATGGGGGAATTGGCCATGAGAAAATGTAATTCTGTAATGGTAGCATTTATGCTTGTTTGCAGCTTGGCTCTGGCAGGCTGCGGTACGAACAACGGAAGCACCAGCGGCGCTTCGAATGCAGCTGCCGAAGCTAACGGTGCGGCAAGTAACACGACAGCAACTGACGGGGCATCATCTGCAGAAGCCAGCGGACCGCTCACAATTAATCAAGCCCTGCCGGATAAAGAAATTCTAAGCAAAGGGCCGGACGGTGAGAGTGCCGTTTCCGCCAAAACGCTGCAATTGACGGAAGAAGAGCTGAAAAAGATAAAGTCCGGTAACTACACGGCAGCTATCTCGATGCATTATGCTGGTAACGACTGGTCCAAGGCGCAGTTGAATGGTCTAAGGGATACGTTCGCCAAGATGAATATCAAAATCGTTGCCACGACAGATGCGAACTTCAAAGCAGAAACGCAGGTGGCCAACATTGAAACGATACTCGCCAAAAAGCCGCACATCCTGGTCAGTATTCCGGTCGATGCGGTCTCGACGGCAAGCGTTTTCAAGAAAGCCGCCGATGAAGGCGTAAAGCTCGTGTTCATGGACAACAAGGCAAGTGGACTTCAAGCCGGCAAAGATTACATCAGCGTGGTCTCTGCCGATAACTACGGCAATGGCGTAGAAGCCGCACACATTCTGGCGAAAGCGATCGGCGAGGAAGGTGAGGTCGGCGTGATCTACCATGATGCGGACTTCTTCGTCACGAAGCAAAGAACCGAGGCGTTCGAGAAAACGATCAAAGACGAGTATCCCAACATCAAAATCGTAGACAGAGGCGGAATCGTGGGTCCCAACGACGGCGAGAAAGTCGCTGCGGCAATGCTGACGAAGCATCCGAAGATGAATGGCATGTTCGTTGTGTGGGATGTACCGGCCGAAGGCGCGCTCGCTGCCGCACGATCCGCTGGCCGAAACGATCTGGCGATTTCGACGATCGACCTTGGCACGAACGTGGCATTGGACATTGCCAAGGGCGGCATGATCAAAGGACTTGGCGCCCAGCTGCCATACGATCAAGGTGTTGCGGAAGCGATTCTAGCGGCGTATTCCTTGTTGGGAAAAGAAGCGCCAGCGTACGTAGCGGTGCCGTCGTTGCAGGTAAATAAGGAGAACGTTCTGGCATCCTGGAAAACCGTTTACCATTCGGATGCACCTGCAGCGATTCAAGATATGGCAAAGTAATTCGTCAACTGTTGTAAAAGAACTAGTCTCGGTATTGATCCATTAATCGTATCAGTGAAGGAGAGAATACAATGCGCACATTAAACGTAGGGATGATTGGCGGAGGTTTCATGGGGAAGGCGCATTCGCTGGCTTATGCGGGAATGCCGATGTTTTTCTGGCCCGCGCCTGCCATTCCGTTCCGCAAAACGGTAGTCGATATCAATGAGGAGCTGGCGAGAGAGGCGGCTGCCCGCTACGGCTTCGATTCGTACTCCTCCGATTGGAGAAGGGTGATCGAAGATCCAAGCATCGATATCATCGATATCGTCACGCCGAATCATACGCATGCCGAAATCGCCATCGCCGCGGCCAAAGCAGGGAAGCATATTATCTCCGAAAAGCCGCTTGCCCGGACGACGGAAGAAGCAAAGCAGATGCTGGATGCCGTAAACGAAGCCGGCGTGAAGCATATGGTGGCGTTTAACTATCGACGGACGCCTGCCGTCACGCTTGCGAAGAAATATATTGAGGAAGGTGCGATTGGCAAGATTTTGAACTTCCGGGGCACCTATTTGCAGGACTGGTCGGCGCATCCGGATTCGCCGCTGTCCTGGCGTTTCCGCAAGGACCTAGCCGGTTCGGGCACACTTGGGGATATCGGCACACATGTGATAGATTTCGCCCGTTATTTGGTCGGGGAAATTACCGAAGTGATGGGAACGGCCAACACGTGGATCAAAGAGCGTCCGGTATCCTCCGGCTCTGCGGATAAGCTGGGTACGGTGAAGTCATCCGGTAACGTGCAAAAAGCGGTCGTCGACGTGGACGATGAGATAAGCACCCTGCTTCGATTCGAGAACGGCGCTGTCGGGAGCATCGAAGCGACCCGCAATGCCTGGGGACGAAACAACTTCCTGACCTTCGAAATCCATGGCGACAAAGGTTCCATCGCTTTCAATTACGAACGGCGTGACGAGCTTCAGGTCTGCTTCTCGGATGACCCGGACGACAGACGCGGATTCCGTACGATTTATACCGGTCCTGCCCATCCAAACGGTGCGGAGCTGTGGCCGATTCCGGCTCTCGGAATTGGTTATGGTGAGACGAAAATCATCGAAACACATGATTTCATATCCGCCATTGTCAACGATACGGTCGTCTCTCCGAGCTTCCAAGACGGTTATCGCATCCATATAATTTCCGATGCGATCCTGGAATCCGCAAGCAGCGGCAGATGGGTAAAAACGGTCGAGCCGCAGCAGACAACGGCCGCAGCAGTGACAGTTCAGGACGCGTAATCAAACACGAGGTAGCCTATGGCTACCTCGTGTTGCCTTGTTTCGCTCCCTGAATCTCCGCTTGAACCAGAACAAACCGTACCGCGAACGCGGAACGCCTAAGCCGGACCACGGTTTTGGTGTTCATAGGGAATTTGAAATTCAAACTTGGTGCCTCGCTCCGGCGTGCTCTCGACATGAAATCGAACCTGTTCCCCATAGACCAGAATGAATCTGCGGAACGTGTTGAAAATGCCGGTATGCTTACGGAAATAAGGATCTTTGGTTGCCCCTTTTTCTTGAATCAACTGCCTAAGCCTGTCCAGCACGTCCGCGGATATCCCGGTTCCCGTATCGTATATCACAATCGTCATTGCGTCCGCTTGGGCACGAACCTTGACGGTGAGCTGAAACTCATCGGTGCCCATATACGGACTCCAACCATATTTGATCGCATTCTCGATATAGGGCTGAATGCTGAGCTTCATGACCGGAAAATCGAGAAGCTCGGGAGCGATCTCGAAATGGGCGTGAACGTCTTTGCCGTTACGATAGTAATGGATCTTCAGGAAATTGCGGATGTACGCCATTTCCTCTTTCAGCGTGGCCCATCCATCGTCGCTGCGAATGGTGTATCGCATCATGCGGGAGACGGACTGCACCATATCACCGACGGCCTCGCCATTGTTCCTGACCGCGTAGGATTCGATTGTCTCAAGCGTATTGAACAGAAAGTGAGGATTGATCTGGGCCTGCAGCTGCAGCAGCTCGCGTTCCTTCTCCTTCATGTTGGCCTGATACACTTCGCGCTCCATGAACTGAAGCTTGTCGAGCGTTTGATTGTAGCTATGGATTAAGAATCCGATTTCATCATAGTGGTGCTTCATCGGTACCGGGACGTAGACGCCGCGCCCTAAGCTTTGCATCCCTTTCTTCAGCCTGTACAAGGGCCTAAGTATCCCGCTCATTACAGGAAAGGCGATAATCAAGGCGATTACCAGGCTAAGGGCAGCGATCAGAAGCGTCAGCTGATAGGTTTGCCGAACCCCTTTGTTAATGCTGCTAAGCGGAGCCATCCATACGATCTTCCACTTGCTGCCGGGCAGATCGTCATAGATCGCCTGGTATTCCCGCCCGCCGGATGTGAAAAGAAGCTGCTTGCTCGCCCCGGATCCTTCGAGACTAGCTTGTTGAAAATCTTGCATCAGACCAGTTGTTAATGGCGTTTCGGACACAGTCGTATCGTCTTGCTCGCGGTACAGAATGACTTGCCCTTCCTTGTCCTTCTGATTGCTGCTCAGCATGCTCTTGATTTTCTCTTCATGAATTTCTATGATGAACAAGGCCTCTGTTCGGCCTGTGTCCGTATCCAGAATCGGTCTGATGTAAGAGAATACATTCGCTTTGCTATACAAAATATAAGGCAATAAATGCGGCGCAGTGAGCTCCGGCTTGCTGCTTGCAAATGAAGCTTTGTAGGGATGGTCGGCTGCGAACGAATATGCGGGGTTCAACTGTTTCTGGTACGAATCGAAATATACTTTCCCAATAAGGTCGACGTATAGAACACCGAGCACCTCGGGGTGAAATTGCAGTGAGTTCCGGACTAATGGCCGAAAACGCATCATCTCATTGGCCTGCTCGGTTAATTGGTCGGCAGGGGTATCAAGGAAGTTATGGAAGCTTGCATTAATAAAGAGACCATCGAAAGACTCGTTCAAGGTTTGCAAATAATCAGACAGCTCTTTGGAGACGAATTCAACATACTGCGATGAAATCGAAGCCGAATACTCCGTGCTAGAGCGAAACATAAAGAACTCTGAACTATAACTAACCAAGGATATGGGGATAATCGAAATCAGAATAAGCAGCACGAATAACTTGAACTTCAGTGATAAGCGTTGTACGATACTCTTCAAAAATATATATAAGGACATATACGAGTTCCCCCCTCGTTCGCTTCATTACCTGTATAAGCTTCGATTTAGGATTGCATGAAGGAGCTGGATTTATTATGAAAATCTGTGTCGTTGACGATGAAAGTGAGGTGCGGGTCAGCATTATTCAAAAGCTGACGGCGCTTTTTCCCCATGATAAAGTGTTTAATACGGAGTTTGGATACGAAGCCCTGAAGCGAATTGAGCTTATACAACCCGATCTAGTTTTTCTCGACATTCGAATGCCGGAGCTTGACGGACTGCAGATTCTTCAGCGATTACGTGAGAAATACCCCGCTATTTCTGTGGTCATTATATCAGGGTATGACGATTTTGAATATGCAAGGAGATCGCTCACGCTCGGAGCCAGCGGCTTTTTGCTCAAGCCGGCGGATCGCGGAGAACTGTCGGATATCGTCCTCAAGGTGAAAGGAAAGATGGAGCAGGCCTTTATGAAGGAACTAGGCCAGCTTCTGAACGTCTCGCCGATTCCGCATGTTTCCTTGGAGCAGGTGCAGCCTTTTAATGTCAGCCTGTGGTTTGACGAGCGGGAATGGAAGCATATCGAGCTCGGGGATCGCTCAGTGCTATTGGATCATTATAACTCTCCTCAAGATATTCTTCTAATAGTTACACTGGATTCCGACCTGGTAGGCATCGTCGTGAGAGTGGATTGGGAGCATACGAAGAGCGGCTTCAGAGAGCGGAAACTCTTTTTACCCGTACTGCATTCGCAAATCCGTAATATGAAGGAGCTCCGATTTTTTCAGATGAACGATTCTCCTCTTTCCGGCATTCGTGCCAATCAGAAGGAGTGGGCAAAACAAGCCGCGAAGCATAGTCAGCAAATCGTCCATCAAGCGCTAACCGGCGAGATTTCGGAGCTGGAGGTCGCTTTGGATGCATGGTTTGAATGTTTGACGAATGTAACTTACGATAATCTTCAGAAGGAATGTGCACATCTGATGGCCGTGCTGGATGAAGGTCTTGGCAGGAGTGATGTGATCCTGGTGGATGAAGACACGCTTTATTATTGGCGCGAATGGGTCGGGCGATATCATACGTGGAACGATTTGAAGGACAGGGTTCGTCATATGCTTCTAAACGGCGTCAGGGCGCTTAAAAACCTCGAGCGGCAAGGACGCGATATACCGCAAGCAAGTGACTGGTTTAAGCAGGCGTTGCAGATAATCGAGAGCTCGAGCGTCATGAACATAAACCTAGAGGTCGTGTCGGAAGCGGTAAATGTCCATCCGGTTACGCTAAGCCGCATGTTCAAACAGCAAATGGGCATCACCTTCGTGCGGTTTCTGACTCGCAGAAAAATGCAGCAAGCAAGCGCACTCTTGCTAAACACCAGCAAAAAAGTAAATGAAATATCGGAAGATATCGGGTATGCCGACTACGCGTACTTTAGAAGTCTGTTCAAGAAGGAGTTCGGTTATTCGCCGTCGGAGTTTAGGAAGAAGAATGGTATCTTAACCATACCGGACGAAAGTGAGTAAGAAAGGAAGAGAGGAGAGCCGCGATGGTTAGACCAAGGATTTATATGTTTATCCTATTCATGTTCGCGATTGGCTGCACTGGATGTTCGAGAGAGAGCTCTTATCGTTCAGAGCAGCCGGTCGAATCTTCCGCCACTATGCTGAAGGTTTTATATGCAACGGTAGAAGCGGGCTCCGAGGCGGTCATTAACGCTGCCGAGAATTACGAGCAGCAGACGGGGATCGACGTCGAAGTAAGTACGTTTCCGTATAACAGTCTGCAGGAGAAGGTGTTTACGGAATTGTCCCGGAAGAGTAGCGAATATGACCTCATAGCCGTAGATACCCCGTGGATGCCGAAAATCATTCAATATCTGGAACCGATAACTCCTTACATCCAACAAACGGCATCGACCACGGGAATTGACGATTTCATCGCGAAATTATTTTTGGACACGTCGGTCTATGACAAGGACATGCCGCAAAGGGCGCCACTTGCAATGGATACAGTCAATCTGGATCGCATAACGGCAGCAGGTTTCGATGTTTGGAGCTTGCCGATCCAGTCGAACGTGCTCACCGTCAGCTACCGAAAAGATTTATTCGAGAATGAGGCCAATCGGGTCGCATTCAAGAAAAGGTTTCATCGTGAACTCAACATCCCTTCCACTCTGGACGAATATGAGGACATTGCCAAGTTCTTTACCCGCGATAACAATCAAGATGGGTTGATTGATATGTACGGCACGACTTTGATGGCCGGTAAGCATGAAGCCAATTTTGTCGATTTCAAATCGTTTCTACACATTTTCGGTGGGAAGCTGTTCAATGAGAACCTCGATCCCGTATTCAATTCCGAAAGTGGAGTAAAGGCGCTGGAGACTTACGGAAGCTGGATACTCAAGGACAAAGTGACCTCGCCAGACGTTCTTTCCTATACGTGGGATGAGGTCGAAATCGCTTTTGGTTTTGGACAAGCTGCCATGGGAATGAACGTCCATGATATGAAGCTCCATCCGAATGTGTACGGAGGGCAGGTCGGTTATTTCATGCTTCCCGGCGTGGAGCACGGCGGTACACTAGTGCGCGGACCCCATTTCGGCTCGTGGGGATTAGCTATCAACAAATATTCGGAGCATAAGGAAGAAGCCTATCAATTGGCAAATTATTTGACTAGCGCAGACGTACAGCGCGATTACTTGCGGTTTCGGCAGCACGTGACCCGGAAGTCGGCTTATGCGGCTGCCAAGACTGTACCTGAAGAGTCTGTACGCGAGTATTACGAGGTGCTCGGCCGATCCTTGAACATTGGTGTAGGAAGGCCGCGGATCAAGAATTACGACCAAATATCGGAGACCGTCCAAACGGCTGTGCAGCAGTATTTGACTGGAAAGAAAAATGCAAGGACGGCACTTGATGACGCAGCTGCTAAGGTTGGTAAATTAATGAAAGAAAGTGGCTATTAATGACGGGAAAGATGTTTTGTCTTGACCAATCGGAGGGCTGTGCGATTTAAACATCGCACGGCTCTTCTTTATATTCGGGAGATAACACCACTAAAAAATTCCCCCCTGCAGGTTAAATTCATCATCTTCTTCGCTAATCAGGTTTGCCCTATACTCAAGTTAATCGATTGTTCGTCTGATGCGAATGAATCGATCAACAACTTATAAAGAGTAAGGGGTCTGAATATGAAGAGAAGATTAACATCATCGCTCGCTTTGCTGCTTGTATGCGGCATGACGCTTGTCGGCTGCGGAAACACCGGAAAGAACATGGCGGCAGCGCCGAAGATTCATGAGGGCTACACGGCATTCGGACCGCTGACGATCAATCCGAATATCCCCGATCTGCCGGTTCAAGACATTGGGCCAAACGGCGAGAAAGCGGTATCGGCAAAGAGCCTGCAGCTCTCTGAAGATGAGTTGAAGAAGATCAAGGACGGGAAGTTTAAGGCTGCGATCGTCATGCATTATTCCGGTACCGACTATATGACAGCTGCTGTAGGCGCAATGGAAAATACGTTCGAGAAAATGGGTATTGAAGTTGTCGCGGTAACAGATGCCCAGTTTAAGGCTGAAAAGCAGGTAAACGACATTGAAACGGTTTTGGCGAAAAAACCAGATATTATGATCTCTGTACCTGTCGATGCTGTATCCACCGCAAGCGCATACAAGAAAGCCGTCGATCAAGGTGTGAAGCTGGTGTTCATGGATG
The DNA here is from genome assembly GCF_001956295.1 of Paenibacillus sp. FSL A5-0031. Taxonomy (GTDB): domain Bacteria; phylum Bacillota; class Bacilli; order Paenibacillales; family Paenibacillaceae; genus Pristimantibacillus. The sequence continues at coordinate 59,586 of NZ_MRTD01000001.1, forward strand.
GTGCGGCGCAAGGGCTTATCCCTGGCAAGGATTATATCAGTATAGTATCCGGCGACAACTACGGTAACGGTGCGTTAGCCGCAGATATTATGGCGGAGAAGCTAGGCGGGAAGGGCAAGGTCGGCATCGTGTTTCATGATGTGAACTTTTTCGTGACAAAGAACCGTTCCGATGCTTTCGAAGCACGTATTAAAGAAAAGTATCCAGATATTGAAATTGTTGCAAAAGGCGGTATTACTGATCCGAACAAAGGCGAGGAAGTCGCATCGGCTATGCTGACAAGAAACCCGGATATTAACGGTATATTCGCCCCTTGGGACGTTCCGGCAGAGGGCGTTATGGCGGCTGCAAGAACGGCGGGGCGGAGCGATCTGATTGTTACTACAGTCGACCTTGGTACTAACGTAGCATTATCGATCGCTTCCGACGGCATCGTTCGTGGTCTTGGCGCACAGCTTCCGTATGACCAAGGCGTAGCGCAAGCCATTCTGTCCGGATATGCTCTGCTTGGTAAGGAAGCCCCTGCCTATGTCGCATCGCCAGCTATCAAAGTAACCAAAGAAAATGTGCTGGAAAACTGGAAGCTGATCTATGGCTCAGACGCACCGACAAGTGTACAGGATGCAATGAAGAAATAAACATCCCAATTTACGGAGGCTGCTCATTGGCGGCCTCCAAATAAAGAAGGTGAGTGCAGTGGAACAACCCATTCTCGAAATGAAAAATATCTCTAAAGCATTTAATGGCATTAAAGTTCTGAATGATGTTAGCTTTTCGGTGAAACAAGGCGAGGTTCATGCGCTAATGGGCGGGAACGGAGCCGGCAAGTCGACGCTCATGAAGATTCTTACAGGCGTCTACACGGCCGACAAAGGAGACATCGTGATCGAAGGAAAGCCGGTTAGCATTAAAAGCTACGAAGATGCAAGAGCGAATAAAATATCGATGATTTTTCAGGAGTTTAGTTTAATTCCGACACTAACCGTTTCCCAGAATATTTATCTAACCCGTGAAGCCAAAACCTCTTTGGGGCTGCTCGATGACAAAGACAATGCGCGCAAGACCGAAAAGCTGCTCAAAGAACTAGGTGTTGATATAAAACCGTCAGATGTTGTACAGGAGCTCGGAGTCGGATATTGGCAAATGACCGAAATCGCAAAGGCCTTGTCGCAGGAAGCGAAGGTTCTCATCATGGACGAGCCGACCTCATCACTTACGAAGACGGAGACGGAAGTGCTGTTTAAATTCATTAATCAGCTTAAGGCAAAGGGTTACGCGATCATTTATATTTCCCACCGCATGGATGAAATTTTTCAGATCTGTGACCGCATTACTATTTTGCGGGATGGCCGTAAAATCACGACAGAAATTATCAAGGAAACGACGCTTGATTCGGTCATTCAGCATATCGTTGGCGCGGAGTTCGACAAAGCGTTTGAGTGGGTCGAACGCGACTATGCTACCGATGTGCCGCCCGTATTCGAGATTCGGAACGTCACAGCGGGAACGAAGGTTGACAATGTCAGCCTGAAAATCCAGCCCGGTGAAATCATCGGTGTGGCTGGACTCATGGGGAGCGGACGAACAGAGCTGCTGCGTACGATCTTCGGCATTGATCCGATGGACAGCGGCGAAGTTTATGTAAACGGGAAGAAGCAGAAGATTCGAAGCGCAAGGCAAGCGATCGATGCGGGGATTGCCTTAATTCCGGAAGACCGTCGGATGCAGGGACTAGTTTTGCAGCACAGTATCCGTGATAACATGATCCTCCCGATTCTCTCCAAAGTGAAAAAAGGGATGCTGGTCGACAACAAGAAATCCAATGAGATCAGCAAGCGTCTCGTTGAAAGGCTAAACATCAAGACCGACAACATTTTTAAGCAAAGCGGCCTGTTATCCGGCGGTAATCAGCAGAAGATCGTACTGGCCAAGTGGCTTGCCGCGGAACCGGACGTTCTGCTGCTGGACGAACCGACGATCGGCGTCGATATTGGCGCCAAAATTGAAATTATCGATATTGTCCGCGAAATGGCCGCAAACGGCAAAGCGATACTCGTTGTATCTTCAGAGCTCCCGGAGCTTCTCGCACTAAGCGATCGCGTGCTCGTCATGCACGATGGCAGGATCAAACGGGAGATGAAGCGCAAGGATATTCAATCAGAGGAGGAGCTGCAATATGCAATCCAGGGATATTAATGTAACCAAACCGACCCTGACCGGATCGATAAAAGGCTTTCAATGGCGGAACTACATCGTTTATCTGGCCTTCATCGGTGTCTTTATTTATTTCTCAGCTACGTTGTTCGATGACGGATTTCTGACATCGGGTAATTTGCTCAATATCGTGCGGCAAACGGCGACTATTTCATTGATGGGCCTTGCGATGACTTTTGTTATTAGTACGGGTGAAATCGATCTGTCGGTGGGCTCGATCGCCGCTTTATCCTCACTAACGGGCGCGCTTGCCCTTCAATCAGGCTTCGGAATTATCGGCGCACTTGTTGCCGGCGTCGGCACGGGGCTTGCGATCGGTCTTATAAACGGCATGCTCATAACAAAGGCGGCTATTCCTTCCTTTTTAGTAACGTTAGGTTCGATGGGTGCCGTAAAGGGCATGGCGATGTGGATCACGGACACGGCGCCGATTCCGATCATTAATAATCATTTTAATTTCATATTCGGCTCAGGCGATATCGGCCCAATTCCAGTGCTGCTATTATGGGTCGTTGTGTTCACCATCTTCTCGCATGTACTCTTGCGCAAAACTTCGTTCGGCAGACAGACGCTCGCAACCGGCGGTAATGAGAATGCGGCTAAGTTCTCCGGCGTGAAGACTGCGCGCATCAAGCTTCTGGTGTTCCTTGGCACGGGTGTGATGGCTGGTTTGGCAGGACTTCTCTATGCCGGACGTATGAATGCTGGCCGCTTCTCTTTCGGCGAAGGCGATGAGCTGTCCGTCATCGCAGCCGTCATTCTCGGCGGCACCAGCTTGTTCGGAGGTGTCGGAACGATTATCGGGACCGTAGTAGGTGCGCTTATGATCGGTACAATTAACAACGGTCTCATTATCATGGGCCTGGATGTCAGTCAACAAATGATGATCAAGGGTCTCATTATCATCTTGGCCGTCGTATTCGGCAAGAAAGCGGTCAAAAAATGAAAATTAAAATCAAAGCAGGTATTATCGGTACCGGTTTTATTGGACCGGCCCACATCGAAGCCGTACGCAGGCTGGAATTCGTAGAAGTTATAGCTTTGGCCCAGAACGGTGAAGAGAGCGCCAGGATCAAAGCGGAGCAGCTTGGCGTGCCGCTTGCCTACGGTGATTACAAGGATTTGCTCCGCAATCCTGACATTGAAGTCGTACACAACTGTACGCCAAATCATCTGCATAATCAGATCAATCGGGAAATCATAGAGGCAGGCAAGCATGTACTGTCCGAGAAGCCACTAGCCATGTCGAGCTCCGAATCTGCGGAACTGCTGGCACTGGCACGTAAGCATGGGGTCGTTCACGGCGTTAATTTTAACTACCGGCAATATCCAATGATGAAGCAACTGGCCGAAATGGTGAAGCAGGAGGAATTCGGCAGGATCAATGCGGTACACGGCAGCTATCTGCAGGACTGGCTGCTATATGAAACGGATTACAATTGGCGGTTAGATGACAAAACTGGCGGCAGGTCGCGGGCTATCGCGGATATCGGTTCCCATTGGTGCGACACCGTTCAATATGTGACAGGCAAGAAAATCAAGCAAGTATTCGCCGATCTATGGACGGTGCATCCAATACGTAAGAAGCCCGTATCCCAAGCGATCACTTTCGGCGTAAACAAGGGAGAGCAGATTTCGAAATACGAAGATATTTCTGTCCATACGGAGGATTATGCATCGGTCCTTATTCGCTTTGATGATGGAAGCAAGGGAGCCTTTACAGTATCCCAGGTTAGCGCCGGTCGGAAGAATGCGCTTAGCTTTGAATTGAATGGCAGCCGCAAATCCGCCTATTGGAAGCAGGAGGAGCCGGCTAGTTTATGGATAGGCCATCGTGATCGCTTCAACGAGGTGCTGATGGCAGATCCGGCTTTGTTCCTCGAAGAAGCCAGACCTTCCATTCATCACCCTGGCGGGCATACGGAAGGCTGGCCCGATTCGGTGAAGAACATGATGCTGCAATATTACACATTTATTCGGGAAGGCAAAGACCCGCTAAAGGACAAGGCGAACTTCGCGACCTTCGAAGACGGACATCTATCAATGTGTATTATGGAAGCGATTCTTAAGAGCCATAAAGACGAGTGCTGGGTTCAAGTTCAACAATAACGGAGGGAACAGAGATGACGATGAAAGCGGTTGTTTTTCCAGGTGATAAGCAAGTGGAAGTGAAAGAAGTGCCAATTCCAATTCCGGGCAGCGGCGAGGTTCTCATTAAGATGAAGGCATCGGCAATTTGCCGCAGCGACATGAGCCTCTACTACGGCAGCAACCCCGTCGTAGGCGGAGAATCAACGAAATCTGGCTGCATCCATCCTGGTCACGAGCCAGCCGGAGAAATTACACAGACGGGAGACGGGGTTACACGCTTCAAGATCGGCGATCGCGTTGCCGTTTACTTGGCGATCGGCTGCGGCGAGTGCGAGCATTGCAAGAGCGGCTATAAGATGTTTTGTCCGGAATGGAAATGCATCGGCTTCGATACACATGGCGGTGATGCGGATTACGTCGTAGTTCCAGAAGAGAACTGCATGCGTATTCCGGATGAGATGAGCTACCTCGTCGCGGCGGTTTCCACCGATGCGGTCGGTACGCTTTACCACGCACAGAAGCGAATGAACATTAACGGCAGAGACACACTCGTTATTTTCGGTCTAGGGCCGATGGGTGGAGCGGGTGTCATGATTGCTAAGGGCTTAGGCGCAACTGTCATAGCGATCGACATGCTGGATGAACGTCTTGAATTGGCCAAGGAGCTGGGGGCGGATCACGTCATTAATAGCAAAGAAAATGTGCTCGAACGCATTATGGAAATTACGAAAGGCCGCGGGGCGGATGCGGCGATAGATTGCTCCGGCAGTCCGCTTGCTCAAAACACAGCATTGAACTGTCTGCGTGCGCACGGACGTGCAGCTTTTATCGGCGAAGGCCGGGAGCTGACGATCAATCCAAGCAATCAGCTGATCCGCAAGCAAATCACGGTAATGGGCTCTTGGTACTTCCCGATTTTCGAGTACGACGAAATTACACGCTTCATTATCGAGCGTAATCTGCCTGTCGAGAAACTCGTTTCGCATACGTTTAAGCTGGATGAAGCTGCGACCGCATTCCGGATGTTCGATGAGAGATTAACGGAGAAGGCCGTGTTTATCTGGGACTAATACTAATCCGTCCATGTATGATATAAAATCGAGAGGTTGTGTTCAGTGTGAAAGGGATTTCGTTTAATACATGGGTGTACAGCAGCTTTCCGGTTTGGGTACCTTCTTACCCGTTAGAAGAAGTCATTCATCGTCTTGCTTCATTTGGCTACGACGGCATCGAAATCGGCTGCGCTAGCCCGCATGCATGGCCCGATCATGTGTCCGTACAGCGCCGCAAAGAGATTCTCCAGCTGCTGAAGAAGGAAAAGCTGAGTGTTTCATCGCTGCTGCCAGCTCCGGGAGGCGGTCCTGGCCATAATCCAAGCTCGCCGATTGCTGAAGAAAGAGCGTATACGGTTAATCACTACAAAGAAGTGCTGCGTTTGGCTCATGATTGGGAATGTCCGACCGTCATTTACTTGGCGGGCTGGGCCGTATACGGAACCTCGAAGAAGCAGGCATGGGACTACAGTCTAGAAGCGCTCGTCGATGTGGCGCAATACGCGAAGGAGCTTGGCATTACTATAGTCGTTGAACCGACGCCGACTGACAGCAACCTCATCGAATCTGCGGATGACGCACTTCTCCTTAGCGAGCAGTCTGGTCAGGATAACGTTAAGCTCATGTTTGATACGTTCCATGCATTGTACCGCAATGAAGTTGCGAGCGATTATGTGTACCGCATGGCCGATAAGCTTCATCATATTCATCTCTCCGATAGCGACCGGCTTCCGCCAGGTCATGGACGCTGCGACTTCGATGGCGTACTCCGCGCATTGAAGGACGTCGGCTACAAAGGCTATCTTACGTCGGAAATCGGGTTCCATTCGCGTCAATCCGATCCAGACTGGTACGCGAAGCAGAACATTGCCTTCTTGCAGTCCAAACTGGTCGAACTGGATTGGAAGAAAGAGCAATAAGCCATGCCAGCCAGTTGCCGAAATACCACTTGTAATTGGATGTAATGTTTGGCAACAAGAAATAGAAAATGAAATCTATCAATATGGTTTAGAGTTTACTATCTATGAAAAGGAACGAGATCGTTTAGCGCCACTATTGAATAAACTGGACATGCAGATTAAAACAAGCCCTCTTGTTCCCAATTGTAGATTAGTTAAGATGGATAAAATCAATTATTTAAAAAAATATTGTATCTAAAAAGTTACCATATATGGAGTCCCCAAACACGACATATTTATAATAGCTATAAGCTAACGGAATTCGATATCTTCGTAACCACCGGGAAAACAGAATACACCTTGGAAGTGTAAAACGAAGGAATGTATGGGCATTGACCCGTTAAGTTGTGGGAGGGTGAACCTTCATGGATCATGTGGAGTATGCGTGCAGTAGAGACAGTCTTGGAAATATTTCCTGAGTGTTCCTCTATTTCCGCATGCCCAGCATACCACTTTAACCGGCATCAACAGCGTCGCTACCTGAGATGGATTTGATCCAAGGTAACGAAATCCTGCGAATGAGTGAGTATATGTGAGATATACCCATAAAATTTAGGGATGGGTAACGATACTTCAGTACCACCTTATAGAATCCGCATTTATTGCGGGTTCTTTTTTTAATGATTAGATTATTCAAGAGTAAAACAGGGAGCATAGTTACACAGCGAGATTTCTTTCCTGAAATTATGAAAACAAGAGTAACTTTCTTACGAATGGGTAAAAATGGAGTATGTCCAATACAGTCATAACTAGGAGAGTGATTTATGAAGGCAGTTACATTTCAGGGAGTAAAAGATATCCAGGTGAAGCAGGTTGAGGATCCGACAATCAAGAAGAAGGATGATATTATTGTCCGTATCACTTCCACTGCTATTTGTGGGTCTGATCTACATATATATCAGGGTGCGTTACCCACTCACAAAGATTATGTAATCGGTCATGAGCCTATGGGTATAGTAGAAGAAGTTGGTTCGGAAGTGACTAAAGTGAAAAAGGGCGACCGCGTCGTCTTGCCGTTTAACATTTCATGTGGGACTTGTCAATATTGTTTACATGATCAAGAAAGCCAGTGTGATAACTCTAATTTAAATCCTGCTATAGACACAGGTGGTTATTTTGGTTTTACCGAACGATACGGAAATTATCCTGGTGGACAAGCAGAGTACCTTCATGTACCTTACGGGAATTTCATGCCGTTCGTAATTCCTGAGTCCTGTGAGCTTGAAGATGAAGCTTTGCTCTTCATGTCAGATGTTCTGCCGACGGCTTATTGGAGCGTGGAAAATTCTGGCGTAAAGAAAGGGGATACCGTTGTCGTTCTCGGTTGCGGTCCAATCGGCTTAATGACGCAGAAATTTGCATGGATGAAGGGTGCTAAAAGAGTAATTGCGATAGATAATCTTACTTATCGTTTAAATCGTGCCAAACAAATGAACAATGTTGAAACGTATAACTTTGAAGAGCATGATGATATAGGTGATTATATCAAAGAAATCACACAAGGCGGAGCGGAAGTTGTCATTGATGCTGTTGGCATGGACGGCAAAAAGTCCGTTATAGAAGCCATTGAACAGAAGTTGAAGCTGCAAGGCGGCACACTCAGCGCAATTCAAATCGCTCTCAAGGCAGTCAGGAAATTCGGTACGATCCAGCTTACTGGGGTTTACGGTTCATTATATAACATGTTCCCACTCGGCAATATTTTTGAACGAAACATTACGTTGAAAATGGGGCAAGCACCAGTTATCCACTATATGCCGCTTCTTTTTGAAAAGATTACAGCAGGAGAATTTGATCCCACGGAGATCATTTCACATCGTATTCCTCTAGATAAGGCAAGCGATGCATATAAAATATTCAATGACCGTGAGGATGAGTGCATCAAGGTGGTACTAAAACCATAATTATTGTGTGTAATTAGTATTTCGATTGTTTAAAAAATCACCGATCGATGTAATTGATCGGTGATTTTTTTAAATCGTTAATCTTGATTTAACATGAATAATAAGATCCGCGTGCTGTATGAATTTTTTATTTTAAGGATATATGTACTTGTCCATCAAAGCTGATAAGATAATGTTCAAGAAAAATGAAAAATTAGATTGAGAAAAACGTTTATTTATAATCAACGTAACGGTGGACAACATTACTAGTATGATTTTGTTAATGGACCAATTTGGGCGAATCCTTATTTCAACAATAATGGACAAGCTATGTCTAGAGACTATTACAAGGGGACAGGATTTCAATTATCGGTGCATAATCAAACTCTTATCGATACAATAATTGAGGGTCTAATATTGCTTACTTTCGTAAATGTAAAGTAATTCTAAACAGGATGGGTGTTATAAGCTGGAGAAATGATTAAAGTGTTATCTTTATCTGAAGAGGAAGCTATTGGAAGGTTAAATAGGCACTGGAGCCAAAATGAAAATCCTTTTGATGACGGCCATTTGTTTTTTACCTACCAAGAGATATAATCTATATTTTTTAGTGCAATTAAATCATTTTGTGCGCATGTGAGTATAACAACTCTATGTGGCTTATTTTTTTATAAAAGTTTTTACTCAATCCATATAGATGTATCGATATTTCCTCAAACAGTCTTTGAAGAAATACACAGACTCTAAACATGTATTTCAACAAGCTGTCTCCCATCTCCAATGTTAGAGTCTGAAAATGTTAATAGAATGATGATTGTAATGCGGACCACCCTTCGGGGTGGTTTTTTTGTGATAAAGAACTCATAACAGCCTTGTTATTATGAAGGCATATCGAAAGTTCATTAATATTTACTCTTAATGCAGCCGATTTCAAACTGGGAAAAACAGAAGCTAAAACAGATGCTATTTACTAGCCACACTATTGGAATTTTAAAATAAATGGAGAAACATTCTATCGAACTGGAATCGTCGACAAAACAGTACATTACGGTGATGACTATGTTTTACTCCTTATAAAAAAGCTATGTTAAATCCAAATGTTGAATCCGACCAGATAAAAACCGCCTTTGTAAAAAAGGTCGGCTACTCAACTAATGGGTAGCCTCCTACACGATTCTTACCCACACAAAAGCCTTAATGTGCTGCACTTTTCTGCCCTTATTTTCGTCCCTAGCCACTACAATACACAAATTCACAAATCCAGCATTGACAGTGATGGGGTCCTTTATTATACTTTCATTACACACGGTGTGCAGTAAGTGATCTTGGTGTAATGCGAAATGAAAATGAGAGGATGGCAAGCACGGATGATAACATCACAGAAGCCAGCTTCCCGCCCCTGGGTAAAGTGGATTTTAATTCCGGTCTATCTGCTAATGATATATCCGCTTAAATTACGAAGGTGGCTTTACCGCTATCAGCCAGAACCTGTGGAGCAGCGTTATGGCGAACCAGGGCTGCATCGTAGCAGAAGTGTGGTAATTAAGGCAGAGGATGGGAATCCGCAATACAAAATCTATTGCCCGGAGGAGATGGACGAAGCTTGTCCTGTTATTGTTTGGGGCAATGGCTCGGATGCTCAGCCTGAGAATTATGATGCGCTGCTGCTTCATTTGGCGACGTGGGGCTTTGTTGTAATCGACAGCTATTGCCGTCATACGGGTACAGGCCGGGAAGTTGCAGATACGGTGCGTTATACCCTGCAGGAGAATGCTAATCCTGCAAGCCCTTTTTATCGCAAGCTGCTGATCGATCGCATTGGTGCAGTGGGTCATTCCCAAGGCGCCACAGGGGTTCTGAATGCAGGGAATTATCTGGATGAGCCGCTTCAGACGGTGGTTACGATTGCGCTGCCTGCTCAGATGTGGTGTGAACCCAAGGATATTTATGAGATCGAAACGCAAACTGCTGCATTATTTTTCATGGCGGGAACGCATGACTTTATGATCTCGCCAAAATCCTCCAATCGGAGTGCCTACGCTGCGGTTCGATCAGGCCAAGCAGCTGTTATGGCGATGACGAGGGCGGCACATCATCTAGAGAGCATGGGGCAGGGCGGCATGCATAGAGGTTATTTGACCGCATGGCTGCGTTATCGGTTGGCTGATGATTCAGATGCAGCGGCAGCTTTTTCTGGAGAGCATCCGGAGCTGTACCGCAATAAAGGCTGGAGCGGTGTCCATTCACAAGGACTGAAGGCTGTTAATTATGAGAGAAGAGGGGAATTAGCATGCAAAGGCTGAAGCGAACATTCTTTTTTATTGTTGCAGTGGCAGTCCTTTCCATTGTCTTTGTCAGCCGTAAGGTTTTCAAAAGACCAAGCCAAAAGAATAGCTTCCGTGATACGAAACCGGGCAAGTGGAACAAGGTAAAGCTTAGCAAGCAGACAATGGCCACTGATGGTTCAACGTTTTGCTTGTATACCCGCAAAGGCAGCAGCCGAAATTTGATGGTCTATTTCTGCGGGGGCGGGGCCTGCTGGGATGCAGAGACAGCGAAGATCCCGTTGTCCCTGCGTTCTTATCTCAAGTACGGGCAATTTGGCTATTATTTCGCCCGAATTCCGTTCTATATCTTTAATATGCACCGTGGGATCTTCGATCAACGTCCAGACAACCCGTTCTCCGAGTGGAATGTCGTCTTCATTCCTTATGTCTCTGCTGACTTTCATACCGGCAACGCTGCAGTTACTTACAGCGATGAGAAGGGAAAGAAGGTGCGGCATATCCGTCATAATGGCAGGAATAATGTGGAGGAAGCGCTGCAATGGGTGTATGCTAATTTCGACACACCGGAAAAGCTTCTGATTACAGGCTCCAGTGCTGGTGGGTTTGGTTCAGCCTTCTATGCCAGTGACATTGCGAGCCATTATGCGGATGCAGAAATCTATCATCTCTCTGACAGCTCCTTTCTTGCTACCGAGCAATGGCCGAGTATTGTAAACAAGCAGTGGAATACTGATTTCACACGCCAGTTCGCATTTCCGATGGAGACAGATATGATTGGGGCGGCGTTCCGCCACAATGCGAAGGCCATGCCTGCTCATGCTGTGCTCATGCATGCTTGTACGATTAATGACAAGGTGCTCACCTCATTCCAGAACCGTCTTAATGGCAAAGGAGACGATATTGACCCGCAAAGTTTGGAGGCATGGAGCCAGCAGTTTCGAGCGGCTACCCGCCAGCTTGACGAACAACTGCCTAATTTTTATTATTTTCTTACAGAATACGGCTATGATAAGGAGAATCACACGACTCCGCATACGCTGCTGCCGATGCAAGCTTTCTATGAGGCAGAGGAGGAAGGGCAGAAATTAGTGGCATGGATGGATAGCATTATTCACAAGCAAGAACGCAGCTCTCGAGGCACACGCTTCCTGCATAACGATGCAGAAGCGAGCCCGAGTGCTGCCGAAGAGCTTAGCACTACAGGATAGGGGAGCACATGATGAAGCTTAGAGAGAAACAACTGCAGCTTACCAGAGAAATGATTAAAGAGGCGGCGCTGGCCGCCTTTTGCGAGAAGGGGATTGAGGGTGCGGATTTGGTACTCGTTGCTACCCGCTCAGGCGCGTCCAGACGTACCTTGTACCATCATTTTAAGGATAAGGAGGAACTGGCCACAGAAGTGTATGTAGATAATCTGAAGCACATGTTCGGACGCTTGCTGGTGGAGTTCGATTTTAAATCACCGCGTGCTTCAATTGAAGCTATTCTCGACAAGTATTTGTGGTTAAGAGAGCACCAGCCAGATCTTCTCTATTATGATTCGCTCTTTAGTGTGTATTACGCGAGTATGGGCAAGAATCCGGCGGAACTGGAGGCATTCAAGGAGCTGATCAGCGAGGAGACACGCTTGTCGATGAGTGCTTTTGCCACTGAGCGCGCAGCCGAAATTCCTAATGATGAGAAGTTGGCTTGGATCGAACGGACGCGAATGATTACACATTTGTACTTCATTTATTTACAAAAGTCTGTCTTGATTTGCCGGCAGAACGGTGACGCAACCAAGGCAGAAGAGCTGGAGCAGAATGCGCGTTATAAGGATTTTCTGCTTAGCCTATGGGAAAGGCAATGAATACACAGCGCAGAAGCAAGCTTCGAAATACGATGCGATTCAAACTCATTGTGGGCGTAGCCGCTATTTTGGTTCCGCTCATTGTGCTGCTCAATTTCAACCAATATTATGCCGCTCAAGTAGTACGTAAGCAAGTCGCTGAGAGCAATCAGAGCTTTATCACCCTCTATATGAATCAAATTGATGGGCTGCTCGATGAAATCGACAGCTTCTTAATTAACATGGTGGCTTCTGATCCAAACCTGCTGCTGCTCGACCGAAGGCAGCCAGAAGCAGAGACGGCACTGCTAAAGGTACAATTGTCCAAGCAGCTATGGAACGAAAACTCCCGTAATGGAGCAGTGGACGGTTTTTTTATTTATAGCACACTAGATGCAAGCTTCATAGAAGCATTCAGTCCACGCCCATCTTATATGGAAAGAGTAGCAGTATCCGATGAGGTTACCCGTAAGCTGAATGCGTCCCCCACACAGTCTGAGCTTGGGGGGCGTGACTGGCTTGTACAACAGATCGATGGCAGCTACTATATTCTCCGCTTGATTCAGGCAGCTCCCAATACTTATGTTGGCGCCTGGGTCAAGGCGGACACACTTCTCATTCCGTTTAACCTGATTAATTTAGGCGAGAGCGGTTTTTCGCTATTTTCTACTGAAGCTGGAGAGCCTATGCTGCATGCTGAAGTGGTTCGCGAAAAACAAATTGATTTAAGCTTTGCCTCTGGTGGATATAGCTTATCAGGTGGTCCGGAACGTTATCTCACGGTAGGTGAACGATCTCGGCATGGTGGTTTCCGACTGGTTGCGCTTATACCGGAGCAAGATATTTTGAAAGGTTTTTTCAATCTCTGGAGCTGGAATAGATTTGTCTCTGTGGGTTCTATATTGCTGATTCCCTTGAGTTTGGGGCTGCTTCGCAAGATGATTTTGCTCCCGATCAGAAGACTGCTATCTGCCATGAATCGAATCGGTGAAGGGCATATGCAAGGGATTCCAGAAGCTAAAGCCTCAACCGAAGAATTTCGCGTCGTTAACGATCATTTTAACCAAATGCTTTCCCACATTAGAGAGCTAAAAATCCATGTTTATGAGGAACAATTAAGCAAACAGCAGGCGGAGCTTAGGCAGCTGCAGACAACGATTAATCCACATTTTTATTTGAACTCCCTCAACATGCTGCACAGTTTGGCTGCTGTACGCAATTATGAATTAATCCAGGAGATGTCGCGTTGTCTCTCGGACTATTTCCGTTACATTTTCCGTAGTCATGTCTCACTCGTCTCACTCGGGGATGAACTGATGCATATGCGCAATTATATACGTATTCAGGAGCTGCGGTTTCCAGATCAGCTGAGCAGTGAAATTGAGGTTCCATCTTATCTACTGAACTTCGCTATACCCCCGCTTGTGATTCAAACCTTTGTGGAGAATGCCATCAAGCACGCCTTTACGCTGGAAGCGCCATTCCGGCTCTCGATTCATGGAAAGCTGGAATCAGATGGTCAGCTGCCTCGCATTCTACTAGTTATTGAGGATACCGGAGAAGGATTTACCCCAGAGCTGCTGCAGCTCTTAAATGAGAAGAGGAACTTGGAGCGGGAGGACGGGAGCAGGCATGGCATCTGGAATGCATGGCGCAGACTGGAGCTATTGTATGGCGGAAAAGCCGACCTTACCTTTCGTAATCTTCATTCAGGCGGGGCTCGAGTCGAAGTTCGTTTACCCATGAAGTCATTCCCGGAAGGAGAGGAGGGCACGCCATGCTGAACGTGCTAATCGTAGATGATGAGATTCATTTTGTGAAAGCGGTTAAAAAAATGGTGGACTGGCTGCAGCTTGGTATTTCCAACGTTTATGTTGCTTACAATCCGACTGCGGCGGAGCGGATTTTTGAGGTACAGGAGATTCATATTCTGCTATGCGATATTGAAATGCCGCAGCGGAGCGGACTAGAGCTGCTGAAGTGGATGCGGGAGAAGGGAATTCGCACCGTTCCTGTGCTGATGACCTGCCATGCGGATTTTCATTACGCCCAAGAAGCCGTACGTCTGGGCTGCTCCAATTATTTGTTGAAGCCGCTGACCAAGGAGGAGCTGGAAGCAGCACTTTGCAAGGCGGCAGACGCTGTGAAGCGCGAGCAAGAACTGGCGGATGCGCAGCGGGTTAAGAACTGGTGGTCGCGGCAGCAGGATATAAATCGCGAGCGCTTCTGGCTGGATGTTCTGAATGAAACCATTCCGGCAGTGAGTGGGATTTTTGCAGAGGAAGCGGAGACAAGGCAAGTATCTCTCCCTGCGGACTCATTGGTTCTGCCAGTGTTAATGATCATACGTGGTTGGCAGCAGGACTTCTTGGTCAGAGATCGGAAGCTGCTGGAATATGGGCTCAAGAACGCAGGCAAAGAGATGCTGGGAAGGTTTACGTTAGGCAGTGTCGTTGTACCTGCCGGGAATGACGCTTGGTTGCTTATTATGCCTATGGAACAGGAACAGCTAGAGAACGGACTTGCCATCATGTGTAACCGTTTGATTGAGTTTTGTCGTATCCATTTATACTGTGAATTGTATTGCTATGGGGGACGGCCAGTACAAGGACATGAACTCCCTGCTCTGCTGGCTCAATTACACAATTTAGACAGAGACAATGTGACCGGAATCCATTATGTAGCTCTGAATGAGGCAAAGTGTCTTGCAGCAGCGCCTCCAGCTCTGCCAGATATGAGTGGCTGGGCAGCGATGATGAGGCAAGGCGTGAAGGAGAGACTGCTGGAAGAAGCGAGAGCTTGCATCCATGGACTGCGGGATCATACGGGAATAGATGGCGATTATTTGCGTGCGCTGAAGGAGAATTTTTTGCAAATGGCCCATGCAGTCCTGCAGCAGCAAGGGGTTCAGGCACATCTCATGTTCTGTGATGGGGAAAGCTTGCGTCTGGCGGAAGCAGCTTCCCGTTCGCTTACCGATCTGGAGCGCTGGCTTGCCCATGTCATTATGAAGGCTATGAATACCACACATCCGTCCTCGATTAGCGATGTGATTGAACGGGCGACACGCTATATTGTATCCAATCTGGATCAGAATCTGTCCAGAGAAACGACAGCGAACCACGTATACTTGCACCCGGACTATTTGACCCGCTTATTTAAAAAAGAGCTGTGCTGTACGATTCCAGAGTATATTTTGCATGAGAGAATCAAGTTGGCTAGTCAGCTGCTTATTCATTCTGAGCTTCCTGTAAGCGCCGTGGCGATGGCTACGGGCTATTCAAACTTTTCTCATTTTGCAAAGTTGTTCAAGAATCAGTCAGGCTTAAGCCCAATCGAGTTTCGCCAGCACGGACGAGGTGCCTCCCTTGCAAAGTCGAAATGACGTCAGTTAAAGGTCGAATCTGAAGCAGAGGATGCGGTCCTCTTCCCGCTATAATGGCAAGAGAAAGCCAAATGATCAAGCCAGGGGGAAAACAAAATGCGCAAGAAGACATGGTTATTCGCAAGTCTAGTGAGTCTATCGCTGCTCATATCCGCATGTGGTTCGAACGGAAATTCAGGCGGATTGGCGAAAGATCCGGTTAACAGCCCCGGAACAACAGGCGAGGAATCATCGCAAAAGATCGATGAATTGAATGTCGCATTTCTCAGTGTAACCGGCACGCCACCGGATATGAAGGCAGTAGAAGATGAGATTAACAAGATTACAAAGGAAAAAATCAATGTAGCGGTTAATCTAATGCCAATCAATTACGGCGCTTATGCCCAGCAGGTTAACTTAATGCTGACAAGCAATGAGAAGTTAGATCTGATTGTCGTCGGATCACCGTTTGGATTTAGCTCCCAAGTGTCCAGAGGACAGTTGTTGTGGCTCGATGAGCTGCTGGAGAAGAATGGGGAAAATATTCGCAAGGTGCTTGACCCGGACTACTTGAACGCCAGTAAGGTTGATGGAAAGGTTTACGGCGTCACGCCTGTGAGAGACTTGGCAACAGCCAACGGATTTACAATGCGCAAGGATCTTGCAGATAAGCATGGAATCGACGCGAGTGCGATTAAAACACTGGATGATGTAGAAGCAGCGCTCAAAATCATTAAAGATAATGAACCAGACATTACGCCACTAATTCCTAGCGGAGCAGGCTTCTCCTTTTTGACCAGCTACAGCTGGCATGATGGTCTTAGCAACGGGATGGGTGTGCTTCCAGGCTACGATAATGGTCTGAAGCTTGTTAATAGCATCGAGTCTCCTGAATATGCTGCGCTCCTGAAACGGATGAGGAACTGGTATGAAGCAGGTTATACGTTGAAAGATTCAGCAACCAACAAGTCGAGTCAAATCGAATTAATGAAGGCTGATAGAGCTTTTGGTTATCTCTCTAAGCTGAAACCGGGATTTGATGCACAGGAGTCCAGATCCATTGGCAAGGAAATGATTAGTGCAACCTTGTCTAATCCTGTATCCATGACAGATCATGTGCTGAACATTATGTGGGGGATTCCGCGTCAAGCTAAGAATCCGGTGGCATCTATGAAGTTTCTGGATCTGATGTATGGGGATGCTGAGCTTGTTAATCTACTGGATTGGGGTATTGAAGGCAAGCATTATGTCAAAGTGTCCGATAATGTCATCAAATACCCAGAAGGCGTCACGATGCTGACGAACGGCTACAATTTAAATATGAGCTGGCTGTTTGGCAACCAGTTCCTCTCTTATGTATTTGAGGGTGAAGACCCGGATATTTGGCAGAAGATGAAGGATTTCAATGAGCAGGCGGTTAAATCCAAGGCGATGGGCTTTACGATGAATCCAGAGTCCGTAAAAACAGAAATAGCGGCAGTATCTAACGTCATCGCGCAATATTATCTTGTTCTGGAAACAGGTTCTGTGGACCCGGATAAGGTTTTGCCGCAATTTATTGAGAAGCTGAAGGCTGCAGGAATCGATAAGGTTATTGCGGATAAGCAGCGCCAGCTGGATGAATGGGCGAAAGCAGAGGGTGTGCAATGAGTCGTAAACTTCATGAATTGCTAAGTGGTGAGGAACGGAATTATATTCTTCCGTTCTTCTGGCAGCGCGGAGAAGAAGAGGCGGTCATTCGTGAGGAGCTGGCTCGTATACGGGAAGCGGGCATCCATGCCGTATGTGTGGAGTCCCGTCCCCACCCTGATATGCTTGGTCCACAGTGGTGGAAGGATATGGATACCATTATGGATGAAGCCCGGAAGCATGGCATGCAAATTTGGGTCTTCGACGATGATCACTTTCCAACAGGACACGCAGCAGGAAAGGTGAAGGAGGCGCCGCTGGAACACCAGCGGCAGTTCCTCTCAGAGCGTCGAATGGATGCACGCGGTCCCGATCCTGAAGCTTCATTCTTGCTGCGCCCCTGGTCGGTACTAGATGGTGCAAGACCTGTCGGTGCTGCTGCAGCTAGGCGTGATCCAGTTACGGGCGAGCTGGATGGGGAGTTTATTGCAATAGATCTCGATGCTTCTGTGCAAGACGGGGTTCTTTATTGGCCCGTGCCGGAAGGCTACTGGACGATCTGCTTGTTCGTTGTCACCCGGGAAGGCGGGGATGATCGCCGCAAAGATTATTTGAACCCGATCGTTCCGGAATCGACGCAGATTCTGATCGATACAATTTACGAAGCCTATTACGCACGATACAAGGATGATTTTGGCGTCACATTCGCAGGTTTCTTCTCGGATGAGCCTGGCTTCTATAACAGCAAAGCATCGTACGATTATGCTTCGGGTCTTGGCGATGCCAAGATGGCTTTGCCGTGGCGCTTCGATTTGCTGGAGCTGCTGGAGGCAGAATACGGTCCGAACCTGCGGCAGCATCTGCCTCTGCTCTGGCATGAGGGAGGACCTCAGACGTTTGCTGTGCGCTACGCCTACATGAACGTAGTGAGCAAGCTGTACGCAGAGCACTTCAGCAGGCGGATTGGAGATTGGTGCCGAGAACGGGGCGTAGCCTATATCGGCCATCTAATGGAGGACAATAATGTACACGCCAGACTGGGCTGCGGAGCAGGGCATTTCTTCCGTGCGCTGGAGGGGCAGGACATGTCTGGTCTGGATGTCGTGCTATGGCAAATTGTACCCGGTTTTGATGAAATGTCATTCTCATGGATGGGCGGGAAGACAGACAGTGTCTTTTTCCATTACGGGATGACTAAACTAGCTGCTTCACTGGGACATATCGACCCTAGGAAGCAAGGCAGAACTTTTTGTGAAATCTTCGGCGCTTACGGCTGGGCGGAAGGGCTGAAGCTGATGAAGTGGCTGACCGACCATATGCTGGTTAGAGGCGTCAATCATTTTGTGCCGCATGCTTTTTCTCAGAAGGAGTTTCCTGACTGGGATTGCCCGCCGCACTTCTATGCCAGAGGGTATAATCCGCAGTTCAGGTATTACCGACTGCTTAATGACTATACGAACCGGGTATGCCACTTGTTGAATGACGGGGAGCATATTGCGAGTGCTGCTGTGCTATATCACGCTGAGGCTGAATGGTCCGGGGAATACATGCTGTTCCAAGAGCCGGTGAAGCAGTTGATGCAGAGCCAAATCGACTGCGATGTGCTGCCGATCGATATCCTGGTTTCTTCGGAAGTTATCGATGGGGAGCTAGCGGTGCACAAAGAACGCTACCGCTGTCTAATTGTACCTTATGCCGAAGCGCTGCCAATAGAATGGCTGGGTAAGCTTACTGAGCTCGCATCATCTGGTTTGTCTATTATCTTCATTGACGCATTGCCAGTAAGAGCGAGTCAATCTGTACCATGCGAGGAAGTGCTGAAGAAGCTGGCGGCTTACCCTCAGGTTACGATAACACCATTGAAGCTTCTGGCAGAGACCCTTATCGACCGAGGGATGAATGAGCTAGTACTCAGGGACAAACAGCCTTATCTACGAGCCTACCAATACCGTCATGATCAATTAGAAGTTCTCATGCTGTTCAATGAGAATCCAGATCAGCCGATTGAGACTGGCATTACGCTCCCAGGCTCTGGTGTATGGCTTCGTTATGACGCATTCACTAACAAGGTGGATCGCGTAGGGGCAGGAGAAAACTATCAGCTTGATTTGCGACTGAGCACTTATGAATCACTAATTTTGCTTCGTGTACCGGATGGAGAAGAGGGGAATCTACCGGCACCAATAGGCGAGTGGCAGCGTGCTCCACTTGGGACAGATCTGAGCCTGCATGCCAGTGCGGATCGTGCTTTATCCAGACGTTTGATTGAGCATGTACAGTGGAACATTTCCCTGGCTACAGCCAAAGAATATCCAGCGTTCACACCTTGGGGGACCATGAAGGAGCTGCGTAATATGAGCTCACGCGACCTGTTGCCGAGATTTTCTGGCACGATGAAGTATGAGTGTGTTGTAACTGGTGAAACAACTGACCCGATATGGCTGGATCTGGGGCAGGTTTATGAGACTGCACAGGTGTGGGTCAATGGTCAGGATGTGGGTGTGAAGCTGTGTGCGCCTTATGTATGGAATATCGCTCGCTATTGGAAGCAAGGAGAGAATGAAGTGACTATCGAGGTGACCAATACACTAGCGAAGAATCAGCAGGACTGGTTCTCCAAGTTCGTCCAACAGGAGCCCTCTGGCTTGCTGGGTCCAGTTAGCATTATTGGTTCATCCGCGATCAGCCAGGGAAGCGGGGAGTAATATGGAACAAACCTATCGGCCCCGCCGGAAGAGCAGTGTGCGAAAGTACTATGTACTGCTACTTATGATGATACCGGGGCTTGTCTACTTGCTCATCAACAATTATTTGCCGATGTTCGGGCTAATTATCGCCTTCAAGGATTACAATTTTGCGAAGGGACTACTCGGCAGTGACTGGGTTGGCCTGAGAAATTTTGAGTATTTATTCAAAACGCAGGATGCCTATATCATTACACGCAACACGATATTGTACAATTTTTGTTTCATTATTTTAAATACTGCTTTTGCACTGGGAATTGCAATCGCACTGAATGAAATTCGCAGCCGCTTTATGTCGCGGTTTTACCAGAGTGTGTTACTGTTGCCTCATTTGATATCGATGGTTATCGTGAGTTATTTGGCTTATTCCCTGCTCAGCATGGAGACTGGATTTATTAACAAAACCGTTCTTTCCAGTCTGGGGATAGAGGGTATTTCATGGTATAGCGAATCGCAATATTGGCCATTCATTTTGACGATTATCAGCTTATGGAAAGGCGCCGGGTTCTTATGCGTCATCTATCTGGCTGCGATCATCGGCATTGATCCGGAATATTATGAGGCAGCAAAACTAGACGGGGCTTCCAAATGGCAGCAAATTCGCTATATTACTCTCCCATTATTGTATCCGATTATCATCATGATGACCTTGCTTGCCATCGGCAAAATTTTCTATTCTGATTTCGGTCTATTTTATCAAGTTCCGCTCGGCTCTGGAGCCTTAAATGATACGACACAGGTTATCGATACCTATGTGTACAGGGCACTAATGAATTTAGGCGATATTGGAATGTCTTCGGCAGCGGGGCTATATCAGTCCGTAGTCGGCTTTATACTTGTACTGTTATCGAATTACGCGGTGCGCAAATTCAACAAGGACAGCGCATTGTTCTAAGGCTTGGGACTGGAGTGTAGAAGCATGAAAACGATCAACAAGGGAATATGGCTTCATATTCCGATGATGGCCCTGGCGGTGGCCTGCGTGCTGCCGTTCCTGCTGCTTGTTATCTCATCGATCTCCGATGAGAGTTCAATTCTGCGGCAGGGATATACCTTCTTTCCGGATCAATTGGGATTAGGCGCTTATAATTATCTGTGGAATCACTCGGAGCAGCTCGCTCGTGCTTATGGGGTCACGGTGTTTATTACACTCTTCGGCACGGCAGCAAGTCTGCTGATGACCTCGATGCTTGCTTACCCTATGTCCAGACAGGGAGTGCCTTTACGTAACGGAATTGCATTTTTTGTATTTTTCACGCTGCTATTCAACGGCGGACTTACACCAACCTACTTGGTCTATGTCCAATACTTCGATATTAAAAATACCATTTTGGCCTTGATCGTACCAGGCTTGCTCATGAATGGCTTTAATGTGCTCTTAATGCGGACATTCTTCATGACGACGATTCCCCCGGCATTAATCGAGGCTGCGCAAATCGACGGATCAGGAGAATTCAAAATATTCTGGAAAATCATTGTGCCGCTATCGATGCCGATCGTAGCTACAGTAGGTTTGATTCAGACGATTATTTACTGGAACGATTGGTTTAATGGGATGATCTACGTGACCGATTCCAGGCTGTTCAGCGTACAGAACATATTGAATCGAATGCTAACCGACATCCAGTTTCTGACGGAGAGCAAGTTTAGTGCTCAGCTAGGTGAGGCTGGAGCTAACTTGCCGAGTACGACGGTGAAGATGGCGATTGCTGTGATCGGTGTTCTGCCGATTATGGTGATGTATCCCTTTTTCCAAAAGTATCTTATCAAGGGGATTACGATTGGTGCAGTGAAGGGGTAAGGGTATGTAGGGTTAAGGTGGATGAATGAATGGAACAAGTGAAAATAAAGGAATGGTTTCCTCTCATGATGGTGGAATTTGATAATTTTTATAAGAGTAAAACCTACAAGTTCAGCACAGGATACTCCACTCTTATTCAAATCTTATAGTGCGCACATCATTACGGACCACCCTTCAGGGTGGTTTTTTTTGAGAAAAATAGTGGAGCTGTAACAATAGCTATGCTCTCTCCAGTAATTATGTTAGAAATAAGGTGGAGCAATGAGACACGTTAATCATCGGTGTGTTTTTCTAGTACAAATCTAATATTCTCTTACTGCTTTAGAAATTCCGATGTTACCCATAAGTTTCAAGAAGTAGGCATATGCTCCCGCAACGCCTGTCAAGCGAGAGATAACATGCTTTTTGAGATAAATAGGAAAGTTGGTGTTATGCTCAAAAGGTAATGCCTCTCAAAACAGATCATCCTTTTGGTTGATCTGTTTTTTTGGCTAATCAATTATGCATTGTGCAAGTGAAGGGAGGCAGTTATTAAATTGGGGTTTTCAGAAAGGTTTAGTCTAAATTTATTAGGATAATAAAGCAGCAGATCATTATGGTTAGCTGCTTCTATGTTTTTATTGCTATTTTTTTCGATCATTCCTTAAACTCCGATACTTTTTTGGTGTCTTATTATATTGTTTTTTAAAAGACTGAATGTAGTGATTAACATGATTGATACCCACTTTACTAGCTACTTCGGTTATTGTGTATTCTGTGGAGATTAATAACTCAGCACTTTTTTTGATTCGATACTTAATTAAATAATCATAAGGAGTCGTATGAAGTGTTTTCTTAAAACTTCGAGTGCACTCAGAAACACTAAGGTGTGCAGAATCAGCTATTTCTTGTAGAGATGGGCTATTAACATAGTTCTGATGGATATAACTAATCATCAATTGAATTCGTTCTTGCTGCTGTTTTACGAGTTTATTTGATTCAACGCTAGCCATAGAAATATTTGTTATCATGGTTAACCATAACTGTACAGTCATAATAGAAGCCTCGTATTCCCAGCCCCAGCATCCTTTTTCGTTAAATTTATCTTTTAATCTCCAGAGTATCTCCAACATAGTGCTTCGCCAATCTGTTTCAGGTCTTATTACTAGCGATAAAAATAATGAGTTTGTATAAGGGAGTACATATTTTTGTTCCATTTGGCTATCAGAATAAAAAGCAAGTAATTTCTCTGGGAAATTGAAGCTTACGTACTCACTATTTTTATCAACTTGAGTAGATACGTGTAATACTCCCTTATTTATAAAAATTCCATGTCCAGCTTTCAGCTCATGAGTTTCGCCATTGACTTGCATTAAAATCTTTCCTTCAGTTACCAATGTAAACTGAAGTTCTTCATGCCAGTGTAGTTCATTAAAGCCTCGTCCCTTAGGAATACAGCTTAAAGAAGTTACGGTATACATAGCATACGGAAAAGAAGTATCGGGATATTGATTGATCTCATGTAATTTGTTATCCAACTATAGTTCTCCCTTTCGAAAATGACGATATATCTATATTTTTTAGCGATATAATTACAGATTACCTTTAATTATGATGATATTATTATATACCGTTAGATCTTTTCAATTCTACAAGTGGAGGTACCGATGAAACGAAATAAATCAAATGCTGCATTCAATCCGTATTTTTTGCTATGTATCAGTATTCTTGCTATTGCCATATCATCAATTATGATTAAATCCTCAAATACTCCCCCGTCCGTTGCAGGAATGTACAGGTTATTTGTATCTGTATTGATCATGCTTCCTTTCGTGTCTTGGAAAAAGCTTAAATTACTACGATTAACGAAATATGATTGGCTTCTTGTTTTAAGTGCGGGTTTTTTTCTCGGATTACACTTTCTTTTTTGGATGGAGTCTTTATCTTATACTTCAGTAGCAAGCTCGATGGTTATTTTAACTTTACAACCTCTATTTGTAATGATTGGATCTTACTTCATGTTTAAAGAACGAGTAAATAAACTAATGGTTTTATGCATGATAACTGCAGTTTTGGGTTCTATTATTATTGCGTGGGGAGATATTGGCGCCTCAAGAGAAGCACTATTCGGAGATGCGCTTTCATTATTCGGGACTATCGCCATTTCTGCTTATATGCTAGCAGGACAAAAAGTTAGCCATAAAATACCCGCTAATCTATATAGCATTATTGTTTTTTTTATTGCTGGTAGCGTCTTGTTGATTTACAGCCTAATGAACCATTTTTCTTTAATAGCTTATAGTTCCTCTGACTGGATGTATTTCTTTTTACTTGCCTTAATTCCAACTATTTTCGGCCATTTTATATTTAATCTGTTACTAAAATCAATTGGTGCGACTACTGTTTCTGTCGGTGTTATCGGTGAACCTGTGCTTGCCATAATACTTGCATACATTATCTTAGGAGAAGCTGTAAGTTTTTTTCAAATCCTCGGAGGATTATTTACAATAGCGGGAATGGGATTTTATTTTTGGGCTAAGTATAAATGATCACCTATATATTTTAATAAACAGAAGGTAACAAGGTAATTGGCTACCTTCTGATTCTATCACCACATTAATCTGACCGTTGGATAAAAGAAGTGGTCGTTCATTATCGATTTGTAAACTAAACATCTCTTGAGTGTTTTTGATTGCGAGCTGCGTTGCTTATGAAATCAGTAACTTTAAACGGCTGTGAAGCCGATTCAGGACGTCGACATCCTATATGCTAATGGCTCATATATGCCTTTATCATGAATGAATTATGATATAATAAACTGTAATCG
Source organism: Paenibacillus sp. FSL A5-0031 (assembly GCF_001956295.1). Classification (GTDB taxonomy): domain Bacteria; phylum Bacillota; class Bacilli; order Paenibacillales; family Paenibacillaceae; genus Pristimantibacillus. The sequence goes on from NZ_MRTD01000001.1 coordinate 84,245, forward strand.
GAGAGTGCACAAGTACGGTAAATGTATATTGGGGGAGGGCGCCCGAATGGACAAGAATGCAGTTTATAAAACAAACAGCTTCTATTGGGATACCAAAGGAAATGACTTTTTAGGGGCAATCGTGCTTCCCCTTTATGGAGCATTTGTGTCGGAAGAAAAATGCCAACTTTTTGGTGATGTCTCTGGAAAAAAGATTTTGGAAATAGGCTGTGGAAATGGACAATCCTTGCAGTATCAGGGGGAACGCAAAGCATCTGAACTGTGGGGTATGGATATATCAGAAAAACAAATTGAAAAGGCAATGCAGCATTTGACGTCATGCGGTCTTTCAGCAAAATTGATCTGTTCTCCCATGGAAGAAGAATGTGGCATACCAGAGGATTATTTTGACTATGTTTATTCGATTTATGCCATAGGCTGGACCACCGACCTTGAGGGTACTTTTTGCCGGATCGCATCTTACTTAAAAAAAGACGGCGTATTTATTTTCAGTTGGTCTCATCCTATACATAAATGTGTTGTTGCAGAAAATAACACACTTGCTTTTAATAAGTGTTATTTCGATGAATCCTGGTACTCGGTACCTCTTAATTTAGCCGGAGAAGGTATGTTAACATTGTCGGACCGTAAACTATCAACCTATGTGAATGCGTTGGCAAAAGCAGGATTTGTCATTGAGCAAATGATTGAGCAAACTGATGATGAAATAATGCAATCGCGGGACGATAAAAGCAGTGAATTTACAAAAAAAGCAAAGATGCTTCCTTTAACTTTTGTAATCAAGGCAAGAAAACTATAAGAGTTCAAGTTCAAGCGTAGAAGATGCTACTTGGGTTTCACTAATGTGCACAAATAACTTGAAGACTCTCCCGACTAGAGCTAATATCCAACAAGCACAATGACCGGTAGGGTTTTTATTATGAACGGGTTACAACCACTTAGCTTATGGAATAGTGAACCCAATCTTTTCCTTTAACAGCATTCATTTTTTCAAAAAAGATCTGAGCGCGTTTATTATCAGAAGAAGTTATCCAAGTCATGGAAGCATAACCATGATTATGTGAGTAGTTTTGACATGCTGAAAAAAGCTGTGATTCTACATCAGTACCTCTAAATTGTTCAATCACAAAGAGGTCGTTCATAACGGTGATTTTATCTGCTTTCATCGTGCTGAAAGTAAAGAATAATGTAGCAAAACCCACTAACTCTCCATTTTTTTCGGCTACAAACTGCACGCCATTTTGCTGGTCAAAAAGAGTTTGTATAAGATTATGAATTTTTTCGACAGGTGGTTTAGGATTTTGATAAAAACCGACGATGTATTCATACATTAACACGGTCAAATTGTGTAAATCATTAGGTTCAGCGTTTCGAATTAGAAATGACATTAGATAGGCTCCTTTTTTAAATGCATTTAATAATAATACAGTGAAAAGTATATTTATACAAACTTAATAATGGATGTTGAGAGTGACCAAAATTGAGCTAAATGGTTGTACATTATTATTTCAATAATAATAAGGTTATTTTGTTTGAGGTTCTAGAATGACTGATGCTAAAAAATAAGAGGAGACACCTTGTCAGGTGTCTTTTTTGCATTCTCGGAATACAGGGAGGCTAGTAAGAGGTATTCACTGAAAATGGAAAATCTAAGAGGATGCCTTCTTTTAAGCTAACAGCTCATATTCTTTATTATAACTTATATATTATGTACTAAATTTAATATATAACTTTAAAAATATCCTAAGTATAATAAACACAAATATACAGTCTTGGTATTAAAAAAATAGAAAAAGGAGGTATTACAAATAGAACTGCATATTGATATTCGGATTTTAGGGCATGTTGAGCAGAGGTTCAATACCGCAGTAAAACAAAAACGATGAGAGTTTCTTTGGACTTTTGAGAAAGCGTTTTCTATCCTAAGCATGATGAATCAGTATCATGTGAGCAGTATGACGGCAAAAATGCTTTGATTACTGCGAATGTTGGAATGGCAACAATAACCTACAATGCTTTGAACCAGTTATCTTTATTAAGCAAAGTAGAAATGATAACCTTTGACGAAATCGGTCTACCAGATGTTCATTTCATTAAACAAAATTATAAAGAAATGGGCAGACATGTTGTGCATTCTTTAATTTCTCAAATCAATGGAAAAAGTGTAGTCAAACTTTAAATAATACAGAAGAGTGGGGAATCGTATGAGCAAAACTTTTGTGAATCCATTACTAGTGCATGGCGCGGATCCTTGGATGTATAAACACGTAGATGGAACCTATTATTTTATGGTTACAAGAAGGAATCGTCTAGATCTATGGAGATCAGACAATATTACGAATATCGCCAACGGTGACAAAAAAACAATCTGGATCCCGGAAGAGACCGGAATTAACAGTAATAATCTTTGGGCTCCTGAAATTCATTATATTAATAAAAAGTGGTATGTATATTATACGGCGAATGATGGGGGCGGGGACAGTACTCGTAAAATATTCGTCCTTGAGAATGAGGAAGATGACCCTTTTGAAGGAACCTGGACGGATAAAGGATTTATTAATACAGAATATGCAGGCTTGGACGGTACGGTATTTGAACATATGGGCCGTCTTTTTTTCCTATATGCGGGATATGGCCATTTTCCGGAGTATGGGTCTGCGATTTATATGGCAAAAATGATCAATCCTTGGACAATAGAAGGAGAAAACGTCCTGCTAAGTGCACCAACGGACGCTTGGGAAATGCAAGGTGGTATGGCGATTAATGAGGGCCCTGTCATTTTGAAAAATAACGGGAAGATTTTTCTTGTGTTCTCGGCTAGCACTTGTTGGTCTGATGACTATTCACTAGGTTTGCTGACGTGCTCTGAACAGGATGATTTGATGAATCCAAAATCTTGGATAAAAACCGAAAGTCCAGTATTCCAAAAGAGCTTGGAAAACGAAGTGTTCGGGCCTGGGCATAATAGTTTTGTTAAGTCACCTGATGGCAAGGAAGATTGGATAATCTACCACGCTATTTCAGTATCAGGCGCAGGAAGTGCGCATCGAAGTACTAGAGCACAAAAATTCGGATGGGATGAACAGGGTAAACCCGATTTCGGAATTCCGGTCCCAATCGATCAGCCAATTGATGTGCCTTCTGGCGAATAATGAAATCGACTCAAATTTAGATAGGGGAGAGATAAAATGATGCGTTTGGCGCTATTTGGAGATTTGCATTTTTTTGAAAACAAATTTGTGCAAGGAAATGAAGAACTGTTAAGGGCTAAAGAATGTTTCTATGAAAAATATTTGCAAAAGCTATTCGAAATCGAGGCAGATTTACACATCTCCCTTGGCGATTTGACTCACATGGGAACGGAGGAAGAATTTGAAAGCGTATATCAATATATTCGTAGCTCCGGTGTGTCGTTTCGACAAGTACTAGGGAATCACGATGCATATGAATTACCTAAAACAAAACTTCAATCTTTGATTGATCAACCATTAAACGATGTATTTGAAACAAGTGATGCCTTGTTCGTGTTTGTTGATTCGACTAGAGAAATGGACCCGCAGGATTATAGCGGTCATCTTAATCCGGAACAATTGGAATGGTTGGAAGCACAAATGCTCGTTTCTCCATCTAAGCCAATCTTGGTATTTGCCCATCATCCCCTATATAACACGACAACTGGGTCACTGGATGAGAAGATGCATATTGATCCTACGATTGATATGCGAGCCGTATTACAAAAAAGACAAGGAAACTGTTTTTACTTCAACGGCCACAATCACGTACACTCCATTGTAAAGGAAGGACAATGGAACTTTATTCAAACTGCTGCAGGCTTGTGTCATCCTTCCATACGCATCGTGGAAATCGCTAAGTCTGAAGTTCGTACCCGAATCGTAGCCATCGAGGATGAAGAATTAGTAAGAGCTGCGCAGGTTTTATATGAAAAATTACCTCTGTATCATCGGCCATTAAATGCATATGGGCAAAACGCAGATCGGGATCAAATCATGTTGTTTTAGTGGCACAAACTAAAAAGATCGCTCTGTAGTGGAGGCAAAGCAATGAATGATGCTCTGGCAGGCGCGGATTCGATTCTGCCAGTTAAGAAATATTAGAATTTGCTTGCAGTTTCTGCCGTTTACTTTGTCAGCCGGACGCCTATTCATAAATTCATAATAACGGAGGAAAAGACTTTGAAAATCAGAGGTGTAGCGCATAGGGGTTATCCGGTGAAATTGCCGGAAAACACATTATCTTCGTTTCAGGCGGCTATTGACTTGTCCTTTACCCACTTGGAGCTGGACGTCCATTTGTCTAAGGACGGTGTGACCGTGCTGATGCATGATTTTGCCATTGACCGTATGACGGACGGGCAAGGTTTGATCCGCGATTATACGTTGGAGGAATTGAAAAGGTTCCGTGTGAAGGAAATAGAAACGATCCCGACGCTGGAGGAAGCGATGAAGTTGCTTAAGGGTAACATTTCTGTGCTTATCGAATTAAAGCAAACCGGAGACCGGTATCCGGGGCTGGAAGAAGCGGTGCTGGATGTTATTCGCCGTACGGATACATTGGACCAATCGCGGATTATCAGCTTCGACCATTTTTCCATAGCACGAACTAGAGAACTTGATCCTAATATTGAATTGGGAATGATTTGCGGTGGCAGTATGCCTTACGTTTTCCCGTTTATGAAGGAGATCCGCTGTACGTATCTCGGGGTGCATAAACAATTTATGACGCCAAAATATGCGGAGATGATTGCGGAGCACGGCATTGAATCCGGCCCTTGGCCGATTGATTCGATTGAGGATATGGAGTTAATCGCAAAAAATTATCCGACATCTCTGATCACAACTGACAATCTGGAGCTTTGGGCGGATTTTTACCGCAAACATCCCGAATTACATATTTCTTAATAAGTCATTTAGAAGTACATGAATAACAACTTTAACTGTGTAAAGGATAACCTTTTTGATGAAGGTTGTCTTTTTTTTTAGGCTTAATAACTTGCACACGCTCTATTCACTGGTTCACTTTCATTCTTAAAAATTCACAGCCATTAAGGCTGTGGAATCTTAATTAATGTTGATTATTGAACAAGGGTTCCGTTCTAAGTAAATAGTTGCCTCTAACCTCTGCAGCCCAATTTGCAAAGACCTCTCTCCATTGAACACTGTTAAAGAAATCGTCAACGGAGGAGGAGGTTCGTAAATTACCGCGTACGGGAGGAAGCTCTCTTACAATGCTTACGGGTGAAAGTTTTTTCATGGGAAATTGCTGTGCTTTATCCTTAGTTGTTTTTGTATTGCTCAATTCTCACATCTCCAATGCCAAAGAATCATGATAATCAACGCTAGTCTATGCGCATTAGCCCATTTGTGTTACTGGACAATCACGAAGGGGAGAGGAGCGGAGATGACAGCGAAAAAAATTGTTGACCCAAAAGTAATTAGGTGCCATACTATATAGATGACGAACGATAAAAAAGTATTGATGGATAGTAACGCTGTTCCTTCACTTGTCCAAACGAAACGTCAGATTGAGCGCTACGGGTTGAACGTCGATGCGCAAGCTGTACTCGTCGCGTCTAGGCTGATGGCCGCTGGTGCCAAGCTTGAACATGCCGCGGAAATTCATTTTTCCAGATTCGGTTTGTCCACAGGCCGGTATCGTTTATTGGCGGATCTTGAAGATCACCAGGGTGAAGAGCTGCCCTCGCAATTAGCAGAGCATCTTGGCGTAACGCGTGCTACCGTCACGGGGCTTATAGACAATCTCGAACGGGACGGGTACGTATCCCGCCGAACCAGTTCGGCGGATGGGCGTCAGAAATCAGTTGTTTTAACTGAGTATGGAGCAAGTAAGCTTCGCGACATGGCTTCAGAGCACTTCGAGAGACTGGAAGCGATGGTCCGCTTGCTTACGGTCGAGGAGCGCAGTGTCTTTCTCGATTTGTTAGGTCGGGTGACGCAAGGCATGTCGGCATTGACCGACGAGCCGGGAGCATCTAAGGAAAATGGTAGCATACAGAAAGGGTAAAACGGGCTAGTCATGCTAGCCCTTATTTACCGCCATATAGTTAGGCGCCTAATTATATGGCGATATAAACAGTTGGAGCAAATCATGGAAGAAAGGTGTGACAACATGAGCAATGTGAAGCATTCGCACAAAACTGATCCTGCTAATAGCCTTGCATCGAAGGGCTCCGAATTGAAAGGTTTTGTGCTATGGCGCGAAGTACTGATGGCCTATGTTTCGCCCGCCGTCATGGCAGGCATCGGGGGACTGATCACAGGCGACAAGAGCCTTCAGATTGCTGCGTTAACCACAATTGGAGGAACGTCTGCGCTGATTGCATGGCTATTGGGGCTTTGGCTGCGCAAATGGGGGAGAAGTATACGATGGGTTGTCGGGCTGCCTCGTTTGCTAGTCGTTGTCATGTTCGCGATAATCTGCGCTTCGCTCGCCTTTTACGCCGCATGGTTGACGAACAAAATGCCGGATACAGTTCGTTTGATCGACTATTCGATTTGGTTTGATCGCATATGGATCGATTTTCCGTTATCCGGCACGATTGCAAGTACGATCATAACATGGCGTTGGCGCAAGGCGTTGGAAAAAAATGATACGTTAAACGGAGGAGATAGAAGATGATAGCAATTATTGGAGCAACAGGCACGATAGGGAGCGAACTTTTGAAACGTTTGGCCGATCTTGGAGTGCCCGCTCGGGCGCTTAGCAGAGAACCGGAGAAGCTGCGCAACCGGCTCGGAGATGCAGGTAAATCCACAATCGAGGTGGCAGGGGCAGATGCCGCCGATCCCGAATCGCTTCGCCGCGCGTTTGCCGGAGTGAAGCAGCTCTTCTTGACCATATCCAACAGCCCGAGACAGGTCGAGTTGGAATTGTCGATCATTCGCCTCGCTGCCGAAGCCGGAATCGAGCATATCGTAAAAATATCCAGTCCAGCCTTCGAAGAGCTCTCGCCCGTGGCAGTCGCCGGCTGGCATCGCGATATCGAGTCGTTTTTGGACGAATCCGGTATGACTCGCACGGTATTGCGTCCCTATGCGTTCATGCAAAATTTGCTGCGCCATGTTCCGACGATTACAGCTCAAGGTGCTTTCTTCGGCGTCATGGGCGATGCGCCTTGCAATTTCATCGATTGCCGGGATATAGCGGACGTTGCAGCAGAAGTTCTGACCAACCAGGAGGCCGCCGGACGTATTTATACGCTTACCGGACCCGAGATCTACAGCTATCCGCAGATCGCGGATAAGCTATCCGATTTGCTAGGCAAGACGATTCGCTACATAAATGTGGAGCCTCAAGCGATGCATCGCAATCTGACTGAGCAAGGGCGCATGCCCCCTTGGCTCGCAAACCACGTTGTAGAAATTCAGACGATGTCTACGTTGGTGCCGGAAAGGCCAACGGACGATGTCACGCGTTTGCTCGGCAGACAGCCCCGAACGCTGGACGGGTTTCTGCAAGAGAATGTGGAAATATTTCGGTAGACATCTGTAAATAGAGCGTTCTCCAAACCAAACCGTCTGAACCGGCTGTCACAGCCTTCAGGCGGTTTTTGTGATTAAAGTTATTCCAGGGAAAGGTTCTGCTTGAAATAGGTAAACCTCTTACGCCGCTCTATTGATGTAATCGATGCTGATAATATTATAAGGGCATCATTTATTGTCGAAGAAATATATGAGAGAATTATAAATACAACATTCTCGAAGTTTACATTAAAAACGACTTGATGCTAGGGAGCAGGTAGAGAACAATGATAAATCTAGATAAATTAGCAGAGATCTTTGCTGCTGGTACCTATGAAATAGAAGATGTCTATCGTTTAGTCATCCAGCCGAAAAGTATATTGCGTGAATTTACTACCGTTAGGCATGGGTTTCTTTTTATCATCCGTGGAGAAGGTAGATTATGTGTGAACGGAAAGGAATATCAATTACTTCCCGGATCAGTTTTTCATGCGGCTCCAGGTATGCAAATGACCTCGAAAGTTATAGGACAATCAGAGTTCGTGTATTATTCGCTTTTTTATAAAATAGATAAGTTAGATGATGTAAATTGGACTCATGAATGCGACTCTCATTTCAGGCTGGAACCGGGTGCAAATCCAAGAGTGATGGAATTACTAATCATGCTTCATCAGAATGTCCATGCATCTGGAGGGATTGAAAAACTTCGTGTCAAGGAGTTATTCTTAAGCATCTTACATCAAATTCTAATTGGTTGCAGGAATCGAGAGAATGCCAGTTCTCCTAGTAAAAGGGTAGTAGAGGAAGCCATTGCATACATTAACGGACATTATATGAATCCACTTGCACTCGACGAGTTAGCTGAACTGCATGCAATGAGTACAAAAAGCTTCTCATACTTCTTTCACAAATATACCGGGTTCCGTCCAATCGACTATGTTATTAATTATCGTATGGAAAGAGCTAGTGACCTACTCAAAGCAGGCAGTTTCTCCATCCACGATATTGCCGTTAGCGTAGGTTATACGAATCCTTTATATTTCAGCCGATTATTTAAAAAGAAATTTGGTGTGTCTCCATCCGCATACACACATAAATTAGATAATCATATATATTGATTTTCCGATATAGATTAAGCCTGCAACGGATGGTGATGAGCCTGAAGTGCAGGCTTTTTGTCATTTTTCTTACTCTTTCCTACCAGTTCCCACTGCAGCATTGTTTTGATATCACTTCATCATTAATCATCAAGCATCAAGCTTGATTTAGACAATTATGCATATGGAATTTGTGATTTGTGTATTTGAAATTGGTTCAGTCCTTGCTAAACTATGTTTTGACAATGAGAATCATTATTAGTAATTTATCTGATAGAGACTACATTTAATCGAAGTGTTATCTCGAAGCAAATTTATTTCCATAAGAAAGGTTGGTAGAAATGGCTGCAAATAAACAATTATTGATTGGATTGTCCTTGTCTGCAACTTGGATGAAAGGGGACGGTTGGCGGCGTGCAGATAGTGGAATAGAAAAAATGAATTCAATTGACTATTACATTGACTTGGCAAAGATGGCGGAGAAGTCAAAGCTCGATTTTCTGTTTAAGGCGGATTATCTTTATGTTAGCCCGCAGATGATCGGCGATTCTGCTAATTACGGAAGCCCTGACCCTACTATGATGTTTGCTGCAATTGCCCATGAGACGGAGAGGATCGGACTGGTTACAACGATTTCAACGACTTTTAATCCGCCTTATGTTGTTGCAAGGCAGCTTCAGTCGTTGCACTGGCTGAGCAATGGACGAGCCGGCTGGAATATTGTCACTTCTATTGAAGGTGCTGAGAACTTCGGCGATTCTCCAATGCCGTCACCGCAAGAAAGATATGCGAAGGCAGGGGAATTTACAGATGTCGTAAGGAAGCTCTGGGACAGTTTCCCGAGTGAAGCCATTGTTATTGACCGCGAATCAGGCGTATTTTCGGATAAGGATAAAGTGACCGCTATTCATCATAATGGTGATTTTTTCAGTGTAAAAGGACCGCTTACTTTACCTTCTCATGAATCTGGTTCCATTCCTTTGTTCCAAGCGGGCGCTTCAGATATTGGAAGAAATTTTGCCTCTTCCGTAGCCGATGCTATTTTTGCTGCAATGCCGGATATTGAATCGGGTGTAGAACTGCGCAATGATCTGAGAAGAAGAGCCACTGAACATGGGCGTGATCCGAACACCATCAAAGTTTTGCCTGGGTTATATTTTTTTCTGGCAGACTCTCGCGAAGAAGCGCATGAATTGCATAAGGCTGCGCATGCACATTTAAGTATGGAGCGCAGACATGCCTCTCTCAAATCGGTGCTGGGCTTAGATTTAAGCGGTCTTCCATTGGATTCTTGCGTAACTGCAGCTATGCTTCCTAATCCTAATCAGCCCGTCCGCAGTCGGACACATGCCGAGCTGCTGCGCCGGTTTATTACAAAGTATCAGCCTACAGTGGAAGAGGTATTGGCAAGGCCGGAGGTTGTTGGATCTGCCCATTGGGTATCTGTTGGTACGGTGGAGGATGTGCTGAACGATATTATTGAGAGGTTTGAGGGTGGAGCTATTGATGGATTTATCGCCCTTCCAGGCGGTTCAGAAAAATCTATGAACATATTTTTTGAGAAGCTGATGCCGGAGTTGGTTGAAAGAGGTTTGTTTAAAAGTGAATATATGGGGTTCACTTTGCGTGATCATTTAGGGATTTCATAAGGCATTATCAATCATTAATACAGAAAGATCATTTTTGGAAGGGGTTTAGGAGAAAAATGAATAAAAAGTTTATGTTAATGGGTTTATTTTCCTTATTGCTGCTTTTTTTGACTGCATGTGGAGGAGATAAAAAGAATGAACAGGAATCACCTCCACCTGCGAGTATCGAAGAAACGGCACAACCTAGTAAGGAAAATAAGGTGGAAAATACGGGCGAAAGCGATACAAGAACGATTGAGTATCTCGGTGAAAAATATATTGTCCCACAACATGTAGAACAAATTGTGATTACCGGCGCGATGGAAGCAATGGAAGATGCGGTAGTACTTGACGTGCATCCTGTAGGGGCAATCTCGATCGGAGGAAAGTTCCCGGAGATGTTTGCTTCGGTAACAGGTCAATCGGAATCCATAGGTGAAAAGATACAGCCGAATTTTGAGAAGATATTGCAATTGAAGCCAGACGTTATTTTAGGTTCAACCAAGTTTCAGGATGATGTGCTGGTAAAACTGCAAAAAATTGCTCCTACTATTTTAGTCTCGCACATTTCTACCAATTGGGAGTCCAATCTTAAGTTAATGGCAGAACTGACTGGCAAGCAAGCAGAGGCAGAAGCGGTATTGTCTAAATACCAAACAGATACGGAAGCCATCAAAGCATCGTTGAAGGAAAAGCTTCAAGGTAAAAAAGTAGCTGCTCTACGTATTCGCGGGGCACAAGTTTACGTTTATCCCAAAGATGTATTCCTTAATCCTGTCTTGTACACAGAAATTGGTCTAGAGGTTCCGGAGCAGGTGAACTTAGCGAAAACGCAGGAAGCGATCTCTGTCGAGCAGCTTGCAGAAATGAATCCGGATTATTTGTTCATGCAATTTTCTATGAGTGAAAATGAAGATGCGCAAAAGGCTTTTGAAGACTTGAAAAAGAATCCTATTATTCAAAATATTAATGCCTTTAAAAACAATCATGTATATGTCAATGTGGTGGACCCGCTTATGGAAGGAGGACCTGCTTACAGCCGCATTAAATTCCTAGAAAGTGTGCAGGAGCATCTGGATAAGTAATGGAATGGAGCAGAACGGAATGCGCTCGTTATTAAGCCGAAGAATTGTTCAGATTGTCCTATTTTTCATATTTTTAAGTGTGACCATCGAAGTATCTATTACTTATGGTTCGAAATCTATTAGTTATGGAACTGTGTGGAACGCGCTCTTTCATTTCGATTCCGAAAATATGGATCACCTAATCGTTCAAACCTCGCGTTTCCCGCGTGTGGTTGGTGCACTGTTGATTGGCGCATTCATGGCGGTTTCAGGGGCTTTAATGCAGGGAATGACTAGAAACTATCTTGCCTCTCCTTCCATTATGGGTGTGGCTGATGGCTCGGTATTTCTCATAACATTATGTATGATTTTTTTACCGGGGGCTTCTTCTATGACCCTGATTATGTTCTCGTTGATCGGCTCAGCGCTTGGTGCCACTCTAGTTTTTTCAATAGCTAGATTGATGCCCAGCGGGATGTCGCCTTTAACTTTGGCTATTTTAGGGACAATTATAGGTACTTTCTTGAGTGGAATATCACAAGCGTTATCAACGTATTATCAAGTCTCGCAAAACATTAGCTTTTGGTATAACGCAAGATTGCACCAAATGGATCCGACGATTATAAAATGGTCGATACCATTTGCGATTGTTGGGTTGGTGCTTGCTTTTGTCGTCACTCGTTCCATTACGGCGATTTCTCTTGGGGATGATGTTGCACAAGGATTGGGCATTAATCTCATTGTTATGAAAGCTTTGACGATGTTAAGCGTAGTGATTTTAACAGGAATCTCGGTTGCTATGGCTGGGTCAATCGCTTTTATCGGATTAATTATCCCTCATATTACGAGAATTATTGTCGGGCAGGATTATAGAAAAATAATTCCTTTGACAGCCGTGTTGGGTGCTTTCTTTTTAGCATGGTCTGATATCATCAGCCGCTTTCTAAATCATCCCTTCGAGACGCCAATTGGTGTAGTCACCGCCTTGTTTGGTGTTCCTTACTTTCTGTACTTAGTTAAGACGAGAGGGGGAAGGAGCACTTGAGTAAGCACGGTCAGCAAGCTCGATTTTTGTTTGTGTTGTTATCGGCTTTGGCACTTTCCATCGCGGTGATGTACATAAACTTAACGAATGGAACGTTTGATATCTCAGTAATGGATATTTTTAAGACAATACTTCGCGTTCAGACTGACAGAGATTACGACCTTGTCATTTTTGATTTTCGCCTGCCGCGGATTGTGATTGGAGCATTAGTTGGATTTGCGTTAGGAGTTGCTGGAGCTGTCCTTCAAGGGATTACAAGAAACCATCTGGCAGACCCGGGCATTCTTGGTATTCATTCAGCTGCTGGAATGGCGATTGTTCTGTTTATGTTTTTTATCCAAGGAACGGTGAGAGGCGCTGGCAGGCTTTCCGTTATGTCGATGCCGTTTATTGGTTGGTTTGGCGGTATGGCTGCGGCACTGCTATTATTGCTTTTTGCTCGGCATCGAGGTGTGCTTGATCCGCAGAGATTAATTTTAGTGGGAATTGCGTTAAGTTCTGGATTTGGAGCCATCACGCTGTATATTTCGTTAAAGATGGATCCTAAAGATTTTGAAATGGCCACGGTTTGGTTAGCTGGCAGCATTTATAATGCAACTTGGATGCAAATTGTAGCGTTATTGCCTTGGATCATTATTCTAATTCCAATCATTTGGTGGAGATCGCACACACTTAACTTATTGCATCTGGATGAGAATACCGTCTCTGGAATAGGTTTGAATAAAAATCGGGAAAGAATGATATTTCTTCTATGCTGTGTCGGGTTGGTGAGCGCATCTGTATCTGTATCAGGGAGTATTGGCTTTGTTGGCTTAATTGCTCCTCATATCGCTAGAAGGTTGGTTGGCCTTCGCTATAAATATGTTGTACCTATCTGCGGGGTAATTGGCATGTTGATGGTATTAGTTGGAGATTTTATCGGGAAGACGATTTTTTCGCCAGCTGAACTGCCTGCAGGAATTGTGATCTCTATTATCGGTGTACCTTATTTCGTTTATCTGCTATATAAAAAAAGACATTAATAAGTGAGGCGATTGAACGATGCATGAAGAGGAATTGTTTGATGTAACGATTATTGGCGGCGGTCCTGCTGGTTTGTTTGCAGCATTTTATAGCGGCTTGCGAGAAATGAAAACGAAAATCATTGAATTTCAGCCCTTTCTTGGCGGGAAGGTGCATGTCTATCCGGAAAAAATGATCTGGGACGTTGGAGGGTTAACGCCTGTTCCTGGCTCGCAGCTGATTGATCAAATGATCGCTCAAGGACTGACTTTTCAGCCGGAGGTAGTTCTTGGGGAAAAGGTCACGTCGATTGCCAAAGATGAAGGGGGTCACTTCGTTATCCACACGGCCTCTAACCAGACGCATTGCTCTAAGACAGTGATTTTGGCTATTGGTGGAGGAATTCTGAAGCCGATCAAATTGGAAATCGAGGGTGCAGAACGATTCGAGGTCACGAATCTGCATTATACTGTCAAATCGCTAGAGCGTTTTAAAGGAAAGACGGTTCTTATATCAGGCGGAGGTAATGCTGCCATTGACTGGGCGAACGAGTTGGCGCCGATTGCCAAGCAGGTGTATTTGGTCTATCGGAAAGATACGCTAAAAGGGCATGAAGCCGAAATATCACGTCTTGAGAACAGCTCCGTCGAGTGTTTGCTAAACACATCGATTGAAAAGCTAATCGCCGCCGCAAATCATGAAAGGATCGAGACCGTCGTACTGAATTGGAATGAGCATGGTGAATTGCTTGAGCTAGATGTAGATGAGGTAATCATCAATTACGGTTATGAGCGAGATAAGGAATTGCTTGCGAACAGCGATGTTAAGATTGAGCTCCATGAACATTGGATTTCTGGATCTCCGATGAGCGAAACATCGATGCCAGGCATCTATGCAGCAGGCGATATTTTACACCATGATGGAAAGCTGCATCTCATTGCGGGGGCGTTCCAGGACGCTGCGAACGCAGTTAATAAAGCGAAGCAGTACGTGACTCCGGATGCAAACGCGAATGGAATGGTATCCTCGCATAATGACCTGTTTAGGAAAAAAAACCGTGAACTGATGAAGAGCTTATATACGAAATAAAAGTCATTTTGTGAAGTGCGTTTGGTTCATAGTAAGTATTTGAGTGAGTAGGGGACGCGAACATTCGCGTCCCCTTACTTTATTCCATCCACATTCCTATATTCGTATACAACCTTGACCATATGAATATATTTTGTAGTAAGAAATTGGATCGAGAATGAAGGAGGAAATGGGTAAATGGAGGTTTATTCATCTGGTTCTATTTTACTTACAGGCAATACAACAAGAATACAAATGGTTGACGGCTTTATCGCTTTCATCCGTGAAGTAAATGAACTTCTACAAAAAGAAGTTGATCTGTCACCTGACAATCAATTAGTTACGAACATGATTAGACGCCTTTCACTTCAATTACGTTCCCACTACTTACCGGAGGAGGTACAGGCCGTTCTTAGCAACGAATATATTCGAATGAACCAACGAAATTTGCAGGATAAGTTGTCAGAAGCCGAATTTTTAGTAGAGTTAGGGGATTCTCTTCACATTAGCAAATCAGAGGATTCCGTCTTGGATAACGTTCGTAGGCTGTCTTACTGGAACATTTATATGGCCTTAGTTAGTGAGGAGCTGTCCACTCTTCGCCGGATTACTCGAGCGGATGATCAGAAAGAAAAGTCGCGTATTGTCTTTGTTGGAAGTGGGCCGATGCCGCTAAGTCCTATTATTTTGCATCTAATCGGGGATGTTGAGGTTCTTTGCCTAGAAATTGATCCTGTGGCCTATGATGCATCATGTTTATTGCTCGAGCGAATGGGAATAGGGAATAAAGTGACTGTTGTATTGGAGAATGGATCAGATTTTGATTATAGCTCTTATAGTAGAGTATTCGTGGCTAGTCTCGTTAGAGATAAGCTTGGCGTGCTGAATCAAATTAAACGTACATCCCCAGATTCTCTAGTAGCTGTTCGAACAGCTGAGGGAATGAAGCGAATCATGTATGAAGCGGTTGATGAATCGCAGTTGAAAAAGCAAGGGTGGCGGATTCTGACGCGAACTTGGCCTGAAGAAACGCTAGTTATTAATTCGACCTTGTTTCTTGAAAGAATGACTACTCCTGCCATACCTGGTTGACATCGTATCGTGTACATAACGTCAAAGCAATCGACATTATTGGCGAAGATTTTGAGGATCTGATTTGCATGAGGAGTTTGGGATAAGTCGAGCAGTCTATACTTTTACAGACTTTTTGAGTGTGAGCCACCCTTCGAGGTGGCTATTTTTATTGCTCATTTAGTGACCTATCGGCTAAAGGCTACGCTATAAATGAGGGATGGTGGACATGCTGATACGATCAGCTCACATTATTCTCTGCCGCAGTTAAAGCGTAAGTAATTTATTCGCTGAATTTACATAAAGACCATATAGAATTAATTAAAACATCGAAGTTCTTTTATATACTTTAATGGTTAGAAATAGCGAAATAAAAGGACTAGGTGGTAGATTTAATGTTAAAAAAACGTGATTTGCAGGAATGCCATTCACTGTATGACTTAATGATGGATCCTGCGGTTTTTCCTTACGTTCGTTATAATTGCCAATTTTATGAACAATTTTTATTCATAACCAAACAGTTGATCGTTGAAGAAGAACAGGAGACATGTATTTCTAGAACAATAATAAATGAGAATGGACATCCCATTGGTATCATTGATTTATATGATATTGTTAATAAAACAGGCTTCTTAGCCACATGGATTGGAACTCCTTATTTTGGAAAAGGTTATAACCAACGAGCGAAGGAATCTTTTTTTACTGAACTATTTCTTGAGCATAATATCGAAACGGTATTTTTGAAAGTCCGTAAACAAAATATTCGATCAAGGAAGGCGATAGAAAAACTACCGTATGCCAAATTAGCAAATGATATAAACCATCAAATATATAAATCGATAAATAAAGCGCAACAGATCTATGATTTATATAAAGTGGAGCGGTTAGACTTTTTAGATTGCAATAAAGTCATGCAACATGATATTGCTACGTAACAAACTGTGAAAAAATGTATTCAAGAATGATTTTGGACCGTATTTTGTACGACGAAAAGCTTCAATGAAACCAACTAATCTCTTGTCAACAATATTCTCTTAAACTAAGTTGGCATGGCAATATACTGAAAAATAGGAGAGAACCTTCTCAGCGACTGCTGAAAGGTTTTTCTTTTGTTTACTTGTTTTATTTGAGTAAAGCGGTTCTGTACTACTTTTACTGATATCAACAATACTCTTTAGAACTGCGTTCCCGCTTGGTTTAAATACATGTTCCCACTGGAAAGGTGTGATAATATAGTGTTATTTATGTGCCAAATACGGTTTTGAGATATAAACATAGTTCCGATCTTGGCTTAAGCGGACATGACATTTTAAGATACAAAGGTGGATTCTGCATGGTTGATTTTGAATGGTATAGAAGCTTTTGCACGATTTATAAGCATCAATCCGTTTCCGAAGCAGCAAAAACTCGCATGATGACGCAGCCGGCCATGAGTCAGCACTTAGCTGCTTTGGAAGCGGAGGTTGGAGAAACTTTATTTGTTCGATCGACTAGGAAAATCACTCCGACAGAGCGGGGGAAGGAGCTGTATTCCCAGCTCGCTCCGCTCATTGAATCGTTAGAGAATACGACGATGAACTTTAAATCAACTTCTTTGCCTACGCTGAGCGTAATCAAAATCGGAGCGGCGCATGAGTTTTTTAGTGAAAAAATACTGCCGCAGCTTCCTAACTACAATGTTTGTACCATTTCGCATTTTGGAACTGCTGAGCAATTGCTGGAGCTGCTGAAGGAAGATAAGCTAGATATCCTCATTATGTCCAAAAGGTTTCAAACGCCTGGTATCGAGTATTTGAAATTGATGGATGAGGAGTTTGTTATCGTCGCTCCAAGCGATTATGAAATTGTTGAATTTGATAATTTGAAGTTTGAAGAGCAATGGCTCTCAGAACAGAAATGGATCAGTTATGGCTTGGAACTGCCAATCATAAGAAGAATTTGGAGAGAGCATTTTAAGATGCGTCCTCAAATTAGACCTATTCATGTCATTCCTAATTTACATATGATCGTGAATGCGGTTGAGCTTGGAATGGGCTTAAGTGTCATCCCTACATACCTCTTGCAAGATTCGTTAACAGCAGATAAAACAAAAGTTATTTTTAAACATTTAAAAGTAAAAAACGAGCTATATCTCGCTTATCAGTTAAAGAATAAGCATTTGCCTCTAATTAATGAAATCATGTCAGCCATTAAGGAAAATATGAAAGATCAGCCCGTTTGATTTATAAAAATAATTATTAATGAACAGTTATTTCGTAATTTGTTTTATATATGAACTGAGCCTTAAAATAAAGAAGCAGCAAAACAAAAAAATAATGGAGGCTAAAAATCATGTCAAAAGAAGTGCTGATCGTTGTCACGAACCATTCCGATATTCATGAAGGAAAAAAGACCGGCATATGGCTTTCAGAGTTTGCCGAAGCATATATGGAGTTTACGGCTCAAGGATATAAAGTAACGGTCGCAAGCCCGCTTGGAGGAAACGGCCCAATTGATCCTGGTAGTGTTGATGCTAACACACCGCAAGAAATTTTGGATGCAAAGAAATATTTGGAGAACACTATAAAACTGGATGAAGTATCCACTGAAGGGTTCGATGCTATATTTTTGCCTGGCGGTCATGGAACGATGTACGACCTACCGCATGACGAAAACCTGAAGAGGCTGGTACGTGAGTTTTATGAACAAGATAAAATTGTAGCTGCTGTATGTCACGGTCCTGCGGGGCTGGTTGGTGTAACTTTGACGAATGGACAACCGCTTGTAGCGGGTAAAAGAGTCAACGCATTTACAGATCGGGAGGAAGCCCAAACGACGCTGGACAAACATCTGCCTTTCTTGCTGGAGAGCAAGCTTCGTGATCTGGGAGCAATATTTGTGGCAGCACCGAACTGGTCTACTCATTACGAAGTGGACGGCAACCTAATTACAGGCCAAAACCCGCAATCTACGCTTGCTGTAACGAAAGCCGTTATTGAAAAGTTATCTTAATTTAAGTGATACAACGTGATTGAGGAGGGATAGTTATGAAAGTGTTTGTTACAGGAGCTTCAGGCTATATTGGTGGATCGGTGGCCAAAGCTTTGCTTGAAACGGGGCATACCGTCTACGGTCTGGTTCGTAATCCCGATAAGGTAGAAGCATTAAGGGAAATCGGTATAGAGCCTATACTCGGAACGTTGGATGATACAGATACTTTAACGAAGTATGCCAAACTCAGCGACGCGGTTATTCATACAGCCGATTCTGATCATTTAGTGGCAGTTGAGACTTTTATTGCTGCGCTGCGCGGAAGTGGGAAACCATTTTTGCATACTTCGGGTTCAAGTGTGGTTGGGGATGATGCCCGCGGCGATACAGCGAGCGAACATATTTTTGACGAGGAAACGCCGTTTGTTCCTATGGATATTAGGGAAAATCGCGTAGCGATCAACAACCTTGTGCGCAGGTCTGGGATTGAGGATTGGGTGAGAGGCATCGTGATTGTCCCGTCGATGATCTATGGTGATGCATTAGCATTGCCTGTGGAAAGCGATCAATTGCCGCAAATAATTCGCAAGTCGCGTGAGCTGAAAGGTGGCGTTCACGTTGGTAAAGGCGTAAACCGCTGGTCCAATGTACACATCAAGGATTTGGTTCAGCTGTATGTGTTGGCACTTGAAAAAGCACCTTCCGCATCGTATTTCTTTGCCGAAAATGGGGAGGAATCGTACGGGGACATTGCCAAATCGGTCAGTGAGGCGCTAGGCTTTGGCGGCAAGACGATAAGCTGGTCCGCAGACGAGGCAATTGCAGAGCTTGGGGATTGGGCACGTTTTGCCATCGCTTCGAACAGCCGTGTACGTGCGGCTCACGCAAGAAATTTACTTGGATGGGTCCCCAAGGAAGAGTCACTGCTTAGCTGGATAAAAAACAATTTACAATAGTAAATCAGTAGAGAATTTTAAGAGCAGGAACAAGAGAAGAGCTCCCGTTAATCAGAACACTTCCATTCAATCGATGACAGAAGAAAAAGGTTAATGGGAGGGAATTGTACCATTGTTGTTGGATTTAATGCTGGGAGCGGGGGAATGGAAAATATTCTTTTGTACTCTTTTTGATGGTAAGCCACCTTTTTAGGTGGCTTTTTCTTTTTGAAAAACATAAAATTCTGCGCAACCGCTGTTTAGTAGCGTCAAATAGTATTGAAAAACCAAAAAAAACCAAAATCAATATTGACACGGTTCAACATCATGCTATAATCAAACCTGTGAGTGATAATCGTAATCATTACATTTAAATTGATCGTATATCGTAATTATTACATTTTATACTTTGGGAAACTCTACATATTAAAAGGAATACCAATAAAAAATCGGAGGGTTGAGGGTAGTTGTGATGAAACAGGAAATAGATTTTATTAAGTTTAATCCAACACAAAATATGACGATTTTAGTTAAATCGAATCATCCTATTGAGGAGTATAAGCATATTGCGACTAAAATGATGTCCTATGACAACGTGAATGCGGAGCAAGTAGGTTTTATCGAAAAATCAAATAAAGAAGAAGCGGATGCACATTTGATCATGGCTGGAGGTGAGTTTTGCGGGAATGCGTGCATGTCATTGGCAGCTTTTATTGCATCAGAAAAAGGGTTGGATCAGGATGCCTTGGCGGAATTACGATTAGAGGTATCAGGAACAGATAAATTAATCATGTGCCAGGTAAAAAAAATGGCAGATGAATATTTATGTCAAGTTGCTATGCCAGTTCCTAACGAGATAGAAAAGAGAACGATTAAACATGACGGTTGCGATCTGGATGTTATTCTAGTGAGTTACCAGGAGTTTACTCATATTGTGATAGAAGTAGAGCAATTTGATAAATGGAATAGAGATAAAGCGCAAAGATTAGCTAAATTATTTGGATCAACTTTAAAAGCAAACTTGGTTGGCATTTTATTGTATAAATCACACTCTGCTGAATTAGCTCCGCTGATTTATGTTCCGCATCTAGACAGTATGATCTGGGAAAGGGGATGCGGTTCAGGTACTGCTTCATTGGGCGCTTATCTAGCATGGAAAAATAAGAGAGGAGTTGTTGCACAAATAAAACAACCCGGTGGCACGATTAAAGTAATGGCAGATTGTTATAAAGAAGTACTTGTTAGTCTTAAAATTGAAGGATCTGTTGGAATTGTTGCGCAAGGCAAAGCTTTTATAGGAGTGTAGTGAATCTTTTTAGCAGGGGGAAAAGAATGAATAAGGTGGAAAGTTTTCAAAATAAATTGATTGAATTTTCAGATGAATTCGATCGTTTAGCAGGTCGATATGACCATACGATTAACAATAGCTCGGAGATGGAAATTTTAATAGATGAATATTCGAAATTCGTAACAAACAGCAGAAACCATGAAGCTTGGGATCTACTTGGACATCATGAATCCAATGATTATCTTCAACTTGTGGTGGATTTGAGAAGAAAATCAGCATTTTGCGTTGCGATTATGGAAAAATATCGTGCATTAAAGCTTCAAGAAGGAAGTGCTGAGATAACCGATTATTTCAAAAACATAGAATCGTGCATTGAAGAAGAATTTGGGAGCTTCCAACTATCCACGAATTCAAAAGTGTTATTAATAGGCTCAGGTGCATTTCCGATGACACCTATTTTGATTGCGAAGCGCACTGGAGCGGAGGTCGTTGGCTTAGATATTGATGATGAAGCTATTGAGCTTGGAAGGAGCGTTGTGGAGAAACTTAGCAGTGGCTTGAATATTCGATTAGAGAATAGGCTGGTGGAAAATCTTTACTTTACGAAAGAGGCGACCCATATCATTTTTAGCTCAACCGTTGAAAATAAATATGACATATTGGATCAACTATATTCATTGACCAATAAGCATGTCGTTGTGGCAATGAGATATGGAGAACAAATAAAATCATTATTCAATTTTCCATTGAAAGAGGTGAATGCTCAAAAATGGAAGTTGGTTGAACAGGTAAGGCGTCTAGATCATTTATTTGATATTGCATTGTACCAAAAAGCATAGTGTGCATTTTTGACGGGAAGGATGGCCTTTATGAGTGATTTCAAACATGTTTTGCTGTTAGGCACGGGACCAGCTACGATTCAACTCGCTGTGAATCTAAAAAAATGTTGGGATTGCCGTATAGCGATTGTAGGGAGAGAATCCGTACGTTCTGAGTCATTTTTTAATTCGCTTAAACAGAGCAAGCAACTTATACGTGTAAGCATTCAGAATGAGAAGCATCGTGCTATGGAGGGTGAATGTTTTGTTGATCACGTATTTAAAGGATACGAAACGATTCCTGGTGAGTGGGATACTCTTATATTTGCTGTCACAACGGATGCCTATATCGAAGTGTTGAAACAAATTGATCCTAAGCTTCTAAGGAAAGTAAAGTGTATGCTATTAATTTCACCGACGTTAGGCTCGAATAGTTTAATTCGTCATTATATGAATGATTATAATCCGAGTACGGAAGTTATTAGTTTTTCCACCTACTTTGGTGACACAAGATGGATGGACGGTAGACCCACAAATCATGTTCTAACGACAGCGGTCAAGAAAAAAGTTTTTATAGGCTCTACAAAGTACCCATCTACTAATGTTGAAGAACTTTGTAAAGCATACAAACAATTAGGTATTGCGATAAACATCATGGAATCGCCGATTGAAGCAGAAACAAGAAATATTTCGTTATACGTTCATCCGCCGCTCTTTATGAATGACGTTTCTTTAAGCACTATATTCGGGAATCAAGAAACCGTAAAGTATGTTTATAAAATTTATCCTGAAGGGCCAATTACACCATTACTCATTCGTGAGATGTTGGCCCATTGGAAAGAAATTATGAATATTATTAGTAAGTTACATCTAAAAGGTATCAATTTACTTAAATTTATGACGGATGACAATTATCCGGTAAGACTCGAAAGTTTATCACGTCACGATATAGATAATTTCCCCACGTTCGAAACGATTCATCAAGAGTATTTGTTGTATATCCGTTATACCTCGCTATTGATTGATCCTTTTTCTGAACCAGATAAGGATGGGAAATATTTCGACTTTTCTGCAGTCCCTATCAGAAAGATGTTCATCAATAGGGAAGGTGATTTGGATATTCCAAGAATGCCGAAGGAGGATTATTATCGTCTGAAAATCATTCAGGGAATTGCAAAATTTATAGATTCGAGCTGCCCTACCATCGATAAATTCATACATACCTATGAGAATAAATTGGAAGAAGTTGCCGAGTCCCATAAGGAAATTAGGTTATCTGCTGCATTTGCTGTTCAAAGCTTTGAAGAGGACTTGAACAGAATTTGCAATGAAATTGGGAAATATTTAAAAGCGTAAATGTTGATAGCATAATGAACTTATATATTTTAGGAGGCAATATTGTGAAAAAAGGATATTTTCTTGTTGTAGTTTTAGCCATGCTGATGCTATTAATTGTGCTGGCAGGCTGCAGCGGCGCCAAAGATGCGAAATCGGATTCAACAAATAAGGAAAAGAAAACAGAACTCGTGTATGCATCGGCCAAAGACATTAATGATATGAATCCGCATCTGTATGCAGGTTCAATGCCAGCACAAGGATTGGTGTACGAATCTTTAGTCGAAAACACAAAGGAGGGAATCATGCCTTTACTGGCTGAATCATGGGAAATTTCTAAAGATGGCAAAATATATACCTTTCATTTGAGGAAAGATGTGAAGTTTCATGATGGTGAACCTTTTAACGCAGAGGCTGTAAAGCAAAATATTGAAGCGGTACAACATAATAAAGAAAAGCATACTTGGATCAAGCTGTCGACAAAAATAGTAAGCGTTAAAGCGCTAGATGAATATACAGTTGAACTCACACTGTCTGAATCCTATTATCCAACCTTAGTTGAATTATCCATGACTAGGCCATACGTATTCATCTCCCCTAAAAACTTTATTGATGGAGAAACGAAAAATGGCGTTAACGGCTACAACGGTACAGGACCATATAAGCTTACGGACCATAAAACCGATGAGTATGCTTCGTTTGAAGCAAATGACGCATACTGGGGCGGCGCACCTGAAATTAAAAAAATTACTTCTAAAGTTCTCCCAGCTGGAGAGACGACATTCCTAGCTTTGCAAAAGGGTGAAGTGAATTTTGTATTCACTGACGATCGTGGTGCAGACAGTATCGATGTTGAAGCGATGGAACAACTAATCGAAACAGGCAACTATCAGCTTATTAGAAGTGAAGCGATGAACACAAAAATGATCGTGGCCAATAGCAGCAAATCCGATCATCCCGTAAGTGAAAAAGCTGTTCGAGAAGCCATCTGGCACTCTATTGATAGAGATACGATTAGTAAGGATATTTTTAACGGGACTGAATCAGCAGCCCATTCCCTATTTTCAGCTAACGTCAATTATGCGAATGTCGATTTTAAGAAACGAGACTATGATTTGGAAACAGCGAAGCAGCTATTGGAAGGTGCAGGATGGAAACTGGAGAAAGGCGCTGCTGCTAGAGTGAAGGAAAACAAAACATTAGCAATCCAATTATATTATGACAGCAATTCTTCTTCCCAAAAAACGCAGGCTGAATTTATTCAAAGCTCTTTGAAGGAGATAGGTGTTCAATTGGAGATTATCGGTGAGGAATCAACCTCAATCGCCAAAAGAAGATCAAACGGAGATTATGATTTATTATTCAATCAAACATGGGGACTAGCTTATGATCCGCAAAGCACCATCTCTGCTTTTACTTCTGAGAATGCTTATTTGCATACAACAAGCGGAATTGCGGAAGCAAGTGAGCTTTACAAGAAAATTGATGAGGTCATGGTATCCACGGATGAGGCTGCACGGCAATCGTTATATGCTGATATTATGAAAGTCGTTCATGACGAAGCTGTCTTTATTCCCATCTCGAATGGCAGTGTTACTATCGTGGCGCCAAAAGAGCTAAAAGATATCTCGTTTAAACAAACACAATTTGAGTTGCCATTCGAGCGAATGAGCTTTGAATAAAACGTGAAAAAATTAAAGGGGAGGATTACTCCCTTTTTTATTTTGAGTAAAGAAGGATAGAGTCATTTGATATTTTTGTAGAAAGGAGATTTTTATATGGCAAAATACATCATTAGAAGGCTATTTTTAGCATTCCCTCTTCTTTTAATTATTTCGTTTATAACGTTTGTACTCATTCATCTATCTCCCCAAGATCCGGCCCAATTGATATTGCAAGCGCAAGGCATACCCAATATAACTGATGATTTAATTGCTCAGATGAGAGAAGAACTTGGCTTGAACCAGCCATTTATCATTCGCTATATGCATTGGGTCGTTGCCTGCATGCAACTAGACTTTGGAGATTCGTATGTCACAGGAAAACCGATTTGGTCATTGGTAGGTCCAGCTTTACTGAATACGTTAAAGCTAACGCTAGTTTCATCTATTGTTGTTATTGTTTTGTCGATCCTATTGGGGGTGGTTAGTGCAATAAATGAAGGGAAAATGATAGATAAATCAGTAAGGGGCATCTCATTTTTATTAACATCCATGCCGTCATACTGGCTTGCAGCTATTTTAATTTGGTATATATCCGTTAAATTGGATTTGCTGCCTACGAGCGGAATGGATTCGTATAAAAGCTATATTTTGCCGGTCACTGTGATTGCGATAAGTTATGCGGGGATTTATTTTCGAAACGTCAGAAGCTCGATGATAAGCAATCTAAATGAAGACTATGTTCTATATGGCAGGGCATCCGGCTTGTCGGAGAAAAAAATTACGATGCATATATTAAGAAATTCCTTGCAGGTTGCCATTTCGATATTCGGTATGGCTATCCCGATTATATTAGGAGGCACCGTCGTTATTGAAAATGTTTTTGCATGGCCAGGATTAGGAAGCTTAAGTATACGATCGATTCTAAGCAGAGATTTCCCTGTGATTCAAGCCTATGTTCTCATATTGGCAGTCGCATTTGTATTGTTTAATACCGTTTCAGACATCGTAAATGCCGCTTTGAATCCTAAAATGAGGAAGGAGATCTAGATGAAACGATTAAAAAACATAAGCAAAGATAAATTAGGCAGCTTATCTTTAATCGTTATTGCTGCAACGCTTATTGTCGGATTATTTCCTTCTTTTTTTGCCCCGCACGATCCTAACGAAGTCAAGATGAGCGTAAGATATGCGACCTCGTCCTGGGAATACCTGCTCGGGAACGATCACTTGGGGAGATGTATTCTATCCCGATTAATTTATGGAATTCGTCCCAGTGTCTTGTGGGTATTGGCTGCATTAGCGATATCGATAGGGATAGGCGCTTTATTAGGTTTTATCGCGGGCTACTTTAGAGGAAAAGTAGATGCCTTTATTATGCGAATTTGTGATATCATGCTTTCTTTCCCGCTATACGTTATGACATTGGCGATAGTCGGCATTCTAGGCGTAGGTCTTGAAAACATTTTGATAGCGTTTGTAGTCATGAAATGGGCATGGTTTGCTCGGGTAATCAGAACGTCTGTGATGCAGTATTCCGAACTTAATTATGTCAAATTTTCCAAAGCATCTGGCATCAGCAATGCGAAAATTATTTATAAGCACATGATTCCGGTTACATTTGCGGACATAACAGTCATTTCGAGCAGCGCGATTGGTTCGATGATTTTGCAAATATCAGGGTTTTCGTTTCTAGGATTAGGCATTCAAGCGCCCAACGCGGAATGGGGAATGATGCTGAATGAAGCAAGGGAAGTTATGTTTACAAGACCTGAGCTCATGTTAGCCCCAGGCATAGCTATTATTATTATCGTTTCGGCATTTAATTTTTTGTCGGATGCCCTTCAGGTTGCACTCAATCCTCAGTTAATGACCTCTAATGCTAAGCTTCAAGAGAAACGAATCGTGACTAAAAACAGATTTCGCGAAAAAGAGGTGACAGATTAACGCCATGATTGTATTAGAGGTGAAAAACTTAAAAGTATGGGATATGAAAACGGATAAAGTCATCATTCATAACAGCTCATTCCAGTTAAAGCAAGGCAGCTGCCTCGCTATTGTAGGGGAAAGCGGGAGCGGCAAGTCTGTCACCTGCAGGTCGATTATGGGGTTAAATAAAGCCTGGCTGCGCCAATCTGGAGATATCGTATTTAAAGGTGAACATCTAAATCATCTTTCTGAACATGAAATGAGAAAAAAAAGGGGAAAGCAACTAGGTATGATTATGCAAAATGGGATGAGCGCATTCGATCCATCGTGTGTAATTGGCGTTCATTTGAAGGAAACCCTCTATGAACATTTTGGATGGAGTACGAACGAAATCGTTGAACAAATGAAAAAAGCTATGGCAAGTGTGATGTTAAACAATCCGATTGAAATGATGAATAAGTATCCACATCAGCTATCGGGGGGCATGCTGCAGCGAGTTATGATTGCGCTCGCATTAGTACTGGAGCCCGACATTATTATTGCAGATGAGCCAACAACGGGTCTGGATACCATTTCACAATTTGAAGTGGTTGAACAATTTATGCAATTGCGTGAGCGAATGGGCTGCTCGATGATCTTTATTTCTCATGACCTCGCTGTTGTAAAAAAAATGGCTGATGACGTTTTGGTCATGAAGGATGGAGAGATCGTCGAACAAGGGAGCATCCGAGCTGTTTTTTCAGAACCAGCGCATGAATATACTAGACATTTGTTGTCTACTAGATTGGCGCTGAGTAATCATTTTAAGCTGATCATGGGGGAGGGTTGAACCATGCTGAAAATTGATCATGTGGATAAATCATATGTAAAAGGCGGTTTTTTTTCGAAAAAGAGAAAAAAAGTGTTGAATGATATTAGTTTTGAATGTGGAGCGGGTGAATGTCTCGGTATTATTGGAGAAAGCGGCAGCGGAAAATCAACATTAGGGCGTTTGTTATTAGGCATTGAAAAGCCTGATCGAGGCAGCGTTTTATTTGATGGCAAGAGTGTAGCAGATAGAAAAGTGCGCTTTGGCAACATTAGCGCGGTATTTCAAGATTATAAGTCGTCCATTAACCCTTTTTTTACGGTTGAAGATGCCATTATGGAGCCAATAAAAAGTTATAAAAAAAAACATAGTATGGTTGATACGTTGTTAAATCAAGTTGGATTACATCCATCCTATAAAAAAAAGTATCCACATGAACTATCAGGTGGAGAGGTACAGAAGGTATGTATTGCAAGAGCCATCTCCACAGAACCAAAATGCATTGTGTTAGATGAAGCAATCAGCTCATTGGACGTATCAGTTCAAACCCAAGTGCTTGATTTATTAAAAGATTTAAAAAAAATGTACAACATGAGTTATGTATTTATCACACATGATATACAGGCTGCGGCCTATATTTGCGATAGAGTCCTTATTTTTAGAAATGGTCAAATTGAAGAAATAGTGAGAATCGAACAATTAAAAGACGTTAAGTCGGAATATGCGAAAAAATTGTTGCAGATGCATATCACTTTTTAGCTGGAAAAGTTCTGGAGAATCGAATAGTTGCATGCAGAAGTTAGGAGGAAGGAAAGTTGTGAGTGGAGCATTATCTTGGCCTTTTATACGATTATATATGCTGGCTCTTCTTTATTTCAGCGGCAATTCCATATTAAATGTCATGATACCTTTGCGCGGAGAGTCGCTCGGAGCCAGCAACACAACGATCGGTTTAATCATGGGTGCGTATTTGTTCACTACCATGTTCTTTCGACCGTGGGCAGGCCGAATTATTCAAATGCACGGTCCGATAAAAGTGCTGCGCATTATTCTTATCGTCAATGGTTTTGCTTTAATCCTCTATACGATTACGGGTTTAGAGGGTTATTTAATTGCCCGTATTTTACAAGGTGTTTCAACCGCTTTTTTCTCAATGGCATTGCAGATTGGCATCATTGATTCACTGCCAGAGAAGGATCGCTCCCAAGGCATTTCACTTTATTCTTTATTTACGTATATGCCGGGTATCCTTGGTCCTGTTCTGGCTTTGGGCATTTGGCAAACGGGGGATATGAATTATTTTACGATGGTCATGATTGCGATTGCGATATTTACTGGGGTGTTCGGCTATGGTACCAAAATGGATCAAGGAAGCGAACAGACTGCTGCAAAACAGACTGGGCAGTCAGAAAGTATGTTTAAATCAT
This sequence comes from Paenibacillus sp. FSL A5-0031, assembly GCF_001956295.1. Lineage (GTDB taxonomy): Bacteria > Bacillota > Bacilli > Paenibacillales > Paenibacillaceae > Pristimantibacillus. The sequence continues at coordinate 112,890 of NZ_MRTD01000001.1, forward strand.
TCGGTCAGTTAGTAACTAACCCATTCTTGTTTAAGTGCAGCATATTGATGTTAGTAGCTTCAATGGTATTTGGAGCAGTTACCACCTTTATTCCTTTATACGCATCGGAATTAAAAAACGGCAATGCTGGAATCTATCTTATGCTTCAAGCGGCTACCGTTGTTTTGGCTCGTTTTGCTTTAAGAAAAAAGATTCCTTCGGACGGTAAATGGCATTCATCGTTTATGATGGGGAATATGCTCCTTTTGACATTGGCGGCGCAATGTGTGAGCTTTTCTATAACGGGAGGAACAATTTTTTTCTATTTGGGTTCGATTTTAATGGGAACGGCTCAGGCGCTCATCTATCCTACATTAACAACCTATTTAACTTTTGTTTTGCCGCAGAAGAGCCGCAATGTGTTAATCGGACTTTTTATTGCTATGGCTGATTTAGGGATTTCGCTGGGCGGCGTTATTATGGGGCCAATAGCTGATTTCACCTCATATTCTATGATGTATATGATTTGTGCTGGCTTAGGTGCGACGATGATCATCCTTGCATATGATCGAGGGAAAGTGTCATAAATTAAAAGATTGACCCTTTTGTGATCCGAGCAAAAGGGTTTTTGTTGTGTTTTATTTTAGTATTTTTTCGCGTCGTTTACGCGTTTTTTTTTTTCGTTTCTTACTGGTATCTGAACAAAAGTAAAATTCTATACTTTGTTATTATTCATGAGGCTTTCGGTTGCTTCCTCGCGGTGTTAATCTTCAATCTTGCATTTTGAATTCTCTTTACAGGGGAGTGCAGGTCTGCTAGAATAGCAAAATCCGATTGTTAACCTAAATTATTAATTTAAGGTTAACAATTAAAAATAATGGATGGTGATCATTTGTGATAACAGATATCGAACGGCTTGCTGCTATGAATAAGAACCACCTATGGCATCCTTTTACTCAAATGAAAGATTACAATAACGCTGATCCACTCATCATTGAACGCGGAGAAGGCATCATGCTATATGACGTCCAAGGACGCGCTTATTATGATGGTTTCTCATCCGTTTGGCTCAATGTACATGGACACAATGTGCCGGAGCTAAATCAGGCGATTACAGAACAGTTAGGGCGAGTAGCCCATTCCACACTTCTCGGTATGGCTAATGTTCCGGCAATTGAGCTTGCAGAAAAATTGGTGGAAATTACACCGGAAGGACTAAACAAAGTGTTTTACTCCGATTCAGGAGCAACCGGTGTCGAGATCGCGATCAAAATGGCGTTTCAATACTGGCATAACAAGGGGATACGAGGTAAGACGAAGTTTGTAACGATGAACCAAGCGTACCATGGCGATACAATTGGCGCGGTAAGCGTCGGTGCCATTCCTCTGTATCATGACACTTTTCGCCCCATGTTGTTTTCTTCTTACACTATCCCATATCCCTATGCATATCGTCATGCAGGCGGTGAGACGCAGGCAATGGAAGATACGTTAGCGGCATTGCGTCATTTGCTTGAGACTAAGTCGGATGAAATTGCGGCACTTATTGTGGAGCCAATTGTGCAAGGGGCTGGGGGGATCATCGTTATGCCTTCAGGCTGTTTACGCCAGATGGCTGCGCTGTGCCGCGAGTATGGCGTACTGCTCATTGCTGACGAGGTGGCGACTGGTTTCGGTCGGACAGGCGCGATGTTCGCTTGTCATCTCGAAGATGTTTCACCTGATTTGATGGTGATTGGCAAAGGGCTGACCGGTGGGTATTTGCCTGTAGCAGCGACACTTGCAACTGACGAGGTGTATGAAGCGTTTTATGCTGATTATGAAGAGCAGAAAACATTTTTCCACGGTCATTCCTATACTGGCAACCCGCTTGGCTGTGCCGTTGCTTTGGCAAGCTTAAAGCTGTTTGAAGAGCGCAATATGATCGAAGGAGTTAGAGCAAAGGCGTCATTTGTCCAGCAAAAGCTTACAGCGCTAAAGGATTGCCAGCATGTCGGTGAAATCCGGCAAAAGGGTCTAATGATTGGAATAGAGCTCGTTCGCGACAAGGTTTCGCGAGAGCCGTATGACTGGGCAGATCGAATTGGAGTTCGCACAACCTTGCGGGCAAGAGAGCTCGGAATGCTAACAAGGCCGCTTGGCAATGTGATCGTCTTTATTCCTCCCCTCTCGAGTAATGTTGCTGAACTGGATGCCATGACAAATATTTTGATGGAATCGATACTTCACATCACGGAAGGGGTATGAGTACTTTGAACATGTTTAACGAGGATACGATACGCGGATTATTTGTGACAGGTACAGATACAGCCGTCGGGAAGACGGTAATAACGGCAGCCATTACCGCTATGCTTCGTGCTGAAGGAATGAATGTTGGGGTCTGGAAGCCGATTCAAACCGGTGCGCGTCTTGGCAGCGGACTTACCGATGCTGAGCGGCTGATTAGAAGCACGGGAATCAACGAACGACCTGAAGCAGTTGCGCCATTTACATTTGAAGCTCCACTTACGCCAATGCTCGCAGCTAAGCAAGCAGGTAAGATACTTACGATGAAGGAGCTAATTGCCGCTGGTTTACCGCTCACAAAACAATACGAAGCACTGCTCATTGAAGGTGCTGGCGGCGTTGCCGTGCCACTGACCGATGGCAACCTCATGGTGGATCTCATTGCGGAACTCCGAATTCCTGCTCTAATAGTAGCCCGTTCCAGCCTCGGGACAATTAACCATACCCTTCTGACCGCTTCATTCCTTCAACATCGGGGAGTGCCTATTGTTGGCGTCATACTGAACGATGGTGAATTAGTGGAAACAGATGACGATCCGAGTGTTGCTACGAATGCACAACTAATTGAACAATACAGCGGCCTTAAGGTTCTCGGTCGGTTTCCTCGTTTGCATACCGAAGAGACTACACAGATGCTGATACATACCTTACAAAAATCGATACAATTCGCGCCTATTAGAGAGGCACTTGCAGTTAAACCTATGGGAGGATGATAGAGATGAAAACAATTAAAGTAGAGATGGATTGGCAATCGCTTGCCCAAAAAGCATTGCATGGAGAATGTTTAACGATAGATGAGGGGCTCGCTGTGCTTGAAGCTGCTGATGATGAGCTGCTACTGCTCATGCAAGCAGCGTTTACGGTGAGAAAACATTTTTACGGCAAAAAAGTGAAGCTGAATATGATCATTAACGCCAAAAGCGGCCTTTGCCCCGAGGATTGCGGCTATTGCTCGCAATCGATTGTTTCGACGGCCCCAGTTAAAAAATACTCCCTGCTTGATAAAGACACATTGCTTTCAGGTGCACGTGAAGCGATGGCGCGTAAAGCTGGAACCTATTGTATTGTTGCGTCCGGGAAAGGCCCAACAAACAGGGAGCTAGACCAAGTGGTGGCTGCAGTAAAAGAAATTCGTCAAACGATGCCTCTAAAAATTTGCGCATGTTTGGGTATTCTTGGGGATGATCAAGCTAGGCGACTTGCAGAAGCTGGCGTACATCGATACAACCACAACTTGAACACCAGTAAAGCCAACTACCCCTCCATTACGACGACCCATACTTACGATCAACGCGTTGAAACGGTGGAGAAGGTAAAGACATACGGAATGTCCCCCTGCTCTGGCGTCATTATCGGCATGGGTGAGACAAATCAGGAAATTGTCGAAATGGCATATGCTCTGCGCGAACTAGATGCGGATTCAATTCCGATCAATTTTCTGAATGCTATACCGGGAACACCACTAGAACACGCAGGCCGCACGCCATCGATGAAAGCGTTGAAGGTACTAGCGCTGTTTCGTTTTATATGTCCTTCTAAAGAAATCCGTGTGGCAGGCGGCCGAGAGGTCAACCTTCGTACGTTGCAGCCTTTATCTCTGTACGCCGCGAATTCACTTTTTGTAGGGGATTATTTAACGACAGCAGGCCAAGACATATCGGCTGATCATCAAATTATTGAGGATTTGGGCTTTGAGATTGAATTAAATGCCCTATAAGGCGGTGCCGACAATGGATTGGATGGAAAATGAACTAGAATTATTGGCTAATGCTTCGTTGGAGCGATCTTTGCGTGCAAGCGGCTCCGTCCTCGGATCACCTGGTTATACGATGCGCGGAGAACGAACGCTGCTCAATTTGTCCTCTAATGACTACCTCGGACTCGCCCAGCATCCTGCCATATTTGAAGTGATGCGTGAGACCCTGCTTACTGAAGGAGCTGGTTCAGGTGCTTCACGCCATGTGACAGGCAACCGATTACCTTATGGTTGTCTAGAAGAAGAACTAGCAGATTGGCAAAACTGTGAAGCAGCTTTAGTTTTTGCAAATGGTTATATGGCTAATTCTGGTGTTATTAGTGCACTTGTTGGCCGAGGAGATGTTGTTTTCAGCGATCAGTTGAACCACGCGAGTATTGTGGACGGCATTGTACTCAGCCGTGCGGAGCACGCCCGGTATCGCCATAACGACATGGAACATTTACGTACGCTATTAAATAAGTATCGTGATAAACGGCGTAAGCTGATCGTTACAGACGCTATTTTCTCTATGGATGGTGAAATGGCACCATTGCGTGAACTTGTTGCGCTCAAACGGGAGTACGGAGCGATGCTTATGGTGGATGAGGCACATACTGGGGGGATTTACGGAGGGCGAGGCGAAGGATTGTGCCATGAACTCGGATTGCAGCATGACATTGATGTTCATATGGGAACATTCAGTAAATCGTTCGGTATCTACGGCGCTTATATTTGTGGCAGCCGCTTGCTAATACGATGGCTGGTGAACAAGGCTAGACCGCTCCTATATTCCACTGCGCTGCCTCCTTCTATCGTTGCTGGTATTTCAAAGGCGTTAGTTTTGGTAAAAGAGGAACACTGGCGTCGAGAAAGGCTGTATGCAGCAAGCAAATTATTTCGTTCCTCACTTAGTGATGCGGGGTTTAACATCGGTTCCGGAAATTCCCAAATTGTACCCTTAATCGTAGGCTCTAACGATATGGCTTTACGCTTCAGCGGGGCTCTTGAAGAAGAGGGAATCACAGCGGTTGCTATCCGTCCACCTACTGTGCCTAATGGAACAGCGCGTATTCGCTTTTCCTTGTCAGCTGTTCATACAGATAAGGAATTATTAAATGCAGCCGCACGCATTCATTCAATCGGACTTCGACTAGGAGTGTTGAGTCTATGATAAGTAACGATCCAGTGAAACTTAAGCGACAGACAAGCGGCACTATTTTATGGTTATGCGGATGGAGTATGCCAGATGCGGTTTTCGACCGGATTCGTGAGTTTCTTCCGGATTTTCATCATGTTTCTGTTGATTACAGTGATGCCGGTTCTTCAGATAAAATGCTGCTCCTGACTGAAATGGCAGTAGACAACGCGATGGCTTCCCATAGTCCGTTATTAATCGGAGGTTGGTCTCTTGGCGGTTTACTCGCACTGAGACTCGCGGCCAAAGGACTCGCTGATGGTCTTGTGTTATTTGGAGCAACTGCTCGATTTACTCGAACAAAAGGTGAGTCTGATCTCGGATTTGCAGATATATATGTTAGGAAGATGATTACAGGGCTCAAACAGGACCGGCAAGGGATTGAATCAAGATTCCGAGAGCTCATGTTTTCGGATGCAGAAAGGGAAGACAAGCTAGACGAAAGCCTCCCCCCGATTGGCAGCTGGACAACCCCAGCGTTAATCGCAGGACTTCAAATTTTGCGAAGCGAGGAATGTTTGTCTCAACTGAAGAGCATCACTTGCCCGGTATTTATTGTGCACGGAACCGATGATTGTATTTGTCCTTACGGCGCTGCAGTGGAGCTTATGACCCAGCTGCCGAAAGCAAAGTTATTTACGATGCCAGCCTGCGGACATGCCTCTTTCTTGGGAAGGGAAGACCTAATAGCTAATGAACTGAGGAGATGGTGGCATGAGCAGCAGGATAAATGATATCCAGCGTCAATTTAACCGCAGTGCAAATTCGTATGACGCTCATGCTCATGTTCAGCGCATGATGTCAGATCAGCTTGAAAAAGCGTTCATAGGGTGGAAGAGCAAGCGCAGCATAGCCGCGCCCAACATTCTTGAGATCGGGTGCGGCACGGGGACATTGACTAAGATTCTAGTTAAAGAATGGCCTAGTGCAAGTATTAAAGCACTTGATATAGCTCCCGCCATGATCAAGCTGGCTGAACAACGTGTCTTATCAAATGAAGCGAACTGTGATGGCATCCTAAAAAATACTTCAGATCGTATAAGCTTTATACAGGCGGATGTTGAATTATGGGCAGCTGACGCTCAGGCATCCTCTTATGATCTCATCGTCTCCAACGCCTGTTTTCAGTGGCTGAGCAATCCAAGGGAAACACTTACTCACCTTCGGCGAATGCTTCGTCCTGGAGGCTTGCTCATATTCGCGACATTCGGGCCTGCTACATTTTGCGAGATGCATTATGCATTTAATGAAGCTTATCGGGCGAGTGCAGTCGAGCCGCAACGGCACGGACTTTGGTTTCTATCGACAAATGAATGGAGCAGCTTGCTCAAGCAATCTGGTTTTTCTAGTATCCAACCCGAAAGCTCCATCCAGACGGAAAAGTATGCTTCAGCAAGGGATTTTCTTCACTCGGTAAAAGCGATGGGAGCTAGCACTTCAGAGGCTAATACGATGCGAGGTCTCAGTTCGAGGCGGTTGTTTGCCAACATGTATAAGGAATACGAGGAGAAGTTCAGCATACAGGGAGGCGTTGCTGCCAGTTATGAACTTCTATTGATTCAAGCATTAGCAAATGAGTAAATAAGTAAAATCACTAAGCGTAATAAAAGCATCCCCGTTTAGAGCATGGTATTCCATGTTATAGACGGGGCTGCTTTTTTATGAGCTTTAGGTTTAAACCCATATTTCATCAAGGACGGGTTTATTATCTTTTTCCAATCTAGTTCTAGCGATTATTATTTATTTTTCAATAAATCCCTCCGAGCAAAATACTGGTCATTGGATAGTAGAGCATAGCTCAGAACCAATAAAAAAACTAAAACTAAAAATAATACCAACACAAAATGTAAGCATTTTCGGATAGGCAATGAAAAGGACAAAAATGTATAAAGTTTGTCATAAGGCCTGATTTTATAGGGTGATATGATGAAATTGTAAAAAATTCATGGCGCATCTTGTTTAAATTGGAGGGGATTCGTTTGAATAATATGCTTCTTGTGGATGAAGAGTCAGACATAGCAAAAGAAATGAAGATGAATGTAGAGCATTATGAATACGTTCGAATTTTGCTAGAGCATTATCGAACAAGTATGCCTGTGCTTCAGGAATCATTTCTAGCATCGCTGCTTACCCGAAAACTGACAAGCCAGCAAATTGAAGAAAAATCAATGAATTATGATATTCAGCTGCGCGGCTCTCAGTATGTTGTAGCTATCATCGCTCTTTATCCTACAGAAGATGCAAAAGGATACTCCTCTTCCTTGTTAAGACACTCACGTGGTGTGGATTATTTGATTCAAGCTGTTTTGAATAGAACGCGAGAAGTATGGGAAATCAATTCGCTTGGGAAAGTGTTTATTTATCAAGAAAGCATTGCTTTGCTGGCCATCGATAATGGGCAGCACAAGGAGCATTGGTTTTCGATTATGCAAGCAGCGCTTGCGGCAATTCTTGAGCGGATTGTGCAAGAGTTGAAGCTGAATATCACGATTGGCGTTGGCTCGCGCGTTACAGATATTGCCGATGTACATCATTCTTACCGGGAGACGCTTATTGCACTAGACTATCGTCTTGTTATGGGGTCCAAGAAGGTTATCTATTTTCACAATATTGAAGATTATGAGAGCGAACAACTTCGATTCGACGATCTGAAGGGGCAAGCTTTAAGGAACAGTTTGAAGATGGGGACGACCGAAGAGCTATCTGAAGCAGTTGATACGATATTCGATGAACTGTTTGAAAGTAAATTTGCTTTGCAGGATATTCAAATCTATTTATTTGAGGTATTGACGGTAATATTGCGTACAGCGAAAGAGGCTGATATTGATCTTGACGGTCTGTTAGGTACAAGTATTCAACTGCATGCGGAAATGTATAGATTGCCGGGTTTAAGAGAGGCAAAACGGTGGATTTATGATATATGCATTGAAATGAAGATGAAGATTTCCAGCCAGCGGAAGCATGTATATAAAGATATTGTCGAAGAAGCCATTCAGTACACGAAAGATCATTTTATGAATCCAGCTTTATCCATTCAAGAGGTTTGCTCATTCCTGCACATTAGTACAGGCTATTTCAGTCGTGTATTTAAAAAAGAAGTAAAACTAACCTATGGACAATATGTCATGCACATTCGGATAGAGGCTGTTAAGCAAATGCTTCGTTTAACAGAGCTTAAAGCTTCTGAGATTGCAGATCGCGTAGGGATAACCGATCCCAAATATTTAGGTTATTGCTTTAAGAAGCATGTCGGAATTTCGCTAACGGAGTATCGAAGTAGAATTACGGAAATCCCTAGTGAAACATGAGTGATTCATCGTTGCACACCATATCCGTTTTATAACAATAGATTAGAATTTCCAGACAAGACGTGAGAATTGTGGGTTCGAATAACAATCATTCTTCTACATAATAGGTCGAGAAGTTAAAAAATGAATTTGGGGGAATTTTGGATGAAAAAGAAATGGGTTCTTGCGTTACTGACAGGTATGATGTTGACGGCTGCAGCATGCAGCAACGATGGAGGAAATACTGATGGAGAAAAAAAGGAAAGCATACAGATCGGAGCAGCTATTTACAAATTTGATGATACCTTTATGACGGGTGTGCGCAATGCAATGCTGGAGTCAGCGAAGAATGAAGCGAAATTAGATGTTGTGGACAGCCAAAACTCGCAACCGACGCAAAATGAGAAGGTGGATTTATTTATTTCGAAAAAGTACGATGCGCTTATTATTAATCCAGTTGATCGTACAGCTGCGGGCGTCATAATCGATAAAGCGAAAGACGCCAATATGCCAGTCGTATTCTTGAATCGCGAGCCGATTGCAGAAGACATGGAAAAATGGGATAAGGTGTACTACGTCGGTGCTAAAGCAGAGGATTCAGGAACGATTTCGGGGCAATTAATTAGCGATTATTGGAAAGCAAACCCAAGCGCGGATAAGAACGGTGACGGCAAGCTGCAATACGTGATGTTAACTGGTGAGCCTGGGCATCAAGACGCGGAGCTTCGTACAAAGTATTCTGTTGAGGCTATTGTGGACGCAGGCATAGAGGTTGAAGAGCTTGCTAAAGATACAGCGATGTGGGACCGAGTCAAAGGACAAGAAAAAATGCAAGCATTTCTAGCATCAAATGGAGATAAAATCGAAGCAGTTCTTTCTAATAATGATGATATGGCGCTTGGCGCGATTGAAGCGTTGAAAGCATCGGGTTACTTCAAAGGTGATAAGTACATTCCGGTTGTTGGTGTAGATGCAACAGCTCCGGCTATTCAAGCCTTGAAGGACGGAACGATGCTGGGTACGGTACTGAATGACGCGAAAAACCAAGGAGCAGCATCTGTTGCGATTGCTACAGCTCTTTCCAAAGGCGAGACGCCAACAAAAGAAAATATTGGTTTTGAAATTACAGATAATAAATATGTATGGATTGCTTATAAGAAAATCACAAATGCGAACATAGCAGACGCGGAATAATGAAATAAAGATGAGGGACAGCGGTATCCCGCTGTTTCCTCTTAACTTATTCGTTGGTTCTTGACAGGAGGATATGAAATGGAGCAGCAATATGTTCTGGATATGCGAGGAATTTCAAAAGGCTTTCCAGGGGTACAAGCGCTCAGCAATGTTACGCTAAAAGTGAAGCCTGGAACTGTACATGCCCTTATGGGTGAAAACGGGGCAGGTAAATCAACGCTAATGAAGTGCTTATTCGGCATTTATAGGCCGGATGAAGGTGAGATTTTTATAAACGGTCGTAAAACAACGATTCATAACTCGAATGAGGCTCTAAAAAGCGGTATTTCCATGATTCATCAGGAGCTTCATCCTGTACCGCATCGTAATGTAATGGAAAATATTTGGCTTGGCCGGTTTCCGGAAATAGGTTTTGGTCCAATTAAGTTTATTCATGAAAAGAAAATGTACGAAGACACATTGCATTTATTCAAAGATCTTGAGGTCGATATAGATCCTCGAGTGCGAACGGGGACGCTGTCTGTTTCAAAAATTCAAACGCTGGAAATTGCGAAAGCGGTTTCTTTTCATTCGAAGCTTATTGTAATGGATGAGCCGACTTCCTCTTTGACTGGCAATGAGGTTGAACAGCTATTCAACATTATCAATAGTTTGCGGAAACGCGGTGTATCTATTATTTATATTTCTCACAAAATGGAAGAAATCTTGCGCATCTCTGATGAAGTGACGATCATGCGTGATGGTCATTATATTGGTACATGGCCTTCAAGTGAGCTAACGACAGACCTCATTATTACGAGAATGGTCGGTCGTGATTTGAAAGAACGCTTTCCTGAACGAACGAATGTGCCTGGCGGCACAATGATGAAGGTAGAAGGTCTATCGTCCTCTAATCCCAAGTCGTTTCAGAATATTAGCTTTGAGCTTAGGAAAGGGGAAATTCTCGGCTTAGGTGGCTTGGTTGGCGCTCAACGAACAGAGCTGATTGAAGCCTTATTTGGACTTCGGAGCGTTGTCTCCGGCAAAATCTCCATAAACGGGAAGCCAGTGAATTTAAAAACACCATCTGAAGCGAAAAAGAATAAAATTGCCCTTCTGACCGAAGAAAGGCGAGTAACGGGGATTTTTCCTGTGTTATCGGTTTATGAGAACACGATTATCGCGAATTTATCTCGTTACCAAAATAGGTTTGGGCTGTTGAATGAAAGAAAAGGACGAGTTGATGCAGCGGATAATGTTGAAAAGTTTGGAACAAAAACACCGTCTGTTCATCAACAAATTCGTTATTTATCAGGAGGAAATCAGCAAAAAGTACTCTTGGCAAGATGGCTGCTTACAGAACCAGATATATTGCTGCTGGATGAGCCTACTCGTGGTATTGATGTTGGCGCTAAATTTGAAATTTATACGATTATTACCGAGCTTGCAAAGCAAGGGAAAAGCATTATTATGATCTCCTCGGAAATGCCTGAGCTGCTTGGGATGTCTGACAGAATTATGGTCATGAGCGAAGGCAAATTGACAGGCATTGTAGAGGGTAAGTCAGTAACAGAGCAAGAAATTATGCGCCTAGCTGCGCAGCAACGTTCGGTCGTATCAGGGGGTAAACGTAATGAACACGCAATTACTGTTTAAAGTGAAAGACTATTTAATGCAACGAGCGATTTTTGTGGTGTTGATTATGATTGTTATTGGCATCGCAGTGGCAGATCCTAACTTTTTAGCCTTTTCTACGCTTAGAGATATATTGCAGCAGTCTTCGACTAAGCTAATTATTGCAATTGGCGCGGCATTTATTCTAATAACTGGCGGCACAGATTTGTCATCTGGACGAGTTGTTGGACTGACGGCAGTTATTTCGGCATCGATGCTGCAAATTGATACGTACGCCAACCGATTTTACCCGGACTTGCCGCAGCTTTGGGTGGTAGCTCCGATTTTAATAGGCATTGCAGTTGGTTTGCTTGTTGGATTAATAAACGGTTTTATCGTAGCAAAACTTCATGTACCACCCTTTATTGCAACGCTAGGAACAATGGTAGGAATCTACGGTATCAATAGCCTTTACTTCGATATGAAGCCGAATCAATCGCAGCCGATTGGCGGTCTTAGAGATGATTTTAAAGCGTGGGGTTCGGGATATATCGATCTTGGAGGCGGCTATACGATCCCGTATATTGTGCTTATTGCGCTCGCTGTAGCACTTATCTGTTGGGTTGTATTTAATAAGACTCGACTCGGCAAAAACATGTATGCAATTGGAGGAAACGTCCATGCGGCACATGTTTCCGGCATTAATGTCGCTCGAAATCTCATTTATATTTATGCTATTTCGGGAGCGTTGTATGGTCTTGCTGGTGTACTTGAAGCAGCTCGAACAGGCGGAGCTACGAATAACTACGGAAACATGTATGAATTAGATGCCATTGCGGCATGCGTAGTTGGCGGGGTGTCAACTGCCGGCGGGGTGGGCAAAATCCAAGGCGTAGCGGCAGGAGTATTAATCTTTGGTGTAATCAACTACGGATTAACGTATATCGGTGTTAGTCCCTATTATCAGTTAATTATTAAAGGACTCATTATAGTTGCAGCCGTCGCTTTTGATATTCGAAAATATATGGCGAAAAAATAATTTATATATTCAGCGTATTAAAAAGGGGGTGATGAATGTATTGCTTAATAGCAAGTACACGATGAATCAAAGGAATGTTTATCACTCACAGCCTTGGCGATTGCCATGGCTATTAAAGGCATACATTCCTTAATTGATTGGTGATTGCGTTTCACAAAAATTGACAGCGCAATCATTTTGAGGTAACCAGCTTTGTGAATCGTGTGGGGCAAGGTAATAGAGGATTTATAAAAAAACGTGTTACTTGAGGATGTTACTATTTTTGGGAGGGTTGAAATTGGGTATTAAAAAACACGCAAAAAAAATGATGGTGTCCTGCTTGGCATTTTCGCTAGTAGGATCGATGTTCGCTGGCTTGCCGAATGCTGTCTCGGCAGCACCAAGTGCAACTGAAATTAAGTTAAGTCCAGACAAGATGAAGAAATCATGGGATGGCTGGGGAACGTCATTAGTATGGTTTGCTAATGCAACTGGCGGCTGGGAAAACGAGCAAGCGAAAAATGATTTGGTGGATGCATTATATGGCAAAGAGGGACTTAATTATAATATTGCCCGCTACAACATTGGCGGTGGCGATGATCCGACTCATAATCATATGCGCGAAGGGGCCGATGTTCAAGGCTTTTCAACCGAAGAGGGTCATTTCGATATTAACCGCGATGAAAAACAGCGTTGGTGGTTGCAGGAAGCATTGAAACGTAAACCTGAATTAATTATGGAGGCATTTTCCAATTCCGCGCCATACTATATGACCCACAGCGGTTGTACTGCTGGTAATCATAATGCTTGGGAGAATAACTTAAAAGAAGATTATTATGATGATTTCGCGGAATATTTAGCAGAGGTAGTTAAGCACTATAAAGATGATTTTGGAATAGAGTTTAATACTCTTTCACCAATTAACGAGCCCAATACAAATTACTGGGGGGCATTCAATCGTCAGGAAGGTTCGCATTGGGATCCTTGGGCACAGTCATGGATTATTTGGGAAGCTCGACAAAAGCTGATTGAAAAAGGTTTGAATAATGTTGGCATTTCAGCAATGGAAGAATCCGTAATCGATACTTTCCTGGAAAATTGGAGCCATTATAATGATGATGCAAAAAACAGCATTTCTCAAATGAACGTTCATGCTTATGGAGGTTCAAAAAGATTTGAAGTGCGTCAGCTTGCTGAAAAGGAAAATAAAAAGCTATGGATGTCAGAAGTTGATTTAGGACCAAGCGGTATTGCTCATAATCATGATGATATCGAACCGGCATTAGCGCTGGCTGATCAAATTATGGTAGATATTAAATGGTTTGAACCTCAGGCATGGGTAATATGGCAAGCTATTGAAAGCGAGCAAAATATGCAATCAGACAAAGAGAATATGAACTGGGGTCTGATTCACGCAGATTTTGATACAGAACAATGGTGGTATACAAAAAAATATTACGCGATGGCGCAATTTAGTAAATTCATTCCGCAAGGCTCGAAATTTTTTGAGAATAGCGACGGTGATGGAAGGTCATTAACGGCTTATAACGAAGCGACTGGGGAAACGGTTATCGTTTACCGCAACCCGGATCAAGGCAGCAGACAAATGTCATTTGATCTTTCCAAGTTTGCAAAGCCGGGAAGCGAAGTATCCACTTATGTGACAACTTCAGAAAAAGATTTACAGGAAGGTAAATTAGAAGTTTTAGGAACTAAGCTTTATGCAAATGTAGAAGGAAAATCAATTACTACTTTTGTAATCAAAAATGCTCAGTACGTCGAAGGCCAAGATGCAGACGTTGCACAGATATTAAATGATTTAAAGGTAAGTATTGAACAGCATAAAGCAGCCTTGAATGAAGATGACCCGGATATTGCAGAGTTGGAAGCGCTAATTACAAAAGCTGACGACGCGCTTCAATCTGGCAGCAATGAACAAATATCTGATGCAATTGTTGAAATTAGCCTAAAATTCAAGGCTTTATTGTCTGAAGATGTTACAGGTGTTATACCACAACAAATGATGAGGGCATCGGCGACTAGCTCACAATCTGGAGAAGGCCCGGAGCTTACCATTGACGGTGATGTAAACACAAAATGGCATACGCCATGGGGCGATGATTACCAAGAAGCGCCGCACTCCGTTACGTATGAATTAGACAAGCTGTACAATGGCATAAACAAACTGGAGTATACGCCAAGACAAGACGAAAGTACGAATGGTACAGTTACTAAGTTTGAAATTGAAGCAAGTATTGACGGTGTGAATTATAACAAAATTGCAGAAGGAACATGGGATGCTGACAAAGCAATAAAAACAGCAACCTTTAATCCCGTCGAAGCGACTCATATTAAATTCACGGCATTAGCATCGCAAAGTGATGTTGGAAAACAGTTTGCATCTGCTGCTGAAATTAATTTGTACAGGGATTCAAATTTCAAACTAAATTCAGAGCAACTGGCTAAAGCAATAACGGATGCTGAACAATTTATTGCAACTTCGAATAAAGATGAAAATCTATTAGAACTATTGAAGCAGTATGTTGATGCTGGCAATGCATTATTGAAATCGGATTCATCCACGCAAGAAGAAATGAATCGTGCTGCTAATCAAATTAAGGATGAAATGATTAATTTGCAGAGAGATAGTTTCCAAGTTGAAGGAATCACAGTAAAGTACGCCCCAGAAGCACACTGGAGCACACCTGTAGAAAGCATGTTAGATGGTAATCGTGATACATTTTATGAAACGAATTGGGAAGACTGGGGCCGCAAATACCAAACTGGCGACTTTATCGTTCTTGACCTGAATAAAAGTAGAAAAGATATTAGTCAAATCCTCTACACACCAAGACAAGGTAAAGATAAAGAAAACGGTCGTATTAGACAATTCAAAATTTATACAAGCGATAAAGACCTGTCAAACGTTGAATTGACAGGTACGCAAAATGAGTTGGATCAACACTTTGAGTTGGCAGCAGTAGGCGGCCTTGATACAGGAAAAGATTATGATCAATCCGCTACTTTCACCTCAAAAACCGCACGTTACGTAGCTATTCAAGTTATCAAAACAGGCGGCAACAGCGCTACTTTATCGATAGGCGATTTGGCTGTATATCAAAAGTATGTAGGGGATATCGATACGAGTACGGTTCAAACTGCAAAAGAAAAGTTGGCCACACTTTACGAAGATATGGTTCCATATGTAAAAAATATTATGGACAATTATTTAAATGAACTTGAAGATACAGAAAATCTAACTTTAGAATCATTAGAACATTATAATTACTGGCTTAATGAATATTATAATTTCTATTCTAATCTTGGTCATGTAAGTACTATCAAAAATGGTGAAGTGTGGCTAGATACTGACGGTGTGCCGATTCAGGCGCATGGCGGAGGTATTATATATGACGAAAACACTAAAAAATACTATTGGTACGGAGAAGATAAAACGGAATCGAACATGGGTGCTGGTTATGTTCCGATGACAGGTGTACATGCTTACTCATCTACTGATCTTTATAATTGGAAAAATGAAGGCGTTGTATTGCCAGTATTTAATAATCCGTCTCTTGGTGATAGAACATACGATGGATTGACGGATGCTTCTAACATTCCAATGTATATTCATGAAGATGATGAATTGTATAAGGAATCGGGAGTAGGATTCGAATCTTGGCGACAAGAACAAAATTATGGGAAGCTTGATGATTGGAATTTCGTTCCGGAAAATGGAGTGGAAAAACGTTTTTATAATTTCGCTGGTAACATGAAATCACCAGTTCAAACACTTAAAAAACATAATACACGGGAACAAATTGCTGATTTGAATGCACTTTATAAAGATACTTCTATCGAAGAAAAACAAAGATTATACGGGCTGTTCAATTGGGATAAAGTTGTAGAACGACCAAAAGTTGTTTACAACGAGAAATATGATAATTATGTAATGTGGTGGCATCATGACGGTCCAATGTCGGGTAAATATTGGACAGCATCAGGTGGTGTAGCTGTAAGTAAATCTCCTATAGGTCCATTTAAAGTACTTGATATCGAAAGAATGCCAAATGATGGATGGGATCCTGACAAAAAGGGTGAAGGAGATGGTATGCTCCGTGATATGACCCTTTATGTAGATGATGATAAGGATAAAACAGCATATTTGGTCTATTCATCCGAAGGAAATGGGACTACCATCGTTCTAAAGCTGGATGATACTTATACACAACCAGCTCGTGATGAAAATGAAAATGCGATTTGGGCGAAAGCTCATAGCAACGGTAGAGAAGCGCCAACATTATTTAAACAAGATAATACGTATTATTCGATAACATCTGGTTTAACAGGCTGGAACCCAAATCCTGCTAAATATCATATTACAGGACATCCATTAACGTGGTGGTGGGAAGATAAAGGCGATCCATTCTGGGATGACTACAAAGGAACGACTCATGAGAGTCAAAGCACTTTCGTGCTGCCATACAGAGACAAAAATGGAAATATTGTAAAAGATAAATTTATCTTTATGGCGGATCGTTGGAATCCTGGAAACTTGAGTGACTCCAGATATATTTGGACCCCAATACACTTGGATAGTGAGAATAAACGCATTTCAATGAATTGGCTATCGGAATGGGATTATTCACAATTTGGAGATGCGCAAATAGAAAAGTACACAGTAACATTCAATAGTAATGGTGGTAGTGGTGTAGCTAGCATTAAAGCAAACTCAGATTCACCGATTTCTGAACCAGCAGCACCGAACAAGGAAGGTTACATTTTCATCGGTTGGTACAAGGATGAAACATTGAAGGAGCAATGGAATTTTGCAACGGATAAAGTAGCAGAACAAGATATCACGTTATATGCGAAATGGGAATCTAAATCTACGAATGTATTGGTAGAATCGATCAATCTGACTAGCACAAGTGGCAAAGCAGCAATAGAAGTGAAAGGCGGAAGCCTGAAGTTGACGGCTGAGCTGTTGCCAACGAACGCTTCCAACAAGAAGGTAGCTTGGACTGTCTATGAGACAGATGGCGTAACGGCAACGGACAAAGCAACGATCGATCAAAACGGGTTGTTGACTGCCGTGAAGGATGGCGCTGTAAAAGTAATCGCTACAGCAGCGGACGGTTCAAAGGTTCAAGGTGAGATCGTGATTGTCATCACGAATCAATCTGATGTCGAAGATATTTCAGTTACGTTTAATAGTAACGGCGGCAGCGAAGTGAAAACGACTAAAGCCAAACCGGGCACCGTACTTACGGAGCCAACAGCACCAACAAGAGCAGACTACGTGTTCATTGGCTGGTATAAAGACGAAGCTTTGAAGGAACAATGGAATTTTGCAACGGATAAAGCAGCAGAACAAGATATCACCTTATATGCGAAGTGGGAATCTGAATCTACAAATGTAAGGGTAGAATCGATCAGCCTGACTAGCGCAAGTGGCAAAGCGGTAATAGATGTGAAGGGCGGCAGCCTGAAGTTGACGGCAGAGTTGTTCCCAGTCAACGCTTCCAATAAGAAGGTAGCTTGGACTGTCTATGAGTCAGATGGCGTAACGATAACGGACAAAGCGACGATCGATCAAAACGGATTGTTGACTGCCGTGAAGGACGGCGCTGTAAAAGTAGTCGCAACTGCAACGGACGGATCAGAGGTTCGAGGTGAAAAAGCGATTGATATCACTAATCAAACTTCCAGCGGAGGAAACAACGGAGGTAGCGGCGGCGGTATTACAGAACCAGCACTCGAAAACCCAGCTTTATACGAGCCGAAGAAATCTGAGCTAACGATTGATTCCGCACTAAATAGCTTGACGGCTTCGCTTGATCGCAATCAACTTGCCAAAAAGGCAACGGAGTTTTTAAAAGCGGAACAAGCTGGTTCCATTCTAACGATTGATGTTCCTGGAAATCACAAGCGTTACGAAGTGCGAATTCCCTTGGACGCTTTGAGTGGATTAGCCGCAAACAAGCCGAATACGATCCTATCGATCCGCAGCAAGTTTGGAAGCTACGAATGGCCGGTGTCTATGTTAAACAGCAAGGATATGAAAGGCAAAGTAGATGCTGAAGCTGTGTTAATTGTAAGCATGGTAAAAGCGAACGAGGATAAGCTGCAGCAATTGGATGCAGCCCTATCCGGCAATGGAATGAAGCGTATAAGCGACATTATCGACTATAAAGCAACGCTTAAAACGAAAGATGCGGAATACGATAATCATTCCATCGGTTATACCGAGCGTACTTTAACCGTAGACAAAGTAATTCGCAATTTCAATGAAGCAACAGTCGTGTCGTATGACCCTGAAACGGGAGCCATTCGATTTGTACCGGCGGTGTTTACCGTTATGGATGGCAAAACTGAAGCAACAATCAAGCATTACTCGAATGGCATGTATGTCATCATTGAAGGCAATAAAACATTCGAAGATATGCGCGGACACTGGGCACAGAAGGATGTAGAAGCACTCGCTTCTAAGCTGATCGTAAATGGGAAAACGAATCATGTTTATGATCCGGAAGGGAAAGTGACACGTGCAGAATTTGCATCGCTGCTTGTAAGAAGCTTGGGCTTAAATAATATTGGCGCTGAGCAGGCATTTGACGATGTAGCAGCTGCGAAATGGTATGCCGCAGATGTAAGTATTGCGGTTCAGTACGGCTTGGTGCAAGGAGTAGGCAACAACAAGTTCAACCCTGATGCATTCATCACAAGAGAGCAAATGGCTGTTATGATTATGAAAGCTGTTCAGCTCGTTCAAGGTGATGCAAGTGCTGGATCGAATTCATCAAGCACTTCGTTAGCTGCATTTGCTGATCAAGACCAGCTATCGGGCTTTGCCCGTGAAGCGGTTCAATCGGTAATAGATGCAGGCATTATGAATGGCAAATCGGAAAGCACGATTGCGCCTAAAGATACAGCAAGCCGTGCTCAGACAGCAGTTATGCTGAAACGAGCATTGAGCTTTCTTAAGCTGATTAATTCCTAAAGGATGTAGAATGACTTATAGCCGGCCCACAAGTTGGGCCGGCTATAAGTTTTTTGTTAGCAATTATTATAAATGCGAGTATGCACTTTCAACATTATAGAACACGGAAGTATTGTGATCATGATAGCTGTGCAGGAGGACCAATTTGTATGCGAGGTTGTCGATAACGGAGATGGCATGGATATAGAGCAGCTACTTGCGCTAAAGAGGAATCGCCCATTTATCTCCGGCAATGACGACAGAATTAAATTAATGTACAGGGAGAAGATACTAAAATTAACATTCCATTAATTAACAAATAAAGAATGTGCTAATTAACCAAAGATTGTACTAGGCAAGTCATGAAAAGTGAAAAAATGATCCAATAATAGCACCAAAGCTAGCAAATATAATACAAAAGGAAACGAATACAAAGTGATAAGATGGATGCGTATATAGAAAACGCTTTCATCTTTTTTTTAGTATTCAAGGGGGATTATTTATTGAAGAAATTATTAATTGTTCTGCTTTCTAGTGTTATTCTCCAATCGATATTGAGGATCATGCGACCTGAAAATTGGTAAGTAGATTGCGAGAGAAGATTATGATTAGAAGTAAATATTTAAATAACTAGTCTACTGGAGGGAAATCAATTGAGTAAGAAGATTTCAACGTGTATAGGACTCATCTTTGTCCTTCTTTTTATAACGGTGTCTCCCGTTTTTGCAGATACTAACGATGGAAACACAGGAGCCCAAGTTGTAAATGATATTTACACGAATCAAAAAAATTATGTGGATCTCAGATTTGGCATGTTTATCCACTATAACATGGGAACCTATCACGATCAGGAATGGGTAACACCGGGACAAAATCCTCTTTCATTTAATCCTGAGCATGTGAATACGGACCAATGGGCGCAAGCCGCCAAATCTGCAGGCATAAAATATTCCGTTCTAACAACTAAGCACCATGACGGGTTTGCCCTGTGGCCAACCAAATATGGCGATTATAACGTAATGAACAGCTCCTACAAGAAAGATATCGTAAGGCAATATGTAGATTCTATGCGCGCTCAAGGAATTTTGCCGGGAATCTATTTCTCTATCTGGGATCGTCAAGAAGGTATCGCTAAAGGTTCTGTCAGCAGAGCGGATATCGAATTTATTAAAGGTCAACTAACGGAGTTGCTGACTAATTACGGTGAAATTCCGGTTTTGATTATCGACGGCTGGGCTTGGGAAATGGGTCATAACGAAGTTCCATACCAAGAAATTCGCGAATTAGTAAAGCGCTTACAGCCTAACATTCTTATAGTGGATCACAATGGACAAACGCAGCCATGGGAAGAGGACATCATTTATTTTGAAGAACCTAAGGGCGTTTGGGCACCTTTCAACAATACGATTGCTGCAAACCAGGGCATGCCGCTAGTTTCCAATCAATGGTTCTGGCACGATTGGATGACTAATACAGAGCCGGCAAGCGTAGAGAATATTGTGGAGGATCATCTAGGTTATTTGGAACCGCGTTATACAAACTTTTTGCTCAATATTTCACCGAACCCGGATGGAGAGCTGGATGATAACGTAGTAAAACGATTGGCAGAGATCGGACAAGCATGGTCGCCGAATGAATCTCGTCCTCCACTGCCGCAACAGCCAATCGTGATGGAGCATACGATCACAGCTAATTCAGCAACGGCTACAAGCGGGAATGCGAGTGGTGCTATTGATGGACTTATGGATTATGTAGGTACTACCGTTGAGAGCGTTTGGCAATCCAACACAACTCTGCCTCAATCCATTACACTGGATTTGGGCTACACGTACAACAACATTAATATGTTGAATTACTTGCCTTCGCAAAGTGTATCACAAGGTATGATTACTTCCTATACGTTATATGTGAGCGAAGACGGAACGAACTTCGCTTCAATTAAAAGCGGCACATGGGATGGGGACAATACGATGAAACGTGTGACCTTCCCATCGCACACAGCACGCTATTTCAAACTGGAAGTGAACTCGGCCGTTGGCGGCTTCGCTGCTGCAGGCGAGCTGGCAGTCGGCTCCTACACCAATGAAGTTCCAACTCGGACGGGAATTGACTCCTTTGATGTTAACACGTTGTATCGCTTCGTCAATAAAGCGACTGGCAAAGTATTAGGAGTTGGGAATTCGTTGACGAATGGAGCGGCTGTTGCTGGGCGAACCCAATCAGATGCGCTGGATCAGCAATGGGTTATTGATGATTTGGGTCTGGGCAAATATAAGATTGTCAATAAGCATAGCGGACAAGTTATGGATGTCCCAGGCGCCAGTAAATCACCTGGAAATCCAGTTATTCAATGGACAGATTCTGAAACTGCTGCAGATCCTACAGTCATAAACCAGCAGTGGGCCATCTCTAATGTTGGCAATGGCTACTTCAAAATTACTAGCGTAAACAGCGGCTTGGCATTGGAAAATAGCAATGGTTCTGACGCTGACGGAAATCCGGTTCTTCAAAACATGTATACTGGCAGCGACAGGCAGTTATGGAAAGTGGAAAGACTGCCATCTCTGATTAAAAATGTGAAAGTGAACGGAGTGCTGGTCAAAGGCCTTAATGCTGAGAATCGTTCGGCGACACTGACCGTTTTGAGAGAGAAAAACCTGGAAGTTCCAACAGTTACAGTGGACAAAGCATCTGAAGATGTACAGCTTGTAATTGACCCAGCCGACAGCTTGCCAGGCGCGACTACCATTACAGCCACTGCCGACGGAGGGGCGACACAGGAAGTCTACACGCTGAACTTCGAACTGGTGGATCGATATGCGAGCGACCTGGAATGGTTAAATGCATCCTCAGGCTGGTCAACCGTGAAGAAGGACAAGAGTCTAGACGGAAATGCGATTAGACTAATGGGCAGCAACGGAGCAATAACGTACGAGAAAGGTTTTGGTGTGCATGCCGAGTCGAGAATTATATTTGATATTTCCGATAAAAACTATGAGTCTTTCAATGCTCTTGTCGGGGTCGACCAAGAAATGACCAAATCGTCGTCTTACGCCGACGTGGAATTCAAGGTGCTTGTAGACGGTGCAGAAAAATTCGCAAGCGGCCAGATGAAGCTTACTGATGTAGCTAAACCGGTCGATGTCAATGTAGTCGGTTCAAGCATCGTGGAGCTGGTTGTTACTCAGAGCGATAGCGATAATAGCGAGGATCATGCAAGCTGGGCCAATGCGATGTTTAGAATTGCGAATGGCAAATCCGAACTGAAGGAAGAATTGCCTGAAGTGAACTATTTGAGCGACTTGGATTGGGTAAGTGCTGAGTCCGGCTGGAGTACGGTTAAGCGTGACAAGAGCATCGACGGCAATGCGATCGTATTGAAGAATGGGGACCAAGATCTCTCCTTTGGCAAAGGCCTTGGGACTCATGCCAATTCATCGATTAAGTATGATCTTACTGGAGCTGATTATGAGACCTTCTCCGCCTTTATCGGCGTAGATAAGGAAGTGAACGGCGGAAGCAACAACGGCTCGATACAGTTTAAAGTGTCGGTAGTGAAGAACGATGACACGATCGAATCGCTTTACTCCGGAGACGTGTTGCGTGAGTCGCAAAACGCGCAATTTGTAAAGGTGCATGTTAGAGGTTATAAGCAGCTGATACTGGAAGTGACCGATTCCGGCAATGGAAATAGCGAGGATCATGGGGATTGGGCGGATGCGAAACTGACTGTTGGAGCGTCAATGCCAATATTAACACAATCGATCACGGTTTCGAGTGCATCGGACAGCCTTGGCACCAAGGGAGGCACACTGCAATTAAGCGCTGCAGTATTGCCAGCTGACGCCACGAACAAAGTAGTCACATGGGCGGTGTATGAGGCAGATGGAACGACTGTAACAGATAAAGCAACAATAAGCGCAATCGGTTTGCTAACAGCTGTGAAGGATGGTGCGGTGAAAATTGTAGCGACTGCAGCAGATGGATCAGCAGTAACCGGAAGCAAGGTCATTACAATTAGCGGTCAAAGCAAAAGTGATGGCGGCAATGGCGGAGGCAATAATGGTGGAGGCGGCAGCACGACAGAGTCGAGTGTCGGAGATCCAGCAGTATATGAATCCAAAGGTAGCGAGCTTTCGGTTGATATAGCTGACAACACAGTGAAGGCGGAGCTAGATGCAGAAGCCTTTATGAAGAAAGTTCAAGCATTCGAACAAGCAGGAGACAACGCAGGCTCAGTACTGAGCATTAAGGTTTCTGGTTCATACGCAGGCTACGAGGTAATAATTCCAGCAGAAGCAGTGAATCGTTTGGCGGGAAGCAAGCCTAATGCTGTCATTAAAGTGACTAGTTCATTAGGAAGCTATGCATGGCAGGTTTCTGAGCTGACAGGGAAAGGCCTTGATCCAAACGGACAAGTGATTGTACGCATTGGACAAACAGACCCGGCAGTGCAGAAAGTTTTGGAAGAAAAGCTTGCTGGCAGCGATACAAGGATACGAGGTGCAGTTGTTGGCTATGAAGCGGGACTGAAAGAAAAGGGAGCGACAACGGAGCTGAAACCAACAGGTTATGTAGAGCGCACACTGATCGCAGATGGTGCAGTAAGCAATCCGAATGAAGCAACGGTAGTGAAATACGATCCGGCAACAGGCGAGCTTCGCTTTGTTCCAGCCGTATTTACGGTGAAGGATGGTAAGACGAGAGCAACGATCCAACATAACGAAAACGGCCTGTATGTAATTTTGGAAGGCAAGAAGACCTTCGCAGATATGCAGGGTCACTGGGCGCAGCAAGCGGTAGAAGCACTGGCATCTAAGCTGATTGTGAAAGGGAAAACAGAAACGGCATTTGATCCTAATGGTCAAGTGACGCGTGCAGAATTTGCGTCCTTGCTCGTGAGAAGCTTAGGTCTGTCGAGCAAAGGATCGGATCAAGCATTTACTGACGTAGCAGCAAGCAGCTGGTATGCAGCAGATGTAAACGCAGCGGTACAACACGGGTTAGTACAAGGAGTAGGCAACAACAAGTTCAACCCTGACGCATTCATCACTAGAGAGCAAATGGCTGTTATGATTATGAAAGCTGTTCAGCTTGTTCAAGGTGATACAAGCGCTGAATCGAATTCATCAAGCAATTCGTTAGCTGCATTTGCTGATCAAGACCAGCTATCGGGCTTTGCCCGTGAAGCGGTTCAAGCCGTAATAAATGCAGGTATTATGAATGGCAAATCGGAAACCGCGATTGCGCCTAAAGATACAGCAAGCCGTGCTCAGACGGCAGTCATGCTGAAGAGGGCATTGAGTTTTCTTCAGCTGATTAATCCGTAATTAATAAAGCATGACATATAGTCAGCTCACCATTTGAGCTGACTATGTGTTTTTAACCAAACGGATTAGATGAGACATTTCAATTTACAAACTGATTAGGATATATTGCTAATCAAGTAGTTATTCTCACAACCCTAATTGTAAACCGTATCAAAAGTTGCATCCAAGAAAATGAAGCTGATTTTGGAAATAACCTCCAGAACGATAAAGATTGTGTCTGCCTACAACTTTAGACACTCCTAGCAATTGTACTTATATACATTAAATTACCATTATTTTCATTAAATCTCACGTCTGATCTGGACAATTATACATGAAGCGAATACATGCATACATGGATGAATATGTGGAATTCCTCTACAATTATTACAATTGCCAAGAGTGGAGGAGGGTATTTAATTGAAAGGCCAAAGCTGAATCGATATTGTATGGTCTCTTCTCTAGGAATCATTTTGTTTTCTTTAGATTTATAGACAAATATACGCTTTACACTCTAGCAATTTTCAGGGCTTTTTAGATTGAAATCAAATCGTAGCGTATTAATTATAGGTTGAAAAGCTGCAAGGGGGCAGAAATGAAACCAATATATAAGATTATGATTGTAGATGACGAGATGCTTGTTAGGCAAGGAATCAAGCACCTTCTAGATTGGGAACAGGAGGGATACCGAATTGTCGCTGAGGCTTCGAATGGTCTTGAAGCTTTGGATTTGGTTGAGCAGGTCAACCCTCATGTCATTCTAACAGACATCGTAATGCCGGTTATGGACGGTGAGGAATTTGTTAAGCGGGTGAAGGAGAGGTACCCTCATATTGAAGTTATCGTTTTAAGCAGCTTCAGTGAGTACGGCTACGTTCGCTCCACATTTCAGAGCGGTGTAGCGGACTATATCCTAAAGCCGAAGTTAGAAGCCGAATACCTGTTATCGATCTTAAATAAAACAACTGCCAAAATGATTGGGACGCAGATGGGTGATCATGGAATTGATATGGAAGAAAAACAGCTTACACGAATAATCGAGAAGCTAATGAGCGGTTACGAGGCTTCGCAAGAGCCTGGGTTGGTGCATTCGAAATTTCCATATAGACGCTATGCATTTTTCGGAACGGACATGAACCATATTAAAGATTCTGACGATAAGGTGACTTTTGCAAGCCAAATAGATAGAGGGCTGCGTAATCTCAGCAAGGACAAAGCAGCCTATATGCAGCTGAAGTTTGACAACGATTCTATTCTTTTCTTAATCAATGTGAATCCAGAGCAATGGGTCGAAATGGTCATGGAGCTCAGGTGCCTCGTCGCAGAAATGACAGAAATTAAGAGCGGTACCCAATTCGTTCTTAGTCAAAGCTTCGAGGATTTTAGCCGTCTTGGTGAGATTTATCGGAGCAATTATTTGAAGCTTACAAGATATAGCTTTTACCTACCGACACGAAGCCTGATTGAAAATGATCATTTACCGGGGCTCTCGGATGCGTATCAAGAATATGACATGGCCGAATTATCAGAACAGCTGCGACGTAAGCAATTCCAGAAGGCGTTTATGAGCTTTCTGGAATTTGTGCAATTGTGGTCGAAGGACTATCGTACCGAAATTTTCGAATTCAAATCGTTTTTGGGTAACTTCATATTTAATGTGACGACAACACTTGGAAAAATGAAGTATGAGACCCCGGGTGGGGAAGACGCTAAATACGACTACTTCCGGAAAATTGATGAAGCTAGGAATGCCAAGGACGCAATTGCTATTGCTGAAGCATTCATACACGAGGCAGAACATGTGATTCGCAAGGCGAATTCACTATTTAATCCAAATATATCTAATCTACTTGAATATATTCATGAGCATTACGCTGATCCAATCACGCTGACCGGAGTGGCGAGGCAGTTTCATTTCAACGCTTCGTATCTGTCTAGTTTTTTCGCTACTCATAATGAGGAAGGTTTCAGTGAATACCTGAACAAAGTGCGGCTGGAAAAAGCGATGGAGCTTCTCTTGACGACGGGAGAATCGATATCCGAAATCAGTGCAAATGTAGGCTATTCGGACCAGAGTTATTTCACGAAGGTGTTTAAAAAGCATACCGGCATCTCGCCAAGCCAGTATCGGAAACAATACTCGGAGGAGATAAAGGAGTCATGATAAGAAATGCTGCATTAAAGCTGAAAAAGCAGGGCTTGTTCCTCAAGTTGTTTCTCGTCACGCTCATTAGCATCGTTACCGTATCGCTAATAACTCTAGCAATTACGATCAGCATGTCGGAAAAATTATTTTTTCAAACGTTCAGCATTACTAACAGCAAGCTGCTGAACCAGATGAAGACCAACCTTGAGTCCTACAACTACACGGTAGCTACTGGCGCAGCGATGATAGCTCAAAATGCCTCCATCCGAAACTATTTATCTGGCGAAGAGACGGATGCAGTATCACTTGCCACCGAAACATACCATATGACAGAAGGCATGAAGGCGATTCGGTCCAACTTTAGCGCTTATGACGTTGGGATTATGATCATAGGCGTAAATGGTCGGAGTTATTCAACAGATGCTTATTATTGGTCCACTTTCGCCGAGGAAATGAAAAATCACACCGTTATGAAAGCAACAAATGAGCAATCTGCGCAAACCCTGTATCAGCTCTATCCAGCTGGTGATAGCAAAGGCATAGCGAAAGAGCAAGTGCTTGTGGCTTCCAAAGCTTTATTTGATCAACAGACAAATAGTTTTTACGGCACCTTGTACGTCGCGATTCGTGATCGCAATTTCAGATCTTTTTATGCTAACTTTACGAGTGAAGGCAATGACGTGCTGTTGATAGATGATAATGGATTAATTGTGTCCAGCAATCGGAGCGAGCGGATTGGTATGATGGATAAGCCGTTATATACAGAAGTAGCAGCTCAGCAGCTTGGAGAAGAAGATGAAGGATCTGCCTACGTCATGGGTAATGAACGAATCGTGTTTTCTGAGTATTTGCCGGAGTTTGATTTTTATCTGGTAAATCTAATTGACAAGAAAGCCGTGACCGGGCAGATGGTGAATGCAGAAGCAGTGACGTTGACAATCATGGTCATCGTAGCGATTTCCCTTATTATCGTATTTTTAATTACCCGAAAAATGACGAAGTCCCTGCGTGTACTCGTTAAACAGATGTCAAATATTCCAACAAGTGGATTCGATAATCATATAGATATCGCTACTAGCAGTTATGAAGTTAAAGAGCTGGGCAACGCTTTTAATTATATGCTTGATGCACTGCATGATTATGTAGATCGGCTGTTGGAGACTCAAAAGCAAGTGCGTAACGCAGAGCTGGCCGCACTTCAAATGCAAATCAATCCGCACTTCCTATACAATACGCTGGCATCAATAAAGTTTTTGGTGCTCCAGGGTAATAAGGAAAAAGCAGCAGGTACAATTAATGCACTTATCTCTCTCCTGCAAAATACAGTTAGTGATGTAGAGTCCACTATTCCTGTTTGTCAAGAACTGGAGATAATGAAGCATTATGTCTATATCAATCATGTACGGTACAGTGAGAAGATACGCGTGAATTATTTTGTGGAGCCTGACAGCTTGGATTACCACATACCGAAGCTCATTCTCCAGCCTTTTATCGAAAACGCATTCTTTCACGGATTCAATATTAAAGAACAGGGAAGTATTTTGATCATGATAGCCGTGCAGGAGGACCAACTAGTATGCGAGGTCGTGGATAACGGAGACGGCATGGATATGGAGCAAAAGCAGCTGAAAGTGGAGCAGATACGTACGCCGAAGAGGAAACGCCAATTTTTCTCCGGCATCGGCATACGTAATGTTGACGACAGAATTAAATTAATGTACGGGGAGAATTATGGGATTAACATAACAAGCAAACGGGGAGAAGGTACTAATATCAAAATTAACATTCCATTAATTAATAAATAAAGAATGTGCTAAACAACTAAAGAATGTGCTAGAGACGTCATGAAAAGTGAATAAACGATCCAATAATAGCACCAAAGCTAACAAAGAAAATACAAAAGAACATGAACACAAAGTGTTAAGATGGATGCGTTATTGGAAAACGCTTTCATCTTTTTTTATTTTACAAGGGGGATTATTTATTGAAGAAATTAGTTTTCGCTTTGCTTGCTGGCGTTATTCTCTTGACGGCATGTTCGTCTGGTGGAACGAAAGGCAGCCTAACAAGCTCGGGCGATGAAGGCACTCCCAATTCGAAAGAGATTACAGTTTGGGCGTGGGACCCGGCGTTTAACATTGCCGCCATGGGTGTAGCAAAAGAAGCATATTCACGAGTTCATTCGGATGTCATGATCAACATCGTGGAAAACGCGCAGGCTGATATCGTTCAAAAGCTGAACACCGTGTTGAATTCAGGTTCTACGAAAGGTTTGCCTAACATCGTATTGATCGAGGATTATCGAGCACAGAGCTTTTTGCAAGCGTATCCGAATTCGTTTTATGAATTGACAGACGCCGTAAAAGTCGAAAATTTCGCTGATTATAAGATTGATCCAACCAGTGTTGATGGTAAACAGTACGGCGTACCATTTGATTCAGGTGTAACCGGAATGTATGTACGGACAGATTATTTGGAGCAAGCGGGCTATAGCTTAGCTGACATGGAGGAAATCGACTGGAAGCAGTATATCGAGATCGGTAAAGCTGTAATAGAGAAGACCGGCAAAAGCATGCTAACCCTTGACCCGAACGATCTTGGACTTATTCGCATGATGATGCAATCTGCGGGGCAATGGTATACGGCAGAGGATGGCAAGACTCCGATCATTGCAGACAACGCTGCTTTAAAAGAGGCGATTGAATTGTATAAAGAAATGCTGGATTCCGGCATTGCGAAGGTGATATCGGACTGGAGCCAATTTGTTAGTGCATTCAATCATGGTGAAGTCGCCAGCGTACCTACCGGTAACTGGATTACCCCTTCAATTAAAGCTGAAGCTTCCCAGTCACAAAAATGGGCAGTAGCTCCGCTTCCTAAGCTTGCAGTAACAAAAGGTTCCGTCCATGCATCAAGTCTTGGCGGCAGCTCTTGGTATGTAATGAATGTGGAGGGAAAAGAAGCTGCTGCCGAGTTTCTCATAAAGACATTTGCTTCCGATGCTGAACTCTATCAGTCTCTAAATACAAAGATTGGAGTCATTGGTACCCTAAAGGCTGCGGCAAGTGGAGAAGCTTATTCTGCAGCAGATGAATATTTTCAAGGCCAAAAAATCGTATCTGATTTCGCAAAATGGACTGCTAAGATTCCGACCGTCAACTATGGCATGAACACTTACGCCATAGAGGATATTATCGTTGTTGCACTGCAAGCTTATTTTGGAGGGAAAGATGTGGATACCGTTCTGAAGGATGCGCAGATGCAAGCTGATACTCAAATTAGCTGAATACACACAACTGTATATCATAGTTTCTCTCCACTGCCCCCAATTGTTAGACACCATCTAACAATTAGGGGGCAGTTTTTCTATGATCAGGTCTAAAGTTGATTCACGGGGAAGTTACGATCACCAAGCTTGTGCATGACTTGGTGTGCCACGTGCTACCTATTACCGATGGAGAGCAAAAAACGAAACTCGGCCATTGGACAGCATGGTTGAAGAGATTACAAGATTAATCACAAGCGCGTACAACGAATCATGCAATGTGAGCAGCTTCAATGTCGAGTCAGAGTCAAGAAACGAAAGCACACAGGGCAGCCTGCTCAAACGATCTATCACCAACTATTCTTAATTCTAATAAGAAATTACTTATATATAGAATCTTAATTTATACGCTTATTCATAAGCGGTTGCACAATGCTCATATCGGGAATTGTGTATCCAATAGGCATTAATTGAAGAATACGATTCCAGATGTTTTTTTGTTCAATATCATGGGCTGATGAGAATTTGGAATCGATCATCTGCTGTAAATTATGAGCAGTTAGCAATTCTGGTCTTGTCAGGTTAAAAAGTATTGATCTTCGACGTGCTTTTTTAAGCACTCGTTTAATTATCTTCTTTTTGCGAGTCTTCTTTTTCTGTTTTTTCGTTTTCTTATTTTTAATGCGATTTGATATCTTCTTCTTCGTAAGATGCGCCATTTACTTCTTCCTTTCTTTTTCTTCCGTTGAACAGGTTGAACAGGTTGAACAGGTTGTATAATTTGTGTAGGTTGTGTAGGTTGTATAGGTTGTATAGGTTGTATAGGTTGCAAACTTATTCCGTTATCGATTTCTGGATGCTTGCTTTTCGCGAGATTATACAAATCGACGACACGTTCAGTCATCGCATGCAATGACCAATGTTCCTCTCCCCATCTCTTTGCATGATTTGCCAGCTCAATCAGTGATGTTGAATCATCTTCATCTAAGGCTGATCTTAAGCAATGAAACAGCTGATCTCTATCTCCAGCATGAAATACAAGTCCAGTCGATGAGTGGGTTACCATTTCTGGAATACCACCAGCGTCTGAAGTGATGACTGGCTTGCCTGCAATTTGTGCTTCGATAATGACAAATGGCTGGTTATCCTGCATGCTGGGCAGGACGACAAAATCAGCTTGTCGAAGCAATTCAGGAACATCCTCGCGGTTTCCCATAAAGATAACGTGATCAGTAAGACCGAGATTATTGGCAGTTTGCGTTATTTCTTCACGAAGAAAACCATCTCCTACGAACCAACAAATCCAATCCGTACGTTCTTCCTTTAGTTTGGCTAGTGCATAGATGAGATGGATTTGACCTTTCACAACATCAAAGCGTGCAGGGCACATAAATACTTTCTTCTCAGCAGGTCTTGTAACATTTGATTCTCGATTCATGTTTTGAAGAAACTCGTCAATGTCAAAACCATAATGGCTGACTGTAATACTATGTTCTGGAACAGAAAATTCATTTACTAAAACATCTTTTAACCACTGCGAGGGCGAGATTGTTACATCACTGACGGTTGCACCCAAATTTTCACGTATGGCCGAATAGTGCCAAAGCGGGGTATTTGTGTCTTGTTCCAGTAATCCCATTTCTTTCAACTTAACAAACCACTCTTTGGTGAGACAGCCATGAATTGTTGTTACTAAAGGAGTTCTAGGAGATTTAACACGTGACAACGCATGTGCGCTAACAATGTCCTGTGCATGGATAATATCATAATCGGATAAGTCGAAGTACAAGGCAGCTGCTTCAATACAATACCGCTCAATTTCGGTGCTAGTTATCCATGGATCAGTTCCGGGCAAATAGTGATTCATATAGAGACTAGCCTGATCGGCAATAAGAGATGTTAGTTTGCTTTTATCAATGAATAAGCTTTTTCCTGGGACATGGAATCCCTGTCCATCCGGCGTCGGGGAGAATATATCTACGTGATGCCCTGCGAGCTGTAATCCTTTTGACAACTGATTGACATACGTATTTACGCCACCTGCATGAGGTAGAGACCAGCTGCAGGCGATTAGTATTCGCATTTGTTCCCCTCCGGTCAATTTGTCTGTCATTCCACTATCATATGAGTCTATTACAATAATGTTAACGTACATCCACCTATTTTTCTCTCGTATCATTACAGGCGATTGTCAAACAACAATTGCATCCAGTCGGTATAATTCAATATCCTCAAAATCTTATAAACTTCGTGACATTCTACTATTTCTGTAAAATATAGACTTTTATCTAATGCGAGTTTGATTAATTTTCGTATGATGCTAGAAGATTAGTCAAAGGAGTTGAGAGAGTGAAAGAGCATGCTACTAATTATAAAATTGGTATTATTGGGCTAGGGTACGTTGGATTGCCATTGGCTGAGTTGTTCCTTGAGAAAGGAAATACGGTTTATGGCATTGATACTGATGAACGAAAAATCAATATGTTAAACAAGCGTCAATCCTATTTATCTGACTATAAGAAAAACGAGATTCGAGATCTTTTCAGTAAAAATAGTTTTCATGTTGGGACTACCTTCAATGTCATCGAGAAAGTCGATGTCATAATCATTTGTGTGCCTACGCCGCTAGATGATCATGATCAACCTGATTTGAAATATGTGATTGGAGCTGCACAAAATTTGCTTCCACATTTGCGAAGAGGTCAACTCATTGTATTGGAAAGTTCTACGTACCCGGGAACTTGTGAGGAGCTGCTTAAGCCGATTTTGGAGTCCACTGGTCTCCTAGTAGGCAAAGAAATTTCGCTCGCATATTCACCAGAACGAATTGATCCCGGTTCGAAATGGGAATTGGAGCATATCCCCAAAGTTGTCGGAGGCGTAACGCCATCATGCACATCCTATGCCAAGGAAGTATATGAAGCAGTGTTTAAACGCATGGTCGTCGTGTCTTCACCGCGCGTTGCCGAAATGACGAAGCTGCTCGAGAACAGTCAGCGTTATTTGAATATCTCCTTTATGAACAGTCTGTTGAAGATATGCGAGGAGCTGGATATAAGCCTGTGGGAAGTGATCGAGGCAGCAGGTACAAAGCCATATGGTTTTATGAAATATTATCCAGGTCCTGGTGTTGGCGGACATTGTATACCGGTTGACCCATTATATTTGTTGTGGAAGTCGAGGGAACACCATATTGATTTGCCTTTTATTGAGCTTTGCCGTCAGGTAAATGAGGATATGCCTAGTTTAATAGTAGAACGGGTTGCAAAGACTTTGCGTCCTAAAGAGCTAAAGGAATGCAATGTACTTGTCATCGGGGTTACGTATAAGAAAGATATAAATGATCTGCGAGAGTCCATCGCGCTGCACATTATAGAGCAACTGCTAGAATCCGGAGTTAAGGTAGATTATTTTGACCCATATGTAAATGAATTGAAAATTGGCGAAACTGTGCTTCATGCAGTCCCGCTTACGGCACGAAATATGAGAAATATTGATTGTACATTAATTTTAACGGATCATTCGAATATTCCTTACGAGCTATTTGTGAAACACACACCTGTTGTCATAGATACACGCAATGCTACAAGCAAAGTCGCAGACCGTAAAAACGTCATCTTACTTTAAAAGGGGGGAGTTCAATGAAAATAGTAGTAACTGGTGGCGCAGGTTTTATCGGCTCACATTTAGTTGAGTGTTTGCTGGAGGAAGGCCACACCGTTTGGACAATAGATGATTTCTCGAATGGGCGGCCGGAATTTTTATCTCATCTCCAAAACCATAAACGTCACACACTTATCCAAGGCTCAGTAATGGATCGAGTGGTGATGAAGAAATTGATTGCCAAAGCTGATGTTGTTTACCACTTAGCGGCTGTTCTAGGCGTTAAAAATACGGTAGATGATCCCATTAAAGTTATAGAAGGCAACATTGACGGTACACGCAATGTACTTGAATTAGCATATCCGCGCCATGTCAAAGTCATTTTTGCTTCAACATCCGAAATATATGGAAAAAATGAGGAGCTGCCTTTTCACGAAATGTCCGGACGTATCTATGGTGCCCCCTCTGTTCATCGTTGGTGCTATGCAACGGCGAAGTCGCTGGATGAGCATATGTGCTTTGCTTATGCCCAAAAGGGACTTCCAGTTACCGTGCTTCGCTATTTCAACGCATACGGACCTAGGCAAACAAATTCGCAATATGGCGGTGTTGTAGCACAATTCATTAAGGCAGCCTTGAAGGGAGAGCTACTTGAGGTTTATGGAGATGGGTTTCAAAAACGTTGTTTCACTTATGTAGAGGATACGATCTCTGGTACTTTAGCAGCACTCAAGCCGGAAGCTAACGGACTTGCATTCAATATCGGTACGAACCGCTCTATCTCGATTAGGGAACTTGCAAACTTGATTGTTTCTCTTAGCAATTCGACATCTTCTATCGTGTCCAAAACGTATGATGAAGCTTATGGCGCGGGTTATGAGGATATACCGGCACGAGAGCCGGACTTAACAAGATCACAAACTTTGCTTGGCTATAGACCTTCCGTGAAGTTGGAAGAAGGACTTATGAGAACAATAGACTGGTATCGAAATCATATATGATTTTTGTTCCTTTTGGCTGAAAGAGGGGTGACGGATGAAAATTGCACTTGTTTCATATTGGTGTGTTCCATATACAGGTGGAGTATCCACTTATGTATTGGCACTCAGGAAAGGACTTGAAGATAGGGGGCATGAGGTCGATATCCTCTCTCATAACGAAACTGGGCAGCATTACCACGTTGTCGATAAAGGTAAGTCGATTGATAAGCAAGCTGTATTAACTCCGATCATGCAGTATATGGGTCTTCGGTTCAATGAGAAATCATTGAATTATGATTCTTGGTTGGCAGCAATGGACGGGGAACGAATCG
The DNA here is from genome assembly GCF_001956295.1 of Paenibacillus sp. FSL A5-0031. GTDB lineage: Bacteria > Bacillota > Bacilli > Paenibacillales > Paenibacillaceae > Pristimantibacillus. Next base: position 147,797 of record NZ_MRTD01000001.1, read on the forward strand.
CTTTCCGTCAAGCATTATCCGAATTTTCCTTAAAGGAATATGACCTGATTCATGCGCAAGATGTAATCTCTGCAATTGGAGTATCTGAAGTTAAGCCGCGAACTACACCTCTTATTGTAACCCTTCACGGGAAACTAGAAGCCGAATGGAGGCTTCAAGGTTATATTGCTGATGATACCCTATCTGAACAATGGGGAAATGCGCTCGATCATTATGGAAGCATGGTTGGTGATTGGAATATTTACCCTTCCAAATGGCTTAAACAACAATATGAATCAACTGGGCTCATGAATGATATACAAATGGATGTTATTCCATATGGATTCGATACGTTATCTTTCCTCCATAAATCTACTAATGGAATAATAACGACTAAACCAGAAGGGGTGAAGCTGTTGGTCTGTCCCGCGCGTCTAGATCAGGTGAAAGGCCATGATGTTTTATTCCATGCACTTTCATTGCTGTTAAAGAACCGTTCGGATTGGATATGTTGGTTAATCGGAGACGGACCGCTGCGGGAGAGTCTTGAACAAGTGATGTACCAGTATAATCTGGAGGGCCATGTCAAGTTTCTTGGACATCGAAACGATATGGCAGCTCTATTAAAGGAAGCGGATTACGTTGTAGTGCCAAGCATTCATGATAATTTTCCGTTCGTGGTCATGGAATCGCAAGCAATGGGGAAACCGATCATTGCTTCAGCAGTAGGAGGTATTCCAGAGATGATAACTCATGGCGAGAACGGTTTATTAGTGCCAGCTGGTCGAGCAGATTTGTTATGCAGCCAAATTCATAAACTATTCAATGATGACTCTCTTCGAAAACGTCTGGCTAATAAAGCCAGATCTTATGGACTCAAAAAATGGTCATTGGATACGATGTGCGATCGAACTTTACAGCTGTACGAAAAGGCGCTTCAAGTCAAGCGAGGTGAAGTAAATTGAAAATTTTACTTGCAACGTACTGGCTGATCCCCCATGTTGGAGGGGTTTGGGTCTATATTCAAGATTTAAAAGCAAGCTTGGAACGACTAGGTCATGAGGTGGATGTGTACGCTAGGCATCCGGATGAAAATAGCTATTATATGGCTAATACTGGTGAGCGGGTAGAGAAAGAGAGATTTAAACGGCTCGTCGAAGGCGAAATACGAGCGATCTACGCTCCATACCAGTCGCTAATTGATCCATGGATTGTTGAACAGGAAATTGAGTTCTGCTCTTATGCCCTTGCAGCATCTTATTTTGGACTTGGAAAATATGATTTGATTCATACTCAGGACGTCATTTCATCCCGAGCTCTATGGCAAATTAAACCGGAAGGGATACCATTAATAAGTACAATCCATGGATGTCTCTCAACTGACTACTGGGTATCGCTCGAAGGGAAATTGCCGTCCGATACGATTTGGAAGTATGCATGTGCTCGGGAGTATTATGGCGCAACCTCAAGCGATTTGACTATTGTTCCGACGAAATGGCTGCATGATATGCTCGTTGGATATATGGTGCCTTCCCAGCAAATGGAGGTTATCCCATATGGGATGAACGTGGAGCTATATTTGCAACGGATGAATGAACGCTCTACCTTTACGATACCGGATGCAGCGAATGTCATCATCTGTCCTGCGCGATTTGACAAAGTAAAAGGGCACAGCTGTTTACTAGATGCTCTGTATACTCTCAAACAAATAAGAAATGATTGGATATGTCTACTCGTTGGTGATGGAAATCTTCGGTCAGAGTTAGAGTCGAAAGCAAACCGCTTGGGCTTAGCTAGTCACGTCATTTTTACGGGCAGCAGAAATGATGTTCCATCATTGATTAAGCAGTCTGATATCGTCGTGCTCGCAAGCTTAAATGACAATCATCCGTTTACTGTCATGGAAGCGCAGATTGCACATAAGCCACTCGTTGTTTCCAATGCTGGCGGTATTCCGGAAATGGTGAAACACAATCATACGGGATTGGTTGCAAAAGCCGGGGACAGTGACGAATTGTCACACTGCTTGAATGCACTGCTGGATGATCATAAGCTTCGCAATAAGCTTGCAGCAAATGGTTACAAATGGGGCGTGAAACGATGGTCACTAACGACCATGGAGCAGCTAACCACACATCTTTATGAACAGCTTTTGAATAAACAGCGTATACGAAAAGTAACACATCCTCCGAAACATGCTGGAAGACATGGGGGATGGATAAGCTCTTCACTAAGAGAAATGTACAATATGTACATCCCTCAATCCTATTCAATTGTTGATGATCATATTGTTGGTTCCATTCTGTATCAAGGAAAATAAAAAAACTACTTGAAAGGAAAGATTTCATGGCCAACATACAAATCACCCCATCAGGTCCTCAACAAGAACCATCCATCGCTCTAAATTCACTGGATCAATCTACTGTCATTGTAACAACGAATGATCTGCGTTCGGGGAATAATATGACGACGATCTACCGGTCAATCAATGGCGGTGCATCATACACCGAGATGCTGAATCCCCCTCCAGCGGGGTTCGCGGCATCAGGTGATGGTGTAGCTGCGTACGGTTATCCTAATCTGTTCCTAGTTGCAGCGACAGCTTTGAATGTGAACCCTGTAAGGGACTCGTCCATTATCGTGTACCGCTCAACGAACAATGGCGCCTCCTTTTCAACCCCAATCATTGTAAACCAGGGGTTTGGCACCGCGGTATATAACGACAAGCCGTCAATACGCATAGATACGTCGAATGGCAGTCCGTATCTTGGTCAAGCGTATATTGCGTTTACACGTTATTTCAACAATTTTCAAAGCTCGGAAACTTTGATTTCGCGATCACTAGACCAAGGGATAACCTGGTCTACTCCCTTTCTATTAACAAACCAAGTTCAAGATGTTTCGAATTTTGGATCGAGTATCGCAATTGGTCCCGCAGGTGAAATTTATGTCGGATGGATGCAATATGGTCCAGGAACGCCGCAATTTCTTATGCGCAGATCAGATGATGGGGGAGTGACTTATGGTCCTATTATTACCATATCGACAGTCTCACTAGTTCCAACCCCTCTTCCTGTACCAACCTTTGGTTTTCGCGTCTTGACGATTGCTTATTTAGCCGTAGATATCTCGCCATTTAACGGAGAAGGCATCGTCTATGCTGCTTGGCAAGACAACCGTACAGGTTCTGCACATATATTTCTCTCGCGGTCGACTGACAAAGGTATTTCATGGTCAACGCCAATTCAAGTAGATGATAGCCCGGCAGGATCGCAAAATATTTTGCCCAATTTAACGGTATCGCGTGATAATGGCGGGGTGAAGGTGATGTACTATACGAACCGTGTAAGCAACTCGTTAATCGATGTGTTTTTAGCTGAATCAAACAATGCCGGTTCGTCGTTTGCGCCAAATCTTCGTGTGACAAGCGTCTCCTTCGATCCAAATGCGGACCCGTCATTAGGCACTCCAACACCATCGATTGGTGATTATAACGACCTAATTGTAAAAGCAACTGGCGCAGCACTCATTGTCTGGATGGACACACGGACGGGATCACAGAACATCTTCGAGGATATCTAAACAAAGAGCGAATTGATTTCCAGCCTAACGGAAATCAATTCGCCATACTGCTTAGTATAGAAACGGTAAAGGTATCGGACTATTGTGTTATAGAAGAACGGTACCGTCCAAATGAACTGGACCAATAATCGTAGCAACGTTTTGACCGATATGTTCAACAGTTAATGCGTATTGCTGGAATGTGCCAACGATAGCAGGAATAGCCGTCTCGGTGTGTTGGAAAGAAGTCGTGAAATCGAGCGGTACCCATGGTCCTTCACTTGCGGTTCCTAAAAATACGGAATCAGTCGTTTGGAAGACTACCGTCGCGGGGGCACTCGTTCCGCCGCGCCGAATGCGGAAGAGAAGCTTCGGTACGATATTCAGGACGAGTAATTGCGCCTCCCAGCCAATGGTTGTTTTTAACTCAATCCTGTTGTTTACACTAGTAACTTGAAGAAAGATAGATGTCAGCAGCACTTCCGAACCGGGAGAAATAGAAAGGGGGAGAGACCCTGTTCCAACGGGAACTTCTTGAAACTGGTAGTCATTAATGATTACAGCCATAGCTTTCACCTCCTTCCTATTTAGAAAAGTATGAATGGGGATATTTAAAAGCCAATCGTTGTACCCATTAAGGTAACCGGACCAACAACCGTAATCGTTCCGAGTCCATTGCTTTGTACAGTCAAAAAGTATTGTTGAAACGAACCGACAAGGCTTTGATCAGGCGATTCTACGTGATTTAAAGTTGTTGTTATGATGTTCGAGATCAACCCGCCTGTTCCTAAAAATTCCGAATCTGTTGTTTGATAGACCTCAGGGAATGCCACCGTAGAACCCCCGCGTCGGATGCGGAATGTGAGTTTGGGTACAATCGGAAGCAAAAGTAATTCAGCTTGCCAACCGACCGTAGCTTGCAATACTAATTTATTGCTTGTGCTCGTGACATTAAGAAATACGGATGTTAATAACGTTTCGGTACCGGCAGCCAGCAATAATGGTAATGACTGTGTGTTTTGCTTCACTTCTTGTGATGCAAAATCAACTAAAAATGCCATATTCTCAACTCCTTTTTATTAGTTAATTACCCGATAATTGATCCTAATAATGTAACGGGCCCATTAATCGTCGCTCCGCCCGTACCGCTCAGTTGTGCTGTTAAAAAGTATTGTTGATAGGTACCCGCAATTGTAGGGGTATCAGGAGAGTCGGAACGCTGAAGGGATGTAGTCAAGTCAGAAGTCAGTACCGGTATCAAGTTGCCAGCTCCGAGAAAAACGGAATCTGTAGTTTGAAAGATGAGGGTGCTAGCTGGTGTGAATCCACCGCGGCGGATACGGAAGATGACTTCAGGAACAAGGGGCAGCAGTGATAGTTGAGCCTCCCAGCCGACGGTAGCAGACAGTTCCACTTCCACATTTGCATTAGCGATATTAAGAAAGATAGAGGTCAGCAAAACTTCTGTTCCAGCTGGCAAATTAAGAGGAAGCGACATTTGTCCAATAGAAACTTCTTGTGATGCAAAATCAATCAATTGAGCCATTTACGCAGCTCCTTTCCTGTTCAATTGGATATTACATTATAGTAGATTCATAGATTCATATCGCGGACACGGATAGATTTACCCGTTTAAAGGTTTAATTTTTTTGGTTATTGGAGGAAAGAGAATGGATGACGAAATTACGAAGATGGAACGAATGTACGCGACGTCCTTCCAAGATGTCATGATGGATCATCATTATCGATATCATTTTGCATTGAACTACATTCGTCGTGGAGATTATATATTGGATGCGGCTTGCGGCTCAGGGTATGGCACTCATTACTTGGCTACAAACTCTGCTTGCATACTGACTGTCGGTGTGGATCGATCGGATCATGCATTAAATTGGGCGATTGATCATTTCTACTGCGACAAAACCGTTTATGTGAAAAGCGACTTATCTGGATTGTTTCGAGAAGAACTTCCTATCCAAAAGTTCGATGTTATTACCTGCTTCGAAACCGTCGAGCATATGAAGGATGATCGGTCATTCGTCCAGAAGCTTTATGATTCTCTTAATGTAAACGGCATTCTTCTTATCTCAGCACCAAATGAAAAGGTTATTCCGCATTTGAACAATCCGTACTTCCTAGGTGGTGTAAATCCTCATCACTATCGCCATTATCAACCTAATGAATTGTCCAGCTTGTTAACGGATTGTGGCTTTCGTATCCAACAGGTATGTACACAAGATAATGAGACGTATGAGCTTATTATAGGCCGTGATGATGGTTTTACAACGGTTCTTGTTGCCATGAAATGAAAAAAAAATAGGCGATCGCTCTCAGGCTGAATGCCGAGAAACGATCGCCGCTTTAGCCTATTATTTACGGTAATACTCATAAGTTTGTGTTAATCCTTCGATCAAGCTAACTTTCGGCCGCCAAGCCAATATTTGTTCAGCTTTCAAATTATCGAGGCAGCTGTCCATAATATCACCTGGCCGCTCTGGGCCATGTGCAACATCTATGGCTGAGCCGTGAATCATATTTAATCTATGCACTAAGTTATTAATCGAAGTAGGCAATGCTGTACTTATGTTGATCGTTTCTTGATTCCCTTGACGGCACGCAGCAATATTTGCTCTTACAACATCTTGCACAAAAATAAAATCGCGATTCTGATTGCCGCTGCCATGCACAAAAAGCGGAAGCCCCTTATGCAGGTTGCTCATAAATATGGCAATAACGCCACCTTCACCTTTTGCAGTTTGACGAGGACCATATACGTTGCTATAACGTAATATCGTGTAGTTAATGCCGTTCAATTCATGAAACAATCGAATATAGCACTCGCTTGCATGTTTAGATAAACCATAATAGGAAATCGGAGAAGGTAATGCATCCTCCGATGCGCGTTCTTTTTTTGAGACACCATATACGGCCGACGTTGAGGAGAATATGATTTTTCCGACGCCAGCTTGCTTGCAAACATGAATAAGCTGCACGGTACCAACGATATTTACGTTAGCGTCGAATGCAGGGTCGGCTATCGATCGTTGAACATCAACCTGAGCTGCCATATGAAACACAACATCAGGCTTAACTGTTTGAATGATTTGAGAAGATGAATCGCTGTTTATATCTTCAATATGCAATGTTGCTGCAGGATTTACATTTTTTATTGATCCAGTTGTAAGATTGTCGATAATGTGTACCTCAGCGCCACTATCGATAAGCATATCAGTAAGATGGGAACCAATAAAACCTGCACCTCCTGTAACCAAAGCTTTCATAACACAACTCCCCACTATGACGTTTTGATTCATCATATGCATAAAAAAGGGATTGGAATATGTATTCATACCCTAGGTTATAGCCAATTTGACAGCAGAAATAATAATGGAGCGGCATATAATGCGCCCCTCCACGTGGATGACAAACCTGCCGGTATTATGAACGTTGCTCCGGGTACCAAGATTCTAACTAATGCAAATAGCTTATTTAGGTTATAGGTTTGAAATAATATTTTGTATGTTGTTGATCATTCCTGTCCATACCGTAATCTGTCTGTCGGGATATGTGAATGCAACATCAATATAGTCTCCTAAAGACGGGCAAGGCTCCCCATAACTCGGATCCGCGTTAGGATCAAATGAAGTGTCTGATAAGCGGGTATTAACAGCAAAAGTGGCGCCTGCATCTCCTGAAGTTGTACCATAAACATCAAGCATACTGGAGTCGACGCGATTCGTGTAATACACAATTTGGATGAGTCCCGTACTACGAGAAACCGCAATATTCGGATAAAAATTTTGCGTACCAGTGGGGCTGTCATCCACTTGAATCGGTGTCGACCAAGTATTTCCTTGATCGGTTGACCTCGATAAGTAGATGTGCGAAAAGCCAGTCTGATAACCTTGCCAAACGGCGTATAGTATTCCTTGGCCGAGATTGGCCGAAATATCTACCGCAAGGAAGGCGCTGGTCAAGACGCGGAAAGCGAATCCGGGTACGGGAAGGGGACTTGGGACGAGGGAAATATTCGATACTACAACAATCGGATTAAAGGTCGCACCTCCATCATCGGATCGTCGAATGAGGAATTGAGGATTACCTGGTGCATACTGCGCCCATGCTACATAGACCTGTCCCGTTGGTCCTATTGCTACATTCGTGCCGAACACGGCGGTTCCTGTCGTTTGATCTGACAAAAGAATGGGAATCGACCACGTTTGTCCTAGATCGAGAGAACGTTGATAAAAAGTGCCTGAGGTGGCGAAATTGTCATAATATCGTGTAAAGCCAACATGTGCCAGACCGAGATAAGGACTTCCGTTAGAGTTATCGAGTTGAATGAAGGGTTTATCATTATATATTTGCTGTCCAAAGCCCTCACATGTAATAACCGGAGCGGAGAAAATAACTCCATTATCTGTAGAAGTATAGACGGTGATAGAAGAATCCATGACCGGATTCGTGTTCAGTGCGGTGCAGGCTATCATAAATGTATTGCGATAGCCATAGGTGCCTATAGCATTACCTTGGGTAGTAAAACCGACAGGTAGAGTCAGCGTCGGACTGGTTGGGTACGTAAACCCGCCATCCTGCGACACATATACATTGATTCTGGAAGTTCCTGTAGAAATGCTGCTAGATGTAACAATGACGGTTAAGTTGTTCAAAGTATTAACGGTAATGGAAGGCTCTTGCTGTGATTGCGTACCCATAGTAACCGGTATGTTCGTCAAATAGATGTCCTCCTCATGGTAGATTTTATAAATGGAGAAAAACAACTTGTCACCTACAAACTGTAGGAACAAGTTGTTTTCTTCTATTATTCTAGAACTTGCCCTGTAAGGTTTATCGGTCCGGTAATGGCCACGTTTCCGAGGCCAAAATAGGAAACGGTCAAAAAGTAGGGTACAGCGACACCAATTAACGTTGGATTTGGTACTTGCGTATGAGTGAAGGAAGTGTTAAATGATACCTGAGTTATAAAGCCCATGTTACCAGGAAATAGCTCGGAGTCCGTGGTTTGAAATACGATAGGATCTGTTGGGCTGAATCCTCCCGTACGAATACGAAAAGTTAGTTGGGGAGATACAGCCTGATTGAGAAGTTGTAACGCCCAACCGACATTTCCCCAGAATTGAAGCTGGTTCGTTGAGCTTGTGGCTGTTAACCATATTGACGTTAAATGAATCTCAACCCCCTGCGTTAGTCCTAGGGGCAACGATCCGCCGCCTGCGGGAACCTCCTGTGTAGCATATTGCAAAATACTTGGCATAGGTCTATTCCTCACTTTTTTCAGATTACATCGGTGACCCTGCTTTTAACCAAGAATCATGCCAGTTAAATTGACAGGACCAATAATTGATACATTTCCGATGCCAATTTGTTGAACAGTCAAATAATACTGTTGATAACTACCTACGATTGATGGGCTAGGATTCTCAGAATGATCAAATGAAGTATTAAAGTTGATAGGCATAATGAATTGTTGGAAGTCCGGTAAATACTGAGAATCTTGTATCTGAAAGACGATGGGGGAGCTCGATCCCGAACCTCCACGGCGAATTCGGAAGATGAGTTCAGGTATGATGGTTTGATTCAGCAGTTGTACTTCCCATCCTACGGTAGCAGATATTAATAAGTTGACGTTTGTGCTGGGAATATTGAGGAATATTGAAGTCAAGGCAAGTTCGGGGCCGGGGGTTAAATTTAAAGGGAGCGACCCTGAACCAATTGGAATTTCTTCCTTGTCGAAGTCAAGGATATTGAGCATTTAAATCACAACTCCTCTATTGTAGACTATGGTGATTTCATTGGCTGTATTCTTCAATTATCCTAATACAAACCCTGTTAAATTTACAGGACCGACAATGGAAGCATTGCCAACTCCTATATTCTGAACGGTTAAGAAATATTGTTGTGCTACTCCTATTACTGACATTGGTGGGAGCTCCGTGTGATTAAATGCTGTAGTCATTCCAATATTCATACTGATAGCCGTGTTTCCAATTAGCAAAGCAGAATCCGATGTTTGAAACACAATCGGAGAATTCGTTCCAAATCCGCCGCGCCGAATGCGGAAGACAAGCTCGGGAGCAATAGACGTAGTGGTGATTTGTGCTTGCCATCCAATGGTAGAGTACATGAAGATATACTGATTAGAGCCGGTGACACTAAGCCAAATTTCAGTTAGTGGTAGTTCGGAAGCCCCTGCATTTACAGCCAAGGGCAAAGACCCACCTCCGATAGGGACCTCTTCAAATTCAAAATCAAGGATATTTAACATGAGCGACATCTCCTTTATTATGATACTAGCCTTAATGACTTGTCCGATTATGATGATAGGTACAACAACCGTTACACCTTCACATTCAGACATCTCCTTTCAGTTGAAATCTACTACCATTCCAATATATTCAAACTATTTTGAAAGAAATGTACAAAAACCCCGATACAAAAGTACAATTTTCTGAGAGGAACATCCCTATGAGTTCACTTTTGTCATGTATTGGATATTCGAATGTTCTCTATTTAATAGAAGAATCTAAAAAATATGCTGAATTTGGACCGACTGATTATAGAAGACAATTTCGAAATCATAAGTGAAAATAAGGGTCAGTCTCGAAAGTAGATACAACTACTAACTTGTGGTCGGTGGATGATTGAATCGGAAAGTGAAATTGGAGAAATGATGGGAACGATAGATCAGAATAGTAAAATGGCTGTACAGGCATAGTCTCCTGTACAGCCATTTATTCATGGTGTTCAACATTATCATTCAGAGCAGGCAATCTCGCTAGAGAGCTTACTGCTTTTGAGACAGCCCCTTATTTAATAAAATTAGTATGCCTTACGAGAGCTAGACTTGATTTTGGAGGTACTCTCCTGATCTTTAAGCTGTGCAATCAGTTTATCACCTTCGACATCCAGGTTCGGCAGCAGGCGGTCTAACCATTTAGGCAGCCACCAAGCTTTATCGCCGAAGATTGCCATGACCGCCGGGACGAGTGGCATGCGGACGATAAAGGCGTCAATAAGGATACCGATCGCCAGTGCAAAACCAATCTGCTTGATCATGAAATCATGAGCGAAAATAAAGCCAGCGAAGACGTACACCATAATTATGGCTGCTGCTACAACTACGCGGCTGGCCTGATTGGCGTTTGTTAAAGGCGCAGCAGAGATGATCTAGAACGCGTGCAAGAAGCTGCTCAATATAAAACTATCATTCGCCGTGGATGCAAACGCTTCTGGAAAACGGTCAACAGGTACATTTTTCTGTCGAATATTCCGCACTGATGAAGCTCGCGGCATCCGCTGAAGGGAAGTCAGACAGTACTAGAAGTGAAATATATTTTACGCTCATTTCTATTTTCTTATCGTACGTGAATCGATGGAAGGTTCATGAGGAAATTGGCTGAAGTGATTTTTGAGCACAAATCATCGGATCATATAGTAGATGGATGTTGTAAGTCAAGTTCAGCGTCATATCCAGCACAATGTGGCAGGCGATCTTAGCTTGAATCGAATTGCCGAGGTGGCAGGCCATAATCCGTCTTATTTATCTAGGTTATATAAACGCATAACGGGTGAAGAACTATCCGATTTTATTACGGCGGTGAAAATAACGAAGACGAAGGAGTTGCTGGGGGAAAATAAATAGCTAAGTGAATATCAACTAGTTGTCCGAAATGTGCAAAAATAAGACTTTATCTTTCAAAGACTTGAAACGATTACTTTTTGTAAAATGAAACAATAAAACTTGTGAATGCAGGATCTGTCTGTCCGTCATACCAGCCCCATTTGTCTTAAGGAATCTCTAAGGGCTAAATAACTATTTGGAGGAAAGATCGGTGAGAATAAGAAGAAAAGCACTTATAACAACAGTAATGATGTCGCTTTTAGCGTTCCCCCTATAATGTATTAGCAGGAGACTCCATGCCGCCTACAGGCGATGCAGCATATGGCAAGAATAAGATTGGTAAAGCTCACCCATATATTTAATGAAAACCTGACCCTTTGCGGTCGGGTTTTTCCAATGATGGAACGCTTCTACGGGTTCAAACAATTGATTTTTTTCTGAGAATGGTAAGTACATCATGGATATCGATGCAAACGCTCGGCAGGAGGAAATGATATGTGGTTTCAAAAGAGAAGATTTACAATTTTTCCTAAGCTGCTCCTGGGCTTCTTGATCGCGATTTTGCCTGTGTACATGTTGGGCATTTATTTGAACAAGCAGGTGGCCAGCAGTTTGCGGGATCAAATTCTGCAATCCATGCAAACCAATGTGAAATTTTATTTGTCATCACTGACGAATGAAATTGTTAATATCGAAAATTTCAAACGTTCCTTACTGGTGGACGAGGATCTTATGGCTTTAAGCACAGTAGCTCCGGCCTTGACGGAAAACGAGCTGCGAGAAGCGATTTTGCGGTTGGAGAGAAAGGTGGCTCTTCTGCAGGATTCCAGCTCTTATATAGCGAGTGCAACTCTTTATATCCCGATGATTGATAAGCAAATAAAGTCCGGAAGCTACATCGAGGGCGTATCGATCAAAGAACTGGAAACGATTCGATTCAAGATGCAGCAGCAATTATCTCCATTAGTATGGCATGGCGACAAGCTGCTGATGGGCTCCTATTACCCGGAAAGCGTGATCAAAAACAGGGCTCCCGTCTTCTTGATCGAGATCGAGATCAATCAGCGGATGATCATGGATGATTTAAGCAGTATGTCCGATCAAGGAGGAGCTTACCTCTATTTCAAGCAGGAGGGTCGTGTTATTACTAATCACGGGTTGCCCAATACTTCCGATGAAATCGAAAGATTATTATCTCGGCAGTCAGGCGGTGAAGTTGAAAGCGTCATATTCGAGAACCAAGGAAAAAAATATTTGGTTTCGCTACGGCAATCGTCAGGATATGATTTTTCGCTAGGAATATACACGCCGGAAGACGTCATTATGCGCGACTTTGACAAATATAATGCGTTGTTCTGGATCTTGTTCGCTTTGTCCATCATTGTGATGGCGCTGTTCTCGTATTGGATTTTCAAAGCGATTCGGAATCCCGTTCGCAACCTGTTAAAGGCCTTCCGAAAAGTAGAGCAGGGCCAGCTAGCGGTTCGGGTCTCACAGAGGAGTAATGACGAATTTTCGGACCTGTCGGAACAGTTCAATAAGATGGTATCTAAGCTGCAATCCTTGATACAAGAAGTATATGAGCAACAAATTAGGAGTCAGCAGTCCGAACTAAGACAGCTGCAGTCGCAGATCAACCCGCATTTTCTGTATAACAGCTTTTTTATTTTGCATCAGCTGATCGAATTCGAGGATTTGGATAATGCAAGAAAGTTCGTACACTATCTTGGCAACTACTTTCAGTTTATTACGAGAGATGCAAAGTCAGAGCTGTCACTAGGGCAAGAGATGAAGCATGCTGAAGCGTACTTGAATATCCAGATGATGCGGTTCGGCAGCAGGATCAATGTTTCGTTGGAACCGATTCCCTCGAGGTGGGAGGAATTGCTGGTACCGCGTCTCATCGTGCAGCCTATCATTGAAAATGCCTACCAGCATGGACTGGAGTCCAGAATATCAGATGGTCATTTGCGAATAACGAATGAATTGCGGGACAACTTCCTTTGTATCTATTTTGAAGATAATGGCACCGCGCTTACGGAAGACGAGCTTATGCGGCTCAAGTTCAAGCTTCAGGATGCTTCAGAACTTGAAACGACGGGAGTTGTCAATGTGCACAGGCGGCTGCAGATCAAGTTTGGCCTATCGGCTGGGCTATACGTATTCCGAAGCGAGCTAGGCGGCTTAGGCGTTGCGATGAAAATACCTATCAAGATAGAGGAGGAGTAAGATGTACCGCTTATTAATCGTAGATGATGAGCCTTTTATTCTGCAGGGGCTTACGAAATTATGCAGCCGGTTGACGGAACCCGAATTGGAAATCTATTCGGCGGGTACGTCGCAGGAGGCGTTGATGTGGCTCGGAAGAGTAAAAATAGACATTGTGTTGTCGGATATTCGGATGCCAGGCATGAATGGTCTGGAGCTTCAGGGCGAGATTGTGAAGCAGTGGCCTAGGTGCAAAGTGATCTTCTTGACCGGTCACAGCGACTTTGCTTATATTCAGCAAGCGATTCGGCAAGGCAGCGCGGACTATATTCTAAAGACGGAAGGCAATGCCAAAATCGTGGAATGCATTCTCGCTGTTGCCAATCAGCTTGATCAAGAGCAATTAGTGGATATGCAGCTCATCGAGGCGAGCCGGCAAAGGAAGGTCGCGCTGCCGTATATTCAGAAGCAGTATTTGAACGAGCTGATACAAGGGGACGATAGGTCGCTGCATTCGCTTCGTGATAAATTCGAAGATCTGCAGATTCCTCTGGATGCTGGCGTTCCTTGCTTGCTCATGATTGTGCGCATCGATGATTGGGGACAACGGGAAAGCTTGATGGACAAAACACTGTTCCAATTTGCACTGGACAATATGACGAACGAATTATTATCTCCGCTCACGAAAGTAATCTCTATGAGTTATGACAAAAACAAAATGGTTTGGTTTATTCAGCCTTCCGAAACTCCAACTGATCAAGGCGCTTTCAAAAGAACATTCCTGTTCGTTCGCGAAATGTTGGAACAAATTCAACTGACATCGCTTAATTTGCTAAAGCTGCCTCTGTCTCTGGCGCTTGCGAACAGCTTCTCGGAATGGTATGACGTTCCGCACAAGTTCGAGCGGCTTAATCTGCTCTTCCATAGCGGACTTGGATTCGGAAGCGAGCTGATTTTGCTGGAGCCTGAATTTATGCCCCAAACTAAGAACAGTAGCGCCGAGATGCGTCTTACTTCGGTGCATTTTAATAAAATTTCCTATTTGAAGTCCTGCATGGAGAACGGACAGGAGGAAGCAACAATTGAAACGCTGGAGGAGCTGCTTGCTTTCGCGTCGCATTCAGGAGCTTTCCCAAGCGCTGTGCAGATGGAGCTATACTATTTGCTTGTCGCAGTATTCCTGCCTCATGGCTTGCTGCATTCGAGTAATGACGCTCACACCGATCAGGATTTGGGACGGTTTACGCAGTTCGAAAGATACCGTTCCTGGCATCAAATTTGCGAAGAATTCACATCTTACGCCAAAAATATTTTTGAATGGCAGCATGCCGGCATGGTCGTTCAAGAGCATGAACTCATACAGAAAATCCAGCATTACGTAGCGAGCCATCTTTCTGGGGATTTATCGCTGTCGAGAATTGGCGAGGTGGTGGGGCATAACCCTTCCTATCTCTCCAGGTTGTACAAAAAACTGACGGGTAAAGGTTTGTCCAGTTATATCAACGAAATTAGGCTGGAGAAAGCGAAGCGCATGCTGGAACAAGATGGTTACAAGGTGCATGAGATTGCATCCGAGCTCGGTTTCTTGTCTTCCCAGTATTTCCATCGTTTTTTCAAAAAAGCGACGCATCTAACGCCGCAGGAATACCGCGAACTGAAGAGGGATTCAAACGTGTAAATAAAAGATACAAATGTCACGAATGGAAACTAGTTAGCGTACTCGCTTTACTTTTATAATGAAGCCGTAGCAAAGAAAACTAACTAGAAAAGGGTGTTCATGATGAAGAGAAAAGGTCAATTTAGTATCATTCTCGCAAACATCTTGGTATGTTCCGTTGTGCTGGCAGGCTGCGGCAGCAAAGACAACGGCATCGAACAAAGCGGGAGTGCTAATTCTGGAAATCAAGGGACAGGAGAAGCTGTTATTGAACCGCTTGGCAAATATGATCCTCCTATTGATGTCACGGCGGCGAAATTTATCACGCAAGACGTGGTATATCCGGAAGGTCAATCGGAGTCGAAAAACGCCTGGGAAGATCTCTATAAAGAAATGGGTATTAATCTAAAATACGATTGGATTGTAAAAGGCACAGACGCACAATATTTCCAGAAGCTTAACCTATCCATCGCTTCCGGCGAAATACCCGATCTCATGATGGTTAACTCCTCTCAATTAAAGCAATTGGTCGAATCGGATATGTTGGAGGATCTGACTTCGGTTTATGAGAAATATGCAACTCCAGCTGTAAAAAGCGTTTTCGAGCAGGACAAGCAGGCTTTGCAATCCGTTACTTTCGACGGTAAATTATATGCAATTCCGAAGACGGAGCCGATGATCGGCGCGCAAACACCGTTGCTATGGCTGCGTACGGATTGGTTGACGAAGCTGGGTCTTACCGAGCCGAAAACTTGGGAAGAAGTATTGCAAATTTCGAATGCCTTCACGACCAAAGATCCTGACGGCAATGGCAAAGCGGATACATTCGGCATCGCGCTAAGCAAAGATATCATTAACGGATATCCTTCCCTGAATGGATTCCTGAATGCTTACGGCGCATATCCTCGGATCTGGAAAAAAGATGCATCAGGCAACTTGGTGTACGGAAGCATCCAACCAGAAGTCAAATCAGCGCTTGCCAAGCTTGCGGAACTGTACAAGAACGGCGAACTGGATAAGGAATTTGGCGTAAAAGACGGCTCGAAAGTTGCGGAATCGCTGGTCGGCGACCGTATAGGGATGTTGTTTGGACCAAGCTGGGCTTCACAATGGCCGCTTCAAGATAACAAAAAGAAAAACGGTGCCGCAGAGTGGAGAGCGTTTCCGATCCCGTCCGTCGATGGCGGTAATGCCACCGTGCAAATGCCGTTTGGCGCTTCATTCTACTATGTAGTCAAGAAGGATATGAAACATCCTGAAATTGCGGTCAAGATGGCAAATCTCTTCATGGAGAAGCTGTATGGAGAAACTGCAGATTATTTGAAATATGGAGTAGACAGCAGCGGTATAACGGTTGCCAAATATTCGATGGTGGATTTGTTTGCGCCGGATAAGGATATCAACCGTTCGGTGAACGTAGCGGAAGCGATCAAGATCGGAGACCCGTCCAAGCTGAACCCGGAAGAGAAATCAACCTACGATAAAATCAAGGCATTTGAAGGCGGAGACTTGAATTTCTACGGTGAAATGTACCAGAACGGTCCAGAAGGAGCGATGATGGTGCTGAAGAAGCTGTCGGATGAAGGCAAAGTGATCGCTGAAGGATACGGCGGAGCTCCTACCGATACGATGGGTGAGAAAAAAGCTACATTGGAGAAGATGGAGACTGAAATCTTCACGAAAATCGTTTACGGCGCTGCTTCGATCGATCAATTCGATAAGTTCGTTGAGGATTGGAAAGCTCTTGGCGGCGATCAAATTACACAAGAAGTCAATGAATGGAACGCTTCACAGAAATAATCCAAGTGTGAGGGGTAAGATACTTATGGCTTGCCCCTTTTCTTCTATACAGACAAATTGAGATTCGAAATAAGGAAGTGGACATCTTGCACACAAATAAGGGACTCAGGCAGCTTCCGTTGCACTTGATGTTAATACCGGGCATCGTGATCGTATTGATCTATTGCTATTTTCCTATGGTCGGGGTATTGATGGCGTTCCAAAAGTATATTCCGTCAAAAGGTTTGATCGATTCCAAATGGGTAGAATTTAGAAATTTCGAATATTTGTTTCAAATGCCCGATTTCGGGCAGGTTCTCTGGAATACGGTTTATATCGCTGTTCTTAAGATGGTGTTTGGGCTTCTTGTACCGATTACAATCGCTATTTTGCTAAATGAGGTTGGCAAAATGTATGTGAAGAGATGGGTTCAAACGCTAATTTACCTTCCTCACTTTTTATCATGGGTTATTCTGGGCGGCGTATTCATCGATATTTTGTCACCGTCCAACGGATTGCTGAATCAGTTTTTAGGCATCTTCTCAATTAAACCTATTTTTTTCCTAGGAGATAATACTTGGTTTCCGATAACCTTGATCGTTTCGGATATTTGGAAGGAATTCGGATTCAGTACGATTGTTTATTTAGCGGCACTGACAACGATTAATCCTAGTTTGTACGAAGCAGCTATGATCGATGGCGCGGGCAGATGGAAGCAAACATGGAATATTACCCTTCCAGGTATGATGCCGGTTATCATTTTGATGGCGACATTAAGTTTAGGAAATGTATTAAATGCAGGGTTTGACCAAGTATTTAATTTATATAGTCCGCTAGTTTACGAGAGTGGAGATATTCTGGATACGCTAATTTATCGAATTGGGTTAATGGATATGCAGTACGGTGTAGCTACCGCACTTGGCTTGTTCAAATCAATTATTTCTTTTGCGCTTGTATCTATCTCGTATTGGCTGGCATACAAAATTGCTGATTACCGCATTTTTTAGGAAAGGAGAGAACCGATTTGGTAGAAGGTAAATCATTTGGACGAAGCTTATTTCACACACTCAATTATGTCATTCTTATTGGAATCGCATTATCTTGTCTGATACCACTTATTCATATTTTGGCGGTATCCCTAAGCTCAAATGTAGCAGCAAGCGCTGGGATCGTAAAGCTATGGCCTCAGGAAATGACTTTCAAAGCCTATGAATTCGTGTTATCCAAGAGTGAGTTTCTTACTTCGTTATGGATTACGGTGGAGAGGGTTGTTCTAGGCACAGTCATCAGCATGGTTTTAACCATTCTTATTGCTTATCCGCTGTCCAAAACCGGCAAGGAGCTGAAATTCAGGACGGGTTACGCGTGGTTCTTCGTCTTTACGATCTTGTTCAGCGGGGGATTGATTCCTTGGTATATGACGATTCGCGCGACCGGGCTGCTCGATTCCATATGGGCATTAGTTATTCCTGGAGCTGTCCCTGTATTCAATGTCATTTTATTATTGAATTTTTTTAGAGGGCTGCCCAAAGAACTGGAAGAAGCGGCATTTGTAGATGGCGCGACACACTGGACTACGCTATGGCGTATATTTGTGCCGCTGTCGATGCCTTCCATTGCTACGATTATGCTGTTCACGATCGTTATGCATTGGAATTCCTGGTTTGATGGACTTGTGGTCATGAATTCGCAGCATAACTATCCGCTGTCGAGTTATCTGCAAACCGTTATCGTTCAATCGAGCTTGACCAACATGTCCGCGGAGCAGCTGGCGAATTTAGCCTCCGTGTCGGACCGAACAGTAAAAGCCGCGCAAATTTTCGTAGGTGCGCTGCCGATTCTTGCTTTTTATCCATTCCTGCAGAAGTATTTCGTGAAAGGTATGGTTTTGGGCGGGGTAAAAGAATAATTAAAGGAGCGATTGCTAATGGAGACTGGAACTAAACCTTGGACAATTTACGTGATTCATCACTCGCATACTGATGTGGGGTACACGGAGAGACAAGAGAAGATCAAACAATATCACGTCGATTTTATACGGCAGGCACTTCATATTTTCCGCGAAATTCAAGCTGGACGTCGCCCTGAATGGAATGGATTTAAATGGGTCTGCGAAACGTTTTGGCCAATTGAGGCGTTCCTCGAAAAGGCTGCAGAGCAGGAAAAGTTGGAGTTTGCTGAAGCGGTAAGACGCGGAGATATCGGACTTTCAGGCACTTATCTTAATATGAGCGAGCTTGTCGGCAAAGATCTGCTTGAAGCGATGATTAATCGTGTTCGTACTTACGGAGAATCGATTGGAATGCCGGTGAAGTCTGCCATGACAGCTGATATTACGGGCTTTAGCTGGGGGTATGGCGAGGTGCTGCTCAATGCGGGTATTCAAAACTTGATCACCTGCATCCATACTCATCATTCGATGTATCCACTATGGAAGAAGCAGCAGCCTTTCTGGTGGGAGATGCCAAATGGCGAAAGGCTTCTGACATGGAACGGGGAGCATTACGTCTTCGGCAACGACTTGGGATTAATTCCAGGTATCGGTGGCTCTTATACAATTAAGGATGAATTCGATACGACCAAGGGCATTACGTTCGAGATTGCGGAAGCACGTATTCCGAGGTATTTGGAACGGTTGCGTGCGGACGGTTATCCGTTCCCATTCGCACCTGTTATGATGTCCGGGCTACCGACGGACAACAGTTCTCCGAATGCCCAGCTTATGGATTTCGTGAACCAGTGGAACAGCAAGCATAGCGAAAAAATCAAAATCGTACCGTGTACATTGGATGAATTTTTTGACGCGGTACGTGGTCATGCAGAACAGCATCCCGACGATATTCCAGTATTCCGGGGCGATTGGCCAGATTGGTGGACGGATGGCGTTGGTTCAACGCCGAAGCATGTGCAAGTATTCCGAGAGGCGCAGCGCGTCCATCGGAAAGTGAAGCAGCTTGATCCAAACGGAGAGATTGTGACTGCTGAGGCGATGAGAGCGATGGAATACGAGCTGACGTTGTTCGCCGAGCATACTTGGGGCTACCATTCCTCTGTGACAGAGCCTTGGAATCCCTTCGTGCAGGAGCTGGGTGTCCGCAAGGAGGCGTTTGCCGCCAATGCGAGCACGCTCGCACATCGTGCATTGTATGATATTTTGGAACATAAAGGGGATGCGCTGCTCGCGCCAGACCGGCCGATGCGGTTCAAGCTGCACAACCCTAATCCTTTTGCACAAGAAGACGTTGCCCATCTGATTATGGAAGGTTGGCACTATGACCTGATCAAGGACGGATTCGAAGCACGTGTCGATGGAAGTGGAGAGGTATATCCTGCCCAGCTAAGAGTTGCGCCGAGGGGTGTTATCGTTAGCATACCAGTGACACTTCAACCCGGAGAAGAGAAAATATTGATGATTCATCCTGTCCAGAATGGTCAAGTAAAGACAGCATACACGACGGATTACGTAGGGTCTGACAGGATGATGGATATCGACGTATCGCATGTAGAGAAAACTTTCCACTTCACCTCGACTTATTTGGAAACGCCATTTGTCCGGATGGAATGGAAGAAGGGCGATGGGATTACATCTTGGATCGACAAGCGTACTGGGGCGGAAATGCTGCGCTCTGACCGCAATCACCATGCCTTCTCGCCGGTATATGACATAACCCGTGCTTCCAGCGTTAAGGATATGTATGAAGTTAGACGCAAGATGGGCCGCAACCGTAAAGGAGCCGATGCGATTGTCTCGACAGGGGTACTGACGAGTGCGGAAGTAATTGCGCAGGGTGATGTGTACGGTACAGTTCAGTTGACGTTCGAGGTGGCGGGATGTTCCCATTATTCATTGTTAGTTACGGCATATACAGACAGACCTCGCGTGGATGTGGCTGTACGTATGCATAAGGACAGCATATGGGATCCGGAGAATCTGTATATTTCCTTGCCTTTCGGAGGTCCCATTATGGACGGCGAGCAGGAGTTGTGGATGGATAAAATGGATTCGCTAGCTCGTCCGCGCAAGGATCAATTGCCGGGAAGTCTGGCCGATTATTATTGCATCGGGGAAGGCGTCGCTTACGTGGGAAGTCAAGGTGGCGTGTCAATAGCGATGCCGGATACACCGCTTATTCAACTAGGTAAGCTTGAACACGGCTTCCGATTACTGAACGGGGACGAGAAGCTGGAGCAGGATCCAGGTCATCTCTATTCATGGGCAATGAACAATTATTGGGAAACTAACTTTACGGCAACGCTAGGCGGCTTCTATGAATTCCGATATTTTGTCGCATGGGGCGAAGCGCTCAATAAGCCTGAATCAGCGATGACCACTTGCGGCAGCATGAATGCGGGTATCTTGGCATGGAGATCGAAATGATGAAAGTGAAAAAGTATTTAGATGCTTCAATATCGACGGAAAAGCGGGTCCATGATCTGCTGGGCCGCATGACGCTAGAGGAAAAAATCGGCCAGCTTATCCAACCCTTTGGCTGGCAGGTATACGAACGAACGGAAGACGGAATAGAGCTGACGGAAACATTCCGTGCCTATATCGAAAGGGGGAGCGTCGGCTCACTCTACGGCGTTTTGCGAGCTGATCCTTGGACAGGTGTAACGCTGGAGTCGGGATTATCGCCCCGCGAAGGGGCGGAAGTTATTAATCTGATTCAAAAATACGCGATTGAGCATACAAGGCTTGGTATTCCAATCTTGTTCGGGGAGGAATGCTCCCATGGGCATATGGCCATCGGTGCAACGGTATTCCCAGTGCCGCTTGCGATGGGCAGCAGCTGGAATATACCGCTGTATCTAGAAGTATGCCGCGCGATTGCAGCAGAGACGAGGGTACAAGGGGGAACGGTCACTTATTCCCCTGTCCTCGACGTCGTCCGCGATTCTAGATGGGGACGGACGGAAGAGACATTCGGCGAGGATCCGTATCTTATCGGAGAGATGGCGGTAGCGGCAGTCGAAGGATTGCAAGGGGAGTCCATCGCTTCTGATGATACCGTTATCGCAACACTCAAGCATTTCGCCGGCTACGGCAGCTCCGAAGGAGGACGCAATGCGGCGCCCGCTCGAATCGGCGCGAGGGAGCTTCTCGAAAAGGATTTGTTGCCATTCGAGCGAGCGGTGCAGGCCGGTGCGCTGTCGATCATGACGGCATACAACGAAATTGATGGCGTGCCATGCACGTCAAATCATGAGCTGCTTACCCGAACTTTGAGAGAAAAGTGGGGATTCGAAGGATTCGTCATTACCGATTGCGGAGCGATCAATATGCTTTGCGGCGGCCACCAAGTAGTAGAAAGTGAAGAGGATGCGGCATGCGCGGCGCTGCTTGCGGGCGTCGATATGGAAATGTCCGGTGACAGCTTCGGCAAGCATTTACTGCATGCCGTACACAATCAAAAGGTCTCTATAGACGATATTGATCTTGCAGTGCGCCGCATCCTTCACCAGAAATTTGAGCTAGGCTTGTTCGAGCGACCATACGCGAGCCCAGACAGGGCCTCGGAGGTTATCGGCCAAGAAAGCCACATCAAGTTGGCGGGAAGGATGGCGCAAGAAAGCATAATCCTGCTCAAAAACCACAATCAGGTGCTGCCATTGTCAACAAACTTGAGCAAAATCGCGGTCATCGGACCTAACGCGAACAACATTTATAATCAATTGGGTGATTATACATCGCCGCAGGAGCGCTCCGGAATTGTGACGGTGCTGGATGGCATTCAGCGGAAATGCGTTGGCCAAAGCGAGGTCATGTATGCGCCGGGCTGCCGCATTAAAGATCCGTCGAAGGAAGGATTCGAGCACGCATTCCAAATCGCGCAGGCTGCAGAAGCGATCATAGCCGTAGTTGGCGGTTCCAGCGCAAGGGACTTCGGCGAAGGAACGATAGATTTGAAGACGGGTGCTGCGATTATTACCGATCAGTCAAGCTTAAGCGATATGGATTGCGGGGAAGGATTTGACAGAGCGGAACTGAGTTTGTCAGGCGTTCAATTGGAATTGCTGAAAGAGCTTCACAAGACAGGCAAACCGCTTATCGTCGTCTATATCAACGGACGGCCGATCGTAGAACCGTGGATCGACGAACACGCCGATGCGATTCTAGAGGCTTGGTATCCCGGACAGGAAGGCGGGAATGCAATCGCGGACGTTCTATTCGGCGATTACAACCCGTCCGGTAGGCTCACAATATCGATTCCAAAGCACTCGGGACAGCTTCCGATTTATTACAATACGAAGCGGACCAAAGGCAAGCGGTATGTGGAGACAGACTTAGAGCCTAGATATCCATTCGGTTATGGCCTTAGCTACACGTCTTTCCAGTATGACGGCATCAAGCTAAGCAAATCTAATATAAAGCCGGATGAGAGCTGCACCGTAAGCGTTGACGTCACGAATATCGGCGGAATGGCGGGACAGGAGGTCGTTCAGCTTTATGTAACGGATGTTGTCAGTTCCGTAACGAGGCCAGCTTTGGAATTGAAGGGCTTCCTGAAAATTCAATTGGAGCCTGGCGAATCGACGACCGTCCAGTTTACGATCGCAAAGGAACAATTGCAATACGTAGGAAGGGACTATCGCCGCATCGTCGAACCGGGTCAGTTCCGTATCCAAATAGGCGGCCACGCGGAGTCGCTCCTTGGGGTCGACTTGCATGTACTTCCACCCGAATAAGTATGGAGAGAGGATGAAACAACACTATGAAAAACCATCGATTGCCACAAATTGATATCCCCGAGCTGAAGCTGCCGCCTTCCATCGTAAAGGCGATGGAGGAAGCGGAGAAGCTGCTCGCTCATCGGCCGAAGCTTAACCGATTATTTCAGAACTGCTTCCCAAATACGCTGGAGACGACAACAAAGCTGCTGGAGGATGGGACTACCTTTGTCCTAACAGGAGACATCCCCGCTATGTGGTTGCGGGATTCCGTGGAGCAAGTGATGCATTATGTCCCGTTTGCCAAGGAAGACCCCGAGCTGCAGCGTATTCTGGAGGGAGTCATTAATCGTCATATGTTCTATATTAGCATTGATCCTTATGCTAACGCATTTAACGAAACCGCCAATGACTGGCATTGGAACTCCGGAGACGAAACGGAAAGTTCGCCTTGGGTATGGGAACGCAAATTCGAACTCGATTCCATGTGCTTCTCTTTCCGTCTAGCCTATCATTATTGGAAGGAAACAGGCCGGACGGGCATATTCAATGAGCAATTCAAAGCTTCTTTGCTGGCGATGCTGGACGTTTGGCAGATCGAGCAGCAGCATGGTGAGCTTTCGACGTACAGGTTCCAGCGTCATAATGGAATCATGATCGATACGCTGCGGAGGCAAGGGCGCGGTATGCTGGTCAACGAGACTGGCATGATCTGGTCAGGATTCCGTCCAAGCGACGATGCTTGCGATTTCCATTTCAACATTCCGTCTAATATGTTCGCCGCTGTAACCCTTCGCGACATGGGCGAAATCGTCCGTTACGTATACCGAGATGAGAAGCTTGCGGCTCGCATGGCTGTAATGGAAGAAGAAATCCGGCATGCTATTGAATTGTACGGTATCGTGGAACATCCGAAGTACGGACGCATGTACGCATTCGAGACAGACGGCTTCGGCAATCACGTCCTGATGGATGACGCGGGTACGCCAAGTCTGATATCTGCGCCTTATATCGGCTTCGCGGATGCAAACGATCCTATCTATTTGAACACGCGGGCTTTCATTTTGAGTGAAGATAATCCTTACTATTACAAAGGCGAGAGCCTTAGCGGTATTGGCAGCCCTCATACACCGCCGGACTTCGTGTGGCATCTCGCTTATTCAATGCAAGGTTTGACCGCCGTGGATCCGGATGAAATCAGGGAAATGATCGATATCATGGAGGCGACGGATGCTGACACCGGCTTTATGCATGAAGGCTTCCACAAGGATGATCCTACCAACTTCACGAGGGATTGGTTTGCTTGGTCAAACAGTCAGTTTGCCCATTTGGTATGGAAGGCTTTGCAACAAGGCATTATTTAGAACAGTAGTCAGTTCATTTAAACGTACAGCCCTTTTTATCAAACATATGGCGGCGATTATTGAAGGAGGTATGATCCATGTTTAATAAATATCCTATAAATCCAGTCAGGCAGCCATTCTCGGAACAGCCAATCTCAAAAGGGTACGAAGCCTTGTCGGAGCTATTAAAAGCGAGCTTGGACGAGAAGACGGACACCCCACCGCTTATTATCGTGGACGGAACGCACGGCGCTGACTTCCAGTCATTCATACGGCATGCTGCTTCTGCGATCGAAAAGCAAGGATGGAGCTTGAACGTTCAAAGCACGGCAGGTTACTTGAAATCCGGCGAAACGCTGCGTGAGAAATTCGACCGCAACATCACAGAAAATAGAGCATTCGGTTACGTGACTGAAGATGAAATCGAGGCTTATTTCGTATTAGACGCAAGAGAAACGCTCGCGAACCGATTGAAAGCACAAAATGGGAGAACGGCGTTTATCGTGTTCGGCCCAGGCGCTTATTGGCTTGCGGGAGAGCGGAGCGGCACTGTCTTATTTCTGGATGTTTCTAGGGAATATCAACAAATTCAGCATAAAAAGCAACTGCTCAATTTCGGTATGTCATGGAACCGCGATTCCGTCGAAAAGTATAAAATTAGTTATTTCGTGGAATGGCCGATACTGGAAACGTACCGTAAACGTATTTTCCAGAACATCGATCTCTACTTGGACATGAACAAGCCGGAAGAGCCTGTATTCTTGACCATCTCTGACCTTGAAGCAATGATCCGAAGCGTGGCCCAAAGTCCGCTTCGCGTCAAGCCGTTTTTCGCCCCTGGTATTTGGGGTGGACAATATTTGAAAGACATGGCCGACCTTCCTAAGGAGTGGGTGAACTGTGCATGGAGCTTCGAGCCGATCGCACCAGAGAATTCTATTCTGATTGGATATGGAGGCGACGTGATCGAAGTACCGTTCCTGATCGTCATGGCCCTTGAATATAAAGCTATCATGGGCGAACGACCGGTGTCGTTGTTCGGCGATTATTTTCCTGTAAGGTTCGATTATCTTGATACGATGAACGGGGACAAACTATCTTGCCAAGTGCATCCGAAGCAGGACTACGTGCGTGAACATTTCAACGAGTTTATGACACAGCAGGAATCTTATTACATCATGGAACAGAAAAAGGATGCCAAGGTTTACCTCGGCCTTACGGAGGGAACGGAGAGAGAGAATTTCCAAAACGCCGTCTTGCAGGCACAGGAAACAGGCGTACCGATGGAATTCACTGAATATGTCAACGAATTTGATTCAAACAAAGGGGATTTGTTCCTCATTCCGCCGGGAACCGTTCATGCTTCAGGCATCGATAATCTTGTGCTTGAAGTCTCATCTACGACTTGGTGGTTTACGTTCAAGCTATACGATTATTTGCGTAAGGACCTAGATGGCAAACCGCGTCCGATCAACGCGGATCACGGCTTCCGTAATATCGATTACGACAAAACGACATCATGGGTTAAGCAAAACCTCATCCCTGAGCCGCAGTTGCTGCAGAGCCAAGGCGGCAACGAAGAGTATTTGCTCGGTCAACGAGACGATCTACTGTTTTACGTAAGACGGATCCATCTGCAGACGGAATGGCTAGACCAGACGGACGGCGAGTTTGTTATGTACAATCTTGTGGAGGGAGATAGCGTACGCATCGTATCCATTGCGGATGAATCAATATTCGTCGAGTTGAACTACGCAGAATCTTATATTTTACCTTCCGTATTCGGTGCATACAAAATCGTAAACTTGACGGAAACGCCGTGCAAACTGATTAAAGCGGGAGTATCTCCGGAATGGAACGTGAGCCTGATTGAACGCTGATCTCATATTTGCTTTGGATGTGGGTGGAACCTATGTCAAGGGATGCGTAGTAGAACGCGGGGAAGTAAAGGAAGGCACGATCTCTCATTATGCTGCAAATGCCAAGGGATCGGAAGAAGTCATCATTGGCGGATTGGCAGCTATCCTATTAGACTTGCTTGAGAAATACAAGCGGTTTCCGCATTCATTCTCACCCGAAGCCATCGGCATCGGCATGTCCTTTCCTGGACCATTTGATTATGAAAACGGCGTGAGCTGGATTCGTGAACTGGATAAATTCGAATCGCTTTACGGTGTAAACGTGAAAGAAAAGCTCATGCAAGCATTGCGTGCAAACAGCTTCGGGAAGAATACAGATTTCTTGGACATCCGGTTCCAGAATGATGGCAGATTGTTTGGTTTGGGAACCGGCAAGCTCTATCCAAATGAGCGAATACTGGCTATTACGCTTGGGACCGGCATTGGTTCAGCTTTTATTGATTGCAGAACTCTTGTCACCGAAGGTGATCACGTACCGCCAGATGGCTATTTATATAACTTGCCTCATCAAGGCGTGGCTGCGGATGAATGCTTTTCACGGAGAGGAATTCTTAAGCTATTCCGGGATGCCGGCTGTCTGAATGATGGCATGGATGTGAAGGATCTTGCGGAGCTTGCCCGGAAGGGCGAGAATCGCATGAGCGAGCTGTTCCGGGCATTCGGGGATGAATTGGGGCAATTTCTACTGCCATTCCTAATAGATTTTAAGGCTGACCGTCTCATGATCGGAGGCCAGATCGCCAAAAGCTTCGATTTGTTCGGAGAAGGACTTATTCGTATGCTCTCACCACTCGGTATTAAAGTCGAAGCCCTCGACAATGCGCTGCACCATACCTTTATCGGTGCTTCCTGTATGTTCGACGCAGAACCACATGGGACTTCATAAAAGGACTCCTTACTAGTGGAGCCGTATAAGAAGACCGTGATTGGAGAAAGGAGCGGGAGCAATCGCTTTTCGCTAATCCTTATTATAAATAATAAAACAATATCGGTGGCTTTTATGTTAACAACGACGATAGAATGAAATAGAGAGATACAAATGTATGTTATATTATAAAGCGAAAGGTCTAGGATAGGACACTCCACTCTAATCCAAACCTTATAGTGCTCATCATAAGTATGGACCATCCTTCGGGATGGTTTTTTTTGAGAATGAATGGGATTTGTCAACACAAGGCTACATTATAATAGAAAAAAGCCAGGTTGGCGTGATGACTAAAACTATCTTTTAAGGAATAGTCAGTTTATAAGAATCATTAATGGGGGGTCATTATGAAAAAAATTGCACTTATTGGTTCTGGAGGTTCAGGCAAATCAACGTTGGCTAGCAAGCTGAGCAGAATATTATCGATTAAAGTTCATCATTTGGATTCAATTTTTTGGAAACCGGGTTGGATTAGCACGTCTAAAAACGAGCAAAAAGTTGTTCAAGAGGAGCTCATCAGTCATGATAGTTGGATTATTGATGGTAATTATGGAGGCACTTTAGATATTAGGTTACAAGCGGCTGATACAATCATATTTGTTGACCTATCAAGATGGATCTGCATTGTTCGCGTGTTGAAGAGAAGGTTCCAGTACCGCAACAAGAAGAGAATGGATATGGCAGAAGGTTGCGAAGAAAGGGTCAGTTTGGAATTTTTGAAATGGGTCTGGGAATACCCAGACAAACAAAAGCCGAAGATAACAGAAAAACTGCAAAGGTTATCGAATGAAAAGAAAATAATCATTTTAAAGTCACGGAAAGACGTACGAGAATTTGTAGCAAAACTTGAATAAAACATTGATGAGCAGGCGCTGCGGCGGCCTGCTCATTTTATTAAGTTAATAGACAGTCATGCGTAATAAGAATTGTATAATTGGTCTAGTAGATTCCAATATGTGGTATTATAATTTGGGAAGTGCTTATACATACGATTATTGAATGGTGAGTCCGAATTTGGTAACAATCGAGAGTTTATGTCAAACGGATAACTTTTTACTAGTTTCAAGGTTAGGGGGAAAAACTAATGGCTTTTTTATTTGCTATATTGGCTTTTTTATTTATGTTGTTTTTCTCAAGTACATTCCGTGCTCTTATTAATAAAGAAAACAGTACTCAATTGACTATTATTACATCATTACTTTTTGGGGGGCTATTTTGGGTATGTCTACTAATTTGGTCTTAATAGAGTTTTTGAACTAACGGGATTGAAGTTGATTCTACGTTTAAAGGAGAAATGAAACGTGACCAAACTAAATATGGATTTTCTATTGAAAGCTATTGAGCAGAAAGACAAGGAATTAAAGCAAGCAGAAAAGGAGGCATTTTCCTCAGAAATCACTGATCCAAAATTCAAAGAGCAATACAATAAACTTGAAAAAATAAGGCAGGAAGTAATGGATTTAAATTTACAGGTAAGCAATTTAAGTAGTTTAAGAATATAAAGATCAACGATTGCACAGATAACAAAAGGAGGAAAGTAAAGTCTTGATTATTACAAGAAAAGCCGGAATTTCCTGCAATATATGTAAGTGAGGTGCGAAAGCGTTTCAGACTTTTAGGAGGTAGGTTTCTATGATTACGGGCTTAAAACGTGATGTAATCGCTATTATTCTAACCGTGTTCATTATTGGTGGAATCGCCTTTAAAACCTATATGCCCGACGCATTCGCAAGCAAACCCGCACCGACTTTATCACTTGAAGAGGCAAGCGAGCGCCTAGAGCGAATTATTTCAAATGACGGAACGTTTATAACCCGCTTCGATAGCCACGCCCTTGAACCTGTCGTATATGAGGCGTTAGCACACACGGTAAATGATTACGGGGCTTCGAATGATATGTTATTTGTAGCAGAATTAGTGGAGAAATATAATGACGATGGGATCGTGGAGAATTTACGCGAAGCGTTAGTGATTGTAAACGATATAAAAGAGAGAAATTTATAAATAAGACCCAGCTACCTTATGCTGGGTTTTCGTTTTATTAGGGTATTGGTCACGAAATCTCACGCGAGTATTAGAACCTAGAGGCGGCAGTAAAACTATTTATTCCCTATCTACAGAAGTATATAGGAGTTTATTTAAAGAGAAAGACTATAACATGATTGACCACATGGAGAGCAACAACTCCATGTGGTTTTTTTGATAAAAGCGATTTCAAACTTTGCTCATCATGTTTTATTTGCATTAAACGCATTTATTAACACTTAGGATACTTTTCTGATAAGCCTCAAGAGTCGAGAAGTGCTAATTGTAAGAAATGGATTAACCTTTCCCCAAAACCGTTGTAACTTAAACTTATTATCTAAGTAAATCTGCAACTCCGGGGCTATGCTCATTTGGCATATCAGGAAGCTCTGGAACTGGAAACCCCTGAGGAGGAGGAGTTACAGATAGTGTGCCACTATTCCTGCTTGGGCTTTCACCTTGAAAAATATTAGAAATTAATGTTTCATCTAAGCGGAAATTAAATTGCATGTTGTGATAGCCCATATCTACGAACTTTCTGCACTCAGGATATTTGTTGATATCATAGTTCGGTACTGGAAACACTTTACCCCAATCCACGCCCAGTGTTTCAAGTGCTTTGGCAAAAGCGTTCTGATGCGCATTATCACGGACAATGAGAAATCCTAACGTTTCTCTGAATGTTTGATTTGAGCTCATCTCATAGATCCGTGTTTTCTGCAGAACACCAGTAGACTCAAGTACGACATTGTTTAACATGTCTGCAACAAGATTGCCATGACTATAAACCCACGATGCATTCCATGGATTTCCGCCCGCATCTATAGGTAAAGAACTTTTAGCTCCCATAATATAGTGGTGGGGGTTTCCGTGTTTAACCGCCTCGTCAATCGGAGCTTTATCAATTCCAGCATCTCCGGGATTATTTAGTCCAGATTCATTAAGTAGTTGATTGATCGTACTCTGAACGAGCTCGACATGAGCAATTTCTTCTAAAAAAACCCCTCTCAATAGATCGCGAAATTGTTTATCTTTTCCTCTGAAATTAGAGCTTTGGAAAAAATATTGCATCATGGTTCGCATTTCACCGAATTGGCCGCCTAACGCTTCCTGAAGAACTTTTGCAGCTGCTGGATCTGGTTTATCTGGTTTAATTACATTGATTAGTTCTTCTTTGTAATAGTACAAAACAATCACTCCTTTATAGTTGCTAAACAACCTGAACACGTTGATTATGATCTCACAGTTAATGTTTCATTATGCAAATTCTGAAAAGGATTGTGGAAATCATATCAATTTCAAAGAAGTGAATGGTTTATACAATTGTCCTCGTCCGATTATGTTAAATTAAGATAACATTGCTTGTTTGTTGGATTGAAATTTTAAAAAATAAGTGATTCATAATTATGAAAATGCCTCAGTTTCGGATAAATGGATCAACCGACTCATTATTGATGGTTGCTGGTTATTATGGCTATTTTCTTGTTAAACTAATAGGCAGTTTAGTGCAGCTTATTACGTTCATTTTGACACTTTACCGAACTTAAGACTATTCTTATGAGTACTTAAGATTCGTTGTATTTGGCAAAAGGCAGGCATCAAATCACAACCAATATTAATGAATATATAAAAATAGATAGAGGAGGTCCTTATGTTTGAAGTCTCATACTGCTGACCGTATTAAAATCCCGCCAGGATTTTGGATAGGACTACGTCAATTAGGAATGGCCCCTCATGACGTAGCTCGTAAAGCACGATTGCCGCTCACTATTGTTACTGAACCAGTAGTCACCGCCGCTCAATATTTCGCGATCTGGCAGGCTTATTCCGATCTCATTGGCGACACTGCGGATGGAATTATCAAGCTTGCGACCATCTATGAAACAGCGCAATATCCACCGACCGTCTTAGCTACTTACTACGCTCGCGACTATCGTGACGCTTTAAACCGAATGGCTCGGTACAAACAAATGTGCCCACCCGAAAGCCTGCGTATTACTGAGGAGGGAGAGCATTGTACAATCGAACTGGAATGGCTGCATACGGAACAAGCAGGCCCGCCGCTACTGGTGGGGATCACTTTGGCATTCCTTCTGGAGTTAGGGCGCCGGGGAACAGGTCAACCGCTTAAAGCGCGGGTTGTCGAATTTTCACAATCAATGGGCGATGTACAAGCTCTTGAAGCTTATTTTGGCTGCCCCATCCGAATGGATGCAAAATGTAACCGTTTGACGCTGCATCGAAGCGATTTGGATCGTCCTTTTGTCACGTACAACGAAGAGTTGCTGGAGATTCTGACTCCTGTTTTAGACCGATCCCTCTATGAACAGCATAGCAGCCGCTCTATTACTGAAATGGCCAAATGGATTCTAAAACGCAGCCTTACTGGAGGGCGTCCCGATATTCGAATTGTCGCGAAGGAACTCGGTATGAGCAATCGTACCTTGCAGCGCCGGCTTACCAACGAAAACACGAGTTTCAAGCATGTTTTAACACAAGCTAGACATGAGCAGGCACTAGAGTACTTGGCAGATCCCTCGCTTGATATTAAGGAAGTCGCTTTTTTGATTGGATATGAAGACCAAAATTCATTCTACCGTGCCTTCCGACTTTGGGAAGGTGAGACTCCTACAAATTGGCGTACGGAACATTTAGGTACAAACCCGTTAGCAGAATGACGGCTAGAATTGTCGATTATATAGAATTCCCAACCATATAAATTTATTGAGAGCTAGTCTTTATTGCGTTTTTTTATTTGGCGTGTTAAACGAGTACATTGGCGCGATATGCTAGTTACTATCCCATTCAGACAAGGTAATATTATCACTATCCTCATTACAAGACTGTTTTAATCATGACTATTAATCAGCTTGTCGTGAATGAATAAGTAAATGAAAAGGGAGAAATTTAATATGGATATGGGATTGAAAAATAAAACAGCTTTAGTTACAGGATCAACGAAGGGTATAGGTAAAGCAATTGCTATTGAACTTGCTAAAGAAGGTGTCCATGTACTCATTAATGGCCGAAATTACGAAGATGTGGAACAAACTGTAAATGAAATCAAATCAGATTTCCCGGCTACTTCACCTCAAAATGCTACAGCCGATATTGTGGATATTGTGCAAAGAGAAGCTTTATTCGAAAAATACCCCAATATTGATATATTAGTAAATAGTATGGGCATCTATGAAATGATGAAATATGAAGACGTTGACGATGAGATTTGGGAAAAATACTTCCGTACGAACGTTCTTGCAGCAAATGGATTATCTAAATTTTATTTACCTAAAATGTTGAAAAATGATTACGGCCGCATTATCTTTATTGCGAGTGAGGAAGCAATTATGCCTTCAGGACAAATGCCTCAGTATTGCATGACAAAATCAATGCTATTATCATTGTCCAAAAGTTTATCCAAATTAACAGTTGGAACAGAAGTTACAGTCAATACGATCCTGCCAGGACCAACACTCTCTGAAAATGTGCATCAAATCATTGAGGGCATATACTCAAATGAAGATATGACTTTTTCAGAAAAAGAGAAAGATTTTATGACTACAAACCTGCCTCAATCTGAAATACAGCGATTTATCAAACCTATTGAAATAGGTAGACTAGTTGCATTTGTATGCAGTCCTTATGCATCCGCATTTAAAGGTTCTCCAATCCGTATGGATGGGGGAATGGTACCGACTATTTTTTAATCTGTTTACGATTTGAATGATTGATTCTAATTTCATTTGGAATTGATGGAATAAAACGTTAGAATTATTTTGAGAAGATATGGTAAATACTCTTTCTTCAGAAGGTTTATAAAATAGAGAGGAGAATGAGAGATGGATCAATCTATAAGTAAACGGCATGCCTCGCTAAGAGAGGCTGAAAGCAAGGCGGAACAATTATTCAAGGCGATCGAAGATCAAGGAATTATTCGTCCTGATGTGACTGAAAAGCAAATAAATCGTGAAATCTATCAATTGGCATTCGAGATGTTTGGTATCAAGAAATACTGGCATAAACGAATCGTGCGAGCTGGCAAAAACACGTTGTTTCCATATAGAGAAAACCCGCCTGATCTGATTGTTTCCAAAGATGATATTATATTTCTGGATTTCGGCCCAATTTTTGAAGATTGGGAAGCTGATTTCGGAAGAACCTTCGTCCTAGGAGATGATCCAGCAAAAATAAAACTGAAAAATGATATTGTTGAGGCCTGGGATGAAGGGAAGGCCTATTTTCAGTCTCAATCTGCGATTACAGGCAGTGAACTTTATACCTATGTGAGTCATTTAGCTTTAAAATACGGATGGGAGTTTGGAGGGCCGCATGCGGGTCACCTTATTGGTGAATTCCCTCATGAAGTAATACAGGGAGAATCCGTTGAAAACTATATTCATCCTGATAATCATATTCCTATGAGAAATCCGGATTCGAATGGTAAGCCTCGCGATTGGATTTTGGAAATTCATTTTGTGGACAGGAAGCTGGAAATTGGCGGTTTTATTGAGCAATTATTAACCGTTGATTAACTGTAGGTATGGAAAATATAGTTGAAACTACAGAGTAACTACAAAGGCTGCCGAGCATATCGGCAGCCTTTTGTTGGTAACTTGGTGATCTTTCTTTTCAAGGATTTGTTTAGAAATCAGCTGTAAACATATTTTTTAAGATGTGTAGGTTCTTCCAAGGCCAAGTTGTGTAAGCAACTGCCTATAGGCAATTGAAGTGCGATCAGCTGGAATATGGGCTTCGGCCATCAAATCGAGTGGTAGATCTTCTGGTGTTTGGGATTCAACCATTTCTCGATCTTCCTGAAAAACTTGCAAATTAAATTTAATCGTATCTTCAATCGGAAGATCTTTATCAAAATTCCGTGAGATTGGACAAAATAAACGAGTGTAACGTGCTGAGACTGGAGTTGCACAGTTCAAAATCATGAGCTTGCCGTCATTTGGGAAATGTACAGTTAGTGAGGCCGCGAAAGGTGCAAATACACGAAACGCGCGAAGCCACATGAATCCTTCAGGAGCGGGATTATCTTGGCCTTTACCGTAATTGCTGACGGTGCTCCAATAGTCTGCCTGAAGCTGATTCCCGTCGCGCGTTACTTTGTATTGTGGGACTTCTGTGTTATTGCGGTCTCCGAACGTCTCCGTATGCACGTATGCAAAATGTGAAACATCTAAAAATCCTTCCATTTGGCGTCCTGCCGAACCGGCAATATCAAAGCTTGGAGGTAATATATTAATAAAATCCGGATCGTCCCACCCAGAGAACGGCGGAATTTGTTCGTCTACAGCGGCTAAAGATGTCCAGATCAGCCCATATCTCTCAATAACCGGATACATGATTAATTTGAGTTTGGGCGATATTTTGGAGTCAGAATGGGCTGGAACGGCAGTGCATATCCCTTCGCAGTTATATCGAAAACCATGGTAAGGACATACGATTTCATCGTTTTCAATCCAACCCTTGCTCAGAGGTGCTCCACGGTGAAAGCAGAGATCACGAGCAATTACGACTTTGCCGTGGCTGCTGCGGTAACAAACGAGCTTTACATCAAGCAGCTTCACAGCAACTGGTTTATTTGTTACTTCTTCAGCAATGGCCACAGGATACCAGAACTGAGAAAGAACATTCCAATCATTTAGAGTAAATGTACAATCACGAGGGTATTGCAATGCGGATTCAACATGCGAGTTTGACTTATTCATACACAATCGCTCCTTTAGAATGAATGATTAGGCTAAACGCAATAAAACCCCAGGCTGAAGAGGCGCGTAGTGAAATAGATCTAATTTTTCTGAAATGAAAAAATTAGAGTATCTTCACTAACGGCCTCTTGTAGCCTGGGGCAATTTACGGTTGCCTGGTCGAGACGCTCACACCAATTTATGAGCTTATACAAGAGAAGTTCATGTTAGATTACTTAACATGAACTATGTGTTTATTTTATTCCGGAAGAAGCTTTTTGTCAATTCTGTTATTTAAGGAGTTATTCTAAGCAGAGCCATTCCAATTTATGTACAGCCTAAAAGGTCGCCAACAAAATCGTTTGAATAGCTGTCTTGCATTCCTAACCCTTTAATACCAATGGATTTATTATAATAAATGGCTCTATATTAGCAAAAAGATAAACCTGTAAAGCGGCGTCATGAAAGCTTTATTGCGCATTTCTTTTGGGAAATGACGTTTTATTATAGATAGAATGTCACATTAACCAAGGGTTGATTACCCCGTCAACTCGCCATATGCTTATCTTACACTCATGTTAGGAGGGATCATTATGGAATTATCAATTATGTCTTTTAATCTTCGTATCCATGTCGCTGAGGATGGGAAAAATGCTTGGCCTAACCGTGTCGAAGCGGCTGCAGAAGCGATTAAAGCGTATGGAGCTGCCGTTATATGCACGCAAGAAGGAAGCTTGCCTATGCTTGAGAGCTTGAATGCGCTGCTTCCCGAATATGAATGGATCGGGGAGGGCAGGCTCGGCGGCGAAGAGGGTGAGTTTTGCGCGATTTTCTTCCAGAAAGATAGGCTGAAGCCAATCGAAAGAGGCACATTCGGATTGTCCGAACGGCCGGATCAGCTTGGCTTTCAAAGCTGGAACACCGCTTGTCCGCGCATTTGCACTTGGGTGAGGCTGGGGCAAATCGACGGGCAGGAATATTTGATTCTGAATACACATCTGGATCACATAAGCGAGGAAGCAAGAATAAATGGAGCTATGCTCATCTTGGATAAGATGAATATTACCAGTGGAGCATCGGCGATTCTAACAGGTGATTTCAATTGTGAACCGGAAACCAAAACGATTCAAACTCTGATCCAAGCAGGGTTGCGTCATACATACACCAATCCTAATGTACATCCGGGCCGCACTTATCATGGTTTTGAGGGCGGCGAAGAAGGTGAACCGATCGATTATATATTCGTTACGCCGAATATTCGGATCGTGTCAGCGAATGTCGACAAGGGCAAGTACGATGGCAAATACCCATCAGATCATTATCCAATTACTGCTACTCTGCAGGTATAGCACACGAACAATTAAAGAGTGGATGGACGGGAAACAGCCCAAATCCATTCTTTTTTTATATCGCTCGCTAGGAAATCATCAGTTGAAATAGAAGACTGGCATAGTTTTACGGGTGGTGTTATATTTGCTGACAGATAGAGATGTAAAAAAATTCAAGTAGTAGATTGATGATTCGTCATTAAGTTATTTTAGGGCACTTATTAAACGCTTCGTTAAGCCTGAGAAAAATCTGTTGAGAAAAAGATGGAAATCTTGTAGTGTAAATAATACCATTTATCCAGCTACCAAATAATGAGTGGTTATTCAAAACTAATATCGATACCAGCGCATAGGAGGTGAAGTGGGACACGATGGATCTCCAATATGATCCGACTGTATGGCAAATTAGTTTATTTGAGATGACGCTACGACTATTATTGGCTTTAGTACTTGGCGGTTTGATTGGTCTAGAACGTGAGCTTGGCGGACATTCCGCGGGTTTCCGGACGCACATTTTGGTTTGTCTTGGTTCGGCAGTCATTGTATTGTTATCCATGTATGGATTTTCTGATTTCGCCGCAGAACCGAATGTTCGTTTAGATCCAGCTCGGTTGGCAGCTCAAGTAATCAGTGGCGTCGGTTTTCTCGGCGCGGGTACCATTATGCGAAATGGGTTTGGTGTTTCCGGATTGACTACGGCAGCCTCATTGTGGGTATCGGCAGCAATTGGACTTTCTGCAGGTGCAGGATTTTACTACGGCGCTGTCATAGCGACCTTCTTGGTGGTGGTGAGTTTGTTTTTATTGAACAAGGTTGAGAAACTTTTCTCCAGAACGAAAAAAGTACGCGAGTTGTTAATAAAAATGGATAAAACATCAGCTGGTCTTAATCTTGTTTTGATGCACTTGAATCAAAGCGGACTGCAAATCAGCAAGCTCACGATAAACAACGACGAAGAGGAGGAGCGGCTAAGTGATCGGCATTTAACGATTCGCATTCAGTTGAAATTAAAGAAAATAAAAAACTATGAGGTATCTATCGCAGCGTTAGCTCATATGGATGGGGTAGTAAGCTTAGAAACGGAAGGCGTCTCGGCCTAATTTGAAAGCGGAATCATTTTAATTTTAGAAAGAGGAGACATGGCATGCATAACACGATGGTAGCAGCCCATACGGGATGTGGTGTTTATCCAGATAACACAATGGCATCATTTGAAGAAGGCATTAAATTCGGTGCAGATATCGTAGAAGTCGATGTGCGCATAACCCAAGATGGTATTGCTATCCTTTTGCATGATGATTCACCTTATCTTCACTCACACACCTTCGAACAGTTGAATAATCCGGATATACGGCCGCTGCTCGATCCGATTTATAAAGATCATGAAATTGCGACGTTGGAACAAGTGCTTCAACTTTCGGCTTCGCTAGGAATCAAATTGAATTTGGATATAAAAACGGTAGATGCTATTGAACCGACGGTTAGGCTAATTCACCAGTTTGAAGCGCAAAATCGGGTTTTCATTACGGGATGTTCCGATAACATTACGATAAGATACCCGGATATTCAAGTCATGCTGAATACACCGGACGATTTGTCTTTGGAACAAATGGAGCGATATGGCGACTTCGCGGAGGCTGTTTGCAGGGAAGCTAAGCAAGCTGGATACGCAGGGCTCAATATGAATGGCTTTACTTGTCTTCCGCCTATCGTAATTCGAGCGCACGCTTTAGGTTTAAAGGTATGGGTTTATACAGTGAACTTTCGCTCAGCAATGGAATGGTTTCTGAGGATGAAAGTTGACGCCATTACTACCCGTGCACCCATAGATCTAATCGCACTAAAAAAAGAATGAAATTAACTGTAGCCAAGTGAAAAAAAGTTTGGTATAATCCGTTCATGGTAAGCGCTTACTTAAAGAGGCGCACTTTATTTTAATCTTCATGGTATCGCTTCCAGAAAAAGCAGTTTCAGATTAATACGCTCATAGTCAACATGGAAGAAGGTGAATTTTGTTGCAGCTCTTGATACCAATGAGTGAATGAATCTTAACAAAATATTTACCTATAGATAACAAATAATGGTTTAATAAACAAGTTTTTGTTAATACAATCGGTTTAGGATGCAAAATTATTATTCGGATAAGAGGGTGATTGGTTAAAATTTATGTATTTGAAATTTTATATGGTATCGCTTCCAGACAGTAATCAGAAAGAAGGTGACTTTCAACTTATGAAGCAAATGACCGTACCAATGAAACGGAAAAACAGTGGCATCGCTTTATGGAGAAAAATGTTGGCTCACAAATATTTATATTTCATGTTGTTGCCATGTGTTGTATTCTTCATCATTTTCAACTATATTCCGATGGCCGGCTTGTTGTTAGCCTTCAAGGAATACAAGTTCAATGAGGGCATCTTAGGAAGCCCATGGGTTGGCCTTGATTATTTCAAGCAATTTTTTAATTCCTATCAAAGCGGAGAGTTGATTAAAAACACACTCATCATAAGTTGTATGAAATTGTTTCTATACTTGCCGTTTCCGATTATTCTTGCACTTATGTTTAATGAAGTTCGCTCAAAATGGTTCAAAAATGTTTCTCAGAGCTTGCTGTATTTGCCGCACTTCCTCTCGTGGGTTGTCGTCATCGGCTTAGTTCAACGTATACTCGCTCCCGATACTGGCTTGTTGAATCAGGTAATCACGAATATGGGCGGCGACGGAAGTACATTTTTTATGATGGATTCGGATTACTTCTACCAGATTATGTTCGGAAGCCATGTATGGAAGTCTATTGGTTGGGATTCGATCATCTATGTCGCAGCGATCTCAGGAATTAATCCCGAAATGTACGAAGCGGCTAAAATTGATGGGGCAAGCAAATTCCGAGAGGTTTGGAATATTACGCTGCCGTCCATCACACCGACAATTGTAATCCTCTTTATATTGTCTCTGGGCAGTATATTATCCGCTGGGTTCGACCAGATTTATTTGCTCAAAACACCGGGTAATGCACCGCTCTCTGATATTTTGGACACTTACATTATCCGAGTTGGCTTGCAAGGCGGTCAGTACGGATACGCGACAGCCGTGGGCATGCTGCAAGGATTAATTGGATTGATCTTGGTTGTATTCGCAAACCGAGTTTCCCGAAAGGTTTCTGAAACATCCTTATGGTAGCTTTGTTCTGATAACGTTACCATAGTTGCTATGCGAAAAGGTTTGCATGACCATCCACTTGGTGGGAGACGTCTTCTGGCGTGTTTCATAAAATCATTTTAGAAAAGGGGAACAATCGCATGAGTAAGAAATGGGCAAAGTATTTCGCAATACCTTTGGTGACAGCGCTTCTGATCGCCGGCTGCTCGAATGGCAACAAGAACAATAATGAAACACCTGCTCCTGGCGGCACAGATGGGGTTTCACCTACAACGGAAGGGAAACCGGCTACATGGATTGCTGACCGTAAAATCAAAGGTCTTGTATTCATGGGGACCGACGATTACACAGAAGATATGAACCCGGAAATTAAAGCGAAGATAAAGGAGCAAACGGGGATCGACTTTGAAATTGAAATCATGAAAGCCGAAAAATCCATCGATGGCTTGATTGCAGGCATCGCTGCAAACGACTTGCCGGATTTCGTTGCTTTCTACCTCAATAACAGTGGTAGACCGGAAATGCCCGTTGTCTTGAAAGCGGCACGCGAAGGTATGTTCACTGATTTGACTCCGCTTATGAAAGATACGAAAGTGTACAGCAAATATTTGCAAGATGACTATTTGCCGCTTGATACGAAATACGGCGTAATGTTCCGTCCTGAGTTTAACGGCTCTTCTTACTTCGTTCATATGAATATCAATCGACAAGGCGGTTATCTATCTAACAAATACGTAGGCGGCGCTTATATCCGTAAAGATATTGCTGACTCACTAGGAATCGACCCGCGCACAATCAAGACGTCGGATGAAGTGTATGAGCTGGCTAAGAAAATTAAAGCGGGTAACTTCAAAGACAACAATGGCAGTCCAGTAATTCCAATCGGTCCATCTTTTTGGGGTGGTAAAGATGTTTCAGCTGCTTTCAAGGATCTGCAGTGGGGCGAAGACGACCAACGCATCAAAAAATCGAAAGACGGTCAAATCCTTCATGAAGCAGAAACCGAATATCCGATGAAAAAAGTAGAGTATTTCCAAAAGCTGCTTAAAGAAAAACTTATTCATCCCGAGTACTTTACAATTGACGAAAGCCGCGCAACAGAGGGCGCTTTGAATGGCTCATGGGCGATTATCGGTGATGCCCACAACTATCAAGAGTTCAACCAAGATATGCATTACCTCCCGCTTGGACCAATTAACAACGTAGACGGCCCTTACCAAATGCAGGTTAGCTTTAAGTCCGGCTACAGCGCTTGGGCGATCCCGACTACTACGAAAAACCCGCAAGAGATTGTTAAATTTGCGGACTACTTAGCTAGTAAGGAAGGAAAACTTATTTGGAAATACGGTTTGGAGGGCCGCGATTATACGCTCGGCGCAGACGGTTTTCCACTTGTGAAACAAGAAGTGTTGGATCTGAAAGCAACAGATCCGAACGAAGCGAAAAAGCTCGGATTCCAAGGCGTCGGCAACTCATGGGGCGATATTCTAGGCGGCACGGACACCGATAACTTGGCTGATTTCGGGGAAATGCAGTATGGCGACAAATTGAAAAAAGAAGACAATAACGGTGCTCTAAAACTAATCGAATATTGGAACTTTGAGGAAAAGTACAAAAATGCGAAGATCGTTGACAGCTACGTACCTACTGCGTTCCTCGGTGAATTCGACAGATCTTCAGAACTTAAAGCGGCTTTGGATGCTTACAATGAAACTTTGATCCGCGCTTATTACGGCAAGAGTCTTGATGAAGCTAAGAAAATGTTGGAAAGCAACTTGAAACAATTGAAATCAGCAGGATTGGACGATTATTTGAAGCTTCTCGCAGAAAAAGATGCCGATCCAAAAACGGACGTAAACCTGAACGATTAGAGAATAGGTTCAACATTTAGAAGCAGAAAATTAGTGGAAGAGGTAAGGCGATTTTATCCGCAGCTGGGTAAAAACGCCTTTCCTTCAACGGAGGAGGGAGAAAGTGGGAAACGAATTTTATAAGCTCAGCACGGGTGAAAGAATTTTCAGAGTCATTAACTACTTGCTTCTAATCGCGCTGTGTTTATCGATCATTCTACCTTTTTTTAATATTTTTGCACTTGCTTTTAATCCCGGTAAAGACGCGGAAAGAGGCGGCATTTACTTCTGGCCGAGGATTTGGTCCTTGGAAAACTTCCAAAAAGCGTTTGAAACGTCCAATATTACAACTGCTTTTGGGATTTCAGTCTTCCGAACGGTCGTAGGAACGATCTCAAGTGTTTTTCTGACTGCAGCAGCAGCTTATGCATTAAAGAGCAAAACGTTGCCTGGCGGGAAATACATCATGATGATCATTTTCTTCACCATGTTGTTTGGAGGGGGAATCATTCCCTATTACATGCTGCTTAAGTCCATTCATTTGACGAATAATATTTGGGTTTACGTCATTCCAAGCTTATATAGCGTATGGAACATCATCATAATGCGAACATTTTTTCAACAAATTCATCCGAGTTTGGAAGAATCGGCGCGAATTGATGGGTATAACGACTTTTCGATCTTCTTGCGCGTTATTATGCCGCTCAGTCGGCCGGTTATAGCGGTTATTGGCTTGTTTAACGCCGTTGGCCATTGGAACGATTGGTTCACTGGTGCATTTTATATTCGAAAATCGTCTTTGCGCCCGCTGTCCACGCTTCTACAAGAAATGTTGATGAGTGCGGAAGCGATGCGGGATACGCTCAATCAGGCTGCCGGACTTAGATACGATTTGATCGAAAAAATGCAGGTTACAGGAAACTCGCTTAAAATGGCAACGATCATTATCGTCGTCACGCCGATTATTCTTATCTATCCATTTGTGCAGCGCTATTTTACCAAGGGCATTATGATCGGATCGATTAAAGAGTAAATCAGCCTAGGAGAGGATGGGGGAAAAATGAAAATAGTGAATTCATACGTAGAGTCGGGGACTTGGTTTAAAGGAAGCTTTCATAATCACACGACGAACAGCGATGGTTGGTTTTCGCTCGAAACGGTTTACAAAATGTACGGTGGATACGATTTTCTCGGTATTTCTGACCACGATAAAATTACGAAACACGAAGGCAAAAGAGAGATACCGAATGTTTTCGAAGCCATAGAAGTCAGCAGTCGGCAAACACATATGCTGCTCGTGAAACCGCCGCAAATGATTATGGAAAACTACAGCAATGCATTTACGATTGAGAACTATCAACGCTTTGTGGATCTAACAACGACGAATGATGGATTTGCAGTGCTCGTGCATCCGAATCGGTATTTCTCGAATTTTTGGGAACTAGAAGATATGTTTAAGATGGAACGTTATCTTGGGGTTGAAGTCTATAACGGGGACGGCAATCCGGAGTACGATATCGCGTTCGACAAGTGGGATGCTCTTCTATCCGCCGGTCGTAAATTGTGGGGTTTCGGAAATGACGACTCGCATGTATATGGACAAGAAAAGCGCGCTTGGAACGTGGTCAGAGCAAAGGCAAATACGAACGATGCTATCATTGATGCGATCAAAGAAGGCAACTTTTATGTATCAACGGGGTATGGGTTTGATGCGATCAGAGTAGAAGGCAACAAGGTTGTTGTTGATCTTCGTTCTAATGATATGCTTGATAAAATGTACAAATACGTCACGTTTTTCGGTAAAGACGGACAGGTGCTTAAAGAAACAACAGGACGAATCAAGCAAGCTGAATATGAGTGTAATGGAGACGAAAAATACGTCCGTATAGCCGTTTATTTGGAAGGCGGGTATTCCGCTTTTTCTCAGCCGTTATTTATTGAAGATTAATCAGGTTTTAGGTCGAGGAGGAGTTATGGTGGAGCACAGCAAGTTAAGATTCCGATCAGACGGGACATTTACGATCATTCAATTTACCGATATGCATATCAAGAATGGAATTGAACCTGATAAGGATGTTCAAACGTTAGCTGTTATTCAGCAGCTGATTGCGTCGCAAAAGCCCGATTTGATCGTCCTTACTGGCGATGTCATATCCAGCTATGATACAGAGGATCAAGAAGCAGCATTTCGCCGTGCGATTGCGGATGTTGTCCAGTCTGGCATTCCGTTCGCTGTCATTTATGGCAATCACGACACAGAGAAAGGTATTACGCGTCAACGATTGAATGAAGTTTTAAAGGAATATAGTAATAACTTATCTGAGGATGGTCCTAAGGACATCCATGGAGTGGGGAATTATGCACTGACTGTTGCGGGTTCTGCGAGTGAAGAAGATACGGCTGTTCTGTACTTTTTTGATTCCGGGGATTCAGCACCAGAATCCG
Source organism: Paenibacillus sp. FSL A5-0031 (assembly GCF_001956295.1). Classification (GTDB taxonomy): domain Bacteria; phylum Bacillota; class Bacilli; order Paenibacillales; family Paenibacillaceae; genus Pristimantibacillus. The sequence continues at coordinate 191,982 of NZ_MRTD01000001.1, forward strand.
TTGGTGGATATGAATGGATACATCCAGATCAGGTTCACTGGTATTGCAGCGAATCGAATAAGCTTGCTCAGAAGAATGGCAGCGCATTGCCTGGACTCGCTTTTTTCCATATTCCAATTCCAGAATATGAGCAAGTCTGGCAGGAAGGCAAATGTATAGGCAATAAAGGCGAGGAGGTCTGCTGTCCGAAATTGAACAGCGGTTTATTCACGGCAATGCTGGAGCAGGGTGATGTCATGGGGACTTTTGCCGGACATGATCATGATAATGATTACGTAGGAGAGCTTCATGGCATCCGATTGTGTTATGGACGTGCCACGGGCTTCAACACATACGGAGAGCTTGATCGTGGAGCAAGAATCATTACGTTATTCGAAGGAAAACGGGAGTTCGATACAAGGATAGAAATAGCGAAATTGAACTAAGTTGATGAGGATTAGTCTCTCAGCTGAATGATACTTAAGAATAAATGATGAGAAAGTTTGTCGAAGTTGAAGTATATCTTATATAATTCTAATATATGAACGAAATATACTTCCACGAAGGGTGAATAATGTGCAACCAAAAATCAAAGATGTGGCCCGGGTAGCAGGAGTTTCGGTTACGACTGTGTCCAGAGTGCTAAATGGCGAGAGGTATGTGAAAGACGATCTCAAGGAAAAGGTGAATCAAGCCATCGATCAATTGGGATACGCTCCAAGCCATATCGCCCGAAGCTTGGTACGCAACAAAACGAATCTCATTGGGGTAATTGTGCCAGACCTTACCTCAAGCTTCTATTCGACAATTTTAAGCAGCATCGAAGAAGCGGCTAGCACTAATGATTATAACCTTTTGGTATGCAATATCATCGAGGATATAGATAAAGAATTAAAGTATATCAATGTGTTTCAGGAAATGCGGGTAGAAGGTATCATTATTATGCATGAGAAAATTAATGAGGAAATCCGTGCTTTGATTCATAAGATGAACATTCCCGTTATTTTTTCTAGTGTTAAACCGATGGACCAGGAGTTCGCTTCTGTAATTATTGATGACTACAAAGCTGCTTACGATGCGACAAAATATTTGATTGAGCTTGGCCATGAGGAAATCGGGTTTATCGGCGGCGACATGCGCGATATTACATCGGGACAAAACCGTTATAGCGGATATCGAAATGCATTGTCAGACCATTCCATTAAAATCATATATGAAAATATCCGGTTCGGTGATTATAAAGTGAAAAGTGGATACGAGCAAATGAAGGATATTCTTCGCAATAAACAAACGCCTACGGCTGTATTTGCCGTAAGTGATGATATGGCTGTTGGAGCGATGAACTGCATTTGGGATCATAACCTTCGAGTTCCAGAGGATATTTCCATTATGGGCTTTGACGGAAGTCAACTGACCGAGCTTGCCCGTCCGAGGTTAACCTCAATGGAGCAGCCTATTCAAGACATGGGCAAAGTGACGATGGCAGCGCTGTTGAAACAGATTACGAATAAGGAAACGTCAAACGAGGATATTATCTTGGAGCATAAACTAGTTGTCCGTGAAAGCTGTATAAGAAGAGATTCATAAGGATTAAAGAGCACAGCACATCAGTGCATATCGGAAATAGATGGAGATGAGGCACCATTGAAAAATTACGATGTCATCGTGATTGGAGACGCGAATATTGATTTAGTTGTTGAGGGCTGCAACGAGCTGCCAGCACCCGGACAAGAGGTATTTGTTCGAAATATGACCATCCACGTCGGCGGAGGGGCAGCTTTGTTTAGTTTGGCAACAGCCAAGCTAGGTTTGAAGGTTGCCTTTAACGGGGTTCTAGGTGACGACGGATTTGGTCAGCTTATAAAAGATCAATTTTCTCGATATGGAATCGATACCAGATATATTAAAAAGAGCAGCAGCAATACAGGAATTTCCATTGCAATTAATCCGGAAAATGATCGTTCATTTATTACGTATGCAGGGTCAAACGCCGAGCTAAGCTTGCAGCAGCTTGACATGAATAGTGTTTTATTAGGACGTCATGTTCATTTGACTTGTTATAAGGGAAGCCGCAATCATGCTGAATTTTTGGAAACCGTAAAAAAACTTAAAGCACTAGGCGTAACGACCTCTATTGATATGGGGTGGGATGACACTGGGGAATGGTATCCTGGCATTTTTGAATTAATGAAGGATATCGACGTTTTTTTCATGAACGAAACCGAAGCTATACACTATACCGGTTGTACAACGGTAGAAGAAAGTCTTGAAGTTCTTTCTAAACACAGCAGCCATATCGTGCTCAAATTGGGTTCGAAAGGTGCGGTGACATCAGTAGGCGGGCAGCAGTCCTATCGTTCGAGCTTCTCCGTCCAAGTCGTCGACACGACTGGAGCGGGTGATTCTTTTAATGCCGGTTATATTTATGGATATTTGGCAGGGAAAAATCCAGAGGAATGTTTGATATATGGAAATGCTTGCGGCGCACTGTCTGTAAGTGAATATGGTGGAAATACAGGGACGACAAACATAGAGCTGCTAGAGAAATTTATCGCAGATCGAATTGGAGAAACAAAAGAAACGCTGGAAACCACACTATGAATCTAATGATTCATAGTGATGGTTTATGTATGAGACTATAAGCAGGTTTTAGGAGAGTGGACATCATACAAGTCGAGAAACTGAACGCAAATCTCGTAAAGCTGAAAACTCGTGTGTCGGATGGGCAATGGGGCAAACGCATCGTTGCGGAATTGGAATATGCGAATCGCGTCTCAAAGGTGATGGGAGGTCAGTATGATGATCTGATCGATCCCGTTGTTATCGATCTGCTGAATACATTAGATCAAGAAGGCATCATCGGGGAGCAAACGGTTCGCAGTGCAGAGCAGCGGTTGTCTGAAATGGCAGCAGCAGCGAAGTCGTACCATTTGATTTGTGCTGCTCATGCCCACTTGGATATGAATTTTCTTTGGGGCTGGGATGAGACGGTGTCCGCGACTCTTAACACGTTCCGAACAATGCTGGATCTGCTGCAGGAGTATCCTGATTTTCGCTTTTCCCATTCTCAAGCAGCAGCCTATCATATTGTTGAAACCTATGATCCTGAAATGCTAGAAGAAATAAAAGTCCGTGTACAAGAAGGACGATGGGAAGTAACGGCATCAACTTGGGTTGAAGCGGATAAGAACATGCCAAACGGTGAAAGTATGACTCGGCAGTTCTTATATGCCAAAAACTATCTTACACAGTTGTTCGGATTGCAGTTGGATGATTTGCAAATCGATTTTGAGCCGGACACTTTCGGTCATGCGCTTAATGTGCCGGAAACATTGCATCACGCGGGCATCAAATATTATTACTATTGCCGCGGTCATAACCATGAGGGACATCACCTCTATCGCTGGATGGCGCCCTCAGGGAGATCGGTAATCGCATATAAAGAGCCCCATTGGTACGATTCCCGCATTGAGGGTGAAATGGTGCTTACGGTGCCGGAGTTTTGTGAGAAAACAGGCTTGAATACGATGATGAAAGTATATGGGGTAGGTGATCATGGCGGCGGTCCGACGCGGCGTGACATAGAGCGCATACTTGATATGAAGGAATGGCCGATTTTTCCGACCATTCGCTTCGGAAAGTACGCAGAATACTTCGCGTTAACAGAGCAAATAGCCGATCAACTTCCGATTGTGCAAAACGAGCTGAACTTTATTTTTACAGGGTGTTACAGCTCGGAAGCACGTTTGAAACAAGCGAACCGAGTTTCGGAAAACCTGCTGTATGAAGCGGAAGCATTGTCTAGTGTGTCCGCGCTTTGGACTTCGTCCAAGTATTATGGCAAGCAATTAGAAGACGCTTGGAGAAAAACTTTATTTAATCAATTTCATGATATTTTGCCGGGAACAGGCATTCCAGAAACGCGTGATCATGCACTTGGAGCGTTTCAAGAAATATCGGCCATGGCTAATAGCAAACGAAGCGCTGCTATGCGCAGTCTTGCTGCGCGCATCGATACCTCACGTTTTCTTGTTGAGGGCGAGGATTTGAAAGAAAGCTTTTCCGAAGGAGCAGGCGCTGGAGTCGGTGTCAGCATAAAGCATCAGTTTCGAACGGGTGAAAGTGACCGCGGACGCGGGAAAACACGGATATTTAATGTGTTCAACAGTGCTCCAACCGCACGTAAAGAATTAGCCGAGATTACCATTTGGGATTGGGATGGAAATATCCAAAGCATCGGTTTCGAAGATGACGAAGGAAATCCGCTTGATTTTCAATTTGTGGATCGTGGATTTGCCGAGCATTGGGGGCACTTTTTCTTGCGTGTATTATTGCCTGTAAAAGTTCCAGCATTAGGATACAGCACCTATATCATGACGGAAAAAGCAGGAGATATGGCAGCTCTTACGGCAAATGATTTCTATCTCACGGGTCAAAACCTTCCGCCTGTGGAACTGTATACGTTTGTGCTCGAGAACGAGCTGTTAAAGGCAGTTCTTGATGTGCGAAAGCTTACGATTATTTCATTAATCAATAAAGAGAATGGACAGCAGCTTATCGATAGCAGCCGACCCGCAGGCGTATTCCGATTCATCGAGGAGGATACTTTTCAAGGAGGTGGCAATGCATGGCTGGTAGGTCGATACCGCAAAATTGAAGAGCTCACTGAAGGCATCAAAATCGAAAGCAGTGAGTTAGGCAGCAAGCTGCTGAGGCAATCCATTACGTTCAGCGTCCCGTTTCGAAGATCGAAATTGCAAGTTACGGTATCTCTGGATCAGGGCAGCAGCAGGCTCGATTACAATGTGGAATGTGATTGGCATGAGTACGGGAATGAAAAGGAATTTACGCCGCAGTTACAGTTTTATGCGCCTTTTGGTTATGAAAGCGATTCCTATCGATACAATATGGCTTTCGGTACGATTGAACGACCTTCACTCGACTTAGACGTACCTGCCAACAGTTGGGCTCTCGGGGTTCCTTCGAACCATGAGAAGAGTAGAGCAATTATGCTTCTATCGGATTGTAAATATGGTTTCCGAGGTACGGATCGAGCACTTTCCGTCACACTGCTGCGGGGCTCTTATGGCCCGGATGCTTATCCGAATACAGGGGTTCATCGCATTCGTTTAAGTATTTGTGTAGTTGATGCTTCTAAAAACCAGCAATTGATTGAACAATCCTCCCATTATCATCTTCCGCTGCAGTACATCTCAGCGGCTGCGAGTAATGGAGATTGGCCGACAACACAAAGCTTCTTGCAATTAATTGAAGGTACGATTGCCATATCTGCGATCAAGATGCCTGAGGACAATCAAGCTGTTAATCGTTTGATTATTCGCGTGTATGAAACCGAAGGAAACACATCCTCGGTAAAGCTGGAGTTATGCCGCAAGGTGAGCAAATCTTATTTTGTCGATACGTTAGAACGTCCTCTAGTTGAAGGGGAAGTATTCATTAATGAATCACAAATAGGTTTTGAGGTTATGGCTTTTGGCGTCGCGAGCCTATGTATTGAATTTGAACAATAAGGAGGGTTGTCCTGTGAGTATCGATCAGCAAGCAGAAAAGAATACACAAACCTTAATTTATCCGGTTTATGAACATAATGTAGAACGGATTCTGGATCTGCCGCGAGTCCGGCATCTGTTCGATGTGTCGGTATTGAGACCACATATGGGCGCCAAAGATGCAATAACGTGGTTCTATGGTCGTCTAGGACAACCGGATGTTGTTATCGTAGGTATGGGTAATGCCTCGCTAATTCACCCTGTTCGGATTAGGGAAGCAGCCGGCAACACGGGAAGAGCAGCAGCCAAAGAGAAATGTGGTCGTGTGCATGTTTCTTTTCAAGCGTTGTGGGATGCCAATATAGCATCCGATCAAGAAGCAGAAGCAATCTCGGCATGGGTGGAAGGTTGGAAACTGGGTACGTATTCCTTCGATAAATATAAGACGAAGTCAGATAAGCTGGAAATCCCGATCCTTTCTTTCGATGGACAGACCGGTTTGGAGATCCAGGAGGCTATTCGCCAAGGGGAAATTCATGCTGAAGGTACGATCTGGGCGCGCGATCTTGCGAATGAACCAGCCAACTATTTGCGCCCGTTAGTACTAACGGACAAAGTGATGGAGCGTTTTGCCGGAACTGGTGTGGAGATTAATGTCTATACTGGCGAGGAGTTGGAGAAGCAAGGTTTTGCCGGCGTAATAGCGGTTGGTAAAGGAAGTGCATATTCGCCTGCATTTATCGAACTTCGATATTGTACGGATGCGTCAAAACCGCTTACAGCTCTAATTGGCAAAGGAATTACGTTCGACACCGGGGGAATCAGCCTTAAAAAAGATTACGATATTAGCAGTATGAGGATGGATATGGCCGGAGCGGCAGGTGTGCTTGGAGCGCTGGATATCGTCGTTAAGAGCGGTGCGTCCGCCAACATAGCGGTGTTGGTGCCGACTGCAGAGAACGTTATATCAGGGAACAGCTTGCTGCCAAGCGATGTGATAAGATACGCGAACGGCCTTACTGTTCAAGTAGGCAATACCGATTCGGAAGGCCGACTCATACTCGCTGATGCGTTGATCCATGCTCATCGAATAGGGGCAGTGGAAGCGATCGATATGGCGACGTTAACTTACGCTGTCGTCGGCGCACTAGGAACGAAGATTGCAGGTATACTCGGCGACGACGAGTTAGTGGGGTTGTGTAAAAATGCAGGTGAGCCGTTTGGCGAGAAAGTATGGCAGCTGCCACTCCTAGATGAATACGAATCGTATCTGGATAGCACATATGCCGATGTCTGCAATATTAGCAGCGGTGATGGCGGAGGTGCGATTTCAGCGGCACTGTTCTTACGCAAGTTTGTCCATCCTTCATTGAAATGGGCACATATCGACATGAATGGTCCAAAAGATTCATCCTCCGCGAGTGGCCAGCAGGCTATCGGTGCGACTGGTTTCGGCGCGAGAATGTTGGCTTCGTTTGTGATGTCGAGATAAAAAGGAGGGTAATCCTCCTCTTTATTTATATTTTGTAAACGCAAACAAATACATATATAACATTAAACAACAGGTGGGTGAGCGTTGAATTTATTATTCTATCAAATGAATGTAGGAGGTTATTTATGTTACTTATGAGAAATAAGAGATTGGTTAGCATGATTTTGGTTATGAGTTTGTGGATTAGCTGTATCAGTATCGGTTTTCCTCATGCTATTGCTTATGCTGATGATAGCAGTCAACCTACGACGATTTCCGGTTTAGTTGGTGAATGGAAATTTGATGAAGTGTCGAAGGATGGCATATCTCCGGACACGTTGAAGCGGAACAATGCTATCCTTACCGATGCTGCAATAGGAAGCGGCAAGGTAGGAAGAGCTTTATTGTTAAATGGTTATCTTAGTTACGCGACTGTACCGAATCAGAATTTAATAAATACAGGCAGCGATTTCTCCATGAGCCTGCTTGTCAATTTCAATTCAACCTATACAAACAGAGACGTTGTTATTGTTCAGCAGCAAGGTGAGGGCGGAGAAACACTGCTATCACGCAGAGCAGATGGTAGATTACAATCCTCTCTTGGCGGAAAAACGACTATCGGAGCAACATTAATTGAGCCTAAAAAGTGGTACCATGTTGCCATTAGCAGAGAGGGTGACCAGGTTAAGCTTTATGTCAATGGTGCGTTCGAAGCTGCTACGGACGATACGTTATTAGTATCGAATAGTGGTGATTTTCGGATTGGAGCTGACCGAGAGCCGGAAGTGACAAATGCGTGGCCGGGGCTCATCGACGAATTCAAAATTTATGACAAGGCGCTGACAGATGAGGAAATGAAACAGGTTCCGGGTTTTAATTGGCCTATTATTTCGTTAAACGGTCATTCGGAATTGAGTTTATCTTTGAACGATACCTATGTGGAGAGCGGAGCACAAGCATTCGATTCAAAGGACGGAGATATTACGGCCGATATTCAAACGACTGGTCTTGTCGATACGAGTAAAGGCGGCATCTACAAGGTGAACTATACAGTAACTAACCAAGCAGGAGATTCGGTTACCAAAGTGAGGACTGTAACTGTTATTCCACCAAAAACGTTATCTCGCGCGAGCAGAGTTTTAATTGATAAGGGGCTGCAAATGCAGACGTGGATGACAACGGATCAATCAGGTCGGAAATACGCTAATGCAGAGGAATGGAAAAACAGTCATTTTACTACGGCTACCTATTACGAATATCCGGGCTATAACCAAACGTTCCATAACCAGGTGCCAGAAGCACAATGGTCGTTTGTAAAAGGGGCATTCGGAGATGGCTTGGGAGGCGGCCCGAAAGAAAAAGATATGACGGGATTTCTGAGTGATGCGCAAAAAGCTAATGTAGATAAGCTGATTACGATATCATTTGGAGATGAAGAAAACTACAACAATGCGATCTTGAAAACCTTTACGGATTGGTTCAAGCTAAGCCACAAACTTTATCCGGATGTCCTCGCTCACAGCAACCAACAATCGCGTCAATGGCAAAGGGACGATTATGAAACGTACATTCGTACGGCCGAACCTGACCTGCTCACTTTCGACGATTATTTATTCTCAACGAGAGGCTCGGACAACAATCTATTTACAACAATCGTCAATAACATTAATGACCAAAGAACGATTGCACTGAAAGGATATGACGGAACCGGGCAAAGTCCGATCGCTTTCGGGCAATATTTGCTTGGCTTTAAGACAGGTGAGATTCCTGCAGATGTAGGTCCATATATTATAACTGAATCTCAAATATATGGCGTTCCGTTCGCCACATTGACGATGGGCGGCAAATGGCTCAGCATGTTCCGCTGGGAGTATGACAGCAACACTTTCTTGTTTTTTGACAAGGACGGTAAACCTACAAAGCAATATGAGCAATATGCCGAAATGGCAAGGCAAATAAACAACCTTGGACCGCATCTTGTACGGCTCAATAGCACAGATGTCTCTATTTTGCCGGGGCAGCATAAGGATTCAAACGGAAGAATCGTTAAAAACCTAACACCTAGAGAAACACCAATATTTGATAAGAATACTCAGCTAAAGCATCCTTATTTAAGGAGCGTAGTTTCGAAAAACTCCAGCGTTCAAGGTGGACTTAATGGCGATGTAATGCTTGGTTTTTTTGAACCTCTGCCAGATACAGAGTCGTTTTTCAACTCCACAGACATGGAATATTTTATGGTTATGAATGGACTGACATTAGGTAACGGCAAAACGGTGGATCAGCACGGAGAGGGTGCAGATACGGAACAGACGATTACGGTGCAATTAAATCTAGCAAAATACAATAAGGATGCGATTAAGAGAGTAAGTAGACTTACAGGAGATCTGGAACCTGTTGAATTGACGCCAATTGGCGGAAACCTCTATCAACTAGAAGTCGTCCTTAACGGGGGAGTAGCGGATTTATTCCAATTGGATAAAACAAAAGTAAATCTTGACTACATTGCTGCGAATGCTATAAGCCTTCCAGAGACACTTACAATGGATGTAGGAGATACGGAAGCAATAGAAGCGGTTGTTTTACCAGCAGGAGCGACCGAGAAGAGTGTTAATTGGTACACATCGAATGAGCAGATCGCGACAGTAGACAACAATGGAAAAGTAACTGCAATAGCTGGAGGGAAAGCAGTTATTACGGCAATTAGTGTTGATGGCAACAAAAAGGCAACCACTAGCATCACGGTTACTAGTGACGTTGTTCCTGTAACTGGCATTAAGGTTTCCCCCTCAACCGGAACGCTCTATACGAATGATACGATGAAGCTGACTGCTGAGATCTTACCAAGCAATGCAACGAACAAAGCATATGAATGGTTCAGCAGCAACGCTGATGTAGCTGCCGTGGATCAGAGCGGTAAGGTATTTGCGAAATTACCGGGCTCTGCTGAGATTTCGGCCAGAACATTAGACGGAGGATTTGTCGCTAAAAGTACAATAACGGTGTTGGATGCAAACAGCGAAGCGTCATTGTCGGAGTTAGTCGTTAGTGGAGGAAAAGAGAACATTGTTTTTCATAGCGAAATCTACGATTATACAACAAGGGTTAATACAAAAGTAGATGCCATTACGATTCAGCCACGGCTGAAAAACAAAAAAGGCACGATGACAGTTAACGATATTCCTGTCGTCAGCGGACAGAAGATTACAGCGAAGCTGCCGATGGGCAATAGTAAGATCGTATTCGTTACCAAAGCAGCGGATGGCATGACAACAAAAACCTATACGCTAACGGTAAAACGAAACAAGAATGTAGCGCTTGAAGCTACGGTTGTAAGTGCGACATATTTGAATAAAGATGGAGAGCCAGCTAACTTAATTAGAAATGATTACGATAACTCAAGTGAGCATTCTCCGCTCAAGTTTGCTGACGGGGATGAGGAGACGTATTTCCAAAGTGCTGCTATTACAAACCTGAACCCAAAAGGTGAGTTTAATCCTGCGCATCGGATTATGCTGCAATGGGACGACGATAATCTTCAAGATTTTAATAAACTAGTTCTTGTCGTCAATAATGCACAGCAGCAAGGTATAACCGTCATCGATACTGAAACTTCTGTAAATGGCACCACATGGCAGGAGCTTAATGCTAAAGCCTATAAACCGACATGGCAGACAGATAGTCCAGACATTTACGAGAGTGTAACCATTGATCTTCCCAATTATAAGGAATATTACGGTGAAGGTTATAAAGGGTTGAAAGGCATTTATTTGCTGCTATGGGCAGCGAATTTAAATGCCGATCATAAATATGCGATCAGCGAGTTTGAGCTTTACAATGAGCAGGAGGCAGCAGAGCCTGTTGAACTGACTTTAGGCGAAATACCTGGCACTGATCCTGAGAATTCCGTAATTGCTGATTGGGTATTTTCCCAAGCAAATGTGCAGCCCGGAACATCTATCGAAGCAGGCAATTTGGTTATAAAAGATAGGAGCGGCATGGGCAATGATCTTAAAATGGCCGTTGCTGGAACTCCGGGAGACAATAGGCTGTCATTTACTGAAGACGGTGCTCTTGATTTTGCAAATGATAAAAAAGATGGCCAATATTTGACGACAGTAGCAGGCGCACCAATCAATAGGGAAAGCTTCGATAAAGGTTTTACGATTGAGGCAGAGTTTAAGCTTGGCTCCAGAATTAATAACTGGATGGGAATTTTGACCCGTCAAGGGAATAACACTTTTGATCCAGGGGAACAGGAGCCGCTATCAACGCTCTCCATTTCAAGCATTCGCGAAGTTCAATGGGCAAGTACGCATGGGAACTCGAGCTCGAACGAGATCCAATCGAACTGGTCGAACTCACTTTCAGCTATTAAAGCTTGGGCACAGTCAGATGGCTATACACACGTTGCAATTGTGAATGATGGCTCAAAGACTCGATTATTCCTAAATGGTGTAGAATCCATTCGCAATCCTGAAACGGACGAAATCATAAATGGAATCGCAGCCGAAGCGGGCATGGGGTGGAATGTCGGAGCTTATGAGTGGGATAAAGCGCCAAGCAGTCTCTTTTTAGGGAAAATCAAACATATCAGGGTCTCCAGTAAAGCTTTGGAGAATGACCAATTCATTAAAACGGAGTTCAATTATAAGGTAGATTACGGGACTAATAATGATCTTCCGATGTTTGCACAAGATACGTATACGTTTGCGATCATTCCAGATCCACAGTATGTGGTGCAATCCAAACCGGAAATTCTTGAGAAGCAGCTACAGTTTATTGCAGACAATTATGTTAGCAAGAATATTGCGATGACTGTAAATGTTGGCGACACGACACAAAGCAGTGCAGCCAAGGAATGGGCTTCTGCCGATAAGGCCTATAAGATTTTAGATCAAGCTAATGTGCCTTATATTGTTACTCGCGGCAATCACGATTTGAATGGCTCTGGCTATCTGGATACCATGGGCCCCAATAGATTTGCTGGCACGGAACATTTCAAGGGCGCTTCGCCTTCGGGATTAAGCACCTACTCGATCATTACAGCCGGCAGCTACAAGTATATGTTCCTTGCGGTAGACTCAGTGGGGAACAATTCGAGTAATACAAAAGAAAGAGACTGGGCCAAAACGGTGCTTAATGAGAACCCGAAAATGCCAACCGTCATCTTCTCGCATAATATTATGACGATCGATGGGAATGGCCAAGTAAGCGAAGGCGGTCAGGGCAGCTTATTTTGGCGAGACCTTGTCGAGAACTATGATCAAGTATTCATGATGGTAGGCGGACATATTAGCGGTGCTGGTCTGAATGTGAAGAAGAAGGCTAATGGAAATGAAGTCTTGCAAGTGTTAACTGACTATCAATCGGATATCGCTGGCGGCAACGGTTGGACATCTTTTTTTGAATTTGATGAAAAGTCAAAGGAGATTCGTGTGAAGACGTTCTCGCCATATGTTGATAGCATTCCGGTAGGGGAGCGTTCATACCTGGACACGAAATTCTTGATTGGTCCCGGAGATATGTACAACATTCCCTTTGATTTCAGCAGCAGATTTCGTTTTGCAAAAAATGATGTCGTTGATGTCGTCACTCCCGACGTGACAAACGACAAAGGTTTAATTAACTTAGTGCCTAAAGTTGATGCTAGAACGGGAGAAGCAAAGGCCGTGGTTGAAGAGCGAGACTGGAACAAAGCGCTTAGCACATCTTCAGCTGATGATGATGGTGTGAAAACGGTTAAAGTCGAGGTGCAGAAAGCGGATAAAGCAAAAGCGTATGTCGTTGAGCTTCCGAAAGCAGCACTCCATTCTGATCTAGCGACGCATTTGATCGAGATAACGACTGCAATTGGAACAATAACGATACCTGCCAATATGCTAAGCGGACAGGATTTGTCCGGAGCGAAGACGGTTGCGCTAGTTATTGCGAGCGTAGATAAAACATCGCTTGATCCAGCTTTACAGGAACAGATTGGCGATAGACCAATTATTGAGGTTGATGTGTATATCGATGGAGCTAAGGTTGCTTGGAGCAATCCACACGCTCGAGTGAAAATTTCAGTTCCATATACAGCATCGGATGCCGAGTTAGCCGATTCGGAGCATATTGTAGCAGGGTACATTAATAACATTGGTAAAGTGATCACAGTACCGAACAGCAAATATGAGCCAATTACAAAAACGGTTGCTTTTACGACAACTCATTTCAGCAAATATGCGGTCATGTTTGTTCATAAAACATTCGATGATCTCGAGAACGTGAAATGGGCTAAAAAGCAAATCGAAGTGCTGGCATCCAAAGGAATTATTAATGGCACGTCTGTAACAAAATACAATCCTTCAGCCACTATAACAAGAGCGGACTTTATCGTCCTGCTTGTTAAGGCGCTTGAATTAACAGCTCCAATCGATACGAATTTCGACGACGTCAGTTTTTCTTCCTATTATTATAATGAAGTGATGATCGCCAAAAAGCTTGGCATTACTAATGGCAGCGGAGACAATAAATTTAATCCGCTTCAACCGATTACGAGACAGGACGCGTTCGTTCTACTCCACAAATCGATGAAGGCTGCCGGTATGAAGCTGAACGAAGGCACGTCAGCTGGGCTGGATCGTTTTAACGACAAAGCAAAAGTTGCGAGCTATGCGATGGAAAGCTTGACGGCGTTGATTGAAAATGGAATTCTCAAAGGAAATGGGAATTCCATTCTTCCGCTGGCTCCACTTTCTAGAGCAGAATCGGCTGTAATCTTGTATAACATGATCAATAAATAATGAATGGGGGAGTGCCGCTCGAGCTCAACAGGGCGGCTTTTCCTTTTTTGCAAGGACTGAATATGCACAGTACTTCATGTTTAATGAAAGGGTTTTCAACATTTTCGGATTAGTTGAGGAAAGTAATTTTTAGAGGCTATTGTAAAACGGGGTAGAATCTATTATACTGACTTCAATTACCGTATGGTAGCGATTCCAGAAAACATGATTGTCCTTTTATGGTATCGCTACCATACAGATTGTTGAACAAAAATGATGAGCTGTTTAAAACGTTTTGTTGGAGACATTTTCGAACTTCGATTGATGCCTCTATTGAAAGAGGAAGAACAGAATAAGTGCAGCATGAAAGGAGTGTTCATATGGAAATGATGGAGATGCAAGGTGTGAACAAGCCGATGTCCCGGTTGATTATGGGAACGGGAGACCTGAGAGTATTGGACGATGCAAAACGGTTGATGCTTGATGCTTACATTGAAGCAGGCGGCAATATGTTTGATACTGCCCATCAGTACAGAGGAAAAGAGAAGATTTTGGGACAATGGCTGGCGGAGAAGAAGATCAGGGAAAAAGTAGTCATTATGAACAAAGGCGCTCACCACGATGATGGGAGTCCAGGTCCACGGGTGAATCCGCAAGCCATCCGAAAGGATCTGGACGAAAGCTTGGAGAGGTTGGGAACAGATTATATCGATCTATATGCGCTTCATAGAGATGATCCGACCGTCGAGGTTGGGCCAATCATGGAAGTGCTAAATGAGCAGCTTGAAACGAAGAAGGTTCGAGCGATTGGCGCATCGAATTGGTCGCATCAGCGCATACAGGAAGCGAACGAATACGCGGCGGCGCATCAGCTAGTAGGTTTTACGTTTAGCAGTACGAACCTGAGTCTTGCCAAAGCGAAAGAGCCGAGGTGGGAGGGCTGTGTGTCTGCTGATGAGGAAACCTGCAATTGGCATGAGCGCAACCAACTACCGCTATTGTCATGGTCTTCGCAGGCAGGCGGGTTTTTCTCAGGCCATTTTACACCAGACAATCTCTCTGATTCGGAAATGGTGAGAGTGTATTACAACGACAACAACTGGGAGCGATACCGACGAGCGGTGAAGCTAGCGGAGCTGAAACAGGTAACGCCGATTCAAATCTCATTATCTTATGTTCTTCATCAACCTTTCCCAACATGTGCAATCATCGGACCTCGAAATCTTGATGAGCTTCATGATTCGGTTATGGCTATGAATCTACCATTAACTGCTGGGGAAGTCGAATGGCTGGATTTGAAAAAGGAGGAGATTGCGGAATGATCAAACATCAATTGGCGGCTCAGCTCTACACTTTGAGAAACGAAGTTAAGAAGGATTTTCCAGCGGTGCTGAAGCAATTGAGTGAAATGGGATGGGCGGCCGTTCAAATCGATGGGCTGCACGGATATGAAGCACGAGAAATTGCTGCGGTGATGAAGGAACTCGGATTACGTACCGCTGGCATGCATGTAGGGCTGGAACGAATGAAGTTTGATTTAGATGCTGTGCTGGAAGAGGCTCGCTTATTCGATACGAAAGACTTTATCTGTCACTCCCTGCCGGATGGGCTGCAAAATCCAGAAGGGTATGAAAGCGTTAAGAAAGACTTGCTTGAAGTTGCTGCTAAAGTTAAGGGTACGAAATATCGCGTTGGCTATCATAATCATGATTTTGAATTTCATACATCCATAGATGGTAAATTTGCACTGGAGTACTTGCTTGATGATCCAGCCATTTACGCTGAGATTGATACGTACTGGGTTCGCAAAGCTGGGCAAGATCCTCTGTCCTTCATTCAGAACTACGCGAATCGTATGCCGATTCTTCATTTGAAGGACATGACTGCGGACAGCAGAGAGACTTTTGCTGAAATCGGATCAGGAGTTATTGATTTTTCTCCAATCCTGCAATGGGGATTGCGAAGCGGCGTTGAGTGGTTTGCGGTAGAGCAGGATTACTGCACAGGAAGTCCGTTGGACAGTCTGGCTGCTAGCCTGGAATACTTATTGAAATTGGAAAAAACGCTCGTTTAACCTTGAAGCCCGCATCTGAATAACCGGAACAGCGGGCTTTTCCTTATCCAATCTATAATGAATCGAGGTTTTGCTGATGAAAACGATTCGCCTTACTATGGCGCAGGCTTTGCTGCGATTTTTGGATCAACAGTATTTGTCTGTAGACGGAGAAGAGATAAAGTTCGTTCGTGGTGTTATGGGTATCTTCGGACATGGTAACGTCACAGGTATCGGCGAAGCTCTAGAGCGAGAAACTACTGAGTTATTGTTCGTGCAGGGCAAGAACGAACAAGGTATGGTTCACGCGGCTACAGCTTACGCTAAACAGAAGAACCGTCGTCAGATCTTTGCCTGCACGACTTCAATCGGCCCAGGAGCACTTAATATGATGACTGGCGCCGCAACCGCAACGGTTAACCGCATACCTGTGCTGCTTCTGCCAGGCGATAACTTTGCTTCCCGACAGCCTGACCCCGTACTGCAGCAATTGGAGGTTCCGAGTGACTACTCCATATCGGCAAACGATCCGTTCAAGGCAGTCAGCAAGTTTTGGGATCGCATCGTCCGCCCGGAACAGCTGATGTCGTCGCTTCTACAAGCGATGCGTGTGCTGACTGATCCAGTCGACACCGGAGCGGTTACGATAGCGCTGCCGCAGGACGTTCAAACAGAGGCTTATGATTATCCAGTACGCTTCTTTGAGAAGCGAATCCATTTCCTGCAGCGCCGTCCAGCGGAGCAGGATGCCATTTTACGTGCCGCAGATTTGATCATGCGCAAGAAGAAACCTTTGATCATCGCAGGGGGAGGCGTTCACTATGCGGATGCGACGAAAGAGCTTCTTGCATTTGCAGAAGCATTCGGCATTCCGATAGCTGAGACGCAGTCGGGCAAAAGCGCGGTGCCGTGGAATCACCCGCTTGGCCTCGGCGGAGTTGGTACAACCGGCACACTGGCGGCGAACCGGGTAGCTGCCGAAGCAGACTTGATCATCGGCGTCGGTACACGGTTTTCTGATTTCACGACCGCATCCAAATCGGCTTTTCGCAACTCCGATGCTGCATTTCTGAACTTGAATGTTAGTTCATTTGATTCGGTTAAGATGGAAGCGGATTCGATCACAGCAGACGCAAAGTTGGCGATTGTCGCACTGCAGTTGGAATTAACGAATCGCAGATTCAGATCCAGCTATGCTGACGGTTATATTCAAGAGTTGAAAGCGGAGTGGGACAGTGAAGTTGATCGTCTCTACGCCTTGGAGAGCGCCAATGGGTTAACCCAGACTAGAGCACTCGGTATCATTAATGGATTCATCGAATCGAAGGATGTTGTCGTTGGTGCCGCTGGAAGCCTTCCGGGCGATTTGCACCGTGTCTGGCGTGTAACTGAACCGAACACTTATCACTTGGAATATGGTTTTTCCTGCATGGGGTATGAAATAAGCGGTGCTTTTGGCGTCGCGCTAGCGGAACCGGATCGTGAAGTGTATGCGTTAGTTGGTGATGGGAGCTACCTCATGCTGCACTCTGAGCTGATTACGGCAATCCAAGAGGGCGTGAAGCTGACCATTTTACTATTCGACAACAACGGGTTTCAATGCATTCATAACTTGCAGCGCGGTCACGGCAGCGACGGCTTCGGCAATGAATTCCGCTTCCGATCCAAAGAGACGGGAAGGTTAGATGGACCGTTTATGCCTATTGATTTCTCTTTGCTTGCCCGCGGCTTAGGCGCTGCCTCATATAAAGCTGCCTCAGCGAAAGAACTGGAGCAAGCGCTGCACGACGCGAAAGCGGAACAAGGACCTGTGCTGGTGGAAATTAAGGTGCTACCGGGAACGAATACGGATGGTTATGACTCATGGTGGAATGTCGGTGTACCTGAGGTGTCTGTGAGCGACAAAGTGAGGAAGGCGCATGAGCAGATGCAGCAAAACATCAGTGCGGCGCGCCCTTATTAATTGGGAAGAAGGGATATGATGGATACGATTACTTTTGCAGGCGATAAGGATTTGGATTTTGTAGCAATCGGCCGCCTATGCATTGATTTGAATGCCAACGAAATCAATCGTCCTATGGAAGAAACGATGACTTTCACCAAATATGTGGGCGGTTCACCGGCCAACATCTGCATCGGTATGTCGCGATTGGGCATGAAAACAGCGTTTATCGGCAAGATTGCTGATGATCAGATGGGCCGATTCATTGATCAATACTTGCGAAATAACGGCATAGACACTTCAGGTATCACAACGGATCAGACCGGAGCGGTTACCGGACTTGCTTTTACAGAAATCAAAAGCCCAGAGGATTGCAGCATACTGATGTACCGCAGCAATGTGGCAGATTTGTTGCTCGCGCCTGAAGAAGTTAACGAATCGTTGATCAAGCGAAGCAAAGTGCTGCTCGTATCCGGTACGGCGCTGGCACAGAGTCCATCCCGCGAGGCGGTGCTTCTTGCGCTTCGTTACGCACGTAAACACGGTACGAAGGTGATATTCGATATCGATTATCGGCCATATTCGTGGGCATCTCCCGAGGAAACGGCCATATATTATCATTTGGCAGCGGAGAAAAGCGATATTATTATTGGCACGCGCGAGGAATTCGATATGCTGGAGCGGTTCGACGGCAACACCGAACGCAGCGACGAAGTAACTGCGGCGCAATGGTTCGGTTACCACGCCGAGATCGTCGTCATTAAGCACGGCAAAGAAGGATCGATTGCTTATGGCAAAAACGGCAGCTCACAGCGGGGTTCTATTTTCCCGGCTAAGGTTATCAAGACATTCGGAGCCGGCGACTCGTATGCAGCAGGATTTATCTATGGACTTATGCAGGGATGGGATATCAGCCGCAGTATGACATTCGGGAGCGCGTCAGCTTCCATTGTTATTTCCAGTCATAGCTGCTCGGACGCCATGCCGACAGTGGAGCAGATTGAACAATATATGCTTTCTTCCAAACAAGCGTAGTTGGAGAGGAGAACGACAATGATGACCCAAATGCAAGCACTTATACCTTTATCGAATTTTATTGGAGGCGAATGGATCGCCTCGACTTCAGGCAAGACGGAACCCGTATTCAATCCAGCAACCGAAGAAATTTTGGCTTATGTTCCGCTGTCGTCTAAGGATGAAGTTGATCAAGCTGTCCGAAATGCGAAAGAAGCGTTTAAAACATGGAGTAAAACGCCGGTACCACGCCGTGCTCGAATTCTTTTCAAATACCAACAGTTGTTAGTTGAACATTGGGAAGAGCTTGCGCAGATCATTACCTTGGAAAACGGGAAAAACTATCAAGATGCTCACGGGGAAGTGATGCGCGGGATTGAATGTGTTGAATTCGCTGCAGGGGCGCCAACGCTCATGATGGGAAAACAGCTTCCAGACATCGCTACAAATGTGGAGTCGGGTATGTTCCGATATCCGATTGGGGTTGTGGGCGGAATTACACCGTTTAACTTCCCAATGATGGTACCCTGCTGGATGTTCCCGCTTGCAATTGCTTGCGGCAATACGTTTGTCCTGAAGCCCTCCGAGCGGACGCCGCTTCTTGCGAATCGTCTGGTGGCGCTATTTAAAGAAGCGGGTTTGCCGGATGGCGTGCTGAATCTTGTACATGGCTCACATGATGTCGTAAATGGTCTGATTGAGCACCCGGACGTCATTGCGATTTCGTTTGTTGGCTCCCAGCCCGTCGCGGAATATGTGTATAAAACCGCAACTGCGCAAGGGAAACGGGTTCAGGCGCTTGCCGGCGCGAAGAACCATACCATCGTCATGCCGGATGCCGATATGGACGGAGCGGTGACTCAAATCATCAACGCGGCATTTGGCTCTGCGGGCGAGCGCTGTATGGCATGCGCTGTCGTCGTTTCCGTTGGGAAAGCGTCTGAAACGTTGATTGATAAATTGGTCGCGGCAGCTGATAAGCTAATCATTGGTAATGGCATGGATAAAGATGTTTTTCTAGGGCCGGTCATCCGCGGTCCGCACAAGGAACGTACGCTGGGCTATATTGCGACAGGTACAGAAGAGGGAGCGGTACTGCTCCGTGATGGACGTACGGATGCGGCATCAAATGGTGAAGGGTATTTCGTCGGCCCGACAATTTTTGATCATGTGACGAGTGAGATGAAGATTTGGAAGGACGAAATATTTGCTCCCGTTATGTCGATTGTCCGCGTGGATACGCTGGAAGAGGCGATTGAACTTGCCAATCGTTCAGAACTAGCAAATGGAGCGTGCATTTTCACTCAAAATGGCAGTCATGTTCGTCAATTCCGTGAAACGATCGACGCTGGTATGCTGGGTGTGAATTTGGGCGTACCTGCCCCAATGGCATTTTTCCCTTTCTCTGGCTGGAAGAAATCATTCTACGGTGACTTGCATGCTAACGGTTCAGACGGTGTCGAGTTTTTTACGAGGAAGAAAATGGTCACTTCCCGCTGGTAAGCGGCTCGTTAGCAGGAGGATCGGTTGATTCTGATCCTCCTGTTAAAATGTATGGACAATGGATCAAAATACCCGAGGGGAGGCATTTGAAAATGAGTGAACTGATTGTAAAACCGAACCAAACTCCGGATCAGGAAGGTAATACCCTTCGGATTACTCCAGAATCTGCAGGGTGGGATTATGTTGGTTTTGAAGTGTTTACGCTAGATGCCGGACAATCACTTAGCCGTCTGACAGAGGAGCGGGAAGCTTGCGTTGTCCTACTTAGAGGAAAGGCTGACGTTTCTACAGAGAAGTCAGAATGGAAGAGCATCGGCCGCCGGATGAATGTTTTTGAGAAAATTCCTCCTTATTCCGTGTATGTTCCATCTGAGGATAAGTTCACGATTACCGCATTAACAGACCTGCAAATTGCTGTATGCTGGGCTCCAGGCAGCGGTACGCACGCAGCAAGATTGATCGAACCTGGTCATGTTGGGGTTGAAAATCGTGGTGAAGGCAGTACGCAGCGGCTCGTTCATAATATTTTGCCAGAAACCGCAGATGCAGACAGTCTGCTCGTCGTAGAAGTGTTTACGCCTGCCGGTCATTGGTCCAGTTTCCCGCCGCACAAGCATGACCGTGATTTTTTGCCTGAGGAATCATTGCTGGAAGAAACCTATTATTATCAAGTTCAGCCAGAGCAAGGATTTGCGGTACAGCGTGTCTATACTGACGATCGTTCGTTGGACGAGACGTTGACTGTAGGCAACGGTGAAGTTGTGCTTGTACCTAAGGGCTACCATCCTGTATCTGCTCCTCCAGGTTATGATGTATATTATTTGAACGTAATGGCGGGGCCTGTTCGTATTTGGAAGTTTTATAACGATCCGGATCACGCTTGGCTGATGCCGAAGCCACGATAAGATCTATATAACGAGGATTAAAATGCTACAATTGAAAGAGAGCAATGTCATTTGTAATGATGGCATTGCTCTCTTTTTAATTTCGATTACTCAAAACTTGACATCCCATTCTGTAACTAATATTATTACAGTAAGTCAAAAA
The DNA here is from genome assembly GCF_001956295.1 of Paenibacillus sp. FSL A5-0031. Lineage (GTDB taxonomy): Bacteria > Bacillota > Bacilli > Paenibacillales > Paenibacillaceae > Pristimantibacillus. Next base: position 213,262 of record NZ_MRTD01000001.1, read on the forward strand.
AGAATAGAGGACATAAAGCATGAAATGCAAAATTAATCGAAATGCAGCAACCGTTTTAAAAAAGATGTTGAGCAGTAATGAATCGGAAGGGAAGATGATTCGTGTTTTTATAACTCAGAATCATGGAGATCATGGTCATTATGATATAAAGCTGGATACACCTACTGAACATGATGAAATTGTAAAAACAGACAAAGACATTGAAATTGTATTAGATAAACGTGAACCGCTATTAGACGGGGTTTGGATTCAATATTTTTATGTGCCGGAAGAAGGTTTCTTCATAACGAACCCTTCTACAGGTTTTCTTGAGAAATAAGGTTTAAAATATTGATGGTCAACAGGGAGGATGCAAAAATGCATCCTCTTTAAGCATTTATAGAGAGTACATGATAGGATAATGATATTGTCCGATTGCTTGAAACCCTACAGATGGACAAAGTCCGGTAATGGAGTTCTGACGACTGCATAAAACGAAAATGCAGGATAGTTTAACTTCTTCGCGAATATTTAATATCAATTAATTAATCATTATGGAATCTAAAAGCAACTGGCCATTTATCTAAGTAAGGGGAAAAAAATCGACCTTATCAAGGACCAGAATGTAAGAGATGAAAGACTTCTCTGAAAGATAACTTATTATTTTTAGGAGGGCACAACATGGAAGTTTTTGAAGAGTATTTAGCAACTATCGTTAACCTAGAACATCGGAGCCGAGCGGAAGAAGTTTTAACTTGGGTAACTAAGAAATTTCCGAATTTAAAGCCGAAAATCGCCTGGAAGCAGCCTATGTTTACCGATCACGACACATTTATTATTGGCTTTAGCGTAGCCAAACAACATATGGCTGTTGCCCCTGAAAAAGCAGGCATTAATCGTTTTTCTGAGGAGATTGTGCAATCAGGTTATGACAACACCAAGGAGTTAATACGTATCCCGTGGGCTAGTCCGGTCGATTTCTTATTACTTGAGAAAATAATCGAGTTTAATATTTTGGATAAGGCAGACTGTTCGACTTTTTGGCGGTAGTATAAAACCTAACATGAAAATTAGCTTATTCGCACTCGGGATATTCAGGGCTATCCAAACTGAAGTGAAATATATTTACTAATTGGAAAACCAGTGAGCAAGAGCGTAGGCACAAATGTGCTTACGCTTTTTTTCATGTTTCAACGGGAATATAGAAATAGGAGGAAGTAATTGTCTAAGTTAAGGTATAATATGGTAGAAAACAACTTTGTTGTAAATTCATACGTAGTGGGAGTATTGGAGGGGAGCAAAGATCAAGAAGAAAAATTGGATTGTTTTATCAGTTATCTGTTTTCTCTTAGGATTGTTAGCTTGGTGGACTGATATTTTATTTGATCATATGTACAAATTGTGGTTGCTTACCTTTCTAATAAATCCTATAGGATTTTTATTTGGGCTGCTTGGAAGAAGTAAATGGGGAATGATCTCCAATGCACTAATGACCATCAGTGTTTTTATTTTTATGTTTATTGGATACTTAATTGCTGCCCTTTTTGGAGGACAGCCGTGAAATTAAAGTAATCATTTCGAAACCATTGATTTATAAAAAGGGAGGTATTGTATGAAGAGAAAGCATTTAATTTTCTTTATTTTGATCACTTCTTTATTATTTTCAGGTAATTTATCAGCAACTTCATGGGCAAATGAATTTGTTGTTTGGCATGGTTATGTTTATGTAATAAGTGATGAGTACGTAACAGATATACATAAAAAGATTGGGCATGTCACTGTATATTCAGATATGGAAACCTATACTGGCAATTACTCTAACTCATATAAGAAGGGCACTAAATATTATTCAATTAAAGGTATTAGTACAGATGAAGCGATCGCAGTTCAACATAAAGATGGGAAGTTTATAAAAGCAAACCGAGATGGAAAATTCAAAGGAGAGAATACTGATTACTCAGGTTTAGTGAGAAATGTGATTATTATTTGTCTGTTAGCCATTTTGGTTATCTTTCTCGTTAGAAACAGAAATAAGAAGCGGACTTAACTCGTATAGGCACTCTAGTATGTAGATTGTAAAAGTCAAATACGAGAGATTATAAAGGAAACAAATGCCAACCAGATGTTCTTGGTTGGCATTTGTTTTTTTACTAGCACGTGGCTGAAATCTGAGCTGCTTTTTGGACGGAAAAAGCAGCATTTACAACCTCAGGAACTTATGATAAATTGAAATTAGTTTCACATTATGAAATGGTGTTTCATACAATGAAACAAAATACTCATTTTATAAAAGGAGAAACAGCAATGGGAGAATCAATAAAAGATCAAGTACAGAAGCAATTTGGAAAAAATGCTGCAAAATATGTAACAAGCAGCCGCCATGCCAAAGGCGAAGATTTGGCTTTTCTTGTTTCATCATCCCAAGCCAACAAAGAGATGGAGGTACTTGACGTTGCAACAGGAGGCGGGCATGTGGCCAATGCGCTTGCACCGCTCGTCCGTCATGTGATTGCTTATGATCTGACAGAACAGATGTTAGAGAAGGCTGCGGAATTTATTCATGGAAATGGACATTCTAACGTCGACTTCGTACAGGGGGATGCCGAGCTGCTCCCATTTGCCGATGCATCCTTTGACTTGGTAGCTTGCCGAATTGCAGCGCATCATTTTCCGAATGTGCCTGTTTTCGCTTCAGAAGCATTTCGCGTCATTAAGCCGGGCGGCAAGCTGCTTCTAATTGACAATGTTGCTCCTGAGAATGAAGCGTTTGATGAATTTTACAATCAGGTTGAAAAGCAAAGGGACCCTAGCCATGTTCGTGCCTGGAAAAAGTCTGAATGGATTAACCTGCTGGAGAATAGCGGGTTTCGCCTTGACATCATGGTTCGTTTCCCCAAACCGTTTAAATTCCAAGATTGGTGTGAACGGTCAGATCTTCCCGAAGCGGAGCAGGCTTTACTTGAAACAAAAATGCTGCAAACCCCAAAGGAGATGAAGGATTTTTTCTTTATCCAAACTGATGAATCGGGCAGACTTACCTCATTTAGCGGAGAATCTGTATATATTCAAGCGGTCCGTTCATAAATATTTCTTAAGTAAACGTCCCGATGTAAATAGAAAAGGGCTGCTCTCAAGTCAAGTAGGTTTAACTACGATTTGAGGCAGCCTTTTTATTTGAACGGTGTTTGAACGCACATACGCTATGAACAGCTATTATTGCTGCATATTTGCTGAATAAACATCTTTCCAGCGTTGGTTCTTTAAAATTTCAGCGTCTTTGCCCATAAAGGCGGTCATAGCTTGTGAATCATTCATTAACTGATATCTCATCCATGCGGTCAGATATCCTCTATGTTGACCGCCATCTTGTTCAATCGCCGTATGTGCCGCTCCTTTAGCCATCGCCATCATTGCCTGAATATGTGGATTTGCCTTACTAATCTCCACCTTGTTGGAGGATGAAGGAGAGATAATAAAATCACGCGTTCCACTCATCACAAAAAAAGGTACCTTTATCGCGGATGTGTCATAAACATCCTCTGGATCACAATATTTCAGCTTCGGGAGCGCAATTGAGACAACCGTCTTGATGAGATCGCCATGTTCAAAGTTGGTGTGGGCGTTTATTACACCTGTGGAGCCTTGAGAATGACCTGCAGCGCCTATTTGATCTTTTTGAATTCGTTGATAGAACGGGCTGCCGGGCATATCGTTTTGTGCTAACATATAATCAATGGACGCAACAATTTCTTTTCCCGTTCCAGTTGTTGTGCTAAAAGTATCAATAACTACAAATCCCCAGCTAGCTAAGTGATGAAAAAGTTCATCGTATTGCTCAGGCAGCGCTCCTGTTCCGTTGCCCCAAGCAATGAGCGGATGAATTGATCCTTCTGAAATCGGGGAGTAGACTTTATATAGCTTTTCTCCTTGCTCATCTAAGACCTCCTGTGTTTCTACTTCAAATTCACCAGATGACGCATATTTCTCTTCCACGCTGCCCGTCTTAAAAGCAGCAGAAACGGAGTTTACCAGCAGAAAGGACACCGTAGAGAACGCAATCATCATAATTAAAACAATACCGGTCGTCCATAATAGCCATTTGCTTCTGAGAACTCTCTTAATTTGTGGCATACAAACTCCTCTCGCTATGACTAACGTGTACGTTATCCGAAATATCAGGTATAATGCCGGATGATCATGATGATGAGCCTTATTAGTTTTCATAGTTGTTTAGTAGTTTTATTATACTCTATGCTTATCGGCAATGTTAATTTTCACATCAAACCGTTCGCAGTTCATATTAAGCTAGGGAGGTTGGACTAGAATGCTATACGATTTAAAAGCTGATGCCAATAAGTCAACTATTGTGGGCATGTTATTTTCCGCTGTAAAAGAGAATAACCAACGGCTGCAACTAATTACTCGTGGCAAGTCACAAGAAGAAGTAGATTACAAGGGACCTGATCACAATTTTAATAGTACTGCTCAGTTAATCAAACACATCATGTATGTTGATCTGAATTGGGTTTATAGATTAAAGGGTCAAACACTTCCACAGTCATTAAAGGAATTATATGGCCCTATGATAGATGAAAACAATAGACTTCCAATGGTTAAAGGGATATCTTTGAACACGTTAATGTCCAAATATGATGATGTATTAAAAATGTTAAATGATTCATGTGCACAATTAACAGATGCTGATCTAGATAAAGTTGTTACATTTGGACATGAAAATGAAAAGCATGCAACGATACGTTGGGGCTTATGGCATATGGCTGACCATAGCCGCTATCATCAAGCTCATATTAATTTGCTTAGGAAATGGTATGGTGACAATTCGCTGTCTAAATAAGGGGAGAACTACAGCTATCATTTTTTTTGCACTGTAAAGATAAAAAAGAGCAAACGCTGCAGCAGCGTTTGCTCTTTTTGTTGATATAGCCCTACCTCACACTATTCAATTTTATCGAGAGATCTGTTTTTGGCGATATCTAAAACAAAATCCCCTAAATCATCATAACTCATTTGATTTAACTTCTCTTTGAGTGCTTCCGAAATCGTCTCTTTTTCAAATATTCCTTTAATAATATCAATGACCAATTCAACCCTAGCCTGATGCCGTTCCTTCGTATCCATGCGCATTCCTATATTCTCCTGTTCTCGATAGGCGTTCTTCATTATCGGCAAAACCTAAAGTGTAAACTGATGACTGCCTATTTTCTTAGTGGCTGTACGCGTCTTGAACCAAGCCGAATTGGTAATTATCGGATTAAAGAAAAACAACGCATTGCCAGTAGGATCATTCCCTTTTACAGCAGCTTTAGCGGCTTTGAATGCCGTTTGGTTTGGAATAAGCCAGTACTGTCCGTCTTTTACGGCAGAGAACGCATTGGGCTCCATAATGACTTCTTTTACTGTGTTCGGGAATTTTGAAGACTGAAGTCGATTCATGACAACCGCCCCAACCGCCACTTGACCTTTATACTCTTCTCCTCTAGCCTCGGCATAGATGACACGTGCGAGCATGGAAAGTTCCTTTTTGTTGACCGACAATTTTTTGAGCTTCGCCCAAGTTTTTGGACCTACAACGCCGTCACCCTGGAGACCGTTCTTTTTTTGAAAGACTTGAACCGCAGTGCGGGTAGCCTTTCCAAAACTGTTATCGATGGGCAAATTGTAAAAACCCATTGTTTGAAGCCGAAACTGCAGATCTGTAATGTCCTGTCCCTTGCTGCCAAGTTTCAACACGGGTGAAGCCTCAACTTTGTGATTGGATACGGTTGCGGTAACTAGTACGAGTAGGACAAATAGAGTCAAAAATCTGTTCATGATGAATAAATCCCTCCTGATGCGAATGATAGGTAATGATTGGATGGCATTGAGCGTTTATTCTAGCACAGCATGAATAGGATAATCTTGTTAAGATTTTCTCATTTACATGCCCCCCTGAAATCAATAAAACGCGACGAAACCTTATAAAAGCAATACATAAGGAGTGAATAACGATGGTGAATAATTACAAACGCTTCATTCAAAATCAATTCGAAAAAGCGAAGTCTACCGCTTCCGAGCTTATTTCTTCAAGGAATGAAGAAGAAGAAAAAGCTATTATAGAACTCAATCCACAACATTATGTTGAGCTGAAAGCAATCGCCGATAAGCAGCATACGACCGTGCAAGCGATTATCGATGGCATCATAGTCCAATACTTGGCAAGCGCTCCATACGAAATAGCCCCGATCACGTTAGGCCAGAAGGAAGATAACCCGCTTTTGTATTTGGATGGTATTTGCAAATTAGAGGATTAAGGAGTGCTGACAGATGGATAACCACTTGAATGTTCAAGATACAATATTTTTGGATGAAACAGCTTTTGCTGCATTGATGAACCCAGAGGATCCTCATTATGTGAAAGCTCGTTCCCTGTTTTTGGATTTGCATGATCTTGAACGTAATTATGTAACGACCAACTCTATTTTATTTGATCTTCACGAATGGCTTCGCAATGAATACAGCTATCAGCAGGCAGAATATTTTCTAAATGCGATTGATAAGGCAGTCAGTAAAGGCAAGCTGGCGGTCATCTCCAGCGGCCCTGAGTTTGAGGGGGAATCGCGTAGATTGCTTATCAACAGGCCTGAGCTCCGATTCTCTCTCAGCGAAGCATTAACCGCTGTGACTATGTCCTATTATCAGGTGAAACGTATCTTTACTTTCAATCACAATTACATGATGCTAGCCAATTTGGATAAGGATATTCGGATCATTCCGTCCAATTAATAAGCAATTAATACAGCCTTATTGGTAAACATCGTATTAGACTTTTTTAGTATTGATGCAGCAATTGTAAAAACGCCAAAAAGCAGCTCTTCCTCGTTAGAGGAGGGGCTGCTTTTGGTCTTTCTAATGTGAATTGCTTAAGTCGAACTGCGAACGACCAAATGTGTAGGTAAAATAACCTTCTTCGGCAGCAAGCTATTCCCATTCATTCGTTCTAATAATAAGTCAACAGCGACCATCCCAATTTCCTCGGTTGGCACATCAATGGTAGATAGAGGCGGATTGGAGTATTTGGATACTTCAATGTTGGATAGGCCGATAACAGCTACTTCATCAGGCACAGAGATCCCGTTGTTATATAAGCTGTTAAGGGTTGCCATAGCCATCAAATCACTGGCTGCAAAGAAGGCGGTAGGCAAGTTGTTTGTTTGGCATAAATGATTGACTTTATCGATACAGACAACCTCATCCCACATGCAATCAATAAGCCATTCGGGATTTACATTCATTCCAGCAGCATGCATGGTGGAATAGTACCCTTGATAGCGCCGGCTTTCCTTTAAGTTGCTTTTTAAGCCGCTTCCACCTATATAGCCAATATTCGTATGTCCTTTTTCAATAAGATGGCTCACGGCTAGAGAAGCAACATTGTAATGGTCATAACCTACATTATCAATATCCCAGCGTTCTGTATCGATGCCAACAATATGAGGTACCTGCTTGCGAACATATTCATATGTTTCGCTATTTAAGGATTCCATTAGGATAAGCCCTGTAATCGATTCACTAAACGTGTTAAACAAAATCTTCTTATCATCTAATTCAGGACCCGTCCGAATAAAGGCAATATTATAACCTGATTGAAGCAATCTCTTTTCTACACCGGATAATATAGACATGAAATACGGATCGTTATACTTGTTTTTTGTCACACTTAATACGCACCCTATTTTGATTTGAGCTTTGTTTGCCGAATGATCCTTCGTTGCTGCTTGATGCTTGGGGCTATCAGTAATTTTATAGTTAAGCTGTGTAACGGCCTGCCAGACTCTTTCTCGTGTTTCATCTGTGATTTTATACTTCGTATCATGATTTAAAACTCTAGATACGGTAGCCGTGGACACATTCGCTAATTTAGCAACATCCCTAATCGTACTCATAGCTATGCATAGTCTCCTTTTGAAAATGCTAATGATCGTTATATTACGTTGTGATTCGTCATTAGCGCTTTTATGTTTTGTTACGTGAAAATTACGTCCATACCTATTTATCTGTATGTATGCCTACTAATCTATATAGTAACATACGAATGATGCGTAGTCTCACATTAAATTTTATTTGAGAACGATGTAATTTCCTCTTGCAGGATTGGTTAGAAATGTTATAATTGCACCATAAGATTACTAAACAATCACGCATATATAACGTAACACACAACGTAACAAAATAGCAAATGTTGTTTATTTAATGAGAATACCTCGTTAGGAGATGATGAGACATGAATAAAGCGATGACCGTGTACCCGGTAATCGTGGATAGCTTACTAAGCAATCCTGGCATTGGTTTTACTTCAGCACCTGGTTTAATGGATGACATCGGTGATGTGTTTGACAATAGAGGGGAAAAGAAAGAGAAATATAAATTTACGCAAGACAGCAGGACATACAATCATCCGGATAGCAAAGTCTATTTCTGCAGTGCTCGCTGGAGGGATATAGAAATTGCAAAAGGTGTTTTCAGGTGGGAAGTGCTTGAGGAAAAGCTGGAGTATGCCAAATCCATGGGATGTACTGCGGTGGTACGTTGTTCGCCATATGCACTAAGTGAAGAAGATGATATACCGGAATGGTTTCGAGCGGAAAGTCCGGAGGAGCCCGATTTTCCTTTTTGGAGAGTAGATCCTGAGACAACGAGGTATGTGGAGTATTGGTCTGATTTTATAAAAGCTTTTGCAAAGAAGTATGACGGGCATCCCGTAATAAGCTCTATTGATTTGACAATTGTAGGAGCATGGGGGGAAGGCGGGGGCACAGAGTTTTTAGAGCCAGAGGCCATTCAATGTATTACAGATGCTTATTTGGATGGTTTTAAAATAACACCTTTGCAAGCGCTTTTACATGATCCGCTTTCAATGAAGATTATAACGGATCGCAAAGCCAAAGTAGGCTTTCGTGTCGATTGTCTCGGTGACATGGGCGGTTTTCATGGCAAACGATGGTCTCATATGACCGATTTCTACCCTCAGAATATACAGAACTTTAAAATGGAAAATGCTTGGGAGAAAGCTCCAATTTTATTTGAAGCATGCTGGCATATGAATGACTGGTATATTCAGGGCTGGGATATTGATTACATTATTCAAGAAACGCTCAAATGGCATATTTCTTCCTTCAACAACAAAGGGACAATCGTACCGGAGCCTTGGAAAGATCATGTGAAGCAGTGGCTAAACAAGATGGGCTACCGCTTTGAATTAAGAAAGTTCACTTATGATGCTGAAGTTGAGGCAGGCGGGAATCTAGATATTGCTGCTTTGTGGGCTAATGTCGGAGTTGCACCAATTTATAATCGCTATCCGCTTGTTTTGAAGCTAACAAGCAATAAACAGACTTATACACTTTATAGCAGAGAAGATATAAGAGAATGGCTGCCGGATGAAGATATTGCTTGGGAAGAGAGTTTCTCGATTCCGAGCGATGTGCCAGCAGGAGAGTATCATTTAGAAATTGGCATAGAAACAGGTGTACATGAGATTGGAAATGTTAAGCTGGCGATTGACGGAAATAAGGACGGTTATTACGAGATGGGAAAACTTTTAATAAAAGGGGATCAGTAACGAATGTCGATACGGTTGGATTTTAAAACGGCTGCTGCGTACTGCAATTTTGATTATCTACCCGAAGGTTTAGAAGACAAATATAAAAGCTACGAACCGAGTAACAAGACTATACTCATTCCACGTAAGTTTTTAAATGATATTTTTGAGCAATATCAACTTCCCGAGCATACCAAACAGTGGCTGGTTGGCGGAATTGAAGCGATAGAAAAGGATGAAATATTATTTCTATTCACAGCCTTTTTAGTAGATGACATGTGCTCGTTGCGCAATCGCTGTGATGAAGATTTTTATACGAATATGACTCCGGGATGTATGAAGCAATATGGTGATTTGTATTCCTTTCTTTTGCTGCTTGCTTGTGTAGTCCCTTCTATGGAAATGGTGGAAAAACGCGGGATTCCTAAACCATATTACGAGAATATCCCTCATCAGCCACTTAAAGCTCAGTTGGATAAATTAGTTGCATACGGTGATTCTAAAGTCCGTGACTTTCCGTGGGATATGAATTTTTATACATGTTCAATATTTCGATTAGATCGATTTCTCTTTATACCTTATCAATTTGAAGATCCTTTTACGATGTATCGTCATGTTCAAACGGAAGAGGTTATTGCACTTCGACATGCGGGAGAAGAGTTTCGCAGCGATGGGCAAAGGAATGGAATCAATGGTGTATTTGATCCTGGGGGACATTTCACTTCGAAATGGGAGGAGAATGATGATCACATTATCGCTAATCGGATTAATCCAATGGGCTACGTTGAAAGAGAACCAACTTCTATAGCAAAGAAGGAATGGGAACCGGCTCTTCAGCGAGGAGATACCCTTTTAGCGCTGCATATTCCATCTGGACCTGGCTATACACCCGAAAGGCTGAAACATTCGATGTCACTCGCAATTGAATTATATGCTAATTATTTTCCGGAGTTAAATATAAAAGGCTTCTGGAGCGCAAGCTGGCTTTATGATACGAGATTATCACTAATATTGGACAATGAAAAAAGCAATATCGTATTGGTTCAAAGGCAGTTTTATAATTATCCCACATTTGAAGGGGACAGCATGCTGCGTTATGAAGCCTTTGGAGATCGGGAGGCAGATCCTGTCCAGAACGATGTGAAGTACAAAACCTCGTTGCAAAGAGCTGCTGCAGCTTATATGAAGACGGGAGCGCGATTTAACACTTTAAGCATGATTGTTTTGAAGGAAGAAATCGAACAGATTGGAAATATGCCCTATATTTCAGATGTGGATATTGATCAATTCTTTAATACCGTTGACTGCCATTTACAGAGGAGGTAATGGGATGGGTAAATATTCGCTTGAAAACTACGAGAAGTATAAAACCGTAAAATTCCGGCCTTATCCATTACCGAGTAATGACGCTCAATCAAGAAATGGTGCTTTCCAATATGTTTCTTATTCATGGAATGAACTAGAGCCAACTAGAGGGGAATACAAACTCGAACAGCTGAAGACAGCACTTAAATCAGCAAGAAATCCAATACTTTGGATCAAACCGGACTTACCTTTATGGGTGAAAGGTCATGTTGATGAATGTTTTGCTGCTTTTATAAGAAAAGTTGGGAGTTATATAGATTCAGATAGTCGACTTGAAGGAGTTGTAATATCGACTCTCGCTGACGGTAAGGAAGAATGGAATGCCTATATGGATTCTTTTGAATTCACGACGCTTCTTGCTGATCTGCACAATGCAAGACTAATTCAATACTTAAGGGAACATGGCCGTGGGTTTGGATTGATCGTTAATTGCAGTGAAGATAACTGGATAACATGCTGTGAAGCATTTGCCAAACAGAAGCTGCAGCAGGTATGGAAGAGTTATCCGGTCGTCCTGCATTTTACCGATAATGTATGCGGTCCTAATTGTAGGCGTGAGGCGCATCGATGGCATGCAAGCCTTTCTAATTTGGAAATAGAGCTTGGGTATGACCTTACTCTAGGAAGATTGACATATCCAGAGAACGTTTCTTGCGGGGGCAGCTTGCCGCTTCGATTCTGGTTTGTTAACACAGGGACTTCAAAAATTTACCGTGAATTTCGTTTGTGGGTGAAATTAGTGCAAGGGGATGTATCGTATGAAATTCCCATCCATGCTGCAACGGAGTCATGGTTAACGGGGGATCTTGTCCATAACGAGATTATACAATTGCCGGATATGCCGCCGGGAAATTATACATTAAGCTTTGGCTTGTTTTTCGAAGACCGAACATTCATCAATCTGAATATACAAAGCAACGTGCAGGACGGTTATTACGAGGCAGGTACTGTGAACGTTGAAATCACAAGTGAAGATCCTCTTTTGAATATATGGGATACCTATTATCCCGAAGGATATTATCCATTGGAAGATCCTAAATTGCCGGAATAGTAATAGAGTGCATCTTGGATAAAAACTCATACGCTGGGGGTAGTTGATTTGAAACTTGCATTAATCGGAGCAGGGCAAAGAGGCATGATTTATTCAGAATACGCAAGCAAAACAGTAGAAATTGTTGCGGTAGTTGAACCAAATGACAATAGAAGAAAGGTAGCAGCCGATCAGTTCGGCATCCCTCGGGAGAATCAATTTCAATCTGTAGATGAATTTTATCGATTGGGAAAAATTTGCGACGCTCTTATTATTTCTTCGATGGACAGAGACCATTATACGCAAACGATGGAAGCGCTTGATCTTGGTTATGACATTCTGTTGGAAAAACCAATTTCGCCAAGTCCGGAGGAATGTTTAAGAATACAACAAAAAGCAAATGAAAAAGGTCGCAAAGTTATCGTTTGTCATGTGCTCCGATATACAAATTTCTTCGCAGAAATAAAAAAAATTATTGATAGCAATGAGCTGGGAAAGATCATAACCATTCAGCATAATGAAAACGTCGGAAATTATCATATGGCTCATTCTTTTGTAAGGGGGAATTGGAGAAACAGCGACCTAGCGAGCCCAATTATTATGCAGAAATCGTGTCATGATATGGATATATTGGCATGGCTTGTGGACAGTGATGCGAAGCGGATTTCTTCCTATGGGGACCTGACTTATTTTAAAGAAGAGAATGCACCAGCTAATAGCGCTGATCGATGCCTAGACTGTAAAGTTGCCGCAGATTGCCGCTTCGATGCCAGAAAGGCTTATCTTCCTATCAGAGGACAATGGCCGGCTACAACAATTTCAGTGGATCAGACTGAAGAGGGATTATTGAAGGCTTTGGAAACAAGCCCTTATGGACGTTGTGTTTATCGGTCTGATAATAATGTTTGTGACCATCAAGCATCCATTATTGAGTTCAAAAATGGCGTAACGGTCACCTTTAATTTAAGCGGTTTTACCAATAAGATGTATCGTACGCTTAAAATTATGTGCGAGCATGGAGAAATTAGAGGTGATGACAGCTTAAATATCATTGAAGTAACGCGGTTCACATCCAATATGTCTGAACAATATGAGCACACCGTGATCCGGCCAGCTGCCATGAATGGCGGACATAATGGCGGGGATACAGGACTGATGATCGATTTCTTGGACAATTTAGAAAATGAGGACAGCAACAGCAGATCTTCCATTGATAGATCAGTAGAAAGTCACATTATGGCCTATGCAGCTGAGAGAGCAAGGGTTACAGGTACAGTAATTGATATCGATCATTTAAAGGAAGAGCTGCAAGAAACATTACGCGATAGCCGTTCGATAACGATGCAAAGGTAGTGATGTAATGAGTTCAGTTGTGAAAGGTTTCTTATATGAGATAAAGAAAAACAGAATATTGTATCTCATGTGCGTGCCTGCGCTTGTTGTATTAATCATGTTCAGCTACATCCCTTTTGCAGGAATATGGATGGCATTTACCGACTTTAATGTAGTTGACGGCATATTTGGCAGTAAATTTGTTGGTCTTGATAACTTCACTTACTTTTTCTCTAAAAATAGCATGGGCTGGAAGGTTACCTATAACACCTTATACATTAACTTTTTCAGCCTCATTTTAGGCATTATTGTTCCAGTCAGTATCGCTGTTTTCTTAAACGAGATACGCAATAAATCGTTTAAGCGGATTGCTCAAAGCATGATGTTTTTTCCCTATTTTATATCGTGGGTTGTAGTAGGCGCTATTCTTTATGGGATCTTCTCAACGGATGTAGGTGTTGCCAACAATATTTTGGAATTTTTTGGGGCAGATCCGATTAGATGGTATTCAGAACCGAAGTATTGGAAATGGATCATTATTCTATCGAGTGTTTGGAAGTGGAGCGGGTATAGCTCGATTCTTTACATGGCTGCAATGGCTAACTTTGATGGGAGCTTGTATGAAGCAGCGAAAGTAGATGGCGCGAATAAGCTGCAGCGCATTGTTTTCTTAACGATTCCTATGTTAAAACCAACGATTATTGTCTTAACTTTACTAAGCGTTGGACGGATCTTTTATGGTGACTTTGGTATGATATACGGCATTGTCGGCAATAACCCGGTACTTATTGACGAGGTTACCGTCATCGATACTTATGTTTACCAGTCTATGCGTACGTTGGGCTTTTCTTATTCGACTGCAATCGGATTATTTCAGTCTCTAATGGGATTAATTCTAATCTCTGCAGCTAACAAATCGGCTAAGAAAATAAACGATGGAGAGGGTCTATTTTAATAATGGAAACTAATCGATTGCTTGGAGATAAACTCGTAAAGAGCTTGGCGTACTGTTTTATTGGCTTATTTGCACTCGTTTGTTTATACCCGCTTGTATTGACCTTAAGTGTTTCCTTCTCATCTGAGCAGGCCATTGTCAAAAATGGTTATTCGATTATCCCGCTGAGTCCAAGTTTGGATACGTATAAATATATCTATGTGAATAGTGGCATGAAGATATTGAAGTCTTATGGCGTAACCATCTTTGTAACTGTAATTGGTACGGTAAGCGCATTGCTGATTACAAGTATGATTGCATTCTCGATATCCGTAAAAAAGCTAAGATATCGCAATATTATCGCATTCATTAGCAACTTTACGATTATTTTCTCGGCCGGCTTGATTCCGTGGTATATGGTTAGCGTGAATTATTACGGTTTGAAAAATAGTATTTTAGCATTAATCCTTCCTTCTATTTTTAGCGTATGGAATATGTTTTTGCTGCGAACGTATTTTTCTAGCATTTCACCGTCTTTATACGAAGCAGCGGAGATGGATGGAGCTAATTATTTTACCATTTATTTGAAAGTAGCTCTTCCTTTAAGCAAGACTGCTCTGCTCACAGTGGGATTAATGTATGCGCTGAATTATTGGAATGATTGGTGGAATGCACTCATCTTCATCAACGATAAGGATCTATTTCCGCTGCAATACTATCTCTACAACATTCTATCGAATGTAAATGCGATCAGCTCCGGCCGTATTCCCTCTGGGGCTTCCGGTAACATAACGCTGCCAGCAGAAACCGTAAAGATGGCAATTACCGTAATTACAATTGGTCCTATTATTTTCCTATTTCCTTTTATTCAAAAGTATTTCGTTCATGGCATTATGGCGGGCGCAGTAAAGGAATAAGCGATACATGGTTTGTAGCCTATCTAGGCCTAACATACATTAACCATTAAATAGGGAGGGTTATCAATGAAATCCAGTAAAATGCTTATCTTTTTGGTTTTAATGCTAGTTTCTACTTCAATTCTTGCAGCGTGTAGCAACAAGGAAGAGGTTGGAGGAAAGGGGAAGCTCGAAACACTCACCATCTTGTACCCGGGGGACGAAAGTGATCGTATGACTGAATTTCTTGGAAATGAATTTTCAGAGAAAATGGCAGCCGATCTCGGATTAAAGTTGAAAGTTATTTTTGTGCCATGGGCTCAGTACTGGGAGCAAAAAGATATTATGCTCGCTGCAAATGAACCGATTGATCTTTATTGGGATGGTCTTCCCGACCTTTCTACCATTGTGAATAAGAAGCAAAGCATGCCGTTGGATGATCTAATTAAGCAGTATGGCCAGGATATGCTCAAAGTGCTGCCGATGGAACAGTTTCAGGGTGCGGTAATTGACGGCAAAATTCATGGTATTCCATCGGCGTATGCTCCGTCATCAGCCATGTATCAACTGGTTGCTGTTCGTCAGGATATACTAGAGGCTGTTGGGATGAACGAAATAAAAACAGCTGAAGATTTAAAAGAGTTTGCAACCAAAGCGAAGAAACAGTTCCCGGAAATGAAAGGGCCAGCTGATATTGTCTTTAAACCTCTAACCAGATATTTTACAGAAGAGCAGTATAACTTTATTGCAGTAGAAGATTTAATCGTATTTGGCGAAGACAGCAAAAAAGCACATAGCTATTATGAATCAGAAGCTTTCCAAAAAGTAGCGAAATTTAACCGCAGTATGTATGATGCAGGACTTTATTCAGAGGATCTGACTATCAAATACAATGAACGGGATTCTCGCATGCAGACAGGTCTATACTTATGGGTTGAAGGCTCGTTAGGCAAAGAAATGGAAATTATAGATGCAATAAAAGCAAATGCACCTGATGCTAGAGTGAAAACTTATCTATTGGCACCTGAGAAACCTCGTTATATTACTGCAACAGGAGGTGAAGTTCTTGGCGTTCCGGTAACGGCTCCTAATCCAGAGGGTGCGATAAAATTTGTGAATTGGATTTATAAATCCAAAGAAAATTATCAATTAGCGCTCTACGGCGTTGAAGGCAAGGATTACGAGATTGTAGATGGAAGAATCAAAAAGCTGACTGCAAATGAGTTTTTCTATGAATGGATGTTTAGAAACCAGAATTATCAATTGTTTGGACCGGACGTAGCACAAGAATCTATTGATCATTATAAAACGTGGGATGACGAGGCAGTAACTTCCGCTTCACTCGGCTTCCGATTTAATAATGAGAAAGTAAAATTGATTGAGACTGCCCTAAAAGAAGTAGCAGGCAAGGACTTAGCGGCTATACGCTCAGGCTTTGTTGATTTTGAAACGGAATATCCGAAAGCGATTAAGAAGCTAAAAGCAGCAGGGATTGATGAATACGTAGCTGAGATTCAGCGCCAGTTGGATGAGTTTTTGGCTAGTAAATAAACTGATATTATATTTTAAATTCATAGCATTGGCATAGGAGTAAAAGTAAGTGATGTGAAACCCCGACCTTAAAAGAGGTCGGGGTTTTTGCATTGTTTTGAGTAACGCCTATGCAGGATGTAGTACTATAGAAATAGGAACCATTCTTTCCTTTTGAGGGGTATATTTAATGAAGAAAAGTAAGCAAATTAGGGATTTAATATATGTGAGCGGGGAGCATGAGAAGAATTATTTTTGCTCCTATGGAATCGAATTTCATGAATTTATGAACTGTGTACATCATAGGCCGGAGAACTTTATACTTCTTAAACATGATTTTCATAACGTACAGACGAATCGGCATTCTAGACTTCATTATGTTTTGAAGCAAGGATTGGATGAATTAATTGAAGAAAACGTGTATGACTATGGAGATTTTTGTTGGGTAGATTTCTCCAAAGAAGAGGAATTAAATGCTTTAAGCAACAATCAAATCGCTGAATTATTGTTTTTTGGCCAAATGGGTGAGCCATTGCATCATATACCAAAGCTGAGGTTTGCTTATTTTGCACATGATGATGGCTGGTTTAACAAGCTTTATGTTACAGATTTATATGATTATGAAGTTCTTTTAGCTAAAGTGATTACTTTTAAGCTTCATAAACTAATCGGTAGGCAGGTTCAAGAAATTCCAAAGGACATATCATCGGTACTTTTAGAATGGACAAGAGATGGATTATTGATTGACTTGTCAAAAATTCAAAAAAGTAAAACTGAATTAAGAATACCGGTAACCTTTATTGGTCATGACATTGATATGGACAGCGTATACGATTTTAGAAAAAAAATTAGGGATTACAAGGTTTGGTTAGTTTATTCAAAAAAGGTATGGAAGCTTATTAAAGAAGATTAAAACGAACGTTTGCGTTATGGGGAAGTATCATCCCTGTCATTTGAGCGCGATTGTTGATATTTCTGATGGGTTATTCCTATCCACAGGTAGCCTGAAAATCAGACATCGTGGATCTTATTATATTGATTAATGTATGTCATTATATTTCTAGGGGGGATTGGATGTTTACTGAATTCAATTTGACGGATGACAGCCCTGCCTATACCCAAGTAAAAGAATACATGAAAAGATTAATTACTTTAGGTGTATTGCAAGCGAATCAGAAGCTCCCGTCCACGCGCGAACTCAGTTCTATGCTGAATGTCAGTAGAAATACGGTAGTTAGTGCATACGCAGATTTGAAAGACGAAGGTTTTGTGTATGTAGATAAAGGAAAAGGGAGCTTTGTTGCTCAAAAATTCGGTGAGGCAGCAACTGACCCTTCATGGCAGCTTGATTGGAAGCAAAATATTAGTAAACAAACGAAGATTGCTGAAGAAATGGATCTTAGCAAGCACGGGATACGTTCGAGCACAGGAGAAATCAATTTTACAAGTATCGCACCGGATGGGAAACTGTTTGATCTCGATAATGTCAAACGAGCATTTTTAGATCGGATGTCCATAGAGGGTGAAATCATCTTAAACTATGGATATGCACAAGGCTACAAGCCTTTAATGGAATATTTACTTCGATATATGGAGAATAAAGGGGTAAATCTAGAGGGTAAGGATATTCTGATTACGAACGGTTTTACAGAAGGATTAGATCTCATTTTATCGGCTTTAATTAAGAAAAATGGTCGTGTCCTTTGCGAGAATCCTACCCATCATGCGGCAATTAAACTGTTTAAGATGCATGGATTTGATTTTGAGGGTATCAAAATGGAGCAAGACGGAATTAATCTTGTGGAGCTGGAGAGAGCATTGTCAGAAGGATCCTTTGATTTAACCTATCTTGTACCTTCTTATCATAATCCAACGGGTATTGTGATGTCTCCCCATAAACGAATGGAAGTCATCAAGCTGCTCCATAAATATCAAGTCCCGCTTATTGAAGATGGGTTCAACGAGGAGCTAAGGTTTTCAGGAGACCACATTGCCCCTTTACTTGCATGTAATGGAAATGGAAATAGTGTCATCTATCTGGGCAGTTTTTCGAAAATCCTTTTCCCCGGCCTCCGGGTTGGATGGGTCTTGGCTGAGAAAGAGCTCATTTATTATCTGGAAAGTGTAAAGCGTGCGCGAAGCATCCACACCTCCACGTTAGATCAATCCTTACTTTATCAATATCTTCATAATGGCAACTTCGAGAAGTATTTGAAGAAAGCCAAATCTGAATATAAACGAAAATGTGAATTAGTCATTCGGTGCTGTAAAGCGTTTATTCCGTTAAAACGCCTTTCAGGCGACGGAGGGCTTCATGTTTTTATTGAATTCGAAGATAACTTTGATACCAATGTCTTATTAGAATACTGTCGCCACAAAGGAGTCATATTTACTCCGGGCAACATTTTTTTTACAGATAATAAAGGTCATCATACGATGCGGCTTGGTTTCTCACGAGTAGCAGATGAGGACATCATAAAAGGGATTCAAATTATAGGTGATACGGCTAAACAAATGATGAAGGAGAGACAGCTATGAGAGTTGGAGTGATAATGGGGGGTATTTCATCAGAAAAAGAAGTATCCCTTATGACTGGACGAGAAATGATTGCTAATTTGGATAGAGAAAAATATGAGTTGTATCCGATTGAAATCAATCGAAAAGATGAACTCATTGAAAAAGTGAAAAATATTGATGTAGCTCTGCTTGCGCTTCATGGGAAGTATGGAGAGGATGGAACGATTCAAGGGGCGCTTGAAACACTTGGCGTTCCTTATACGGGGTGCGGTGTTTTATCGAGCAGCTTGAGCATGGATAAAAATATATCCAAAAAGCTTTTTCGTCATGACGGCATCGATACTCCTGACTGGATTCATTTGAATAGTGCAGATGAATTATGTGTTGAAGATGTCGAACGACTGGGTTATCCGGTTATCGTGAAGCCAAATTCAGGCGGATCGAGTTTAGGAGTCAAAATAATAAAAAACAAAGAAACGTTAGTTGATGAGATATTAGAAACCTTTCGATGGGATAATGAAGTGTTGATCGAGCAATATATCGAAGGCGAGGAAATAACCTGCTCCATTTTAAACGGTAAACTTCTTCCTATCATCGCTATTCGGTCTCAATCCGAATTTTTTGATTATTCTTCCAAGTATGATGACGGTGGAGCCGATGAACAAGTGATTCAGCTGCCTCCTGAGATTTTTGAACGGGTTCGTGCTTCTGCACTAGGCTGTTACAAAACATTAAAATGCAGCGTTTACGCCCGAATCGACATGATGATTAAAGATGGAATTCCTTATGTAATGGAAGTAAACACATTGCCTGGCTTGACGAAAAATAGCCTTCTACCCAAAAGCGCCAAAGCTGCGGGCATTTCATTCAGCCAACTGTTGGATCAGATTATTGAATATTCATTAATGGAAAGAAAGAATGGGTTACTATAGATTAAAATGAACGAGGCTGCCGGTTTGAAACGGCAGCCTCGTACTATAATTGAGCAGTTAACTTCAATGATTTGTGTTAAAGTGGGAATGATCATGTATTTTATAAAGGGAGAGGAAGAAATGTCACTATCACTTATCTTTGATATGGACGGAACATTATTTCAAACAAATAAAATTTTAGAAATATCACTTGAAGATGCATTTAATCAGTTAAGGTCAATAAATGAATGGGACAGCGCAACGCCTATTGATAAATACCGCGAAATTATGGGTATACCTTTACCGAAGGTTTGGGAAACTCTCTTGCCCAACCATTCCAAAGAAATAAGGGAACAAACGGACTTATACTTTCTAGAACGATTAATTGAAAACATTAGAAGCGGGAATGGTGCTTTATATCCTAATGTAAAAGAAGTTTTTAGTTATCTAAAAGACAATGGATTTTCAATATACATAGCTAGCAATGGTTTAACGGATTATTTAAAAGCAATCGTTAGTTATTATCATTTGGATACCTGGGTTACTGAAACCTTTAGTATTCAACAAATTGAATCGCTGAATAAATCAGATTTAGTTCAAAGCATTATTGAGAAATACGGTATTACCAACGCAGCTGTAGTAGGAGATCGTCTATCGGATATAAATGCAGCCAAAGATAATGGTTTAGTTGCCATTGGATGTAACTTTGATTTTGCACAAGAAGACGAACTCTCTCAGGCAGATATCGTCATTGATGACTTAATTGAGTTAAAAACAATAGTGTCACAGTTGAAAAAATAGGTGCTAGTAAAAAATATAGTTACATATGAGTGCTTGATAAATTGATTTGTCTTTATCTGTCATGTCTTTTGAATGACTCTACTAGGAATTTACGCTCATTTTCGCGTTCTAGAAAATAGATTAGAAGGATTTTCCTCCATTGCTGTCGAAATTCGTAGAATAAGTATTTGAAATGGAGGAAAGTTAGCTTTGAGATTAAGAAATCAACTATTGGGTGGAACGATCATTCTTTCTTTATTAGCAGGGGGATCCGATTCTGCCTATGCGTCAATTCAGAACTTGTCGGCAGGAAAAAAGCTAAGTCAGGGAGTACAACAGTACGCTCAAACCGTTCAAAAGAAAGAAACAATCGCTAAAATTGTGGATACTACCAATTTGCGCAAAGGACCGGGACTGGAATATGAGATTGTTGCCAAAGCGAAGGCTGGCACTTCTTATCCAATCGTTGGATCGAAAGGGGAATGGTACAAAGTAACTCTTTCCAGCGGTAACACGGCTTATGTTGCAAATTGGGTAGTGGAGACGGTTGAGAGTAGTGGCAGCCAACCTACTTCAAATAATGGACAAAACCAGGAAAATACCAACAAGCCGAGTGGTGGTCAAGATAAGGAAGCTATAGTAAATATCGTAGATACTACTAATTTGCGCAAAGGCCCTGGTTTAGATTATGAGATTGTTGCCAAGGCGAGAGCGGGAGAAACCTTTCCTGTCGTCGGATTAGAAGGAGATTGGTATAAAGTATCGCTGCCTAGTGGAGGAACCGCTTACGTTGCTAATTGGGTTGTGAACACGGGGAGTAACAAACAAAGCGGCAGTAAAGTGTATATCTATCATACGCATAATAGGGAGTCCTGGAGAAATGTATTAGGTAATTCAAAAGGGACCTCCGTCGACGATGCCAAAGTGAACATTACGCTTGTAGGCAAGAAGCTTGCTGAGAGTCTTCAGAAAAAAGGGATAGCCTCCATTGTTGAACAGACCGACTTTACTGAAAGATTGAATGAACAGAAATTAAGCTACACAAAAGCCTACGTTGAATCGCGTAAAGCAGTCGACAAGGCGATGAAGGCTAATTCATCACTATCCTATTTCTTCGATATTCACCGTGACGCTGATGTTCCGCGCAACAAAACAACGGTTGTCATTAATGGTAAAACGTATGCGCGCATTATGTTCGTCATTGGAGACGCTAATCCTGCACATAAGGAAAACAAAAAGTTCGCCGAAGCGTTAAACGCTCTATTGAACAAGAAGTATCCTGGCATATCGAGGGGAGTTCTTATGAAAAGCGCCCACCAGGGGAATGCCGAGTACAACCAGTCCGTCTCTAATGGAAGCCTGCTTCTGGAATTTGGGGGAGTAAATAATACGCTGGAAGAAAATCTCCAAACTGCAGAGGCTTTCGCTGACGTGTTTGCGGAGTATTATAAATCAATTAAATAAAGTAAAAAAAGCAGGGGAAGTTTCCTTGCTTTTTTTGTTCCATGCTCGCATTCAGTTGTTTATCATAATGTTAAGGGTCATATAAAAAATAAAAAAACCGATTTTTACATCGGCCTTGTAGACATTGTTTTTTTAAACGAAAAATGAATTTGCTGTTCTGTGAATAATGCTTCCATCTGACATACGAACGGAATCATCGTTATATCCTGTTATGGTTGAAGCTGGTCTAATCTGCATGCCGTTTTGCATTGGTTTGATTATTGCTTTTTGAGCAATGGCAACTTCAAAATCTTTGTTCGTAATTAGTCTTTGACCTTCTTGAAGTGTAATTTTTGCTTGCATGTAAACACGTCCTCTACGGTTCTATTTTTTTGTATTCTAAGGACAAATAATACACTAATAACTTTATACAAAGCAATGGAAGTGAATGCAAATGAGAAAAAATATTTCAGAATATGTTGTAAAATATACAAAAAAGTGAATTTTAATCTCAATACGTGATAGTATACCCCAACGAATCCTCAATCATAATTTTGTCAATCTAATGGGTTCAATAATTCTTCTACAATTCCCGATGCATGAATTTGGGATTATATGTGAAAAAAGGCAAACCAGATGATCCGGTTTGCCTTTTTTGTAAATCAAATTAGCGAAAATTGAATCAATATGCTCGACGAGGTTTAGCCTTAATGTTAGCAGCGCTCTCCTGGCTCTTCAGTTCAGCTAGAAGCTTATCACCTTCGACATCCAGGTTCGGCAGCATGCGGTCTAGCCATTTCGGCAGCCACCAAGCTTTGTCGCCAAAGACAGCCATGACAGCTGGTACAAGCGCCATGCGAACGAAGAAAGCGTCAATAAGAATGCCGATTGCGAGTGCAAAACCGATCTGCTTGATCATAATATCATGTGCGAAAATAAAGCCTGCAAACACGGACACCATAATCACGGCAGCGGCTACTACTACACGGCTGGCTTGATTGTAGCCGTGAACGACACTCTCTGTTCCGTGATGACCATGTACGTAAGACTCGCGCATGGAGCTGACGAGGAACACCTGATAATCCATTGCCAGCCCGTAAAGAATGCCGGTAACCATAATTGGCATAAAGCTGAGCAGCGGACCTCCGGTATCAAAGCCGAAGAGGGAGTGAAGCCATCCCCATTGGTATACGGCCGTAGTAATCCCGAATGTAGCGAGCACACTGAGAAGGAATCCAACCGTAGCTTTGAGTGGAACGATGATTGAGCGAAACACGAGCAGCAGAATAATAAGCGATAGAATGACGATAATGCCGACGTAGAGAGGGAACACCTCAGCCAGCTTTGATGACATATCGATGTTAATTGCTGTGAACCCAGTAACGCCAACCGTGACATCATACGTTAGCGCCATGCTGGAATCAGAAGCTCGAATCTCACGAACTAGGTTTTTGGTTTCTGCATCCGTTGGACCTGTTTTGGGGATGAGGCTAATAATCGCCATATCTCCGGTTTTGTTTACGCCCATAGGTGTCACAAGCGAAACATTCTGATGCTTCCCTAGATCCTGCACTAGACCATTCAGCAATTCCGGCGTCACTTTGTCCGATGCGCCATTTGGCTTTGCTACTAGGAGCAACGGGCCATTGAAGCCTTCGCCAAAACCGTTTGAAATGGCGTCATAGCTCTGCCTTGATGGTGTATCTAAGTTAGCCGTGGCACCTGAAGGGATGCCCATTTCCATTTTTGCGACTGGTAGTGCTGCTGCGCCAAGAATGACAATAACAGCAATAATAACTAGCCAGCGTCCTTTCGCTACAGCCGTTACCCAGCGGTGTGCAAACCCTTGAGCAGTTTTATTCGTTTGGGTGCTGCTCTTTGTACGTGCTTTTGCCGAGCAGATGCGTTCACCAAGCAAACCTAGCAGAGCCGGCAGTAGAGTTAAAGCAACCAGAACATTGACGAGGACAGCCAACGCAGCAACAAGCGCCATGGCAGACAAGAAGCCAATTCCGATGACAAGCATGCCGCACAAAGCAATAATAACGGTCAAGCCAGCGAAAAACACTGCACTTCCGGCAGTGCCGACTGCTCTGCTGGCTGCTTCCCGCGCACTTAATCCCTGATCAAGAATCATGCGGCGCTGACGATTTACGATAAACAGCGAGTAGTCAATTCCGACGGCAAGCCCAACCATAAGCGCTAGAACAGGAGTGAGATCAGTCATATGGATGAATTTTGAGAAGGCGTATGCACCTCCTACGCTAATTCCTACTCCCATTAAGGCAGTTAGAAGAGGCAAGCCAGCTGCAACAACCGAACCAAGTGTCATGAATAGCACAACGGCAGCTACGGCAATACCGATAGCTTCTGTTGATCCAATGGAAGGTTTAGTTGACAGCGAGTCGCTTGGCAATGCTTGAATACCCGTTTGTTCAACAGACATGGCGGCATCAATGACGGAATCGGGTACCGATTCAGGAAGCGACATTTGCTGAACGGTGAATTGGAATTGGAATAGGGCAACGCTGCCGTCAGAGGCAAGCATCACGCCAGGTACCGGAACACCGTTGACCATTAGAGGGCCGAAGGGAGGTAATTCACCTGTGGTTGCTTGCGCTGTTCCATCCCCTTGTTGAGGTGCACTCCCTTGAGCGTTTTCTGCAGCTGAAGCGCCGGCTTTAGCTGCCAATTCAGCAGCATTAATAACATATTCAAGGTTATAAACATCATTAACAGCTTTAGTGATGGCACTCAAACGCTCTGGTGTATCTAGACGTTCGTCTTTGGGGGCCGTAAACACGATGCTGGCTTGTCCACCTGAAGCTTCTGGCAGTTCCGCTGACAATTGATCTAATACCTTCTGTGATTCCGTTCCCTCAATTTTCATATCGGACGTTACATGGATTCCATTGACCCCGAGTATAGCGAGCACAACTCCGAGAATAGCGATCCAGCTAATAATGAAATACCATGGCTTGGTATAGGCTGACTTGCCCAATCTGTACAGAAAAGTTGACATCTGTTAATGATTCTCCTTTGCATGTAGAAATAACGTGAGGCAGTGTACTAAAATCCGTTTCGCAAGTAACCAAACATGGTATCTAAATACTGATCGAACGTTACGGCCTCTGGGGTTTCGTCGGCTGATTGACCTGGTAACAGCACACTCAGGCTGCCATCCAGTATGGGAAGCATGGCTCCATAAACAGCTCCGGCGAGGAGATGGGTATACCCATCGGGATATCGTTCATGGGAAAACTCATCTAAAGTTTCCTGAGCCATAATTTGCAAACGGCGCAGTCCGCTTAAAATGTAAGGCTCAAGCGTAGGGTGCTGCCTCGAAAATGATACAAGCTGTCGCAGTTTTCCAATATGTTCTCCTGTCAGATGCAGCTTCATCAACTGGTGAAGAATGTCGAGTGGGGACATGTCCTCGTTTAAGCTTTTGATCCAATTCCCAATTTCGTCGGCGCCTTTAAAGATGAGAGCTGCCGAAGCTATCGCTTCCTCTTTACAGGAGTAGTGGTTGGCAAACGTTCTTCTGGAGTAACCGGCGCGCTGCACGACATCTTCGACGACGAAACCATCCATTCCCCTTTCCAGAGCAAGAGCGAAAGCTGCATCGGCAAGCGCATTCGCGGTTGCTTCTCTTTTGATATCGCGTAGGCTTTGTTTATTCATCATGTAACGCTTAAGCGTTCACCCCTTTTAAATAGAATGGAAGCTTTTTCAAAAATAATCCCTGCTTATATTATTGCCCAATGGGCAATGATGCACAATGAGCAAGTTGTTACGAATTTGTGGCGTTGAGCTAAACGATTTGAGCGAGAGCTTACAAATACGAAAGTGTAAAACATTGAAAATAATTAAAACAACAAGCATTTATTGTTTTGCGATAAATTTATATTGACTTACATAGATATTGACGATATTATTTTCATAGTTAGCTAAGAAGAGGGTTTTTATGAGACAGAAAGGATTATCAGCGTGGTTAAAATTAGCTTCTATCCCAATTTTTTTGGGAATCATTTGTCTAGTTATCGGAATGATGGGTAAATCTGAAGTAGCTCCAGATGGTACGCTAATAGAACCATTGTTCTTTTTAATTCCATTAAGTTATCTATTATTTTTAAGTGGAATTATTTTATTATTGTTGCTCGCTGTCATTTCTATGATCAAAAAAATAAACATAATTTATAGAACAATAAAATAAAATAAAAAACAATTTCCTGAGTAGAAAAGGAAATTGTTTTTTTATTTAACATGGCAGGAGCTCTATCTCGTAGGACAGTTGTTGAACGTTGACACTGTCGTGAAATGTTATCCTTTGGTCATGGTGAGGAGAGAAACAAATTGAAATCAATGTTACAACTACTGCATTTTGGCTACCATCAGGCGATGAGCTGCATATTTCCAATTGCGATTTTTGGAACATTAGCTCTTTCTAACATCGTAGAAATACCTTTCATTCATCGTTATGATGCCATTCTACTTGTGCTGCTTGGCGTGCAATATCTCATGTATCGCAGCGGATTAGAGACACGTGATGAAATCAAAGTAATCTGTATATTTCACATCATTGGTTTGCTGCTTGAGATCTATAAGGTCAGGATGGGCTCTTGGTCATACCCGGAGCTAGGGTTTACAAAGTTGCTTGGTGTCCCGCTCTATAGCGGATTTATGTATGCAAGTGTTGCAAGCTTTATGTGTCAGGTTTGGCGGAGACTACGAATGGACATGACGGGCTGGCCTGGGCTTGTACCATCGGCGCTGCTTGGAGGAGCCATCTATTTCAACTTTTTCACACATCATTTTATTCCTGATTTTCGCTGGTGGCTGACGGCGCTTGTATTTATTGTATTCTGGAAAACATGGATCATATTTAGGGTCAGAGCTATAACTTATCGAATGCCTTTAACCCTTTCATTTATTATTGTAGGTTTTTTTATTTGGTTAGCTGAAAATATTGCCACATTTTTTAATGCTTGGAAATATCCTGATCAGAATCAAACCTGGCAGCTGGTCAGTTTCAGTAAGATTAGCTCATGGTTCCTTCTGGCAATCATTAGTGTCATTATCGTCGCCCAGCTGAAACATGTAAAAGCGGAACGGACAAAAAACGATTCATCATTCAGCTAGGATTCATGTTCCTCTGGAAGACCGCCAATTGCTTGGAGAATGACCATACTTTCGTTTAAACAGCTTAGAGAAATGAAACTCGTCATAAAATTGCAGCTGGGATGAAATTTCCTTCACTGACAGGCTTGTTGTTTCCAGCGATACTTTGGCCGATTCTAGCTTTAAATTTTGCATATACTCGCTGGGTGATTGGCCTGTTAATGCGCGGAAGCGCGAAAAAAAGGACGTTCGCGACAAGCCGCTGCGTTCGATGAGTTCTTCGACCCGAATACCCTTATCCATATTCCGATGGATATAGATTAATATATTGTTGAGTTCGGTTTGGCGCGAGGTCTGACCTGACTCAAGCTCTCTAGCAAAGAGTACCAATAATTGTTGCAGGAAGATATTCGAAGAATAAGCGTAGCCGAAGGATTCTGCAATCAAAGTATCAATGATACGCTCGCACAGCAGTACTGCCTCTGCAACTTTTCCTGTTGATTCGACCTTGCTTACAGGGAGCTGCAGATTTCGAATGGCGTCCAGGGAATTGAAATCAAGATAATAAAATTTCCAGTTATTATCCTGACACTTGTATTCGGAGGGAATTCCCTCCTGAACGAAAAAGAAAGTGCCTGCTTGCAGCTCATAGCGGTCATTCCCTTGGGATAGGATGCCCTTACCTTCATAAGTAATAAAAAGACCGGGAACGACGAATCCTTCACTGGTTATAATGTTGTATGCATCGTCAGCCTGCACTTTCCAAATCGAATTAAATTGAGGGAAGCTGATAGGTTCTTTTCCAAGGATATAAGGAATATTCATGTAGGTCATATTAATCAACTCCATTCCATTGTTCTAATATACATTTAATTTCATAAATTACCGTGAATTCTATGTATAATATGTACAATTATACATGATGTGAATACATGTATCCATGGATGCATAGATGATTTTCCTCTACACTTAGAACAAATACCGAGTAGAGGAGTGTAATTGAAATGAAGCTTAAAGTTGGAAGCCGTGAATTAGAAATGGATGGAAAAGAGCTCACAGAGCTCAGAAGCTCAAATGATATTTTTCATGATGTTCAGGCGCTGCGCGATCGGATGGAGGAAGACGGTTATTTACTGATCCGCGGGTTTCATGATCGCGATAAGGTGATGCAGGCTCGAACAAATATTTTGGAAAAGATGAAACAGATGGGAAAGCTAGATCGGGATACGCAATTAGAAGATGGCGTAATGGCAGATGGAAGCAAAACGATTTTTTTTGGAGGAACAAACGAGGATCTACCTGCACTGCTTAATGTTTTGAATGGGGAGCACATCATGCGTTTCTTCGACGAATTTCTCGGAGAACAGTCACTGACTTATCATTACAAGTGGCTTCGTGCGGTAGGCAAAGGTGATTTTACAGGAGCGCACTACGACATTGTTTACATGGGAAGAGGTACCCCGAATGTCTATACCGTATGGTCTCCTCTTGGAGATGTTTCGTATGAAATGGGGGGACTGGCGATTTGCCTCGGCTCGCATCGATTTGAAAAGCTGAAGCAATCGTATGGTTCCAAAGATTCGGATCGTGATGGTTTGGGACATTACACGGATGATCCGCTTGTTATTACAGAGAAGTTCGGTGGTCAGTGGGCGACAACTCAGTTTCAGGCAGGCGATGTACTCATTTTTGGCATGTTTTTAATGCACTGCTCACTGGAGAATACAACCAATCAATACCGAATTAGTGTGGATGCGAGATACCAATCAGCCTTCGAAAAGGTTGACGAAAGATGGAGCGGCAAAAAGCCGAAGGGTCATTTTAAATAATTGTACTAGCCACCCATTGCGGTGGCTATTTTATTGATTGGAAGTGAAGCGTCTACTTAGAAAAGATGATTGACTAAAGTATTAATTAGTTTTATGATTTGTAACAAAATTCAAATCCGTGAAATTACTTCCATAATTAACTTCTACAAACAAAAAAATACCGATTAGACTAGAAAGGGCGGTCTGCAGCATGCTTAAATTGATGAGAAACAAGTATATTGTTGTTTTGATTGTTTTCGTAAGTTTCATCATATTTTGGATCTATAAGCCGATAGAGACTACTCGTATCACAGTTGGCACGATTGAAAGCAAGGAGAGTAAAGGCGGAAATCATTTTATAAATATTATATATGCTGACCAAACTCGTACGGATAAAATTAAAGTTCCATTAACAACTTGGAATCTAATAAAGGCAGATAATAAATATTTTTTCGTTTATAAATTCGATTTAATACGCAAGCCTTATTTAGTAGATATTAGAGAGCACTGAAGTTAATGTACTGACGAGCTTAGCAAGATGATGTACGCCGTTCGTTTATAACGATTATACATTCCTCTCCAGCAATGTCCCCAGTTGTTCTGCTAAGACATGATGGGGGACAGGCATTTCATTCATGAACCACCATTCCACTACTCCAACAAAAGAGGAAGCGACAAACCTCACAAGAAGATCTTCATTTAACCCCTCATTTTTTCCTTTCGTTACATCGATCTCATTTTTAAATTCTTCGATAAGAAATGCAAGAAATCGCCCGTGAAAGTAAGGAGCGCCTTTACTCGCCAACATCATGGAAAAAAATGAATAATGACGTTCAAAATATTCAGTCCAGATTAGTGTCGATTCGGTAAAATCCAATTCCGCAGCCGCTCTGCACGTTACCCTTAGCACATCAATATGTTCTTCAATGAGTTTATCCAGCAGATCATATTTATCCAAATAATGAAGATAGATGGTCCCGCGGCTCACATTCGCCCTGTCGGAAAGATCCTGAATTGTAATATCATCAAAATTTTTTTCTGACATCAGATCTATAACCGCTTTTTTTAACGCATCCTGCGTTTTTTGTATTCTTCGATCTACTTTAGCCAATTTCAGGTCACCAAGCTTTCGTAAATAATTAACAAATATACAGAAGTTGTTCATTAATTAACAAATCGCGTTCATTTAACAATTGCAGATGGTTTACATCTGCTTATAATTATAGACAAGTGTTCATTAATGAATCAATGATTATTATTACGTCATTGTAATTGGCCATACATTTTTACTCCGAAGCAAGTGGGATTTATGTATTGACTTGGAGTTCACTCCATGGATTAAGCTTCTTTATATCATCTGTATTTCCTGTTTATTGTTCATCAGTAAAAATCAAAACCTTTTTGCACCTAAGGAGGAATGAAATATGGAACGCCTATGGACGAAGTCGTTTATTCTCATGACTATAGGTAACCTGTTCTTATTTAATGCATTTTATATGCTGTATCCGACGCTTCCGTTGTTCATCAAACAACTGGGAGGCAATGAATCGCAGGTCGGTCTGGCGATGGGTGCGTTTATGTTGTCTGCTGTTATTTTACGGCCGCTTGTTGGCGGGCTGCTAGACCGGTTCGGCAGGCGTCCGTTTATCATTTGGGGACTGATTCTCTTCATCTTGGCAATGTATATGTATAACTGGGTTGGGGGAATTGCTGTTTTGTTGGGGCTCAGAATATTGCATGGCATGAGCTGGGCAGTATCTACAACCGCTACGATGACGGCGATTACAGACATGATCCCGTCCACCCGGCGTGGTGAGGGAATGGGGTGGTTTAGCACATCCATGACACTGGCTATGGCAATCGGCCCAATGTTCGGCATCTGGGTTGCTCAAAATCGATCATACAACGATTTGTTTTTAATCGCTGTGGTCCTCTCTGCAGGAGCACTGCTCCTAATGTTAGGTGCAAAAATGCCTTTCCAGCCAAAAGCTGACACGAGAAAAATTGAATTATTCGAAAAATCGGTTTTGCCCGTTGCGGCCTCGGTCTTTTTTCTCTTTATTGCTTATGGCGGCATTACAACCTTTGTTCCGCTCTTCGCTGAGTCGATTCAGGTTAATTCCGGAGCGTTTTTTCTAGCATTTGCTGCAACGCTTGCCCTAAGCCGTCCCATTTCGGGAAAACTATCTGATCGGTATGGAGAAATTTTTGTCATTGTTCCGGCACTTATAATTACGATTATTGCATTGATAGTATTGAGCCTCTCGAGCGGATTGATGGGCGTACTCCTGTCGGCGATTTTATATGGTATTGGCTTCGGTTCCGCGCAGCCAGCTCTTCAAGCAGCTACGATCCGTTTGGCTCACCCGAATCGTATAGGAGTCGCGAACGCCTCCATCTCAACTGCTAATGACCTTGGTATTGGGTTAGGCGCGATCATGTTAGGCTCTGTCTCTCAGTATGCAAGCTATAAAGTGTTGTTCGTCGTCAGTGCTTTGTCTGTCGCGATTTCCTTGATTCTTTTTACTCTTTTTGCGAAACGCTTGTTACAAAAGAAACCGTCTCTTCATGCAGAATCGCTTCCATTCGAATCAAGCTAATCTTATGAAAGTTTCATGGAATTTGCTAATTTAAGTTTGATCTTCAACTGCATTTCTTATAAGATTATATTGAGAATCGTTTTCATTTAAAAGTTGAAAAGGACAGTGTCTTATGCGACATCAATTTAAATTAGCAGATGTTCATGAATATATAGATCTTTTATCGGAAGGAATGGATCGTAAGCTTTCTTTCTCAAGCTGGGAACAGCGTCTGGATTTACCGGAAAGTGTGGGACGCGGTTTTATTTCACGCATGAAGATTAGACCGGGCATGGAAATTTTGGTTGAAGATTTGTTTTTACGCGAAAACTTGAAGCTGTATATTGAACAAGAATGCCAAGTTCTTGGTCTTGCATATCAGCTTAGCGGAGAGGTTTACTGTGAGTGGAACGGTACGCCGATAGCCATCTCAAATTCCCCGGGGAATACGGTATTCTTCACAGACCATACGAAGGTTTATCATGAGACAAGCTCTAATTCCAAAAGCTATGGGATTAAAGTAAGACTTCGGCCAGAGGAACTGAGCTTCTATTTTGAGGAAAAAGAAGAACGGGAGCGGCTTGTTCGATTATTGAATTACTATAAAAATACGGTTCATAATTATGCCATTTCCCCTGAAATTGCAAAAATTGTTTCTGATATGTTGTTATGCACTTATCAAGGACCACTTAAGCGTTTATATATGGAAAGTAAAGCTTTGGAGCTTATTTTGTTATTTGTACACGAACATGGAGGAGTAAGCACTTCTCTGAATGCTACAAGATTACAGGGCAGGAATGATTTAGAAAAGCTGCATATGGCTCGGCAAGTTATCGTCAATCATTTGGAGCATCCGCGCTCCATCCATGAATTATCCAAAATAGTAGGGCTGAGCACGACAAAACTAAAGAAGGGTTTTCGTGAATTATTCGGAATGACGATATTTGAGCTTGTTCGAGAGCAGCGGCTTATAAAAGGGGCCTGGCTTATGGAAACGAACCAAATGAAGGTGTGCGAAGCAGCCATAGCCGTTGGATACAGCAATCCGAGCAACTTTGCTACCGCATTTCGGAAACATTATGGCTGTAATCCCAGTGATTTTTTGCAACAGGCAAAACAAACCTATAATTAAGCTTTCCACAAAAATTCGATCTTGGCCGTTTGTAGGCTGAGGTCGTTTTTTTATTTGGTCTTCAGCAGGTGAAAAAAAATCCTCAGCAGGTAGATAGCGAGATTATCGTTTGTGATAATTATTTACAGGAAGAGGAGTGAGAGATGATTATGAAAAAGTACTTTGTCGTTATTTTCATCACAGTTCTAACGGCTATGATTTCGATCGCAACATTTAATCCCATTCTTGGGCCGCTTGCACGGAGCTTGGGCTTAACGGAAATCGAATCGGGCAGCTTGGTTACTATTACGGGAATATGCTGGATCTTAGGTAGCTTTGTATGGGGGAGATGGGCTCGAATAGGCAGAAAGCTTATTATGATTTCGGCCTTGCTGGGGTATGCAGTTATGGTTACGGCGTTTGCATGGGTCGCAGATGCAGCGCAAAGGGAGAGCTTATCAACTGAGCTGCTTTTCTGGGTTTTTCTGGGTCTTCGTGCGTTTGCCGGCTTTTTTTTCGGGGCGATTCCAGCGATGGCGCAGAGCTATTTAATGGAATGGACGACAGCGGACAATCGAGCCAAAGGGATGGCTTTATTCGGAGGAGCCAATGGACTTGGCTTTGTAGTTGGACCGGCTATAGGAGCAGCTTTAACATCCGTAGGGCTAACAGCTCCTATCTATGTCTCTGCAGGATTATTACTGATTGTAATTGTTGTATTCATGATAATCATTCCAGGCAATCAGACCGTTTCCATACAAAATAGTGCTGCGAAGCTGTCTCCGATTGATTCTCGAATTCGTTTGTACATTACGATAGGGTTGATTTTGTCCACTGTAATGATTATGTTGCAGGTGACCAGCGGATTCTACATTCAGGATCGGCTTTCTGTTTCTGTACAAGAGGCAACACGAATGACGGGATTAGGGCTCTCCACTGCAGGACTGTTTGTCGTTGCTGCACAAGTACTGATTGGTCGTTTCTTGAAATGGCAGCCAAGTCAGCTTATGAGCGTTGGTTTAAGTGCTCTTGGAGCAGGATTTCTATTGTTTTTGCTTCTCCCGCACTACTATGAGCTTGCTTTTGCTAGCTTCGGTATCGGCATCGGATTTGTAATGCCTGGTTATACGACTGCCGCTTCTCTTGCCGTTAATGAGAAGGAACAAGCACCCGTTGCATCCATCGTCGCTGCGGTTCAAGGCGTGGGATCGTTTGTTGGTCCGATTTTGGGAACCCTCTTATATTCACTTCAAATGAATCTTTCGTATATTTTATGTTTTATTCTGATCGTATCGTTTATTCCTATTATGGCGAAGAAAGCATGGTCGGTGCGTACACGAGGTGTATAACAGGAGATGGTTTTACTTCTAAATTTTTTATAAAAAATTTCTTCTTCAGCTATGTGAGTTTAGATTAAATATACAGAAAATAAAAACTGTGATAATCGCGGAAAGGCAGTCAAGATTTATTGACTGCCTTTTTTGTGTTAATCATTAAATACATAACTTTGTATATGTTGTGTAGTCTTTAACACATTTTGAAGTGACAGAAGTACAAAATTTATAGACTATGAGTAGTCGGTCATTAATGGGCATTACACTTTTCAGAAATTTATCTAGAAACATTTGAAACCTGCTTTTTCTATGAAAGGACTTTCGATATATGATGAATTGGCATTCATATTCAAAGGGAGGTTTAATAATGAATAGAAAGAAGCTTTATCCAAGCTGGAAAAATGGAATCGCTGGAAGTGTTCATGATTGCAAATTGAAAGTTCTATTATTTTCCTATACAATAACAATGAGAACAATTCTCAATAAATACACTTATATAAGGGTATATTGCTATAAAAGCAAAAAGTTTTACATTTTGATCGTTGCGAGAGTAAAGAGAGGATTTGAATCAAGCAAATGAACATTAATGACCATATCCAATTATGGGATCAGGCAATTGTAAGGGTTTTAGATGTTAGACAAAACACGTTAGAGCAAGGAAAATGCTTAAAAAAGTATACATTGCCCACCAGCACCTTTGTTTATATTGTTCGCGGCAGAGGTCGGCTTTGGCTGGATGGAGATGTCCATTTTGCCGACAGGTTTTATGTGCTGCACGGAGGGAAAGGAGCTTGCTTGGAGATCGAAGCAGAAACGGCAATTGAATACTTTCTGATTCTATATAAGGCAGTATTGCCGCAAAACTGTCTTTATGATTTTAAATTACTGATGCAAAGTGATAATCCATTTGAGAAGGCATACAGCTATACGCCATATGACGGGCTGGCACTTTTGGAATATGTGCAAATGATGCATAGAGATTGGATTCAAGCAAATAAGCTGGACATGCTGCAGGTTAGAGGGGTATTTTATCAATTCGTACATAGGCTGTTTCGTCAAATGCTGCAAAGCTCTGAGGCGATTAGTCAAAATAATCTAGCAGAGCAAGTATTGCGCTTTTTATCCGATAGATATCAAGAGCCGAAATCAATGGAATCATTATCTTTGGAGCTCAATTATAGTCCACAGTATCTTACGCGCAAATTTAAAGAGCAGACAGGATTCAGTCCGATTGAATATGTCATTAAATTGAGAATAGAGAAAGCACAATTTTTATTGCTTACGACAGATGCTACTTTACAAGAAATCGCATTGAATGTGGGATATTCAGATTTGTTCTATTTCAATCGTATTTTCAAAAAATATGCTGGTATTGCACCTGGAAAATTTCGAAATAAACATCTGTCCGATCAAGGTCAGGGTTCTAATCATACAAAAAAAGCGTTAAAAAACTCCATTGTTAATCAAACCTCTCAAAACTATATTTATAATGAGAATGAAAAACATTCTCAATTCATAGGAGAAGAGGATTACACAATGAACAAAGGCTCCAAAACGGTAATGCTGTCTACATTATGGCTCTGTTTTGCTATTATGGTTAGTGCGTGCTCAGCAGCAACTAACACCCCGAGAAACGCGAGCTCGGGCAATACGACAGGAACAGAGAAAACATCAGACAATCAGTCTGCCAATAGTTCTACAACTGCTGCGCAGTTAAATGAAACAAAAATAGTATCTACCCATTTTGGTGATGTGGAAGTTCCAATTAATCCAAAGCGAGTTGCATCTATTGACTATTTGGGCACTGTAATTGCTCTTGGCGTTGAACCGATCGGTTCCAATAATGTGCTGCTGAATAGCCCGTATTTAAAGGGACATTTGGAAGGTGTGGAAGATGTCGGTGATTCAATAGAGAAGCTCCTTTCTATAGAACCGGATATTATTATTACACATACGACCAAGCCAGAGGCTTATGAGAAATATAGTGAGATTGCACCGACGGTGTCTATCGCCTCTAATACCTTCAATAGTGTTCATGAAGAATTAACCTATTTTGGAGAAGTATTAGGCAAAGAAAACGAGGCGGCTGAATGGTTGAAACAATATGATCTCCATACAGCTGAAGCGAAGGAGAAAATTGCAGGGCTTTTACCAGAAGGTTCTACATTTTCTGTATTCCAGGAGTATGATGGACAAGTTTTCGCATTCGGCCCCAAATCAGGTCGTGGAGGCAGAAATATTTATCAGATGCTGGGCCTTGCTGCTCCAACTGCAATCCCTGAAAATATATTAGCTAATACTTATTCGAAAATATCAATAGAGAAACTTCCGGAGTATGCAGGGGACTACATCGTCCTAACGACCGAGTCATCGCTGGAAGAGCTCAAAAAAGATCCGATATGGGGTTCTCTGGAAGCGGTACGTGAAGAACGAATTTTCCTTTGGAATGAAGAACGTTCATGGTATCGTGATCCTATCGCTCTCCTCGCACAAACGAAGGAGCTGGCGGACTGGATTGTTGGTCTGGCGAAGCTTAAGTAATTTAGGTATAGGAAATACGTGTGGGTTTGGCAATAGAAAAAGTCATTATTTTGTACGGTTATCATTGTTGATCATATGAATCGGCTATTTTTCATGATACGATATAGAAGCACTAATGCTCATCTTCAAGATGTGGATTAATAGAAGGATTTATTGGGAAAAAGCTGCATCATATGCGTTTTAGAGATGCGATATTAAGTGAGTTTATATAAAATATCAGGTATCGACAATTTAGGTGAAAACTGCCTAGTTGTCGATATTTTTACAATATTAAGATCGTAATAGCGGTAAATTGCTAATAAGGGATGTGGCTCTATGGCGGGTAATATATTATACATTCCCTATACTGTTATTATGATTTTAGCTTTTATTGTTTGCGTAGTAATAATCGGAATAAAAAAAGGCAAGGGATCAACTAAAAAATTTTTAGCTTATACGATACCAATTATTGCTTTATTCCAAATTTACTTCTGGAATTTAGAATTTAACAATTATATTCATAGTTACTTATTTCCAAGTAAAATCTATGAGTGTGAATCCTATATGGAAGACCAAATTAATATTTCTATTCCACTTCCGAAAAGAACTGTGTTTCATGGGAAATCCGATGGCTGTTCTCCTTTTTACTCAACTTATGTTGATGACAAAGAATTTTACTCCTTTTACGAGAAAGAATTGAAAAGCTTACAATACAATGGGGAAATTGACAGCTATAGCTATATTGAGCAGGATGAAAATCAACAGTCAATTAATAAAGGGTTTTTAGTAGAACTAATCACTGGATCGGATATTGACATTTTTTTAAGTGGTAATATAGGTTCTAATAAAAGGTCAATATCCATTGATTACAATCCGAAAAATTAGAGTTCTCAATTTTATTTATAGTTAACGTCAGCTATGCTAAAGCCGTCCTTTCATTGTGATGTATTAAAAAGGAACTAAAAAGCTTTAAACATTAATAAAGCAATTGTCAAGAAGATATAAATTAACGACATAAAACCGCTAATAAGAAATTGTTCCGTAAAAATAGATAGAAAAAAGGTCAAGCATGGTGAAAAACCGACATGCTTGACCTTTTTTTCTTCCATAAGCTGCTATTTCACTAGCTCCAAAAACTTGCTTGCCGCATTGGATAATGGCATATTGTGCATGATCATAAAGCCTACTTGGGAAGGAGGCATTTGAATATCCAATTGAATCTCAAAGAGAGAACCTTCTTCCAATTCTTTGGCAATAAATTCTTTAGTCACATAAGAAATACCGAGGCCTTTCCGCGCGAATTCGATGAGTAAATCAACGCTTCCTACCTCAATTTCAGGCTTGATTTGATGCCCATAATTTTGGAATAGTTCGGTAATCGCCATTCGTACACGACTGTTTCGAGAGAACAGGATAATTGGATATTGAAGCAGCACTTCTAGTGAAAGCACTTTGTCCTTAAGCTCAGCATAACGTGCTCCTGCTACAAAACAATCCTGCAGCTGAATACCCTTCATAACCTCTAGCTGAGAATCGACGATGGGCATACGAACGACGCCCAAATCGATTTTGCCTTCCTTCAGAAAAGCGATGGTTTCCGGTGTCGTTCCATGATTCAGATGCAGCTTGATACCGGGATATTTTTCGTGATAGGTTTCCAAATAAGGCAGCAAATAATGCTTGAACAACGAATCGCTCCCACCGATCCGCAGCTCACCGCTGTCCAAATTTTTAAGCGCCGCCATCTTTTCTTCGGCTAGCGAGATGAGAATTTGAGATTTCTCAATATAGGAATAAAGGATTTCACCCTCTTGCGTCAGAGCAACACCCTTTGAATTCCGGTAAAACAAAATGATGCCTAAGCTGTCTTCCAGCTGTTTGATGGCATGACTAACGCTCGGCTGCGTGATATACAACGATTTTGCGGCTTGGGATAAGCTTCCCTTCTTCGCCGTCCAGTAAAAAACTTTGTATAGCTCATAATTGATCATAGACAGTATCTATAGCTCCTGTGAAAAATATGAATTACTTGTATAGGTCATATTCGTATTATAGTGGAATTAGGAAATAGAAACCAGTACTAACTACAAAGCACTGCTGGAAGGAGAAAGAACATGGAGGCTACCACGTTTGTTTTGTTTGGAGCGACAGGGGATTTAGCAAAAAGAAAAATTTACCCTGCTTTGTATAATTTATTTATTGATCAAAAGCTGCCGGAGTTCTTCTCCGTGGTCGGCCTCGGTAGAAGAGAGCTATCCGATAAAACCTTTCAGGACAATGTCGAACAATCTCTTCGTATGTTTTCCAGGCGTGAAGCAAATGATCCCGAATTGATTCAAAAATTCTTGCGAGCATTCCGCTATAGTGTATTGGATGTTGGCCGCAAAGAAGATTACCATAAGCTTCTTCATCTGATTGAGAAACGGGAAGAAGAGCTGCGCATTGCACCAAATCGCTTGTTTTACTTGTCGGTTGGACCTGAATTTTTTGAACCGATTGCAGCTAACATTCACGAGAGCGGGCTTGGTTCTGCAAATGGTTGGAAGAGGCTTGTAATCGAGAAGCCATTTGGTCATGATTTGCAGTCTGCTCGGGAATTGAATGAAAACCTGAGCAAATCGTTTGCGGAAGAAGAAGTTTTCCGCATTGATCATTATCTTGGCAAGCCGATGGTTCAGAAGCTTGAGGTTCTGCAGCAAAGCAATCCAGTCCTTCAAGCACTTTGGGACAAACGCTACATTGCCAACGTTCAAATTACGGCAAACGAAATTGTAGGCGTGGAAGAAAGAGCTGGCTATTATGATCATGTTGGTGCAATCAGAGACATGTTCCAGAACCATATGCTTCAATTGCTCATGATGTTGACCATTCACCTCCCGAACAACAGCACTTCAGAAAATGTCCGTTTCAAAAAGAAGCTGGTCATGGAATCGCTGGAGCTGCTGCAAAAAGAGGATGTCAACTCCCAAGTGATAAGGGGACAATATGGAGAAGGAGTGATCCAAGGGAAATCGGTAGTCGGTTATACCGCCGAACCAAACATTGCTGCATACTCCATGAACGACACCTTTATTGCGGCTAAACTTCAAATCGATGATTACTTCTGGCGGGGCGTTCCTTTCTATATCCGTACAGGCAAAAGAATGAAGGACAAATCGACAAGAATTGTGATCGAGTTCAAGGAACCAATAAAGCAGGCTGCAGCAAACGATGATAGTAAAATGCCTAATCTGCTTGTATTTGAGATCAGTCCCGATGAGAGCATCAGATTGCAATTAAATACGAGAGACCCTCAGCACAAGGGCGAATTCAAGCCCATGAATATCGATTTTCATGCGACGAGAGACAATGTGCCTGAAGCTTATGAGAATTTGATTCACGATGCTTTGCACGGCGACTCTACATTTTTCGCGCATTGGGACGAAGTCGAATTGTCATGGAAATGGGTTCAACCCATTTTGGAAGCCTATGAAGAAAACTTAGTTCCATTGCATCGTTATGCCGCTGGCACATACGGACCGGCTGAGTCTGATATGCTGCTCGCACAAGACGGCTTCCATTGGTGGTTCGATGAGAAGACCGAACAAGAAATCGAAACCATAAAAGGAGAACAATATGCTTAATACAAAAACAATTGAACAACTATCTATTGATACAATTCGTACACTGTCTATCGATGCTATAAACGCTGCAAATTCCGGACATCCGGGGCTTCCAATGGGAGCGGCGCCTATGGCGTACTCACTTTGGGGCAACCATCTTAATCACAACCCGAGCCATTCAAAATGGTTCAACCGTGACCGTTTCGTCTTATCAGCGGGTCATGGCTCGGCTTTGCTTTACAGCCTGCTGCATTTATCCGGCTATAACGTATCGCTCGAGGACTT
Source organism: Paenibacillus sp. FSL A5-0031 (assembly GCF_001956295.1). Classification (GTDB taxonomy): domain Bacteria; phylum Bacillota; class Bacilli; order Paenibacillales; family Paenibacillaceae; genus Pristimantibacillus. The sequence goes on from NZ_MRTD01000001.1 coordinate 253,937, forward strand.
GAAGCAGTTCCGTAAGCTAAACAGCAAAACGCCTGGACATCCTGAATATGGCCATACAGATGGCGTTGATGCAACAACAGGGCCACTGGGACAAGGACTTGCGATGGCTGTAGGTATGGCAATGGCCGAAGCTCACCTAGCATCAAAATTTAATCAAAACGGATACCCGGTTGTTGATCATTACACGTATGCACTTGTCGGAGACGGCTGCTTAATGGAAGGAATTTCTTACGAGGCGATGTCTATGGCTGGACATATGAAGCTCGATAAACTCGTTGTATTGTATGATTCCAACGATATTTCCTTGGACGGCGACCTCAATCTTTCTTTCGGAGAAAACATGCAGAAGAGAGCCGAATCTGCTAACTGGCAGTATTTGCGAGTGGAAGATGGCAATGATATCGAACAAATTACGAAAGCGATTGAAGCAGCGAAGAGCAATGAAGAGCAGCCGACCATTATCGAAGTTCGTACGGTAATCGGATACGGAAGCAAGGCAGCGGGAACGAATAAAGTACACGGCAATCCGCTAGGCAAAGAAGAGGCAAAAGCGACAAAAGCGGTTTACGGTTGGGATCATGAGGAAGAATTTACCGTTCCAGCAGAAGTTCAAGCTCACTTTGCACAGTTGAAACAAAAAGGCGAAGCAAAAGAAGCAGCGTGGAATCAGCTAATGGCTGCTTATAAAGAACAGCATCCAGCGCTTGGTACGGAACTTGAGCAAGTCATTGAAGGTTCTGTTGTCATCGATGCTGCAGATCTTCTTACTTTTGATGCTTCCAAAACCGTTTCTACACGTGTAGCGAGCGGTCAAGCGATCAATCATTACCTTAAAACGGTGCCTTCAATTTTTGGCGGAAGCGCAGACTTGTCGCATTCAACGATGACCGATATTAACGGTGAAAAAACCTTTGCTGTTGAATCTTATGCAGGACGTAATATTTACTTCGGCGTTCGCGAGCATGCTATGGGCGCTGCTGGTAATGGTATGGCACTGCACGGCGGCGTAAAACCGTTTGTAAGTACATTCTTCGTGTTCAGCGACTATCTGCGTCCGTCCATTCGTTTGGCTGCACTGCAGAAGCTTCCTGTCATTTACGTATTTACACATGATTCCATCGCTGTTGGCGAAGATGGACCTACTCATGAGCCCGTTGAGCATTTGACCGCATTGCGCACGATTCCTGGGCTTACAGTCATCCGTCCGACTGATGCCAATGAAACGGCTAATGCTTGGGCATATGCTTTGCAGCAAAATGAAGGACCAGTAGCGTTAGTACTAAGCAGACAAAACTTGCCTATATATGAAGAAACTAAAGGCAATATCGCTGCGGTTGCCAGCGGCGGTTATGTTCTAACAGAGACGAACGACAAGCCTGACATTATTCTGATTGGTACTGGTTCTGAGGTTTCCTTGGCAGTTGGCGCAAAAGCTGAACTTGAGAAGGAAAATATTTCAGTTCGTGTAGTAGCTATGCCAAGCCGTGAATTGTTCAACCGTCAATCGGCAGAATATAAGCAATCAGTGCTGCCTGCATCTGTTACGAAACGTTTAGCTATTGAAGCTGGCATTTCGTTAGGCTGGGATAGTTACACAGGACCAAGCGGCAGCGTATTGTCCATCGATACGTTTGGCGCTTCTGGACCAGGTGGTGAAGTTTTAGAGTTTTTCGGATTTTCGGTAGATAATGTGGTTCGAATGGCAAAAGAATTACGTTAAGCAACGCATGAAGACAATAAAAATTTAATAAAAAAAACGGAGGTTTTAATTATGAAATTTTTCATCGACACTGCGAATTTGGTAGATATCAAAAAAGCTTATAAAATCGGTGTATTGTCTGGTGTTACAACGAATCCATCTTTGGTTGCCAAAGAAGGCGTGAAATTCGAAGACCGCATAGCAGAAATTCTCCGCGAAGTGCCTGAGGTTGAATCGGTATCAGCAGAAGTAACGCCTGATGCAGAAACTGCTGAAGAAATGATCGCGCAGGCAAATGAACTGATCAAAATCAACAACAATGATAAAAACATTACCATTAAGCTTCCGATGACGCTAGCTGGTCTAGAAGCTTGCCGTTATTTGACCAAAAAAGGCGTGAAAACAAACGTCACATTGATTTTCACTGTAAACCAAGCGCTTTTGGCTGCTCGCGCTGGAGCGACTTACGTTTCTCCATTCCTCGGTCGTTTGGATGATATTTCGGAAGATGGCGTTCTGCTCGTCACGAAGATTGCTGAATTGTTCCGCACGCACAATCTGGATGCCCAAATCATCGCTGCATCTGTTCGCCACCCGGATCATGTTACTCGTGTAGCGATGGCTGGAGCACATATAGCAACGATTCCGTTCTCTGTAATCGAACAAATCTCCAAACATCCTCTAACGGATCAAGGCATGGAGAAGTTCGCAGCTGACTGGAAGAAAACGGCGCAGCAATAAGCTGCGTTTTCCAAACGTTAATCCATAAATGTTTATCTACAACAGGATAGTAATGACAGGGAGGCAGTTATCATGAAAAAACAACAAATTGGCGTGGTTGGTTTGGCCGTAATGGGTAAAAACCTAGCCTTGAATATAGAAAGCAAAGGTTTCTCGGTTGCTGTGTATAATCGTTCAGCAGAGAAAACAAATGAACTATTGGCGGAGGCACAAGGAAAAGATTTTGTCGGCGCATTCAGTGTGGAAGAATTCGTACAATCACTGGAATCGCCGCGTAAAATTCTTATCATGGTGAAAGCGGGTCAACCGACAGATGATACGATCAATCAGTTGGTGCCGTATCTGGATCAAGGAGATATTCTAATTGATGGCGGAAACGCCTATTTTCCAGATACACAGCGTAGAAACAAAGAACTTCAAGCATTAGGCTTCCGCTTTATCGGAGCCGGCGTTTCTGGCGGCGAAGAGGGTGCGCTTAACGGACCAGCCATCATGCCAGGCGGACAAAGAGACGCATACGAGCTTGTAGAGCCAATTTTGACAGCTATTTCAGCAAAAGTGAATGGTGATCCGTGCAGCACTTATATCGGTGCTGACGGCGCTGGGCACTATGTCAAAATGGTACACAACGGCATCGAATACGGCGATATGCAGCTCATCGGCGAAGCGTACCACCTGCTTAAAGATGTGTTGAACCTGAACACTAGCCAGCTTCATGACATTTTCACGGAATGGAACAATGGCGAGCTGGATAGTTATTTGATCGAGATAACGGCTGATATTTTCAAGAAAATTGATCCGGAAACAGGCAAACCAATGGTAGATGTCATTCTCGATTCAGCAGGACAAAAGGGTACTGGCAAGTGGACTAGCCAAAGTGCATTGGATTTGGGTGTGCCATTGTCGATCATTACGGAATCCGTGTTCGCACGCTTTATCTCCGCTATGAAAGAAGAACGTGTGGCTGCCAGCAAAAAATTAAACGGCCCAGCGGTATCCAGCTACGACGGTGATCCGCAGGAATTTATTGAAGCTGTTCGCAAAGCGCTGTACACAAGCAAAATCGCTTCCTATGCGCAAGGATTTGCCCAAATGAGAGCTGCTTCTGACGCTTATAACTGGGATTTGAAATATGGCAGCATTGCGATGATCTTCCGTGGAGGATGTATTATTCGTGCAAGGTTTTTGCAAAATATTAAGGATGCCTATGACCGCAACCCAGCTCTGAACAACCTATTGATGGATGAATACTTCAGCAATATTGTTGAGAACTATCAAGAGGCTTGGAGAAAAGTCATTTCCATCGCCGTAACTAGAGGTATTCCGGTACCAGCATTCGCTTCTGCATTAGCGTATTATGACAGCTATCGTACAGAAAGACTTCCTGCTAATTTGCTGCAAGCGCAACGGGATTATTTTGGAGCACATACGTTCCAGCGCCTTGATAAAGAAGGAAGCTTCCACTTTCAATGGATGGACAATAACGAATAACGTTTAAAACCAACACAAACTCCTAGCAGATAATCATGAATTCATTTTTCATGTTATCTGTGTAGGAGTTTTTTTGTTTCAGATGGCGTATGGAGACAGTGATTTTGGAGCGCGAAGGATAACAGTTGTTTTTGACAGAAGGAAAATTATACAATGGAAGTAAGGAACTGCTTGAAGTAGCCATCCTCATATTGTAAATGAAGGGAAGAGTGCCGATGAACACACGAATGAAACAACTTGAGGATCGACTTTCCAACCAGCAACATAAGGATTTATTTCTGCAAACGATGCACACGCTGAAAGCGATTGACGATCTTGCTGATCAGCACAGACGCTTTCAATCCATGCAGGCCATTAGCGGCGTCAAAATCATAGGTACGGAAGAGGCTTTGTTTTACGAAACGCTGACACAGGTTAAAGAAGAAATTGTGTCTACGCTTGAGAAAACGGTGAAGGACCTGGAGCACAAAGGTGATAAAAACTATACTAAAAACTTCAAGGACGGCGTGGAGTAACCCATGCGCAGCCCCAAAAAAGTTGAGTAGAAGGAAAACTTCCGCTCAACTTTTTTGCGTTCATGGGAGGATACAAGCGTACAGTTTCTATTTTCTTTGTAAAAGGAACGATCTGTTATGCGCAACTTTCAATCCTATTACACGTCTGTAAATTATGGGATTATTTTGAAAACATAAAATTAGAAAGAAATCTAACCTATGTAAGATCATTAATCACGAATAGGAGACAAGATGAAGCCAAAACGGTCGAGAATACTTATTTACTCTGTATGTGTATTTCTTCTCCTAGTTTATTTTGGAAATAGAAGCGGATATGTTTTTAGTGAAAGTAAAGCACTGAAAGAAGCATATGCTCGTGCAGACGGAGAAGCGGTATATCAGCAAGCATTCGGGAAGGATAAACTAGTTATATGGAAAATGGATGATCTGGATTATGTTAAGCTCGTTACGAAGAAATGGGGATTTCTATATCGCGTATCCGAGACCTCTTCATTAGCGCCAAGCGCTAACGAACCGAATACGATTCAACGAACATGGTCAGCTCAATTGAATGCCAACAAAATGTACGATATTATTTTTGCATTTTCTACGGTTAACCCAGAGATAAAGCGAGTCATTATTAGCAATGATAATTTTAGCAATGTTGAAGTGGACAATTTGGAATTTATTAAGAGCGACTCAACGGTATATATTGAATTACCTGTACGAAATGGGTATGCAGTTTCTTATCAAGAAATAAATCCTAAGGACAATAGGGGATTTGTTTTTCGGGGCATGGATAACAATGGTCATTTGATCGCAGCAACTAGATAGCAATAAAAGGCTGCCATCGGCAGCCTTTTATTCATGGAACCATTGCATCATAATCGTTCAAGTCATTATTTTTTTAAGTGATAAGGTACTGTAGTGACGATCACATTTCTTCGATATAACAAGTGAGCACGAATCAATAAACTGGATTGGTTATGCAGCATATTGTGCCAACCTTTCTTTGGAATAAACTGCGGGATGATGACAGTAACTTTGTAATTTGATTCACTCGCCTTGCGCTGAACGGTATCAATAAATTTAGTTAATGGTTGAATGATGCTTCGATAAGGCGAATGTAAAGTAACGAGTCGCACATCAGGCTGCCACATTTTCCATTTCTCTTCGAAAGTGAATTCATCCTCTCTTTCAAATGGAATATGAACGGCAATGATCTGGTGAGCAGATAGCGATTTGGCGTAATTCAATGAGTTCTCGACCACATGCGTAATACCAGCTACAGGAAGTATGATGACATTCCCCTCAATAGGAATAGCAGCCTCAGAGGTCGTAATTCGCAGTTGATCGGCTACAGATTCATAATGTTTTCTAATTCGGTGAAAGAGCAAAATGATAAGAGGTAGAAAAACTAATACGGACCACACCTGTGCGAATTTGGTTAAAAAGAACATCATGGTGACGATAAAGCTTATAACCGCACCTGTTGAGTTAATGATTAGCTTAGATATCCAGCCTTGCGGTTTTTCACGAATCCATTTTACCATCATACCCGTCTGCGAGAGGGTAAAGGGGATAAATACACCTACGGCATAAAGTGGGATGAGATGCTCAGTTCGGCCTTCAAATGCTATAATCAACAGGATTGAGAAAACGCCTAGAATAATAATGCCGTTGGAATAACCTAATCTGTCTCCTCTAATGGTAAACATTCGAGGGATGAATTTATCTTTGGCTAAGTTGACTGCCAGCAAGGGGAAAGCAGAATATCCCGTATTAGCAGCAAGGATCAGAATTAATGCGGTTGTTCCTTGAATAAAATAATACATAAAGTTCCGACCAAACGTATGTTCAGCAATGTCTGAAACAACGGTGACTTCTTCCCTCGGACTAATTCCATAGTAATAAGCTAAAAATACGATTCCAGAAAATAATATGGCAAGCAGCGATCCCATCGCAATTAACGTTTTGGAAGCATTATTTGGAGACGGGCTTTTAAAGTTGGGTATTGCGTTCGAGATAGCTTCAACACCAGTTAAAGCAGAACTTCCGGAGGAAAAAGCTTTCAGCAGCAGAAACAAACTGATTCCCGCCACTGGCGTTCCAATAGGTGTATGTAATTCTGGCGAGACATTGCCTAATAGAATGTTGTAAATGCCTACAATGATTAAAATGAATAAGGCTAAAACAAATAAATAAACCGGATAGGCTAATATTGAAGCGGACTCCGTTACTCCCCTTAAATTCAAGATGGTTATAAATAATACAAAAATAATCGCAATGATCACATTATAAGGATGCAAGCTTGGGAAAGCAGATGTAATGGCATCTGTTCCGGCAGATACACTTACCGCTACCGTTAAGATATAGTCAACTAACAGTGAGCCTCCGGCTACTAACCCAGAGTATACACCTAGATTTTTTTTGGATACAACATAAGCTCCTCCGCCATGAGGATATGCAAAAATAATCTGCCTATAGGATAAAATAAGTGCTAATAATAAAATCAATACACCAATGGCAATCGGTATGGAATACCAAAAAGCGGCGGCACTAACGGTGATTAAGACTAACAATATTTGCTCAGGACCATATGCCACAGAAGATAAGGCATCTGAAGAAAGAATGGCAAGTGCTTTTGTTTTATTCAGTTTTTGTTCGCCTAATTCCGTTGATTTTAATGGTCGTCCGATTAAAAACCTTTTTAATGAAGAGAACATTCGTTAGCCTCACCTCGCTTAATTTATTGTGTGTATATTACCCTGCAAATGAAATAATTAAACTTTATGAAATAAAACTGGAGCGACTTAACAAACCCATAATCATTCCTTCCCTTTTGAGCTTCAAAAACGTAGTATGGTACTTACTATTACATGGAATTTGTTCTTGGTTTAAATAATGATGAGTTGGCCAAATTTATTCTCCACAATGAATCAAAAACAAATGAAATGGGATTTGATTTCATTTGATGTAAACAAGGGGGGATATCGCTAACATTTACATTTTGTATTTTGAGGGGGATACATAATGATCGATGATCGCTTACTCGAATTGGAAAAAGAATTGGATTTGATAATAAAACAAATTATTTTTGATCTGCGGCCGAAGAAGAGGATAGATGAAGAACTATTCAATAAGCTTTATGAAAAATTAGGCTGTTATACAGCTTTGATAAAAGGATCAACTGTAATCAGCCGAACCGTGTCAGGGAAATTATTTTATTTATTCAGCACCATGATTGTTGAAGCTAAATATATGAAATTTGATAATAAAATAATGGGAAAGATATTTCGTCTAAGAATTTATATGTTGAATGTTTACGATGAGAATATTTTAGGATAAATCAGTAGCGAAGGTCATTTTGGAGGCTCAAGTGGTCGGAAGTATGGGATTGAGTACGAAGGAGTGATTTAATGGGTGGTCAAATTGGATTAGTAGGCATACTACTCGTTTTTGCTAGTTTATTTTTAAGAAAATGGATAGTTGGAACCGCAAAAAAAGAAACTTCAGATAAGGGTAAAAAAGTGAGTATGTGGGGAATGATCGTAGCAGCAAGCGTAGCAACAGCAATTATTATTTTTATTGATTTAGAAGGAAATGCTCTGAAATGGTTTTGTATGTTGTTCATTTTTATCATTGCGGGCTTTCAATCATTTGTAGATTGGAAGTTTCTAAAAGGATCAAAAGAATATATAGTTACACTTCTCGTTTTAGTTATTGGTGTAACTTTATCTTATTTCATCGTCTAGTGTTTTTGATCGGCTTGGCTTTTAGTGTTGATGTACAAGTTGAAATACGCGAGGAGCACCTGACGCTATTAGTGTTTAATTGAAGAAACTGCGATTTCATCACGATATTTCAATAAGGCTATGTATGAGCTTGAATGACTCACCACATCTTTTATGAAAGTTATCGACATATGCAAAAACTTTTGAGGAGAGAAATACGTTGCTGCATATGACGGATGAATCCTTCGCTGGAGGTTCTGTGTGCATGCGAACTTGAGCTGCTGCGTATAGGGTAAACAGAGGCTCCCAGTCGTAGTTTACTACTTAGAAAGCCTAGATGCATGAAAAGTGAAATCTCAAGATATTTTTTTTGCTTGAATAGGCTTTTGTGTTTTATCATTTGTCTGACCGTCAGCGCATATCATCCGATGCCCAATTCACTAACGAACTGTATCAACCTTATTATGCATAAAATTACTCTTCTAAAGTTTTAACGAACCGTAACGTCGTTATTTCATGCTGTATAGGGTGTTAGGCGTGATTTTCCACGAAATAACGATTGTGGAGTTCGTTAAATAATAAATTCACTACAAAAGGTCTATATAAGAGCTGCTGGGTTCGTAAGCGATTTATCCATTAATAATGACAGCAGTGGACAAAGGTTTTTGAGCGTCTAAATTTTAGGCTGCTTTCGTGAATTTGGATAAATGACAGTACATAATGAGTTTCAAAAGTACAAATATCGCTTCAATTCAAGTCAAAAGTTAAATAGGGGCTGTCCCAAACGTAGATAAATCTACTTTTGAGGTAGCCTTTTCTGTTTTGGCTAGAAAAGTGAAAACGAAATGAGTCAATGATTGTTTTGTGAAAGACAATAAAGCTACATCATTATCAAAATGCAGCTTTCCTTTTAAGTTAATGTTTATGGAATAAGGACTGACTGTTCTACTTTTGCGACTTCCGCTTCTTCGTATTTTTCTTAATAAGTGCCGGTAATGTCATATTGCTAATAGAGATTGTTTCAACTCATACACGTAGATGAGCAAGGACAATTGAAGAGGAATAGAATTGTTATTCCTGTAGGAATGAAAAGAGGACAGCGAAAATGCTTCAATGTGGCTATTTATCGTAAACTTTATTACAAAGATATGACTTTATCCAGCAATAGCTCTATCGAGTCATGCGTAAGCAAGTAAGTATAAAAGAAAATGATATTAAAGCAATCGATGCTTTTGAAGCTTTTAAAGCTATCAAAGCTATCCAAGCTCACTAGTACAACCTTCATGTGAATCACCGAGCCCGACTCGGCGGATAAACCTATGAAGGGGATTTATCAAAATGTAATGTTACCACGACAAAAATGAGAGGAGGCAAACCTAGAATGGGTAGTTTAAAACAGTGTTCAGTAGGTGCTGTGATTGTTTTCGTCTTGTTATTGTCTGCTTGCGGCGGGGGAACAACAGGAGAAGCGCCAAATAAGGACAACAGCGGTGAAGGTACAGAGAGCAGCGAGGCGGTGGCACTTTATAAGAAAAGGTGTATTTCTTGTCATGGCACGGAGCTGCAGGGAAGAGCCGGCCCTAATTTGCAGCAGGTCGGGGCCAAGCTGACAGAAGAGGAAATAGTGGATGTTGTTTCCAATGGTCGTAAGGGTATGCCAAAGTTCGAGAGCAGCTTAACGACGGAACAGATTCAAAGCTTGGCTGCATGGCTGGCTGAACATAAATAACTTCCAAAGAACCATTAATCAATAGATTCAGCCTATAACAAAGAAAAACAAGGGTCTACTCCACAAGTCAAAGTGACTTATAGAGTAGACCCTTTATTCATCTCTTAACATAGAGTTTCTAAACACTTTTTTTCTTTCGAGTGTTTATTTATATTTATCTAGATAAGTGGATGACCATTTCCTCGCCCAAGCGACAAGTTTTTTTGAATGGGCTGCTTCGCACCAACGAGCAGGAGAGCGGTCACCGTATAATCCAATTGTTTTTTATTAAGTTTTTTGTTGCAGCATCAAATGTGGTGTATGCTTACGAAATGACATCCTCATGAGGTGTTGATATATATGATTTCGCCATCTTATCCTGAATTACGTTGTCTTCTTGAACAAGCTTTGCTCCATTCAGCATGAGATATAAGCCGCCTGACAGAAATAATCCTCCTAAAATAATCCAATACAGCATGTTTCATTTCTCCTTTCTGAATCTATTTCGTTAGTCCTATCATTATAAAAGGAAATGGTGCCTGAAAATAATAGCTCGAAGTAGTCATTTCCTTGCTAAATGTGTCCGATATGTTTCGTTCATGTGAGCAATGTACCAATCAATTTCAGTGTAGGAGTTAGTATTGAATTTAACTATTATCAATTTTACTTAATGGGAGGATAGCTAAGCTGAATGTAGAATAGAGTAGCTATGAATTCCAGCGAGGGGTGGCGTCAATAAAAAGAAGAATTCAATTGATTTAGGTAAACGCTTTCAATGCTAAGGCAGTTGTTAAGCCACTACGAATTTTTTGTCATCATTTAATGAAACTATCGCAAACGGTTAATGGAAAAGGGTGAAGGCATGTTCAGGAAAATGATTGTTATCCTGTTATTATTTTTTACTGCAACCGCATGTCAGGGGCGTTACTCACAAAGTGAATATGACGTGATCCATTCCATTAAATCGAATTCAACCTCAGAGAAACAGGAAGATCATCGAAAGTACACCATCGGCATCGTACCAAAAGTGATGGGGATTTCTTATTTTAATGTCGCAGAAGAAGGTGCGATGGAAGCAGCTAATGATTTAGACGTTAATGTCATTTATGAAGGGCCACCAATTGCAGATGCATCAAAGCAGATTAATGTGATTAGACATCTTATCAATTTGTCGGTAGATGCGATTGCAGTTTCTGCAAACGATCCAGAAAAGCTGCTGCCCATCATTCTGGAAGCCAAAAGCAAGGGGATCAAGGTCATTACGTGGGATGCAGATACGAATCCAGAAGGCAGAGATTTTTTTGTCAACATGGTCGATACAGAGACATTAGGCCGCCATTTATTGGATACGCTTGCATGGAACACCGAGGAAACTGGCGAATACGCAATTATGACAGGAGCTTTCTCTGCTTCTAATCATAATGAATGGCTGAAATGGATCAAACATCAGCAGAGTGAGTTTTATCCCAAAATGAAGCTGATTGATATTGTAGAGACGGAAGATGATCCGCAAAAGGCTTATGAGAAAGCAAAACAACTGTTAGCCAAGTACCCGAATCTTGCAGGCATTATCGGCAATTCTTCTGTAGGGCCACCAGCTGCCGCACAAGCTGTAAGAGAAGCTGGTAAGACAGGTCAGGTCAAAGTTGTCGGTCTCTCCACGCCGAATTTGATGCGCGATTATTTAAAGGACGGCTCTGCACAAATGTCGACACTTTGGAGCCCCAAAAAACTTGGATATTTAACTGTTGTGCTTGCAAAAAATCTACTCGAAGGCAAGCTGCCGTATGATGGTCAAGACATTTATAATGTCGGCACTATTAGGGTGAACGGGGATACGGTCATTATGGGAGAACCGATCGATTTTACAGCAGAGAATGTGGATCAATATGATTTTTAAATTTCCAGAGCAACTGCGCTTCAGAAACTATCGGCTCAGCTCCAAGCTAATATTAGTTTATTTACTGCTAAGCGTTATCCCCATGTCGCTGCTCGGTACTTTTTCTTATTTGCAGTACACAAAATCAATTGAAGAACAAATTGGTGAATATATGCCCCGTTTTCTGTATCAAGCAAATGCGAATATTACGAAGCATATGGAGGATTTTGCAGAGCTGCATACGTTAATGTTCAACTCTGACAATATGATCGCTATTTTGCGTCGCGACTCCTATCAGAGCCGTTCACAGCTGAATCAGGACCAATTCGAGGTAAACAATTATTTAGCACGTACTTATTTAAATACGGGGAACCCCGATGTTATGGGTGTTTTCATATTTTCGAAAAACAGGTTTTTTTACAGTGCGAGGTCAAAGTTCACAGGTCTTAATGCGGATAATGCTTTTATCCCTTATGGCCAGGATCTTGATTTACGGGGAAAAGCGAAAATTATTCTTCCTAGCCAAATCAATCTGACATTCGAGAATAACGAACCCTATGTACTGATCATGAAACAGATGAATGATGTGGATAACCGCAAAAGCCTGGCGACGATGCTGGTTGCGGTGAAGCTCTCTTTTATTGACAACATATTGCGGGAGTTTGAACAAAATAATACAGCGGATTTATGGCTGATGAACCGTGAGGGCGAAATAATCTTTCATACAGATGAGGAGAAAATAGGAGATTTTGATCAAGAAATAAATCGATATCCCATTCTTAACGGCAGCTTTCGAAAAGGGTCAGGGAAAAAAGCGGTGATCGTCAGCCTTAGCGAATCGAATGATTTTGATTGGATACTAGCTCATAGCATACCGCTAAAATATTTAACAGAGCGTACAGATTTGGTGATGAATGTGACCATCTTTGTATTTATTTGCTTTGTCCTTATTACTTCGATCATTTCGATTTTCTTCGCAATGAATGTAACGCGGCCGATCAAGAAGCTTTCCCGTCTAATGAAGGATGTAGAAATGGGCAGGTTTCAGGTGGACCTTAAGGTCGAAAGCAATGATGAGATTGGAGCACTCGCGCGCAGCTTTAATTCGATGGTAGCTACGATTCATGAGCTGATCGAAACGAATTTTGATATCAAAATTAGACAGAAGGAAGCAGAGCTGTACGCCCTGCAGTCTCAGATCAATCCGCACTTCATGTACAATACGCTGGAGACCATTAACATGGCGGTAGAGGACGGCAGATCGGAAATGGTTGTCGAGATGGTTACACTGCTTGGCCGTATGCTTCGTTTTTCGGTTAGCAACAAAAACAAATTTGTAGCGATTGCGGATGAAGTCCAGCATATTAGTAATTATTTGACCATTCAGAAATATCGATTCAATGATCGGCTGTTGTTTGAGATCGATAAAAAAACGGACATCGAATCCTTTTATACACCCAAATTTATTTTGCAGCCGGTTATTGAGAATGCCATTAAATATGGTCTTGAAACCCGTAAAGCACTTGATATTCGGCTAAGCATTAGTCGTGAATTTGGTGCGCGTTCAGGTGAGGAAGATATCGTTTTTCGCATATGGGACAACGGTCCGGGTATCGATCATGATCGATTGGAGAAGCTCGAGAGGTCACTCAGATCGGAGACACTAGCCCACAAGGATTCTGGGTTTGGGCTAAGCAATGTAAACGCTAGAATTATGATTATGTTAGGCCAGCAGTATGGGTTGCAGCTTCATAGCATTTTTGGCAAGGGAACAGAGGTTATTATCCGTATTCCTGTCATCACCCTAAACGATGTGGCAGAAAAATCGAAAAGCAAGGAGGAGTAAGCATGCACAAGGCGATCAGAACATTGATTGTAGATGATGAAGAAATGATTCGAAACGGCATTGCTAGACTCATACGCTCTTGCGGTGAGGGGTGGGAAATCGTTGCGACGCTGTCTGATGGCAAAGAAGCAATGGATTATTTGCATCAGTCACAAGGAGCAGTAGATTTGCTTATTACGGATGTGAAGATGCCTGTGATGGATGGTCTAACGTTAATAAGCGAGGGCAAACGCCATTACTCCTTCTTCCCGCTCGTAATTAGTGGTTATGATGAATTTCAATATATTCAGACAGCGCTTCGAGAAGGAGCTGTTGATTATTTTTTAAAGCCGATTGACCGGGAACAGTTTAAGAATCGAATGGCAGAAATCAAGGTGAAAATCGAAAGCGGACGGTTTCAGCATATGAAATGGAATGAGATGGAACGAAAATCAGAGGAGCTAAAAACATCGCAGCAAGTGCAACTGTTAAGCTATGTCACTTCGGCAGGGCTCGATATTTCGCGGCTGGGATATTGGGTGGATGAGTTTCCGAAAGGCCGGTACGTCCTTCAATATGTAGGCCTTGATGCTCTTCCTGTAAAGACAAGAAGTTATACCCCAAAAGACTGGGAAGCTTATGTTTATGTGCTTGAGAATATCATCAAAGAAATGGTAGAGAAATGTTCGAATGAATCAGAAATCATAGGATGGTGCTGGAGAGGGGACGATTCGAATTTTTGGATATTGCTGCATCTTTCCGAGGCTTATGGCGAAAACAACGGTTTATTAGAAAAAACATCGATCGAGCTGTCTGGTCAAATTCGTTCAGCGATTCAGTCCTACACGCCATTTACAGTTTCGGTTTCATGCGGCAGCTCGATTGAGGATTTATATTTGCTGCCAGAAGCAAAGGATCAAGCCTTATCATTAATGTATTATCGTTTATTATATGGCGGCAATCAGTTGTTTGGCCGAGATGGCATTCAATTCAAGACGGAGAGTTCTTCAGACCAAATGGATAATGAGCTTGTACATATTGCGCAGAGAATGAAGCAGGCAGTCGAACAAGTAAATGAGCAAGCAGCGGTTCAGTTTACGAAGGAGTTTTTTGCTCGTCTTGAAAAAATGGATTCGCCAGCCGCGATTCAACGAGCAATAATGAACGCATTTATTCTTATCCATTCGGTCGGCGTTGAAATGAAAGTGAATACGCCTATGTTAGATTCGCTCGAGAGCCGACTTCAAACGATTAAACGGGCGATAAATCTTAATGAGCTCAAAGTGGAACTCGATCAGCAGATCGCTCAGCTTGTTCTGGAAATGAAGCGAATGCGTCAAAGCGGCAGCATGAAGCCGATAGAGCAGGCCAAAGCTTGGATCATAGCTAATCTACAAGAAGACTTAACGATTAAGCGTATAGCTGAGCAAGTTTATATGAATCCCTCTTATTTCTGCCGACATTTCAAGACGCAAACAGGCGAAACGATTCTCGATTACATCACGGGTCTTAGAATGGAGAAAGCAAGGGAGCTGCTCATTGATTCACAATTAAAGCTCTACGATATAAGCGTTCAGGTTGGTTATCAGGATGTGAAGTATTTCAGCAAGCTATTCAAGCAATGGTCTGGGGAGACGCCATCTAAATATCGAGAACAGAAGTTTTCGAAATGATAGTCAGTATAGTAGAGAACCCAAAGGGTAGGCCTAGCGCCTGCCTTTTTATTTTGTTCACAAACAGCGATACAATGTGGATTCCATATACAAAGCGAATACACTCCCCCATAAGTAACGAATGTCTCCTTCTTCACGATCTGCAATTTCGGTAAGGTAGAGCTAGAAGGAAGCAAGAAGCAGCAGCATGTAGAGAACAGCGAAGGATGGAGGGTGATTCGGCAATGGCCGAGTACATTTTGGAGCTAGAGGGAATTACAAAAACTTTTCCAGGCGTCAAGGCGCTTGATAATGTCTATTTTAAGCTAAAGCCCGGTGAGATTCATGCGTTGATGGGCGAAAATGGAGCGGGGAAATCAACCTTTATTAAGGTGATTACCGGTGTCCACCCAGCAGATGTCGGCGAGATCCTCTTTGATGGACAACGCGTGGATTTTAAAAATCCTACGGATGCGAAGCGGATGGGTATTGCAGCCATTTATCAGCATGTTACTTGTTATCCTGACTTAAGCGTCACAGAAAATATATTTATGGGGCATGAGAAAATTCAAAAAGGGACTAAGCGGATTCTTTGGAACGAAATGCATAAGGAGGCCGATAAGCTTCTGAAGGAGCTTGGCGCAGCATTCAGCCCCAAAACGCAAATGGGAGCATTAAGTGTAGCGGAGCAGCAAATCGTCGAAATTGCGAAAGCGCTTTCTGTTGATGCGAAGATCATTATTATGGATGAACCAACAGCTGCTCTTACCAATAGGGAAAGCGAAGACTTATACCGGATTACAGAGCGTTTGCGTGACAAGGGAACAGCTATTATTTTTATCTCACATCGCTTCGAGGATATGTATCGACTGGCCAGCAAGGTGACCGTATTCCGGGATTCCAGATACATCGGAACTTGGAATGTGGATGAAATATCGAACCAAGATCTAATTATTGCGATGGTAGGTCGTGAAATTACGCAATTGTTTCCAAAGAAGGAAGCGCAGATTGGGGAAGAATTGCTTCGGGTTGAAGGTCTGGGCAGAACCGGCTACTTTGCTGATATTTCTTTTGCGCTGCGAAGAGGGGAAATTTTAGGGTTGACTGGGCTCGTTGGGGCAGGACGGACTGAGGTTTGCCAAAGCATCTTCGGCATTGAGCGAAGCGATAAAGGGAAGGTGTTCTTCAAGGGGCAGGAAGTGAACATCCGAAAACCGATCGATGCGATGCGTATGGGGATTGGCTACTTGCCGGAGGATAGGCAGAAGCAGGGGCTCGTTCTACAGTGGAGCATCGGTAGAAATATTACATTATCATCGCTTGAGAAGATTTCAAGCAAAGGTGTTCTTAACACCGATAAGGAAGCGAGCATCGCTAAGCAGTTAGCTGAGAAGGTAAATGTTAAAGCAAAAAGCATATTTGATTTGGCCAGCTCGCTCTCAGGCGGCAACCAGCAGAAGGTTGTATTTGCAAAGCTGCTGACTGCTGATGTGGATGTCATCATTTTGGATGAACCAACCAAAGGTGTGGATGTTGGCGCCAAATCTGCCATTTATGAAATGATTAGCGATTTGGCATGTCAAGGGTATGGAATTCTGATGGTATCGTCCGAGATGCCTGAAATGATTGGGATGTGTGATCGGGTAGCCGTCATGCGCGAGGGCCGGATAACGGCTTTTCTGGATCGCGATTCGATCTCGCAGGAAGCGATACTTCAAGCATCAATGGCTGACGATCGCCCTCTTATACAACAACATTAAAGGTGGGCATGACACATGCAGGAGAGAGAACTCAGTACGAACGGTATAACCGCAGCTTCGCTTAGAGCTACAAGGCCAACGCTTAGCGCTAAGATCGCCAAATTCAGAGAGCTAGGACTACTCGGATTTATTGTTTTGCTTTCCATTGGCGTTCAGCTTCGCAACCCCAGCTTTTTGACCTTGGAAAATATAAACGATATGGTAACGAACACCGCAATATTAAGCATATTGGCTGTGGGGATGATGCTCGTTATCGTTACCCGCGGAATTGACCTTTCCATTGGTGCAACATTGGCTCTTTCAGGCATGATCGCGGCACAGACGGTCAGTGCATTTCCAGAAATTCCAGCTGTCGTCGCCCTTCTGATCGGCACTCTAACGGGACTTGTCAGCGGTGTGATCATTGGTTTTCTGGTTTCCAAAATCGGTATCCTGCCCATCATAGCCACACTTGGGATGATGAACGTGTTCCGCGGGTTTACTTATCTAACTAGTGGAGGCAAATGGGTTAGTGCACATCAAATGCCTACAAGTTTCAAAGTGATGGCAACGGGAACAACGCTCGGAATCAATAATCTTATCTTTATTGCAATCCTCATTTATTTCGTCGCTTATTATTTCGTTAATCATACCCGTACGGGCAGACAAATTTATGCTGTTGGAAGCAATCCAGATTCGGCAGTAATAAGCGGCATTAAGGTAGACAAAATTTTATGGCTCGTATATTCCATTATGGGCGGTCTATCCGGCTTAGCGGGGGTGCTATGGGTATCCAAATTTGCATCAGCGCAAGGTGATACGGCATCGGGTTATGAGCTCAGCGTAATTGCTGCGTGTGTACTAGGCGGTGTGAGCATTGCAGGCGGTTCTGGCAAAATATCGGGCATCATCCTTGGCTCTATTTTGCTAGGTATTTTGAATAATGCACTTCCTTTGATTAACGTATCGCCCTTTTGGCAGAACGGCATTCAAGGCGCAATTATTTTGATCGCGGTCCTTATTAATGCAATCGTCAAGCGGGGCGTTGATCGCAACAATCTTATGAGGAGGAAAATCTAACGCTATGGAGCCGAGAATTGTTACGAATAAGCAGGATTTTTCCTTCAAACGGTTTTTCCTTCAGTGGGAATGGATGTTGGTTGTATTGTTTCTTGCCATAACCGTCATGAATATGAATCTATCAGAGTTTTATTGGGATTACGATAATTTGCGAGATGCAACAATGGGTTTTCTGGATAAAGCATTTATCGTGCTCCCTATGGTGTTCATCATCATCCTCGCAGATATCGATATATCCGTCGCATCGATTGTGGCTCTATCGTCTGTTATTATGGCGGACTTATTCAATAATGGTGTCCCTATTGTGCTAGCTATGGTCATTTGTTTGGCAGTGGGCACCCTTTGCGGATGGATTAACGGCATCCTCATTGTGAAGTACAAGG
This sequence comes from Paenibacillus sp. FSL A5-0031, assembly GCF_001956295.1. Taxonomy (GTDB): domain Bacteria; phylum Bacillota; class Bacilli; order Paenibacillales; family Paenibacillaceae; genus Pristimantibacillus. Next base: position 272,362 of record NZ_MRTD01000001.1, read on the forward strand.
AATTGTCCGCGGTCATCATTACTTTGGCAACGATGATTATATATCGGGGAATCGCCTACATTATTTTGGAGGATCAAGCAGCAGGATCTTTTCCAGAGTGGTTTAGCTATTTGGGCTGGGGGTACGTGGGACCGATTCCGTTTATCTTGATCGTTTTTGCGGTATTTGCCATAGTGTTTAGCTTACTGCTGCACAAAACCGTGTTCGGCCGGCAATTGTACGCGATGGGGAATAACATCAATGCGGCACGCTTCTCAGGCGTGAATGTCGATCGTGTAAAAGTAATCGTCTTTACGCTTGCAGGACTGATGTCCGCTGTGACTGCTTTGTTTCTAACTTCCCGTATGGGAAGCACGCGTCCTAATATTGCGATGGGGTATGAACTCGATGTCATTGCCATGGTTGTTCTTGGCGGCATTAGCACGGCTGGAGGAAAAGGAAGAATGGTAGGAGCCATACTAGCGGTCTTCCTCATAGGTTTCCTTCGTTATGGTTTAGGATTAGTCAACGTACAAGCGCAAATTCTGCTCATTATTATAGGCTTGCTGCTTATATTCGCCGTCGCTGTTCCGAGGCTTAAAGTAGGTCGGAGTCGTACGAAGAAAACTTAAGTTGGTGCAATACAGTCGATCGGCTGTTTTGTATATAAAGGATTGGACAAAAAAAGGGAGGAAAAACAATGAAAAGAAACAAGGTGTTATCCGTATGCTTAACTGTTTTGCTTACGATCTCGATGTTAACCGCATGCGGAGGAGGCAACAGCGGCAGCAATTCCAAAAATACGGGTAGCAACAAGAGCGAAGTTACAGAGAAAAACAAGGGAAATGACACAACGGACAGCACGAAAAAGAAGAAATATGCCATTATCTTTAAAAACACGGGCAATCCATACGGTGAGAAGCAAATGGAAGGCTACAAAAATGCTGTTGAAGAGCTCGGATATGAAGCGATTTTGAAGGCGCCTGATCAGCCGACAGCAGAAGCACAAATTCAAATGATTGAAGAGCTTATCTCGCAAAAGGTGGACGTGATCGCGATTGCGGCAAATGATCCGGATGCGCTCCAGCCGGCGCTGAAGAAGGCGATGAATCAAGGAATTAAAGTCCTTTCTTTAGATTCAGCGGTAAACGCAGCCAGTCGAATGGTTCATGTAAATCAAGCAGATCCTGAGCGTATCGGCCGCACACTAATTCAAGGCGTATCGGAAATGATTGGCGGCGAAGGCGAAATTGCGATCCTGAGCGCGACATCGCAAGCGACCAACCAAAACACTTGGATCGAATGGATGAAGAAAGAGCTGGAGGATTCGAAATACAGTAAAATCAAGCTCGTTAAAGTGGCTTATGGTGATGATTTGCGTGATAAAAGCGTGTCTGAGACAGAGGCGCTCTTGAAATCTTATCCGGATCTGAAAGGTATTATTGCACCGACGACAGTAGGAATCGCGGCTGCGGGCAAGGTTTTAACGGATAAGGGTCTCACTGGAAAAGTGCAATTGACCGGTCTTGGCCTGCCAAGTGAAATGGCGGAATATATCGTGAGCGGCGTATGTCAGTGGATGTATTTGTGGAATCCGATTGATGTTGGTTACTTGTCCGGTTATGCAGCAGATGCATTAGTGAATGGCAAGATTACAGGTGCGGTTGGGGATAAACTGACAGCTGGCAAACTAGGTGAGAAAGAAGTCGTGAAAGATGGTGAAGGCACGCAAATTATGCTTGGCGATCCCTTCAAATTCGATTCCTCTAACATCGCTGAATGGAAGGATGTTTATTAAAACAACCTTTCATCATTACACATAATCGAAGAATGAGAAGATTGGCCGGGTAGTCGTTGAAGGACCTGCAGCAAGCAGGATATCCTTTTTTGTACTCCCGGCTATTTTTTTATGGATTTATGCTTAGTTTTCCAAATTGAAAGCGATACCATTGTGATGAAAAAGGGAGTGTTTTGGCAAATGAGTAGTTTGTTCAGGAAGAAGCTGCTTGGTTTATTTTTAGCAACTGTTCTTGTCATTGCTTTATTACAGCCAGTAGTCGCATTCGGAGCAGAAGGAACGGTCCAAATGACTGCATACGACTTGCATACAGAGTATAGCCATAACCCAATCGGAATCGATAACACCAAGCCGAGACTCAGCTGGTTCCTTGAAGCAACAGAGAGAGCACAAATGCAAACTGCCTATCAAATCATTGTCGCTTCAGAAGGGAGCCGTTTGGCTGGCAATGAAGGAGACATATGGGATTCTGGCAAAATCATGTCCAGCGATTCCAACAATGTGGAATACAAAGGAGAAGCTTTACAATCTGGAAAACGTTATTTCTGGAAAGTGAAGGTTTGGGATAACAATGATCACGCTTCAGCATGGAGTGAACCGGGCTCGTGGGAAATGGGATTGCTCGCGCCAGCTGATTGGCAAGCCAAGTGGATTGCCGCCTCCACACCTGCGACCGTGCCGTCTAGCTATTCCATCGAGCTGGATTTTACAATATTAAATGATGGGGCTGCCATTTTGTTTGGCGGACCTAATGCCTCCAATAATTTTTTCTGGCAGTTTAATGTAAAAGAAAAAGCGTATGCCCAGTTTCGGCCACACACGAATGTCGGCGGTACGAAGCTTATGAAGGAATTAGATATTTCACGGGTCATTCCGAATGACAAGCAATTGAATGTTGCTTATCATCTGAAAATTGAAGTGAATGGCAAAGAAATCAAAACCTATATCAACAATGAGTTAATCGACACGATGAAAAATGACAATATTTCGTTCGGTCCTATTGGATTCCGCCAGCATAAAGACGCAAGGACGAATGAGCGCGCCTTGTTCGACAATATCATCATTAAGGATGAACACGGCAAGGAGTTGTTTCAAGCAAATTTTGATGATAAGGAAGCAGCAAGCTTTGAAGGGGGGCAATTAACGGAAGATGGAAAACTTCTCGTAGAGAACGGCACCTTTTATCAGAAAGTCGAGAGTAGAAGCTCACCTATGTTGAGGAAAGATTTTGAAATAGCGAAGCCAGTGCGTAAAGCGACTGTTTACTCGACGGCGCTTGGACTTTATGAGCTCAGCCTAAATGGGACACGGGTAGGCAGCGATTACTTTAATCCAGGATGGACGGATTACAATAAGCGTTTGCAGTATCAGACCTATGATGTAACCGACATGCTCCTTGAAGGAGGAAATGCGGTAGGGGCAATGCTGGGTGACGGCTGGTACGCGGGAAATGTGGCACATGTTGGTCCAAATCAGTACGGAACAGAGCTGTCGTTTTTATTCCAATTAAAAATTGAATACGAGGATGGCACAAGTGAAACGGTAATGACCGATACTTCTTGGCATTCAACGACTTCGGGACCCGTTCGCTATTCCGACATTCTAATGGGAGAGACATATGACGCTCGCAAAGAAATGGATAAATGGAACCGTTCGAATTATGACACTTCATCATGGAACGGTGTAAAAGAGGTCAGCCATTTCCGCGGGAAGCTGGTTGCACAGGTAGGCCCTACCGTCAAGGCGACGGAAGAATTGAAGCCGATCTCAGTGAAGCAGCCAAGTGCCGGCACTTACATTTTTGATATGGGACAGAACATGGTTGGCTGGGCAAGGTTAAAAGTCGAAGGCACTGCCGGAACGAAAGTGAAGCTGCGGTTTGCCGAGATGCTGAATGATGATGGGACGCTTTACACGGAGAACTTGCGTACAGCTAAACAAACAGATGAATATGTCCTAAAAGGAAGCGGGCTTGAGCAATATGAACCGCATTTCACATTCCACGGTTTCCGTTACGTAGAAGTGACCGGATATCCGGGTGAACCTGCTTTAGATAGCATAACGGGGATTGTTGTTCACACCGATACACCGAAGACCGGGACATTTGAAACCTCAAATCCGATGGTCAATCAGCTTTACAGCAACATCACATGGGGACAACGCGGAAATTTTTTAAGCGTTCCAACAGACTGTCCGCAGCGTAATGAACGAATGGGCTGGACAGGAGACGCGCAGGTGTTCGTTCGTACTGCTACCTATAACATGGAAGTTCCAGGGTTTTACGAGAAGTATATGCGGGATGTTGTTGATGCTCAGGGGGCAAATGGAGCGTTCCCGGACGTTGCGCCAAATGTTAGCGGGATGGGTAACGGAAGCAACGGCTGGGGAGATGCAGGCGTTATTATCCCATGGACATTGTATTTAGCTTATAACGACACTTCCGTTATCAAAGAGCATTATGATGCGATGGCGAAATGGATCGAGTTTCTCAAAACGAACAGCAACAAGCTCATTCGGTCAGCCGGTGGTTACGGAGACTGGTTGAGCGTGAATGAAACCACACCAACGGATGTGGTGAATACGGCCTATTTTGCATACAGCACGAATTTGTTGTCCAAAATGGCAGCGATTATTGGGAAAACAGACGATGCGGAGAAATATAGTCAATTATTTAAAGATATTAAAGCTGCTTTTAACACCGCGTTTGTTGGTTTGGACGGACAGATCAAAGGCAATACGCAAGCAGGTTATGTGTTTGCACTGCACATGGATTTATTGGATGGAGATATCAAGAAGAAAGCTGCTGAGCATCTAGTTAACAATATTAAGAGTAAAAACTGGCATCTGTCGACTGGTTTTCTTGGTGTAGGTTATTTGCTGCCGGTACTTACAGAAGCGGGCTATACAGAGGTTGCTTATCGCTTGTTGACGAACGATACGTACCCCTCATGGGGATACAGCATCAAAAATGGCGCAACGACCATTTGGGAGAGATGGAATTCCTATACACAGGAGAATGGATTCGGTGACGCAGGAATGAACTCTTTTAACCATTATTCGCTTGGCTCCGTTGGAGAATGGATGTTCCGCTATGCGGCAGGAATCGAGGCAGATCCTGAGCAGCCCGGATTCAAACATATTATCATTCAGCCTACACCTGGAGGTGAGTTTAGCCATGTGAATGGAGAATACAAGTCTATTTATGGCTTGATCAAGAGCCGCTGGGATCAGGAAGGCTCAGCCTTCAAGCTGAATGTGACGATTCCAGTTAATACAACAGCGACTGTATACATTCCAGCGGTAGATAAAGCATCCGTGAGCGAAGGCGGACAGCTTGCTGAAGAAGCCGTTGGTGTCAAGTTTTTGCGAATGGAAGGGGACAAAGCGGTCTATTCGGTCGGATCTGGAGCATACTCGTTCGCAAGTACAATGGCTGATTCCAACTTAAAGCTGGAAAGCATCAACTTAAGCAGCAAAGCAACGAAGCTGCAGCAAGGTGAACAAACTCAGCTCACATTAAGCGGAAGTATGGATAATGGTCTGGAAGCCGATTTCACTAACGCTGAGATCAAGTATGAGAGCAGCAACACTAATGTGATCAAGGTTGCTGATAACGGAATCGCAGCTGCAGTTGGACCCGGCTCCGCAGAAATTACAGCAACTGTAAAATCAGGAGAAGTTGTGCTTACTTCCTCTATTAAGTTGATCGTAGTTACCGGGGCGAATCTGGCGTTAGGCAAAAAGGCAACCGCACGCGAAACGTTGGAGATTTCGCCAGAGTGGGGGGCAGCAGGGCTCACGGACGGCAATTTAGCGCGAAAATATTCATCAACAGGATCTCCTTCGCAATCTCAGGAAAACAACCCGCTTTGGGTAGAGATTGATCTGGGTGCCAATCAAGATCTGAATAGTGTGGTGTTGTATCCAAGAACGGACTCCAGTACAAAAGATTCACGAACCGCTTCCTACCCTATCGATTTCCTTATTCAGGTTAAGGCTGATGGAGGAGATTATATAGAAGTAAAGAGGATGACTGGAGAGCCGAACCCGTTGATGCTGCCACAGCTGTATACGTTTGAAAACCAAACCGCTAGATATGTGAGGCTGTCGGTCAATAAGCTTGGGGATATGGCATCAGACGATATTTACTATAGGCTCCAATTAGCTGAGCTGGAGGTATTTAACAATCAAGCTGGTTTGCCCGTTACTGGCATAAGCTTGGATCGTACTTCGCTTGAAATGAAGGATGGAGAAAGCATCGAAATTGCTGCGACAGTGTTTCCGGCAAATGCTGCAAATAAGCGGGTACATTTTGAGTCAAATCTCGAGAACATTATCATCACGAACGTTCATTATGATGAAGCAAGTGATACTACCAAAGCAACTGTAACAGCAACCAATAAGGGAGCAGATCAAGTAAATGGCGTCATAACTGCGACGACAGAAGATGGCAGCAAGACGGCTTCGCTAAATGTTACGGTAACCGCAGCTTCCGCAGAAAAAGATATGGCTGTTTTATCAGGAAGTGACACTGTTGTAGCAGGACAGGGAACGGAGTGGACGGTCGGTGCAGAAAATGTTAGCTCAAGCTTCACAGCACTAGATGTTATTGTTCATTATGACCCGCAGAAATTCGAATTCCAGACGGTTGGGGAAAGTACTTACCTCTCGCTGGACCCATCGGTCATTCAGTCGTTGAAACCGAATTTCGAAGTGTTTGGAACGGCGGTTAAACCCGAGCTTGGCCAGATCCGGATCATCATGGTCACTTCAGGCCAGCAGCAAGCGGGTATTGACGGTGGCAATCTGTTCCGCCTCCACGGGAAGGTGAAACCGAGTGCGTCAGCAGGCAATACAACGGTATCGCTGTCTGATTTCCAAGTATCGGATAGTGGCAAGGGAACAATGATGAATGTATCGCGAGCTGTGCTCTCGATGGAAGTGCTCCTCGCTGACAAAACAGCGCTGAATACGGCAATCGAACAAGCGCAGGCGTTACATGATGCCGCAATGGAAGGCACGCAGCCGGGCCAGTATCCAACGGGTTCTAAGGCGGCATTGCATGCAGCAATCAACAGTGCGATTGATGTGAAGAATGATCCGAATGCGACTGTTACGCAAGTCATCGCAGCGCTTAACGGCTTGAATGCAGCAGTAAAAGTATTTAACGAATCGGTGATCCCATCAGCACCTGGTGACAGGACGGAGTTAAACCGATTGATTGCAGAAGCACAATTAAAACATGACAGGGCAATCGAAGGTACAAAGGTCGGCAAGTACGCTGCGGGATCAAAAGCGCTGCTGCTGGCAGCCATTAACACAGCCAAGAATGTAGGAAGCAGCCAGTGGCAAATAGATGAGGCTGTAACGATACTAAACAAAGTTCTTCAAGTTTTCAAAGCGAAGATTGTGACACTGATCGAGGGACAAACGAAGGTTACGATTCGAGATCTGTCGATCATAGCGAATTTCTATGGTGTCACCTCCAAAGATCCAAACTGGTTTGAAATTGAGAAAGCAGATGTAATCGGCGCAAATGTAATCGACATTCGTGTATTAGCTTCCATTGCGCAAATGATTCTTGAAGAGTGGAGCTTGGAATAGACATACGAATTTCGAATAGGAGGCAGGCACACTAACCTGCCTCATAAACTCTGCTATGAAAGGATTCATGCGATATGTCGAATGCAAAACGAATGACGATAGTATTCACAATTTTAATCAGTATGTTCAGTTTAATGCCTATTTCGGCAATGGCGGATAAGGCCGCTGCTTCTTTTGAACTAAAGATTACTAGTCAAGAAGCCAAAACTGAAATTTCAGTAGTGGGAAAAAACTTAACCGATGTATTTGCCTATGATATTTCGATGAAATACGATTCCACTCGATTGAAGTTTGTTGGAGCACGTACTGCTTTGACAGGTTTTTCTGTCGATCCGATCGTAAAGAAGGGGACCATTCGGTTTGCCCATACGAAGACAGGCAATTCAGCTGGCGAGACAGGGGACAAAGAGTTGGTAGTGTTGAAATTTGAGCGAATGGCTGAGGGGAATGCTGAGGTCAGCCTTCAAGCTGTGCAGCTTGTTAATTCGAAATTGGAGATGAATGAACTGAAACCTGTGCTGCAGGTAACTGTAGCTGGAAAATCTATTACTGTGGATTGGAAAGATATTAAAGGACATTGGGCGGAAAGTTCGATTAGGGAAGCGGCTGAGCTCGGTTTTGTTACGGGATATGCCGATGGAACATTCCTTCCTAACCGCGCAGTAACGCGTGCGGAGTTCTCAGCTATGATGGTTCGGGCGCTTCATCTAGAACCTGGAGCTGATAGTAAACTTGCCTTCAACGATAGCGATCGAATAGCTGCGTGGGCGAAACCGTATATCGCAACAGCGGTTAAGGCAGGTCTATTAAAAGGTTATGATGACGGAAGCTTCCGCGCAGACCAGTTAATTAATCGGACAGAAATGGTTGCTGTCGTCATGAGGGCTCTTGATCTAAAAGCAGACCAAAATACGAAGCTGCAGTTTGCGGATGCGTTAGAAATTCCTGTTTGGGCGACTGGTTACGTAGCTGCAGCTGTGGAGACAGGAATAATTAAAGGGCGAAATGGCAATCGGTTTGCACCTCAAGAGCATGCTACTCGGGCGGAGTCGGTAGTCGTCATCCATGCAATGCTGAAGCAAAAATAGAACGATAAACAATAACAAAGGAAAGTCGAGGGGAAAAAAAGTATGAGGAAAACCATGAGTCTTCTATTAGCTTTGGTGATTGGCTTCACATTATGCTTGCCTATGACTAGTACGGCGTATGGCGAAGCGGGTGGAACGGGAGCAATAATGGCGGTAACCGATTTAACGACGGAGTACACGAACAATCCGATCGGAATTGATGTGGTGAAGCCGAGGATGAGTTGGAAGCTTCAGTCCGATAAACGTGGACAGCTTCAAACAGCATACGCCATTCAGGTAGCCAGCACCAAACAGAAATTGCTGGATAATCAACCGGATGTGTGGAATACCGATAAAGTTGATACGAATCAATCGGTAAATGTCGTTTATGACGGCAAACCTCTGGAGTCCGGCAAACGTTACTTTTGGAGAGTAAAAGTATGGGACTTGAACAATGAGAAGGCATCAGAATGGAGTGATCCTGCTTGGTGGGAAATGGGTCTTCTCCATGATTCGGATTGGCAAGCAGAATGGATCGGTATGAGCGACGCGAACAATATGACAACAGAAGGTCTTAAATGGGTTTGGTTTCCGGAAGGGAATCCGGCTTCAAATGCTCCTGCAGGAGATCGCTATTTTCGCAAAACCATTCAATTGCCGTTAGACCGGACAATAACACAAGGGAAATTTTTATTAACTGCGGATGATGGGTTCGTGCTATATGTGAACGGGAAGCGAATGGGCAGTTCTATCAAAGCGGTCGATTCATGGAAAGAAGGCAAAATTGTAGATGTCTCAAGTGCACTCATTCCTGGAGCTAATACGATTGCAATCCAAACATCAAACGATGGCGGACCTGCTGGTCTGCTTGGCAGCTTGAAAGTGGTATTCGAGGAAGGAACACCTCTTCAATTGAATATGGATCAAGGTTTGAAAGCAGCCAAGGTAAAGATGGAGGGATGGGAGAAATCAGATTTTGATGACAGCAGCTGGTCAGCTGCGATGATCGTCGCGTCCTATGGGGAGTCGCCGTGGGGGAAAAATGTAAAAATTACAGCTTCGCCTCCTTACATTCGCAAAGGTTTCTCTTTAGAGAAGTCCATTGCAAAAGCAAGACTTTACTCCAGCGCTCTCGGAATATATGAACCTAGCATTAACGGCAAACGTGTAGGCGGAGATTTATTTACGCCAGGATGGACAGATTACACCAAGCATATTCAATACCAGACCTATGACGTAACTGATTTGCTTCAAAACGGTGACAACGTCATTGGCGCTATATTGGCAGAGGGATGGTATTCCGGACATGTCGGTTTTATTGGTCCGAACATTTATGGCGATAGCAACTATTTGTTCATGCAATTAAATCTTGAGTACACAGACGGTTCAACTGAAACGATTGGAACGGATCAATCATGGAAATTTGCAGCAGGGGCAATTGTATCTTCTAGTATTTTGATGGGAGAGACCTATGATGCAACGAAGGAATTAGACGGATGGGATACACCTGCCTTCGATGCAACGAGCTGGGATTCGGTTCAAAAATTAGAGAAAGAAGTGACTGGGAAGCTAGTCGCTCAGGATGGCCCAACGGTTCAATTAATTGAAGAAATGAAGCCGATTAAGATGACAGAGCCGGAACCTGGCAAATATGTGTTTGATTTAGGACAGAACATGGTCGGAACCGTAAGGCTAAAAGTAAGCGGTGAAGCGGGTCAAACGGTTACTCTTCGACATGCAGAGGTATTAAACCCGGACGGGACCTTCTATACAGCAAACTTGCGCGCGGCAAAAGCAACGGACCGATATACCTTGAAGGGCGGCGGAGATGAAGTATATGAGCCGAAGTTTACGTTTCATGGTTTCCGTTATGTGGAGGTAACGGGTTATCCCGGCGTGCCGAGTATGGATGCCGTTACAGGGCTGGTCATGCATACAGCAGCACCGTTTAGCGGCAAGTTAGAAACTTCTAGTGCGATGTTGAATCAACTGCAAAGCAATATTACTTGGGGACAGCGAGGCAATTTCTTGGAGGTTCCTACCGATACGCCTGCCCGTGACGAGCGTTTGGGTTGGACCGGTGACATCAATGTCTTTATTGGAGCTGCTGCTTTTAATATGGACGTGGCAAAGTTTATAGGAAGCAAATGGATGAGAGATTTGAGAGATGGACAATCAATTAACGGTGCTTTTCCCGATGTAGCGCCTAATGTTCTCGGAGAAAGAGGCAATGCCGGCTGGGGGGATGCTGGCGTTACCGTTCCGTATACCATTTGGCAGCGTTACGGAGATATTCGTGTTATTGAAGAAAATTATGATGAAATGGTTCACTGGATCGAATATATGAGAAAAAATAGCTCTGGACTTATTCGTCCGTCTTCCATGTATGGTGATTGGCTGGATGTGAATGATCCAACGCCAGGCGATTTAATTTCTACCGCTTATTTTGCGTACAGTACAAAACTGGTATCCGAAATGGCGCATGCCATCGGCCGTCAAGAGGATGCCGACAAGTACGAGCAGCTTTATGAGCAAGTGAAAGCAGCGTTTATTAAAGCCTATGTTAGCGAAGATGGAAAAGTTAAAGGAAATAGCCAAACGGGATACGTGTTAGCTTTGTACATGGATTTGGTTCCCGAATCGAAACGTCAAGCTGCCGCGGATCATTTGGTAGAGCTGATTAAAGCGCGCGACTGGCATTTATCAACCGGTTTTCTTGGCACGAGAGATTTATTGCCGGTATTGAGCGAAACGGGACATTTGGATGTTGCTTACCGATTGCTCAACAATGACACCTATCCTTCATGGGGATATCAGATCAAAAATGGTGCGACTACGATGTGGGAGCGCTGGGATTCTATTAAGCCGGATGGCAGTTTCCAAGATATTGGCATGAACTCCTTTAACCATTACGCTTATGGAGCAGTCGGAGATTGGATGTATCAAAATATTGCCGGCATTCAACAGGACCCTGCAAGTCCGGGTTATAAGCATATTTTGATTAAACCTCGACCTGGTGGAGATTTGACTAGCGCCAAAGGATCGTACAATTCTGTTTACGGCATGATTGTAAGCGATTGGAAAAAAGAAGGGGATATTTTTAGCCAGCATGTCACGATTCCAGCAAATACAACGGCTACGGTCTATATCCCTGCTGACAGCAAGTGGGCAGTAACAGAAAGCGGCCAATTTGCATTGTCGGTGGAAGGGGTACAATTTGTTGGTATGGAGGAAGGAAATGCGGTATTCACAGTAGGTTCGGGTGATTATCAGTTTGTAGTTGATCCTATTATTGGAGATTTAGGCAGTGCCCTTGATGAGGCGGACAAATTTCAAAATGAAGTAATAAGCTATTCCAATAATGGAGAGCTCACCAGCGAACAAACCCAGGCACTTTCAGGTAAAGGCGAGGCGCTTGCTAGCCGAATTGAAGCAAGTATTGAGGCGTACAAAGCCGGTGATGATGCTCTCTTTATCGAGCAAGTTCATCATGCTTTATATGAAACAGACGGTTTACAGCAATGGTTGCATGAACAAAGCGATGCTGGGTCAATAAACGATGCTATTGTTAAAAAATTAGCAAATCTCATTTCAAACGCAACAACGTTTTTGTCAGCCATTAGCAATGAAAAGCTAGGAATAAAGTGGTTAATTAGCCCTTCCGAGGTATCCGTACTGCCCGGAAACACATTTACAGTTGAAGTGAAAGCAACTAACGATGGCGATGCGAGCATTAATGATGTGCGTTATACTCTCCAGAAACCCGAAGGATGGGAAGTCACTTCGATAGGAGATAACCAAACGGCTGTCATTAAACCAGGTGAAACGTTTGCTGCTGCATTCCGTGTGAAAGTGTCGGAGCAACAAAAACCCACTAGCCTATTTAATATAGTTGGCAGCGGAAGCTACAAAATAAATGATGCAACAGTGGAAGTGCCTTTGAAGACGACAATAAAGATCGATTCGCCAATCATTATCAAAGCATTAAAGGCAGAACCAGCAACAATCGAGCCTAGCGGTACAGCAACGGTTAATACAACCATTCAAAATAAAGGAAGCTTTTCCGTTGAAGGATCTATAGAGCTCAGTGCTCCTTTAAACTGGACGGTTTCCCCTGCACGCCAAGTCTATAGCCTTAAAGCCGGTGAAGAAAAGAATATTAGTTTTGAGGTAAAATCACCGCTTCTTGCAGTTGAAACGGCTGCTGAGCTGCATGTGATTGCTTCGTTTAATGGAGCTGAAGCAGCCAAGAGCAGTACGGCCATTCAAGTGCGTTATAAAAACCCGCCGCTAGACTTCTACGATCATGTAGACGTTGGCGAACAAGGCTCTGAACAAAAACATAATGTAAAGTTTTCCGCTCAGTCCGGTGCAAATGTGGAGGAGGGATTAACGAGAAGGTATGTTAATCATGGAGACGCAAATGGTTATTTCCAATTTGATATGACCGTTGAGCCAGGCAAACCTTTCATCATTAGGGCAATCGAAACGTATGATCGGGCACAATTGAAAGATTATTATGTGTTGGTAAACGGAACGAAAGTGCTCAGCCGCGTGAATGAAAAAGATAGCCGAGGTATTGTAACCTATCAATTTGTTGTTGATGATATCTCTTTAACAAAAGATGGCAAGGTGACTGTTCGGTTCCAAGAAGATGAGGAAGGACGCAATTATGATCCTTCGATTGCCGACGTTTGGACGATGCCGCTGAACGCAGAATATGTCTCATTACAGGATATTCCTGCTAGAGTGGCTGGAGATTCCATAACGATAGCGGGGTATACGACGCTCGATAAAGTGGAGGTAAAGGTACTAGGGCCGGATCAAGCAATGTTGTTCAATAAAGAATTGCCTGGCGGTGTATTTAGCGAATCCTACTTAATAGAAAAAGATGCGTCTTCGGGAACTTATACAGTGGTTGCAGGCAATGGAACGACGCAAGCAACCAAGCGTTTCGAAGTAAGCGCAAATATCCCTGTTACTGAACTAAAGCTGGATCGTTCTTCCATCGAATTGAAGGATGGTGAAAGCATTGAAATTTCTGCTATCGTCTTTCCGGCGAATGCAACAAACAAAAATGTGCATTTTGTCTCTAATCATGAGAACATCGTAGTCACGAATGTTCATTATGATGAGGCTAGTGCAGTAACCAAAGCAACCGTTACGGCAACCAATAAGGGAGCGGAAGCATTAACGGGTCTCATAACGGCGATGACGGAAGATGGTGCAAAAACAGCTGCACTGAATGTCAAAATAACCGCATTTGCTTCAGAAAAAGATATGGCCACACTGTCAGGTCCTGCAATGGTATTAGCAGAGCAGGAGGCAGAGTGGACGATTGGAACGGACAATATAAGTTCAAATTTCACGGCTCTTGATGTTATTTTTCATTATGATCCGCAGAAGTTTGAATTCCAGACAGTGAAAGAAGGCGTATCTCAAGCGTTAGATCCGTCAGCCATTCAATCGTTGAAGCCGAATTTCGCTGTATTCGGGAGTGCGGTTAAACCCGAGCTTGGCCAAATTCGAATCATTATGGCAACCACGGGTGAGCAGCAAGACGGCATCGACGGTGGTCCTTTGTTCAGCCTCCACGGTAAGGTGAAGGCAGGTGCGAAGGCAGGCAGCACGACCGTCTCGTTGTCTGATTTCGAAGTATCATTGAATGGCAAAGGAACGATAATGAATGTGTCCCAAGCTTCGTTATTGATCGAAGTGAATCTTGCTGATAAAACGGCGTTGAATACAGCAATCCAGCAAGCGGAATCCGCTCATGATGCTGCGGTGGAAGGAACTTTGCCTGGTCAGTATCCAATCGGAGCTAAAGCAGCATTGCAAGCAGCGATCCTCAGCGCGACAGCCGTCAAGAATGATGCGAATGCGACAGGTGAGGAAGTTGCTGGTGCGCTTAATGCTTTGAATGCGGCTATGAAACGGTTTGCCGACTCGGTCATTCCATCGATTCCTGTGGACAGAACCGTATTGAACGCTGCGATTGCAGCAGCACAATCGAAACATGACAGGGCGATTGAAGGGACTAAGGTTGGGAAGTATGCTGCAGGATCAAAAGCGGCGCTTCAAGCAGCCATCAATACAGCCAAAAACGCTGGCAACAGCCAGTGGCAGGTGGATGAAGCTGTAACGTTGCTAAACAAAGCTGTTCAAGTATTCACAGCGAAGATCGTGACATTAATCGAGGGACAAACGAAGGTTACGATTCGAGATCTATCGATTATTGCGAAGTTCTACGGTGTAACCTCAGCAGATCCGAACTGGTCCGAAATTGAGAAAGCGGATGTGCTAGGCATACATGCAATTGACATTCGTACTTTAGCGGCAGTTGCCCAAATGATCCTCGACGAGTGGCGCATAGAATAGCATTTTTGTAATAGATTATGAAAAATAATGGTTATGCTTAAAGTTAAGACACAGGTTCAAAGATCAAGGAAAAGAGCAGGTTATCGAAAAGATAACCCGCTCTTTTTTCGCATTCCATTTGTATTCCAGAGCTTAACTCTGAGCTAACGTTAATGACATTGCTCAGTTCAACTGCTCTTTCTTATTCAAAATAAGAATCGTTCATGACCGCCTTAGGCCTCACTTGATGAAGCTGCTCCATTGGCGTGCGTTCCGTAACGCACTTATAGGTTCACAGAATTCTTATTGATCTTTTGGAGCAAAGTAACCAATAGCTCTATCTCTTCTGCTGATAATCCTTCGGCAAGCGTGTTATTTATTTCCGCAAGAATCGCTTGGAGCACCGGAGCAAACTCAACTGCCTTCGATGTCGGGTAGAGCAGGGAAGAGCGGCGGTCCTTAGGATCAACTCTCCGCTCGATATATCCGGACTCCTCCAGCTGCTTTACTGAACGAGCCGTTGTTGCCTTATCAAATTTCAACTCATTGGTCATTTGGTCCTGTGTAATGCCAGGTTGTTTCAGAATCAGCTTAAGGAAGCTTGGCTGCCCGCCGCTACCGATACCATAGGGCAAAAGCTCACCCGCGAGCTTTTTTTGATTCTGGCGATGAAGCTGAGAGATCAGCTTGGCGATCGGTTCATGGTTCGATTTCATCATGCGCACCTCTTTAAATAAATTTCTAAACGTCGATTAACCTTTCTTCAAACACTACATGAAATTGGTTGCGTACGCAACTACATTGTAGTACACTGGGTGTACTATTTGGTTGCGTTCGCAACTATATATCAATAAAGAGGCATGAGGTGCTAGTTATGAGTACAATCGGTGCAACCTATCAAGAGGATGAGGCGATCCAGAAAAAACGCTGGATGATCCTGATCGTATTAAATTTATTCACTTTTATGGCGACGCTTGATGGCAGCATTGTCAATATCGCTTTGCCTGTGCTGGTCAAGCAGCTGCATTTGCCGCTAGCGCAGGTAGAGTGGGTGACGACCATCTATTTAATGTCGATTTGTTCGGCCATACTTTTCTTTGGAAAGCTAGGGGATATTGCAGGCAAAATAAAAATTTTCAAAATTGGCATGGTCGTTTTCATTTTTGGATCACTGCTTTGCGGACTAAGCTCATCCCTAACCTTCCTCATCGCTTCACGGGTTATACAGGCGATTGGGGCTTCGATGACTATGGCAAACAGCCAGGGCATTGTCACCGATATTTTCCCGTCCACAGAGAGGGGTAAAGCGATTGGGCTGATCGGTACCTTTGTTTCGTTAGGCAGTATTGCGGGACCTAGCTTAGGCGGCATTATTGTCTCGACCTTAGGCTGGGAATATATTTTCTGGGTGAACGTTCCGATCGGACTGATTGCCATTATCCTCGGATGGAAGGTATTGCCTACGGACTTTATCAAGGTAAAATCTAAAATCGATATTCCCGGCAGTCTTTTGTTCGCCGTGTTCATTATCGCGCTGTTTGCTGGACTGCTGCTTGGTCAGCAATTAGGGTATGGAGACAGCCTGATTATTTTATCACTGATCGTAGCAGGTGCTGCTTTCATCGCTTTTATAGGAGTGGAGCTTCGCATTTCTCATCCGCTGTTGCAGCTTTCGCTATTTAAAAATTCATTGTTTTCACTCAGTATTGTTTGCGGCTTTCTTGTGTTTGTAGCTAACTTCTGCTTTAACATTATTGCACCTTTCTATGCGCAGAATATGCTGGAGCTGTCCCCCTTCTATGCAGGGTTCCTGCTTATGTTATTCCCGATCTGTATGGTCGTCATCTCTCCGATAAGTGGTGCTTTATCGGATAAGATTGGCTCTGAAGCACTCACCTTCGCTGGGCTAATCGTGATGGTCATTGCACAATTTGGGCTAGCCCGCCTGCATGACGGCAGCTCTGTTGTGCTCGTGGGCGTATGGATCGCTATGCTCGGCATCGGCAGCGGTTTATTTCAGCCGCCAAACAATTCTTTAATCATGTCCAAGGTTCCACGCACACAGCTCGGTTCTGCCGGCAGTGTCAACTCACTGGTCCGCAACGTGGGCATGGTTGTCGGCATTACCCTTGCCACTACTATTTTATTTCACGAAATGAGCAGCAAAGCCGGATACCGGGTAACCGACTTGATTCCAGGCCAACCTGCTATTTTCCTATCCGGCATGCATGTCGTATTCATGACGTCATCGGCCATTTGCTTAGCATGTGCAATTCTGACAGGCTGGCGACTCGTCATTATGAAAAAAGTAAAAAGAGCAACCGCCTAAAACCGCATGACTCTAAGTATTTTTTCACGTTCTTGACTGCGCAGTCAAGAACGTGGTAAGGTTAACTCATGAGCAGACCAAGAGAATTTGATGTCGATCGTGTTTTGCACCAGTCCATGGAAGTGTTCTGGTCCAAAGGGTTTAAGTCCACCTCTTATGAGGATCTAACCCGTATGACGGGAGTCAAGAAGCAAAGCTTATACTGTGTATTTCATGACAAGAGAGCCTTGTTCCTGAAGGCTTTAGCACATTATCGTGATCAGAGCATTTCGTTACTGAAAGAGCTGGAGGAGCAGAACATTTCTCCACTGGAGAAGCTCGACTCATTACGCAGATCTCTTCTAAACGATGAAGCCATGTGCCGAGGATGCTTAATGGTGAATTCGTCTCTGGAGTTCGGAAAAGAGGACGAGCAGGTCACTCGCGAAATCGAGCTCATGTTCCTTGAAGCCGAACAGGTCCTAGAGAAAATCATGAGCAGCGGTCAGCAGCTGCAATTGATCACCTCCCGTTTTTCCAGCAAAGAGCTTGCAGCTTATTTGAACAACGCTATTTCAGGCGCTAGAATTTTAGAGAAATCAGGCGCAGCTCGGGAACAAATCGAGGCGGTCTTGCGTACATCTTTTGCAATGATTTTGCCTTGATTTTTTTTGCCAAGATTTTGACCGATGAGTCAAGAATATGAAATAAATTCAGGTGATAAACAAACACTACAACCTTAAGGAGGTGGTGGGCAGGCAATTCCCTTTGGTTGAACATTCACATTTAAATCGCGATGATTGCTGCAGGCGACTGCCTGTTATATTACGTAACATTATAAAATTAATTTTGGAGGCTATCATGAACTATACTCAAACCGTAGCACCGCTGTTTAAACCTTTCAAGCTAGGAAATTTGGAATTAGCTAATCGGATCGTCATGGCACCGATGACCCGTCAATTTTCACCTAACGGCGTGCCAGGTGCAAATGTAGCTTCCTACTATCGTCACAGAGCAGAGAACGGTGTAGGACTGATTGTGACTGAAGGAACCATTATCAATCACCCGGATGCATCCAACCAGCAAAACATTCCCCATTTTTACGGCGAAGCAGCCTTAAATGGCTGGGCAAACGTGGTGACTGAGGTACATGAAGCAGGCGGAAAGATTATTCCGCAAATTTGGCATATGGGTGCACGCGGACATGTAGGCGATTATACGGAAGCTGAAATTGCTGAAATCGTCCAAGCGTTCGCACATTCAGCGCTGGAAGCCAAGCGGATTGGATTCGATGGCATTGAGCTGCACGGCGCGCATGGATATTTAATTGATCAATTCCTTTGGGAGAAGACTAACCCGCGCACGGATCGTTATGGCGGGGACATGCTGGCACGCACTACCTTTGCGGTAGAGGTTGTCAAAGCTTGTCGCTTGGCAGTCGGAGCAGAATTCCCCATCGTGCTGCGATTATCCCAATGGAAATCGAATGAATATACAGCAAAATTAGCAGAAACCCCGGAACTGCTGGAACAGTTCCTAGCCCCGCTCGTTGAAGCAGGCGTAGATATATTCCATTGTTCCACACGCCGTTTCTGGGAGCCTGAATTTGAAGGCTCTGATCTTAATTTTGCCGGATGGGTCAAAAAGCTTACAGGAAAACCAACGATTACCGTTGGATCTGTTGGTCTTGATGGCGACTTCATTAGCCTTTTCCAAGAAGGAAAAGGTGCCGCTAACGTCGGGCTTGAAGGATTGATTCAAAGGCTCGAGCGTGAAGAGTTCGACATGGTGGCTATTGGACGCGCACTACTGGTTGATCCGGCTTGGGCAGCCAAAATTCGGGACGGCCGGACAGACGAGCTGATTCCATTTACTTCAGAGGCATTAAAATCACTAAATTAAGTCAGGATATTAATCGCTCTTTCAGGTGGAAATATTAGGTGAGTAAGCATGCTGCGCAATGCAGCATGCTTTTTTACATTTCATTTAAATCGTGCATACATATTACGGGTCTATTGATGTGAAATGGGATGAAGCTCCAGATTCATGCATAATTAGGCGCGTCTAGGGTAATTATACCAAATGAAATATTGTCCGGAAAATGGAGGTGAATAACAGTGGAAGTATCCTTTTCTAGACTTCAAATCATTTTTTTATTGTTGTTATCGCTCGGAATCTCGAATCATGTACTAATCATTCCGCATCTGTTAAAAGCAGCGGGACGCGATGCCTGGATTAGCATTCTGCTCGCTTATGTTGGATTGATTGTTTGGAGCCTGATCTTATATTGGATTTTAAAATCGATGAGTACTTTATCGTTTCAAAGCTGGATTGAAGGCCGAATCGGAAAAATCGGTTTTAATGTCATTGGCGGTGGATTCGCTCTATATTTAATCGTAGCCGGCATGATGATTGTTTTTGATACAACAAAAAACGTCAATATTTATTTCCTCCCGAGAACAGCGAGTGCTATCGTTATCCTCAGCTTTATTTTCTTGGCTTACTGCGCCGCTAGAGGGGGACTCAAAACCATCGTTTATATGTCTACAGTATTATTGCCTGTCGTTTGGATATTGGGAATCGGCGTAGCTATTATGACAAAGAACAGCAAAGATTACGGCATGCTGCAACCCATTTTAACTGAAGGAATAGGTCCAGACCTGAGAGGAATAGTGGTCGTTTTTGGCGGGAGCATAGACCTCATGGTGCTGCTTCTATTACAGCATAAATTGAAGAAACCTTTAAATTATAGCACCGTTTTTGTGCTGCTTACCTTATTAGTGGGATTGATCATGGGACCTACAATAGGATCTTTAGCTTCTTTTGGTCCGATCCAAGCTGAAAATTTTCGGTTTCCCGCTTTTGAGCAGTGGAGGCTGGTGATGATCGGAAGACATATTTCGCATGTAGACTTTTTTGCAGCTTTTCAATTAATGGCCGGAAGTATCGTGAGAACGGCCCTTATCATCTATTTTTTAGCTCAACTTATTGGACGTGGTTCTGAGAAATATTCAAAAACGATTATGATTTGCATAACAGTTGTCATTTCTATACCTTCGCTATTAATGATTAGTGATATTAGCATGCAGGCGTTCATTCAGCGCTACTTCTATACCTATTCACTTTGGTTTGGAGTAGCCATAACGGCGATACTCTTTATGATCACCTATATGCCACATCGAAGAGAGGAAGCCCAATGAATCAGTTGCTTGAGGAATCAAAGCTTTTTGTTGATTTGGAAACTAGCCTGCACAGTAGAAGCCTAAGAAAGAGCCAATTGATAGATGTATTCTCCAATTACTCAGATGTACAATTTCCCGCATTGCCGCAACTGGAGATGCAGGATAAGCTGACGGCATTTTATTGTGAAGGAATGGTCGATAAAACGGAGTTGAACATCTATTTCACCCGCATGTGCCAGTATATAAACGCCATGTTAAGCGGTACGGATGAAGTAGAGGTTCAAGTGGACGAATTACCTTTATTCGCAATAAAAACGACAGCTGAAGATATGGTGTCTCATTTATTTTGCGGCAGCTTGATTATATATTGTGAAGGAGCAGTGGACTTTTGGGTTGTTCACATTTCTAAGATTCCACAGCGGTCGTTGCAGGAATCGAATACGGAAATTTCAATTAAGGGGCCCAAAGACGCCTTCACGGAAGATTTGTTTACGAATATCTCACTCATTCGGAAACGGATGCAAACGGGATTGCTGTTCAGTGAGCAGTTCGTCATTGGGAACATTAGCAAAACCGAAGTATCTTTGCTTTATCTTAGTCACAAAGCAAACCCTGAAATGATAGCCGAAGCACGTAAACGATTGAATAACATTGATTTGGAAAGTGTGGTAAGCAGTGGGCAGTTGGAGCAATGGTTATCGGATCGAACCTTCTCGCTGTTTCCATTAATTGATTATATTGGTCGTCCTGATTTTGTTATCGAAACACTTCTTCGGGGGAGATTTATCATTGTTGTAGACGGATCACCCATGGTACTGATCGGACCGAGCAACTTTTTTGAGTTATTAAAATCACCTGAGGATGTCCACTTCCCCTATTTTTATGTCATGTTTCAAAGAGCCCTTCGCATTATAGGGCTCATACTAAGTATTTTTTTACCTGGCTTCTGGATTGCTATCGCGACCGTAAATCTGGACCAAATCCCTTTTTCCTTATTATCAACAGTAGTTATATCTCGTGAAGGTGTTCCTATGCCTTCTTTCCTTGAAGCATTGCTGCTGTTATTTCAATTTGAATTGCTTAGAGAAGCGGGCGTTCGGCTGCCTAAAGCTGTTGGACAAACCATCGGTATTGTCGGCGGTTTAATTATTGGAGACTCGTTAATAAAGGCTGGGCTTGCTTCACCCACATTGCTTGTTGTTATTGCAATTTCGGTGGTAGCTACATTTAGTTTGGTCAATCAGTCGCTGTCAGGAACAGTCAGCCTGCTCAGACTTTTTATTTTGCTAATTTCCTCTATGCTTGGCATTTACGGTTTCTTTCTGTGCATGTTTCTGATTCTGATCTATTTATGCAGGCTCGATTCGTTTGGGCTTTCCTATCTAGAACCGATATCCTCCTTGCGAATGAAAGACTGGTTATCTGCGTTGCTTGCTGATCCGTTCAGAAGGTCACGTTTCTCTTCGGCGATGTTAAACAAAAGGAAAAGGTGAGAGAAATGATGCGTAATTTTCGATTGACTTTTGTTCTGATAGTCCTCTCGCTATGTATCTCAGGCTGTGCTTCGGATGTTAAGGATATTGAGAAATTGAATTATGCATCGGCAATTGGCGTGGATTATAAGGATGGAAAATATCACGGTTATATCCAGTTTGTTGATTTTCAATCGATCGCTAAATCGACTGAAGGAAAGAAGCAAACAGCGAAAATTTGGGTGGGCGAGGGGGTAGGAAGCTCTTTTGAAGAGTCCTTCTTTGCTCTATATCAAACCGCACAAGAACGAATTTATTGGGGGCATTTGACTTCTGTTATCGTGAGCGAAGCGGCTTTCAAAAGAGGATTTGGAGAAATCTACGATAGTATTGTTCGATATTATGAATTTCGTTTAACACCTTGGGTATTCGGGACAAGAGAATCGGTAAAGGATATTCTAAGCACAGGTGGTTTTCTAGGACAGTCTCCGCTGAGCACCATTCTCCATGAACCGGAAGGAATTTATGCTCAAAGCTCTACTATAAAACCGATTAAGCTCCACCGATTAATCGGAGAGATATATGAACCTGGCTATACTTCTTGTATTCCAGTGCTAGCTTTAAACAACAAGCAATGGAAGGAAAAAAACCAAGACGAGCCCAAACTGATGATTGATGGGGCTATATTTCTCAAAAACGAAGCTTATCAAAGCTATATCCCATTAAAAAAGCTGTCCGGACTGCGCTGGATGCAACAGGGTACAATTCGTGCAGGTGTATCTGTACCTAAAAATACGCAGGAAACCGTTCAAATTGTTGTTGAAAATCCTAAAACCAAGCTGAAGCTTGTAAGCGCGGAAGGAAAACCTAAATATAATATTGAGATAAAAGCGAAAGCTTATATCGTAAGCCAGACCAAGAACAGCTTTCTTGGGCTGCAGCAATTAACTGACGAGACGAAAAAAACGATCGATCAAGAAATTGTTGAGTTATTCCGTACGGGAAAAGAGATGAAGACAGATGTCTTAAATCTTGAACATGATTTATATCGACACCATTACCGTCAGTGGAAAGCCAACTCTCCGGCAGGGGAACTGCTGTTAAAAGAAAATCCAATTAATGGAGTCAAAATTGACTTGAATATTGTGCATTCGAGTTCTGAGAAGTATTCTGTTACAAACCATAAAGACCCTTCGAAATAATACAAAGCGATCTGTGTTTATTTCAAATAACCAAACTGCCGTGAAATTTCTTTAGCCGTTTTTAAGACTTTATTCGTATAGGAAATGATTCGATTTTCATCCATACGATGTATGGAGCTAATTAAAGTAAGTGCGGAAATAACCTGACCGTTCGAGTCTCGAATTGGAGATGAAATGGAAACTAAGTTTTCGTTGAATTCTCCAATTACGACGCAATAATCCTGTTTCCGAATACGTTTCAGTTCCTCTTTCAACAGGGAGGGGTCGGTAATTGTTTTTGAAGTAAACTTGCTAAGTGGTTGGTTCAACATTTTGTTCATACTTAGCTCATTTTGAAAGGCTAAAAGCATTTTTCCGGAACTCGTGCAATGAAGCGGATTTCTATCTCCCACGAAAGAACCTATGTCTTCTTTACTTGAACCCTCCCTTTGATAAATATAAGCTACTTCATTTTCCTCCAATACAGCTATTCGGAGTGCTTCGGAGGTTTCTTGCGCCAGACGCTCAATGAAGGGGCTTGCTGCTTCAGCTAAATCCTCAAAGGACATAACCATAACATGATATAACGATACGATGCGTTGGCCAAGTCTATATTTATGAGAAACTGGATCTTGAAAAACAAAACCTTCGCTAAGCAAGGTGGACAGCAGGCGGCTGGTAGTGCTTTTACCTAGTCCTAATTCTTTGGCGAGCTCCGTTAATCTTTTATCAGGTGTTTTCTCAGTAAACAATTTTAATAATCGTAGTGCGTTTTTAACAGAAGAGAGCGTCTGAGGATTTGTATTCGGCACGAGTTGAAACCCCATTTTCCGGTTTATATTTTAATTTTATAATTCCGTATACAGGAACAATTACATTGTTTGCGTCGACTTTGCCTATTATTATACATACATAAGAGCTCTTATCCAATCACGTTTGTTGAAGGAGGAATAGTTGACAAGCGGAATATTTAAATTTTGCAATCAGACTCAATTAAGTTTTGATAACGCTTACATTTTTACGTGTGGAACGAACGTCTGAATGATCTGGTTGATAAAATTAAACAGATGTGTAAACAAGAAAAGGGAGCTGAACAAATCATGGTTATAGATGAAGAGTACAAAAAATTAGTTTCTTTGATGAAAGAACGAGTTGAGGTCAATAAGCATAAAGGGCTTGATATTGTCATTAAAAAAATTCCGGATTCCGATGTAGAAGGGGATTTGGACCCAAGGGTGATGAATGTTACTTTGGATATGCTGAAGGCGATGGCTTCCGGACCTAAGATGGATTTTGGTTCACTCGCTGCAGACAACATCGGTCAAATCAGAGCTATGATGGGATGGCCAAACGTAGATGTTACCGTTACCGAAATAGAAACGGAACATAAAACGATTGATGGCAAAGACGGTCCGATTCCAATCCGTATCTATTCGCCGCAAAAGAGCGGGCCTATGCCAGCAATTGTGTTTTTCCATGGTGGAGGCTTTATCGGAGGTTCTGTAGATAGTGTTGAAAACCCGTGCAAGTGTTTGGCAGAAAAAGCAGGGGCCGTTGTGGTGAACGTGGACTACCGCTTAGCGCCGGAGAATCCTTATCCTGCCGGACTTACCGATTGTTTTGATGCGGTCAAATGGGTATATGAGCATGCAGCTGAAATTAATGTCAACCCGGAACAAATCGGAGTGGCAGGCGACAGTGCAGGCGGGAATTTGTCAGCCGTGTGCTCTCTGATGGATAGGGATTTAGGAACCGGTATGATTAAATATCAGGCGCTGCTCTACCCTACGGTTAGCATGAGCGGCGTTGCTGCCGATGATTTTGAATGGAATATGGAAGAGTATACCGTTAAACATAACCACGAACTTATTCAGGGAATCATACGAGCATTAGGCAGTTCTACGGGGCTTGAGCACATTTATTTGGATGGAAATACTAAAGTAACCGATCCTTATGTATCACCGTTGTTAGCAGACGATTTGAGCGGTTTGCCAGCAACACTTATTATTGAAGCGGAATATGATTATCTGAGATTGGAAGGCGAGGCTTATGCTAGAAAATTAATCAGATCAGGTGTCAAGACGAAGATGATCAGATACAACGGTGTAGACCATGCTTTTATGGACAAAATAGGGCTATATCCGCAAGCGGAAGATTGTATGAACGAAATTGCAAAAGGATTAAAAGAATTGTTTGCTTGACCAATGATGCTGTGACCTTGTGTAGAGGCTGTTTCAAAAGTAGAACTACTTACTTTTGATGCAGCTTTTTTTTGTTTTGTGAACAGATGATTATCCACTATAGATGACTCTTTCGAGTCATTTGGTTAAAAGTATACGTTGTTAAAATAAGAGAAGTACTTTTAGGAGAGTAGGTGAACCATTGCGAAAAATAATTATAGCAGCGGGGTTATTGTGTTTCATTCTAGTTTGCTTAGCAGCTTGCTCTGCTTCGGCTCCAGTGACAAACGACCCTGCAGCCATTGAGGTGGACTTGAGGACAGATCCTGACAAGCCAGTATCAGGCTCGCCGATAGAACTTATGGCAGATTTCACGGGAGCTGAGCTTACCGATTCCTCAGGGATGACATTTGAAGTCCGCGTGAAAGAGGAACCTGTGTTTATTGAGGCAAAAAAGAAAGGACAAAATGTATTTAGCGGCACGTACACATTTCGAGAGCCGGGTACATACGAGGTGTACATGCATCTGTATACCGACGATATCCATGTGACGAAAAAGAAGCAGGTAGAGGTGCAATGAGAGCAGCATTACAGAAATTAATGTTTGGTTTAATTGTGGCAATGCTGACAATTTTGATTGGGACAAGCAGTGTAAAGGCTGAAGCAACGGCGAAATCTTTGCAGATGTTGATTAATGAGGCCCAGGTAGGCGATATTCTGCTGCTTTCTTCAGGAACATATGAAGGGCCCATAATTATTGATAAACCGTTACAACTGGCAGCAGAGTCTGGCGCAGAGGTTACGATTAAAAATACATCTGAAAAATCAGCCATACAAATAAAGGCTAATAACGTTTCGATCACTGGAATTAACATTTTGGATGAGACGATTAAGAGAGACCCTACCATTTTAGTGCAAGCGAATGGCGTTTTACTGGATGGCTTGCAAATACACACCGGCTCCTTTGGTATCAAGATGAGGAAAGCAAATAACGGTGAAGTTCGAAACACAAGAATTGATTGGGTTGGCGTAGCTCAGAATCGTCCATTGAAACTATCTGACAAAGGAAATGGAATAGATCTGTATGAATCGAATGGAAATAACTTCAATGGAAATACGATTTCTTCTATGCACGATGGTATTTATATGGAGAACAGCGATGATAATGTAATCGAAAATAATCATTTTGAGCTGCTGCGCTATGGTGTGCATTGCATGTATACAAAAGGGACGGTCATTCGCAATAATTACGGCAATCTGAACATTACTGGAGCAATGATTATGGCTGTTCGCGATGTCGAGGTTTCTGGAAACCGATTCAATAAACAAAGTGAAAATGTTAATTCCCAAGGTATTTTATTGTTTGACGCACATGATACATCAATCATAGGCAATCATGTCGAGGGAAACCGCGTCGGGCTTTATGTAGAACAATCCACGCAAAACAAAATAGAAGACAATGATGTTATCGGTAATTTTATTGGGATACAGCTGCTTGATGCTGAAAATAATGTGATCACTAAAAATCAGTTTGTAGGTAATGTGGCAAGCGCAGAGGCAAAAAATAGTATTGGCAATGCGCTAGACGGTAACTACTGGGATTCCTTCCAAGGCATTGATACGGATGGCGATGGCAGAAGCGAAATAGCCTATGCATTAAATCCTTTTTTTCAAAGTCTTATTAAAGCGAAGCCAGGTTTTCAATTGTTTTTTCAGTCGCCAGGAATGATCTTTCTCGAAGATCTCTATCAGTCGGATAGACAGCTCTGGTCAACAGATTTTTCTCCGTTGATGCGGCCAAATGGGGAACTGAATGCTATATTACCGACCCAGACGCTGCTGCATTCTGCATTAGTTGGCGCTGGACTTTTGATTTTGGTGTTTTTTATCATTTATATGGGGGTAAGAAAAAGATGAAAACGGGACGATTAGGTGCAGCACTTTTTTTACTTGTTATTTTGATGCTGGCAAGCGCTTGTGGAGCCATGGAATACAAGCCGCAAGCAATTAACGAAGAAACGGATAAATGCGTCATCTGCAATATGGCGGTAAAGGATGATCCTTACGCAACCCAAATCATCACGACGGACGGTCAGTCTTTAAAATTTGATGACATCGGATGTATGAATAAGTGGAAAGTTGAGAACGGAACCGAAACATTAGGTGCAGAGTTTGTTAGAGATCATAATAGCGGAGATTGGGTTAAATATGAGAAAGCTTATTATGCTTACGATGCTGAGTATATTACCCCGATGGCTTATGGAGTTATTGCCTTTGAGGATAAAGCGTCTGCGCAAGCTTACATCGATGAGCAAGGTATGGGACAGCTCCTTAGCTCGGATGAGCTTGCTCATCATAAATGGGAAGTTAACCGGGAAATGATGAATATGGAAGACATGGAGAAGCACAATGAAAGCATGCATTCCGATGGAAGCAAAGATGAGATGGACATGGGCCATGAGACGGAAGGTAACCCGTCGTGATTCAGACGCTTTATATTTCAATAAGGGAATTGAAGTTAGGGTTTCGCAATCCGTGGGCCTATTCTTTTATGGGTCTTTTTGCATTATTTATGCTCTGCCTGCTCTTAATTAACGCGCAAGGCTATGTTCAGGGCTATTCTGGCATTACCGGAACAACGCTTAATCTAGTCTTATATTTATTGCCATTGATGTCCTTGCTGCTCGGCTCGTTTTCTTTGACCGCAGAGAAGGAGGACGGAAGCTGGGAGTTATTATCGACTTATCCTATCAGCACCTGGTCATTTATGCTCGGAAAATACTTAGGGCTTGCAGTTGTGCTGCTAGTTATCGTGTTTGTAGGTTTTGGCGCTGCGGGTCTTCTTGGTTTAGCCGCTGGATCAGGCTTTGGATTGCAGACATATGTGCAGCTGCTATCCTTTTCCGCCAGCATTGCTTTGTTTTTTCTTGCCATTGCTCTGCTCATAGGTACACTCGCGAAAAATCGCTGGCAAGCTTTAACGATTGGTGTAGCCATTTGGTTTTTTGCTATTATCGGCTGGCCGCCATTGCTTATTTCCGTCCTTGGCTTCATGCCATATCCCGTTATTAAGCCAGCAGTTACTGTACTCACTTTTGTTAATCCGGCAGAGCTTTCCAGGCTTTTTACAGTAGTGAAGCTTGGCGGGGGAGCCATATTAGGTCCGGAATATTATGAATGGATCAAATGGATCAAGCAGCCTGCGGGGAGTATAGGTTTCGCTTTTACAGCTGTTCTATGGATAGGATGCGTGATCACATCTGCACAGTTCATTTGGGAGAGGAGGCGATCACGTGCCTGATCCTTTAGTGAAGCTTGAAGGCGTCAAGAAATCAATAAAGAAACAAGTCGTCATTAATGCGCTTGATTTGAACGTGGAACGAGGTCAAGTTTTGGCTTTGTGCGGAGGAAATGGCGCAGGCAAAAGTACGATTTTAAGGATGATCGCAGGTATATCACAGCCTGACAGCGGTATTATTGCTGTTCAAGGCTTGCGCTGGAAAGATGATCGCAAGCGTTATGCTGAGCTTATAGGTTACATGCCGGATGATTTTCGGTTTGGTACTGGTTTAACAGCTTGTGAAACACTTGCGTTTTGGGCATCGCTGCGAGGGGTATCAAAACTAAGAGTACAGGAAGTGCTGGAGGAGGTAGGCCTTGCGGATACTGGGAAAAAATCAGTATCCTCCTTCTCGAAAGGAATGCGACAACGTGTATTGTTTGCACAGGCTTTATTGGCCAAGCCGCCCATTGTATTGATGGATGAGCCTACAAATGGTCTCGATCCTTACTGGATTGAAACCTTCGTACGTATGGTGAAAGAAATCGCAGCGAATGGCCAAACAGTTATTTTTTCAACCCATCAGCTTCATGTGGCAGAGGCTCTTGCAGACCGAATTGCTCTGTTAAGAGGCGGTCATATTGAGCTTGAAGGCTCTTCTGTACAGATTCGGGAGCAATTAGGCGCGAGAGGACTTCAGGATGCATTCGCAGAGTGGTTTGGATTAACGGGCAGCCTTAACGGATTTTAATTATTCCCTCATACACAAAACAAATCCCCCGACCTGTTTAGGCGGGGGATTTGTTGCATCTATTCTTTAATGATGATGTCCGCTCTCCACAGGTGCAGGTTCACCAGAATGTTGTGCGCTCTCCAGCATTGCTAGCTTTTCAATCGCGTCCTTGCCAATCGCAAAGCGCTTGGCCGGCATAACCTGATCGTTTGCAAAATGAATGCGAGATTGGACAACATAAAGGCCTTCCTTGGCAATTGAATGCGTGACACTATATACGCCAGGCGACAATTGTTCTGCTTGTATGGTCACGGCGGAAGACTGGTCGTCTTCCTGCCAGATGATGAATTGTGCTTGATCTGCGTTTATCATCGGCTTACCGCTCTTAAGGACTTCTACAGAGAAATGGTTTGGTTTTTCAATTTCGAGGTTCTCAGGCAAAAGAAGATTAACAGTTAGATGAGGCGGTAGACCGCTCTCGTCAACTTCAGCAGATTTGGCAGTGCAGCTACATAACAATACGACAAGAAGAAGCGGCAATGCCGACTTATACAAACGGCGGATGGTTACATTCATAAGTACATTCTCCTTAAGCTTAGACCGAGAACCAGTGCCGTAGCGACTTTATTCTGCGGAGGATGAATAAATCGAGGATAAGAACTACAAGAATCGATAAGCCAACTAAGAGCATTAAAGCGCCGCAAGCCAACATGATGATCAGTACGCCAATCGTTATTTTTCTGCTCTTTGGTTTGGCTGGAGCGCCAAGTTTGCCTTCAGGCTTACGCTTGCGCCACATGACATAAGAGCTTATGGCTACCAGGATAAGTCCCATACAGGCAATTAATCCAAGCAGCTGATTGGCTAAGCCAAATAGGGTGCCTTCATGAAAAGCGATGCCATATGAAATCGCTTTGGCCATCATTCCATAATCTGCAAAGCGTACATCTGTCAGCACTGCTCCGCTATATTGATCGATGTGAAGCGTTGCATCCTTACCCGGTGTGGGATGTGATGTGGATACAGTAAAAACACCGCTCTCTCCCATAGGGATTGTAATCGTGTAGGGTTTCAGAACATGACGCTGTTCAGCAATAGCTTCCATTTCATTTATGCTTAAAGGTACATAACCCCCTAGTACAGAAGCAGGAACGGGTAAACTTTCTGCTGCCCAAGGCAAATCCTCGGCAATATCTTTGGCGACCGTAACGGATTCAGGTTTTGCGCCGAAGATGGAAGCAAAGGGTGGCGTATTCGTGTTTGTTGAATTAGCCAGCTTATCGATTTGTCCACCCATAATCCCAGACCATGGCAGTCCTCCAGCTATAATGACTAACAAAACGAGGGATATCCAAAATGCAGGAACCGCATGCAAATCTCTCCAGAAAATACGGCTTCCGGGTTTACTGAGCCTTGGAAGAATAGTTCCCCATATGGCAGATTTATTGCGTGGCCACCAAAGGAATAAACCGGTCAATATCATGATGATCGCCCAGCATGCTGCAAGCTCTACAAGCCGGTTGGCAAAGGTACCTCCTATAACTAGCTCGCTGTGCATTTTTTTGAAAAAAGCGGAAAATGTTTTGTCACTGTTCATCATGCCAAGTACATTACCAGTGTAAGGATCCACGTACATCGTTGTGGAGGTTCCATTCCGGCTTACCGACATTTTGTAGCTTGATTTAGGATCATCGTCGAGCGTAATCGACGATACTATAGTACCTGGATAAGCTTTTGTTGTTTTCTCAATAATTCCTTCAGGCGGCATCTTGGTTGTTCCAACTTCACGAACAGTAAGCATATCTTTGTACAAATATCCCTCGATTTGCGGTTTGAATAAATAAACGGAACCGCTGAATGCTAAAACAATCAAGAAGGGTGCAAAAATAATGCCTGCGTAAAAATGCCATCTCCACACAGACTGATGAATGGCTTGGCTTATTCCTGTTGACGCACGTTTTTTCATCCCGGGTTCAGATGTGTTTAATTTTTCAACTGGCATATTGCTCATAAAACGTTACCCCGTTCCTGTAATAATAAAATCTCATTTATTATAACGTCATGAAGGATAATATCGGATGACTCAATAGAGCTATCATTTCAAATATTTCAAATCTAAAAAAGGTGTAAATATCACAATAGTATACTTTTAGATACCCTGTTCCTCGAAAGTACGTACTTCCATTACCTATTTAAAAGAGTAATAATAGGTTTATAACAAAAAGTAATTAACTTAAATTAAATAAGAGAGAGGTTGATATAGAGTGGAAAAATATCGTATTGATCAAAGCAAAGGAATAGAATTTGGGCTTTACTCTCTAGGGGATCATTTGCCCAACCCGCATACGGGTGAGCGGATCTCTGCACAGCAGCGCATTAAAGAAATCATTGAAGCGGCCAAATTATCTGAACAAGCAGGTCTTGATGTGTTCAGCGTTGGTGAAAGTCATCAGGAATACTTTGTATCCCAAGCCCACGCAGTTATTCTTAGCGCTATCGCTCAGGCAACAGATAAAATTAAAATATCAAGCTCAGCATCGATTATAAGCACTTCCGATCCCGTTCGTGTTTATGAAGACTTTGCGACGATCGATTTGATATCGAATGGACGAGCAGAAATCGTGGCTGGCAGGGCATCACGAATCGGATTGTTTCAATTGCTTGGGTATGATCTTCGTGATTATGAAGAGCTGTATGAAGAGAAATTCGAGCTGCTAAATGTAATCAATAATCAGGAGACTGTTACTTGGAATGGACAATTTCGCGCTCCTCTTAACGATGCGAAAATATTGCCGCGGCCGTTAAACGGCTCTTTACCGATATGGCGTGCAGTAGGCGGATCGCCAGCTAGTGCGATAAAAGCTGGAATGGCAGGGGTGCCAATGATGCTGGCGACATTAGCGGGTCCGTCATCAAGCTTTAAATTATCAGTTGACGCCTACCGAAGAGCTGCTGAACAAAGTGGTTTTGACCCAGCAACGCTGCCAGTTGCAACCACTAGCTTGTTTTATGTAGCGGAAACCTCACAGCAAGCGATGAAGGAAGCTTACCCTCATGTTAACAAAGGTATGGAATTTTCTAACGGACGCGGTTTTCCGAAGCAGCATTTTGCTCAAGGTGCCGATACCCGCAATGCTTTGATGGTCGGAAGTCCTCAAGAAATTATTGAAAAAATACTATATCAATATGAGCTATTTGGTCACCAGCGTTTTCTCGCTCAAATCGAATTTGGCGGAGTATCATTTGAAAAAATCATGGAGATGATTGAAACCATTGGCACTGTTATTTTACCCGCAATAAAAAAATATACAGCAGCGAAATAATAGGAGGGATTCATTATGAAAATCGTTGGTTTGTCGGGATCAATCGTGGGCTCAAAAACAAGAACAGCAATGAATTACACTTTGGAATCGGTCAAAAAGCAATACCCTGATGCGGAAGTGACGTTAATTGATTTGGCCGATTATACGATTCAATTCAGCGATGGTCGTAATTACTTGGAATATGAAGGTGATACGGGCTACGTTACGAAAACCATTATGGATGCAGATGCCGTTATTATTGGGACACCCGTCTTTCAAGCTTCCATTCCAGCTACTTTAAAAAATATTTTTGATTTGCTGCCCGTTAATGCTTTTCGCGATAAAATTGTGAGTATGCTTGTTACAGCTGGGTCATCCAAGCACTATTTAATTGCAGAACAACAATTGAAGCCAATTTTAGCTTATATGAAAGCTCAGATCGTGCAAACCTATGTGTTTATTGAAGAGAAGGACTTTCAGAGGAAAGAAATTGCGAATGACGATGTTATTTTTCGAATTGAGCGTTTGGTGGAGGATACCGTTGTATTGACCGACACATTTACCAAGATTCGTGAACAGAAAGAAGAAAAGTACGATTTTTAAGACAGCTGCTTGAAAACGTTGCAGTCGCGCTGTGCCATAGAGTAAAAAGATGAACTGCAGAGTTCATCTTTTTTACTTAAAGGCTAGTTTGATTCTTTTTTTGCATTTTATACAAGGTGTGCTTAGTGCCCCATTCGTGCATAATATCGAGAACAGGTTCTATGCTCTTGCCGTATTCCGTTATGGAATATTCTACTTTTGGCGGTACTTGAGCATATACTTTTCGAGAGATGATGTCCTCTTCTTCGAGCTCACGCAGCTGTTGGGTTAACATTTTCTGCGTTATTCCTGGTAGATTTCGTTTCAACTCACTGAATCTGTTGGTGCCCGAATGCATAAGATGCAACAAAATGAGGGGCTTCCATTTGCCTACTAAAATACTGAGGGCATCATCTACATTACATAACTCGGGCTGCTTGTCCATTTCGTTTCGTTCCACCTTACAATATTTTTTTGTATGCTATAGTACATGTAAGCATGTACTTACTATGATTGATTTCATTATTCATATTAGCATCATAAAGTGTGATTAGAAAGCCGTCATTGAAGTGTGTGCTTTTGCAGCCAAAAACCTCCATACGAATGGAGGTTATTTTGCGTTTATAATTAAGAGCATCTAGTTTCCAAACCGTAGTGTAAATGATATTATCCTAATGGTTGTACAATAAAATCAGGACTTTCAGTATCATCACATTTGTATGGTCTGAATACGCTGCAAGTGTTCACTTTTACTATTGGAGGCTTTATTTGTGAAAAAAAATGTTGACTCGGAGTGGGCAGAATCCCACTTTCCATTATATACGGCTGATAGTATTGATTCGATTTATAGTACGACGAATCGCCCAATGTATGAAATAAACGAGAGCTTAACGGTGCTGATTGCAATTGTTAGCGGCAAAGGCAGCCTTCGGATCAAGGATCAGCTCTATGAGCTGATGGAAGGCAGCGTTATCCTTGTACCAGCGAACACAGATGCAGTACTGAGTGCAAATATGATGCATCCTCTTCATATGTACAAGCTTGCTATAAATACCCGTGAGCAGGCGAATTCTCAGTCAACAGGTACAATGATGAGAAAGAGTGAGGCAGCATCAAATTCAAGCGTTCATTTTTTTCCAAATGAACCTGCAATTGCAGCATCTGTAGAGGAGCTATATATTCACCGATTGCCAGGAAATGAAATCCGCCATGTACAAAATCAAATTGTGTTTCATCAAATTATTCTCCAATTGCTGGAGGGGCAAGAGGCTAAGTTTGCTTCAAGCGAAAAACCATCTATGGAACGCAGCATTGCTTATTTAGAGAGCCACTTTAGTGAAAAAATAACGCGTGAGCAATTAGCAGAAATTGCAGGTGTAAGTCGGTCTCACTACTCCATTCTCTTTAAACAGTTAACCGGGTTTTCGCCTAGCGATTACTTATCGCGCCTTCGTGTGCATCGTGCCAAGGAGCTATTGATTAGCGGTTCGGGCACGCTAAGGGAAATTGCTCTTAAGGTTGGCTACAAGGATGAATTTTATCTCAGCCGACGTTTTAAACAGGAAACAGGGGCAGCACCTTCGGTTTACAACCGAGGCACTTTCCAGAGAGTGGCTGTATTGCTGACACCTTATGCGAGCCATTTGCTCTTACTTGGTTTGGAGCCGGCGGTAATCATCTCAGACAGCAGTGAATATTTGAATACGTCCGGACTTCAATCGCCTCAAACCATGTTGTTTATAAACGCTGACTGTTCGGCAGAACAAGTGAAATCGTTATTGCTCGAAAACAACATTGAGCTGATTATTGCGGCAAATCAGCATTTGGATGAGTATGGGCTGAATGCAGAACAATTACGGGCAGTTGCGCCTATTGTGGAAATATCGTGGATGGAACTAGGCTGGAAAGAGCATCTTCGTCTTATCGCTCAAGTTATACAGAGAAGAGATCGAGCAGAGCAGTGGCTAACAGAGTATCAGAGAGAGGAACAGCACGCGCGTTCCTTGGTTCAGCAAAGCAGAGCCGAGCAAGAAATAATAACGATTCTCGTCATTAAGCCTGAACATTTGCTCGTTTATGGAGCGCGCAATGTCGGATGTGTGATTTATCAATCGCTCGGATTACAGCCTCCTGCACGGATTAAAGAGGATATGGAGAAGCTTGGCGATAAATTTCATTCCATTCCGATTAAGATATCGGAGCTTGCACAATATGCTGGGGATCGAATATTAGTTATTGTTTTTCCTGATGCGAAAGGATCAACTGCTCATTCAGATGTAATATTCAAATCTAATTATTGGAGTCAGCTTCCTGCCGTACAGCATGGTAATGTACATCTGCTCAGCCATGATGAATGGATTCCCTACAATCCCGTTTCAATTCGTTTGCAGCTTCAACGCGCTGTATCTTTATTCACAAGCAACTAATAGTCCAAGTTAATTTCCCAACAAAAAGGCATGGATCAGAGCATTATGCATCCCTATAATAACGTTATGGTAATGAAAATGATAATTATTTTCAATACCTAAACATGATAGCAAAAGAAAAGGGAGAGAGTCATCTTATGAAAAAGCTTTTTGTTCCGTTCGTTCTATCTTTAGTTCTTATTCTGAGCGCTTGCGGCGGCAATCAAAACAATAATGCAAGCAGCACGCCTGAAGTATCATCCACGGATGCACCGAAAGATGAGGCGTCACCATCAACAACCTCAGATTCGGGCACGTTTACTTATCAATCAGAAAATGGCCCTGTGGAAGTTCCGACCAATCCACAGCGCGTCATTGTAATTACAAGGTTCTTAACTGGTAACGTTATGGCGTTAGGCGTGCCGCTTGTCGGCGTGGATGAAATGTCCAAGGATAACCCAAACTTTAAAGAAAAGCTAGCGAATACAGAAGCAGTTACAGATGAAAGTCTTGAGAAAATTATCGAGCTGAATCCAGATCTTATTATTGGACTATCCGATATTAAAAACATTGACAAGCTTAAGCAAATTGCTCCTACAGTTACTTATACTTACGGCAAAGTAGATTTCTTAACGCAACAAATTGAAATTGGGAAGCTGTTGAATAAAGAGCAGGAAGCTAAAAATTGGGTCGATGATTTTAACGCGCGTACGAAAAAAGTTGGCGAAGAAATCAAAGCAAAAATTGGTGTGGATGCGACAGTTTCGGTTATCGAAACTTTCAATAAGCAGCTTTATGTTTATGGTGACAATTTCGGCCGCGGAACGGAAATCCTCTATCAACAATTCGGGCTAGGCATGCCTGAGAAAGTTAAAGAAGCGACGAAAGCAGAAGGATTTTTCGCAGTTTCAACGGAAGTTCTGAAGGACTTCAGTGGGGATTATGTCATTTTCAGCAAAAATGCAGATGAAGACAATACGTTCCAAGACACAGAGACGTACAAAAATATTGCTGCTGTCAAAAACCAACACGTTTTTGAAGCTGATGCCAAAGCGTTCTACTTTAATGACCCGCTTAGCATGGAATATCAATTAGAATTTTTCATTCAAAGTTTTTTAGGAAAATAAAGTAAAGAAGAGAGTCCAATGAAAAGTAAACGACAATCTGTTTTAATTTCATATAAGCTCATAGGCTGCTTACTCATGCTTGTTCTGAGCTTCTTTCTATCCATGAAATTCGGAGCAGCGGATACGACATTTCGAGAGCTGTGGCTGGCTATCACGACCAACGTGAAGGACGATAATATTCTCGTCCTTCGCGAGATCCGGCTGCCTCGTGCGATAGCAGCGATATTGATCGGAGCTGCTTTCGCCGTATCCGGCGCTATCATGCAAGGGGTCACACGCAATCCACTTGCAGATCCAGGCTTGCTAGGTCTTACTTCCGGCGCCAACATGGCGCTCGCACTTGCTTTCGTGTTCATACCGGGGCTAAATTATTTCGGTATCATGATCGCTTGTTTCCTCGGAGCTGCTCTTGGAGCAGCGTTGGTCATGGCTCTTGGCGCAACTCGGCGTGGAAGATTGTCTCCGATGCGAATTATTCTTGCTGGAGCAGCCGTTTCAGCTTTTTTGTACGCGATCTCAGATGGCGTCAGCATCTTTTTCAAAATTTCCAAGGATGTAACGATGTGGACTGCTGGAGGATTGATCGGAACAACTTGGTGGCAGCTTCAAGCCATTGCGCCGGTCATTCTTATTGGCATTGCGGCAGCTTTGATTCTCTCGAACCAAGTAGGCATACTGAGTCTGAGTGATGAGGTAGCGATGGGGCTTGGACAAAAGCTGATGATGATCAAAGCGATTTTGTTCGTTCTAGTTATTGTACTTACTGGCGCTTCGGTTGCGCTTGTTGGCAATATGGCCTTTGTAGGTTTGATGATTCCGCATATTGTGCGCAGGTTCGTAGGTACCGATTATCGGCATGTCATGACCTTCTCCGCTTTTGCAGGAGCAATCTTCATGCTGCTTGCTGATATGCTGAGCCGGACGATTAACGCACCTTATGAGACGCCTGTAGCAGCAATAGTTGCTATGCTGGGTTTGCCTTTCTTCTTATTTGTTGTGCGTAAAGGAGGGAAAGCATTCTCATGACTTTGACAGCTCTCATACGCAAACAACGCTTGATCCTGCTAGCCAGTTTTGTACTGATTGTTGTTACGGCTATCATCAGCATGGGTGTAGGGTACTCTAAGCTGTCGTTTGACAGACTGCTTCCTGTGCTGCTTGGCCATGGCACCTTCAAAGAGGATTTTGTCTTGTTCTCCGTACGTTTGCCGCGGATTTTGATCACCTTGCTGTCGGGTATGGCTCTTGCACTGGCTGGTTCAATATTGCAAAGCGTCACACGCAACGATCTCGCAGATCCTGGAATAATCGGCATCAATTCTGGAGCAGGCGTGGCGATCGCGATATTTTTTCTCTACGTCCCGATCGATGTAGGAACATTCGTTTATATTTTGCCGTTAGTCGCTTTCGTTGGCGCATTGCTCACAGCGGCTCTAATCTATTTTTTCTCGTACAGCCGAACGCGCGGGCTTGACCCCATTCGCCTGGTACTAGTCGGTGTCGGTTTCTCGATGGCGCTGTCGGGGATAATGATCGTCATTATTTCCTCAGCAGAACGCTCGAAGGTCGATTTTATCGCAAAATGGATTGCAGGTAATATATGGGGGGCGGATTGGCCGTTCATCTGGGCTTTGCTTCCGTGGCTGTGCTTACTCATTCCGTTCACCTTGTATAAGTCACATCGGCTCAATCTACTTTCATTGAACGAAGAAACAGCGGTTGGTGTCGGTCTAAAGCTTGAACGGGAACGTCTCGTGTTGATTTTAATCGCTGTTGCCGCATCTGCATCAGCTGTATCTGTTACGGGAGGAATCGCATTTGTTGGATTGATGGCTCCGCATATTGCGAAAGCATTGGTTGGCCCACGCAATCAGCTGTTCATTCCTGTTGCTGTTTTGCTCGGCGGATTACTGCTGTTGGTGGCGGACACGATTGGCCGCAATATTGTCGATCCTGACGGTATACCTGCCGGTATCATGGTTTCATTGATCGGCGGCCCGTATTTTGTTTATTTACTGCTCAAAAAATAACAGTGTTCTAGCTTCATGGAAAGATTATTTGAAGAGAGCATTGCACCATTTTGGGCAAAAAACAGCATCTCGAGGACTTGTGTTAAACGGAGCACAGTTACTCAAATGTGTAATTTTTTCTACTTTTCAAAAATTATTGTTTACGTTAGAACAGATTTTTGATAATATAATCGCAACATTCAAATGCGATGAAGAGATGAGTAAATAAATGAATTCTTTCACAGAGAGCTCCGTTAGCTGAAAAGGAGTAAGAGTTCCTTATTGAACAAAGACTTAGAGCAGCACATCGGAACCGAGTTATGGGGATGGTGTGACAGGAGCTCCTGTTACAGAGCTAGAGTATAAGCATGCGCTTGCATAGCCGTACTTGAAGAGGTTGATATGGCGACATATTGACGAATCTGGGGTGGTACCACGAGCATAATAATCTCGTCCCTAAGACTTACCATAGTCTTGGGGGTGGGATTTTTTTTATTGGTGCAAAGATTGCTCAGCGTACATTGTATATAAGGTATAACAATTTAAATATTCGAATCGTTAGTTACAAAATGATTAAGATATATAGAAAGGATTGAATATCTAATGACACAAAAATTAAAAGTAGGTATTGTTGGAGGAACAGGCATGGTGGGCCAGCGCTTTGTTGACCTGCTGGATCAGCATCCTTGGTTTGAGGTTACAGCTATTGCAGCTAGCGCAAGCTCGGCAGGTAAAACTTATGAGCAGTCGGTACTAGGCAGATGGAAGCTCACCAGCCCTATTCCTGAAGCTGTAAAAAATATTGTCGTTCTGGATGCTTCGAAAGTAGAGGAAGTTGCTAATCAGGTCGATTTTGTTTTTTGTGCAGTGGATATGAAAAAAGATGAAATCAAAGCGTTGGAAGAAGCTTATGCAAAAACAGGCACGCCTGTTGTATCCAACAATTCAGCTCACCGCTGGACGCCTGATATTCCAATGGTCATTCCAGAGATTAATCCTGGTCATTTGGAAGTCATTGCAGCACAAAGAAAGCGCCTTGGAACAGAAACTGGATTTATTGCTGTTAAGCCCAACTGTTCCATCCAGAGCTATGTACCTGCACTTCATGCACTGCTTGATTTCAAACCACAAGTTGTCATTGCATCGACGTATCAGGCGATATCTGGAGCAGGCAAAAACTTTACCGATTGGCCTGAAATGTTAGACAACGTCATCCCATATATTGGCGGCGAGGAAGAAAAGAGCGAGCAGGAGCCTCTACGTATTTGGGGCAGTATCGAAAACAATGAAATCGTAAAAGCGAACGCACCTTTAATTTCAACACAGTGTATCCGCGTTCCCGTATTGGACGGACATTTGGCAACTGTGTTTGTATCATTTGAAAACAAACCTTCGAAAGAAGAAATTCTCGATCGTTGGCAGCAATTCAAAGGTCGTCCTCAGGAGCTTGGTTTGCCAAGCGCACCGAAACAGTTTATTACGTATTTCGAGGAAGAGAACAGACCGCAAACGAGACTAGATCGTGATATTGAACAGGGCATGGGCGTTTCAGCCGGAAGATTGCGTGAAGACTCTGTATACGATTATAAATTTGTAGGACTATCTCATAATACAATACGTGGAGCTGCGGGCGGTGCTGTGCTGATTGCCGAGCTTCTTAAAGCAGAAGGCTACATTCAAGCAAAGTAGAACAATGCATAAGCTTTATAAAATGATTAACAGGTTGATTATGATTAAAGACCATCCTTCGGGATGGTCTTTTTTTATATAACGAGTTGTGTTTTAATTAGCTGCTTTCAACGCCATTAGATTTACAGTAAGTTAATATGTATTTGAGATGGTGAAAACAATTCGTGCCTATAATTGTGGTATGTAGACTGTTTGTTACCGATTCGTTTTGTTTTGTTGAACAATTAAA
Organism: Paenibacillus sp. FSL A5-0031; assembly: GCF_001956295.1. Lineage (GTDB taxonomy): Bacteria > Bacillota > Bacilli > Paenibacillales > Paenibacillaceae > Pristimantibacillus. Next base: position 312,846 of record NZ_MRTD01000001.1, read on the forward strand.
TGCTTTGAACAAGGAGTGATTGGATTGAAACGGATAGCGATTGATATGGATGAGGTAATGGCGGATACTGCGGGTGCACATTTGGAATGGTACAACAGGGATTTTAACGATAACCTGCTGATTACGGATTTGCATGGAACAACCTTGTCGCAATTGAGGCCTCAACTAAAAAAAGAAATAGACCGTTGTTTTGACAATGAAGTTTTTTTTCGTGAACTAAAAGTTATTGAACATAGCCAAGAAGTCATACGCGAGCTCAGTCAATTTTATGAGATTTATATTACGACTGCAGCGATGGAGGTTCCGGCATCATTTAAAGCCAAGTACGAGTGGTTACTCGAGCACTTTAGTTTTCTAAACAATATGAATTTTGTGTTTTGCGGAAATAAGAGTGTCATTCACGCTGATTATTTGATTGATGACAATGTAAAGCAGCTTGAACGCTTTCGAGGGCAAGGCATTCTTTACGATGCTCCGCACAATATTCATAAGACCGGGTATGTTCGGGTGCATAACTGGGGTGAAGTAAGGGACTATTTCATGGACAAGGAACGACAAACAGACGATCTTAATGTAGAGAAGGATGGATGAGCACTATGGAGCAAGGACGTGTCATGCACATTCCGCAGCGGCAGCAGCCTGTAAATGTGTTGACTCATTGGATATTTGATTCCGTGAACACATTGTCTGGTTCGATTGAGGATAGGAATTTGGTCCTAAACGATGTAAGCGGCAGCGGGAATTATATTAAGATGATTACGACGCAGGATGTTTTGGAGCAGCCTGATAAGGTTCTGCTTGGATGGATGGCAGGAAGACGTGACGAAGCGGGATTAACATTTCAAAATGATCGATGCAATAAAGGTAGCGGTAGTTATTTTCAAACAGTGGAGAATGCTCCCATTAACTTTGACCGATTAGAACATGGATACACGATTGAAGCAATCGTTCAATTGCCTGAGCCATTTCATGAGGATAAACATAGCTGGATGGGTGTGCTTACGAGACAGGGCAGGGGCGTTGACATCGGCAACTCGGGAGAAAATGAGCTGCTCGCGACATTGTCTGTTTCGAACTGCAAGGAATACCAATGGATATGTCATCCAACGAATCGGTTATCCTCGGTAACGAGCTGGTCGCGTTATTTGAATCCAGGACAATGGCATCATATCGCCATTGTGAACGATAGGGAACAAACGCTCATGTATGTGAACGGAATTTGTGATTACAGCAGTCCTTCCAAATCAATTGTCGGCGTTTCTGGCGTTGAAGGCAAAGGATGGAATATTGGAGCTTCGGAGTGGGGCGGTCAATTGGATCAATTATTTTCCGGAACCATTCGAGAAATCCGTATTGCTAATGAGCCTCTGGATAGAGCAGATTGGTTGCAAAACATTAGTCCAGAGCAAGTTCTTCAAGGCACGAATGAGCATGTTTCACTTTTGCAGCAGGAAACCAATTACAATTTCGCTTTTATTCCAGATGCTCAGAAGCTGGTCTACTTAAATCCGGAAATGTTTGAAGCACAGGTTGATTGGATTGTGAATAATGAGTTGAACAGTAAAATTGCAATGACTGCCTATGTAGGTGATATTGTTGATCATAGTGACGCCTTAGAGGAGTGGGAACGCTCTTCCAGTGCAATCTCTGCTATGGATCAGTCACGTACTCCGTATTTGATGACAGCTGGAAATCATGACTATAATGAGGAAGATACTTATTTGAATTATTTTGGCCCAGAACGTTTTCTCAGCAAAGATTATTATAAGGGCAGTTCACCATCAAGATATAGTTCATTTGGCATTGTACAGGCTGGAAGCTATCATTATTTATGGTTAATGGTAGATATGCAGCATCTTATAAAGGACTTGGAATGGTGTAAAATCGTGCTTGAAGAGCATAGCGATATGCCAACTATTCTTGTTTCGCATGATATTTTGTATACAACGGGTGATAGTCACAATTTAATTTCACATGAATCGGAAAACGGGAAAATCATATGGGATGAGCTGGTTGCACCCTATAATCAAGTATTCATGACAGCTAATGGGCATTATAACGGCAATTTTCATCAAATTAGGCAAAATAATTCAGGTCACGAGGTTATACAGCTGCTAATCAATTATCAAGACAGCTACCGCGGCGGCAACGGCTGGATGAGATTGGCTCAATTTAACGAGAACGACAATCATATTTGTTTTCATACCTATTCACCTTGGGTGGACATGTTAGGGCAAAGCGAAGCTTTGACCTATCCGGATTATCGCTATTTAACAGGAAAATATGATTCGTTTACCATTTCATTTGATTTTAAAAAACGGTTTTCCTTTGTGAATAATAGCTTAAGGCTAGAAAAGGAGTGATCTTTGAATGTCTCTTTTATCAGAAGATCGAAAGCAGTATATTCTCGTTCAGCTGGATACCTTCGGGAAGGTGCAGGTCATTTCGTTAGCAGAACAGCTTCAGGTTTCTCTTGAAACGATTAGACGTGATCTGTTTGTGCTGGAGGAGGAAGGAAAACTTAAACGTGTATATGGCGGAGCTGTAAAGGTGCAATATGAGAAAGGCGAGCCGCCCTATCAGCAGCGTCAAATTCTCAATCTTGAAGCTAAACAGGTGATTGGGCAGCGAGCGGTAGATCTGATCAATGACGGGAACACGATTTATATGGATACCGGAACAACGATTCATGAAATGGCAAGAGCTCTGCGAGGCAAAAAAAGGATAACGGTTATTACCAACTCCTTAACGGTAGCGAATCTTCTAACGGAATCATTAACGCAAGGATTGTTTAACGGACGAGTCATTATTTTGGGAGGCGAAATCTCGCCAGAGCAGCAGTCAGTCAGCGGTCATATATCACAGGAAATACTTAAAAACTTTTACGTGGACAGAGCTTTTGTTTCCGTAGGCGGTATTTCAATCGAGACAGGAATTAGCGATTACGATATGAATGATTCCGTCATTTCAAGAATGATTATATTGAAGGCGAAGGAAGTGATCGTGTTAGCCGATCACAGCAAGATTAGTATACAGGCATTTTGCCATATTGCACCTCTAGAAGCGATTGATGTTGTCGTATGTGAGAAGGATCATCCTGAAGCATGGGCACAAGAGCTGGAAATAAAAGGAATTACTTGGATTAACGCAAGTCAAATGAATTAAGCGAGAAGAATCGGACGCAGCTCCGGTTCTTCTTTTTTATTTTGCGAAAATGATTAGCTTCAAATAATAGGAACGGCTGGATTTTCGGCCTGAAATCGAACAATCATACAACAAACAACAACATCGGGCTTAATGATACCTTATTATTACGAAAATACCACGATAACAATCTTTAACTACACTATAAATATCACAACAACAGTAATAAGAGCTTCATTAATTACTCATTAGAGAAATTTTGAAATTAGAAGAATAGGAGAATGGTTTATGACTTGTCGAGCGTTTCCGCTCATTTGCGCCCATACAGGGAGCGGTGCTGCACCGGATAACACAAGGGCTTCCTTTCTGGAGAGCATAGCTATGCGTGCAGACGTAGCAGAAGTTGATCTTAGGGTGACAGAGGACGGTAAGGTGATATTGCTGCATGACCATAGCCCGCTGCTTGCCGAATTGACATTGGAGCAATTGAATCGGCCGGAAAACCGCGTAAAGCTCAGCCAAGTTTACGAAAGCCACACCATTACTACACTCGATGAAGTTCTAGGCTTGGCAAGAGAATACGGCATAAAGCTCAATTTGGATATCAAAACAAAAGCGGTAATTGAACCTGCGATTAGGAGCATCAGGAATTTTGAAATGGAGGAGCTTGTATTCATTACGGGTTGCTCGGACGATATCACGAACCGCCACCGGGGAATTAAGGTTCTTTATAACACGCCGGATGTACTTACTGAACAAGAGGAGCTCGACTATATCGGATGGGCGCGAATCGTTTGCGAATGGGCAAATGTGGGCGGTTATTACGGCTTAAACCTAAATTACCGGACTTGCCGCAGCGAATTGGTGGAATACGCACATAGGCTGGGTTTGGCAGTGTGGGTCTATACCGTTGATGATAGGGAATCTCTTATCGAGATGATTCATTTAGGTGTCGACGAAATAACGACAAACGAGGTTAATCTGCTGAAACAATTAAAGCTGGAAACAGGTTAATCGTATGGTTTACCCCAAAAATGATAACGAAGGGAGAAGCCCTCATTGCAAACCAAAGTGGCTTTAGTTCCAGCTGGAAATCGAAAAAAACAGCGTTTTGTATATTTATTGAAAAAAATATGGTTATACCGCTATTTGTATTTCATGCTTCTGCCTTGTCTAGCGTCCTTCATTATTTTTTCCTATATCCCAATGGGCGGATTGCTCCTGGCGTTTAAGGAATTCAAATTTAATCAAACCATACTTGAGAGTCCGTGGGTCGGCTTCGAATATTTCGCAAAGTTTTTCAACGATGTTCAAAGTATGACGCTGATCAAAAACACACTCATCATCAGCTCAATGAAGCTATTTCTCGGTTTGCCGTTCCCGATTTTACTTGCGCTAATGTTCAATGAAATTAAAAACCGTGCTTTTAAAAATATCGCCCAGAGTATTTCGTATTTACCGCATTTTATGTCATGGGTCATCATTATTGGTTTAGTACAAAGAACATTGGCGCCGGATACTGGCTTGCTTAATGAAGCGATCACCTATTTTGGGGGAGACGGCAGCACTTTCTTTATGAATGAGGCCAAATATTTTTATCAAATCATGTTCGGCAGCCACATATGGAAAACAATCGGCTGGGATTCGATTATCTATTTGGCAGCTATCGCTGGAATTAATCAAGACATGTATGAAGCGGCCAAAATTGACGGGGCAAGCAAATGGGCGGAAATATGGCATATCACCCTTCCGTCGATTCGTTCGACCATTCTCATCGTGTTTATTCTATCGCTTGGAAGCATTTTGTCAGCGGGATTCGACCAGCTATATTTGCTCAAGATGCCAGGAAACAGTGATCTGGTAGATATTCTGGATACGTATGTGATCCGCGTGGGCTTGCAGCAAGGCCAATACGGATATGCGACGGCAGTCGGTATGATGCAAGGTGTTATCGCTTTGATTCTAGTTGTCACTGCCAATCGTTTCGCACGAAAAGTGTCCGGCACATCGGTTTGGTAATTTGTTCGATAGAAGCATTTTTCCTTGAAGAGAGACGCTTAACCGCGTTTTTCCATATAAATTAAAAAGAGAAGGTAGGAATGGAGATATCATGTTTAAGAACAAAAATTGGGCAAGACTGTTGACGGTTCCGATTATAGCTTCCTTGTTAATTACAGGCTGTGCGGCCAAAGAAACAAATTCAACAAATTCAGGGAACAAGCAGGAAGGCGTCAAAGATAACAAAGATAAACCTGCGACTTGGATTGCCGATCGCAAAATTAAAGGATTAATCTTTATGGGGGCAGACGATTATACGGAAGAGATGAACCCGGAAGTATTAAAACAAATTAAAGAGAAAACGGGAATTGATTATCAAATTAATATAATGCCGGCCAATCGTTCGCTCGACGGCTTAATTGCTGGACTAGCTTCGGGTGACTTGCCTGACTTTATCGGATTTTATTTGAATCATAGCGGTCGACCAGAAATGCCGGTTGTACTAAAAGCTGCTCGCGAAGGCATGTTCACAGATCTGACTCCGTTTATGAAGGATACGAAAGTATACAGCAAGTATCTAGAAGATGGCTATCTGCCGCTTGATACAAAAAACGGCGTCATGTTCCGTCCAGAGTTTAACGGCTCTGCCTACTTCATGCACATGAATATTTCGAGAGAAACAGGCTATGAAACGCGGAAAATGTTAGGCGGACCATTTATTCGCAAGGATATTGCCGAAGCGCTTAATATCGATCCAAAAACGATTACAACTTCCGAGAAGTTGTATGAGGCGGCACAAAAAATTAAAGCTGGAAATTTCAAAGACAACAATGGAAAAGACATTGCCAGCGTTATTGGCCCAAGATACTGGGGTGGAACAGAAGTTAAAGCGTTGTATAGTGACTTGACTGTAAATGTGAACCAAACCTTTGTACGGAATAAGGAAGGTAAAATTGTACACGAGAGTCAAACGGAGTACCCGCTCAAGCGTGTAGCGTTTGTTCAAAAGCTGCTGAAAGAAAAACTAATGAATCCTGAGTTTTATACGATGGAAGAAAATCGTGCAACAGAAGGTATTTTGAACGGCTCCTTTGCGATCATTGCTGATATGCATAACTACCTTGAATTTAATAAGGACATGCATTACTTGCCGATTGGTCCGTTAAATGAAGCGGACAAGCCTTACCAAATGAAGCTGAGCTATAAAACAGCTGGCGGCGCTTGGGCAATTCCTTCTTCAACCAAAAATCCCGAAGATATCGTCAAATTCGCTGACTTCTTGGCGAGCCGCGAAGGCAAGCTGCTCTGGCAATACGGAATTGAAGGAAGAGACTACACACTTGATGATAAGGGCAATCCGATTGTGAAAAATGAAGTATTGGAATTGAAAGATAAAGATTCGAAAGCCGCGAAAGCGCTTGGGTTTGCGGGCGTAGGCAACTATTGGGGCGAAATTCTTGGCAATACAGACGTTGATCGTATAGCGGATTTTGGTGAAACGGAATACGGTAATGCTGCCAAACCTAATATCAATGAGGGACCGCTCAAGATTGCTGAGTATTGGGAGTGGGATAAAAAAAGAGCGAATGCAATAATCTCAGATACGTATGCTCCAACGGCTTTCCTTGGCGAGTTTGCGAAGGAAACGGAATTAAAAGCTGCACTTGATAATTATGACGAGAGCCTCAAACGTGCTTATTATGCTAAAAGCCAGGATCAAGTAACGAAAATATTGGAGTCAGCATCTGAACAATTAAAGGCTGCAGGCTTGGATGATTACTTAGCATTGCTTGAGAAAAAAGATAGCGATCCAAATACAAAAGTAGAACTATAACATTCATTAAAGCTGCTGGTGGTCTGTTTCATTCGTACATGAAATGTATTGCGATGAGACGGACCACTAACGCTAAGGACATGCTTCCGAGGCTGTTTTGCTTCGCAAATGTTGAAGGAGTGCAAATAACGTGGATAAACCATTTTATAAGATTTCTACAGGAGAAAAATTAATTCAGATTGCCATCTATGTATTGATCATTCTTTTATGTTTATCTATCATTCTTCCGTTTCTGAACATCTTTGCTTTGTCGTTTAATTCAGGCAAAGATGCGGAAAGAGGAGGCATCTATTTGTGGCCGAGATTATGGTCTATTGAAAACTATAAGGAAGTTTTCTCATCCTCCAATATTGTAAGTGCATTCGGCATTTCGATGTTCCGAACGATTGTCGGGACATTAGCGAGCGTCTTTTTGACGGCGATGGCAGCTTACGCATTAAAGAGAAAAGCGATGCCAGGCGTTCGGTTTTTTACCATGCTTATTTTTTTCACCATGTTGTTTAGCGGCGGCATCATTCCATACTATTTGTTGTTGAAAGACTTGCATTTGACGAATACAATCTGGGTTTATATCATTCCGGGCTTGTATAGTGCGTGGAATTTAATAATCATGCGGACTTTCTTCCAAGAGATCAGTCCAAGCCTCGAAGAATCTGCAAGAATTGATGGATATAATGATTTTTCAATTTTCATGAAGGTGATCATGCCGCTCAGCAGGCCGGTTGTGGCTGTCATCGCGTTATTTAACGCAGTGGGGCATTGGAATGATTGGTTTACAGGTGCCTTCTATGTTCGAGAGAGCAATCTGCGTCCTTTATCGACATTGCTGCAGGAAATGCTGACCCGGGCAGATGCGCTTCGAAATACGCTCGAGCAAGCGGCTGGTTCGACGCAATATGAAATGCTGGACAAAATTCAGGTGACAGGAAACTCGCTGAAAATGGCGACGATTATTATCGTCATCACACCGATTATTATGATTTATCCATTTATTCAGAAGTATTTTGCCAAAGGCGTTATGATCGGTTCGGTCAAAGAATAAGGCAGGAACGGAGGAACATAGTGAATGACACAAATAATCATTTCAAATCCTTATGATAAACAAGAGGGCATGTGGCTGAAAGGGAGCTTCCATAATCATACGACAAATAGTGCTTGCGGCTCTCAAACGCTTGAGACGGTTTACCGGATGTATGGGCAATACGATTTCCTCGGCATTTCCGACCACGATTTCATTACCGTTCATGAAGGGAAACGTTCAATCAAGACCGTATTCGAAGCGATGGAGGTTAGCAGTCCGCAAAGGCATATGCTTCTCATTAACCCTCCGCGATCGATGATGGACAGCTATTCCAACGAGTTTTCGGTAGAACGGTATCAGCAGTATTCTGACCTTTGCACGAAGCAAGGGGGAATGAGCGTACTCGTTCATCCGAATCGTTATTATTCGCAGTATTGGCCGATTGAAGATATGCTCGCGATGTGGGACTATACCGGAATCGAGATCGTAAATGGCGAAGGAAATCCAGCGTTCGACATTGCGTTCGACAAATGGGATGCGCTGCTCTCAGCTGGGCGAAAAGTATGGGGGTTTGGCGGAGACGATTTTCATGTGTATGGGCAAGAGAAACGAACTTGGAATATGGTGCTTGCTGAGCAAAACACCAATGAGAGTATTACTGCAGCGATGAAATCCGGAAGCTTCTATGTTTCCACAGGCTATGGGTTTGAGTCGATTCATGCAGCCGATGGGACGATCGAGTTTAAGCTGCTTGCGAGTGAAGGATTGGACCGGATGTACAAATATGCAACTTTGTTCGGCAAAGACGGAAATGTATTATACGAGACTTCCGGTCGTTTCAATAGCGTTAGTTACAAGTGTCGTGGTGATGAAGGTTACGTAAGGGCGGCAGTTTATTTGGAAGGCGGTTTTGGCGCATTCTCTCAACCCCTATTTGTTGGATAGGGTGTACTCTCATACATGATAACAGTAGTCTGACGATAACAGCAGGGTAGTACATGAACAGGAAGAATGTGAATTTGAATGAGTAAACTGGTTGATCCGCGTCAAAAGAGCATCATATCGATAACATGGCCTATCTTTATTGAAGCTTTATTTGGGATGCTGATTGGAACGGTCGATACGATGATGCTAAGCAGCTACTCTGATGGAGCAGTGGCAGCGGTTGGGATAGCTAATCAGATTTTAGTTGTAGTGGGCTTGATGTTTGGATTTGTTACAGTCGGTACAAGCGTTATTCTCAATAAATGGCTCGGCGCAGGCAACTTGCATGGCGCTGATCGAATAGGGAGAACGGCGCTTACTTTGAATGTTATGCTCGGTTTAATAGCTAGCGTAGGATTGATTGTCTATGCCGACGTGTTTTTAGCGCTTTTTAAAGTGCCCGAGGATGTGATGGCAGAAGGAGTCAGCTATTTATCGATTGTTGGCAGCTCCGTCTTCATCACAGCAATAAGCATGACGTTAGGTACTATTTTACGATGCCGCGGTATTGTGAAAGAAATGATGCTCATCGCTTTGGGTATAAATGTGCTGCATATTACTTTAAACTATCTGGTGCTGATGGAGCCCTTCGGCTTACCTAATTTAGGTGTAGAAGGAGTAGCAGCATCCACGTGGATAACCCGTGCCATAGGGATGATCGCTTATTTGATTTTATGTATTCGAAGCTTGGAGTATAAGGTTGGCTTGATTAGTCCATTTAAGTTTCAAAGAAAAAATATTGGCCTTATATTTAAACTTGGTATTCCTTCGGCAGGTGAGCATGTTTCTTATAATCTTTCACAGGTTGTAATCACATATCTAGTCACGCTGATCGGTACGACAGCGTTAACGACAAAAATTTATTCGCAGAGCATAACTTCTTTTGTTTTTGTTTTTTCAATGGCAATTGGTCAAGGAACGCAAATTATTGTTGGACATCTGATTGGAGCCCATCAGAAGGATGATGCTTATCGATCCAGTATTCAAAGTTTGAAGCTGGCGTTCGTCATTTCGCTTGCGCTTGGTATTTGCATCTATAGCTTCTCAGGTCTATTGCTCAGCCTCTTTACTAATGATGCAGAAATTATATTGTTAGGCAAGCAGCTCATGTTGTTATCGATTATGCTGGAGCCGGCTCGGGCTTGCAATATGGTGCTTATCAGTTGTCTAAATGCGGCTGGAGATGTGAAATTCCCAGTTGCTGCCGGGTTAGTATCCATGTGGGGGATTAGTGTGCCGCTGGCATACGTGTTTGGGATCGTGTTCGACATGGGGTTGGAAGGAATATGGCTGGCCTTTTCAATCGATGAATGGATAAGAGCTTTACTGATGCTCTACAGATGGAGGAGACGCTCTTGGCAGAAGGTCGATATTTTGGCGAAACTTGCTTAGCTAGAAAGAGTAACTGTATGAAAATACGGATACTCTTTTTTTGTGTTTAAACCGTTATATTTTGAAATTGTGATTGCAAATTCATCTTTTTTAATGACAAAAAAATCAGCACTCTTGACAAAAATCATGTAGTGAATAGCTAAATAAATAATAATAATGAAGAAAAATGAAAGTATTCTAATAAACCAATTGCAGGATTATGGTAAAAATAATCGAATTTAACGATACTATAAGGTTTATTGACATGCCGAGTTCTGTATATCGGAAACGGGGGAACCACCCAGGGTGAATTGCTTAATGTATTTTTTTAAGCATAGGGATCTTCAACCGAACCCATAAGCTAACCTCGTAGGCACCGAAGGGAGAAGTTGTTTTGAAGAAGGGTTTTATTTTATTGTTATCCTGCTTGCTGCTGCTTGCTGGAGGAGGAAGCGTGCTTGCAGATAAGTCGGACAAGTCAGTGCTTACGGATTCCATAAGCGAGGTTGTTGGAACTCCTTATAAATGGGGAGGCACAACGAGCAAAGGGTTTGACTGCTCGGGTTTTATTCTACATATTTTTAATCAATTTGCTGTAAAGCTGCCTAGAACATCGCAATCGCAATCAGACACAGGCTCAGAGGTTAATAAAGATGAACTGCGCGAGGGTGATCTTGTGTTCTTCAACACAAGCGGCAAAGGCGTTTCTCATGCGGGCATTTACATTGGGGATGGGAAATTTGCTCATTCTTCTACAAGCAAAGGGGTTACGATTACAAATCTTAACGATTCTTATTACGCAAAACGTTATGTAACAGCAAGGCGTGTCGTTTCGGAAGATACATTTGCTGCGATGATGGAGTCTAAATAACGTTTAATGATTTTACAAACCACCTTACGAGGTGGTTTTTTTTATGCAACCATTTATTAAGTATTTGTTAAAGGGTTGTACGCCAATTATTCGCAAGCTTACAATGTAAATAACATGAGTAATGGAATGAGGCTATAGGATTGAAAAGAGGAACAATCGCATCTTTAGTAGAGGTACTAGCTGTATCCACTAAACTAGGGCTTACCTCATTTGGGGGTCCAATAGCCCATCTGGGTTATTTTCACAATGAGTATATTCGTCGCCGTAAATGGATGGATGAACGAAGTTATGCAGACCTCGTTGCTTTATGTCAGTTTCTACCCGGACCTGCCAGCAGTCAAGTTGGGATTGGTATAGGGATAGTTAGGGCTGGGTTATTGGGCGGACTAGTGGCTTGGTTAGGGTTCACACTGCCATCGATCATTGCATTAGTGGCCTTTGCTTTTCTGCTGCAAGGATTTGATCTTGGAAACACAGGCTGGATTCATGGATTGAAAATTGTAGCGGTGGCCATCGTTGCTCATGCTATTCTAGGGATGGGGCAGAAACTAACACCGGATCGGAATAGAGCTACGATAGCAGTCATCGCTGCTGCGGTAACGTTATATTGGCAAGCGGCCTATAGTCAGGTGATCATTATTGCTGCAGCTGGACTGATCGGGGTATGGTTATATCGTATGAAAACAGTCGAGGGAACTCCTGATTTGAACATTCGGATTAGCCGTTCCCTTGCGGTCTCCTGCCTCGTTATATTTCTCACGCTTCTAATTATGTTGCCATTTCTAAGGCAATGGGGAAATATGGAATGGATTGCGATGTTCGATAGCTATTATCGTGCAGGCTCATTGGTGTTTGGAGGCGGACATGTTGTTCTGCCGCTTCTTGAGAACGAAGTTGTCTTTACCGGGTGGGTTAATGAATCGGATTTTTTAGCAGGTTATAGCGCTGCGCAGGCTGTGCCTGGACCACTTTTTACATTCGCTAGTTATCTTGGTACTCTCTCTGGTGGATTAACTGGAGCCATTGTTGCAACAACTGCAATTTTTTTGCCGGCATTTCTTCTCGTTGCTGGAACATTGCCGTTTTGGAATGTGTTGCGAAATAACTCAAAAATCCAAGGTGCATTAATTGGCATTAACGCCGCTGTAGTTGGCATATTGCTTGCTGCACTGTATGATCCGCTTTGGACTAGCGCCATCGTAGAGTCCGGTGATTTTATGCTGGCTGCCATATTGTTTATTATGCTTGTATTTTGGAAGCTTCCACCTTGGATGATTGTTGTGGCCGGTGCATTAGGCGGAATGGCCCTTGAACTTATTTAATAATCAAACAATTGATAAAAACCTCTAATCCGCGATAACGGATTAGAGGTTTTTTTATATGAATTGAATCTACCTACATGACGGATTTTGCAGCAATGCTCAATTGCTCTTTGATGAGGTCAGCGGTGAGTTGTCCGGATAAAGTGACCATTGGGACGCCACCACCGGGGTGCGTAGATCCGCCAACGAAATATAGATTATCGAGCAGCTTGCTTTTGCTTGGGATTTTGAAGCCGCCGTTAAGCTTGCGGTCCGTTACAATGCCGTAGATGGAACCGCCATTAGAACCATAAAGCTGCTGGATATCATCTGGAGTGAAGGTATATTCAAACTCAATATGCTGTTTCAGTTCCGTTAGTCCCATACGTTCGAGCTTATTCAGAACTAGGTCTCTGTAAGTCGCCTTCTGTGACTCGAAGCTTTCTCCAGCTCTGAGCGGCGGCACATGAGTAAGCACAAATAGATTTTCTTTGCCCTGCGGGGCCTGTCCAGGATCGGTTTTGCTTGAAACCCCTATGTATACAGTTGGGTCGTCTGTAGGTTTGCCTTCGACAAATATATCGTTGAACTCTTTGTCTGGATCTTCAGAGAAGAAGAAATTATGGTGAAGAAGCTGATCATACACTTTATCCACGCCAAGAAGCAGCACAAGCCCTGATACAGTAGGCTCGTATTTAGCTAAATCCTTTACGCGGTCAGCCGATTTCGGATGATGCTGCAGCAGTGTCTGATGCGCTGGAATAGCCTCAAGATTAGACACAATCAGATCAGCTTCTATTACGCAGCCATCTTCTAAAGTTACCCCTGTTGCGGTTTGGCCGACTGTATTTATTTGAGCAACTGGAGCTGAAGTGCGAACCTCTACACCGAGCTCATCAAGCAGCTTAAGCATACCCTCCGCAATACGGTACATACCGCCTTCTACATAATAGATGCCAAGCCCCATTTGTACATAGATTAATTGTGACAGCACAGCGGGAGCAGCATAAGGCGAGGAACCGATATACATGATGAAAAAATCGAACAATTGACGCAAATGTTTGTCCTTCAGAAAGCGGTTTGTCGTCTGATGCATCGTCTTCATCGGGTCCATCGCTAACAATTCCTTCATACTGTGGTGACGCCGCAGGTCGCTCAGGCCACTAAGGCTCTTGTTATAAAAGCTTTTTGTGTTGAGCTGATACATTTGCTGACAATAATCCAAATAAGAGAGGAATTGTTGCGCATCAACCGGTGAGATTTGTTCGAATTGCTTGATTAGGTCAGGGAAGTCACCTGTTATATCAAGTGTTACCCCATCATCGAAAAAAGTTCTCCACTGAGGTTCAACACGGACCAGCTTCATATAGTCCTCTAGATTGCGGCCTGCACTTTCAAACAGCTGCTCCAGCACCCAAGGCATCGTCAGAATAGAAGGGCCCGTATCGAAAGTGTAGCCTTGCCCTGATCTTACGTTTAATTTGCCGCCTACGCGTTCATTTTTTTCTAATATGGTCACTTGATGCCCATCTACAGAGAGGCGAATAGCAGCTGATAGTCCGCCGAGACCGCCTCCAACGACAATAATCTTTTTGCTCATAGGAGCACTTCCTCTCAACATTGGTCATTTAGCCGAAACGATGCAGATGACAAACTATATACACAATCGTATAATCGTTGTAGAACTAACGTAAAAGGTTAATGCAATAAGTAGAATACGGGATTTGCATTTAACCATCACTTTTTCACTTTCAGTATTAACAAATTTTACCTATAACATGCAGCATTTGCAGGATCAAATCTTCGGATAGCTCCTGCTATTTCGTCGTTAAACGACGAGAATGAGGCTATAAAAAAAGCGAATAATGGCTCATATAGTTTGAATGCCATCATTTTCACCAAAGATAGGGCTGTGGTTGTAAGTTTGTATAACCATTATCAACTGTCAAGTTGAATGACCTAATCAGCCTGGTGAAAGGTGGTACACAACTTTGGGGAAAATGAGCTGTTTGTATAAGAAAACATGGAATAACGAGTCATATAAGGAATTTTGGTACCTATTGGACAGAGGAATAGATCTATGATTGGAAATGTTGTGCTGTTGCTTGGCGGACTTATTTGTGGTGCATGGCTACTGAACAAAATCCGACCATTAGAAGAGGATTTGGTGCCTTTCACAAAGAACGATAGAAAGAGTCTCCTAAGCATTTCAGTTATCATTCCAGCTAGAAATGAAGAGAGAAACCTGACACAGTTATTGCCATCAATTAAGGGGCAACAACTCGCTCCATTTGAAGTGATTGTAGTAGATGACGGATCAACTGATCGTACAGCAGCCATCGCCGAATCATTTGGTGCAATAGTTGTAAATCCGGGCGAGCTGCCGGATGGTTGGCTTGGTAAAAGCTGGGCGTGCTGGAAAGGCGCGCAGGCAGCAAGCGGTCATTTACTTATTTTCCTTGATGCAGATACTTGTTTAGAGGATGCTGGGTTGGCGGTGCTGGCTGAGGCCCATTCAAAGCAGAACGGGCTGCTTTCGATCCAGCCTTACCACAAGATGAAGCGGCCCTATGAATGGTTGTCAGCTTTCTTCAACATCATCGTCTTAGCTGCGGTTGGAGCACCTCAAACTGCTGTCGCAACAAAGAAGAAAGCTGTAGGCGCTTTCGGTCCTTGTATAGTCTGTACCCGAGAATCATATTTTCAAACAGGTGGGCACGAGGCTGTTCGTGAGCGTATTCTCGAAAATTACAGCTTAGGCCTTCTATTTGCTGAGCAACAAACGGTTCGAAATTGTAGCGGAAATGGCGTTATTGCTTTCCGAATGTACCCGGAAGGCATTCGGCAATTGTGTGCAGGCTGGAGTAAAAGCTTCGCATCAGGTGCATCTTCTACGACACCGCTGCGTTTACTAGCTATAATCTGGTGGCTGACTGGTTCGATTACGGTTGTTACACAATGGACGAATCCTCAAATTTGGCGATCAAGCGACCAAATAACGATAGGAATCATCAGCTACCTCGCTTACGTTTTGCTAATAAATATACAGTTAAGTCGAGCTGGAAATTTTGGTTTCCAGACGGCTTTTCTGTTTCCTATTCCGCTTCTCTTTTTTATGGGGATCTTCGCTAGTTCAACGCTGCAAACCTTTTTTCGCCGCAAGGTCACATGGAAAGGTCGCTCGATTTCAACTATGAAGGGAAGCGGGCGAAAGTGAGAATTTTTGAATTTTCACCGTTTTGGACATTGGTTGTAAATATTTTTGCATGGCTGCTTGTTCATATGGGCGTGTCCTATTTGTTTTTGAAAATGCCTGATGCTTGGTTCAGTCGCACGGCTGATCGCATGAAGCCTCAGGCAAAGAAGCGCAGAGAAGAAATGGTTTATGAACGATTGTTATTCATTCGCGTTTGGAAAGACAAACTGCCAGACGGAGGAAGCTTGTTTCAAGGAGGCTTTGCCAAGAAAAAATTAGCTGTCCTTGAGAAAGCTTACTTGCAGACCTTTATACTTGAAACGCGGCGCGGAGAGTGGACTCACATCATATCAATGCTGCCTGCGCCGCTATTTTTCCTATGGAACGAAAGCATTTATGGCTGGATCATGATCGTTTATGCCATTGTCGCCAATGTCCCATTTATCATTGTACAGCGCTATAACCGTTTTCGGCTGCAGCGCATTTTTTGGAAACTGAAGGAAAAGAGTGAAATGTAATGATGTACACAATCAGACAAGCTTCAACACTGCTAGGTATTCCTGCGGTTACGATTCGTGCTTGGGAAACAAGATATGAAGCGATTAAGCCCATTCGCACAGAAACAGGCTATCGCCTCTTTGATGATAAAAATATGGAGGATTTACGCTTCCTCAAAAACCAGACGGATGAGAAAGGTGTAACGATTTCGCAAGCTGTTAGACTGCTAAAGGAGCAGCAGCTTTTGCGCGAGCGCATGTTGGAAGCGAAGACAGATACCCAAGCTAAAGTTGGGGCTGAAGAGGCTCATCAAGAGATGGTAGAGCGCTTGTATAACACGCTTTGCAACTTTCGTACGGAACAAGCAAAAACGATGGTGGATTTAGGGTTTTCCATGTATGGCTATGACATTATGATCTATCAAATCTTATTTTCAGTAATGATTAAAGCCGGCACGGAGTGGGAAGAAGGCAGAGCTTCTGTCGCGCAGGAGCATTTCATTACACAGTTCGTGATTCAGCGTTGTCTTAGTTTTTTTCAGCTTTTTCCGATTGATAATCGAGTGCCCCGCATGCTTGCTTTATGTCCATCCGGAGAACATCATCAAGCAGGACTCCTTTTATTTTCTTTATTTTTACGTAAAAAAGGAGCAGACGTGCTGTATCTTGGACCAGATACTCCGGAGGATGGCATTGCAGAGTTGATTAAGTCGCAGCAAATTCGAGTCTTGTGTATATCGTTAACTGACGCAAATTTAATGGATCCCACTTTTGCTTTTATAAACCGTTTATTGGTTCATCATGTTGATCTGGAGATTGTTTTAGGTGGACAAGGTTTCCAAGGCGTACCAGAACCTTATTCAGATTGGGTGCTTCCGAATGGCAATCAAGAAGAATGGGAAAGATGGTTTAAAGATAAGGTTTTAGGGTTAAGTTTCCAATTCTAATGAATAAATTAACTTTACAGACTATTATCGAGTATGTATTATGTTTGTATAATGTTTGTATAGTTAATTCGTTTTTTTTGGAAAGGGGAATTGGTATGGACAAGGGAGTCGTGGCCGTTATTGGAGCAGGCCCTGGCGGTTTAGCAGCTGCCATGGAGCTGGCTGGCCGAGGTTACCGAGTTACCGTCTATGAGAAGCAGCCCTATATAGGTGGGAGGACCTCCAGGCTTCAGCTGGGTGAGTATTTTTTTGATCGAGGACCTACGTTTTTCATGATGCCGCACCTGCTTGAAGAAATGTTTCAATCTGTAAATCGCTCCTTGTACGACTATGTTGAGCTCATTGCGCTTGATCCGCTATATAGGCTGCAATTCGGCGATGTTGCATTTTCACCAACACGGGACGAGAAGCAGATGGTTGAGAGGATCGAGGAGCTATTTCCCGGCAACGGTAAAGGTTATCTTCAATTTATGAAGGAGGAGGGGGAGAAATATAACAAGGTTTCCCCGCTGCTGCAGCGGCCTTTCAGCAAGCTAAGCGACTATATTTCTCGGGATGTGTTTCAAGCGCTGCCGCGGCTGAATGCGATAGGAAGTGTGTA
The DNA here is from genome assembly GCF_001956295.1 of Paenibacillus sp. FSL A5-0031. Taxonomy (GTDB): domain Bacteria; phylum Bacillota; class Bacilli; order Paenibacillales; family Paenibacillaceae; genus Pristimantibacillus. The sequence continues at coordinate 330,611 of NZ_MRTD01000001.1, forward strand.
TGACAGACTTTCACATTATTTTACAGATGAAAGGCTGAAATATGCGTTTACTTTCCAAGCGAAATATTTAGGCATGTCGCCATGGGAATGCCCAGGTACATTTACAATTCTCGCATATTTGGAACATAAATTTGGTCTTTTTCATCCAGTGGGAGGCGTTAACCGCATCTGCGAGGCAATGGCTGAAGTGATTCGTGAGTACGATGGCGAGATTGTTACCTCCTGCGGTGTTCAAAGAGTGCTGAGCCAGAGCGGAAAAGCAGTGGGCCTGCTTTTGGAAAATGGAGAAAAAATAGAAGCGGATCATATCATCATCAATGCTGATTTTGCAACCGCTATGAACCACTTGTTTGAACCGGGTGAGCTTAAGAAATACAGTCCGGCAAAGCTTGCCAAGAAGAAATATTCTTGCTCTACTTATATGCTCTACCTCGGAGTAAATCGTGAAATACATATGCCGCACCATAACATTTTATTTGCCAACAACTATCGCCAAAACGTACATGAAATCATGACAAAAAAGATGCTGTCTTCAGACGCATCTATTTATATACATAATCCTGGTCTTAACGATCCAACGCTCGCTCCTCAAGGGAAAACCGCTTTATACGCACTTATGCCGGTACCGAATCTGACTGCGAATGTCAGTTGGGAGGAGCAGCGGACACTCGTTAGAGAAAAGATGATCGAGCGTATGGAGCAGGAGCCAGAGTTAGCAGGTTTCTCAGCTGACATCGAGGAGGAAGCCATCATCACGCCATTAGATTGGCGAAATGATCATCATGTTTATGAAGGAGCAACGTTTAATCTAGCACATTCACTGGATCAAATGATGAAACTTCGTCCTCATAACCGCTTTGAAGAGCTCGCTAATTGTTGGCTTGTAGGGGGAGGAACTCACCCTGGCAGCGGCTTGCCGACGATCTTCGAATCAGCGCGCATCAGTACCCGTCTACTTATGGCGCAGGATGAAAGTGAACGTATACGGGTTGGCGGAGCTTCAGTAGTCATCCACCCACAGAAGGAGGCCATTCGGTGGGAGTAGCTTTTGTCGGTGGTGGAATAGGCAGTTTAACAGCAGCTCTGATGCTTAGCAAGCGAGGCAAGCAGGTTACCATCTATGAAAGAGGCACTCGGCTTGGCGGTAGATTAGCTTATCAGCAAGGCGGAGGCTATCGGATCGATCAGGGTCCTACAATTGTGCTCTTGCCCGAAATGCTGCTTAGTATTTTGGAGGAAGCGGGAATCGAGCGATCACGCATACCGCTGCTCGAATGCGATCCGCTTTACCGTATTCATTATGCAGACGGCACCGTATTTCACAAATGGCGGAATCAGCAGCGTCAGATCGAAGAGCTTGAGCGAATGTTTCCAGAGGAAGTCGATGGCTTTCGGCGTTATATGGCGGACATGGAAGTGGCTTTTAAACAAGGAAAAGAAGCTTTTCTGGAACGTCCATTTTTGCGAAAACGAGAGTTTTATACTTTTCGAAACTTAACTTTATTAACGAAGCTTAAAGCCTACAAAAGCGTGCGTTCCTTTGCAGGACGATACTTCCGAAGTGAGAAGCTGCTTGATGCGTTCTCTTTACAAACCTTATACATAGGCGGCGCTCCTTTTCAATCTCCGGGATTGTATACGTTATTGCCCTTCGCTGAACATGCGTATGGCATTTGGTATGTAAAAGGAGGTTATGCCGGAATCGTTTCCATCTTGGAAGAGGAGCTTAGGAGTAGAGGAGTTCAAATCAAGACAGAAACTCAGATTGAGCAATTGGTACTTGAAAATGGACGCTGCATTGGCGTGATAGACGAAGGCGGCAGGGAAACGCTGCATGATACGATTGTGTATAACGGTGATTTTCCACATCTGGCTTCATTGATGCCTAAGAACACTGTTCCAATGAAAGCCTATAAGCCGTCTTCTGGAACAATCTTGATCTATTTAGGCCTAAACAAACAGTGGGATCAGGCTTCCGTTCACCAGTTTTTTTTACCTGACAATTTACAGAGCGGATTAAAACAAATTTTTCAAAACAATCAGCTTCCGAAAGATCCATCCTTTTATATATTTTATCCGTCAGCTATGGATGTTGATGCAGCACCTCCGGGTGAGAGCGTCATGTATATGCTGATTCCCGCTCCGCCACACGGCTCCGTAGCATGGGAGGATGAAGTGCCCGCGTTAGTCGAGCATGTAATTGATGAAGCTGAGAAGAGGGGCTTTCCCGGCTTGAGAGCTGCGATTCAATGGAAGGAAATAAGGACGCCGCAGGACGCGGAGTCGGATGGTCTCTATCATGGTGGCAGCTTCGGCATTGCGCCAACATTTGGACAGTCGGCAGTGTTCCGTCCTCAAATCGTGCCATATCCGATAAAAGGTTTGTTTGCTGTAGGGGCATCGGTGCATCCAGGCGGTGGAATACCGATTGTTATGCAAGGTGCAAGGCTGCTAGCCAACTATTTGTTAAAGGAGTAACCATATGGAACCCACTGTCTGTTTGGCGCAATGTGAAGCGATGATTCAGAAAGGATCATCATCGTTCTACAAAGCTTTTCGTTATTTGCCTAGCCCAAGGCGCGAAGCCGTTTACGTTATTTATGCTTTCTGCCGCATGATAGACGATGCAGTAGATGAGCCGCAACGTTCTCCCTATACCATTGATGAGCTTGAACAACATTTTTACCGTTTGGATCAGGCAGCGGATCATTTCATATGGCCTTCTTTACGGTGGCTGTTTGATACTTTTCCGCTCAGTAAAAAACCTTTTTTCAGACAAATGGAGGGACAGCGCCGGGATTTATCTTTCACCCACTATGAGACGATGGAGCAGTTGGAGGACTACTGCTACTTGGTTGCCGGAACAGTTGGTGAGATGCTTCTGCCTGTCTTGCATGATCAGCCAGATATTCAAGTAATAGAAGCGGGAATATGGCTTGGCAAAGCCATGCAAATAGTAAACATTGTTCGCGACGTTGGCGAAGATCAGAGCAGAGGGCGTCGATACCTTCCGCTTGAGCTGCTCGCTCGTCATGACTATACCGAAAGTGACTTCAATATGGGCGTTGTCGATGAACGATTTCAACATCTTGTGCAAGAGCTGGACACACTTTCACGCAGTTGGTTCGCACGAGGCTTGCGCGGGCTTGAAACGTATCCTGCCAGCAGCGCTTTTTCAGTTGAGCTGGCCGCAAGTTTCTATGCTGCGATTTTGGATGAAGTAAAGGCTGCAAACTACGAAGTCTATAAGAAGCGAGCTATCGTCAGCTCATTAAATAAATTAAAGCTTTATACGAATATAAAAATGAAATATACGCTCGTATCAGAGGTTAATGACAGCAATGCGGTATCGCTATGATCCGCTACCTATTTATTTTTTGGTATTGCATCGGGCTAATCCTCATGCTGACCATTGGCGTTCCCACATGGCTTTCCTTTTCCAATGGTTTGTTTCTCGTTTTTTTTGCCCTGTATGCCATTCATATTGAAGGCATGATGGGCGAAGAGCGCCGTCGCAGCTGGAGTAGGATCATGCTCGTTGGAGTACTTACGTTTGCTGTTGAATGGCTTGGTGTGACGATGGGATGGCCGTTTGGAGACTACCAGTACACATCTTTACTTGGCATCTCGCTTGGCGGAGTACCCCTCGCCATATTTTGTGCGTGGATCGGTGTCATTGTCACTGTGATGCGAATGACTGCCTTCTCGAATCGATGGACGCGTGCGCTTCATACCGGCTTATGGACGGTTGTTTTTGACCTCGTACTCGATCCAGTGGCTTTCGCTAGGCAGTTCTGGATTTGGCATGAGCCTGGTGATTTCTACGGGATACCGGCAGCAAACTTCATCAGTTGGTTCGTTATATCAGCAGCTGTTTCATTTCTGTTTCCTTTGAGAGAAGTATCGGCGAACGTTCGAATCGAGGCTGTTAGACTCACGCAAATGATGCTGCTTATGTTTGGTCTCTTAGGGGCAAAAGAAGGTTTAATGATGCCGTTCATCATCGCATTGGCAGCTATCGTTGTGGCGGAAGGAGCGGGACGGATTGATCGCAGCGGGCTCAAGCAAGTGGTTTAAACGAGTATTCGCGCAATACAATGAAAACTATTTGTTAAGACGGCATTTTCACGCGTTTCAGCTGAGCGGTGAGATCGATCCAGCTCCGCAAGGTCAGCCTGTGCTCTATCTTATGAATCATAGCTCTTGGTGGGATGGAATGGTTGTATATCATGCGATCGCAAACGCTTCAGCGCGTGAACACTATATGATGATGGATGAAGAGCAAATGAAGCGGTATCGATTTTTTCGCAAAATAGGAGCTTTCTCGATTGATAAGAAGTCAAGCCGAGCGATCGTTGCTTCCCTTCGATATAGTGAGAATTTATTAAATCAAGGATATGGAGTTTGGTTATTTCCACAAGGAGATATCGAGCATCTGGAGCGAAGACCTTTAAGATTTCAAACCGGCGCAGGCTATTTATTGGAACGCTGTCCGGAAACGATTGTTCAGCCCGTAACCGCATATTATTCGCTAGGACTTCATCAAAAGGCAGAAGTCAGTCTCCAATTCGGTAAACCTATCCACAGAGTATGGCAGCAGCTGGGACGAAAAACCATTACGAGAATGCTTGAATCGGCTTTGGAGGATCAACTGAATGAACACCGCCTTGCAGTAATAGCAGCAGCTCGCGGGGAGACAGCCGAGTATCGATCAATGCTGAAGGCGAAACGGTCAACGAATGAGGTTTTTGATGCTTGGATGAACGGGGTGACAAGGTGGAAATCTTTTTTTGGACGGTAGCTGCAGCCCTGATGCTGCAGCTATTATTTGTGTTATGGAATCTCTCGCAGATGCCTTCTCTGGGAGGCAGCGGCAAAGGACGAGTTTGGCTGTCAGGAGGGGCAGTGTCCATTCAATCTGATGCTCCACATGCTCACGGAAATACAACTAGACCACGGCTGTCGGTTCTTATTCCAGCGCGTAATGAAGCGGATAACATCACCGCATGTATACAATCGGTGCTGCTGGAGCCTTCCATATTTATCGAGGTGCTGGTGCTGGATGATCGTTCCACAGACGGAACAGCAGAAGCTGCGCGGCTCGCAGCAGCAGGCGACAGCCGTGTTCGCGTTTTGCCTGGTGATGTGCTGCCGTTCGGCTGGCTTGGCAAGTCGCACGCATGTCATCAACTCGCAGAAGCGGCGCGCGGCGAATGGTGGTTATTCCTCGACGCCGATGCGCGGCTTGAGCCGGGTGCGCTCGCGGATGCGCTTGACACCGCGCTAGCGCAAGGTCAAGGGCTCGTGACCGGTTTCCCTAAGCAGGAAACTGGAACATGGATGGAGAAGCTCATCGTCCCGATGATGAGCTTCTCCATTGCCTGCCATCTGCCGATACGACTTGTTCGGCAATCGCCAGATCCAAAGTTCGTCGCCGCACACGGCGCTTTTCTGATGATTTCAGCAGAAAGCTACTGGGCGACAGGCGGCCATGCTGGTTTCAAAGGTCATCTCGTCGATGATATGCAGCTTGCTGGTGCTGTTAAAAAAGCCGGGCTTCCCGTCACTTTAGCCTACGTTTGCCCCCAAATTTCGATGCGTATGTATCAGAACGCTGCAGGGGTTTGGAACGGCTATAAGAAAAATATATTTGCAGGTATAGGTCGCAGCAGCTTATTGCTTGGAATTATGTTGTTTATGTACACCCTGCTTTATATACTGCCTCCGTTAATGATGATCATTTGTTTAGCTGGGCTTCTCTTGCATGCCTATCCGGAAGGATGGCTTACAACTGTTTTATTGCCAAGCTCGCTCTGCTATCTGCTAGGCGTTTGTCTGAAGAGGATCATTGATAGGAAAAGTGGACAGCCTTGGTACTTATCCTTCTGTTTACCGGCAAGTATATTTCTGCTGTCAGCGATTGCCTTGGCCTCGTGGCGGGCGAGCTTAAATGGCACTGGTTATGAATGGAAAGGGAGGAGGTATTCGTGAAGCAAGTCATTGTCATTGGCGGAGGTTTAGGCGGATTATCTGCAGCGATTCGATTGGCATATGCGGGTCATCACGTCACTGTGCTTGAACAACAGGCATCACTCGGCGGAAAGCTTCAGCGCATTGAGCTTGGCGGTTATCGCTTCGATCGTGGACCAAGCACGATTACCATGCCTCATGTATTTCAGCAGGTATTCGAGAGCGTTGGACGCCGGATGGAAGACTACGTTACCTTTTATCCGCTGATCCCAGGCACGCGGAATCATTTTGCAGACGGAACGACGGTTGATTTATGCTCTGATTTCAGCGTGATGGAATCGCAGATTGCTGCTTATAGTCCAGAGGATGCGAGGCAGTATCGCTCATTCATGAAAGAGGCTGCTGCCTTATATCAACAAGCTGATCAGCTCTTCATGAATCGGCTGCTGCTGTCATGGAAGGATAAAGCAGACGTAAGGCTGCTTGCGGGTTTGCTGCGGATTCGTCCATGGTTGACATTGGAACGGCTGCTTCGCCGTTACTTTAGGCATCCGCATACACTTGCACTCTTTGGACGATATGCGACCTATGTTGGATCAGCGCCTCGGACGGCTCCGTCTATTTTTGCAATGCTTGCTCATTTGGAGCTGCAATTAGGCATTTATGGAGTGAGGGGCGGCACTTACCAGATTGTGGAGGCATTCGGCCTCCTTGCTCAGGAGCTAGGTGTAACGATTCATACGTCCGAGAGAGTTCAACAGATTACATCTGCGAATGGTCGCATCACAGGTGTTGTTACGAGCAAGGCGGACTATAAAGCTGATATCATCATCGCAAATGGTGATGTGCTGGCTATTTGCAAAAACCTGCTGGAAGAATCAAAACGACCAAGCATGAGCAATGCCAAAATCTCATCGTATGAGCCATCGTTATCAGGTTTTGTTTCCCTCATTGGCAGTAAGAAGACTTATAGCCAGCTGCTTCATCACACTGTGTTTTTCCCAGAACACTATGGCAGTGAGTTTGACGACATCTTCCAGCAAAGAAGAGCAGCTCATGATCCTGCTATTTATATTTGCCATTCAGGTTATTCAGAGGATGGGATGGCCCCTGCTGGAGGCAGCAACCTGTTTATCCTGACTAACGCTCCATACACTTCTCCGGAGTTAAAATGGGAGCAAGAAGCCGAATCGTATCAGAAACGCATTTTAACGAAACTTGAAACGTATGGCTTGACTGGTTTAATCGATGATTTAGAGATCTCAGCAGTGTTTACCCCAGACCATTTGCAAATGCAGACATCGGCATACCGTGGAGCTATTTATGGCATTTCTTCCAATACAGCTCGGCAAACCTTTGCTAGACCGTCCAATCAAGCCGATCTTAAGGGATTATGGTTTGTCGGAGGAACGACGCATCCAGGCGGGGGAACACCGATGGTGACCCTGTCCGGGCAGCTTGTAGCAGAGGCTATACTTTCATCGTAAATATAGATCTTAATAAAAAACGCGTCCAATTCCAGAAGGAAGAGACGCGTTTTTTATTGAGATTATTCCCTAGGCGAAGTCTGGCCTTTAGCACCCCATACAAATAGGAACACAACTGCGATGACTATTATGAGAAGGGGGGCAATCATAATTAAAGAAAATTCCAATATTGTACACCTGCTTTCGTTTACGGTATTTATTTGCCTTTGACGTATTTTGTGTTAAATAAAAACAGACGCATCAGCAAGTATAGTGAAGGGATCAGAAGCAGCAAGCCGAGTACAAATGCTACGATTAGCGCTATAGCCATCGAATCATTTGTGAAATTATCGTGTATGGTCAAATAGGGATACAGAATGTAAGGCAGATGAGCTGAGCCGTATCCATAAAACGCGAAAGCAAACTGCAAAATGACGAAGATAAACGATAATCCAAGTCGCTGGCGCTTCCACACCAAGTAAACGGCTAACATAAAAAAGAGAAAGGATAAAGCGAACATCCATGATCTGTCCAGCATTTTCTCATAGTGCTCACGATTATGGTCATGGATAGCGAAGAAAACAAGAAGGCTGCTAAGTATTGTCGGTAAGCTCCATACGAGCGCGTATGTTCGAACGATCTTAAATGCAGGAGCATCGCCCGCTTTATGAGCATAGAAGCTTAAGAACATAGCCGATATGTACAGCACGCTTACAAGGGCGAGCAGAACAACGGACCAGGAATAGCTGCTTCTAAACAGTTCGTTAACGAGAAATATTACTTTTCCGTCGTCTGTAACCTTGATGTATCCTCCTTCTGAGATCGTTAGTACCGTTGATAAGGCAGCTGGAATAAGCAAGCCGCTAGCCCCGTACATGAGTGTATAGATTTTCCGACTTCGTGAGCCGTAATGATTAAAAGCATAATAAGCTCCGCGAATGGCAAGCAGCACGATGGCAATGCTTCCTGGAATAAGCAAGGCAGTTCCATAATAATAGGCGGTATCCGGAAAAAATCCGATAAACCCGACAAAAAAGAACACGAGAAAAACATTGGTGACCTCCCATACTGGGGACAAATACCGATCAATGATGGAATGGATCAGATGCCTCGTTCCAGTAATGGAGCTGTAATAGCTGAAAAAACCGGCGCCAAAATCAATAGAAGCGATAATGAGGTAGCCAAACAGAAAAGTCCAGAGCACGGTAATACCAATGACTTCATAACTCATAATGGATCATGAGCCTCCTTCTCGTAGGCAGCTATTTCATCTTCAGCGTGATTATTTCGGAACATTTTTATTAGAACTCTTACAGAAGAAATGCCAAGCACAAGATAAAGCAGGGCAAATAGCAAAAGCATTAAATCGACATGATCGGATGTCGTTGCTCCTTCCGCAGTACGCATAATGCCTCTTAAGATCCACGGCTGCCGGCCAACCTCTGAGAAAATCCAACCATGCTCAATGGTGAGTATCGCTACTGGAGCGGCAATAACAACGGCGCAAAGAAGCCAGCGGCGGTATGTATTCCCTTTTTTTCGAACCATTTCAATAATAAATAGGAGTGAGACCAGCACCATAAAGGCTACATAAGCCATCTTAATGTCAAAGAGATAATGAATCCATAGAGGCGGATGCTCATCCTCAGGAAATTCATTTAATCCAGTAACCTCAGCAAACGGATTGCTGTGAGCGAGGATGCTTAGGCCAAACGGGATTTTTAGTCCGTATTTCACTTCGTTGTCTTCGGTAAGGATACCTCCGAGTATAAGCGGCGCTTTGCCCATCGTTTCAAAATGCCACTCCGTTGCAGCTAGCTTCTCAGGCTGATATTTTGCAAGATATTTTCCTGACAAATCGCCAATAAGCGCAGTAGAAATCATAAATACAAAAGCACAAACCATTGTGAGCTTTAAAGCTTTCTTATAATAAATATGTTTTTTTCCTTTAAGCAGCGACCAAGCCGTAATGGCAGCGAGTATGAATGCGCAGGTTAAGTAAGCTGAAGAGAGCACATGTGCTACCTTAGTCGGCATGGCCGGGCTAAGCATTGCTGCGATAGGATTAACGTCCGCGATTTCACCGTTAACTAAAGTGAATCCAACCGGGTAATTCATAAATGCGTTCACGATCGTAATGAAGAAAGCTGAAGCTGAAGAACCAATAACGACGGGAATCAACAGCCAAAAATGCGTCATCCTACTTTTAAAGCGATCCCAAGTATAGAGGTAAATACCGAGAAAGATGGCTTCAAAAAAGAATGCAAAGGTTTCAAGGAAAAGAGGCAGGGAGATAGATTGTCCAGCAACTCTCATAAAGCTTGGCCACAGCAGACTTAGCTGAAGACCAATTGCTGTTCCTGTCACGACGCCGACTGCAACGGTGATTACATAGCCGCGAGCCCAGCGCCTTGCAAGCAGCAGGTAATGAAAGTCATTCCGTTTAATGCCGATCCATTCGGCTAGTGCTATCATGAGCGGGATGCCGACACCTATCGTGGCATAGATGATGTGGAAGCCAAGGGTGAGAGAGGTTAGTATACGACTGAATACAACGGGATCATAGCCGTTAAGCAGCATGGGATTCACTCCTTAGATGATTGATTCTTGTTTGAACTAGCTCATAAATTTACGGATGATCGACAGCAGCATGAGCAGCGTTACAACCGCACATAACATAATTAATTTTTTTTCCTGTTGTTTTGAACGATTTTGTTTATTTTCTTTCATGGTTTCACTCGCTTTCAAACTATGTGATGTATTTCACAATGAACAAATGATTACAGCTTCCAATTGGGCTTAAATCAGTATGCCCTTTATGAAGTGAAAATAATATGACTCGATAGAGCTATATGGAGCGTGAAATGTAACGAATCGATGAACACTGCTGGAGTAAGTGAGGGAAATTAATATAGGCCGTCCAATCGTCTAAATGACTTGTTGGACAGCCTATTTTCAAGCTTTAGTTTTTTAAAAACTGTTTTCGAAACGCATAAACTCCTAATAAAATCAAAGGAAGAATGAGTCCGTATGTCGAGACATAAGGTATCCATGCTCCTTTGTTGAATTCACTTCCATGAAGGACATTAGGATGTAAAATGAGGGAAAACACGACCATGATCATCCCTAAAGGTAACGTTAGTGAGCGATAGTCTTTTAAATTCAACGTTTGTGCAAGACCAATTACAGCTGCGTAAAAATACAGTGATGTTCTAAAAAAAATTGTGACAAACCATATGCCAGCCATTATAGCTTCAATACGTATAAAATTTCCTGTGTTTATTTTTTTGGCTAGCGCAAAACTTGGATACATATGTCTTCCTGTTGTATCAGGACCGAGAACTAGAACAGTCAAAGCGATAATAATAATTAAAATGATTCCCCCTATAAATGTTCCTATCAAAAAAGCTTTTTGAGCTTTTTTAGGTTGATTCACTGAAACAGGGAAAATCATTAAAAAAACAACAGGGGATAGAGAGAAAATACTTGTGAAGATTAAGGTAGATCGAATTATCGGTTTTATTCCAGTATCAAATACAGGTTGAATGTTGTGATAGTCGATTTGCGGCGAAATGAAAATGACTAAAATGATAAATAATAAAACGAACCAAGGGAAAAAAAACTCCGCTGTCCGTGCTAGATTTTCAAGACCAAGACGAACTCCCATGATGACTACGCAAGCAAAAAGAATATGAATAGCTTGCGCTGGTGTGTCGGCCATGATCTGTGTTGTTATAAAATCCGCCATATAATACAAAAGATCTGCCGCTGTAATGAATGCAAAAAAAATAAAGGTAATAGAAACGGCCTTGCCCAGCCAGCGTCCGAGAAGTTTATCATTTTTTTCAACTAAGGTCATATCTGGATAAATATTGCCTACGGCATTGTACAATAATACGAGTAACATCCCTAATCCCACGCCAAGAACAGCCGCGATCCAAGCGTCTTGTTTGACGATTTCAGCTAATGTTGATGGAATAATTAAGACAGCAGTACCGACGGAATACAATATGACTAACACTGTAAATTGACGCACATTTATTTTGATGTCTCTTACCATTTTTGGCCTCTTTCTATGTTATCCGCGCTATATTATTTAGTCCGTAAAAACCATTCCCCATTAGCTTTGACAAAAGCATTGTAGCATCTTCTAATTGTTGCCTTTTACTCAGTTGGATAAACACTGGCCTTAGACACTCTCCCCATTCAATGAATGTATGAATCAACGGAGTTTGGTTAACAAATGTAAAAGATCTTTTCACAAAACTCACCCTATTTCAGAGCAGAGAGGAATATAGACAAATGGGGTTTTTCAATAATCAATCCAAAAACGATATGGAGCTTCCTGCAAGCAAACGAATAGATTCCAATAAAGCTGCCCAAGAAAAAAGGTTGAATTTAAGCCTTGATGATAATATTCAATATGTAAAAAATATGCTAGGTCATAGCAGCGATATTGTGATCAGAGAAATTCAGATTGGAGCGGGAGAGAAGTTTAAAGCTGGAATATTTTATACAGATGGTTTAACGGATCTGCAATCTGTCCAGAAATTCATCATCGAATCGTTAATGCCAAGCATCCCTAATACGGAGCTTAACCCAAACGTATCTAGTCCAGATAAGATCCTTCAAGTTGTGAAGGATCAAATTCTAACGGTCGGAGCTATTAAGGATGTTTCTGAATTTGGTTCTTTGACAACTGCTTTGTTGTCTGGAGATGTCATTCTTTTATTGGACGGATGTACCCAGGGGTTCATCATCGGCATGAGAGGGTGGAAAGACCGTGCAGTCACCGAATCCACAACAGAGACTGTCATTCGGGGACCAAAAGAAGGTTTTACAGAATGTATTCGCACCAATACGGCGTTAATTCGCCGCAAAATAAAAGATTCTAATTTATGGCTTACAACGAAGTCCATTGGCAGAGTAACAAAAACCGATGTATCGATCATGTATATCAAAGGAATTGCAAATGACAAGATAGTAGAAGAAGTGCATCGTCGTCTCGATCGGATTGATATTGATAGCATATTGGAGAGCGGCTACATTGAGGAATTAATTCAGGAAAAAACCTATACTCCTTTTCCTACGTTATATCATTCGGAACGTCCGGATGTTATAGCAGCTGAGCTTTTGGAAGGAAAAGTAGCCATTTTGGTTGATGGAACGCCGATTGTCTTGGTCGTCCCTGCATTGTTTATCTCGTTTATACAGGCTGCTGAGGATTATTATACACGCGCGGACATTAGCACACTTATTCGTATGCTTCGTTTTCTTTGTATTTTCATTTCTCTGTTAGGTCCGTCCCTTTATATTGCTATCACTACATTTCATCAGGAAATGTTGCCTACGCAGCTGTTGATCGGCTTGGCTGCTCAACGAGAAGGGGTACCTTTTACAGCGTTCATCGAGGCCGTCATGATGGAGGTAACGTTTGAAATTTTACGGGAAGCTGGCTTAAGAATGCCAAAGGCGATTGCACAGGCCGTCTCCATTGTCGGAACATTGGTAATTGGAACAGCGGCTGTTGAGGCAGGGATTATATCTGCTGCCATGGTGATCGTTGTCGCACTAACGGGGATTGCCAGCTTTGTGCTTCCCGCCTTCGACATGTCCATGACCTTTAGAATGCTTCGTTTTCCTTTGATGATACTTGCAGCTTCTTTTGGGTTGTTCGGCATTATTGTAGGGATTTTTGCACTCGTTCTTCACTTGTGCAGTTTGCGTTCATTTGGAGTTCCCTATCTGAGTCCGTTTGCACCATTTAATCTTGAGGAGCAAAAGGATACCATTTTCCGATTTCCCCGCTGGGCAATGCTAACGCGGCCTAGATTGATCAATAAAAACAACATCGTTCGCGAACAAAGTAATCATTCTGAACCGACGCGTGATAATGCAGGTGGATAATCGATGAAGCGTAAAAGAAGTTTACTCTGTTTAATTGTCATCTCGCTCCTATTTGTCACAGGTTGTTGGAAAGGCCGAGAGTTGAATGAGCTGGCAATCGCCGTAGCTTTGGGAATAGACAAGGTCGGAAATCAATATAAGGTTTCCGTTCAAGTCGTCGAGCCGACTGAAGTTGCAGGGAAGAAGGGCGGCGACAAGACACCCGTCACAACATATCAAATCACGGCAAATACCATTTTCGAAGCGATACGCAAAATGACTACTGTTAACCCACGTAAGATTTATCCTTCCCATCTGCGCATTGTGGTTCTTGGCGAATCCTTAGCTAAGGAAGGTATAGGTCAGGCGTTAGATCTCTTATCTAGAGATGAAGAAATTCGTACTGATTTCTTTATTGTTGTATCAAAGCATACGACTGCCGAGAATACGCTAAAAGTATTAACAAAGCTGGAAACGATCCCCGCTGTGAGTCTGTTCTCTACCCTTCAGACTTCGGAGAAGCAATGGGCTCCAACAACAACGGTTACATTGGATCAGCTTATTACTACACTCGTGAGCGAAGGAAGAGATCCTGTATTAACAGGTCTTGTCGTTTTGGGGGACGAGGAAGTAGGGCAAGAAAAGAGAAATATGGAAAAGGTTCTGACCCCAACTACATTGCAATATTCGGGACTAGCGGTATTTAAGAAGGATAAGTTGATTGGTTGGCTAAATGAAACTGAAAGCAAAGCATACAACTATATTAGCGATGAAATTAAAAGCACGGTTGGTTATGTTACTTGCCCACAAGGCGGCAAAATTACGTTCGAGGTCATTCGGTCTAAGACGAAGGTCAAAGGCAGCGTAAAGGATGGACAACCTCAGATCGATATCGAAGTACGATTAGAAATTAATATAGGGGAAGTACAATGTTCGATAGATTTGTTGGAGACGAAAAATATTGCTGAAGTAGAAAGGCTAGCAAACAGCAAAGTGGAAGGTTTCATTGACGCGGCAGTAAAAAAAGTGCAGAAGAAATACAAAGTTGATATTTTTGGATTTGGGGATGTTATTCATCGATCGAATCCTAAAGAATGGAGGAAGCTCAAAAAAAATTGGGATCACACGTTTGAGACGATGCCAGTAAATGTGAAGGTAAATCATAAGATTCGACATTTAGGTACGGTGTCTAATTCCTTTCTGGAAGAGATGAGGAAAGAGGAGTGAAGATGCACATATGGTACCTATCATAGTGATCCTTGTAGCGGTCGCTTTAATTATCGCCATTGATGTTCCTGCGCTATTAAGAGGAAAATCCAAAAAAGAATTATGGATATTTTCCATTCTTCTGCTGTTTGGAACCTTAATAGGTATTGCTGAAGCTTTACATATTGGACTCCCCAACCCTTTGGATGGGATTATCTACATTTATAATCCTGTTTCACACTTATTGGATGCATGGTTAAAATAAAGCTGTCTAAAATAGAGCGTTGTCAGTTAGCCACGTCACAAGGACGTGGCCTTTTGCTGTTATGATTATTAAAAATGAATTATTTAATTTTAAACAAGTAAACCTTCAATATAAAAAGCTTTACCCTTTTATCGTTAAAATAGGTTCAACTTCTGCAACAATTTGTGCCATGCCGTGTTCTTCATGTGATTCGATGATCGCATTGATATCCTTGTAAGCATATGGAGCCTCTTTCTTCAACTCTTCTTCCCATTTCTTGAGTATATCCTGTCTGGATTTAATATCGTTACGGTTCGGATCAATAGGTGTAACAATATTAAACTTGGAAATAAACTCGCGAAACAAAGCATCATCTACTTTTACTGAATCTCCTCTTGAAAGGCTTCGACCAGCACCATGACTAGCGCTGAATAAGCTCTCACGATTGCCAAGTCCTGCAAGGATGTAGCTTTTCGCTCCCATGGAACCAGGTATAAAGACCGGCTCACCCGTAAATTGAAAAGGGGTGTTGGCCATTTGTTCAGCTGACTTTGCTGTACAAGAGCCTTTGCGATGGATAAAACCTTCGCTGCCATCAATCGTTTCTTCCCATACAAAGTTGTGAGGGGCATCGTAAAGCAATTTATACTCAAAATCCTTTAAGCTTCTGGACAAAGACTTTTGAAGCATAAGCCCTAGAAATAAGCGATTAGCAAAAGCGAAGTTTGCTGCGTTATGAAGGAGGTTCCAATAACGATTCCATTGATATTCATAATGTTCGGAATGAGGCAGGACATAGATCCCATTGCTTGGATGCTTAAGAGAGGCAGGGTAAATTTCTTTCAGCATTTGTTTGATGTTCAGACCTGCGTGATGTCCGATAGATACAGAGCCTGTATGAATCATAACGACGATTTGGCCAGCTTTGATATTCCATTCCTTTGCCAAAGCATGATTGCGTATATTCACTACTTTCTGAATTTCTACAAAATGATTGCCGCCGCCGATTGATCCAATCTGACTATCATAGGACAAATCATCGCTGCCTAAATAACTGTCCAGTCCATCTACTTTATCCGTAATAAATGAACCAAATCGATTTACCTTTAAAAGGTCGTCCTCTTGCTGCTTCGCATCATAAAATTCCCACAAACCATTGCACTTAATCGATTTCTGTGTCTCGAGAATACCCATTAATCCTTCTTTGAGAATAGCTTCACGCTGCACCCTTGTCATTGGAATATGGCGTCCGCCTTCAAAGAAAATATGACGAATATCGAATTGGATTTGTTTAAGATTCGACCGGATATCATCTTCCTTCAGCGATGTCGTGTATAACCGCATGCCGCAATTAATGTCATTGCCTACAGCTTGAGGGATAACAAATCCTTTGGTGAAGATAGTTGTACCAATCGGAATGCCGCTGCCTTTGTGGAAATCGGGAGTGATCGCTACCTCTTCAATTTTTGCATTTTCGTTCGTAAAATAACCGCTAGTGTGCTGTTTCAGGGTTTCTACAGATTCATTTACGGTGAGGAGCTGATCAAGTTCTGCTAAAGCATTTTTTTCAAGCTTAAGTTTGTCGTTTATGAAAAAACGGACAGGGATATTATTGCTATTGTTAATTTTCAAATAGGACCATCCTTTTGATTTATAGGTAGATTTTTAACATTTGTAATATTGAAGTATTCGATATAGATGCATAACATCGGCATTCATCCTTTCCTAGCTCATGATTTCAATATATCATTTCAAAATTTGAAAAGCATTGCCTAATTCGGGCTTTAGTGCAACAAATGGTTAGAGAAATGCGTTTTATCGATAAATGCTAAAAAAGGAGTGTTTGTTAAATGATGAGAAAATTAATAAAATTGACCATTGCGGGTGTAATGATGTTTTCCATAACAGCTGTCAGTTATGCTGCACCAAAAAAAAGTACACCCGTTATTTTGAAAATGAACAATTATTATGTAGCATATACCTATCCAAAGGAACCTTATGTGGATAAACAGAATCGATTGATTTTACCATTAAGATCTGTAAGTGAGTTGCTGGGTGCTGCAGTTTCTTATAATAATCAAACGAAAACAGCCGAAATTAAAGAAGGGGAGAACATTGTTCAAATTCAGGCAGGCAATAAGACTGCAAAGGTTAATGGTCAAAATGTAGAGATGGACACTAAAGCAGTAGTGGAAAAAGGTTTTCTGCTCGTTCCAGCTCGTATACTTTTTGATTCCTTCTCTTTTAAAGTCACGAATGAAAATAATGTGATTACTTTGAATGACGAACGATTATTAAAGCAAGGAAAACTGAAGTACCTTTCTGACGATGACCGAGTAGGGATAGCAAGAACAGCAGACCCCAATGCGTTCCAGCCAATAGAAATTTCATATAATGTCTTTGTGAAAAATAAAGTATCGCTAATCGATCTAACTGTAACTGCCAAAAATAGTACTGGGAAAGATATACCTGAGGGACAAGAGGATCTGCATACCATCGTATATTTTGAACACTCATCCGTCATGGATGCAGATGATTCTACAGTGGATATAAAGGATAGGCCAAGACCAGCTGTTAAAAAGGATGCCATCATCAAAAAACAATTAAACGCAGGCGGAGGCACGATCATTCAGCCAAACGAGTTACAGTACATACTCATCGCTGGCAGGACGTTTAAACCGTTAAATGAAAGATAAGGAAAGGATTAACGTTGATCCATCCATAAAAAGTGAAGCTTGACTTTCCATCTTGACATCATTATTAATTTAGTAAATAATTTAAAAATAAATTGGAAAAAGCTTATGGGGGCTCATAATGGTATGAGTAATGACGATAACTTTCAAGGAACGAATATCGATCACTTAACGAAGGAACTTGCACTCGTATTCGGACAATTGAAGCGTGTCGGTCATGTGTTTAGTCCTTCTAAGGAGCTCCGGCAGAGCGAATCAAACTTGCTTGTTTACTTGACGTATTTATGTCCGCCGGGTTCTAATGGCATCAAAGTTTCCGGTCTAAGCAAACAGTTGAAAATAACCTCAGCTGCTGTGACGCATGTTATACAATCTCTTGAACAGAACGGGTATATTACTCGTACGATGGATGCAAGTGATCGACGATCCATTCTTGTTACAGCAACGGAAGCTGGACATGAATTTGTTGGAGCAAGGGAGACAGAGCTATTTGAACGTTTTCAGCACTTGCGAGAACATCTAGGTGCAGATGACACCGAGCAACTCATCCGAATATTAGCTAAATCCATAAAATTTCTGAATACTTATGAAGATAGCGCAGCATCCAAACGATAATCCGGTAACGGACTATCGTTTTATTTTTGCCATAGCTTGGTAAGAGCCTTTCTCCATTTCTTTGACGATCGAGTTGGCAGAGGGGCTCCATTGCAGCTGTTGTTCAGCACGCAAACCAGATATTCTTTGGTTAATGCTCGCTCCCCAAGCAGCAGGGCCCAAAACATGAACAGCTTCTTCATAACTACACGATTCAATTTCAGCGACGCCGGCAATTTTGCCTATAGCTATCATGAGATCTTTGGTCGTAATGAGTTCCCTGGAAGCTGCGTTAAATAACGATCCAGTAGATGCAAATGAATAAGCGCATGCATAAAGGTTAGCCAAGTCATCTACATCAATGGTTGACCACGCGTTAAGTCCATCACCAACGTATTTGGCGAATTGAGTAAGCTTCGTTCTTTGAATAGTTGCCCCAACTAAACCGCCTCCACGTCCGTAAACGAGAGCTGGTCGAATGACGACTGTACAAATGTTTCTCTCAGCAGCTGTTAGCACTTTTTGCTCCTGAATTGCTTTCCATTGCAGGAATGGCAGAGGCTTTACAGGCGAATCCTCATCAACGACATCATGATGCGTATCGTTATAGATTAACGTTCCGCTCGTATATACGAATGTTTTGCCAGTGCCCTCCAAACCCTCTAACATGGCATCAACTGCAAGAACATCTAGTTTTTCCATGTCAGAATTATGCGAAATAGCAGTATGAATGACACCATCAGCAGCATGAGTACATTCCGCCAGCAAAATCAGATCAGCAAGATCGCCTATTACAGGGGAGATGCCTAATTTTATTAATTGCTCAGCTTTTTCTTGTGTCCGAACTAATCCGGAAACTTGATAACCATGGGATAGGAATTGTTGAGCTACTGCGAAGCCAACATACCCAGTAACTCCTGTAATGAATACTTTCAATAAAAGACCTCCTCAAATTAATTAATTTACTAACTAATGTATTAATTTTATTATTTAGCGGTT
Source organism: Paenibacillus sp. FSL A5-0031 (assembly GCF_001956295.1). Classification (GTDB taxonomy): domain Bacteria; phylum Bacillota; class Bacilli; order Paenibacillales; family Paenibacillaceae; genus Pristimantibacillus. The sequence continues at coordinate 349,669 of NZ_MRTD01000001.1, forward strand.
TTACTATTTTGTCAATACTTTCATAAAAAAGGTAATTCAATTCATGAGGGCTGCAGCTGAAAGAGCGTGTGTAGGCTTTTTTTGAGTATGTAAGCAAGGACTAGATACAGAATGAAAAAAAGAAGACCCACATAATGGGTCTTCTGGAGAGGCTTAAGTGTATTCAGCATTTTGAATGCGTGAGAGCAGCAGTAAGCCCTTCAATTATTATTTATTAGTAACCTCCACCGAAAATACCGCAGCTGCAAGAGATAATCACCAACAAAATAAACAGTACCAGAATAAAACCAATACTATTATTAGCACCACCAACGAATCCTGACATTAAACATCCACCTCCTTGCGACTTGAATACATTGTAAGGTATGCATTGCAAAAGCTTAGTGACTGGATATTTGTCATGGGGTGACATATGCCCAGTATCATTAGCCTATAATAGGGGATTAGAGGTTTTGTATAAGAAAGACCGTTCAGGATACTCTGCAGTCTGTAGGACAAGTGAATAAGTCGTATCCAGTAGCTAATGATTAGTAGTTGTTACCACCGAAAATTCCGCAACTGCAAGAGATAATCACGAGCAAAATGAAGAGTACAAGAATAAAACCAATATTATTATTTACACCGCCAACTGATCCTGACATAAAAAATTCACCTCCTTGTATTATCTTATAGAGCAAGTTAGTCAAAGCTATAGCTATAAGACAGGATAATGGGTAGAGAGAGTATGTTTATCCATCTCATAGAACGAGCAAAGTGGTGAAAATAGGATTAGTAGCCTCCGCAACAGCCGCCGTAACCTCTGTCGCTCACTCTGTCATTTCTTTTTTCGTTGACACTTTCAACTCGATTTTCATTTCTTCTTTCATTGCGGCCCAATACGCCACAGCTACAAGCAACAATGACTAATAGGATGAAAAGAACCAAGATCGTACCGATATTATGAGACATTATTTAAAAACCTCCTCTTATTTAACTACTATATAACGTATGATTGACTCTCATTTTTTGATTGTGTGTTTGTTACATAGACATAGTTTCAATGTCATTAGACTAGTAAATGAAAATAGAGCAAATAATCTAATGGAAGCTTGTTAAGATGGAACTAATATACGACTAGTATCTGCCACCAAAAATACCGCAGCTGCAAGAAATAATGACTAACAAAATAAACAACACGAGAATAAAACCAATGTTATTGTGAGTACCGCCAACTGATCCTGACATAAGAAATTCACCTCCTTGCTGCTGTTTAGAAAGTAAGTTATACATGGATGCCGTATAGTTATTGGTTGTTTGGCAGGGAAATACAAATTATCCATGTCTCAAGCGAAATTGAGGGATTAATAGCCTACTCCACAACCACCGCTGTAACCTCTGTCGCTTACTCTATTGTTTTCATTGCTGCGTACATAGTTGTCTTCTTCTCTGTCATCGTTTCTCTCATTACGGCCGAAAACACCGCAGCTGCAAGCGACAATAACCAATAGAATGAAAAGAACGAGGATAATTCCGATATTATGAGCCATTATTTAAAAACCTCCTCTTATTTGACTGCTCTATAAGATATGTTTGTATCTATTTAAGTGTTTGTGTGTTTGTTACAGAGGCATAGTTTCTATGTCAAGTGACTAGTAGAAGGAAATAGAAAGGGGAGGGAAATGACAAAAAAGTAAAAGTACATATGCGGTTAGAAGTATGAATACGATAGAAAAAACCCATCAATGATTCAAATAATGGCGTCGTTTTGACATCCACTATACAACTGAATCAGATCATGGGTTTTCGCTGCTTGCAGCTTTGCATATTTTTTTATTGGAGTGTCGTTTTGCAAAAACGACGAGCCGTTCTGAGTATTCTTGATTTTTACGATTGAATTTACCAGTGCATGTAATTAAATTTAAACGAGACTCATCCGCGGGACCAAAAATTTTCGAAAGGGGAGCCTCGGATGTTTTGAATATTTCAATCGATTCCACTATAAAATCGATGGTGCAGTCCTCTTTACTTTTTATTGAAATCATGTCACCTAATTTTATGTTCTTTAATCTGTAAAATACGGCTGGTCCTGTATGGCTGTCAACATGTCCATCTATAACTGAATTGCCGACCATGCCAGGAAGAATGCCATTAGATAATAGCCCTACCCTTTTGGTGCTTGATGGAACATCCATTTGGCCGTTTTCTGTTATGCCTACTGGATCTATGATCGCATCGATTTCTAAAGCGGGAATGGATAATTTAATGGGTACGATTCCCTCTAATTTTACTTTAGAAATTTTATTCGAAATGATTGGATTATCATTTGTAGGTGGTGGACTCGACATGGTTTCTGCTTTTACAATGGGTTCATTATAATCAGATTTTGTTATTGTTATTTGAGGCTTATTACTATGATCTTGATCATTTGAGTAGCTGCAGGCTGTACTCCCGGCAAAAATAGCTGCAGTTATCATTTGCAATATGAACTTTTTCAAAGTTAGAAAAAGAGGGGAAAGTAGGTCCCCTCGTTTTTTACTGTTTATTCAGCTTGTTCGCTGGCGCCGCCGAAGCCGGTTTTCGGCATTTTAGTAATCTCTTTTGCTCTTAAGTTTTTTGATTTCAAGGTTTTTGCTTTCATGCTTTTTGCGTGAAGACTTTTTTCATGCGCTTTTTTAGTGTGAATACTCTTTGCATGAAGGCTTTTAGCATGCATTTTATGTTTCTTTTTTGCTTCCATTTTTTTCACATGCATATTATGCTTTTTCTTTTCTTCCACTTTCTTCATATGCATTTCTTTTTCAGATACAGGAGCAGCAGCGTACACAGCAGAGCTTGCACTAAAGATTAAACATGCTGAGAAAACGGCGATAATTGTTTTTTTCATAACTGTTATTACCTCCAAATTGTTGTTTATATTATTGTGCCTTGTCATGTTCTCCTTTGGAGCCAATAATCATGAATGTGAACCTTTTCCATCCTAAAGAAAGCGATTTATATTGCAAGAACTCTTTAAGGCGAGTAGAATAAAACTTTATTTCCAATACATAGTTATGGATCAGCTTGCGTTCAAAACCTATAATTGCGCATCCACATTTGTAAAAATATTGTATTTTATCCTTTTGTCGAAAGAGGCAGGAATTTGCCCTCGAAACACGAATTATATGTATATTCGTGTTTTTTGAATTAATTATGATAAACACCGCAACTTTTCGTTCCCGGGACGGTACAATGATATATAGCGGTCCGGGAATAATCCGCAGGTGGAGGAGGTTCGCCTGTCATGACTGATTCCCAGTTGATACGAGAGATAAAGGATGGCAATGTCGAGCTGTACTCCGAGCTTATGCGGCGCTACCAACGAAAAATTTTAGCGTTTATTTATCACATGCTGAAGAGTGCAAAGCTCGAGCTTATGGCCGAAGACTTGTGTTCTGAGACGTTCTATAAAGCCTACCGCAGCCTTCATTCGTTTCGCGAATTGGATGCTTCTTTTTCGACGTGGTTATATACAATTGCGCGAAATACAGTACTTAGCGAGCTTCGCAAGCAAAAATCAGCGCATGTATCGCTTGATGAATCGGGATTCGAGCCTGTCGCAGCTCTTGATGCGGTTCCAGAGCAGCATGTGCTAAGAAATGAACGTATGGCGATGGTGCGAGAAGCGATAAACAACTTGCCAGAAAAACAACGCTCAGCGCTTATTCTTCGGGAATATGACCAGCTGGACTATCAAGAAATTGCTAATATTTTAGGACAAACGGTCAGTTCTGTTAAATCACTGCTATTCCGAGCAAGAGCAAGCGTAAAAACGCAGCTGGAGCCGTATTTCGGACAATCGCCGCTGATGGAGGAATTCGAAGGGATGAATACGAGATGAATTGCAACGATGCGCAAGACAAATTCGGCGAATATTGGGATTTAGCTGATCACGATGAAGTGCGGATAGCAATAGACACTCATTTGCTTGAGTGCAAGACATGTGCGGAGCAGTTTGAGCTGTGGGAAGAGAGCGAGGATATCATTCGTTTCTTATCGGAGGAAGATGAGAGCCTCGGTCCTATGGAGCATGTGAATCGTAATGTGATGGATCGCATTTACGCTGAGGAATCTTGGTTAATGCCTGTTCCGCACAAAAGCTATCAGTTTTCGAAATCGTTTCGCCGTAATATCGCGCTGATCGTTGCAGCTTGCATGGCTTTGTTTGCAAGTGCATTCTTTGTATTCATATTTGATAATGATGGCGGTGTTTCACAAGCTGAAATCGCCGAGCTAAGCGGATTGATGGACACAGCAAATGCGTCTGGCGATGGTGTAATTACAGCAGGATTTTATGCAGAGGTTCCGGTTGCCAGCATTAGCGAGCCATTCGTTCTAAAGGTTATGCCGGCCTTCCCGCAATATTATGTTGCATTGTCCTTGCTTGGACTTATTATGACGCTGCTAATTTTGAACTGGCTTTCTAGAACACGAAGCTAATGTTGATGTATGATAAAGCTCCCTAGGGAGCTTTTGTTATGTCTACTATATAAAGGAGCTGAATACGGCTTGTTAATTGGATTAGTGCGCCACGGTAAGACGGACTGGAATGAACAAGGAAAGATTCAAGGACAAACGGATATTCCGTTGAATGAAGTAGGTATTGTGCAAGCCAAAGCATTGGCAGAGCGATTAAGCCGTGAAGACCAGATATGGGATGCTGTTATATCGAGTGATCTGCAGCGGGCTCATGCGACTGCACAGATTATCGCTTCGAAGTTAAATATTCCTTTGCTTGAAAGTGAGCCGCGCTTGAGAGAGAGGTATTTTGGCGAGGTTGAAGGCACGAGGGAGCAGGAGCGTCACGAACGATGGGGAACGAATTGGCGAGAAGTTGCTGAAGGTGTAGAGTCTAATGCTGAGGTCAGAGCAAGAGGCTTGAGCGCAATTAATGAATGGAAGCTGAAGTATCCAAAGCGCAACTTGCTTGTCGTTTCTCATGGCAGCTTTTTGGCTCAAATCATGGAAGAGATATGTTCGGATCTTGAGGATCAATATATATCCAACTTGTCTTACTCTATCCTGGAGCTGCGAGATGAGAAATGGCATCCGCAGCTCTATAATTGCACGATACATTTAAATGAAGCATAGGAATCGCATACGAGCTTCGCCTTTATTTTTTAAAGGCGAAGCTTTTTTTGTATAAACTCCTTGTAATCTAGGTTATAAAACAATAGATATTTTCCCATAATGATATCAACTGACGCTTATTCATTACACAATACCCTTACGAAGCGGGGCGCCTGAGTGATAAGGCGGCTTCTGTAGAAAGGAGAGAGCTATGAATTTATCGGATATGCTAGGGTACGCTGATATTCAACAACTTAGCAGAATTGCAGATGTTTACCGTTGCGAATGCAATGGGCATTCCAAAAACGATTTGATCCAATCCATTCTCTCTACCGTAAGTCGAAATGATGTTTTTGAAGCGCAAATAAGCAGCATGAAGTTGGAAGATTTACGATTCCTAAACTCTTTGCTATTCGAAGCAAGAAACTCCTTTAGTTTAGAGGATTTGCTCGCTCGGGTGCAGCACAGCAGATTTGGAGAAGAGATCATCAAACCGGAGTTAGACCCGCCGAAAAAAACAAAACGCAGCAAAAAAAAGACAGAAGCAGTCGAAAAGCAGCTTAGCCCGCGAGAAATGATAGCTAAATTCAAGCATCACGGATGGTTGTTCAATGGCTTCAGCGGCCCAAGCAGATATCTCTTTCAGGTTCCAAACGATTTGAAGACGCGCTTCCGCGATACGCTTGCGAGGAGGTTTGCCGCCGATCTGCAGTATACGGATGAGCCGCCTATTTACCGGGATGAGCAAATGCTTATTCACGACGATATAACTCATCTGCTTCATTACACGTACCACAATGAAATCCAGCTAACAGCTGATGGTTCGATGTACAAGCGATTTACGCTGCAGCTGCTTGATCGTTTTGGCGTGCAAGAGGAGTTGCCTGCTAAAGGAGCATGGCGTTTTGGATATGGCAGACATTTTAACCAATATCCGAATCGTTTCTCATTCGTATACGATTACTGTTATCACGCAAAGTATATTAATGAAAATCAGACGCTTTTGACAGTCACGGGTCCAGGTGAAGAGCGCATGAACAGCAGGCCTTCAAGCGAAGCAGAGCAAATCTACCGATATTGGCTCAAGCTTTACAAGGGGCCAATTACACATTTACTGTCGCTCGTGCATTGGATTAACACCCTCGCTGTGGAATGGGTTACGGTTGAGTCACTTAGAACGGTACTTGTTCCGTTCATTAAGCCTTACTTTTACGATGATGCAAATACGATTTTGGAACAGAGAATTATGGCTATGATGGTTCATTTGGGGCTGCTTCGTCTTGGAGAGCATCCGATTTATGGGGCTGTAGTCCGTATGACCAAGGCAGGACGAGCTGTAGTTGCTGGTGTCAGCCTTGAGGAATCAGGTTCAATAGTGGTTCATTGATTTTGGGAATCGCGCTCTTGGAGTAAGATCAAATATAAGCTACAGTATAAGAATACGACAGAAATGGCTTGTTATATTTGATCGCTTGGAGAGGACTGAAGAAAAATGTTGATCCCATACAAAGGCGTAATGCCAAAGATTCATGAAGATGTATACATAGCTGAAGGTGCAAAAATAATTGGTGACGTAACGATTGCTGAAAAAAGCACCGTTTGGTTTAATGCAGTACTGCGAGGGGATCTTGCACCTATACAAATCGGTCATAGCTGCAATATTCAAGATGGAGTCGTCGGTCACTTGAATGTGAATCAACCTTTGATTCTAGATGATGAGGTGTCTATCGGCCATGCCGCTATAATACACGGCTGTACGATAGGCAGAGGCACATTAATTGGAATGGGGGCAATCGTACTTAACGGCGCAGACATTGGTGAATATGCTTTAATAGGAGCCGGTTCGATTGTTACAGAGAACAAAAAAATACCATCCTATACTCTATCTATCGGATCACCCGCCAAAGTCGTAAGAGAGTTAACAGAGGACGATTTACTGCGTATGAAAAAAACGATGGAGAGCTACGTGACAAAGGGAATAGAATATAGGATCTCTTAACGCCGGTTTGGAGGTGTATCCTATGGACAAAATGAAAGTAACGTATGAAGCCATGCTAGGTTTGGCCGCAGAGTTTGTGCTTGACGAAGCGGTATTGAAATTTCAAACCAACCAAATTTATACGGCAATTGACAAAGCATTGGCCGCTGGTGACGAGGATACGTTTTACCGTCTCGCAAAACAGCTAAATGCTTTAAAAAAATAACGCGTATCGTCTTTTTTGTTAAAATGACGATTGAGCGAGGAAGCTTCCCAATTAAATGCGAACGAATCTGTTCCGTTTTGACACAGGGAGGCTTTTTTCTGTACATTTGGTTTGGCAATGAGAGGAAATGGAGTTAACATAGAAGCAGTGATGTTGATATAGGCTGCAATTATGTTAAGGAGTGAGAATGTAAACGATGAAATTTAGTGAAATAACGAAAGAGCAATGGGATGAATTAAGTCCATATTTGGATACTTGCCTGCTTCCTGTGACTGGAATGCCGAATGCAGCAAAGCCGTATGAGGCAACAGAATGGCTTGAGCAGCTTAGGGACATAATGGATTTAATTGAAATCCCTTTTAAAGGGAGAGTGGTCACTTATCCTGCATGGCATTACATCTCCGACAGCGAGCGTCTCTCAGAGCATTTAAATGAGTGGTGTGCTGCGGCGAAGCGCGGCGGGTTTCGTTATGTTATTGCGGTAACTGCAAATAATCAATTGATTGCCGAGTGTCCAGAAGTGGATTTATGGTTTGGTCCGAATCAAGATGGTGAGATTCCGCAGCAATCTGATGTTTCTAATGCGATACGGAGTTTATGGAGTGGACAGACTACATGAATTTCATAAAATTGTCGTATAATATAGTTAGATTTCGGGGAAAACAAATGCCAGACAAGGTCAAATGTGACAAAATGATAACAAATTATTGAACGATAATTTGATAAACGTTCAAATATGAAGCCATATTCTTGACGCTCCCAAGCACCTAGGCTATTATAAGTTATGTCCTAGTTCGTCATGTGTTTTTGCCCTGCGGCAAGACGCGAGATATGGTTGGCAAAGGGGGTTAGAACAGAAGATGAGTAACCATGAACAACACGAGACCGCGCATCGACCGGTTCAGCGCAAAGAAATGTCCCGGCGTCAATTTTTGTCATATACGCTTGGCGGCACAACTGCATTTATGATGGGCGGCGCGGTATTACCAATGGTTCGTTTCGCAGTGGATCCACTCCTTGAGAAAAAAGGCGAGGGTACATACGTAAAAGTTGTGGAAGAGAGCAAAATTACGACCGAACCGCAAGAATTCAAATTTAAAATTCATCAGATCGACGGTTGGTATGTAAGTGACCCAGAGCTTGCAGCTTGGATTTCGAAGGATGCGAACGGCAAGATCTTTGCACTTTCACCAGTATGCAAACACTTAGGTTGTACGATCGGATGGAACACAAAAGGTCAAAATGAATACGATTGTCCTTGTCACGATGCGCGCTACACGAAAGACGGGAAAAACATTACAGTTGCCCCGAACCCATTGGATGAGTACGAAGTGAAGCTTGAAGACGGCTTCGTGTACTTGGGTCCAGTAATGCCGAATACAAGAATGAAATAAGGAGGTCGTATGACAGATGTTTAAAAGTGTTTACAACTGGATCGACGAGCGTCTTGACATTACGCCTCTGTGGAGAGATGTGGCTGACCATGAAGTGCCTGAGCACGTTAACCCAGCGCATCATTTTTCCGCATTCGTATATTGTTTCGGCGGCTTGACATTTTTTATTACCGTAATTCAAATTTTGTCAGGTATGTTCCTGACGCTGTATTATGTGCCGGACATTATCAACGCATATGCAAGCGTTGATTACCTGCAGCACAAGGTTGCATTCGGACAAATCGTTCGAGGCATGCACCACTTTGGGGCAAGCTTAGTTATTGTTATGATGTTCTTACATACCCTTCGAGTGTTTTTTACCGGTTCTTACAAGGCGCCGAGGGAAATGAACTGGGTTGTCGGAATGCTGATTTTCTTCATCATGTTAGGCCTAGGATTCACAGGTTACCTGCTTCCTTGGGATAACAAAGCTTACTACGCAACAAAAGTTGGTGTCCAAATTGCTGAATCCGTACCGGTAATCGGACCGTATCTCGCTTCATTCCTTTACGGCGGCGATATCGTAGGCGCACAAACACTAACTCGCTTCTTCGCGATCCATGTATTCTTCTTACCTGGCGCTTTGATTGCAATGTTGGCAGCGCACTTTATCATGATTCGGAAACAAGGTATTTCGGGACCACTTTAAGCGAAGGGAGGCATACTTATGGCGCATGGTCATAATTCGAACGAGAAGGTTGTCTATGTAGGCGACTCGCGTGTTAAGAAAAACAACCATCCGAACATTCCTCCGGACTACACGTCTTTTCCAGGTAAATCGGAAGCGTTTATTCCAAACTTCCTGCTTAAGGAATGGATGGTCGGCTGTGTCGTTTTGGTTGGTTTTCTTGTATGGGTTATTGCTGAGCCAGCACCACTAGGTTATCCAGCAGATCCAACGAATGCGGCATTTATACCGATGCCGGACTGGTACTTTTTGTTCTTGTATCAATTTTTGAAATACCCATATGTTTCGCAAGATTACATCTTGCTCGGAACAGTAGGTATTCCCGGAGTCATGTTTGGCGCATTGTTGTTAGCACCATTCCTCGACACTGGCAAGGAACGCCGCTTCTACCGTCGTCCGATTGCATCTTCATTGATGGGGCTAACACTTGTAGCTTGCGTTTACTTGACAGTTGTTTCTTGGGATCACTACCAGCATCAGCTTGAAATTAACGGACAAGTACCGGAACATATTGAGCGTGAAGAGAAGGCGCGTGAGGCTGCACTAGCAGGCCAAGAACGTCCGAACTACACGAAACCAGCAGTAGAAGCATCACTTGTTGATGCGAATGATCCAGCAATGAAAATTGCTGAGCAAGCAAAATGTATCAGCTGTCATGCAGCTGACCTAAAGGGCCAAGGATCTGTTCCTAGCTTGGTTGGCGTTGGTGACGTTTTGTCGAAAGAGCAGCTTGTAGAAGTAGTTACGAATGGTCGTAACGGCATGCCAGCTTTCGCTGATACTTTATCTGCCGAAGAAATTGATCAGCTGACGACTTGGCTGTCCAAACAAAAAGCGGCAACAGAATAAATCATCGAAAAAAACCTGATCGTATTACACGGTCAGGTTTTTCTTCGAATATAAGTCCTTTTTAATGATAAAGCGAAGGAGAAGTGATTCATCATGCTCGCTATTTTTTGGAGCCGTGAATTTTTACTAAGCCGACCATTTTTATGGTTGCTTTTTATTGTTAATTTTTTTGGAACGGTTTATGGTTACATCTGGTACGAGTCACAATTAGCAGCAACACTAGAGACCCACCCCGTATGGCAAATTGTTTTTGTACCCGATTCACCTACAGCAAGTCTGTTTTTTACGATTGCTCTACTTTATTTTTTGTTTCCGCCTAAGCGTTCAAACGGCCTTGTAACAGTTTTGCGGTACATCATTGAAGGTTTGGCTGTTGTATGCTCAGTCAAATACGGCATTTGGGCTGTATCGATGATTGTAGCGGGAGCATGGCAGGGGTCTGAGCTGAACTGGCAGCACTATATGCTTATGGCTTCTCATCTTGGTATGGCGTTTGAGGCATTGCTTTTTTTCAGATTTATGAAAGCAGGAGCTGTCTCGCTTATTGTAGCTACAGGATGGCTTCTTCTAAATGACACAGTAGATTATACCTATGGTATATTTCCATACCTTGCCGATCAATTGTACGATGATTTGGATGCGGTTCGCGCATTTACCTACGGTTTATCCTTCTTTAGTTTGGCAACTGGATTACTCGTATGGCGTTTTAGAAAGAAGGTATAACGATGGACATCCCTTCATAAGTTGTATTATGGGGGGATGTCCATGAAGATACGTTTTATTATTCCATTCGTCGTATGTATCGTCATGACGATAGGTTATGCTAATTTAGTCTGGGGCAGCGGAGCTAGTCTTCAAGCTTTTGCGTCCCGGCTGACGCCAGATCCAAGTAAACAGGTTCAACGGATGGATAATATTGCAAGCTCATTATATGAAGCGGCTTATACAAATAATCGACAAGCAGCTTATCAATATGTCCAACAGCTTCAGCAATTGGTTGATGGAGAACTTAAATATGCAGCTGGTAATGCCGAAGGGTGGCAAGCTGTTGAACGAGATGCCAATACAATTGAGAAAACGCTCGTTAAAGGCTCACTTGGGACAAGCTGGTTTGTAGAGGCAGCCCGAATTAAATTAACTGCTGATGCTCTTGCAAGGCCTAATAACGCCTTGTGGCTGCAATATGAGAAAATCATGCTGGATGATATTTCGCGTGTGGAAAAAGCTTGGAAGCGCCAAACTGATGATGGAGCTATAGCAGCACGAGCTGTAATGATAAGCTTGGAAAAACATGCAGATCGTATTAAACCTGCTGTCAGTATGATGTACGGGAGCAAGCATGAAACAGAGTTGATGGAGCGAATTCAGTATACGAATCGACTGCTAGAAGCGTCTCGCAAAGATAAAAATAATGTTGCCAGCATTAATCGATCCATGCTGGAGCTAAAGGATACACTCACTCGAATGTTTAATCAGAATCAATTAGAAGCGGATGTTCCCGTTGTTGCAGCAGTGCCTATTTCGAATCCCTTGCGCTGGACGCTTTTATTAGGCGCATTTATTTCAGCCATTCTTACTTATATAGGCTGGAGAAAATATAAAGAAAATCCTTTTGGAGTCAAGCCTATTTCCTAATGGGTAGATGATAGATCATAAATAATATGTAAATGCATTGTTTTTTTGAAGCAATGATTAGATTAAAGACATGAAAGTCGATATTGCGCACATTCATTTTTAGCAGCCAAATTAGCTGCTGTTGAATGATGCAATAGACGACTTTTTTGCTATCTAAAGAAAGCAATTTAAAAACATTGATTTTATTTGCGTCTTTAAGTTAACATATGAATGTATAGCTATCGACAGAAAGGAAATGTACAGATGTCGGAAAAAACGTTATCAGATATTCAGCGAGAAGTTGATGATTATATTTCTCAATTTAAAGAAGGTTATTTCAGTCCTCTTGCTTTGATGGCTAGAATGTCCGAAGAAGTGGGCGAGCTTGCTCGTGAAGTAAACCATTTCTACGGCGAAAAACCTAAAAAAGCCGATGAAGCGGATAATTCCGTTGAAATGGAGCTTGGTGATATTTTATTTATTCTTTCTTGCTTCGCTAATTCCCTCAATATAGATTTAACCGAAGCGCATAATAAGGTTATGCATAAATTCACTACTCGCGACGCGAATCGGTGGACGAAGAAAATAACCGAACAGTAAACAAGCTCCATACATATGCTGTACCATCAACCTGTGTACAAGGAGGATGGGCGGATGGATGGAGAGAGCTGCATGAAAAAGGCTTATGAATTCATCTTTAATAGTGATTTCGAGCAAGCGATATATTGGTTTGAGAAAGCCATTGAGGTTGAACCGGAAAATGCATTCTATTATCATACATGCGCCGTATCTTGCGCACGAAGCGGTAAATGGACAAAAGCGAAGCAGCATGCAGAATCAGCCGTTAGGCTTGCGCCCGAGCTTGCGGAGTATAGATATCATCTTCAAACCGTAGAAGCCGGAATTTTGCAAGCGGAGGCTAATTTTTTGCTGGCCAAAGTACCGCCTGAGCTCCATGAGGCAGCACCGTTACTTGAGAGAGCAGCACTGCTTGACCCCTTAAGCTTCGATGCATTTTATACGCTTGGCGTTTTGTATGCATCGCTTAGCCAATACGATAAAGCAGTCATTAATGCGAGGGAAGCAATGAGGCTTGATCCCAGCCATTCGGCAGCGAGAAGGCTATTTGCTGACGTTAACCGTAAGAGGCGTATGCTGCGATTTCAACTGGATGCAAAAAGAAAAAGGAACAGGTGATAAAGTTGACGACACAAAAAATACGCGTGGCAGTAGCTGGTGCAAGTGGAAGAATGGGACGCGAAGTTGTAAAAATGGTGCTGGAGGACGAGTCGCTTCAATTGGTGGCGGCCGTCGCTCCATCTGCTGGTCCTGTAGATGCGGGTATATTTGCAGGGAAAGCAGATACTGGAGTTATAGTTAGTGCAACACTTGAGGAAGCACTTCAAGGTGCTCAAGCCGATGTACTCGTTGATTTCACCATTCCTCTGATGGCATATGGCCATACGAAAACGGCAATTGAATTTGGAGTGCGTCCTATTATGGGGACAACGGGTTTTACGCCTGAACAGATCGTGGAGCTGGACGAGCTTTGCCTCGAAAAAGGAATCGGCGGTTTAATCGCCCCTAACTTCTCCATCGGAGCGATTCTGATGATGAAGTTCGCTGCAGAAGCATCAAAATATTTGCCCCATGTTGAAATTATTGAATATCATGGAGATCAAAAGCTGGATGCGCCTTCGGGCACTTCCATAAAAACAGCGGAGTTGATCTCGCAAGTGCGTAAAGAGTTTCGTCAGGGCAACCCGAATGAGGAAGAAGTCATTGAAGGTGCGCGCGGCGGCTATTACAACGGATTCCGTATACATAGCGTTAGACTTCCTGGTGTATTTGCTCAACAAGAGGTTGTGTTTGGCGGCCATGGACAAACGCTCAAAATTCGTCATGATTCCTATGATCGCGCAGGATATATGCCTGGTGTAAACGTGGCTGTGAAGAAGGTAATGACATACAGCGGTTTAATTTACGGATTTGAACATATTATGGATTAGATTATTAGGCAGCAGGAGAGGGGAACCGCATGTTGAATATTGCATTTATTGCGCATGATCGGAAGAAGGAAGAAATCGTTAATTTCGTAATCGCTTATGAGAAAGTATTTGTACCGCATAAGCTATACTCTACTGGCACGACGGGAACACGAATAATGGAACAAACAAACTTGTCCATTCATCGGTTCATGTCAGGCCCGCTCGGCGGCGATCAACAAATCGGTGCGATGGTTGCCAAAAATGAAATGGATTTAATTATCTTCTTGCGCGACCCATTAATGGCGCAACCTCATGAGCCGGATATTATTGCTTTGCTGCGTTTATGCGATGTACAAGGCATACCGGTTGCTACTAACGTAGCGTCTGCTGAACTGCTGGTTAAAGCACTTGAACGTGGTGATTTTGCATGGCGAGAGCTTGTCCATAAATATAAACCAGGTATTGAATAATGACGACAGAACTCGATATTCTCGTTTTTGGCGCTCATGCGGATGATGCTGAAATTGGAATGGGCGGTACCATCGCCAAACATGTACAAGCTGGCTATAAGGTCGGCATATGTGATTTAACGATGGCAGAGATGTCTTCAAACGGAACGGTCGAGCTGAGGAAACAAGAAGCGGATCAAGCATCCAAAGTGCTAGGACTGCAGGCTCGTACTAATTTGGGTTTGCCTGATCGAGGTTTGGAGCCTTCACGCGATCAAATCGAACGTATTGTAGCAGAAATTCGTTATTTTAAGCCGCGGGTTGTATTTGCCCCTTACTGGGTAGATCGTCATCCCGATCATGTGGCTTGCAGTAGATTAATTGAAGAAGCTGTGTTTAACGCCAAGCTGCGCCGCTATATGCCGGAGCTGCCTGCCGTACAAGTATCACAGCTTATTTATTACTATATAAATGATGTGGATCAAGTATCGTTAACCGTTGATATTAGTGATTTTCAAGCAACCAAAAGAAATGCGCTGCTTGCTTACCGTTCACAATTCGATGCGGCAGCAGGCTCCGACCGAGTGGCCACGCCATTAACGAATCATTACATAGAACGAGTAGAAGCACGTGATTCATTGCTTGGACAAGCAAGAGGCTGGGCATATGCAGAGGGATTCGCAATTAAGCGTCCTCACGCCATACAATATTTTTGACAATTCGTACAGCTCTTGTGTAATACAATAGTTATACGTAACGAACACAGGAGGTGCGACAACAGTGGCGAGAAAATTAAAGATTGGTATAACCTGTTATCCTACCTTGGGCGGATCGGGCGTAGTTGCAACCGAACTAGGTAAATTACTGGCAGAACGTGGTCATGAAATTCATTTTATTACACACAGTATTCCTTTTCGATTGGGACACTTTAATAAAAATATTTTTTATCATGAGGTAGAAGTTAATGATTATTATGTGTTTCGTTACCCGCCTTATGATCTAGCTTTAGCAAGCAAAATGGCACAGGTAGCAAAAATGCAGCAGCTTGACTTGCTTCATGTCCATTATGCGGTGCCTCATGCGGTTTGCGCCTATTTGGCGAAGCAGATGAATGGCGATGGCTTAAAAACGGTCACAACGCTGCATGGCACGGACATAACAGTGCTGGCTCAGGATGAATCGTTAAAAGATTTAATTCGTCTTGCGATCCATCAAAGTGACGCTGTAACTGCCGTTTCAAAGGATCTGATTCAAGAGACTAGACAGCTGCTTGATATTACGACACCAATCGATTTAACCTATAATTTTGTTGATAAACGTGTTTATTATCCACGCGATGCGGTTTCCTTGCGAGCTGATTATGCGGCTCCGAATGAGAAAATTTTGATGCATATTTCTAATTTCCGTCCGGTCAAACGGGTTGGGGATGTAGTTGAAATATTTGCTCGCGTTTCCGAGAAGGTTCCTTCGAAACTTCTCTTAGTTGGTGAAGGACCTGAGCTCTCAAAAATTCAATGTCGCATTCGCCAGCTTGGCCTTGAAGACCGTGTCCATTTTCTGGGCAAGCAAGAGGATGTTGCACAAGTCATTTCAATGGCAGATGTGCTGTTGCTTCCATCAGAGAAAGAAAGCTTCGGGCTTGTTGCGCTTGAGGCAATGGCTTGCGGCGTTCCAACTATTGGTTCTAACGCTGGTGGTATTCCTGAGCTTGTTACTCATGGAGAAACTGGATTTTTGTCAGAGATCGGCGATGTCGAAGATATGGCTAAAAATACGGAGAGGCTGCTTACGAATGAGAAGCTGCATGAGCAGTTTAAGCAGGCTTGTATGTTTAGAGCAAGAAACGAGTTTTGTAATGACGTAATTACAACACAATATGAGCAGATCTATTATCGGGTACTCGGCATAGAGGCAGATTTGCCAATCGCTGTTTGCAGCGATAGCTAATCATTTCCCCTGCAAGAAGAGGTGTATGACATGCAGCTTTCATTATCAACACCGATCATAGCTGCATTGCCTATCATTGAGCGGCTTCGAGAGCATCATTTCGAAGCCGTTTTTGTGGGAGGCGCAGTTCGTGATACGTATTTAGATATACCAATCAAAGACGTTGATATCGCTACATCTGCTCGTCCAGAGCAGGTGCTTGAGCTGTTTGAGCGATGCATACCAACGGGCTTGCAGCATGGCACGATAACGGTTATACAAGACAACATCACATATGAAGTAACGACTTTTAGGCAAGAATCCGCATATGAGGATCATCGCAAGCCAGAAAGTGTCCTTTATATTACCGAACTTGACGGTGATTTGCTGCGCCGTGATTTTACGATGAACGCGATGGCGCTTTATAGCGATGGCACGCTTTATGATCCATATGGCGGAATTTATGATTTGCAGTCCAAGAGGCTCCGCTCTGTAGGCGATCCGAACGCACGTTTTCAAGAGGATGCGCTTCGTATGTTAAGAGCGGTCAGATTTATTGGCGTCTACGGGCTCACTCCTTCGCTGCGAACATGGAAAGCAGTCATTCGTTATCGCGAGCTGTTAAAGTATATTGCGATGGAGCGTGTTCAGGTCGAGCTAGATAAAATGGTAGCTGGAGCTGCTCCGCAAAGAGCGCTGCATTTTGTTGCCGCAAGCGGACTTTTGTTTCATTTGAAGGAGTCCTTCCATGAAGAAACATTGATATCGCTGAAAGAGATGGGACACGGAGACCAAGCACAAACGATTTATTCTCGCTTGCATGAGCTGACAGCTGTTGATTCTCGCTGGGCGGCACTAGCAATAGGGTTGCAGTTATCTGTCGAGGCAGCGCAGCAGGCGATGCAAGCGTTGAAATTTTCAAATATGCGCAGTAAGACCATAAATTCAATTGTAGCGATACATAATGAAATGCTAGTTGTCTCGACGCAAACTAATGAGCGTGAACTTCACTCGAGCTGGTTAGGCATTGTCATTCGTTATGGAAAAGGGATTTGCGGCGAATGGATTCATGTTATGCGAACACTAGAGAAGCAGGAGCTAGCCTTCACTGCTGCGTTTCTAAGACGTTTGGAGAACTGGATTGATTTAATGACCGTTTCATCACTTAAGCAGCTTAAAGTGACCGGCAAGGATCTAACAAATCATTTGCATCGAGAGGCTGGACCATGGATTAGTGAAACGTTAAGCAGATTACTATTGCTAGCAGCACTTGGTGAGATTGAGAATGAACGAAATGTTTTGCTTGAGCAAGCGTCGCTCGAGCGATGATCAATAACATTCACAGCAGATTGTTTTGCATTATTTTAGGAGGCACGCGCAGATGAATCAGGAGCTCTTGCTTCAATTGTTTATAGACAAACCAGGTGAATACGTGTCAGGAGAAAACATTAGCCAAGAGCTCGGCGTCAGCAGAACGGCGATATGGAAGCATATTCGAAAGCTTGAAGCGGCAGGTTATCAATTTGAAGCTTCAAGGCGGCTTGGTTATCGACTTCTAAGCATACCGGACATGCTGTCTGTAGAGAAACTTGAAAATCAGCTGCAAGGCAACATATTTGGACAGCATATTCATTATTTTGAAACGGTGGAATCCACTCAAAATCTTGCTCGTGCTGCAGCAGAAGAAGGCGCCTTGGAGGGTACCTTATTTGTTGCTGAGCAGCAGGTTAAAGGCCGCGGCCGCATGGGACGAGGATGGATTTCGCCGCGCGGCAAAGGCATTTGGATGAGCATGGTGCTGCGTCCTTCCGTACCGATTCATTTTGCACCGCAGCTTACCTTATTGACAGCGGTAGCGTTATGCCGCAGCCTGAGACGTTTAACTGGGCTTCAGATTGGAATTAAATGGCCCAATGATTTGCTAATTGAAGGTAAAAAAATTAGCGGTATTTTGCTTGAATCAGCAGCAGAAGACGAAAGACTTCGATATGTTATTGCAGGGATAGGCATTAGCGTAAATCTAGAAGAAGCTGATTACCCAGTGGAATTGCTGGAGAAAGCAACATCACTTCGCATCAGCGGTCAGCAGAAATGGTCAAGAGAAGAAGTTATTGCTGATTTTCTGAAGGAATGGGAGCAGTTGTATTTCCTCTATCAGGAGCAAGGTTTTAGCCCGATTGTAACGTTATGGGAAGCTTTGTCCGTATCTTTGGGCAAAACGGTGCGCCTTACAACCCCTCAAGGCGATTTGGTTGGAATTCCGATTGGACTAGAAGAGAGCGGCGCTATTCGCATTCAACTGGAGGACGGCTCCATTAAGCCTGTTTTCTCTGCAGAGATGGGCGAACCTCTATAACGCATTACAAGTCGTTTACGTAATGAAAAAAGTTTGGTAAACTAAAGTCATCGGGCGGTATTCTAAGGAAGCTGCACTGATGATAAAAAATACGATGTAAATGGTTGGGAATGCACACTCTGCTCTGAGCCGTAGGGACCGAGACAGAAGGAAGCACAACAAGCAAACGTTTCCTTTTCAGTTTGGGGACCTTTTTGGCAGCGGCTAAAAGGTTTTTTTGTGTTTATCCTATCATTGAACGGGAGGATGAAAGCTGATGAGGAAACGACTGACGATTACAAAAATTAAGAAGATGAAGCAGGACCGCAATGCGATTTCCGTTTTAACAGCTTACGATTATCCTTCAGCCAAGCTTGCTGAAGAAGCTGGAATTGATGTCATTTTGGTTGGAGATTCACTCGGGAACGTTGTACTTGGATATGAGACTACCATCCCGGTAACCATTGATGACATTGTTTATCATACAAGAGCAGTTGCTAGGGGTGCCCAGCAAACGTTTATCGTTGCTGATATGCCCTTCATGACTTATGGCATTGGACGTGAAGCAACACTGCGCAATGCTGCGAAAATTATGCAAGAAGGCGGTGCTCAGGCTGTAAAGCTGGAGGGTGGCGTTGAAATTGCATCTGATGTTTCCGCGCTTGTAAAAGCAGGCATCCCTGTTATGGGGCATATCGGCCTGACGCCACAATCGGTTCATCAGCTTGGCGGGTACAAAGTTCAAGGTAAATTAGATGCCGAAGTGGAGCAGCTAGTCAAAGATGCGAAGGCGCTGGAAGAAGCAGGTGCTTTCAGTATCGTTCTTGAACTAGTAACTGAACCAATCGCTACAATGATCAGCGAAATGCTTTCCATTCCGATTATCGGAATTGGCGCAGGACGCGGTTGCGATGGCCAAGTGCTTGTATATCATGATATTTTGCAATATTCATCTCCTTATTTTGAGAAAAAATTCGTAAAAACCTATGCAGATATTGGAACAACCATTAGAAATGCGATTCAATCTTATGTAGACGATGTGAAAACAGGCCAGTTTCCTGCAGAAGAGCATGTATTTAATGCACAACCTGCCCATATTCCTTCTTTGTATGGCGGCTCCTCTGAGAGCAGCAATCTTAACATAGCTGAAAATAAGGACCTCGTGAATAAGGAGGTCAAATTGAAATGATCATTTGCCGCACGAAAGCTGAGCTAAAGCAGCAATTATCTGCTGTGCGCAAGGAAAATAAAAGCATTGGTTTTGTGCCAACTATGGGTTATTTGCATGAAGGTCACGCTTCCTTAATGCGCCAAGCACATGCCGAAAATGATACCGCAGTGCTTAGCATATTTGTTAATCCATTGCAATTCGGGCCTAATGAAGATTTGGATCGGTATCCGCGAGATGAGAAGCGCGATTTTGCGCTTGCAGAAGAATGCGGTATCGACATCGTGTTTATTCCTTCCGTTCAAGAAATGTATCCGAATAAGCCGCTGACAATGGTTATTGTCAATCAGGTAACGGATCGTTTATGCGGCGCTTCCAGACCTGGTCATTTTGACGGGGTGGGAACGGTAGTTAGCAAGCTGTTTCATTTGGTTGCTCCTGATCGTGCTTATTTTGGCATGAAGGATGCTCAGCAGGTTGCTGTCATTCAGCAAATGGTTGGAGATCTTAATTTTCCAGTGGAAATCGTGCCAAGTCCAATCGTTCGAGAACCAGATGGTCTTGCTTTAAGCTCAAGAAACGTTTTTCTTAATGCGGAGCAGCGTGAGCAGGCAGTCGTATTGTCCAAAACGCTGCAGCAGGCTTCCGACTGGATGAATGAACCTGATATGACGGCTGAGCGGCTGGAGGCTAAAGTGAAGCTGCAATTGGTGAAAGCGAGTGAAGCTGTAATTGATTATGTGGAACTGCTTCACTATCCATCCCTGCAGGTGCTGGATGCAAAAGTTTTATTAAATACGATTCAGCAACCGCTAATTTTGGCATTAGCTGTTAAGTTTGGCGCAACAAGGCTTATAGATAATCGGATATTACAGATAGCGGAGGTGAACCAGCATGTTCAGAACGATGATGAAATCCAAGTTGCACCGGGCAACAGTAACGGAAGCGAACCTGAATTATGTCGGTAGCATTACAATAGATGAAGATTTGATGGATGCGGCTAACATATGGGAAAATGAAAAGGTTCAAATCGTTAACAATAATAATGGTGCTCGCTTTGAGACTTATGTCATAACAGGTGAACGCGGATCTGGCGTAATTTGCTTGAATGGCGCAGCCGCTAGACAAGTTCAACCAGGCGACCAGGTTATTATCATTTCTTATGCGATGATGACTGACGCTGATGCTAAAGCACACAAACCGATTGTAACGATTTTGGATGCGAACAATCGTCCCTTGACTATTTTAAACGAAGAGCTGCACGCGACAATCCTGTAATTTGATCTTTCACTACGTTAATCCCTGTATTATGTAACGAATGGGATGCTGTATGAAAAGCGGCGTTGAAACAAAAAATGAACATAACACTCCTTAATTCTTTGGCGAAGGCGGGATGCGGTATGTTCCAGCATATGTTTTCATCCATGAACGAAATGCTTGATCAAATTATTGAACAGTACGATGGTGCAGGTGCAAGTGAAAAGCAGCAGTTCGAACAGCAAATGCTTGAGCTCAAAAAAGTAAGTGACACGTTTATTGAACAATGGCTTGAATTTGAAGAGAAGTTTTCTGAGTTCAAGGAGCAGCAAGGTGATCAAGCAGCAGCATCGCAAATTCAGGAAAAAGCCTCAGAAGAGGTGGTTCAATCAAGTATGCCTGTAAGTATCGCAGTCAGCAGTCCAGCTTCAGATTTTGAAATTTCGGACGAGCTGGCTGCGGTCATCTCCAAAGGACAGGGCTACTACAAGTTATTTATGTTTTCGCAAGCAGCAGTGCAATTTCAAGCGGCTATTTTACAATCGCCGGAATGTAATTTGGCTAGACTGTTTTTGGGCATGACTCAGATGCACCTCCAGAACTGGAGTGAAGCTCAGCGGCATTTTCAATTGCTGATTGTATTGACGGACTTCCCCAAATGGCTTGCAATGGGCTATAATGCGCTAGGATGCATTCAAGCGGTGCAAATGAATTTGGCACAAGCAGAGCAATTATTTATGAAAGCTTATGAGGTCTGTCCCAGCTTCAAGGATCCGTTAAACAATTTGAAATCATGTCAAGAAACACCCAAGCACTTATCGTTATATTTCGGAAGCACGGAGCTGTGCTGTTTGTGAGAGGATCGGGGAATAAATGAAATTTGCAGTATTGGATTTAGAAACGACGGGACACAGCTCGGATGATGATATTTTGCAGGTTGGGCTAGTCATCGTTTCAGAGGAGCTTGAAATTATCGATACGTATAGCTCCTTTGTTCGACCTAATATCCCGATACCGGCCTTCATCACACAATTAACAGGCATAGATGAAACGGTCGTTGCGGATGCCCCAACTCTCAAAGAGGTTATTGCAGGGCTGGTTCCGTTATTGGATGATGCCGTTTTGGTCGCTCATAACGTTGGCTTTGACGCCGGTTTTTTGAACCAGGCATTAGCACGATGCGGTCGGCGACCTTTTGCAGGACGCAGGCTGGATACCATTGAATTATTACGAATTTTATATCCTACTATTAATACGTATCAGCTTGGAGCTGTTTCTGAGCTCTTTGGAATACCTCATGATCAACATCACCGCGCGGACAGCGATGCAAATGCAACTGCGCTATTGCTAATTGAAACGGTAAAAAAGCTTCGCAAATTGCCGCTGCTTACTTTGCAGCGGCTTTCCACGCTTGTAGATGACGGCAGCGATTTGAGCTGGTTTATTAAGCATACTGGGCAGCAGATGGAATATAGTACCGTATTTGAATCGAATGAATATGACTATTTTAATCAATTTGCATTGAAGGTTCGCGAATGGAGCGATGAACAGCCTCCGCGCTCAGGCGGTACAAGCGTGCTGCCATTAACGGATGTTTCATTTGACAATTATTTAGCTGATGTAAGACAACGCTTCGAACAGAAATTTGAGAATTATGAGGAAAGAGAAGCGCAGGTAGCCATGTTTCAAGAGGTGTACAGCGCTCTAAATCAGAATCAGCATCTACTTATAGAAGCAGGTACAGGAACAGGGAAGTCGCTTGGTTATTTAATTCCTGCGCTTTATTATGGCATTCAGAACGGCAAAAAAGTTGTCGTTAGCACACATACAATCAATTTGCAGGAGCAGCTTCGTCAACGCGATTTGCCATTGCTTGAGGAAATACTGCCATTTGAGTTTAGAGCTTCGATCTTTAAAGGCAGAGGGAATTATTTATGCTTGCGCAAATTTGAAGGTAAAATCAACACAAAAGATCTTGTATCGCCGATTGAGGATACGGTTACAGCTGCTCAAATGGTCGTATGGCTTGGAGAAACGGAAACTGGCGATCAGGAAGAGCTTAACTTCGGCAATAAGGGAGCTGAGTTTTGGTCTACGGTAGCGAGTGATACGGATTCATGTTTAAATCGAGCTTGTCCTTGGTTCAAAAGATGTTTTTATCATCGCGCGAAGCATGAAGCAAACATTGCTGATGTTACGATAACGAATCATTCCATGTTATTTACGGATGTTCAAGCAGATCATCGATTATTGCCTTCCTATACTCATCTCATTATTGATGAAGCACATCATGTGGAAGAGGTAGCCGGCAAGCATCTAGGTATGCAAATTAACTACTTCTCTTTGACGCAGGCTGTTCTTCGGCTTTATAAAGATGCGCGCTCCGGATTATTGCCTGGGCTTCGCCAGAAGCTTATGTATGAGGACGACGCACATCAAGCTTCCTGGTTAGAGACGATTGATACCGTTATTCCTATTTTCCAAGAGATTAAGGAGCACTGGGATAAGCTGTTTGAAATGTTTTATAGCTTTACGTCAACTTCATCGGATGGACCAACCGAGAATGGTCAGTCGGTATGCCGGCTTAAGAAAAACGAGCTTCCTGCAGGCTGGGAGGACGGCGTTACGGTTGAAGGAAATATCCACACTGAACTTAACCGAGTCATTCGAACTGTCGATAAGATGGTTACCGATATTAAAGACCGTGTTGACGATTCCGGTGTTCAAGCGATAATAACGGATTTAAATGGAGCGGTACGCGATTTGTCTCGACTTAAGGATGAGCTTAGAACGTTTATCACCTTAGAGCTTGCGGAATCCGTATTTTGGATCGAGGCAAGCAGTGTATACCGTTACAGATCTGTACAGCTATACGGTGTCCCAGTAGATGTAAGCGCTCAGCTGCAAAAATATTTTTTTGATGTCAAAGAGAGTATCGTATTAACCTCTGCGACGTTATCTGTGCAAAAATCTTTTCAATACGCGGAGGAGCAGCTTGGGTTAACTGGATACGAACAGCAGGGCAGGCTTAAAACCGTTCAATTGCCATCACCGTTTAATTACCGGGAACAGGCATTAGTTGTCATTCCACGCAACTTTCCAGTACTCAAGGGAGCAGCTGTAGATGACACCTACTTGGATATGCTTGTAAAATCGCTTTCCGATGCTGCAAAGGAAACGAAGGGCAGAATGCTTGTACTGTTCACGTCCTATCGCATGCTAAGGCAGGTTTACGAGCCGCTTAAAGAGCTTTTAAGCGTTGCAGGTATTCAAGTGCTCGGACAAGGAATAGACAGCGGCAACCGCACGAAGCTTACAAGACGTTTCCGTCAAACGCCAGAGTCCGTTTTACTCGGCACGAGCAGCTTCTGGGAAGGTGTAGATATACCCGGAGAAGCTCTGATTTGCCTTGCCATCGTTCGTTTGCCATTCCAACCGCCTAATCACCCCTTAGTGGAGGCAAAAGCCGAGATGCTGCAGCGGCAGAAACAAAATCCTTTTATGAAATTGTCGATACCCCAAGCCGTCATTCGCTTTAAACAAGGCTTTGGGCGCCTAGTGAGGACTTCACAAGACAAAGGGATTGTAATCATATATGATACAAGAGTAATTGACACTTACTACGGTAAACACTTTTTATATTCACTGCCAGGACCAAAAATCGAAACGATGCATATGGATCAAATGGTCGTGCGAATGAGAGAATGGTTAACGGATGAAAATGCAGCATTGCCGCAGGAAAATCAAGCTGTGTCTAGCGAAGAGGAGGAAAAACGATGAAGCAGACGAAAATATCGGAGGCTGTCGTCAGAAGGCTTCCCGTTTATTTGCAAGTACTAAATGAAATGCTTAATCGTGAGATTCAGACCATTTCTTCGCAGGATTTAGGCACAAAGCTTGATTTAAATCCTGCTCAGATTCGTAAAGATCTCGCTTATTTCGGAGAGTTTGGACGGAAAGGCGTAGGCTACGATGTTGTATATTTAATTGAGAAGATACGTCAAATTTTAAAGGTTGATCAGACGATAAAGGTTGCGTTGGTTGGAGCGGGCAATCTAGGTCATGCCTTATGCAATTACAATAAATACTCCAAGGATAATATGCAAATTACCGCCGTGTTCGATGTACATCCGAGCAAAATCGGAACGAGCATTAATAATTTGATTGTAATGCCGATGAGCGAGCTTGCTGCAACGGTTGCAGAGCAAAATATTCGGATCGGCATCATTACCGTTCCAGCATTTGAAGCACAAAATGTAGCTAATCAATTTGTCGAAGCAGGCATAGAAGGAATATTGAATTTTGCCCCTGCTATTCTACGAGTACCGGATGAAATGCGAATACATAATGCTGATTTCACAAGGGAATTGCTTAGCTTAGCCTATTATTTAGCCAAAGAGGGAGAGACGCAGGATGAGTCAGATTTGGATTGAAAATGGTTTGTTTATAACGATGGATGATGAAAATCCATCATTTAGAGGACATATGGTCGTAACCGATGATCGGATTAGTTATATAGGTACAACTGTTCCTGAGCAGCTTTCTGACACGGTGCAAAAAATAGACGGCAGCAAGCTTGCTTTTATGCCAGGTCTTATTAATACTCACGGACATGCGGCGATGAGCTTGCTTCGCGGATATTCCGATGATCAAAATTTGCAGGTATGGCTGGAACAGAAAATGTGGCCAATGGAAGGCAAATATGTTGATCAAGATACACGTGCAGGAAGTGCTCTGGCGATCGTTGAAATGCTGAAATCAGGTACAACAGCTTTTGTTGATATGTATGATCGCATGGATCAAGTTGCTCAAATGGTTGAGCAAAGCGGTATCCGCGGTGTTTTGACAAGAGGAGTTATCGGACTATGCCCTCCTGATGTACAAGAAGCAAAGCTTGCTGAAGCAATTGCTTTTGCTCGTGATTGGAACGGGAAAGCCGATGGACGTATCACTACAATGATTTCTCCGCACGCGCCTTATACATGTCCACCAGCGTATATTGAACGATTTGTACAAGCGGCTCATGATTTTGATTTGCCTTTGCATACGCATATGTCGGAGACGATAGCGGAAGTAGAACAAAACGTGCGTGATTATGGACTTCGTCCGGTCGAACATTTGGATCGGTTAGGCTTCTTCTCACGTCCTGCACTTGTTGCGCATGCCGTGCATCTGAATGATGCGGAGATCGAGCTGCTTGCTGCTAAAGGAGTTGCGGTTTCACATAATCCTGTAAGCAATCTTAAGCTTGCTAGCGGCATTGCACGCGTTCCTGATTTGATTCGCGCAGGTGTTACAGTATCGCTTGGAACAGATAGTGTGGCAAGCAACAACAATCTTGATTTATTTGAGGAAATTCGATTCGCGGCTTTGCTTCATAAAGGTGTATCTGGAGATCCTACTGCTATCCCTGCTCTGGAAGCGTTGAAGCTTGGTACTGTGAATGGGGCAAAATCCATTTGGCAAGAGAAGAGCCTTGGTAGCCTAAAAGCAGGCATGAAGGCAGATTTCATCGCTATTGATATTGAACAGCCGCATTTCTACCCTCAGACGGATATCGTATCACATTTGGTCTACTCAGGTTCAGGCCGCGATGTGCGGCATGTATGGATTGATGGAAGACAAGTATTGAAAAACGGCGAATGCACTTGGCTTGATGAGGAGAAAATTCGTTACGAGGCACAAGCGAGCTTTGATCGCTTGCTGCAAGCTTAATGCGAGCAACAGCAAGGAAACGCAAGCCGTTTATGACACTTAAGCGATGGTTGTTGTTAATTACAGCATTCCTCTTGCTGCTTTTAACCGTTTCCTTTATCTATTTCCGTGAAGTTCAGTCGCCTGAGTGGACAGCAATTAGTGCGGCGAAGGAACAAGCGACTAAAGCAGCTGATCTTACGGAGATAGAAAAGGTACATCATCATATATGGCAAAAAAACAGTTGGGTCGTTGAAGGCATTAATCAACAGGATGAACATGTATACGTATGGCTGACTGAGAAGCAGCAGCCAGTTATCATGAAAGCGTCGGAAGGCATTTCTGAGAAGTCACTCAAAGATGATTTCATCAGCAAGAGGCCATTGGCAGAAATAAAGAGAATTCAGCCAGGTCTGCTTGATGACAAAACGGTGTGGGAAATCTATTATAATGACGGTGAAAAGCCTGATCATTACCGATATGATTTTTACCGCTTTGATGACGGTGCATTCATTGATTCTTATACATTACCAGCAAAAACGGGGCCGTAAGGCTCCGTTTCCTTTTATTGATGGACGATTCTTGCATAATTTCATGATATACTTTCGTATAGCGGAGTTGATATACGGAGTGTTCATAAATATATTGCAGGAGGGATTTTCATAATGATGAGACCACGTGTGATTCCAATCGTGATTACTGCTGCAATTTCCGCTTCCGTTTTATTCGGAGGCTGGGCTGTATATAATCAAGTGGCTGTAGCAGCTCCATTAGAGAAAGTAACAAAAGGCATTCAAGGTATTGTTTCTTCAGAAAAGCCTGTTATGGATCGCAATAAAGTAGCTATTTCTCTTGAATTAACGCCAGATGCAAATCTCCGGGACATCTATGAAAGTATTGCAGCTAACGGAAAAGATGTAGTTGGCAACCGTAAGCTTGAGCTTAATATAGAAGAAAAATCGAATAAGCAGCTTGAAGATCTGTGGTATGCTTCGATGTTTGAAGTTGCAGAGGCGATGGAGCGCAAAACCTACTCCCATATTCCAGATGCGATGAAAGAAGCTGCAAAATCCATGAAAGATGTCACCGTGACAACTGAAATGGATGATACGAATGTGTATATTACGATTAAAAATAGTGAAGCGGTGAAATATATCGTCCTGCCACGCACGCCTAACCAATTGGAGGCATGGTAATATGATGAAATATGGCAAAGAAATTGCGATAGGCTTACTTCCTGTACTTATTGCTTTTTTTATATATATTGGACAAAATGTTGTTCCCATCGTATTGCTGGGCGTGTTAGGCTTTGCCGTAGTTTATGCAGCACGAGGCAGAGGCAAGCTGACCGCGTTGTCTAGCCAGAAGCGGCGTTCTGAAGAGAAAATGACACCACTTACCTTTGAGGAAATTGGAGGTCAGGAGCGTGCCAAGCAGGAGCTTGTAGAAGCGCTTGATTTTCTCGTTCATCAAGAACAAATTGCTAAGCTTGGCATTCGTCCGTTAAAAGGCATCCTGCTTTCAGGCCCTCCAGGAACAGGAAAGACGCTGCTTGCTAAAGCAGCTGCTCAGTATACAGATTCGATTTACTTGGCTGCATCCGGCAGTGAGTTTGTTGAAATGTATGTCGGTGTAGGTGCAGGACGTATTCGCGACCTGTTCAAAGAGGCGCGTACAAAAGCGAATAAAGCGAAAAAAAGCAGTGCTGTTATTTTTATTGATGAGATTGAAGTTATTGGCGGTAAACGAGATGGCGGTCAGCAGCGCGAGTATGATCAAACCTTAAATCAGCTATTAACCGAGATGGATGGTATTTATGCAAATGAATCACCGCGTATTTTGTTAATTGCGGCTACTAACCGTAAGGAAATGCTCGATAGCGCTTTGCTCCGTCCAGGCCGTTTTGACAGGCACATCGGTGTTGAACTTCCTGATAAAAAGGGCAGATTGCATATTTTGAACATCCATGCAAAAAATAAACCTATCCGATCAGGCGTGAACTTAGAACGCATTGCAAGTGAATCCTTTGGTTTCTCAGGTGCGCAGCTAGAGAGCGTCATGAATGAAGCGGCGATTTATGCGATGCGCGAGAGCAGTGAAACCATCGCTGAACAGCATTTATCGATGGCTATTGATAAGGTTATGATGGGTGAAAAAACGGATCGTGAGGCATCAAAAGAAGAGCGTGAACGGATTGCGCTTCATGAGCTCGGACATGCAATTATGGCAGAACTAATGCGTCCAGGCAGCGTGTCACAGGTTGCTTTGTCTCCGCGCGGTCAAGCGTTAGGTTATGTTCGTCACAATCCGCAGCAGGATCAATATTTGTACACAAAACAGTTCCTTAACGGTCAAATTATGATTGCATTAGGCGGAGCCGCCGCTGAGGAAATGTTTTATGGTGATCGGAGCACTGGATCAAGAGGTGACTTCGAACAATCGATGAATATCGTCAAAACGTTAGTGGAATCGGGATTGACTGATCTTGGCATTATTGATTCTTCGATGATGACAAAAGATGGATGGGCAAGCATCAATCGAACCATTTTGGATAAGCTGATGCTGCAAACAAAAGGTCTGCTTGAGTCGAATAGAGAAGTGTTTATCAAGTCTCTTGAGACACTTCTGCGTGAGGAAACATTGAGCGGAGATGAGTTTAGAAAGCTCTTTTCTTCCAATACAGCAGCATGAAGCGTTTACAATATTACAATTTGAAGGCGGAGTTGTCGTCCGCCTTCTTTTTTTGATGAAATTCGTTATAATAAGATTGAACTATCTTTGCAGAGGAAACTTCTATTATGTTTTAAGAAGAATTCTCCCCACACTAAAGGAGCTAATACATTGCATATCAAAACAGTTGGAGTTGTAGGAGTAGGCACGATGGGTCAAGGGATCGCGGAAATGCTTGCCTCCAAAGGATTGGATGTTATCATTATCGAGCGTTCGGACGATCGCCTAGATTATGGTAAACAAATGATTGAAGTAAGCTTGGATAAACAAATCGAGAAGTGGGCGCTCACGAATTCCGAGAAGAAGCTGATTATGAATAGAATAGAGGCGACAACAAGCTACGAGAAGTTAGCGGATTGTGAGCTTGTTATTGAAACGATAACTGAAGATTTGGAATTGAAAAAAGCTGTATTTGAACAAATTGATCAAATTTGCGGTCCAAATGTTATTTTAGCGAGCAATACATCTACTCTAAGCTTAACCGAGCTAGCCAGCTTTACGAAGCAGCCGAGCCGCGTAATTGGCATGCATTTTATTTATCCAGTATTCAAAATTGATCTGGTGGAAATTGTTCGTGGCCTTAAGACATCAGAGGAAACATTTCTACGTACGAAACATTTTGTGGAAGAGGTTATTCATAAAAAAGGAGTTATGGTATTTGAATCTCCTGGTTTCGTAACTACACGACTCATTTGCTTATTTATTAACGAAGCCTTGCATGTACTCGAGGAAGGGGTCGCTTCGGCTGAGGATATTGACAGCGCAATGCGTATCGGCTATTCCTTCCAGCATGGACCTTTTGAGATGTGTGATCGTTTTGGTCTTGATTCCGTGTTGGCAGCCCTTGAGAGAATGTTCCGCGAGTATGGCGAGCTGAAATACCGTCCTTCGATCGTGCTGAAAAAAATGGTGCGCGCTGGACATCTCGGAGCCAAATCAGGAATCGGCTTCTTCAAATATGATACGGATGGGGATCGGATTTAAATGAAAGTACTCGTAATTAATGCAGGAAGTTCCTCTTTAAAATATCAGCTTTACAACATGCGTGACGAATCAGTTCTGGCAAGCGGACGCGTGGAACGTATCGGAATGGATTCTTCGATTGTTACTCATGAACCAGTTGATAAGCCCGAGGTTCGTAAAGTTAGTGAAATATTGGATCATGTTGCTGCTGTTAAGCAGGTTATCAATATGCTTACCAACCCGGAGTTCGGAGCGATCGCTAATCTGAACGAAATCGAAGCTGTAGGCCATCGTATCGTTCATGGCGGCGAGGCATTTAGCAGTTCAGTGCTTGTAACACAAGAGGTCAAGCTCGAGATTCGTCGATTGTTTGATTTGGCGCCGCTTCATAACCCAGCGCATATGATGGGTATTTTGGCAGTAGAAACAAATTTGCCTGATGTACCTCAAGCGGTAGTATTCGATACGGCATTCCATCAAAGCATGCCGAATACATCGTATTTATATCCAATTCCTACTGTGCTATACCGTCGTCACAAGGTTCGCAGATATGGTTTTCATGGAACGTCTCATTCCTATGTGAGCGCTCATGCAGCAGAGTATTTGCAAAAACCATTGGAATCAATCAAAATGATTACTTGCCACATCGGAAACGGTGCAAGCTGTACAGCCATTTTGAACGGCAAGTCCTTTGATACAAGTATGGGAATGACCCCGCTTGAAGGTCTTATGATGGGTACCCGGAGCGGAGATATTGATCCAGCTATCGTGCCATTTGTTATGAATAAAGAGGAATTGACTTTAAATGAAGTTAATTCTATGCTGAACAAACATAGCGGTATGCTGGCGATTTCCGGTATTAGCAGCGATATGCGCGAGGTAACAGAGGCGATGCTTGAAGGCGACAAAAACGCAAAGCTTGCTTTTGATATGTATGCTTATCGAGTTAGAAAATATATTGGCGCATATGCCGCGGCGATGAACGGTGTAGATACGATTGTGTTCACTGCTGGAGTTGGTGAAAATTCTGTCGCTCTGCGCAAAGCGATATGCGAGGGCATTTCATTCTTGGGTGTTGAGCTAGATGAAGAGCGCAATTCAGAGCGCCGCAAAGATATTCGTGAGATTACGACGGACAGCTCTCGCATTAAAGTTTTAGTTGTTCCAACGAATGAGGAGCTCCTCATCGCAAGAGACACGTATAACTTAGTTAAGCAAAAGGATACGTCTGCACAGGCGTAGTCGTATAGGAGGCAGCTGGCAGTGAACAACGAGATATGGAAAGCTTACTCGCATGGTATGGCTGCTGCGCTGCAGGAAGGCGGCGTTTATGTATCGGCGATGCTGCTGCGAACTTACCGCCAGCTGGAGCTGTCGGATACAGAAGCGATGCTGCTTTTGCAAATCATGGTCTATATGGAAGCGGACATGAATGATTTCCCGACGCCAGAACAATTGGCTGAGCGGATGGGCCTGAGTGTTAGAGAAGTTGGACAATCCCTTGGCCGGCTGATGAAAGAAGATTTTCTTACGATTGACGAGTACGTTGACAGTTCTACGGGGATGCAGTCAGAGCGTTATAACTGGACAGGCTGGCTGCTTAAGGCGGCTGCGTTAACTGCGGAGCAGAAGCGTGAATCGCGGAAGGCAGAGCGTCAGCCAGTCAAGCAGCAAGCGGCGCCATCATCGGACTTATTCAGTGTATTCGAGCAAGAGTTTGGACGCTTATTATCTCCAATAGAATGCGAGACAATTTCAGGCTGGCTTGATCATGATCGATATACAGACGAAATTATTCGTTTTGCTCTAAAAGAAGCCGTCTTTGCGGGCAAGCTTAGCTTGCGTTATATTGATCGGATACTTATCGAGTGGAGCCGCAATCGAGTAACGAATGCAGACGAGGCTCGTGCACATGCGCAAAAATTTCGTGGAGGAAGAGGCTAAGCCATGCGGCTTAGCTCTTTTTTTATGTAAAAGGGCCACATTATTATACATAGCTAAGGTTTGATCGCGTAGAGTAATCCAACATATGGGGTAAGCCGGTTGATGACAGTGGAATAACCACGTTTGTTGAACCAGTTCACATGTTCGGATACAGAGGAAAGATGCCAGTTAGGCGGTATGACAAGCTTTGTTTCTATCTCTTCAGAAAGAACTTTATCATCATCAACCACGACCTCATCCATTAACCCCGTAATCACAAGCCGTCCCCCATTGATTAAAACGCGGTCCATTTCTTCTAGTGCCAGAAGCTGTTGTGAACGATTCAAGTGATGCATAGCAAAGCTGCAGCCTATAAAAGAATAACGGGATGGCGCGAGAGGCAGTGCGAGCAAATTGCCTTGTTTTGCATCAATGGCAGGAAGCCTTTCTCTTATGATCGAGAGCATTTCAGTCGATTGCTCGACAACGGTAAGCTTCGTGCCGGCCGCAGCTAGCATGCTGGAGAGATTGCCGCTGCCTGCACCTATTTCTAGGCCAAGCTCATCAAACCGCGGATCAAGCCATTCAACGGTTCGTAGCAGTGCCATATTATATTGTTCCTCCGTAAGAACACCGCTAAGTGTAATGATAGGTGCCTTATATCCGTGCTGAATCGCTATCTCATCGTAATTCCACTGATCGCTCCAAGAGGCTCGCGATAGCCGATTTTGTTTAATTTCTTCAGCGGCCAGCTCTGCTTGTGTCAGCTCAGCTGCTCCTTTTCTGTTCCATGCTGAAATCGTTTCATCAAGCGCTTGCAGCGCTTTTGTTGCTGTGATCCACTGCTCATACAGCAATGCACGAGCGCCATCCACACTTCGAATAAAAGCGTCCGGCTCATTGATCACGTTTAGAGCATCCTGTATTGCAGATACGGATAAGCCCAATTCTCTTAGCGATATGATCCAGCGGAGCCGAATGACGTCCTCAATGGAATAGTCGCGATATTTATTCTCTATTGCTTTATATGGACGAATTAGACCTTTTTCTTCATAAAAACGCAGTGTACGCGGCGTGACACCGAGTTGTTTTGCTGCTTCATGCACCTTCAATATTGTCACCTCCTCTTGCCATTATGAACGTTTACGTTACGTTAAAGTCAATATAGTAGACTTCGTTTTTCATGTTATATGGGGATTTTAACATGATTGTTATAGACAATATTTTGTTCCTAGTTTACTAATATAAGCAGATAAATATGGTAAATCATTTAAAAAATAGTTTATAGTTAGGTTACGATAAAAGTGATTCGACTTATTTCCGCTGAAGCATTAACTACAAGGAGGATATTTATGTCAGATAAACATTTATTTGTGTTTGGCGGTGGAGCACCGTTCAATGAAAGCTTAGCAAAAAAATTTGGTGCCTGGGCATCAAAAGGGTTAAGCAAAGTTGTTATCTTATTTATTGAGCAAGAAGGTTGGCAAGAATACATGACGAAATATACCGATCAAATAGGTTTGCATGATGTTGATCAGTTTGTGTATTTCGCCTTGGATGCATCACCATCAACCGATTTAGTGGAACAGCTTCAATCAGCTACAGGAGTGATTATAAGCGGCGGTGATACCGAGCTTTATCGAGATTATATCGTGGAAACAAAGCTCGGCACAATAATAAAAGCATTATACACAGAAGGCGTGCCAGTTGCAGGTTTTTCGGCTGGTGCCTTAATCAGTCCTACTGTATGTGTAATTCCGCCCATCGACAACAGAGCGAATGAACACCTTTTCCTCAAAGGTCTTGGATTAATAAATCATTGCGTCATTAGTGTACATTTTTCAAAATGGGATGAGGAAAAGAACTTATTGGCTGCACTTTCCAAAACCAACTTGTCAACGGGTTATGGGATAGATGATGCTTCAGGCATTTATTTTAAAAACGAACGGATATCAGAGACGGCGGGGCAGATTTATTTTTACTATGGAAAAGAGTGAATGTACTTACAACGAAGGAGGAAGATTGTTATTTCAAACAGCAAATCAATGATAGCAGCAAGCTTTATTCTTGGAGTATCTTTTATAGTGGGCTGTATGTTTTTGGAGAAAAACGAAGTGCCAAATAAAGAGGAGTCCGATATCACGATAAGCGTGGAAAAACCTTTGCTAACGATAGAAGAGGCAGCAAATTATTTGCGTTTATCGGAAAACGAAATTAAACAAATCATTCATACAGAGCAAATTCAGCTGACTACAGCAGGGTCCTTTTCTGGCGTTATGTTCCCCTACATAAAAGTTGGTGAGAAATTTTATATTAGCAAAAATGAGTTAATGGTTTGGATTAATGAAACGTCGAGGGAAAGACGGGAGTATACTGCTGGAACGGTTATCCAATAACAGTTGATCGGAAGGGAAGAGCGAGGATTGCCTATCGTTAAGGCGGAGTAATCATTTTGATAATCATATTTTTAGGTGGGTTATAATCTAGCTGGAAAATCTCCAGGTAATCAGAGCTGTGAAACATATAAAGAGCTGATTACCGGGAGAAAATCCTTCTAAACAATGTAACGATCAAGCTGGAAAATGCTTAAGCTTTACCACGCTGCAGCAATTCCAAACGATATACGTATTCAAAAATAAATTCAAATGCTTCAAGGTGGCGTTTTGCCTCAAATGCATTTGCTCCCCAAGCGTAAATGCCATGCTTGCGCAGCAAGATGCCAGGTATGTTTTTCACGATACGCTCCGTTATTTCTGGTACGATAGAAGGGATATGTGCAAAGTTGGAAACGATTGGAATATCAATGTGTGCTTCCTCGTCCCAAATGTTAAACCCTTTGATCAGCTCAACGCCATCTACCGGCACAGACTTACGATCCCAGAAATACTCTGAGATTACGCTGTTAAATACGGTATGCACGTGAAAAATAGCGCCAGCCCCAGTTAATTTGTAAATTTCACAATGGATCAGAGTTTCAGCGGATGGTTTTAAGCGTGTTGTTTCGCATGGCTTGCCATCTTGATCAACAAACAAATAATCCTCTGGTGTATGAATTGTTTTGTCCTTACCGCTTGCCGTAATAGCGAATTGAAATTCATCGGGGTTATAGTCGCCTACACGGATCGATAAATTGCCGCTGGTGCCAGGGAACCAGCCGCGTGAAGCGAACAGCTCCTTAACGTCGCGAAGTTCAGATAAAGCGCGCTGTTTGTCTTCTAAAGCAATTTGCTCAAAACTCATTTCGTTGACTTCCTTTCAGCATTCATAGTGTTGATAATATCGTGGAATGTTTCGTATTCGTGATGCGGCAGTCCGAGCTCCTTGCACTTCACCGTAAGGTGGGAGCGGGAATAGACGATATCAGCCAGCTTAGCACCTTCAAAGTCGGTTACGCTGTCGCCAATAATGATGCGCTCGTATTGCTCTTCAGGGAAACGACGCATAATGGTTGTTTTACACATGCCGCAGTTGTTGGTGCAATGAGCATCACACGGATTTGGCCACAAAATCTCAATTTGCTCACCGCTGAAATCACTGCCATTGCAATAAATATGATCTTTTGGTATGTCGAAAGCTTCAAGAATAGGATAAACAAAAAAGTCAATGCCGCCGCTTGTTACATAAAAATCAATCTGCTGCTCTTTGCAATAGTTTAGAAATTCAGCGAAGCCTTCACGAATGCGTACATTGGAAATACTGAAATCGATAACTTCTTTCTGCATAGAAGCAGGAAGGAGGCGGAACATTTGTCCAACGCCATCCATAATTGATATCTCTTGCGCAATCGTGCGCTCTGCAATGTTTTCCCAGCCTGCTGGATTAAAATGTTTAATAATTGCGATAATGTTGTCATTAACGGTAATCGTTCCATCAAAATCACAAAACACGATGCGTTTCTTAGTTGTATTCATTTCAGTCATTATTCTTTGATCCCCCATGCTTCAATTGCTGCCAACAGCGCTTCATTGCCCGGTTGCTCTGCGGCATTTCGAAGAGGTACTCCATTTAGTGTAGCAGTAATCGCTTGACGGAATGCTTGTCCGCCAGCTGCAGTTCCCATGGCATGACCATGAATACCCCCGCCAGCATTTACAACTACGTCGGTACCGAAATCTTTTAGAATTAGAGGCACCAGTCCAGGATGAATGCCCGCCGATGGTACAGGGAAGCTCGTTCTCAGTCCGTGAAGCGGTGCAAGCAAAGCTTCCTTAACCGCTAAATTCTCTTCTTTTGGCATAACAACCGAGCCGTAAGGTGAAGGGAAGAGCACAAGATCGGCACCTGCAAGACGCATTAACTTCCCAAGTAGAAGAGAAGCGCTAATGCCATAATGAGGCGATGGGTACATCGCTCCAGCCATTGCAGGGTGAGCTGCTATAGGGATATTAATGGATTTGTCACTGCTAAGCTCATGAAGCACATCATAGCCATAAGCAAGAACGTTAAATAGAAGCGCGTTGGCACCGGCGTCAATCGCTTTTCGAGCATTCGCAGCAAGAGCTGAGGTAGGCCCTGTCAAGTTAACGGCGTAAAGCAGCTTTTGGCCGGTCTCTGCTTCAGCGCGACGCGCAGCATCCATACAAGCTTCGACACGTTTCTCAAGAGGGGTAAGTGGATTCTCAAATAGGATTTCATCATCCTTTATTAAGTCCACACCGCCAAGCGCTTGCTTATAGAACTGATCTTGAAGATTGGCTAGGTCATATCCGACAACCGATTTGAAAATACTCATTAGCAGCGGACGATCATGTACGCCAAGCAAATCGCGAACACCGTTTAGTCCAAACTTAGGACCAGGGAAAGCAGATGCAAAATCTTCGGAAACGTCGAGATCCATAAGCTTGATTTTGCCGTCCATGGACAGCTTGCCGAATACAGTTACTAGCAAAGCAGGGAGGTCTCGGCTAAAGTTGATGTCTGGGTAAGCAATTCGAATGTCGGCATAGCGCTCACCGGGAACAGCATTTTCGGGCTCATGGACAGTAACGGACAATACTTTTCCAAGATGCTTTTCCATATTCGCCTTTTGCGCTTCAGGAAGCTCAGTCCAGCTGCCGACGGTTAAGCCAACAGCAATCGAAAGAGCCTTTTTATTGAAATCCGCACGATCATCATAAGAACGATACGTTGCAATACAAACTCCAATCATTCGTTAATGCTCCTCTCGATAGCTTCTCCAAGCTCGCCTGCACGTTCTGCTGAGCGGTGGATAGCTTTCTTGATTGTTTCTGAAAAATGATTTTCGGCCATCAGCTCAAGAGCTGCCTGCGTCGTCCCATTTGGCGATGTAACCTTGCGGCGAAGCTCTGCTGGTTCTTCGCCGGTATGACGAACCATTTCCGCTGCGCCAAGAACCGTCTGAACGACAAGCTCCTTTGCTGCTGTCTCTGAAAAGCCTAGTTGGATTGCGGTATCGATCATCGACTCCATAAAGTAATAGACATAAGCTGGTCCGCTGCCAGATACGCCTGTGACTGCTTGCTGAAGTGATTCGTCTACAATTGCATTTATGCCAACAGAGCTGAAGATTGCTTCAGTAAGAGCTTTTTGCGAAGT
Source organism: Paenibacillus sp. FSL A5-0031 (assembly GCF_001956295.1). Classification (GTDB taxonomy): domain Bacteria; phylum Bacillota; class Bacilli; order Paenibacillales; family Paenibacillaceae; genus Pristimantibacillus. Next base: position 387,531 of record NZ_MRTD01000001.1, read on the forward strand.
GGTCACAATATCTGAATAACTAATTCCAGTTGCTCCAAGCCCAATGGTGCTGGATGTGTTCGGCATCGCGCGTACGACGGAAGCCTGCCCACCAAGCAGCTGCTCGATTGCTTTGATCGATAACCCGGCAATGACCGATATAATAAGCTGTTTAGAGGAAATGAACGGCTTAATGGATGCGATCGCTTCAGCAGCATCCTTAGGTTTCATGGCTAGAAAAATAATGTCTGCCTCTTTTAAATAAGCTTCATTAGAGGAGCCTTGCACGATGGTTTGTATACCGTACAGCTCATTTAGCTCAGAGAGCCGATCTTTATTTTGTCGATTGAGCATTGAAATCTGATTAGGTGAAATGAGTTTTTTGTTAATTAGACCTCGTGCAATGGCTTCCGCCATCGATCCGGCACCATAGAAGCAAATTTGCTGACTTGCAATTGCAGTTTGTGTAAGCTGTGTCATGAAGTATTCCTCCGTTGTTCCATTGATATTGGACTGAATTTGTCTTGTTAGCCCCGTATTTGTCCAGTTCCATAAACAAGATATTTAGTAGACGTCAATGCAGGCAATCCCATTGGACCGCGCGCATGAAGCTTTTGTGTACTTATGCCGATTTCAGCTCCGAACCCGAATTCAAATCCGTCGGTAAAGCGAGTAGAGGCGTTATGATAAACGGCAGCCGCATCAACATCTTGAATAAATCGCTCAGCGTTTTCGGAGTTTTCGGTCACAATACATTCGGAATGTTTTGTACTGAAACGGCGAATATGCGCAAGCGCGGCGTCAAGATCTGAAACGACGCGGATATTCATAATGTAGTCATTGTATTCTGTACTATAGTCCTCATCAGTTGCTGGTTTGATGCCTGTGAGCAGGGAAGCCGTTCTTTCGCAGCCACGGAGCTCAACGCCTGCTTGAACAAAACGATCAGCTAGCGCGGATAAATGCTGCTCTGCAAAAGCTTCGTGAACGAGTAATGTTTCCATGGAATTGCAAACCGATGGCCGTTGTACTTTAGCGTTAAAGGCAATCTCGACAGCCATCGTATATTCAGCGCTGGCATCTATGAAGGTATGGCAAATACCAGCTCCTGTTTCGATGACCGGTACAGTGGCATTTTCAACGACATTTCGAATAAGCGATGCGCCTCCACGAGGAATGACAACATCAAGCAAGCCATTAAGCTTTAGCATTTCGTTAACCGAGGCACGATTTGATTCCTCTATTAACTGAATGGCATCAGCTGGCATTGCCGTATTTGAAAGAGCATTTTTTAATACCTCTACGATTTTGCGATTTGACTCGATAGCAGCTGATCCTCCGCGAAGCACGACACAGTTGCCAGTTTTCAAACATAAGCCAGCCGCATCGACTGTAACATTTGGACGAGCTTCATAGATCATGCCAATTACGCCGATTGGAACTCTGATCTTATTTACTTTTAGTCCGTTAGGACGATCGAAATGCTCAAGCAGCTCACCAACAGGGTCCGGGAGCTCAACAATTTGTCTAAGTCCTTCAGCAATGGATGCTACACGATCTTTATTTAAAGCAAGGCGATCGAGCATGGAAGCGCTTGTGCCTTGCTCGCGACCTCGTTGCAGGTCAAGCTCATTCGCAGTAATAATTGCGTTAGTCTCGGCGATTAATGCATCAGCCATACGAGATAGAGCCGTATTTTTTTGTTCTGTGGACAAACGATTCATAATGGCAGTTGCATCTTGAGCTAAAGTTGCTTTTGTTCTCACTTCACTGATCATAGCGGAATCCCCCTTATTATTTTAATGTAATCCATTCGTCTCGATGAATAAATTCGATACGGGATACATCGACTCTACGTTTAACTTCTTCAGTAGTGAGGCCGGCCACAGCTTGAATTTGCCATGCTGCATAATTGACAACGCCTCTGCCAATGGTTTGGCCTTGCGGATTAATGACTTCGACGACATCTCCGGAATGGAAATCGCCTTGAATTTCTTTAACGCCGGCAGGGAGGAGGCTTTTGCCGCCTTCCAGCAAGGCTTGAACAGCGCCTTCATCTACAAAAACCTTGCCTAGCGGCATAGAGTGAAAGCCAAGCCATTGTTTCTTCATCGGAAGGCTGTTCAGCTTCGTATCGAAATATGTACCGCGGCCATTGCCTTCCACAGCTAGCTTCAGATCGCCTTCTTGCTGCACCTTACCGATAAAAGCATGTACGCCGCCCCGCATGGCGATGCGTGCTGCTTCGATTTTGGAACGCATGCCGCCTGTTCCGACGGAAGAGCCAGCTCCGCCTGCGAGCTTCATAATATCTTCAGATATTTGATCGACGCGCTCGATCTTGACCGCTTGCGGATTTTTACGAGGGTCCTCTGTGTATAAGCCGTCCATATCGGTAATGATGATCAGCTGTGAAGCTTTCGTCATCGCAGCGACAAGCGCTGATAAGCTGTCGTTATCTCCGAATTTAGGAACAAGCTCGTCGGTTGCCACTGTATCGTTTTCGTTAATAATCGGAATGATGCCAAGCCGCAGAAGCTCTTCGATTGTCATAAGGGCATTTTGAATACGGCGTCGATTGGAGAAATCCGCACGAGTAAGCAAAATTTGTGCAGCTACTATACCGTAACCGCTGAAGGCTTCCTGATAAGCTTGCATAAGCAGCGCTTGCCCTACGGCAGCGGCTGCTTGTTTTTCATGAACGATTTTTGGCTTTGCAGCATAACCGATTTGACGAAAGCCAGCTGCAACAGCACCTGAAGTTACGAGCATCACGCCATTTCCTTTTTTATGCAAGGAAGCGAGCTCTGATGCGAAATATTGAATACGCTCGCGGTTTAGTCCGCCTTCTTCCGAGGTAAGCGAGCTGCTGCCAATCTTTACGACAATACGTTCCGTCATCATTAATCCCATCCTATGCTTGTTTGGTGACAACAAAAAAGACTTTCGTCCATAAAGGACGAAAGTCTTTGCTTCCGCGGTACCACCTTTGTTGATAATCCTTAGATAGAATTATCCAGCTTAAGCCTATAACAGAAGGCGCTGTCCGGTTCATAGCCGGCCGCTCGGAGGTAGGTTCAGCAAGCGGCCTTCGGTAAATTCTTGCAGCCCATGGAATTTACTCTCTGATCGCGACCCATCTTGCTTAATTGTCCCGTCATCACGTTTCATGTTCAATTCCTACAAGCATATCACGATCCCATGCTGCTGTAAAGCAAGGTAAATGGCGGATATATTCTAAAATAAATTTAGTTTTCCAATCCGTTCAACCGCTTCTTGCAGGCGTTCTTCACTTGTAAGAAGACCAAGCCGAACAAAGCCTTCACCATGGGTACCAAACCCTACGCCTGGAGCGACAACAACATCAGCCTCATAAAGCAGAAGGTCCGCAAAAGATTCTGATGTATAGCCTTCAGGTACAGGCAGCCAGCAGAAAAAAGATCCTCCTGGTCGAGCGGCTTTCCAACCAATTTGGTCAAGGGCAGTAAATAGGGCATTGCGACGGCTTTCGTACATTGCTGTAAGTTCAGCGACGCATTGCTGCGGTCCCGTCAGTGCAAGTGCTGCTGCTTCCTGAATGCCGCCGAATAGGCTGCAATAATAATGATCTTGGATTAAATTGATTAGCTTGACGATTTGAGCATTTCCGATCGCAAAGCCAACACGCCAGCCAGCCATGTTATAGGTTTTGGACAGCGTATAAAACTCAACGCCTACTTCTTTGGCGCCTGGCGTCTGCAAGTAGCTGATCGGTTGATTATCATCGAAGCCAATTGCGCCATAAGCGAAATCACTTGCAACAACGATGCCGTGCTTTTTTGCGTATTCCACAGTTTGTGTATAAAATTCCGCATTAGCAACAGCACCTGTTGGATTGTTCGGATAATTCATGAACATTAGCTTTGCGCGCTCGGCTATTTCTGGACTTATGGCGTTATAGTCTGGCAAATAGCTGTTTTGTTCTGTTAACGGCATAAATGACATCTCGGCACCTGCAAGCGCCACTCCAGACCAATAGTCAGGATAACCAGGGTCCGGCACGAGACAGACATCGCCGGGATTAAGCAGGCATTGGCTAATTTCGACAAGGCCAGTTTTTCCTCCGAAGAGGATAGCGACTTCAGTAGTGGGATCTATATCTACGTTATAATCCTCTTTGTACCGCTTCGCCACGGCTTCCTTTAGAAAAGGGTAGCCGCTAAAGGGTGGATATTTATGGTACAACGGATTAGCTGCAGCTTCCTGTAGCTTCGCAACAATATGGGGAGGAGTCGGTTGATCCGGATTGCCTTGTCCCAAATTGATGACATCGCGTCCTTTGGCCGTTTGAGCATTTGCTTTGGCGACCAGCTTGGCAAAAAATTGCGTCGGAAGTACATTCATCCGTTCCGCAGGTTGAATAAGGTGTTGACCGATTTGTGTTTCCATACCTCACACTCCACATGACAAAATCGCTATCTATTTAGGCAATAGCTTTAATGTAGCATGAATAGCGGGAGATGAGAAGCGGCTGGTTATGCAGCCGGAATGCCTACCCTGTCAATAAAGGGTTTAATATCGGCTTTGAACAGGAATAAAAAAGGTCTGCGCTTCTCATCGAACACGAGCAAGAGAGGAGGCTTATCCTTACAATAAAAGAGAAAAAGATCATCGGATGAAACGGAAACGTCATTTGCTTTGATGGTAACGGCCTTCTCAAGAGGTACACGATACACATAGCTGCAGCTTGAATCATTTGTCATTTGTGGAGCAAGACCAGTGATGGAACCAACCCATGAAGAAGCCATCTCTTGATATTTGGCGTCATTTGGGATTGTCTTTGTTACTTTGCCGGCGGCTACATCGAATACTTGAACTGGCTTAAGCCCTGTTTCTGGGTTAGGAGCGCCGCTAAGTGCTTGATGAGCAGAAGCGAAGTTGGCAAACAGGAAAATCGAGCAGCAAGCAAGAAGCATTGCAGCTATTCGTTTTGGAAGCATAACAGACATTCTCCTTTATGTTCTTAAAGTAGTAAATCCCTCGTTGTTACGTTTCCCATCTTGACACAGAACCATGACAGGGTATCATTAGGTGAAAAAAGGATCAACAGGAGGAACGGCATATGAGTAAACCATTGCGGCTTGCATTGCTGCAAATGCATATAGAAGCAGGAAATCCAGAAGCTAACTTCACGAAGCTGGCGAGCATGCTTGAAGAAGCGGTGAGTCAAACGAATAAACCGGATGTCATTATGTTTCCGGAAATGTGGAACACAGGTTACGCTTTAACTGAAATAAAAACGATTGCAGATCGTGAAGGTGAACGCACTCGTGCTTTTTTATCTGATTTCAGCAAGAAGCACAACGTTCATATTATTGGAGGTTCAATCGCGGAACTTAAGGAAGATAAAGTGCTGAATACAATGTATGCATTTGATCGTTCAGGCCATGTTGTATCCGATTATTCAAAAATTCATTTATTCCGTCTAATGGATGAAGAGAAATATTTGGCTGCGGGAGATAAGCTTGGGAAGCTTGAGATAGAAGGGACAAAAGCAGGCATGATGATTTGTTATGACATCCGTTTCCCTGAGCTAGCTCGCAAGCTTGCGCTTGATGGAGCCAAATTGCTATTCGTTCCAGCAGAATGGCCGCATCCTAGACTTCATCATTGGCGTACTTTGCTTACGGCACGCGCAATTGAAAACCAAATGTTCGTGATCGCGTGCAACCGGATGGGCTCGAGCGGTGACACTAATTTCTTTGGTCACTCGCTCGTGCTTGATCCTTGGGGAGAGACGATAGCAGAAGCGGGCGAAGAGGAAACGATTATATACGCAGACATCGATTTGGATTTAGTTGATGCTGTTCGCACAAAAATTCCTGTTTTTGAAGATCGCAGACCTTCTATTTATGAAGCTTAATTACCGATAACTGCTTATTGTCATATTGAGTGTACGGATAAATGCTTCAGCAGCTTTGGATAAATATCTGCCTTTGCGGCTTGCCACGACTAACGTTCTTGTAGGCTTGGACGACAATGGAAGGTAAACAGGCATAAAATCAGAGCCTTTGACTCGCGTCAGCATTTGCGGGACAAAGGCTATTCCCATTCCGCCTGCCACTAAGGATTGTATGGTTTCCATATTGCTGCTCTCGAATACAATTTGCGGAGTGAAACCTGATTGCTCACACAGTTCGACTGTAATTTGCCGAAAGCCTTGTCCGCGCTTAAGTCCAATAAATGGCTCTTTATCAAGTTCAGAAATCGAGATTGAGCCTTCTCTTAGTGCAAGAGGGTGCTGTGGAGGGACGGCTAAGCAGATTTCTTCCTCCAAGAATGGTTCCCATGCGAGAGAGTTGTCAATGAGCGGCAGCGAGAGCAGACTTAAATCGGTACCGCCGCTCGCGGTAAGCTGCTCAAGCTTTGCAGTCGTTTCTTCAACAAGAACGACTTCAATCTGCGGATATTGCTCACCGAATACTGGCAAAACAAGCGGCAGTATATGTGAGCCTGTTAGCGGTAATGTACCGACAACAAGTCGTCCGCGCCGCATTTGCGCCATATCGTCCATTTCCTGTTTTAACTGCTCAACAGCGTCAAGAATTGCTTGTGATTTATGAACGAATACTTGTCCAGCTTGCGTTAGTTCTACAGAATTTGTTGTTCGCCGGAACAGAAGTACGCCGATTTCTTGTTCAAGCTTGGAGAGCTGCTGACTAAGCGAGGGCTGAGCGATATGAAGTTTTTCCGCTGCTCTTGAAAAGTTTTTCTCTGAGGCGATTTGAATAACATAATTTAATTGTCTCAATTCCATATAAATTTTCCTCTCAATTGTTTATTATGTAAGGAATCTACTATTATAGTTATTACCTATAGACGTTATAGATATTATATCTTGGATCAATGAAGAAAGAAATGTTATAGTAGTTTCAGTTAAGAAAAGCAGAAGATTCAATGAAACGGTGGGGTGAACATAATGACGAAAAAGACAATGTTTGAAAAGATCTGGGATAATCACGTCATTAATCAAGAAGAAGGCAAGCCAAGCGTCATTTATATCGATTTGCAGCTTGTACATGAAGTAACATCTCCGCAAGCGTTTGAAGGCTTGCGTCTATCAGGCCGCAAAGTACGTCGTCCTGATCTTACTTTCGCAACGATGGATCACAACGTACCAACGAAAGATCGCTTCAACATTACAGATCCAATTTCCAAACAACAAATTGACACGCTTACACAAAACTGTAAAGACTTCGGCGTAACGTTGTTTGATCTTGACAGCATTGACCAAGGTGTCGTTCACGTAATGGGTCCTGAGCTGGGTCTAACACATCCAGGTAAAACAATCGTTTGTGGAGACAGCCACACATCTACTCACGGTGCTTTCGGCGCATTGGCGTTCGGTATTGGTACAAGTGAGGTTGAGCACGTTATGGCTACTCAATGCTTGCAGCAATCGAAAGCAAAAACGCTTGAGGTTCGCTTTAACGGCACTCGCAAGCCAGGCGTAACAGCAAAGGATTTGATTCTTGGCGTTATTGCTCAGTACGGAACAGATTTCGCAACTGGTTATGTTATTGAGTTTACTGGCGAAGCCATCACAAGCTTGACTATGGAAGAGCGGATGACAGTTTGTAATATGTCAATCGAAGCAGGCGCACGCGCTGGCCTCATCGCTCCAGATGAAACAACATTCAACTATCTTCGCGGCCGTCAATATGCGCCAGCTAATTACGAAGAAGCAGTTGAAGCTTGGAAACAGCTTACAACGGATGAAGGTGCAGAGTATGACACAGTCGTACACTTCGACGTTGACGCTCTAATCCCGCAAGTGACTTGGGGAACTAGCCCAGGCATGGGTACTAACATCACAGCTAAAGTTCCTTTCCCTGCTGATCTTCCAACGGAGAACGAGCGTAAAGCTGCTGAAGCAGCACTTGAATATATGGATCTTAAGCCTGGAACACCAATGAACGAAATCCCAATTGACTATGTATTCATCGGTTCATGTACAAATGGCCGTATCGAAGATTTGCGTGCAGCAGCTGAAATCGCTAGAGGCTATAAAGTTAGCGATCGTGTAACGGCTATCGTCGTACCAGGTTCAGGCCGCGTAAAAATTCAAGCCGAAAAAGAAGGTTTGGACAAAATCTTCACTGAAGCGGGCTTTGAATGGCGTGATGCTGGCTGCTCGATGTGTCTTGCAATGAACCCTGACGTATTGAAACCGGGTGAGCGTTGTGCATCAACGTCTAACCGTAACTTCGAGGGACGTCAAGGCCGCGGCGGACGCACGCATCTTGTATCGCCTGCGATGGCAGTTGCAGCAGCAGTAAAAGGTCATTTCACAGATGTACGCGATTGGGAAATTAAATCCGTAGTGTAGAACGAATTGAACGCGAGAGGGGTATATAAGATATGGAACCGTTTAAACAACTTACAGGCATCGTAGCCCCGGTCGACCGGGTCAATGTCGACACTGATGCAATTATACCGAAACAATTTTTGAAGCGTATTGAGCGCAGCGGCTTTGGCCAATTTCTATTCTTCGAATGGCGTTTTCACGAAAATGGTGATGTGAACGTTGAATTTGAACCAAACAAGCCGCGTTACGAGGGCGCATCTGTACTCGTTTCCCGTGCCAACTTTGGCTGCGGCTCATCCCGTGAGCATGCTCCTTGGGCAATTCTTGATTATGGATACAAAGTTATTATCGCTCCGTCTTATGCGGATATTTTCTATAACAACTGTTTCAAAAACGGTATTTTGCCTATCAAGCTTAGCGAAGAGCAAGTGGAAGAGCTATTTAAGCGTACAGCGAAGCATGACGGCTACAAGCTTACTGTTGATTTGGAAAACAAACAGCTTTCGGATGAGTATGGTCTAACGATCGCATTTGATCTTGATGAGCACCGTCGTCAATTTTTGCTGCAAGGTCTTGACGATATCGGTCTGACTCTTCAACATGAAGACAAAATTACAGCTTATGAGCAAAAACATATTGCTCGTCTTGTGTAATTAAAACGAAATGAAGAGGACGAATCAGCCACTCTGGATGATTCGTCCTCTTTTTTCCTTTAAACGCAACTTTTTCTGACAAGCTGCGTCTATATTTGCGTCTGTTAAAGTCGAATGCACTCATTCGATGCGGGCAATTTCAGTCATCGAGGTGGGAAATGAAAAGATTTGTATCCGTATTAATGTTTATGTCGATTTTTTTCACGATGTTCTCCGCAGTAGGACAAGCTGCAGAGGTCGTACCCAAGCTTTTCTTGAATGGTCAGCAATTGAAATCTGATGTTAATCCGCAAATCATTAATAATGCAACCGTTGTACCTGTGCGGACGGTATCAGAAGGATTAGGCTACCTGATTGATTGGGATAACACGACCAAAACAGCGACAGTAACACATGCCAATAATGTCATAAAGCTAAAGCTGAATGACAATATGGCAGTAGTCAATGACAAAAAGGTTAAAATGGACACGTCAGTTTCTATCATTAAAGGCTACACTTTAGTTCCACTTCGCTTTATTGGTGAACAGTTTGGATTGGATTTTGAATGGAAAGCTGTTGAGAAAGAAGTACATATGTACGAGCAGAACAAAGAACCAACAGATCCGACAGAACCTATTGATCCAGACCCGAATCTTCCTGTGGAAGCAGCAGGCCAGATAACAGACATTTATTACTCTGGCGGAAGCAGCATGACCCTTAATTATGAAGGCACAGTTAAGGCCAACAAGCCAATGCTGCTCGAGAACCCAAAGCGCATTGTGTTCGATTTTCCGAATACTAACTATTCATCAAACTTATCTTCACAGTTTTTGAATGGACAAGTTGAGGTTAATGTAACAGACAGCACTTATTTGCAAGGTTATCGTTATTCCTTATTTTCGAACACACCAGCTACCGCTCGCTTAGTCATTCTTATTGGCGATAATACCGGTTATGTGATGACTGAGGAAGCAGGAAAAATTCAGTTTAGCCTAATGTCTGCTGCAGACGTTCCTGGTACTCCGCCGATTACAGATCCAGTAACTCCTCCATCATCCAAAGTCTACAACGTTGTTCTTGATGCGGGACATGGCGGCTCAGACCCGGGTGCAGCGAGTGTATTGAAGAAACCGGAGAAAGAATTTACGCTTAGTATCGCACTTAAGATGAAGGCGTTGCTTGACAAAGAAAGCAAAATTAAAGTTCATTTAACTAGAACGGGGGATACATACCCGACTCTAGATGATCGCGTCAAGTTTGCAGAAAGCATAAAAGCCGATTTATTTATGTCTATTCATGCCAATAGTGGTGTAAGCTCCGCAACAGGAACTGAAACCTACTATTATCGTGATAACAGCAAAGCGTTTGCTAGTGTTATTCACAAGCATCTAATTGCGGCAACCGGTCTTAAAGACCGCGGCGTCAAGAAAGAAGCTTATAAAGTGATCAAACAAACGACGATGCCAGCCGTACTAATCGAAGCAGGCTTCCTATCCAACGCAAACGATGCAAAAATGTTATTTGATGATGCGGCGCAAAACAAAATAGCTGCTGAACTGGTTGCAGGCATCAAAGAGTACTTAAATGTAAAATAGAAAGCAGGTGTTCAGTGTTATGAAAACTTTCAAAGCACGCGGGCTGCTTGCTGTCATTATATTATCCGCTGCGCTTGCAGGATGCGGAGTTCAGGATAAGCAGGGAAATCAACCAGGCAGCACGGTATCGCCTACAATTTCACCTTCGCCTTCTCCTGAGCCAACTCCCGTATTAAACGAACTAGATGCTATTATTTATTTAACCGATGCTGAACTAACTGAAACAGTAGAGCATCCAGTCAAGCTAACCTATGAAACGGATATTGATCTGGTCAAAGCAGCAATTGCTGAACTGCAAAAAGATGCTGACGAGAATAAATTATCTTTATGGAAACGGATTGAGGTTAAATCCGTACAACTATCAGACGGGCTTGTTACACTGGATATTCATTTGCCTGATGAAGCGCGGCTTGGCGCGCCAGGCGAGACGTTTGTCATTCAGACGCTTCAAAAAACATTGTTTCAATTCGATGCTGTAAAATCAATCAATCTGCTTGTCGATGGACAAAAGGTTGAAACGCTAATGGGTCATGTCGAGCTCGAATATCCAATGAACAAGCAATAAGCAAAAATTATGAATGGCTTCGTTCCATCCTAGCAATAGGTTGGCGAAGCCGTTCTGCATGAGTTATTACATACTAATCAGGGGGAATATCTACTTATGACAATGCAATTTGCGAGCAAAAAGATTTTGATTGGAGCGCTAGCGTTTTCTCTAGTTGCAGGAAGCGGGGTAATCATTCCTGCTTCATATGCCTCAGCAGCCTCCGGATATACAACACCATTTACCGATGTAAGCAGTGGTCATTGGGCAGAGAAGCATATTGCTAAGCTTGCATTGCAAGGAATTATTGAAGGAAATAAGACATCAAGCGGAGCTGCTATATTCCGTCCGAAAGAAAATGTGAGTCAGCAAGAGGCTGTGCTTATGGCTCTTCGATTCGCAGGATTGGATAAAAAAGCAGATAAAGATGCAATTATCGGTTTTCCTAATTCTTTTTCCGTAAGCACATATTTTAAGCCGTATGTAACGTTAGCTTTCCAAGAAGGCCTGCTTGATCAGGTGGAAGAGTTCGGAATCGCAGCTAAAGATCCTAAAATCGCTTGGGGGACTAAGCCAGCTACCCGTGAATGGGTAACGAAGCTTATGGTTCGTGCCATTCAGCAAGAGGAAGAAGCGGTACGTTTGCAAAATACAGCCTCGACTTTCGCGGATGCAGCGCAAATCACTTCTATTTATAAGGGTTATGTGAATGCCGCTTCCAAGCTTGAGCTTGTAAAGGGTGTAACGGCAGACAAATTTGTTCCTAAAGCGAATGTGGATCGTGCGAGTCTGGCTACGATGTTCAGCCGTGCGGAGAAGCTGTTCCCGGTTGCATATGAAGGTCAAGTAAACGGGATTGCAACTAAAATAACAGATACTCAAATTACTGTTTACAGCGACAAGAAGGAAATCAACTATAGCATCAATTCAGATACTTTATTTTATCACTACAATACAGAAACACCGATTACGAGACAGCAGCTTCTTGAATACGGAGATGTAACGGTCATTGCGAAGGATGGAAAGGCGCTTTACGTTGAAGTGAAAGGCGATAAAACTTACACTAAAACGACGTCTGGAACGTTGGATCGTGTTATCGCAGATGAGAAGAAGTTATATGTATGGATTAACAATAAGCCTGTTGAATTTTTCTATAATGATTCAGTAGTCGTCGTTGATACGGATGGCAAACCGCTAGCATTAACCTCAATTAAGAGAGACAGCCAAATAAGCATCGTACAAGATAGCTTCCGCGATGCGCCGGCAACACTAAAAATTATTGCATCGACGCAGGCGTCGGCAACGAGTGTTAAAGGTACATTCTACGGTTCGACAGGTGATTTGATCACTGTCATGGAGGGTACAACACTTGTATCTAAATTGATGGCAGATACGGTTTCCGTTGAAATTGAAGGCATTAATGGAGCAACAATCGGCGATTTAATTAAAGAAGCAGATCAAGTAGAGCTTACGCTTAATGATGCAGATAAAGTAACAAAAGTGAAAGTAGTTAACCGCAATGTGAAAGTCGTTGCTGGTGCGCAGGTCGCCGCTTTTGTTTACGATAAAAAGTTATTGACCATTCTTGATGCAAATGGTAACAACGCCCAAGCGCTTTATTTTACGGATAAAACTCGAATTGAATACAGCGGCAACGTTATTTCATTAGCTTCTGCTAATAGCTTACTAACCGTGAACAGAAAAATTGTTATCAGCTATACAGGAAATTCGATCGTATCCCTGCAATTTTTAACTAAATATACAGGTACTTTATTATCAATGAATTCACAAAGCAACTTGATGAACATTAAATTGGAGAACGGCGCTACATTGTCGCTTCCATATAATACTGCATACGTTGAGCATGCTGCCATAGCAAATGCAGCTTACAGCGATCTGAAGGCAGGCGATCAACTTACGCTTGATTTGAGCAGCAACCAAGATCGTGTTGCAACGATTAGAGTCCATACAAATGCTCAATATGATGTGATGTCTGTAGACGTAATCAACAAAAAAATTCGTGTTAAAAATGCAATGACATCCGCATTTGATCTAAATGTGCTAGGTACAGAATTGGTTAACGAAGCTGGAGCGAAGCTTGCGATTGAACAGATTACTCCGGGCTCTATTATTACTGTTAACTACTTAGGAAAAGAAGCCGTTCGTGCACGCACTATTTCTGTTACTTATGGCAAGGTACAATCCATATCAGCAAACAGTGTCACTATTGTAGACCTTGTAGGTCAAACTGTTGCTTATAATGGAGATGCTGGGTTCGTTATCGTAAAAGGAGCCACGCAAGGAACAGCAACGAGCCTGCTTACTGTGGGTGACTATGTTGAGGTTCAGAAGCTTGAAGGCAACAAAACGCAACTGACGGTAGCTGTTGGGGAGAGCCGGGTATTTACGAACTTCAATGCGACTGCATCACAAGTGTGGACGGAAAAAACAACAGATGCGGATAACCGGAATTATTTTAATGTAAACAGCCAGACCAAATACATTTTAAATGGAAATTCGGTTTCAGTTACAGCTTTCAAGTCAGGCGACACGATTACAATCTATGGCTTTAGAAACTATGCAATTGCAATCGTTAAGTAGCTTTTTAACGAAATTTTCATCAATTATAGGCTGAGATATTCATTTTTTGTGAAAAAACTGCCCTTAGGGGCAGTTTTTTTATAGAATATGCTTGTTTACGGTTGCGAAGCGTGACAAATTTCGCTACACTTTGAACGATAGTGTTTGATTAGGGGAGAGGACGATGGTTGCGAAACAAAAAATGCGTCATGTGCTAGACATTATTGCGGACATGTTTCCAGATGCACACTGTGAGCTTAATCACAGCAATCCGTTTGAGCTTACAATAGCAGTACTGCTGTCTGCGCAATGTACGGATGAGACGGTCAATAAGGTGACGGTGAACTTATTTCAAAAGTATAAGTGCCCCGAGGATTATTTGAGCGTACCGCTGGAAGAACTAGAGCAGGACATTCGCCGCATCGGCTTGTTTCGAAGTAAAGCATCAAATATACAAAAGCTTTGCCGTATTGTCATAGATAAATATGACGGGAAAGTGCCTGAAAGCCATGAAGGTCTGACCGAGCTGCCAGGTGTAGGGCGGAAGACGGCTAACGTCGTCATGTCTAATGCATTTGGTGTGCCTGCCATCGCTGTTGATACGCATGTGGATCGTGTAACGAAGCGACTGGGATTCGCTAAGGCCGAAGACAGTGTCCTAGAGGTAGAGAAGAAGCTGATGAAACTCGTTCCGCGCGAGGAGTGGACATTAACCCACCACAGACTCATCTTTTTCGGCCGCTATCACTGTAAAGCGCAAAGCCCGCAGTGTCCAATTTGTCCGCTGCTTGATTTGTGCAAAGAAGGTAAACAACGTATGAAGCCAGGTTTTAAAACCAAAAATAAGAGTATAAAACCTAAAATAGCCAGTGAAGGATGATGAACATGAACTGTATTTCCGTGTACACAAACAATTTTGAGCTTTTTTCTGATATTTATGAGCAAGTGCTTGAGTCTCCGCCAGAGGAGCACGAGGATATCCTTGTAGAAGGCATTACAGTTAGCGGCTCAGGCGACGTGCCTGATCAATACATCGAGCGTATGCGCATTAAACCTGAGGTTGTTGTGATGAGAGATAAAGAGCGCAACATTATGATCTTGCAACATGGCAACGTATTTGAAATTTGTTTGCCGTCTGAAGAAGAGCAAGCCGTTTAAGGAGAAGCAAATGACAGAAACAACCGTGCAAAGCATAGCAGGAGCTATATCCGAAGCAGCTGGTTTAATGTCAGCTGCAGGAGATACATTACATGCCAAGCAAGCACAGGAGCTAAACAGTAAGCTGACCGATGGTCGGCTTACTGTCGCTTTTTGTGGACATTTTTCAGCTGGCAAATCAACTCTCATTAATCGTTTATGCGGAACTAAGCTGCTTCCTTCAAGTCCAATTCCAACAAGCGCGAACGTTGTGTCTATTCGCGGCGGGGATCGTGCTTATGCAGCTGTTGAAACCGTAAAGAATGGTGTGGCTTCCAAAGCGGAAGTTCCGATCGACCAGCTTGACCGCTATTGTGTCGATGGCGAGCAATTTACTTCTGTATCGATCGTATATCCGTCCGAGCTTTTAGGAGATCATACCGTGCTTCTCGATACGCCTGGCATTGATTCAACTGATGATGCACACCGGATGGCAACCGAATCCGCGCTGCATCTTGCAGACGTCGTTTTTTATGTCATGGATTATAATCATGTGCAGTCTGAAATCAATTTTTCTTTTGCGAAGCAATTGAAGGATTGGGGAAAGCCCTTATATTTTATTGTGAATCAGATTGATAAGCATCGTGATCGCGAGCTTTCTTTCGCAAGCTATCGTCAAAGCGTTGAGGATGCGTTTCACGCTTGGCACTTGGAGCCGGCGGGGATCGTTTATTTGTCGTTGCGCGAGCCAGAACATCCTCATCAAGAGTGGGAGCAACTGCTTGAGCTGCTAGATAAACTACAAACGATCCGCAAACCGCTTTGTGTGTACAGTGTAGAAGCGTCATTGCGCCATGTAGCTGATGGACATATGAAATGGAGCGAGCAGCAAGCGGAGCCTGAGCGTGAACGGCTTCTTGCTGAGGCAGGCGGTGTTGAGGCTGTTGCCCTTGTCACAACACAGATGGATCAGCTGAAACAGAAGATCAGGCAAGTTTCGGAGCAGAAAGAGGTTTACCGGGCGCAGCTTCGCAAAGAGCTGCAAACGCTTCTGGATAATGCGAATATTACGCCAGCGGGACTGCGTGATTTGGCTCAAACGTTTCTGGAGAGCCGTAAGCCTGGTTTTAAAGCGGGGCTGCTTTTTGCGGCAGCTAAGACTGCTGCTGAGCAGGAACGGCGCTTGCTGGCGTTCAGCGAGGAATTAAACAGTTTAATTAGCGCTTCGATCGACTGGCATGTGAAGCATCTGCTGCGTACGGAAGCAGAGCGTATAACATACGATGGCGAGCTGCTGGAATCGGAGCTCGCGCGGAACTTGGCTTGGCTGCCGGATTCGGAGTGGCTTATTGCGAGGGTGAAACCTGGCGCCGTCATCAGCAACGAATATACGATGACGTTCAGCCGCGATCTAGCCGCGGATGTGAAGGCCGTTTATCGCCAGCGCGCGCTTGAGATTATCGATGCGCTGGCAGACCATGCAGCGGCGGTAGGCGAAGCTGCCGCCGCTGAGGCAGAGTCACAGCTTGCTGCACTTCGCGCGCAGGCTGGTGCACTTCATGCGCTTACGGCGCTGGCGAAGCGCGCCGAGGAGCATAAGGCGCGGCTAACTGCCGCGCTGCCTGAGGCGCCGGCAAGGCCGGCATTGCCAGCACCGCGCGCAGCTGTGGCTGGCGGGGGCACTGCCGCGCAAGCTGGCAGCGACGCTGCTGAAGCGCGGGGTGTGCTTGCGAGCGAGAGCGGGCGAAGCGCGCAAGCGGGGCAGCATCATGCGGCAGCAGGGCGAAGCGCCCTAGCTGGCGGAGCAGCTTTGGCGCAGCAGCACAGCGCTGCAGCGCGCTTAGCCAGCGCCGCGGAGCTGCTGGCGCCGCATGCTGCGCTTGCGGCTGCTGCGCAAGCGATGAGCGATAAGGCGAAGCGGCTGCAAGACAGCCGCTTCACCATCGCATTATTCGGCGCCTTCAGCGCCGGCAAATCATCGCTTGCGAACGCGCTGATCGGAGAACCGGTGCTGCCGGTTTCTCCTAATCCGACGACGGCAGCGATCAACCGACTCGTGCCCCCTACGGCGGAGCACGGTCATGGTACAGCGCGCATTGTCATGAAGACGCGCGCTGCCATTATCGATGATGTGCGCTATTCCCTAGCGCTCCTCGGTGAAAAAGAGCAGCAGTCTGATGACGCTGCTCTCATGCTGGCGATCGATCGCCTATCTCCGGATTCCATCGGAGCTGGCGGTCGCCCGCATTTCAGCTTCCTGCGCGCAGCCCGCGCAGGCTGGGCAGAGCATGAACCGCTGCTCGGTCAGCAGTTGTCGGTCGATCAAGCGGAATACGAAAAGTACGTTGCTGAGGAATCTCGTTCCTGCTTCGTGAGTGAAATTGAGCTGCATTATGACTGCGCATTGACGGCGCAGGGTATCGTGCTCGTTGACACGCCAGGAGCGGATTCTGTAAATGCTAGACATACGGGCGTAGCCTTCAATTATATTAAAAACGCCGATGCAGTTTTGTTTGTCACGTATTACAATCACGCCTTCTCGCAAGCTGATCGTCAGTTTCTGATGCAGCTTGGCAGGGTGAAGGATCAGTTTGAGCTTGATAAAATGTTTTTCCTTGTTAACGCAGCCGATTTGGCGGCAGATCAGGAGGAGCTTACAGGAGTGCTAAAGCATGTAGAGACGAATTTGCTGCAGCATGCAATTCGCTCTCCTCGCTTATTCCCTGTATCGAGTTTGCAGGCGCTGGACGGTAAACTAGATGGAAATGCAGAGCTGCTGCAACGCTCCGGCATTGAAGCTTTCGAGCAATCATTTCTTTCCTTTATTCAGAACGATCTCGGACGGCTAGCTATTGATGCCGCTGAGCAGGACTTGAAACGAGCGGCAGCGACAGTTGCCGGCTGGCTTCAAAGCGCAGAGGGCGATGCAGCTGGGCGTGAAGCTGAGCTTGTTGCGCTGCTGCAAGCGGTGAATGAAGCGAAGATCGATATATCAGCGCTTCAAACCGGAACGATCCCTGAGCAGCTAAAGCAGGAGCTTAGTGAGCTATTGTATTATGTCGTTCAGCGTATCCAATACCGTTTTGGTGAGTTTTATAACTTAGCCTTTAATCCGGCCTCCTTGCAGGATGATGGACGTGACTTGCGCAAAGCCATTTGGACATCTTGGCTGGAGCTGCAGCGGCTCGTCCAGCTGGAGCTGTCACAGGAGATGCTGGCAACCTCGCTTCGTATGGAGCGAGGCATTCATACGCAGCTGCAAAAGCAATATATTCATACTGCGCAGCGTTTAGAAAATTCAATTTCCGCGTATAGTGCTGTTCCTTATGCGCCAGCTGCTTTGCCAACGCCAGATGAGCCGACCGCTTGGGAAGCGGATAACGTTGATGCGAAGCTGCTTTGGAGCCGTTTCAAATCACCGCGTCAATTTTTTGAAGGCGAAGGCAAATCGATTCTTCGCAAAGAGCTTGAAGCGCTGCTTGCTCCTTCATTAAATGGATGGATGTCCGAGCAAACGCTCTTGTGGACATCGCTTTACGAGCAAATTTGGCAGAAAGCGGCTGATCAAGCTGGTAAACAGCTGCAAGACGATATGCTTGCCTATGAAAGCGGCAAACGAATCTCGTTGTCCGGCAGTGCGGACACGGCTGAGCTGAAGCAGCTGTATAATCAATTGATTCATATCTAATTGTCAATGAATACGGATTGTTCTATCGCATTAACAGCTGAATGCTTTTGCGAGCGTGTAAAACGCTTGCAAAAGCTTTTTTTTATTTAGTGTGTTTTTGTGCAAAAATTGAGTAATAGGCACATATTTGTCATGATTTGCGACCAATTGGGAGTATTAACCGTTTCCAATTTAGATAACGAGTCAATAAGCGGTTTATAACAGGTATATGCATATTTATACTGTTTGCTCGCATTTGATGATGCTGATAATATTCATTCATGCTTACAAAATAGATACGGGGAGATGGATTTACTTGGACGTACTAAGGCAGTTGAAAGCATTTTATTGGGCGGAACGAAAGTTTATGTTCACCTCGATATTTTGCTTAATGTGCGCTACGGCGCTCGGACTTGTCTATCCGAATTTACTGCGATACTTGATTGATGATGTCATCACGCCGAAAAAATTCGAGTTAGTGCCGACGCTTGCTTTTACAGTAGTCGGAGTCATTATCATTAAAGGATGCATGCAGTATTTACATGGTTTTTTTGGTGCACGGCTTGGTAACAAAGTGGCATTCCACATGCGGAATGCACTGTACGACAAGCTGCAGACGCTGTCATTTCAATATTATGACAAAGCGAAAACAGGCGATTTGATGTCACGTTTAACAGCTGATTTAGAGGCGATTCGCAACTTTATCGGTTTCGGCTTTGCACAAATCTTGAATATGGTGTTGATGATCTTGTTCGGCGGCGCAATGATGCTCTCTATTCATTGGCAGCTAACATTGATTACATTAGTAACGATACCGCTGCTAGGCTTCGCAGCCATTCGGTTTGAACGCAATATTCATCCAGCGTTCCGCGAAATGCGCCAAGCGATGAGTAATTTAACGACAGCGGTTCAAGAGAATATTACGGGCGTACGCACGGTTAAATCATTTGCACGTGAATCGCATGAGGTATCGAAATTTTCCATACGCAGTGAAGCCTATCAAACGAATCAGGTTGGCGCAGCAAAGATTTGGGCGAAATTTTTCCCTGTAATGGAGCTTGTTGCGAACTTAAGCGCAGTAATCCTGCTTGTAACAGGCGGTATTCTTGTCATTAACGGATCACTGCAGCTCGGTGAATTTGTCGCATTTTTCAGCTTGATTTGGTACATTATCGGTCCGATGTGGGGCCTAGGGTTCCATATTAACAACTACACGCAGTTCAAAGCTTCAGGCGAGCGTGTACTAGGACTGCTGAATGAACATGTTCATGTGAAAAATATTGAGCACGCGATTGAGGTTAGCAGCGGTACCGTAAAAGGTCATGTACGCTTCGATCATGTTACGTTCAGTTATCCTGACAAAACGCCGGCGGTAACCGATTTGGTCATTGATGCGCCAGCAGGCTCTGTCATTGGGTTTCTTGGTGCGACAGGCTCAGGGAAATCAACGATTATTCAATTGTTAATGAGAGCCTATAATGTAAAAACAGGTTCAATTACGCTAGACGGGATTGATATTAAAAATTTGGATGTCGCAAGTCTTCGTTCATTAATAGCTCCCGTGTTTCAAGAAACGTTCTTATTCTCGGCATCGATTCGCGATAATATCGCTTATGGCGTGAAGGATGTAACACCAGAGCAGATCGAGCACGCAGCTAAGCTGGCTAAAGCGCATGACTTCATTTTGGAGCTGCCGCTAGGCTACGATACGATCGTCGGCGAAAGAGGAATGGGCTTGTCCGGTGGACAAAAACAGCGGATTGCCATTGCTAGAGCACTCATAAAAAATCCTAGAATTTTAATTTTGGATGACGCAACAAGCGCGGTAGATATGGAAACCGAGCATGAAATTCAAGCGGGCTTCAAGGAGCTGATGGCTGGCCGCACGACCTTTATTATTGCACATCGGATTTCTTCGCTTAGACATGCCGATGAAATCATCGTATTAGACAAGGGCCATGTCGTTCAGCGTGGTAAACACGCAGAGTTGATTAAGCAGCAAGGACCATACCGCGACACCTACAACATTCAATATGCTGACTATCCGCTTGATGATGCTGCTATAGCTGCGCAAGCGAATGAGCGGAAAGGGAGTACCGTATAATGAGTACGAGTGCCAAAGCAAAAGCTAGCAATAAAAATGAACGTTTCATATACCAAGATGATGAGCTGATTGAAAAGCCCTTTAACTGGGGTCAATTGCGCCGCCTATTCGGATATATGAAGCCTTACACCAAACAATTAATGCCCGTCATCGTTATGATGATTCTTGGTACGTTGACACGCCTAGGCGTGCCGGCGCTTGTCATTTTGGCAATTGACGAAGCGATTGCTCCTGAGCAAGGTGAAACAAGTGTACCAAAGTTGATTACTATTGCAAGCATTATGCTGGTCTTATATGTTATTCAATGGGCATCGAATACGTACCGAATCAAATATACGAATATCATTGGGCAAAAAGTTATTTATGATCTCAGAAATCATTTATTCCAGCATATTCAAAAGCTAAGCTTCCGTTTTTACGACAAGCGCCCAGCAGGCTCAGTACTCGTTCGTGTCACGAATGACGTAAATGCACTGCAGGATTTGTTTACAAACGGTGTCGTCAACTTATTGATGGACTGTGTGCAATTGTTCGGTATCGTCATTATTTTGCTCGTATGGAACTTTAAGCTTGGCCTTGCGGTCATGATAACCGTACCGTTAATGTTCATTGTATCGACGACTCTGCGCAAAAAGATTCGTTTTGCATGGCAGGATGTGCGCATTAAGCAGTCCCGTATTAACTCTCATTTAAATGAAAGTATTCAAGGGATGAAGGTAACGCAAGCGTACGTGCAAGAGAAAGACAATATGAGCTTCTTCGATCATATGAATACGATCAACAATAAATCATGGAACCGAGCGTCATCCCTTAACCAAACGTTCGGCCCTGTAATCGAGATCACTTCAGCAATCGGTACTTTTATTCTATTCTGGTATGGCTCCCACCTCATTCAAATAGGTGCGATTACCGTTGGATTGCTTGTTGGTTATGCCAACTATATCGGCAACTTCTGGGACCCGATCAACCGACTAGGACAAATGTACTCCCAGCTGCTTATTGCGATGGCTTCATCAGAACGGATTTTTGAATTTATTGATGAAGAACCAACTGTAGCTGAACTAAAGGTTGCAAAGCCGCTTCCGAAAATTGTTGGCGCTGTAAAGTTCGACCATATCGTGTTCGAATACGAGAAGGGAAGGCCAGCACTCAAGGGCATCACCATCGATGTAAAAGCAGGACAATCGATAGCGCTCGTAGGGCATACTGGTTCAGGAAAAAGTACAATCATCAACCTATTATGCCGTTTCTATGATCCGGTTGAAGGCCGTGTCCTCATTGACGGCATTGATATTCGTGATGTGACGATCGAAAGCCTGCGCTCACAGGTTGGCATCGTGCTCCAGGATACGTTTATTTTTGCAGGCACGATTCGTGACAATATCCGTTATGGCCGCTTGGATGCAACCGATGCAGAGATCGTAACAGCAGCTCAAGCCGTTAACGCGCATGATTTCATCATGGGGCTACCCGATGGCTATGATACGCAGGTTGAGGAGCGAGGCAACGTGCTTTCCATGGGTCAGCGTCAGCTGTTATCGTTCGCTAGAGCATTGCTAGCTGATCCGCAAATTCTAATATTGGATGAAGCAACAGCCAGCATTGACACTGAAACGGAGCTGAAAATTCAAGAAGCTCTTAAAATTCTTCTAGCAGGCCGCACATCCTTTATGATTGCACATCGATTGTCGACGATTCGTCACGCGGATGAAATTATCGTGCTTGACCACGGTGAAATCGTTGAACAAGGCAATCACGAAGCGTTGCTTGCAAAGCGCGGCGTGTACAACGGCTTGATCGAAGCACAGTACCGTTTTCTTTAAAACGTGAGCTCAATTCATTTCAGCAAATGCATATAAAATAGTTGATTTTTAAGCTTAGAACCTCCACAATGGAAGAAAAAACGAACCGAAACGCTAGTCTCTGCCTTTAGGTCAGAGCTGACGATTCGATTTGCTTCCAGGAGGTTCTTTTTCTTTATGTATGGATCACCCTTAACAACGAATGCTCGCAAGTTGCTCCTGCTAGGCTCTGGTGAGCTTGGTAAAGAGGTCGTGCTGGAGGCTCAGCGGCTTGGCATTGAGACCATTGCTGTGGATCGCTATGATCAAGCACCAGCTATGCAGGTTGCGCATCGCAGTTATACAACGGATATGCTGGATGGGGCTGAGCTTCGCCGAATTATTGAGAAGGAACAGCCTGACTATATTGTTCCGGAAATTGAAGCAATAGCTACAGAAACGCTGCTTGAACTTGAGAAGGAAGGACATCGTGTTATTCCTACAGCACGCGCGGCTTGGCTGACGATGGACCGCGAAGGCATTCGCCGCTTAGCTGCTGAGACATTGGAGCTGCCTACCGCGCCATATCGATTTGCAGACACGTTTGAAGAGCTTTCTCTTGCGGCCGAAACGCTTGGTTTCCCATGCGTCATCAAACCAATTATGAGCTCCTCAGGCAAAGGACAAAGTGTTTGCCGATCTGAAGCGGAGCTTGAAGCATGCTGGAGCTATGCGATGGAAGGTGGACGTGCGAAGAAGCAGCGTGTTATCGTGGAGGGCTTTGTAACATTTGAATCTGAAATTACATTGCTTACCATACGATCAGTTTCGGGTACAAGCTATTGTCCGCCAATTGGTCATGTGCAGAAGGATGGCGATTACATCGAGTCCTGGCAGCCGCATGATATGACTGAGGCTCAAATTGCTCAAGCGGAGTCCATTGCGCAACGCATCACCGATGAGCTGGGCGGTTTTGGTATTTACGGAGTGGAGCTATTCATTACAAAGGATGGCGTCTTGTTTAGTGAAGTATCGCCGCGTCCACATGATACAGGTATGGTAACGATGGCGACTCAGGATCTTTCAGAATTTGCCCTTCATGTTAGAGCTATTCTAGGATTTCCAATTCCAACAATTCGGTTGCTGTCACATGGTGCATCACATACGTTGAAAGCAGACCGTGAATCTACCGATTTCCGCATTGGCGGTATTGAAGAGGCTTTGTCGGTTCCTAATACACAGGTTCGTGTTTTTGGAAAACCAGAAACGAAGGTTGGACGAAGAATGGCCGTTGCGCTGAGCACTGCTCCTGATGTAGAACAAGCACGAGATTTAGCTCGTAAAGCTGCAGAAGCTCTTTACGTATCGTATAATAACGAATAGAAAGTTTATTTTAAGGCAGGTGCAGCAGCTATGGGTAAAAAACAGAAGAAAATAACGTCTTCAGCTCCTAGATCATCATCAAAAAATGCTCCGAAAAATGAGTCGGAAAACGGCTTGACGCTCAAGGATTTATTAAGCAATGAGGTGCTTGGCAAGCTAAAAGCACAAGCGGATGATATGAAGCAGGCTGAAGCATCACGCAAGGAAGAGATTCGCAAACAGGAAGAAGAAAAGAAGAAGCAGGAGCAAAAGCGTTTGGAAAACGATTTCTCTTATTTGCTTGAGAATAGCGACCCTAACTGGTCGAAGCATAAGTAATAGGAAGAAAGTCGCAGTTCGCATTGTTCTCAAAAAAGCACCTTAGGGTGCTTTTTTTGTTCGGAATATCCCTAATACACTAATTTCAAAACTTTTGATACAATCTTATTTTTTATGATTTTCTTTTGTTTCAAAATGCATGCAAGGTTTGCCAGATGAGCGAAAAACCATTATGCTCGGCAGTACGCTTGTTTTAAATCCAAAGGCTCTGCAGCCTTTAGGTGCACTTGGCTCCCATGTAATAAAATAATGTTTGCATTTCAAACAATCAATGCGTTCATTCGTATTCATTCAGCTACCTCGAATATGATTTTGGGTGTGGATTTGAATCGTAAACCATATTACGAAGGTTGAACATTAAAGTCAATCCTAATCGATTAATTTGGCAAGGCTGTGCCTCACAATCGTCTTTTTTAATACAAATTGTTATCATTCATACATAAATCTAATGATTCTGCAAAACATGCTAACAACAGTTATTATAGCGGTTTGTGTGCATTCCATTTTATTTCGAAGGATTTAGCTAATGTCATTGCAGTAAATTCTCCATGTACGACAAGCGTATAACGCAATGTTTCGTGGTCGAAGCTGGTAGAAATGCTCAAACCGTGGATATACACGAATAAATTAAGCGTTTTATTGATAATGAGTTGTAGAAATTGTGGAACAAAAAAAGTTTTTTTGTTATTGTGTTAATTATGCTTGCGCTTATTCCGATTATTACATACGCTGAGCTGTAGGTTATGAATAAGTAGTGCTGCTGTTGAAACAAGACAGGAAACTATAGAACACCTCACAACAAAACGTTGGAAGGTTCTGTTAAGCAAGGATAGTGTGTTATCCTTATATGTATCTCTTATGACCATTAACAAAATAAGGCTTGAAGATCGTGCAATTGCACTAATCGTTTTTTTTGGAGACTTTACGAAACATGACAAATTGAATTAAAATAGCTTGAAGATACGGAAACGTGATTATAGATAGGGGGACGCTCATGTCTGAGCAAACAGATCTCTTCGCAAATACAGCGGCCGCAGACCGAAATTATGAGGCCGATGATATACAGGTGCTTGAAGGGTTAACAGCAGTTCGTAAAAGACCGGGCATGTACATAGGAAGTACAAGCAGTTCGGGTTTGCATCATCTCGTTTGGGAAATTGTCGATAATGCAGTCGATGAGCATTTGGCTAAATTTTGTTCGGCCATTGAAGTGACGCTGCACAAGAACGGAGCAGTAACGGTACACGATAACGGGCGTGGTATTCCTACCGGCATGCATAAGACCGGTATTCCTACTCCGCAAGTCGTATTTACGATTTTGCATGCGGGAGGTAAATTTGGCGGCGGCGGATATAAGAAATCCGGCGGTCTACACGGCGTTGGCGCATCCGTTACAAATGCTTTGTCAGAATGGCTTGAGGTTGATATTTACCGAGACGGCAAAATTCACAGACAACGCTTTGAATATTGGATCGATGAAGCGGGACGTGAACATGTTGGTGAGCCCGTACGCGGACTTGAGATTATTGGCACTACGAATCGGACAGGCACTAAGGTTACTTTTAAGCCGGATGGCCGCGTGTTCCAGAATGGCACAACATTAAGTTATGATACGCTGGCTGAGCGTTTGCAAGAGATTGCTTTTCTAAACTCTGGATTAAAGGTAACAATTAAAGACGACCGCAGCGGCAAGCAAGATGTGTTTCATTATGAAGGCGGAGCTCGTCAATTCGTTCAGTTTTTGAATGAAGAAAAGACTGTGCTGCACGATGTTATTCATTTTGCTAGTGAGCGCGATGATATTGAGGTGGAGGTAGCCCTCCAATACAATGACGGATACACGGAGACGATTGCTTCCTTCGTCAATTCCATTCCGACACGCGGCGGCGGTACGCATGAAACCGGTTTTAAAACCGCATATACTCGCGTCATGAACGACTATGCCCGTAAAGCTGCGATGCTTAAGGAGAAAGACAAAAACCTTGAAGGCAACGATTTGCGCGAAGGCATGATGGTCGTTATTAATATCAAAATGTCTGAGGTTGAGTTTGTCGGACAAACAAAAGACCAGCTCGGAAGCTCATCTGCACGAAGCGCTGTTGACGCAATCGTCTCGGAGAAGATGCAGGTGTTTCTTGAGGAAAACCCTCAAATCGCACAAATGCTGTTAAAGAAATCACTTCAAGCCTCGAAAGCGAGAGAAGCAGCACGCAAAGCACGTGAGGAAATCCGCAGCGGCAAGAAGCGGAGCGAGAGCTCAAATCTAAATGGCAAACTAACTCCTGCACAGTCAAAAGATATTACTCGCACGGAATTGTTTATTGTGGAAGGGGATTCAGCTGGCGGTTCAGCTAAGCAGGGCCGTGACTCGAAATATCAAGCGCTGCTGCCGCTTAAGGGAAAACCGATGAATCCGGAGAAAGCCAAGCTCATCGATATTTTGAAAAACGACGAGTACAAGGCCATCATTTCTGCAATAGGGGCAGGTGTGGGTTCTGAGTTTGTCGCTGAGGAATGCAACTATAATAAAATTATTATTATGACTGATGCGGATACAGACGGTGCTCATATCCAAGTGCTTCTTCTTACTTTTTTCTACCGTTATATGAAGCCGTTAATCGATTTGGGACGCGTTTATATCGCTCAGCCTCCGCTTTACAAAATTACACGTAAATCAGGCAAGCTGGAAACGATTCGTTATGCGTGGACAGATGAGCAGCTTCAAAACTATTTGAAGGAATACGGTAAAAATTATGAGCTTCAGCGTTATAAAGGGCTTGGTGAGATGAATCCTGATCAATTGTGGGAAACGACGATGGATCCAGAGAAAAGAACGCTTCTTCAGGTACAAATCGAGGATGCAGCCAAAGCAGAACGCAGAGTATCAACGCTTATGGGAGATAAGGTAGATCCGCGTAAACGTTGGATTGTTGAGAATGTCGATTTTATGGAATATGAGGAATAGGGGGATTTCTGCATGAGTATGCTGGAACAGTTTTTACCGGCGTTTTTGGAGGAAGTGGTAGGCGACCGCTTCGGACGCTATTCAAAGTATATAATTCAGGACCGTGCCATTCCTGACGTTCGCGATGGTTTGAAGCCCGTGCAGCGTCGTATTCTATATGCGATGTATGATTCAGGAAATACACCGGACAAGCAATACCGCAAATCAGCTAAAACAGTCGGTGACGTTATGGGTAACTACCATCCACATGGTGACTCATCGATTTATGAGGGCATGGTACGGATGGCACAGCCTTGGAAAATGGGACATCCGCTCGTTGATGGACACGGAAACTGGGGTTCTCAGGATGATGATCCAGCTGCAGCTATGCGTTATACGGAAGCGCGTCTATCGCCAATTGCGATGGAGCTGCTTCGTGACATAGAGAAAAGAACGGTACAATTCAAGGATAATTTCGATAATACAACGAAGGAGCCGGTTGTGCTGCCGTCGCGGTACCCCAACTTGCTCGTAAACGGGACCAGCGGCATCTCTGCCGGCTTTGCCACGGAAATCCCGCCTCATAACCTGCGTGAGGTTATTGATGCGTGTATCGCCCTTATGGGAAGCCCAGAGCTGACGCAAGAAGAACTTATGACCTATGTAAAAGGTCCGGATTTCCCTACTGGCGGCATTATTATGGGCGAAGAAGGCATTCGAGACGCTTATGCTACAGGTAAAGGTCGCATTTACATTCGTGCTAAGACGGCTATCGAGGATGTGCGCGGAGGCAAGCAGCAGCTTGTCATTACTGAAATTCCATATCAGGTCGTTAAGTCACGGTTGGTTACCGCGATGGAAAACATTCGGCTAGAGAAGAAGGTCGAAGGCATTGCAGAGGTGCGTGATGAGAGCGGACGCAATGGTCTGCGCATCGTCATTGAGTTTAAGAAGGATGCCGATGCACAAGGTATTCTGGCTTATTTGTTCAAGAAAACGGATCTGCAGGTAGCTTACAGCTTCAATATGGTCGCAATCGTGAACAAAACACCGATGCAGCTTGGTCTTAAACAAATATTATCGGCATATATCGATCACCAGAAGGAAGTAGTAACTTTCCGCACGAAATATGATCTTGAGAAGGCGGAAGATCGCGCTCATGTTGTAGAAGGACTTGTCAAAGCGCTCAACATATTAGACGAAGTTATAGCGACGATCAAAGCATCCAAAAATCGCGGGGATGCACAAGACAACTTGGTTGCGAAGTTCGATTTCTCCGCTCGTCAAGCAGATGCCATCCTTACTTTACAGCTTTATCGCTTAACGAACTTGGAAATTACGACGCTTGAGAAAGAGCTTAAGGAAGCGATGAAGAAGATTGCTTACTTGAAATCGATCTTGGCTAGCGAGAAGAAGCTGATTGGTGTTATTAGGGATGAACTGCTTGAGATTCAAACCAAATATGGCATTGATCGCCGTTCTGTTCTGCGCGGTGAGATCGAAGAGCTGAAAGTTAACCTCGAAGTTCTTGTTACACCAGAGGATGTTCTAGTTACATTAAGCCAGGATGGTTATGTAAAACGGACAAGCATGCTCTCGTTTACGAGATCCGGAGGCGAGCTGCAAAACGCAGGCGTCAAGGAAGGCGACTTCGTAAGAGAGTTGCTTGAAGTCAATACGATTGACAATTTGCTGCTCTTTACGCGCAAAGGTCAATATTATTTGCTGCCGGTCCATCAGATTCCAGAATTCAAATGGAAAGATACCGGAACAGCGATAGTGAATGTTGTACCTATTCCGAAGGATGATTCGATCGTAAGCGTCATTCCAATTAAAGATATTTTGGCATCTACAGCATCACTTGTTTTCATAACGAAACGTGGCCAAGTCAAGCGTACGGAGCTTAAGGAATACGCAACTACAAGATCCACTGCGGTTGCAGCCTGCAAGGTTTCAGAGGGCGATGAAGTCATTCGTGTTGTTTTGAGTGATGGTTCGAAGCAAATCATGCTTATTACTAAGCAGGGAATGAGTATTCGGTTTACAGAGTCCGAAGTCAATTCAATGGGCAGAGTTGCAACAGGCGTAAGAGGTATCCAGCTTAAGGATGGAGACGAGCTTGTCACCGCGGAATGGGTTGCTGAGGATGAAGGCGAATTACTCGTCATTACCGATATCGGTTACGCCAAACGTACTTTGCTGCTGGATTATCCAATTCAGGGCAGAGGCGGCAAGGGTGTTCAAACGTTCGAATTTAAAGAAGGCAAACGAGTGCGTCCAAACGGTTCGTCACTGATTGGGGCTTATTATTGCAAGGCAGCCAAAGAGATCGTAGCGATTACCTCATCAGGAGCGAAGCTTTCTGCTACATCGGAGAAAGCACCAATTGAAGATCGCAAATCGATAGGCAAGCTCATATTCCCAGTAGAGAAAACCGACGTTATTACGAGCACGCTTGCCCGTTCCATAACAGACACTAATCAAAAGGTCGATTAGGCGGATCAAACCGTTCAATGACTTCCAAAATAGCTTCAAGCATGACCCACAATGGTACCAGCTCATCCGGGCGGTCCAGCCATTGTGGGTCTTTTATAATGCCATAATTTTTAATTTTTTGAATGATTACAGCTTTTCTTTCTTCCACTGGGTGCACGCTCCTTACTGTTTAAGCATGAATAGACATAGCGCTGGGCTTTCGCCTTATTGTATGTCTAACGCTGTCATAATGTTCAACAATATATCGATTAATAGCGCAAATTATTAATTGGGTTAATCTTTTATTCGACAATAAAGACTGCTATAATAAATAGCAAATAGATGGAAATTGACAGAGAGCGAGTGTGGGAGTATGGTGTCTGGAGAATTTACTCGATTATGGACGAAGCTTTCGCGTGAATGGAAAAATAACTTGGAACAATCGCTTGCTCCTTTGACAGAAGGGCAGCTGAATGTATTAGAGCTGATGCTTCAGCACCAACCGATGAAGCCATCTGATCTGCTCCAATATTTAGCGACTACGCCTGCTGCAATTACAACACTGTTGGATCGAATGGAAAGAAATGAGCTCATTGAACGTACAAGAGATGATCATGATCGAAGAATTGTTTGGGTTTCTGTATCGGAGAAGGGCAAAGCGGAGGCGGAGCGCGGTACAACGATTCGGACTCAAATGATCGAACAATCGCTGGACCGCATTTCCTCTCATAACCAGCAGCTGCTGGTTTACTTGTTGGGCAAAGTAGCAAATTTGTAATCTGATTTCGCTATTCAACGCTTATTTCATAGAATCGAGCCGATTGCGCAGCATATCGTAATTTTTTTGGAGCACCTCGTAGTCGGCTTGCGTTAGCAAGGTATCATTTGAAGCAGCTAATGTTTCTTCGATTGGCAAGATGCGATATCGAAAGGAACGATCAGGCTTGTAGCGATGCACCCATGTCGGAATGGATTCAACATCAGTGATAGTAACTGTGCCTTCTGTCATATTTTTACGAACATTAACTTTAAAAATAACTCCGTAATCCTTCGATTCGCCCCGCTGATTAGAAATAAAATTTCCCATAGAATAAATAATAAGTCCTTTTTTTACATGACCATTCTCATCGGTTGTTTCAAGCACTTCATAGGGCTGGACAACATGGGGATGCGAACCGGCAATAATATCTGCACCCGCAGCGACAAGCGAACGAGCGAGACGTTTTTGTTCTTCGTTCGGTATAATCTGATATTCAGTTCCGAAATGCAGAGAAACGGTAATAAAGTCAGCACCTGCTTCACGCAGCCGTATGATGTCTGCTTTAATTTTCTCTTCATCAATAAGCGAAACGAGGTAAGGTTTGCCTTCAGGAATTGGAATGCCATTTGTTCCATAGGTGTAAGCTAACAATCCCATCACGATGCCATTTTTCTCGGATAGGACAGCTTGGTCTGCTTCTTCTTGTGATGCGGCTGTTCCCTTGCTTGGAAGACCAAGCTTCTTTAAATTCTCGAGAGTGCGAAACACACCTGACTCGCCTTTATCAAGTGAATGATTGTTGGCATTTGTTATTAAGTTAAATCCAGCATCCTTGATCGCTTCTCCAAGTTCGGTTGGCGCATTAAACGTTGGGTATCCAGTATAGCCATATTCCACACCAGCAATTGGTGTTTCTAGGTTGGCAATAACCCAATCACCTTGCTCCAAAATCGGTTTAACCTCTGCAAAAAACGGCTTGAAGTTATATCGATTCGTCTTCTTGTCAAAAGCTCCGGGCAGCTGGGGCGTATGCATCATGATGTCGCCTACGGCCATCCATACGGCATCGGCAAAAACAGGCTCTGGTGGTGCTGTCGGTTCAGGAGATGGTGAAGGGGTTACGACTGCTTGCTCAGTAGGAGTGGGGTCAATTGAAGCTGTAGGAAGCGAGCTGGCAGGTGCAGAAGCCCTCTCGTAAATGGAGGGCATTAAAAATATAACCAGTAAGCCAAGTAAACTTAGTAATAATAGTATAGAATTTGTTTTTCGGTGCCTTTTACGGCGCATTAGTATTTCGTCCTTCCTTGTTACGTATTGCTTAGCATACTGGAGGCGTCTTCTAGCTGCGAACTAGTCCACCAATTCCAAACATCAGAGCCGGTTGGAACAGAACGAAAACTCATCCATTCCTTTGTTATAGGATGAGGGACTGAAACCGAGGTTGACCATAACGCAATTTCGGATATGCCGCTTGTTGGTTTCGCGCCGTATTTCAGGTCACCTACGAGCGGACAGCCGATATGAGCAAGCTGTGCACGGATTTGATGAGGCCTTCCGGTATGCAGCTTCACCGCAATCAATGAATAACGGCCAGATACAGCTGCTACCTCGTAATCCAAAATCGCTTCTTTAGCCTCATTCATGGGTTTGTTATAGACGGTTACTTGATTTTGTTTGCTGTTCTTTACAATATAATGAGTTAAACGCGCTTGAGTTTGTTTTGGCGTACCTTGTACAACACAAACATAAGTTTTGCCAAAATGTCTACTGCGAACCGATTCGGATAATCTGGACGCAGCTTTTGAGGTTTTGGCAAAAATCATAACGCCGCCAACCATACGGTCAAGACGGTGAACGAGGCCGAGAAAGACGTTTCCCGGCTTGTTGTATCGTTCCTTTATATCCTGCTTAAGCAGGGTAAGCATATCTGCATCGCCGGTGTCATCCTCTTGTGAGAGGACGCCAGGCGGTTTAACGACAGCTATTACATGATTGTCCTCGAACAGAACCTTGATCGTCATTACTTAGACTCCCAACGTCCCAGTATTCCGCACGGCAAATTAAGGCCGGATTTCGTAATCGGCAATCCGATTTCTCCACAGTTGATCTCGCCACCATACTTGGCATTCATTGTCATATGCAGCAGGTTGTGCAGAACAGATTGCGATAATCCAGTTGTATAGGAGTTGATGAGTAGGAACAATGGATTGTCAGACAAAATCGATGTACAGGATTGTAAGAAAGGAAACAAATTTTCTTCGAGCTTCCATGTTTCACCATTCGTGCCACGTCCATAAGAAGGTGGATCCATTATAATCGCATCATACTGCTTGCCACGGCGTTGTTCGCGTTGAACGAATTTGAACACGTCATCCGTAATATAGCGAATTGGAGCGGACTCAAGTCCAGACAGCTGGGCGTTATCTTTTGCCCATTGGACCATACCCTTAGCTGCGTCAACGTGGCATACCTCAGCACCTGCTGCTGCGGCTGCAACGGTGGCACCGCCCGAATAGGCAAAGAGATTCAAGACACGAATAGGACGTCCTGCATTACGGATTTTGTCCATCATCCAGCTCCAGTTAACGGCTTGCTCAGGAAATAATCCTGTATGCTTGAAGTTTGTCGGCTTGATATGGAAGTTTAGTTCGCCATAAGAAATTGTCCAGCGCTCAGGCAATGATTCGCTCATCGACCATTGACCGCCACCGGAATTGCTTCTATGGTAATGGCCATCGGCATTTTTCCAAAGACCTGTTTCATTTGTGATCGGCCAAATAATTTGTGGATCTGGACGGCGGAGTGTATAATTGCCCCAACGTTCGAGCTTATCTCCGTCTCCTGTATCTATAACCTCGTAGTCTACCCATTTATCTGCTATGTACATGTTATTCGTAACCCTTCCTTGACCTTGTTTTTGTAATATAATAATGTCAACGATAATTATATCGAAGCTAACACAATGAAGCAATGAAAGCGACGCATTTAGAGGCTGGTATTTATTCGTAAGTTATGAAAATGGCTGTTTATTACAGCAAATAAGTAAATGCTGTTGCTGACAGAGCAAAAATCAGTGTAAAAAAGAGCATAATTTAGTAAATCTACAATAATAGAGGAGTAACAATATCATGATGAGTTTTGAGTGCGAGTGCGGAAATAAAACAGTAATGTTTGCTACGGGAGATCGGGACGAGCAGGGCAGAGAGTATATTGAAATCGAGGACGATGAGAGGCTTACTATTAAAGTTGGCGATAAAAGCGTATTATTTCGTTGTTCATTTTGCGGCTATACATACCGACTGGAACAAATTTGATTTTCTTTAGAAATTTTATAGGGGCTGCATATTGAAAACATTTATGGTTCGGAGTATGATAAACGTGAGTCAAGTTGTATGTACAAGTGAATCGTCATACCAGTGATAACTAGCACTAATGTCCGTACAAGTTGAGAAGAGGCGTTATCTCTAAAATTACGTTTATTACTCGGTGAATGCTTACATAGCTGTTTTGCATTCGCAAAACTTAAAGTGAATGCTTACATAGCTGTTTTGCATTCGCAAAACTTAAAGTGAATGCTTACGGAGCTGTTTTGCATTCGCAAAACTTGAGGAGGAACCATTCCATGTTACAAGTTAAGCCTTATCAATTTTGGTTTGTTACCGGCAGCCAGCACTTGTACGGACCAGAAACATTAGAAGAGGTTGCACAGCATTCACGTATTATTGCTGCTGCATTGAATGATGATTCTGTTATTTCATCCGAAATTGTATTTAAACCTGTAGTAACAACTCCAGAAGAAATCTTTAAGCTTTGCTTAGAAGCGAAAGCGGATGAGAACTGTGCAGGCATCATCACTTGGATGCATACCTTCTCACCGGCAAAAATGTGGATTCATGGTTTGTCTGAGCTGCGTAAGCCATTACTTCATCTCCATACTCAATTCAATCGTGATATTCCTTGGGAAACGATTGATATGGACTTTATGAATACGAATCAATCCGCGCATGGCGACCGTGAATACGGACATATTTTTTCCCGTCTAGGACTTGAGCGCAAAGTCGTTACAGGTCACTGGGAGGATGGCGTTACTCGTTCGCGTATTGCTAGCTGGATGGGCACTGCAATTGCAGTAAACGAAGGCCGTCATCTTAAAGTAGCTCGCTTTGGTGACAACATGCGTCAAGTTTCGGTTACGGAAGGCGACAAAGTTGAAGCACAAATCAAGTTTGGCTGGTCGATTAATGGTTATGGCATAGGTGATCTTGTTGCTCGTATGAATGAGGTTTCAGATTCAGAAGTGAAGCAGCTGCTTGAGGAATATAACGAGCAGTACGATATCTCGTCCGAGACACGGAGCAATGCGGCTTCATGGGCTTCCATTGGCGAGCAGGCTCGCATTGAGCTTGGTCTTAAAGCATTTTTACAAGAAGGCGGCTTCTCTGCATTTACAACTTCATTTGAAGATTTGCATGGCATGAAGCAGCTTCCAGGTCTTGCGGTGCAACGATTGATGGAGCAAGGATACGGCTTCGGCGGCGAGGGCGACTGGAAAACATCTGCGCTTACTCGCATGATGAAGCTGATTGCCAATAATAAAGGAACTTCATTCATGGAGGACTATACGTATCATCTTGAAGAAGGCAACGAGCTTGTACTTGGTTCACATATGCTTGAAATATGTCCTACAATCGCAGATAGCCGTCCGAAAATCGAAGTTCATCCGCTTGGCATCGGCGGCAAAGCGGATCCAGCACGGATTGTATTCGATGGACGCGCTGGTGCTGCGCTTAATGCTTCGCTCATCGATTTAGGCAATCGTTTCCGCTTGATCATTAACCAAGTGGATGCAGTAAAACCTACCCATGAAATGCCGAAGCTTCCAGTAGCTCGAGTGTTGTGGAAACCAGAACCATCGCTTCGAGATGCAGCCGAGAGCTGGATTTACGCTGGCGGAGCTCATCACACCGTATTCTCATACGTCGTAACGACTGAGCAGCTTGTAGACTGGGCGGATCAAGTTGGCATTGAAACCGTAGTAATCGATAAGCATTCGACGGTTCGCAGTGTTCGCAACGAGCTTCGTTGGAACGATCTCAGCTATCGTATTCGTTAATCATCCTATCATCTGATTGCTTCTTAATAGAGAAGACTGCTGCTTAAAACCATACAAGGTTAAGCAGCAGTCTTTTTCTCTATTTATAGGGTGTTTTAAAGTTATGGTTTAATAGCTTTTACTCTAATTCGCACATAATCCACATACCATGTATCATCATGGAATAAATCATTTCTTACTCTTGCGGCTATTTTAGCGTATAGTAACTTTTTATCTTCTTCCGATACATTAGCGAAAAATTGATTTGCGAAACCAGATAACCAGTGACTTAGTCCTTCTTCACCGTCTTCCATCTTCGTAGGCCGATCAAAAAGAACGGCATAAGTTACTCGAAAGCCTTGTTGTTCAAGTAGATGGCTATATTCTGAAATGCACGGAAAGAACCAAGGGTTTAACTTTTCTGCATCAATAGCATAATCCTCATCAAGCACATCTGTTGTTGCTTTTACTATTCGATTAACATTTCCTTTGCCGCCAAACTCAGCAACAAATCTGCCTCCGCTGTTTAGCACATTCCACACATTTTCAACCACTTGTTTCGCATTTTTCATCCAATGCAATGCCGCATTAGAGAATACAGCATCAAATGTTTCATCTAACTGAAACTGTTCAGCATTTCCAGTGAAAAAATGAATGGTTGGATATTTCACTCGTGCTTTTTCAATCATTTCCGCAGAAAAATCCATGCCTATAACTGTTGCTCCTGTTTTCGATATATCATAGGCCAAATCTCCAGTGCCACACCCTACATCTAATATTTTCTCGCCTGGGGCAGGACTTAATAATTCAACAACTTCCTTCCCATACTCAGATACAAAACCCAGTTTGTTGTCATATAATTCGGTTTTCCAAAATTGGCCGGAAGGCATAATATCATCCCCTAACTATTGGTAATCATATTCTCACACAAAGATTGTATATAAGTGAAATATATTATTCCTATCTACTTTATAGTTTTAAACTATAAAATTGGATCAGAAAAAAGCTTTACTCCTGTAGGTTAGAAGCAAAGCTCATGGTATACCTCAAATATGAATGGGTTTATTCTGATTTTTCTTTTTGAATTTTTGCAGGGTTATTGATTTTGTAAGGAACAGGGTGCTTAGTAAGCTTTTTAGCGACTATTTTTCCTTCAAAATGAAGGATATCGCCGATTTCCAGCTCAAGTTTTTTGAGGGTAGCACTATGGCTGGACCACGCATCGCCGATTTCCATAGCAGGATCTTGAATGGCTACTGCGTTGTATATAACAACCTCGTCATCTGTGTCAGAAAAATTGTTAGGTACAGTCGTAAATTCTTTTACTGTTGCAACCATCTTGATCTTATCTTCAGGGAGCTGCAGTTTTGGTGCCTTTTCTTTTTTGGTTTTTTCCTTTGGAGCAGCTGCTGCTTTAGGTTCTTTATGTACTTCTTCAACGGAATCAGGCGCTGGTATCGTCTCCGAAATCGCTGCTGCATCATTATTTTGTGATGTGTCTAGCAGAACGTCAATTTTATCAGCTTCAATCTCTTGTACAGGTGCAATCTCTTCAACTGTATTGGAAGTCTTCTGGCCATAACTAGAAGCTTGCATTTCCTTTAAGTAGGAGGGGTGAATACAATGCTTTTGTTCATTTTCAAACGAAATGACAGCAGTCATTTTATCCACATAACCAATAATAGTGCATTCGAGATTCACGCCGTTTCCTTTATAGAAAAATACTTTTGTTTTGGCAGCCTTCTCAGAAAGCAAACCCCATTCCTTGCATTTTTCTATTTGCTCTGCTTCGTTTTCGAAGCCAATGTACGATATCGGTTCAATAATGAATGGATGTCCCATGTAATCTCCGCCTTTTTGGTATTATCATCATCTATTTTATCATTTTTTTGACATGTTAGTCGTTACTTGCTGACGATTAATAAAATTTTAGTCGTTTATTTAAATCAGATGGGGAGGGGAGAAAAATAAGCCACCTGAATAGGAACATTTTAACAATGTTTATTTGACAATGAGAATCGTTATCGATATAGTTAAATGGTAGTTTTTAAAATGATATAGGAGGGATTACTGTGTTCATTCAATTGAGATCAATTGTAGTGGAAAAGGGAAATTCACAGCAAGTTGTCGACAATTTTGGGCAAGAGGGCTATATTGATGGCAAGGAAGGTCTTATCGATATTAATATTATGGTGAATAGAAAAGCAAAAGAAACGGAAGAAGTTGTTATTATGATCCGTTGGGAGTCTGATGAGGCTTGGAAAAATTGGGAGAAAGATCCCGTCCATATTGCTGGCCATCGGAACAAAAAAGATGAGCAGCGTCCTTCATATATCGTTGATTCATCGGTAAATATGTATGATGTAAAAAAAATCAAACCAGGTACTTTTGGCAAATAAACAGAAAGCGACTTACCCTTGGTGGGCAATGTCGCTTTTTTTATTTATTCATTTTTGGGAATCTGGAATGTTACCGTGGTTCCAAAATTATGTTTGCTTGCAATGACAAGTCCATGACTATATAACTGTTTTAATCGGCGATCCGTATTCAATAAATCTATTCCTCGTTGTTCGTTATACTTCTCATCCAACAGTTGCCCCAATTCTTCTTCGTCCATTCCTATTCCATCATCTGCAATCGATATTTCGATAACGTGGCTGTGGTTTTTTTATTTGAATACAGAGCATTCCTTCTTGAAAGCGCATTAATATGCCACTCTAGCTCATGTACAATAGATACAAATTGATTCGTATTTAAGAAATCATAACTAATACGCAATTAACTTCTGAACGCATCAATTAGCTTTTGTATTTTGGAAGTTTCCATATCGCTTAAGACGAGTAGGATACCCTTCCACAGTTTTTATAGAAGCAGAAGAATTTGTATTCAATCCTGATAGAGAAGCTATGAATGTATAATGCCAAACTCATATGATGCATATAGTAATGAACAAGCTGCATCCCGTGAGGAGGTTTGGAATGAAATCCAGCATTTCGGGAAAAGTGATGATCATTTACGGAAGCACATTTCTGCTGATTATTGTTTTAACCTTTTGGTTGTCCTACCGGGGTACGGTTGGTCCGCTTGAGGCCGATCTGACCAATACGAATCTCGCACTACTCAAGCAAGTTGACCAAAAGATTGAAGTGGCGTTCCGTCAAACCGAGAAAGATTTACTCGCGCTTATGGAAGAGCTCGAATTCGTCTACTTCATGCTGGATAGTTACAATGACGATGCCCAAAAATACAGCAACTATTATGTGATTACGACAAAATTAAAAAACTTTATTAACGCCAATCCCACTTTCTCATCCATTTTCGTTTACTCTGCTGTAAACGGCGATATTTTGACCGAAAAGGCTTATATGAATGATATTTCATCGGTAGACAACTGGCTGGCTGATAATATGGACATGCCGGGTTATTTCAAGTGGATGACGACTCATCCGGTGTGGGATGGAACGACAACACAAAACGTTGTCACACTGGTGCGCTCCTACCCAACGCTCAGCAGTCCCGGTTATCGCAACGGTATCGTTGCCGTTAACATTAACGAGGTTGTTCTCTACGATATGATTAAATCGGTCTATGAGGAAAGCTCGGCTGGCCATTTGTTTATATTCGATGCAGATGGAAAAGTCGTCAGCCACGATGACAAAACGCTCCTTTACCAAAATTTAAAGCAATTGCCCTATATGAAAAATGTACTCGCAGCAGAAGGCAGCGGCTCCCTATCAGTCAAGCTGAACGGCGAACCGCAAACCGTATTTTACAGAACTTCCGCCTATACGGGTTGGAAAATGGTCAGCATCATGCCGGAATCACAAATTTACGAGCCGCTTCAGATTACCCGCAATCTTTTATTTATATTAGCTGGCGTAATGATCGTTCTAGCGCTAATTGTATTGTTCTACGTCAATCGATTAACTTTCAAGCCGCTTGATCGACTGGTCAGCAAGCTATCAGGCACCTACCAACCGGATAAGAAGCGCGGATTTGATACGGCGGGGTTCACTTATTTGGAGACGGTCTTTGAGCAAATGATGGAGGATCGGGAGCATTTGGAGAAGCATGTGCGGGATTCCAAATCCGTGCTCAAATGGAGATTGATTATGGATATGCTGACCGGCTACCGAACGGACTACCAAGCTTTGCGGCATCACTTTGAATTTACAGGCATTAAACTCTATTCAGAGCGCTACCTTGTATGTACAGCAGAAATAGGCAAGCCAGAAGGCTGCTTAAGCCCGCGTGATGAAACGTTGTATACGTATGTGTTTTGCAACGTGGCGGAGGAGATGATGGGCAAAGAGGATGCTGGAGTCGCAATCGATTTAGGCGGCGGACGAGCGGCGCTTGTCTTTAGCTTCGCAGAAGGCGAAGCAGAACAAAACCAGTTGCGCGCGCTCGCAATTTTGGAATGGATACTTGAGGTAATTAAAAAGCAATTCGGCTTAGTCGCCACGGTGGGCGTTGGCAGAGGAGTCAAGGAACTCGGCGATATTCAAAGCTCCTACGGCGAGTCGCGAAAGGCGCTCCGCTACAAGATGCTTTTTGGCAGCCATTCCGTCATTTCAATCGAGGATTTGCAACCGCCGGACAGTCAAGACTATTACCGTTTGAACCGGAAGGCAACTCGAATTATGGAGGCGCTCAAGCAGACGGAAACGGATAAAATAAAGGAGGATGTGCATCAAGCCTTCGAGAAGGCGGTGGAACTAGGCTTGCCTCCTGACCTCATCCGCCAGTTTTCGTTCGATTTAATCGTGAAGGCGCTGCAGGTTGCGGATGCAATCGGAATCGGTCCTGAGGAGTCGATGGGCAACTTGGACAGCATTTATGAGAAGATAGAGCACAGTGAGGATTGGAAGCAAGCAGAGTCCCTCGTCCTCGCTGTTCTTGAGGAGCTGGCTGCTAAGCTTACGAGCAAACGAAGCCTGAGAGGGAAAAATGACACGATTGAGCGGATGCTTACCTACATTCAAGCCCATTACCACGAAAATGATTTGTCGCTCGATCGGCTCGCTGAACAGTTTCATTTGAGCCCAACCTATATTAGCAAGCAGTTTAAAGAATATACCGAACGAAATTTTATCGACTATCTAATCGAAATTCGAATTGACGCCTCGAAAGCACTGCTTGCTAATAAGGATAAAAAGGTGAACGACATCGCCGAAGCGATTGGATATATGAATACCCGCAGCTTCCTGCGGACGTTTAAAAAATTTACAGGGATGACACCGACAGAGTTCCGCGAGCAAGCCATCAGCAAACAACCAGGGCAAGACACAGAGCGAACGTAAGACCGGTGGCACACTTCCAAAGCGGAGGCGTTGCCCCGGTTTTTTCATTGTAATATAAGAATTTATAAGTTTGTCAGCTTATAGAGAGCTTATATTTCTCCATCAAATATACTTCAACATCCAGAGGATGCTGAAGGCGTTTTTGCTTGTAATGGCGGGATTTCTTCCGTTTCACAGCAAAAGAATGAACCTGTTCAAGAAAGGTGACTGGGCCTTTTCACAATAAAAGACACCTGGCACAGAACATGTCTATATTCAGCTTCCCGAGCTTTGTGTACGATCGAATTGTAGACGGAACATAAAGGGGGGGAGGACGATTTGGATACGCCTTAAGCGGGATCGTCACTTATATTTGATGCTTCTGCCTGTCATCTTGTTTTATGTCATCTTTAAATACGCACCGATGGCGGGCGAGATTATCGCATTCAAAAATTACCGGTTTATTGATGGAATATGGGGAAGCGAATGGGCTGGTTTTCATCATTTTCAAATGCTGTTCGCAAGCTTGGATTTTTGGAGAATTCTTAGAAATACGCTGCTGCTGAACATCTATAGTCTCGTATTTGGTTTTCCGGTACCTATCCTCCTTGCCCTGATGCTTAACGAGGTGCGCAGAGAATGGTACAAAAGGACGATCCAGAATCTGTTGTATTTGCCTCACTTCATTTCTTGGGTTGTGCTAGGCGGAATCGTTATTGCGATCCTATCGCCGAGCACAGGCATTGTGAATCTGATTTTAAAACAATTTGGCATCGAGCCCGTTTATTTTATGGCGGATTCGACTTGGTGGCCTGTTGTGTATACGTTATCAGGTATTTGGCGCGAAGCGGGATGGGGCACGATTCTCTATCTAGCAGCGATGGCTTCAATTGATCCCCAGCTTTATGAAGCAGCCAAAATCGACGGTGCAAACAAGCTGCGGCAAATTTGGCATATTACACTTCCCGGCATTCGCAGCACGATTGCCATCTTATTGATCCTTCGAATGGGGCATATGATGGATGTTGGCCTTGAACAAACGCTGGTGCTTCAAAACCAATCCGTACTGGATGTCGCGGATGTCATCAGCACCTACGTATACCGGGTCGGCTTGCAAAATATGAATTACAGCTACACGACAGCGCTTGGGTTATTCCAATCCTTGATTGGGTTCATTTTAGTCGTAGGCGTTAACGGGCTCATCCGAAAGTTCGGCGAAAGGGGGTTATGGTAACGGTGAAAAGGAATGCTGCCGCAGCCTCTGTACTGTCTTCGATTAGCAAAATCATCCTTTATACGTTTCTTGGCCTCTCGTCCTTAATCGCCCTGTTCCCGCTTTGGTACGAGGTGGCGGCATCCTTTAGCAGCAGCCGGGCAATTACAGCCGGAGAAGTGATGCTATGGCCAATTGAATTCAACCTGCATGCTTACGATCGGCTTTTTGATGACGGACAAATTTTGATCGGCCTGCGCAATACGGTCTTGATCAC
This sequence comes from Paenibacillus sp. FSL A5-0031, assembly GCF_001956295.1. Lineage (GTDB taxonomy): Bacteria > Bacillota > Bacilli > Paenibacillales > Paenibacillaceae > Pristimantibacillus. Next base: position 429,641 of record NZ_MRTD01000001.1, read on the forward strand.
GGTTGTTGGCACCGCATTGAACATGATTTTGACGATACTGGCTGCATATCCTCTTTCAAGACGCCGCTTGATGGGGCGAAGCGGGCTGCTAATGTTCGTTACGTTCACGATGTTATTCGTTTCTGGGATCATTCCGAGCTTCATTCTCGTCAAGACGCTGGGCTTAATGGATACTTATTGGGCATTATGGCTGCCAGGGCTGATCAGCACGTATAACATGTTCGTGATGAAAACGTTCATGGAAGGGCTGCCGGATGAAATTGAAGAGTCGGCTGCGATAGACGGAGCTGGAGATTGGCGGGTTTTAATGCAGATTATGCTTCCGCTTTGCAAACCGATTATCGCCTCCTTATCGCTGTTCTATGCCGTTGGCTGGTGGAACTCTTATTTCAGCGTTCTTCTTTATATAACAAAAACGACTTCCCAATCCTTGATGGTGAAGCTGTACCAGATGATTAATCAAGTGGATGCAAGCCTGCTTAACAATACTGGCGGAAGCGAGGGTGCGGGGCAAATCTTGTTAACGCCCGAGGGCATTAAAGCTGCGGCTATCGTCATTGCGGTCACGCCGATTCTGTGCGTATATCCGTTTCTTCAGAAACATTTTGTAAAAGGTGTATTGATCGGTTCGGTTAAAGGCTAATAATGAAAAGGGGATGATGTATTTGATGAAATTGAACAAAATCCGTAACTTGATCATGATGGCTAGCTTAATTGTTGTACTGCTGGCTGGTTGCACAGGGAAATCCGAGCCGATAAAACCTTCTGCACCGCCGAATAAGACCGATGCGCCAGCGCCAGTGGTTGAGCAAAAGAAAGAGATCAGCGTATCGATCCTTGACCGGGGCGAAGTGGCAACGGAGGAAGGCAGTTACGAAAACAACCGCTGGACGAAGTGGATCAAAGAGAATGCTCCTGCAAAGGTCAAATGGGTACCCGTGCCGCGCACACAGGTGCAGCAAAAATTAAACACGCTGATCGCATCGGGTACGGCGCCGGATCTCATATGGGAATATGACCGCAGCTATATTAGCCAGCTCGCTGCACAAGGCGCGATTCAGCCGATTGACGAATATATCGAAAAATACAGCACAACGTACAAAGCTTATTTGGCTAAGCATCCAGAGCTTAAACCTTTCCTAACGATTAATGGAAAAATGTATGCGATTGCAAGCGCACGTGGACAAGAAACGATAGCCAATCATGGCATTATGATTCGTCAGGATTGGTTGGATAAGCTGGGCTTGAAAGCTCCGACAACTGTTGAAGAATTAATTGAGGTTGCACGCAAGTTCAAAGAGGGCGATCCGGACGGCAACGGCACGGCGGATACGGTTCCAATCACTTTTAATTACAACGGTGTGCAAATTTTAAGAGCCCTTTTCTTCAATAACGAGAACCAATGGTATCTGGAAGATGGCAAGCTCACTTTCAGCCGGATACTGGATCGGTATACCGATTCGCTTGCTTTGCAGAAGCAGCTTTTTGACGAAGGGTTAATCGATAAGGAATACATTACGGATACGAATTTTCAGCGCTCGCTGCAGCTATGGACGACGGGCAAGTCTGGTATATATCTTGGCTCATGGTCGATGGGTGCAGAGTTTGTTGATTTGAAGAAAAATGTGCCGGATGCAAAAGTTGTGCCTTTGGAGCCTGTCGCTTCGAAGTACGGAAAAAACGGCCTTTACCAGGAAGTGCCGGCTAATATGTATATCGCTTTTAATACCAATATGAAAGAGGACAAAATTGAAGCAGGCGTCAAATTTTTGGACTGGATGCTGGAGAAGGGCTGGGAGCCGCTCAGAATCGGAGAGAAGGACGTTCATTATAAGCTCGTTGGCGAGGTTCCGCAGAAGACCGACGCTGATAAGTTCAAGAAGGAAGTGTTTTATGCAAGAGAGTATGCGATCTTGAACGAATGGGATCCGAAGCCGGAATGGTATGCGGTGATGGCGGCACAGGATCCGATTTCTCAAGAGCAGGCCGTGCTTAAAGCTGCAGGTCTTGAGATTGCGATGAAAAATAAATACAGACGGGACATTGCCTATAATCCTGATCTGCCTGAGGTCAGCCAACTGATTGCTACCTTCGCTCCGATTGCACAGCAAATTGAAGCCAAGATCGTAACTGGAGGAGGCGCGCTTACGCCGCAGGCTGGAATGGAGGATATTCGCAAGGAATGGAAGCGTTTGGGCGGTGAAAATGTAGAGAAGCTAGTGCAGGAGTGGTATGAAACGAACAAAGAGCATCTGAAGTAGAGGGGAAGGCCCTTCCCGAATGTGGTCATTACTTTTTCGGGAAGGGTTAATCGCCGATCCGAGTAGCAAAGGATGGATGGAAAATGATGACCATGAAAAAAGTTTTTTCATTATTCCTCGTCTTTGCATTGATCATGACGGCATCTGGTACGCTTGGCAAAAAAGAACATGCAGCGGCTGCAGAAGCGGTGGTCGCAGAGCTGCAAGCTGGCGATTATGAGAGCTCCGACGAAGTATGGGACTTCCTGCTGGGCGCTGAATTTCCCGGGGCGCAAGGAAGCTTTACAAGAGATCAGTCTGTATTCAAAACAGGTCTTTCTGCGGCCAAGGTGACTGGCGATTTTAACGGCGGCGGCTCTTACGTTGCACTGGAGCGGTATTTGACGAAACGAATAGTTCCGGCGGATGCGGTAAGCTTATCCTTTTGGGTGAAAACTGCGGATGCTGCATCGATTTATATTGTACTAATGGACGGAACGAACCAAAACCACTCGCAAAGGTTGGTGCTTCAGCCGACAACGGATTGGCAGAAGGTTACCGTAAATGCTTTTAATGCCGGCAGCGAATATACGCACTGGGGAGGCGCCAATGACGGAGCCTTTCATCCATCACTTAAGAAGATGACGATCAAGGTAGCACGGGCGGGACTGCGCACGGGGCTTAAGAGCGGCTCGGTATGGTTCGACGATCTCCGAATCAAGGTGACCGTACCTGACCTAGCCATCGCTCAAACGCAGGTTGGCAACGTATTTGCTGGTGCAAGCAAAGGCACTTTTGATGTATTAACAACGGGGGATACCGTCACATGGCAAACCTATGATGCTTGGGGTGAGCCCGGTTTAACTGGAAGCTCGCCGGTTACCGGAGGAAAGATCAGGCTTGAGGTGCCGGTACAATCAGATGGCTATTATCGTTTAAAACTATCAGCTTATCAAGCGGGGACTTTGATTAAAACAACAGAGACGACATTCGCAGCTGTGCCAACGTTTGATTTGACAGCGGTGACGGCATCACCGTTTGGCGTACAGACGCATTTTGCACATAGCTGGAACCGCGAGATGCTTCCTTTGGTCAAGTATGCAGGAGCCAAAAGCGTGAGGGATGCGATGTTTTGGTCTGAGATCGAGCTAAAAAAAGGCATCTACACCTATAACCCCAAATTTACACTCTATATGGAGGGGCTACTGGAGAACAGCATCGATCCGCTGATGACCTTCGCTTTTTCCAATCAATTTTATGATAATTTCCAAACGCCTTATTCAGCAGAAGCTCACGCCGCCTATGCGAATTATACGAAATCCGTACTGAACCGATTCGGCGGCCAAATCAAATGGGGAGAGATGTGGAACGAGTTCAACCTGCCCGGATTTGGAGGGAATGGGCCGGCTGCATCACAGCCCGATGTATACTTCAACCTAATGAAAGCAGGTTATGAGGCTGCCAAATCGGTGCGCCCTGATCTGAATGTGCTTGGAGGCGCGACCGCAGGCATTCCAGCCGAGTGGCTTGAAGATTTGTTCCAGCTCGGCGGGTTAAACTACATGGACACCTTATCCGTACATCCTTACCGTTATCCTGACAAGCCGGAGGGACTCCTTAACGAGGTAACCTCGTTAAATCAACTGGTGAAAACCTATAACAACGGACAGACGAAACCCATCTGGTTCTCGGAAATTGGATGGCCGACGCAGCTTGACCCACGCGGGGTGGATGAGAAGACGCAGGCTGCCTATTTGATTCGCACCTATGTACTTGGCATGGCAGCAGGAGTGGAGAAAATCTTCTGGTACGATCTGATGGACGACGGAACGGATAAAAAATATAACGAGCATAACTTCGGTATTATTCATAATGGCGGTGATCCGCTCGGCGCGTATACGCCAAAACCGGGTTATGTGGCGTTAGCGACGGTAGCGCGGCAGTTGACTGGCGCAAGCTTAACCGGTCAGGAGATTACAAACGGCATCTATCGCTATAAATTTAAGAAGGACCAGAAATCGATTCATGTGCTTTGGTCAGGGACGGATACCGAAACCGATCTGACTTTGAAAACAAATGGACCGCTGGTCGTAACGGACATGATGGGCCGTTCAGCTACCTATACGCCGAAGGACGGGGAAATTTACATTACGGCTTCAAGCGAACCTCTATTCATCCAAGGGAAAATCGATAAAGTCATGCAAGGAAGCAAATATAGGCTGAAGAGCGAACCATCCTTTACTGGTGATCCTATCAGCGTAACGTTATCCGTATACAAAGCATCATCTTGGAATCCGCCAAGCGCCCGCATTCAATTGCAAGGAGCAGTTCAAAATATACAGGCTTCTTCGGTCGGTACCTATCCTGCCGTATTTCAAGGAATAGGTGAGCCTGGCAGCTACACAGCAACGGCGGAGCTTGTCGTTGGCGGCAAAAAAATCGGCGCCTTAAAAAATACAGTGGTGATCAAGCAATCGGAGGAGCTTTCTGTCAAACATGTGCTGAAGGAGGGCAGCAACTTCCTGAGAGTTCGAATCGATAATACAAAGCCGGTTGATAGGCGGTTGACACAGATCGATTGGCAGGTGGGTGCGAATACCGAATCAGAAACTTATAATACGGTGCTGCCTGGTTTTACGGATTATACAATTGATCTTCCAATTCCTGCACTGATAGAGGGAACTTTAACGCCTCACCAGCTTACCGTCAATTTGGATGATGGCACCGTATTGTCTTCTTCAGGCAACTTGAGCAATATCGCTATCGCAAGTATGACGCCCATCATTAACCGCACGGTGCAGGTGGATGGGTCGATGGACGATGTAACCGATCTCCCTGGCATCGACCTATTTGAGGAAGGCCATTCAAGAGTGGTGCCGCATAATGGGCCGGAGGATTTGAGCGGTAAGCTATGGGTTACGTATGATAATGACCATCTCTATCTGTCGGCAAAGATCCATGACGATCTATTCTCGCAAACCAAATCAGGAGATGCGATTTGGAGCGGAGACAGCATTCAATTCGCTATTTCTTTGGGAACGCCGGGAGAGGCGGCGGAATGGTATGAATACGGAATGGCGCTGACACCAAACGGACCGGAATTATATCGGTGGATGGCGATGAGTGGTGTATTGACCGGACCGGTTACAAATCGCCAGCTCCAGATTACGAGAGATGAAACAAACAAGGATACGATCTACCGGCTCGCATTGCCTTGGACGGAATTGTCGCCGATTATTCCGAGTGACGGGATTCTAAGCTTCTCCGCTCTTGTGAATGAGAATGACGGCAATGGACGCAAAGGATGGCTGGAGTGGGGCGGAGGCATCGGGTCCAATAAACAGTCTAAACTATTTAAGCCTATGTTGATCGGCGGCGCTGGTTCAGCAAGCGTTAGCGGTGTGACGCTTGACAGGAGCCTACTTGAGATGACTGCGGGTGACCCTGCAGTTGCACTTCTTGCCGCGGTGACGCCAGAGAATGCTGCGAGTAAAGAGGTAACGTGGACAACAAGCGATCCGAATGTTGCGACAGTAAATGCAGGGGAAGTTACGCCTGTCGGAGTGGGTACGGCAACGATAACGGTAACGACGATGGATGGTTTATTTACAGCCAGCTGCATCGTTACAGTCACATCTGCTCCAGTCGTTGATCCGGAGGTGGAGACACCGATGCCTACTGAAATCGTGGAGCCTGGGTCAACAGAAACGCCAGAACCTAGTGAAACGGTAGTGCCAGTACCTAGTGAAACGCCAGAGCCGGGAAAGCCTGAAATAGCTCCGAATCCAGTGACTCCGGAGCCAACGACTAAAGCGCAAGAGAACGGAGCTTAATAGATACACGTTGAAAGGCAGGAGATGAGCAGTTCGCCTTAATGGCGGTCTGCTCACTGTCACTACAATGGCGACAGAGGTCAGGGGCTAGCCGCCCCTCCTACTCGATTTGATGCCGAATGTTAGACACTGTCGATAACCATCTTTTTGAGCGGTACCATCGATTCTTCCGGGACATAAAATTTGAATTTATTGTCGCTGATTTGTCCAAGCAGTTGACGGCGGATCGGATCTGCATCCATTAATAGATGTTCGTCTGCCTGATGATAGTCAATTGGACGCATCCAGATCGGGCTATAGCCGAGAAAGAGCTGCCTTCTCGTAAATTCGGATTGATTGATCGATCCGGCATGCCATAAATTTTGTGCGAAAATGAATACATCACCCGGCTTTCCGCACACTTGTACCTCGCCATCCAATTGCTGGCGCACATCCTTGTGGTTCGGATTATAGGGCTGCCTGTGGCTGCCCGGAATAATCTTTGTATTGCCGCGGTTCGGCTGTGTCATATCGCTCAAAATGTAACAGACTTTTATATAATAAGTAGCTGTTAAGCCTGCAATAACCGGAAACTGTGGATGAGGGCCGTCTTGATGCCAATCGATAAAGCTATGGGAAGCCGTCTTTATATCATTTGGATTTGGTTTTCTCACGGTCAGATGAGAAATATGCAGCTGAATATTATGTCCAAGCAAATTAACGATTAAGGGAAGGATTTCTTCGTGATCGATCAATGAGGCAATTTCAGTATGCCGAGAGACGCTGTTATAAATATTATGAGCAAACGTATCTTCCTCCTCTGCAAGGACCTCATCGATAGCTGCATTCAGGAGTGATACCTTTTCCTGTGAAAGTATATCGGGTAAAACCAAGTATCCTTGTTCATGAAAACGGCTCATTAATTCTGGAATATTTAGCGAAGCTGTACGCATTAGCCTCTCCTCCTTCTTGTAATTAATTTAATTATATGCGACAAATTTTCGTTGTATAATGTATAGATCAATCAACTTTCTTGTAAATAATTTCATAAAAGGAATGATGGGATTGGACAAGCCTAGGTTTCGCGAGCCCGAGCTGATTTACCATGTGTTTGTGAAGGATGCTGCGCATTTTCAGAAGACAGAGGATACTTACGATCACTGGGCTTTATTCATTGTTGAAGAAGGCGGCTTTGAGTATAGAATGGGAAATTCGAGGAGCGAGAGAGCTGTAAAAGGGGAGATGGTGCTTTGTCCACCCCATATGACCTTTTACCGCAAAACAGATGGCTTGTCATTTCACCTCATCGGGTTTCAGTGGCGGAATGCAGATAGCGCTGCCGGGGAGGACAACACCACTTTGCCCCCTACAGGAAAGCTTATTCTACTCAACAAAAAAAGAATGAGTTCTACACTTTCTTTGCTTCGCGAAGCTCGTTATGTGAAGGATAATCTGGTGCTAGAATACAAGAAACATCTGTTAAGGGATTTGATGTATGTCTATCAGATCGAAAGCATGAATCGTAAAACAAATTATTTATATAGCGAGAACCAGGTCTTGCAGCGCGTGGTACATATGCTTGAGCAGCAAGCGGAGGAGGGCGTTTCCTTGAAGGCGATCGCGATGGAGCTCGGCCTCAGCCAAGTGCAATTGACCAGACTGTTTAAGCAGGAATTTCAAACGACACCAAGTTCTTACGCCGCCAATCTAAGAATGGATAAGGTTAAGCTTATGCTAGTCAATTCTTCATTTACGCTTGCGCAAATAGCGGAGCAATGCGGGTTTACGGATGAGCATCATTTGAGCAAAAGCTTCAAGAAATCGTTTGGCATGAACCCGTCCTCTTATCGGAAAGCTTATACGATTTGAGCGAATCTATTTCGACAATATATTCCATATAAATTTCCTATAGGAGTATAAATAAAAAATAACCGCTGGTTTTAACCAACGGTTACCGGACAAGCTGGTATTAATAACAATAATAACGCTCCCAAATTTTGAATGAATCGTCCTTATGCTTATCCCACCAACAGATATCTTCCCACCAATCATCATTGTCGAACCAATCATCATTGTCGAACCAGTCAAACCAGCCTTTCTTGTCCCAATCTTTGTCGTTCTTATTTTTGCTTGGTTGGTTTGAATGATTATTGTTATTATTATTCTTGTTGTTGTTTTGCTTGTTATTATTGCTGTTGTTGCTGCTGTTATTTGTACTTTTCGTAATGGAGAACACAGACAAGATACTTGATAAAAAACCTTTCTTTTCATCGTATGGTTCTTTACTGGATGCAGCAAATGCGGAAGCAGGATACATACAGATGGTGATCAGCAACGTAAGTGATAAGATTTTTTTGAATTTGGACATGACATCAACACCTCCCGTCCCCGCTCTAATGGCGAACTTAATGTTCGTTATAAAGAATTTTATAATAATTATATCCTTTTGTAAACGAACAAATTGAAGAAAATGGATAGTTTGGAGGAGGACTTTAGCCATAGTTTCGTAGATAATAGAGTGAAGAATACTAGTTAAATCGAAATGGAGCGGGATGCATGTTATTGTCGAAGGGTCAAAAGGTAGATATCACTAGAGGACGCGAACTTACATCTGTGAGAGTTCAATTTGGTTGGACGACTAGAGAAACATCGATGAGCATCGATGCTGCTGCTTTTCTATTATCTGATCGAAATATCTGCGAGAGAGATGAACATTTTATATTTTATGGTAATCCACAAGCACAGGATGGATCTATTTCGCATGATGTGACAGAGAAGAGCGGTGACAAGGAAGCAATCACGATACACTTGAAGCGGCTGAGTGAAAATACGGAAAAAATAGCTTTTACAGTGACCATTCATGAGGGCGAACGGTTTGGACATTTTATGCAAAACGTATCGCATTTATATATTCGACTAGTAAATGGAAGTACAGATGAAGAGTTGTTCCGATTTGATTATGGCTTGGCGTTTACAAAGGAAACGGCCGTAGTCGTCGGTGAATTGTATAGATATAACGGTGAGTGGAAGTTTAACGCAATAGGGAGCGGTTTTTACGGAGGGCTTGAAGCGTTATGTACAAGCTACGGTCTAGAGATTGAGAGGGAAGAAGCAGAGGTAGCCGCTTCTGCAGCCGAAATGACTTTATCATCCATTGATTTGCGGAAAAAGATCGTCCAAATTACGTTGGAGAAGAAAAAATTAACGAGTGTTGCGGCTAGAGTAGGCATTGTACTTGATATTTCAGGTTCTATGCAGTCATTATACAGAAATGGTACCGTACAGGAGGTAGTGGAACGAATTCTCGCGGTTGCCAGTAAATTTGATGATAATGGGATGCTCGATGTCTGGGTTTATGATACTCATTTTAGCCGATTGCCTTCTGTTTCAGAAAAAGATTTTGATCAATACGTCCAACGTAAAATTTTGGATAATAACCATATTCATAAGTTTGGGCGCAACAATGAACCTCCAGTTATGGAAGATGTCATTCGTAAATATACGGTGGAAGAGGAAGCGGCCACGCCGGTATTTATTATATTCATTAACGATGGCGGCGTCGTCAAACCAATTAAAAAGGTCATAACTGCCGCAGCGGTTCAGCCGATTTTCTGGCAGTTCGTTGGCATTGGTCATTCCGATTTTGAAGTGTTGAAGCAGCTAGACACCATGGAAGGTCGGATTGTCGATAACGCAAACTTTATACATTTGGATGATATAGCAGCTGTATCGGATGAATTATTGTATGATCAGCTGTTAAACGAATTTCCGAGCTGGTTGGAAGCTGCAAAAGCGAAGAGGATCGTTAGACCAAATTAATTAGCATTTTTTATTTACAGTAACGACAATGGAAATCAAAGCCACCAGCTCAATAGGTCTGGTGGCTTTTGTTTATTTACTTATGGAAATAACTCGATTATCGGGATCCCAATCAATTTTACGATCAAGGCCTTCAATAACAAAACGCAAGGGAACCATGGTCATCGTATCAATAATCATTGGAGGGTAGTCTAATGTTATCGGCTTGCCATCGATAAATGCTTCTTTCTCTCTAATGGTGAGATTCAGTGTATGGTTAGCATCCGATATGGTCATTTTCCCTTTTACGTATTCCACTTTTGCACCTAGTTCATTAAATGTACTGCGAAGCGGAACGAAAGTAACGCCTTTGTAAATATAGGGATTAGAAGTGAGCGTTATCGTCTTTCCGTCGAGCTTAACGGTGATGGCTTTCTTCACTTGGCGCAGCTTTGAAACCATTTCACTTGAAGGAATATTCATTTGATTGTAATAGTCCATAATGGTTTCACTGCCTGTTCCATATCCGAATGGCACTTTAGACCATAGAGTTCCGTCTGCCTTCAAAATAATAAAAGAATCTTGATTAAGTGAATGGATCGCAAATTGTTTCACATTTGAAATGCCTGCAATGGGTGATGGATCAACTAGATCCTTGGAATTATTATATAAACCCCATAACGTTCCATCGGAATGAAGTGCTGCGCAGCTAAATGTTCCACAGCTTATATCAGAAGCCGATGTTATAAGTTTATTTAGTTTTAAACCTTTGTTTATTTCCCAAACCGTACCATCTGTACCGAGTATAATCGATTTTTCCCATGTGGCAGAAACTTTTTTAGCATAAATGCCAGGTAGCTTAAATGGGCTCATCAAATCTCCTGTATCGCTGCCCCATCCATTGTAATGACCCCAAATCCATGTTTCTCCTTTCGCATTAATTGCTGCTGAAAGGAAGCTTCCTGCGTGGACGGAGACAATATCTTTTAGTCCTGCAACTTGCTTTGGAATATTTTGTTCACTGACGCGTTTGCGATAATCTTCAGGCTTATAGGCGCTAATGTCCATGCGACCCAATTGACCCAACCCGCCGTTCCCCCATGTCCATACCGTGCCATCTGATTTTAATGCTAGATTATGGTCTTCTTTCGCAGCAATGTCGATGACATCTGAAAGACCATTAACCATTTTGGGTTTTGTTACAATAGCTTGTGCGTTTGTATCATAGGTATCAAAACCGCTTACGCCATCACCGTTCCCGCCCCAAAACCAAACGGTACCGTCTCTTTTGAGTGCGAGGCTGTAAAAGCCTGTGACTTGAACTTTAGTAACGTCACTAAATACAGGTACCGCAGCTGATTTGAAACCAATTGTTCCATCTCCCAGTTGTCCAGCAAAGTTATTGCCCCATGCCCATACCATTCCTTGGTTGTCTAACGCTATTGCTACGTTACCAGCCATTTCGACCTGAGTAAATCCTGCAAGCGAATTGGAACTGCTTTCTGCAGCTTTTAAATTGCTGAGAGGTGTTAGTGATAATGCTAATAAAACAGCAAGGCATACTTTCGTGAAAATACGTTTTTTCAAAGGTTAGCACTCCTTATTAAGCATTTAGGCTACTACAATTGTTTGAATGGGTATTAAATTGGTTCGAATGTATAGATGCCGATGATGTATGTTACATTCTAAACGAGAAATTTCCATTTTTTGTTTCACTTTTTTTTGAAACTTTTGGCCGCGCATAAAAAAATAACTATCGAATAAATAATTGCCAACTTGTTATATAAGTCATTCAAGAAGAAGAGTACTATTGTAAGGAGAATGAAATAGGAAAGGCGGTTTTGTTGATCATGTCATTTGGCGTTTTTTTGGAGAAAGGTCCTTTAGCTTGGGAAATTATTCAGCAAGAAGACGGAAGAGGCAAGCTTGCGTTATCGGGCACTTGGGAAGTGGACCGTGCAGTGTTCATTGGTCCATTTCAGGTGTTTGCAAGAGTGGTTCATGAGCATAACGGTAGAGATGTATTAAGCTGGACACCATGTGAAATGGTGGGTGAGAATGGATGGCGAGTGACCTTACATGTTCCGACTGGTGGTTTATACCGGTTGGAAACTTGCTTGCAGCATGATCAGAATGCGCTACTTGGTTCAGGAGCGATTCGCGGAGATATGATCCATCATATCGGTGTCGGAGATTTATGGATCATAGCCGGTCAAAGCAATGCGGCAGGTTATGGAAGAGGAACGGTAGAAGATAGTCCGATTCTAGGGGTTCATTTGCTAAGAAATAACGGATTGTGGGATCTTGCAACGCATCCGTTCAACGATTCCACGGCAACGATCCATGAGGTGAATATGGAGTGGGTAAATCCAGCACATAGTCCGTGGCTGCATTTTGGCAAGTTGTTGCAAAATGAGCTCCATTATCCTATTGGTTTCGTACAAACGGCTCTTGGCGGTTCTGCGCTTCGTGCTTGGAATCCTGATGAAGAAGGTCATCTTTTTCGAAATATGATCGAAACGGTGCAGCGCTGCGGCGGCAAAGTGGCTGGCGTGGTATGGAACCAAGGCAGTTCCGACTGCAATTCTGAAAGCGCCGATACTTACTTGGAGCGTTTTACAAAGGTTGTTCAATATTGGCGTAAGGAATTGAACATAGCTGAGCTTCCCTTTGTAACGGTCCAGCTTAACCGCTTCACCAATATTCAAGAAGACAAAGAGCATCACGACAAACAATGGGGGAAGGTACGCGAAGCACAGCGGCAAGCTGCATTATCCATACCCTCGGTTTCTGTCATACCTTCACTTGATTGTCCGATGTCTGACGATATTCACAACAGTCCTGCAGGAAATTTAATAATTGGGAGCCGTGCGGCGAATATAGCATTGCAAGTGGTTTATGGTTTACAGCGGCAGGCGTACCCGCCTAATTTGGAATATGCCATTTACATACAGGAACATGAATCGGATTCACATGCCATTAAGCTGCGCTTTAAGCATGTATCGGAACGACTATTTGCGATAAATCCACAAGCGGATTTGTTTGGTATAGAGGACGAAGAGGGTGCTATTCTATTGAACGGCTGGACAATTATATCGAGCAATGAAGTGTTGCTTAAATTAACGAGAAAGCCTAGCGGCAAACTTAGTGTTCACGGTGCATATCAGACGAATCCGGCATCTCAGATGCTGATTGATACGGGGACTTATTTGCCGATGCTGGCTTTTTACAATGTGGAAGCGGTTGCTGAAATATAAACGTTTTTTTTAGATTACCGTGTAAGAGAGCGGTTGGAATAGAAATAGATGCTTATAAATCTGTAGTCCAATGAGCAAGGACTGTTGACCATGCAGGTAATGCTGAGGTTAGCAGTCTTTTTTTATAATGACGTGTATATCAATTCTAGACACAAAGATGATAATCAGAGCCATTGTTGAAGAAGGATCGGCGCAGTAATATACAAGTATAGCAAGACAACTGCAAGCAGCGTCAATCACACTCGAATAATGGAGAGGGGATTATCATTATGCTTACAACACAAAGCGAACTTTTAAAGCCGCTATCTAACGAACAACTGGAGCAATATCATAAAGACGGATTTATTATCATCAAAAAAGGCTGCAGCGCGGATTTAATCGATGCCTTTAATAGACATATTTATGAAATGCGTTCTACGCCACTAGATGAAACGCCGGATTGGGCACGCACCTCCGAGAAGGCACGCTATTCTACTCGGCTGTTCAACCCGCACCAGCATGACAGCTTCTCGCGACAAGTGATGAAGCTTCCGATCGTTAGGGGGGCTCTAGCTCAGCTGATGGAGAAGGAGGCCGTTTGCGTACAAAGTATGTTTTTCTATAAAGAGCCGGGTTCACCTGGTCAAGCTGCGCATCAGGACTACTACTATATTAAAAACGATCCAATGACAATGGTTGCCGCTTGGATTGCGATGGAAGAGCAGGTAGATGTGCAAAACGGCTGCTTATGGGTTATTCCTGGCACGCATAAGCTTGGGCTTTTGCCGCATGGCAAGGTGAAAAATGTCGATGAGCATGAAGAATGGACGGACGAGACAGAGGGCATCGATTTAAATCAACAGATTCCTGTTATTATGGAAAAAGGAGATATTCTTTTCTTCCATGAGCTATTAATTCATTCCTCTAACCGTAATCGGAGCACTGACCGCTGGCGTCGTTCTTATGTTTGTCATTATATTCGTGAGGACTCAGCAGTTACATTGCGTGAAGATCTGCGCGAGAAATATTCGTTGATTTAATGGCTAATACTGTAACGTTCAACCGAATCAGATCGGCTTACGCTGGCACAGTTATTTATCCGGCTAACGGTCGTTATGGCCCTCGCGTACAAGAGGATATACAGCTCGTACTGCTGCATTCGGGCGAGATGAGCATTGAGATCGATGATGAAGTTCATGAGATCACACCTGGGTCTGTCGTGCTGCTAAAGCCGGGGCACCATGAACAGTTTATATTCTCGAGCAAGGGTGAAACCTGGCATCGCTGGATATCTATTCATATTGAGGACTTATCGGAGGCGGAAAAAGATTACTTCGAGGAACTGCCGCTATATCAGCGCATCTCGGAGGAGATGAATCGATTAACAGATTTAATGCTCTCTGTGCAATATGCTCATCCATCCGAAAGTGATCTGCTTCGCAGCTTGGGTATGTCGGCGATCCTGTTATATGTCTCTGAAATGTCGCGGACTCGAGCACTTGAGGAAATTCATCCGTCTATTCTAACGGCAAAAAGTCTGATTCATAGTACTTACCACGAGGAGATAACTTTGACTATGCTCGCTGAGCATGCAGGTGTCTCGCCAGAACATCTTGTTCGATTGTTTCGAATTGGCGAAAAAACGACCCCGATTAAATACCTGTGGCATTATCGGGTGTTAAAGGCTGTTGAATATTTAACCCATACTGGTTTGTCCATTACTGAGATTGCAATAAGATGCGGTTTCAAATCAACCTTCCATTTTGCAAGGATGGTTAAAAAGAAGATGGGGAAGACACCAACCGAAGTAAGACAGTTCTCATGGAAAGGCAATCCAATAGACAAAGCATAAAAAGTTCGCAGTGAATACCCTGCGAACTATTTTCTTATTTCTTTTGAAGCTCTGCTTCTATAAAACGAATCCATTCGCGCGAAGCGAAGGATAAGTACTTGTCTTTGCGCCATATCATCGATAATTGCCATGGGATTACAGGCTGAACAACGGAAACCGAAGCAAAACGTTTTTTGTCCAGCTGTCGGCATATGCCCTCAGGCAATAGCGTTACACCGTATTTAGCTGCAATCATTTCCGTCATGAAATCCCATTGCGAGCTCTCAAACACGATTTTGGGCTCGAAGCCTGCTGCTTCACAATGTTCTTTGATTAAATGATGGATCGTAAAATCTTTGCGAAACATAATAAATGGCTCTGATTCTAGCTGCTTCATCTCGATCATGCATTGACCAGCAAGCTTGTGTTCAGCATGAACAACAAGGCGTAAATTCTCGTTGATGCAGGGAAGGACATGATACCGTTCCACATCCTTAACGGGAAGAATGACCATACTAAAATCCAGTTCTCCATGGAGAATATCTTGTTCCAAGCTTTTTCCGCCCTGTTCAATGACATGCAATCGAATTTGAGGATAATGAGACAAAAATTTCTCAATAATGAGCGGTAAAAAATATCCGCCTACCATGGGAGGAATGCCTAAGCGCAGCGTTCCTTTTTTCAATTTTACAACTTCCTCAAGTTCACTCGACATATCCTCGAAGGATTGTATAATTTGTTTCGCTGAACGGAGAATCGATATGCCGGCATCCGTCAATTCGATCTGCTTGGAGGAGCGATCTATCAGCTGTGCACCAAGATCTTCTTCAAGCAACCGTACCATTTTTGATAATGAGGGCTGGGTTACATGCAGCTTGCGTGCGGCTTGTGTGAAGCTGCCCGCTTCAGCAACCGCGACAAAATAATTTAAATGTTTAAGATCCATTTATATTGCTCCTTCAGCTTTAGAGCAGGAATCATTCGATAATCTGCTTTATGATCACCTATAGTGAAAAGGAATGAAAACTATGCGATATATGTATTTTACCTATATATAAGATGGGTGTAAACTTAGCGTTATCGAAAAATTTTATGAAGAAAAAAGGTGTTACCATGAACGTATTAGAAAAATTAGCTGTACCTTTATCATCAAGACCAGCATCAGCATCACTAACCATTAAGGAATCGATTGTTCTGCCGCCAGATACCAATCATCACGGAACGATTTTTGGTGGAAAGCTTATGGCATATATAGATGATGTGGCTACGATAGCCGCAACGAAGCATGCTCGTCGTCCCGTCGTTACGGCTTCTACGGACTCCGTCGATTTTCTTCATCCAGTAAGAAAAGGCGATGCAGTAAGCTTATCGGCTTTCGTTACTTGGTCACATAAAACGTCTATGGAGGTGTTTGTCCGAGTAGTGACGGAGGATTTGCTTACAGGGGGTCGCAAGGTGTGCGCTACCTCATTCCTGACGTTTGTTGCATTAGGTGATGACGATAAACCAACGGTTGTGCCTGGCGTATTAGCCGAATCAGATGAAGAGCGGCTATTGTTCTCTACTGCGCCTGATAGGAAAGAGGCAAGACGTATACGAAGACAAGAGAGCAAGCATTTTGCCAACTACATGGGAACAGATTATGCTTTTAAAGAAGCGCAATCCAAATCAGTTCCGCAGCATTCTATTAATAAAGGTTACGAATCTGCTTGGGGCTCGGACTGGTAAATGCATAATTAATATTACAAGGCTACTGTAAATTATTACAGCAGTTTTTCTTTTTCTTGGGTGATAAATTGTTTTGAAAATAGGGATAACCTGTTGCCGCATATCCTATAACGAGCAAACATTCGTTCAAAGGAGCATGCGATGCATAATGCAGGGACTTTATTTTTTAAGCTGATCATTCATCTTTTTTCGCTTCTTTTTATATTTCCCGCAATTTTGTTCTCCATTCTGGTGTTATGCTTGACGGATAATGTGAAATCCGGAATGGTTATGCTTATTTCTGCGTTGATTTTTCATATTATTGTGAAAATTAGCGGCTACTCGCATTCTTTATCACAAGGAGATCATGAATATCGGTTAGACAGGCGAGAAACCGAAATATTTAGCGAGTGGACATATGAAAAAGAATCGCCGCCACCTCTTGTGGACATTTATCGTGAAATTGATTGTTGGAATGGGGAAACTGAGGCATTATACCGCATGATTCGAAATCGTGAACAAGGTATTTACTCGGAGGATCGTACTGAACGATGCGCAGAATGCAAGCAGAATAAGTGCGGAAATAGGCATGAAGATTAGAATGGGCAAAGCAGTGAAATGGATGATCAGAAAATATTACCAGCCATATTAATAAATATTAATGACGTTATGCCCCTGAATTCATATAAGATATGCGAAAGATATGTAAACAGGGAGGTTATATGATCATGGAAAAGAAACGCTGCTTATTCTGTTCTGAGATCGTACCCATCGAACAAAAAGGTGAGTATGAGCGCTATTTGGGCTGCAACTGCGCACCGGGAAGTTATTACAGTTTATTAAGAGATAGTTACCTTGCTATTAATTCATTGTCCTATCCTATAAAAAATAAACGTTTTCCCATTATATCGGGGTACATTCGAGAACAATTAGATTGTGGTGAAAAGATTACTCTTACAATTGATGACTTGGAAACGATTGAAAAAGCACCACATATTCCGCTTTCAATTGAAGATAAAGAAGCACGGCTTCTTCAATATTTATATCGGCATTCCGATGATCCTGGACAACCGATCGTCATTCAGCCGCTCTCGCAAAATTTTAATTTAACTTATTCACCAAACCTGCAAGAGCTCGTGTACATTGTGGAGAAACTAAGGGAAGCTCAACTAATTGTTAGAGAAGGGATTACTTTCAAGCTTACGGAGAAGGGATGGAACGAAGCGGCAGCAAGAGCAGGGGGAAGGAAGTTGAAAACCTGCGGTGTACTGCTCCCAGACAATCAGCCATTGCAAGCGGAATGGTTTGAGCATGTATTTCCCAAATTAGAGCAGTTTGGTTATTTGCCGTTTATGTTTCAACAATCAGATACTGGCGGCCATGAAAACCATTCCATAACGAAGCTAGCTGAAAGCAAGCTTATCATTGCGGATATTACAAGCCATTCACCGGAGGTATATTTTGCAGCTGGGTATGCGCTTGGCGCAAATGTTGAGGTCGTGTGGACGATGAATAGCACACAGGAGGACGAGCTGTGCGTTCAGCCGGCGTCCATTAGGCCAATGATATGGGATGATGCAGGGGACCTTGCTGCGCTGCTTCAACAGCGGCTGAGCTTTAAAAAATAATCTATAGAATCAATACACAAAACACACGCTTAAAAAGGTGTGTTTTGTGTTATTTATGTTATTCTACGTCTAGCTGCACATCGTGGCAGGTTTTAAGGCGGCATTAAAAGCAGCTCGATTTTCCCATAAGAATGAGTGAATTTGGCTAGACTCATCAAAGAAATACTCCTGCTCATCCATGTAATCTTCACCTAATCCATGTACGCTGAATCGATCCTCACTGTTATTCATTAGAGTCCACTGTCCTCCGCGTTTGCGATCTGCGAATACAAAATAAAATTTTTGACCGGTTGCATCCCACTGGGCTAGTTGCTTGAAGTTTTCTAAAATAAATGCAATATCATTTTTCTTTTTGATCAACATGGTTCATCTCCTCTTTCTTTATAAAAATAATTGTCATATTAGCGTGTATGCTTGCATAAGAACAAGACAAGAATATACGATTTTATCAAAAAAGTATGTCAAACGGTAGGAACGATTTATAGGATTGTTTGACGAATAATGGCGTACTTGATATATGGGAAAATCAGTTATACTATAAATGTCAAATAACATCAGCAGTTGAAAGAAAGGATGTTTATAAATGAGCATTTATTTTGCGCTTTTACGAGGAATTAATGTAGGCGGCAATAACATGATAAAAATGGCTGAGCTTAAACGAATGTTTGAGGAGCTTGGCTTTGCACGTGTGCAGACGTATATTAACAGCGGGAATGTCATTTTCGAATCAAATGAGAATGCAAACAACCTTGAAGAGAAAATTGAGAAGCAAATTAGTGAAGTGTTTGGATTTAATATTGCTGTAATACTGAGGACGGCGGATGAACTTGTAAGCATTATTGATAAATCACCATTCAATGCAGCTGAGCTAACCGAAGGTCAGAGTATACATCTCACTTTATTAAAAGAGGCGCCTACACAAGAACATATTAATAATTTGCCTGATGTAGACGTAGGCAATGACGAATATTACATAAGTGGTAAAGAGATTTATGTGCTTTATCGAAACAGTATTCTTGATTCCAAGCTGCCCAAAAAATTTCAAAGTTTAATGCCAGCTACAGCTCGAAACTGGAAAACAATTATGAAGCTTGATGCGATGGCAAAAGCATTAAAATAAGTACAGTGTTAGAACGAAAAAAAGGATAGGGCACTATTCTTATAAAAAGAATAGACCCCAATCCTTTTTAACATTAATGTTTATTAACCGTTAGCTGCTTCATCTTCAACGTTCAGTTGCCACAAGATGCCAAGCTTGTCCTTTACTTGGCCGTAGCATTTGCTCCAGAACGTTTCTTGGAGTTCCATTAGGACAGTACCGTTTTCCTTCAGCTTATGAAAAAGCGATGTTACTTCATCTTTATCTTTGCTGACGATCGAAAGGCTTATATTGTTTCCTTCAATAAAGGGCATTCCAGGGAATACATCAGAAAACATAACATTGCTGCCTAAAATGTTTAAGCGAGCGTGCATGACTAAGTTTTTTGCTTCCTCAGGAAGGGGATATTCTGGGTTTGGTGGAATATCGCTGAAAGTAGTGAAATTTGTAATTTCAGACCCAAACACTTGCGCATAATATTCGACCGCTTCACGACAATTCCCATTGAAATTCAAATAAACATCAACTGCCATTTTATTCACTCCTTCATGATTATTGGCTCATTATTGCACCAATATTTTCATTCCAATTGTATCATTAGATGGTCTGGAATCAAATTTTTTTTGGAAATTTAAGATGTTATTTTGAAAAGATTAGGCAGGATAACAAATAGAAAAACAATAAGAATAATGATACTGCTTATCCGGCTCATTAGTATGTAAGCATCGCTAGGTTCTGAAGTTCCTTTAACCATCCAGCCGTATCTCATGTGCCAACCGAACTTAGGGAAGAAGATATTAAGGAATGCAATGATGACAAAGAGGATAGCAAATAATACCACAAGGATCAGCCCCTTATTTGTGTATTCGCGATTAAATGAAGTAATTAAGAAAGTTAAAAATAGATAATCGGTATTTCTTTTATTGTACATGATAAAAGGCTAAAGCAGACTAATAAAATGGAATAAATTCCTTATTGTTATTGATTTATGTAATGGAAAAAAGGAAGACCACAAGGCCCACGAAATGGTCCTTGTGGATAATATAAACGTCTATTACCGATACGGGTTAGACCTTCTTTTTAGTATCCTTTACCATAACCAGCGCCAACTCCGCCAACGCCACCGTACCCACCGTATCCGCCAACACCGCCAAATCCGCAACTGCAAGCGATAATCACCAAGAGAATAAAGAGGACTAAGATGATTCCTAAGCTCGAGAAAGCTCCACCAACGTGACCAGACATTTTTCAATGCACCTCCTTACGTTTTGTGTACTGTGTAATTTATGCTGGATGGGTATTTGTTGATTGGGTGTTTGTTACGTAGTCAAATGATTCATGTCATTAGCCTAGTTATAGGTTAGACAGAAGCGAAAAAGAAGTATGGATGTCGTTGGGATGACAAACTTGAACATGAAAATGCATTACTTTATAATGTGCTTAATAGAAATACAATTCATAATATGATGTTTAAGCCGCATAAGTGGCTGAAGGAGTGAGTGATATGAGTACTGCAAATCGTGGAGTTAATATCGGACCTCCTAGATTTAAAATAGCGGTTCATTCCATTGTCTGGTTAGCGCAAAGCGGCAGCATTTTATCAAGTGCGATGATTGCGAATCAGGTGAATTCGCATGCAACTTTTATGAGAAGAGTCATGCAAGCATTAGCGGCAGCCGGCATTGTGGAGTCAAAGGGCGGAAGAGAAGGCGGATATATTTTAAGGAAAACGGCGAATGAAATTACATTAGGCGACATTTACGCGGCAGTAAATACATGTTCAGCGGAACCAGAAGGTGATGGCAAATGTGGAGAAACAGGCCATAAACTGGACGTAGAGCTGGAAAAAATTCTGTTTGAAGCTGAGCAAAAAACGATTGATTACCTTCGACAGTATACTATTAATGATGTGATGGAGCGTGTAGATTTTTTTGTCGTTTAATTTTTTCAACAAAGTACTAGTCAAACGTTTTGAAACGAATTATAATGTGCTTAAATGAGTTGCAGTTAACACTGCACTTTTATTTTTGTATTATATGTGCTTATGACAAGCACAGTTAACCTTGAAGATTATGGGGGTATGACCTAAATCGGAAATAACACAGTAAGTAATAAATATTTGAAAAGTTTAGTCTGTTTTATAATGTGCCTTCATAGGTTGCATTAAACGAGAAAAAAAGGAGAGTCTACAATGGAAATATTAGCGTTGGTATTGCAGGGACTATTGGGTTTGATGTTTTTGATGGCTGGATTCGGTAAAGTATCGGGGTCGAAGATGCATGTTGACGGCTTTAAACAATGGGGATTGCCGCAATGGTTCCGAGTTGTAACGGGTGTCGTTGAATTAATAGCTGCCATTGCTTTAATTATTGGATACTGGGAGCACAGTTGGGCTGCGGCTGGCGCGTTACTGCTTGGCGTTACAGCTATCGGAGGTACATTAACTCATGTACGTGTAAAAGATTCTTTCAAACAAACTTTCCCAATCATTCTCGTAGGTGTCTTATCTTTTGTACTATTTTTTATCCGACTATCCGATTTATCTGATTTTCCTGGGTTTAACTAAGCTGTATTAGAGTAAACATAATTTCGTAATCTTCATATCTATTAAAGTAAGGAGCCATCA
Organism: Paenibacillus sp. FSL A5-0031; assembly: GCF_001956295.1. GTDB lineage: Bacteria > Bacillota > Bacilli > Paenibacillales > Paenibacillaceae > Pristimantibacillus. Next base: position 451,618 of record NZ_MRTD01000001.1, read on the forward strand.
CAAGTGATGGCTCCTTTGCTATTCATTAGTGTTTTAGTATGCTGACCAACCGCCATCTGCGGTAACTACAGTGCCGTTGATAAAGCTAGAATCATCAGAAGCTAGAAATAAAGCAACGCTCGCAATTTGTTTCGGATCTGCCGCTTCTCCGCGCTGTAAGGACATACCAGCCATAGCTTGTTCGATACCAAATGGATCAGCATGTGTCATACCAGCACCAATGTTTGTTGCAACAGCACCAGGCGCGATAGCATTACATCGAATGCCAAGCTTACCATATTGGAATCCTACATTTTTGGTTATACCAACAACAGCATGCTTGGAAGCCGTGTAAGCAATGCCTGCGCGTGAACCAAATAGACCGCCGACAGAGGCTGTGTTAATAATGACGCCATGGCCTTGCTTCGTCATGAGGGGAATAGCTTTGCGAATAGCTCTCATAGGACCAGTCACGTTAATGTCCATTACTCTGTTCCACATTTCATCGGTAACGGATTCTGCTGGCAGCATTTGATCCATAATACCTGCATTGTTTACTAATATATCAAGTTTGCCAAAACCATTTACTGCAGTGTCAATCATTCGGGCAATGTCTTCTTCCTTCGTAACGTTTGTAACGACGCCTTTGGCTTGTCCACCAGATGAATTAATTTCCTCAACAACAGAAGTTACTGCCGCTTCATTAATATCTGCTACAACTACTTGAGCACCTTCTTGTGCGAATAATAAAGCCATTTCCTTGCCCATACCTGACGCTGCACCTGTGATTACGGCTGTTTTTCCTTGTAATTTCATTTGTATCATCCTCTCGACTAGGCAGATAGGTTCTTTCTTTATTTGACGACGTCCTGTCGTATATACTTAGGATAACAAGTTAAGTGATTATTACTATGACATTTCGAGTCAAAATGTCGTTTAAGGAATAAATTAGTTCAACAAGCATGTGAATGAACGAGGGGCTGAGCAAATGACAAAAGTGTACAATACCTTAGATGTACGTGGTGTCCGCACCCGCACATTTCTCAAAGAAGCGCTGTTATCACTGATGGCTGTCAAAAGCTATAACCAAATAAAAATTAAAGAAGTAACAGAAATAGCGGGTGTAAACCGCGTGACCTACTATGATCATTTCTCAACGAAAGATGAGCTCCTTATGGAGCTTATTGAAGACGTGCTAACTGAATACGCCGATATTATTGAAGGCGTTACAGAATTTCCGGCGTCGAAGCGACCATCCATTGAATATATGAAGACGATCAGATTATCCGTTGGACATATAAAAAAGCATTCCGATTTCTATAGCATCATGCTGCTTGGAAATGGCGTTCTTAACTTTTCGGATCGACTACATGATCAAATGTTTGAATCTTTGCTTCAATTAGTCCGACGGATGGGGCAGCAGAATCCGGAAATTGAATCAGACCTGCTTGTAAACTGGATTGTTGGAGGGGCTATAGGAATATATAAATACTGGCTGCAAAATGGGATGCGGCAAACCGAGGAAGAAATTTCGCGTCAAATGCTGAAAATAACGATGGCTTCTAGTCAGGTTTTCAATTTGCGTACATATGTCATTCCATAAGGCAATTTAAAAAGCTGCCTCTAATTAGTATGGCAGCTTATAAGTGTATATTATTTATTTAGAATGCTATCTACCCATAAGTAACAGCTTTCTAATTGTTGATCGCTAATACGATCAGACCTGTGCTCGAACATGATCCTTACTTTATTATTTTCTTCTCTAATAATGTTCAAATAATCTTCTATCGGTGCCCATCCCTCATCGGGGCTGAGTTCGGGGAGTGCCGGATGGTGTCTATTTTGAATGGTATCGGTAATTTGCATGTTTGACAAATGAATCGAAGCAGCATATTTCGTATACTTTCTAAATATTTTTCTTGCATCTAACGAAGGATCTATACACTCTTGATGAAATAGTCTTGCCGTATCTAGGCAAAGCTTAATTTTCGGGTATTTTATAAGCAAATTTTCCAAGAAATCCGTATCATAGATATACTTATTTAGTGCGTCAAACTCCAGTAATGGGGTGAAATGATATTGCTCGCTTTTTGCCGTAAGCCAGTTAAAAAGGTATTCGCTTTTTTCAACGAATTGCTCAAAAGAATAATTGCTTTCTAAAATGTATTCCGTGCTATTCGTAAATTTCCATGTATCCCAGTTGACGCTGTCATCCAATAGGACTGGTTTTGGATAATGGAACAAAATATAATCAAGTGGCGCTGTTGCTAAATAATTCAACTCTTCTTCGATATTGTTGAATGCGTCAGTTCTAATCTCATCATCTAAGGATAAAATTAATGCATCTCTTAGTCTTGAAGCATTAGCTCGCATTGGAAAATGAACTCCGATATGAAACCCTCTTTTTTTTGCTTCTTCAACAAGCTTTAAGTAATCTTCATGGGTATGGAACAAACATGCTTCAATACCGTAAAAACTATCTCTAAAATCCTTTTCATATTTACGGTCATCGAATCCTCCGTATTGCCCGATCATAAATTGTTTGATGAAAATCTCCTCCTCTTCCATAGACGTCATTACAATTCGACAGAAAACCCCATTTTCCTGTTATAGAAGTCATATTTCTTTCTTTAATATGGAATTGCCTACTTTTGTTTAACGAGAAACAGCCCAATAACGATAATCACTAAGCCAACCCAATTTTTCCAATTGGGAAATTCTTTTAGAAACAAGTACCCCATAATTAACGAAATTAATATTTCCAAACACTTAGCGGCTACTAAAGTAAAGCTAAGATTCCCGGAAGATTTGAGACCATACTTTACACCATATCCAATAGACAAATTAGCCATTAAAAAGAAGGGTAACATTAGCAATTGAAACTTTAAAGTTGACCAAAATTGGGGCTCGATATGTTTCCCTTGATAAGAAAAAATAAAATTAACTACAAACAATCCTCCAAATAAAAGCCCGAAGCTATACAAGTAAGTCATAAGAACCTCCAACTGTTGATGTTAAATTCGTTTGTTTCTTTATGAATTGCATGTAAAAAAATCTTTGATCGCTTTCGTCGATTAATGTTTCCTGAAGCCAACTTTTTTATCCATGACAAAGATTTAATCTGACAGAATACTTGAAAAATCGAGCTGTTTAAAATAATTATCATAAATAATCAACGATATCATTTTCTTTGCAGGAGGTAAGAACTGTTTAACTGAGGTGTCAAATATTAAGTTAAAGGTTAGCACACGCAAAGGAGTCAACAGCGCTCAAGAAATACATAGATTGGATAAGGATGCTAGAATCGAGACACTGATCTCCCGTTCGGCTGAGTTTAATTCGCCAGACAATTTGAAGAAGGAAATTGAAACGGTAATCATCGATTTTGGCACATTCCTCAAGGAGGGTTTTAAGAAAGATCGTAAGCGTGAGCTCGCCGCATTTCTTGCCAATCTTGCACATGAAACTGGCGGAGGCTGGGCTACAGCACCTGGCGGTGAACTGAAATGGGGACTGTTCTGGAATGAAAATATTGCTGGAAGAACGGGTGTAAATGAATCCGCTTTCGTGGATGAAGCAAGCAGTACTCTATATCCGGGTGTAACGGGCAACCGTTATTATGGACGCGGACCGATCATGTTGAGTTGGAATTTCAACTACGGCTTGTTCAGCTCTATTATTTATGGAGACAAAAACGTACTTCTTAGCAATCCAGAAATCGTCGCAGCGGATGGTAAGGTTGGTTTCATGACTGCTATTTTATTTTGGATGACACCGCAGGCGCCTAAGCCTTCAGCTCATGATGTTATCGTGAACAAATGGAAGCCATCGAAAGAGGATATTGCAAAAGGTTTAAAGCAGCCAGGATTTGGCGTTACCATCATGGTCCTTAATGGATTGGAAGCGAATTTGGGAGAGACGGAAGGCAGCTCAGTCAAACGTCGTGCTGGCCACTATCGTGATATAACAAGCAGCATGGGGATTGATATCAAAGGCGAGAAAATTGATACATTAGGGATGAAGCCGTTTTAACAAGGACTTTCATCGAAATGAAGAGAAAGCATCGTTTTAAGTGATGCTTTCTTTTTTTGTTATAGGCGTTTTATTATTTTCATCCAGTTTAACTTGTAAATGAAATAATCGAAAGGGATAACATACTACGCATTATGTGCAAATTTCTCTGTTTCAGAAGGAGTAAGCAAATGGTCAATGACACAATATAGAAAGAAAAGAGATAAAAAGATTGACACAATATACGGTAGGGGGGTATAGTGTGTTTATGAAGAAGAGCATACAAATATTAAGCGTAGGTATTTTCAATACGAAGATAAAAATAAATCATTCACATAAAGGAGATATGAACAATGAAAAATGTAACATTGAATGTTGAAGGAATGTCTTGTAATCACTGTGTTAATTCGATCGAGGGAGCATTAAAGACGATAGGTGCACAAGGAAAAGTGGATCTGGCGAGTGAATCGGTTCAAGTTGTGTTCGACGAAAGTAAGCTAACACTTGAAACGATCAAGGAAACCATAGAAGAACAAGGGTATGAAGTTCATTAATCGAGAAAAAAAGAGGTGATCATCATGGAAGCGACTAGCTCAGATACGAAGCAAACTTCTCTGCAAATTATTGGGATGACTTGTGCAGCTTGCGCGAATAGGATTGAGAAAGGATTAAATAAGCTTGAAGGTGTTTCGGAAGCGAATGTAAATTTTGCAATGGAACGTGCTACCGTTATTTATGATCCAAGCAAAACAAACATTGCAAATATGGAACAAAGCATACAGAAGCTTGGGTACAGCACGGCGAAGGAAAGCGTTGATTTGCAGTTAGTTGGGATGACTTGCGCAGCTTGTGCACTTAAAATCGAGAAAGCATTAAATAAACTGCCTGGCATCACGAATGCTACCGTTAATTTCGCAATAGAGACTGCTCATGTAGAATTCAATCCTTCAGATGTAACTTTGTCAGATATGCAAAAACGAGTCGAGAAACTCGGGTACAAAGCAGTGCCAAAACAAGAGGTTGGCGATCCGGCTGAGCATCGTCAAAAAGAAATTAAACAACAAAAACGCAAGCTTCTCATATCTGCCATCTTGTCGCTGCCGCTGCTTTGGTCCATGGTGACTCATTTTTCATTTACATCATGGATTTGGATGCCAGAAATTTTTATGAATCCTTGGTTTCAGCTTGCACTTGCAACTCCGGTTCAATTTTATGTCGGAAAACATTTTTATGTTGGAGCTTACAAAGCACTTCGCAACAAAAGTGCCAATATGGATGTTCTGGTAGCTCTAGGCACGTCAGCCGCTTACTTTTATAGCCTATACCTGACAATAGATTGGGCAACGATGTCTGGAAATATGCACCACAGTCCATCCATGTATTATGAAACAAGCGCAGTTTTAATTACTCTCGTTATTCTCGGTAAACTATTTGAAGGTTTGGCGAAAGGGCGTACTTCTGAAGCAATCAAGACACTAATGGGATTACAAGCCAAGACAGCTTTAGTTGTTCGTAATGGGCAAGAGCTAATAATTCCTGTCGAGGAAGTGCTTACTGGAGACGTTGTGCTGGTAAAACCGGGTGAGAAGGTTCCGGTGGATGGTGAAGTCATCGAAGGTACTTCAGCGGTGGATGAGTCCATGCTGACTGGTGAGAGTATTCCAGTAGATAAAAAAATTGGGGACCATGTAATCGGAGCGACGATTAACAAAAATGGTCGGTTGAAAGTGAAAGCAACAAAGGTCGGCAAAGAAACGGCTTTAGCGCAAATTATCAAAGTGGTAGAAGAAGCGCAGGGTTCAAAAGCGCCAATACAGCGTGTTGCTGATGTTATCTCTGGTATCTTTGTACCAATCGTTGTTGGAATCGCACTTGCAGCTTTTGTTGTATGGTACGTTTGGATAAGACCTGGTGACTTCGCTAATGCTTTAGAGATCGCGATTGCGATTCTTGTCATCGCATGTCCATGTGCTCTTGGTCTTGCAACACCTACGTCAATAATGGCAGGTTCTGGTCGTGCTGCAGAGCTTGGAGTTCTCTTTAAAGGCGGCGAACATCTCGAATCAACGCATAAAATTGATGCGATTATTTTGGATAAAACAGGAACGGTGACCAAAGGCAAGCCCGAATTAACGGATGTATTTGTGGAGTCGATGGATGAAGAAGCTTTCTTGCGTCTCGTCGGCGCAGCTGAGAAAAATTCAGAGCATCCGCTTGCGGAAGCAATTGTATCCGGCATATTGGCTAAAGATATTGAGCTTCCAAACGCTGATGAATTTGAAGCGATTCCAGGGTATGGCATTCGGGCAATTGTGGATGGCAAAGAGATATTAGCCGGTACTCGGAAATTGATGGGAAAATATAATATTCAAGCGGAGCATGCTTATGAACAAATGTCCATCCTAGAGCAAGCAGGAAAAACTACGATGCTGTTCGCGATTGATGGACAATATGCAGGCATGGTAGCCGTTGCTGACACCATTAAGGAGACGTCAAAAGAAGCCGTTTCTCGTTTGAAGCAAATGGGGATTCAAGTCGTTATGATTACTGGTGACAATGAACGTACTGCCCAAGCTATCGCACGGCAAGTTGGCATTGATCATGTGCTGGCAGAAGTACTTCCAGAAGGCAAAGCTGAAGAAGTGAAGAAATTACAAGCACAAGGCAAAAAAGTAGCGATGGTTGGTGATGGGATAAATGATGCACCGGCCTTAGCAATGGCGGATATTGGAATGGCAATTGGTACAGGTACAGATGTTGCGATGGAGGCTGCTGATATTACACTAATGCGCGGTGATCTGAATAGCATCCCTGATGCCATCTTTATGAGCCGCAAAACGATGGGCAATATTAGACAAAATCTATTTTGGGCGCTGGCTTACAACTCGTTGGGTATACCTATTGCAGCAATCGGATTGTTAGCCCCATGGGTCGCAGGCGCTGCTATGGCACTTAGCTCCGTATCCGTTGTGTTAAATGCACTTCGTTTACAGCGGATGAAAGTATAACTAGCAAAAAATTCGATATTAATCAAAGAATCTTTATTAAAATTGGTTCTTAAAAAAGGTCGCCATCGGCAACCTTTTTTTTGTATCTATGTTTTTACTCTAATGATGGGAATGGTTCAATCGGATTCGTGAAATCATATGAGCAGAAGGAGAGGGCATAGTGGATAAGAAAACGATCGTTTCAGCGATAACAAAATCAAAAGGCAGGAAAAGCCTTTACCATTTTACACGCGTAAGGAACTTGCCTGCAATTGTACATCATAATGCACTTTGGTCGAGCAAGCATCTTTATCCATTCCATATCGGCGAGCGGCGATCAGAGGTCAAAGAAGTTAAATATTTCGAACATACGGTTGTCATTAATGCACATCTAAGGATTGTTGAGAGTATGATGGATGCGAATTGTACACATGAACAATTTCGGGCTTATCTTGATCAACATGTATTCTTTTGGCCCACATTAAAGGATTGTCGCAAAATGTTGGATACATACAAACGAAGAGAACCGGATGAAGCATTTATTATTTTACAGTTCGAAGCATTTCCATTATTGATGGATCATTATTCGGCCGTTAAATTGTCCAAATACGATTCGGGGAGTTCACCAAGATTTCCAAAGAGCTGCAAGTACAAGAAAAGTTTAGAGATGTTTCTTTCGTTAGATGATTTCCAGAAAAAACGGAATAGCACTGTTCCAGTGAAAGCTTCTGAAATACATGAGTTGCTGTTCAAGGACCAAGTTATAAATCTTTATCAATATGTACAGGTCATTTATGCTGATCATGATAATGGATTACCTGAGAACTGGAGAAAACTTGTGAAGCCGTTAGAAAGTTTCTCGCAGCGTTTATGATACTTCAATTACATATGAGGTCATTTCTTTTATTTTTGCTTGTTTAAAGGCGCTGCAATACACATAAATGCAAGTTTCAGGTGGCCAGCTACAAAGAGCAGTTATTTGCAGGGCTCTTATTAATCAGCCTGATATTCTCTTTGGCGACGAGCCAACTGGCGCTCTGCACTCCAAAGCTGATGGTGAAATCATGGGAATTTTAACGAATACTAATCAGTCGGGAACAACGCTGCTGTTGGCAACACATGATGCGAAAATTGCTGCCAAAGCAGAGCGTGTTCTTTTTATGCTGGATGGCAGCATCGTTGCTCAACAAAATCTTGGCAAATATCATAACGATAATAAGGAGTTAAAGGAGAGAGAAGAACAGCTTTCTACATGGCTTTTAAAAATGGGATTTTAAATTTTTTAGCAGGGTTTGTTAAAAAATCATTCCTAAGGACACTAACGCTCAGTTGGTGTTTTTTTGTGTTGTATTATTCCTTTTTGTTTGCTTGATCAAATGATGATCTAGCCAATTCAACAAGAGAATAATTTGTTCTCGTCCACTGTTTCAAGGCACTCAGTGGCTCGAGCAAAGACTCGCCCAGCTTGGTGAGCGAATACTCAACGATTGGTGGAACAGACGGAGTCATATCTCGCTGAACCAAACCGTCACGTTCCAATTGCCGCAAGGTTTGTGTTAGCATTTTTTTGGAAATTCCATCAATTCGTTTGCTAATTTCTCCGTATCGAATAATACCGTCTTCCAATGCATAAATGACCAATGCTGACCATTTGTTTGCAATGATTTCAAGTACTTTGCTGTATGAGCATTCAGATATTGAAATGTCGGGTTGAACGGTTTTAAGTGAGGATGATGCTTTCATTTTAGGACCTCCTTATGCACTTTTTGGTTCATTGGAAACTTTAAAGTGCCTTCTTACTTTATTTTAGTTTGTATATTATTGTATGTCTATATAATCCATAAAGGAGAGAATATTATGAAAGTATACGAAATTAACGGTGAATTTGGAATTGATCGATTGAAGGCATCCGACCGCCCAATACCAGTGCCCCGTTCAAATGAAGTTCTTATCAAAATGCATGCGGTTTCTTTAAACGCTAGAGATTTGGGCGTCATTGATGGGTTTTATAACCCCAATTTAAGTACGTCATTAATTCCAGTATCAGATGGAGTAGGTGAAGTTGTGTCTCTGGGAGAAAACTCGAACAAATTCAAAATTGGGGATAGAGTAAGTGGAATTTTCACTCAAAGCTGGATTACTGGTGAGCCGACACAACAAAACTGGGTAAGTACACTAGGCAGTCCGTTGAATGGACTGCTCGCGGAATTTGTTGTGCTTCCAGAAGAAGGGTTAGTTCATGTACCTGAACGATTGACGGATATAGAAGCGGCAACCCTGCCTTGTGCAGGCGTGACAGCATGGCATGCTCTCATTGAGGAAGGCAAGATTAAAGCGGGCGATACCGTTGTCGTACAGGGGACAGGTGGCGTCTCCTTGTTCGCACTTCAATTCGCAAAACTGTATGGAGCAACTGTTATTGTAACATCAAGCAGTGACGAGAAGCTTAATAGAGCGAAGGAAATTGGCGCGGATTTCGGCATTAACTATAAGCAAACACCCGAATGGGATAAGGCTGTACTTGCACTGACGGAGGGACGTGGAGCAGACCATATCGTTGATCTTGGCGGATCAGCTACGTTAAACAGATCGATCTCAGCACTCCGTGTAGGTGGGCATATCAGCTTAATCGGCGGTTTATCGGGGTTTCGTGTAGAAGGATTTGACATTATCCCTGCAATTGTTAGAAAAGCGCGCCTGCAAGCGATCAACGTAGGCAGCCGGGACATGTTTGAAGCGATGAATTTTGCTATTGAACATAGCAGGTTTCATCCCATAGTTGATTCAGTGTATCCTTTTGAACGTGCGGTAGATGCTCTTCAGTACTTGATGAAGGGGTCATACTTTGGGAAAGTTGTTATTTCATTTAAACAGTAATTACATTATTTTTAAGTTGAACATGATTCTTATTAAACAATCTCATATCCAACAATTCCCCGTTCGATGAGGGAATAAACACAAAAAGCCCATAAAATGGGCTTTTTGTGTTCATGCTATTTAAGAAAATACTCACTGTCTGAATAGATGGAAGGCATTAAGCATTCTGATTAGTAGCCACAGCCGCCGCCAAAGATGCCGCAACTACAAGCTATAATCACCAACAAAATGAACAGAACCAGGATAATACCAATACTGTGATTAGCACCACCAACAAATCCACCCATCAAACATTCACCTCCAATGTTTAAAGTACACTGTAGTTTATGTGCGTATGGTACGGTATGATTGGACGTTTGTTCTGTAAGGATGTTTGCCCAATAAGCTGTTTGTAAGTAAAGAGAAAGCCCATGGCATGGACTTTCTCTTTTTTACTATGAGATGTTATAGGTTAAATGAGCATACATTGTGGCAGGTGCTGTTAAGGTTTTATTCATTCGACGTATGACAGAACAGGGTTTGTTATCTAGACAGTTTTTGTCCTAAGCGCGGTCACGACAGTGAGTAGCGATAATAACCAACAAAATGAACAGAACTAGAATAAAACCGATATTTTCCATCAAACATTCACCCCCTGTGTTTTGACTACACTATAAATTATGTATTGATAGAGCGAAGTGATTGGATGGTTGTACTGGTATGATAATAGCCTTATAGAATACAAACATAGCAGCTCATATTATTTTCGGTGTTTTAGATAAAAAATCGTTTAGGCGAGCAAAGACATCGACATCACAAAGTTTTATATTAATAGTGAAAGCATTTACAGAGGAGTGATTTCGATGGAAAATACAAAAGTCATGTTCGTGAGCCCCTTACAAGTTGAGACGGTTAAAGAGAATTACACTCTAAAAAAATTAAATGAGAATGAAATATTTGTACAATTGATATATTCCCTCATTAGCCCAGGAACTGAACTAGCAATGTTAACAGGTAAAGAAGAATGGGCTAAGCTTCCGCTATGTCCGGGATATGCGAGCGTAAGCAAAGTAATGGAGACAGGTGAGGGCATTAAAGATTTGAAGCCAGGTGATATCGTGTTTCATTATGGACAACATAGCAAATATCAAGTTGTTAACACGAATGAGCTATGTATTCAAGTTCCTGAAAATCTGGATTTAAAATGGGTGCCATTTACCCGCATGGCTACAGTCGCCTTCACTTCGGTACGTGTATCTGAAATTGAAATTGGTGACTTTGTAAGTGTGACTGGGCTTGGATTAGTCGGTAATTTGGCTGCTCAGCTAGCTCGGCTTCAGGGAGCTACGGTTATTGGGGTCGATTTATCGAAAGAAAGAATACGGACTGCAGAGGCATGCAGCGTGGATTACACGATTGATGGTGGAGTAGAAGATACAAAGCAACGGATATCAATGTTAACCAAGGGTGCTGGTGTATCCACACATATTGAGGCAACTGGCGTACCTGCGGTCGGAGTTGACAGTCTGAAGTGGATTGCTAAGCTTGGTGAAATCATTTTCTTGGGAAGTCCTCGCGGAGAGTACAACACAGATGTTACTGATATATTAAACTATTGTCATCTTTATGGGCGAGGCTGTATTACGTTTAAGGGCGCGCATGAGTGGCGTTACCCGGTTGAACCTAATGAGTTTGTTAAACACTCTTTAGTTAGAAATTCAAAAATTGTATTTGAGCTTATGAAACAAAAAAGGCTGCAGATCGAACCATTAATAAGTCATGTGATTAAGCCGGAGCAAGCACAAGAAGCGTACGAGGGACTAAGAGTCAATAAAGATCAGTATAATGGTGTATTGTTTGACTGGTCTTAAGCGGATAACAACTGAATGATCTATTCTAGCGGATTAACAGATTTAATTATGAGTAATTTTAATATGCTTCATTTATAATGGGAGGAGGGTGAATAGACGCGTTACGATAGCAGGGGTGAAAGTTATGGATGAGTTTTGGATGAACAGCATATCGCCTTTCGTAAGGGCGGTGAGAGTGATGACCACTTCATCCTTAGCCGGTGAATGGATGGATCACGATCATGTATTTACCTATATTGAACAAGGCGAAGCTGAGTTTTTCTTGCGCGGTGTTAAATATAATGCTCAAGAAGGCGATGTGCTGTTGATGCATCCCTTTATGCCTCACATTATTCGATCGATCTCCGATCAACCATTAATTCAATATATTTTTCATTTTGATCTATATTATGATGCGGAAAGAAGTTTGTTGGATTTCACAACAGCTTCCAAAATTCATAATACTTACACTGTGGATAAGGAAATGCAGTTAACTTCCATTGTTCCCATTTCACACATACAGTTGGCAGACAGGATAGAGCTGAAAAAGAAGTTTTTGCAGCTTCACAAACATTTTCAGGAGAAAAGAGCTGGACATTTTTTATTAACAAAATCAATCTGCTTGGAGCTGTTATATTTATTTTTTAAAAATCAAACGGATCGCAATGAAGGGAAATGGACTAAAGGCTGGGCATTCATTGAAAGAGCAATCCATTTTATCCATGACAGTTATCAAGATCCTTGTTTAAATAATGTTTCTATAAGTAAATATGTCGGGGTGTCTACGAATCATTTGTCTCATTTGTTTAAGCAGCAGCTTGGGATATCCCTTCATAAATATGTAACGCATATTAGAATTGAGCATGCAAAATTACTGATCATGGAAGGGAAGTATACCGTGACAGAAATTTCTGAAAATGTAGGTTACTCCAGCATTTATTTATTTAGTCGTTCATTTAAAGCTGCTGTAGGCATAACACCCAGCGGCTTCGCGGGTGCACAGACTAAAGTCATACAATTGTGAGAAATGCCGCCAGATCACTGGCGGCATTTCTGCTTTGTGCTGTATTCAATTGTTATGGGAAGACAATTTGTTGTTATTTTTTAATTTTAAGTCCTAAAGCTTGCATGAGTTTATGAAATACATCTGTATTTTCGTAGATTCCTGTAAACAACTCAGCATTTGGACCCATAGCTGTAATCGGAATATCTACGGCAGTATGGCCTGATGTTGTCCAATCCACAACAAAGTTAAATTTGCTGTTAGCAACGGCGAAAGGACCATCTTCTTTGGAAATTCCGTCGCCGGACTCATCATCGGCATTCACTTCTTCGATGGAGAAACCGCCAGTTTCATGATCGGCTAATACGAGGACAAGTGTATTCGGGTTTTTCTTGGCAAAATCTTTGGCGACCTGAACGGATTTATCCAATTCTTGACCGGCTTTGATTGTCATTTTGGCATTGTTTTGGTGAGCAAACTCATCCGTTCCTTCTTCCTCAACCATTAGGAAAAAGCCTTTATTATTTGTAGCGAGTGTATCTATCGCTTTTTTAGTCATCTCTGCTAGAGAAACAACGGGGTTATAAATATCGCCTTCGCCTTCAGGCTTTTGTTGGAACATTTCTTCATTAGCGAACAGACCAAGCAGCTTGCCTTTTTTCACTTTTTGCATTTCTGTTTTGCTTGAAACGTAACTGTATCCTAATTGTTTTGCTTTATTTACAAGATTTCCTTGTGTTCCTTTGCTTTTTTCAGAAGGATCTTCGCTCGGCTCATCTGGGAATTTACCAGGCTCTCCAGCTGGGTACCAGAAATCTTCGCCTCCACCGAGAATGACGTCAACTTTGCTTTGTGTCAATAGCTGCAAAGCGATCTCACTTTGTTTAGAACGATCATCTACATGTGCGCCGAAAGCAGCTCCCGTAGCGTCAGTTACCTGACTTGTTGTTACAATTCCAGTTGATTTTCCAGATTCCTTGGCGTATTCCATGATCGTTTTTACTTTTACTTTATTGGCATCCATTCCAATTGCACCATTGTACGTTTTCACACCGCTGGCATATGCCGTAGCTGATGAAGCTGAATCGGTTACAGGAACAGTAGAGCTCGTATGCAGCAAACCTACGTAAGGCATTGAATCCATAGCGAGGTTGCCTTTTAAGCCGACGGTAGCAAGGCGGATAGCATCACGTTGAGCCATTCCCATCCCATCACCAATAAACAAAATGACATTTTTCGTTTTTGTAGAAGCAGCTTCAACTTGATTAGGCGATTGTGTACTGATAATGCTCGTAATCAGAAGGGCAGTAGCTGCTGTACCTACAATCGCGGCCTTAATTCCGTTCTGTTTAACAAATTTCATAAATTCCCTCCTAAAGTAAGTTTACTATTTTATAGTAGAGTAATTACATTAAGAGAGTGTTTTCTTCATTTCTTGTTATTGTAAAAGATGGTTTCTCAATCTCCGCTCATTCAGATAACATTACCTTTAATCATGGTCCATTCTACTTGGAAATGTTCATTCAACAAAACAAGATCGGCATCTAATCCTGTTTTGATTGTACCTGTATTATGATCCATACCTAATATTCGTGCAGGAGTTGTTGAGGCCATTTGAATAGCGTCCAGCAAGGAAATACCGGTTTCGGTCGTGAAGCGGAGTGCTTCATTCATCGTAACTACACTAGAGGCTAATGTTCCATCCGCTAGCTGCGCAACGCCATTGGTTACTGTTACTTGATGGCCGCCAAAGAGATAGCTGCCATCTCCTAAACCCATGGCTTGTAATGCATCTGTGATCAGTACCATGTTTTCGGGTCCTTTCATGCGATGCATCAAACGAACAATAGCAGGATGGAGGTGGACGCCATCGACAATGGCTTGAATACTCACATGATCTGCTTCAAAAGCAGCAGCGACGAGCCCGGGATCCCGATGATGAATCGGACGCATGCCATTAAAGCAATGTGTAACATGGCTAGCTCCAGCATCAAATGCTAACTTAGCTTCCTCATACGATGCATCGGAATGTGCGACAGCAATGATAACTCCCATTTCTTTCAAATAAGTGAGGAGTTCCATTCCACCGGGTAATTCTGGGGCTATCGTTACCATTTTAATAAGTCCATCTGCTTCTTCGAAGATTCGCTTCATCTCACCAAGATGCGGATGACGTAAATACTTTTCATTTTGCATCCCTTTACGCTTCGGATTCAGATAAGGTCCCTCTAAATGAAGTCCAGCAATTTTGGCGCCGACCTCAATCCCAACGACTCGTTTAACACTACGAATCATAGCTAATAATTCATCCATTGTTGAGCTTACTGATGTAGCAAGAAACGAGGTGCAGCCCGTTGCAGCACAAGCCCGAGAAACCTCTTGAATACTCGTTTCTGTTCCGTCCATCATATCGAACCCGTTAGCTCCATGTATATGCACATCGATCATGCCAGGGATTAACCATTGCCCGTTCCCATCTATAAGCTCATATTCCTCATCTGGAAGGGGCAAAAGGGGAGTATGATTATTTTCTATTTTTTCGATGATTCCATTTCTAATCCAGACGGTACTAGCTGGCAAAATAGCATCAGGCTGAACGATTTGAACGTTATGCACTATTTTATTATTCATCTTTATTTTCCTCCTCGAGTTTGTTGTTTATCTCAGAGCAAATAACTGTTATGTTTTTCTGATCAAGTATTTCTTCTATTTCACTAGGCACTTCTTGATCGGTAATTAAAATATCAATATAGTCAAAATCTAAACGATAAACCGACTTGGTTTTAAACTTCGTAAAATCAGCTACAGCGATAACCTGGTCTGATCTGCGTGCCATCTCTTTTTTGATATGAGCATCCTCTTCAAACGGGTAGTAGAGACCATCTGATTGAATCGCCGCGGCGCCAATAAACACTTTATCAGCTCTCATTTCACGAAGCTTTTCAATGACGGAGGGACCATACAGCAAGCGGTTCTTCACGTGTAAATAACCTCCGAGTACATAAACCTGCAGATCATCCCGATCAGAGAGAATTCTTACGATGTCTATGGACTGAGTAATAGCTGTAATATTTTTCGCGGAGATTTGCTCGGCTACTGCCTGCACCGTTGTAGAAACGTCTAATATGACCGTCTCATGATCATGTATGAGCTTTGCTGCCACCAAACCAATATTGATTTTGCTATCTGTTTCATCTATTAGCCGTTCCTGATAGGAAGCAAGCTCCTTCTGTAATTGAGGAGAGGCTACTCCACCATGTGTCCGATTGACTACACCTTCTTGCACTAATTTAACGATATCTCTCCGAGCTGTATCCCTTGATACACCGAGATGGGTACAAATATCCATGACACTCATCGTTTGATGTTCTTTTAAATATTCGAGTATTTTCAATAATCTCTGCTCTTGATAGATGATGAACACCTCCTTGTAAGTAAGTTTAACGCATTTTTTAAGTAAATGAAAGTATTTTTTAAGTAATTTAAAGTAATAAATAAGTAAGTTGAAGTAACTTGTAGGATATGAGGATTGAAAAAGGAAGGTCAGTGTCGGTGGGAACCTTGTTCACGATCGTTCAAGAGCTGATTTCAACAGGGAGTTATTTTTATTCCAACTCTGTTTGTGATGAATCATTATATGAAGTTCCATGGCGTTATTTGGTCCATTGTCATCGCTAATGAACTGCTCTTTGTACTTCGTAATAATAAGTTGACGATAGCGCCGGAAATGGGCTTATTTGAGGGCTGAAACGTAAACGGTAGGAACAAGAACGGAATTAAGAGCATTGAGGACATTGTCAAAACTGATTCGTAAGCCAAGTATTGTCTGAGGTCATTTTTGTGGAGATTAGAACCTATTTTTAAAGATTGTATATAATGGGGTATACGTCCACAAGGAGTGAAATAAATGAACAGTAAGGAACAAATTGATGAGGCGAGAATAACACTTATTGGCAGATTACGTTAGGTGGATCCGTTCTTTTCTTTATTGGTTCACTGATTGTAGCAATTATTGGATACCAAGCCTACGTAGATTTACTTATTCCTCAATGAATGTATATATAAAAATATAAGGAATATATAGGTTCTTTTCATGGCAGCAAAAAAAGGGAAAAGCACAAAATTTACGCATAGTTTCCTAATATCCTTAACGAGCTCATGTCATACGACATGGGTTTTTCATTTTTGCTGATTTCTTCCAAAAATTTCATGATTATTTTCTATTTTTTATGATATTATACAGGGGACAAGATCGTTTGAAAGAATGAAGAAAAAATAGCAAAAAGGAGAGGGAATTGATATCTAGATATGATAAATCAATTATTAATTCATCTAATTATCATATGTTTTCCGATCTTTATCCAACAATTTTTTTATTCTCGAAATAAATTAATTAATAGAATTTCTTATCAAGTTCTAAATGGATTTGTGTTTGGAGCATCCTCTATCCTTTGTATGGCTTATCCTATTTATGTGATGGGCAACTTTCATGGCGATTTAAGAAGTATTCCTTTAATTGTTCTGATCATTTATAGCTACGAGTACATTTTACCTGGCATTATTGCCCTTGCTGCTGCCATCATATACTGCTTGTGTATGGGAGGGGATGATGTCTTCCTTTCTACAGCAACATTATTGCTAAGTGTGGGGCCGTGTTTCTTCTTTTTAAAGTCATTGCGTAAAAAACAAGCTGCCAGACGCATGCTGATTTGTATGAACTTATCGATTTATTCCGTAATTGTGTTCATTTTATCTTTTTTTGTCTATCTCGAGATTAACTCCTACACAAACGAGATTCATTCAGACTGTATTTTTATCATTTCGATTTTAGCTGCAGCATCATTTATTGGAATGGGTGTCTCTATATTACTGAAAGAGCATTTTATTGAAACGGCATATTTGAAAAATGAGCTGGAGCGTAGTGAAAAATTGAAAATCGTAAGTCAAATTGCTGCTTCCGTTGCTCACGAGGTGCGAAATCCTCTGACGGTAGTGAAAGGATTTTTACAGCTATTGAAGGAATCTGTCGATGATAAAAAAAAGGATTATTTGAATATTGCATTATCTGAATTGGATAGAGCAGAGTATATTATTTCTGATTATTTGAATCTTGCTAAGCCGCAAGCCGATCAGCTGGAAGTAATCGAGATTTCCGAATTTCTGGTACATACATTGGAAATTATGAATTCTTATGGGTTAATTCAAAATGTGCAAATCCACTTAAACTGTAATCAAACGGATCTTTATATAAGGGCAGACAAACCGAAACTGACTCAAGTGATATTAAATCTAATTAAAAATGGGGTAGAAGCGATCCCAGATAAAGGTGAAGTGACTGTCAATGCCTATTACTACAAAGAGGAAATTTGTATAGAGATTATTGATACTGGAAAGGGCATATCCAGAGAGGAATTAGAGCAATTAGGTACCGTTTTTTTTACGACAAAGGAAACGGGGACAGGCTTAGGCATTTTGGTTACCTTTCGGATTGTCGAAGCATTAAAGGGGAAAATTGCTTTTCAAAGCGAGCTCGGAATGGGGACGAAGGTATTGCTGAAATTTCCTGCCGTAGATCAATTGAAATAAGTCTTTAAATGAATAATAGCCCCATTCTCCATAGGAGAGTGGGGCTATTCATGTTATTTATTGCGAAGCATCATCGTCCACAAATCAGAGCTTTCATAACCGAGGCGCCAAGCTGCAACGCCAGCCAAATCGTAAGTTTTGGCTATATCGATACGAGCTTTGACCGTGTTTTCGGTTTCAGCCCAGAATAAATAGGTGAAGCCGTCTTTGGTATACTTATATTTCATCTGTCCAGATTCCGGGTCCATCTCACCTTGAGCGTTCGTATCTGCAATAAGCTTAGGAATTTCTTTCATAAAGATGGCACGGTTGCTGACTAGCTTATTCGTGCTGTCAAGCTTCCATTCGCGTACGTAAAAAGGAATGCCAAGCATAAGCTTGTTACGCGGAATGCCATAGCTCAAAAATTGCTTAACGCCTTCTTCAACCCAGTTGAGGCCAGCAACAGAACCAGGCACCTCGCTTCCTTTCCAATGCTCATCATAAGCCATAATGATAATTGTATCCACGACCGCCGAAAGAGCGGTATGGTCATAAGCGGTTCTATCATTCCAGCTTAAGCTGCCGCGTGGCAAATCGATAGATATTTGCATACCTTTGTCATGCACAGCTTTAGCAAGTGCTGTAACAAAGGCGGTATAGGCAGCCCGATCCGTTCCAGCGACCTCTTCGAAATCAAGATTGATGCCTGCAACACCGAGCTGTGTAAGCTTCGCTATAAGCGTCTTAATGAATGCTTGCTGGGCGGTATTGTTCTTTAAAAACTCCGTCGTCATTTTTTTGTTAAATTGATTGTGAACAAGCGGCATTACCTTAATTCCTTGTTCTTTGAAAGTGTCTACGACTACTTGATCTGAAGTGTCGATCATTGAGCCATCCGCAGCGGAGAGCTCAAACCAAGTAGGGGAGTCAATCGACAATCCTTGCGTATTAGCGACATGGCTGATAATCGTTGCGCTTGTTGCGCTGCCATTCCATCCCATATAAACTAGGCTTTTGGTATTGCTGAAAATTTTACGACCTTCGCTCGTTTGAACAGTGCTGTTCGCAAAACCCTTCGCATACGCAATTGCACCAGTCTTTGTATTAAAGGCTCTTAATTTTTTGTCGCCTTGATAAACGGCTAAATAAGGAATACCGGACCAATATACTTTCTCGTTGAAGGTAACCTCTGCATTTGGTGTTTTTTTCGCAAGCTGTACAGCCCCATCTAAGCTAATAGAAGAGCCTACCACGGCACCATTTTGTTTTACTAAATAAGCGGGTACATTCGAATGAACGATCTTACTCGTTGCTGTATTTAATACCTGACTGCCAGAAATGGAATATGAGGCATTCATAGCATCGAGAAGGTAGGAATAAAGCGGTAACTCTTCTACAGGTGCCCCATCCACAGTAATTTGATAGACGGGTGCAGCAGCGCGCTGCGCTTTAGTTTGTGCAGCTGTCTGATTTCCCCAAACCCATTTGTTCGTTGTTAAATCGATTACATGGGCATTGCCCCATTTTTTGGCTTCCTGCTTAGCGGCAGCAAGTGTAAGGAAGGACCAATTGTCACGAGTGTTATCGCCTTGATAAAGCTTGAACTTGGAGTAAGATTGATAACTCCAGCCAATGTTTTCAAGATCACGGATATGTACGTTTGTAAGGTTTTTAGCAACAGATAATGCTTGATTGTAAGTGCTAAACTCCCATTTTGGGAGAGTTTGACCGTTCTGATAAACCTTGTAACGAGGGAAGTTATCCCATACCCAAGCACGATCAGCAATTTTCTCGACATGACTGTAACCGAATTTCCCGGCATAGGAAATCGCTTGCGCCTCCGTAGTGAACTCACGGAGCACTTGGTCATTTTGATAAACACGGAATTTTGTCATTTGATTTGCTGCAGCATCTGCAATGCCTGCCGTTGCTGTCATGATTGTTTGGCAAAAGAAAAGCAAAAGCAAGGCTGTACTCATTTTTTTTCTCATAGATTTGTCATATACACTCCTCTCTAGTCTAATGTTTAGACGCAGGGAGGACGAGGATGTTGCTGGAAATCTATTAATATTTCTCTAGTAATTATTGGGAGAGCATATTTCGGCACAAAAAAAAGCATCCGCTAGCTGCTTATACATAAGATAATGCAAGCTATTGGATGCTTTTTTTATGCTAATCGGAAATGTCTGCCCAAAATTCTTCATCCGCATCGAGCGTAATGTTGGAGCGGAAAACGCGCCGATTATATTGTGTGAACATATATTGCTCGATAGCCTCGAGGATATTCGCTTCAATGATGTACTGGCTGCGGCCCTTCACCCAAACCTCGGCCGTATACCCATACTCTTCTTCCCATGAGAGCTGCACTTCCACATCGGTAGGGTTAACTCCCCGTCGTTCAGACATATGAAGGCAGATAGCGTTTATAATCTCATCTGTATAGATGCGCACGATTAGTAGGGTCTCCGTTGATCTGGCGGGTTACGCTTGCTGCGCAGATATACGAATGCTACACGTATGAGCATGATGATGGCGAAGATAGCCATTAAATTAATCATTAGACCAAGAATATTACCGAATGCGCCCATGCCCGCGAACAAACCGCCGAACATCAAGCCTGCCAATCCGCCAATCATTAGGCCTTTCATTAAGCCGCCGCCGCTAAAAAATCCAGGTTTTGTAGCGCCAGTTGTTGCTCCAGCTTTCTTGCCTGGGTTCGATTGATTAACGTTATCCGATTTCTTAGGGTTTTGCGTAACGCTTTGTTTCGGAGATTTCATTCCGCCTCGTGGTTTTGCATCGGCATACTGTCCGAAACCTAGTGTGATGAATAGTGTGAGTGCCAGCATGACCATGAATCCCTTTTTCATCTGTGTGTTCTCCTCCTGATATCTTTAATACATTCTTTACAAACATAGATAATATACGCCTAATAGACATGATGGTTTCATTTATTTCTATAGGATTGGTTTAAATGTATGAAAGTATAAGCGACATATGCTAATATTTTTATTATAAATGAAACGATGAATTCGATTGGAACAAGTCATTTGGAGGTTTTTATGATTTCTTTTCCGAAAGCGTATATTGCTTATTTAGTGGAGTTCCATGCATCCAGAGATTATTTCGAATGTCACGAGCTTCTGGAGGAGTACTGGAAAGAGAATCCCGGTGATCGATTTGCAGATACTTGGGTTGGACTTATTCAGCTGGCTGTTGGCCTCTATCACGAGCGCAGAGGCAATGTTCGCGGTGCAGTCAAAATGCTAATGCAAGCAGATCGCAGACTGTCTGCAGCACCGCTTGATGAGCTTGGTTTAGGTAAGAACAGCTTGCAGATGCAATTAAGTGCAAGATTGATTTATTTGCAGGCAGAGGATGTAACTCCCTATACAGATATTAATTTGCAAATTGTAAACGAAGACGTCATTTTATTGTGTAAGCAGATGTGTGATCAAAGAGGATTGATTTGGGGAGCTACGAGTCCATTAGATGATGATGCAATCATTCACAGGCATTCAAAGAGAGACAGATCCGATGTGATAGCAGCAAGACTTGCAGCTTATGAAGTAAAAAAACGGGAACGTAGCGGTATGATTGATTAACCGCTGTGTTCCCGTTTTATTTGTTTACAATTGAGGCGTTGCAGCGTCTACAAGCTCTAGTTCACCAGTTTCGGAATCAATAATCAATCCATGTACTAAAATATTAGCAGGCAGCAGGGGGTGATTGCGGATGATGCTTACACTGTTTAGAACACTGTCTCTGACGTTGTCGAAGCCAGTCAGCCAGCGCATCAGATTAAGACCTGAATGCTTCAAGGTTGTAATCGTCTCATTGGAGACGCCTCGCTCTTCCATATGCTGAATGATGTGTTCAGGGTTGAGACCAGTCATCCCGCAATTGCTATGGCCAACGACAAATACTTCGTCAGCTTGCAGCTCATATAAGGCGACAAGGACACTACGCATAATATTGCCAAAAGGCTGGGTTACGATAGCCCCAGCGTTTTTAATGATTTTGGCATCGCCATTTTTGAGATTCATAGCTTTGGGCAGCATTTCTGTCAACCTTGTATCCATACAAGTAACGATGACCATTCTTTTGTTTGGATATTTGCTCGTGGAATATTTCTCGTATTTCCGGTTCTCAACAAATTCTTTATTGTAATTTAAAATTTCATCAATTTTGTTCATGCTGCTCCTCCGCTTAGAAAACGAAGGTTTACCGTATAGATTTGGCTGTCGCTCTTGAGACTAAAGCTGCTTCGTTCCTCATTGTAATCAACACGCAGCTGGGGTTCATAATATATTTCATGGCGAGGTTCATAATAGAAGGGCAAAGGATCGCCTTGTGCGAGTTTGTCGTCCACCGTGGGCTCACTAATCAACTGAAGGGCAGGAACGCCGCTAACGACACAACCGCATCCTTCTGTATCATGAAGCAGTTTTAATTGGTTTTTCCCCTCTTTTAAATAAGGAGTTAACCGATCAGTAGCTGCTTTGGAAAAAATGATATGCATATGGTTTCCTCTCTTTCTATCTCTTGCACTGGATGTCTTGCAGGTTTAAGATGATTATAAGGATTGGAATAAGTAAGATCAAGTAAAGATCCCATGAATCATAATCAATGTAAAAACGAAGCAGGAAGGTGGAACAATGATGTCTACAAAACATACGGAAGCTCTGCAAAGTTTCAGAGAAACCATTCGCAAAATTTCGAGCTATGAGGAAGCACTCGGGGTTCTATATTGGGATTTGCGCACAGGCGCTCCGCGCAAAGGAATGGATAATCGCTCAGAGGTCATTGGCGCGTTATCCGGCGACCATTTTAAGCTGGCAACATCACCTGAACTAGGAGAAAATCTGTCCATACTGGAGGATCGTTCAGTATACTCAGAGCTCAGTGAAATCGATCAGCGTTTAGTTGCGGAAACTCGCAAGGAGTATGATCGCAGCATCAAAATACCACCGAAGCTCTATCAAGAATATGTGGTGTTATCCTCGCAATCCGAAAGCAAATGGGAAGAAGCGAAGGAAAACAATGATTATGCAAGCTTCCAGCCCTATTTGGAGAAGGTCATTTCCTATACGAATCAATTTATTGATCTTTGGGGACCGAAAGAGACTCGTTATGATACGCTTCTCGATCAATATGAACCGGGCATGACCGTTGCTGAACTTGACCGAGTGTTTGGCGGTTTACGCGAGCAGCTCGTACCACTAGCAGCAGCGATCGCAAACTCGCCGCATCAGCCAGATACTTCATTTCTGAAGCAAAACTATGATAAATCGTCTCAAAAAGCATTTAGTCTATACATATTGGAGCAAATGGGCTACAACTTTGAAGCAGGCAGGCTCGATGAGAGCGCTCATCCATTCGCTACAGGACTTAATCCCGGAGATGTTCGAATTACGACAAGATATTTGGAGGACGATGTAACAAGCGCATTGTTCGGTACAATTCATGAAGGCGGTCATGCGCTGTATGAGCAAAATATTATGGAAGAGCTTATCGGCACAACGCTTTGCACCGGAACTTCCATGGGCATTCACGAATCGCAATCCCGCTTCTGGGAAAATGTTATTGGCCGGAGCAGACCTTTCTGGAATCGTTATTTCGGCGAGCTTCAACAACGGTTTCCTGGTCAGCTTGATGTGAGCGTTGATCAATTTTATCGTGGGAATAATGTTGTGCAGCCATCGTTAGTTAGAATAGAAGCCGATGAGCTGACTTATAATCTGCATATCATTATCCGCTATGAGATTGAGAAGCTTATATTTAATGGCGGTGCGAAAGCTGCAGATCTCCCAGCTATCTGGAATGAAAAATACAAAGAGTATTTAGGCGTGACTCCGCAAAATGATGCAGAAGGCGTTCTCCAAGATGTTCACTGGTCAGGTGGAGCTTTTGGTTATTTCCCTTCCTATTCACTTGGCAATATGTATGCAGCACAAATC
The DNA here is from genome assembly GCF_001956295.1 of Paenibacillus sp. FSL A5-0031. Lineage (GTDB taxonomy): Bacteria > Bacillota > Bacilli > Paenibacillales > Paenibacillaceae > Pristimantibacillus. The sequence goes on from NZ_MRTD01000001.1 coordinate 475,832, forward strand.
GCAGATACGATGGAGCGTGATCTGCAAGGTTTCTGGGGCAGTGTAGAAAAAGGGAATTTACTGCCGATTAAGCAATGGCTTAGCGAGCGCATTTACAAATACGGCAAGCTGAGAACGCCATCTGAGCTTATCCAGAGCGTTACTGGCAAACCGCTTGATCCACAGCATTTGGTTGCTTATTTAACGAAAAAATATACTGACATCTACAAGCTGTAATAAGCAGCTAAATTTAATAACAAGATGAGAAGGCTGTCCAATCGTCCAATGACGATAAAGGGCAGCCTTCTTTTTGTGCATGTATTCACCGCCCTTCGCTAAAGCGCATAGGCTGAAGTACATTTATTAAACGCATAGTTGCAGAAGGGACTCAAAAATGAAAAAACGAATGGTATTGACGATGCTGCTCGCCTCAGTGCTAGTCATGACAAGTGTACTTGCTGGATGCGGTAAAGGCGATTCAGGCAATGTGAAGATTCGTATCGGCGAAGTAACGCGCTCATTATTTTATGCACCAGAATACGTAGCTGTCGCGAAAGGCTTCTTTAAAGAGGAAGGGCTCGATGTGGAATTAACGACTACACCGGGCGGTGACAAAACGATGACGGCATTGCTCTCGAATGCGATCGACGTTGCATTGGTTGGATCGGAAACTTCCATTTATGTGTATCAGCAGGGGACGGATGATCCGATTATTAACTTTGCCCAATTGACTCAAACCGATGGTACTTTCCTTGTAGCTAGAGAGGCTGATGCAAACTTCGATTGGAATAATTTAAAAGGAAAAGTATTCCTTGGCCAAAGAAAAGGCGGAATGCCGCAGATGGCGGGGGAGTTTGCGTTAAAGAAGCTTGGCATCGATCCGAAAGCGGATTTGGAGCTGATTCAAAACGTTGATTTTGCAAACATACCTGCAGCCTTCGCATCGGGTACTGGCGATTATGTCCAGCTATTTGAACCGACAGCCTCGATTTTTGAGAAGGAAGGCAAGGGGCATGTGGTAGCGTCGTTCGGTGAGGAAAGCGGTCACCTTCCTTACACGGTGTTTATGGCTAAGAAAAGCTATATCAACAAAAACAAAAAAGCTATTCAATCGTTCACGAACGCAGTTCATAAAGCGCAGCTCTGGGTTCAGGACAACAATGCAGAAGCAATTGCCGAAGTTGTGCTGCCATATTTTGAAAATGTGGATCGCGATATTCTTATCAGCTCCATTGACCGTTACAAAAAACAAGGCTCCTTCGCTACAGATCCGATCATTGATGAAGGGGAATGGAACAACCTTCTTGACGTTATTACGAGCGCGGGAGAACTTCAGAAGCGTACCGAGCATAGTGAAATTGTAGATACTAGCTTTGCCGAAAAAGCAATTGAAGCAGTGAAATAACTGCCGGCATGAAATGGAGGCTTAGGCATGATGGATGTACCCGTGCTTGAGCTGCAGCAATTATCACATGTATATGTGAATGAAAAAGGAGCCTCCCTCGCGGTCGAACAAATTGAGCTGACAGTTAACCGCGGGGAGTTTATCAGCTTGGTTGGTCCTAGCGGCTGCGGCAAGACGACGGTGCTTAGTCTGTTAGCCGGCTTGTTTCCACCGACTAAGGGGCAAGTACTGCTAAATGGTGAGCGGGTTGTGGGACCTTCGCCCAAGGTAGGCTACATGCTGCAGCAAGATTATTTATTTCCATGGCGTTCTATCAAAGAAAATGCCGCAATTGGACTTGAAATAAGCGGACGCAAATCAGAAAAGGCGCTTCAAGCGGTAGATGAGCTGTTAGTTGAGCTTGGACTGCCGGAATCCGGGCGCAAATACCCTCATGAGCTATCAGGCGGGATGAGGCAGCGAGTCGCACTTGCAAGAACTTTAGCTACAGAGCCGGAAGTGCTTCTGCTCGATGAGCCTTTCTCAGCACTTGATCTTCATATCAAGCTCCAACTCGAGGACTTGGTTCATCAGACTTTGAAGAGACTTGGCAAAACAGCGGTTCTTGTCACACATGATCTGGCAGAAGCTGCTGCAATGAGTGACCGTGTTATCGTGCTAGGCAGAAACCCCGGACATATTCGATGTGAAGTGGAAATACCGGAAGAGATTCGTCAAGCAACCCCGATGGCGGCTCGCAAGCTCCCAGACTTTCAACAATTGTTTGATCGCTTATGGGAGGAGCTTGATGAGGACGACATGGAAGGGGGTGGAAATGGTGGATGAACGAAGCGGGCGGGATATATTGTATAAGGACAAAACAGGTAAAGCTGCTGTATCGGGTATTCAAGAGGATCGCCTGACTTGGATGGGCGAGCTGCACACTCGGTTCAAAGAACACAAACGGCGTATTACAGCTGCGGTCATCACAACACAGTTTGTGCTGCTGCTCCTGTTTATTGGTCTATGGGAAGCAGCTGGGCGCAAAAATTGGATTGATCCCTTGCTGTTCAGCTATCCCTCTAAGATGTTTCTACAGCTTTGGAAGACGATGGTGGACGGCTCCATATGGCCCCATGTTGGCATGACCGTGACAGAAACCGTCGTAGGTTTCTTGCTCGGTACGATTTTAGGCACTGCGATTGCCGCATTGCTATGGTGGTTCCCATTTCTATCTCGTGTATTCGATCCTTATTTGGTCGTACTCAATAGTATGCCAAAAGTGGCGCTTGGACCTATTTTTATCGTTGGGCTTGGACCAGGCTTTATGTCGATCGTTGCCATTACGCTATCGATCACTGTCATTATTACGATTTTGAACATTTATAATCGATTTCGTGAGATTGACACCGGTTATATTAAGGTCGTAAGGCTGTTTGGTGCTTCTAGACTGCAATTATTCAAGCTAGTCATTTTGCCGGGTTCCTTTCCTGTCATTATTTCAACGTTGAAAGTTAATGTCGGGCTAGCGTGGATCGGCGTCATCGTTGGTGAGTTTCTCGTGGCAAAGCTAGGTTTAGGTTATTTAATCATATATGGCTTCCAAGTCTTCAATTTCACACTAGTGCTATCAAGCTTAATTGTGATTGCTGTAGTCGCTACGGTTATGTATCAATTAGTTGCAATGCTGGAGAGAAAGTTGACTGAGGGTTGGCGCGAGCGGTAGGATGTAGAAATAAATCCTACTTAACGCGAGGTTATTTCATGGGCATTCGTATTATTAAAACGGCGTTGGCCGCCATTGCAGCCATTTATACCGCAGTCTATCTCGGATTGGAGCCGCCGCTTGGCGCCGGCATTCTTGCCATACTTGGCGTTGAAGTGACGAGGATGAAAGGGATTAAGAGCGCATTTGTGCGATTTATCGCTTCTGTGCTCGGACTTTTTTTTGCTTCGCTTATCTTTACTGTATTTGGTTTTCACATTTGGGCAGTTGCTATATTCATTCTCATTACTTTTCCAATATTGTCGCGCTTCCAATTGAAGGATGGCATCGTTACAAGCTCGGTTATCGTATTCCACCTTTTCAATCGGGCAGAGGTGACAACCGACATTATTGGAAACGAAATTATGCTCTTATTTGCAGGTTTGGGATGGGCAACCATCGTGAACATCATTTATATGCCTAAGGATGAGCATCAACTTAGCTTCTTTCGTTCTTCAATTGAGCAAAACTTTGCCGTCATCTTTCAAGAAATGTCGCTGACGCTGCGCGATCCATCGCATATATGGAATGGCGGCGAAATTTTGGAAGCCTATAACGCGATTGAGGAAGGAGCCCAGCGCTCCGTTCGCAATCGCGAAAATCGGCTTTGGGGCCAAGAGCAATATTGGTCCACTTATTTTGAAATGAGACGTCAGCAGCTCGAATCCATCCAGCAAATGATGGTTAAGCTTGCTTTCGTATATGAAAAGTTTCCTCAAGCGATTATGATCGCAGATTTGTTTGATCAGCTGTCTAGCGATGTGAAATCAGATGTTTATAAAGGCAGCGTTGGAGAGCGGCTGCTAGAGCTGTCTCGATTATTTCAAGCGATGGAGCTGCCAAAAACAAGAGACGAGTTCGAGGTTCGCGCTTCGCTGCTCATGCTTTTAAGAGAACTTGAACGGTATTTAGGCATCGCGAAGCGATTAAAAAAAAGAAAAGTCATGACGTCCGAACTTCGACCATAGAATGTAAAGGGAAAAATTCGTTGCGAGGCAAGCGTAAATAGCTGTGGCGACATTCGTAGACATAGCTATTGTACCGCCTAGAAATTCAAATGCGATTATGGCGTAATAATGTAATTGCATGAATTTCTGGCGTATGCGGCTGTGGCGGCATTCGTAGACATAGCTATCGTATCACGTTGAAATACGAGTGGCTTATAGGTTTTAAGCTATAACCGCTTGAATTTCTAGCGTAAACGGCTGTGGCGACATTGGCAAACCTAACTATCGTTTTGCGCACATATGCGAGCGTGATTGTAGAGATAAAAGCTATAATCGCATGCATATCAATCGCAAGCAGTTCTGCAAGCCATTTCGGCACAGCATACGTTTAGCTGAGAAATATAAGCATCGTTATAAGTGTGGCACTTATGTATTCTTATATTTCAAGCGTAACGGCTATTTCCGGGCGTCAGGCGGCTCTAGCATCCGTTCCGCAGTGATCTATATGGATCGCTATAAGTATAAAACTTATATAATCTTATATTTCGAGAAAATAAACAGTCACCCTAGACGAATGTCCTGCATACACTTTAAATGAATGATTGTATGGAGGAGGTTAAATCAATGACTATTGCAGATAAACAGCTACAATACAGAGAAATAATTACGAAAGCTGTCTGCGGCAAAGGTCGTAAGTTTTCCACTGTAACCCATACCGTAACGCCGCCTCATAATCCAACCAGTATTCTGGGAGCATGGATCATCAACCATCAGTATGAAGCGGTTCGTTCGGGCGACGGCATTGAGGTAATTGGTACTTACGATATCAACATTTGGTATTCGTACAGCAAAAACTCGCAAACAGACGTAGCTAAGGAATCCGTGCATTACGTCGAGCATGTCAATCTATCCTATGTAGACCCGAAACATCGGCCTTCTACGGTGGAAGTGTCAGCCGAGGTAGTTCAGGAGCCAAACTGTATCGAAGCGAATATTTCTTCGAATGGTTCAGGCGTCGTGATTCGTGTAGAGCGTGAGTTTTCGGTAGAGCTAGTCGCCGAGACTAAGGTTTGTGTAGCGGTTCTTCCAGGCGGTTGCGACGACCTGGACGGCAAGGATTTGGAGTTCAGCCTCGGCGATAATGATTATGAGGATTTGGATCCAGATCTGCTGGACGATGAGTTGTAAGCAAGCCGGGAAGCTTTGCTGTCAAGGTATCATATGCTGCGCGAGCGGCAAATTCGAGGGCGAAAGCCCTCTTTTTTTTTGAAATTATAAAAAAAGCGAAAATTTATGTATACATCCCTAGTTTAAAGGCGGGAAAGCAATGGCTTCGACGTGGATATGGCGGGGCAGCTACGATCGGCTGGAGAAAATTACATACGATGCCAACGAGCAGCATACCTCAGGCGAGCGCAATGGGCAGCCGCTGCATGCCGAGCACTGGTCAGCAGTGAGAGCAGGGGATGCTGTGCTCGCATGGTCAGACGCCCGCACAATCGATTGCAGCCGTTTCACAGGGAAGTGGATTCTTAATGTCAACGGTCAAATTGCCACAAATCTGCTTGATTCGGAGAAACAGCGCATTTGGCGCCGAGCTGGCTTGTGCGGCGGTCCTGCTATTCAGAGTGAACGATTGTACCGCATCAGCGTCGTCCATTTGGAGCCCGTCGAAATGCTGCGAATTGATGCATCGGGGAAAGTGATGCCGTATAAGACATTGCTGCCACTCAGCGGCGGTTGGCCTGATGATCCAGCGCTGCGAAGAGTGGCGCGTACCGCTGTAGCGGCACTATATGCACTTGGCCTCGATATTGGCGAGGCCGAGGTGTGGCTTGGCGGGGACGGGCGAACAGCCGTCCGTGATGCTTGGCCGAAGCTGAGGGACACGAGGCTGGAGGCTGCTTCGCTAAGGCGATTCGCCGCGTGGCATGCCGCGGCGAGAGCGGAGACTGTGGATCGGCAGCTGCTTATTGGCGCCGATCCGGAGTTTGTGCTTGTGACGCCAGCGGGGAAGATCGCGTCGGCGTCACGGTTTTTTGGAGCTGGCGTCGGCGGGGCAGCCGGTGCCGACGCCTTGCTCGTAGGGCGACGGCTGCTGTATCCCGTCGCCGAGCTGCGGCCCGAGCCGGCCGATAGCCCGGCCGCGCTTGCCGCGAATGTGCGGCGGCTGCTGCTGCGCGCCGCCGATCGCATCAGCGACCCGGCGCTGCGCTGGGCCGCTGGAGCTATGCCCGTGCCGGGGCTTGCGCTCGGCGGGCACATTCATCTTAGCGGAGCGCCGCTGACGAGTCGCTTGCTCCGCTTGCTGGACAGCTACGCGGCATTCCCGCTCGCACTTGTCGAGGACCCCGCAGGGCGGGCCCGCCGTCCAAGGTATGGAACCCTTGGAGACTTCCGTCTGCAGCCGCATGGCGGGTTCGAATACCGCACGCTGCCGAGCTGGCTTGTATCGCCTGCGGCAGCCAAAGCCTCCTTCGCGCTCGCGCTTATATGCGCCCGCGAAGAACAAAATCTATCCTACATGCCGTCCCTACAGGAGCGTTATGTAGCAGCATATTATTCCGGCGATCGCGCAGAACTAGCGTTCTGCTTGGATGGCCTCGTTTCAGCACTCACGGCTACAGCAAGCTACTCTGAGCTCGCACCATACATCGAGCCATTGTTTGATGCCGCAAGAAAAGGCAAGACCTGGGATGAAAGCACAGATATACGTGTCAAATGGAGACTGCGATTAAGAAGGTAGACGTAGTGAAGTTGCATCTATAAGTCGCTTTAGTTTGAGTTGTTGCTTCTGAGTGTGTTAATTAACTCGTCGGTACACGCTGCACTTGTCTTTTATTATGTGTTATTTACTGTTACTACAAGAAGAGGTGCGAAAGGGGAGTTGAGCTCCATATTGAACAGAATATGGAGCGAATGTGTCGGCTTGCGATAACATTGGTATGTTCCTAACGGACATACGATCCGCTATTTTGGAGAATCGAGCACAAATTTGAATCTAACGGACATACATTCCGCTATTTGAGCAAAAGGGAGCAAAAAACTAGCTCCAGGAGCCAAATAAGGGATTCTATGTCCGTTAGCAATGCGTAAACAGGCAAAATGAGCATAATAACGGATCTGATGTCCGTTAACCTTTCTGCCAAGATACCTCACACCTCTTAAGGACATACGATCCGCTAATTTCGATAATCAAGCACATATTTAAACCTAACGGACATACATTCCGCTATTTGTGCAAGAGTGAGCTAAAAACTAGCTCATGGAGCCAAATAAGGGATTCTATGTCCGTTAGCAATGCGTAAACAGGCAAAATGAGCATAATAGCGTATCTGATGTCCGTTAGCTCATCGCAAAAGTCACCTCAAACCTTCTAACAGACATACATTCCGCTAGTTGAGCAAAAGTGAGCTAAAAACGGACTAATGGAGTCAAATAAGGGCTTCTATGTCCGTTAGTAATGCGTAAACTGGCAAAATGAGCATAATAGCGTATCTGACGTCCGTTAGCTCATCGCAAAAGTCACCGCAAACCTCCTAACGGACATACGATCCGCTAATTTCGATAATCAAGCACATATTTGAGCCTAACGGACATATATTCCGCTATTTGCGCAAAAGAGAGCTAAAAACTAGCTCATGGAGCCAAATAAGGGATTCTATGTCCGTTAGCAAAGCGTAAACAGGCAAAATGAGCATAATAACGGATCTGATGTCCGTTAGTAATGTGTAAACAGCCAAATTGAGCATAATTGCGTATCTGATGTCCGTTAACCTTTCTGCCAAGCTACCTCACACCTTTTACGGACATACGATCCGCTATTTTGGAGAATCGAGCACAAATTTGAATCTAACGGACATACATTCCGCTATTTGCGCAAAAGAGAGCAAAAAACTAGCTCCAGGAGCCAAATAAGGGATTCTATGTCCGTTAGTAAAGTGTAAACAGGCAAAATGAGCATAATAACGGATCTGATGTCCGTTAGCTCATCGCAAAAGTCACCACACACCACCTAACGGACATATTATCCGTTATTTTGAAGAACCGGGCACATATTTGAACCTAACGGACATACATTCCGCTATTTGAGCAAAAGGGAACTATAAACTAGCTCACAGAGCTAAACAAGGGCTTCTATGTCCGTTAGTAATGCGTATAAAGGCAAAATGAGCATAATAGCGTATCTAGTGTCCGTTAAACCTACTCCTTTCTCCCACCTCATAAGTTACCTCATCTCTATACAGTTACAAATTTTTATCATTCCGCTCCGAAGTCAGCTAACAAATACAATGCTACTAGTAACCATCAACAAACCCCGCTCCCATGAAGTCTCACTTTTAAATAGTTCCAGCAGTTAACCCCCACAACCCCCACCAACCCCGTAACCCCACAAAACAAACAAAACCACCCACAAGCCGTTTCACTTATGGCGCACATCTGTTCCGCTTGTTATAATGAATATCTACTGTTTACTGCATGGGCGCAAAAGGATTAAATCATCGCACGCATGTAATTAACGATATTAATTATTTGAACATATACGGAGCAGCATGCTGCCTACGTTTTTGAGGAGGATCGGAATGGCTGGATATACTCCAATGATTTTGCAATACCTAGCTATAAAAGAAGAGGCGAAAGACGCTTTTTTATTTTTTCGATTAGGCGATTTTTATGAAATGTTTTTTGATGATGCAATAGCCGCTTCGCGCGAGCTGGAAATTACGCTGACAGGCCGAGAGGGCGGCGGCGAGCAAAAAATACCGATGTGCGGTGTACCCTATCATTCCGCTGAAAATTATATTAGCAGACTAGTGGACAAAGGCTACAAGGTAGCCATATGCGAGCAGGTCGAAGATCCAGCAGCGGCAAAAGGAGTTGTCCGCCGCGAAATTGTTCGGATCATTACACCCGGTACCGTTATGGAATCGAAGGCGCTTGACGGAAATACGAATAACTTTATTGCTGCGATCGTTCGCTCCCAAGGCTTGTTCGGGCTTTCGGCTTGTGATTTATCGACAGGTGAGCTTTATGTAACCTCTTTCCAAGAGCATGTCGAAGCGCTGATTGATGAAATAAATGTTTATCAGCCATCGGAGCTGGTCGGGGACAAGGAATTGCTTGATCGTGTTCAGGCTGCAGCCGTGTGGAATAAGCAGCTGCTGCTAACGGCCCGCGAGCCCATGGATGCAAACAAGCTTGCTGAGCAGTTCGGAGAGCAGGAGCTTGCCAAAATATCTGGAGCACGGCTGTTGGCGGTAAGTGTACTTACGGGTTATTTGGACGAGACGCAAAAACGCTCGCTTGGTCATGTACGTTCGATAACGAGCTATGAGCCGAATCAGTATATGATTTTGGATCACTATACACGTAGAAATTTGGAGCTAACCGAGACGGTCCGCGATCGCAACAAGAAGGGCTCGCTTTTATGGCTGCTTGATCGTACACAAACGTCAATGGGAGCGCGGCTTCTGCGCCGCTGGATCGACAAACCGTTATTAAACAGCGCTGCCGTTGAAGCTCGTTTGGATGCAGTGGAGACCTTATACCTTAATTTAATTTTGAGAGATGACATACGCTCAGAGCTTCAGCCTATTTACGATCTTGAACGGCTTGTCGGCAGAGTAGCTTTTGGCAGCGCAAATGGGCGCGATTTAAATGCACTTCGCAGCTCGCTTCGCCGCATTCCGCAGTTGACTGCTTTGTGTGAACAGTCTGGCTCAGAAGTCCTCAAAGCACTTGTAGACGGAACAGACAATTGCTCCGATTTAGCTGATCTGATTGAAACCGTGTTAGTCGACGATCCTCCAGTTACCATTAGAGAAGGCGGACTGATCCGAGCTGGCTATGATGACTATTTGGATCAGCTGCGCGAGGCAAGCACGAACGGGAAAAAATGGCTGGCTGAGCTCGAGCGTCAAGAGCGCGAGGCAACAGGCATTAAAAATTTAAAAATCGGCTATAACCGCATTTTTGGCTATTACTTAGAAGTTTCTAAAGCAAATTTATCAAGCTTGCCTGAAGGCAGATATGAGCGCAAGCAAACTTTGGCTAATGCAGAGCGATTTGTAACTCCTGAGCTCAAAGAGAAGGAGCGGTTGATTCTCGAAGCAGAGGATAAAATGGTCGATCTGGAGTATGAGCGTTTCATCGAGCTGCGTGATCATTTATCGCAACACCTTCATCGGCTGCAGAAGGCCGCTGCCATTATCGCTGAGCTTGATGTTTACCAATCGCTGGCGACGGTCAGTGCTGAACGTCGGTTTTCACGTCCGCGCGTGACTGAGAATTATGATCTGCACATAGAGGATGGAAAACATCCAGTCGTAGAGGCGATGATGGATGGTACGCCATTTATTTCTAATGGTACTGCGCTCCATAAGGACGAGCAGTGGATGCTCCTGATCACAGGGCCTAATATGGCTGGTAAAAGCACATACATGCGCCAAGTCGCACTCATTTGCATCATGGCTCAGATGGGCTGTTTTGTTCCTGCTAAGTCAGCGGTTATTCCGTTAATTGATCGCATTTTTACACGAATCGGTGCGGCTGACGATCTTATCGGCGGGCAAAGCACCTTCATGGTTGAGATGAAGGATATCCAGCTAATGACGGAGAAAGCAACGGCGAACAGCCTTGTTATCATTGATGAGCTGGGCAGAGGCACCTCAACGGGTGAAGGAATGGCAATCGCACAAGCGGTTATTGAGTACGTCCACCATCATATTGGATGCAAAGCACTGGTATCCACGCATTTCCATGAGCTGGCGCATCTCGAGGAATCTTTGCCATCTTTGACTAACGCACGTATGGCGGTTGAGGAAAGCGGCGATAATGTAACGTTTCTACGAAAGCTGATTCCAGGTGCCGCAAGCACTAGCTACGGAATTTACTGTGCACAGCTTGCTGGATTGCCGCAATCGATCATTGGACGAGCGTATGAGCTGCTAGATGAGACAATAGCGCATGAAGCTCCAAAAGCAACAGCTGGCAATGAAAGTGCTGTTTCTAGCAATCGTTTCACTTACCCAGTACCGGAGGACTCTTCAGTGTTTTCCAATACTAGCACTCGCAATGAGCGAGTTAAGGAAACTAGTGCAATGGTACAGCTATCGATTTTTGATGAGCCAGCAGCTGCTGTGGAAGCAGAGCCCGTGCGGAAGAAAGCGAATCCGAAAGCGGAGCAGCTTGCGGATCAATTGCGCAAGCTCGATTTGTTTAATTTGACGCCAATGCAAGCTATGCAGTGGCTTAACGATATGAAATCGAAATTAAATGACTAGTTTCGTGAAAGGGGGAACAGCAACGTCATGGCAAAAATTAATATATTGGACGAGCAGCTAGCCAACCAAATAGCCGCAGGAGAAGTGGTAGAGCGGCCTGCTTCAGTCGTCAAAGAGCTTGTTGAGAATGCGGTAGACGCTGGCAGTACAACTGTCGATATTATGATTGAAGAGGGCGGCTTATCGCTTATAAAGGTCATCGACAACGGCTACGGCATAGAGGCAGCCGATATCGTAACTGCATTTCAGCGACATGCGACGAGCAAAATCTCTACAGCAAGCGACTTGTTCCGTATTGCGAGCCTCGGCTTTCGCGGAGAAGCGCTGCCGAGTATTGCAGCTGTTTCGAGGCTGCAGTGCACCTCTTCGGAAACGTCGACAGGACTTGCTCGCCGGATTGTGATAGAGGGCGGCAAGGTTACCATAGATGAACCAGCAAATGCGCCGCAGGGCACGGAAATGACCGTGCGGGATTTATTTTACAATACACCTGCGCGCCTTAAATATATGAAGGCAATTCAGACGGAGCTTGGACATATTTCCGACTATATTAACCGCATCGCACTTGCTCATCCGGGCATTGCATTTACGTTCAAGCATAACGGAAATGTACTGCTTCGTACGCTAGGAACCGGCGATCGACTTCAGGTTATTGCGGCCGTTTATGGCTCAAATACGGCGAAGGTGATGCTCAAGATCGAAGCAGAAACTTCAGATTACGAACTAAGCGGTTATATCTCGAAGCCGGAACTCACGCGTGCGAATCGAAATGGGATTACTGCAATCGTTAATGGACGTTACATTCGCAGTCATACGATTAATCAATCTTTGCTGCAGGCTTATCATACGCTGCTGCCGATCAATCGCTTTCCGCTTGCGATATTAGAAATAGGAATGCATCCAAGCTTGCTCGACGTAAACGTTCATCCATCCAAAATGGAAGTAAGGTTCAGTAAAGAACCAGAGCTTCGTACGATGATAGAGGATGCGATTAAAGCGGTGTTAGGTCGCCAGCGGCATATACCCGGCCCAGAATCAAGCAATAAGCTGGAGCGTTCAAAACCGTTGTTCGTTCAAGACGCGATTTCTTTCCATCGCCCTGAGCCTATGGCGGAATCGTTTAAGCCTTACCAACCAACAGCGACAAACAAGACGTCATCGACGCCTTATAAGCCGCCGGTTATTGATCGGGAATATGTTCCTAGGAATGCGGCAGAGAAGCTATATGCTCCTCCTCCAACGTTTCCTATTGACAACTTTACAGTCCGTGAAGCTCCTGCGCATATAGATCTAGAATCTCAAGATTCGGATTCTAATCTAAAATCACTTGAAACAGCCTTAGACTCTGATTCGTTACAGAACGCTGCTCAAGAAGCCGCTGTGACCCTTGAATTCGCTGAGGCTCGAGCTTACCAGGCGGATGTGCCGCAAGAGAACCCTTTTGATCAGGCGCAGGCGCCAGTAGTTCAAGCCATGATCGCTGAGCTGCCATCAGAAGAAGAAACAGTTGAGGATCAACCATCCTTTCCTGAACTTCACTGGATTGGACAGCACCACGGCACCTACATCGTAGCGCAATCAGAGGATGGTCTTTATTTAATCGATCAGCATGCTGCGCATGAACGGATCAATTATGAATATTTCTTTCAAAAATTCGGAAATCCTGAGGCAGCTAGCCAACAATTGCTTGTTCCGTTGACGCTTGAATTTACAGCAGGAGAAGCGATGCAATTAAAGGACCTTATTCCTATGTTCTCGCAAGCAGGCGTGGAGCTGGAGTCCTTCGGTCCTCAAACGTTTCTCGTTCGTTCCTACCCGGAATGGATGCCTCAAGGAGAGGAGCAATCCTTGCTTGAGGAAATGGCAGAACTGCTCATCTCCGAGCGAAAAACGATTGATATTGGAAAGCTTAGGGAAAAGGCGGCCATTATGTGCGCATGCAAAGCCTCCATTAAAGCAAATGATCGAATGAACCGTGAGGAAGGCGAGACACTCTTGACAAGACTTGCAAGCTGCAAACAGCCCTATACTTGTCCGCATGGCCGTCCAATCATCGTGCATCTATCGACCTATCAGCTCGAAAAAATGTTCAAGCGGGTGATGTCTTGATTGTTACAACGACGGCTAAGCCTTCAGAACGAGCTTTGGAGCAAGCAAGCCGGCTTTCTGAAGAGCTAGCCGCTTCGCTCAAAACACGCGGCAACTTAACAGTTAACAAACTATTATCGTTAAGCAATGATAGTCAGTTAATCGTCGTAACCGAAGAAGAGGTTCGTTATTATGACGGACAATCAGAGACGCCGCTTTATTTTCACCCCAGCATGGCATATGTACGGGTAAAACGGCTGCGGCGCGGTGAAACTGATCCACTTATCCAGCTTTCGGGATGTTTGGAAGGGGATCAAATTATTGATTGCACAGCAGGCCTTGCTTCGGATTCCCTTGTGTTCTCATATGCCTCTGGTCCTAAAGGAGCTGTTACCGCTATTGAGAGCGAGCCCATCTTATGCGCTATCGTTCGAGAGGGTCTAGCTGGTTATGAAACAAGCCTTCCTGATGTGAATGAGGCAATGAGACGTATTGACATGAAGTGTATGAATCATTTGGAATACTTAAAAGGATTGCCTGACAATAGTGTAGATATCGTTTATTTTGACCCTATGTTCCGGAAACCGATTAACGAATCCAGCTCGATGGAGCCGCTTCGCGGCATTGCAAATATGGACGCTTTGTCGGATGAAGTGATTGAACAAGCGAAGCGTGTTGCTAGGAAAAGCGTAGTTCTAAAGGAGCATCAAGCTAGCGGTGAATTTGCAAGACTCGGATTTGAGCGCAAGCATGTGAATACTTCGAAAATTGCATATGGAGTGATAAAGCTTTGAGTGAAGAAATAAACAATACGCAGTTAGATCAAGAAGGGCTTCCGATTCGCAAGCAGCCTTTGCTAGTCCTCATTGGTCCTACAGCTGTAGGCAAGACACGAATGAGCTTAGATATTGCAAAAGCATGGAATGCGGAGATTATCTCGGGCGATTCCATGCAGGTTTATCGCGGCATGGATATTGGTACTGCCAAAATCGGACTTGAAGAGCGTGAAGGCATTCCTCATCACCTTATCGACATTTGTGAGCCGGATGAAGCGTATTCCGCTGCTGATTTTCAAGCTGGAGCAACGAAAGCGATCGCGGAAATATCGGAGCGAGGAAAGCTGCCGTTTATCGTTGGAGGTACTGGCTTATATGTGGAGTCCGTTTGTTATCAGTTTCAGTTTGCTGAAATTGGTTCGGATGCTGCATTCCGGCAAGAGCAAGAGCATTATGCGGCTGAATTTGGCGCAGAAGCTTTGCATGCGCGCTTAGCTGCTATCGACCCTCAAGCAGGGCAGAGATTGCATCCAAATGACATGCGCCGCGTCATCCGTGCGCTGGAAGTTTTTCACATGACTGGACAAACCTTCTCTGATCAGCAGGCGGGTCAAACTAAGGTATCTCCATATGAGCTTTGCATCATCGGTTTGACTATGGACCGTGCGGAGTTGTATCGTAGAATAGAGCTGCGGATAGATGAGATGATGAAGCTAGGTTTAGTAGATGAGGTGAGGCGCCTACTTGAGAGAGATTTGCCGCCTGCAGCGGTTGCTATGCAGGGTCTTGGCTACAAAGAGATTGCACAATATTTACAGGGAGAATGCTCATTGGAAGCAGCGGTAGAGCTACTGAAAAGAGATACGAGAAGGTTTGCAAAACGCCAGCTTTCCTGGTTCCGTCATATGAAAGACATTCATTGGATTGATATGGGGGAAAATTTTCACAACAATTTGCAATCTGTTCATGATATAATAGCAGGAAAGTTTCAAGTTAATCTTGAATATACTTCTAATCAATCTTTTTAAGACGGGGGTAACGTCCAATGAACAAATCGATCAATATTCAAGATACGTTCCTGAATCAGCTTCGCAAAGACAACATACCGGTTACGGTTTTTTTAATGAATGGCTTCCAAATTCGGGGCGTTATTAAAGCGTTCGATAATTTTACGATTATCATCGACAGCGAAGGTCGTCAACAAATGGTATACAAACATGCTATTTCGACGTTCACCCCGCAGCGGAATGTTTCTCTTATGCAGCAAGATCATAACAGTTCCGATTCATAGGCTTAATCAGTTAGTGAAACTTTCTTATAACGTGTCTCGTTTAACTAGATAGCGGCAGGCAAGAGCAACCCCGCTCCAAGCTGGGTTGCTCTTTTCATTTTGTGGTAAAACTAGATTAGACAGACAATTGAACAACAGGAGGGGAGTCGGCTATGGCTGAACGACCAAGCAAAACAACTGCACCTAAAACTTCTAAACAAAAGAAGAAAAAGAAGATATCAGGAAAGAAATGGTTTTATGGATTATTTTTCACCGCTATAATCGCCATCGTATGCGGCTTGATTGGATACTTGCTTATCGTGCTGAACGGTGAACGAGTTCTAACTGAAAATGCGAACAAGCTGACTATGGGTGAAGCATCCATCATTTATGATGTGAATGGGAATGAAATTTCACGATTGTCCGATCCAAATGAAAATCGTGAGATCGCTGAATTTTCGGAAATTCCAAAGCAATTGCTTGATGCTATTGTTGCAACAGAAGACCAACGTTTCTATGAACATTCAGGAATCGATTTTTTTGCTATCGGACGTGCTGTTGTGAAGGACGTTATCGCACGCAGCGCTGTTGAGGGAGCGAGTACGATTACCCAGCAGCTTGCCAAAAACGTATTTCTAACCGCGGATAAGACGTTTTTCCGTAAAGCAACGGAAGCCTCTATTGCGGTAGCGCTTGAGCACAAAATGACCAAGCAGGAAATCTTAACGATGTATTTGAATAGAATATTTTTTGGCAAGAGAGTACATGGCGTTAAGGAAGCAGCCAAGTATTATTTTGACACTGATCTTGATAAGCTGGAGCTTTGGCAGATTGCTACTATTGCCGCTATGCCGAAAGCGCCGAACCGCTACAACCCAATCAATCATCCTGAGGATTCGATGAACAGGAGAGCAGTCGTGCTTAAGCTTATGTACGATCAAGGCTTGATTACGGCAGCAGAGATGGAAGAAGCGAAAGCGGTCGTGTATGAAATTCCTAAAAATCATGAAGAAAGAAATACCGAAAAGTATCCAGCATTTATTGATTATGTGGTTGAAGAAGCGATGGAGAAGACTGGGAAATCCGAGGAAGAGCTTCGGATCGGCGGTTTCCGGATTTATACGTCGCTTAACCCGCAAGCTCAGGATACGATGGATACACAGTTTAACGATGATGACAACTTTGAGAAGAGCAAGGATGACCAACAGGTGCAAGGCGCAATGATCATTATTGATCACCGCGATGGCACGATTCAAGCCTTAACAGGCGGAAGAGATTACGTGAAAAAGGGACTTAACCGGGTAGAGGTTCCTCGCCAGCCAGGTTCAGCTTTCAAACCGATTATCTCTTATGGGCCTGCTCTTGAAACGGGCAAGTATTATCCATGGACTGTACTTGCAAATGACAAGAAATGTTACGGCAGCTATTGCCCAACGGATAGATGGGGAGCAACTGCAGTAACGATGCAACAGGCGATTAAGGATTCTCGAAATCTTGCCTCCGTTTGGATGCTGAATCAAGTAGGCTTGAAGCAAGGCTTTGCTTTTTCAAGCAAGCTTGGCATCGAGCTTGAGAAAGATGATCGTAATTTAACAGCTGCACTTGGGGGCTTGTCCAAAGGTGCAACGCCTATGCAAATGGCAACAGCTTATAGCGTATTTGCGAACGGCGGCAAATCTGTTGATCCTCATGCGATTTCGAAGATTGAAGGCAAAAATAATTATAAGTACGAATATAAAGCTCCACCTTCCAAGCAGCTCATGTCTGAGAGCACTGCCTATTATTTGACCGAGATGATGCAGACGGTCGTACAAAAGGGCGGTACGGGTACAAGAGCAGCAATTGATCGTCCATTGGCTGGGAAAACGGGTACTACTCAGCATGGTATTCCAGGCTACAAAGGCTCGGGTATCCGGGATGCTTGGTTTGTTGGCTACACGCCGGAGTGGACAGCAGCGGTATGGATGGGATACGATAAGACAAATGTGGAACATATCCTTAAGACAGGCAGTAGTCAAGCTGCTTCCATGTTCTCCAAGGTTATGAAACCTGCAATGAAGGATGTCGCGAAGTCAAGCTTTAAGAAACCGCAAGGCATTAAAGAAAATAAACCGCCGGCAACGATAACAAATTTTAAAGCAGTATTTATTCCAGAAGAAATGAAGGTTCAATTGTCGTGGGATCCGTATCAGGATGGAAAGGTCACTTATCAAGTTTACCGGAAGGAAGCTTCAGAAAGTGACTTCATCCGCTTCGTAGACTCGCTCACTTCCACAGGGGTTGATGATATGAGTGCATTCCCGGGAATGACCTATGAATATTATGTTGTGGCTTATGATGCTGAGCAGGATTTGGAAAGTGCTCCATCTCAAAAAGTTAAGATCAGCATTCCGGAAACAGAAGTGAATCCGGATGTGCCAATGGAGCCGAATCCAGATGAGCCGGGCGGAGTGGAGCCCACACCTCCAGTAGAAGGCGGTGATGGAGAACCGACGCTGCCTCCAACTGATGGTACAGATCCAGGAACAACTGAACCGCCAGGATCAGGAAACGGAACGGGTGAACCAACACCAACGCCAACTCCAAACACTGGCACAAATACAAACAACAGCAACAATGCTCTAGGAAATACTGAAACCGGCGGCAATACGTAAGAAACGGGTGGTTAGCAATGGCGAATAGAAAGAGAGCACCATTCTTGTATCTAATCATTGTTGTCGCAGCAGTTATGGTTATAGCTGGCTGCGGCAAGGATGGTTCAGGAAGGGATAGTGCTTCAGCTTCAGCCAAGTTGATGAACTGGGACAAGATGCCTGATATGCAGATTGATCTCGACAAGTCGTACTTAGCAAAGTTTAAAACGACTAAAGGCGATTTTACAGTCAAGCTGTTTACGGAAGACGCGCCGGTAACGGTGAACAATTTTGTTTTTCTCGCTCGAGAGGGCTTTTATGATGGATTAACTTTTCACCGTATTATTGAATCTTTCATGATTCAAGGCGGAGATCCAAAAGGAAATGGATACGGTACTCCAGGTTATTCGATTCCAGATGAACTAAGTTCGGAAATGAAATACGAAGAAGGAATTGTTGCGATGGCAAATGCAAGCAAGCCTAATTCGGGTGGCAGCCAATTTTTTATTTGCACGGGACCTGATGCTGCAAATTTAAACCGCGAGCCTAATTATACGATTTTCGGCAAGGTTGAGAATGGCATGGATGTTGTAAAAGCCATTTCGAAGACACCTTTGAAAAACAACTTGCCAACTGAAAATATCGTCATTGATTCGATTGAAATCGTTGAGCAATAAGAGGAATACCGCCTTTCGGGGCGGTATTCTTTTTATTTTATCGCAAAGAGCTTGGTTTATTTTGGCTGTCGGCTGGAGATGGACGTTAAGTTATGGTAATCTTTTTTTATAGGTAAATTTCAACTGTCGTTGGTCGCAAAATGTTCGTTGTGTAAACAAAGCCAAGAAGAGCTGTGCAGGTTGCTTGCGAGCTTTTCCCAAATGAACGGAAGGGTACGTTCCGTATGAAGAGAAAATTTTCAGACCGAGCTAACTGGCGGCGTATCTTGCGTAAGAGCTATACGTGCCTAGCGCTGGACGGTGAAGAGTTCAAAGGTCTCGTGACGTTTTACCGGATTCATGAATTGCGTGAGCCGTTATGGAAGGAATATAACGGACGTAGATTATGTTTGGCAGATCGCGGATACTTGTGGATGCAGCATTTTCCAAGAGGCGAGCATTTTGTCGTCACGACGATGTTTGATGACAAGGGACGCGTCGTGCAATGGTATATCGATGTTTGCAAAACGCAAGGCTTAACCGATCAGCAGGTGCCTTGGTTCGATGATTTATATTTGGACGTGGTTGTGCTGCCTAGCGGCGAGGTATTTCTCATGGACGAGGATGAGCTGGAGGATGCCTTAAGGCAAGGTGATGTTAATGGCAAGGATGTTGCACTTGCACGCAAAACAGCAGGAAAATTACTATCGAGCATACGAAACGGACGGTTCCGGTATTTTACGCTGAGCCTTAAGCATCGCAAGAGCTTGCTTGCAAAAACCGGGGAATTAAGCGAATCATGAGGAAGGCAACCGTCTCAAGGAGCAGCCCGCGCAGAAGATCGAAGAAAAAGCGTCCGTGGCTGCTCTTGTTTCGTGTTGTTGCCTGGTTAATATGTGCAGGCGTGTTCTGGTGTGGATATTTACTGTGGTTAATTAATGGTTTCGATACGAATAAACCGCTTGTTCCATCTGATGCAGGCATCGTTCTTGGTGCTGCTTTGTGGAATGATGTGCCAAGTCCAGCACTGAAGGAACGGCTTGATCTTGCTTGGCAATTATACAAAGCGGGTACGGTAGACAAGCTTATTTTGACAGGTGGATTGGATAGCAACGGTTCAAAGAAAACAGAAGCCGAGGGTATGCGGGACTATCTTATAACAAAAGGTATTTCAGCTGACAAGCTGTTGCTAGAAAATAAGGCGACCAGCACGTACGAAAATCTTGAATTCAGCAAGAAGATCGCAGAGCAGCAAGGCCTGTCAACACTAATTGTCATCACCCATGATTATCATGCTGCAAGATCAACGGAGATAGCAAAAAAGCTTGATTTTGTTCAGTTTCAAGTCGCTGGTACAAAATCAAAGGTGCTAAATCCTGTCTATAATGAGTCGCGTGAAGTACTAGCTTTTACAAAGTGGAAGCTCGACTCTCTATTGCTTAGTCTCGGATTTCACTCTTCCGATTCGAAGCTGTAAATCTGCTAATATGCTGCTGCAAAGTAGAATAAACTTGTAGTGCGGTTAGCCGCTACAGCTTTCGAAGCAAAGGATAGGTGATGCCACAGATGAGTGGACACGTCAAATCGGGACCCGGCAATGGCACTGCAAGGCCTTCCCGTCAAATTAATGTGGTCCTAAGAACGCAAGAAACATTTCAGACTGGGGTCTCTGCTCCTGCTTTAGAGACAGAACCGCTGCCTGCAGTGAAGCCGCTGCCGGGCGTCGATCATTATGCAGACATTCAGAAAGAGCTTGAACCGATGATCGGCATGGACAATGTGAAATCTCTTGTGTACGAAATATATGCGTTGCTTTATATTAGCCGAATGCGTTCTGAAGCAGGATTATTTGGCGGCTCTCATGTGTATCATATGATTTTTAAGGGCAATCCAGGGACTGGAAAAACAACAATCGCCCGCATCGTCGCGAAGCTGTTTCAAAAGATGGGTGTACTTACCAAAGGACATTTGATTGAGGTGGAGCGAGCTGATCTTGTTGGCGAATATATTGGACATACTGCTCAGAAGACGCGAGATCTCGTTCGAAAAGCAATCGGCGGAGTGTTGTTTGTTGATGAAGCGTACAGTTTAGCTCGAGGCGGAGAAAAAGATTTTGGCAAGGAAGCGATCGATACGCTTGTAAAAGCAATGGAGGATCACAAAAATCATTTTGTGCTCATACTCGCGGGTTATCCTGCCGAAATCGACGATTTTTTGCTCACAAATCCAGGCTTGCCGTCACGTTT
The DNA here is from genome assembly GCF_001956295.1 of Paenibacillus sp. FSL A5-0031. Classification (GTDB taxonomy): domain Bacteria; phylum Bacillota; class Bacilli; order Paenibacillales; family Paenibacillaceae; genus Pristimantibacillus. Next base: position 496,859 of record NZ_MRTD01000001.1, read on the forward strand.
TCCAATCCAAATTGAGTTTCCAGATTATTCGGTTGATCAACTGATTCAGATTAGTGAGCTCATGGCTAAGGACCGTGATTATATATTGCAGCCTCAGACCATATTTAAACTAAGACAGCATTTAATGCAGGAAAAGCTAAACACCATGTTCTCGTTTAGCAATGCCAGGTATGTTAGAAATGTGATAGAGAAAGCGATCAGGTTTCAAGCCGTTCGTTTGCTTACGCAGTATGCCAGTTCCGTTCCCGCAAAGCAGGAATTAATGACGATTAGACCAGATGATTTAAAGTGGGACACGAAACCAATATGATTGCGTAGTTTAGAAGGAGTATGAGATGAGCGAGATAACATTCGATACGAATACGAACATGATTGAAAAAGCGATACTGATTAGCTTAGTTACGTCAAAAGACAAACGGAAAGGCGGAGACCCCGAGCTGTCGCTGCAGGAGCTTGTACAGCTGACGGAAACAGCAGGGGTTGAAGTGCTGACGACCATTACGCAAAACAAAGAAACTGTCGATTCCAAATGGTTTATCGGCAAAGGAAAAGTACAAGAGGTTAAGGCTCTAGCTGATGAACTGGGCGCTACAACGGCTATATTTGATCAAGAGTTGTCCGGCGCTCAGGTTCGCAATTTGGAAGAATCACTGGATTTGAAAATCGTTGACCGTACCCAGCTGATTTTGGATATTTTCGCAGGTCGTGCCAAAACGCGCGAAGGTATTATTCAGGTTGAGCTGGCGCAGCTCAGCTATCTTTTGCCACGTCTATCTGGACAAAGCAAAAACTTGTCACGACTTGGCGGAGGCATTGGTACACGCGGTCCAGGTGAAACGAAACTCGAGACGGATCGCCGTCATATTCGTGATCGGATTTTTGACCTGAAGACGGTGCTTGACGAGGTTGTCCGCCACCGTAAATTGCATCGCGAGCGTCGCAAAAAATCCGGCGCCATTCAAGTAGCTCTTGTTGGCTATACGAATGCCGGGAAATCGACGCTGCTTCGCGAGCTTACTCATGCAGATGTGTATGTAGAAAATCAATTGTTCGCAACGCTTGATCCCACCTCAAGAACACTTGAGCTGCCAAATGGCCGAGAAATTATACTTACAGATACGGTAGGTTTTATTCAAAACTTGCCGACAGATCTTGTAGCAGCATTTCGGGCGACGCTAGAAGAGGTATGCGAGGCTGATCTAGTGCTTCATGTCATCGACAGCAGCTCTCCAATGCGGGATGAGCAAATTGCAGTCGTTAACAAAATTTTAGGTGAGCTTGGCGCTGCGGATAAACCGTATGTTATGGTCTACAATAAGAAGGATATGTGTGTAAATAACGGTTCATTAGCAGATTTGCCGATTACTAGCGGCGACAATCTTGTCATCAGCGCCTACGATGCTGGTGATCTAGAGCTGTTGAAGCAAACCGTGCAGGATAAGCTCAGCGGCGACGTAGTAGTCTTTAACGTGCCAGCAGAGCGTGGAGATTTGATCGCACTTGCTTATCGAAGCGGAGAGGTCATCAATCAAGAAGTGAATGAAGAAAGCTTACGACTTACCGTTCATGTGAGTAAGCAGGAATACGAGCAGCACGGTCATCGTTTGAAACAATATATTGAGTAGGGTTTGCTTACGAAGTAGTTTTGCTGCGCAAAACTTAGGCTTATGCTTACGAAGCAGTTTTGCTACGCAAAACTTTAAGGAGAAGATATCATAATGAACAGGCAACATGTAAACCAAAGACTATGGGAGCACCTAGAGCAGCTAGCAGAGCAGTCCGAGGTGCTTGCCTCAGAAGCTTTTCGCAGCATTGACAAGATAGCTGAGCGGAATCAGTGGAAGGTCATAGAAGCGTTTCAACATCACAAAGTAAGCGATTTTCATTTTACCGGTTCAACGGGATATGGCTATAATGATCGCGGACGTGAAATACTTGATCTTGTTTACGCAGAGGTAATGGGAGCGGAAGCGGCTATTGTTAGGCCGCATTTCGTTTCTGGAACACATACAATCAGCTGTGCCTTATTCGGAGTGCTGCGCCCTGGGGATGAGCTCCTGTACGTTACGGGAAGACCTTACGATACGCTGCATAAAGTTATCGGGAAGCCTGGAGACGGCATGGGCTCCTTGCAGGATTGGGGCGTGAAATATTCTGAGGTAGCGCTCCTTGAGGATGGTGGATTGGACTGGGCTCAAATTGAGCAAGCGATCTCGGAAAAAACGAAGGTCATCGGTATCCAGCGCTCGCGTGGTTACGATTGGAGAGCTTCATTTACCGTTTCGGAGATTGAAACTATTGTAAATAGGGTAAAAGCAATAAAGCCGGACCTGATTGTTTTTGTGGACAATTGTTATGGTGAATTTACAGAGCTGCTCGAGCCTACTCAAGTTGGAGTAGATTTAATGGCAGGCTCGCTTATCAAAAACCCAGGCGGTGGCTTGGCTGAAACGGGTGGTTATATTGCCGGGAAAGCTTTTGCTGTCGATGCTGCTGCTTACCGCTTGACTGCTCCGGGCATCGGCGGCGAGGTAGGCGCGATGTTAGGCACGCTTCGCTCCATGTTCCAAGGTTTATTTTTAGCCCCTCATTTGGTCGGACAGGCTATCAAAGGAAGTGTGCTTGCTGCAGCTTTATTTGAAGAACTTGGCTTCGAAACAAAACCGAGATGGAATGAGCCGCGTACAGATCTCATCCAAGCGGTTCGTTTTGGACAAGCTGATCATTTAATCGCTTTTGTTCAGGGGATACAGCAGGCAGCTGCTGTTGATTCGCATGTCGTTCCCGAGCCTTGGGATATGCCTGGATATGAGAATGCTGTCATTATGGCGGCAGGAACCTTCATTCAAGGAGGCAGTTTAGAGCTATCAGCTGATGCTCCAATACGCGAACCTTACATTGCATATATGCAGGGTGGACTGACGTATGCTCACGCTAAATATGGTGTTTTAACCGCATTATATCGCCTTGTAGACAGTGGTTTAATTGTGATTAAACCTTACATAACTTGACACATTTGCGTTGTAACGGTTAGAATGAACATATAAAAGAGCGACTGGAAGGTTGATGCGACATGGCTGATGATATTCGCAGAAATATGGCCTTATTTCCCATCGGCATCGTTATGAAGCTGACGGATTTAACAGCCCGCCAAATCCGTTATTACGAGCAGCATGAACTAATCGTTCCTGCAAGAACAGCAGGCAATCAGCGGTTATTTTCATTTAATGACGTAGAACGGCTTTTGGAAATTAAATCGTTAATTGAGAAGGGCGTTAATATCGCCGGCATTAAGCAAGTAATGAATCCTGTATCCAAGGAATCTGATGATGCGACAATTGTCAGTGAGCAATCGGAAGTGAAGCGCCGTGAGCTATCCGATCAGCAGCTTCACCGACTGCTTAAACAGCAATTGCTGGAGAAGAGACCTGGACAAGCTTCGCTAATTCAAGGACAATTGACTCGTTTCTTAAATAAGCGCTAATTTAACATGATAACTATTGCTTCGCAAACTAAGGAGATGATTCTGTGAGTTACACTAAAGACGATATTAGACGTATAGCACAGGAACAAAATGTTCGATTTATTCGTTTGCAATTTACGGATTTGCTCGGAACAATTAAAAATGTTGAAATTCCTGTAAGCCAGCTTGAAAAAGCGTTGGATAACAAAATGATGTTCGATGGTTCTTCTATTGAAGGTTATGTACGAATTGAAGAATCAGATATGTATCTGTATCCTGATCTTGATACATGGGTTGTATTCCCATGGGTAACACAAGATCGTGTTGCTCGCTTGATCTGTGATATTTACATGCCAGACGGAACGCCATTCGCTGGAGATCCGCGCGGTATTTTGAAACGTGCATTGAAGGAAGCAGAAGATCTAGGATACACAGCAATGAACGTTGGTCCAGAACCGGAATTTTTCTTGTTCAAAACCGATGAGCGCGGCGAACCTACGACGGAGCTTAATGACCAAGGTGGTTACTTCGACTTAGCACCTATGGATATGGGTGAGAACTGTCGCCGTGAAATCGTTTTGACACTTGAAGAAATGGGCTTCGAGATTGAAGCATCCCATCATGAAGTGGCACCAGGACAGCACGAGATCGACTTTAAATATGCCGATGCCATTAAAGCGGCTGACCAAATTCAAACATTTAAGCTAGTCGTAAAAACAGTTGCTCGCGAGCATGGATTGCATGCATCATTTATGCCTAAACCGTTGTTTGGCGTGAACGGTTCGGGTATGCACTGTCACCAATCGTTGTTTAAAGGCGATACGAACGTGTTTTACGATGAGAAGGACAAGCTTGGCCTAAGTGCTGCTGCTCGTCACTACATGGCAGGAATCCTGCTTCATGCGCGTGCAATGGCTGCTATTACGAATCCAACAATTAACTCCTATAAACGTCTTGTGCCTGGTTATGAAGCGCCTTGTTATGTAGCATGGTCTGCAAGCAACCGCTCGCCAATGATCCGTATTCCTGCTTCGCGCGGTCTTAGCACACGTGTAGAAGTACGGAATCCAGATCCAGCTGCCAACCCGTATTTGGCACTTGCTGTAATGCTGAGAGCTGGTCTTGACGGCATTCAAAACAAGCTACCTTTACCAGCACCAACAGATCGGAACATCTATATTATGACAGAGGAAGAGCGTCAGGATGCAGGCATCCCGAGCTTACCGCTTGATTTGAAAGAAGCACTGGATGAAATGCTCAGAAGTGATATCATCTGCGATGCGCTGGGTGATCATGCTCTTGCACATTTCTACGAGCTTAAAGAAATCGAGTGGGATATGTACCGTACACAAGTTCACCAATGGGAACGCGATCAGTATTTGACGCTTTACTAAAATTCAAAAACCTCAACGCTGCTGGCGTTGAGGTTTCTTTTTTGCGTACAGTTATACAGCTAAAATAAAGCCTAATGAAGTGAAGGCACAGGCCTATGCCTATCATATGTCTACAAGTAACCTATATCATCGCTCAGCAACGTCTATGATGCGCTGAGTTTGGTTTTAGAGATTATCATAGCCATATTTAAGCAGTGGACTCAAAACGCGCCTAAAGAAAAATATACAGGTCTAAGAGCTACGGTCTAGTGCTTGTATAAAGATGATATATATATGCGTCATTTATAAAATAAACTTTTATAGGATCAGCCCAACACATGGATAATGTGTTCGTGGCTGTTTTTTTTAGGTTGACTAGAGCCAGTACCACATAGAGTTAGTACTATTCGAGTGGTAATATTGTTGTTATATTCATAACAGCTAATCGACCCAAACTAATAAACGAAATCGTTATATTTATTATAGACTCAAAAACGACCCTACTTTAACCTGGATAATCAACGATAAATGAGGTGAGCAGCATGACAGAAACTAGAATAGATGAAGAAACCAATAGCAGTATTTATGTGTTGCTTACGGACACAGGAACATGGTTTACTCGGATGATCAAATTATTTACTGGTGCACCCTATAATCACGCTTCGCTTGCACTGGATGTTAATCTGAAGAATATATACAGCTTTGGGCGTAAACGTGCAAACAACCCGTTAATCGCTGGATTTGTCAAAGAAAATGTCTATACTGGAACGTTTCGATATTTCCCTAATACGCGCTGTGTTCTTCTAAAGATTACTTTATCAGAAAAACAACATGCCGAATTGCTTCAATACATTCGTGAGTTTGAAAAAAATAAAGAAAATTACCGATACAATTTAATCGGATTGTTAGGTGTACTGCTTGAGCTTAATATTGAGCCAACAGATTCGTATTTCTGCTCCCAGTTTGTTGCTGAAGCCATGCGGAGCAGCGGTATAAACTTGTGGGAACGACCATCCGCGCAAGTGACACCTCATGATTTTCTTAAACATGAGCAAATGCAAATCGTGTATGAAGGTTTACTTTATGATTATCCGAAACTTGACCGCAAGAAGCTAATACGAATTTCTAATTTAAGAACATCAGCCATACTGTTAAGAAAACGTGTAATTTAACATCTCTCCATTTAAATAAAAAACTAATGGTTGGAAGGAGTCTGAAAAGCAAAAAGAAGATCCATCAAATGGATCTTCTTTTGCTAATATTAAGAATGGCTCAAATACGAATTAATATCCGAAGCCAAAGCCGCCGCAACTGCAAGCAATGATCACCAGTAGAATGAATAATACTAAGATGATTCCTAAGCTTGAGAAAGCTCCACCCACGTAACCGGACATTTTTCAATGCACCTCCTTACGAGTTGAATACACAGTATGTTATGCTTGTTAAATTCATAGTGATTGGGTGTTTGTCATTAGCTGATGAATTCATGATTTCGTATGAGATAGCTGGCTTTGAATTAACCAAAATGTATATGAAAATGACAGACACTATAATTGACTTGCACATTTTTTTATTATGCGAAAATATAGAAGATCTGGTGTTGGTAAACAAGCAGCAATGTTGGTTATACAAAAGCATAGCGGAGAGTGGGAGCTGTATCAGCTTGAACGAAATGTTCCCGCACAACAATTTTGGACCCATGCCATTGGAGAGCTCACTAATCAGAATTTTGTTGAAAGGTTTGAGAATGGCAGACGTTACTAAATCTTTAAGCAAAAAAGTTAATGTAATAGTCAAAGAAAAGGCTGAATCAACGATGCAAATACGTTGATTCAGCCTTGTCTTTATGTACATATAAGTTGGTATTAATGAATATCACGGAAAAGTCCAATGACTTTACCTAGAATCGTTACATTTTGAAGTAATATAGGCTGCATTGTGGAATTTTCCGGCTGCAAACGAATATGATTTTTCTCTTTGTAAAATGTTTTGACTGTTGCTTCATCGTCCTCAGTCATTGCAACTACGATCTCACCATTGTTTGCTGTTTGCTGTTGACGAACGATAACATAATCCCCGTCATGAATACCTGCTTCAATCATACTCTCGCCCATGACATTCAATATAAAAACACTGCTGTCACCAACAAAATGGGAAGGAAGCGGGAAATATTCTTCAATATTTTCTGTAGCAGTAATCGGCACACCAGCGGTTACTTTACCAACAATAGGTACTCTAGCTACGGAAAGCGGGATAATGCCATCAGAGCCTTCTTGATCCAAAATTTCAATAGCACGCGGTTTAGTAGGATCTCGGCGTATTAAACCTTTTTTCTCTAGACGGTCCAAATGACCGTGAACGGTTGAACTGGACAACAATCCAACAGCTTCGCCGATTTCTCGAACGGAGGGTGGATAGCCTTTCTCCCGAACTTCATTCTTAATAAATTCAAGAATTGAATGTTGTCGGTTAGAAATCTTCGACACTGCAATCACTCCATTAGTAGGTTTGCAAAAAATTATAACATAGAACTCGAGTTCGTACAAACATAAGTTCTTAAGTACAAAGGTTCGTATTTTTTCGTTGACACCAAACGTTTGTTCGTGTAATCTAAAAACAGAACAAACGTTTGGGGTGTTGATAAATGATAACCAGTCCAAGTTTTTATAGAACCATTCATAAACAAGATAAGAACAAAGCAAAAAAGGTCAACCGCTTGATTAGGCATTTCATAAAGCGTCATACTGTTAAACTCGTCGTTTGCACTGCTGTGTTTTTCTTATTGTTCACAAGCTTCCTACTTATGGGGACATACGCTTCGAGTAATACTCCCGAAGCCGCTTCCGCGGAAGAACAAATTATTAGGGTGCAATCAGGCGATACACTCTGGAATATTGCAAAACAAATTTCAGATGGCAGCCATGATATCAGATATATCGTATATTTGATTAAAGATCGGAATGATCTGCAATCAACAGTTATAAAGCCAGGACAGAAGTTAATTATTCCTAGCATTTAGCTTGATTTTCCATTACAATTCAATAGTTCATACAAAAAATTACTTTCTATTTAAAGTAGATGCAGGCCAATCTACTTCTTTAGAAAGTTTTTTTATGTTTACTGCAGGGTTAACCCTTGGTTTAGCCGTCTATTAAAGGGGACTGAAAGGAGATGCTATTTTGTTACGAGTTGAAGAGTTATCCCACTCATTTATGAATGGGCATGAAACAACCACTGTACTGCAAAAAATAAGCTTTCACGTACATAAGGGAGAAATGATTGCGTTGTTAGGGAGCTCCGGTTCCGGTAAATCTACTTTACTGAACTTAATGGCTGGCTTAATGAAGCCTACAGAAGGCCAAATCTTTATTGCGGACCATAATATTGTAACGATGAATGAAAACCGCTTGGCAGAGTTTAGACGGAAGCATATCGGATTTATTTTTCAAGCGTATGAGTTGATAGCCAACTTAACGGTTAGGGAAAATGTGGAGCTTCCGCTTGTATTTCAATCAATGCATCCTTCAATACGGAAGAAAAAAGCACTTTCGTTATTAGAGCAAGTGGGAATTCCTGATAAAGCAGAATTATTCCCATCGCAGCTCTCGGGAGGACAACAACAGCGTGTCAGTATTGCAAGATCATTGATAACAGAGCCATCGGTTATTTTTGCGGACGAGCCTACCGGTAATTTGGATACCAAAACAGAGGAAGAAATTATTATGATTTTGAAGCAGTTGAATAAAACGATGGATACTACCTTTATTATCGTAACCCATGAACGTGAGGTAGCAGCACAAACGGAAAAAATTATCACGCTGCGAGATGGTTATCTCGTAACGGATCAGGAAGCCGCACGAGAAAGTATGCTTGCGGGGGGAATTCAAATTGAGAATTAGTGATATTACAAGATTATCATGGGATCAGGTAAGGCGTAGAAAGGTTGTAACGGCATTATGCGCTGCGGGTATTTCTATTGGATGTGCTGCAATTATAATTGCACTCAGTATCGGTGAATCTGCTCAAGTTTACATTGAGAAACAAATGAATAGTTACTTGAAGATGGATGAAATAACGGTAACGGCGAGTACAGGAGCATACGCCGGCGGCGGAGCATCCACAGCAGATGAAGATTCTTTGCAGAAAGGCAAGTTAACAAAGCAGAAGCTTGACATTATGAGACAAATCGAGCATGTCAAAGCTGCTTCACCATATCAACAGCTTAACTATGTGGAGACGATGACGTTAGATGGACTTACTTCACAAATTCAAACTGAAATTATAGGTACAGATATTGAGATGCTTTCCGCTTTTGGAAATGACATCAATCAAGGAGAAGCAACGAATGTATTAGGGACCATCGTTCTTAACTATGGGGCGACAATGGGATTTATTGATGAAGAGTCGAAACGTAAAATTCGAGAGCAAATCGATGCCAATCCCTATGATGAAACGGTTTATCAGCAATTTGAGAAGTTAAATCGTGTACCAGGGGCTTTATATCAGAAGCAAATACAGCTTCGCTCCTCTTCACCTGATGGTCAAGTCGTGTTGAGCGGCCCCCTCCGGGTAATAGGTGTGCTCAAGAAGCCAGCTGGAGTCAGTGATGAGCAGTCGATGTATGACAAAAAAGGATATGTCTCATTAGAGACAGCGGAGCTCCTGAGGAAAGAACTGAAGCTAGGGAGTGATGAGCAGGAAGCTTATAACTCTATTATTGTAAAAGTAGATAACCAAGCAAAGATTGAACAAGTAGAGAAGCAGCTGCAGAAACTAGTCGTTACCACGCGAACAAATCTACAGCAGAAGGAACAGCTCGCAAATGAATTTAAAATTATTAAAGCTGCGGCACTTGGTATTGGTGTGTTTATTCTAATCATAGCTTCGATATCGATCGTAGTAGCGATGACGATGTCTACCTATCAGAGACGTAGACAAATTGGGATTATGAAGGTACTTGGTGCAAATTTGGCTCAAATCCGCAACATGTTCATCATAGAGGCAGCACTGCTCGGATTGCTTGGTGGATTGTTAGGTGTACTTTTCTCCTATTGGATTGTATGGGGTATAAATGCCCTCATTTATAACTTATCCGGCGAGAAGGACTCTGTTATTATTTTTATTCCATTTATAACGATTCCAATAGGCATGGCTTTTGCGCTTGCTACAGGTATACTATCGGGTATTTATCCAGCAATAAGCGCTTCACGTACGGATGCTTTAACAGCGATTAGACGCGATTAATTTATGGTTGAAGAAGGAGCTTACATATGAAAAGAAAAATAAAGTGGGGAATAATCGGTATTATTATTATTGGAATAAGTTTTGGACTATACAAGATAGGCAATCCTCCAAGGCAAACAGAATTCGTTTCTGATTCTCAACCAATTACATTCCAAGTGACGAACGAAACGATAGCCAATACGGTTGAAGTAAAGGGAAAATCATTGTATGAGCAGGAAACACTCATCTATGCACCTTATGGCTCCGAGGTTAAACAGTGGGCGGTAGAAGACGGGCAGCAGGTGAAAAAGGGTGATATATTGTTTAACCTGGATCAGACAGCCGTGCAAAACGATATTTTGCAAATGGAGGCAGTTCTGCGTAAGGGAAAGCTTGAGGCTGAGTTAAACGATTACCTCAATCAATTGAATGACGAATCAGCGGCGATGGAGTCAACGGAAGAGGCGCGAAAAAAAGTGCTCGTTGAAAGAGAAATCGCACGTTTATCCAAGGATGTTAATGAAGTAACAGCGAGCATTCAAGCCAAGGAACTGCAGCAAAAGAAAAAAATGCTTAATGAATCCAGCTTTCGTTCACCAGCAACGGGAATCTTTTTATTCGATAATCCTAACAAAAGGCCACAGGCATTGACCGTCAATGAGTATGTCGGCAAAGTCGTTGACTTGAATAAATTGCAATTTATCGCTTTAGTTGGCGAGCAGGATGTTTTTCGAATTAAAGCGGGCATGCCGGTCAAGGTAAAGATGAATGCGATGAAAGAGCTGAATCTTTCAGGCAAAGTGCTTAAAGTTTCTAAGTTTGCAAAAACGGGAACGGATCAAAACAATTTAAATCAAGCCGCACAATTTGAAGTCGTAATCGTGCTTGAGCCTAACGATTATTTAATTGCCGGCCTTAGCCTCAGCGGTGCTATTGAAACTGAACGCAAAGAAAATGCAATATCAGTGCCATCGATTGCGATTATTCGCGAGAAAGATAAACATTTCGTGATGCTCGATACAGGCAATGGACAATATGAGCGTAAAGAAATAAAGATTGGCCTCGAAACGCCAGAACAAACAGAAGTGCTTGAAGGATTGAAGCCAGGCGATCAAGTTGTTTTGCAATAACGAATGCTGCAGTCTGTCGTTACTTTATTCGAGATGAGCTCTGTTGCCTTGACAACTGATTGGTGGAAATGTAAAAGTAGAGAGTAGAGTTTTTTTCATCATGAGAGGAGTAGAGCAAGTAATGGAATTCGATAAAATTATAGAACGTATTAACGAGCTGGCTCGTAAAAATAAATCGGAAGGTTTATCCGATGAGGAAACGGTTGAGAGAGAAGAGCTTCGCAAGCAATACTTGACTGTTTTCAAAAGCAATTTCCGTCAACAGCTTGATAAGATTGAAATCGTTGATGACAAAGATAATGTTAAGCATTAATGAATGTACTGTGTAATCATTTAATATCCAAGATGGGGTGATTAGATGAATTTCAAACTATTAGGCAAAAGTGGACTAGCTGTTTCTGAGCTTTGTTTAGGCACCATGACATTCGGCAATACGACAAGTGAGGAAGATTCGATCGAGATGATCGATCGTTTTGTTGATCGCGGAGGCAATTTTCTCGATACGGCCGACGTTTATGTGAGCGGTCGTTCCGAGGAAATCGTCGGCAAAGCGATCAAAAACAAACGGTCTGACATCGTTCTTGCTACAAAAGTGCGAATGACTACATCCAGCAATATTAATGGTGTAGGCTTATCTCGCAAACATATTATGGACGGTGTAGAAGCTAGTCTTAAGCGGCTTCAGACAGATTATATCGATTTGTATCAAGTTCATGTATGGGATCATGCGACTCCGATAGAGGAAACGCTGCGCACACTGGATGACCTCGTTACTTCCGGTAAAGTTCGTTACATAGGATGTTCCAATTTTTTTGCTTGGCAGCTGATGAAATCACTAGCGTATAGCGATGCTAGCAGATATGTGCGTTTTGTATCGATTCAGCCTCAATACAGCTTAGTGAGCAGACAGATGGATCGTGAAATGCTGTCGCTTTGTTTAGAAGAGAAAGTCGGAATTATTCCTTGGGCTCCGATTGGCGGCGGTTTTCTAACTGGACGCTATACAAGGGAAGAGCCAAAGGAAGGGCGTCTAACTTCCAAAGTAGGCGAGAGCGCGTGGACTCTGCGGTCTAATGATAAAAACTTTGAAATTCTCGACGCATTGCTGGAAGCAGCGAAAGAGCTGGATAAATCACCTGCTCAGGTAGCTTTAAGATGGCTCATTCAGCGAGAAGGCATTACTTCACCGATTTTTGGTGCCAGCAAGCTGGAGCAATTTGAAGACAATATTGGCGCCATCGGCTGGGAAATGCCTAGTGAGGTTTGGAACCGTTTGGAGCAAATAAGCGCGCTTCCGGAAGATTACCCTAATCGTTTTATAGAAAAGTTTCGCAGACCGTTTGAATAAGGTATTTAATTAGGAGGAGAATTTGTTTGTCACGTTCCTGGGAGCGCAAAGTGCGCAAAAATATGGATGTCGTAAATAAGCAGCGCAAGAAGCAAGGAAATGGTCAAATCGTTTTTAATGCAGAGAAATCAGAAAAAATCGTAGGCCGCAATTTTATTGCGCCAATTCTTTTGATTTTGTTTATCGGCATGTATGTCATTTTGATGTCCAGCTCCTCTACATTTAAAATGGATACGATGTTTTGGATTACGGTAGGATGCTACATTTTGCTTGCGGCTTTGTTCTTTTTCCGCAGACCGTATATTACGATCGGCAAAGACTACATTCAATCACGTCGTCTAACGGGGGACAAGCGTATTCCAGCAGCATCGATCAAAGGCTTCAGCGTGCAAAAAGGTTATGTGGTCGTGGAGATGCAAAAAGGCGGAAACTGGGTGTTCTCTAAATTGACGAACCGTTTTCCAACCGATGAAATTGGCGAGAAGCTGAAATTATTTGCAAATGCTAATGGAATCGCTTTTCAGCAAAAATAAATAGGCAGGAGAGTTCGAACAACGATGGCTAAACAAGCAGTATTATTTGATCTGGATGACACATTGCTGTGGGATGACCGCAGCGTTAAGGAAGCTTTTGAAGCTACATGCCAAGCGGCAACAGCAGAATGCGGGGTTGATCCAAGTGAGCTTGAAGAATCCGTTCGCCGTGAGGCAAGAGCTCTCTACGAATCCTATGAAACGTTCTCGTTCACTAAGATGATCGGGATCAATCCTTTCGAAGGACTCTGGGCACCGTTTCTTGAAGGTGAACAGGAGGAATTCCGCAAGCTTGAGTCACTCGCTCCGGGTTATCGGAAAGCAGCTTGGACACAAGGCTTGAAAGCACTTGGCGTTGATAACGAGAAACTAGGTGCGAAGCTGGCTGAGCAATTCCCGGCTGAGCGCCGCCTGCGTCCTATCGTATATGAAGAAACGTTCCGCGTTCTAGATGCACTCAAAGGAAAATACAAGCTGCTTTTGCTTACGAACGGCTCGCCTGATTTGCAGCGTGAGAAGCTTGCTGGCGTACCGGAACTTGTGCCATACTTCGATCATATTATAATCTCGGGTGAATTTGGAGAAGGAAAGCCGGCAGCATCGATATTCAAGCATGCGCTTGAGCGTCTTGGCGTAGAGACGGATCATGGGATCATGGTTGGAGATAAGCTGACAACGGATATTCTTGGCGCAAATACGATTGGTATGACATCAGTTTGGATTAACCGTCACGGCGTTGTTCGCAATGACGAGATTGTCCCATCATATGAAATTAAACATTTGGAAGAGCTTCTTCCTTTGCTTGAAGTTTAAACTTGCAACAAAAAAGCCCCTCGTGGACAGCTTGTGCTGCTGAAGAGGGGCTTGCATTATTTTTGATTTAATATTAGGCCTGATTAGCAGCGAACTTGTCGTCAGCAAACGGATGAGCGATCCAGCCCTCTGTTTCAATGAAGAGACGAACGGCTACGATTTGGCGGTTATCCATTAGCGTGAAGAAATGCGGTTTGTATTCCGGAACGGAAATGACATCGCCAGCTTCAAGCTCAACGTCGAAATAACCAACATCATCAGTACCTTTTATAATAAAGATGCCGCGTCCTGCTGTAATCGCACGAACTTCATCTTCTGTATGCGTGTGTACATTTTCAAACTTTTTGAGCAGCTCGTCTAAGTTAGGCGTAGCATCGGACAAAGCGATAATATCCCAAGTTTGATATCCACGACGCTGTGCCAAATCTTTAATTTCTTCGTCATATGTCGCTAAAATTTGCTGCTTCTCTTCATCGGAGAGAACGAATTTTTGCTGTAAATCTTCTGCTAACTTGCTTGGATTCCAATGCTCGTAAAGCACCTCTTGCTGTTCTAGAAATGCACGAACAGCCTCTTCCCCTTGAATCCGTTCTTCTGTATTGCGAATTCTAATTTCAGCCATGAACATTCCCTCTTTTCCTATAGAGATTAAATGATATAATGATTATAAAACAAATCAAATGGATTGTCGATGGATTACCTTTTCACCACACAGGTATTCTGATAAACTATGTGTTAATGATTTTTGGGAAGGGTGTAGTATTTTGTCAAAACCGACCATACAACAAATGCTTCAGGAGCGCATACTTATTTTGGACGGCGCAATGGGCACGATGATTCAACAAGCTGGATTAACTGAAGATGATTTTGGTGGAGCGGAGCTGGACGGTTGTAATGAAATACTCGTACTGACACGTCCTGACGTTATACAGTCTATTCATGAGCAGTACCTTGAGGCTGGCGCAGATATTTTGGAAACCAATACATTTGGTGCGACGAGCGTTGTACTCGATGATTATGATATTCCTGAAAAAGCGAGAGAGATCAATCTAGCAGCTGCAAAATTAGCGCGTGATGCATGTGATAAGTACAGCACGCCAGACAAGCCTCGTTACGTTGCTGGCGCACTTGGACCAACGACGAAAACCTTGTCCGTAACCGGAGGGGTAACTTTCGATGAGCTCGTCGAGAGCTATTATGAGCAAGCGCTTGCTTTAATCGAAGCTGATGTGGATGCATTATTGCTTGAAACCTCACAGGATACGCTTAATGTCAAAGCAGGCAGCATCGGTATTCGCAATGCCTTTGACAAACTTGGCAAAGAGCTGCCGATTATGATTTCGGGTACGATTGAGCCGATGGGAACGACGCTCGCTGGTCAAACCATCGAATCGTTCTACATTTCGTTAGAGCATTTGAAACCGATCTCCATCGGGCTCAACTGTGCGACAGGCCCTGAGTTTATGCGGGATCACCTGCGGACACTGAGTGAAATCGCAAACGCTGCAATTAGCTGTTATCCAAATGCAGGCTTGCCGGATGAGAACGGGCATTATCATGAATCTCCAGAGTCGCTGGCTAAGAAAATGTCAGCATTCGCTGAACAGGGCTGGTTGAACATTGCCGGCGGCTGCTGCGGAACGACACCTGACCATATACGAGTGATGGCTGAAACCATGGCGAAGTATGCTCCGCGCACGAAGATGGGCGAGCATCCAGATGCGGTTTCAGGTATAGAGACGGTATTTATTGAACCGGAGAATCGCCCGATCATGATCGGGGAACGAACAAACATATCCGGTTCGCGCAAGTTTAAACGACTGCTTAAGGAAGAGAAGTTTGATGAGGCTTCTGAGATTGCGCGTGCACAGGTGAAGGGCGGCGCCCATGTCATCGACATCAACTTGCAGGATACCGATATTGATGAAGCGTATGCGGTACATCAATTTTTGCCGCAAGTCGTAAAGAAAATAAAAGCACCGCTTATGCTGGATTCGACTTATGATCATATTATTGAGCTGGGTCTGAAATATTCGCAAGGTAAAGCGATTATTAACTCCATTAACTTGGAGGATGGAGAATCCAAGTTTGAGAAGATTTTGCCATTAATCCATCGTTATGGAGCAGCAGTTGTTATGATTCTAATTGATGAACGCGGCCAAGCGGTAACGCGTGAAGCGAAGATGGAAGTTGCGGAACGTTCCTACAATCTTCTAACTCAGAAATATAAGATGAATCCGGAAGATATTATTTTTGATCCAAATATGTTCCCTGTTGGCTCGGGTGATCCGCAATATATCGGTTCAGCTGTTGAGACGCTGGAAGGAATTCGGATGATCAAGGAGAAGTTCCCGCGTGCCAAAACGATCTTAGGTCTGAGCAACATTTCTTTCGGTTTGCCAGATTCAGGTAGGGAAGTACTCAATTCGGTTTACTTGTACCATGCGACAAAAGCTGGGTTAGATTATGCCATAGTTAATACTGAGAAACTGGAGCGTTATGCATCGATCCCTGATGAAGAGCGTCAACTAGCTGAAGAGCTAATTTATAACACGACGGACGAGTCGCTTGCTGCGTTCGTTGCCGCATTCCGTGATAAGAAGGTAGAGAAGAAAGAAAAAATTTCGAATCTATCGCTTGAGGAACGTTTAGGCTCCTACGTAGTCGAAGGTACAAAAGAGGGGCTTATCCCGGATCTGGATGAAGCACTGAAGAAATATACGGCGATGGAAGTCATAAACGGGCCGCTAATGCGCGGGATGGAGGAAGTTGGCCGTTTGTTCAATGGCAATGAGCTCATCGTTGCAGAGGTGCTTCAAAGCGCTGAGGTAATGAAAGCTTCGGTAACTTACCTTGAATCATTTATGGAAAAAAATGAATCCTCCGTCAAAGGTAAAATTATTTTGGCGACCGTTAAAGGCGATGTTCATGACATCGGTAAAAACCTAGTCGAAATTATTTTATCAAATAACGGTTACAAAATTATAAATCTAGGCATTAAGGTACCGCCTGAGCAATTAATTG
Source organism: Paenibacillus sp. FSL A5-0031 (assembly GCF_001956295.1). Taxonomy (GTDB): domain Bacteria; phylum Bacillota; class Bacilli; order Paenibacillales; family Paenibacillaceae; genus Pristimantibacillus. The sequence continues at coordinate 513,766 of NZ_MRTD01000001.1, forward strand.
AAGCTTATCGCAATGAGAAAGCCGATGCCATCGGTTTGTCTGGTTTGCTCGTTAAATCCGCACAGCAAATGGTTATTACGGCGCAGGATTTGCGTACAGCCGGCATTGATGCACCGATTCTTGTTGGCGGCGCGGCGCTGACACGGAAATTTACGAAAACGAGAATTGGCCCAGAATATGATGGACTTGTTCTATACGCAAAGGACGCAATGGACGGACTTGATATCGCCAACAAGCTGATGGACCCTGAGCATCGATCACGGCTTGAAGATGAAATGGCCGCCTTTAAAGCGTCTGGCGGAGTATACGAAGAAGAGAAGAAACCATTGCCACAATTGACGCGGGCTGTTCGTTCCAAAATTTCACCGGATGCGCCAGTATTTACGCCGCCGGATTTGGATCGGCATATTCTGCGTGATGTACCGCTTCCTCACGTCATACCTTATGTCAACATGCAGATGCTGCTTGGTCATCACCTCGGACTAAAAGGCAATGTTGATCAATTATTGAAGGATGGCAATGAAAAAGCAGTGCAGCTTAAAGCTACCGTTGATGAAATATTGCAAAAAGGAACAACCGATGGCATTATAAAAACCCACGGTATGTACCGTTTCTTCCCAGCGCAGTCTTCAGGCAATGATATAATTATTTACAACCCAGTGGACCCGCGTCAGGAAATTAAGCGGTTTTCCTTCCCCCGTCAACAGGTGGAGCCTTACCTATGCTTATCTGACTTCTTGAAATCAGTGGAAAGCGGCGTTATGGATTATGTTGGTTTCCTAGTCGTAACCGCTGGACACGGCATTCGTGAAATTGCGAATGAATGGAAGGATAACGGCGATTATTTGCGCTCGCATGCACTTCAGTCCGTAGCTCTTGAGGTTGCAGAAGGAATGGCAGAACGTGTCCACCATATTATGCGTGATATCTGTGGTTATCCAGATCCTGCAGAGATGACGATGAAGCAGCGTCATGGCGCTCGTTATCAAGGCATTCGTGTATCGTTCGGATACCCGGCATGTCCAAACCTGGAGGATCAGGAGCCATTGTTCGATTTGATGAGACCTCAAGATATTGGCGTCGAATTGACTGAAGGCTGCATGATGGAGCCAGAGGCATCCGTATCTGCAATGGTATTCGCTCATCCAGAAGCACAATATTTTAATGTTGAGAAGCTATAGCGTATAATAACAAAGAGCCCTTGAGCGTTCGTAATAACGAGCTTGAGAGGGCTCTTCGTTTCAATTCCAGAAGTCGAGGCCGCAGGGGTGGATAATAATATGAATATGTGGTTTTTGGGAACGGGCGCAGGAAGACCTTCGAAGTATCGCAATGTAACAGCCGTGGCGCTGCAGCTTCCTGAGCCAACGTGCAGTTTACTGTTATTCGATGCTGGAGAGGCAACGCAGCATCAGCTTATGAGAACACCGCTTAAACTGAATAAGATTGAATACATATTTATTACACATCTGCATGGTGATCACATTTATGGGCTGCCTGGCTTGCTCAGCAGTCGCTCTTTCGATGGCGGAATCACACCTGTACTGCTTTTTGGTCCTGTTGGGATTAGGAGCTATATTGAGACAACCTTTGCGATTAGTGCTACGCAGCTCGATTATGAGCTCATTATCCACGAATTAACGGGAAATGAAGGTGTTGTTTTTGAGGATAATCGATTTAAGGTTGAAGTAGCGCCGCTTGAGCATCGAGTGACTTGCTTCGGCTATCGCGTAACTGAACAAAATCAGCCCGGCAAGCTGCTCGTCCACAAGCTGAAGGAGTATGGGATTGAAGCAGGTCCGCTATACGGGGCGTTAAAAAGAGGGCAGTCGGTTACATCTCCGAGCGGATTGCTCATTCACACTGAGGATGTTACCGGCCCTGCTTATATCGGGAGAGTAATCACAGTGCTTGGTGATACGAAGCCATGTGATAATGCGATAACCTTAGCGAAAGATGCTGATCTGCTCGTTCACGAAGCGACCTTTGCTGCAGGCATGGAAGAGAAAGCACATGAGTTTGGACATTGTACGACGGCGGAGGCGGCAGAAACAGCTGTTAAAGCAAACGCCAAGCAGCTGGTGATGACCCATTTTAGCGGACGTTATAGCAATGAGGATCTTGTACAGCTTGAAGAAGAGGCTGGCGTACACTTCTCACCTGTCACAGCAGCAACAGATTTTCTACATATCGAAATAAAACGTGCGACTCATATAGAATAAAAAAAGCAAAAACGTGAGGATTTCCTCGCGTTTTTGCTTTATTTGTTATCTTTGCCAAAGTGAAAGGATAGAAATACTGAAGCTAATACGATGATGACAACAATACCGAAAAAAATGAACATTTGGTAAGGGTTTGGAATAAAAGACGAGACAATCATCAGCAATCCGCCAACCACATAAAACTTGGAAGCTGCTCGATGTGTTTTTTTCCAAACGTCTTCACTGCCAAGCGTATTAACGGTCTTAATGCCAATATAGCTGTTTGGTTGAAAATGCGGCATATACAAGCCTGCCACTGTGAAAATAATACCAATGATAGTGATGATGACTTTGGTGATATCAATAATGAGTCCGTAACCAGATGCAATGGTAACACCGTGAAGCACGAGCAAGCTGATCAAGACTACATTTTGAACCGTGTGAAGATTAGGCTTTTGATTTTGGGAAGCATGTTTTTTTGGAAGGATAACAATTAAGATGACCATAAAAGCTGGTAAAAGCAGCAAGGTAAATGCTTTATGCGCCAATCCATCGAATTCAATGTTCATATCCCAGTAAATTGCCATTTGCTCGGGTAAATCAGGATAGGTTACGATGCTCGCGACTAATGCAATGGCAACAATAATCCAAGAGAAGATACTTGCTTTCATTTCTCTACAATCCCTTCGGATTCGCTCTGTTGAAAGGAATTCATCCAGTCCATTAAGTCATGGAAGACAGCTGTGTTAAGTGAATAATAAATATGCTGGCCTTGCCGTTCATCGGATACAAGGTCTGCTTGCTTTAACAAGCTAAGATGATGAGAGATGCTGGGCTTAGTCATTTGAAAATGGTCGGCTATTTCTCCAGCAGTTAAGTCACGTTCTCGCAATAGTTCTAAAATTTTTCTGCGAGTAGGGTCAGATAGTGCCTTAAAGGCTAAATTGATTGACATGCAAGCTGTCCTTTCCAGCTGACTTTTGAAGTCGTTAGATATTTAAACAACCATCTAATTATAATATAAATTTACTATATTGGTTTTTGTTTCGTGTGTCAATTTGATAGGTGCGACGTCAACAAGTTTATGGCAAGTTAACAGTTTTTCTTTGGCACTATATATCCAGAACTAAAGACTAGTAAAGGGAACAGATATTCGCTAATATATAGGGTATAGTGAGGTGCTAAGAAATGATAAAAAAGAAATCACTTTCAGAAATGATCCAAAATTTAAGAGCCAATGAAAATATTATAAATTGGACTGAAATAGAGCCTCAAGAGGCAAAAACAAAATCTCTGCCAGAAAGCGTCGATCCAAGAATTAAATCGGCTTTCGCAAAAAGAGGAATAGAGCAGTTATATACACATCAGCACTCAGCCTACGAAACGATACGTAAAGGTGAAAATATAGTCGCTGTAACTCCGACCGCTTCTGGAAAAACGCTTTGTTATAACCTTCCAGTGTTACAAGCGATAGCGGAAGACGACGGCAGTCGAGCTTTATATTTATTCCCAACGAAAGCTCTTGCGCAAGATCAAAAAAGTGAATTAACTGAAATGATAAACGAAATGGGAATTGATATTAAAAGCTTTACCTATGACGGCGACACTTCGCCTGCTATTCGAACGATTGTAAGAAATGTAGGACATATCGTCATCACGAACCCCGATATGCTGCATTCCGCTATCCTTCCGCATCATACAAAATGGGTAAGTTTATTTAGCAATCTTAAATATATCGTTATTGACGAGCTTCATACGTATAGAGGCGTATTCGGAAGTCATGTAGCGAATGTCATTCGAAGGCTCAAACGCATATGCAAGTTTTATGGTAGCGATCCACTGTTTATTTGTACATCTGCCACAATAGCCAACCCTAAGGAACTAGCAGAACAATTGACAGGGAATCCTATGCGATTAATTGATGATAACGGCGCTCCAAGAGGACGGAAACATTTTGTTTTTTATAACCCGCCGATTGTAAATAAACCGCTCAATATACGAAAAAGCTCTACTGTAGAGGTTAATCAGTTAGCGAAGGAATTTTTGACGAACAAAATACAGACGATTGTTTTTGCTCGCAGCCGGGTAAGAGTAGAAATTATTTTAAGCCATATACAGGAACTGGTTAAAAATGAAATCGGCACTAAATCCATACGAGGTTATCGTGGCGGCTACTTGCCAAATCAAAGACGTGAAATTGAAAGAGGATTAAGAAATGGCGAAATATTAGGCGTGGTCAGCACAAATGCTTTAGAACTAGGTGTAGACATTGGACAGCTGCAGGTCTGTATTATGACAGGTTATCCAGGAAGCGTTGCAAGTACATGGCAGCAAGCTGGACGAGCTGGAAGACGACATGGGGAAGCACTTGTATTAATGGTAGCAAGCAATACGCCTATTGACCAGTATATTGTTCAAAACCCCGAATACTTCTTTGATCGATCCCCAGAATCCGCTAGAATCAATCCGGAAAACTTGCTCATTCTAGTTGATCACGTTCGTTGTGCCGCCTATGAGCTGCCATTTAAAAAGGGAGAACAATTCGGTTCAATAGAAATAGTAGACATATTGGAGTATCTTGTAGAAGAACGGGTACTCACTCAAGCAGCTGATACGTTTTATTGGGCTAATCTGGCTTTCCCAGCTAGTGAAGTAAGTCTGCGTTCTGCCGCACAGGAAAATGTAGTTATCATCGACCAGTCAGAAACTGCGAACGTGAAAATCATAGGGGAAATGGACCGTTTTAGCGCTATGACTCTTTTGCATGATGAAGCCATTTATTTACATGAAGGTGTACAATTCCAAGTTGAAAAGCTGGACTGGGAGCATAAAAAGGCTTATGTTCGAAAAGTCGATGTAGAGTATTATACAGACGCGAATCTAGCGGTAAAACTTAAAGTATTAGCAGAGGATAGGATTGAGAGCAAGCGATTTTCATCCATAATATATGGAGATGTAGTAGTGAATTTTCTCGCAACGCTGTTTAAGAAAATTCGATTGTCGAGTTTTGAAAATATCGGATACGGCCAAGTAAATCTACCGGAAGATGAATTGCATACCAGCGCGACCTGGATAGAATTGAAAGAGGTAGACCCAGCGATTGAAACAAAAACACTAGAACAACTGCTTCTTGGAATAGCGAATGTGCTTAGGCATATTGTACCTATTCATGTGATGTGTGACCGAAATGATATTCATGTCGTTTCTCAAATCAGGGCCGAGCATACGCAGCTTCCTACGATTTTCATATATGATCATTACCCCGGGGGCATTGGACTAGCAGAGGACGTTTATAAACGGTTTGATGAAGTAAAAGAAGCGGCAATAAAATTAATCCGAAAATGTCCATGCGAAGATGGTTGTCCGTCTTGTATTGGCACTGAAATATATGGGATTCATGCAAAACAAACAAGCTTAGATCTGTTGAGGTCATTATGATTATGAAGGATTATATTAGCAATTACGAAATACAGCTCGCTCATCGCGCTCCGCTTGGACCGATTCATGAGATTGGTGTACGAAAGCAAACATGTTATCTTCTTAATGAAGCGGAGGGCAAACGATGAGCTTATTACGCGATAAAATGAATCGTTTGCGGGGAAACATTCGTGAGGAAGAGAACCAGCCAGCGGCGGTGGTTCCTGCCACTGAAGAGAAGATGGTACAACAGCCGGAAGATGATGAAGAATGGCTTTCACCCGTGTGGGAGACCTTCGATGTCAAGCTGGTTACGAATGAAATTGGAAGCTTTTTGCTCCGAAAAATCATTTATCCGTCAGATTATCGCCATGGTCATCATGCATTAGTAGAGCTGCAAGAGGCTGCACCTGCCTTATCAGCATTTCATCCTGATTCATTAACATCTGCGGAACAAATCATGTTTCTCGATTTGGAAACGACAGGTTTAGGCGTTGGAGCAGGGAACGTTCCTTTCATGGTTGGCATAGGCTATTTGTCAAAGGACCAATTTGTCATCGAGCAAGCGTTGATCAGGCATCCTGCTGAAGAGCGGGCAATGCTACATTATTTGATGGGGAAGCTGAACGATTATACTTTTTTGTCCACCTACAACGGAAAAACCTTCGATTGGCCGCTCGTTCAAAATCGTTTTATTATGAATGGACTTGGCCAAAAAATGTGGGAGCCTCAGCATCTTGATTTCTTGCATCCTGCAAGATCGATATGGCGTAATACGCTCGTTTCGTGTAAATTGAGCCATGTTGAAGAAGAGCGGCTCGGTATTCACCGGGAGGATGACGTTCCAGGATCACTCGCTCCTCAGCTTTATTTTCAATTTCTGGCGAATGGAGATCCAGCACCGCTTGAGGGCGTTTTTCGTCATAACGAAATAGATATGTTATCCCTAGCTTGTCTAGCGATTCGATTTGGTCATTTGTTAAACGGAACGATTAAGTTATATATTCCGTTGCCCGATGAGCCTGAGGAGATGGTGCGCACAGGTCTTTGGCTAGAGCGTATGGGTAAAATGGAGCTTCCTGATCATTTATTCGATTTATCCATGAAGGAAGAGAACTCAAAACCTTCTACACTAGTCATGCTTGCCGCGCGGGACAAGAAGGCTGGAAATTGGAATCGTGCTGTGTTATTGTGGCAGAAGGCTATTATTCATTCTTCTAATCATTTTGGATCTGCTGCCCATGAAGCAAGCATTGAGCTTGCCATGTATTATGAGCATAAGATCAAAGATTTTGAGTCAGCTTTAGGATATGCGAATGCAGCTTTTGAACGTGCACTGCATCAATCGCAGATCATTCGGCCTGATGCCAAAAAAAGAGCGGAGCTTGATGCTTTGCGTAATCGAATAGCTAGGCTGCGCCGCAAATCAACCAAACATGTTTATTAAGAAGCTACTTTTTAAAATAGGATAAAAGCGTAAACAGACAGCTGCAGCTCAACTATATAGCTTATCTTTCAACGGAAAACGTAAGCTTGACCACTATAGTGGCGACTGCCGTTTACCTTTGGGAGGAAAACAATGATGACAACTGGACTGCCTGCCATGCGCGGCTTATTAATTGATCTTGACGGAACGTTATATCATGGTACTCATCAAATTGCTGGTGCAGCTGAACTCATCACTTATTTGAGAGAGATTAAGCTTCCATATCGCTTTGTTACAAACAACTCCTCTTCTACACCCGATGAGGTAGCTGAAAGGCTAATGAAAATGGGTATTCCAGCTGCTGCTGAAGAGGTATGCACATCCGCGCAAGCGGCTTCTGAGCATATCGCTTCAATTAAGCCAGGTGCGTCTGTATTTGTCGTTGGTGAGGCTGGACTAAAACAGGCTGTGCAAGAAGCAGGCTTAATTCTTACAGAGGAACAACCGGATTTTGTTTTGCAAGGAATTGACCGTTCGTTTACTTACGAGCGATTAACGAGGGCCGTTCGGTATATTCACAGTGGGGCTGAATTTGTTATGACAAATCCTGATTTGCTGCTGCCATCCAGTGATGGACTCATTCCGGGAGCAGGCTCTATAGGAGCTATGTTGAAGGCAGCAGGCGGCAAAGAGCCTATACTCATAGGCAAACCATCATCCATTCTTATGAGCTATTCATTAAGATCGATTGGCTTAAGCGCTGATGAAACATGGGTAGTAGGCGACAATTTGGCAACAGACATCGCTTTTGGAGCAGCTGCTGGCTGCGGTACGATTCTAGTACTGACCGGGCTTACAACAGCGCAAAATATCGAGTATTATATGGAGCAGGCAGGGTGCAAACCCACTGTCATTTGCAATCATTTAGAAGAGCTTCGTTCTAATATATCTGATCATAGAGATTGTTAAGACTTATAACGAAGAAAATAGGAAGGAAGCGAGTTTTCATGCATGAATTGCCGGAACTGGAAAATTATCGGGCTTTATTGGCGGAGCAATTCGCTGGCGCCCAAATTACCGGTATCGAGATAACAAATGGTAAAGTTTTTCAAGCAAGTGAAGAACAAATTGAGCGTGACGTTGTTGGTAAAGTTGTATGGTTTGTTGAAAGAAGAGGTTTGCATTTAGTATTACACTTGGATAATGGAAAACGTCTATTGCTTCATTTGGGGCAAGGGGCTTATTTGTATAGAGGGAGCGAGACTGACAAACCTGATCGCAACGTTCAGATGAAACTGCATTTCGGTGAAGTCGTATTGTATGGAGTCGGTTTGCGTGCGGATGATTTGCAGCTGTTGACTGTGAAGGAAGTCGAAGGGAAACTTGGACGCCTAGGACCAGATGCATTGGACAAAAGAGTGACATTGGATCGTTTCATTGCACTATTTGCCAAAAAACGTGTTGCGATCAGAACCGCTCTTAGCGACCAAAACGTGATTTCTGGAATTGGTGCTGCGTATGCGGATGAGATTTGTTTTGCAGCAGCAATTCGCCCTGACACTAAAGTTCCGGTATTAGAAAACGAAGCATGGGAACGCCTATACGCAGCGATGCATAATGTACTGAAGGAAGCGATTTCACAAGGTGGAACGGGAGAGCATCCGTACTTTGAGGGAGATAGCTTAACTGGAAAACATCGGAATCACTTTCAAGTCTTCGAGCGTGAGGGTCAACCGTGTTCACGCTGTGGTGCTGAGATCGAGAAAATCGATGTATCTGGCCGCAAAGCGTATGCTTGTCCTGCTTGTCAACAAGATGAGGAATTAAGCGCGCTTTGAGTCTATCGGTTGAACGGGGGATTCATTTATGATTCATGTATATTTAGACGATTATCGCACTTGTCCAAAAGGTTTTGTATTGGCAAGCAACGCAGAAGAGTGCAAGCAGCTGATTGACCTTGAGGAAGTTGATATTTTATCGCTTGATTACGATCTAGGCTGGTCACAGCCGACTGGCTACGAAGTCGTGCGCCACATTGTTGAAACGGGTCGTTATCCAAGCCAAATATACTTACACACCTCAAGTGCCGCTGGTCGCATGCAAATGTACCATATGCTTTCAACGAATGCGCCGGCAGAGACCAAGCTGTTCAATGGTCCGATGCCGGAGGCTCTCATTAATAATATAGCTGGGCAATAATATGCACCCGGGCCCTTTAAGGGTTTTTACACCCAAACCCTCAAGGGCTTACTAGACCCAGACCCTTTAAGGGCTTCTTAAACCCAGACCCTTTAAGGGCTTCTTAAACCCAGACCCTTTAAGGGCTATTACACTCAAACCCTTAAGGTTTTTTTAAACCCAGACCCTTTAAGGGCTACTATACCCAAACCCTTAAAGTTTTTTTAAAGTGAAATCTTTGAGGATTTTTAAAACTCCCGACCCTAAAGGCTTTTCGAACCCACCCAAACCCTCCCTTCCAAGGGAGGGCCCCAAGGGTTGCACCCTCTGGACACCCGCAACTGGACTAACGTGGGAGCTTGACCGGCGCTTATGAGTTAGGGTAGAGCATCGAACGCTTTCGTCCCTCTGGGACACACTTTCACTAATGATGGGGAACCCGAAGGGGGCTCTGAGTACACCTTAACCCTACATTTTTAAGGAAGGGCTTCGACAGTTACGCTCTCTGGACACCTGAAAATGGATTAACGTGCGAGGTTGACCGGCGCTTATAAGTTAGGGTAGAACATCGAACGCTTTCGTCCCTTTGGGACTTGCTTTCACTAATGAGAGGTTACTCCAATTGTATTTCGTACACACCCTAACCCTCCCTTCCAAGGGAGGGCCCCAAGGGTTGCTCCCGATGAACACCTGCAATTGGACTAACGTAGGAGCTTGACCGACGCTCGCGAGTTTGGTTAGAGCATCGAACGCTTTTGTCCCTTTGGGACACGCTTTCACTAATGATGGGGAATCCCAAGGGTAGATGCGAACCCACCCAAACCCTACCATCCCAAGAAGGATCAAAGTTTGCACCCTCTGGATAGCAGCTGGACTAAAGTGGAAGTTTGACCAGAGCTGATTAGTTAGGTTAGAGTTTAGAACGCTTTTGTCCTTTTGGGACATGCTTTCACTGAGAGGCTTTCACCTTTTCTTATTTGATAGTCTCATTAGGTTGAATTATCAATTAGGATCTTGTGTGAGATAACCAGTTTTTATTTATTGATATAGATTTATAAATAATATCAACTACATATTGTTTAGCCAGTTACACATAAGACTAATTTTTAGACCTATTTGGAGTAATTCGATTGATTTGATGATAATAAGTATAGATTTTAGTTCTATTCTTGCTCAATTTTACAATAAGCAGTAATAAAATTTATTTTTGTCTGATTTAAGACTATATTCTAGTTTTATTTAGTCTTATTGAGCTCATTTAGTTGAAATAGGTCTAGTTTTTATATCTATTTCACTAACATTGTCCGTTAATCATTATTTATGGGCTAAAACAATGGTTCATATGGCTATACTCGAATAATAACTAGCAAAAATAATATTTGAGTTAATTACTCGAATAATTTCACGAAATGTGACATATTCGGTTATAATACAAACAAAGACTAAAAATATAAATTGAAGTAAAATGCTGTCGAATTAATTTCTAGGCATTTCTATGTTTTTTTATTATCTCTGATCTATGTAATTGTTTGTATTTACGAAGGCTTGAAGCTTTCACACATCAAGACACAATTAACATTCACACAAAACAAACAAACTTCCAGCGTGTCCCGTAGGGACGAAAGCGCTCCACAGTAAGCCAAGCATATCTGCATAGATTATCGCCAACGTTAGTCGAGTTGCGGGTGTCCAGAGGGTGCAACCCTTGGGGCCCTCCCTTGGAAGGGAGGGTTTGGGTGGGTTCGAAAAGCTTGTAGGGTTAGTGTAGTATTTGTTTAGGGCTCGGCGAAGCAAATTCCCTTTAAAGGGCTCAGGGTAGTAATCCCTCTAGGGATCTAGGGTAATATAACACGAAAGAGGTTTAACATACGTGAGTCAATGGATCGGAACAGCTAATCAAACTTATGCACCATATGCGATGGAGGAGCTTCGGAGGCTGATTGAGGGCGTTGCCTTCACACAGCTGGCAGCAGGCGAAGTATTTTTAATGACGAGCCCGCTAACAAGGGAAGAAACGCTGCAAGCTATTCATCAGCAGGAGCCGATCTTTTTGCGCCATGTGCAGCCGGTGGATCGGACGATTGAAATTACTGGAAATGCGAATGATTTAGAACAATTGTCTAGCATGGTTCGAAATGCTGTATTAACGTTGGAAAATAAACGGGTAGCCGTTCATATTAGACGTACGTCGAAATCGGAGTTTGTATATTCGGCTGCGGATACAAAAGCGGTGATAGATGCGGTACTTGAAGAGATTGACGCGGAACCAGTTGTACAGCAGCCAGACGTTATTATTGCGATCTATGCGGCGATCAATCAGCTTTATGTCGGTTTTGGTTCACCATCGGAGATGCTCTCGGATTGGCCGGGCGGCGCCGTTCGTTTCCAACGTGAAGAAGGACAAGTCTCGCGTGCCAAATTTAAGCTGCTTGAAGCAGAACGTGAATTCAACCTAAATTACGCACAGTTTCAAAATGCTCTTGATGTTGGCGCAGCGCCAGGCGGCTGGACATCCCTTTTACTTGAGCGCGGCCTGCGGGTTACAGCCATCGATCCTGCTGAATTGCATCCATCGCTAATGGCGTATCCTACGTTAACTTACTTAAAGCGCAATGCATCCGAAGTGAAATTTAATCCCGATTCATTCCAGCTTCTAGTCTGTGATATGAGCTGGAGTCCGATGATGATGTGCAAGCTCGTTCTCGATCTTGAGCCTGCACTAACGAAGGGTGCAACTGCCATCATTACAGTTAAGCTGATGCACCGGAAACCGCTTCAAACGATTCGAGATGTGATTTCAAGACTTTCGACAGAATTTAAGCTTCAAAAAGCTAAGCAGCTGTTCCATAATAGAGAAGAAATCACACTTTATTTGATCAAAAAATAACAGGAGTCGCCCCCCTTAATGAAAAGGAGGGCGCTCTTTTTTCAAATCCAGCAAACAATCCTAGCAAAGAAATGAGTATGTCTTCTAACCACTCAAAAACCGATAATAGCTGTAAATCTCTTGAAGGAGACTTGGCCGATGCAGAGCTTGAAAGCGCTTTATATGAATTTGCGTATCAAACACAAAATGTTTGTGTTGATATCAGTCATCATGCTGGTTGTTGCTATGCTTGCTATCATCATTCAGCAATACGCTTTTGATTTTTATGATCAGGAAATTTATAAGCAATCTTCCAAAGCGCTCAGTTTGTCGTCCCTCAGTATCGAGAATGAACTGAAAAAGATGGAGAAGCTTACCTTTATGCTTTCAACGGATTCTACGATCCAGCATTATTTGAGATCCATCAAGAGCGGACTGTCCGATTATGATAACTATGTTGTGCAATTAACGGTGAAGGAGCGAATGGTCAATATCGGCGGGCTTGATAAATACGTGCTTTCCGCCCAGCTGTATGACGTAAATGATAATGAATATGCGGTTGGTGCAAACTCAATAACGATTTACCAGGACCGTCTGGATGCGTTCAAAAATGCAACAGCAGTGAAAAAGGGAGGGAATACGTGGATTGCCCCCTACAGCAACGACAAGTCCTTAATTGCTGCGCGTGAAGTGCGTTCGTTTGAGCAGCTGAGCTTAGACTATCTTGGCACTTTAGCGCTTCGCATCGATATGAACAAACTGTTTAGAGATCTCGCTAAAGGCATGAACAGCAACGACGCGAAGCTGGTCATTATGAAAAACAATGAAGCGGTGTATCCTGAAGCATCCGCTTTTTCCATGGAGTCCTTATCTGCGCTGCCTGGCAATGAGGGCTACAAAGTTATACGTTATGAGGGGAAGCAATATTTTGTTACTTATATAGCGTCAACCTACACCGATTGGACTTATTATACGCTGATCCCATTTGATGACATCTTTGACCGTGTAGTAAAGGTCAAAAATACGATTATTATTATTTTTGCTATATTATTTATCGTCATTCTCCTCATTGCAGTTGGCTTCGCAAATGGTATTACTGAGCCTATTGAACGCTTGAATGCTAAAATGAAAAGGGTGCAGCTCGGCAATTTTGAATATATCGAAGAGCCGAATGAGAGAGCGCTTGCAATGGATGAAGCTGGTCAAATGCATCGAAACTTTCGAATAATGATTGAACGAATCAATGAGCTCATTCATGAAAATTACGTGAAGCAGCTTACGATTCGCGATACGGAATTTAAGGCGCTGCAAGCTCAAATTAATCCGCATTTTTTGTACAACACATTAGAGTCGATCAACTGGTCCGCCAAGCTAAGCAACCAAACACATATTTCTCAGATGGTTGAAGCGCTCGGCTCCTTGCTCAGAACGTCAATCAATTTGAAGGAGCCGCTCATCCCGCTTAGCAAGGAACTGGACATCATTAATCACTATGTCACGATTCAGAAATACCGTTTTGAAGAACGGCTTGATTTCCATATTGACGTCCCGGACAAGCTGCTTAACTGCAGTATTCCGAAGCTATCGCTTCAACCGCTCGTTGAGAATGCAATCAATTACGGCCTTGAACAAATGATTGACACCTGTAAAATACAAATACATGCCTATGTGGAAAATGAGCTGTGGTTTATTTCAGTGGAGGATAATGGGCCGGGAATGGAAGAAGAGTTTGTCACGAAGCTATTAAGCGGACAAGTGCAGACGAAAGGCTCCGGCTTAGGCTTAAAAAATATCGAAGATCGCATAAAGCTTCTGTATGGCGAAGCATATGGATTAATGGTAGAGAGCAAGCCAAACGGCGGTACCAAAGTGAAGCTCATGCTTCCTTATGAAATGAGGGATTCCCATGTATAAGGTTTTGTTGGTTGATGATGAACGAATCATCGTAGAAGGCATATCGCGTACCGTAAACTGGAATGCATATGAGGCAGAACTGGCAGGAACGGCGCGAAATGGACTTGAAGCTTTGGCCTTTATTGAGAGCCACATGCCGGATATCGTCATCTCAGATATCAAAATGCCGGGTATGAATGGACTGCAGCTGGTGGAAAAAGTGTACGAAAACTACCCGCATATCGTTTTTATTCTTCTTTCCGGCTTTAGTGAGTTTGATTATGCTCGCACGGCGATGCAATTTGGAGTAAAACACTATTTGCTTAAGCCTTGCAATGAAAATACGATTACGGATGCACTAACCGAGGTGATAACAGAGCTGAGGAAACAGCAAACGCAAGAGAGCTTCATGCTTCATATCCAAAAAGAGCTTTCAAAGGTGCTTCCTCACGCGAAGGAGCAATTTCTTAAGGAACTTGTTACGAATAAGACATATGGCCAGCGTGATTGGGATGACTATGGCAACCTGTTTCATATTACAGTAGACAATGAGAAGGTTCAGTTGATTTTGTTTCAAATAGAGGGTGTGTTTGAATTTGAGCATCTGTTTGCGGTCAAAAACATCGCTCAGGATGTTCTCGGAAAACCTACGGTACTCCTCAGTACGACGATAGGTAAACATGTTCTGCTGCTCATTAAAGAGATTAACGAAACAGACATTTTATTTGCACAATTGAATGAAATTAAGCAAACGTTTTCATCCTATTACAAATTGGACGCTACGGTGGCCGTCAGCAATCCAGGTCAAATTATCGATGCTCGTAAAATGTATCGCGATACGCTGGAATGCTTAAATTATCAATTTTATTTAGGCGAAGGTAGCATCATAACGCAGAAGGATGTCGAAAGAGGAGATGATAATGCGCTTAAGCCTTTCATCTATGATGAAGAGCCTCTTTGCATGCATGTCAAATCAGGAGACTGGGCGTTTGTTCAGCATGAGCTGCAAAACTATTTCGAAATGCTTGCCGACAGCCGGATGGACATGCATCTCTCGAAATCTTATGTCATACCGCTTTACATATCTGTCGTTAGACAAGGCAAACCTGAAGAAATCAATGAATATTTAACTAAGATTGCCGGATTTGATCAATTTACAACACTAAAAACGACGCAGCAATTCGTCACCGAATGCGCGAAGCAAATCTGCTTGAACAACTTTCATACCCACACCAATAAGCATTCCGCCATTATTCAGAAGATGATTCAAGTAATTGAAGCACATATTTCCAATCCTGATCTATCGCTCAACTGGGTAGCGAGTGAGATCTTATACATGAACGCAGATTATGTAGGCAAACTGTTTAAGAAGGAAATGGGAGAAAAATTCTCAAATTATGTTGTTCGGTTAAGGATGGAGCGAGCGATGGAAGAGATCGAGAAAACTGGTGATGTGAAGGTTTTTGAACTCGCTGAGAAATTTGGTTTTGGCGATAACCCGCAATATTTTAGTCAAGTTTTTAAAAAACATACAGGGTTCACGCCTTCCGAATACAAAAGGTCGCCATAATGGCGACCTCTGTTTTTTTAACAAAGAAAGCGGTTTTTTTAATTCCGACGATTCGACATTCACCCTATAATAAAGCTTGTAAACAACATTAAAGAGTCTGGAAGGGGCGTAACACAATGAAAGCACCAAAGAAAATGCTTTTGATGCTCATGGCTTTTGCACTAGTTCTCGTAAGCGCTTGCGGCGGAAACGCAAACAATGAAAAACCAACAAATGCGACCAACGCACCAAAATCAACAAACGAAGTGAAAGAAGAGCCAGCAGAAGCAAAGCCGGTCACTCTTCGTATCGCATGGTGGGGCGGCCAGCCGCGTCATGATTACACAATGAAAGTGATTGAGATGTACAAAGCGAAAAACCCGCATGTAACGATAGAAATGGAATATGCAAACTATGATGACTACTGGAAAAAGCTTGCTCCTCAAGCAGCTGCAAACGAGCTTCCTGATATCATCCAAATCGATACGCAAAACTATTCGCAATACGCTGGCAGAAAACAATTGGCTGATTTGACTCCATTTATCGGCAATCAAATTGACGTAAGTGACATTAGCCAAAACGCAATTGATGGCGGTAAATTAGGCGATGGACTATTCGGTATGAACCTTGGTGTAAATGCTCTTGGATTTAACTACGATCCAGCACTACTTAAAAAAGCAGGCATTGATTCCATTCCTGAAAACTACACTTGGGATGATTACGTAGCAATGGCTGCAAAAGCAAAAGCAGCAGGAATTTTCTTCGACAACGGTATGCGTCCAGAAGTGTTCTTCGGCTACTACCTACGTACACTTGATAAAACGTTGTTTAACGCAGAAGGCAACGGCCTAGGCTACGAGGATGATCAACTATTCACCGATTTCTTCGGAATGCTAGCTAAACTTGTTATCGATGGCGCAGTACCGTCACCAGACGTTCTAGCTCAAATCAAAGGCGCAGAAGACAGCCACCTTGTATTGAACCAAGGCATTGGCGTATGGCAATGGTCGAATCAATATGTTGGATTGCAGCAAGTGGCTAATCGTCCGCTAGCGATTGCTCCAATGGCTGGTCCAAATATGACTAAAGGGTTATTCCTTAAGCCAAGTATGTTCTTCTCCGTATCGGAAAATTCGAAAGTGAAAGAAGAAGCAGCTAAATTTATCAACTTCTTCGTAAATGATATCGAAGCTAACAAATTGATTTTAGGCGATCGCGGCGTACCAGTTTCCTCTAAAGTGAAAGAAGCGTTAAAAGCAGTTTCTACTGAAGCACAAATCCAAGTATACGATTATGTTGCTTGGGCAGAAGCGAACAGCTCACCAATGGATCCAGCTGATCCAATCGGTTCTGCAGAAGTATTCAAATCGCTCACAAGCCTTGCAGAGCAAATGAACTACAACAAAATTAAACCAGAAGACGCAGCTAAGAAGTTTAGAGACGAAGCAACCGCTATTCTTAAGAAAAACAAGTAATATTGTTTGAGTAGAAGCGATGGTTGGTCGTTAGATCGACCATCGTTTTTTCATAAATAAAGATGCTTTGGCACGTTAGACTTCGTATAGGAGTTGGATAAGATGAAATCGCTATCACTTAAAAACAACTTGGTTGGCTACACCTTTATTGGTCCATTCGTTATCGGATTTTTATTGTTCACCTTAGTACCCGCTGTCGCATCGTTATATTTCTCGGTTACCGATTATGATCTCTTATCGACACCATCCTTTATCGGATTAGAGAATTACCAGACGATGTTTTTTGATGACTCGAAGTTTTGGGCATCTCTGAAGGTTACTTTTTTATACGTTTTTATCGGTGTACCGCTTAGATTGGCCTTTGCTTTATTTATTGCAATGATATTGAATACAGCCTCGAAAGCAATCGGGTTATATCGGACCGTTTATTATCTTCCTTCGATTATTGGCGGTAGCGTTGCCGTGTCGATTATGTGGCGCAACCTTTACGGCGACGAAGGGGTTATAAACATTTTTCTGAATGCACTCGGTTTAGATAGCGTGAGATGGTTTGCTGAACCTGCAGCTGCGCTGTGGATGCTCATTACATTGTCCGTTTGGCAATTTGGATCGTCGATGCTTATTTTTCTAGCAGGTCTCAAAAATATACCGCCAGAATTGTACGAGGCTTCCAATGTGGATGGAGCGGGGCCAGTCGTTCGCTTCTTCAAAATTACTTTGCCAATGCTTAGCCCGATCATTTTGTTTAATACGATCATGCAAACGATCGGAGCATTTATGACTTTCGTTCCAGCTTACATTATTTCAAAAGGCGAGGGCGGTCCGTTAGACGGTACACTTCTATATTCCCTTTATTTGTTCCGTCAAGCATTCGTTTATTTCGATATGGGATTTGCTTCAGCGATGGCGTGGGTGATGCTCATTATTATCGCTATCCTAACAGGGATTTTGTTCTATACCTCTAAAAAATGGGTTCATTACGAGTCGAAAGGTGGCCATTAAACATGACATTCAAAAAGCTGAAGTGGCCGATCTACCACATATTTGTCGCAGCGCTCGCGCTAGTAATGGTTTACCCGGTGTTATGGCTGTTAATGAGTTCATTCAAACAAAGCAATCTCATCTTCGCAACGGCTGATTCACTTATACCACAGCCTTGGATTTGGGAAAATTATAAAATAGGCTGGGTCGGCATAGCAGGTCAGTCATTCGGCAATTTTATTATGAATTCTCTAGAAATCGTTGTTATTTCTACCATCGGAGCTGTATTATCATCTGCATTTATCGCTTTTGGATTTGCGAGACTTAATTTTGTGGGGAAAACGTTTTGGTTTGGAATCATGATGGTTACGCTCATGCTTCCTCATGATGTTGTACTCGTTCCGCAATATATTTTGTTTGCGAAGCTTCATTGGTTAAACTCAATTAAACCTATTGTTATCCCGCAATATTTCGGCATTCCGTTTTTTATCTTTTTACTCATTCAGTTCATAAGGACCATTCCGAATGAGCTTGACGAAGCGGCAACGATCGATGGCTGCGGGAAGTTCCGCTTGTTTTTCCGAATTATTTTGCCGCTTGTCGTTCCAGCTCTGGCTACCGCTTCAATTTTCTCGTTTTACTGGCGCTGGGAAGACTTGCTCGGACCGGTTTTATACTTGAATCGTCCAAGTTTGTATCCTGTGTCGATGGGTCTGAAAATGTTTCTGGACAGCGATACCGTCTCCAACTGGGGCGCAATGTTCGCGATGTCAATCGTCAGCCTCATACCGGTGCTTGCCATTTTCTTCGCATTCCAGAAGTATATTGTTGAAGGTATCAGCACCAGCGGTTTGAAATAGACATTCAAAATGAAATAGGGGAGAGGAAGATGGAAATGCCACAGCTTCAATTTGACGAAAATCATATTATGGAAGTTATAGATCGTGTTGTAGATCGCACATTCAGAATGGATTTTAGCTGGGATTGGCCAGGCGGTGTTGCTTTCTATGGGGTGGCTGAAGCGTACGAGGCAACAGGGAATGAACGCTATATTCAGCTTTTGCAGGAATGGATTGATGAGAAGCTGGAAGACGGCTTGCCGAAGCTATCAGTCAACGGAGTATCCATTGGTCATGCTCTAATCTCGCTGTACAAAGCAACTGACGAGCAAAAATATTTGGATGTCGCCATTCAAATGGCCGAATACTTAAAAAATGATGCGGTACGATTCGCAGATGGCATTTTCCAGCACACGGTCAATTCAGAAACATATAATTTTCCTGAGCAAGCGTGGGTGGATACGATGATGATGGCGGGTTATTTCCTCGTACGTATGGGACATTTGCTCGAACGAAACGACTATTTGGAAGATGGCCTGAAGCAATATCACGGTCATGAGCATTTTTTACAAGATCCCGTTACGAACCTCTACTATCATGGCTGGGACAATATCGCACAAAATCATATGTCCTCGATCTTCTGGGCACGCGGAAACTCTTGGGCTGCTCTAACAATGGCAAAGGCATTGCCGCATATCGCCGTTCAGCATCCTTCATTTATGATTATTGAAGGCTCAATGCGTGATCAGCTTAGTACATTAGTACGTATGCAGTCCGAAAATGGGCTATGGCACACGGTTCTAAACGATGATTGCTCCTATCATGAAACGTCGGGTTCAGCAGGAATTGCGACGGGATTATTCGCATTTGGTTCCTTATACAACAAATACATTCAGCGTTCGATAGAAGGCATTTTGAGCCAAATTACGGAGGACGGCGCAGTGCTTAATGTATCAGCCGGCACAGCAGTTATGAATGATTTGCAGGGCTATCGTGAAGTGGCTCACAAACGGGTGCAAGGCTGGGGGCAAGGACTTGTGCTTGCGTTTTTGGCGGAGCTGTTGAATTCCAAGAAACGTGTATTTTAATGAAATGCTGCTTGTTTCAAGTTTAATAACTATGTTAAAGTAGCACTAATAGATAGGAAATCAGGAAGGCATCTTGATGCGGTTTGTAACTTACAAACGGCGTCGGGATGCCTTTTTTTGTTCGTATTTTATGCTGGAGGGATCGATATGGAAGGTTCGGATGAGTTGTTTTCACCTTATGCAATAGGATCTGTGGTGGGTGATCGATACCGAATTGTTGGCATTCTTGGGCGAGGCGGCATGGGAGTTGTCTACGCCGCTGATGATATGAAGCTCGCAAATAAACGAAGAGCAATGAAAGTCATCGCACCGCTGCCAGGGGGCCTGAAATATGCGGAAGAAGCACAAATGATGATGAGGCTGGAGCATCCGCAGCTTCCATTAATGATCGACTACTTCCCTCCGCATGAGCTGCAATTCGAAGCACTGGTAATGGAATTAATTGAAGGTTGCACGATTGCAGATTTAATTCGTTCAAACGGAGCACAGCTAACCTTTACAAGCATAATCGATATCGGATTACAGCTATGCTCTGCGATTCGTTACTTGCATGAACATACGCCTCCAATTATTCATCGTGATTTGAAGCCCTCAAACGTGATGATTGACAAAAAAGGAAATGTAAAACTAATTGATTTTGGTATTTCACGCCAATATATTATCGGCAAGGATAAAGATACTACTCAGCTTGGAACGTATGGCTTCGCAGCGCCGGAGCAAGCAGGAGCAGGGCAAAGCGATGAGCGAACGGACATTTATGGACTCGGTGCGCTGCTGTATTTTATGGCTAGTGAGGGAAGTATTTATCATCAAAAAACGGGCTTGACAGCGGAGTCGGCTTTATTTGCTTCTTTGCAGCCAGACGTTCCGAAAGCCTTTAAGCTTGTGCTAAAACGTTTGCTTCAACCCGATCCCCAATATCGATATGCAACTATCGCTGAAGCGGAGAAAGCGCTGGAGGTTTTTGTAGAGCCTGATAGTGACAATAAGGTGTTCTGGAATCAACAAAGAAGCAAACCCCATACACGTTTAAATCAGAAGCTGATCGTCTTATTATCTTTATCCTCAGGCGCAGGGTCTACTTTTTTGACGTATGCACTTGCAGTCCTGCTCGGGAGGCAAGGCGCTTCTATAGCAGCAGTCGAATACGACGATACAAGACCTGAATGGCATGCATGGTTATCTGGACATAAAAGCATCAGTAATTATGAACAGTCCGGTCAGCTTATACAGGATAAACGTTATACCCACTATAAACATAATGATTTAGCAGTAAATTGGTTTTCATTTCATTCTGAACTTAGCTCAGATGATGCTAAATATGATGCTCTGTCTTTTGCACAAATGCTTCGGACTTCACCAACTATGTACCAGCTATTCGATTTCTCTGGCAGATGGAAGGAGTCTAATGCTTTATCCATGCTGAAGCAGTCGCATTTCGTATTTGTGATTGGTGATCCTGCTGTGGTTAAGTGGCAAGCGAGCGAATTAAAGTTGCTAATGGACTTGAAGCAAAAAATGAAAGCCACAGGCGGAAAATTATTTTATATCGCCAACAAGGATCTGAACTACCATGGTCGGAATGAGTGGCTTTCCTTATTTCCTGACAAGCCGTTAGCCATCGTGCCGCGACTTCCTGAAGAGACGCTGCTTTCTTTGCAATGGAAAGGGCTCTGGGCAACGGATGAATCGCGCTTAAATAAACGATTAAATCATGCGCTTTCGCCCATTTTACAGCTCCTTTATAAGGAAATGAACACAAAATGACCATTTTTGTGGTACAATGATACGGGCAAAACGACACATTTCACAAGCTATAACTATGGTTCATATATGAATGGAGATAAAGACAAATGAGTTTGTTAACAGTTGAGCAATTATCACATACGTTCGGAGATCGTGTGCTTTTTAAAAATGTAGCCTTCCGATTGTTGGATGGAGAGCATGTTGGCCTAGTCGGTGCGAATGGTACAGGCAAGTCAACACTGATGAATATTTTAACAGGCAAACTGTTGAAGGATGAAGGAAAGGTCGAATGGACACCGCGTGTTCGTTACGGCTACTTGGATCAACATACGAAGCTTGAAGCAGGTAAAACGATCCGTGATGTACTGAAGGATGCTTTTTTACCTTTGCTGCTATTGGAAGAAGAGCTAAATAACATTGCAGCTCAAATGGGCGATGCAGATTCAGATAAATTAGATGAGCTGCTTACACGTATGGGTGAGATTCAGGAAGAGCTGGAGATCGGCGATTTCTATTTAATTGATGTAAAAGTTGATGAGATGGCGAATGGACTAGGTCTGAATGCGATTGGACTTGATCGTGATGTTACTGCACTTAGCGGCGGTCAGCGAACAAAGGTACTGCTAGCGAAGCTGCTTCTTGAAAAACCAGGTGTTCTACTGCTCGATGAGCCTACGAACTATTTGGATGAAGAGCACATCAATTGGCTGACTAACTATTTGAAAAACTACCCGCATGCGTTTGTTCTTATTTCACATGAAACGAGCTTTATGAATCAAGTGGTCAACGTGATTTACCATCTTGAATTTACGAAGCTGACGCGCTATTCGGCCAATTATGATAAATTTCTTGAAATGGCTGACCTGAACAAGGCGCAGCACATCGATGCATACGAGAAACAAAAGGATTTTATTAAGAAGCAAGAGGATTTTATCCAGAAAAACAAAGCACGCGCTTCGACATCAGGACGTGCTAAAAGCCGCGAGAAGCAGCTTGATCGTATTGATCGAATTGATAAACCGGAAGAAGCGGCAAAACCAACGTTTATCTTTAAAGAGTCGAGAACGAGCGGCAAGACTGTATTTGAAGCAGAAGGCATGGTCATCGGCTACAATAAACCATTGCTGCCAAAAATGGACATGGTCATTGAACGTGGTGATAAGATTGCTATCGTAGGATGTAACGGCGTTGGTAAATCTACATTACTCAAAACCATTTTAGGCGTAATTCCAGCGCTTGACGGCAAAACCTATTTGGGCGATTATTTAAATCCTGCTTACTTTGAGCAAGAAGCAAAAGCTCCGACCATGACGCCGCTTGAGGATGTATGGGATGAGTTCTCCTTCATGACCCAATCAGAGGTTCGTGGTGCCCTTGCACGCTGTGGCTTGAAAAATGAACATATTACACGTTCGCTTAATCAGCTCAGCGGTGGCGAGCAAGCGAAGGTTCGTCTTTGCAAGCTTATGATGCGCGAGAGCAACTGGATTCTGTTCGATGAGCCGACGAACCATTTGGACGTTGTGGCTAAAGCGGAATTGAAGCGTGCTCTTAAGGCTTATAAAGGAACTGTTGTGCTTGTATCTCATGAACCGGAATTTTACGAGGATATGGCTACCAAAACATGGGATGTGGAAGCCTGGTCGATGCAAAACTAGGAGTGGTTTTTGCTTAATATCCTTTATCTTCGTGAAGATAAACACCCTCCGTGGCAATTGCCGGTCTACTCTTCTTGTAGATCGGCTTGCTTGCATTTGTGATAGGTCTTCATTATGATAAATTTAACCGTATTTATAGAAGAAGATATGGTTGATTAACGGCATTAATATTATTTACAACTGGAAGCAGGTGAACCTCTAGAATGAAAGAACGTATTCTAGTCGTCGAAGATGAAGCGGGTATTTCCCGAATTTTACAACTTGAGCTTGAGCATGAGGGTTATACCGTAGGAACTGCCGCTGATGGCAGAACCGGATATGAAATGGCTTCGACAGGTGAATGGGAGCTTGTATTGCTCGATGTCATGCTGCCTGAGATGAGCGGAATTGAAGTGCTGCGATTACTGCGACAAGCAGGAAATCCTGTACCTATTATATTGTTGACTGCACGCGACACCGTACCGGATAAAGTAAGCGGATTCGAGCATGGAGCAAATGATTATATTACTAAGCCGTTCGCAATGGAGGAGCTGCTGGCGCGAGTTCGCAATATTTTGCGCATATTCCAGCAGTATCCGAAAGAAGCGGAAGGATCCGACATGATCAAGGTTGGCGACTTAACGATTGAGCTGCGCACGCGTAAGGTTTATCGCAAAGATATTTTGATCGAGTTAACGCCGCGTGAGTTTGAGCTGCTTGTATACCTTGTGGAAAACAAAAATGATGAGAAATCGCGTGAAGATATTTTATCCGAAGTTTGGGGATATGATTTTATCGGTGAAACAAATTTAGTAGATGTTTATATCCGTTATTTGCGTCAGAAGTTGGACAAGGGTTATCGTCATAAGCTTATTCATACGGTTCGAGGAGTAGGTTATATGATAAAGGAGCCCGATGCATGACACTCCGCAAACGGTTTACGCTTTTCACCATTTTTTGGCTTATTTTTATTTTGATTCTATTTAATATTTTTGTGTATTTCTATGTGATCAAAATAACGACTGAAAGTGAAGAAGAGGTCATTGCGAATAAAGTGAATCTCATGCTTGAGAATCCCCGAATTCAGAGCGGCCGAGGATTAAACTATCCGGAGCTGCTCAATGAGTATTACAACGTAAACGAAATGATTCGCATCATTGCGCCTAATAACAGGGTTGTAAATATAACAGGAACGGATGAGCTGCTGCAGCAGCTGCCAGCGACCTTTGAGGTGCATCACCATACCGGGATGATCACGAAGGGCGGAGAACGAATTTTGTTCATGCGAGTTCCGCTATATGACGGCAATCGTGTCATTGCAATGCTTGAGATTAATCGAATACTAGATGAGTTGGACAATTATTTGCAGGTGCTGGTCGCAGCGTTAAGCGTCACGAGCGGCGGTGCCATTCTATTTGCCATATTCGGAACGTATTGGTTTACTTCAAGACTAACGGCGCCCATACAGCAAATGGTTAATACGATGCGAGAAATTGACCGAAGCGGGAAGCTTAGACAAATTGAGCTTAGCAACCGCGAGGAATCTGCTGAGCTCCTGCAGCTCGTTCGTGCATTTAATCAAATGATTGAACGACTTGACCGCACATTTGCTAAGCAGAAGCAATTCGTAGCAGATGCTTCTCATGAGCTCAAAACCCCTCTAACTGTTATCAGCAGCTATGCTGGTATGTTGAAGCGTTGGGGACGTGATGACGAGAGCTTGCGAAATGAAGCGATTGAAGCAATCGATAAAGAAGCAAATCGTCTACAAAACTTAACAAAATCCATGCTTATGCTCGCTGAGGCAGAGCAGGAGGATTGGCTGAAGCAGGAGCTGTTTGACGTTGTTCAAGTGGTTGATGAGCTAGCAACGATGCTGCAAACGACGTTCGGCAGACCGATTCGAGTGAAAGCGATGTCCAAGGCTGTTCGTATGGTTGGAGATAAAGACAAAATCAGGCAGCTTCTCGTCATTTTGCTCGATAACGCGATTAAATACTCGAAGGACCCGATCGATATTACGATTACACTCGTTAGACATATCGTGAAAATCGAGGTTAAGGATAAAGGAATGGGCATTCCAGAAAACGAAATTCCGCATCTATTCGAGCGCTTCTACCGTGTGGATGGAGCCAGAAGCCGCACAACAGGCGGAGTAGGTCTTGGCTTGTCCATCGCCAAACGAATCATTGATTTGCATGAAGGAAAGGTAGATGTGTTTAGTCTGCCGGATTTAGGCACGACGATTACTTTGCAGTTTAAACAGCGCAAACAATAACGATACGATTGGAGGATTAACGAATGAAGTTTCGTACGGCAGCCGTTCAGTATAAGCTTGCTGATATTAACTCGTTTGAGCAATTCGCAGAGCAAGTAACACATTATGTACGCAATGCCTCGGAATACGGGGCACAATTTATTTTGTTTCCTGAGTTTCTGACAACCCAATTGATGTCCATTGGAGATGAGCAGGGCGTTGCGCTTTCTATTGATCGACTTCCTGAATTCACGGAGGATTATCTTGCTCTCTTTCGCTCACTAGCTGCTGAATATGAGGTTTACATTGTTGGAGGCACCCACGTGATCAAACAAGCGGATGGAAGTTTGCGCAATGCTGCGCATCTCTTTCATCCCGATGGGAAAATTGACGTTCAGCATAAAATCCACATTACGCCACCAGAAGTAGAAGGCTGGAATATGTCAGCAGGTGAAGGTCTTGAGGTATTCGAGACCGCTTATGGTACCATCGCGATGCTTACTTGCTACGATATTGAATTTCCTGAAATCGTTCGAATGGCTCGCGCTAAAGGTGCAGATGTCATTTTCTGTCCATCGTGCACAGATGATCGTCATGGATTCTATCGCGTAAGATATTGCTGCCATGCTAGAGCAGTTGAGAATCAGGTATACATTGTAACGACGGGTACAGTAGGCTCTCTTCGTAAAGTTGATCTGATGCGTGCGAATTTTGGTCAAGCTGCTATTATTGCTCCAAACGATATTCCGTTCCCGCCAGCCGGTATATTAAGCGAAGGCATCATCAATGATGATATGCTCGTCGTGGCTGATCTTGACTTATCTTTGCTTGAGGAAGTCAGGCTGAAGGGTTCTGTTACGACGTGGCGTGACCGTCGCACCGATTTGTATACTGATTGGACTTGATTTTTATCTTGTTTAGCGAAGAAAGGGGGAGACAGTGATGCGTAAGGAGCTGTACTTGTTCATCGATGGAAAGCCGCAAAAAGCAATTATTCGCAATTATAAACCAGCAGATTTTGATGGATTGATTGAAGTTCAGCGGCTAAGCTTTCCCCCGCCTTACCCACAGGAGCTTTGGTGGAACAAAGAACAATTAACTGAACATGTGAACCGATTCCCTGAAGGTGCCTTATGCGCAGAGGTTGATGGAATGATTATTGGCTCCATGACCGGAGTAACCATCGATATGAATGATTATGGCCATGCACATAATTGGGAAACGATTTCTGACAGTGGTTATATTCGCAATCATGATATAAACGGAGACACTTTGTATGTAATAGACCTTTGTGTCATACCGGAGTTCCGAAAATCTGGCATTGGCAAATGGCTCATGCAATCGATGTATGAAACGGTTGTTCAGCTGGGTCTTATGAGATTGCTTGGGGGCGGGCGCATGCCCGGTTATGGGGCGCTAATACAAGAGATGACGCCAGAAGCTTATTTGGAAAAAGTGCTAACTGGAGAATACAAAGACCCTGTCATTACTTTTTTGCTTAGATGCGGACGGATGCCGATTGGGGTTGCTCATGACTACTTGGATGATGAGCAATCGGGTAACTGCGCTGCAATCATGGAGTGGCGTAATCCATTTAAATAAGGAGATGTACATATATGCTAACTTATCATCGAATCGTAAGCATTGAGGACAAATATTTTGAACCATTACATAAGCTTCTTCAATCGATTTTTCCGCCTGAGGAAGTTCTTGCTTATGAACTTTGGCGCGAGCCTCTTGAAGACCCAAGCATTCATGTATATGTTGCATTGCATGAGGGGGAAGTCGTTGGTTCAACTGAATATCGTTATTATCCAGAGCTGCGCGTTGCTATGACTGATTTTACGATTATCGGAAAACCATCACTTGGCATCGGTCGTTTTCTACTCCGCAATCGAGAACAAGATTTGCAGAAGCTAGCTGATCAGTCCGGTACTGTCTCGCTTGGCATGTTTGCTGAGGTATACGACCCTTATCGCGCAGGTGAGCATGCATTTGGCGGAGTTTCACCTATGAATCCGTTTGTGCGTCGCGAAGTGCTGTCACATATCGGCTATAAGCGAATCGCTTTTCCTTATGTGCATCCTTCTTGGGACCATGAAGGCCAAGCTGTTGCTGAACTGGACTTATGTTTCCTTCCGAAAAATGAAGAGCAAACAACGATTAATGCAGCTCTTATCGCCTCATTCTTAGAAGGCTATTATGCCGCGTTGCCAAACAAGCCGGAACAATGGCTTCAAATGATGGAACAAATCCGTGCATCGGAGTCGTTTGAGCTGCTGCCGCTATGACGAAGCTGATTTTTAGGGGAACTGGAGATTCCATGAGTGTGCCTCGCATTTATTGCGAATGCGAGGTTTGTGAGGAAGCACGGGAAACACAGGAAAACCGCCGTTATAGATCGTCGCTGCAGATGGAGGACCAAGAAGCTGGAACGGTGTGGATTGACTGTGGGTCGGACTTCGCAAAACAATTAGAGATGGCCTCACTGCGTGAGATCGACACACTGCTCATTACACATGCTCATTTTGACCATATCGGTGGATTGGTGGAGTGGGCAGACGCTTGTCGCTGGACGAAAAAAAGAGGTCAAGCTTACGCGCCCACTGAAGTCATTAAAGAAATATTAGATCGTTTTCCTTGGCTAAATCGGCAGATTGAGTTCCATTCATTTGACACTCCTATTATGCTCGGCAAATGGCGAGCGTATAGCTGGCGAGTCAATCACGGGAAAAACGGCTATGC
Source organism: Paenibacillus sp. FSL A5-0031 (assembly GCF_001956295.1). Classification (GTDB taxonomy): domain Bacteria; phylum Bacillota; class Bacilli; order Paenibacillales; family Paenibacillaceae; genus Pristimantibacillus. The sequence goes on from NZ_MRTD01000001.1 coordinate 542,064, forward strand.
CTACGCATTTCGCTTTGAACATTCAGAAACAAACTGCAAATGGGTTTATTGCTCTGATTCCATCGGCCTGACGGATGAGCAGCAGCAACATTTGGCTGATCTTGATTTGCTTGTGCTAGGAACAAGCTTTTACGAAGAGCCTTTCGCTTATGAAACTCGTTCTGTCTATGATGTGGTTGAAGCTATCGAGCTTATTCAGAAGTGGAAGCCTAAACAAACCTTTCTCACACATATGTCGCATGATATTGATCTTCGGAGAGATTATAAGCTGCCCGTTCACCTTCAATTTGCACGAACAGGCATGTCCATTTCTTTATAGCCATAAACAGTAAATTAAGACTTGCTTGACAAGCTGCTTGTCTTTTATGTACATTTATTAAGAATCCTATTTTGGATTATAACTTTTAACATGATGCTTAAAGGGGAAATTTTAATGTTTGCTGGTGTCCATAACTCATAAATTGGATAGAGTCAGATGAACGTTGGTCTTGCGACGATTCCCAGTGTGAAATCACTGAGATGCAAGGCTCTATTTCGTGATCTGACGCCAAGAGTTCTGGACATGAGGATTTCCGCCTGAAGCAATTCGACAGCGGCCCAATCACCGTGCTCTCGCAGCGCGGTTTTTTTATATCCATTTTCATGTTAACGATTTTGTTAGCGGTGGAAATGGTATTGGAGCATTTGTCGATCAAAGACAGGAATGGAACGCGCCCGCGTTCTGTTTCTGTCTTTTTTTTTACTCAAAATAGAGGAGGCCACACAGATGAATGAAGCATCTTGGCGAAGATTAGAATTTGATAAGGTAAAAGCAGGCGTAGTGAGCTACACGATATCACCCGCAGGACGATTGTTGGCTGAAAGGCTTGTACCAAGCACGAAGCAGCGGCAAGTTGAAGCATGGCTGCAGGAAACGTACGAGGCTGCTGAACTTCTCGGAAGCGGAGCAAGCATTCCATTATCCGCAATGGACGGAATTGATTCGTTTCTGTCGCTGCTCGGCAAAGGTAGAATTTATAATGAGCAGGAACTTGAGCAGTTGTCGGTATGGTTAACCTCTGTTGTGCAAATGAAAAAGTACATGTTCAGCAAACGTGAGATTGCGCCAACGATTTCCGCTTATGCGGAGTCTATGTACGATTGCCCCGTACTTAGGGACGAACTAAAACGTTGTATTCGTTACGGCCAGCTGACCGATCAAGCTAGCCCTGATCTTGCCTACATCCGCAGGCATATCTATGCAGCGGAGGACAAGATCCAGAAAAAAATGGAGAATGCGCTTCATAAATATCGTACTGCTCTACAAGAGCCGGTTATCAGCAAGCGACATGATCGATTTGTTATTGCAGTAAAGCGTGAGCATCGCAAGCAGGTGCCAGGGACAGTATGGGATGAATCCGCTAGTGGTCAGACCTTGTTCGTTGAGCCATTAGACGCATCAGAGCTTCAGGTGGAGCTGCAGCAATGGAAGGCGGATGAAGAGCGGGAGCGTACCGTTATATTATCCCGTTTGTCTGAATATACCGAGTCGTTCTCCTTTGAGCTATTTCGCAATGTAGAAGCCATGGCTTCATTTGACTTCATTACGGCAAGAGCGAAGCTCTCTAGGTCGTATAACGGCAAAAAAATCGAGTTATCCGATCAGCCAGTCGTTAGACTCGTCGGTGCACGCCATCCACTGCTAGGACAACATAGCGTACCGCTGCATGTGGAGCTCGGATACAAATGGAAACAGTTAATTATTACTGGACCGAATACAGGTGGCAAAACGGTAACCTTGAAAACCATTGGATTATTCGTATTGATGGTTCAATCTGGCCTGCTGGTCCCAGCTGAGCAGGGGAGTGAAATCGGCGTATTCCAGCACGTTATTGCCGATGTTGGAGATGGACAAAGTTTGGAGCAATCACTGAGTACATTTTCATCTCATATCACTGTTCTTAAGGATATGCTTCAAGCGGCTGGGCCTAGAGCACTGCTTCTGCTTGATGAATTGGCAGCGGGTACCGATCCATCAGAAGGAATAGCGCTCTCTATCGCACTATTAGAACAACTTTTGAAAAAAGGAGCATTAGCAGGGGCAACGACTCATTTTAATGAAATTAAAGCTTTTGCTGCACGCACCCCTGGATGTCAAAATGGGAAAATGGCATTCGATGCGGAAACGTTAAAGCCGCTTTATCGCTTAGAGATGGGGGAAGCAGGCGAGAGTCACGCATTCGCGATAGCAAGGCGCTTTGGTCTGCCGGAAGAAGTGATGCGGCGTGCAGAACATTTGCTCGTGCGGAAAGAAAATCAATTTCATGAAACACACACAAGTGAGCAATCAAGAAATGAAAAGGAAACTCAGAAAACGTCATCTTCAGCAGCATCAGATTTTATTAACAAAAATTTAAAAAAGGCTGATGAAACGAAAGCACAGAACCCGAAAGAAGCAAAAAAACCTTTTGAGAAAGGTGATGCAGTATGGATCTATCCTCTAAATAAAATGGGTGTAGTATATCGGCCTGCAGATGAAAGAGGAAATGTGATTGTCCAAATTCAAGGGCAAAAGCTTACATTCAATCATAAACGGTTGAAGCTGTATATCGCCAAAACGAAGCTTTACCCGGGTCAAAATGAGGAGTATGATCTCGATATTGTATTTGAATCAAAGGAGAATAGAAAAGCCCGCAAGCTGATGAATCGCAAGCATGTAGACGGCTTGGAAATTGTTACAAATGAGGATGAGCTTCTCTAAAGGATTAATCGCGCAAACATAAGACCCAACCGAAGGATTATTTACCTCGGTTGGGTCTTTTGTTGAAAATCATTAGTCACGACTTTGGATGACCAACAATAAGCCTTTTCTTATGGAGATGGTTCCATTAGATGATACAAGGACATTGCTAATCCCGAGTGACTGACCAATCGTTAGCTCGGCGTCAGTCAGCGGATATTGAAAACCATCAAGCGTTATTCCTTCTACTTTTAACGACAACGGAAGCAAAGAAACGTTAGGATATCCTTGCTGCTCGATGTTTAATTGATCGCTAATCAAAGAAATTTTATTATGGTCATCGATGATCGTCATTTTCACCTGTTGCTGGGAAGAAAGCGCGAGCAGGTGGACATTAGCAAGTGAATGATCAAATCTAGTGCCCAGCGCTCCGAGTAAAATGATTTCAGTAGGCTGCAAATCCAAGGCGAGACGTATGGCCATTTCCGTATCGGTGTAGTTTTTGTCGATGGGGTCACAAGCTATCGTTTGACCGCTATTTTCTCGAATTTCTAACAAATCTTCTTCTGATACGGAATCAAAGTCTCCGATCGAAATATCCGGACGTCGTCCGTTCTTAATGAGGAAGCGAGCACCACTGTCTGCTCCAATAAGCAGATCATCGGGCTTTATATGTGCAAGTGCCCAGGCGCCAAGCTGGCCGCCCGTGCATATGACGATGCGAGGATGCATGATGAATTTTCCTTTCTTTTTGGCGAAATCTAATGTAATTCACTCCAGTATAATGCCTTTTGTTCTATAAAAACTAGAGGAGTGGAATAACTGTATGGATAAACGAATGAATTTCACGAAATTTGTCGTTGCGTATCCACATCCTCCCAGCTAAAATGATGAATGAAAGTCAAGGTGCATTGATCGGTTCATGTACGGGAAGCGAGGAGCATTTGCTGTGAGTATGGACATTTTTGGTATTTTTAGCATTATCGGAACAATTGCCTTTGCAGTCAGCGGAGCGATTGTCGCTATGGAGGAAGAATACGATATACTAGGTGTGTTCGTGCTTGGACTTGTCACAGCATTTGGCGGCGGTGTCGTGCGTAATCTGTTGATAGGTATGCCAGTTACATCGCTTTGGAATCAAGGATACCTACTCAAAATAGCTATCATTGCCATGACGATTGCTTTTCTATTGCCTGTTGACTGGATTCAGCGCTGGCGACGGAGCGAGGCGTTTTTTGACGCGATTGGATTATCAGCCTTTGCTATTCAAGGAGCGCTGTATGCAACGCAAATGAAGCATCCGCTCAGTGCGGTTCTTGTTGCGGCCATGCTGACAGGGATTGGCGGCGGTATCATTCGCGATGTGCTAGCAGGCCGCAAGCCGCTTGTGCTAAAAGATGAAATTTATGCCGTATGGGCCATGCTTGCAGGTCTCGCGATTGGACTAGGTTGGATAAAATCAACCTTGGAGCTCTTGGTTTTATTCGTTATTATTATTAGCTTTCGCATGCTATCTGTCTATTTCAAGTGGAAGCTGCCAAGACGCACGTTACATATTCATACTTCTAATGAACAGCAGAAAAGAGGAATATCATGAAAGCTCGTATTTTATTTGTTTGTCTCGGAAACATATGCAGGTCCCCAATGGCTGAAGCTGTTATGCGCCATCAGGTAGAGCAAGCAAAATTGACAGATCAAATTATGGTTGATTCCGCAGGAACCGGTGACTGGCATTTGGGTCATCCGCCGCATGAGGGCACGAGGGATCAGCTGGATCAGCATCAAATTTCACATCAAGGTATGAAAGCTCGATTAGTTACGCCTGATGACTACAACACGTTTGATTATATCGTATGTATGGACACAAACAACTTACGAGATGTTCGCAAGCTGTTTTTTGGAGAAGGTAAAGCTACAGCAGAGGAATCCAAGCGATTGTTTACTTTTATGGAGCTGCTGCCTGCGAAAGGAATAGCCGATGTGCCTGATCCTTATTATGAAAACAATTTTCCGTTTGTTTATGAGTTAGTCGACAGCGGATGTAAGGAGCTTCTCAAACGGGTAAAAGCAGATTTGAAATTAAATGAATAAATTCATTAAAAAAAGCTGTCCAACAGTTCCGTAAGGAGCTTGCTGGACAGCTTTGCTTTTGATTATTCAACCTCAATAAAATAGGCGAGAGCTTTATCAAGCTCTTTTTGCCAGAAACCCCATTGATGCTTGCCGTCTTTTTCTTCATAGAAGACAGTAGCTTGATTGAGTTCGAGCAGCGCCTTGGCGTTGCGATTCAAAGCTACAAAATCAAATACGCCACGGTCCGTTTCATAAGCATCCTCTTGCAGGCCAACAATCATATAAATATTGAGCCAGCTAAGGTCTCCTGCTGCGGAAATAATATTTTGGGATACGCCATAAAAAGCACCTGATAAGGACATGACACGTGTAAAAAGCTGCGGGTAGGAGAGAGCTAGATGCAAGGAAACGGAACCGCCGAGCGAATCGCCTGCTAATAATCGATGCTCTGGGTCTTGTCTTACCGCATAACGCTCCTCAACAAACGGAATGAGCTCTTCCGCGAAAAATCGAATGTATGCCTCGTGTCGGTTGCCATCTGGTGTGTATTCCTCCGTGCGCTGCTTTTTGTCGACATCAACACCTACAATAATGAAGGGTTCAAGTCCCTCATCCAAAATCAATCGCGTCGCTGTTGTAGCAATTCGCCCAAAGTTGAAAAAATCTTCGCCATCCTGGCAATAGACGACCGGGTAGCTAAGCACCTCGTTATAACCTGGCGGCAAAAAGATACGTAAATTGCGGCTTTGTTCAGCCAAATATCGGCTTGGCACGGTTTCCTTTACTATTGTTCTCTTCAAATATCGCTCATCTGTCATTTCTTTCTCTCCTATCGGCTTAATTTATTGAATGGAAAACATCTGTTGTGGGTAAACAATAGAAAGACAATCAAAGGAATCACATCTATTTCTGTCTTGTTGTATTATGCTGTTATACTAATAAATAAAGTCTGTAGCATATACAATTTCTTAAAAGAATGATGAGAATCAGCGAAAAAACAACGGTTTTTGTGTTTTTTGCTTTGACCATTTTCATTAAACAGGTTTATAATAATTCTATAACAGAGGTAAACGATTTTCAAATATTTCGATTGAGGTGAGCGATAAAAATGAGCAAATTGCCATACGAAGTTCAAACGGAACCGGTAACTCCGCTATCTGTCTTGTCACTCGACGGGGAAGTTGTTAACCCGGACTTATTGCCGGCTTTGTCTGATGATCAATTAAAAGAAGTTATGTACCGCATGGTATTTACTCGTACATGGGATGAGCGTGCTGTTAATTTAGGTCGTCAAGGAAGACTTGGCTTTTACGCTCCAGTATCAGGTCAAGAAGCATCAATGATTGGCAGCGAATATGCGCTAAACAAAGATGATTTCATTTGCCCAGGATACCGTGATATGCCACAGCTTGTATGGCATGGTTTGCCATTATACCAAGCTTTCCTATATTCTCGCGGACACCAACAAGGTGGTCAAATTCCTGAGGATGTACATGTTCTAATGCCGCAAATCATAATTGGCGCACAAGTATTGCACGCAACTGGCGTAGCAATGGCATTTAAGAAAAAAAATGAAAAACGTGTAGCTATCACTTATACAGGCGACGGCGGTTCGTCAGAAGGCGACTTCTACGAAGGCATGAACTTCGCAGGCGCTTATAAGCTGCCTGTCATTTATGTTGTACAAAACAACGGCTATGCTATTACTACACCTTACTCCAAGCAAACAGGCGCTTTGTCTGTTGCACATAAAGCTGTTGCTGCCGGTATCAAAGGTGTTCAAGTGGATGGTATGGACGTACTTGCTGTTATCAAAGCTGTTCAAGAAGCAGCAGAGCGCGGCCGCAATGGCGAAGGTGCTACTTTGATTGAGCTTCTAACTTACCGTTTCCGTCCGCATTCCTTGGCGGATGATACGACTAAATACCGTACAAAAGATGAAGAAGCAGAATGGGCTTTAAAAGATCCGCTTGTTCGTTTCGGTAAATATCTAGAGAAAAAAGGCTTGTGGACTGAAGAAGACACAAACCGTGTGAAAGATGAAGCAAAAGCAACTGTAACTGAGCACATCAAAAAAGCTGAAGCAGTTGAAAAAATGACTGTAGCAGGCTTGATCGATAGCATGTTCGAAACAACACCGCAATACTTGGAAGAGCAAAAGGACGATTTTCAATAGAAGAGGAGGATCAGACGATCATGGCTCAAATGAATATGTTGGAAGCAATTCGCGATGCGATGCGCGTAGAACTTAAACGTGATTCGAACGTTGTCATCTTTGGTGAGGACGTAGGTAAAGTCGGCGGAGTATTCCGTGTGACAGAAGGTTTGCAGGATGAGTTTGGTGAAGAACGCGTATTTGATACGCCTCTTGCTGAGTCAGCTCTTGCAGGTATGGCAGTTGGTATGGGCTTGCAAGGCTTCCGTCCAATCGCTGAAATTCAATTCGTAGGTTTTATTTATGAAGCGCTTGACCAAATGTTTGTCCAAGCTGCTCGTATGCGTTACCGCTCTGGCGGTCGCTACAACTCACCAATCGTATTCCGTACACCTTTTGGCGGCGGCGTTAAAGCGGCTGAGCTGCATACGGATTCCCTAGAAGGTCTTGCTATTCAAACACCGGGTATAAAGGTAGTTATTCCTTCAAACCCTTATGATGCAAAAGGCTTGATGATTTCTGCAATCCGTGATAATGACCCTGTATTTTTCATGGAGCACTTGAACTTGTACCGTGCGTTCAAGGCTGAAGTTCCTGAAGGTGAATATACAGTTGAGATCGGCAAAGCAAATGTTGTTCGCGAAGGCAGCGACGTAACGATCATTTCTTATGGTCTTATGGTTCACACAGCTGTCAAAGCAGCAGAAGAACTAGAAAAAACAGGCGTGAGTGTAGAAGTTATCGATCTTCGCACACTGCTTCCGATTGATATCGATACAATCGTTGCATCAATTAAGAAAACAAACCGTGCTATTGTCGTTCAAGAAGCACAAAAAACTTCTGGGGCAGCAGCAGAAATCATTGCTCAAATCAATGAAAAAGCAATTCTGCACTTAGAAGCTCCAGTACTGCGTGTTGCTGGTCCGGATACTGTATATCCGTTTGCTCTAGTTGAGGATGCGTGGCTTCCTACGGTAGCTCGTATTTCTGCAGCGGTTAACAAAGTACTGAACTTTTAAAGGAGGTTAAAGCGGTGGCTAAATTCGAATATCGTTTCCCAGAGCTCGGCGAAGGTTTGCACGAAGGCGAAATCATTAAAGTGCATATCAAAGTCGGAGACACAGTTACAGATGATGACATTATTATGGAAGTTCAAAACGATAAAGCGATCGTCGAAGTGCCTTGCCCAGTAAATGGTAAAGTACTCGAAGTACTCGTAAAAGACGGACAAGTTTGCCACATTGGCGAGGTTGTTGCAATTATTGATGCAGAAGGCGAATTGCCAGAGCAAGCTGAACCAGCAGCAGCTGAAGCACCTAAAGCAGAAGCTCCTGCAGCGGCGGCAGCACCAGCAGTTGAGGCGCCTAAAGCTGAAGCTCCAGCAGCACAAGCAGCAGCTGCTCCTAAAGCAACTGGCGGTCTTGTACTAGCAACACCTAGCGTTCGTAAATTTGCACGCGAGCAAGGCGTAGACCTGACACAAGTAGGCGGAACTGGCAAAAACGGACGTATCACTCGTGATGATGTAACTGGTTTTGGCGGCGCTCCTGCTGCTGCGGCTACAGATGCATCTGCTCCTGCAGTTGAACAATCAAGCAACGCAGAAGTTGCAGCTAAAGGTGCTGGCGAAGCTAAACCTGCTGCAGTCTCGGCTGGAACACCGTACCGTCCGGAAGAGCGCGTACCATTCAAAGGTATTCGCAAAATCATTGCTAACGCAATGTCGAAATCGGTTTATACAGCTCCACACGTTACAATCATGGATGAAGTTGATGTAACGGAGCTCGTAGCACTTCGTGCTAAATATAAGCCTTATGCTGAGAAAAAAGGCTCCAAGCTTACGTACTTGCCTTTCATCGTGAAAGCTCTTGTGGCAGCATGCCGTGAGTTCCCGATCTTGAACGCAACGCTTGATGAAGCTAATCAAGAAATCGTTCTTCGCAAATTCTACAATATCGGTATCGCTACAGATACAGATAACGGCCTAATCGTGCCGGTTATTGAAGATGCAGATCGTAAAAACCTATTCAAAATTGCTGACTCGATCCGTGATCTAGCTGCTCGCGGCCGTGACGGCAAACTTGCTGCCAACGAGCTTAAAGGCAGCACAATCTCGATTTCCAACATTGGTTCCGCTGGCGGTATGTTCTTCACTCCAGTTATCAACTTCCCTGAAGTTGCAATTCTTGGAACAGGCAGAATTACTGAAAAAGCGATTGTTCGGGGTGGTGAAATCGTAGCTGCTCCTGTAATGGCTCTTTCACTTAGCTTCGATCACCGTCTTATCGACGGCGCTACAGCTCAAAACTTTATGAATTACATCAAAACACTTCTGGGTCAACCAGAACTGTTCATAATGGAGGTATAAGACATGGTTGTTGGTGATGCTTCCCTAGATATTGACACTCTAATTATTGGTGCGGGCCCAGGCGGTTATGTAGCAGCGATCCGTGCTGCTCAACTAGGTCAAAACGTACTCATCGTGGATAAAGAACATGTAGGCGGCGTATGCTTGAATGTGGGCTGTATTCCATCGAAAGCACTTATTTCCGCTTCACATCAATATGAATCAATCAGTCATGCTTCCGCATTCGGTATCGAAGTTGGAGAAGCTAAGGTTGACTTTACTAAAGTGCAAGAGTTCAAAAACGGCATCGTGAAAAAATTGACAGGCGGCGTTGCTTCTCTTCTGAAAGCAAACAAAGTCCAATATTTCCAAGGCGAAGTTATGTTTATTAACGAAAACGAAGCGCGTGTATTCAACGATCAAGAAGCGCCTCGCTACCGTTTCAAAAACTGCATTATCGCTACAGGATCACGTCCAATTGAACTAAAAGCTTTCCCTTTCACTGGCCGTATCGTATCTTCAACAGGCGCATTGTCCTTGCCAGAAATTCCGAAGAGCCTTGTCGTTATCGGCGGCGGTTATATCGGTATCGAGCTTGGTCAAATGTACTCCAAATTCGGCACAAAAGTTACAGTAATTGAAGGCTCCGACGCGATTTTGCCGGGCTTTGACAAAGATATGTCCAATATCGTTGCGAAGAAACTAAAAAGCACGAATGTGGATATCATTACTGGCGCACAAGCAAAAGGTGCTGAGCAAACAGATAAAGATGTTACTGTAACGTATACAGTTGGCGATAAAGAAGAGAAAGTAACTGCGGATTACCTGCTCGTAACGGTTGGACGTCGTCCAAATACGGATGGTGAGCTAGGTCTTGACCTTATTAACGTGAAGCTGTCCGATCGTGGACTAGTTGAAGTTGATGAGCAATGCCGCACTAACATTCCTCATATTTATGCGATTGGCGATATCATTGCTGGACCTGCGCTTGCGCACAAAGCAATGTACGAAGGCCGTATCGCAGCTGAAGCCATTTCGGGTCAATCCAGTGTTATTGACTACAAATGTGTACCAGCAGTTTGCTTCTCTGATCCAGAATGCGCAAGCGTTGGCTTCAGCGAGAAGGAAGCAAAAGACAAAGGCCATAATGTAAAAGTTGGCAAATTCCCGTTCGCAATCAATGGACGCGCGATGTCGCTTAATGCAAATGAAGGCTTTGTTAAACTCGTATCCGATGCAGACTCCGGTCTTGTACTTGGTGCGCAAATCATCGGTATTGAGGCTTCGAATATGATTGCTGAGCTTGCTTTGGCTATCGAAATGGGCGCAACGCTTGAGGATATCGCACTTACAATTCACGCGCATCCTACACTTGGTGAAATCGTGCTTGATGCAGCTGAAGTTGCACTTGGCCACCCGATCCACACTTTCATTAAATAAATCGCAATAATGCTATCGTTTTGCGACAACAGAGGTCACGCGGCTAACCAGCCGGCGGGGCCTCTTTGCGCTTCAAGAGCTTTAATCCAACAAATAGGAGGCGTACACGAGCATGGAACAATTAACGAAACCGGCTAGAGAATCACGAACAATTATGACGCAGCTGATCTTTCCTTTGGACACGAATCATTTTGATACGATGTTTGGCGGAAAGCTGATGGAGTATATGGATAAGGTTGCTGCGATCTCAGCCATGAGACATGCACGGATGCAAGCTGTAACCGCATCAACGGACAGTCTTGATTTTTTGGCGCCGATTCGGGTCGGAGAAGTTATTGAGGTTGAAGCCTTTGTTTCATGGACACATCGCAGCTCGATGGAAGTGTTCGTGTCCGTTCGTTCCGAAAATTTGTTCAGTGGTGAGCGCAAAACAACAGTTACTGCTTTTTTCACTTTTGTTGCTATTGATGATCATGGCAAACCTGCTATTGTTCCAACGGTCGTCCCAGAGACAGAAGAGGAGATAAAGCTGCATCTTTCCGCTCCTGAGAGGCATGCGCTGCGAAAGAAACGAAAACAGGACAGAAACCCTAGTTGATGATATAATTATTGTTATTTTTCTGATTTTTTTCATGATAGGGAGCAATGTCTAAATGAGCAAAAGCGAACAAACCTACCTGCAGTTGTTAAAATATGTTTTAGAGCATGGAACAAAAAAAGAGGATCGAACAGGTACAGGAACGATCTCTACTTTTGGCTATCAAATGCGTTTTGATCTTAGCGAAGGTTTTCCGATGCTTACAACTAAACGTGTGCCATTCAAATTAATTGCCAGTGAGTTGATTTGGTTTATTCAAGGAGATACGAACATTCGTTATCTGCTGCAGCATAATAATAATATTTGGAATGAATGGGCGTTCAAAAGATGGGTGGAGAGCGCATCCTACACGGGCCCTGACATGACGAATTTTGGTCTTCGGTCGCAAACGGATGCTGAATTCTCTAAAGTATATGACGAGCAAATGGACCTCTTTAAGCAGAACATCTTAACGGATGACCAGTTTGCCGCTGAATTCGGTGAGCTCGGCAACGTGTATGGCAAGCAGTGGAGAGAGTGGAAGACGACGCAAGGGGATGCGATTGATCAGCTTAAGGATGTCATTGCGACGATTAAGAAAAACCCGGATTCGAGAAGACTGATCGTCTCCGCTTGGAATCCAGAAGACGTTCCTAGCATGGCACTGCCTCCTTGCCACACCATGTTCCAATTCTATGTAACAAACGGCAAGCTTTCATGCCAGCTTTATCAGCGAAGCGCTGACATTTTCCTAGGCATACCATTTAACATCGCAAGTTATGCCTTATTGACCCACATGATTGCACACGAATGCGGACTTGAAGTGGGAGACTTCATTCATACGCTTGGAGATGCCCACATTTACACGAATCATTTGGAGCAAATCGAGCTTCAGCTCAGCAGAGAGTCAAGACCGCTCCCTCAGTTAAAATTAAACACAGACAAAAAATCAATCTTCGACTTTGCAGTTGAGGATTTATCGATTGAGGATTATAACCCGCATCCAACGATTAAAGCGCCGGTTGCTGTGTAAATTCATATTCTTTTTTAAAAATGAAGAAAGGAGTTAACCATTATGAATATTACTTTGATTGCCGCTATGGATCGCAATAGAACTATAGGAATAGGAAACAAGCTGCCATGGCGTTTGCCAGCAGAAATGGCTTTTTTCAAGAAGATGACGATTGGTAAAACAGTACTCATGGGCCGTAAGACGTTTGAATCCCTGCCTAAGCCATTGGTTGATCGTAAAAATGTCGTATTGACACGTCAAACGGATTTCCACCCTGAGGGCTGTGAAATCGTACATTCGATTAAAGAAGCGCTAGAATTATATACAGCTGAAGAGCTTGTTGTGATAGGCGGTGCTGATATTTACGAGCAGTTCTTGCCCTTCGCTAATAAAATTTTGCTTACAAAAGTGGAAGCAGATATTGAAGGCGGAGATGCATTTTTTCCTGCATTCTCTGATTCGCAGTGGAAGCTTGTGGAAAGCGAGAGCAGAGATAGTGATGAAAAAAACAAGTATGCTTTCACGTTTCAAACGTTTATTCGGTCGGAAGTATAGCTTTTTAAGGTAAAACCGAACGTTTGACGAACGATATGTCAGAAAGTGCAAATGATTGTACGCATAATCCATTACCTTCATAAGTACTTGAATGCTAGGATGTTGTAAAATAGTAAACGAGTGCTTTAGACAAAATATTCGTTTTCGCAGAAAGTTCGTTATTGAATATTTTAAGAATTCCCGATATAGTTTTAAAGAGAATCTAAGCAGTGTTAACGGGAAATATGGATGGAGGAAATGCGATCATGTCTACACCTACTGGTTTTATGGAATTTCAGCGCGAATTGCCGGCCGATCGCGACCCGCTAGAGCGTATCAAAGACTGGCAAGAGTTTCATAAGCATTTTTCGGATGAGCAGTTAAAAACACAAGGCGCTCGCTGCATGGACTGTGGTACACCATATTGCCACACTGGCATTGAACTGGCAGGTTCGGTTTCAGGCTGCCCAGTAAACAATCTCATTCCAGAATGGAATAATTTGATTTATCGCGGGTTATGGCGTGAAGCGCTAGACCGTCTGCATAAAACGAATAATTTCCCTGAATTCACAGGCCGCGTTTGTCCAGCACCGTGTGAGGGATCTTGTACGGTTGGTTTAATAGGTGATGCTGTAACGATCAAAACGATCGAACAAGCAATCATTGATCGCGGGTTTGAAGAGGGCTGGGTTGTTCCACAACCGCCAAAAGTCCGCACAGGCAAACGAATTGCCGTAGTAGGCTCTGGCCCTGCTGGAATGGCAACTGCTGCACAACTGAATAAAGCAGGACATACCGTAACCGTGTATGAGCGCGCAGATCGCATCGGCGGCTTGCTAACCTATGGTATTCCTACAATGAAGCTTGAGAAACATGTGGTTCAGCGCCGTGTTGATATTATGGCAGCAGAAGGCGTTGAGTTTGTAACGAATACAGAGATCGGCAAAGATATTACAGCTTCTGAGCTCGTTAATAACTTTGACGCAGTCGTTCTATGCGGAGGCTCGACAAGAGCTCGCGACGTTGAAATGGAAGGCCGCGATTTGAACGGTGTTCACATGGCAATGGATTACTTGAATGGCACAATTAAGAGCTATTTGGATTCGAATCTTGAAGATGGAAACTATATTTCCGCGAAAGACAAGGACGTTATCGTTATTGGCGGTGGAGATACTGGATCGGACTGCGTGGCTACTGCACTGCGTCACGGTTGTAAGTCGGTTACGCAATTCGGCACACATGCGAAAGCGCCGCTAGTGCGAGACAACGATAAAAATCCATGGCCGCAATTCCCGAATGTGTACACGCTGGATTATGCACATGAGGAAGCAAAAGCACTATTTGGCGAAGATCCTCGAGCGTTTTCTGTACTAACGAAGAAATTTGTTGGCGATGGCAATGGAAACCTTAAAGAGCTTCATACCGTTCAAATTGAACGTACGGTTGATGAGACTGGACGTAAAATATATAGTGAAATTCCAGGAACAGAAAAAGTATGGCCTGCAGATCTTGTATTTATTGCAGTAGGTTTTGAAGGCCCAGAAACAACGCTGATTGAGCAGCTTGGACTTGCACAAGACCGTCGTACAAACGTAAAAGCGACTTATGGCAAATACAACACAAATGTGGATAAAGTATTTGCTGCAGGCGACATGCGCCGTGGTCAAAGCTTAGTGGTTTGGGCGATTAATGAAGGTCGCGAGGCCGCTCGTGAAGTGGATAAATATTTGATGGGATCATCGATGCTTCCTTAAATATTGGACGTATGATAATAATTATGATGGATGAGAAGCGCCTTAGGGCGCTTTTCTTGCTGTGTATAGGGTCATTACTATCCCGAAAGATGAAGGCTGTTATTGTAAAATATCAATTTACGGTTAGCGAGAAGGAACAAATCACAGCTTTTATACTGCCGCCGCACATTCAAGAAGAAATTCAAAAACTAAGCTCACTGTCCTAAGGAAACTTGTGGTAAAATCGGATTGAGATGACGCGAAGGGGCGATTCGTCATGGCAGCCGATGAAGCATATGTTTTGTCACCAACAGACGTTCGAAATATTCGAAGTTATGTACAACACAAATACGCTGCGCTGCCTGGGGAAAAACGAGCAGAAATTGTAGCGGATGCGGTCAAACGCATAATACATAAGCAATTACCGAATTTCGAGACCAGCATTAAACGCTCCGTCACAGAAATGCTCATTAGAACAGCTGTTTTGGAGCGGCAAAGACCGGTTAGAGCGGAAGATATTTTTCAAGCCTGCTTAGAGCTAGATCGAACTTCGGCAGAAATATATGATCCGTTCCATGATTGGCTGGAGGAGCAGCTGCTCATAAGCTGCAAGAAGCCTCTCATGCAGCGTGTAATGGACGAACTTGTATTAAACGGGGAGCAATCGGGTGTAGCTTCAAATGAGGCTGATAATGGCCTTCTGACGCAGCTGAGAGGATTGCTTATTACTGAAGGTGCTGAATCGCGTAATATGACGCAAGCTTCAACTCAAGCAGAGGTCATTTCATTACCTGCAACGATATGGAGCAATACGTTAGCACGTAGGATTAGTACGAGAACTTATATATACAGCACATTAAGTCTTCTATTAATTGCAGCTACTTTATTGTATGGCTGGTCTTTAAATTTTCCGTCTGACAACAAGCTGCAGCCACCCGTTGTTATGAACCAAGTTCAACCTATTGTTGTTCCTGTAGACGGGCTGCCTATCGAGCTTCGTTATCAAGAAATTGATCAAGCTCGGTTGATCTCATTTTTAAAGACGAAATCATCCATACTAGCTGAGGAGCCTTATTTTGGAGCAATTATAACGGCAGCGCAAGCCTTCGATATTCATCCGGCCGTCTTATTCGCTATAACTGGACAAGAGCAAGGGTTTGTACCAAAAACGAATAAGCAGCATAAAGAGATTGCCAATAATCCTTTTAATGTTTTTCATAGCTGGCAGGATTTTAACACCAATATTAAGCAATCGGCAGAAATTGCGGCGCGAACCGTATTTAACTTAAGCAAGGATAGACCGGCAGAAGTAGATCCGTTTACATGGATTAATCGAAAGTATGCGGAAGACCCGAAGTGGTCGGACGGTGTTCGTTCGATTTTCGCCAAAATCATTGCCTATATGGAGAAGCCGGCTATTAACACCGACCTTCCGTGAACCCAATTGGGACAACTCTCCCACTTGGGTTTGCTTTTTTTTATGGAGAAATTTCAAACTTGATATGGGGAAAAACATTTCTTTTTTTCTCGGAAATCTGTAAAATGTTCTAGTGGCTGTACAGTGCGAAACGTTTATTGCTAATTGTGGAGAGCGATAGGCGTTAGACTTTCGAAAAGCTTAATGAAGGAGCGATAATCTTTTGAAGACACTAATCATTGCGGAAAAACCTGATATGGGACGAAATATAGCAGCCGCAATCGATCCTAAAGCAAAAAATCACCGTTCCTACATAGAAGGCGAGCATTATATTATTACGTGGGCGATCGGTCATTTAATCGGTCTTGCAGAGCCTGATGCCTATGATGATCGTTACAAAAAGTGGAATATTAATGATCTTCCCATCATACCGACACAGTTCAAGCTCGTACCGAACAAAAAAACAATCGATCAGCTTAAGGTTATCGGTGATCTGGCAAAACGCAGTAATTTACTTGTCAACTCTTGTGATGCCGGGCGAGAAGGGCAATATATTTTTTCCCTTATCCAGCGTCATCTTAAGTTAAACCAACCCGTTAAGCGGCTCTGGATTTCAGACCTTACACCAGAGACGATTCGAAAAGGGTTCGAGGAATTGAAAGAGGGCGCCGAATATGAGAATTTGACCCGCGCGGCAACAGCAAGAAGCGAGGCGGATTGGCTGATCGGCATGAACGGTTCACGTGCTTTTACAACGAAGCATAATGTGCTGCTATCGGTTGGCAGAGTTCAGACGCCAGTGCTTGCCCTTATATATGATCGGCAGAAGCAAATTGAAGCGTTCTCCTCTTTGAAATTTTTTGAACTGGAAGGACACTTCACACAGGATGAAATGACGTACCGCGGCATGTGGCAGGCCGAGAGAATGACAGATCAAGCAAAAGTTGAGGCCGTTGCGGCAAAGGTTAAAGGCAAGGCGGGACGAATTGCGTCTTATGAAGTTAAGGATACGAAGGAGTATCCGTTTAAGCTATACGATCTTACTCTTTTGCAGAGGGAAGCCAATGGCAAATATGCTTTTTCTGCGAAAAAAACGTTGGATACAGCACAGGCTTTGTACGAGAAGCATAAAGTTATTTCTTATCCGAGAACAAACTCAAATTACGTGACTGAGCAGAACATTCCTGAAATGCACAAAACGTTGAATGCACTTCAAGGTACCGCCTATGATGATCTCGTCAAAGGGGCTAATCGGAGCCTTGTACATAAGGGAAATAAATTTATTTGCAACCCAACTAAGGTTGAGGATCACCATGCCATTTTGCCAACGAATCGTAAAGCAAATGGACTTAGCCCTGATGAGCAAAAGCTGTATGATTTGATCGTGCGAAGGTTTTTGTCGCAATTTTATCCAGCTGCTGAATATAAGGTACACACCGTCTTGACTGAGGTAGAAAACGAAATGTTCAAAACGACGGTTAAGGAGCTTCTTAGCTTAGGATGGAAGGTCATCTATGCTGACCAGAAGAAGGAGAAGGCAAAACCTTCAGCCAAAAGCAAGGATAAGGAAGAAGCAGAGGACGAAGAAATTGAAGTAAATGAACCGTTCTCCATATCAGCAGATGCAGGGATTATCTGTTCGGATGCCATTGTGAAAGAGAAGGACACACAGCCTCCCAAGCATTACACGGAGGGTACACTGCTTAAAGCAATGGAGAGCGCAGGCAAACAAATTGAGGACGAGGATGTCCGAGATGCAATGAAAGATTCAGGATTAGGTACACCAGCTACGCGCGCAGCTACGATTGAGCGGCTGAAAAACGTTGGTTATGTGGAAATGCAGGGCAAAAAAATACAAGTTACACAAAAAGGACGAACGGCAATTGAGCTGATTCGTGGTGCTGGTATTGATTTGCTTACCTCTCCTGAGATGACGGGGTTGTGGGAGCGACGATTGAACGAGATATCCAGAGGAACAGCTTCGGATGGACAATTCATGGAAAATGTAAAAAAATTCGCGACGATGATCGTGGACAAGGTTCGCGTTCAATCACGAGCCGCCAAAACATCATTTGAGAGTGAAGCTCCTGCTTCCGGCAAGGGCTCTGGCGGGAAGTCAGGTACAGCGACTCGCACCCGTACAGCCTCAACTAAAACGGCTGGAGCGGCAAAAAAAGCGGCATCAGCTGCTTCTACTGTATCAGGCAGCCCGACTGTTATTGCCACTTGTCCAAGGCCAGGCTGCGGCGGTTCCATCTTTATGGGGCGCAAAGGCTATGGCTGTTCTCACTATAAGGAAGGTTGTAAATTCGTTATATGGAAAGAAAGCTTTGGCAGGAATTTGACGGATACCCAGGTGAAAGCTTTAGTCGAGAAGGGGAAGACGACTAAGCTGAAGCTTGAGCTTCCGGATGGTACGCCTGGAGAAGGAAAAATAGTGCTTAGAAATGTGGATACCGGAGAACTGGCAATCGAACAGTAGAGGCCATTTTTCTCACATAGAAAATACCCGAATTCGTCAGAAGCATCAAGGGACGAATTCGGGTTTATTTGTTTTTGTTATTCCATTATCGATTAACGTACCCATGAATTGCGCCTGGGACATCCTTTAGATGATCCAAGGTTAAAAAAGCACCTTTTGGTTCCACTTCAATCTGAATGATGTTATATTCCCATTCGGTTATCGCACGCATATGAATAGCGTGAATACCTGCTGTTAATGCAGGAACAACATCGGTTCGAATGGAATTGCCAACCATCCACGTACTGTTGCGATCGAAGACACCATTGGACAAAATGGTTTCTAATGCGTCGCTATTTTTGACACGGCGAATGTAGATGCGGGAATCGAAATAACGCTCCAAGTTTAATTTCTCAATCTTGCGTCGTTGAATAGGCATCTCGCCCCCCGTATAGAGATGAAGCTCATGGCCGGCCTCCGCTAGTGAGAACAAGGTTTGTTCCATATTTGGATACGGCTCGGTATCGTGCTCATATACGCTTAAGCCAAGCTTCCATAGAAAGTTTTCTTCGTTTGTTGATCTCTTGCGACCAGTCAAATGAGAGAAGTGAATGTAAGTATCAACAAACGATTGTGGGAAATGCTCGCTTTTAAATCCGAATACGGCTACGCCAGCAATATCGATCTCCATTTGCTTGTCTCGGATGGCTTGTATTGAAACGAGGGGAGAGCTGCCGAACCAAGTGGTCATTGCATCAATAAATTGATCAATGACCAAGTAAAAGTATTTATTGCAGTGAATTAATGTATCGTCGAGGTCAAACATAATTTGTTGCTTCATGTATACGATCTCCTTTGCAAAACTTGAAACTGTATGATCAATCTACCGCAAGTGGCAGGGTCGAGTCAATGTAGGGTGTAAGAGAGGAACTGCTTTTACATACATATTCAATCATATCGGCATAATGATAGTGGAGGTGATTGCAATGGCTATCAACAAAAACGGCAATGGAGAATCTCGTCAAAATCATTCTACCTTGCGTGGACAGTCAGGCAAGCTTAAAACCGATAAATTCGCGAAGCGGCCTGCGAGCTTAAACGGTATTAACAAACAGCTCCCTTAATGAAGCAAGTTTTTAAAAACACAGAAGGAGAGCTTGAATTGCTTCAGCTCTCCTTCTAATCCATGTTATGCATATTTAAGCTGTGAAGCTTTTAATTGATTCTTAATGAAAGCGATACGCCTGCGAACGTAGAAGTCCTTGCTGGCGCCCTTTAAATCTTTGGGAGTGATCACCTCCTCTGCAACATTATCGATGATAATAAGCCGTCCATCGGCGTAAAACTTAAAAGTTAAGTCGCGTCCAGGACGTTCATTCTCTACATATCGGAAATTTTCGCAGATGTTATTCATGGTGATCAGGCCTCCTTCAAAATGTTGAATTCGTCGATCATTAGAACGTTTGTTCTTGTTTTTATTATACCAAACATTTGTTCGTATGGAAACTGTTTTTTGTTTAACGTAAACTAGATTCATAGAAGCAGTTGCTGCAAACAGAAGGAGAGCGGAAAATGATCAAAGTAAAGAACTTATCCAGACGTATTCCAGGCGGGCCTAAGGTGCTCGATGATATTAGCTTTGAGGCTTATCCTGGTGACTTTATCGCCATTAAAGGTGATAGCGGAAGCGGGAAGTCCACACTTCTTCGGTGCCTAGCTTTGCAAGAAAAGTGGAGTGAAGGCTCCTATCAATTTGATGGCAAAGATATTTTCAAAGAAGGATTCAAAGGCAAGCTTAAAGTTCGCAGAGAGGTTGCTTATGTGGAAGAAAAACCTTTTCTATTCCCGAACAAGACGGGATTAAAAAATGTTATTATCGGTTCAATTTCACAAACGCCTGCTTGGCGGAGATGGACCGGGATGGTACGTAATGATGATTATATGGGTGCAATGGATATGATCGAAAAACGCGGCCTGCTTGATAAAGCACATCAGAAGGCGAGCACTCTAAGCGGGGGCGAACGGCAGCGTATGGCTATTGCAAGAGCACTCGTTCATGGCGCTAAAGTCATTGCAGCCGACGAGCCGGTTTCGGGTCTTGATCCCCATACAGCAGATCAAGTCCTAACTGATTTGAAAGCGCTATGCAAGGAGCAAGGCGTTATTGTGATCGCTGTTATGCATCAGGGGGACTGGGCGGAGCGATTTGCTGATCAAATTCTCGGCTTGAAAGACGGTAAACTTGTTCTTAACGTAAGCGGCAGAAGATTGACTGAACGCGAGAAGGCACTCCTGTGAATGAGATCGTACTACGTCTCATAACAGAAGATGAGCTTGACGCTGCTATTAAGCTAGAACAAAAATGCTATTCTCCTGAAGCTGCTGCTACCATGGCAGGGTTTCAATTTCGCTATAAGCATTATCGTTCATTTTTTTGGTCAGCTTGGCTCGGCGACCAATTAGTTGGAATAACAAACGGCATCCGTACTTCACAGACTGATTGCGGTGATGAGATGAAGGGGAATCAAGCTGATTTTTTTGAGGGGAACAACTTTTGTATCCTTACTATCGCAGTTGATGCGCATTATCGCGGGCATGGAATCGGCACGATGTTGCTGAGGAAGCTGATTGAACAATGTAGATCATCACGCATTGAAACCATAATACTGATGTGCGAGGAGCATCTGATTCCGTTCTACGAATCGGAGCAATTTGAGCGTAGAGGGGTATCCGCTTCTACGCATGGCGGAATCGTTTGGCATGAGATGAGACGTGTATTGCATACAATGGAGCATCTTACCGAATAGGAAGGTGTCTTTCATATGTCATTTCAACCGCCAGTCGTTATCCAAACGGCAAAAGCTGATTTTCCGAAAGCCGAGCTGTCATTGCCTTATGTGAGCGGAGGCAGAACCGAAGCTGCAGATAAAAAGATCAACCATACGATTCATCATACCGTGCAGCAGATGGTTCATAATCAAGGCTCGCTTGATGATCCGAGAGCGCAGATGCTAGGTTATTTTGAACAGAAAAATAATCAAAAGGATTATCTTAGTCTTTCCTTGTTCAATTATGCCTTTACTGGTGGAGCTCATGGCTTGACGCTTCAGCAATCGCTTACTTTTAAGCAATCGACAGGACAAACCTATACGCTGGCCCAGCTGTTTAAGCCTGGGTCGGATTATGTGGGACGGATAAGCGCTATCGTGAGCGCACAAATCTTGGCAAGAAAGATTGATACGCTGGAGCCTTTCAAATCCATAAGACCTGACCAGGACTATTACGTAGCGGACCGTTCACTTGTCGTCTATTTCCAGCTATATGAGCTGGCGGCTTATGTGTTTGGATTTCTGTATTTTCCAATATCCGTCTACGAACTGCAAGATATCATTAATGAAGATGGTCCACTTGGTCCGATGCTGGTTAATGACTAATTCTGAATGAAACCATTTTCTCTTAGCAGTTATTCAGCCTAAGAACATAAGGAGACGACGCATTGATATATTTTCTCATATTATTCGCAGCAGCATTAATTGTCGCGGTGTCGTTTGTCTTCTTTCACCAACGAAAAATGGAAAAGGAGCAGCAACGCTCCATCGAAAGGACGCCTGTTTTACCATCCGCGACAGTTACGTCAATATCTACGAATCGAATAGCAGATCAACCCCTTGCTGAGGCCGCTGCGAAAGCAACTATAAGCTCGATGCCTTATTCAGCAGATATGCTCTATAAGATTTTAGTTGTAGATGATCAACCCGCTATTCGAATGATGCTTGTTGAATTGTTTGCTGCGCAGGGAATCGATGTTTATGAAGCTGAAAGCGGCAGTATCGCCTTGGACATTTACGAGAAGCAGAAGCCGAATTGTGTACTGCTTGATTTGAAAATGCCCGAAATGGATGGGATAGAAATTTTGCGCGGGATAAGAATGCTGTCGCCAGAGGTGCCTGTCATTCTCATAACGGCATATGCAGATCCAGACATAATGGAAGAGGCGCTTGCGCTTGGCATTACACATTGTTTTACGAAGCCCTTTGATATCATAGAGCTCAAATCACTCGTTTATGGAATACTGGAGCAAAGTTCTAATCAAGCTAATTGAAAAAAATAGAAATCAATCGACTCGCATCTTGATGGATGCGGGTTTTTGTTATGCGCTTTAATCATTCTTCCTTTTGCATGTGACATCCAAACCACTCATACAGTTACGTAGGAGGGTGATTGGATGATTTTAATGCTAGCGGGATTATTATTATTTGCGATTGTCATTGCCGTGATTATTGCCATTGCGTTTAAAGCGCAACAGTCCATTTCATTATCTAAGCATCAGAATCTAATTGGTTATGGCTTGCAGGCGCAGTTGCTGCAGGACAAACATGATTTGCATCGTTATGGTTTAGCGCAGCAGCTTAGACGGCGGTTCGGCGGGTTATCGTCATTTGGTTTATCATTTAATGTGCTCGCTCTGATTGGAAGCTCAGCTTTTTTGTTTGGGCCAGCGATCGGAGAGGGGGGACCGTCGGTTATTGGATTTGGTTTGCCTATAATCGCTTTATTTGCACTTATTTTAAGTGCATCTCTCGCAGAACTCTCATCTGTGACACCGACTGCAGGCGGGATTTATCATACGGCATCCTCATTAGGCGGGCGCTCATGGGGAGTGCGAGCAGGCTGGCTTCAAGCAGCTGGACATTTAGCTATGCTTACGCTGCTAAACTGCGCATGTGCAGCTTTACTGGACGGTTTGATGTCCGCTCGAATTGGTTATCAAACCTCGGATTTCACTTTTTGGTGTGTCGTTGCAGTGCTGACTGCTTCCCAAGGTGCTGTGAACCACTTTGGAAACCGGATGTTAAGCAAGCTGCAAGCAGGCGGCGTTATACTGCAAGTATTTATTGCTTTATTCATTATTGCTGGGCTTGCTTGGCTTGCATGGCCAGGCAGCTATTCTCCTGTATTGATGTATCAATTTCAAAATGCAGAGTGGAATGGTACCGTGCAAGCGGGATCATTCGTCAGCGGTACGCTCCTTTTGTTAAAGCTATTTATTGGCATGGAGGGCTCAAGCCAAGGCTCGGAAGAAACAATTGATCCTCGTGTACGAGCACCTTGGTCGATTTTTTTATCTACTGCTTACACATTTGTTATTGGTTTTGTACTTATGAGCTTTATGCTTATATCCATTCCATTGTCTAACGGACCAAGCTGGTTGGGAACGTATCTACATACGGCAGCTGCTGGCTGGGGCGGCACCAGTATAATCATTATTTTTGTCATTCAATCATTATGGAGCAGCGGACTGCAGACGATGACAGTATGCTCGCGGATTGTATACAGCTTAGCGCGTGATGGCGCCATGCCGCTGAGCCAACGGTGGTCTAACGTGTCGGAGCGGCATCAGACGCCCATTCCTGCCGTCTGGTTGTGTGCGGTCATTTCACTAACTATTCTTCTCATTGCTTTTTTCAGCTATAGAGAAGATACAATCATTTTTCTTCTAACTGCAGCGATAATATGTTTAAATCTATCTTATGCCATACCGATTGCCTGGAAAATAAAACAGGGGAAGAACCATACACGGTTGCATGCATCACCGTGGCATTTGGGCAGCTGGAGTATTCCAATCCATGTGGTTTCTATAGCTTGGCTGCTCATAACAACGATATTGGCTGCTATATTCATCGATTATCGAGGCTCAATTGCAGCTTTTATCATCCTTACTTTAATCTTTTTCATGGAGCTAAGGTATCGGCAAAAACATGAGATGAGCCTGCAGAGCAGAGTTAATCGTTCGCGCAAGGAGCTTTATTTTATGGAAAGAAAGTTTCCTTTAAATTAATCTGTTGATCGATGCTGCGGGAAATAATGATATGCTCATTCAGGAAATAGTCGGACTATTTAAAAAACATTTCCCGGGGAAACGCAATAAGTAACAGAAAAGAGAGGTTTTCGACAGCCAGTGGCTAACGCAAGTAGAATGTGTCGAAAGCGTTGCGGGTAAAGGGAAAATCACAAAAATTATTGATATAGTCATCTCTCTTTGCCAACATCTCCCTAAGAAGATTATAATAGTCAAATGAGAGATCATTATAGGAGGAACGAAGAGAATGACACATCATATAGAAACAGCTAAACTTGTGTCACTAAATATAGGAATGCCGAAATCAATAACACATGGCAGCAAAGAAGTATTAACAGGAATCTATAAGCAGCCTTCACTAGCAACCCATGCTTTGAGCACTATAGGACTTGAGGGCGATGGACAAGGCGATACGATTCATCATGGTGGACCGGACAAAGCGGTATGCGTCTATTTCGAGCAACGATACGCCTATTGGCGTGAGAAATACGAGGAGCCATTTGATTACGGAGCCTTTGGTGAAAACTTTACCCTCTCGAGCTGGACAGAAGGAGATTTGTGCATCGGCGATATAATCCAGGCAGGTGATGTGATCCTCCAAGTAAGTCAGCCAAGACAGCCGTGCTATAAGCTGGGGCTGCGGCATAAGCTGCCGGAATTGCCGGGACATGTTCAGCGTGAAGGCTACACAGGTCTTTATTTCCGCGTACTCCAAGAGGGCCATATACAGGCAGGGATGACGTTTGAAATTAAATATAAACATCCGGCCCGTAAAACGGTTATGGAAGCTAACCGTGTCATGTACCGAGATAAAGATGACATAAAGGGAATAAGAGAGCTGCTTGATGTGAAAGAATTGGCTGCGAGCTGGCAAGAACAGCTGGGAGCTCGCTTGACAAGGTTGCAGCTTGATCAATAAGGAGGCTTGTCTGCTTTGACCGACACCATAGATTTTACAACGTATTTAGATGCATATGCGTTCGCCGAGCCTTGTCATATTGAGAGCCGGGAGAGCGGAATGAATAATACGACTCGAATCATTTCGTCGGGAAATAAAAAATTTGTCCTGCGCATTTACAATAACCATAAGGATATGGATATTGTAAGGCTTGAACATGAGGTACTGAACGACTTGAATAAACAGAAGCTAACCTTTAAGGTGCCGATTCCCGTTCAGAATAAACAAGGCGAAACGATTAGCGTTGCAACAGACGGCACCTTATCGTCATTATTTCAGTTTATTGATGGTGACCGACCGACGGTTTCAAACCCAGCGCATGTTTATGCGCTAGGCGTTACAGCTGCGAGGCTTTCTAGCGCTATGAGCGGAATAAACCCAAAAGGCTTACCGCTTTATAGCCCTTATTTTATGCTGGAGAATACATATGCCTTGATGGATGAGGACGCCTTTTTTGCAATGGCGGAGCTTTCCGTAGATCTTAAAGGTAGAAAATCAAGCTTCATGGCCTTGCATGAGGAGCGCCTGAAGCTAAAAGAGGATTGTAATCAACTGGTCGGGCTGCCGGAACAATGGATCCATGGTGATTTGGTATTTAATAATACGGTATGTCAAGGTGATGAAATCGTAGGCGTGCTGGATTTTGAATTCACGACTGTCGATGTTAGAGCGATGGAGCTTGCTGTCATTATTGTCGATATCATAAAACCAGATGACCTAAATATAAAAGAGAAGGTGAAGCTTTTATTGCAGGGATATCAGGATACGAATCCGTTAACTCTTCATGAAATTAAGATATTGCCGATATTAATGAAATTAAGATTGCTTGATGTAGCATTGCATTTTGCCATACGCTTAAGAGATAATTTAGATGATGAGGAAATACTTTGCGGCATTATCGATCAGTCAGCATTTGGCTGCCGCTGGATTAATGAACATTGGGAGGATGATTTTCATGAGTTTAGCCAAAGCACTCGGATACGGCGAGAACGAAAAACTGCTCATTATTAACGCAGATGACTATGGAGTATGCCATTCGGTAAATGTCGGCATTCAGCAGCTGCTGCTAGAACAAACGGTGAGCTCGGCGACGATTATGATGCCTTGCGGCTGGGCGAGGGAAGCAGCACTATGGAGTGCAAGGCATCCGCAAATCGATGTGGGTGTCCATTTCACATTTACTAGCGAATGGGATATGTACCGCTGGGGTCCAGTCAACCGCAAAGGAAGCACAAGTTCGCTTGTCACCCATGAAAATTATTTCCCGAAGGACAGTAAAACCTTTGAGCTGCAAGCTGATCCAGAGCAAGTAAAAGAAGAACTTATCGCACAAATTGAAATGGCTTTAGCTATGGGGATGAAACCATCGCATGCGGACAATCACATGGGAAGCTTGTATGGGTTAGCAACCGGCAGAAATTTCTTATCTATCGTTCTGGATGTATGCGCTTCCTATGGCCTGCCTTTCCGTTTGCCGCGTAATTTAAGGCAAAATATTGGTCAAGTGGCTTCTCCTGAGCTGGAAGAGCAAGCCAAACAGCTCGGAATGCTGGCGGATTCGAAGGGTGTTGTTATCCTTGATTATTTAATCGGCTTGCCGTTCCACTTGGAGGAGGGTGAAACATTTGATTCTCTAAAGGCAAGCATGCAGCAGGTACTTGAGGGTCTGCAACCAGGCGTTTCTGAAATTATTATACATCCGTCTCTTGTAACCGATGAGCTGAATGCTTTTCACATGCAGCCTCTAAAGCGGGGAATGGAGTTCGAATTATTCCGTGATGCTGAGATCAAGAATACGTTGCAAAAAGAAAACATCCGAATGATTCGCTGGAGTGAACTGCAAAAACTGCAGCGTGCTCGAACAGGCTTTACAACCTAACGAAGGAGTTGACTTATGTCTATTGAAGCGATAAAACAACTAGCCGAACAATTGAAATCTAATATTGGACGCGTCATCGTAGGCAAAGAGGAAGTTGTAGAACTAATGCTCATCGGGCTCCTTACATCAGGGCATGTGCTGCTTGAGGATGTGCCAGGAACAGGAAAGACCTTGCTCGCTAAATCTATGGCCAAATCATTGGCTTTATCTTTCCGGCGAATTCAATTTACACCCGATTTGCTTCCATCGGATCTAAGCGGCATTCATTTCTATAATCAAAAAATAAGCGAGTTTGAATTCAGAGCTGGTCCATTGTTTACTCATTTACTGTTAGCAGATGAGATTAATCGTGCGACGCCTCGTACCCAGTCGAGTTTGCTCGAATGTATGGAAGAGCGTCAAATCAGCATCGACGGTGAAACCAAATATTTGGAACGTCCATTTATGGTTATTGCTACACAAAATCCAGTGGAGCATCAAGGAACGTTTCCACTTCCGGAAGCCCAGCTCGATCGTTTTTTATTCAAAATTAAGATGGGTTATCCGACGACTGAAGAAGGTTTGCAGCTATTAAAACGGTTTAAAGATCATGATCCGCTTGCGGAGCTTGAGCCAGTTGCAGGAATAGATGTCATTCAGAAGGCACAGCAAGCCTATTCAGCGGTGAAAGTGAACGATGACATCCTCCAGTATTTGTTGCAAATCGTGGAGAATACACGAAGGCGTGAGGAGGTTTCTGTTGGTGTCAGTCCGCGAGGCAGTCAAGCGCTGCTCCGCGCTTCCCAGGTACATGCCATTTTGCGAGGACGTGATTTCGTTACGCCTGATGATATAAAGGCAATGGCGAAGCCGGTCTTGTCCCACCGACTAGCCATTCGCGGCATGCATCGTACGGCAAATCAGGCGGAATCCATTATTGATGACATTATTCGTTTGACGGCCGTGCCTGCTGAAGCAGGCGTAACGGCTCGTTAGGCAGCCTGATGATTTTATTTTGGTTTATATTAGCTGCAATCGTCATTTTGTCACTACAGGGCAAAATATTTCAAAAGCTCGTATTGCGCCGTATCCAATATGAACGGCGTTTTACGAGCAAAACATGCTATAGCGGCGAGCAGGTTGAGATGATAGAAGAGATGGCCAACGCCAAATGGCTGCCGGTGCCTTGGCTGCGCGTGGAATCACAGCTCTCCACTCATCTTCATTTTCAACAGCTTGATAATTTTTCTGTGAGCAGCGGGCAGCTTTATCAGAACCATAAGAGCTTCTTCAGTCTATCGCCGTATACAAAAATTACGCGCACACACCGCATCACTTGTGCAAAGCGAGGCTGGTACAAGCTTCAAACGGTCACGTTAACGGGCGGTGATCCGCTTGGTTTAACCCATTCGTCCGCTCAAATTGCACTTCAAGGGGAACTGCTTGTTTATCCAAAGCCTGCCGAGGTGCCCATTCATGAGCTGCCTTATCACAGCTGGCAGGGTGATCAATCGATTCGTCGCTGGATCATCAACGATCCATTCATTATTGCAGGCGTTCGTGATTATCAAGCTGGCGATACGTATAAGCAAATCAATTGGAAAGCTACTGCAAAAACAGGAAGCCTTCAAGTCCATCAGTATGATTTTACCGCGGACCGCAGACTGATGATTTATTTGAATGTGGACGATGTAGAGGGCATGTGGCGAAGCGTAACTGATTTATCGTTAATCGAGCTAGGCATTGAATGGGCAGCAGGGGCGGCTGAAGCTGTCATTCAGCAGGGCATGGAAGTTGGTTTTGCATCCAATATGCCTTTGACCGGCATGATGGAAAGCGTTCACATTGAACCTAGAGGCGGGCATGAGCATTTAATCGTTATTTTAGAGGAAATGGCGAAGCTCGATATTGAACGCACAGAGCTGTTTCATCATTTGTTGGAACGCGAAGCAAGAAGCGGCTTCAGTGAACGAGATGTGCTAATGATTACGGCTTATTGGAACGAAGAACTGGAAAAACAAGCTGAACAGCTTCGCTACAACGGCAATGCAGTCGCAGTTTGGATGCTGACAGATAAAGCTAAGCCCACGATTAGTGATGATGGACAAGCGATATCAGGTCGCGGCAGAGAAGAGGTGACCGCGTGAATGAGCCACAGAAGCGATCTTTTCCTTTAAACCCCTTAGGTCAAGGTTTTATTGAACTGCTCTTTTATTTGCCCGTATTTATAGCGATAGCTGTTTACTTGCTGCCTGCTAGAGCCTTGTGGCCATGGATAGCAACGATTCCTCTCTGTTACTGGGCGGCATCGCTAATCCTCGGAAAATATCCAAGATTACGATACGGCGTGAAGCTTCTTCTAGCTATCGCTATTGGGGCGTTGCATAGTGGTTTGTTCATTATCGCATGGGTAGGCAATGTGGATATCGTTCCTATGGTTGTATGCGGACTTGCTGCAGCTATAGCAGCGATGAAGGGCATGTCAGCGCAATTGCGCGGATGGTTCAACTCATTTCCCAACACACAGATGCTGATTGGTGTTCTCCTTTATGTAGCTGTGCAGCCGTTAAAAATAATTGCGTTAAAAAAACTGATGGAATACAACGGTGTTTTAAGCGTTTGCGGAATTGCTGCTGTCATTTTATTTTTCTTTTTTGCAAATGAGCGGCATTTGAACAGTGAAACCGTAGATTCAGGGAAAACGTCAGCTACTCTTGCTTTCAAACGCCAAAATCGTCTATTAATTATTGTAATCGTCAGCATCATTAGCATTCTTGCTCTTTTCCGCCAAATTCAGAAGATGATTGAGAGCTTCTTTCATTCGATCATTGAGCGAATAATGAATTGGCTAAACCGGTCAAGGGAGCAAACAACGGTCGAAGAACCGCCTATTGATTCTTCAACACCTGAGATGCCTTTGGAGGAAACGAAGCCGCCTTCTGATTGGATGCTGCTACTCGAGCAAATTGCGAAAATTATCGGCATCGTGTTAGTCATCATCATTATCTGTATTCTGTTCTATTTTATTGCTAGAAAGGTAATGCAATGGGTGAAGCTGCTTGCTGCTAAATTGCAGGAAAGAGGAGCAGATAGCCGCAATAACGGGGTTGGTTTTACAGACGAAGTTGAAAGCTTAATGACATTAACTAAATGGCGAGAGCAAATGGGCAATAAACTGAAGCAGCTGCTGCCAAAGAAGCGCTCCTTTGCTCAGGAATGGAATGAGCTGCGAACAAATACAGAAAAAATCAGGTTTTTATATGCTCGCTTATTGAGAAGCAGCGCCGAACAGGGGTATACGGTCAAAGAACATATGACTCCGCGCGAAACGTCAGAAGACCTGAATACATGGCAGGCTGGCAAGCTCGACAATATGCCTCGATTTATTGAGTTGTACGAAGAAGCAAGGTATGGCGATAAACAGCCAGATGACCAACAAATCAACGCTCTTAAAAACCAGTTCGAAAAAAAAGGGAATCAAGCTTAACAAGCTGATTCCCTTTTTTTGGTGTATGATTCAAAACATAACCATATAATCATTTGAGGCTTAAAATATGTTCGGCAATTTTATGGCCATGATACCGTCCTGATTCGATGAAAATTTCATTTGCTTCATGTCTGGAGGCTACGACACCTGCGAGATAAATGCCTGGAACATTCGTTTCCATCGTATCTTCGTTGAAGGTTGGATACCCTTCTTCCTCAATCGTAACGCCGCTTGTGTTAAGGAAGTTTCGATCGGGATGGAAGCCGGTCAATGCTAATACAAAATCATTTTCCAAACGGATCTCGCCTTCAGGTCCTAGGACAGTGATGTCATTGTTTTCGATAGAGGTTACAGTTGACTGAAACAGCATGCGAATAGAGCCTTTCGTTACTTTGCTCTGGAAGCCTGGCTTAACCCAAGGCTTAATGCTGGTGGAATAATCATTTCCGCGATAGACGACCGTTACCTCTGCACCGACCCGCTCTAGCTCTAATGCCGCATCGATTGCGGAGTTGCTGCCGCCAATAATCGCAACTTTCATGCCAACGTAGGGATGCGATTCCCGGAAGAAATGACTAACCTTATCGAGCAGCTCACCGGGAATGCCCAGCTCATTCGGATGATCAAAATAACCTGTAGCGATGATGACATACTTGCTTTGGTATGTGCGCTTCTCGCCAAAACGATCTTCTCCATGCAAAATAAACTGTCCATTCTCAGGCGTAATCTTATTTATCATTTCATAGGCTTGCACACGAACGTTTTTGCGCTGAGCGGCTGTTCTATAATAATTAAGTGCTTCCAGTCTAGAAGGCTTATCGTTAGCCGTTGTGAATGGTATATCGCCGATTTCAAGATTTTCTGGACTGCTGAAAAATTGCATATAAGTGGGATATTGCGAGATTGAATGTACAATGTTGCGTTTCTCTATCACAAGTGGCTGGAGACCAATCCGTTCGAGTTCAATCGCTGCTGCCAAGCCGCACGGACCGCCTCCAATGATGATGGCTTTTTCTTTTTGCATTCGTATTTCCCTCCTATACTATAACGAAGCTATATAAATTCTAATATAACGATCATTTTACTGCGAGGCGTACATATTGTGCAAATCTGGATTTATGGCTCTCGTGTACATGCAGTATATTATTGTATAATAATGTGTAACCATTCTTATTTGTATACCGATTCTATGAAACTAGCTTTATTTCACAAAATGATAGGAGGAGATCACATGCGGCGACGTTTTGTAATAGAGGCAGTACTGGTGGCAACGTATGGACATCTTCTTGTACCGAGTCGTCCAATTGATTTTGTCGTTCCTTATTCATCCATAGCTGAGCTGTATGAAATGAGAGACGGTGTTGAACCTGTCATGGATGATCCAGATGATGATGGGCATGTAAAAACCAAAATAAATGAACTTATTGCTTTTTTTGAGGATGCTCTTAATCGCAAAAAAATTGAAAAGGCCATGCAAGTGCCTTGGCGAGAAAGCTCTCCGCTCATTCTAAATGATACGATTCATTTTACGGTCGTGCATGCTGTCGATAATGCCCATTATGGCGAGATGTTCGATCCGATTGAAACGGAATTGCTGTTAACAGGGCTGAAGCTGCAAGTCCCATTGCTGTCGGATCAGTTTGAGTTCCAAGATAAGCTGATAGAAGCAGAGGTCCCTGTACAAATTTACGATATTGAGGATTTTGAGTTTGCGGTAGAGGAAGGCATCTCCTCAAGCGACTTTGATTTGCCGAATGAGTCGGACAGGTTTTAAATCTTTTTTTTGTAAAAACCTCTTGCGCAAAGGCAGAAACAGGTGTTAATATTTGGATGGGTTAGGAAAATATGATCAAATGGATACGAAAAGGGGGGCTCACGAATGTTTTTCAATCAGATTGGAATGAATGTCGAAGGCGCGCAGTTTAGCATGAATTTCCATCTTGTTGTTCAAACATGCCGATCGGGCTGCCTTCGTTCATTGGTGTCAACGCAGCTTTTTTGACCGTTGCACGCTATTATACGAAGATCTCAAGCCGATGATGGCTTGAGGTCTTTTTTTGTTTCCTATAGGGGAAGGGGCAATCCAATGAAAACGCTGTTACGTTTGATGATTTATGTAAGACCGAGTGCCAAATGGGTATTTACAGCGGTTATCATTATGATTTTTGCGACGATATTCGATTTGGTAGCTCCTTGGGTATTAGCCAAAATATTTGACGAAGGAATCGGAAAAAGCAATATGTCCGTCGTGATCGGATTAACACTTGCTTTAGCAGGCATTCAAGCTTTAAAGAGCTTAGGCATGTTTATACAAGGTTATTCCCAAGAGCTAGTCGGTCAAAATGTCGTATTTAAACTCCGGAAAGAGCTTTATGAGCATTTGCAGCGTTTATCATTTTCTTATTATGACCGTGCGCAGACGGGTCAGCTCATGTCCAGAATGACTGGGGATATTGATGCGGTAAAAAACTTTGTCGGGTTTGGAGCGATGAATCTATTTACTGGCATGCTGACATTTATCGGAACGACGATTTTCATGATGACGATGCAATGGAAAGTAACTTTAATCAGCTTAATTACAATTCCTTTTATTTTGCTCGTGTTATTTCGCTTTAACCACAAAGTAGGACCAGCTTGGTCCAATATTCGCGAACAAATGGGGCGTTTAACGACTACGCTTCAAGAAAATATTTCAGGCATTCGAGTTGTCAAATCATTTGCAACCGAGAATGTAGAACAACGAAAATTCGCTGAGCGAAATGAGCAAAATTTCGATACAAATATGGACCGGGCAAGGCTTGAGGCAAAAGCATTTCCGCTCATGGGCTTTTACGGAGGACTCACGTTTGTTTTGATGATCTGGATCGGTGCTATTTTTGTTGCTCGGGAAGAGATGTCGATTGGTACCTTCATGGCGTTTCAATGGTACACATGGGGCATTATTTGGCCGCTGAATATGCTAGGCTGGCAAATTAATATTTTCCAGCAAGCGATTAAAGCAGCTCCACGGGTATTTGAAGTACTGGACACACCGGTTGATATTCAAACCCCTGAACAAGCGATAAATACGGACGGAATGCACGGTAATGTCGTTTTTGATCGCGTAACATTCTTCTTCTCCGATCAGGATTTAGCGAAGGATAAGCCGATATTGGATGAGGTTTCTTTCCAAGTGAAGCAAGGTGAGGTGATCGGTGTACTCGGTGCCACGGGTTCAGGAAAAAGCAGTCTAATTGGCTTGCTTTCTCGTTATTATGATGTGTCCGGTGGCAGTGTACTCATTGATGGTGTAGATGTGCGGGAATATGAGCTTGATGGACTGCGGCGAAGCATAGGAATTGTACCGCAAGAGACCTTCTTGTTCTCAGCATCGATTAGAGATAATATCGCCTACGGTCATCCGGATGCAACGCAGGAGCAAATTGAGGAGGCAGCACGCAAATCGCAAATCCATTCCTTCATCGAAAGCATGCCGAATGGCTACGATACACGAATCGGTGAGCGGGGTGTCGGGCTCTCTGGCGGACAAAGACAACGCGTGGCGCTTGCTCGTGCGATTTTAATGGATCCGCCAATTCTAGTATTGGATGAAGCGACAGCGAGTGTAGATACAGCAACAGAATCAGCTATTCATGAAGCTTTATTAGAAGTCATGAAAGGTCGTACGACATTTATAATCGCGCAGCGGCTTTCCTCGATTCAGCATGCGGACCGTATTATTGTACTTGAAAATGGCCATGTGGCTGAAGAAGGCACACATAAAGAACTAAACGAAGGCAGTGGCTTTTTCCGTCAATTGTTCGATAGACAGAAGCAAATTGCACATCAATAGAAGAGAGGTGAAAACATGAGTCAAGTGGAGTGGGATATGGATTCTGATGTAGAAGAGAAGCCATTTAATGGGAAATACATGCGGCGTATGCTTCAATATCTTATCCCGTATCGCAAATTAATGACGTGGGTCATTATTATAGTGCTTATTAATATGTTATTAAGCTTATCCGAGCCAATTATTCTTGCATATATCATCGATAAAGGGATAAACCAAAAAGATTATTCGGTTATCCATGTATTAGGCGCTATTCTTCTGGGCGTTAAGCTAATAGGCTGGTTGTTTAGCTATATGCATACCAGATGGATTAATTTTACAGGTCAACGTATTTTGTTTGATCTTCGTCAGCAATTATTTAATCATTTGCAAACCTTGTCCTTTCGTTTTTTTGATGGACGTCCCGCTGGTAAAATTATGTCCAGAATTACGAATGATACAAATGCAATTGGCGAGCTAATCAACGGCGGTTTGATAACGATGGTGATGGAGGTTACGCATTTACTTGGCATCGTCATTATTTTGATCTGGATGGATTGGCAGCTTGCTTTGCTCTCATTTATTATGATGCCGCTGCTCTATTTCATCGTTGCAAAGCTCCGTCCAAAAATTGAAGGCTCATGGTCGCGTTCACGCTCAACGATGTCATCGATTAACGGTAATGTGAACGAAACGATACAGGGTATTCGTGTCATTCAAGCCTTCTCACGCCAGCGGACAAATAATGAGCGATTTGAAGGCATAAATACCCGCAACAAAGGCGCATTTATGCGAGCAATTACATTGGAATCGACTGTATATCCACTGGTTGAAATGATCGGAATGCTGGGCACCTGTATCGTAGTTTGGTTCGGAGCGACGAAGGTCATTGAAGGCGCGCTTACGCTTGGCTTCATTATGGCGTTCATTAATTATTTATGGCGCTTCTGGGGGCCGCTGAGCGCCTTATCCAAGGTGTATAGCCAGCTGTTGTCAGCTATGGCTTCTGCCGAGCGTATTTTTGAAGTGCTGGATACCGATCCAGAGGTAAAAAATAGCAAGCATGCTTTAGAACTGCCGCAGGTTCGCGGTGAGGTTGAGTTTGATAATGTTTCGTTTCGATATGAGGAAAATAAACCTGATGTGCTTCATAACGTTTCATTTCTCGTTAAGCCCGGGCAAAGAGTAGCTTTAGTCGGGCCAACCGGCGCTGGAAAAAGCACGATCGTTAATCTCTTGATGCGCTTCTACGATGCTACTGACGGTACCGTGCGAATCGACGGGATGGACATCAAGCAGGCAACGCTCGAATCTCTACGCAAGCAAATGGGAATCGTGCTTCAGGATTCATTTATTTTTGCGGGTACGGTAGAAGAGAACTTGCGTTATGGCAACGACCATGCAACAGAGGAAGAGCTGCTTAGAGCAGCCGAGAGCGTAAGGCTAGACCGCGTTGTAAGCAAATTGTCAGATGGGTATCAAACGCAGCTGGAGGAGCGAGGCTCAAAACTCTCGGTAGGCCAAAGGCAATTGCTCGCTTTCGGCCGTGTATTGCTATCAGATCCCGGCATACTCATATTAGACGAGGCTACTTCCAGCGTTGACATGGAAACAGAGCAGCATATTCAAGAGGCTTTGCACACGCTGCTAGCAGGAAGAACGGCGTTTATTATCGCGCACAGACTATCCACTATTAAGGATGCTGATCTTATTCTCGTCATCGAGAACGGAAGAGTAGCCGAGCAGGGGTCGCATTCGGAGCTGATGAAGAAAGGCGGCATCTACTCCAATCTTGTTCTAACACAGCTGTCTATGCAGGAATCTGTTATTTTGCAAACCAGTTCTTAATGGCATTAAATAAAAGAAGAGGGCAAGTCAGGCTAACGCAAAAAATGCGCTAGCTTGACTCGTCCTCTTTTTTTGTACGATCGATTGCTTGTGCCATCGTTTTATCCGTTAAATGCGCATAAATTTGCGTCGTTTCCGGCGAAGCATGCCCAAGCTGCTCTTGGGTTTTGTAGATGTCGTTTCGCAGATAGTAGTCCGTGGCGAAGCTATGTCTGAGCTTATGTACAGATAAGTACGGTTTTCCAAAGCGCTTGGCATATTTCAGGACCATTTCTTGAATGGCTCGCTTCGTCATGCGCGAACCCTCGTTTTTTCCATTAGCAACAGCCAGAAATAAAGCTTTTTCTCTTTTTGGCGCCTTGTAACGGAGTTCCCTGAGAGTCAAATAAGCTTGCAAATCCTCAACCGCCTCTTGGCGAAAATATACAGGAGTTTTAAACGTATCGTCATTTTTACCTTTGCGATATACATAGGAAAGCTTCTTCTTGAGATCGATATCATCGACGTTCAAATTGACGAGTTCAGATACACGCAAGCCTGAATGTAGAATAAAGCTAATGATACATGCATCTCTTATCATATTAAGCTCGTATGCGTAAAGTGCCTGCTTGTTTTTGGCAACATCCGTCCCATAATGCTGTTTAATATAAGCCATAAATTCGGAAATTTCCTCTTCTTGAAGGAGCTTTCCCTCAAGCTTTGCGGCTGTATCCTTCGGCTTATGAGTACGTTTAATCGTAACCTTTGCCATAACATTCCGTTTGAGCAGAGGATAAAACTCCTCATCCTCTGCAATTTGACTTAAATAATGAAATAACGAGCGGAGGGAGGAAAGCTTGCGAGAGATCGTCGTTTTACTGTTTCGCTCCACTTTATGAGTCGATAAATACATACGGAAGCCATCTATACTGTCCATATGCAGCTTTTCCAGTTCAAGCAAAGCTACGTCTCTAATAGTTGCAGCTTCAGAAAGACCTTCTGCCATTAACCAGTTAAGAAAGGTTTCATAGTCTCTCATATATTCGACAAGCGATGAAGGAGATAAATCCGGAAGTTTGTAATTAATAAATTTCTCAATATACCATGGCATCGTAGGAAGTTTTTTGTCGAGCTCTTCACGATCTTTTTGTTTAATAATATTGATGGCGAGTCACTCCTAAAATTAATGGTGCGAATAGTTAACGGCGTTTAATAAACATAATAATAATTATGTTAACAAAATGTAATAATAACCAGATGAATAGTTATATTGTAACAATTAGAGTAAGGGGGGACAACGTCATATAAGGGTAATAGGAAAAAAAAAGAATACTCTACTCAGAGACTTCTTCTCATTATGACCCTCATACGTTGATTATGGTGTTTGGATGTATAAGAATTTATATAATGGTCACTCTAAAAAAAACAAAATAATATCTCAATTATTTTATTTTTTATTTTTGAAACCCATTAATAAACAGCCCGTATACCTTTTTATAACTTCATCGTGCTTCATTCCAAAGGGGAGTAGCTGCTACAGTAAAGTCGTCATTACGAGAATCTAACGATCTCCGGCTTTATTGGCAACTTAACGTTGTTAGCGAGACCTTTGCCACTAGTCGGCAAAGGTCTATTTTTTGGGTGTAAGCACAAGTTAAATTTACTTATGCAGAGTCGAAAGGGAGGAATCTTGTATGGATTTTGGTTTGTTAATGGAATATGGATGGGTTCTGCTCATCCTCATTGCAATTGAAGGTTTGCTCGCAGCAGACAATGCACTTGTGCTGGCTATCATGGTCAAACATCTGCCGGAGAAAGAACGGAAGAAAGCATTGTTTTATGGCTTAGCAGGGGCATTTGTTTTCAGATTTGCTTCGTTATTCGCTATTTCCTTTCTGGTTGGAGTATGGCAAGTACAGGCAATTGGCGCGTTGTACTTATTATTCATTGCGCTAAACCATATTTTCCGAAAAGTCATTTTCAAGAAGCATGTCGATAATGCAACTGAAGACAAAAAAGAAACCAAAAAAGCGAGTGGCTTTTGGTTTACCGTATTGAAGGTAGAAGTTGCGGATATCGCATTTGCAGTAGATTCTATCTTGGCAGCTGTTGCGCTTGCAATGGCGCTGCCAACGACCAATTTGCCGAAAATAGGCGGAATGGATGGCGGTCACTTTGCAGTCATCTTTATCGGTGGTTTCATTGGTCTAATCATTATGCGTTTCGCTGCTTCAGCTTTCGTAAAGCTGCTAGAGCGCAAGCCTGGTCTTGAAGTTGCTGCATTCGTTATCGTAGGTTGGGTAGGCGTCAAGCTGGCTGTTGTCACATTGTCTCACCCTAAACTGGGGATCATTCCAGAATCATTCTCCCATTCAGCAGCTTGGAAAATTACCTTCTATGTTGTCCTTGTCCTGATCGCGGTTATAGGTTGGTTCCTATCGAGCGACAAAGAGGAATCCAATGACGGTAAGGTTGCAACAAATAACAACTAATCTATTTTCATTATAAATTAGAAAAAAACTGTTGAGGAAACTCAACAGTTTTTTTCTTTTTATTAGTTTTTAAATATTCCGAATTCCTCTATATCACGTCACAGTAAACCGTTAAGATTGCTTCATTATTTGATTCAGATTTTTGCGATGTTGTAAATTAGTAAATATATGCAATTCTGCAAATTCGGTTACAATTCCATTTTAACTGTGCTAAACTCAAACGAGTCTGTAGAAGAGTTGCCAATCTTCTTCCAAATTGCGGACAATTTGTATGTACGCTATAGAAAAAGGAGGTTCATTCTTAAATGATGAACACTAAATTCATACAACATAGTATGGCGCTTATTATTATATTTATGCTGGCATTTTCGGTTCCGCTCGAAGCTGCTCATGCTGCTCCGCCTGCTACATTAAAGGTAGGAAGCTCAGGACCTGATGTTCCAGATTTGCAATATCGGTTAAAAACGCTAGGTTATTTTAATAAAGACGTAACTGCTTATTTTGGCACAACAACATTAGAGTCACTCAAACGTTTTCAGAAGGATTTTGGTGTGGCTTCAGACGGCGTCGCAGGCGCACAGACCTGGAAAACACTTAAGAGTGTATCCGTGAATCAAGGTGAGCTTGATTTGCTGGCAAGAATTATTTATGCAGAAGCACGTGGCGAATCCTATAAAGGACAGGTTGCAGTTGGAGCTGTCGTTATGAATCGATTGGCATCGTCCAGTTTCCCAGATACAGTTAGAGGCGTTATTGAACAGCCGCGAGCATTTACTGCAGTTGATGATGGGCAATATAATCTTACTCCAAACAAACTTGCCTATCAAGCAGCACAGGAAGCTGTCAAAGGTTATGATCCAACAGGTGGAGCTCTTTATTATTTTAATCCAGAGACAGCTACATCAGAATGGATTTGGTCACGCAAGCAAACCGGAAAAATTGGACGTCATATATTTGCAGTATAAACAAAAGATTCTTATCGACAAGGTAACTTGCGATAAGAATCTTTTTGTATCTGTCAAATTGACCAGCGAGATGTTTTCAAAAAGTTATGCAAACATGTTACAATAAGAAAGATAGTATCATACTTTTTTTAAACATTCTGGAGGTGCCAACATTGAAAGTTGAAATTTGGTCGGATTATGTATGTCCGTTTTGTTATATAGGAAAAAGGAAGTTCGAGCTCGCACTTGCAAAATTTGCGCATAAAGACAAGATCGAAATCGTATTCCGCAGTTTTGAGCTAGATCCAAGTGCTGATCCTAATTCAAATATAAGCACATACAGCATGCTTGCAACGAAGTATGGAATGAGCGTAGAGAAAGCAAAGGAAACAACAGCTAACGTAGCAGAACAAGCTGCAGCTGTAGGGATCACATTCCATTTTGAAGGAACGGTTTCTACAAATACGTTTGACTCACATCGTCTCGTTCACTTTGCTGCTGAGCAGGGCAAGGAAAAGGAACTTTCCGAGAGATTGTTTAAAGCTTACTTTACAGATGCCGTAAATATCGGGAATCGCGAGCGACTTGTAGAAATCGCTGCTGAAGTTGGCCTTGACACTGCCGCAGCAGCTGCAATGCTTGAGTCTAACCAATTCGCTGACAATGTCCGTGGAGAAGAAGAGGAAGGCAGCAAGCTCGGCATACGAGGTGTTCCTTTTTATGTAGTTGATCGTAAATATGCTGTTTCCGGCGCACAATCGCCTGAGGTGTTTTTGGACACATTAAATAAAGCGTGGGAAGAAAAACATCCAACCTTTATTCAAGTGAATGAAGGGGACGCTGATGTTACATGTTCGGATGGTTATTGCGTTCCTGATTCATCAAAGTCTTAATAGCTTACGAAGGACGGACATTTCATGGAGGATGCAACTCTCGGAAGCAACTGTCAAATTGAGCGCATTGGTAAAATCATCGAGTTGTCTATCATGTCTGCTTTTATTTTGATAAATGAAAAACGTATCGAAGTGCCATTAACGAAAGTCGCTGAGGGTGTTAGCCTCGGCGACTTTGTTGTCTGGACAGGCAGCAGCTGGAATCGTAAAATGATTGTATAAAAAAACGTATTTGTCGGATTAGCTTTCACAACTTATAATAGATAACGGTATAAAAGTCAGAAGCTCGTTAAGAAGCGACGACATGCAAATACTTAGGGGGTTTTAAACGTGACAAATGAACAACAACGTCTGCTTGTGTTCGCAGGCTCTTATGCAGAAGCAGAGGAGAATGGCGTGTACGTGTATGCATTCGATGAGCAATCGGGTACATTAACGTTGACGGACGCGGTTGCTGATTTTAAAAATCCGACGTTTCTCAATGTAGATGCAGACCGCAAGCTATTGTATACGATCTCCGAAACCGTAAATCAATCAGGTATTAAGGTTGGAGAGGCTGCGGCATTTGCCATTGATACCAAGGAGGGCTCATTACGGCTCATAAACCGTAAAGAGACGGTCGCTTCGACGACCTGTCATATTCAGCGCGATGCGAATAGCCGATATTTGACGGTTACTAGCTATCATGGCGGCATGATTGGACTTTTCGGCATTACAGAAGAGGGCGCTATCGGTCAAGAGCTTGATGTGAAACAACATGTTGGAAGCAGTCAGCATCCAGAACGCCAGGATCGTCCGCATCCACATTCCTCATTCTACAGTCCTGACGGTCGATACCTGTTCGTTTCTGATTTGGGACTGGATCGAATCGTCACTTATCGCTTGGATGAAGCTGATCATAAGCTTATTCACCATGCCGAAATTTCTTTGCATCCAGGAGCAGGGCCGCGTCATCTGTCGTTCCATCCGAATGGTAAGTTCGTCTATGTTATTAATGAGGTGGATTCAACAATTACATCGT
This sequence comes from Paenibacillus sp. FSL A5-0031, assembly GCF_001956295.1. Taxonomy (GTDB): domain Bacteria; phylum Bacillota; class Bacilli; order Paenibacillales; family Paenibacillaceae; genus Pristimantibacillus. Next base: position 583,680 of record NZ_MRTD01000001.1, read on the forward strand.
TTACATACGATCAAGAAACCGGCCAGTTAACGACATTAGCAACCGTTAGCACACTTCCTGCGGATTTTAAAGATGAAAACTCTTGTGCTGAAATTACAGTATCTTCAGACGGCAAATATGTATATGGCTCCAATCGTGGTCATGACAGCATTGTTGTTTTCGCAATCGATGAACGAACGGGTGCTTTGTCGCTTGTTCAGCACATCTCGGTTGAAGGCGGACATCCACGTCATTTTGCACTGACGCCAAACGGCAATTATTTACTTGCTGCAAACCGAGACACAAACAATATCGTTACATTCAAAGTTAATAAATCAAGTGGACAATTGGCCTTCACTGGGAATAGCGTATCGTTATCTAAGCCAGTTTGTGTAATCCCTGTTTATTTAACGATGTAAATAATTAATGACGTAAGCATAGAGAGAAAAGGGGAATACAGAAGCGTGGCTACTAGCGAAGAAGAAAAACCGAAATTAAAGGCGACCAAAATTTTCAAATGTAAAAATCCGGACTGCAAAGCATGGGTTAGAGATGAGTTTGCTGCGACAGAGCAAACTTGTCCGATCTGCAAAGGGCCAATGCTCAGAAGCATGAGGCATTTGCCAGCCGTTCAGAATAAGCCGAAACCTCAGCCACGTAAGCCGAAATCGGACTATTAAAATGTTTATTCAAAAAAATCCCAATCCTCTCATTAGAGCTGGATCGGGATTTTTTTATTGTTCAGCGGAATCGTTCGACTAAAAATATGGTAGGATAGACATACAAACAATGACAGGATGGTACCCTATATGCTGTTTTATTTTGTCGCATTATTTACGGCAGCCGTAATTGTCATCTTAAATAATCGCAGGAGCGAATCGAATCGCTGGGCTGCTTTATTTTTGTTCAGTGCTTCAATTGGCGGACTCTCAGAAGTCTTAATAGACATCGGGTTATTCATAATAACTGATCTCTTGCAATTTTTTAATTATACATTCACGCCTTATGCTGTTTTTGTATTCTGCCTACTCTATGCGTCTGTTCTAGACCATAACCGAATGAGAAAAAAACTGAAATTTTATCTTTCTATTCCGATTTTTTTGATGGCTTTGTTTGTTATGATTTCTTCTGATGTGCAATGGTTTTTTAATCTTTTGCTGCTATGGAGCGCGCCTTATTATTTAATTTCCTGTTATTTATTAGTCGCATCCTTTTGGAAAGAGCGTGATCCAAAGATAAAGCGAAGCCGCTTTATCACCACAATCATAATGGTTCCAACACTGCTTGCTGTTCTAATCTTCATATATGTGGCAAAGGTGATTACGCCAGACTTTGAATTTTTTAATTATATTTCAGTCTTTATGATTTATTCGTTGTCGGTCGCGCTGTTATGTACCTTCATGTATGGTGTTCTTGGTGTTAAACTCCGCTTTGAGCATGATCCAATGGAAAGTACGATGCGAGCAGTTAGCACTGGAACTACGATGCTTAATCATACGATAAAAAACGAAATAGGGAAAATAGCCATCAGTACGGAAAATTTAAGAAACCTGCTGCCTGAATCGAATGAGCAATCTATGCAGCAAATGCAGATCATAACGAATGCATCCAATCATATGCTTGAGATGATCAGCCGTATTCATAGTCAAATAAAGGACATTACACTTAAGGAGCAGCCGGTTCAACTCGATCAGCTCATCGAAAAAGTTCTTTTTCAGCATGAGGGTCTGATGCAAAATAAAGGTATTTCGTTAACCGCGAAGTATGAGCTGCGTCCTGTCATCCAATGTGATCCCATTCATATTAGCGAGGCATTTGGTAACCTGCTCATGAATGCAAGTGATGCAATGCCAAATGGAGGAGCAATTGAAGTAAGGCTTGCAGCGTATAAGAAGGGTGCGGAGCTTTCTGTGCAGGATAGTGGCATGGGCATCTCGGAGGAGAAGTTAAGCCAAGTGTTTGATCCCTTCTATAGCAGTGGGAAGAGTGGACGGAATTTCGGACTTGGCTTATCTTATGTTTATAATGTTATGCAAAAGAGCGGTGCAAAGGTCATTCTGACCAGCCAAGAAGGTGTAGGAACACGTGCAGCCTTAATATGGCCGCGAAAAAAGATTTTAAAATGAGTAGAGAAGGAGGGAGCAACCTTGAGTCATATCAAAGTGTTTATTGTTGAGGATGACACAGATTGGATTAAAGCGCTCACTACTTTTTTGAATAAAGAGTCTGATTTGCTTGTTGTAGGTACGGCAACTAATTCTACCGATGCGATAAATCTTGCACAAACGCTTACGTTTGATGTTGTACTAATGGATATTCAGCTGGAAGGCAGCAGACTTGACGGCATTCATACAGCTATTCTTATGCATGAGCATTCTCCCGCCAAGATTATCATGTTAACGTCATTAAATGATGAGCAGACGATGACTCAGGCCTTTACAGCCGGTGCTGTACAGTATTTGGAGAAGACACGCTTCCAGGAGCTGCCGCAAACGATTCGTAATGCCTATCATCATTCTGCTCCCATGGAGGCATTACTTAACGAACTGACTCGGCTAAAGCGCGAGGAGCAGCTTAAGGAATTAACTGGCGCAGAACGTGAAGTATTCGAGCTTATTGAAGCCGGATACACGCAATCGCAAATTGAGAAGAAGCTCTACAAGGCAGAGAGCACACTCAAAAATCAGGTCAATAAAATGCTCAAGAAGCTTGGCGTGCGCAGCAGCAAAGAAGCTGTGGAAAAAGTGAAGCGAAGAGGAATTTTCCAGCGGGATGAGAAGGAATAACCTATTTTACATAACTAGAAGGCAAAGGGGTACTACATAACGTAGTACCCCTTTGTTTGTCGTTCTATGAAAGATGGAACTGCCGTTACTATACAGCTTGCGTTTAAAATAAAAGGAGAGAGGGAGCGATTTAACATGGAAGCAATAACCTCACACAACGACGAAGCTGCTGTGCTGCTCATTGATGGAAAATGCATGTTATGTAATAAAATTACTCACTTTGTCGTGAAGAGAGATAAAAAGAAATATTTTCGATTTGCTGCGCTTCAGTCGCCTGTGGGTCAGCAGTTACTTAAGAATGGGAATTTACCAATAGATGATCTTGATACGTTTGTAATGGTGCAGTCAAACCAGTACTATACCAAATCCGAAGCGGCGCTTCGAGTATTTCGCAAGCTTGACGGCTGGTTGAGGTTGTTGTATTGGTTTCGCTTCGTACCGCTTGCTTGGAGAAACTATGTTTATCATATTATTGCGCGAAATCGCTATCGATGGTTTGAGAAACATGAAATGTGCATCATCCCGACACCAGAGTTATTAGAGAGATTTTTGGACGATGGAATAGGAGGAGCATGAATGAATAGAAAACCGATCTACGTCGAGCTCGAAATTCGTGCAACACAGGATGAGCTTTGGGCGCATACTCAAATCCCACAGCTGCATGAGCAATGGGATCTCCGATTCTCGAAAATTCAATATTTACCAAAAAATAGTGAATCCGACATCCAGAAATTCCAGTATGAAACGAGAATTGGTTTTGGTCTAAACATAAGAGGCACAGGAGAAACGAGCAGCACAATTTTCAAAGATGGAAATGAAAGAGTATCAACGCTAACTTTTGCTTCAGAGCAGCGAATGTCGCTTATACGAATCGGAGGCGGCTATTGGAAATACAAGGATCTTGGAGACAAACAGTCCTTTATAACATTATTTAATTATCAGACTCGTTTCGGTATTGCAGGACGAATTTTGGATCGCTTTTTATTCCGCCCCCTATTTGGCTGGGCTACCGCTTGGAGCTTCGATCGATTGCGAATATGGCTTGAGGAGCGCATTCCTCCTTCTGTTGTTGCAGAGAGAGCTTTGCTTCATTATTTGAGCGTCTGCTTCATCGTTCTGCTCTGGTGTTATGAAGGCTTTGTGCCTAAGCTATTGTTCCCAGAAACGGGAGAGTTGACGATGATGAGGCAGGTTGGTTGGTTTAAAGGAATGGAGCTGCAAATGGTTCAACTGATTGGTATTGGTGAAATGGGACTTGGTGTGCTAATCGCTTGTTTCCATAGGAGAAAATGGATTTATATCATTCACGTATTGGCACTTATTTCACTCACAATGCCAGCGCTTCTATTTTATTCAGAATTGCTGAAGTCGCCTTTTAATCCAATTACGCTTACGTTGCCAATGATTGGTTTAGGCTTAACAGCCTATTTAAGCAGACGTCACTTGCCGCAAGCGAGCCGCTGTAAAAGACAATTTAAATAATCAGATTAGAAAAAGGGGGAAATTACGATGCGTTCTATATATGAACAAGCGTTAGGAGCTGATTTTCAGAAGCTTCATCCTCGCATTCAGAAGCGTTTTGGCTTTTGCAGTCAAGATCGTACCGCGTCCATCGGTCATGGAGTCATGCAGCTTATATGGTACAACAAACTTGCTGCACTGCCATTGTTTATTGGTACGCTCCGCCACATCATGTTCCCCCAAGGCGGCGTAAACATCCCGTTTTCAATAGAAAACTATGCATATGTAGATGCATTCGGACGTGAAACAGTCACGTGGATTCGCAAATTCAAGTTTCCAAGGACGATCCGCCATTTTGACGCAACGATGGTGTATAGCGGAGAAAGAGAAGTTATCGTTGATTATTTAGGCAATAAGCAGCATTTAGCAGTCGATTTGGATGTTGCAGTTTCCACAAAGGGCGGAATTCGAATCATTTCGGGTGAGCAGCGTTTCTATGAAGGGTGGCTTCAATTTCGGTTTCCTCGTTTGTTTACTGGCAGAGCAGAAGTGAATGAGTGGTATGACGATGAGGAGCGCTGCTACAAAATATCAGTGGATGTTCGGAACCCTATCCTTGGCCAAATTTTCCGTTATGAAGGCTCTTTCCAAGCTTCATTCGTGAATAGCGGTCATGAGGCGATTCCGATTGGAATTCGGCCATTGCGTGAAGAGAAGAGGGAATAAACGGCTGCTGCTGTTTATTCCTTTTTGTCACTTTCGTGTTTGGCGTTGTATAATAGAAGCTAACACGATAAGCAGGTCCAAGCTAACGAGATTAATGCAGCTGGATCCATGGGAAACGGAGTACTAGACTAATGAAAAAATTTAAAAAGTTTTATATAGAGACGACAAGTATTTGCAACTTATCCTGCAGCTTCTGTCCGCCCACATTGCGAGCGAAAGGTTTCATTAAAGTGGAGGATTTCAAAAAAACACTAGATCAGATCAAGCCGCATACGGATTATATTTATTTTCATGTAAAAGGCGAGCCAATGCTGCATCCTAAGATGGACGAGCTGCTTGATATTAGTCATGAGAAGGGCTTCAAAGTAAATATTACTTCTAATGGTACGCTTATTACTAAAAACAAGGAGAAGCTTCTGAACAAGCCCGCCTTGCGTCAAATCAACTTCTCGCTGCACAGCTTTGACGGCCATGCCGGTTCTACAAATAAAGAAGGCTATCTTGCTGAAATCTTATCCTTCGTAAAGGAAGCAGTTGCAAGCAGCAATATTATTATTTCGTTTCGGCTATGGAACTTAGATATGGACAATGAAACGAATCAGCAGAAAAACAAAAACCGAGAACTCCTGGGCATGATTGAGAAGGCATTTAATCTCGATTATAAAATTGAAGAAAAATTCATACCCGGCTCAGGCGTCAAAATAGCGGAGCGCATTTACCTAAACCAAGATCCTGAGTTCAAATGGCCGGATTTAAAAGAGCCGGAGTATAACGGAAAAGGCTTCTGCCATGCCTTAAGGAATCAGGCAGGCATTCTCATCGACGGAACAGTCATTCCTTGCTGTTTGGACGGAGAGGGCGTCATTAATTTAGGAAACATTCATGATACTCATTTCTCGGAAATTATTGAGAATGAGCGATCAACTAATCTATATGATGGATTCTCAAGACGGGAAGCTGTCGAGGAGCTGTGTAGGAAATGCGGCTATCGCCAACGTTTTGGGTGATTACTAGGATTATGCTAGTAGGTCAACAAGGCGGTTTGTAATGACAAAATAACAATAGTACCGATTATTAATGATATAAGTTATGTGAATTATAGGTATTGCGTTGGAATTGTTGAGTGGGGTCGTTTTGTGTTATGATTTATTCCGTGCTGTTCTTTGTCGTCTTTCTATCAATCAGAGAGTTAGGAGATTCAACTACACATGGATTTTATTACGATTTTAAAAGCGATTATTTTAGGTATTGTTGAAGGATTAACGGAATTTGCACCTGTATCCTCGACAGGACATATGGTCATTGTTGACGATATGTGGCTTCAAACGGAACAGTACTTGACGAAGTACGTTGCGAACACATTCAAAATTGTTATTCAGCTCGGCTCCATTTTAGCAGTAGTCATTATTTTCCGAAATCGTTTTATTGACTTGCTGGGCTTGAACAGAGGCAGCAAGGACGCGGCACAAGCTTCTTCTCAACCGAAGAAAAAGCTAAAGCTAACACATGTTATCGTTGGTCTCATCCCAGCTGGTGTACTTGGTCTATTGTTTGACGATTACATTGATGAGCATTTATTCTCGATACGTACAGTGCTAATTGGTCTAGTTATCGGAGCTATACTTATGATTGTTGCCGATCGTTTTGGGCCAAAGAAACCTAAGATCGAGTCAGTTGACCAGATCACTTATAAGCAAGCCTTCTCCGTTGGGCTTATCCAATGTTTATCCCTCTGGCCAGGCTTCTCCCGTTCCGGTTCCACTATTTCCGGAGGGGTGCTGCTAGGCATGAGTCACCGCGCGGCTGCTGATTTCACTTTCATCATGGCTGTGCCGATCATGGCTGGTGCGAGCTTGTTGTCCTTGGCGAAAAACTGGGAATACTTCACGTTAGAGTCATTGCCGTTTTTTATCGCAGGTTTCATAAGCGCATTTGTTTTTGCACTTCTTTCGATTCGTTTCTTCTTGAAGCTTATTAACAAAATCAAGCTTGTACCTTTTGCGATATACCGCATCGTGCTTGCTGCTGTAATCTATATCGTTTATTTTTAACCAATAGAAAAAGCCTGTTTCCTTATGATAAGGAGCAGGCTTTTTTTTTCGATTTATGGGCGTAACTCCATTGGTTTTTGAGATTCATAGATGCCGATTCGACCTGAACATATAAATGCGATTAAGCAGCCGATAAACATATAAATAGCACCTTCAGCTCCAAATAATTCAATGCCCATGATGAAGCAAGCAATTGGCGTCTTGGCAGCACCGCTGAATACGGATATAAAACCAATGGCAGCGAGCAGGGGGACGGAGACATGGAGCAAACCTGCAAGTGCGCTTCCTAGCGTTGCACCGATGACAAAGAGTGGAGTCACCTCACCGCCTTGAAAGCCTGTCCCAAGCGTTATAGCAGTAAATAGTGTTTTCAATAAAAAAACAAACGGTGAAACCGCCTCTTGAAAGGACTGCTCTAGGAGCGGGAGGCCTAGTCCCAAATAATCACGTGTTCCGATCGCATAGACGAGAGCAATTATGAATAGTCCGCCCAAAAAGCTTTTGAGAACAGGACTTTTAAACCAGTTACTAAATAAACGTTTGAATCCTCGTATCAGCTGAGTGAATAATAATGCGGCTAGACCAAAAAGCACAGATGCAATGACAACTTTGACAATGAGCAGCCAGTCGAGCGGAGGGACATCGCCCATTGAATAGGAGATATGTTGAATTCCCCACGAAGTTGCAACCAAATGGCCAACATAACTCGAGATGAAGCAGGGGAGCAGCGCTTCATAACTGATGACGCCGATTGCAAGTACTTCTAGTCCAAAAATTGTCCCGGCCAGAGGTGTGCCAAAGACAGCCCCAAAGCCGCTGCTAATGCCGCACATCAAAATGATTTTGCGATCAAGAGAGCTTTGTTTAATAAGCTTACCAAACCATTCCGCTAAGCTGCCGCCCATTTGCACTGCAGTACCTTCACGACCAGCAGATCCGCCAAATAAATGGGTGATTAAAGTTCCAATCAGAACAAGTGGTGCCATTCTTAATGGGATGGAGCCATTACCGGTATGTATTTGCTCTATGATTAGGTTATTTCCTCTTCCTGCTTCTTTCCCAAACTTGAGATAAAGATAACTTACGAAGGTACCGCCGAGTGGCAGAAGCCACAATAACCACAAATGTTGTACACGCGTTTCGGTTACGAATTCAAGACTGGCTAGAAATAATGCGGATGCAGAACCAGAGAGGATGCCGATCACTCCAGCTATGAACAGCCATTTCAACATATATTTGGCAAGTGTGAGCGGTGCGAAATGCCTTACATCGATCATTCGTGTGAACTCCTTCATTGGCTCCCTGAGAGAAGGAATATGTTGTATTGTTTCTATTAGCTATTATACAACACTCCTAGAAGAGGTAAAGAAATTCATATCAGCGAATCAAGTGAAAACCAGCCGTCATGGACACCGTATGAAATCCAAACCAGGTGATAAATATTGACGAGAAAGTAGATCAATACCGTAATCAGAATACAAGGGTTGATCCAATACCGATTTTTCATTCGATAATAAATGAGAATAAGCAGCAGCGGGAGCACTAGCTTCATCCCGTAGTAGCTAACGATATTCCAGTCATAAAGTTTTTGTACGAGCGGGTTGAGCTCCTCGATTAATGATAGGCGCAAGCCTATATCTGTAAATAAAGCGTCGGCAAAACATAGAAACAGCAATCCGAACAGCAGCGGTTTTAAGTCCCATTCTTTGAGAGCAGTAATGGCCACTAAGCCTCCATTCTGAAAAAATGATCTGGGTTTTGCATAATAGATGCATATGCCTCATATGGATTATCATTCCTAAGGAATTTCTGTGGAATAAAGGAGGCCTAACGTTGAAGCGAATATTGATTGGAAGTCCCATTCGCCAAAGACCGACCATATTGCGTCACTTTTTAGCCTCGCTTGCGCGAATCGAAGCAAGCTCTTTTAAAGTAGATTATTTTTTTATTGACGACAATGATAACGAGCAGTCCTCGCAATTGCTGAGCGATTTTATATCGAAGCAAAAAGAGAACAATGAAAGTGAAACCATCTTAATAAGAGGCGATTCGATAACGCCATATACCAGGGATGAGTTTACTCATTACTGGAGCAATGATTTAATTGATAAAATCGCAAGCTGGAAGGATCATATGATCCAAACAGCGAGAGAGCAGCAATATGATGGACTATTCCTCATTGATTCGGATTTGCTGATTCACCCGGAAGCAATTGAATCTTTGATTTCTTCCGAGAAAGAGATCATTTCCACTATTTTTTGGACACAGTGGCAGCCTAATACGATGGAAATGCCGCAGGTTTGGCTGAAGGATACGTATTGGCCGTTTCAGTCAGATGGAACAGTAAAAGCCGGTGACGGTGCTGAAGCGGCTGTCATGTTTCTAATGAAGCTTAGAGTACCAGGAGTTTATCAGGTTGGCGGCCTTGGTGCATGCACGTATATCACTCGCTCAGCACTGGCGAAGCCGATATCATTTCGGACGATCTCGAATGTATCATTTTGGGGCGAAGATCGTCATTTCTGCATTCGAGCAGTTGCCCTTGGCATCGATTTGTACGTGGACACCAGATACCCAGCCTTTCATATCTACCGAGAATCAGATATTGAGCGCGCTATATTGTTTATGGAATCCACGCAGGACAAAGCATATACAAATTCGAATATGTTGCCAGCACAAGGACCTACAATCATTGTGCCCACAGCAGGTCCTAAGCTTACGTTATCTATGATCGTAAAAAATGAGGGAGATCGCTTTTTAAAGGAAGTGCTTGAGCATCATAGGGAATATATAGATCATGCGGTCATTATTGACGATGGAAGCACGGATCATACCGGGGAAATCGTTCATGAATGCCTTGCCGGCATTCCGTTGACCTATATTAAAAACGAAAGCTCGCAATTTCATAATGAAGTAAAGCTAAGAACGCAGCAATGGGAGGAAACGATCCGCATTCGGCCGCAGTGGATTCTGAATATGGATGCGGATGAATATTTTGAACAAAAATTTAAGGAAGTGCTGCCAGTGCTGCTAAACGATTCGGAAACCTTCACTTATTTGTTTCGATTATTTGATTTTTGGTCGGAAGATCATTATCGCGAAGATGCATACTGGAATGCCCATAGCGTGTACCGCCCATTTCTATTGAAATATGTAGAGGGATTTTCATATGTGTGGAAGCAAACTCCTCAGCACTGCGGGAGATTTCCTGAAAACATTTATTCACTTGCAAATAAGACGTCAAACCTGCGAGTAAAACATTTCGGCTGGGCGCGGGAGCAGGATCGTTTGCATAAATACGACCGGTACAAGAAGCTTGATCCTGATGCGATTTATGGCTGGAAGGAGCAATATGAATCCATTTTGGATGAGAAGCCGAATCTGGTGAAATGGATAGAGTAATAAAGCAAATAAATCATAACCTTTGACTAAGCATACACTCTAGTGATATATTTGAGTGTACGATTAGTGCAGGAGATTTCACAACCGGCTGTGTGTCCGCATACAGCCGGTTGTGCCTACTATATGGAGGCAAGCAACCTTGAATAAATATCCATTTGAGTTTGACCCGAAACAACCTTTTATACAGCAGGCTAGCGATTGGATCGCTGATGTTTTTTATGAGAAGCTGCCTGAAGCTGGTTTTGAAATTAGAGATGAACAAATTTATATGGCTTTTCAATTGGAACGTGCTTTTGCAGATAAACAAACGATATTTGCTGAAGCTGGAGTAGGAACGGGCAAAACACTCGTTTACTTGTTGTATGCGATTACGTATGCTCGGTACACAAGAAAACCAGCCATTATTGCTTGTGCCGATGAATCCTTAATTGAGCAGCTTGTAAAGCCTGAAGGCGATATTGCAAAGCTCGGAAAATATTTGGATCTAACGATTGATGCTAGGTTAGGCAAATCAGCAGATCAATATATTTGCTTGAAAAAGCTGGATAATGCGAGAGCTGGACAAGATGACGCGGAGCTCTATGACAATATATATCGTGAACTTCCAAGCTTCGTCCATAAGCAGGATTCTATGCAAAGCTTCCATCCATATGGAAATCGCAAGGACTATCCTAGCTTAAATGATGAGCAGTGGAACGAGCTGGGCTGGGATGTATTTCAGGACTGCTTAGTGTGTGACGTTAGACATCGTTGTGGTCAAACACTCTCACGCGACCATTATCGCAAATCTGCAGATGTCATTATTTGCTCGCATGATTTCTATATGGAGCATATATGGACATATGACGCAAGAAAACGTGAAGGCCAGCTTCCATTGCTGCCAGAGTACAGCTCTGTAGTATTTGATGAGGGCCATCTGCTTGAAACAGCCGCACAGCAAGCGCTGACTTACAAGCTGAATCATGCTGTTTTTGAAGGAATCGTCATAAGACTGCTGCAAGAAGAGATTCGTGAAACTCTTGCTGTAGCTGTTGAGGATGCGATTGCCCAAAGTGAATTTTTATTTAAAATGTTGAATAAGCACAGCCAGAAGGTTCCTGCTTCGGATCGCAAGGAAATCATATGGAGTGCGGAGCTTATTCGTGAAATTAATCGTTTGCAGGATACGCTATCGGTTATAGAAGAAGAGCTCGTATTCGAAAGCGGCTTATACACGATCGATACGTATCAGCTAAAAATCGTTGAAGAGCATTTGGAAATGATTCAATTTGCGCTTTCCTTATTCAAGCAAGCGGACAAACCAATTAGCTGGGTTTCGCAGGATAAAGAAGGAACGTCACTTGTCATCATGCCAAAAGTGGTGAAGGAAGTGTTGAAGGAGCAAGTTTTCTCTCGTAAAATGCCAATCGTATTTTCCTCAGCAACGCTTTCGGTTAACGGCTCATTTGATTATATGATGGACATATTGGGTATGGATAGCTCATTATCTTTCTCGGTTCCATCACCATATGACTATGAGCAGCAAATGACTGTGGAGATTCCAAAAGCTGAACAGTTTACGGCGCTTAACGATAAAGTAAATGAAACGTATCGCTTGCTTAAGCAGTCAGGCGGAAGATCGCTTATTTTGTTCCCATCGATGGAGCAGCTAGAGCAATTCAAGTCAGAATCGGACAAGCATGCGGATAGTGCGGCTTATACTTTCTTTTATGAGGGCACAAGCGAAATCAGCTATTTGATCGAACAATTTCAACAGGATGAAGCCAGCATTTTATGTGCGGTGACACTATGGGAAGGTTTAGATATTCCTGGTCCATCCCTTTCCCAGGTTATTGTGTGGGAACTTCCGTTTCCTCCAAATGATCCATTATTCGCAGCGAGACGGAATGACTCGGAATCACCGTTTGAACAAGTGGATATGCCGTATATGCTGCTTCGATTACGTCAGGGCATTGGACGTTTGATTAGAACACGTGAAGACAGCGGGAAAATCGTTATTTTTGGCCAAAAAATGAATGATAGCTATGTGCGTGAACAAGTGGAAGGTGTGCTTCCGAAAGGTGTAGCTTTAAGTTATTCCTAAAAAGAGAATAAGGTTCAAATAAGGAGAAGGGGAAACCCTTCTCTTTTTTTTATTCCTGCACTTTGAACGAACAGAAGTTTATAACCTACCCATTACGGCAAAAATAGGAATAATTCGACAAAAAACAACAAGGAGTGTATGTGCTATGGCTTTACACGATCAGATAAACATTCCTAATTGGACGGTATGCGTACAAGCTGTTGTCAGCCTCGTGATTCCTCTTCTTATCTCATCTATTTTTAAACGGTCTAGCCAAGCTGATGATGAGTAATTCGATGAGCGGAAATATTCAAGTGCGGCTGAAAGCCATTCATGAACAAATGGAGTTTCATTCCGATGTTTTGGTGCGTGAGTGCTCTATTGGGGATACGGGGATAAGCGCAGCTATCGTTTTTGTAAATGGATTAGCAGATTGCGATTTGATTGATCAGCATATTTTGAGAGCGTTAATGTCTGTTCAAGGAGAAGGCAAAACCGTCACAAAATCGTTTTTGACCAATCAAATATTAACCGTTAGTCAATTAAGTGAAGTCCATTCTTTAGAAGAAATGCTGCCAAAAGTGTTAATGGGAGCTACTGCCGTGCTCGTTGATGGCATTGATGAAATTATTATCATTGGCACTGCAAGGAGCAAATCCCGAAATATTGAGGAACCAATCTCTGAGGCATTAGTTAGAGGGCCTAGAGCAGGCTTTAATGAGAACTTATCCGACAATACTGCGATTCTAAGAAGACATGGTGAAAATGCCAGCCTATCATTCATGAGCATGCATGTTGGCACACGTGCAAAGAAGCAGCTCATCATTGCTTATATTAAAGATATTGCTGATCCTGAATTAGTTGAAAAGGTCAGGCGCAGGGTAAGCAAGATCGATATTGATAATTTACCCGAATCAGGGTATGTTGAGCAGCTGATTGAGGATAATTTTTTGAGTCCATTCCCACAGGTGCAGAGTACGGAAAGGCCCGATCGGGTCATTGGCGCATTAATGGAAGGCAGGGTTGCTATTTTACTTGACGGTACACCTTTTGCGCTGATTGCACCTGTTACATTTAGCATGCTTCTGCAATCACCGGAGGATTATTATGAGCGTTGGATGGTTGGCACATTGCTCCGAATGCTGCGTTTTCTTGCCGCTTTAATCGCATTATTGACACCAGCGATGTACATTTCTTTCATTTCGTTTCATCCAGGCCTAATACCAACTAAATTGGCTATTTCTATCGTTGGGGCTAGGGAAGGTGTGCCTTTCTCATCTCTTGTTGAAGCGCTCATTATGGAGGTAGCGATTGAAATATTGCGAGAGGCGGGGCTTCGACTGCCTAAACCAATTGGACCGGCCATGGGAATCGTAGGAGGTTTGATTATTGGTGAAGCGGCTGTTCGAGCTGGTATCGTGAGTCCGATTTTGGTTATTGTCGTTGCAGTTACTGCGATATCGTCGTTTGCAATACCACAATACAATGCTGGGATAGCGCTTAGAATGCTGCGTTTTGCTGCTATGTTCTGCGCTGCTGCATTTGGTATGTATGGCGTAATTTTATTTTCCTTACTGTTATGTGCACATATCGTCAAACTTAAGAGCTTTGGCGTGCCCTATGCGAGCCCTGCAGTTCCTTACCGAGTTAAAGATTGGAAAGACTTTATTGTTCGCATGCCGATATTTATGATGAAAAAACGACCTGAAATGCTGAAGCCGAAAGACAATACACGCACGAAGAATTGAATTTGGAAGAAGGCATTATATGAAACAGATGTCCAATGATCGTATAACAACCGTTCAAACTGCTGTGATCATTTCAAACTTTATGCTGGGTTCAGGAATTCTTACTTTGCCTAGAGCTTCTGTTGAAAAAGTAGGGACACCAGATGTATGGATATCTGTTCTGATCGGGGGAACGGTTGCCTTATTAGTAGGTGTGTTTATGGCTGCATTGGCAAAATTACATATCAATCAAACGGTGTACCAGTTTACTCAGAAGCTTCTCGGAAAATGGGTAGGAGGCATAATTGGCATAGCGTTTGTTATTTATTTTTTTATGACAGCTGCTTATCAGGTGCGTGTATTATCTGAAGTTACGGAATTTTTTCTGCTGGAAGGAACGCCTCCATGGGTCATTGTCATGGTTTTTATTTGGGTTAGCTTCTATTTGATGACCAGCGGCATTAATCCCATTGCGAGGTTATTTGAGGTCATTTTGCCGATAACTATCGTTATTTACGTATTAGTCATGTTAATGTCTTTACGGATATTCGAAATCGATCATTTGCGGCCTGTATTAGGGCAAGGCATAATGCCTCCTCTCAGGGGAGTCCAAACAACCTCACTGTCCTTTTTAGGCGTAGAAATTATATTGATTTTAACTGCATTTATGGATAATCCGAAAAAATCGGTAAAAGCCGTCGTCTATGGAACAGCGATTCCGTTCTTTATTTATTTGCTGACCGTAATTATTGTAGTAGGCGGGCTATCGATAGATGTAGTCATTACACGGACGTGGCCAACACTCGATCTTGTACGCAGCTTTGAGCTTTCTGGACTAATATTTGAAAGGTTTGAATCGTTTTTTCTTGTCATTTGGATTATGCAAATCTATTCTTCTTTTGTCATTACGTATTATGCTGCAGCCCTGGGATTGTCACAAGTATTCAAAGCAAAAATGATGAAATGCTTATATATATTGCTGCCCATTGTGTTTCTTGTTTCCACGCTTCCCAAAAATACGAGCGCTCTGTTTGTATATGGCAGCTTGCTAGGCAATACCGCTCTTTATTTGTTTGTCTCTATGACCATTATATTGTTTGGTTTGACGAAGTGGAAAAAAGGGAGTGTAAAATGATGATGATCCACAGCAACAGTCGGGGACGATTTTTACTAGCATGCCTATGTACGCTAACGCTGCTTGTCCAAACGGGTTGTTGGAGCAAGGATGAGATTGAGGATCTTGGGCTATATGTCGGTATAGCGCTTGATGTTGCCAGCAAAACGGAAATTGAGAAAAAAATGGATAAGCTGAGTACCTCTAATCGGAAAAAGGATCTGATCACCTATACGCTGCAAATTATAGATAAACAATCAGAGGGCAAAGACGGTGAATCTTCAGGTGTTGTAACAGCAAAACCTTATATAAATGTTTCGGAGACAGGAGATTCACTTTTTGAAATGGTCAGAGGATTTTCAGCTCGAATGGAGCGTCCTGTCATCGGTCATCATCTGAAGGTGATCGTAATAAATGAGATGTTGTCTCGAAAATACAGCATGAATAATCTCCTTAGCTTTATGTTGAGGGACAATAATATTCGGCCGAATAGCTTAATTGTCATGAGCAGCGGCATGGCTAGAGATGTATTTGAATCAAAGGGCAGTAACATTATACCTTCGTTCCGTGTAATTGAGATGATTGGTAATCGTTATCGTACATTGAAGATCATACCTCCGATGTCGCTTATTGCAGTAGAGGGGAAGATGCATGCAAAGTCCAGCTATTTACTTCAAAATATCGTAGCTGCTGATGGCGAGATTGAATTTTCAGGTGCAGCCGTTATTAAGGGGAAAACCCAAAAATTCAAAGGACTGTTATCGGAGGAAGAATTGTTAGGCATAATGTGGTTGACTGGCGAAGGCAAAGGCGGTTTAGTAAAAAGCTATGATCCTGAAACGAAGCAGGTTATTGCCTATGAGATCAAAACGCTTAAAAGTAAAATTATTTCGCAGGTCAAGAATGGAAAAATTAGTTTTCACGTAAATATACAATCGGATGGTCGACTTATTGAAGAGTGGTTAATTGACAACGAGCCTCTGGATCACAAATTTGTGACCAAGGCTGTACATTCATCAGAGAAGGAAGTAAGCCGACTCGTGAATAGAGCCCTGCATAAAATTCAAAAGGAATATAAGACAGACGTTATGGGGTTCGGTACTAAACTAAGCATATCGCATCCAAAAGTATGGCAAAAGGTTAAAGAGGATTGGGATGAAGAATTCAGTCGCATTCCGATTACGTATAGCATTAAACTGGCAATTACAGATACGGGAGCAAAACGTAAGCATTGATCGCTAATTTTATCGAAAAAACCATCATTTCTTCGTTTAAAAAACTGCGTGAAATACATATTTCACGCAGTTTGCTTTTATATCAACTTTTAAGCTATCATAATAGAGTAATGGTCACTTAAATAGAGCGTGAAAATAGGTTTTTTATGGAGGATTTGCTTGCGAATGGGACAACATGAGGTGACGGATAGCTACGGCTTGGAAATGGACTTATTTTCGATTTGGATGAAAAATAAAGGAATGACCAAGTCCACACATCAAGCCTACATAAATGATGTTCGTTTTTTTCTACAGACGATACATCCAACCGAAACAAAAAATATTACGAAAATGGATATTATGCGCTACATGGCCGTTTGCCGTGAGAAGGGGGCAGGGGATGAGGCGCGCAATCGCAAGCTTTCTTCTTTGCGTTCATTTTTTAAAGCGTTGATCGAGATGGAGCATTTGGAAGGCAATCCTGCTGCACTTATCGCAAAGTCCAAGCAGGAGAAAAATCGCATTCCGGTTTACTTGGAAGAAAATGAACTCGAAGCGCTTCTGCAAGCCATACAAGGGAAATATTATATTCGCAATGTCGCAATTGTATTATTAATGTCCTATGCTGGTCTTCGCGTCGGTGAGGTACACCGGATGAATGTACAGGATTTTAGGCTGGATGGATCGATTCATATTCTCGGGAAAGGGCGTAAATGGCGAGTTATCCCATTGCCTGATGCGCTTCAGCATGTATTGAATGAAGCGCTTGCTGAGCGCAAGGAATCCAGGCAGAGTAAGGAGCAGCCGTTTTTTGTATCGCAGTTTGGACGAAGATTATCTATACGAATGATACAGACCGTCGCTGATGAAACGATCAAGCTGCTAAAGGAGACGATGCCTGCGCTTGCGGATAAAAGGCTATCGAGCCATAAGCTGCGACATTCTTTTGCAACGATGCAAATTCGCAGCGGTACAGACATACGAACCTTGCAAGAGCTGCTTGGGCACGCGAGTATTGAAACAACACAAATTTATACGCATATTGATAATAAACAGCTTCGAAATGCGATGAACAACATTTCAAGCAAAATCCCAATGAAATTTCAGAATAAGGTTACATAAGAATAATTATGTAAACAAATATTGCAATTATAAAATAATGCAGCAAAAAAAGCTGATGTCAGGTACATGTAGGATCTGACATCAGCTTTTTATATTAGTGGACGCCAGCTGCAACCAGCTTGCGTCTTTCTTCACGTTCTTCTGGCAGCATACGAGGGCAGGTATAACATTTCACACCATCAACACGACAATCGTACATACAGCATGAAGAGCGAAGTACGATTTGTGGACCTCCAGGTGACCACGGATCATCGATATACCGAGGCTTGTGAACAAAAGGGTTACGTTTCCGATTAAATACCTCAGCAGGCAGACCGAGAATGACCTCAAGATCGCGCTGAACAACTGTCAACAGTGACTGATCATTCATATTATTTTTCAGAAAATCAATCACACCCTGCAGTTGTCCACCGACCTGGTTCCAGATCATGGCGGATTTCACATCAGCGCTTATGGCTACAGCTTCGACGATATCGTTAATCTCATCCTTAAAGCTAGTTCGGAAGGCATTCTCTAAAAACTGCTTTCTTTCTTGTTCTTCGGTTGGCACATCTGTCCAGCGAAGCTCATTAATTTTGAAGCCCAGATGAGCATGATCATCGTGTTTCTCAAGCTGATAAGTTAAATTATGTAGTGATAAATCCAAATAACGGTTGTATTGGGCAGCAAAAAATAGATTCGTTATGCACAGATTAAAGAAGGACATGCCTACAAAGGAAGCAGCTAGTTGCATTCCCGTTGCTTGCACCATTTCTCCGGCTTTTATAAGTGTTGCATGAGCAGTTTCTTTGTCGTAAAAGCTGGTCGCTGGCAGCTCTAGCAAGGGATGAGCTGCACCTTTCGGAGAAATGTGAAAATATGTTTCTACAAGTGTAAAGTCCATGTCATGTGCCATTTATTTGTGCCCCATTTCGGTTTCTCAAAATATACTTATAGAGTAGGTTTACTCGATAATGATTATCATTATTCCACTCTCTAAGTATAGGAGGGGGCTAGCGGACTGTCAATATTAATGGCTCTACAATTGCTTTAACTCGGTTAAGCCCTTCCCACATATCACCTGGACCATCGTATATAAGAACATAAGCACCCTTAAACCCAACCCGCTCAACCTCAGTAAGATAGGAGACTAGCTCGTCCTTATCAGGGACACCGGCATCATCATAGGTAGGCTTAACATGAACAGAGACGCTTAGCGGTGCCGTATCGCCGATTTCACTGATTTTGTCCGCGCTATGATAGTTACCGAAGTCGGTTATAAAGCCTACCGCTTTACCCGCATGCGCAAGCAGCTTAAGACTGCTTTCCGATGTCGACGTAAGCGCTTTGAAATTTTCAGTTATAACATGAACTTTTCTAGAAGCAGCATATTCAGCTAGCTCGGACAAGGAGGAAGCGGACAATTCAATGGCAGCAGCATCACTAGGTGAAGCTTCACCAGCAATGACACGAATTTGTTTCGCCCCGCATTGTGAAGCGACATCGATCCAATTCCGTATGAAACTAAGATCTGCTGTTCTTTTAGCCGCATCAACTGTTGTTATGTCACCATAGTCGAGCAGCAAGGTATCGAACTTAATCGCAGCATTTTCGAAAGAGAGGCGAAGCTGCTCAAGAAAAGCCGATTCTGTTGAAGGGAAATGAAAATGGCAAACTTCAAGCGCTTCATAACCTCTAGCAGCTGCTTCAGCTGGAAGGTCTAGCAAAGCCGTTAGCTGCGGTTGTTCTTGTACACGCGTTTGATGAGTATTCGTTTCGGTATCCCATACCGTCCAGTGAAGAGGTCCAAGATTGCGATGTAAGCTCCATGTGCTAATTGATAGATATGACACCATATATCCCGCCTTTACTATATTATTTAATCCTTAGGCTAGCATAGCACGCAGCAAGCCGAAAAAAAGCTTCACTTTTGGCATATTACTCCTCTAGTTGGTCATTTATGTGGGATATTGAAGTTAAGGAATGATTGCTCTTCAGAATAAATTCATAATTATCCTCGCTTTATCCGCACAATTTCTTGTTAGCATGAGGAAAAGAAGCGAGGGAGTGACCAACAATCATGGGAATAAAACAATCGTTAAAGGAAAAATGTTTGTTTCTGTATAAGTTTTTATATAAGCCTAGGGAAATCGGCAGTGTCATGCCGAGCTCCAAGTATTTGGCCCAAAAGATGGTCGAGAGTGTCCCATGGCATAAGGTACTAGCGGCAGCGGAGCTTGGTGCTGGCACGGGTGCGATAACAAAGCATATTCAGGAAGCAGCTCATCAACAAACGAAAGTTTTGCTTTTTGAGACAGATCCGTATATGTTAAAAACATTGGAAGAAAATTACCCAAATTATGCATGTTATGAGAACACGACAAACTTGCAAACAGCCTTACAGCAAGAAGGAATTGAGCAATTGGACTGTATCATTAGCGGCTTGCCTTTTTTCAATTTCCATCAGACACTGAGAGATATACTGATCACGCAAATAGTAAACTCCTTAAAGGATGATGGATGGTTTGTTGCCTTTCAGTATTCACAGCAAATGAAGAAGCAATTAAGTTTACATTTTCATATTGAAAAGATTATTTTTGTACCTATCAATGTTCCGCCTGCTTTCGTCTACGTTTGTAGAAAAAAATAGCCTTTATAAGCATGTCGCAATACTTCATTAAAGGAGGCAAACAAGTGAGCATGACGATTTTGGTTGTTGACGATGATCCGGAAATTCGTGATATACTTCACATTTATTTAAGGAATGAAGGATATCGTGTAGTGGAGGCGGTCGATGGACAGCATGCAGTAGAGGTTATCAACCGCGAACCCGTCCATTTGATTATTCTGGACGTTATGATGCCCAAATGGGATGGGATTAAAGCTTGCCTCAAAATTAGAGAGGAACACGATGTCCCCATTATTATGCTTTCTGCAAAGGGCGAAGATATCGATAAAATTACAGGCCTATCCACAGGGGCTGATGATTATGTTACAAAACCTTTTAATCCATTGGAGTTGCTGGCGCGAGTCAAAGCACAGCTGCGAAGGCAAAGCTTGACGGTTCAAGCGGCGAGTGCTTCAAACGAAATTACGATAGATGCGCTTATCATCAATAAGGATCAGCATTTGGTTACAGTAAAAGGCCAAGAAATAGCGCTAACACCTATCGAATTTGCAATATTGCTGCTGCTCGCATCGCACAGGGGACAGGTCTTCAATATTGATAAAATTTATCAGAACGTGTGGAAGGATCAATCCGCCTTTTATTCTGAAAATACGGTCATGGTTCATATCCGCAATATTCGAGAAAAAATAGAAGATAACCCAAGAGAACCGAGATATATAAAAACGGTATGGGGAGTGGGCTATAAGATTGAAAAATAATGTGAGCAGTATGCTAATGGGACTGCGCAGTATTCGTGGACTAATGCTGTGGGTGCCAGTCCTTAGCTTTTTCATCGCCGTGCTCTTTATTGTAGGAATGGATCATTTTACTCGAACACAGTTTGGGTTTATACTCAATAATTTCATATCGTTGCCTTTATTTTTCGGTATATTTATTTTTTTCTTCTTTGTTTTTACGCGTGGTGTGGTCAGTTATTTCAAAGAAATAACGTATGGGCTAATCAAAATAGCTGGTGGGGATTTGGAATACCGCGTTCCGTTAACAAGGCAGGATCAACTGGGTATCGTTGCTCAAAATATTAACCATATGGCTCAGCAGCTGCAAACGCAGCTAGAGCGAGAACGAATGCTCGAACAGTCGAAGATGGAGCTAATCACACATGTTTCGCATGATTTGCGGACTCCGCTTACGAGCATTATCGGATATTTAGATTTATTGAAATCACATGCCTTTCAAGATCCAAGTGAGCAAGAGCGATTTATAGACAATGCTTTCCACAAGACGCAGCAGCTTAAGAAATTGATCGATGATTTGTTTGAATATACACGACTGACTGGCGGAGATCACAACTTCATTAAGCAATCCGTAGATATCAACAAACTAGTAGAGCAGCTTATTATTGAATTTGAGCCTGTTGCTGCCGAGCAGGGAATCATTGTGGTGAAAAGCTTTTGTGCAAGACCGATATGTGTAGAGAGTGATACGCAGAAAATAGTCAGAGCTATTGACAATCTTTTAATCAATGCGCTCAAATATTCGATCAAACCGAGTGTGATGACGGTAAAAGCAACTGCCACGAACGATATATTTCGGTTAACCATTGAAAATGAAGGAGTACCGATTAATTCTCATGAGGAAGCGCAATTGTTTGATCGTTTTTTCAAGCGGGAGTCGAATGATATTCGCAGCTCTATGCCAGCTGGTACAGGTCTTGGACTTACCATTGCCAAACAAATAGTAGAGATGCATGGAGGAGAGATCGGCGTTGTTCATGACAACGGCCATTATATTTTTTGGATTGAAATGCCGATAAGTTTTGGCTAATTAGCAAATTAGCATTATAATAAAACATAGAGGCTGAATAGTCGCAGTTTTATAGAGATTTCTTTATGGAAGGAAAGAGAAAGATGGAAACAAAACGTGTAACGACAGATGAGCAAATGGAAGAAGCGTACCTGATTCGAAAAACAGTCTTCGTCAAAGAGCAAGGCGTTGCGGAGGAAGTAGAGCTTGATGAATACGATGCAATCGCTGATCATGTTCTTGTATATTACGAGAATGTACCTGTTGGAACAGGCAGAGTGCGGATCGTGGATGATATGGCAAAAATAGAGCGGATTTGCGTATTAGCTTCACACCGCATGCATAAACTCGGCAAAGCAATCATGGATGAGCTTGAGTTGATCGCGCGTGAAAAAGGGCTTAAGAAAGCGAAGCTGCATGGACAAGTTCAAGCAGCAGCTTTTTATGAGAAGCAAGGTTATGAGGTAGCATCCACCGTCTTTATGGAAGAGAATATTCCACATGTTAAGATGGTTAAAGATTTATCACATTAAATAATAATGATGAAGAGAGTCTGCTTATGCAGGCTCTCTTTTTTTAGAGAAATTAGACAATTTCTTTGCGATAATGACTGGGAGATATCCCTTTCACTTTTTTGAACATTTTCGAGAAGAGAAGAGGGTCGCTGTAGCCGACGGAGTGGGAAATATCAGATACCGAAAGCTGTTGATTGTTCATGAGATCACAAGCTTTATCCATTCGATAATGCAATAAGTAGGTTTGCGGCGATTGATTTACAACTTCCTTAAATAAGGCGGATAAGTATATGCGGTCTATACCAATGAGTCTGGCCAGCTCAGTAATGCTTACTTTGGTGTAGTAATTCATTTTGATATAATCGATCGCTTTGCGAACATAAACATCCTTTGCTTTAGGCAAATAACCGATTTGATTAGGGGCAGTTAGCATATCGATCCAATCCGAAATAAGGCGATAGAGCAGGCTATGAACGACAAGACCGCTGTTTTTCTCAAGTTCCCCTGCATCATTAAACTGTTCTAACCAAGGCTCAAACCAATTTGCTGGAGCATACGAGAATGAAGGTGCCGTTTTGCTTAAGTGGACCTGTTCAAGTAATCCGTCAACACATGTTCCTTGAAAAGCAATCCACGAATAGACCCACGGATCTTGAAGATCCGCCTTCATATGGCATATCGTATTTGGAAATACCATAAAGCCTTGTCCTTTTTTTA
The DNA here is from genome assembly GCF_001956295.1 of Paenibacillus sp. FSL A5-0031. Lineage (GTDB taxonomy): Bacteria > Bacillota > Bacilli > Paenibacillales > Paenibacillaceae > Pristimantibacillus. The sequence goes on from NZ_MRTD01000001.1 coordinate 606,967, forward strand.
AGTCATATGTTTTTCCGTTAATCTGATAGGTGCCTTTGCCTTCATGAATAAATAAAATTTTGTAATGATCCTTAACGCCGGGTCCCCAGCTATATCCAGCTTCGCAGAACTGCTTCCCGTGATAATAATAGACCAGATCATAATGCTCGCACATTCGTTGTCACTTCCTTGATTGTAGGTCACTAACATATTACATTATGACATATATGACTTGCATGTGGACATTCCTTATTGCAGCAGCATTAAGCTATACTTTAAAAGCAATGACGTTAGCAAGTAATCATTATAGCATGTTTCAACCAAAGAAATCATTCTAAAAACAAAGGGGAATATGATAAATGCCTTATGCTGCTGATTCATCACGTTATTCCGATATGTTGTATAAACGCGCTGGCAAAAGTGGAATTAAGCTGCCTGCGATATCCCTTGGTCTATGGCAAAATTTTGGCGGCAATCAACCGCTTGAAAATTCACGTGCGATGTTGTTAAAAGCGTTCGATCTTGGCATTAATCATTTTGACCTTGCGAACAACTATGGACCGCCAGCCGGCTCTGCCGAAGAAACGTTCGGAGCTGTATATAAGAAGGATTTGGCTCCCTATCGCGATGAGCTTCTAATTTCTACAAAAGCGGGCTATTACATGTGGGAAGGTCCATACGGCGAATGGGGCTCACGCAAAAATTTGCTTTCCAGCTTGGATCGCAGCTTAACGAGAATGGGACTTGATTATGTCGATATATTTTATTCCCATCGTCCTGATCCAGAAACGCCGCTTGAGGAAACAATGGGCGCGTTAGATCATGCGGTAAGACAGGGCAAAGCCTTGTATGTTGGTTTATCCAACTACAGTGCGGAGCAGACAAGCGCTGCTGTGAAAATTTTGAAGCAGCTAGGGACGCCTTGCTTGATTCATCAGCCGAATTACTCCATGCTGAACCGTTGGATTGAAGATGGTTTGCAGGATGTACTTTCTGAGAATGGCATAGGCTCGATCGCTTATTGCCCGCTTGGAAGAGGACAGCTGACGAATAAATATGTCGATAAAATCGAAGCGGAATCGAGTGCAGCTTCCAGCACGATGAAACCAGAAGCGATCACGGCAGAGCGGGTTCAAAAATTCCGCAGCCTAGAGCAGCTAGCGGCAAGAAGAGGACAAACCTTATCCCAATTGGCACTGACTTGGGCACTGCGCGAAGGTGGAGTCACATCTGCTTTGATCGGTGTCAGCCGCGTAAGCCAGATTGAAGAGAATGTAAAGGCACTAGAGAGTGCTCCACTGACAGCTGAGGAACTAGTTGAAATCGATGCTATTATGCACAATATTGGAGATATTCCATGGTAATACCCAGCCCAGGCGCATACGCCTGGGTTTTTCTTTGTTTTAAACACTGTAAATGACCCCAAAAGCAGGAAATGATACGTGTTTTGTGGAAATAAACGAATGAAATCAAACCTAACGAGTGAGGGAAACTATGACCCATCTTACTGAAGCTTTCATCGATGCAATGGCGCCCAATGCGGGAGCAATCAAAAACGGCAACGATCTCGTACGCAAAAACAGCTTCCAGAAGTTATGCCGTACGGAAGACGGATTGTTGTTATTTGGGGAATGTAAGGGCAGCGGCAAAGAGCCCTACAGCTGCTCCGTTGACTTCGTAAAAGCCGAACAACCTGTATTTCGCTGCTCCTGTCCAAGCCGTCAATTTCCATGCAAACATATATTAGGACTTCTGTATGCATATGCTGGAGGAAAGGCTTTTTCAACGGAAGAGATACCTGCGGATATTGTAGATAAGCGCGAGAAAGCGGACAAGCGTGAAGAGAAAAAGAAGGAAGCTGCCGCGATTCCAGCGGGTACAGAGACTAAACGCAAGGTTAACAAAAACGCTCTCATCAAGAAACTCGCTTCACAGCTTGAGGGGGTCGAGCTCGTTCACAAGCTTGTGCAGCAAATCGTGCAAAGCGGTTTAGCTTCGTTGGATAAACGCTCTCTTCACATGTATGAGGAGCAAGCAAAACAGCTTGGCAATCACTACGTACCAGGGCTCCAAGCTGCATTTCGAGAGATATTGGTTTTAGTAGGCTCAAGTGATAATCCGGAGACGATTTACTCCGAGGTTTGTGAACAGCTTGCTGCTATGCATGCTTTAATAAAGCGCAGCAGGGATTATTTGACGGCGCGAATGGAAGATTCGAGCATTCCAATGGATATTTCAAGCCCTCTTGAAGAAAAAATTGGCCATGCATGGCAGTTATCTGAGCTGCGTGAGCATGGACTTCTCCGTGAAGCAGCTGAGCTTGTACAGCTTTCTTTCCGCTCCTATTCCGACGAAGCACGCGGTGAACATGTAGATGAAGGATTTTGGATGCAGCTTGAAGATGGAGAAATCGTTGTCACACGCAGCTATCGGCCTTTCCGAGCAGCCAAACATATGAAGGAAGAGGATAGCTGCTTTATGGTCGTCCAAACGAAGGAGTTATTCGCTTATCCAGGCGATTTGAATAAAAGGGTTCGCTGGGAAGAGATGACCATGCGTGAATCGATTCCAAGTGATCGTGTTGTTATTCGTTCTTATGCAGAGCGATCCTATTCAGCGGTAGTAAAAACGGTGAAAAACCAGCTCAAAAATCCATTAGCAGACCGCAACCCGGTCATGCTGCTTCATGCTGCTCAGGTGGCAAATTCGGAAGGCGGATATGTTCTAGTTGATGAGCAAGGAGCTAGGCTTCCACTTGATGCAATCTCCAAGCTAAATCATCCTACATTGCCATTACTCCGTAATTTAGATAAAGAGCTGCTTGCAAATGTGGCGGTACTCGTCATGTTCGAGGATCGTCTCGCAGAAGGAAGGTTGCTGGCACAGCCTTTGGCTCTAATTACCGAACAAGAAATGATCCGCTTATTCTATTAATGGTTGACGAAGGAGCAAAATATGAGTATTCCATTATTGCGAGATTTGTATGAAGATGTTCGCCGTTTAGTTATAGCAGGTGCGGGCATGGCGGCAGATGATGCGCGTTTGAAACGATCGCTCCCACAGCTGCAGCAATTTGGTGAAAAGGCACCCATTTTCAAACGAATTGCAGAAGAAGTGGATAGCGTTACGAGGGCTGAGCCAGAGAATGCGGCTGACAAGCTGCTGGATTTAACGGTATTGCTGCAAGCGGTCCTGCATACACAAAGCTCTATTGAAGCGCCTGGTGAGCTGCTACCCGTTGGAATAGAAGCAGCAAATAACCAAACAGTCACGACGGTCCCTTATCGAAAACTTAAGCCGCTCATTGATTCGCTGACGCTTCGCGGCCCCAACCGGCTCGAAGCCATTAAACAAGGGGTTGAGGCAGGACTGTTCCACGATGTAAGAACATTCGCACCAGCCGTCAACGCTTTGAGAGACAGCTATTCTGAAATTGCTGAATATGTCGCAGATCATGTCATCCCGCTTCTTGGCTCAGCTGCCTTGCCAATTCTGCATTCGGAATTCAATATGCAGGGAGGCAGCGGCGACGCGAGAATGCTCGTATGCCTTTATAAGCTGGCGAATGACGAGAAGGAACTATGGCCAACTCTGCTGGCAGCGCAGAAGGATGGAGGATTGCCGGTACGTATAGCTGCAATTTCACTTACGGCTGGTTTGCCTAGCTTCGAGGAACATTTGCTTGATCTGTCGCATGATCGAAAAAAAGAGATTCGCAGCGCAGCTTTAATGGCATTGTCCCGCTTCGATTCTACACAAGTCGTTGACCGTTTCATGGAATCACTAAAGAAAAAAGATACAGACATCGCCATTGCTCCCATTCAAGCGTGTGAGCTTCCTGCATTAACCGAGCAATTACTGGTTTATGGTTTAGAGCTGGCTCAACATGTCGTTTCAGCTAAACAAGATACAGGCTTCCAAGAAAAGTTCAGCAGCGTCATCTCTTGCTTTCAATCCAAAGCAGATGTTCAAACCGTTAGAGAATTTCTGATGCAAATGCTAGATAATGATCTCCTTTCTTTCAAAGAAATGGAACCGATGATGAGTCAAGCAGCTCAAATATTATTAGATTCCAAAAATGATGAGGCATTAGTGTTTCTTCATGAGCTTCGCAATCGCCGCTCCTATTTGATCGCGTATTCTTTCAAAGCCGCACGACAAGTATTAAGCGCTGCAGATGTTTTTGACAGGTATGAAGGCTATGTAGAAGAGAAAAAGAGTAAAGCTGCACGCGAGCTAATACTTGTCATTTATGAACTTACTCCTCATACGGTTGTGCAAGCCGCATTTACACAACATCAAAATCAATGGAGCTGGGATGCGAGATGGGCAGATCGCTTTATCACATTAAATGAGGAAGAGCTTGTATGCCGATTAGTGGAACGCCCTAATGAGAGGGCAATCCATTATTTAGTCGACAAAGCGAAAGTAGCGCCGCAACTGATGAAGCATCGATCAATTCATATTTTGTACACGTTATTCCGGCTCGGACATACTGATACGCCAGAGATGCTAATGTCATCACTGGAGCTTTCTACGCAAAAATCTTTTTATTATATGGACCGAGATTTGCAGCTATTAATTGCTATGCTTCCGGGGGAATTTGCGGATAGGCTTCAGCAAATCGCGGATAAGATGTCAAGCGAGTACTCTCGCGACCAATTAAAGCAGCTAGCCGAACACATTGCCGCTAAGCCAGTGGAGCTTGAATCGAAACCAGAAGGAGCGGGATTTCTAGCATGGATCAAAAACAAACTATCTTAAGGTTGCCTGCAGAGCAGTTATATGCACATGAACTCGAAGCACTGAAGAAACATGACACTGGGGAGAAACCGGCAGGCTGGCAGCTGTCACCGCGGGCTGTATTAACTTTTATTACAGGTGGCCGTGCTGGCAAGGTAGATATTACGCCAAAATACATTGGTCACACAAGACTTGTTGAAATTGCGATTGCGACACTGCTTACCGATCGAGCCTTATTGCTAATAGGTGAGCCGGGAACAGCAAAGTCATGGCTCTCGGAAAATTTAACGGCGGCCATTCATGGCGATTCATCTAAGGTCATTCAGGGAACGGCTGGTACCAGCGAAGAACAGGTACGATACTCATGGAATTATGCGATGCTTCTTGCTAATGGTCCGTCCGAGGAAGCTCTTGTCAAAAGCCCGATCTATCGTGCGATGGAGGCAGGTGGCATTTCACGATTTGAAGAAATATCACGCTGTGCTTCAGAGGTACAGGATGCTTTGATTTCCATTTTATCGGAGAAGACGATTTCTGTTCCTGAGCTAGGCAGAGACATTCCCGCTGCAAGAGGTTTCTCCATTATTGCAACCGCAAATACGCGTGACCGCGGGGTCAACGATATGTCCGCCGCTTTGAAGCGTCGTTTCAATATCGTTGTGCTGCCGGCACCGTCAGATTTGGATACGGAAATAGCCATTGTACGTAAACGGGTAAGCGAGATTGCTTCCAACTATCGGCTCGGTGAGGCTGTTCCTGAAGAGGAAGCTGTACGCAAGGTTGTAACCATTTTCCGCGAGCTGCGCAGCGGGATGACACTAGACGGCAAAGAGAAACTGAAGCAGCCAAGTGGTGCAATCTCAACTGCGGAAGCGATATCCTTGCTAATTAATAGTATGGCGCTGGCAAGCAGCTTCGGGGATGGGCAGGTTGCAGAGGAGGATCTCGCAGCCGGTCTGCTTGGAGCTGTCGTTAAGGATGAAGCAAAAGATGATGCGGTGTGGAAGGAATATTTGGAAAATGTGATGAAAAAACGGGGAGCCGAGTGGCGAGGGCTATATCGTGCTTGCCGTGAGCTGAGTTCGTGAGTACGGCTGCCGTATCCAATTACGGCGTTCATTTGTTCGGCGTACGGCATCTCTCACCGACCGGGGCATTTCATTTAAAAACTTTTCTCCAAGAAGTAAAGCCGCAGCTGGTACTCGTAGAAGGGCCATCAGATGCAACGGAGCTCATTAGTCAAATCACATTAAAGGGTGTAAAGCCGCCCATTGCCATATTAGCCTATACCGATCAATTGCCAATCCGTACGCTTGTTTTTCCGTTAGCAGAGTATTCCCCTGAGTATCAAGCATTCGTATGGGCAGCTAGAAATGGCGTTGAAGCCAGATTCATTGATTTGCCGTCTGAAGTATCGGTTAGCCTTCACTTGAAATTAAGTGCTGCTAGTGAAAAAGAAGATTATGCCGAAGGTGCCCGCTCGCATCGTGAACAAATCAATGACCGTTATGAGCAAGTGGCTATATCAGCAGGAGAATCCGATTACGAAACCTATTGGGAACGTTCGTTTGAACATAGCAGCGAGCCTAATACCTACCGCCATGCTATACATGCTTTTTCACGTGAGATGAGGCAGCTATCTGAGACGGATGAACGGATATATACACCGCTAGAGGCTGCACACAATGAAATTCGTGAAGCATACATGCGTGCACGAATTGCTGAGGCGTTAGAAGGAGGCATTCCAGCTGAGCGAATTGTAGTTGTTACCGGAGCGTATCATGTTTCAGCACTCAAAGCGGAATTGGATGGTATGACTGAGCAAGAAGCAGCAGCGTTGCCTAAGATTCAGACCAAGCTGACGCTTATGCCCTATTCGTATTATAAGTTATCCAGTCATTCAGGCTATGGAGCGGGTAACGCGGCTCCGTCCTATTTTGAGCTTGCTTGGCAATGCTTAGTCAGTGGTGACCTTGGAAAGTTGTCTTCCGCTTATCTAGCAACGATTGCAGGTTATATGCGGCAGAGCGGGAATTTCCGTTCCGCAGCTTCCGTTATCGAAGCAGTAAGACTTGCTGAATCACTGGCATCCCTGCACGGAGGAAGATTGCCGACGCTGCGTGATCTTCAAGATGCCGCCATTACTTGTCTTGGATATGGCGAGCTTTCGATTGTAGCAGACGCGCTTGCAAGAACGAATATTGGTACTGCTATTGGTGCTTTACCCGACGGAATTAGCCAAACTCCTATTCAAGAGGATCTGAATCGAAACTTGAAATCGTTGAAGCTGGAAAAATATAAAACGACGGTAGCAACTGACCTTGAGCTGGATCTTCGAGAGAACAGAATAGTGAAATCCGAGGATGCTGCTTTTCTTGATTTAAGAAGATCTTTTTTTCTTGAGCGTCTTCAGCTCCTAGCGATTAGCTTTGCTAAGAAACGCGCAGTCAGGCAGGACAGCGCAACATGGGCAGAACACTGGGTGCTCTGCTGGACGCCAGAAGCCGAGATTGAGATCGTTGAGTCCATTATGAAAGGGGAGACGATCGAACTTGCAACTGCTTTCTCCATTAAGGAGTCTTTAGCGCAGAGCACTAACCTATTAGACGCTGCATCGCTCGTTAAGGCGGCATGGCAATGCGGACTACCCGCATCTATGGAAGATGCGCGTCGCACACTGCAAGAGCTGGCTGTAGAAGCTGGTGACTATACTCAAATCGCAGGGACACTTCGTGAATTGTCTATTCTTGTACAATTTGGCGATGTTAGAAAAATGAATACGGATGTGTTAATACCTCTTCTTCAACAGCTTTTTTTAAGAGGTACGCTGCTCCTTGTTGATTCGTCGATTTGCAGTGACGATGCCGCGGCAAATATGGCTTCAGCGATCGTCGATATGCATGCTGTATCACAGCAGCACTTTGAGGTGGTGGATGACGAGCGATGGGTACAGCAACTAGAGGAGCTTGCTTATCGCGATGATCGGAATGCTAAACTGTCAGGTCTAGCATTCGCTTTGCTGCTTGAGCGCAACCTAATCGATTATGAACGGTTAGCACGAGAGGTGTCGAGACGATTATCCCCGGGGATACCTGCTGATATCGGAGCTGGCTGGTTTGAAGGCATGTCACTCCGCAATCGATATGTGCTGCTGTCTCGGAGGCAATTATGGGAACAGCTCGACCTTTATACAAGATCGCTTGATGATGATCAGTTCAGACGATCGCTTGTTTTTCTTAGAAGAGCTTTTTCATCCTTCGAAGCTAGAGAAAAAAACGCGATTGCGCAATTATTAGGTGATGTATGGGGGTTTGGATCCTTAGAGGCGGCCGATGTATTGCAGCGCCCACTGAGCAGTGAGGAGCAACAAAAAATAGATGAGCTCAATGAGTTCGACTTTGGAGACTTATAACATGAGCGATAATGAGCATTTCGAACAATTAAAGCGTTGGCGCCTCATTTTGGGGCATTCTGCAAACGACAAGCTGTCTGACATGGCGAATGGTCAGGAATTGCTCGATAGTGAACAGAGCTTGATGGACCAAGCACTTGCAGCCATTTATGATGAAACAACTGAGATTATGACGGACAAACCCAAAAACAGCGGTGGTCGATCAGCTAGTCTTGGCTCATCATCGCCCAAATTAACCAAATGGCTAGGTGACGTTCGCAGCTTCTTTCCATCTGATATTGTGTCGGTCATCCAAGCGGATGCCATTGAGCGGAAGGGCTTGACACAGCTGTTGTTCGAGCCGGAGACGCTTAGTCAGGTGAAGCCTGATATTCGAATGGTTGCGACACTCATTGCATTAAAAGGCCGTATCCCCGAGAAAACAAAAGAAACAGCAAGATTACTCGTTCGCGAGGTTGTCGATGAAATTTTAGCCCGCTTGGAGCATGAAATTCGGCGAGCCGTTACAGGCGCTTTGAACCGAAGAAAACATTCACCGCTGCCTTCGATGACAGGGCTGGATTGGAAAACGACAATCCGCAGAAATTTGAAGCATTATGATTTGGATAGCCAAAAGCTTATTCCAGAACGGTTTTATTTTTTTGAACGTGCTCGGCGCAGTAAGGAATGGACCGTTATTCTCGATATCGATCAGAGCGGTTCGATGGCGGATTCGGTCATTTATGCTTCTATTATTGGTTCTATTTTTGCGAGCTTGCCTGCCTTGGATACACATGTTGTCGCCTTCGATACTGAAGTTGCCGATTTAAGCGAGCAATGTGCCAATGATCCAGTCGATATGTTGTTTGGCATTCAACTCGGCGGCGGCACAGACATTAACAAATCTGTTCAATATTGCGAGCAGTTTATTAGCGACCCCAAGAAAACATTGTTTATTCTAATTTCAGATCTCTATGAAGGCGGCAACCAAGCATCACTTATCAGGCGGATGGAAAATATGCGGCAATCCGGCGTTAGCGTAATTTGCTTGTTGGCCTTGTCGGATAGCGGAGTTCCTTCTTATGACGCTGCGCTTGCTAAGAAGCTGTCCACATTTGGCATTCCATGCTTCGGCTGTACGCCGGACCGGCTTCCAGAGCTGATCGCAGGTGCGTTGCAAGGGCGAGATTTGCAGGAGCTTGCTAGCGCAATTGAGCCAGCGGGCAAATAAACCTTATAAACAGTTTATGGAATCTTAAGCTTTAATTAAACTTTACTTACAAGCCTCTTAACGATTGATTGTTATCTTTAGTAATAGATAACAAGTCGATTTTGGGAGGTTTTTTTTATGCAAACAAAACTTTATGTCCTATACGGCGGCAAATCCGTCGAGCATGAGGTTTCATTAAAAACAGCATACACTGTTATTCAATCCATAGATGATTCTAAATTTGAGGTATTCCCCATTTATATTACGCGAGAAGGACTATGGTGTACGCCTGACAAGTTAAATCAAGAAGGACTGCAAATATCCGATCTTATAGCTTTGCCCAAGCATAGGAGTGAAGCCGAGTCCATTGGACAAGTTTTAATGAATCAATTGGCATTGCCAGGAAAAAAAGTTGTCTTGCCGCTGCTGCATGGCTCATATGGAGAGGATGGAACCGTACAAGGGCTGCTGGAATTGCTTAATGTTCCTTATGTTGGGAATGGTGTATTATCCTCAGCGCTTACACTGGACAAAGCCATCTCAAAGCAGCTATTAGCGCAAGCTGGCATTCATCAGGTCGACTATCGTGTTTATCGATATGATCAATGGCTGGAAGATCATTCGAAGGTACTTCAAATGGCAGAGGAGACCATTGGTTATCCATGTTATGTGAAGCCTGCCTCACTTGGATCAAGCATTGGCATCAGCAGATGCCACGACAAACAAGAGCTGGTTGCTGGCATTACCGAAGCATTTAAGTATGACAACAAAATTGTGCTTGAGCGTGAAGTAATAGGCAGAGAGATTCAAGTGGCTGTTATGGGTAATGAGAAGCCGCTTGCCTCACTGCCAGGCGAATTCATCCATGATCATGTCTTCTTCGATTTCGAGTCCAAATACATGGATAAGCAGCTAAAAATGTCGATTCCAGCACATCTATCCGAAGAAATCACGTCGCAAATTAGGCAGCTAGCCATCAAATCTTACCATACTCATAACTGCTCGGGTCTTGCAAGGGTAGACTTTTTCTTAGATGGCAAGGGACAGTTGTATTTGAATGAAATCAATGCTCTGCCCGGCTTTACGAATTACAGCATGTATCCGGTCATGTGGGAGCGGACGAATGGAACTCGATATTCGGAGCTTGTCGAGAAATTAATTGATTATGCTATCATGCGTCATGCTGAAAAACAATCGATTCAGTACACGAGGTGATCGATATGCTTAGAGATACTTGGACTGACATTCATTTGAATCATATTCAAGACAATCTTATACAGATTCGCGAAACGCTGCCAAACCATGTCAAGCTGATGGCTGTTGTGAAAGCAAATGGCTACGGACATGGCGATCTTGAAGCTGCGTATATGGCTGAACAAGCAGGCGCTGATGTTCTAGCTGTTGCTTATTTAGAAGAGGCGCTTCGCCTTAGATCCTTTGGCATAAAGCTGCCAATCCTTATTTTGACACCAATCGACGCTGAATATGTACACTTAGCCATCGAGAATGATTTGATGTTAACCGTTACAAATGCCACATGGTTTAAGGAAATGAGGAAATACAAACCGTCTACATCTTCCAAGAAGCTTCTTATCCATGTGAAAGTGGATACGGGGCTCGGGAGAATTGGTATTCAATCAATAGAAGAGTGGGACAAGCTTGTGCCATGGCTAAAAGCGCCAGATATCGAAGTGGATGGATTTTACACTCATTTTGCGACCGCGGGCAAAGCAGATACGACATTTCTTGAGCTGCAAACGAGCCGCTTTATGGAGATGATGGAATGGAGCAAAAAGTCAGGTCTCCTTATTCGCCATTATCATTGTGCTGGAAGTGCAGCTGCGCTCCGATTTCCTAATCTTGCAATGGATATGGTACGCATAGGGGCGGCGATGTACGGCTTTTATCCAGAAAAGCTTGTGCAATCTGTGAGGCTCAAGCCTGTTATGAGCTTGCACAGCAAGCTCATACAAGTAAAGAAGCTGCACAAAGATGAGTACCTAGGATACGACAATTCCTATCAAGCAGAAGAAGAGCAATGGATTGGCACAGTTCCGATTGGGTATGCAGATGGCTGGTCACAAAGCATGCAAAATTCCGAGGTGCTGGTCAATGGACAACGGGCAAAAGTCGTCGGCAAAATATGTATGGATCAGCTCATGGTAAAGCTGCCAGGACCTTGTGCGGAAGGAACACAGGTGACTTTAATCGGACGACAGGGAGCAGAAGAGATCACATTTGCAGAGCTAGCCGCCCATATTGGGAGCGTAGCACAGGAAATATCAACGTCGCTAACAGCTAGAGTAACAAGGAAATACAAGGACGTAGAGGAGGCTTGGACGAATTGGGGCAACAAAACCAAATTGAAACCATTCAAGAAAGCGGTTATGTAAAGCATACAGCTGTTCAAGTTAGTCGTGCAGAAATGTATGAAGGTCATCTGGTACTAGTTAATCAAGCCAATCCTATAAAACAATCCATTTCACTCGACAAGCTGATCCCGCTTCATACTAATCCTGACATAAGATTGCTGGAGGAAGGTTTGTTACTAGAGAAAACATGCTTGCAGCATTTCAATATACTTCTAAATGAATCTCAAGCCATGAATGATATTATTGCAGTTAGCGCTTATCGCTCAAGAGAGGAGCAGGAGCAAATTTATGAAACCTCTCTAGCGGAAAATGGTGACGAGTATACCGCTTGTTATGTGGCTTTGCCAGGTCATAGCGAGCACCAAACGGGACTTGCCATCGATGTTGGGAAAATAGATGAGCATGTCGACTTTATTGCGCCATCTTTTCCAGATAGCGGCATCTACATGGCATTCAAGCAGCTTGCTGCAAAAAATGGCTTTATTCAGCGGTACAAAGCAGGAAAAGAGGCTATTACAAACATCTCTTGTGAGCCATGGCATTTTCGTTATGTCGGTTATCCTCATGCCGAAATTATGGAGCAGCATGATTTTTGCTTGGAGGAGTACATCGATTTTGTCCGAAAATTTACTTATGGCGGGAATTATCTCACCGTAGAAACGGATAGCATGCTCGTGCAGATTTATTATGTGCCGGCAGAGGATGGACCTTCCACGACTGTTCCCATCCTAAATGGTGATCTATATCGAATATCAGGAAATAATAGGGATGGTTTTATCGTTACGGCTTTTACTGGAAAAGGGCAAAGATCACATGGTCTCTAAACCCAATTATAGCGGGCTCGACTGGCTTAAATTTATAGCGGCCCTATTCGTTATTGCCAATCACACCAGTCCATTGCTCTCGTATAACGAATATTTTGACTTTCTATTCAGCGGAATCATCTCGCGATTAGCGGTGCCTATATTTTTTATGTCAACGGGCTTCTTTTTCTTCCGAAAGCTGACAGGAGATAAAGTTAAAGATCAGAAGGCGCTGTTCATGTATTTAAAGAAAATCGGAATCTTATATTTGATTGCTATCTTGCTGTACATTCCTTTGAATATGTACAAAGGTGATTTTTCTACTCATTTTACCTTTGGTTCCTGTATAAGAGACATTGTTTTTGACGGTACGTTTTATCATCTATGGTATCTGCCAGCACTAATCATTGGACTTGTTCTTACGTATTATTTGCATCAGAAAATGTCGCTTTCCATGCTGCTCGTTGTTGGTTTGTTGCTCTATATAGTAGGACTCTTCGGAGATAGTTATTATGGAATTACGGAAAACATTGCCGTTCTAAAACATTTCTATGAATGGCTGTTTCAATTTTTTGATTACACACGCAATGGTATATTCTATGCACCGATTTATCTCATATTAGGCATATGGGCAGCAAAACGTCCACAGCCTGCTAGAACGCCAATAAACTACGCGTGTTTGTTTCTGATTTCGTTAGCACTAATGATAGCCGAAGCTTCCTTTCTGAAAGCTCTACAATTTCCGCGGCACGACAGTATGTACGTATTTGCTTGGCCAGCAACCTACTTCTTGTTCCACTGGGCGTTATCCTGGAAAGGCCGGTCTGGAAAAGCATTTAGGGAGTGGAGAGTATGGATTTATATATTGCATCCTATTGCTATCGTTCTCGTTCGAGGAGCAGCTGAGTTCGTGAAGCTGGAAGCTTTATTCATCACAAATAGCCTTATTCATTTTGTCGCTGTATGTCTTGCATCTATCGTTATGGCAGCACTCGCCGTACAAATATCCGTCATAAAATTTAAGTTTCGACCATAGATATGGTAATGGGAGATGTTCGTTAAGCAAATGAACGAGAGGAGAAGCCGCAGCGAAGGAGCATTACATGCAGCTGGGAGGGATTGCAATGAGTAACGAACTGCTCATTCAACTACTCGTGCTTATCGTAATGATCATCGATATGGCTAACCGATCCAAAGATTCGTAACGTTAGAAGGCAAAACATCGAAAGTGGTGTTTTGTCTTTTTTTTGTGTTTGTATGAAAGGAGAGGAAAAGACAGCGCAGCAACGAATATGTTTACATGTTGAGAAAATAAGGATCGTTCCCTTAAGCTTACTTTTTGAGAAGGTAATAGATAGGAAGGAGCATCGCCATGATTGAATGTCCTTGGTGCGGCAGCAGCGTTATACTCGAGCATAATTGTTGTCCGGAATGTAAACAAGAGGTTCTTGACGAGCATTTAGATCCCTTTGTTGATGATCAAGAGAATGAGCTTGAAGAATCAGATCTCGAACTGAATGAGTATGATATAAACAACAGCATTGCGAATTCATTCACATGCACAAAATGTAATCATAATGAGTGCGATATTAATGAATTGGCTATGACAGGTGCGGGATTAAGCAAGCTTCTAAACATTCAATATCAACATTATTTATTTGTTTCTTGCATGCAATGCGGATTCGTTGAAATATATGACCCTACGATTTTAAGACGACGCAATTGATGCAATTTCAAATTCAGCTTTAATGGAAACATACAAAGAATTTAGGTTATGATCCATTCATGCTTAAAAGGTTAACAGGAGGATTTTCTAGTGAAATACGAAGTTATTTTGTTTGATGCGGACGATACCTTATTTGATTATTCTTTAGCAGAGGCACACGCCCTTAAAAGTGTTTTCTTGGAGTTTCAAGTTGACCTTTTACAATCACATATTGAACTTTATCGCTCAGTTAATCAGCAGCTGTGGAATGATTTTGAAAAGGGTGAGATTACTCTTGATTTTTTGCGGCATGAGCGATTTAGAAAACTGTTTGCAGAAGTTAAAGTCGAGCTAGATGCTGTGCATTTTAGCGAGCGCTACGTTCATTACTTGGGAGAGGGTTCCTTCTTAATCGAGGGCTCGGATGTTCTTATTCAGCAGGTTCTTCATAATGGGCATCGCATTGCAATCATCACAAATGGGATCAAACAGACACAGCATAGTCGAATTGGCAGGTCTGCTTTAGCTCATTCGTTCGAGCACATTATCGTTTCTGAGGACACTGGTTTTTCAAAGCCGCAAACCGGAATTTTTGATTTTGCATTCGAGAAGCTGAATCTGATCAATAAGTCAAATGTGCTTATGGTCGGTGATTCATTAACATCTGATATCCAGGGCGGCATCAATTATGGCATCGATACATGCTGGTATAATCCAAAGCGAAAGCCAAATCGTACAAGCATTAATCCAACGTATGAAATTCATCATTTAAACGAGCTGCTGCAACTACTTTAAAAAAGCTGTTATCATATAATGTTGGATCAATCATTCATTCGTAATGTTTCCCTGCATCGGGAAACTTTCCTTCTGGCGGCATCCAAGAGCTTTGGAAAATGTTTTTTTCATTAACTACTGAATAGGTATATGTCCAACCCTTTTCGTTTATAAAATTAACGTTTAAGTGATAAGGGTTATATTGTCTACCTACTTGTCGACTAATTTCCCATTCTTGATTAGGGTACCGTTCCTCCAAATATAGATTTAGCTGTTTTGTTTTATTTGAAACTTGATAATCAATCCAGTAGGGACGAATAACAAAAAGTAATAGCAAAAGTACAGTTAATGAACAAGACATACATAAACTCAGTTTTCTAACCTTCTTGGGTAAAAGTAATGCAATAACAAACATAATCATGACAAACCCAATCGAAGCTGCAATTTCAAATATGGTTATTGGATGCAAATAAATCCCCACCTCAAATTTTCATTTGTACGATGTTAGTTCTCCCGCCATAGCCTAAAAACAAGAACGATGCAGGCCAAAGCCAGCATCGTTTTTTGTTTCTAATTAAGCTCCCAATCCTGCAGCAGCATAATGGCTGCCCCTGCGGTAACGGCATCCTCAGTCAGCTGTCCTTGCGAAAATTTCGGTTCATATTGCGGTGAATAATAAATGTTGCTCCGCGCTACTTGAATGACCGTTTCATAAATCGTTTTATCGACATTGACGAGCGGGCCGCCTAAAATGACAGCCTCGGGATGCAAAATATTAATGAGATTGGCGATACCAATGCCGAGATAGGTAGCCGTTTGTAGAAATTGCTCCGTAATGAATGCATCTTTTTGCAAATACGCTTTCCGCAACGCGTCAAATTGAACTTCCTCTGGCGGAATACCCATTAACGTGCTTGATCGGCCAAGCTTCAGTTGAGAGCGTATTTTCTTCTCCAACGCGGGAATGGAAACAAGCGCTTCAAGCGCGCCATAATTTCCTTCGTCGCCAAGCCTTGGACCGTCAGTCTGAATGATCATTTGACCGAACGAGCCTTCCATATCTACTGCGCCTCTAACGATTTGTCCACCTGACATCATCGAGGTACGCAGACCAACTCCCGCATGAACATAAAGCATGTGTTCAACCTCTTCATTGCGCAGCGCCCAATGTTCGCCAATAATAGCTGTGTTCGCTCCATTATCGAGCAGGGCAGGCATACCAAGCCGTTGTTCTAACCAATCACAAATGGGAACATCAATCCAGCCTCGCGCAGGAAAATAACGGGGTTTTAGCATGACGCCATCTTCACGGCTCAAAGGGCCAACAGCGCCAATCCCAATCCCAATCACTTTGTTGCGATCAATGTGAAAGTCACTCATCATACGCTCAGCAATTTGAGTGATTTTGCCCACAAGCGTTTCTGGCGTCATTCTTTCATCCATCTTCCATCGTTCAAACGCTAGCGGTTTTAAATTCAAATCATATAAACCGATAGAGGAGGAGAAGCGGGAAATTTCTAGCCCAAACACAGCACGATGATCTGGATTGACGCGATACAATATAGGCTTTCGCCCGCCTGTAGAACGTCCCAGCTCTGAAGCAAGAATTAGACCATCCGTTAGCAGTTCCTCCAGCAATCGCGACAAGCTGGTGGATGTTATCGTTAGTCGCGCCATTAAAGCAGCTTTGGATACGAGTCCATCGCGAATGATGAGATCAAAAACTTGTTTTTTTATTGTAGGTACTTTTACATTCATATTTGAATCTCCATTTGTCCAAGTAATTATATCGGATATTAATCAATCTCTATTATATGCTCTAGGAATTTGCATGACTAGATAAAGTCTTAAAATATTTTATAAGTCATTTTAATCTTATGTACCATTCGTTTTGATCAGGTGCTTATTCACAACCAAGCCGCAGTATATTTGTCAGTTTTCGACAAAATAATCGGTTGTCATAGACGGGAATAAGTTCTATAATCTTGTTACAAAGCAGATTATCGATAATCGATAATCGGAAACGGAGAAGTGAATGTTATGTTTGAGAACATGTCAATTCCTTCGGTTAGCTCCATTAGCGATCAGGTTTACACAGCATTAAAGAAGGAAATCCTAGCAGGCGAGCTGCAGCCGGGAGCCAGGCTGTTAGTTCTTGAGATTGCAAAGAAATTCAATATCAGCCAAGCACCGGTTCGTGAAGCGCTGGAACGACTGAAATCAGCAGGGTTTAGTACAAGCATCCCCAACAAAGGCTCAATTGTTTCATACATAACCGACAAGGAAATAAAAGATATTTTCGAGCTGAGAGAGATCATAGAAGGTTTTGCGGTACGGCAATCTATGAAGCAGCTAAACGAAAATGATTTTAACTATTTAGAAGATCTGATTCGTCAAATGGATCTTGCTCATGAGCAAAACGATATTTTGAACATATTAGAGCTTGATATGGAGTTTCACGGCTTTTTTTATAGGCGCTGCGATAACCATATGATTCTCGATCTTTGGAATCGGATGCGAATCAAAGTGATGCGGTTCATGGCTATTTCCAATCGTCATTACTCCACAGAAGAGCTGGCGGATTGGCATCTTCGGCTCGTAGACGTTCTGCGCACTGGCGACGCTGCACTAGCAGAAGAAGCCTTTACTTTGCATATGCACTCTTACAAAATGATTCATCTCAATTAAAGTCATTCATTTCACAAGTCGACCTTACAAGAGGGGGAAATGGAGAATGTTAAGCGAGGGGTTATTATTTAAAGAAGATGTCATTCTTACGTGGATGAGGGAGCGTTTCTTGCGGAACCTGGTGTCTAATGCCCGTGCAATGAAGTCGGATTTAAAAGAAAGCTTATCCAGGCTTCAGCTTAATCCCTATTACACTTTTCCTGTTATGGCTTTGGTAGAACCGACGATCCCATTTGAAGATGAGCATGAAAAAATCATTTATTTGGAGCAAATTCGGGATTATATGCAAAAAAAAATGACCGAGGGCAGCGTCGTTTTTGTGGATGAGGAGGGCAGAATTGGCATGCTCTTCTCATGGGTATCGAAGGAATCTATCGAGAAGATGCAGACTATGCTTAAAGAGCAATTTCTTCATTCCTTTAATGTCGGGGTGGGCAAACCATGCAGTCAATTATATGATATTGTTCATTCCTATCGGCAGGCTGCGCGAGCGCTGCAGTATAAGTTTTATAGTGGCACGGGCAAAATCAATTATTTCAGCGAGCTGGGACGCTCGGAATCGCTGCAGACATACCCATCTGATAAGGAGAAGCAGCTTTTTGATGTTTACAAAGCGGCAGAGACGACAGCAGAGATTCAAGAAAGTGTACACTTTTTTTATACCGAGCTGCTTCATCATGGACCGATTGATACACAGAGCGTATATGATGTGACCGTTAGGCTTCTCGTCGGAATAGAAAAACGTGTATTATCAGAGACAGAGCATGTTAGCATGTATGAGCGGTTTGACGTAATGTCTATCGTGAAGCTTGCGACTTTGGATGAAATTAAACAGTATGTCATTCATTTTTTAATTGGACTGAAAGAGGTGTTCTCGTACAACCAGAAGGAGAGCCACCGCAGCATTATCAAAAAAACGATTCATCATATGGAGCAGGAATGCCAATATGTATCCTTGCAAAGTGTGGCACAGAAAGTGTATATGACGCCAACCTACTTAAGCCTGCTATTCAAAATGAATACAGGAAAAACGTTCATCGAGCATTTGACGGACATTCGGATGGATAAAGCGAAGGATATGCTAAAGAGCACCCATTACAAAAATTATGAGGTAGCAGAGAAGGTCGGCTACCAAGACCCGCGGTATTTCAGTCAAATCTTTAAGAAAAAGGTCGGGCTCTCGCCTAGTGAATACCGGGAAACGATTGGTAAATAAAAGCGTCTCATAGAAAAAGGACTCTAGCGGCGGCGCGACCCTGCTAGAGTCCTTTTTCTCATATTTAAACCACAATTGCTAGTTCGAACGAATTGCCTAGAGCCGAACATCGCTTTGCGGTCCGTTTCGATCCCTCATTTGTGCTTCCTCAAGCTCAGCATCCCAGTTTAGATGACGATATTCCTCGGCTGCGGCATCATTTTCGAACCAATTCAAGAAATCTGTCCAAAGCGCAACGTCCCATCCGGCATCAATTTGTGCTGTCGAATATACGCTGTCACGCAGTCTAACGAAACCAAACACATCACGTACTTGGGATTTTTCCGCTTGTACGACCGTCAGCTCAGCTAAGTGAGGCGGAATGAAAATAACGCCAGAAGGAGTGCCGAGTACTACATCACCAGGCATACATATAGCTTTGCCAATGCGTGTTGGAACGTTCATGCCTACCATTGTAACGTCCGCAATCGCAGTAGGATCGCTGCCGCGATAGTAGACATTGATATTATCGATTTCTACGATTTGCTGATTATCGCGAATGCCGCCCCAAATGACAGCACCGCCGCGCTTCGTGCGTGTGGAAATAGCTGTAGATAAATTCCCGCCTACATAAGTGCCAAGATGAACTTTATCAAACATATCCACTACCGCGACATCATCTTCCACTAGCGAATCAATAACCCATTGGTTGAAAAAGCCTTTTCGATTTTCTTGCTCATGTCCATAGTTAAGCAGCGTTTCATGCAGATCAGGTCGTTTAGGCACCATTACAGCTGTAACAGCGCGTCCAACCATTATTTTATTCGGGTGGACAATTTTGAAATCACCTTCGAACTGAAAGGCATAACCTCTGTTCCAGAGAGGGCCCCAAGCCTCCTCCAAAGTGATTTTGCGCATGCGCCTTAGAACATCTTCGGATACTTTAGGACGTCCATTCGGAAAGCGTTCACCCTCCCAAAACGGCGTAAGCTGGATCATATCTTCCGGATTGTCAAATTTCATCTGAGCACCTCTTTCGCAATAGTGTGTTTGAAGGCTGCTGTTATTTGCTTTCTAAGTCTATTGTTAGGGACATTCACATATTTGTCGATGCGACTTTCTTAAGGTATTTATGAGGCAATCTATGAATTTTTCACACTATATAAAATCAAACGATTTCATAATTTCTTCACCTTCATTCATGTAACCGCTTTCGTATAAAGTAAAGGAACATTATCTAGGAAAGGGGACGAGATGATTAGAGTGAAGACAGAAACTGTTTTACCCAAACAAAAGCAGATAAAAACAAAACGCAAACAACAAGGAGCTGCTCATTTAGCCGGATACATATTTATATCCCCTTGGCTAATCGGTTTTTTGCTGTTGACGCTTTGGCCCATTGCACAATCGTTTTATTTGTCCTTTACCGAATATTCTTTGCTGGAGGACCCAATATGGACCGGCACGGACAACTACACCAAAATATTTACTGGTGATTCCACTTTCACGAAATCGCTAAGCGTGACGTTTATGTTTGTATTATTCTCCGTACCATTAAAGCTGTTTTTCTCCCTTATGGTCGCATTGGCACTCAATAAAAACATTCGAGGCATGAATATTTATCGGACGGCAATTTATTTTCCATCCTTAATTGGAGGAAGCATTGCGGTAGCAGCGCTTTGGCGCAATATGTTCGGGATAGACGGTTATATCAATCAGGTGCTCGCTTGGTTTGGGATTGAGGGGGTAGGCTGGATATCCAATCCGGATACCTCGCTTGGCACATTGATTTTACTCAATACGTGGCAATTCGGATCAACCATGGTTATTTTTCTAGCTGGGCTTAAGCAAGTGCCGCAAGAACTTTATGAATCAGCCTCTGTAGACGGAGCCGGCAAGGTAAGGAAGTTTATAAGCATTACGCTGCCGATGCTCTCGCCGGTTATGTTCTTTAATCTCGTGCTGGGCATTATCGGATCGTTTCAAACGTTTACCTCAGCGTTCATTATCACAAAGGGCGGCCCTATTAATTCAACCTATATGTACGCCATGTTCCTGTACGAGAAAGCGTTCAAGCATTATCAGATGGGCTATGCGTCTGCACTTGCTTGGATATTGCTCACTATTGTAGCGCTTCTCACGCTAATTAACTTCGCAGCCTCGAAATATTGGGTGTTCTACGAATCAGATGGGGGGAAAACCAAATGAATTCGCTGCGTTCGAAGCTGACGAGCCATTTGTACCTATCCCTGTTCTCTATTCTGATGCTGTATCCCGTCATCTGGTGGGCAGGAGCCTCTTTAAAAAAGACAGAGGAGCTAAGCTTGCCGACGATCTGGCCGAAGACACCCATGTGGAGCAATTATTGGGATGGCTGGCACTTCTCATCGGAATATACATTTGCTCATTTTTTTGGCAATACACTGCTTATGGAGCTGGGCAATGTCATTGGCGGCGTTGCCACGGCTGCGATTGTAGCTTATGGCTTCGGAAGGCTAAACTTCAAGCTGCGCGGCTTCTGGTTTTCCATCTTACTGCTGACCATGATGCTTCCAGGGCAGGTAACTGTTGTCCCGCAGTACATTTTGTTCAATAAGCTAGGATTTGTGGACAGCTACGTACCGCTCGTGCTTCCGCATTTTTTCGGAGGCGGCGCATTTTTCATTTTCTTGCTTGTACAATTTATTCGCGGTATTCCGAAAGATTTGGATGAAGCCGCAACGATTGACGGAGCAAGCGTTTACGGAATCTTTTGGAGAGTGATCCTGCCACTGCTGAAGCCCGCACTTGTTACCGTAGCTATCTTCACCTTTATATGGAGCTGGGACGACTTTTTTGCACAAGTGCTTTATTTAAGCTCCGTTGATAAATTTACTGTTGGGCTGGCACTGCGCATGTTCATCGATCAATTCGACATTCAGTGGGGGCAATTGCTAGCCATGTCCTTGCTGTCGATCTTTCCTTCGGTTATCATCTTTTTCTTTGCACAAAAGCATTTTGTCGAAGGAATAGCTACTACAGGATTAAAAGGGTAAGTCATTTCATTTCACAAAGGAAAAGGGGATGTAAGACGATGAACAAAAACGGGTCAAGAAGCTTGGGGCTGTTGATGCTGGCATTACTGCTCGTATTGACTGCTTGCAGCGGAGGCGGAAGCAGCAATGGAGGGAAGCAAAACAATGAAGGAACGAAGAGCACAGCAAAGCCGGATGATGCTGGCGGCAAAGAAGCTGGTGCTAAAACAACACTCAGCATTATGTGGTGGGGGCCGGATGCCCGGCACGAGGCAACAAAAAAAGCGTTAGACATTTACTCCCAGCAAAACACGAACGTATCTTTTAAGCCGGAATTTATGGCATGGGATGCATTCTGGCAAAAGCTTCCGACACTTGCTGCTTCGAAGTCCATAACAGATGTACTGCAAATGGATGCTGCCTACATTCAAGAATATGTATCGCGCGGTCAGCTAGTGGATCTCTCTGATATTGACCTAAGCGGCATTGTTGATCCATCCGTTATTTCTAATTTGCAAATAGATGGAAAATTGTACGGTATTCCACTCAGTCAGAATGCGCAAGGCTTAGCCTACAACAAAGCGGAGCTGGAGCAATACGGGATCACGCTTCCGCATAAGGATTGGACCTATGATGAATTTTTCCAGTGGGCAAGAGACGCTCGGGCGAAGCTGCCTGATGGGAAATATCCGATAGGTGATACAACCACTTGGGATAGCTTCAACTATTACCAGACGTCGATGGGCAAACCGCCCGTTATGTCCGATGGCGGGAAAACATTTACGCTTGATAAGGATTTGTTTATGACCTTCTACCAAACGTATGAAGAGTTCCGCAAAGCGAAAATCGTACCTCCTGCAGAAAAAGCCGCTTCATTTCTGGAAAATGACCCGCAAGCAGATCCAATGGCATCTGGCGTCGTAATGACAAGAGGTGCAACAACCGGCTCTGTCAGCGCTTTAGAGCAGCTTATGCCAGGAAAGGTAGGCGTAGTCAATCTACCTGTTGGTCCTGCGGGTGGCGGCTGGGCGCAATCAACCATCTTCTTAAGCGTAAGCGCGAATTCCAAAAATAAAGATGAAGCGAAAAAATTTCTGAGATGGTTCGTTACCGATAAGGACGCAGGCAATGCGCTTGGTCTCACACGCGGCATTCCGATCAACCCTGACATTTATAAAGAGCTGGAGCCAACTCTTGAGACTAAAGATAAGCTCGGCAAAGAAATATATGACCTTTCACTAGACAAGGCTTTGCCGTTCTATCCGCCGGCAGCAGGCTTCTCCGAATGGGTTGATACGTATAAGAAGGAGATGGAGGCTGTAACCTTCGGCCAGCAATCGATTGAAGATGCCTACAAGAAAATAGACAAAATGGGCAAGGAATTGGCAGCAAAAGTGGCTGGTTAATAAACTATGGAGGTGGTATCTGGATGCAGCTAGCAGAGTTTTTCTCATCGCAGCCAGCAAGATTATGGCTTTTGGCAAAGCAGCTTGGCATTGAATACGCAGTTGGAGGGCTTCCATGGGAAGAAAAGCAGGAGAAACCATGGGATTTGATGCCGCTTATTCGCATGAAACAGAGGTATGCTGATGCTGGACTTACGCTTAACGTGATCGAATCCATGCCTCCAAGCAATGAGATTAAGCTTGGAACGGCAGGAAGAGACGCCGAGATCGAAGTGTTCCAGCAATTTATTACGAATATGGGGGCAGCCGGAATTCCTGTTCTTTGCTACAATTTTATGGCTCAGTTCAATTGGTTTCGAACATCGACCACCACACGGACGCGGGGCGGAGCACTAGTGTCCAGCTACGATCACAACCTCATAAAGGACGCGCCGCTTACCGAGGCTGGCCTTATTAGTGAAGATCAGCTTTGGGAAAATCTTCAATACTTCATGGAGCGAATCGTCCCTGTTGCAGAGAAAGCAAAAGTGAAGCTCGCGCTGCATCCCGATGATCCTCCGATCACGCCTATTAGAGGGATATCTCGTATTTTGACAAGTGCAGCAGCCCTGCAGCAAGCGATTGATTTAGTTCCAAGCGCCTATAATGGCATTACCTTATGCCAAGGAACACTCGCAACGGCTGGAGAACATATTCCGAGCGTCATCCGTCATTTTGCAAAGCAGGATAAAATGTTTTTCGTCCATTTCCGTGATGTGAAAGGAACGCCGGAAAAGTTTGAGGAAACGTTCCACGATGACGGGCAAACCAATATGCTCGAGGCCATGCATACGTATTATGAAGTAGGCTTTAACGGGCCAGCAAGGCCAGATCATGTGCCAACGATGGAAGGCGAGGATAATGCGAATCCCGGATATGAGCTGTTGGGACGCTTATACGGTATCGGTTATATCCGAGGTTTAATGGAGGCAGCTGCTGCTGCTCGATTAACAAATGAAGCTAAGACGAGTGTTAACATTTCGGGATAATCTCCATACGTTCATAAAGCAAGCACCTTCAACTCCACATATCGTGTGGAACTGGAGGTGCTTTTTATAATGCTCATATTTGCTCAAAGCGCGATCGTTACTTCAAAACATGAAAAACGGAACGCAATTATGCGTCCCGTATTTATCCTATCCGTCATAATGACTGTCGCAACGAATCAGCTCCAAAGCCGATCATTGGAATGGTAATGATTCCAATTGTCCGTATGCTCCCACAGCCCTGGGATTTTTGGATGCAGATGCTGTGCGAGTACCTCATCGTTCAAATCGTCAATGCCCAGACCAGGCGCATCTGTCATATGAATGAAGCCATTCTGAACGAGCTTGTTCGGAAGCTTGCTTCTAATGATAATATCATCCCACCATGGCACCTCACAGGAATGATACTCTAGCGCCATAAAGTTCTCTGTCGCTGCTGCTACATGTGCTGCTGCGAGACAGGCGATAGGGCTCTCAGCCATATGGATCGCCATGGCCACACCGTATTCCTGTGCCATATCACCAATTTTTTTCGTTTCCAAAATGCCGCCAGTCGTCAGAACGTCTGGATGAATGACCGACACTCCGCCAGCTTGAAGCAGCGGCCTGAAGTTTTCTTTCAAATAAATATCCTCACCTGTACATATCGGCGTTGCAACAGCTCGGGCGAGCTTCGCATACTGCTCGGTATACTGCCATGGAAGCATATCCTCCATCCAAGCCAAATTGAATTTATCGACGCGGCGTCCAAGCTTAATGCAATCTTCAAGACCAATATGTCCAAAGTGATCTACGGCAAGCGGAACCTCATAACCAATTACAGCGCGTACATCCGCCACATATTGCTCCAGCATATCAAGCCCTTTATCCGTTACATGAATCGCCGTGAAAGGATGGGGGATGTTGTGAATATCATAATGTTGATTTCGGATATCACGAATTTCTTCTTCGGTTAAGGTGTCTTGGTTAGCGCTGTAACGGTTTTTGGAAGCATTTCGCATTTCATCAATGAAGCCTATCGGAGCACTTAACGTACCAGGCTCATTAATAATTTGACCGATGCCAAGATCCATCTTTAGGAAAGTGAAGCCTTCCTCCATACGCTTCTGAAGCGCGAGCCCCATGGCGGTGCCGGTATCCTTGCCGACGACCTCGGTATCGCAGTACATTCGAATTTTGTCACGGAACTTGCCGCCGAGCATTTGATAGATCGGTACGCCATATGCTTTGCCAGCCAAATCCCATAAAGCGATTTCAAGCCCGCTCACACCACCGCCTTGACGAGCATGACCGCCAAACTGCTTAATTCGGCGAAACAGCTTATCGATATTGCATGGATTTTCGCCTAACAACCGGCCTTTCAGCATTTGCGCATAAACCTTATCAGCTCCGTCACGCACTTCACCAAATCCAATTAGGCCTTGATTCGTATACACTTTAATCAAGCTGCTATGAAACGGACCGCCTACAATATCGGTGAAGCGAATATCCGTAATCCGCAGTGCGGAAGGGCTTGCATGCTTGCTCACATGGGCTAACGTTTCTTCATAAGAAGGATTGTTGGACACGAAGGTCACTCCTTGTTTATAAGTTAGGTATTGAAAGGGGTTGCACACATTCATCTAGCTAAGCTAGAGCAGCATGCTGCCGCCATCGAGTCGAATGGCTGAACCGGTCATGAATTCACTTTCATCGGACGCAATGAAGCATACGAGCTGAGCTACGTCGAGTGGACGGCCAACACGGCCAAGCGGGAATTTATCATGTAATGAGCGAGTCGTTTTTTTATGCTTCGCGACATCCTCGGCGGACATGATTGGCTTCGATTCTCGGGCACTTTGCTTGCCGACATCAACGGCTCCTGGCTCAATCGTATTAACGGTAATTCCATACCTTGCAAGCTCAATTGCGCTTTCTCTGCCTAACATGCGAATACCGCCCTTGGTCATGGAATATACGGCATCGAAGTCGGTGGGGCGCTTGCTATGAACAGAAGACATATTAATGATGCGTCCAAAGTGCTTTTCCTTCATATAGGGAACGACGGCTTGTATGCATTGCCAGTAGCCTTTTAAATTAATGTTCATCATGCGATCGAAAGAAGATTCATCATGCTCAAAAAATCCATAATTCAGCTGCAAGGCCGCATTATTAACCAAAATGTCAATGCCGCCATAATGCCCTGCAGTGTTGGAGACCATCCGTTCAATTTCATCTTTTTGCGAAATATTCGCTTGCACAATCATCGAGCTGCCACCGAAATCATCAATCATCTGTTTGGTATGAAGCGCACCGACATCGCTCTGATTATAATGAATGGCAACCATAACCCCGCGCCGTGCAAGCTCGATTGCAACGCCTTTGCCAATTCCTGTTCCTGCGCCGGTAACTAAAGCGATTTTGCCAACGATACTCATTATTCACCTCCAGACCGGCGATTACGGTTTTTTCATTTTGAAATTCATATAATGAAGCAAAAAACCGCCATCCAGCCTTATATCTGCACCATTAATGAGTTTCGCCTCATCGGAAGAGAGAAAATTCACAAGCTCGGCGATATCTTCATTGCTGCACAAAACAGCATTAGGCACCTTATATTCGTAATCGTTGTACAAGGTGGATAGCTGACTGTGAAACAACTCATCATCGCCAGCAACAGAACCCACTTCAATGGTATTGACACTGATCCCATATCGTCCTAATACAAGTGCTGCTTCTTTGGACAGCATTTTGACCGCACCTTTTGCAATGCTGTAGGTAAACGCTGAACCAGTCGGCTTCTCGGCATGGATGGATGAAACATAAATGATTTTCCCAGCTTGCTTCATCATCATTTGATTGCCGACAGCCTGCGTACAAATAAATGCCGATTTGGCGTTTACTGCGATGCTTTGCTGAAAAAGCGCTTCATCACCATCTTCAATTGTGCTTGAAGAAATCTCATTGTTGTTGTGAACGAGAATATCAACCGTACCAAGCTGCTGCTTAGTGAATAGAAGCATATCCGTTACTTCAGCCGTTTTACAAAGGTCAATGGTGACTACCACCGCCTGCAAGCCTGCCTCCTGTACTAGCTTTAATTCTGACCCAATCGCAGATCCTCCTGAATGACTATTCAAAATAAAATGAGCTCCGCTTTCCTTTAAACGTCGAATGATCGCTTTCCCGCTGTCACTGTCTGAATCCGTAATAAATACAACCTTATTTGGCAATCGCATAGATCCCCTCCAAGGAACAGACATAAAATGATGTATATAGCCTTATTTTAGTTACTTTGGTTCAAGCATAGCGATGCTGTAAATTTATGATTTTGTTTGATTTCTTGCATAATCCGCCAATACTGCAACAACGCTATGATTGCATTCGTTATTAAGAGCGAATAGGAATCCAAATGGAAGGGAAAGCCATGCGCAAAATAAAAAAATTCATTTTCATCACGCTTCTAATGATTATTTTTGTTCCGTTTATTTTGAGCTACTCGAACTATCGAATGACTAGAGTCAATAACGATTATGAAGCCTTATTCACCGAGCAGCTTAAAGCAGCTGTACATAAGGGAACCACATTTGATATGAAGGAAGTCGCGCCATTTGATTGGGATAAAATGTTTGTTTTTGAAGCTTATCGCTCAAGAGAAGAGATGGAAAGAACAGTCGGACGAGAGTGGACCAATGAAGCCTCCTACGCCGGATATTGGATAGATAGAAAGATAAGCGGACAATATCCTTTGCTGGATGAGTCGGTACATAAACTGGTTTTTGTGAAAAAGGATAAAGTGGTGTTTGATACTACTCTGGACAGAGCAATAGCTGACTTCTCGGTTAGCAGCAGTATGATTGATCGCGAGAATTCCCGATATACCGTTACGAAAACAGATCAATCATTTGCTACGGTTTATAATGTTTTAGAAGAGTAGGTAGATTGATAGACTTGGGAGCTTCCGAAAAAAAATGACAGTCTAGAACGATTACTCCTGTTCTGGACTGTCATTTGTTTAAATCATTGATGAACAAACTAGGAAGCAGGGGGAAGCTTAGTCTTCGTTGGCTTGGCATAACCCTCTTTATACGTTTCGTCGATAATTTGGCGAATCCGATCTACTTCGATCCCTGAAGACTTCATCGCTGCGGTTGTTACAGCAATTTCAATGCATACGCCGCAGCGAGTGCCATGATCGTCCCAAACTACTGAGCCGTCTTCCTTTATTTCGGCGATAAAGCAATTGAGATTGCTTTGGTGTCCCGCGCTTTCGCCACACCCGCAGTAACAAGGGATATAGGGCAATACATCCGTAACCGTTGCAGCGGTTTGATAGGCGATACGCAGGTTGTCAGAGGCGCCATCTAGAAAAGCTGGTAAAATATCAAGCGATGCTGTCGTCTCTTGCAAATCGCCAGATGCTGTTTGATGATCACCATGATTTCCGCCATTTGCTTCATGTGCGTTCGTTGCTGATCCAGCTGAATTTGTTTGGCTGCTGCATGCGCTGAGCAGCATCGAAGAGAGCAGAACCGAATAGAGTGTGGTTTGGGCTAATCGTTTCAAATATAGCAGCTCCTTGTTTCTATTAATTGGTTTTATTATAGCATTTTCAAATATTAAAAGAGTAACGTATATGGTACTATTAATTGACGATTTAGATCGTTTAAGCCGTAAGCTCTCCCGTTTAATCGTAACAAATGCCAAGATACAAAAAAGGAGCGATTGTCGATGAAGGTATTGTTTATTGGTGGAACAGGATTAATAAGTGAAGCTGTTTCTAAGCTCGCGTTAGAACGCGGAGTTGAACTCTATCTTTTTAACAGAGGGAAACGAGACGAGTTTGTACCAGAAGGGGCAAAGGTCATCAAGGGTGATATACGCGACCCTGAGCAGGCTGCTGCTGCACTTGAAGGCTATCAGTTTGATGTGGTAGTCGATTGGATTGCCTTCACGCCGGAGCATGTCAGCACGGACATTGCGTTGTTCCGTGGACGCACGAATCAATACATATTTATAAGTTCAGCCTCTGCTTATCAGAAACCGCCTAAACACTATATCATCACAGAGGATGCGACACCGCTCGAAAATCAGTACTGGCAATACTCGCGTGACAAGATTGCATGTGAGCAGCTGCTGCTTGATGAACAGGCGTCATCAGGTTTTCCAGTTACTATCGTAAGACCCTCATTTACCTATGGCGATACGATGATACCCGCAGCCTTAAACAGCTGGCAGCATCCATGGTCTCTGATCGCAAGAATACGTGCGGGACAGCCAGTTATCGTGCATGGTGATGGCTCCTCTTTGTGGACGATGACACATAATACCGATTTTGCCAAAGGTTTTGTCGGCTTGCTTGGACGTGCTGAGGCGATCGGAGAGGCGTATCATATTACTTCAGACGAAGTCCTTACCTGGAATCAAATCTATGAAGCGATAGGTTCAGCCGCAGGCGTAGTGCCGAATCTTGTCCATATTTCTTCCGAGTTTCTTATTTCGCATGACCCTGATCTCGAGGGCGGCTTGCTTGGCGATAAATCTGTCACGAGCGTATTTGATAACCGCAAAATCAAAAGCTTAGTTCCCGATTTTTCAGCAGAACTTTCTTTTGAAGAAGGGATTAAACGGACGGTTGCTTGGTTTGAGGCTCACCCTGAGCGATGCACCGAAGATGATGCTTGGAACGAGCAAATGGATACGATTATCGCTGCTCATGCAGCCGGATTTAAAAAATAAAGCGTAAGCAAATGACGAAAATATAGATTTTAAGCTGTACATTTAGAGAAATAAAAAAAATTTTTTAGCGATTTTTATAAGTGCAAAAAAAGTGCTTATCCTCTAGGGATGAAGCGCTTTTTTTGTGTTTTAAACCTCGATCCCTAGATGCTAAAAAATTTCTCATAATTTACAAGAAGCATAAAAACTCGTCTTTTGATGGAATGAGCGACATATAATCTTCACAGACCGTCCACTTTTTCTTGATGCCTGCTTATTCTCGCCATCTAACTTATATCGTAACAGGTATACTTCATTAACTTAAGGGAGAGGTATAATCATGCGAAAAAAGTTGAATCAGCATTTATTTGTTTACTTGCTCATTTTATCGTTAGTCATTACTTTAGGCATGTACGTCCAACCTTTAAATAACGAACAGGATTCACAAGCTTTAGAAACGTCTGCAGCAGAACCATTTTCTTTAACTGACCTAACGCCGCTTGTTGTTGATAGCTTAGAGAACAATGAAAAAGTCATCGCTTCACCCACTCCAGCACCTATACCTGTAACATTCAACGAGATTAGTGCGGCTACAGTTAACGCATCTGATCAACCTCCAACCATCCCGCTTGAAACGACTCTTGAAGTTGAACAACCGCCAGCCATCGCTGAAAAACTAACGAATACATATGAGGTTACCGCGTATTACCTTAACATTCGAACAAAACCGAGCGCCGCTTCGGATATTATAAAGGTTGTAGAAAAGGGATCAAAGCTTGAAATTACAGAAGAAACAGACAATGGTTGGCTTAAGCTGCAAAATGGTGGATACGTACATGGCGGATATGCCAAAAAGGTGAAAAGTGAAGTTTCCGTGTTATCCCTTGCTGCTGATATTAATCGTCAGTCTGCCATTGCACTTAAAGCAAAAAGCCAGGAGCAACGCATAGATAAGATAGAAATTTTAGAAGAAGCAGTAGAGGAAGAACTTATGAAGCCAACATCTGCTGTAGAGTCTGATTCGGGCCTTACCATCGAGCATATTGAGAAAATATTCGAAGGAACAGCACTATCCGGGCATGATTTGGAACAAGCTATCCTTGAAGTGGAGGATGAATACGGCATAAATGCTTATTTTACAATAGCCGTGATGAAGCTGGAGAGTGGTAATGGCAAAAGCCGGCTAGCTAAGAGCAAAAATAACTTATTTGGCCTCAATGCGATAGACGGCGATAAATACAATAAAGCGTTCAGCTTTGAAACCAAAGGGGACAGCGTACGAAAGTTTGGACAGCTCTTATCCAAAAACTATGTGGGCAAGGGACTGACTACCATTGAGAAGGTTGCCCGAAAATATTGTCCTGCCAACTCCAAATGGTCAAGTTTAGTGAAAAATATAATGAAAAGTGATTACAGGAAGCTCTGACATGGCAATTTCCCACCAAGTATGTTATTTTAGGCTCCTAAGCATTTGACGACTTGGATAATAGGAGGCTGCAAATAAATGGTGGATAACGTGCAGAAAATGCCATTCGGCTATGAGCCGCCTGTAGATGAGCTGAAAGGAACGATTGTATACTATGATACATTTGAGCATACAACGGAACGAGAGCTTGATCTAGCCGCAGATTGGGTGAAGGCACGTTCCTTTCGCAAGCTTGTTCTCTATCCACTGCATGAGCTGAGCATCAAGAGGATGTCGAAAGAGAACGTCAGCCCATTCTATAAGCGGGAAGATCGTCTGCATGAATGGAAGCGGGATCGAGCGGAGACGAATATCGTTGTTGAACGTTTTGAAATCAAACGCAAGAAGTATACGCCAATCGATTTTGCTTTAAGACATTTGGCCGAAACCTATCCGAAACCGCTATTTGTACTCATGACGGCTGAAATGGCGAATATGTTCGCTTCGTTCTCATCATTCGAGGAATGGATCGTGAAAATCAGGCTTTTGTTGACGGAAGAGCCTGCACAGCTGCATCCACGGCTCTTACAATATCAGCATCGCTGGGAAGCAATTGTCACCAAATAAACCTTGGAATACATAAGAAAAGAGCTGTCCGCGAGTAAAACTCATGGGCAGCTCTTTTTTCTGTTGCAAAACGATTATTCGTCTAGCCGGTTGATGGGCTATTCGGAACATGGCCTTTTTGATTGATATTCTCTGCTCTGGCCGAAGCTGAATTATTTTCCGCTTCCTTGGAGCTGTCTTCAAACGCTTGATTTTTGCTTGGAATCGATTTGTTTTTGTTGTGAGCCATCCACAATAACCTCCACTAGCGTGATTGCCTAAAACTCCGAGGCTAGCTTAGGTTAACCATGTTCCAGCAAAATAACCAAAATCTATAGCTGCTTGCTCATTATTTTACGCTAACAACATGCTCTTCGCATGCTGTAGAGCAGAAGCCGTGCTTCGTTTCTTCACATTCCTTGCATACGATATGCTGCAAATGACAGGAGTCATCTGCACAATTGATATAGGTATCAGCAGGCTGCTCGCAGTGGTGGCATTTGCCTACAACAACCGCTTCATCTGTTTGATTAATGACAACGGATGTTCTCTCATCGAATACATAACATTTGCCGTCAAACAGTTTGCCTTGTACTTCCTCGTCCTTGCCGTAGGTTACAATACCGCCTTCAAGCTGATAGACGTCGTTAAAGCCTTCGCTTAGCATAACGCCTGTAAGCTTCTCGCAGCGAATGCCGCCTGTGCAATAGGTAATGATCGGCTTGTCTTTGAATTCCGCCATATTCTCGCGAAGCCATTCAGGAAACTCCTTGAATGTTTCAAGATCGGGTCTGATCGCGTTGCGGAAATGACCAAGATCGTATTCATAATCGCTTCTGCCATCTAGTACGATAACATCTTCTCTTTGCAAATACTCATGAAATTCTTTAGGTGATAGACGAGTGCCGCTTAATGTATTCGGATCTAAAGGCTTATCATAACGTAGCGTCACTAGCTCTTTCTTGTAACGTACAAAAATCTTCTTGAAAGCATGTTTATCGGTTTCGTCGATTTTGAAAACCATATCCGAAAATAAAGGATTCGCACGCATATGCGCCATATATTGTTCAGTTTGCTCGATGGTTCCTGAGAGCGTTCCGTTAATTCCTTCATCAGCAATTAAGATACGGCCTTTTACGTTTAATTCCTTGCAATATGCAAGATGTTCAGCAGCAAACTGCTCAGCATCCGGTACAGCTACAAATTTATAATACAATAAAACTCGAAAATGATTAGCTTCACTCATCGTAGTCTTTCCTTTCCGGTAAACAAATAAAAGCATTCTATATTATAGTTGACATTTTAAATAATTTCAACTTAAAACCTTTTTTGAACCTTTTTCATATACGAAACCAATGTATAGCGAAAGCAAATAGAGGAGGGGCTATATGAAAAAAGGGATAATAGTCATATTGATATGTTTGGTACTAGCTGCTTGTTCCACCGAACAGCCAAGCGTGCCACAGGATTTTCTAACTAATATCGAAAGTACGGATTTAAGCAAGGAGCATACTGGCGGGATATCGCCTGGGGATTCGGTTCAATTACTTACGGATAAACGTGGTCAGCCAAAAGGGAAATACGATATTAAAATGAAAAAAGCAGATGATTATGATGTGCCTGTTCAGTCATGGGAGTATTTTAACGCTACATATACGGTATCTGAAAGCAAGGTCGCGAGCTATAATCTGCTTTCAGATGAAGCTACCCATAAAGGGGCTAAACTGGGAAATTCTATACAATCTGTTAAGGACATGTATGGGGATGCCTATTATAATAGAGAACACGATGATTTAAAACTACTAGGTTATATCGATAAAGAGAAGGAATGGGTACTCGAGTTTATGGTAGATCAAGAAAAGGTAACCGGCATCATGATGAGTGAATTATCCCTTTTTGAAACGAAATAATAATTGGAATTGGCACATGAGTACTCGTGTGGCGTGAGGAGGTTTCCGTATTGAAGGATTCGGACATACAACCCTTGTTAGCTTTGCTTCTGGATGAAGATCCGGAAGCTTTCCGCTTGGTGTATGAGAAAACGGCAGATCATATCTATCGTACCGTCTATTATTTGGTCACGAACAAAAACGAAGTCAATGATATCGTTAGTGAGATTTACATCGCTATGCTCTCCGCTTTGCCTGCCTACGACTACAATAGACCATTTCGAGCCTGGCTTAACGGCTTAATCATTAATCAGGTTAATCATCACAATCGAAAAGGCTGGCGATTTTTACGTTTAATTAATCGCAATAAGCAATTGTATGGCGTACAGCCATGGAAGAGGCCAGATGAATTAGCGGTCGAAGAGGAAGAAAAACACCAAGTACTTCAGCTCGTAAACAGCTTGTCTGCCAAACATAAACAAATAATCGTACTTCGCTATTATCAGGATTGCTCCTTTGAGGAGATTGCCAGCACGCTCCAAATCCCACTAGGCACAGCCAAATCCAGACATCATGAGGCTTTGAAAAAACTGCGAAATCGAACCTCACATTCTCAATTTTTCAAGGAGGTGTTTAATCATGTCGATTGAACAAGAGCTAACACAAGCCTACAAACAATCCGCAACGAGAATCAAACGCCCTGAGGAGCTTGATGCTCGAATCGAACAGCTGTACCGAAAGCAGAGCTTCCAAAAGCAGACCAAGCTGCACGCCGTAAAAAAATCATGGACGCTCAGAATCATCGTAGCGGGACTGCTCCTTACTTCCATGGGTTTCTCTACACCCTATATTTTTCATTTTAAAGACGAGATTATTGATTACATGCTGCATAATGGTCAATTAGGAACGTATGATGCGATGTTGGCTCAGCAAATGCGCGAATCGCTCAAAGAGGTTAAACAAACACTTCCTACCGAGGGGAAGGCGATATTTTATTCGCAAAAATTAAAAAGTCTTCTGCCGAAAACAAGTTCTATACCTATCGCAATCATCACCAATCCATACGTGTGGAAGGTAGAAAAAGAATGGGAGATGCAATTGACGGAAGCAAATCCAGATCTTCAAATGCCTGATTCTTTAACAGAAACATTGACGTTTATTGGAGGTCAGAAGGATCAGCCGTTTGGCGGTTCATTATCCGCTGCAGACATGGAGTCGCTTCATGAGCTTGAGAAACGTGTGAAGAAAGAGAAACCGGAGGAGACCTGGCTGCCACTGCCCAGACCTGAAATAGAGAGCGTGGATCATCCTGTCTATACGACGACTTATGAGAACGAATCCACTGACATTATTCATATCACCATGGAGGTATTCACGGATAAGAGCAATGTGCAATTACGTTCAAATCTAAAGGCGCAAGAGCAAATCGTTATTGGTCAACAATCTGCTATTTATGCTCTAGCACA
Organism: Paenibacillus sp. FSL A5-0031; assembly: GCF_001956295.1. Taxonomy (GTDB): domain Bacteria; phylum Bacillota; class Bacilli; order Paenibacillales; family Paenibacillaceae; genus Pristimantibacillus. Next base: position 642,335 of record NZ_MRTD01000001.1, read on the forward strand.
GCCGTTTCTGTACAGTGATACGGATCAGTATCAATCCGTCTTTTGGATGGATTCACTAGAGGATGAAACGATACTATACACGATTGGCAGTTCAGATCTAGACATGACCAAAGCAGAATTAACCAGCATAGCCGAGCAGTTTATTCATTGATAACTGGGGAGAGTGTTTCATGCAACCATACGCTATTTCTACGAAAAGCCACTTCGTAACGATGCTGCTTGGCACATGGCTAGTGCTCGGTATATTCATAGACGGTTATGCCCATAACCATGATGTAGTCGAAACGTTTTTCACCCCTTGGCATGCGATTTTGTATAGTGGGTTTCTTGCATGCGCAGCATGGATACTTGGAATGATTGTATATGTAAAAAAAAGAATGGGCTGCTCGTGGAAGCAAGCCATTCCTAATGGATATGAGCTTGGCTTGCTTGGCGTCATCATCTTTCTTGCAGGCGGCTTAGCTGATATGGCTTGGCATATTATTTTTGGAATTGAAGTGAATCTTGAAGCGCTGCTTAGTCCTTCTCATTTAGCCTTAATGCTCGGTGCCATTCTCATCTTATCAAGTCCGCTTCGAGCAGGCTGGAGGGAGCACAGTGGCGATCAGATAGGTTGGAGAAGCTTTTTCCCATACTTATTATCCTTAGCGTTATCAGCAGGTACTGTCAGTTTCTTTCTCATGTATGTGTGGATGTTTCGGTATAATTTGCCTGCGCCAAAAGTAGTTGCTTGGTATATGAACAATTCCAGCACTTTATTTGCGCACCGGATGGTAGATGATGCCGAGGTACGAGGATTAACGTTTATCTTACTAAATACGATCGTATTTATGTTTCCCATTTTATTTATGCTAAAGCGCTGGCAGCCTCCTTTTGGTGCGATTACTTTTGTATTCTTACTCATTAGCGCACTAATGGGTGTAATCGATGGTTTTACCCAAATACATAGTTTGATCGTCTCGTTTGCTGCAGGACTGTGCGGTGACTTATTGCTGCATTTAAGACGCTCTGATCTGAATCGCAGGCGAAGCAGCAGGCTGATTGCCACCATTACGCCTATTGTGCTTTGGGGTAGTTACTTTGGCTGGATGGCTGCGACGAGCGGTATTGGCTGGGAGCCCGAGCTGTGGGTAGGCTCAATCGTACAAGCTTCGCTGCTGTCGCTCGGCCTTAGCCTTTTAGCCCAATCGCCTGAGCGTGTAAGTCAATGAGCGTACGATTAAAGTCCATTGGACTGAATTTAATATGCTTGATTGTTATCCTGTTAGCTGCAACTGGCTGTGCTTCGGATACATTTACGAACCTTACGAACGTCGATATAGAACCGCCTAAGCGAGGATTGCTGGCAGCTCTTCAGAATGAACAAATGCCATTACCAGAAGCTTCAGGTTATCTTGTAAAAGTAAGCGAAATAAATGGCAATCCAGTAGAAGTAGGAGAAATGGAATTACAATTGGAAGTCACCACCGCGTATGGGCAGCCTGTAACGAAATTTACAGAAGATATGACCAAGCTTATGCATCTGATCGTCGTTAGTAAAGATTTATCATCGTTTCAGCATGTGCATCCCGATTATGTGAAAGACAATGTTTTTCGGACAAAGCTTAATTTACCATTTGCAGGCTCGTTTTATGTAACGACTGAATTCAAGCCTCATAAACAAAATGTTGTCATTAATAAGCAGTGGATACAGGTTGCTGGCGAGCCATTATCTAACAAAACAATAGTTCTTGACACCACATGGATAAAAAGTGTAAGCGGCTTAGAAGTTTCATTATCGGCAAGCCCCGGTATTGATGAAATAGAAGCGGGACAGATGGTTATGTTGCTATTCCGAATTATAGATAAAGAGACGGGAAAGCCGATTAAGGAGATAGAGCCATTTCTCGGCACTTCCGGCCATTGTGTTATTTTGAACAGCACAGTTGACCAATTCGTGCATGCACATGCAATGGAAGCGATGAGTGGTGGTGCAAACATCATGTTCCACACGGTATTTCCTGAGAAAGGCATTTACAAGTTATGGGGGCAATTTCAATTTAAAGGCGAGGTGCTGACGGTGCCATTTGTCATCACCGTTAAATAAGAGATGGTTGAAACAAATATAAATTGTTTATGTACTCCTGCCCCCGTTAAGGGGGTTTTTGCTATTTATAAGCCTTTATTCAATAACGACCACTGGACTAATCCATTCTTTTATTAGTAAATTGCTTAAGATTGCTGTCCATAATGTGGGATTTACCGCATTAGAGGGTTCGTACATTCCCCCTATACTTATAAATGTAAGGGTTTTCAAAAGTGAAGAAGGGGGAAAGGAAATGACATTCACGACTCGAAAATGGTTTTGTTTTGCGTTAGCATTTGCGATTTTGGCATCATCGGTATTTGTTTCAGCCCCAAGTGTGAAGGCAGCATCAGAAGGAGTGGGGGGAACGGGAGTGGGTCCAGCTATCATTTATTCGAATCAGCCTTCAGCGAAATATGCGGTTTCAACGAATTATAGCCTTAAGGCTAATGGAGTAGAAATTCCGGTGGTTAAGGGCTTCAACGACTACGATTATGCGAGCTTCTCGATGGGAGGCGGACCGGTAACCTATGAACTTACAATCTTGAATACGGATAAGGTGCATGAATATTCGATCAGTCCGAAGAAACTCGGTATTCAAGCTGACTCCGTGGTTGGCAGAACGATCACGTTTACGACGCAGAAGGATGAGTATTTGATCATCATGATGAACAACCGGACTACCCGATTGGTTATCGCGGCTGATCCGGCGGAGACGGATATTCCGAATGCCACCGGCGAGGGGATCTATAATGTGACTGCAGCGCCTTATCTGGTGACGACAACATGGGAGAAAACGGGAGTAGCAGCGAGAACAGCTGCCTTGCAGCAAGCCATTAATGATGCGAGCAGCTATGGAACTACGCAGGGGAATGGGAAGCAAGGCATCGTTTATGTTCCGCGCGGTACGTATTACATTGGAAATGTCGTGTTGAAGAGCAACACGGCGCTTTACATGCAACCTGGAGCAACATTTGTTGCTACGGGAAAGACGGCAGATTATACCGAGCATTGGTTTAAGGATTCGATGGGAAGGCCCGCCACATGGTGGATTTCTACAGCCTTTCATTCGACAAATATTAAAATTTACGGTCGCGGCACGATCGATGGCAACGGTCAAGCGCTGCATGATGATAAAAGTACGAACGGTAAAGGTATGATCAACAATCTAATCGTGCCTATTGCTACCTCAAATTTTAAGATGGATGGCATCATGGTTCGGGAATCGGCTGGCTGGGCGATCGTACCGACAAGATCCAATGATTTAGCGTTTACGAATTTGAAAATGTTCAACAGCTTGGGTATGGGCGAAAATGACGGCATCGACATTTGCGAATCACAAAACGTAGTCGTTAGAAATTCAATTGGCATCGCGCTGGATGATCCGTATTCCACCAAAGCATGGCGGGAGGATACGGATATCGCATCCGGGAAGGTACCATGGCCAGGAAGTCCAGAGCCGGTGCAAAACGTGCTCTTCGAGGATGCGATTTCTTGGACTCTATGTTATGGCTTCAAAATGGGTCAAGGCGTCATGCAGGACCAACAAAATATTACGTTCAAGGACGGTGTCGTGTATAGGGCAGCGGTTGGTTTTGCCATTCATCATAAATATGGATCGGGCAAGGTAAGCGGCATTACCTTCGAAAATATGGATGTAGAGGATATCAGCGGCAGCAATGAAGACAACAGCGCTTGGATGACAATGTTTACAGTAAACGGCGGCAATGCAGGTGTCGGACCGATCACAGGCGTAACCGTAAAAAACATTACAGTACGAGACATTGGCGAAGGCTTCTCCAAGCTGAAGGGCATGGAGGGAGCGGAGATTACAAATATTACGTTCGAAAACGTGTATATGCCGGGCAAAAGCGAGCCTGCAAAAAATCTCCATGAGATGAACTTTCTGAGCAAAGAGCATTATAGCGGTGTAACGATCAAGCCCGTGCAAAATCCGGAGCCTAGGACGCGGACGAATCTGGCGCTGAGGCAGCCCGCGTTCGGCTCATCGAATGACGGCGTCGAGGATACGTCGCGATATGTTAATGACGGTAATCTCGCGACCCGCTTTGGCTCCAAGCGAGGCATCGATCCGAGCTGGATTTATATTGATCTTGGGGAGAGCAAGACAATTGATCAAGTGAAGCTGTACTGGGAGAGTGCCTATGGCAAAAGCTATCAGATCCAAGTGGCCAACGATATAAGCAGCGAAGCAGGCTGGCAGACGGTGTACAGTACGACAACTGGGAAGGGCGGCATCGAGACGGTTTCGTTTGATGAAGTCAACGCCCGCTTTGTGCGGATGTACGGAACGGTAAGAGCGACAGTGTATGGTTATTCGCTATGGGAGCTTGAGGTATATGGACCCGAAGTGTTTGCGGACAGCATTACTTTGAATCATTCAGCATTTACGCTGTTGACTGGCAATACGGAGCAGCTCAGCGCAGCGCTTATGCCAGAGCAAACGACGAACAAAAATATAACGTGGACAACAAGCAACAGCAATGTTGCAACAGTAAGCCAGACTGGGCTTGTTACCGCCATTGGGATAGGGACGGCCAACATTACGGCGAAAACACAAAACGGCGATTTAAGTACATCGGCAGCTGTAACGGTGACGGAACCAACTGATCCAACTGAACCAGGGGAGTCGCTTTTGCCGCCAGTACTATATGAGGCAGTGGCGGGCAATGGGGAAACGAGCTTAAGCTGGAACGCCGTGGATCGTGCAGATGGCTACAAAATCTTTGTCAGCACGACGCCAGGCGTTTATTCGGAAGAGGCAGCAACCGTAACAGGCTCTGTATATAACTATCTAGCGAAAGGCTTGAGCAATGGTCAAACATATTATTTTGTAATAAAGGCTTACAATGGGGCAGGAGAAAGCTCAGCTTCTAATGAAATAAGCGCAGTTCCAATAGGTGAATCAGGACCTGTCTCGCCTATTAATCCTCCGCAGCCTGTGAAGCCTTCTAATGCAGAGTTTGCTGTGTTGATCAATGGCAAGGAAGAGCAGCTTGGAACCGCAGAAACTTCAACAATAAATGGACAATCGGTTACTCAGTTCAAGCTTGATTCTGTTAAACTGGCGAATAAGCTGGCCAGTGAGCAAGAGCATTCGGTCATTACGATACAGACACGAACACAGCCTGATCGTTTCCTAGCTGGGCTGACTGCGGAAATACTGGACAATCTTCAGCAGAAAAATGCGGTAATTATGCTGCAAACCGATGCAACAATCTATACGCTGCCTGCGCGGCATATTAATTTAAAAGCATTGATAGGGCAAATTAATCCTTCTGCAGAGCCGTCAGCCATAGAGATTAATATCGAAATCAGCAAGCCGGAAGCAGCGATTCAAAAGTTGCTAGACGAAGCTGCTATAATCGGCAAGTTTTCATTAGTTGATACGGCATTTAATTTTACGGTTACCGCCAATTATGGAGGAACCAATGTAAATATCGACAGCTTCGACGCTTATGTAGAAAGGGCGTTGATACTTCCTGACGATGTGGATCAAACTCAAATGACGACAGCTGTTGTCATTGACCCAGACGGATCAGTACGCCATGTACCTACCAAAATTGTTCATAAGAATGGCAACTATATAGCAGTAATTAGCAGTTTGACAAACAGCGTGTATGCGCTTGTCCATTATGATACCGTATTCGTGGATATAAAGGGTCACTGGTCAGCATCCGCCGTAAATGATCTAAGTGGAAGACTCATCGTAAAAGGTGTGGATAAAAATAAGTATCTGCCTAACCAGGAGGTTACGCGAGCCGAATTTGCGGCTTTGCTCGTTCGGGCGCTCGGCCTCAAACCTGTAAAAGCAGCGCAAATATTCACAGATGTGAATAGCTCGGCTTGGTATGCGGAGGCAGTCCAAACCGCATATGCTTATGGCCTGATTGAAGGATTCGAGGATGGGACATTCCGTCCAAGCATCAGCATGACACGTGAACAGGCAATGGCGATCACAGCCAAAGCAATGAAGGTTACAGGATTAAAGGACAAACTAGTGGATGCAGATACCGATACGCTGCTGCAAGGATTTACGGACAGAGCAATGTTTGCAGAGTGGGCTTTAAGCGGTATCGCGGATTGTTTGCAAAGTGGTCTTATTAATGGAAAAACAGATCATCAGCTGGCGCCAAAAGCAAACCTGACTCGAGCGGAAGTTGCAGCGCTCCTTCAACGGCTTTTACAAAAATCAGAATTGATTTAATTTTTCTAAATGAAAAAAGGATTGTCTCTTAAGCGAAGGCTGGAGACAATCCTTTTTGCTGTATGATCATTATAAAGTGAGTCCAAATCGCTTGAGCTCAATAAAGATGGGTTCCAATCGTTTACCTTTTTCAGTAATGGTGTATTCTACTCTTGGGGGGACCTCAGCATAAATGGTTCGACTAACGATGCCTTGGTCTTCAAGCTCCTTCAAGCGAAGGGAAAGTGTCTTCGGACTGATGCCTTCGAGTGATTTCAACAATTCACTAAAGCGCATCGTTTCTTCGACCAGCAGGTCACGAATAATGAGAAAGGTCCACTTCGTACCGATAATGTCTAGTACTTTACCTATAACGCAAGGAATACCATAAGTACCTCGCTCTAGAACGAGCTGTTCACGTTCATCCATCAGATCACCTCAACTAATTTAACTCCATTTCTTCAAGTATAGTACAAAAGTAACTTTAGGGAAACTATATGAAAAAAAGTTCACTACTTTCGCTTTTATACTAACTGTGGTAAAAATAGAGTAATAACTACCCACTCTAATTAACGAAGAGGTGCATAGATCATGACGTTTAAACATTTAGATACACCATTTGAACTCAAAAGTCTTAAGCTTAAAAATAGAATTGTAATGGCACCTATGTGTCAATACTCTGTAGACGCGAAGGACGGGATACCTAATGAATGGCATTATGTTCATTATGTTTCACGTGCGATAGGCGGTACGGGTCTTATCCTAATGGAGATGACCGATGTTGATCCAGATGGTCGCATTACAGATCATGATTTAGGGCTTTGGTCAGATGAGCATATTCCAGCTTTCAGACGCATTATTTCAGAAGTGCACAAACATGGTTCGAAAATAGGCATTCAAATCGCCCATGCTGGGCGTAAAGCAGAGGACGCTGATCAGCCCGTTGGTCCATCTGCCATCCCAGCAGGACCAAACTATAAAACACCTAAACCACTTTCTGTCGAAGAAATAAAAGTTATTGTGAATCAATTTAAAGAGGCAGCTAGAAGAGCAGTAGAAGCGGGTGTAGACACAATTGAAATACATGGTGCTCATGGTTATTTGGTGCATCAATTCCAGTCTCCTGGCATTAATACCCGTGAGGATGAGTACGGTCAGGATTTGGCTAAATTTGGGGTAGAGGTCGTTCAAGCGGTGAAAAGCGTTATGCCAGCAGACATGCCGCTCATCATGCGAATCTCTGCCATTGAATATATGGATGGTGGTTATGATTTGAACCATAGCATCGAGTTCAGCAAACGCTACAGAGATGCTGGAGTTGATGTGTTTCATGTATCCAGCGGCGGGGAAGGTCCAGTCGGAGTACGGCGCCCGGGCAACTATCCTGGATATCAGGTGCCTTTGGCACGTGCTCTGAAAGAAGCGCTGCAGGTACCTGTCATTGCCGTCGGCAAGCTGGAGGATCCACAGCTGGCTGAAGCGACGATTGCGAGTGAAGATGCAGATTTAGTAGCTGTTGCTCGCGGTATGCTTCGTGATCCTTATTGGGCATTACATGCAATTCAGGCTGTAAAAGGTGAGGCATTGCCAGCAAAGCAATATGAAAGGGCATACTGATCATAATCATGCCAATAATAAGAAGAGCCTCTTGGACGCCGAGAGGCTCTTCTTGTTATTCAAGCAATGCAATAAACCGGTTTGCGATGATGGGAAGAGAAGAATTGCGCCTAGTGGCAAAACCTACAGAACGCAATGGAATGGGTTCAATTGTCTGAAGTCGAAATAGTTTCTTATTCTCAAGCTCCTGATCGATAAAGGATTGTGTAACAAATGCTGCCCCATAGCCGCGAATAGCCATTTCAATCAGCATATCCATGCTGGACAGCTCCATATCCGCATCTGGCGTAATGCCTTGTGAAGCAAACCACTGCTCAATAAACAATCTTGTACTGCTCGCTTCAGAGAGCAGCAAGAGCGGTAATTGGGCTAAGGCTTGAGCCGAAAAGGGGATATCGACTAAATGACGATAAGCTTCTCCTACAACAAAGCAGTCCTGAATCTCCGTTAGATGTGAAACGACAAGTTCATGATCAGAGAGGGGCAGGTGAACAAGACCAATATCGATTTGACCATCTAACAATCGGTCCCGTATATCCGATGTTTTTCCTTGAGAAAGCCGAATGCGCACATCGGGATGCTCCGCATGAAACGTATCGAGCAGCGGCAGCAGCAAATGCTTGATTACAGGTCCGCTAGCCCCAATCCGCAGCTCGCCTGCCGTAAGGTTTTTGAGCGCTTGTAACTGGGTTTCACCTGCTTGCAGTATCGTAAACGATTTCTCTACATAAGCGAGAACCTCCAATCCTTCCGGGGTAAGCTTTACTCCTTTGGACAATCGATCAAACAGCTTCACTTCAAGCTGCGCTTCCAATTGCTTAATTGCATAGCTGACAGAAGGCTGTGTAATATGCAGCTCTTGTGCTGCTTTTGTCAAATTACCTAATTTGGCGGTATGGAGAAAAATGCGATACCATTCCATATTCATTAGCATGATATAGTTCCTCTCTATGACATGATTCAAAAATTCCGATTTCATTTATTTCATATTCGAAATTATAATAGACAAATAACGAATGCGTCAAAGCATTCAATCGGGAGGTAAACATAATGGCAGGAAGCACATATGGGGAAAGCTTTAAAATTACGACATTCGGAGAATCACACGGGGAAGCCGTTGGCGTCATTGTAGATGGCGTGACACCTGGGGTCGAGCTGGATGAGAAATATATTCAAACACAAATGGATCGAAGAAAGCCCGGTCAATCCTCTGTAACTACCCCGCGCAAAGAATATGATGTCATTCGTATTATGTCTGGCATGTTTGAAGGGAAAACTACGGGAACGCCACTTTTCATTATGCTGCATAATACAGATATGAAGCCTGAAGCCTATAATGATATACAAAATTCCTTTCGTCCAGGACATGCCGACTATACGTATTTGAAAAAATACGGCTTGCGTGATCACCGCGGAAGCGGGAGGGCCTCGGGAAGAGAAACTGCAGGCCGTGTTGCTGGCGGAGCGGTTGCCCGCAAGCTGTTAGAGAACCGAGGAATAAGTGTTGTTGCTTACACCAAGGAAATAGGCGGTATTAAATGCGAAACGTACGTCGAGGATGAGATTGAAAAAAATGCAGTAAGAGCATGTGACCCGGAAGCAGCGGTTCGTATGATCGAGAAAATCGAGCATTTAGCGGCTATTGGAGACAGCTGCGGCGGTATCGTGGAATGCAGAGTAAGAGGCGTTTTACCTGGGATTGGCGAGCCAGTATTTGATAAGCTGGACGCTGAGCTTGCGAAAGCAATGCTATCCATCGGGGCTGTTAAAGGCATTGAGTTTGGGGCTGGTTTTGCTGCTGCTGAGATGCTCGGTAGCGAGCATAATGATGCTATGAGCAAAAACGGGTTTTTAAGCAATAACGCAGGCGGAATTGTCGGCGGCATCAGCACGGGTGAAGAAATTGTTTTTCGTATAGCGGTTAAGCCCACTTCATCCATCTCTTTGCCGCAGCATACGATTGATATCCACGGTCAAGAGAAGATGATCGAGACCATTGGCAGACATGACCCGTGTATCTGTCCTCGTATTATTCCCGTTGTAGAAGCGATGGCATGTATCGTTATTGAAGATCTAATCAAGCGCCAAGCAGCAATGAATGGATAAACTGTGCTATGCTTATAAATGACAAATGCTGAGAGGAGATTGCTAATGAAACCAACTGTTTTCATTGATCGACAGATCCCCGCTGAAGTAGAGGCGTTTATAGCAGAGCACTGTATAATAGACAAATGGGAAGAGAAAACACCCATGACCCGTCAGCAGCTGCTTCTGAAGATGGCGAGTGCACATGGTTTATTAACGGCAGGAGCAAAAATTGATGCTGAATTAATTGACCATGCGCCGCATTTGAAAGTCGTAAGCAGCATAAGCGTTGGCTATAATCATTTTGATGTTGAAGCAATGCGTACAAGAGGGATAGTTGGAACGAACACGCCGCATGTCCTTAATGACACTGTAGCGGATCTTGCACTCGCACTCATTCTGGGAACAGCAAGGCGTGTTGCGGAGCTGGATCGATACGTTAAGGATGGCAAGTGGAAGACAGGCGATGGCGTCAAGCTGTTCGGTAAAGATGTCCACCACGCTAAGCTTGGCATTATTGGAATGGGGAGAATTGGTGAGGCGGTTGCCCGTCGCGCTAGGTTCGGGTTTGACATGGATGTCGTTTATTATAATCGCAGCCGCAAGCCAGAAGCGGAAGAGAAGCTAGGCGTTCGTTATTTTGAATTAAATGATCTGCTTGCCTATTCAGATTTTGTATTATTGCTTGCACCTCTGACACCAGAGACGGTTAAACTAATTGGTGCAAAAGAGTTTAAATTAATGAAGTCATCAGCGATTTTCATTAATATATCGAGAGGGCAAACGGTGGATGAGCAAGCTTTGATTGAAGCTCTCGAGCAGGGTACGATTTCAGCTGCTGGCCTTGATGTTTTCGAAAAAGAACCGATTGAAGCGGATCATCCTTTTCTGACGATGGCTAATGTATTAACCTTGCCTCATATCGGCTCTGCCACTTCGGATACAAGGTTTGATATGGCTATGCTAGCGGCTCAAAACCTAGTAAACGCGTTAACTGGACAAGTCCCTGCAAACATCGTTGACGAGCTGCTTTAACAGGATAAACGTTTTTAATAAGAGGGGTACATATCATGACAGCTTCAAAGTTATTACTTCTCGGAGCTACAGGCAAGACCGGTCAATTTATTGCGAGTTATCTTGAAGATAGGAACGTTCCATTCAAGCGATTTGTAAGACTGCCTGAGCAAATGATCGATGAGAGCTACCTCGGAGATGTACGTAATCAGCATGATGTTTTTGAAGCCATGCTTGATGCGAGCGGAGTCATTTGTGCGTTAAATACGGAAGGCAACGGAACGCTTGTCAGCGGCATCACAAATTTGATTGCCGCAATGCAGCATTACCGAGTGAAAAGAATCGTTACGATTGGTACAGCGGGCATCTTGCAGAGTGAACTGCAGCCAGAGCTGCTTAGATACCAGTCCAGTGAAAACAGACGTTTAAACCATGATGCGGCCAAAGAGCATGAGCAGGCTTATAGGGCACTCGCTAACACTTATTTGGACTGGACCATCGTCTGTCCCACGAGGCTCGTTCAAGAGGAGCTGCGAGGCGGTTATCGTGTGCGAAAGGAGATTCTGCCCTCTGGAGGTGCATCGATTTCTTTTGCAGATACGGCTGAATTCGCTGTTTCGGAATATTTTAACGGTGCTTATGTGCGAGAACGTGTTGGTATTAGCTACTGATTCATAGGCAAAAAGGTAAAAACACCTGAGCTCCTTCTTTACATAAGGACTCAGGTGTTTTTGGTTATCTATTATTGTGCTGCATCAGCTTTCAAAACTTCAACGCGATTTGAGAAAAATGTAGCACCGCCGCCCATATCTGCGAGCCGCTGCGGCGTCAGTATATTCACGGCTTGATGGCCTTTTTTCTTGTCTTCCCACCATAAGCCTTGCGTGACTAGTACGCCGGGCAGTACATCTTGACCAACGCGCAGCGTCATCTCCAGTTCACCGCGGTCATTGCGTATCTTTACACGTTCACCGTTAAGGAGCCCAAGTGCTTCTGCGTCATCCGCATGCATATGAAGGAGAGGCTCCTTCTCAAGCTTTTGCAGCTTTTCTTGGTTGGCGAAGGTCGAGTTAATGAAGCTGTGATTCGGGCCAGTCGTCAGCCAAAAAGGATACGTCTCCGGCTCTCTAAGCGGCGTATGATTGGGTATTGGAGGCAAGCCGTTCATAAGCATTTTCGCCGAATAGAGCTCGATTTTACCGGAAGGAGTCGGAATCATCGAGGTATAGGAAGGAAGCTCATTACCGCCAGCCTTCATCCACGTATTAGCTTGCAGCGCCTCAAAAGTAATGCCTTTAAGAAGCGGATTATTTTCGCTATCGAGCGCCTCGCTTATCATTTGCTGCTCAGAAATATCAAATAGATGAGGCTCAAAGTCAAGTTTAAGCGCAAGCTCCTTAAAGAGCGTAAAGTTTGATTTGCATTCACCCATCGGTTCCATAATCGGCTGGTGAAGCTGCAAATACAGATGCCAGTAGGAAGTGTATAAATCCAAATTTTCAAAATGAGAAGTTGCAGGCAATACAATGTCCGAATACTTGCAGGTGTCTGTTAAGAACAAATCATGTGTAACCGTAAATAAGTCCTCACGAGCCAATCCCTCGCGCACTCGGTTCTGGTCAGGCGCTACGACTGCTGGATTGCTGTTATAAACGAACAGCATCTTTACTGGAGGAGCGGCATCTAGAAGAGCATCACCGAGTTGATTCATGCTGATCGTGCGGACAGCCGGATCAGGCAATAAATCGGGGCGCTCAATTTTCTCACCATTGAGCCGCGAATACCAGCTGTTTCCTTTCATTGCACCGCCACCGCGAACATCCCATTGTCCAGTCAATGCAGGCAAGCATGAAATTGTTCGCACGATCATTCCGCCATTATCATGGTGCTGAAGTCCGTTGCCAATGCGGATAAAAGAGGGAGTGGTCGTTCCATACAGCCTGCTAAGCTCCTCGACCTCTGCTGCCGGTACGCCCGTAATAGCTTCCACTCGTTCAGGCGTATATTCAGCTGCTTGCTTCGCGAGATCCTCGTAACCGAGCGTGAACTGCTCGAGAAAAGCTTGATCAGTCAGCTCATCACGGATGATGACATGCATCATGCCGAGAGCGAGCGCTGCATCCGTTCCCGGACGCAAATGAATGAACTGATCCGCCCAAGTAGAGGTACGATTGCGATGCACATCAATATGAATAACCTTTGCTCCGTTTTTCCGTGCTTCCGTTGCCAACATCGTTTGGTGCATATTTGTTGATACGAGATTGCAGCCCCATATAAGAAACAGTTTCGTATGTATCGTTTCTTCGGGATCAATGCCTTTGGAAGCGCCCATCGTATAAGCATAACCTGTTGATCCAGCAGCGTTGCATATTGCGCGGTCCAATTGACTTGCGCCGAGTCGATGAAAGAACCGTCGATCCATTCCTTCAGCATTCAAAACACCCATATTGCCATAAAAACTATAAGGCAATATGGCACTCGCTCCATACTCGGAAATAATCCCTTTCATACGTGAGGTAATTTCCTCATAGGCTTCTTCCCAAGATATGCGTTCGAATGAATGCTCGCCTTTGGGACCTACACGGCGAAGAGGGTAGAGCAGTCTTTCAGGATGATACACGCGATCATTTATTTGTCTTACCTTATTGCAAATTGCTCCGCGGGTTACCGGGTGCTCTGCATCACCTGTTACTTTCGTTATTTTGCCTTCCTCGAAGGTGACGCTCAGACCACAAGTATCCGGGCAATCAAAAGGGCAAACCGATTTTACAGTACCATTTATTACTGATTTGCTCATATCTATCTCACTCCATATAACAGCCATATTCACGTCGTATTATCATAGCATAATCGCATGCAGCGTAGGGAGCAAGATGCAAAAAAGTGATGTGCAAATCGCCTGTTTTCCGAACTTCCAGTTTATTATCTATTGACAGCACTTTACTTGTCATGTAATATTCAATGTGCTTAAGACGTATTCCACAACTAAATAATTCGTATAACCTCACGGAGTTACAGCTTGAACAGGGTGAGGGTTTCTACGGGAAGCCTTACTTCCCAACTACGAATATGAGATCAATCATCATTGATCCTATATTCGCAGTTGGGATTTTTTTATGCGCAAATTTCCAAATTTTCATGAGGGGGATTCACACAGATGAAGTATATTTTTTCGGTTTTTCTAGGTGCTGCAAGCTATGGCATTTTGTCCACTATTGTTGTGCTTGCTTATGGCCGAGGCTATGAGCTTGGTGAAGTTGTAGGCAGTCAATTGTTAACAGGTTTTTTGCTCGCTTGGATACTCACTTTCATTATGAAATGGCGTGAGAAGCGCAGCCAGAGCTCAACTAATCAAAGTAAGGCTAATACATCTATTCACACGAGCAGCATGACATGGAAACAACGTTTCATTCTAATGGCTGCTGGAACTCCAACCGCTATTACAGGTTTATTGTATTACCAATCTCTTCGCTACATCCCCGCATCGCTTGCGATTATATTGCTCTTTCAGTTCACATGGATTGGTGTATTAATTCAAGCGGTAGGACAGCGGAAACGTCCAAACGGCATTATGTTTTTTACAATTGCTATCTTATTCGGCGGTACATTGCTTGCAGCAGGCATCATCGAGCAGGGCACAGGACAGTTCAATATAATGGGAGTTATACTCGGCCTGTTATCTGCAGTTAGTTATTCACTATTTATTCTCTTTAGCGGAAAAGCAGTTCCTTCTGTACATCCTGCTTATCGAAGCGCATGGATGATTACCGGGGGCATGGTACTTGTATTTATTTTATTCCCTCCAACCTTTTTGTTTAATGGACTCATTTTTGGAGATTTGATGCTTTACGGTTTCTTGCTTGGTATGTTCGGTGCGTTTATTCCACCCGTACTATTTGCAATCGGTGTGCCGCATGTCGGAGAAGGGATGGCAGGGATTTTGGGTGCGTCGGAACTTCCTGTCGCTGTTTTGCTTTCATCCTTCGTTCTGAATGAACATGTCAGCGCCTTGCAATGGGCTGGTGTCATCGTTGTACTCATAGGTATTGCGCTTCCAGAAGTCATCAAAATGAAGCGAAGAAGATTGAGCGTGCAATAATCACATATATGAAAAAGAAGCCAGCTGCCCTGAATTAGAGCAGCTGGCTTCTTTTGAAATAGAGACTATTCCTAGCCGTATCCTTATTCCTTCGTATAAGTGGAGAGCCAATTATAAATAATATATAATCAACTGATGTTGTGTACACTAATCCTATTACTGGGAGGCATTTGATGATCTATGATTGTGTAATTGTAGGCGGCGGCATTGCAGGATTACAGGCTGCCATACAATTAGGAAGATATCGTCATCACGTTGCTGTTATCGATTCCGGTAATGGAAGGTCTTCGGTATGCAGAAGCTATCATAATTTGATCGGTTTTCCTGATGGCATTAGCGGGGCGGAGCTTCGCCTTGCAGGGAGAAAGCAAGCAGAGCAGCTTGGAGTCACTTTCATACAAGCTGAAGTTGTACAGGCGGAAAGATTAAAAAAGGCTTTTCTTCTGAAAACTTCGGATATGAAAACTTATCATGGTAAGAAGCTGCTTATTGCGACAGGTGTGAAGGATCGGCTTCCGAATTTGGAAATGCTTATTCCATGTTTGGGAACGAGCGTTTACGTATGCCCAGACTGCGATGGATACGAAGTACGAGATCAGCCGACGATTGTACTCGGTGCTGGAAATGCTGGAGCGCAAATGGCACTAACACTTACGCATTGGACGGAGGAGCTCATTTATGTTAATCATGAGCTCACACCAATTAATGAAGAGTTACGCCTCAAGCTAGACCAAAAAAGAATCCCCTATATTGAACAGGCTATTCAAACCGTTCTGATTGAGCGCGAACAATTTATAGGGGTAATCCTTGCGGATGGATCATCTATTTATCGTCAACGCTGTTTTGTTGCATTTGGCGGTAATGAGGTTTGTTCCTCCATTGCCAAGCAGCTTGGAGTAGAGGTTATGGAGAACAATCATATCGTCGTTGACCCTCGTACAAAGCTTACAAGTGTCGAAGACATTTGGGCCGCTGGAGACGTAACTGCGCATTCTGAAATGTTGACCATAGCAATGGGTGATGGCAGCCAAGCGGCAATATGGATTCATAAGAGCTTATTATCTACATAGAGGTAATGACCTTGTCGATAATTCCATATTCCAATGCCTCTTCCGATGACATAAAATAATCACGATCCATATCCTTTTCGATTTTCTCTATAGGCTGTCCTGTTCTTTCGGCACTAATTCGATTTAATTTGGCGCGTATATTCAAAATCCGATTTGCACTTATCGCAATATCACTGGCTTGCCCTTGGACACCGCCATGTGGCTGATGAATCATAATCTCGCTATTAGGCAGCGCAGCACGATGACCTTTCTCGCCTGCAAGCAGAAGTATAGCTGCAAAAGAAGCAGCGAATCCCGTGCAGATAGTGTGTACTGGAGCTTTCACAAATTGCATCGTGTCAAGAATGGCGAATCCGGCAGATGTGGAGCCGCCAGGACTGTTAATGTACATAGAGATTTCTTTCTCAGAATCCTCCGCGGTAAGAAATAATAATTGAGCAACAATGCTGTTAGCGACTACATCATCTATTGCAGAGCCCAAAAAAATGATACGATCCTTCAGTAAGCGCGAATAAATATCGTAAGATCTTTCACCGCGGCTGGATTGCTCGACTACATAAGGTACATAATTACTCATCGTATTTTACCTCCAAATGGATGTTGTTTGATTTCGATTAGTAAACGAATAACAATTAAAAAAGGATACGGGAAAAATTTTTGAGAAAAGCGTATCTTTTTTCTCATCTCATTCGTTTACTTTAGTAAGGATGTTCTCCTTTTGACGAGATGGAGAGAGGTAAAAGCCGAGGAGGTATAATGATGAATGAACTGAAATCTTTACCCCATACAGTAGTAAAAAGCACAGAGGCTGACCTTGATCAGCTTCAAAAAACACTTGAGCGATATTGTTTGTTTCTAACAAAATCAAAATGGGATGCAGAGGATTTAGTGCAGGATACGTGGCTAAAAGGGCTGCGTGCAGCTGTTGATTCAAATCACAATAATCCGGAAGCTTTGTTGCTGCGCATCGCCAAAAATACATGGATTGATCAGCGAAGAAGAAAAAATCAATATCAACTTCTCATCCAGCAAGCGAAGCCATTGGATATAGCAGCTTATTCAAGCAGTCTTGACCAAGAAGAAGCGATGTACGCGCTCATGCAACATCTGTCACCTTTACAACGAACCGTGTTTCTTTTGCGCGATGTGCTTCATTTTTCAATCGAAGAAACCGCCGAGCGGCTAAATACGACGTCTGGTGCAATCAAGGCTGCCCATTACCGCGCGCGTGAAGCCTTGCAAGCGGTCAAGCGGGAACTGAAGGCAGAGGCTGTTATTTTACCTGATGATGAGTATTTGCGAAGCTTCTTAAGAGCAATGGCGGTTGCTTATCAGACGGGGGATGTTGCTCTTTTAGTAGAGCTTGCACAACGAGATATTTCTGAAGCGCCAATCCTTGTAGGTATCGCACAGAATAATAAACGCAAAGCCTCAAGAAATGGAGCACATGTGTTTGCTACTAACCCAGTGAATGTGCAAATGGCTGCATAAGCAATAACCAAATAAACCGATGCCAGCAGGCGTCGGTTTATTTGCTGTGTGCTGCTCCACGCAGAATTTTATGAAATAAGCTATAATAGAGGAATAGAATATGAAGGATTGAGGCAAACAATGATGACTCGCAAGCTTATTTTTTTTGATATTGACGGTACCTTGGTTGATCACGAGAAGAAAATACCGCCATCTACGCAGCAAGCGATTGAGCAATTGAAAGCGGCTGGCCATGAACTCGTTATTGCGACGGGAAGAGGGCCCTTTATGCTGAAGCCCATTAGCGAACAATTAAACATAGAATCCTATGTTAGCTTTAATGGCTCTTACGTGGTATACAATGGAGAAGTAGTGTATAGCCATTCGATTAATCCTGACCGACTTGCAGAGCTTACACAAATTACTCTAAATAATAATCATCCTTTAGTCTATATGACACCGGAAGGTATGCGCTGCAGCACACATGAAACCGCTTATTTAGAGGATGCCCACGAACCGTTAAAAAAGAAGCTGCCGCCTATGGAGCCAGATTATTATGTAGGAAAAGATATTTATCAGTGCCTGCTTTATTGCAAGCAAGAGGATGAGGGCTGCTACAAGGAAAATTTTTCTGAGCTCGGCTTCATTCGTTGGCATTTGTTTGGAAGTGACATTTTACCGCCTGGTGGCTCAAAGGCAAAAGGAATTCATGCTCTTGTTGAACGATCCGGTTTCGACCGTGAAAATATTTATGCATTTGGCGACGGTTTAAATGATCTGGAAATGATGCAATATGTCTATCACAGCGTTGCGATGGGCAATGCACCCGATGAGGTGAAGCAAGCCGCTCGTTATGTCACTAAGGATGTAACGGAGGATGGCATCATGTATGGCCTGCGCATGCTTGGTTTATTAAAAGAATAGCGCAGGCACGCCTCGCGGTTCGTCACAAGTGTAAAAAAAAAAGGCAGATCTCTTAGATAGAGATCTGCCTTATATCGTTCTATTTAATTACGCGTCTAGCAGTTACATAACGCTTGTCCCATGTGCTGCCTGAGAATTTGGAGATCGTAACGCCTACTCCAACTCTGTAAGTGTGAAGGAGTTTATCGTTACCGATATATATGCTTACGTGATTGATGATGCCATCACGATTCGTGTCAGAGAAAACAAGATCGCCTGCTTTAAGATTTTTTTTAGAAACATAAGTGCCAGATTTCGCTTGCTGCTTAGAAGACCTTGGCAGACTAATACCATTTTTCTTAAATACGTACTGCGTGAAAGACGAGCAGTCAAACGCGCTAGTAATCCCTGATTTTGCACCAAATTTATAAGGCACGCCCAAATACTTTTTTCCAGTTGCAGTGATGCTGTTTGCTTTGGACGTACTTGATACCGTTGCTGCGTTTGCTTCTTGAGGCGCTATGACAGGTACGCTGGCAATGGCAATAGATAAGCTGATTCCAATACCTGCGATAAGTCTACTAATCTTTTTGTTCTTTGTGTTATTCATGATGTTCCTCCTTGAAATTAGGTAGTCTGTGTGTTGAGCTAGAAATACCATAACATAGATTAAATGCCCACTAATTACCTATGAGGAAGCAAACCCTTGCTGCTGCTGAATAAAAACAACTTTATTAAAAAGTGATGATAAAATACTCACTTTTTCTCACTTGACAGCTGTCCATTTGGTAAAGTTCATTTATAAGTGTTTTTACTCTATCGCCAAGCTGGATACAGGATATATACTGATGAAGTCGGGCCGACGAATCTTGAGGAAAGGAGCTGATCGATTTGATTAACAACTTGGAGGTGATCTCCGTTTAACGGAGATCGCTCATTAGAAGGAGACCGCAAGGTCTCCTTTTTACTTTTAAAAATGTTCTAACCATTATTAATGGAATTATTGTTAAACATTTCTTGTCATCTGAAAATGCTTACAATATAATAAGAAAGTGCAACAAGAAAGAAGTTCAAGTGGAGGGAATAACATCCATGGCTTTTATTGCTTGCAACAAAAACTCAGCGTTACCAAAAATCGAAAGGAGGAAGCAAAAAATGTTGATTAACACTACTGCTGCAAACAATTCTAAAAAGATTAGCTTGTTCGAGGAGGACATTTATTGTGAACTACAAAAATGGGAGAGACGTGCTTCCCCCTAGTCTATTGCAAGAGCTGCAAAAATACATTCAAGGTGATTTGATCTATGTGCCTAAGCTTGCGGAGAAACGTGCGCATTGGGGTGAGGTAAGCGGCACACGGAAACTGCTTGCCGAACGAAACAAAGAAATTTACCTGTATTATTCGAATGGTTGGACTGTTGCTGATCTAGAGCGGAAATATCATTTATCGTGCGAAAGCATTCGTAAGATCATTGTTAAATCACGATAATGAAAACATATTGAAAAAAAGCAGATTGCCGCGAGCATCTGCTTTTTTTGTTGTCATTATTGAGTAAAAAGTAGGATTGACACAACTAAGACAAACCTTTAAGAGGGATTTTTTGTCGAACGTCGAAATGTTAATGGATGTATTTTTGACGATAGATGTCGAATGAACACTAGAACAAATGGCAGTGGAGGATTAAGAAAATGAAAACATTATTAATTGCAGAAGATGAGCCGGTTCTGCGCATGCTTATTATGGATACGCTCGAAGATGAAGGTTATGCGCTCGAAGAAGCGGCTGATGGGGAAGAAGCGTTACAAAAAATTGTGGACACTAACTTTGATTTAATTATTCTAGACTACATGATGCCAAAGATGACAGGTATTGAAGTCATAGAGAAAACAAGGCTGCTGGAGGATCGCAAGCATTCATGCATTCTTATGCTGTCAGCGAAGAGCCAGCAAGCCGAACAAGAGAAAGTGCTGCTCGCTGGCGCCGATGGCTTTATGTCTAAGCCCTTCAGTCCGCTTGAGCTAATCGATAAGGTAGAGGAGATGTTACGTGGGTAAGCTGCGTCTCTTCTATAAGAAAAGAATTACACGACAGTTCGTAGCGATGATGGTGCTTGCTTTATCGCTTATTCTTATCGGGGCTGTTGCCGTGCTGACAAGCTCGGTTATTATATTAAAAAATTATGAATCCGAAACCGTTCAAATGAGAGAGAAGCAAGAGCTTGTCGCGCAAATTGCCGATCATTCCAATGATATTATTTTGAGAGCACGCGGCTACTATGTCTATTTGACAGATTTCGAATATAAGCAGATTTTTTCTGAGAAGAAGCTTCTGGATCAATCTCTAGCAAAAATCAAAACCTATCCGATTAATGCAACGGAACAAGAAGTGATGAACAATATTGAGTCCTTTTTCGTCGATTACTTTGAAAACATTTTGCCTAAAGCGATTGAATTTTCAAAAGCTCAAAATTATGAAGCGCTTCGCGTCCTCGTATCCGCAGGTGAGGATAACCCTGTAAATAATTTAATTAGCTATTCGCGTGATTTTGAGAAACAAGTACAGCTGATTGCTGAGCAAAAAAACGATGAATTATTTCGCAGCTTGACGCTTCAAGCCGTTTTATTAATAGGCTACATCATTCTTATCTTAATAATATCTTCATTTATTACGAGAAAAGTGGCTAGAGATGTTGGCGTGCCGCTCATGAGACTGACGAACCACGCTCGTGAGTTCGCGAATGGTGAATATTCGGAGCCGGAGGATCTCACAAGAGAAGATGAGCTTGGAGAGTTGGCAAGAACCTTTAAGAAAATGATGACGCAAATCCAAAGTAAAGAAGAGGAGCTTTTAGCTCAAAACGAAGAACTTATTGCGCAGCAGGATGAGCTCCAGGCGCAGCAAGAGGAACTGCAGATCGCCGTAGGCGTAATGGAGAAAAATGAGAAATATTTGGAGAAGCGCAATCAGCTTGTGCAGTCCCTCTCTAATACCCTCGATAAACAAGAGCTGCTGCAAAGCATCATTTCTAATATTGTTGCTATCACCGATTCCGATAAAGGCTTAATTGTGATGATGAATAGAGAGCATGATTGCGCATCCGTAGGGATTTCCAATGCTTCAGCCAAACAGTTTATTGAACAGATGGAAGATGGCATCGTATTGCGTGCATCACAGACCAAACAAGCATACAGTATGACTCGTGAATGTTCACTTGGTGAACAGGGATATCACGATTCTGCTATGAAAGCTACCGATTTAATCTTGCCCATTTTGAATGCATCAGAAGAAATGGTTGCCTGCCTAGTCATTACGAAGGTCAATCGTACGATTACAAAGCAAGAGGAAGAAGAGATCGTTGGCATGATGACACAAGTATCATTAGCCTTCGATAAACTGCATTTGTACGAGCTGTCGGAAAAGCAGCGATTGATGACTGGAGATATACTGAACACGATTCAAGAAGGCATACAATTGCTGGATCTAGATGGCAGCACACTTCAAATTAATCACAAAATGGCTGAGATATTCGGATTTTTCAATGATGAAAAAGGGACAATCAATATGCCTTTTGAGCAATTCAAAGGTTTTGTCCAATCCTCTGTTGTTGAATCTGAACCGTTAATTCAATTTATGACTGGGCTTATCTCAAATCGACATTATAATGGCTTGCGCAGCATGAACTATGAAATTACAGAACCAGAAAGAAAATTCATTCAAATTTATTGCGAGCCCTTGTACCGCAATGGTCAACAATTCGGGTTATTGCTCGTTCACCGTGATATCACGAAGGAGTACGAGGTTGACCGGATGAAATCTGAGTTTGTAAGTACAGTTAGTCATGAGCTGCGAACGCCGCTTGCAAGTGTTCTTGGTTTCGCAGAACTGCTGCTTCACCGGGAACTGAAGCCGGAGCGCCAGCGGAAATATGTATCGACGATTTATCAAGAAGCAAGAAGATTAACGACGTTAATTAATGACTTTTTAGATTTGCAACGAATGGAATCAGGCAAACAAACGTATGAAATGAAAAGCACATCATTAACGCCATTAATTAAAGAAGCAATCGAATTGCAGCAAATGTCGGCTAGCATCCATCAAATAACGTGGCAAAATGATGCACAAGAAGCAATCGTAATTGCAGATAAAGATAAAATGCTCCAGGTATTCATTAATTTATTGAGCAACGCAATTAAATACTCGCCAAATGGCGGTCAGATCACTTTGTTTAGCAGCATTAACAAAGATATGATCGTCATTCGTTTAGAAGATGAGGGACTTGGCATACCAAAGGATGCACTGCCTAATCTCTTCAACAAGTTTTATCGTGTCGATAATTCAGATCGAAGAGAAATTGGCGGGACTGGCTTAGGCTTAGCAATCGTAAAAGAGATTGTTACAAGACATGAAGGTAAAATAGATGTATTTTCCGAGTTCGGACATGGAAGTACCTTTATCGTGACGCTTCCACTGGCTAAGCAGCAAGAACGAATACAAAACGATGAGTTGAAGGAAAATACTTCTTCTGAGACGTCCATTCAAGTGATGCTGATTGAAAACGACCTTAATTTGTCCACTTTACTCCGTGATGAATTGAGGTCTAGTGGATTTCATGTTCACCTGTTTACAGAAGGTGGGTTGGCGATTAAAGCAATTGAAC
This sequence comes from Paenibacillus sp. FSL A5-0031, assembly GCF_001956295.1. Classification (GTDB taxonomy): domain Bacteria; phylum Bacillota; class Bacilli; order Paenibacillales; family Paenibacillaceae; genus Pristimantibacillus. Next base: position 665,523 of record NZ_MRTD01000001.1, read on the forward strand.
AGCTCAAACCTGATATCGTGGTCATCGATTTGATGCTGGAATCAGGAATTACCGGCTGGGATATTATTAGCAAAATCAAGAAATCTGATGTATTGCTAAATACGCCAATCATCATTTCGAGCGCCTTTGAAGAAAAAGAAAAAGCTGCACAATGGGGAATTAATGAATTCCTTGTGAAACCCTATTTACCCGGCAGACTAAGTGCAGCAATCTCTCGTTTGCTGCGATAATTGGGGGAGCCCCTTTATATGAAGACGGAAAAATATAAACAACTGATTCAACAGCGAATTACACAGACGATCGATGATTGGTCCAATCAAACAGCAGTTGAGGAACAAGATATTCATCGATTTTTCCATAATCTTAAAGGAACAAGCGGTACGATTGGGCTGCATGAGGTTGAAAAGTTTTCGGAATTCAAAGAGCAATTGTTTTCTGAAAAAAGCAAAAAAACGTACATACGCGAGGAGTGGTCAGAGCATTTGCTGCCACTAACGGCCATGTTTCCTCAAGTACTGCAGCTGCTAGACGGACTCGACAATGCAAATGAAGATCAGGCCGATTCCCTTGATGATCATTCAAAGCATCACAATCGTGTACTTGTCATTGATGATGATGTTGAATTTGTAACCTATGTCAAAGAAGTTTTAGAGAAAAATGATTATCCCGTAAGCATTGCTCTGAATGCGGAGCGCGGTTTAAAACTGTTCTACGAATGGAAGCCTAATCTCATCCTTCTTGATATCGTGTTGCCCGATCGAAGCGGCATGTATGTCCTCAATCAAATCGTTGATAAGGCGAAGCAGCAGCATATTCCGATTATTATGGTCAGCGGGAATGTATCCGTCGAAAATCAAGTTAACGCCTATCGATCCGGAGCGATGGACTTTCTTGCCAAGCCGTTTGATGTTGAGCTGCTTAAGGCTCTCATCGACAATCGATTTGCGATGAAGATGGACTGGGAACGCTCGATCATTATTGATGAGTTAACAGGCGCTTACAATCGCAAGCATTTCAATCAAATGATGCGGCAGCATATCGACAGCTTTAAGCGCTCAAACGATATTTTCTCGCTCGTTATGATTGATTTGGATTACTTCAAACTTGTAAATGATACCTATGGTCATCTTCAAGGGGATGAGGTGCTTCAAGCCTTTGTGGCAACTACACAACATGCGATCAGGCCAAGAGACATTTTATGCCGATATGGCGGAGAAGAATTTGCTCTCATTTTACCGAATACGGATGCAGTTCAAGCGGCTTATCTTATGGAGCGTCTACGCATTAAATTTAATGCTATTAAATTTCAAACGAGTGATTCTAACTTCCAAGTCACATTTTCATCAGGAATTACGGAAATAACGGAACTTAATAGCCATTCTGCTACACTGGTAGATGAAGCGGATCAAGCTTTATACAGTGGGAAACGCGGAGGAAGAAACCAAACGGTTGTTTATTCCAAGGCGTTAAACCATTCCAAAAACGAATCGATATTAAACATCATTGTCGTTGATGATGATCCATTAATCCGAGAAATTATCATCAATCGGTTTTTTAACTGGAAACCTACGAATCATACGAAGGTAAAAGCAGAAGGTTATGCAGACGGTAGAACGTTCTTATCCTCCAACTGGTACAAAGAGAGTGAAAAGTTTATTATACTGCTCGATGGCTCTATGCCTGATTTGGACGGATTAGAGGTATTAAAGGAACTGCGCCTCAATTATCCTGAACAACAGCTGTTGATCGTCATGCTGACGGCCCGCAATAATACCTCTGATATCGTCAATGCACTCCAAATTGGTGCAGATGATTACGTCGTTAAGCCATTTCATATGCAGGAGCTTGTGCTGAGAATCGAACGATTGGCTAGTCGAATCGTTAACTAGATTAAGGAATAGCACAAAAAATCGCACTTCGATAAGAAGTGCGATTTTTTTTATAGGGCATCCTATGATTACAGACTTGCATTCCCTATTAGGGAATAGTATGTTTAGAAAAATTAAACCGAATCAGCGATGAACGGCTTCCGGCAATTCTACAACGGTTTGGGGATACTTATAATCGTTCTGATAACAGTTCGTGTCTGAATCATAAGTAGACTGTGAAAGCTTGTGAGAGATCGCAAATATGGGAAGTTTCGGGTTGACGTGCAGGGAAGAATCATAAAAAGAGCATCGTTCAAAATTAAAGTCCAGTGTAGTGATGATGATGACGCAGTTCGAAAAGGTACATCCGATAAAGCTAAACCCGTCAAAAGCAATCGTTTCATTCGTAAAATGTTCATTCGAAATTGTGTGCATAATCAGCGCTCCTATTCTGTGGTGGGACAACCTAATTGCTAGTCTATCAGATTCGTGATGTGATGTTTGTCGGTTGGTGCATGTGAAATTTAATAATTAACGACATAAATAGCGTTCATTTGAGATGACTCTCCATTAATATAGTGAGTACAATATTTTTTTACAAAATACGATTGATTAAGTGAAGGAGCTGTATAAATGGACTCAAAAAAATTAGCCGCCGAAAAAGCTGTCGAGTTTCTTAAGGACGGAATGGTCGTGGGATTAGGAACAGGATCAACCGCATATTGGGCGATTCAAAAAATCGGCCAAAAAGTAAAGGAAGGCCTATCAATTAAAGCAATCGCCACGTCGAGAGCTTCTGAAGAGCTTGCGATAGAGCTTGGCATTACGATGCTTCCATTCGCAGAGATTGAACAAATTGATGTGACAATTGACGGCGCAGATGAAGTAAATAACGAATGGAACTTAATCAAAGGCGGAGGAGGCGCGCTGCTCCGAGAGAAAATCGTAGCTGCCGCCAGTAAGCAGCTAATTATCATCGTAGATGAAAGCAAGCATGTCGCGCAATTGGGACGTTTCCCGCTCCCGGTAGAAATCGTTCCGTTTGGTTACGAAATGACAATTAGAAAACTGCGTAATCTTGGAGCTGAGACGACAGTTAGAACGAAAGACAATCAAATATTTGTAACGGATAATGGCAACTATATTGTAGATTGTCAGTTTGGTACCATTTCACAAGCAGAACAGCTGGAACGTACATTGAATCTCATACCTGGTGTCGTCGATAACGGATTGTTTATCGGCATGGCAACTAAGGTCATCGTAGGTTATGCCAATGGTACAGTGAAGCTGCTGTAAATGCTGTCTAATAGATGTATGCTGCACTTAGCTTGACACATCACCCGAAAGTGGTTTACAACCATATACAGAGGTGAACGACATGAGCGTCATTCGGTTGGAGAACGTAACGAAAAAGTATGAAGATACACTTATTTTTCGAGATATTTATTTTCGTATCAGCAAAGGGGAACGAATCGGTCTTATCGGCCGTAACGGCGCAGGAAAATCGACCGTATTTAAACTTATTTTAGGCAGAGAAGAGCCAACGGCAGGAAAGGTAGAGGTTGATCCGAAGGTCAAGGTGAGCTACTTCTCACAGTTCTCAGAGCTGAGCGGCAATCGTTCCGTCAAACAAGAGCTGGAGCTTTGTTATGCGCATATTTGGAGCATCGAACGCGAGCTTCAGGAAATCGGAGAAAAGCTTGGTATTACCGTTGATGCTGATGAAATGGATCAGCTGCTGAATCGTCAAGCAGATCTCTTCGAGCAGATGGAGCATCATAATGGCTGGAATGCTGCTGTAGAGATCGATACCGTACTCACTAAGCTTGGATTTGATGAGCAATCACGTCAACAACCAATCGATCAATTGTCAGGCGGCTGGCGCAATCGCGCCGCACTAGCCAAAATGTTAATTGAGCTGCCAGACGTCGTACTTCTTGATGAGCCGACGAACTTTCTAGACCTCGATGGTCTTGCTTGGCTGGAGCAATGGTTAAATCGCTTTAGCGGCACAATGATTTTGGTATCTCATGATCGGCAGTTTATTGACCGGGTAGTAACTCGTACGATTGAGATTGAAAATTATCATTTTCAAGAATACGAAGGCAATTATACCGATTATATTCGGAAGAAGAAGCTTCGCAAGAAAGAACTTGATCGGCAGTTCGAATGGGAAGAGGAGCTTCTGCTTATGGAAGCCGAGGAAATCGACAACCGTTCGAGCAGGAAATTTTCCAAAGATCGTCTGTCTCGGAAGCTGGCTGATATGAAAAAAAGAGTAGAGCCGCATCCTGTAAACGTTCTGATTACTGATATTTATGAAAATTTGCGTTTTCCAGACAACTTATGCACTGTCGATGCAATAAGCAAAAACTATGCTGAGCGTGTTATCTTTCAAGATGTCAGCTTTGACATCCAGAAGGAAGACCGGATTGCTATTATCGGTTCAAATGGCAGCGGAAAATCCACTTTAATTAAAGTGCTAACAGGGCAAGAACCGGCTGATTCAGGTTCCGTGCAGTTTAGCAAAGGCGTAAGCTACGCCTATTTCAATCGCATGTGGGACGAGCTCGATCAGAAGGATACGGTAAGCCATACAGTGAACATCTATGGCCTTGGACTTAATGCCCCTCGCAAAAAAGTGAATAAATTTCTTTCTATGCTGCAGTTCTCGGAAGCAGACCTTCAAAAAGTGATCGGAAGCTTATCCGGCGGTCAACAGGCTCGCGTGGCACTCGCAAAATGTTTGCTGTCCGGCGCCGAACTAATCATATTGGATGAGCCTACCAATCATCTGGATTTGACCAGCATACAGGTGATGGAGCAGGCGTTAATTCATTTCCCTGGAGCAGTCCTCACCGTAAGCCATGATCGTTTCTTCATTGATAAAATCGCTACAAAGCTGCTGACCTTCGAACCGGGTGGAATAATTACTCAACAAAGTGTATAGCTCACAGCAAAACTTAGTAAAAGCCAACCTAATGAGGTTGGCTTTTTTTTGTTTGTCCGAGCTCAAATGTTAAAGATAAGCTGCATATTTGGCGGGAGATCGAAGTCATTTTTCAGCGGTCTGTCTTCATATACTACGTTACGTGCGGATACCGTCGAACATTGTCCACTAACCATGCCTCGTATAAGAAGGAGTGGAGTGAGATGCAATTTTCTATATCCGATGAGCTGAAAATGACTCGCGCAGTGTTAAGGGAATTTGCAGAAAGCGAGGTTGCAACTAGAGCAGTCGAACGTGATGAGAAGGAGCAGTTTGATCGATCGTTATTTGACCAGCTGGCTAAGCTTGGCATAACAGGCATATCTATTGATGACTTAAATGGCGGTGCCGGCAGCGATTGGATGACTTTCATTATTGTAATAGAAGAACTGGCTCGTGTTTGCGCTTCTACAGCTGCTCAGCTTGCCGCCCATACGGTTTATGCTGCTATGCCGGTTTTCACTTTTGGCGGCGACGCATTAAAAGCTTTGTATCTTAAGGACCTCGCAAAAGGTGTAAAACTGGGTGGATGCGCTCTATCATTGACAGTAGTGGGGAACGAGGGATTGAGCAGCCGCATTTCAGCACGTCGACGAGGAGATCACTGGGAGCTAAGCGGCGAGCATACATGTGTCATTCATGGAGATATTGCGGATTATTGCATTGTTATTGCAAAGACGGAGTTAAAACGAAAAAAATCGCCATGTACAGCTTTTTTAATAGAAACGAGTACAGCTGGATGGCAAATTGGGCAGCGAGTACGAACGATGGGATTGCGTTCTTTCCACATTTCAAATGTGAAGCTGGATAAATGTGAGTTATTTGAGACAAACAAAATCGGAAAAGATGGTCAAGGATTTGAAATCATTTTGAATTCCATCGATATCGGGCATATGAGCGCAGCTGCGCAATCCATTGGCATTGCCCAAGGAGCTTTTGAGGCTGCAGCTGCCTATGCCAAGGAGCGAAAGCAATTTGGTCATTTAATTGGAAAGCAGCAAGGCATCTCTTTCAAGCTTGCAGATATGGCAACTCAGCTGGAAGCAGCAAGGCTTCTCGCTTATCAAGCGGCGTGGCGCAAGGATGAAGGCTTAAGCTTTGCAAAGGAAGCCGCCATCGCGCGTAAGTTCGCGGCAGAAATGTCTGTTGCCGTTGCGATTGAGGCTGTACAAATATTTGGCGGTTATGGCTATATGCAAGAATATCGGATGGAACGTTTTTTAAGGGATGCAAAATGTGTGGAAACGGGGCTTGGAACAGGCGGGATGGAAGTGGATTGCATCCATCGGATGCTGAATGAGTAGGAGGTATATCACCATGCGCCAGACCGTTATTATAGGAGGGAAACGAACAGCATTCGGAAAGCTCGGCGGCATGTTCAAAAATGAGAAAGCCGTTGATCTTGGCGCTGCCGTCATTAAAGGAGCCATGCAGCAATCGGGCGTACACGCAAGTCAAGCTGATGCCGTCATGATGGGAATGGTGCTTCAAGCAGGCTGCGGTCAAAATCCAGCTCGACAAGCTGCCATCCTTGCAGGGATCGATTGGAGCGTTCCAGCGGAAACGATTAACAAAGTTTGCGCTTCGGGCTTGCGAGCCATCTCTATGGCAGATCAGGTCATACGTGCTGGAGATGCAAACATAATAATAGCTGGCGGAATGGAGAGCATGAGTCAGGCGCCATTTGCTGTTCGAACGGCTAGATGGGGAAACAAGCTGGGAAATGCCGAACTGACGGATTTATTGATTCACGATGGTCTGCTTTGTCCTTTCGATGATGTACTGATGGCTGTTTATGGCAACAAAATTGCAACAGATTATAATATTAGCCGGACGGAACAAGATGAATGGGCATTAAGAAGTCATGACCGAGCGAGCTCTGCTGCTAATCTGCGATTATTTGAGGATGAAGTTGAGCCTTACTACACTTCTGCAAACGCTCTTTTGGCTATCGACGAAGGACCACGTTTTAATACGGATTTGTTGAAGCTTGCGCTGCTAAAACCGATTCATGGTCCGAGCGGTACGATTACGGCTGGAAATGCTCCGAGTGTGAATGACGGCGCCGCCGCTATGCTCCTCATGTCGGAGGAAGAAGCGATACGAGGCGGACACAAGCCGCTTGCCAAAATTATCGGACAAAGCACCATTGGAGCGAGTGCTCCTAATTTAGCTGCTGCGCCAGCGCTTGCAATCCAAAAGCTATTGCGGAAAACGGGCATTCCTTTAAAAAACATTGATTTATTTGAGGTGAACGAGGCGTTTGCCTCCGTCATCCTAAGCTGCGGGAAAATAGTAGGCTGGGATGAGGAGAAGGTCAATGTGAATGGTGGTGCGATCGCACTTGGACATCCAATCGGTGCAAGCGGCGCAAGAATTTTACTTACTTTAATATACGAACTTAAGCGCCGCGGCGGCGGTTTGGGCATTGCTGCCATCTGCAGCGGCGGAGCTCAGGGTGATGCCATGCTCATTCAGGTGGAGGGCTAAGGTAAAGGGGGTGCTCATAATGATCCAAACCGTTACAGTAATTGGAGCTGGACAAATGGGCAGCGGAATTGCACAGACGTTAGCGCAAAATGGGTTGCAGGTAACACTTTACGATATTGAGCAAGCAGCCGTGACAAAGGGTATTGCCACAATTAATTCTTCGCTGACTCGACTTGCTGCCAAAGGAAATATTAGCGAGGCTGATCGAACTCAGACCATAAAATCCATCATACCTTCGACAGACTTAATTTGCGCCAATCGCTCTGATCTAATAATTGAAGCTGCGCCAGAGAATATGACGATGAAAAAAGCGCTTTTTGAGAAGCTTGATCGTATTTGTCAACCAAATGCCATTTTGGCTACCAATACGTCCTCGTTATCGATTACAGAAATAGCTTCAGCAACAAAAAGAGCTTCGCGTGTAATCGGCATGCATTTCATGAACCCCGTACCTATTATGCCATTAGTCGAAATTATTAAAGGGCTTGAGACTTCGAGCAATACCTATGAAAAAATAAAAGCATTGACGCTCACAATCAAGAAAACGCCGATTGAGGTTCAAGATTTCCCCGGCTTTGTCTCCAATCGAATTCTGATGCCTATGATAAATGAAGCGATTTACACGGTGTATGAGGGGGTCGCTGAGCCGGAAGCTGTAGACCAAGTGATGAAGCTAGGCATGAATCATCCGATGGGTCCGCTTACGCTTGCCGACTTTATTGGACTCGATACTTGTTTAGCCATCATGGAGACGCTGCAAGCTGGATTCGGCGATTCAAAGTATAGACCATGCCCGCTGCTGCGCAAATATGTGCAGGCTGGCTGGCTAGGCAGGAAAGCTGGACGCGGCTTTTATGTGTACTCGAATGAGAAGGGATAGGTACATCCGAAGGGAGACGGCCGATGGAACTCGGGCTTTCAAAGGAACAGTTAGAGCTGCAACAAGCGGTACGGCATTTTGCAGAGACAGAAGTAGCCTGCGCTGTGCCATTCATGGAGCAATCCAATCAATTTCCCAGCCTTCTCATTGAAAAACTATCACAAGCAGGCTTTATGGGCATTCCAATTCCTAAGCAATGGGGAGGAGCAGGCTGCGATTTTATTTCCTATATTGCTGCGGTTAACGAAATATCAAAGATAAGTGCAGCGCTTGGCGTCATCTTGTCCGTTCATACTTCGGTTTGCACTTTGCCGATCCTGCATTATGGTACACAAGCTCAAATATCAAGCTATGTTCCCAAGCTTGCTTCGGGTGAGCGCTTAGGCGCATTCGCTTTGACAGAGCCTCACGCGGGTTCGGACGCTTCCTCTATTCGAACAACAGCAGTATTAGACGGAGAATATTATGTTTTGAACGGATCAAAGGTATTTATCACGAATGCCGGCGCGGCCAATGTTTATGTTGCATTTGCAGTGACTGATGCAAGCAAAGGGGCATACGGCATTACCGCTTTTATTATTGAAAGTGAAACAAAAGGGCTAACGATCGGAAGAAAAGAAAAAAAATTAGGTTTGCACGGATCGAATACTTGTGAGCTTATATTTGATCAATTAAGGATACCCGTTTCCCAGAGACTTGGCGAAGAAGGCAAAGGCTTTACCATAGCCAAAGGCTCCCTTGATGGCGGACGAATTGGAATCAGCGCCCAAGCGCTCGGAATTGCGCAAGCTGCGCTAAACATTCTAAATGAGCGCTTCCAACCGAAGGCTGCAATGTTGTTAAAGCCTGGTCAGATGGCAATGCATCAGCAAGTTAAACTCGCTGGCATAACTGCTAAAGTAGAGGCAGCGAGATTGCTCGTTTATCGCGCGGCGTATTTGCATCAAGAAGGTTTGCCTTGTACGAAGGAAGCATCCATGGCCAAAATGTTCGCATCTGATACAGCAGTTGCAGTGACTAGCCAGGCTATGCAAATGCTCGGATCAGACAGCTGCCTGCAAGGATCAACGATAGAACGTCTGTTCCGAGATGCGAAAGCCACTCAAATTTACGAGGGAACGAACGAAATTCACCGAATCGTAATTAGCGGCAAAATACTCAAATCATTATGATTTCTAAAAAGGCGGTGGCGAGATGGGTCGTACTCCCGGAACGCGATTTCGCGAGGCGCTTCAAGTCGAGAAGCCTTTGCAGATCGCAGGCGCTATAAATGCCTATTCGGCAATGATGGCGGAAAGAGCAGGGTTTCGAGCTTTGTATTTATCTGGTGCAGGTGTTGCTAATGCGTCGTTCGGTCTGCCTGATCTTGGGATTACAACGCTGCAGGATTGTCTTGAGGATGTAAGAAGAATAACGAGTGTTACAGAGCTGCCGCTGCTCGTAGATGTGGATACGGGCTTTGGAGGAGCTTTCCAAATTGCGCGAACGATTAAGCAGATGAACCGCGCGGGAGCCGCTGGCGTTCATATTGAAGATCAAATCATAGCTAAACGCTGCGGGCATCGTCCAAACAAAGCGATCGTAAGCAAGGAGGAAATGGTTGATCGGATTAAAGCAGCTGCAGACGCAAGAGAAGATGATCAGTTTGTCATTATGGCTCGCACGGATGCGCTTGCGGTAGAAGGTTTAGAAGCAGCGATTGAACGGGCATGCGCATGTGTGGAGGCCGGAGCAGATATGATTTTCCCTGAGGCGATTACAAGACTTGAGGATTATCAAGCCTTTGCTGATGCGGTGAAGGTTCCTATACTCGCAAACATTACGGAGTTCGGGCAAACACCGCTGTTTACGATAAAAGAGCTTGAGGATGCAGGCGTCAGCTTAGCTCTTTATCCGTTGTCCGCCTTTCGCGCAATGTCAGCAGCAGCTCTTCATGTCTATGAAACGATAAAACAAGAAGGAACACAGAAAAATGTCATAAATGTTATGCAGACTAGAGCGGAGCTTTATGATTTCCTCGATTATTTGAGCTATGAAGAGAAGCTGGATCAGCTTTATGGAGTCAAAGAGGAGGAGAACCGTCGTGACAACTAAAAAACAAGGCGGTCTCGCCGATGTTATAGCGGGACAGACTTCGATTTCGACAGTCGGAAAAGCAGGAAAGGGCTTAACCTATCGAGGTTATTCGATTGATGATCTCGCCCTTCATGGCAGCTTTGAAGAAACTGCTTTTTTATTGTTATATGGAGCACTGCCAAACGATGTCCAGTTAAAAGATTACACGAAGAAGCTTGCGTCACTTAGACAACTGCCAGCAGGTGTATTGAACATATTGGAGCAGCTGCCAAGCAGTACACACCCAATGGATGTGCTTCGAACGGGGGTTTCGGCGTTAGCTGCGTTCGAACCAGAAAATGAGGAGCGTGACGCTTACCACATCGCTGATAGATTAATAGCCTGCAGCGCCTCTATTTTATTGTATTGGTATCATTATCAGAAGAGTGGGAGAAGGATTGATACAGAGACAGATCAACAAAGTGTTGCTGGACATTTTCTGCAGCTGCTTCATGATCAACGCCCGAATGAGCTTCATGAGAAAGCTTTTGATGTTTCTCTTGTATTATATGCGGAGCATGAATTCAACGCTTCTACATTTGCAGCACGTGTTACTGCATCTACTTTATCAGATATGTATTCCGCCATTACGACTGGCATCGGCACACTCCGTGGACCTCTTCACGGCGGTGCCAACGAAGCCGCGATGGAGCTGATTGAACAATTCGGCAGCGTGAGCGAAGTCGAGATCGGGATTAGACAAATGCTGAAGGACAAAAAATTAATTATGGGCTTTGGACATCGTGTTTATTCTGTATCTGACCCACGATCGGATATTATTAAATACTGGTCAAATAAACTATCTGCAGGGGCTGAGAATTCAATCATTTATCCAATTTCCGAGTCTATAGAAAAAATAATGCTGCAAGAGAAAAAACTATTTGCTAATTTGGATTTTTACAGCGCCTCAGCCTATCGATTTATGGGCATTCCAACCTCACTTTTTACACCGATCTTCGTTATTTCACGTACCAGCGGCTGGGCTTCCCATATTATTGAACAACGTGCAAACAATCGAATCATTCGTCCTAATGCTGATTATATCGGCAGTGATTTACTGCCTTGGCTGCCTATCGAGCAACGGTGAAGAGGAGGATGCAAAACGAATGTCCACTTTAATGAGTAATGAGAGGCCAAAGCCGGATCATGTGTTGGTTGATATTGCACAATATGCTGCAAATTATACGATAACTAGCGAAGAAGCTTACAATACCGCTCGCTATTGTCTCATCGATACGCTTGGCTGCGGGTTGATGGCGCTTAGGTATCCCGAGTGCACGAAGCTGCTAGGCCCGGCCGTACCGGGAACTCTTGTTCCGAATGGAGCTCGTGTTCCTGGAACTTCGTTTCAGCTTGATCCGATCACTGCAGCATTTAACATTGGATGTATGAACCGCTGGCTCGATTACAATGATACTTGGCTTGCAGCGGAGTGGGGACATCCTTCAGATAATCTTGGAGCCATACTAGCTGCTGCGGACTATGAAAGCAGGAAAAACATAGCCGAGGGCAAACCGCCGTTTGTCATGAGAGATGTGCTAACGGCTATGATCAAGGCTCATGAAATTCAAGGAATTCTTGCACTTGAAAACAGTTTTAACCGCGTAGGGCTCGATCATGTTATTCTCGTGAAGGTTGCCTCAACTGCTGTAGTGACTGCGCTGCTAGGCGGGACGACAGATGAAATTATTGATGCTTTATCCAATGCATGGATTGATGGTCATCCGCTTCGTACTTATCGTCATTCGCCAAATACAGGTTCGAGAAAGTCATGGGCAGCCGGCGATGCCACAGCTCGCGCGCTTAAGCTTTCATTGATGGCGCTCAAAGGAGAGATGGGTTATCCCGCTGCACTAACTACACCGGAATGGGGATTTTATGATGTGCTGTTTAAAGGGAATTCCTTTTCCATTAAACGGGATTTTGAAGCTTATGTCATGGAAAACGTATTGTTTAAAATATCTTTCCCCGCTGAATTCCATGGCCAAACCGCGGTGGAGGCTGCTATCTTGCTGCACCCGAGTGTGAAGGACAGATGGCATGAAATTGATAAAATAATCATTTCTACACATAAGTCCGCACTGCGAATCATCGACAAAACAGGACCGCTCCATAATCCCGCGGATCGTGACCATTGCATTCAATATATGGTCGCGATTGGCCTGATTCATGGACATTTAACTGCCGAGCATTATGAGGATGATTTTGCGAGTGACAGTCGTATCGATGAGCTTCGCAAGAAAATGGTTACGACTGAAGATATTACTTACTCACATGATTATTTGGAAGCTAATAAACGCTCGATTGCCAATGCCATTCAAGTGTTTTTCCAAGACGGAACATCCACTGAGAAGATCGAGATTGCGTACCCAATCGGTCATCGGCGCAGACGTCAGGAAGCCATACCGCTTTTGCTTGCGAAGTTTGATGCCAGTTTGAAGAGTAGATTTCCATCCAAGCAAACACAAGCGATATTAGATCTTTGCCAAGACCAAAACGTATTAGAGAACACGCCCGTACAGCAGTTTATGGAACTATTTGTTATTTAGGTGAATGCCTGCGTACAGCGCAGGTTTTTCTTTTTAAAATCTATTTTTTTTGTAGCTTTTCTGTAACTTTCTGCACCCCCATTTCGTTATATTGTATAAGTAAGCCGAATAAGAATATATACCATATAGAAGGAGCGTCTGCGCTATGAAAAAATATGTATTGATCGCAACTGTTGCGATAGCTTGTCTCACGGCCTTTAGCTTTGCGCCGGCGGGAGGCCGTGAATATACACCGGTAGAACAAACACCGGATATGATAACTGGCTACGTTGCAATGACAAAAGGGGAAAATAATCATTTCACATTATCTATCGACCAAATCGATTGGTACGAGGGTGATGCAGCGACAAAAATTTTCCTTGAGCGTGAAAAGGATTCTGGGCTCGATGCCCCGCCAGATGGTTATTACATTGAGAATGATGATGAAACAATGCGTGACTTACCAATAGCCGATAACGCTGAGGTGCTTATGCAAATCTATAATCGAACGGGCAATATTAATGATGCAGATATTGTTTGGAATGAACCGATTTCAGTTAAAAAGTTTATTGAACTCATCAATACGGAAGACGACTTCGATATGAAGAGCTTTCCTTATCATATGACGATCAAGAACGGGGAAATCGTACGCATCGTCCAGCAATTCGTTCCTTAAATAACCTTTTACATTTATGAGAGAAAGCAACACAACAAGCGCGTGCCGATATTTAATCGGCACGCGCTTGTTATGTTTCACTTGATGCTTTTGGAATAACATTTCTTCATTCTGATTTATCCGGTTAATCTCTTCCAGCTTCATAGATACGATGAGCAAGCATCACAGGATGCGTCTTTGCAGTTGACATATGATCGCCATGACCTTGGATATATCGGAACAAGCCCAGTCGGTTGGACATATGCGGATGCCATCCATATTCGCTGTTGTACTGTGGAAGAACATTATCTTCCGTTAAGAAAATATAACTTTTCGGCATATTCAAACTATAAAATACTTTAAGATCGAGTTTTTCATAAAAAGGTTTTGCTGGTTCTGGACTTACCATACTGTACATTTTCTCCGCTAAGCCGAGGCTTGCCAAATTAACAAATGTTTCACGAAACAGCGAAAATGGCAGCATGATCGTATCATCCTTCGAGTTTTCCCTAAGCTGCTGGAAACTAGCTTTTACAGGGGCTGGAAACTCATCGGCGACCATTTCACCGTCGTTTAATACAAAAGCATCCAAAAACACGAGCCTCCTAATACGCTCTGGAATCAGCTCTGTAACCTTTTGGATAACTGAGCCTCCGAAGCTGTGACCCACAAGTATGATTTGCTGAAGATTTCTTGACGCAATAGAAGCAGCAACAGAATGACTTATCATTTCATGAGTGACGTTTTTATTAGGATCTGCACCATGCCCGGGATATTCAGGCGCGAACACGGTATGGCCCATACTGGTTAATTCATAACCGATGCCATTCCAAAAGCTCGCATCCGCCCAGGAGCCATGAACGAGAACAAAAGTGAGCGGCTGTTCGCTCTGCATCAATCTTACACTGGTTGCGAAAACATCCGAGTATGGATATGCGTAGTTAATCGTGTTTTGTTCAATTTGATACATGCAGCATTACTCCTCAAAATCAGATTGTTCAGCATATGCCTATAATCCATTTAAGGTTAATAATCGCCCAGTATCTGTACAAGGCTGTGAATTTCCCACTTATGTTATCGTTTTAATATCCTTATTCTGATTAAGCGGAATGCGAAAACGATGTCTAGCCGAGTTATTGGGTGGAATTTTGCTTTTTGCTGAAGCAAGCGTAGCATTGATTTCACCGCCAAGCATGATGAGGATAGAGCTAATGTAGAGCCAAATCAACAGGATGATTACTCCGCCAAGACTGCCGTATGTTTTCGAATAGTTCCCAAAATTGTTCATATAGAACTGAAAAACAAGCGAAGTCGCAATCCAACCAAACGTTGCAAATATAGCACCTGGCACAGCTTCTTTTAAGCTCAGCCTTCTGTTAGGAACAATCCAATAAAGCAAGGAAAAGGCGGCTGTCATTGCGGAAATTGGTATTACATACTTCAATACATTCCAGATCCATTCGAAACCATTCGGATAATCAAGCCACTTAAATAAGTATTCGCCAATAGCTTTACCGAAAATAAGCATAACCATGACCAAAACAATAACGACCACTAAAAAAATGGTTGATAGCAGCGAAATACCTCGTACCTTCCAAAACGGCCGCTTTTCCTCAACATCGTACGCTTTGTTCAATCCTTTCAAAATCGCATTAATACCGTTTGAAGCAGACCAAATGGTAGCAATCATACCGAATGACAGCAGTGTTCCGCTGCTGTTATCTACAACTTCAGCAAGAATTCCGCTAATTGTATCACTTGCTTCTGCAGGTAGAAGGCGAATAAACTCTGCGATCACGCTATCGCCAGACATTTCGATAAAGCTAAGCAAGCTGACCATAAATATAAGAAAGGGGAAAAACGATAAGATCAAATAATACGTCAGCTGTGCGCCAAGCGCAGGTACATCATCCTCACGAAAACGGCTGTATAAGCATTTTATAAATTGCATCGTGTTGAATTTTTCACTCATCAAGACCACCATCCTTTTGATATAAAACTAAACAAAATAGAAGGGTACAAAACATTTATTGAAATAGAAAAGATAAGCAGCAAGTAGGAAATAGTCAAATCATGTCGAATAAGAGTATGAGTAAATATTTTCGAATGAAGGGAGTGGACCTTATGTTTTTACATTTTCTACAAACCAAGGAGCAAAAAGAAGCATTTCTCGAATTAGCACATCTTGCAGCAAATGCTGATGGGTTCATTCACAAGAAAGAACAAGGATTTCTTCAATCGTATATGCAAGAGATGGATATGCAGCAAACCGTAATAAGCTTTTCATCCGAAAAGCAGTTAGCAGATATACTAGGAAATATTAATGATGATCATGTAAAAAAAATCTTTTTCGCAGAAATTCTGCTTCTCATATTCGCTGACGGCGACTACAATGACGATGAAAAAGAATTAACAAAGGATATGAAAGAGCTGCTTAATCTAGACGAAGAAACTTGCGAATCCATTAAAAATTGGGTTATTCGTATGGATCAGCTCAAAATTGAAGGACTTAAGCTTATTTTAAACCCCTAATAAAATAGCAGACATAAGTAAAAAACCTCCGTTCTTCCCAGTGGAAGAATAGAGGTTTTTTTAAGTACTGCTTTATTAAAAATGCATTATGGCTTCGAAAAACCGAATTTTTCAAATACAGCCATTGCCTCTGCCGTTTGAAGATAATCATAAAATTGCTTTGATTCTGGAAGGTGCTTTGTTGCTGTTACGATACCAATCGGATAGGTGATCGGCGTGTATGTTGCAGGATCAACAGTAAGTACAATATTGACTTTATCTGATGTTAAGGCGTCAGTCTTATAAACAAAACCCGCATCAGCGTTGCCTGTTTCAACATATTGGAGAACCTGACGGACATCCTTCGCTTGAACAACCTTCGTTTGCAAACTATCCCATAGCTTCGCTTGTTCCAAGGCTTCTTTCGTATAACTTCCAGCAGGTACGCTCTCTGGAATGCCAATTGCAATCGTTTTAACATCTGCGTTCAACAGATCATTAACCGTTGCAAGCTGCGTTTTTGACGTTTTTGAAGTGACGAGCACGAGACCATTGGATAGAAGGTTTGTTTGGCTGTCCTCAGCTATCAGCTTCGCATCTACTAGTGACTTCATGTTTTTGGAAGCAGCAGAGAGGAACAGATCTGCAGGAGCACCACTTTCAATCTGCTTCTGAAGAGCGCCTGAAGCGCCAAAGTTAAAATTCAGTTTCACATTAGGGTGAATTACTTTGAATTGTGTTTCAATTTCCTTTAACGCATCCGTTAAACTTGCAGCTGCTGAAATCGTTAAATCAACATTTTCAGCAGGGGCTTCCGTGCTAATTGCTGTTGCTTCTGCTTGATTGGTGGAGCTTGGTTGATTTGCTTGATTCGAACCACACGCCGTTACAACAACCATAATCATAACCAAACACAATAAAACATAGCTTTTTTTAAGTAAATTAATCATTTAATACCCTCTTTCGTTATGGTTAGATATAAATAGATATAATCCATTTTCCGATTATAAGGTGAAGGAAATAGATTTGTAAAGCGAATCACCACAGTATTTCCGTTGTTTATGCTACAATAATGATTACTGCAAACAATCCTTAAGAGGTGATCAACATATCTGAAAATATTTCCTATACGACAGAGGAAATCTCTAAGCTGCTCAAAATATCCAAATTAACCGTTTATGATCTCATTAAAAAAGGTGATTTGGCCTCATACCGAGTAGGCAAACAAATGAGAGTGGACGCTTCAGATTTAGAAGCCTATAAGCAGCGCTCAAAGGGGAACCAGCAAAGCTTGCGTGACGCTTTAATAGTTCAACCAGATGCTGCAAGCACAGCACGCCAGAGCCATGGGGCTCGCTCCATTGTCATCACAGGACAAGACATCAGCCTGGACATACTCGGAAGGCATATTGAGAAATATACACACACACTGCGTCCACTGCGGTCTAATGCCGGCAGTCTAGACAGTTTGATCTCCATGTACAATGGGCAATCCGATGTCGTAAGCACCCATCTGTTAGACGGCGACACGGGCGAATATAATATTCCGTACATACGCAAGCTGCTTGTCGGCTCCTCATATGTTGTTATTAATCTGCTATCTAGGAAAGCTGGGCTATTTGTCCAAAAGGGGAATCCGCAAAACCTAGAAGGATGGAGCGATCTTGCTCAACCAGACTTACGTATTATTAATCGAGAAAAAGGTTCCGGGGCTCGTGTATTGTTAGATGAACAGCTTCGATTACATCAAATTTCGGCACGCGAGCTTCTCGGCTATGAGGACGAACTGACAAATCATCTAGGCGTTGCAGCCAAAGTGGCGGGTGGCGAGGCAGATGTTGGCGTTGGGATAGAAAAAGCAGCAGCGATCGTAACTGGAGTGGACTTTATTCCTTTAGTTAGTGAACGTTATGATCTTGTCATTATGAAAAATTCGGGGAATAGCGATCTCATTAACTTGATTATCGAAATTCTGAAATCCGCTTCATTTCAACAGGAGCTTGCAGCTATTTCCGGCTATGACTTATCACAGACAGGAAATATTCTTTATGAATGTTAAAGCAGATTTCACCTTTCAGATGAATCCCATTATAATGCGCAAGGATGGATGGAGATGAAACTTCCCATTTTGAACGAAACGTTAATTAAACGAATACAGCAATCAGAAATGGAATATCTTACATCAAGAATTAGTTCCATAGGGGAGAGACCAGGCAATCCTGAAGGAGTCGAGATTAATCATTATGGCCAAGCTGCAGCTTACTATATAAAAACAATGCCTTGGGGCATTTTTAATTCAGTAAAAGGTTTGGGCGATGAGGACAGCGACAAGCTGGAGGAAATTATCAAGTTTTATGAAGCAAGAGACAGAAGCTTTCAGATCGATTTGGATCCTATACAATGCACTGCTGCTCTGTTCGGGAAATTGGCAGAGCTCGGTTTTCGACAAAATGGCTTTCATTCTGTTCTTTATGGTCTGCCAAGTGAAGATAAACCTGTTTTGCATCCTCATATCACGATTTCGGAAGTCGTTACAGAGGAGGCGTTCGATCATTATGCTGAAATCCACTGCCTAGGATCAGGCATGTCATTGTCCGATAAACACCACTTTGTTAATAACAATATTGGTTTACTGAATCGAAAAGGGTGGAAAATCTATCTCGCGTATTTAAATGACATACCTGCAGGTGTAGGTGTCATGCATATGAATGAGGATGGAATCGCATCATGTGCTCTAGCGGCTACTGCCCCTACATTTAGAAACCAAGGTCTGCAAACAGCACTATTAAATAGGCGTCTGCATGAAGCGCATCTTGCAGGCTGTGAGCTCGTCGTAGCACAGGCTAGCTTCGGATCAAGCAGCCAACATAATATGGAAAGAGCCGGATTACATATCGCATGGACGAGATCCATTATGAAAAAATAAAAATAACATTTTGTATTCATGCTTTTCATGCTATTATTGATCCATAAATATGGATGACAGGAGAAAAATAAGATGAGCTATACGCAGTCAAGCGGTTATGGTAAACCGATGCAAAAATTAATGCTAACCTTTTTCTTTGCCTTAATTGTTTCAGTAGGCGGCATGTACATAGGAACAATGCTTCCCAGCGCCGCACGAATCCCACTGTTTATTGTCGAGATTGGATTAATCATTGCCATCATGTTTTTGCGTAAATCAACAGCAATTGGCTACTCACTGATGTACGTGTTTATGATTGTATCTGGTGCAACCTTGCAGTTTTCTTTAAGCTATTATATCGCCTCCATGGGTACATCGGTCGTCATTCAAACCGTTGCCGTTGCTGTACTCGTTTATGCAGTCCTTGCAATCTACGCTACTTACTCCAAAGAGGATTTTCGCTTTCTCGGCGGGTTTTTGTTCGCATCATTAATTGGGCTCATCGTTATCGGTCTTATGCAATTTATTTTCCCTTTCGGAGGGATGATGGAGACCATTTATGCCGGCTTTGGATTACTCATTTTCATCGGTTATACACTTTATGACTTTAGCCGTATGTCCAAGGAAGGTTTTGAAGACAAAGATATTCCACTGATGATCGTTAATATTTATCTTGATTTGGTTAATATCATTTTGTTCGCCCTACGTTTTGTGAAATCCTTGCTGGATGATTAATCGTTCGTCCTAATTGCCAATAAGGTTAATCTTCATACTTGAGGATTAACCCCTTTTTTTTTACGTGTCAATAACCATCTTTTAATCATTGATTTATCGGGTGAAGCTGCTTTGATATCATAATCATAATCAATAAAATCCCCTCTACGAATTCGCTTATCCAAAGCTTGCTGCTGATCCCTCCATAAACTTTCTGCTACATAGTTATGAAACAACATAATCCATTCCTCCTCTTACCAATCAATGCTTATGCTTTCATTATGCGATCTGAGTCCGTTGGTAAAAAGAGTAGATCTTTCATTGTTTATTTCACCTTTTAATGTTCGTAGCGGTGCCCAGTATAGCTTTATCCTAGGAGGAAAGAGATGGAGTTTATAATCGTTTTACTGCTAACGATGATTGTTATTTTATTATTTGAAATAAACGGAAAGCTGCCAAAAAGAAATCTAAACAAAGATGAATTGAGGCGTGCTTTGAAGAGAGATCAGGAAAGAAGAAAAAGGGATAAAGAAAGAGATTACTAAAAGACCGCTGAATGGCGGTCTTTTTTATTGCGATGCCACGTTGACATCTACATTTAAAACATGTATATTTTTATCAACACCCTATACCTATAGGGGTATATGTATTGTGTTATTTTTTCACCTTTTTCGATACCCCCATGGGTATGTAATTCGAATGATTTATTAATAAACGCAAAGGAGGTTCAAGAAATGATGAATTACATTCAAGCAGACAAAACAATAGATTGCAAAGGCTTGGCTTGTCCTATGCCCATCATCAAGACGAAAAAAGCAATGAATGAGCTTCTTTCTGGACAAGTCATTGAAGTAGTTGCTACGGATAAAGGATCATTGGCAGACATCCAAGGGTGGAGCAGAAATGCGGGGCATCAATACTTGGGTACGCTTATGGATGGCGAGGTATTGAAGCATTACCTTAGAAAGTCCAATCCGAATGAAATAAAAGAAGAAATCAACTATTTG
Organism: Paenibacillus sp. FSL A5-0031; assembly: GCF_001956295.1. GTDB lineage: Bacteria > Bacillota > Bacilli > Paenibacillales > Paenibacillaceae > Pristimantibacillus. Next base: position 686,185 of record NZ_MRTD01000001.1, read on the forward strand.
AAGACATCGAGTAACGGAGATCTGATGAAGAAGCTTATTTCAAATGAGAACATGATGATTTTAGATGTACGTGAGACTGCAGAGTATGTTTTTAACCACATTCCAGGAGCCAAATCAATTCCGTTAGGAGAGCTTGACATGCGGACGAGTGAACTCGATCCTGATCAGGAGCTTCATATCGTGTGCCGCACTGGCACCCGCAGCGATATCGCTTGCCAGCTATTAGCTGATAAAGGGTTCAAACTCGTGTACAATGTCTTGCCAGGTATGTCCGAATGGGAAGGACCACTAGAGAATGATGTACAGTAATACCACTCACTCATCATAGGAGGAGGAATACACCGTGAGTTCATCAAACCAGTTAAATGGAATGAGTGCCGGGCAGCTAGCAAAACTTATTTTAAGCAAAAAAGAAGACCTCTTCATCCTTGATGTACGTAGTGAAAGCGACTTTGCGAATTGGAAAATCGAAGGAAGTCGAATAGAGGTTCTCAATATTCCTTACTTTGAACTGCTAGAGGGAGTAGAGGAGATAATCGAACAAATTCCATTAGACAAAAGAGTGCTCGTTGTATGCGCCAAAGAAGGTTCTTCTATATTTGTTGGAGAGTTGCTCGTGGCAGCAGGCAGGTCTAATGTTTATTACTTGCAGGGCGGGATGAAGTCGTGGAGCGAGCATTTGGAGCCCGTAAAAATTGGCAATTTGCGCCAAGGCGGTACTATTTTTCAGTTTGTACGAATGGGTAAAGGCTGTTTGTCCTACATGATCGTATCAGACGGTGAAGCTGCTGTCATAGATGCCCCTAGAATGACGAATGTGTTGGAGCAATTTGCGAATGACAATGGGTATCGCATTATGCATACGATAGATACCCATCTTCATGCGGATCATATCTCGGGCGGCCGTAAGCTTGCAGAACAACAATCTGCAACGTACTGGCTTCCTCCAAAAGATGCAGCAGAAGTCACATTTGAATATGCGAAACTTGAGAACGGTCACGATATTGAGGTAGGCAATACCACATTAAAAATACAACCCATTTATTCACCTGGTCATACGATCGGCAGTACATCGTTTATAGTAGACGATCAGTATTTGCTGACTGGTGACATTTTATTTATTGAATCCATTGGACGACCAGATTTGGCTGGACTCGCTGAAGATTGGGTTGGTGATCTTCGTCGAACGTTATATAGTCGTTATCCGGAGTTGTCTCAGGATTTAATTGTACTTCCAGCACACTTCGGCAAGTTCTCGGAGCTTGGAGAAGATGGGCGGGTAGCCGCTGTTTTATCCGAAGTATATAAAAACAATACAGGCTTGCAAATATCGGATGAAGCTGCGTTTCGCAGCATGGTGACCAACAATCTGCCGCAGCATCCGAACGCTTACCAAGAAATACGCCAAACGAATATGGGTAAAATCACACCTAACGAAGAAGAGCAGCGCGAAATGGAAATCGGTCCAAATCGTTGTGCCGTTCACGATAATTAGAGGAGGAAATGAATAATGAAAGCTGATCTAATCGTTGATACCAAAGGGCTGGCTTGCCCGATGCCAATCGTAAAAGCAAAAAAAGCGCTGGATGGATTGAAGCCTGGACAATTTATGGAGGTATTATCAACCGATAAAGGTTCTTTAAATGATTTTACGGCTTGGGTTAGAAAAACAAACCATGAACTCGTGCAGCATACGGAAGAAAACGGCGTGTTCACATTTCTAGTGAAAAAAATTTAACTGAATTTTATTATGGAGAGGAGAACATATATGGAAGCTGTAACTGAAAAAACAACGATAGTCCTCTTCAGCGGGGAACTTGATAAAGCGATAGCTGCTTTTATTATTGCAAATGGAGCAGCTGCTTATGATCACGAGGTAACTATATTTTTCACCTTTTGGGGACTAAATGCTTTGCGCAAGGATGAAGCAATCCATACCAAAAAAGGGCTTCTTGAAAAAGCCTTTGGCTGGATGATGCCAAGAGGACCGCAAAAACTAGGCTTATCCAAAATGAATTTTGGCGGCATGGGACCTAAAATGATTAAACATGTTATGAAGAAGCATAATGCGTTATCACTGCCGCAGCTCATTGAACTTGCGCAGGAGCAAGGGGTTAAGCTTGTTGGGTGTACAATGACAATGGATCTTCTTGGTTTGCAGCGTGAAGAGCTAATCGATGACATTCAACTTGCCGGTGTAGCTGGTTACTTAGGCGACGCCACCGATGCAAAAGTGAACTTATTTATATAATCAATGAAATGATACTCTTTTTTGGTTTATAATATACCCATACATGTACACGTTAACGAATGGGAGGTTAAGAACATGGCATATGTTTATACCGATGAAATGAAAACACGTCTAAGAAGAATAGAGGGTCAGGTTCGAGGCGTATTGAGATTGATGGATGAACAGCAATCCTGCAAGGACGTAGTGAGCCAGCTGTCAGCAGTACGCAATGCAGCAGATAAAGCTATGGCCCAAATTGTTGCGGAAAACCTTCATCAATGTATTATTGAAGAACAGTCCGCTGGCGGCGATACGAATAAGCTGGTTAAAGAAGCAATTGAGCTGCTCGTGAAAAGTCGGTAAAAAAACACAAGCTTAATAACCTTCTCTAGCATACTCTACTTAGTAGAATGGATGGTAGAGGAGGTATAGTTATGCATATAATTTCAATCATTCTCATTGGACTTGCTTCTAATATTGATAATTTAGGAATTGGTGTATCCTTTGGCACACGATCAACAAAAATTCCAATTGTCTCAAACTTGTTTATTGCCATATTGGCCATGGCTGCAGCATATTTAGCAATAACAATGGGTCACCTTATATCTGGTTTTATGAGTCAACAGCATGCAGATTTAATTGGTGGTTCTGTCATCATACTTCTAGGTCTTTGGAGCATATTGCCTAAACAGAGGACAAGGGTTGCGACAAGTCCATTACGTGCGACAAGTGATTCGGAAAGATCTATTACTTGGCAGGAAACGATCTCATTAGGTTTTGCTCTATCATTAAATTGTATCGCTACAGGATTTGGAGCAGGTGTTAGTGGTGCGTCACCGATAATGACTGCAATTTCAGTTGGTATATTTTCACTAATAACCGTTGCTATCGGATTGCGGATTGGACATGAGATTGCTAGAACATGGTTAGGTAAATATTCTACGCTCATCGGCGGTATGATACTCATTGTAATAGGCCTTTTGGAGATTTTTTTGTAACTGACTGATAACAAAAAATAAGCGAACACGGTAGAGCGTGTTCGCTTATTCTAAGACGTCATATATAATTCTTACACCTAGGGAGCTGTAATTTTCTTCTTTGTAATGTCCATGCTCACAATACTTGGTACTGGACAAGCTTTCATTGATCGACAGCAAGGGTTCATTGCAGGTCGGGCATTTATCTTCAAATATTTTTTTGAAAATACTTTTCATTTTATAAATACCTCATTTCACATGAAGTTACTTGGTTTTAATTATACCTTACTTATTGTATTCCAACAAGGAGAGTTTTTATGGACATTATCCTTTACATCATCATGACGCTGCTCGGTTTTGTCGGTTCCTTTTTTTCGGGATTACTTGGCATAGGCGGGGCCATAATAAATTTTCCCCTTTTATTATATGTTCCATCCAGTCTTGGCTTAGCGCAGTTTACAGCAAAAGAAGTGGCATCCATCAGCATGTTTCAAGTTTTCTTCGCTTCGTTAGCTGGGATTATTGCTTTCCGTCAAAAAAGCAATCAAACAGCAGTCATTCACAAAGGTCTTGTTGTTTATATGGGCAGCAGTATATTAATGGGCAGTTTAATTGGCGGATTCGGCTCACGTTTTCTTAATGAAGATGCCATTAATATTATATACGGAACATTATCGGTTATTGCTGTTGTTTTAATGCTCGTTCCAAACCGGGGAAAACAACAATTAAATATAAATGAAATCACATTTAATAAGCTCATTGCGGTAACGTCAGCTTTCATTGTTGGCATCGTGTCAGGAGTTGTTGGAGCAGGTGGTGCTTTTATTCTAATCCCAATAATGTTGACGGTTTTAAAAATTCCGACAAGGACAACCATTGCCTCATCATTAGCGATCGTATTTGTATCGGCAATTGGCGGCGTAATCGGCAAGCTGTCCGCTGGATCCATTCCGATATGGCCAACTGTATTTGTTGTATTGGGCAGCTTGATTGGTGCACCAATTGGATCTAGAATCAGCTCTAAAATAAACGTGAAATATTTGCGATATGGGCTTGTTGTATTACTCATTTTCACAGCGATTAAAGTGTGGTCATCCATATTGCAATAGAATATGCGTACCTTAATTATACGGATGGGGGAGGTTAGGATATGTTGATTTTACTTGCTCTAACTGGTTTATTCGTGATGTGGTTCATTTATAGAAGATTCACACCCTTAAAAAATCTAACTTATGTCGACGAAAAAGCGCTAAATGAAAAAGGCATTATACCTGACAGCAGCAAAATACTCGATGTCCGCGATTCAACTGAGTATGAGAAATGTCATGTGGATGGTTCGATAAATATATCAATTGGTCGGCTCCCTTATTTGTGGAACAAAGAGCTTGCACCAAATGACTCCGTCTTAATTTTGTCTGACAGTTTCTATAAAAGTAAAAAAGCTGCGAAAATCCTTAAAAAACATGGTTTCAGCCAACTGTTTACTGTACGAAACCAACAATGTGCATAGATAACTTTTCAAGTGACTGATGAACCGCGGATATCGCGGTTTTTTTTGCGTACCCTCTAAACCAGATTATGGTACAATCTCCTCGTATGTTGAAAATAATGCTGTTCGTGCACAACTATTTCATATCAGAAAGCAGGGATCATTTGAGATTATTTCATGTGAGCGAAGAAAGTGATATTACACTTTTTGAACCTAGAATACCTTCTCGAGTGGATATGGATCAAAGCAAAGGGTTGGTATGGGCAATAAATGAACGGTGCTTGCCGAATTTCCTAACACCTCGCAATTGTCCTAGAGTAACTTATCATAGTCATGAAACGACCACAGATGAGCATAAAAAACTTTATTTAAGCTCAAATTCGTTGGACCATGTTGTTGCGATTGAGCATAAATGGTTTGAAATCATGAGGCAAACCACGTTGTATTTATATGAATTCGATACGACTGATTTCTATAGCGCAGATAAAAGTGCTGGTTACTATGTGAGCGAAAAAACACAGATTCCCATCAATAAAATAATTGTTCATGATTTGTTTGGAGAACTCATACGCAGAAATGTCGAGGTTCGCATGATCGATAATTTGTGGGATTTGAATGATAAAATTGCAACCACAAGCTTTAATTGGTCGATGTGCAGAATGGGTTTTGCCGCGCAGAGGAAGGAATCAGTATGATGAGTACAATAGTTGAGATTGAAAGCTATAATCCTCTTTGGGAGCACGAATTTTGTGAAATACGAACTACTATCGAAGCTGAAGTTGGGCAATTCATTAGGTCAGTTGAACATGTAGGAAGCACCTCTGTTAAAGGACTTGGTGCTAAGCCCACCTTGGATATAGATATCGTCATTGAAGATTATAGTATGCTGCCTCTGATCATCCAAGGGCTTGAGAAGATTGGTTATTTCCATCAACAAGAATGGAGTTTTGAAGGAAGAGAGGCCTTTGGCAGAAAAGATATGTCGGTTCCTTGGCATAAACAGCGTGAAAATTGGATGGAGCATCACTTGTATTTGTGCAATCGTGATAGCGAAGAATTAGCAAGACATTTGGCATTCCGCGATTATCTTAGGGAAAATCCCGAAGCGGTCATTGCGTATGAACAGCTAAAAAAGGAATTGGCATCGCACGCTCAGGATCGAACCGGTTATACAGCAGGTAAAACTGATTTTATAAATGAAATATTAAAAAAGGTAAAGCTCACGAAAACAAAGGATCTTTGATGAGAAAACATACGAATGGAAAGCTGCTCTAAACTTGATACAAACGAACAATCTTTTATAATTTTAAAGGCAGTCTTTGCATCCTTATGGACGAAATTAGAGCAGCTCGTGTAGTATAGATTCATTGTTCCTAATTAGTGGAAGGGGATCGAGACAATGAATGAATTGCTAAGCGAGTGGAAAATAACGGAGGGCCACTTGGATGTTGCGCCCGAAGAGGTTGGACTCAGCTCCCATCAATTGAATAAGCTGGATAATCACTTTCTGAATCTGATCGCACAGCAAAAAATTCAAGCAGCCAGTTTTCTCGTTGCACGAGAAGGAAAGATTGCCGCATGGAAATCAATGGGTCGACTTCATGGCTCAACAGACCAGGGTGAACTGCAGCCGAATTCCCTGCGTAAAATGTCATCCATAACGAAAGCATTCACAAGTGTTGCGATCATGAAGCTCATAGAGGACGGTAAGCTATATATCGACTTGCCTGTGGCCAGCATTTTGGCGGAATTCGATAATCCTGTACATAAAGATATCACCTTGTTCCACTTATTAACGCATACGTCTGGTATTTTGCCAGTCACCGGATATTATAATGAGCCCTATCCTCGAGAATGGTGGGGGGCTAGCGGCATGGATCATTGGATTCGAAAAGTGCTGCAAGGCCCGCTCGTTTGCCAACCTGGGGATGCCTATAATTATTCTACGGTGGGCTTCGCTCTGCTGGGCGAGATCATCTCAAGAGTATCTGGTAAGCAGTATGAGGATTACATTACGGAGAACATTATCGAACCACTCCAAATGACACGTACTTTTTTTGATGTGCCTGAGCATCTGCACTCTGAAGTATGCAGTGTAGATCGGATGGATATCGAAAGGTTAAGCAGAGAAAATGACGGTTCCCCTATGCCGCCTCGTTCGGATAGTGGACTTTATTCAACACTATTTGATATGTGGAAACTCGGACAAATGCTGTTGAATGGCGGAACCTTTGAAGGTCAACGTATCCTTGGCAGAAAGTCGGTAGATCTGTTGACTCGCCGACATCTGTTTAACGTTCCGGCTTATCATTGGGGAGGTAAAATCAAAGATAAAGGCCATGCTCTTGGTTTAGACCTTGCCATTCATCATCTTTCTTACGAATCTGTAGGCACTTACCAACTGGAGGGTTCAGGAAGAACCGGATTTTTTGTGGACCCGGTTGAGAAGCTCGTTGTTGTATTCATGGTGCCTTCCATTTACTCATGGATACCTGAATCGGTACTTGGCACAAAACAAATTATATGGTCAAGTTTGGTTTAGAATAAGCAAACAACTTGAATGCAGCCAATCGTAATATTTATATAGAGTGAGTCGACTATTCGGCTCGCTCTTTTTTTTGTGCAGACAATTAAACTGATGTAATGACATCATTAAGACTAGTCTAGATACTCAACCCAGGTATAGTAAAAACCCTTGACCTATATACCCTTAGGGGGTATATTATAATGGTTATGATGTAAAGGAGAGATGCCAAATGAATGATAAAATAAAAATCGCAGTCTCACCAGCCATTCAGGTTGGAGGCAGCCTGTTCACACCTCATCAACTGGTAACCATAGGATCACTAATGGACACAGAAGCAAATATAGAGATGACACCTTTTAAGCAGCTTTATGTGGAAATACCGTTAGATCAACAAAATGAAATAACCGAACAATTACGAGCAGTCGGCCTCGAGGTTAATCCTTCAGGCTTTACGACAAAAAGCTTGAATGCATGCAACTTTTGCAAAGGAGCCCAGGATGCCGGCTTAGATATTGCCATTAAATTAAACGAGACAATCGCGGGAATCGGAACACCAACGCCAATGAAAGTCGGTTATGCAGGTTGCGCATTAGGTACAAGTGAACCTTTATTAAAAGATATTGGGGTCGTAAAAATGCGGAATGTGTTTGACGTTTATGTCGGCGGCGAGCCCAAGGGAATAAAGCCTTCCTTTGCCCAGCTTTTACTTTCAGGGTTATCGGAAGAGAAGTTAATATCATCAATAATTAATCTCATTAACTATTATAAAGAACATGCTAAAGGAAAGGAAAAGTTCAGCAAATTTATTAATCGAATTTCACTAGACGAACTAAAAACTTTGAAATGGAATGAGCAACCATGAGTAAAATTTTAGTTGTAGAGGATGAAGATAAAATTAGAGAGGTTATAATCGCTTATCTAAACAAGGCTGGTTATCGTGCATGTGCAGCTAGTGATGGCCAGAGTGCAATGCATGAAATCGATAAGCAGCCCTTTGATTTAATCATTCTTGACTTGATGCTCCCTGACATTAATGGAGAGCTGCTGTGCAGAAAAATACGAGGAACTAATCCGGTGCCCATTATTATGCTTACGGCTAAAGCTTCTCTAAATCATCGCATCCAAGGTTTATCTGCTGGAGCTGACGATTATATCGTAAAACCATTTGATCCCCATGAATTGTTGGCTAGAGTTCGTTCCGTCCTGCGGCGTACCAATCATCATGAGCTTCTCGCTGATCGTTTGGAATACGGTAATGGAAGATTGAGCTTGGATAGCCAAGCTAAACAGGTTTACATCAATCAAGAACCCATAAATTTAACACCCAATGAATATAAACTGCTTGTTGTTATGGCTAGAAATGCTGAAAGAACATTTTCCCGCGAACAATTAATTGATATGGTGATGGGAATCGATTTTGAAGGGGATGCTCGTACCATTGATCAGCATGTCAAAAATTTACGGCAAAAAATAGAGGTGGATGCTAAAAATCCAATGTTCATTCAAACAGTTTTTGGGGCCGGCTATCGCTTTCATGGAGGAGGAAAATGAAAAAAACACTATCCTATCGGATTAGTATTATTCTTATCTTCTATACAACAGCCATCTTAATCATTGCTTCCATTGCTTTAGCTACAGCCACTCATCATCATTTCCAGCTTTATGGTGAAGAGATCGCGCAAGGCAGCCACGATAGGACAGAGTCGTTAAATTCACATTTAGAGCAAGCCATTCTTCAATCCATTGGACTGACAGTAGGTGGAGCACTCATTATTACGCTTATTATGAGCATTTACATCGCTAAAAAAATTTCCTCTCCTTTAGTTAAAATGAAGAACATAACACTCGTTATGGCAAGAGGAAAACGAGATGCTCGTCTTCCTTTAAAAGGCACTCCAAAAGATGAAGTCGATCAACTGGCTGCCTCTATCAATCATTTAGCTGAACAGCTTGATCAGCAAGAACAATTACGAGTGACGATGACCGAAAATATTGCTCATGAGCTGCGAACTCCCTTAACGACGTTAAATAGTTTTTTATCAGCGATTCAAGATGGAATTTGGGAAGCTACACCTGAACGCATTCAATCATGCAGAGAAGAAATTCACCGTTTAGTTCAAATGGTTAATGATTTGGAAGACCTGCAAACACTTACTTCTACAGCACAGCAGTTAACCTTAAAAGATGTTCCTCTAACAAAATCTATAGAACAAGTTATAGATCTGATGAAGCCCTCCTTTTCAGACAAAGGAATTATTTTGGAAAGAGGTTTCATCCCTGAAATGACTATCCATGCTGATGAATACCGAATCATTCAAATATGGACGAATTTATTATCGAATGCTCTAAAGTTTACTTCAAATGGTGGAAAGGTATCGGTATATGGTAAATTAGTTCAACAAGGTGTTCAAATAACCGTTAAGGATACTGGAATCGGAATACCAACTGAGCAGCTCGCGCATGTATTCGAACGTTTCTATCGTGTGGAAAAATCACGGAACCGGAAATCGGGAGGCGGGGGCTTAGGACTGGCTATTACGAAAACGCTTGTCGAACGTCATGGAGGACAAATTTGGGCAGAAAGTGATGAAGGGACTTTATTTCATGTGTATTTACCGAATACAGTAAAGAATAACAAAATAAAGAGTCTATTTGTAGATGAATGAATTGAACATGCTGCTATTGAAGTCAAACAATTCAAGCCAAGTCTTACTTCACAAGACAATAAAATGCAGAAGCTTTTACTAACCTGAGTGAGAACGTTTATAAATGAATAGCATAAAAAAACACGAACCGTTGATGCTTTTCCGATCGGAGGTACGTGTTATTTATTGAGATTAGGTGCTGCTTATTACGCTGATCATTCATCCATCAATTACACCATAATGAGCTTAATCTACAGTAGCTGAAAATGAGCAGGTTTCCTAGAGCAGCTAGCCAAAATACTACTGTGCAGCGCCAGCTCATACATTTTGTTGCCAAAGGCGATAATTCCACCTGTTAGAAACAGAATAAGGAATCCTGGATGCCGCCATAATTGAATAAAGGTTGGAGCAGCCGGCTCTGCAAATTGCTTTAAGAGCTTCATGATGTGATTTTTCTCCTCATTCTCGTACTGTTGCAAATGATTATACTTACGAAAAAGAGGAATAAAAAGAGAAGAAAACAAAACTATCATTTCGCCTTTTTCGATGTCATGCGAGTATCCGTTGCTAGAATCAACATGCTAAAATCATGTTAAGCAATATAACATCAATTCCTAATCGGAGGTGCAGCAAATGTCCGGGGTCATTTCAAAAGCTATTCACATACTGGATCTGCTTGTACCGCATGGCAGTGAGAAAGAAATGAGTGCGACAGAAATCAGCAGGGAACTCGGCATGCCTGTACAAAGCGCTCATCGGATTCTTCATTCCTTATCCGAACATGGATTTGTTGCACAAGATAAAAAATCAAAAAAATATAAATTAGGTCTTTCCATTATGAAATACGGTTTTTTGATGTGGGACAGCCTAATGTTCAGGTCACTGGCTAGACCCTTCATGGCCGAGCTATCGCAAAAAACGAAAGAAACGATTTATTTGGCTACAAGAGAGAACCAAGAAGGTGTCTACATTGATTCCATTGATTCGCCGCAAATGTTGAAAATATCCGAACCTATCGGACTTAGGCTGCCACTCTATATTGGAGCATCTAATCGCGCTATTCTTGCTCATCTGCCATCCACTAAGCAGGAAGCTATATTGCAAGGCGTGGATTGGACAACAGTACCCTCGCTAATTCCATTGTCCAAAGAAATGATTCAGGCAGACCTAGAGAACATACGCTCCAGAGGTTATGCCATCACATCAGGAGAAGCAACGGAGGGAACAACTGGCATCGGTGCTCCCATCTTTTCTTATGATAATACCGTTATTGGATCACTGAATGTAGCTGGTCCTGCGATACGGTTTACGCCAAGTAAAATCGAGAGCTACGGCCAGCAAGCAAAAAAATATGCGGATCTCATCTCCAAAGAACTGGGGTTCCGCAATAAGATACGTTGGAGCGAGTAGGAGGCTATCCAAAACGAATAAATTGAACGAACAGCGACGAACTGTTCGTTCTTTTTTATGCCAATGTGCTGCTTTTAAAACATTAGGACATATGTCCTTTCCTAAACCTTGAAATGTATCGTTTAATGATGGAAAGATTGATTTGGAGGAGAGAAATGATATGAAAGGGAGCATTTTCGCATTTTTAGGCGGGGTCTTAATTACACTGCAAGGTGTTGCTAATTCAAGAATTAGTCAAGATATCGGCACTTGGCAAACCGCAACGATTACCCAGTTCACCGGCTTCATAGCAGCCTTGATTATTCTGTTATTCGTCAGGGATAAACAGTGGTACGGTTTTAAACAAGTAAAACCCGTATATCTAATCGGCGGTTCCTTTGCAGCTATTATCATCTTCAGCAATGTCACTGCTATTCAACAAATTGGCGTTACACTTAGCATATCTGCCTTGCTGATTGCCCAGTTAAGCCTGGCTTTTATCGTCGATAGTCAAGGATGGTTCGGCGTTGCAAAGCAGAAGATGAGGCTGCCTCAATTCATCGGTATTGGGATGATGATAGCTGGGGTGGTCATATTGCGGTTATAATAGTTAAAATATACCAAGCCCTTGACCGTATTCCTCTGGAGGTGATTCGTACAGATGCAAGAAATTAAAGATCGCGAGCAGCTCCACCATTTTTTACAGGCGCATCAATTGGAAGCAACATTCGGGGAACAACTATTACCCCACTTGTCACTATTTTGCTTTGATCATGAGGAGCTTATTTGTTCCCAAGGTCAATCTTCAAAATATCTCTATTTCCTCGTCCAAGGAAAGATAAAGATCTACACAACCTCGAAAGATGGGAAAACACTTATTCTTACTTTCAAAACCTCCCTTGATGTCGTGGGGGATATTGAATATGTGCAAGACATTGACATTATCAACACGGTCGAAGCCGTGTCGACTGTATATATGATTGGGATTCATCATCAGTGGTTGAATAAATACGGCAAAGATCATTCACCGCTGCTGCAATTTTTATTGAAAATTATAGCTCGGAAATTTTTGAAAAATTCAAACGCATTAAGCTTCAATATTTTGCATCCTGTGGAGGTTCGATTGGCGAGCTATCTATTGTCCGTCTCCTATGATGATTCGGAATATCTAATGAAAGGACAGCGAAAAACTATCAGCTTGAAGGATACGGCTAACTTGATCGGAACGAGCTATAGACATCTCAATCGGGTTGTCCAGCAATTTTGTGCAAAGGGTTTAATTGAGCGAAAAAATGGAGGCATTCTTGTGAAAAACAAGGATGGACTACGCGCACTCGCCAGCCAAAATATTTATGAGTAAAACAATATCATGAGCTATTTCAAAACAATAAGCCAATGGGAGAGTAGAAAACATGATGATTGGACTTATATTTGCAGTTCTCACTGGTTGTTTGGTCAGTTTGCAAAATATATTCAATAGCAAAGTCAATGAACGAATAAATACATGGACAACTACTGCGTTAGTATTAGGCATGGGCTTCCTTGCCTCATTTGTTATCGGATTCCTATTCGAAGGCGAACAGTTATTTGCATTACAAAATATGAAGCCATGGTACTGGTTCAGCGGTCTAATCGGCGTAGGCGTTGTTACTTGTCTGGTACAAGGCATTAGACGGCTTGGTCCGACGTATGCCATCTCTATCGTTCTAACCGCACAGCTGGGAACTGCTTTATTGTGGGACTCGCAAGGGTGGCTAGGTATCGAAAAAGTAGCGTTCACAACGAATAAAGGGTTAGGTGTCCTTGTAATCGTCTGTGGCATCATTGTATTTAAAATAAGCGGTGCTCGTAAGAAAGCTACAGCATAACGATCAATACTCATTAAGATTCATTTTGATCAAATCAGGGTATTTTCTTCTATAAAGGCTCTAATACTAACTTAGCAGCAGGAGGAGGAAAAACATGATCAAAGCTAAACTTAAGTACAGTCTTGTAGCAGCAGCACTGATGATTGGCCTAACAGCAACTGCACCGTTAATGCAAGCAGCAGGCACAACCACAGCAAAGGATCTTTTCAGCGGTACACCAGCAGGGGATACGACATACCATTTCAGTGATATTCAATTTTTGAGCGGAACAACCGGACGCGCTGCTGGCAATGGATTTCTCATTGGAACTTCTGATGCCGGCTCAACATGGCAACCGATCTATAAGGGTACTTGGCAGTTTACACAGCTTGATTTCATTTCCAACACAACCGGATGGGCATTGGCGAAATCTTCTGCTTCCGGAACGAATGCCCTTATTCACACCAAGGATGGCGGAAAAACGTTCACCAAAATAGTAACCAGTCCGCTCGCGCTTGAACGTATTCATTTTGTGGATGCTTCAAATGGCTTCGGCTATACGAAGGCTTTTGCCTATAAAACATCAAATGGCGGGAAAACATGGACTAAAATCTCTACGCCTCCCAATAACCGCTATGCAGAATTTACAGATGTGAAGCATGGATGGTCACTTATCGTAGTACCTGGATTTGGCTATCGACTATCAAAAACAACAGATGGTGGTACACATTGGTCCACGAAACTAACGGTTAAATCTGAGGAGAGTATAGGCGGAAAGCTTTACACAAAGGGAAATCAAATATGGGCTCAATTTTACGGAGGGGTTGGGATGTCCCAGCAATCTTATTCCCTTTATGCCTCTGCAGATAATGGTTCAAGCTGGAGGAAAGTAATTAGCCAGGAAACAGCAGGCGGCGGACCAGCACCGGGCGGTGCTGCAGGACTTGTTAAGGAAGGACCGGCTGCGCCTGGCGGACACCCTAGCAATTTGGAGCTTGTTGATGGAGCTGCGATACTCGGAGGTTACTCTCCAGCCGCTGGAGTCATTGGCGTTGGTCGTTCGATTGATTCAGGAAAAACGTGGAATAATCTTACACCGATCGCTGGGGGAGAAAGCATTATTTCATTTACAAGCAAAGAGCTAGGCTGGATGGCCGATACAAGTCTAGCTAATGCTGCTGTGTACAGAACAACCGATGGCGGCAAAACATGGTCCAAAAAATTAAGCATTCCTGAAAACAATCAGTAAGCTGCAATCGCAGATATGCTGACAAGAACGATAAGAAGACTGGTTCCTATTATAGGGCCAGTCTTTTTGTTGCCAACAGCCATTATGTATAAAAAAAGAGGGGCTAAGCAAAATAAAGGAAGTATTGAGCTTTAATTTGCGGTAGTCACTTAAGTGGGGTGGACGTATGGATGATATAAAATGTGATTTCTCTCCAATGAAAGTTGAAGTGAAAAGCAAGCTTCTACATTTGCGTGAATCCCTTGAAGCTTTGATAAAGGATTTGGATCATGATGCTGGCAACTGCTTGTTAAATGAGTTCCATTCTATGAAAGAACAAGTTTTTGAGACGGAATCGATTGCAACAACCTTTTATTTAAAATGTTATCTTGCACCTTATACCGCTAAATATGACGAGCTGTCCCATGCAATATCCCATTTATCGAAACGGCGCCATGGGGCGCTTCTCGTCGTGCAAAGATCAGATGCAATCGATAGGTATATTACTCATGGCGTTTTGATTTCTGCCATGCTGACGCATTCGTTAATAGAATCTATTTTCACGCCTGGCGGTCCGCTCCATGACGGCGCAGTCTTAATCCAAAATGATAAAATTATATCTGCCGGCAATGTCCTGCCGTTAACGCAAAGAGACAGCGAGCAGAAGAAGCTTGGAACTAGACATCGTGCCGGTCTTGGTTTATCAGAATTAAGTGATGCGCTTGTTATCATCGTATCAGAAGAAACCGGACAAGCTTCCTTCAGCTTGGAAGGAAATTTATATCCCTTTTCACCGGGCAATGATCTGCTCCATTAAATGACACAAAGAAAAACCACCTCTTCATAAAGAGGTGGTAGTTGGTAGTGACGATTAACGCAATGTTTTCAATGCGCCGCTCCAAGCGAGTACTTGATCTAACATGCCGTTCAAATTAGTAAGATGAAGATCAGCTGGTTTGAAAACAGAACCGTTCTCAAAATCAGTGAAGAGTGACAATGCAGGATGTACACGAACGTCAGCTACAGACAATTCGCCCAAAATTCCACGTAAATGCTCAGCTGCTCGAGCACCGCCTACAGAACCGTAACTTACAATACCTGCTGCTTTATCGTTCCATGCGTCACGAGCATAATCAAGCGCATTTTTCAGTGATGCTGAAATACTGTGGTTGTATTCTTGTACAATAAATACGAATCCATCCAAGCTAGCAAGCTTCGTATTCCAAGCTGTTGCTTGCTCAGTAGCATCGCTTTCTCCCAAGAGCGGGAGCTTAAAATCCGCGATATCAACGATTTCATAATTAGCATCTCCGCGTTGATCAGCGATTTTCTTCACCCATTCACCAACTTGCGGGCTAAGACGACCTTGACGAGTACTTCCTAAAATAATACCGATATTTAATTTTGACACTGTTTTTTCCTCCTCAATAGTTGTTCTACCAAATCATTTGTCTAGAAAACCTTTTGCAGACACTGCCAAATCATGTTGTAAAGCTTTAGAACAAGAACCGTCCTTAGAATAACAAATAGTTAATGATCAGTATTTCTTAAACAAGGAAGGGTTATTCTTAACGAAAGATGGATAATAAAAATACGCCAACTTCCTTTACGTTGAGTATCTTTAATATGAGATAATAATAGCGAATATAAATTTCTTTGTCAAGTAACTATAATTAATTAAGTGCATTAATCTTTCCATTAATTGTAGCTTTTTAAACTTAAACATTCACACTTGCCATTTTATCAATTGAGTAGTAAAGTGATTGCATAGTCATTGAGAGGGGGAACGAAATGCAGAATAATACGTTAGGTTCGTTAATTTGGCTTCGGCTGATGCGTTTTACGAATCAGAGCAACCAGATGTCAAATGAATTTTTAAAACAATTTGATTTAACGACTGCTCAATTTGATGTACTCATGCAGATTCGTGTCTATCAGCCTCTAACCCAAATGGTTTTGGCCGAGAAAGTAACGGTTACGCAAGGCGGTATATCTCGCATGCTCGCACGACTTGAGAACGAAGGTTATATTGTGCGCAAACAAGACTGGAAAACCAAAACGATTAGTTTAACAGAAAAAGCCGAAGCCATATTGGATATCGCAATGCCGAGCCAGCTTGCTTTTCAAACTTCATTTTTTGAAGATGTATTAAATGAGGACGAACAAAAAACACTATACTCATTGATGACTCGCATCCATAAACATAGCCAAAAAAAGAAATTGCCGTCAGAGTAATTTTTTTGCAATATCAATTGACTAGTCAAGTTAAATAGAGGAGGAACAATTATGTATACCATCCCTGGACATCATCATATTTCGATGATTACAAAAAACGCAAAAATTAATAATCAATTTTATCAAGAAGTACTAGGACTGCGCAGAGTGAAGAAGACGGTTAATCAAGACGATCCATCCATGTATCATTTATTTTACGGTGATTTAACGGGCAGTGCGGGAACGGAGCTATCCTTCTTTGAAATGACAAATGCAGGAAGAACTGTACGCGGTACTAATGCAATTACGCAAATTGGTTTGCTCGTGCCTTCTTTAGAAAGTTTGGCCTATTGGAAAAAACGTTTTGAATTATTAAAGGTAGAGCACGGCGAAATCACAAAATATGCGGGGCGAGATGCGCTGCATTTTGAAGATACAGAAGGTTTGCGAATGGTTCTACTAAACAATAATGGTGAGGAAGTTCCTGAGAAATGGGCAGCATGGGAGGAATCAATCGCCTTGCAAAATCATCGCATTCTTGGCATGGGAACTGTCGAAATTACCGTTCGGTCTTTAGATCGTTTAGCCGCTACATTGACGAGCATGTTAGGTTATAGCGAAGTGTCACGTACGGATAATGAAGCCGTTTATCAATCTGTTGCCGGCCGTTCCTATGGAGAAATTTTGGTCAAACAAGCAGATGGTGCAATCGAGAAGCCTGGAAGAGGAAGCATTCATCATTTAGCTATCCGTGTTAAAAATGAAGAAGAGCTGCGTTATTGGGATGAGGTCGTTAAAAAACGCGGCTTCCACTCCTCAGGCATCGTGGATCGTTATTATTTTCAAAGCTTATATTTCCGAGAATCAAATGGCATTTTGTTTGAAATAGCGACGGATGGGCCTGGGTTTACGAAAGATTCATCCGTCGCAGAGCTAGGTAAAGCACTGGATTTACCGCCATTTTTAGAAGCTAGACGAGCGGATATTGAAGCAAAATTAGTACCGCTGAATTAAAACGCAAAAGGGGAGAGTACGCATGGAAAAATATCGAATCGATAAAAATAAAGGATTAGAATTCGGATTGTATTCCATCGGGGATCATTTGTCTAACCCGCATACGGGCACTATGATAAGTGCTGAACAGCGTATTCAAGAGCTCATCGATGCAAGCAAGCTGGCAGATGAGGCAGGAATAGATGTATTTGCTATAGGGGAAAGTCATCAAACATTTTTCACGACACAAGCCCATACCGTGATTTTAGGAGCAATCGCTCAGGCCACAAAAAACATTAAGATTGCCAGCTCAGCAACAGTGCTAAGTACATCTGATCCTGTTCGAGTATACGAAGATTTTGCAACGATCGATTTAATTTCCAAGGGACGTGCGGAAATTGTGGCAGGACGGGGCTCACGTGTCGGGGCGTATAGTTTGCTTGGCTATGATGTTCGGGATTATGAAGAACTATTTGAAGAGAAACTAGAGCTTCTAATGAAATTAAACAATGAAGAAACGATAACATGGGAAGGTCAGTTTAGACCAGCTCTTAAGCAAGCATCGATTTTGCCGCAGCCCAAAAATGGACATATGCCCATTTGGAGAGCAGTAGGCGGACCTCCTGCAAGTGCTATTAAAGCAGGAAATGCCGGAATACCGATGATGCTGACGACGCTTGGTGGTCCTGCAAGCAACTTTAAAATTTCGGTAGATGCTTATCGTGAAGCTGCACTTAGCAAAGGTTTTGATCCTGCAGTTCTACCTATAGCAACCACGAGTTTATTTTATATGGCGGAAACGACACAAGACGCTTTACGTGAGTACTATCCACATCTTAACGCTGGAATGCAAGCACTGCGTGGAGGCGGATATCCAAAACAGCAGTTTGCACAGTCGACCGATCATCGTGATGCTCTAATGGTGGGCAGTCCGCAGCAAATCATTGAAAAAATGCTTTACCAATATGAATTATATGGACATCAGCGTTTTATGGCTCAAATTGATTTTGGCGGTGTTCCGTTTGATAAAATTGCAAAAAATATAGAACTTATCGCTACTGAAATTATGCCCGCAATTAAGAAACACACCGCTAAAAACTAAATTGGAATCAAAATCAATTTCATCATTTAACTTATAAAAAGTGCCGCGACGATTTATTGCGGCACTTTTTTATGTTCCAGATCATCCTAATAACCCCGCTAAATAGCTAGTCATAACGAGCTTTCGTAGCTATTTATGTATGGATTGGAACAATTTTCTATTTATATATAGAATTATTCTATTATTCAAACTTTTCAAAATTCTGTATGCTAGGGTTAATCAAAGTTAACAAAACACATAGGAATTATATGGATTACTTGTAAAGTACGTATACCAAATGATAAAAAGTTGGTGAATGCAATAGGACAGCTATTAGAAGTTGATCGATTACAGGTGGCATTTCGGATGGATCAAGGAGAAGTGATCGCTGTAGATGATGTGAGCTTCACACTTGAACATGGGGAAACCATCGCTATTGTTGGTGAATCCGGTTGCGGAAAGAGTGTAACATCCCTTTCCATCATGGGATTGCTCGGAGCTAATGGTTCAGTTAATCAAGGAGAAATCAAGTTCAACGGCTCATCTCTAATCAACTGCTCACAAGCTCAGCTTCGTAAGCTTCGAGGCAGCGAAATCGCGATGATTTTTCAAGAACCGATGACCTCTCTAAATCCAGTATTCTCAATCGGAGAGCAGATTGAAGAAACGATTCGTCAGCATTTGAACCTGTCTCGAAAGGAAGCGAAGCGCTTAGCCGTAGATTTGTTAAGGAAAGTAGGGATTCCTAGAGCTGAAACGATTATAAAGGAATACCCTCACGCACTTTCAGGAGGCATGAGACAACGGGTAATGATTGCAATGGCGCTGGCATGCCAGCCCAAGCTGCTCATTGCCGATGAGCCAACGACTGCACTCGATGTTACGATTCAAGCACAAATCCTTGCACTGATGAAGCAGCTGCAAGCAGAAAGCGGTGCTGCTATCCTGCTAGTTACACATGATTTAGGAGTTGTAGCTGAAATGGCTGATACGGTGGTCGTCATGTATGCGGGGCAAGTCGTAGAATCAGCTGACGTTTTTACTCTCTTTCGAGCACCAAAGCATCCATATACACAAGGCTTAATGAAATCAACCCTCCGACTCGATCAAGTCAACAGGGAGCGGCTGCAGACAATTCCAGGTTCAGTTCCTTCTTTCCAGAAAATGCCTGCAGGATGCCGCTTTCACCCACGCTGTCCGCATACAATCGCACGATGCCAGCAAGAGCAGCCTGATCTTACGACGAATGGACAGGGACATCATGTCCGCTGCTGGCTGATGGATCCTCCAAACGTTTCAAATGATGAACATGCACAGGCGGTTAGCTTATGAGCCTCAACACATTATTGCAAATCGAACGGTTAAAAATGTATTACCCGATTCGTAGTGGGGTATTTTCAAATCAAGTCAGCCATATCAAGGCGGTTGATGATGTGAGCCTAACGATGTATGAAGGGGAAACCGTCGGTTTAGTTGGCGAATCGGGATGCGGCAAGTCGACGATTGGACGTTCAATCATTCGACTCGAGAATCCGCAAGCTGGGCGTATTTTATTTGAAAATCAAAACATAATATATTCCTCTCAGCGACAGTTAAAGCCGCTGCGGACACGAATGCAAATGATTTTTCAGGACCCTTATGCTTCCTTAAATCCAAGGCTTCGAATATACGATACGCTTGCTGAGCCATTAATTGTTCACAAGCTGGTGAAGCGCAATGAGGTGCAGCGTGAGGTTGATAACCTGCTTCAATTAGTTGGATTGCCGCGTTCGGTTGCCAATCGATATCCTCATGAATTTTCCGGGGGGCAGCGCCAGAGGATCGGAATCGCTAGAGCCATTTCATTCAAACCCAAATTGATCGTATGCGATGAGCCAGTATCAGCGCTTGATGTCTCCATCCAAGCTCAAATTTTAAATCTTTTGCAGGATTTGCAAAATGAGTTAAAGCTGACGTATTTATTTATCGCCCATGGCATTGGAGCAGTTAAACAGATCAGTACAAGAATCGCCGTCATGTACTTGGGAAAAATCGTAGAATTGGCCCCTACAGAGGAGCTATTCCGCAAGCCGAAGCACCCGTATACGCAGCTTCTATTAAATGCGTATCCTCCGCCGGACCCGACGCTTCGAACAAAGAAGAGTCTCATCATTCAAGGCGATGTGCCTAGTCCAGCGGAGCCTCCCACTGGTTGTCGTTTTCATACTCGTTGTCCTTATGTGCAAGAGCTGTGCCGAACAGCGGAACCGGTTATTACGGAAGAGCATCACTCTGTTGCATGCCATTATCCGCTTGCATAGCACAAAGGCTAGGAAAGGAGAAGGCATCGATGGGCCATTATATCGTTCGAAGGCTGCTGATTTCCATACCGGTATTTCTTGGAATCACATTGCTTAATTTTCTTATCATGAATATGGCTCCCGGGAATCCCGTGGATATGTTAATCAATCCTAATATCCCGAAAGAGCTGCTAGAGATTAAAAAAGAGCTGCTTGGTCTGAATGACCCATTGTATATACAGTATGTAAAATGGCTGGGCGGTTTTTTTAGAGGAGAACTAGGCTATTCATTTAGCAGCTTCGCCCCTGTATCACAGCTGATTGGCGCCCGAATCGGACCTACCTTGCTGCTGGCTGCAGCATCGATGCTGGTTGGGATATTGATTGCCGTACCCGTAGGGGTGATCAGTGCTGTCAAACAGAATTCAAAATTGGATTATTTCATGACAGGGTTATCCTTTCTAGGCACCTCGATTCCTCCCTTTTTCCTAGGCCTTGGATTTATCTATTTGGTTGGAATTAAGCTGAAGTGGCTTCCAACGGGGGGAATGTCAACGTTAGGAGGCTCTGGCAGCTTTGGAGATATCCTCATGCATATGATTCTTCCTGTCATGGTGCTTGGTATTACGATTGCAGGTAAAAAGGTTCGGTATGTTCGCGCCAGTATGCTCGATGTACTGCATCAGGATTATCTGCGCACAGCTCGAGCGAAAGGCCTTAGTGAATTTCTGGTTACAAATAAGCATGCGCTTCGCAATGCCTTAATCCCGATCATAACGATCATCGGTGCAGAAATTCCTTTGGTATTAGGCGGCAGCATTATTATTGAGCAAGTATTTCAATGGCCGGGTATCGGGCAATTAACGATGGAAGCCATTCTCTCACGCGACTATCCGACTTTAATGGGCATTAATTTGATTGCTGCCTGCGTTATACTCTTCACGAATTTGTTCACCGACATCGTTTATTCAATGGTTGATCCACGCATTAAATACAGCTGATTGGAGGGGATTGCAAATGTCCGTTAGTGAAATGCCATGGATGAGAAAAGATGCTTTTTCCTCAGATCAAAGCGATGAAGACGAACTGTCTATGGATGTAATGGAGAGTCAAGCCCAATTAGTGAGGCGTAAGTTTATCAAGCACAAGCTGGCGATATGGGGACTTGCAACTACCTTGCTGCTGATTAGTATCGCGCTTTTTGCTCCGTGGCTTGCACCAAGTCATCCTAATGAAATTACAGATGCGTTCTCAGCCCATCCCTCGCTTACACACTGGTTAGGCACCGATCAAGTAGGGCGGGATGTATTAAGCCGGTTGATTTTTGGAACTCGGGTATCCTTAATGATTGGTTTTTTTACAGTTGCTTTGTACGTAACCTTCGGAACATTCATTGGGCTAATCGCTGGTTACTATGGCAAATGGCTGGATATGGCACTTATGCGTTTGACTGATATTTTCTTAAGTTTTCCATACATTATGGTCGTATTGGTCATCGTGAGCGTGCTTGGTGCAAGTGCATCCACGATCATCCTTGTTCTCGCACTGTTCAAATGGCCAACGATAGCGATGCTTGTCAGGGGAAGCGTATTATCCATGAAACAAATGGATTTTGTCCGCGCCGGCGTTGCGCTTGGATACAACACCCCGCGAATACTAATAAAGCATATTTTGCCAAATGTAATGGGGCCAATCATTGTGAATGCAACGTTTGGCGTTGCCAGCACGATTCTTAGTGAAGCTGGACTTAGCTTTCTTGGGATGGGGGTCAAATCCCCTCAGGCGAGCCTTGGCAATATGCTGCACGATGCACAATCGCTAACGGTTTTAACTGAGCAGCAGTGGTTATGGGTACCTGCCGGCCTCGTTATTCTTATTACAGTGCTTGCGATTAACTTTGTAGGGGACGGTCTTCGTGATGCGTTTGATGCGAGGGCTTAAGTATATGAATCTGCTATTTAATTTTTTAAATAGATAAAGCAATAAAACAAAAGGAGAGAAACGAATGAAAACAAGGTTTCAAGTACCAGGATTCGTATTATTAACCATCTTAATGATTTTCCTATCGGCATGCAGTGAAACAAAGCAGGAAAAGGTCGAAGCAACAGCAGAACCAGCGAAGGAAGATGTTTCTGTTAAGGCAACAACCAACGATGCCAAAGCCAAAAAAACCTTATACATTGGTATTGTTAATGCTCCTGTTACATTAAATCAAATCAATACGCAAGGAAGCTCGGCGTCGCTTGCCCCTATTAATTTACTTAATGATTCTTTGCTCGATGTAACGGATACCGCACAATTTATACCGAAGCTGGCGGAATCTATCGAGACGCAGGATAAGCAAACTTACCGTATCAAGCTTAAAGCGAATGCCAAATGGAACGATGGCACCCCTTTTACAACGGCAGATGTGGCTTTCACCTTAAAGCTTGCCCTTCATGCCAAAGTAGAATCATCCTTCAAGTTGGATTTTATCGAAGGCTTAAATGACATTGGGAAACTGGATGAAGGGAAAACAGAGCTATCCGGATTGAAAATTATCGATCCAACGACCTTCGAGATCAAAACAAAAACACCAATCGATCCGCTTGTATTTAATGAACGTTTCGGTGTTAAGGTGAATTTCTTGCCCGAGCATATTCTGAAAGATGCCAATCCAGAGCAGCTTTCAACGAACGAATATTTCCAAAAACCATTAGTCACCATTGGTCCCTATAAGTTTGCGAATTATGAGCAGGGCCAATTTGTTGAGGTGACGAAAAATGAAAATTACTACCTCGATGTACCTAAGATTGACACGATATTCATAAAGGTGCTTCCCGCGGCAAATCTTGTAGCACAGCTGCAGACGGGAGAAATTCAAATGAATTCTTTACCGGTCGGGCTTGTACCGATTACGGATTATGATAAGGTCAAGGGCTTTGAGAATGTAAATGTAACCTCAGCTCCAGCCTCTGAGCCAGCAGAAATATTCTTCAATACAGAGAAGCTTCCAGATAAAAAAGTTCGTCAAGCGATCGCCTATGCGTTGAACCGTCCGCTCATCGTGGAGCAGTTGCTCAAAGGGCAGGCCGAAATTATTGATGGAGGCATCCCAAGCTCGCATCCTTATTTTAATAAAAACATTGCCAATTATGATTACAATCCTGAAAAAGCAAAAGAGCTTTTAAAAGAAGCGAATTGGGATCCCAAACGTACCATTACATTTATTATTCCAGTTGGGAATAAGGTTCGTGAGCAGGCTGCTGATATTCTCGTACAAAACTTAGAATCTGTTGGGATTAAAGTAGACGTTCAGAAATTCGATTTCCCGACGTTAATCGATAAAGTGGAGAAGGGCGAGCATGACATTACCATATTCACAAGAGATTACTATATCGAACCTAGCCTCTATTTTACAACCTATAAAAGTGATGATCCCGAAAGTGTGATTCGATTTAAGAATCCTTTAGTCGATGAGCTTATTAAAAAGGGAGAACAAGAAATTATAGAGGAAAAACGTCACGAGATTTATAACCAATTGCAAGAGGTACTGCATGATGAGGTTGCCACTTTAGCTGTTTATTCCGAGAAACGTTTGCAGGTCGTATCAAAAAACGTTCTCGTTGGTAAACCGCTTAATCTAGGTACGTTCAATAATGTAAACCAGTGGGATATAGAAACGAAATAGCAGCACACGTTTTTAAAAAGGCTGCATGTCATGAAGTTATTACTCGGTTTTACGGAATTTATTCCATTTATATATGTTTTCAAAACTTATAGGAGGTGCAAGGATAATGGCAGATTTGAATTGTCTTGTATGCAAGTCGGATATCGAGGTGGAAGAGAGTGTAACGACGGGTGAAATTTTGGAATGCGGTTCATGCGGTCAAGAACATGAAGTGCAGGTCGAATCCAATCTCGTAAGCATCGCTCTAGCTCCAGAAATAGAAGAAACTTGGGGAGAGTAGGAACCGAACATGGAGCAGAATCGTGCGATTTTATTATGTGTTACAAAGTTGCGGGAAGAAGAACAACGAATAATCGATCATCTTCGAGATTTAGGCGTACAAGTGCAGGTGAACTTGGATTCCATGGAATTACCATTAGGTGAGCCTGATGTCCATTCCTTCGGAATTGCTCTCATTCGTTGTCTCTCACAGAAAAACGCGTTGAATCGAGCCCATCTGCTTGAATTAGCCGGTCTTGAAACGTTGAATTCGGTCAAAGCAATTACTATTTGTACAAATAAAATACATCAAGCGATTGTGTTTCAAAAACATGGCATTCCCCAGCCCCAATATAAAGTAGCTTTTACACCTGAGAAGCTCTTCCAAGCTTTGCAGACATTTGGAGATTTATGTGTCATTAAGCCGGCAACCTCATCTTGGGGAAGGGGAATAGCTAGAATCACCGGCAAAGAATGCTTAGATGGCTGGATAGCTGCAAGGGAATCTGTAGACCCTGGGCATCAATCGTTCCCTGTATTAGTACAAGAATATGTGGAAAAAGGTGATTTTGATATCCGTGTTGTCATCGTAGGCAGCAAACCGATTGCTGCGTTCCGCCGGGTTTCGGCAGACAACTGGAAAACAAATACGCATTTAGGTGCAGAAATTGATCCTCTAGAAATTAATGATGAAATGGCCTCCATTTGCAAACAAATAATCGAGGTTTTGGGCGAAGGCATTTATGGTGCAGACTTGTTTTTTGATTACAAGCAGCAACGGTACGTCGTATGTGAAGTGAATCAAAACCCAGAATTCGCAAAGTCCTGGAAAATTCATGGTGTCGATGTGGCCTACCATATTGCACAATATGTAAAAGCTGCGATTGAACGAAAAAACAAGGCCAACTTAACTGTTATATCGCGGTAAATAGGGAGGTTAAATGGGAAATGGGAGAAACGTTAACGAAACCAGAAGCTGTCATCCAAAAAGAAAATTATTTTTCATTGTCATTTGTATTATCGAGAGTACTAAATTCAGGCGTCATTATGAGTATTGAAAAAAATGATCTTGAATTAAAAGGATTGGAGAAAGGGATAGCCAAGCTGACCAACAAGAAATATGTCTCTTTATTTAATAGTTACACCGGTGCGATTCACGGTGCGCTGTGGGGACAGAACTTAGGCTACCATACTTCTGCACGACTGGATCATCCGAGTGAGCAGGAAAAAAAGTTTATTCATTGGTTAGGAATCACACTCATTTCAGATCCACACGTAAAGCAGGCTTATGCGACCGTTGAGGTTAATTGGGAAAACCTTCATCAGTTGGATCAGATCATTTTTAAAGCCAGCGACCGCGCTCCCGTACTCGTTTTGGACTTTACGGGATTAGGTTTTGGACCGGTTGCTGCCATCGCTGCAAATGATGATAATATTTGGAAAAAAGCAGAGCGCTTGAAGATTTTTGGTGCCTTTGATTTACAAACGATGTGGACACAGGAAGATAGTGAACCTGACCTGCAGCCAGCCTTGCAGTTCAACTACAGGCTTAGCCCGCTCGTAGCAGCATGTGTGAAGTTAACACTCTTAAGGAGGAACCAATCATTATGAAGTCGGATTTTATTCGCAAGCCGTTAGCGCTGCCTTCGGATGATTGGGTTCAAGCACCTTTAGCCTTTCTGGGAGGACCATCTATTATTCCAGAGGATGTAAGGAAGACGAATTTCCCAATCATTACGAAGGAAGATGTCATTCAAATGCTTATCTCCATCCAGCAGGATGGAGAGCAAGTTGTCGATGAGTTCAAAGAAACGTACCGCAATTATGTAGGGGCGAATTATGCGATTGCTACAGCAAGCGGTACATCCAGCCTGCACCTCGCATTAGTTGGGGCAGGTGTACAGCCCGGAGATGAGGTGATCGTTCCTGCATTCACATTCATAGCAACCGCTCAAGCCGTTGTTGCAGCGAAGGCGATCCCTATTTTTGTGGACATTGACCCTATAACCTATTGCTTAGATCCACTAAAAGCAGAGCAAGCCATAACGAACAAAACAAAGGCAATCATGCCCGTGCATGTACATGGCCTGCCTGCTGATTTACCTGCATTGAGACGTCTGACTGACAAGTATTCGCTTCGCCTTGTAGAGGATGCCTCCCATGCGCATTCCGCATCAATCCATCAACAACTCGCCGGTTCGATTGGAGACAGTGCAGGGCAAAGCTTAATGGCCGATAAAAACTTTCCTGTAGGCGGGGAAGGAGGCATCGCTTTTTTCAAAGAAAAAGAGGATTATGAGCGCGCACTCGCGTTCCTTGATTCATCAGGCATTGATTACCGCATGTCTTGGATTGCAGCTGCTTTCGGTTTGAGCCAGCTTTCCCGACTCCCTTATTATGATGCCATTCGTGCACGGAATACAGCTTATCTAACGAAAGAGCTTTCAGAAACAAAACTGTTTAGCGGACCATTCGTACCGGATGGGTATAAGCACAGTTTTAATATGTATCGTGTTAAACTCTCACCCGAGCGACTTGGGCTTGAGGACTTGGAGGATTATCTTGTTAAAGATGCCGTTCAGCAGCTCATTAATTCTGAAGGCGTATTTGCTAGAGAGTGGCAAAATGTACCGATACCTGGTCATCTGCCATTCAAAAATCGAAAAGGCTTTGGAAATGGTTATCCGTTTACGTTATCGGACCGTCAAGATTTTGGTTACGATTTGAACCATTTCCCTGAAACATTGAAGATGCTTAGAAACAGCTTAACGATATGCAGAGAATTAAGAACGCCTATAGAATATGAGCGAATTCAAGCTTACGCCTTGGCTTTCAAAAAAATTGATGCGAACCCGCATATGATTCGTGAACTGGTAGAGCGAGGCAGCGATCTTATAGTGCTGTATGAAAGAGACGCTAGATTAGGATGAGTACAGCAGAACAACAAAAGAAACGAGTAGCCATTTTAGGCGGCAGCGGGTTCACTGGCGCTGAGTTATACAGGCTGCTCAATAAGCATCCTCATTTTGAAGTTCAGTTTGTGTCCTCCGAATCAAAGGCGGGATACCCGGTGGATAAGTTCTATATCGGTTCTATTCATAAAAAGAAGCTCAGCTCGCTAAAGTTCAACAAAATATCCGATTTAGAAGGTCATTACGATGCGATTTTCTCCTGTTTGCCTACAGGCTCCTTGCCTAAGATTATCCAGCATATTGCAGAGCATACAGACTATATCTTTAATCTAAGCGGGGATTATCGTATATCCGACCCCGATATATTACATCAACATTATCCAGAAACATTAAAACATGCATTTGAAGGCGGTTGGCACTACTATATTCCAGAGTTCAGCAAAATCAATCTCGAAGCAAAAGTAGTCAATCTTCCGGGCTGCATGGCAGTGGCGACGCTGTATACCCTTTATCCGCTTGTAGCGCATGGCTTAATTGAAGGCCGTGTAATCACTGATGCCAAGACGGGCTCCAGCGGCGGCGGAAAATCAACAACAGAGCATCATGCGGAGCGCTCCCATAACTTCAGAGCTTATAAAGTTCATGGTCATCGTCATCAGCCCGAAGTCGTGCATGCATTATCCTATCATTTGAATCAATTGGTAGATTTGCAGTTTTCGGTCTATAGTCTTGATCTTCCCCGAGGAATTATGGCAACCTCGTATTCCTTGCTAAAGGAGCACGTAACAGATGTAGATGTAAAAAAAGCATTCTACGGCACGTATTCATCCAAACCTTTTCTTCATTATTTTAACTCGGGAAATGGTTCACCTATGATCAAAACAGTAGCAGGAACAAATTATGCAGAAATCGGTGCTTATGTGGATGGACGATATTGTGTTTCCATCGCAACCATCGATAATTTAATTAAAGGAGCTGCGGGGCAAGCCATACAGGCAGCAAACAACTATTTTGGATACTCTGAGGAGGCGGGATTGACATTTGAATTTGAGGGAGCGTGGCCCTGATGAGCAGCGGCAGCTTATATGTAATCAAGCTCGGCAGCAGTACGATTGTAAACCATCCTCACATTTTTGAAGAAATTAGCCTTATCGTTAAGCGAGGAAATCAAGTGCTGCTTGTGGCAGGCGGTGCCGAAGCCATTAAGCAAAAATATGAATCCATTCCTCGTACGATGCCTTTTCTTACATTGCCGTCTGGGGATGAGGTACGGTACTGTTCACCCGAAGAGATGCCGATTATCCGTGCAGCCTATCATGAGATTATTTTGCCCACTATACATACACAGCTGAAGGACTACGGTCTTTCTGTCTACTCACAGCTTGGTGGAGATCAAGGTCTTGTCTATGGTGAGAAAGCGAAACCCCTTAAAGTGATTAAGGATCAAAAAACGATCATTGTCCGTGATTCGTTGTTCGGTCATTTCGTGGGCAGTCATGTGGCATTTCTGAAATTTGCTTTACAGGCCTTTGATGTTGTATGTGTTTCTCCTCCAATATTAGATCCAGAACTGGATGTGTACATAAACATCGATGCAGATGTGCTCGCTGCTCACTTAGCAGTGGACTTAGAAGCGCATCACCTGCGCTTTGTTACTGGAACTGCAGGCTTACTGGAGGATGTTGAAGATAAACATTCAACGATAGAAAGTGTCTATACGAATGATGAATTAAGCTTTGTAAAAGGGCGCATGAAGCAAAAAGTGCGCGCAGCCCAATTAGCAATCCAGCAGGGCATCTGTGATGTGAATATAACCGGTCCTCATACCTTGGAAGCACCCGGCAAAACGTGGTTTTGGAACATGGATCGGGAGCTCGGCGCATTCGATTTATTGAATAAAGTGGCGCGCATTCCTTCGGTCTCTCAAGATGAGCATGTGCTTGCACACTACTTATTAGAGACGATTAAGCAGCCTTCGGTTTCAGCGGAAATAGACCACGCAGGAAACATCGTTTTCCGCAAAGGGAATGGTCCCAATACACTGCTCTTATTAGGGCATATAGATACGGTTCCGCATGTTTGGCCTGTTCGATCCGACTCCAAAGGCATTACGGGCAGGGGAATCGTGGATGCTAAAGGCTGCTTTGTAAATTTCATTCATATGCTGCAAGAAGTTGAGGTGCCGGAGCAGGGATCTTTACTTGTAATTGGTGCAGTCGAAGAAGAAATATCATCATCAAAAGGAGCTCATTTCATTCGAGATCACTACAAGGCGGATGCGGTTATTATTGGGGAGCCGAGCGGAGTAGAGAGCTTAACCCTCGGTTATTACGGTCTCTTTAAGCTGGAAATTACCATTCATCGCGCGCAGGAGCATACCGCTGCCAAAGATAGCCAGAGTGTTATCGACGAATTGTACAGTGTTGTATCGGACATTCGTGTTCTCGTACGTGATATCGATCCACATTCCTTATCCTCATTAATTGATATCGAGCATCACAATGAACGAGGCTTTTTGACGGTAAAAGGGACGTTAAACTTTAGAATATCACCAGCGGCAGGCAACGATTATCAGAAAAAAATTGATTTGTCATTTGGTGAAAATGTGACTGTTGACATCTTGCGTGCAACACCAGGATTTTCGAACTCTCGCACAGGCTCCTTAGTCAAAGCTTTTGTTCGCAGTTTCGCTAAGCAGGAGAAATCCATTCACTATATCAAAAAACGTGGAACGAGCGACATGAATACGCTGGCCACAACTTGGGATTCCGTCCCTATGGTAGCTTATGGTCCCGGTGATTCCAGCTTGGATCATACGAATGATGAATATTTACATTATGGTGAGGTAGAGGAGACCAGAACGATTTTAAAAGAAGCTGTAAACGAATGGTTTCGGCTGAGATTGGAGGAATAAATGGAGCTGGCAATCGATATTCAAAGGGAAGAAATTTCTATGCTGGTTAATAAGGCGAAAGAAGCGAGGAAACTGATCATTGACATGGCTGCATCACCTACAGGATGCCATATCGGCGGAAGTCTTTCTGCGATTGACTTATTGATTGGTGCGTATTCGAAATATGTGGAAGATCCAAATACGCTCATCATTCTTAGCAAAGGGCATGCTGCAGCAGCATTATATGCCGCGCTCCATGTATACGGGATGATTAAGGATAACCCAGCGGATAGCTATGGGAAAGCAGGCTCTTTGTTCACAGGTCACCCTAATCATAAACTGTCAGGCATCCCCTTCGCTACAGGCAGTTTGGGACATGGCATTCCGTACGCAGCAGGCTGGGCACTGGCACAAAAGATGAAACAAACGAATGGACTAGGGATTGTGATCGGTGGAGATGGGGAGCTGCAGGAAGGATTATGCTGGGAAACCGCACAGATTGTCCAAGCCCAGTCGATCACTAATTTTGTATATATCGTCGATTGCAACGGAGGCCAAAACGATGGTTATGTGCATGACATATCACCGCTTCGCAATCTCCGGCAAAGATTTGAAGCGTTTGGCTTTGCTGTCAAGGAAATCAACGGCCATCATTTCGAAGAAATCCTTGCCGCAATTGAACCAGATCCAGATAGACCAGTAGCCGTCCTAGCCAATACGATAAAAGGAAAAGGTGTTGCTGCGATTGAAGGAAACCCAGAAGCGCATTATGTTAAAATCCCAGAGAAGCTCGCCCATAAATGGAAGGTGAGTTTATTATGACCAAGAAGTCAGGTAGAGATGCCTATAAAGATGAGCTGACTATGCTTGCTTCCAGCAACGAGCAAATTGTATGTATTGAAGCAGATCTAGGAGGCAAAAATCATCCTTTTGGACAGCAGCATCCCCAGCGTTTTTTTAATCTTGGCATTGCAGAATTAGCTGGAATTGATATGGCAGCCGGTCTTGCTGAAGCCGGCTATGTGCCATTCTTCTCAACCTTTGCTTCCTTTGCAGCATTGCGAGCAGCCGAAAGCATTAAGCTGACGATGGGGTATATGGGGAAAAACGTTAAGGTTGTAGCTGCTTATGGAGGGGTATCTGGCGGCTGGTTTGGAACGACACATCATGCCTTGGAGGACATCGCTGTCCTCCAAGCGTTTCAAAACATACGGATCGCTTGCCCTCATGGTGAGCAGGAAACACGAAGAGTGATACGTGAAGCAGCAGCATCAGAGGAGCCGTATTATATTCGACTTTCTAGAAATGATGCCTTTGACAGCCTGGATCGAGCAGAGGACGAGAGCTGCAGAAACTTAATTGTAGAAGGTGGAGCACGTACTGATCGATCCAAACTATGCTTAATTTCCGTGGGTGAACAAGCAACAGAACTTTGCAAGCAGATCATTCAAGAGGACGACACTCTCGTACATGCGCATTTATGTTACGTCGACATTCAAAGCTTGAAACCCTATATTCAACACTTAAGCGGTTTAGCTGACCAATTTCTGGTCGTTGAGGAGCATCGAGCAACCGGCAGTACGGCGTCCTATCTAGCCTTATTATTGCCTAAGCATCAAGTTCACTCACATCATTGCGGTGAGAAATGGCCGATCTACGGCGGTACGCATGCTGAGGTTCTAGACTATTTAGGATTTGGGTTTGAACCACTGCAACAACAAATCCAGAATATTCTAGGAGGTAAGGATGGTTTTTAGTGTACTAAAACAAAGAAACTTCCGCCATTATTCCTTCGCTGATATTATTTCCGGGTTCGGCGTAGGTATGAGTACGATTGGTGCGAACTGGTATCTCATGGATCAGACAAATTCGATTGCCGCTATTGGGTTCATGCTTTCCTTAAATGTCATTGCAGGTTTTCTCATCTCTGCATTCGTAGGCACCTTAATCGATAAATGGAATCGAAAAACGATTATCTTATGGGCCAATGGCATTCGGGCGATCGCCTTGTTAATCATAACAGGTGCTTTTGTATGGACGGGATTCCGAATTGAATATCTTTATGCCTTTGCCATTATTAACGGGATGGGCTGGACCGTATATATGACGGCTTCTCGAAGCCTGGTTCAAGAAATCCTATCGGAGAAGGACCTCATTAATGGAAACTCCTTAATTGAAATCAGCTTGCAAGTAGGGATGTTTATGGCTGGTGCACTTTCAGGAGTGTTGTACAAATTCGTTGGCTTTGAGATCATTCTTCTTCTAAATGCGATCGCCTTTATCGTGAGCAGCTTCTTCCTTAGTCGAATTCAATATACACCTATCCCTTTTGAAAATGATAAAGAGTCCTTCTTTGCAACGTTTAAGAATGGCCTAACGTATCTGGCTGAACGTCCATTTATTTTCTTGCTTGGTATTGTATCGATTATTCCACTCGTTTCTACGATGATATACAACGTCGTTCTACCTGGTTATGTAAGCAACACGGTGCAAGGTGATTCCGTTGTATTCGGTTTATCAGATATGTTTTATGGCATTGGGGGATTATTGTCTGGATTTATTGCAGCACCCTTGGCTAAGAAAATATCACAACATGGAACGATACTATTATTTTTTATGATATCCGTGCTGAGCCTGCTCGCTGTAGCGTTTAACCATTTGATTCTGCTTTTGTACCTTGGCAGCGTGTTGATCGGATTAACGAACTCTTCGTTACGTATTTTAATGACAACGACGCTGATGGAATCGGTATCCAAATCCTACATGGGTCGAGCGACTTCGGTCTGGATGGCGATTTCCTTGCTCTTGCAGATCTTGTCCGCCACAGGGCTTGGCCTTGTCATTGATCGCTTTTCTCCAGGCGCGGGTTTTATCTGTATGAGCGGCATAATGTTCATCGGATTTGTTGTGTACTTTGTGATGCATAGTAAAGCGACACAAAAAAGTACACTGGAAGCTTGAATTTTGCATTGCGAACCACTTATTTCATAACCATTAAAGGAGGATAAAGAGATGACAGCAATTAAAACGTTAGCTTTTGTTGAACCAAGTTTCTACGGCGTTAGTTTTGCGAGAGTCGCTTTTGAACAAGGACATAAAGTCATTTCC
Source organism: Paenibacillus sp. FSL A5-0031 (assembly GCF_001956295.1). Classification (GTDB taxonomy): domain Bacteria; phylum Bacillota; class Bacilli; order Paenibacillales; family Paenibacillaceae; genus Pristimantibacillus. Next base: position 719,925 of record NZ_MRTD01000001.1, read on the forward strand.
ATTGTTTCTTCTACGGAAAATCCGCAAAAGTATGGATATGAAGGGATCTACCATGATTTGATTGTCGCAGATATTCGAGATGAAGAGTCACTCTATCAAGCGATTGTTAGCTCCCCCTATGCGAATCAACTGGATGCGTTAATTCCTGCTACGGATTACGCCTCTCACGTAACTGCGAAGGTAGCTGAGCGGATTGGACTTAGAGGAGTACCATACGAAGCAGCTTTAAAGTCGCGAAACAAAGATTTGGCTAGAGAAGCTTATGCTGAACATCAAGTTCCGAGTGCAAAATTCAAAAAAGTGAGAACTTACGAAGATGCATTAGCAGCTGCGGAAGAGATCGGATTTCCTATCGTATTAAAACCGACGAATTGCGCAAGCAGTCAAAATGTTTATTTCATAACTGATGAAAATGAACTGAAGCATGCTATTGATACGATCTTAGCGTTTAAAGTAACTTATATGGACTTTAAAGTCCGCGATGAGTATTTAATTGAAGAGTACTTGGATGGTCCAGAATTTAGTGTCGAATTATTCGTTAAAGAGGGTGAACCGATTTTCTCGGCCGTTACTGAAAAATTGACCTCACCGCTTCCTTATTTTGTTGAAATTCTTCATACATTACCTACTTCAGTGCATGTAGAGCATGAGGATCACATCATTCGTACGGCTGTTGATGCTTTGAGAGCTATTGGGATAGTGAATGGACCAAGTCACGTAGAAGTGAAGCTTACAAATACGGGTCCACGAATTATCGAGGTGAACGGCAGGCCAGGAGGCGACAACATTTCATCGGATTTATTAGTGCAAGCGTTCGGTGTTGATATATTTGAAGCGACCGTTAACTATTATTTAGACAAACCGATCAATATTCAGAAACGGTTTAACCGCGCAGCTTCAATTGCTTATGTGACCGCCGATCGAGAGGGTATTTTTGATGGAATTGAAGGCTTTGCCGATTTAGAACAACATATAAATGTTATCCGAGCACAGCTAACGGCAGTTGAAGGAGATTTGGTCTCAGAAGCAAAAAGCTCGGATGATCGATTGGGATACTTCATTACAGTTGGCAACACCCCTCAAGAAGCGAAAGAACTAGCCCTTGCCCTGAAAGAAACGTTAACGGTCGTGTATCAGCAGCAAACGACAGAGAGTGCAGCGGGGTAGACGTAACACATGATTTGTGTCTGAATAAGCAGGGAACAGGCTCTTAATGAGCCTGTTCCTTCTATAAATAGAATGAAGCTATAATTCCACGAATGATCATATCAAATGACAGCCTTTAAGAGACAAGCTTCAACCCTACGGCTGAACCTAATACCATTGCTATAAAAACAACCCTTTTCCAGTCTTTTGATTCTCCATATAAAAGCATTCCCAATATAGCTCCGCCTGACGCTCCAATCCCCGTCCAAATGGCGTACGTTGTTCCCATAGGCAGTGTTTTCATGGAATAAGCAAGAAATAGGAAGCTTGCTAAAAATCCGATCGTTAATAATACAACGGATTGCCAATTGCGATCCTTATGCAATTTATTTATCATCGCAACACCAAACATTTCAAACAATCCTGCAAATATAAGAGAAATCCAAGCCATTAGGATACAGCTCCTTTCTGATCTTTATCCTTCGTAACTAATTTCAAGCCCATGACTCCAACTAATAAAAGTAAAATCAACAACATCTTGGTCCATTTAAATGGTTCTCCAAAAAATATGATTTCGGAAAAAACAGTTCCTGCCGTACCCATTCCTACAAAAACAGCATATACCGTTCCGACGGGCAGTTTTTTGCCTGCAGCGATCATTAAATAGAAGCTGATAATAATAGAAATAACAGTTCCTGTCCACGTCCAGAAGTCATCCGCGTGTTTTAAGCCAATCACCCAAAAAACCTCGAAAAAAGCGGCAATAAATACTTTAATCCAATTCGAATTCACCAAAATACACCTCCAATTTTATTGTTGCCAAAAAACATAAAAAAAAAGCCCAAGAGTAAACTGTTTAACAGTTTCTCCCAGGCTTTTATCCTTCCGTGACACAGCATCGCTGTGAGTTTTCTCTCGGACCAGACCAACAGTTATGCTGCGGAACCCTAGAAAACATTTCATTTATTCAATTACCTTGTATTATACACATATCCGAATCAATTACAATACTCATAAAATGGAAAATAACAAAAAAAGATCTTCCAGAACATGTAGTACAACCCTTGGAAACCATATATGCTTGATATAAAATAATAGGAAAGCATTAGGAGAAAGGGGAAGCTGAACATGTCGATGCAGATCGAACTGAAACCGAGAAAACCGGGAAGCAATGGCAAGATGCTTGTCTTGCTGATTCATGGTTTGGGCGCTCCTGAAACGTGGGTAAAGCCAGGCAGGGACTGGGCAGAGCTCATCGCATCAGATCCGGACATCACGGATACGGATATTGGTATCGTTACATATGACACCTCTAAGCTCATCAGCAGCATTTTTGGAATCGAAGGAGAGTTTGACGTTTTAGGTCAAAAAATTAGTGTCAGTAAAAAAAGTCCTCTGTCCATAGACCAGCTTGCTATTCAATTAAAGGCTATTTTGGATGGGTATACCTATAGAAAATATGAGAAAATCGTTATCGTTGGCCACAGTATGGGAGGATTAATCGGTAAACGATTCCTACTCAACGAATATTTGCATCGCAAAAAAGGATTAGAACGGATCGGTGGCTTTATTAGCTATGCAACACCTTATAACGGCTCTAAATTCGCTGAATTTCACCATTTAATAAAGCGCTTTCAGAATCATAAGCAAATCGAACAGCTGCGTTCAAACAACGCTTTTTTGGATGATATGAACCGCAGCTTTTTTGATGCTCAAGGAGAACTTAAGAGCTTCTTCACGTCCATATACTGCTTCGGAGACAAGGATACCGTAGTCGAGGAGGGAAGTGCTGTTCCTACTATGGGACATTCAACCAAGTACGCGCTTGCCAGGTCGCTGCCCGGTGATCATGGCACCATTCTAGATCTGCTGCAAGGACATCTCTCAACAAACTACGATATTCTAAAAGGACTATTACTAGACGTACTAGGCACTTTTGATCCTCCACCGTTTGGTATCCATGATAACCGCCCAGAGCCTACAACTTCCTTAGACCAGTCGGACAAGCCAGCAGGATCTGCTAATGTATCTAAGATGCAGGCTCGCTTAAACGATCAATTTGAGATTCACCGACAAGCACTGGATACCATCTTCATACGACGTTTCAAAAATGATGACGAAATAAGAACAAAACTTATTGCTTCTATGAATGATGTTCTTCGCAAGCTGAAGGAGATGGAAGAAAGCAGATTGCAGCTGTTTTTGAAGCTGTACCAATTTGCAAACATTCGTCTTCCTGAAGGAGAAGCCGGTCTGCGCGAGCTATGGGAGCTGCTGGCACTCGTAAATTTGGTATATCCCGATTGGAACTTTATCGATCCTGAGGAATGGGTTCATTTGTCCAATCTTCAGCTGGATTCCGATCGCTGGGTGCGTATGCTCTACTCCCAGGCTAAAGAAACGATGCCTGAGGTCGTCATCGGATTTATGACTAAACTTTATACCAATTCTTTTCAATCTTATATGAAGTCCAGAGACCATTCGGACTTATTCCCATATCGCTTGCTGCTCGAGAATATTAATTCGGAATCACTCGCAAAAGGCAACCCAGAAAACCTATGCGAGCATTGCAACAATGGCCGTAAAGCTGACTTTTCCAAAATATTACTACAATTTGCTCAAGACATGAAGTTAACCATCTTCGAAGGCTTAGAATCCAATTGCTTATCCGGAACGGTCAGTATCAGTTGTTCCTCTTGCTTGCGTCAAGTTAGACATGAAGTGAGTTATGAAGAAATTTGCACGCGACTAAGGAGTGTGATTTGAAAATGGTGCAACAGATATTTGAATTTTTTGACCAACAATCTGACCTTGAGAAGCTAACAAATGTATCAATTAGGCACATAGATGCCCTTTACTTTTCTGCGAAGCAAATTTTTGCAGTCGTTTCCTATGATTCTCCATCATCACTCGAGAACCACTGGGAGCGAGCAGCTTATCAATTTGCTTACCGGGTACAGAATCAGCTGCCCGGCGAACTAGATGATTTGCGTTGGGACATGTATTTAGTCCTCTTTGTAGACGCGCAAGAGATAAGCAATGCTTTGAAAAAGCGCATCGAGTCAAACCGCTTTTTCTTTCGCAAGATTATCATCACGAGCTCTGATTTAAATCGTTTAGCTGAAAAACTGCCTTTAGACTTTCAAACTAAGCTGCCCGAGCACCAGCTCGAGCGCCTTTGGTTTCATGATCGGCATTTTCTCCAGCAATGGCAATCCTGTGTTCAACAATCGACGAATGAACGGTTAAGTAAAGCTTTGTTTCAAGCTGAAGACCAATCTGTGGACAAGCTATTATCATCTTTAAATATTCCAGTGTTAGCAGAGGTGCTCAGCCATGAGGATTAATGCAATCACAATAGAAGCATTCCGCGGGTTTAATGAGAAGCGAAGATTTGAATTTCCCAATACAAGCATTGTCATTTTACATGGCCCAAATGGTTACGGAAAAACCTCTTTTTTTGACGCGATCGAATGGGGATTAACCGGTAGTATTTATCGTTATGAGCAAGACCCCGAACGAAAATTATATCGATACATCGGGAATCATTTTGCCGGGGATAGAGCTCCAAAAGTAATCATCGAGCTAGGAAATTCAGACTTGCAAATCACAGTAACACGTACGGGAATCGCCAATACGAATGTAAGGACAGATAGCGGAGCCCATTTGCTTGAAGTTGAGATTAATGGTGAGAAGGTACCTGACAAGGAGGCAGAAGACGTTTTAAAAGAGAAGCTCGTCCACGCGGAATGGCTCGATAAAGTGGATTTAAACAAAAGCTTGTTTCTTACTCATCTTCTATGTCAAGAACGGATGAATGGCATTCTAAGAGGCATGAAGGAGAAGGATCGCTACAATTCGGTTTCCCGAATTTTCGGCACAGAGCAATTTGCGAGCTATGGAGAACTCGTACATAAAGCAAGGGTGGAGCTGGAAGAAAGAAAACTGGCATTTAGCCAAAAGCGTGGGCAGCTGATTGCAGAGGAAGATACGCTGGAGCACCGCATTCAAGGCATTAAGCTGGAAATCTCGGAATTCTCGCCTGCATCACGAAACAATCAATGGTCAACAGCACTTCATAACTATGAAGATATCTTTCAAAAAACAGCTGTTTCAGAAGATGAAGATCAGGTTATTTCATTGATCAAAGAAGCAGAGGAGCAAATAGAAGCTCTCGTTCAGGAACGAAATCTTTTGGAAAATGATACAATCAGACGGCTCGATCTAGCAAAAGATGCTATGACCTCATTACAGGAAAAGCTTCCGCTTCTAATGCAATGGGAACGAGAAAGTCGCCTTACTCAAACGCTAGATGAACACTTAAATACAATTCAAAAATTGCTCAGGCTCAATGAAGAAGCAGATAGTTTTTTGCAAAACGAACAGATCAAGCTCCAAAACGAACAGCTGAATGAGGATTTACAGCAGCAAACAACGGCAATTCAGCATAAAGCCGATCACTTATTTGAAGCGTTAAATGAAGTGAAAAAATTATGGCTTCAGGCAAACAACCGTAAAAAATTTGATGGGATGAGCGGTAACTTTGCCATGGCTTATCCACGCTTAGAGGAGACTCCTCGACTCGCACTCTATCATTCATTACGAGAGTTAGAGCTGCGGTGTCGTGAACAAACAGATTTGGAAAACGCTTTTTTGGAGGCTGATCGTTTACACAAGCAGCAGTTGGAATTTGTACAGCAGCTTGTGCTTCATGAAAAGAAACATAAAGCTTTTCTAAAGCATGTTCTACAGGTTGCTATTGAACAGCCAGAGCTAGATTGCTGCCCTGCCTGTGGAATAGAAGATGTTGATTCTTTACGCCTGCAAAACTATGTCAGCGCCCAGATGGATGCCATTCATCCCGATTTAGCTAGCGCAGAAAAGAAGAGCCTCGAGCTTGAATTACAACGACAAATCTATCATGACCAGCTGTTTGAAGCAAAAGCGAATGTTAAAGAAAGTCTAATCAATCTTCATGCCACCATGCAGGAATGGAGTGATCTGCATACCCAATTGCTCGATCAAGTGGCAGATTTACAAGCAAAGCACTACGATTTGCACAAAAAAATGCAGTTAATGGACAAGAGCTACAATGATTTCAAAGCATTGGCTGATGAGTTGGATATCCCTATTCAAACGTCAGCTCTGAAAGAGCAGTTACTGACTAAGCTGGATGAAGGTAATAAACAAGTAGATCATTTACGCAAGCAGCTTATTACGATTGCTACATCGTTCTCATCCCTGCCAAGGGAGAGCAAAGAGAGAGAACTTAAGCATCTACAAGATGATGTCGTTGTTTGGCTAGGTAAGCTAACGGCAGAAGGAATTATGGGTGCCAGTGCTCAAACAACGGATTGGAGCGCAGTTGCAGAACAGTTAGACGCAAAGGCTAGCTTGATTGAAGAGTCATTGCTCGAAAATACTCGTAAGCACGGAGCAGCAACACAATTATTAGATGCTTTCCGAGCAAACGCAGATCTCGCACTGCTCGAACAATTACAGCAACAAAAAACTGCCAAGCATAAGGTCATAGAACGAGTGGAAGAAGGTCTTCGAACCATCGAAGACCTGGTTGCCGCTCTAAAGGATGCCGAGCAGGCCGTGCCAGATGCCATTCGCGGCTTGAATGAACGAGTCATGGATCAAATGTTCGATACTATGCGTTCCATCTTTGTCAGAATCAACTCTCATCCCGTGTTCACCGAGATCGATTATGATACGGGGAAAAAATTCAACAGCAATCGCTTATTTCTCAAAGTGATGACGAGAGAAGATGCGGCCCTTGGTCACCAAGAAGCAAATCCCTCGTACATATTTAGCGCAGCCCAGGTGAATGCCACTGCGATTTCATTCTTTTTGGCCATGGCGCTTACGCAATCTTGGTCACCACTGTCCTTTGTCGCTATGGATGACCCTGTGCAAAGCATGGATGACTTGAATGTGGCTGCATTAATTGATCTTATACGTAATTTAGCTGATTCAAAATTGCAAAATCATAAACAATTTATTATCTCAACACATGATTCGACGTTCTATCAGGTCATGAGAAAGAAGTTCAGAATGCTGAATGTAGGCATTATTGAATATGATTCCTATTCAGAAGCAGGACCAACATTTGAGCAGCGAGTAGTAGAAGCTACGGATAAGAAGCCGATTGCCATATTTTCAAAAGCAGACTCATAAAAACTCAATCATAAAAAGTCGATTTCCTGTACGATTAAGGGATCGACTTTTTTATTATAAATGGCCTAAAAATATAATTAATCTAAACATGAGAATAAAAATTTCCAACTTCGTTGTATATAGTGTAAAAGCTTTTACAAAAAAATAAGGAGAATCGCTAATAAAGTCTAATGATAAAAATTTCATCCAACGATTAAAGCGACAAAAAGAAGATGCTTTAGAATATATCGTTGATACCTATTTGCCCTTAATAAAAGGGGTAACTTATAAAGTGCTGTCCCCGCTTGAGAACGAGGGAGTTATTGAAGAATGTATGAACGATATTTTGTTATCCATATGGAACAATTCGAATAAATTCCATGGCGATTCGACTGATTTCAGGAAATGGATTTGTGCTATAGCCAAGTTTAAGGCTATTGATTATTACAGAAAAAATAGTAAAAGAGTAGAATTCACCACTAATGAAATGGAATTGAGCTCCGAAAAATCGGCAGAAGAAGAGTTGATAATGCTGGAGGATAAAACGGAATTAATTCAATTAATCCATTTATTAGAGCCTGTGGATCGGGATATTTTTATAATGAAATTTTTTCTTGGATTAAAAACAGAGGATATTTCAGCGAAACTCGATTTAACGAAAGCGTCCATCGATAATCGCATTTATAGAGGGAAAAAGACACTTTATACCAAAGCGATGCAGCTGAATTGGAAAGGTAGTGTATGATGAAGGATATTTATGAATTATTAAACAATATAGATCTAGGCGACAAACAGTTTGTGGAAATGGAAGTCACTGAATTTGAAAAGACCAAAGTCAAGAAAGCATTAAAGCAATCATTAGCTCAAAATAAAAAAAAACAACGTTGGAAAAAGATTGCTGCTGCTGCAGTCATACTAATCGGTTTAACGGCTGCTACCTTTGGCATTACGTTCCCTGCTTATGCTAGCGAAATCCCCGTTATAAGAAATATATTCAGGTTATTGGATACGGGAAGGGTCGGATTTTATGATGACTATAAGAAATATTCCAGCGAAATTAACATGTCAACGGAGAGCAACGGCATAAAAATCACGATTGAAGATGCGATTTTTGATGGGAAATCGGTTACCTTAACCTATGCATTAGAAAGTAAACAAGACTTGGGTGACGAACCAAAGTTACATGGTTTATTATTTGCAAAAGGAGCAATCGGCGGCAGTCAAAGCTCTGAAATTACAAAAGTGGATGAAAATAGTTATGTAGGTTTAGTTCAAAGCAATATCAATTTTCGTAATCAAACGGAATTGGATCACGTAAATATAAACTGGACTATTGAAAATATAACAAATCAAAATAACGAAGAGAAAATACAAGGTAAATGGAGCTTTGCTCTTTCTTTAGACGCAACGGCGAATCAAACACAGATCATAAATCAAAGTATTGAAAACGAGGGAGTAAAAGTGAACATAGACAACATAACCTTTACCCCCATGAGCTTTATCGTTTATTACAATCAAGTGATTTCGGATGAGACAAGAAATGAATGGGATGCTGTAGATGTGGATATCGAAATTAAAGACGACTTAGGCAATCATTATGTAGGTAAAGGCAATGGAGGAGCAGGTGAGCGAGGCGGCTATAACATGAACTGGAGTAAAACTTTTGAAAAATTAGACCCTAATGCTACTAAGCTTATACTGACATCTCAGATAAACATGTATGAACACACTGCCGAAAATCATGGATCATTAGAAATAACGATAGATGAAGGTTCAAAAGAAATTGTAATGCCTAAAAAATCAGGAAGAGGTAGAGAACAAATTAAATTAGATGATATTGTCATTGAAATAAAGAAATAAATGATATGACATTAAGGCTTATGAGAGGACATGCAATGGTTGCTTCAGATTAAGCCATTAAAAAAGTGAGCAGGATCGTATCCTGCTCTTTTTTGTTGCATATTTAATAAGGAGAAACGATAATTTAATGATATGTGGGAAATAGGATTGATTACATTTATAAATAACAACATTTGATTAAAGGGTAATATTAATCGGAAAAATGTGCTATAATTTAAAGTTGAAATTTCAAAGCTTTAACAACAACAAGAAAAGGTGAAACGAATGATAATGAACGAATGGGAACAACTTTTATGAATAATGAATTGAACCTTTATAAACGTATATTAAATCAACTGCCCGACTTGAATATTAAGCTTGCTGAACCCGTTAAAAATCACGCATATACAAAATTAGGGGGGAATGCAGATGTATTCATTACTCCAAATAAATATGATGAAATAAGCACTGTATATAAAATTGCGAAAGAAGAGAATGTTCCAGTTACCCTCTTGGGACATGGCTCCAATCTTATCGTGAAGGATGGCGGCCTTCGCGGGATTACGATGCATTTAAAAAACTTGAATGAAGTTCGAACCGAAAATAGTACAATTATTGCGCAAGCTGGAGCTTCGATTATAGATGTGTCTAGGCAAGCATTAGAACAGCATCTGTCTGGACTTGAATTTGCATGCGGCATCCCAGGTACGGTCGGTGGTGCATTGTATATGAATGCAGGAGCCTATGGCGGACAAATTTCGGATGTATTAGTCAAAGCTTTAGTAATGAATAAAGCAGGCGAGCTTCTCACATTATCAAGTGAGGATCTGTCATTAAGTTATCGGAAGAGTAATATTTCTGCAAATAAATATGTTGTGCTCGAAGCTGTATTTAATCTTAAACAAGCTGAATATGCCGATATTAAACAAAAAATGGATGAGTTCACTTTTGCGCGAGAAAGTAAACAGCCATTGGAATATCCTTCATGCGGCAGTGTATTCAAACGCCCGCCTGGTTACTTTGCTGGAAAACTGATACAAGACAGCGGTTTGCAAGGGAAACGAATCGGAGGAGCAGAGGTATCCACGAAACATGCAGGTTTCATTGTAAATGTGGATCATGCTACATCTCAGGATTACATTGATTTGATCGAAGTTATTAAGACGACGGTAAAACAAAACTTTGGCATAGATTTAGAAACAGAAGTCATTGTCATTGGTGAAGATAGCCAAAACTAAACAATCGATTAAAGTTCATAGACCCTCCCCATTCAATTGGCGAGGGTCTTTGGATTTTTTACAAAATTTATATTTATATAGCATTTTTGGTTTCTTATATAAAATATATCTATTATGTAATCAATTGACCTCAAGCGGGTGTGGATGCTACAGTTATCTCAGCCTTTAATCCTCACTTAACCCGTAGGGATTATGAGTTTAATACACAACCAAATTGGAGGAAACGATTTTGAAAAAGTTTAATGCATTTGCGTTTGCCCTTGTTTTCTTATTTGTTATTACAGCATGCGCCAATAATGGCAGCAGCAATAAAGGAGAATCAGCCGCGGGGGTTAAAAAAGTTATTGTCGGCACTGGCAATGATTTCGAGCAAGTCGCTTTTCTCGATGATAACGGAAAGTTAACAGGTTACGACGTTGAGGTGATCAGAGAGATAGACAAACGTCTGAAAGAGTATGAATTTGAGTTTCAAACGATGGAATTCTCCAACATTTTATTGAGTCTAGAAACGAAAAAGATCGATATAGCCGCGCATCTATTCGAGAAAAATCCTGAGCGTGAACAAAAGTTTTATTTTAACGAAGAACCTTACGCTTATTGGCGGAACAAAATTATTATTGCAGCAGTAAACAATGAATCGATCAAGTCTTTAGATGATTTGAAAGGAAAAAAAGTGCTGATCGGCCCGACCAGCGCTCAAGCTCAAATCCTTGAAAATTACAATAAGGAGCATGATGGCGCAATAAAAATCGTGTACCAGCAAAACGATGCTAACGATGAAGTTCTTCAAATCACTAACGGACGGGTTGACGCAACAATAAGCGCAGACTTCCTTCTTCCGATTAAAGATCCGCAAGGCAAGCTCAAAGCAGTAGGAGATGCGCTTAATGAGGGGCATATCCAGTATGTACTCCGTAAAGACGACCCCGAGTCAAAGAAACTTGCCGACGCTGTGGATCAAACGATAAAAGAAATGAAAGCGGATGGAACCCTCGCAAAGCTTAGCACGGATTGGCTTGGTCAGGACTTTTCAAAATAAAGGCTTAACACTTTAAATGTGGAGGTGATTATTCACAATGGGAATTGCAGTGATTTATGGAAGCTCCCGCAAAAATGGAAACTCGGATCAACTAGCGAATTTATTAGTTGACGGATTTGAAGCAGATAAAATTCACTTATCTGACTATAATATCAAGCCTATTGTCGATTACCGGCATTCTGAGAAAGAGCCTTACCCAAATGATGATTACCATCATCTGATCGAACGCGTAAAGGCACAAGATGTATTGGTGTTCGCGATGCCTATCTACTGGTATGGCGCATCAGGCCTTACGAAGACATTCATTGACAGATGGTCTCAATCATTAAGAGAGAATAAGACCGAGTTTCTATCTAGTTTTGCGTCAAAAACAGCCTGGGTCATCGGTATAGGAGATGACGAGCCCCATCTGAAAGGAATTCCGCTTGTTCAGCAATTTCAATATATTTTCGACTATACGGGCACAAATTTTGCAGGTTACATCCTTGGGAGAGGCAACAAGCCTGGCGATATTTTGCAAGATACCATTGCTTTGGCCACTGTGGAGGAAATCCGGAAAAAGTGGCATACTTAATCAAAATGTAAATTTAGAGGAATTCACACGTTGTAACAACATCTGAATTCATTTTATAATGTAAAGAGGCAGGGAGGTGATAGGAATGGCAAATCAAATTGCCGGGAAAAGTAACTGCTCATGCAAAGCCTAATATTAGGGCGATACTTTGCGTGGGGCCGGACTGAAATATTTTCGCCCAATGGAGCTCATATCGTTTCTAATAAAAGCTTTGCACCTTATATTTTTTTTCATTAAAAATAAGGGGCTGAACAGCTATGAATAAACCATTTATTAGAAACCATCAATATAATTTGATTAAGAAACAAGCACATCTGCTTCAAACTGCGTGTAACACGGTATCCGATCCGAAAGTAGTTGAAGCGGTTAGGTATAGTACGCAAACAAAGATTTCCGAAGCATTCCCGGACGCAACTGATCTTCAAAAGCATGAGTTAGAGAAGCTTGCAACGTTAAATAGGACGGAAGAAATTCAATCCTATTTGCAATCGCTGCAGCCATTGATGTCGGAATTCACTCAAGTAACGGCAGCTCAAATAAAAAAGCTGTTCCCAAAAGTCAAAAAGCTAAAGGTACCCGATTTAGATGATATTGACTACCGTTATGTTACGTATATGGGTTGGACCGATATCGCATCTAATAAGCTGTTTCTTATTTACCGTCAAGACGGACAGCTTATCGGCATTGAAGGAAAGTTTACGCCAACAAATAAGAAAAGCAACTGTTTTTTGTGCAATAGACATGAAGAGGTTGCGTTATTCACGGCCATTACGAAATCAAGGCCTGCTAATGCTTCACCTGATTACTACAAGGCGATTGGAAATTATATGTGCGTTAACAGCAAAGCCTGCAACGCAAATATAACGGATGTCACCGTTTTAGAGAAATTCTTCAGCAACTTTATTGGAAAACATGAATCATAAAATGAAAAGAAGCATCAGAAATTCTGATGCTTCTTTTTTTGTTGTGATTTGCTTCTTCCAGTATCACTGATTGCAGTCTACACAAGTTCTTCAAAAGTGTTGGTTACAATGAGGATAAGGAATAGTGGATAGGAGGACAAAAGAACAAATTTGAAAAATAGAAATGAAAAAAGTTTCCAAAATACCCATTGGGGGTATAATGCAAATAACATACTGAACGAATAAACAGAGGAGTGTAATATAAAATGAAAAAACAATTGGTTTTACTTAGTGTTGCTGCGGTAATCGCTTTAAGTGGATGCGGTAAAAACGAAAATGCTGAGAACGCGATGACCAGCAATCAAGGTGAAGACCACTCGCAAATGAATCACTCCAATAGCAGTCAGCTTCCAAAAGGGTTAAAAGAAGCTACGAATCCAACCTACAAGGTGGGGAGTGAAGCGATTATAAAAGCAGACCACATGGCAGGAATGAATGGAGCTACAGCAACAATTGTGGGCGCCTATACGACTACTGCCTACGCCGTATCTTATACCCCAACAACAGGCGGCGAAAAAGTGACCAATCATAAGTGGGTTATTCAAGAAGAAATTAAAGATGCAGGCGACAAACCCTATGAGCCAGGTACAAAAGTAATCCTTCAAGCAGACCATATGGCGGGTATGAACGGCGCAACCGCAACAATTGATTCCGCAGAGCAAACGACGGTTTATATGTTTGATTACGTTCCAACCACTGGGGGACAAAAAATGAAAAACCATAAATGGGTAACGGAAAGCGAGCTTTCACCGAAGTGACCAACCGTTTCTGACCAAACGACGATTCTATCTCAATAGTAGAGAGAATCGTCTTTTTTTATACAGGAAAACGAAACTTTTTTACAAATAATGGCGTCTAATCCTTGTAAATAAAACAATGAGGTGATGGTTTGCAAGGATTAAAAACGCGTTTGCTTATTTTATTCATTGTAGGTGCTGTTTCATTATCTATGACACCAGCATCCGTAAATGCGGCGCAGTTACCTGTTCTAGATGGCATTATCAGCATTGATGGAAATCATGCATTGGATAAAAAAGGTGTGCTCTGGTCATGGAATGAAAAAACATTTGAAGCCGTTCCCGTCTTGGATCAAGTAAAGAAAATCTCGGAAAGCAATGCCGCCATAAGAACGGACGGCAGTGTGTGGACTTGGGGGAGAAAACCTGGAACGACGTCAGGCCTGTCTAATGTTCAACCCTCACAGGTGGAAGGTTTGGACAAAGTCAATGATATTTCAGGCAATTATGCATTAAAAGCAGATGGTACCGTATGGTCACTCGGTGGATTATGTGAATTTCAGATTCAAAATGATACATGCAGAGAAGGCAGTAGTAAGGAAGATCAGCTTCGACCCGGCCGTATTGGCGAGTTTGAGAATATTGCTGCAATTGAAGGAAACGGTTATTTTCCGATTGCACTTGCAAAAGATGGGACAGTGTGGATTTGGGGGTACGATAAATATGGCGATCCCTTTCTACCTATTCCAGTGCTTGATAAAAGCAGCATGAAAACAGACAATTCTAATGGTATCACTTCTATTTCTAATGGAACACTCGTAACTTCTTCTTGGAATGTTTATATTATGAATCGATATTCTCTTTATGGGCTGACCGAGCCTAGCTTCAATCTGGCCAAACTCGCGCCAAACGTTTCAGCTGTATCAGGCTTTGTCGATGGGATGGGAGATTTTCACGCCTTTTCATTTGTACTTACGAAGGATGGCAAAGTATCGTACTGGATTTGGCCTGTACAAGATAAGAAGCTGTATCCTGTGAAAGGACTAGATCAAGTCAAGATGGTCAGCGCAATTGGCGAAGGAGCAGGTACAGCTTTGCATAAGGATGGAACGGTTTCTTCTTGGGGCAAGTTGAGTCAGTATTACGGTGACGATAAATACAAATACAACTATAAGATCATACCTAAAAAAGTGGTTAAAGGCATCGGCATACGCTTAAATAATAAATACCACTTAATGGACGCACAAGCAGCTTTTATAAATGGATCCATTTTCGTGCCCGTAAGGGGACTTATTGAATCTCTCGGGGGTACGGTCAACTACTCAAATGACTTCGTAACGGTAAAATACGGTTCTCATTCAATCACAATGGAAGTGTGGAAGAACCAGGCAACGGTTGATGGCAATGTTGTAAAGTTAACCGCCCCTGTTCAAATCGTTAGAGGCAGTACGATGATTCCGCTGCGATTCGTTGCACAAGCACTGGGTGCAAATGTCGTATGGGATGGAAAAAATCAGGAAATACATTTGACATTAAAGTGAGCCGCAAATAAGTTTCAAAATAAGAAAATGAACATAACCAGTTTAAACACATCCCATGTGTTGAGCTGGTTTTTTGTTATAGAGGAAAGAAGCTTAGATTTGTCTTATTATCATTGAATCGCATACGATTTCCGTAATATTACATCTTATAGCTCGGTCAATTATGTCTTTATAATGTAAGGGTGTGACAACGAGAGGAGGGATGTCTATCATTCTATAATGAACTAGGAAAGTGAACGGAAGGCTATACGGAAATCGCATAAAAGTGAAACAATCTTTTTTGTAAACGCTGCCATTCGTACGTTTTCGGTAGATCGCACATTTTCTTGCACCCCCACATTATTGAGGAGGAATATAATGCGCAATAAGTATGTTGCATGGTCGCTCATCGTTACCATGCTATTCTCGACCTTGCTCCTATCTACTGGACCGTTTACTCCCGTTTCTGCTGCAGGTGGATCAAATCTGTCAATCGGCAAAGATGTTACAGCAAGCGGCCAATCTCAAACCTATAGTCCAAGCAATGTGAAAGACAGCAACCAAGGAACGTATTGGGAAAGTGCAAATAACGCATTTCCACAATGGATCCAAGTCGATCTCGGCTCCAATACTAGCATCGACCAGATCGTATTAAAGCTGCCTGCAGGGTGGGAAACTCGGACGCAATCGCTTGCGGTTCAAGGCAGTGTTAATGGAACAACGTTTACGAATATTGCACCTTCTACTGGTTATGTATTTAATCCGGCGGTTGCAAGCAATTCGGTCACAATTAACTTCGCTTCAACGAACACACGTTATGTTCGCTTGAATTTTACAGGCAATACGGGCTGGCCAGCGGCACAGTTATCCGAATTCGAAATTTATGGCACTGCGCTGACACCGTCACCTACTCCTACGTCAACGCCTACAGGCACCTATCAGGCTGAGTCTGCTGCATTGTCCGGCGGAGCGAGCGTAAATACGGATCATACCGGTTATGCCGGCACTGGATTTGTTGACGGCTACTTAGCACAAGGTGCAACAACAACGTTTACGGTCAATGCAGCCGCTGCAGGCAGCCGCAACGTGACACTCAAGTACGCCAATGCTAGCGGAAGCACAAAAACGATAAGCATCTACGTAAACGGAACAAAAATCCGCCAAACCTCACTTCCTAACCTTGCATACTGGGATACATGGGGAACAAAAGCAGAAGTTCTCACTTTAAATGCAGGCTCCAATACGATTGCTTATAAATACGATGCAGGTGATTCCGGCAATGTCAATCTTGACCAAATCACGGTTGATTCAACGATCATTACACCTACACCTTCTCCTACAGCAACGGCAACTCCTACTCCAACAGCGACACCAACAGCAACGCCAACTCCTACACCAACTGTGACACCAACTCCAACAGCAACGCCTACGACTCCTCCAGGTGGAAACATCGCAATTGGCAAAGCTATTAGCGCATCATCCAGCACACAAACGTTTATCGCAGCGAATGCAAACGATAATAACACCGCCACTTATTGGGAAGGCGGCAGCGCTTCGAGCACCTTAACTCTCGATCTTGGGGCGAATCATGACATTACATCCATCGTTCTGAAGCTGAATCCCTCTACAGAATGGGGCACTCGTACACAAACGATTCAAGTACTTGGCCATAACCAAAACACAACAACCTTCAGCAGCTTAGTGTCGGCGCAAGCTTATACGTTTAATCCAGCTTCGGGCAATACGGTAACGATTCCGATTACCTCGACGGTTAAACGTCTGCAGTTGAATATTACGACGAACTCCGGCGCACCTGGCGGTCAAATCGCTGAGTTTCAAGTATACGGAACGCCTGCTCCAAACCCTGATTTAACGATTACAGGCATGTCATGGGCACCTGTCTCACCAATAGAGACAAATGAAATTACACTGAACGCAACAGTTAAAAATATCGGCAACGCCAGTGCCCCGGCGACTACAGTCAACTTCTACCTTAACAACACGCTTGCAGGCTCTGCTCCAGCAGCCGCACTAGCTGCCGGTGCTTCAGTAACGGTACCATTTAATGTTGGTGCCAAAACCGCAGCCACCTACTCGGTAAGCTCGAAGGTAGATGAGAACAATGCAATTATTGAGCAAAATGATGCCAACAACAGCTATACGAATCCATCATCACTTATTGTCGCTCCTGTTGCCAGTTCCGATTTAATTGGAGCTGTATCCTGGACACCAAGTAATCCAGTTGCCAGCAATACAGTCGCTTTTAACGTTCTCCTTAACAATCAAGGAAACATTTCTTCAGCAAGCGGCACACATGGCGTAACCGTTATTCTTAAAAATTCTGCCGGCTCTACCATTCAGACCTATAACGGGTCATACAGCGGTACATTAGCAGCTGGCGCATCTGCAAATGTCAGTATTCCTGGGACATGGACAGCAGTAACAAGCAACTATACCGTAACCACGATTGTTGCTGTAGATGCAAATGAATTAGCAATTAAGCAAACAAATAACACGAGTTCAACAAGTCTAGTCGTATATTCTGCTCGAGGTGCTAGCATGCCTTACAACAGGTACGATACGCAGGATGCGACTCGAGGTGGAGGAGCAACTTTACAATCTGCACCGACATTCGATCAGGCGCTAATTGCATCCGAGGCATCTGGTCAGAGCTACGTGTCACTTCCAACGAATGGCTCATATCTTCAGTGGAACGTAAGGCAAGGGGAGGGCGGAGCAGGCGTTACGATGAGATTTACGATGCCTGACTCGTCTGATGGCATGGGACTCAGCGGATCACTTGATGTTTACGTCAATGGAGTCAAAGCCAAGACTATCCCGCTCACTTCCTACTACAACTGGCAGTATTTCGCGAGTGATCAACCAGCCGATACACCATCCGGAGGACGTCCGCTCTTCCGATTTGATGAGGTGCACTGGAAACTGGATACAGCCCTTCAACCTGGCGATACCATACGTATCCAAAAAAGCAATGCTGACAATCTCGAATATGGCGTAGACTTCCTTGAAATCGAGCAGGTTCCTGCTGCGATTGCACGCCCGGCCAACTCAGTTTCTGTAACAGATTTTGGCGCTGTTGCAAACGATGGCCTCGATGATCTTGCGGCCTTCGAAGCTGCTGTAACATCAGCGGTTTCTACAGGGAAAATCATGTATATACCGGAAGGAACCTTCCATCTCGGAAACATGTGGAAGGTCGGTTCTGTCAGTAACATGATTAATGATATTACGATCATGGGTGCAGGCATCTGGCATACGAACATCCAGTTTACGAACCCAAATGTAGCATCGGGCGGCATTTCATTCCGTGTCGAAGGCAAACTTGATTTTAGCAATATCTATATGAATTCCAAGCTGCGGTCGCGCTATCACGAGGGTGCTATTTACAAGGGCTTTATGGACAATTTCGGAAAAAATTCTAAGGTGCACAATGTATGGGTTGAGCACTTTGAATGCGGTTTTTGGGTAGGGGATTATGCACATACACCAGCAATTTATGCGGATGGGCTTGTGATTGAAAATAGCCGGATCCGAAATAATCTTGCTGACGGTGTCAACTTCGCCCAAGGAACGAGCAATTCGACTGTTCGCAACAGCAGCGTACGAAATAACGGTGATGATGGTCTTGCCGTATGGACGAGTAATGTGAATGGTGCCCGCGCGGGTGTCAACAATACCTTCTCGTTTAATACGATTGAGAATAACTGGCGTGCGGCTGCTATTGCATTTTTCGGCGGGGGTGGACATAAGGCTACTAACAACTTGATCATCGACACTGTCGGCGGATCTGGCATTCGAATGAACACTGTATTCCCAGGCTACCATTTCCAGAACAATACCGGCATTTTGTTCTCGGATACAACGATTATAAACAGCGGAACTAGTAAAGACCTCTACAATGGCGAACGCGGAGCTATCGATTTGGAGGCATCTAACGATTCCATCAAAAACGTGACGTTTACCAACATCGATATTATCAATACGCAGCGCAGTGCTATCCAGTTTGGATATGGCGGCGGCTTTGAAAATATCGTGTTCAACAATATCAATATTAATGGTACGGGACGTGATGGAATCCTTACATCGCGGTTCACATCACCGCATCCAGGTGCGGCAATTTACACCTATACGGGGAATGGCTCAGCAACGTTCAACAACTTGACGACTAGCAATATCGCTCATCCCAACACGAATTACATCCAGAATGGATTTGGTTTGATCATTCAGTAACAGATTGATCATTCAGTAAGATCGAGAGATGTCTGAGTGGGGGAGTTCTTCGGAACTCCTCCACTTTTTTTATGTTTATCAAAGATATAAAACGAAAATGGAGAATCTCAAAATACATATTAAATATATACGATTTTAGAAAATGAATGAGAAAAACGAACAATTATATGAGCAATTAGTTGATAACGCCGTTAATTAGATAACACAAAGCGTTTAGTTAACCAAAATGTTCATGATTTAAATAAAAATAATCGGAATAATCCAAGCATTCTATGCATTAAATGAATTACCGTTCATATTTTATATATAAAAGAAGCAATTCACTCCAGAAAGCAGGAGGTTATCGCATGAATGCCGAGCACAGTCAAGGACTTAATGCCATTTCGCAACCCGGTGAATTCACAGAGCTTGACCGTTTCATGTTCGAGTCGTGGGGTTATTTGATCATTCCTAATGTATTATCCGCTGACCAAGCACAGCAATGTTTGGAGGCATCTATTCGCCTGCATGAGAGAGAAGGTACAACCGGATGGGCTCAGGTTGGCCGAGGATTTGAAAGCGAACCCACGCTGGATCAGTTGATTGATCACCCTGCGGTGCTCCCAAAAGTGAGAGCATTATATGGCGATCGTTTTATTCTTCAATCCGCTTGGTGCACGAAGCAGCCGGCATTTGGAGGAGCAGGCGGCTGGCATCAGGATGGCTCAGGAGCTTACGATTTTAATCAACTAGCTTATCCGATTCCTCTGCTGCAGCTGCGCGCTTCCTATTTGCTCACTGACCAATCGCTACCTAGGATGGGCAACATGGAGATGATTCCAGGAAGCCATAGAGCCCAAGTTCCACTCCCGGCAGACATTCGCCGCGACAAAGGTGACTTGCCTGTAGGACATGTCATTTGTGCTCCTGCCGGATCTGTATTGCTCTTCCATAACGCGGTTTGGCATCGTACATATTTTCATGATGGAGATTACGACCGTTATACCGCACATTACATTTATAGTCCGCCTTGGGTTCGATTCTCCGATCGTTTTGCAAACAACAAGGACTATTTGGAGCGTACAACGCCTATGCGCCGTTATTTAGCAGGAGAATATGAGCGGCCAGACGCGCCATTTGGCGCCGGGTACCCCGCAACGGCTTTTAAAGATTAGCAATTCGCCGCTTAAGCAAATATTTGAATAATGGAGGGATTTTCGAATGTTAAATGTCGCGATGATTAGCAAATGGCATGTTCATGCTGATGGATATGCAAAACACCTGCAATCACTTGGAAACGTAAACATAACAGCAGTTTGGGATGAAATAACGGAGAGAGGGCGAACGTGGGCAGCAGAGCTCGGAGCTGATTTTGAATCTGATCTGGATACGCTGCTTCAAAGGGCAGATGTAGACGCTGTTGTCATCGATGCCCCTACCAGCATGCACGCAGAAGTCATGGTTGCAGCTGCCCAAGCTGGAAAACATATTTTCACAGAGAAATCAATGGCACTTACAGTAGCCGAATGCGACAAAATTACGGCTGCTGTACAAAAATCCGGCGTGAAGTTTTGTATATCTTTTCCCGCTCGAACAAGGCCTCACCATTTATTCGCTAAACAGCTTCTGGATGATGGGCTGCTTGGCGCCGTTACGCTGCTGCGTATCCGAAATGGTCACGATGGAGCATTAAACAATTGGCTGCCTGAATACTGGTACGATGAGAAACAGGCAGGCGGCGGAGCTATGATGGATCTTGGTTGCCATCCGATGTATTTGGCAAGCTGGCTGCTTGGTGAGCCAAGACGAATTACTTCCATGTTTAATTATTTTACAGGCCGGGCTGTTGAAGATAATGCACAATGTTCGATTGAGTTTGCTAACAACGCGGTTGCACTGCTGGAGACCAGTCTTGTTACATACTCAACGCCTTCTGCGTTTGAACTATATGGAACGGAAGGGACACTGATCATATCCGGGGAAGATGTTAAATTTGCGTCCAAACATACAGATTCACCGCTCCAAGGCTGGATTTCACCTCGTCAGCTTCCTAAGGAGCAGCCGCTTCCACTAACACAATGGGTAGATGGCATTCTGAACGACAAGCCGATGCCATTTGGACTCGAGGACGGAACAAAGCTGACGGAACTTCTTGAAACGGCATATATCGCTCATCGCGAGAGAAGAACGGTAGATTTTAAACGGCAAGGAGGAAATTAATGAGATGCGAACAGTAAAGGTAGGTATTATCGGATGCGGTATGATTGCAGGCGGCAAACATATGCCAAGCTTAGCCAAGGTGGGTAATGTAGAGATGGTCGCATTCTGCGATCTAATCGAAGAAAGAGCGCGCGAAGCTGCTGAGCAGTATGGAGTTCCCGGCGCGAAGATTTTTACCGATTATAAGCAGCTATTAGCCATGGAGGATATTGAAGTCATTCATGTATTGACGCCAAATATTTCGCATGCTGTCATTTCAATCGATGCCATGGAAGCAGGCAAACACGTTATGTGTGAGAAACCGATGGCAAAGACCAGTGCCGAAGCGAAAGCGATGTACGAAGCTCATGTTAGAACCGGTAAGAAGCTGACAGTTGGCTACCAGAACCGAAGCAAAGCTCAGTCGCTGCTGTTAAAAAAAATGATCGAGAATGATGAGCTTGGCGAGATCTATTATGCCAAAGCGGTTGCAACAAGGCGTAGAGGGGTTCCGACATGGGGAGTATTTCTGGATAAAGAGAAACAAGGCGGCGGACCTTTGATCGATATTGGTACCCATTCACTGGATCTCATCCTATGGCTGATGAACAATTATGAGCCTCACAGTGTAGTAGGCAGTGTGTTCCAGAAGCTGAAGGATACAGAAAATGCAGCTAATGAATGGGGATCATGGGACCCAGCGCAGTTTGAAGTAGAAGATTCCGCTTTTGGTTATGTAAAATTCAAAAATGGTGCTGTCGTTTCAATTGAAACCAGCTGGGCACTTAATATCGCCAAATCTGAAGGCTCGTATTTGTGCGGTACGAAGGGCGGTGCTGATTTTCACGAAGGTCTGCGCATTAACGGCGAGAGGGACGGCAGCTTATTTCTAAATGTCATCGACGTGAAAGCAACCGAGAGAGAGCAATTCCGTGGAGAAAACCTGACTGATTTCGAGTATGAAGCCAAGCAGTGGATCAGCAGTATTGTGAACGACACCGATCCGCTCGTTAAGCCTGAAGAGGCGATGGTGGTATCTGCTATTCTGGAAGCGGTATACTTATCAGCCGAAACCGGCAAAACGATCTACTTCGATTAAAGGCTGCTCATGTACACGAGTAATAGACGGATTATACTGTGAATTACAATAAAGGACGGTATCCTGAGGTCATTAGACTTCTGGATATCGTCCTTTTAAATTGGTATGTCATATATTTAAGATGAAGACTTAGTGCTTTTTGCAGAGCTGAGGTGATCAATTTGATCCTCAAGTACTTTGCCGGCTCTCTCTAGAAACAGTGTAATCAGTTCCAGCTCAGCATCTGTATAGGAGGAAGCCAGCTTCACCATCTCGTTGTGAAGGGGAATATACGTATTGCTGACATCTTCTTTCTGTTCATATAGCGGAACAATAATCACTTTGCGACGGTCATTGGGATCGTTTTGCCTACGTACGTAACCGAATTTTTCAAGGCGGTCAATTAATGCTGTCACACTTCCAGTAGCAAGCCCAGTTAATTTGGACAACTCACCGGCTGTGATCGGACCTTTTTCACGTAAAATATCCACAGATAAAAAATCATTATTATATAAGCCGAGAGCAGCAGCTACATTTTGTTGGTACAAAACGGTTCGGCTTCCTAGTCCGCGCATACGGGCGACGAATTGTTCTTGCTGATCGGTCGCTTGCACTTGTTGCTCGCTTGACAAAGGACAAACCTCCTTTTAAGATATGGTTATCTCAGATTTCGAGATACTTTGTTATAAAGATATTAGATGAAATGAATTTAATCAAGTTCATTCTATCGAATTCATTCGTAATTTGCAAAAACTTTAGTCATGATGGCTAAACAATTTTAACCCCTATTTGAGATCGGAATGCTACAAGACATAGAATAATTAATTATTATGAGGAGGATTTTTATGAAAGATACCATTTTTATTAAAGGTGCACGTGAAAACAACCTGAAAAATGTTTCCCTTTCAATTCCAAAGTACAAGCTGATCGTTCTTACAGGTCCATCAGGATCTGGAAAATCAACTTTGGCAATGGATACACTTCAAAGAGAATGCCAAAGGCAGTATTTGGACTCCATGGGCATGACTTCGGATTCAATAGGGAAGCCGAAGGTTGAGTCTATCGAAGGATTGTCACCGTCCATCAGCGTTGGACAGCATGTTACCAATCGAAATCCACGCTCAACAGTCGGAACAGTAACCGATATCTATACGTTTGTAAGGTTTATCTTCTCGCGACTAGGCGAGCGGATTTGCCCTTCTTGCAGCGGTCACATAGCTCCTTCATTTGAGCCCATAGGTGCAATCGCCGATGAAGATGAGGAAATGGATCGTCAAATGATAGGTTGTCCTCACTGCGGAGCAGCGCTTGAACAGCTAGGAATGTCACACTTTTCCTTCAATAAGCCAGAAGGAGCCTGTGGAGCTTGCAGTGGGCTTGGGCATGTGGCAAGCATTAATGAAGCAGCCGTTTTCAATTCGGAGCTCAGTCTGCGCGATGGAGGAGTGGCTTCTCTGAACGGGGTTCATCGCGATATTCAAATTCGTATTTTGATGGCGGCAGGAACGCATTACGGCTTTGCATTTGATCCGGATCAGCCTTTAAAGGATTTCGGAGAGGTACAGCGCGATTTGTTATATTATGGTGTCGAGAGTGAAGCCTTCAAGCGGCATTATCCAAATGTGAAGCCTGTCCAAGGTACAAAATTCGAAGGAGTCATCCCTGGTTTATGGCGGCGATACAAAGAAAAAGAAGGGGAAACAGGCACTTCGGAAAAAGAGGGAAGTTTTTTTCATGAACAGCTTTGCCCGGAATGCCTTGGCGCACGCCTTAAGAAAGAGGTTCGTCTTGTTCAAGTAGCCGGCTCAACCATCTCCGATGTATCGGAATGGTCGCTCAGTGATGTTTTTAAGTGGACAGAGGAATTACAAGAGACGCTCCCGTCTGAAGGTCATTATCTGCTCGAACCCATTCTGCATGATATGCCTACTAGGCTAAAACGAATCATTGATGTTGGCCTAGGCTATCTTTCCCTGAATCGGCAAACCGTTTCATTATCAGGCGGCGAAGCACAGCGGCTGCGGCTCGCATCGCTGCTCGGTTCTGGCCTCACCGGGGTACTTTATATTTTGGATGAACCGACCACAGGTCTTCATCCCCGTGATACATCCGGTCTCATACGAGTACTTCAGCAGCTTCGTGATTTAGGCAATACAGTACTCGTAATCGAGCACGATGTTGAAATGATGCGTGCTGCAGACCATATCATCGATATAGGTCCTGGCGCTGGGTTGCACGGAGGAACCGTCGTAGGCGAAGGCAGTCTGGAGGATTTAATGTCGAGTGAGCTTTCGGTTACAGGCGCTTATTTGAGAGAAGAGAATGGCTCAACTCCTCTACGCGTACGCAGAACAGGCAACGGTCAGTTTATTACAATCGAGCAGGCTAAACTCCGCAATGTTGAGATTCCGACTGTGTCAATCCCGCTTGGCTGTCTCGTTTCCGTTACAGGAGTATCTGGCTCCGGTAAATCTACGCTTGTGTTTGATATCCTTGCAGAAGGAAGTCAGAAGGAATTGGAGCGAATAGGGTGCAAGGAAATTACGGGCTTAGAGCATGTCGGAAATGTCGTTATATTTGACCAGACACCCATGGGAAGAGTGCAGCGCTCCAACGTAGCAACTTATACGGATGTGTTTACGCAGCTGCGCCAGTTGTTCGCTGGTTTACCTGAAGCTAAAAAAAGAAAACTGACAACCAAACATTTCTCATTTAACACCTCTGGTGGTCGTTGTGAGACATGTCAGGGGCTAGGTGTGCTTTCCGTTGATATGAACTTCCTGCCTGATCTGGAGGTAAAGTGTCCTGACTGCAAAGGAAAAAGATTTACGGATGAGGTTTTGCAGGTTCAGTATGAAGGATGCTCTATATCGGATTTGCTGAATATGTCTGTGCAGGAAAGCCTAGCTATTCTCAAAAAAGAAACTAAAATAACAGGTATAATCGAGATGCTTTGTGAAGTCGGACTAGGCTACTTGAAATGGGGGCAATCGGTCAAAACGTTATCTGGCGGCGAAGGACAGCGGATTAGGCTGGCAAAAGAGCTGAGCAAGCCTTCCAAAAACCATACGCTCTATCTGCTGGATGAACCGACGACAGGCCTCCATCCATCTGACATTAAGCAGCTCCATACTTTACTCAGCAAGCTGGTTGATACAGGCAATACGGTAATCGTTGTTGAGCATAGTCTGGAACTGATACGTGAATCCGATTGGGTTATCGATATCGGTCCAGAAGGGGGCGCAGCCGGCGGCAAATTAGTTGCAGAAGGCACTCCTGAGCGTGTAGCGGAAGTGGCAAAGTCGTATACGGGTATGTTTTTAAAAGAAATGTTGGCTTAAGAGCATTGATTATAGCTTGCCAATTTATCTTTGAATCAATACGTATTGCAGGTACTGTCATGCTGACAGTACTTTTTTTGTTAACTATTCTATAAGGAAACGAATCATCAATTACTGTTTTAATAAATAACTAATTTATGGTAAATTACAGTAGTAAAACATTAAAACCAAAGGAGGAGATCGCCGTTTCTAATGCTCTAAATAATCATAATGAATATCCAATGGTAAGCACTCCGGCTGGAGAAATTGAATTAAGAGATGACCGGACGAAGCGAATATGGAAGTCTGAAATTAAACCCTTTTATCTTTCACCTTATCCCGTAACGATGGAATTGTATTTAGCTGTAACCAAAAAATCTCCTCTTTCTTTGAGTAGTAATCAAAGACCAGTGGTCAATATCTCTTGGAATGAAGCCATCTATTTTTGTAATTTACTATCCCTGAATGCTGGATTAACGGAGTGTTATTCATTCAGTCAGGATGGAGATCATATTGAATGTGATTGGGAATCTGATGGCTATCGCCTTCCGACAGAGGCAGAGTGGCAATACGCGTGTAAAGCAGGAACAGCTGGCTACCAATACGGAGAGATTGATAAAATCGCTTGGTACAATGGAAATTCGGGAGACAGCATTCATGAAGTAGGTAAAAAAGAACCCAACGCATGGGGCTTATATGATATGTTAGGAAACGTTTGGGAATGGTGCTGGGATTTATATGATGAGCAGGTATATGGCTCATATCGCATTTTTCGAGGCGGCAGCTGGGCTGAAGAAGCGAGAGGCTGCGGAGCTACTTGTCGTCGTCGCAGTCATCCGTCATTTTGTATTGACGACCTTGGGTTTCGCCTTGCCAAATCATGTTAACGAGTTGATAATAACCGCGGAGGTATAGACCTCGGCGGTTATTTCTAATTACTATATAGCTATTTGCTATTCATAAGCTCACGCAGCGCATCTGCAAATTTGGAGATTCCTAAACCAATTTCAGCTTCTTTTGCTCGAGCAAAAGTAAATCTTACAAATCCAGAATCCGATCCGTACACACTTCCAGGAACAAAAACAATCCCTCGTTTAATGGACTCCTCCAGCAGCTTTCCATCGTGAACATCCGGAACTAGCTTACACCAAAGATGAAGTCCACCTTGTGGAGCAGTGAACGTAACCAATCCCGGAAGTTCCTTCTGCAATGCTTCAATAAGTAAATCTCGTTTATATTGGAGCTGCATTCGCAAGCGGTCTAGATGAGGTTCAAAGTAATTGGACTTCAAAAATTGTGCCGCTACCTGCTGCGGTATAACGCTAAGTCCAAAATCCATTTGCTGCCTTGCGTCAGCAAGTCTCTCCACAATGGAGTTAGGGGCAACCATCCAACCAATTCGCATGCCAGATGCAGCTATTTTGGAAAAAGAACCGATATAGAGGACAGACCCAATTGAATCCATTGATTTCAGCGGTGAAGGCGGTGAACCTTCATAGTCCGTTAAGCTAAACGGGTCATCCTCGACAATAGGCAGCGCCAACTCGCTTGCAACGTCAAGCAGCTGTTTGCGACGTTCAGCACCGAACACTGTACCTGTTGGGTTCTGATAGTTGGGGTTCATGAACACCATTTTGATCCGATGTTTTTTGTATAAGGCTCGAATGTCCTCTGGACATACCCCTTGACTGTCAACAGGAAGACGGAACAATCTAAGCCCCGCTGATTGAAACATAGGCAGAGAATAGCAGTAGGAAGGATCTTCAATCGCAACCGCGTCGCCAGGCGACAACAAACACTGGGTTATTAAATATAACGATTGCTGAGATCCCGATGTGATCAAAATCGATGATTCCGTTGTCTTAATACCCCGATGTTGATCAAGATAGGATACCAACGCTTGTCTAAGCGGAATATACCCTTGTGGATTATCATAACCCAAATATGAAGTGTATTTATTCTCGCTCATCAACGTTGTAATTTCATCATTAGGAGCCAAATCAGCCGACAGCTCGCCGCTAGCAAAATCGATGAGAGAGGGGTTTTGATTGAGCGCTTCACGAATTCTTCGCATAAAGGGCAAGTTAGGTAGAAAGCTGCCGCCTTCAGCGTACCGACTCCAATTTGGCGTATGCTTGGGAGTGGCTCCCCATTTTGTTTTGGATACACGCGTTCCACTGCCTGTCTGACTTTCAATAATCCCCATCGATCGAAGCTCGGCAAAAGCCAAAATGACAGTACTGCGGTTGACGCCCAGTTGTTCAGCCAGTTTTCTCTCAGATGGAAGCAAGCTGCCAGGAGGGAATTCACCGTAGGAAATCCGTCTTTCTAGATGATCGGTAATTTGTTTATATATAGGAATTTTACTTTTCCTCTCAAGTTCCCACATCAAGTTCACATCCCTTGCTTGTAAATAAAACATTATAGTCATGATTATCATACCACTGATTTTCAAACTGAAAGAGGCTGTTTTCAACCTAACTATGACAGTTAAATGAAAACCAATCGAATTGGATGGTAGTAATTCATCCGATTTGGATGGTTCGTTTTTTCGCTTTTTATTTTATGATAAACGTTAATTCACATTTCAATGAACTGCACGTATTCGAAATCAAAAATATACTGCTAACATATAGGGGGAAATCATATGCAAGTACCTATCGGCGTATGGATCGTATCTTTTATAATCGTAGCCATTCTTTCATGGATTACATTTTGGATCACGAACAAAGCGTATTCAAGACGTTGGGAAGATCATGATGACAGCAACCTAAATAATTAAACGAAAAAGTCTGAGTTAAAACAACAAATAGCACAGGAAGTGGAAATCAGTAACGACAAGAGCATTGTTGTTACTGGTTTTTTTGTGTTCATCTGCGTAATTTCTTAAGATAATAAATAAAAGGTCTAGATTCATTTATTACTTGCATTTTGCAAACAATTACGTTATAAATAAATCAAGAGGTGAAACAAGTGGAGAACACAAGAGAGATGTTTCAAATAATGACTCGCCGGTTTGGGCTTCTGGATAAAAATTGTTGCACAGCGGGTGGAGTGGATATCTCATTAATTCAAAGCCATATTATTTATGAGATCGATCGAAAACATAATCCATCGATTCAGCAGGTGGCGGATTCACTATCCATAGACATCACGACGTTTAGCCGCCAAGTTCAAAGTCTTGTGAAGTTAGGATTGGTGAAGAAAACACAACTTCCTGAAGACCGGAGAATCAATATTTTAACGTTAACGACGGAAGGCAAGTACATTTCAACAGTCATTGATGGTCAAATGAATAACTATTTAAAAGAGGTCTTTTCGCATATGTCTGAATTTGAACAAGACATGGTCATAAACTCGATAAAATTGCTTAACGACAGCATGGCAAAATCGAAAGTATGTTGTACAACACTGGGATAATTATTATCCCTTTAAAAATTATTAATACTTGCATTTTGCAAATAAAATAGAGGAGGAAATAAGATGATGAAAAGTATTCCTGTTAACCAAATTAACTGCTGTGAGGTACATGATAACGCAAAAATCAATTTGCCAATTGTAATTATAGGAGCTGGACCGATAGGTATTGCGGCAGCTGCACATTTAAGTTTAAAAGGAGAGTCATTTTTACTTTTAGAAGCTGGTTGCGATATCGGAGCAAATATTAAAAAATGGGAGCATGTAAGACTCTTTTCCCCATGGGAATATAACATCGATAAGGCAGCTAAACATTTGTTGCTTTTGACCGACTGGATCGCACCACAAAATACGGATATTCCAACTGGGAAAGAACTCGTAGAACAATATTTAAAGCCTCTGTCAGCGCTCTCTGAAATAAATCCATCTATTCATTTGAATATGAAAGTGACTGCCATTAGCCGTAAGGGTTTAAGTAAAGTCAAAACGAATGGTCGTGGTGATTTGCCTTTTGCCATTCACGCCACCCACAATGGCAGCCACCATCTTTTTGAAGCAAGAGCGGTTATTGATGCTACGGGAACATGGTCAAATCCAAACCCGCTTCGTTCGGATGGTGTGTTCTTAATAGAAGAAAAAGCGCTTAGCAATCAAATATATTATGGTATCCCAGATTTGCTCGGAAAGGATGAAGAACGTTACCGCGGAAAAAAAGTCCTTGTCGTTGGAAGCGGTCATTCCGCTATTAATACACTTTTGGAACTTGGCGAACTTCAAAAGCAAACTAATGAGACTGAAATTGTATGGGCAATACGAAAACATAATCTTGAGGATGTTTATGGCGGACGTGAGTTAGATGGATTACCGGCTAGGGGTGAACTCGGAAAACGAATTCAAAAATTAGTTGAATCGGGAATCTTGAATGTGATGACCTCGTTTTATATTGAAGAATTAAAACAGAGCAACGGGAAAATTCATGTTATCGGTACGGTTGGATCAGAGAAAGCTTTTATTGACGGTGTCGACGAGATCGTATGCAACACGGGCTCACGTCCTGATTTATCATTTGTCCGTGAAGTAAGAGTGATGATGGACCCGAGTCTTGAAAGTACATATGAGTTAGCGCCACTAATCGATCCAAACGTTCATAGCTGCGGTACAGTTAGACCTCATGGTGAACTCGAATTACGTCAACCTGAAAAAGATTTTTACATTGTTGGTGCCAAAAGCTATGGAAGAGCACCCACCTTCTTAATGGCAACCGGCTATGAGCAAGTTAGATCGATTGTAGCCGCTTTAGTGGGGGATATGGAGTCTGCTCGTAAAGTAGAGCTGGAATTGCCAGAGACAGGTGTTTGTAGCATTGGTGTCGGCGGCGGAGACAGTTGCTGTGGACCAGATCAAAAGTAGAAATAATATACGATGTTCCAGCAAGTAATTTGCCAAGTATTCTAGAAGTACCGAAATGTTTCCGTCTACTTTCGTAGCCAGTATGAGCAACGTTCTACTTCAAACAACCTAAAACAAAGGGCATTTATTCAATCTAATGCCCTTTGTTTTGTTTATTTAGGAAGAAGGGGCGACTTTGAATGGTTATAAACACTCAAAATTTTCAAATCGGATTATATTCGCCATTGATTATATAAGTAGTTGGTTATATAATTACGAGGTCGAAAGAAGCCAACGGGGGAAAACAGAGGGAGGTACTACATATGGAGCAAAAGATACAGGAAATGGCCGAGGCTTATAAATTATTAGCCGATAAAACGCGGTTAACCATCGTGGCACTGCTCAAAGAAAAGGAACTATGTGTATGTGATATCACTGATATTATCGGGATGTCTCAGCCAAATGCCAGCCAGCATCTACGAAAATTAAAATCAGCCGGACTTCTAAATGAAAAGAAAAAAGGGCAGTGGGTATATTACTCCCTTAATCCGGATGTGGAAGCCTATGTACAGTGCGTGTATCCGTACCTGCCTTCCATGAAAGAAAAAATAGCAGGCTTAAAAAATAACAGCTGTGATGCACAGGGGGAAGTATGACACTCATTGCCGTTTTAATTTTTTTGCTTACACTCACGTTTGTAATCTGGCAACCGAAAGGACTTAGTATTGGTTGGTCAGCAGCTGCCGGAGCTATTCTGGCACTTCTGTTTGGCGTCGTAAACTTTGCTGATGTTGGTACGGTTACGGGTATTGTATGGAATGCTACCCTTGCCTTTGTTGCTATTATCGTAATATCGCTTCTTTTAGATGAAATCGGCTTTTTTGAATGGGCGGCGCTTCACATGGCGCGGCTCGCACATGGCAATGGAAAACTTATGTTTGTTTATGTCGTTCTTCTTGGTGCAGCAGTATCGGCATTCTTTGCCAATGACGGCGCGGCGCTTATATTAACACCTATTGTGCTTGCGATGGTGCGTGCACTCAAATTTGATCAGAAAATGATTTTGCCTTTCATTATGGCCAGCGGTTTTATCGCAGACACGACTTCGCTCCCTTTTGTAATAAGCAACCTCGTTAATATCGTTTCCGTTGATTTTTTTGAAATCGGCTTTATCGAGTATGCTAGCCGGATGATTATTCCGAACTTTTTTTCGCTGCTGGCGAGCCTTCTAATCTTGTATTTGTTCTTCCGTAAAAGCATCCCAGGTCATTACGATTTAAAACAGCTCAAAAAGCCGTCTGAAGCCATAAAAGATAAGAAACTGTTCCAAATTTCGTGGGTAATCTTAGCCATGTTACTTCTCGCATACCTTGTAATTCAATACATTCATGTTCCAATTTCCGTCATAGTAGGCGTCGCTGCAATCTTGTTTATTTTAGCTGC
Source organism: Paenibacillus sp. FSL A5-0031 (assembly GCF_001956295.1). Classification (GTDB taxonomy): domain Bacteria; phylum Bacillota; class Bacilli; order Paenibacillales; family Paenibacillaceae; genus Pristimantibacillus. Next base: position 752,218 of record NZ_MRTD01000001.1, read on the forward strand.
TCGCCGCAGCCCGGCTATTCAAACTTGGAAGCTGGTCAAGGGCGCTCCTTGGGCAGTTGTCATCTTCTCCATTGGCATGTACGTGGTTGTTTACGGACTTCGTAATGTGGGACTGACAGATGAACTAGGAAAAGTCATTCAAGCCATCGCCGACAAGGGACTATTCATCTCCACTATCGGTATGGGATTCCTTGCTGCGATATTGTCTTCGGTCATGAACAATATGCCAACCGTGATGATCGATGCTCTAGCCATAAAAGGAACAGCAACGCAAGGCGTGATTCGTGAATCTTTGGTGTATGCCAACGTTATCGGCAGTAATTTGGGACCTAAGATGACACCGATCGGCTCGCTCGCGACACTTTTGTGGCTGCACGTATTATCGCGTAAGGATGTAAAAATCACATGGGGAAATTATTTTAAAACGGGTATTATTCTCACGATCCCAACGCTCTTTATCACGTTAACAGGGTTGTATTTGTGGCTGCATTTCATCCATACAACAAGCATTAATGTATGGGTGTTGATTGCCGTAATTACAGCAATATTGGTTCTAATCGCCATATTAATAAATGCTTGGATTAGCTCGAAAATGGGCAAAACGAAATTTCAAGAAGAGATCGTAAAAGTTAACTCGAGAATATAGGAGACCGATTATAATGAACAACAAACCACTCGTTTATTTTTTGTGTACTGGAAACTCTTGCAGAAGCCAGATCGCCGATGGATTTTTGAAGGCACTGGGTAGCGATAAATATGAAGTGAGGAGTGCCGGTCTAGAAGCTCATGGCTTAAATCCCCGTGCGGTTCAAACCATGAAAGAAGCAGGCATCGATATCTCCAATCATACTTCGGATGTCATTGATCCTGAGATTTTAAAACAAGCAGATTATATCATCACGCTTTGCGGTCATGCTAACGATAACTGTCCGGTTGTAAGTAACGACAAAGCGCAAAGATGGCATTGGGGCTTCGACGACCCCGCAAAAGCGACAGGTTCAGAAGAAGAAATCAAAACTACATTCGCAGAGGTCCGTGATTCGATAAAAAATCGAGTTGAGTTGTTTGTGAAAGAAGGGAAGTAACAAACCGTAATAGTTATGTACTTACGAATATATTCGATGATTTAGGAACTGTTTTTGTGCCATTTATAACTATAATACAAAAGAAGCAAGCCCTCAGGGCTTGCTTCTTTTTCATTTAAAATTGCTAATTATTTGGTCTTGCTGAATTTCGTCATCTCTAATGATACCTACTCCTGCGTATAAAATATAAATAATGCCGCCAACGAAGCACGCACATAAAGTTAAGAAGGAAATCATATGTTGTCATCCTTTCTAATCGTGATTACATCAATCGTACAGTGACCCTCAAGCCTTGTGACCCTCCAATCCAATCTGATATCTCCCATCCAATAAAATTCAACGTTTCGAATCCAGATAATTGAATTGAAATATTCATATTGATCTGACGGTGGATACTGATTGCTTGACACAAAAATGAAACTTCTCTCCCTATAATTTTATCTTGATAATCAAGATACTTATAACTATAATTAAAATAATTCAAGACAATTGGTTGTCGAGATAAACAATGGGAGTGGCAATTACATTGTCAATTAAACAAAGTGGAGGGAACGAGAAACAATGGAAATGGCAAAAGGAAATAAAGTAGGTGTAATCATTGCAGCACTTCTGCTGGCTACACTTATGGCATCGATGGATAACACCATATTAGCAACTGCGATGGGAACAATCGTAGGGGACCTTGGCGGGTTTGACAAATTAATGTGGGTGACTTCTGCTTATATGATCGCAGAGATGGCTGGTATGCCGATATTTGGTAAGTTATCTGATATGTATGGTCGCAAGCGTTTCTTTGTATTCGGAATTATCGTATTTATGATCGGTTCAGCTTTATGCGGTACAGCGGAATCTATTGTACAGCTGAGTATTTATCGCGCGATACAGGGTATTGGCGGCGGAGCTCTAGTACCTATTGCATTTACAATTATGTTCGATGTGGTAGCACCTGAAAAACGGGGGAAGATAGGCGGATTATTTGGCGCTGCATATGGTATTTCAAGCATTTTCGGGCCTCTAATTGGCGCTTATATTGCAGATTATGTTCATTGGTCCTGGATTTTCTACATCAATTTACCAATAGGAATCATTGCATTTGTAATGATTGCTTATTTTTACAAAGAGTCTGTTGAGCATTCTAAACAAAAAATCGACTACATGGGCGCAATAACGCTCGTAACTTCAATTCTTTGTCTCATGTTCGCGCTGGAGCTAGGAGGTAAAAAATACGACTGGGACTCCTTCACGATCGTAGGTTTGTTTTTAGCTTTTGTCGTATTATTGATCACTTTTATCTTTATTGAACGGCGCGCACAAGAACCAATCATCACTTTCAGCATGTTCAAAAATCGGCTTTATTCCACAAGTAATTTAATGGCTATTTTTAGCGGCGCAGCGTTTATAACAGCTTCCGTCTATATCCCAATCTATGTTCAAGGGGTACTTGGAGGCTCAGCTACCAACTCGGGGCTCGTGTTGCTTCCAATGATGGTCGGATCTGTTGTTACCGCTGCTGGCGGCGGTATTCTGCTCTCCAAGTTTAGTTATCGCTCCATCATGATTTCGACGTTGTTTCTGCTAGTGGGCGGCATGGCTCTACTGACTACTTTAACACCCGATTCATCCCGATTTATGGTTACAATCTTTATGATTTTAGTTGGTCTTGGCATCGGCTCATCGTTTTCTGTGCTAAGCAATTCCGCCATACATGGATTTACTGCTAGGCAGCGAGGATCTGCAAGCTCTACACTTAGCTTCACTCGGGAACTGGGAATGACGCTTGGGATTACGGTATTCGGTATTATTCAAAGTCACTTATTTGCAAATAAACTTTCTTCATCGTTCGGCAGCGGCGGTCAAACGTCGGAGTTCATTGATCTAAATGATCCAAGTAAAATTTTAACACCTGAGACAAGGGAGAACATTCCTTCTCAGATTCTTGATAAAATAACTGAATCACTGTCCTCGTCACTCGTTCATACTTTTGCTTGGGCTATTATTCCATCCGTCATTGCTCTGTTAGCTGCCTTTGCGATGAGCAAGGAGAAGTTTGATCCAGCTTCCGAGCTAGAAGAATATTCGGCATCTCATTAAAAAAAAACCTCGTTATTCGTAGCGAGGTTTTTCTTTTGTACATTAAACTTTTGCAAATAAATCTCTAATGACGCTTGCGTCAAGCTCATTCGTTATTTTATAGAAATTAGCAGCATTTTTTGAAGCATTGTAATTAAATACAACTACAAAATGATAATCATAAAATGTAATAACCAAGAGCCTACTTTATTACATCATAATATTTCACAACTTGACATATTAGCGACTTCGTAGGTATTATAGACACAATAAGTCTGTAATTGAGGTGAGAACATGAAATTTTCCAAAGCGACCAATTATGCACTTCACACCATGCTCATGCTTGTAGAAGCTTCTAATTTGAAGCCCATAGGCGTCAAGCAGCTGGCGGAATCCCAAAACGTTTCACCTACTTATCTTTCCAAAATTTTAACGAGACTCGTCAAAGCTGGGATGATTGAATCCGTTTCTGGGGCAAACGGAGGTTACCGGCTATCACGCAAAAAGGACGACATTACGTTTTTGGATATTATCCACGCTATTGAAGGAACAACATCATTATTTGAATGTGATTTTGTTCATGGTGAAGAATGCTTGATTCAAGCTGCAATGAAAGAAGCGGAAGAGAAGATGGAACAACATCTGAAACAAACGAAATTAGCTGACGTTGCAAAAAAACAAACCAAACTTAAAAGTTAAGAACATTTTTCTGAAAAAGGAGAAGTACAATTAACATCGTATTAAATCCTTTTTTCGAATCAATTGTAGATATAGCGAGTCTTCAATGTCGTATTTAAATTTGATAATAAGCGTTTTTTTTCGCATTATTATAGATATAAAGAGTCTTTAATATCCCATTAGTAGGAGATGAGCTACATGAATTATGATTGTGCCATTATTGGCGGAGGACCAGCAGGGTTAAATGCCGCACTTATGCTTGGCAGGGCAAGGAGAAGCGTTGCTTTGATCGACAACAATCGTCCAAGAAATGCTGTTACTCATTCATCGCATGGCTTTATAACAAGAGATGGCGTTACACCAGCTGAGTTTCGCCGCATTGCTTATGAAGAGGTGCTGAGTTATCCATCAGTCGATCATAGGCAAGATGAGGTGATTTCGGTCAGCAAAATTGAAGCCGGATTTGAGCTTTTGATTCATCTGGATTACGCATTCCTACACGTAAATTGATCTTGGCAACAGGAGTAAAAGAAATATTTCCTGAGATCGAAGGCTTTTACCCGCTTTATGGAAAAAGCTTGTTTAATTGCCCTTATTGCGACGGTTGGTCGGAATATCCGGCTGTTTTTCATACAGCGAAGCTGCTTCTCAATTGGAGCAAGGATTTAGTTGTCTGTACAAACGGGAATGAAAACCTGTCGAACGAACAAAAAAAACAGCTCCAACGAAAGGGGATCGCAATCATGGGGCAGCCCATTGCAGCATTCGTCGGACAAAATGGGAAGCTTGAGCATATTCGTTTCTCAGATGGGACTACCATCGAAAGAGCTGGTGGTTTCGTTACTCCTAAGTTTATTTCAAGCACGCGGTTCGGAGAACAATTGGGCTGTGATAAAACGGAGTTGGGAGGAATTCAAACGGATGGAAAGGGAAAAACCTCAGTACCCGGTCTTTATATCGCTGGTGATGCTTCCTATTTCATGCCATCCCAATTGGTTTTTGCTGCGGCTGACGGCAGTCGAATAGCGATGAGCGTAAATTTGGAGTTAGCAGAAGAAGACTTCATTTAACGAAACTTAAATGCAGTCACACTACGATAGGAGGGAGCACTATTTGCAAATAAAAAATCATTTGATTGGGTCTTCAAAATTTCGGGCAGCTTTATGTGTCATCTTGCTACTTACAGAGCATGGTGGAACGTTGACTAGCTCAGAAATGGCACAACAGCTGAATGTCCATGCCGCTTATTTACGAAAAATCATGTCCGCATTGCAGAAAGCTGGGATGGTTGAAGCTAAGGAAGGTCAAGACGGCGGATATAAACTAAAGCATCCTGGATCTGATATAACATTGGCTGATGTTTACGATGCAGTAAGAGAGGTAAAGAAAAGCCAAACCGTTACATTCTGTCAATGGACAACATCTATAAATGACAGCTTAGCGAAATTAATGCTTGGAGTCGATGAATGTACGATTTCATACTTAAAGGAAATTAAAGCAACTGACATGATAAGCAGCTTAAGCAATTCGAATTAAACAAATCTATCATCTAACTGGAGAGGAAGACATAACCATGACAATTATACATGGAACGGATACAACACTAAAAAATGAAATTCAAAACGAGGGGCTAACCATAGTTAATTTCTGGGCTCCTTGGTGTGGACCATGTTTTATGTTCGCGCCCATTCTTGAAACATTTAATTCGGCAGGAAGCCATAATGTAAAAATTGTGAAAGTAAATGTGGATGTTAGTGAAGCGATGGCTTCACAATTTGGAATTATGAGTATACCTACTACAATCCTCTTTAAAGATGGAATACCTGTTGATAAAAGGAGCGGAGTCCTTACAGTAGAAGGCTTGGAACAATTTATTTCTGGTTATATTAAATAATAGCCCGCATTATAGGCTTAATCGATCATGATAGAGGAAACAGGTGTGTAGTACTCACCTATCAAAAGGTTAATATAATCGCAATGGAGGATTCAGATGACTACAAAAATTAAAATGACTCATACATTTAATGCTCCTCGTGACCTTGTTTTTAAGGCTTTTACAGAATCAGAACATTTACTGAATTGGTGGGGACCAAAAGGATGGGCTTTTGACATTAAAAAATTCGATCTCCGCCCAGGTGGTTTATTTCATTACAAACAGACCGCACCAGACGGAACCGAGATGTGGGTCAAGTTTATCTATCATGAAGTTAATTCACCTGAGAAAATTGTGTATACCAATTCCTTTTCCGATGAGAAAGGTAACACCGTGCGTGCACCCTTTGACGCCAATTGGCCTCTTGAATTTTCAGTCACTTTTATTTTCAGTGAAGATGGAGACAAAACCATTCTTACTATGGAAGGGGCAGCAGTATCTCCAACTGAAGAGGAAGCCAAAACGTTAGAGGCATCACAAGATATGGTTCACGAAGGATATAAAGTGACGTTTAATCAACTGGCAGATTACTTATTAATGGTATAAACCAACTAGTTAACGTGATACAAAAAAAACTCTTAACGACAAAGGTTAGTTTGATCTCACATTGTTGATGATCATCCTGACCTTTGTTGTTTTTTTGTTAGTTGGGCTCAAATGGAACGGGGTCGAGCCTTTTTGCGTAATGTATCTCAGTACTTTGTACAACATGTGCAACTTGATATTCTCGCTACATATTTTTACCAAAAAATTGTTGAACCACCAACAATCGTGTAAAATATAACTTATTTGCTCGACGCATATAGTTCCAAATTCCTCGAAGGAAGTGAGTCAACATAATTTTTAGTCTTATGTGCTTCAGGAAACTATACTAAGGCTTCAAATCAGTTATTTTGTTACATTTCCCAGTCATTTTATTATAACTATAAGTCGAGGTTATGCGTCGTATGAATGATAAGTATACAGCTCAAGCAGATACTTGGTACCAGCTTGCAGAGCAAAAGGCAGCCCAATATTTTGAAACATTGAATGAACAAGTGAAAAATAAAACTTATGTAACTACACTAACCGAAGATATTCAATTGTGGAAAAAGAACCATATCCAACATTATTCATTGTTATCCTTTTTTTCGAAAGGAAAGAAAAAACCGGATTCTCGGGATTATCATAGATACATATGGTGGCTGAATTATTCGGGAAAACTGGATGAATATTTGGATCGAAGCGTTTCCTATATTTATATGAGGGATTTAGGCAAAGCTTTGGATTCTCCAGAGACACAATTGAGAATTCAACGAGTGATTGCTGACGTCAAAAGTCACTTTATTCAACCCTCTTCAACTAACGGGGGAGAGCAGCCTGATTTTATGACCTTGGCGGGGCTGTATCGGTGGGCACAGAAGGAAGGCATAGAAAACGCCATAATCTGGGTAATAAATAAACTAAAATCCGTATCCTCTAATATCCCAAAGGAAATGAGTTCCGAGCATGCGGTGCGCAAGCTGATCAAAATCATAATCGGCGTAATGCTTCATGTAATTGAAGAAATGGATGATCAAGTATTGCCTGCTGAGCGTGCCCGGAGACTAGACGAATCCGTCAGACTTGGTTACTCCTATGGACTAACCTATCCTTTTATCGACGATCTGCTTGATTCTGGTGTCCTAAAGGCTGAGGAGAAAGAACAATATTCCACTATGATCCGTACTTCACTTCTAAGCGGATCTGTTCCACAATTAGGTGAATGGTCCGGCAATAACTTTAAATTTGTCCAATACGTACACGCGGAGCTTAGTGACGCTTTTGAGTATATTAAAAAATATCAACGACCTGAAACACAACAAACCTTTTTCGAGCAATCTTACGTGTTTTTTCATTCTCAGGATTTGGACCGTGTCAAGGATCTAACGAATGTAACTTACACCAACAAAGACCTTTACCTGCCTATCATTTTAAAATCCTCATCTTCAAGGCTCATCGTCCGTTCTGTCATTAGCGCTTCATTGGATGAAGGCTTTGATAATCGAACATTTTATTATGGCATTTATAATCAGCTGGCAGATGATTTAGCAGATATGTTTGATGATATGAAAGACGGGGCGGTAACACCCTATACCTATTATTTGAAATACCATGAGCAGCGCTCAGATCTAATCAATCCCTTCGAGTTATACTGGTCCGTCATCTCTTATTTAATTCACAGCGTATACTACTCCGATGCCAAAACCCGAGAAGTGATTCTTGATCGTGCCTTCAATGGTCTAAAGAGGTTGAAAGAACGTATAGGTACTGAGAAATATAACGAAATTATGGCGGTGTTTGCTTCAGGAGATCCAGACTTCAATCGTCTTATCCAACATGTGGTTCAAAAAGCGGATGATGTGGATTTCTTCGATAAACTGCTCCGGGATCAGATGGTAACGGTGTTAAAAAGCAATCGCAATGAAAAGGAACAATTCCTTTCAACTGTCAAAGCTGCTCGCGAGCAAATCAACAATCTATTGCCGATTCACAAAAGTAATGAAATACCTCCAATGAAAGAGCTGCTTATTGATGCTGCAAACTACAGTCTTGAAGGAGATGGCAAACGATTACGGCCAATATTGGCTTGGGTCATGGGTATAAATGAATATGGACTGCATGCTTCGACGATCGTGCCGCTTTTAAAATCATTAGAGTATATGCATACCGCATCTTTAATCTTCGATGATCTCCCAACGCAGGATAATGCCTCTACTCGCAGAGGGCGTCCTACGCTGCACCAGGTCCATGATAGTGCCACCGCGGAATTAACCGGCCTATTTCTTACCCAGAAGGCGATTGAAGAGCAATCATCGCTTGAACAGTTTGATCCTAAAACCGTACTTACTTTAATGCAATATTCGTCCCAAAGAGCTGGAGAAATGTGCATGGGGCAGGCGATGGATTTGCATTCCAAAGGAAAAGCATTAACATTGGAGCAGCTGAATATGATGTGCTTTTACAAAACCGGAATTGCATTTGAAGCTTCACTTGTTATGCCTGCTATTCTCGCTCAGGTTAAACCGTCAGAAATTGCGATTTTGAAAAAGTACGCCTATCATGCGGGCATAGCCTTTCAAATTAAAGATGATTTGCTTGATTCGGAAGGAGATTTACAGTTACTCGGTAAACCTATTGGCCAGGATGTAGAGAACAACAACTCGACTTTTGTAACCATCCTTGGTCTTGATGGAGCTAGAAAAGAGATGTGGGAACACTTCTGCCTTGCAATGGAAGCATTAAAGGAGATGCCACGTAATCCTGCTTTTCTAAAGCAACTGCTGAATTATATTATAAGTCGGGATTTTTAAATTACATTCGAACGCCTTGAGGAAGACTCGAGCGATCATGTTAGATAGTGCGACAATTTGAATAAGCAAACAGCAGTCCATCGGTGACACATGGTCACTGTGAGACTGCTTTTTCTTTTTAATGGTGTTTGAAACAGTCAGCAAAAGGTTGATGAGGATGGAAGGGGAAGATAAAGTGAACGAAGTTAATATGACTAATTACCAATTCATTAATGACTATAAAGACATTTCAACCTACAAAGAAAGCTTTAATGAGTTGGCTAAAATGGTATTTGGACTTGATTTCGAAAAATGGGATGAAAAAGGGGCTGGAACGAAAATTATATATGTTATTCCTTTATCGATAAAGGTAAAGTCATTGCCAATGCCTCAGCAAGCAAGATGACGGTTATATGTAACAGTGAAGAGTACAAAGCCATTCAAATCGGTACCGTTATGACGCATCCCGACTATCGAAATCAAGGATTATCAGGCAAACTGATGAACCATATTATCGAGAAATATGAACAAGAATATGACTTTATCTACTTGTTTGCTAATGATTCGGTTCTAGACTATTATCCTAGATTTGGGTTTAATAAAACGCAAGAAAGTAGGTTTACGCTAAACATTTCAGGTTTAGAATTAAAACCAGAAGCAACCCGTCCCTACCGCAAGCTACATACGAATAACTCCAATGATTATCGGTTGATGGAGCTGTTTGCTAAGGAAAGAATACCTGTATCCCCAATAATGGGTGTAAAAAACAATGAACATCTATTGCTGTTTTATTTTATTTATGCATTCAATGATGCGATTTATTATGTCGAGGAAGTTGATGCCATTGTTATTTTTAAGCACGAGGATAAACAACTTCATCTTTATGATATCATCAGCGTTCAAAAAGTTGATTATGATGTTATTTTAAACAGCCTTGTTACTGCTGATACAGAGATTATTCATTTTTACTTTACACCCGATTACGATAATGAAAACATTCATGTCGAGTTATTAGCAGAGAGTGAGGACACATTGTTTGTGCGTCCTTCATTGGAAGATAAAACAGAACATATTTTGTTTCCATTAACTTCTCATTCATAATGAAACACTTTTTTCAAACATTATCAGTACAAGGTAAATATCATGCTCTACATCCTGCAGGAACAGCATAGGCCATCGTCTTCCATGTCAATCGTACAGGTCGTTTTGTCTTCTTGAGAATACAATATGGTGTATTCCAAAACAGGAAGGAGATAATTCTGTGAACCGTAACGATTATAATAACATGAGTAATAACATGAACATGGGTAGTAATATGGGTAGTAACATGGGTATGGTAGAAGGTGCGAATTCGGCTAACTTTTGTCCGGATTGTCCAACGCAAACGATTTATGATCCTCCAATTACGCAATATGAGGACATCTACCATCCGCAGCTTGTAAATGTTATTCAAAATATTGAAACGGTGAAGAAGCATCATTGTTGTCCTGTCTATCAGCATTATTACACGCAATCAGAAAAAAATGTCATGGTTTCAGGCTTAAAACGCAGAAAACGTGCTAAAATATCTTCCAAAAAACGTTCCAAAAAATAGTTCTAAAATTTTAAAAAAGACCCGTAAGAGCCAACGCTTCGCAAATGAAGCGGTTGCCTTATGGGTCTTTCGCTTGTTTTCAAGATTACTTTAACTGATCAAAGTGATGATTTCTTCTTAAATACATATACAATACATACAGAATACGACAGACAGGCAAAACAAACAGAAAATTACCTTAAATGTTGTCAAAAAGGCTCCAGCCTCAATAAGATATGAATATAAATTGTTGAAATTCTAAAGGTATTTAATGGGGAAGCTGAACAACTTTGTGAAATATATCTACTCCTTCATATAAACGTTGCAGATTATTCACAATTTGTATACTTGAAAATCTCAGAAGCAGAGAAGTAGCAACGTTTAGATTGAAACTAATAGAAGATTAGTTTAACATCAAATACAGTGAACCATACCGCAAGTATCGGAAAAAATGTAATGATGCTAGTAACACATGGCGGCAAACAAAAGCTTCAATCGATCCATTAAGCTTTGTTATTGCCTTTGCTTTGTGTGTTCCTAGAGCCTTGTAAACGGACTTTTCACTTTTCACCAGCTTTCAAATAGCTTATAATTATCTGATAATCGCAGATCATTTAATCTATAATCAATTACAAAACAATATGATATGGTTTTAATTGAAACAGAAAAGGTGTGTGACTGGGTCGAGCATTGGCTTAGTGTAACGCCTATACAGAAGCGCCTACATGCTTTATGCAAATTTTAGGATATAAGGATGGTAAAAATGAGCAACGGAGAAAATAAAACAGACGTCATCTTGATTGGTGCCGGAATCATGAGTGCGACTTTAGGGACACTTCTGAAAGAATTGGTACCGGAATGGAAAATTACCGTGTTTGAGAAGCTCGAGAGTGCTGGAGAAGAAAGCTCTAACGAGTGGAATAATGCAGGAACAGGGCATGCAGCACTGTGCGAGCTTAACTACACTGTAAATAAGCCAGACGGATCTGTAGATATTAGCAAAGCGATTCAAATTAATGAACAGTTCCAGCTTTCCATGCAGTTTTGGTCTTACCTTGTAAATAGTAAGCTAATCCGTAATCCACAAGATTTTATTATGCCATTACCTCATATGAGTATGGTCCAAGGCGAACAAAATGTAACGTTTCTAAAGAAACGTTTTGAAGCCATGTCCACTAATCCATTGTTTAAAGGGATGGAATTTTCCGATGACCCTGCAAAATTGATGGAATGGATCCCACTTATTATAAAGGATCGTAAATCAAATGAAGCTATAGCAGCAACCAAAATTGACTCTGGTACGGATGTCAACTTTGGTGCTTTAACGCGCATTCTGTTTGACCACTTAAAAAGTAAAAACGTTGATCTCAAATATAAACATAGCGTTGATAATATTAAACGTGCTAGCGACGGCTCGTGGGAATTGAAAGTACGCAATGGCAGCGGCAACGTCGAACGGCATACTGCAAAATTTGTTTTTATCGGAGGCGGAGGCGGAAGCCTGCATTTATTGCAAAAATCCGGTATTCCTGAAGGTAAACATATTGGCGGATTCCCAGTAAGCGGAATATTTATGGTTTGTAATAATCCGAATGTTGTGGCACAGCATCATGCAAAAGTTTACGGCAAAGCCAAAGTTGGAGCTCCTCCAATGTCGGTCCCACATCTGGATACAAGATTTATCGACAATAAAAAATCTTTGCTGTTTGGTCCATTTGCCGGATTCTCACCTAAGTTTTTGAAAACCGGTTCAATGTTTGATTTGGTTACTTCCGTAAAACCGGATAATCTCATCACAATGTTATCCGCAGGCGCAAAAAACATGTCATTGACAAAATACCTAATTGAACAAGTTATGCTATCCAAAGAAAAGCGCATGGATGAGTTGCGCGAGTTTATCCCTAACGCCAAAACGGAAGACTGGGATTTAGTAGCAGCTGGTCAGCGTGTGCAAGTTATCAAAGATACTGAAGCTGGCGGCAGAGGAACACTTCAATTTGGTACGGAAGTTATAACGGCTGCTGATGGTTCGATTGCAGCATTGCTAGGCGCATCGCCAGGTGCTTCAACTGCTGTTCACGTTATGCTTGAAGTATTTAAAAAATGTTTCCCTCAACATATCAAGGAGTGGGAACCCAAAATTAAAGAAATGATTCCTTCTTATGGCGTTTCACTAATGCAAAATCCAGAGCTTCTGCACGAAATTCATACTTCTACAGCTGACTCGCTAGGCCTGAGTGAAAAAGAGCTGGCTTTTAGTTAGTTTTTCTGATGTGAATTATTTAATATCATTAAAATAAATATAGAACCTTTGATCTAATTATAGATTGAAGGTTCTTTTTTTATTGAATTTACAGGTGCTGCAGTTAATATTGCTTGAATGTTACCATTTTTGGTGAGAGGACATACTAATAAAAAACTTGTTGCTCCCTTTTAAAGCAATTTCCCCAAATTTTTTTATAGCGTGAAAAATAACGGGCTGCTCGATTGTATTACTAGTGAAAGGGGGACATCAAGTGAACGATTCATATGAGCTCAATGAATCCGTCCGCAAAGCCGTGGTCAACTATTCCGACAGCCTGGTCAAGATAGCTTTTGCTTATCTCAAAAATATTGCTGACGCGGAGGAAGTAGCGCAAGAAGTATTTCTAGCCTATCTCCAAAAATCCCCCGTCTTTGATAGTGACGAACATGAGAAAGCCTGGTTAATCCGTACAACGATCAATAAATGTAAAAACTTGCTCAAGACGGGGTGGTTTAAGAGTCGAAACCCCATACCGGACAACCTGTCTAACCTACCGAAGGATGAATACATGGTCATGCAGGCTGTATTATCATTGGATAAAAAATATCGGGTCCCGATCCATTTGCATTATTACGAAGGTTATTCCTTGGAAGAAATAGCGGATATACTTCATGCCAAACCTGCGACGGTAGGTACTTGGCTCGCTCGAGGGCGTAAACAGCTTAAAGAAGTGATAGGCGGTGATTTGTGAGAATGAAAAAATCAAGTTATAAATCGGCCATGTCCAAAGTGAAAATAAGTGAAGACTTTCAAGAACGTACACTTGAACGCTTAAGCCAGGAGAAGCACAAACAAATTGACAACAATAATAACAGCATACGAAATGGAGAGATTCCTATGAAAACAATTAATTCTAAAGTAAAGAAAAACAAAGTGATGATCTGGGCAACCAGCATTGCGGCTTGTGCGGTATTGACTCTAAGCGTTTATGCAGTAAACCAAGACGCAGGCAGTAATTCTCCTGGTGCGGTCACGAACAATCCAAGCGGCACCGTTGAGAATAAAGGTCCTGGACCAGCGACCTCAGCAAAACACAGGGTAAACATTGATGGTGTGATTGATGAGGTAAGTACCGACGGCCAAAGCTTTCGAATTGGCGAATTGTGGGTGACAGTTACGGAACAAACGACTTACGGCATAACAGGCCCAACTGCTCCTGATATTTCAGAGCAGCTGGTAAGCAAGGAATTTAAAGTGGGCAACACGGTATCTGGCTTCACCTCGGGAGACGTCACGAGCGGAAAGGTAACAGCCGACGTCATTTTCAATAATTTTTGATCTATCTGCTGTTAACATACTAACCGCATCCTCCTATGGATGCGGTTTTTTGCTAGCTGCATTATATAAAATAGACGATCAAATATCAAAAAAAAGACCGCTCAGCGTAAATGCTTTTTGGGATCGCTCCATTTCCAGTGTCAACCACCAAAAACTAAGTTTTTTACAGTAGGAACTAAATTCTTACAGGTAAACGATTAAGAAACGTTTTGTTAAGATAATTATTGTAATCGCTTTCAAATTAATATATGGAAGGGCGTGAGGCTTGAGCAGCCTATTGCAGGCTGTACAGCATCATGTGGGACTAATTGCAATTTAAAAAAAGAGGAGGAATACAGATGAAATAATTGTAACTTCCGATGACGTGACATGGGACGCTTACCTAGACTATTTAGAAATTCAGTAAAAACCCCAAATCTAGTAGAGAGAGTTAAGCGGTACGGAGTGACGCGAACAACCATACTCGTATTTTAATACGAGGAGGTACTACCATGTTCAAAGCAAAACTAATAAAAGGGGCAGCGGCCCTAGCACTCTTCAGTTCGTTGTTCTCCATCCCGATAATGCCTATTGCCAGTGCAGCCGATGCCAACTGCCCGAATGGATATGTAGGTCTGACATACGACGATGGCCCAAATGCCAGTAACACTACATCTCTGCTCAATGCTCTGAAGCAGGCTGGTTTGCGTGCAACGATGTTCAACCTTGGGCAAAACGCCCAAAATAACCCTTCACTCGTGCGGGACCAAGTGAATGCGGGCATGTGGGTCGGGAACCACTCTTATACACATCCTCACATGACCACATTGAGCAGCTCGCAGATGTCATCAGAAATTACGCGGACACAACAAGCGATCCAGTCAGCTACCGGAGCTGCACCAAAATTGTTCCGCCCGCCGTACGGCGAAACTAACGCAACTTTGAAGTCAATCGAGAGTCAAAATGGTCTAACCGAGGTGCTGTGGAACGTTGACTCACAGGACTGGAATGGCGCCACCACCGCACAGATCGTAGCTGCTGCGGGCAGACTGCAGAACGGCGATGTCATCCTGATGCATGATCAATACCAGACTACGCTCCAAGCAATCCCCCAGATTGCTCAGAACCTTAAGAGCCGTGGACTTTGCCCTGGTATGATTTCAACAAGCACCGGCCGAGCGGTTGCGCCTGACGGTGGCGGTACAACTACTCCTCCAAGCACAAGTACAAAAAAGGAAGCCGAAAGCATGACCAAAGCTGGTCAGTACACCGGGAATATCAGCTCGCCGTTCGCTGGTGTTGCTTTATACGCCAACAATGATTTGGTCAAATACACACAGAGTTTCACGAGCGGAACTCATAGCTTCTCACTCCGTGGTGCTTCAAATAATTCCAATATGGCAAGAGTTGACTTGAAAATAGGCGGGGTGACGAAGGGGACCTTCTACTTCGGAGGCAGTAGTCCCGCGGTCTATACCATAAGCAATGTCAGCCATGGAACCGGTAATCAAGAAATTGAGCTCGTTTGCACCTCCGATAACGGGACATGGGATGTTTACATTGATTATTTGGAAATTCAGTAAATAACTCGAACCAGTAAAGGAAGCGATTTAGTTATTGATTTAAATTCAAATCGTATTTTCCACTAAATCCCGGCGGGAGCTTCTCCGTCGGGATTTTTATGATTAGCACTGTTGAAAAACTGAAGAAAACTTATCGTCATTTTTCAAGCTAAAAGATTGATCATTTACAATATTGGTTTAGTTCTTGACCTAAAGTAATGTCACCCATATAATTATCCATTAATAACCAATAGATTGTTATCAAGGAGAGTGAAGTTAATGGAACCTACCCTTACAGCCGATCTTGAAAGAATACTGCGAAAACTAGATCAAGCTGATTTAATTAATCTTTTAGTTGATCGGATATCCTCCAGTGACTTGAATTCACTTCTCTTAAAAGTATTCAGCGAGAAAACAAAAACATCTTCTCCAAATGATCTTTTTAAAAGATACAAGAATAACCGTTTTGTGCACCCAGCTGACGTCGATGTGCTATTGCTTAAGAGGTTGGAGTTGGATGTTTTAGATATTGCTTCAAAACATTCTTTTTCGCCAATTCAATTATCTCCCGTAGCACCATTGGGCTGTTCGTCTGTGCTAGGAACGGTTGATCAAAACAAAGCAATTTCCGCTTTAAGAGGAACGGAGGTTGTATCAGATGCAACTAATCTCTTAGCCCTGCATATCAGTAAATTACTTAAATCAAATGATTCAAATGATAAGAGAGATAATTTTATTCGCTTCTCTACAACCCATAGGCATGTCCGAGCGCAATTCTTTGGAGATGCTCCAGGGATGCTGCCTCATTTCCATTTATTTTGTATGGTGACGTCTGGATTAGATGAAGGTTCCTATAGCTTCGAAAAACAATCATTATGGGAGCATATAAAAGTGTATCAAAATATATTTAAAACGCTGTTTGGATCTGACATCGAGATCATTTTAAGTGAACGCAGTGGTTACAAAGATTCAGCTGGTTTAATCTCAAGGCTAATAAAACATGGAAATGATCTGTCAATGAATGTGTCGGTAAGCAGGGGTGAGCCGAATATGGAAAACCAGTATTACAAAGGATTACAATTCACATTAAAGACAATAATAGGCGAAACGGAGTATTTTATTGGCGATGGCGGTTTTGTAGATTGGACACAAAATATGTTAGGCAGCAGGAAAGAGCGGCTTTTAATTAGTGCAATTGGTCTGGATAGGCTCATTTTGTGAAGTTTCGGCCTTTCTCAAAGGACTCGAAATTATCGAATTCCTACTAAGCAGGTGATTATCATTTTTGAGAAGATGTATGCTGCAAACGTAATGGATTCATTGACTTATCTTTTCATCTTTATTAGGACTGATCCAACGAACCCTTTACTTTTTCAACTTTTACTTAAGTATCGATGCTGGTTACATGAAGAAACCAAATTTAATTTTCGCTCAATTAAGAGGTTACTTAATGAATTGAATTTAATTGAAGATCCTCGATACAAAGCAACTATTATCTCAAAACTCAAAAGAATAAGGTTGTACAATAGGGTTCATAACATAGAAAGGGTATATCAGAGCATGGGCCCGATCAAATACATAATAGAAAGTTTAATACATGTGATTGATCATCAGGATACAAAAAAAATAAGCATTATGGCTAGTTCAGTCCATAATTATCCATCATTCATTTTAGGTAAATACAAATGCAACTCTGTAGATTTCTGGGATGAACAGATTTGCTTTTACAATAGAATTTATCAAAGTGACTTCATGAGTGATTGGAAATATTTGTTTTTTGAATATTATCCAAAACATGAGCAATCACTGCTGCGCTAACCATCTAATAGGAATACATATTAATATTATATAAATGGAGTGATAGAGTGTTTCCGATTCTAGAGACAGAAAGATTGCAATTGAGAGAAATCGTTAAAGAAGATGCTCACAGCATCTTTCATTGCTTTTCCAATCATGATGTGACACGATATTATGGACAAGATACGTTAATAAATATCGAACAAGCAGAACCGTTCATTGCGTTTTTCGCGAAAAGCTACCAAGAAAATCGAGGCATTCGATGGGGAATAGATATAAAAAGTAAAAAAGAAATGATTGGGACCATCGGTTTTAATGTTTTGTCTTTAAAACATAAGAGAGCTGAGATAGGCTATGAGCTTCATCCTGATTATTGGGGAAACGGATATGCAACAGAAGCCATTTCAAAAGTTATAGCATATGGTTTTAGCGAACTTGGGTTAACACGAATTGGCGCGATTGTTTTTATTGATAATAAAAAATCCAATCAATTATTAACAAAACTAGGTTTTGAAAAAGAAGGAATTTTGAAAAACTATATGTATCAAAATGGTATTGCTTATGATACAAACATTTACTCTTTGATAAAGTGAAGTTAATGAAAGGATGGAATCAATGAAAACAATCCAAAAGATGTATGATCATCTAAACTGGGCAAATCAACGTATTCTAGAAACTTTGCAAAATGTAGAAGTCGAGGATCAACTCGTGCGGTTATTTTCTCATATTTTATATGCCGAACAAGTTTGGATTGCTAGAATACAAGGAATGGACAGTTCACAAATGCCTATCTGGTCAGATGGTGATCTAGAATCCTGTGCAACACTTATTAAACAGAATGAAGAAAGCTTCAAAAATATTCTCACTAAAATCACAAACGCTGACTTAGATAACTTAGTATCATATTCAAACAGTAAAGGTAAAGAGTTTATAACTTCCACACGAGATATTTTAACTCATGTAGCACTACATGGTCAGTATCATCGAGGACAAATTAATTTACAAATTCGAGCAAATGCTTTTGAACCTGTCAATATTGATTATATTTCTTTTGTGAGATAGAAATATCAATAGTTACTATTTGAATTACGGGTAATCGATAGTTATACTTTAGTTCTGGAGCAGTTTGCCATGGCAGCTGCTCTTTATTATTTATTAAAATTAAGGACCGTATGGCTCCAATACTTGGTCATAGTGATATATGATAAAAATAGTCTGTACCCCTCGTATTTGTAAGAGAAAGGTGTGTAAATCCTGTTTAAACTTAATCATGTCTCTCGTCCTATGCGCACTACTTTATTCATTGTTATCGTTCTCGTTTTTTCGATTAGCACCGTATCTGTTTTGTTGTATGGCGATCACTTTCTCATTGGGTCATATGATAAACAAAATAATGACGACGTCAAATATATAAATAGCGCTAAAATTTTATTGAATAAGCACACGATTACTTATAACAGCGGCGATGAGCCGTCTGCTTTCATCATGCCAGGTATGCCAATTGTAATGGCTGGTCTCATGCTCATCTTCGGACAAGGAGATGGAGGGGTTGCGGCATTCCGAGTCCTAATGGCAGCCCTGCAGGCGTTCTCGATCTATTTGATTTTTATAGCGGCTAATCAGCTGTTTAATAGTAGAGCTGCTATAATAGCCAGCATCGCAACCGCGCTTTATTTGCCCGATTATTTTTCTTCAGGCGCCATTTTGTCGGAGACAATGTTCCGCACGCTGTTCATATTGCTTATTTGCTTTAGCCTTCTTGCCTTAAGGAGACAGGAAACGAGGTATTACGTTATTTCGGCCGCTATTGTTGGGCTAGCGTGTTATTTCAAACCGCATGCGGTACTTTTTCCCGTTGTCTGGTTCATTTTATGGCTTGTGCAAAAGATATCTTGGAAAATTATAGTGAAGTATACATCAGTTATTTCGCTAACGTTGATCCTTTTGCTATCACCATGGTGGATACGGAATTACGTCACATTTGATAAATTCATTCCATTCACGCAGTCAGCAGGCAATCCGATGTTATTAGGCGCACTTATTAATAACAAGGCACCCTCAAAGGCCTTCTTCGACACCCATCTAGAATACGAGGGCATCAGTGAAAATTTATTTGCAGGCTCTGACGCTGCTCAAGCCGAAACAGCACAAAAGATTGTAAGCTTCGGCTTTAAAAATCAACCATTAAAATACTTGAAATGGTATACGATTGATAAAATATTTGGATTATATACGGCTCCTTATTATTGGAAAACGGTATTTGGTTTAAATATTTGGATCGCGGGCATCTATCATGTCGTATTTATGCTATTTGGAGCAGCAGGTTTACTGCTTACACTTAAACGAGCCTTCCGGCAAAAGAAAATTGCCTATTTATTTTTATTGCTTTCATTGGCTTACTTTACTGTAATCTATATTCCCTTTGTCGCATTCAATAGGTATGGTTACCCGAATGTGTTTCTTTTCTTTATGAGCGCAGGTTTTTTTATCGACTGGGCGATTGCAAAGTATCAAAGTACGACTGTGAAAAATAATGTTACTGCCAACCTTTAAAGGCTTCAACTTACACGGGAATCGAAATAGATCGGAGGATTTATGAAAAAAAGATATGCTTTCTTGCTATTTATTGCAATCAGTATTTTATTATTAATAGGTTATAATCGATACTTTTATAGTTTTCAAGCTCTTAATAATAATGCTGTCATATTTAGTGGTCCGACCAAATCTCCGAATGGTGAATATAATGCAAGTGCATATTATATCCCTTATGGTGGCGCAGCAGGTGGCGTTTTGTATCTTGTCGAGGTTGAAGAGAGCCAAACAGGCGAGAAAAAAACGATTTATTCAAGCAATCATAAAGACATTTTTTCTATGAATTGGAAATCCGCAGAAGTTCTTAAAATTAAGAATGAAAGTCCGGAATATAATGACCATAGGAATATAGAGTTGAATGTGAAGTCCGATATTTATGAAGAATCTGGAGCTGCTTGTCGAAGTCTATTGTTAAAAGACAAGTTTGAAAATTGTTATAAGGCCGATGACATTCAGGTGCCATTTATTCTTAAAATGATTGGTTTCTGATATTAACGTAAAAAGAGAAGGACAGCTATCCTTCGGGAAAGTACGTCTCTACTATTTTACATTTACAAATGTTAAGATACATTGGCTTGATTAATTATGGTCTTAGTATTTAGCATACTTCATGTTGCAAACGGTACACCAAAGCTTAATGCTCAAATTATTCCGAGAAAAGGTACAGCCCCTCTAAAAATATGAGGAGCTGTACCTTTTTTTTCTAAAGCTGCTTCTAAGCATGAGAGACCTAGGGGCATTACAGGTATAATTGATGTAATGTTCACCAGAACGGCTCTGCGTGCAGGATACTTCCAAAATATATAGAATGTTTTTATAACATATCGATATTTTTGACAAATCTTTCATCAGAAGTAGTGGGGGTATATGTTTATGGAAAATAATCGAAATTGGGCAGGTAACTATAGGTATAGCGCATCAGAACTCCTTGTTCCGGAAACATTGGAGCAAATACAAGAAATAGTAGCACGAAGCAATCGAATTAAGACACTTGGCACTCGTCATTCGTTCAATGGAATCGCTGATTGTAACGAGAACCTCATCTCTCTTCAAAAGTTTAACCGAATCCTTGCATTAGACACTAAACACAATAAGGTTACAGTCGAGGGAGGTATTAGATACGGAGATCTGTGTCAATATCTGTATGAATTCGGTTATGCTTTGCACAACTTGGCGTCGTTGCCCCATATTACTATTGCAGGCGCATGCCAAACGGCCACACATGGTTCCGGTGACCAGAACGCTAATCTTGCTTCGGCGATTCATTCCATGGAAGTTGTCAAAGCGGATGGGAATAAGGTCATATTCTCCCGTGAACAACAAGATGGACTCTTTGCCGGGGCGGTAGTGGGGCTTGGAGGGCTCGGTGTGATTACGAAAATCACTCTAGATATAATCCCTACATTCCAGATGAGTCAATTTGTATTTGATCATTTGCCTTTAGTTCAACTTAAAGACCATTTTGACGAAATATTCTCTAGCGCTTATAGTGTTAGTCTTTTTACGGATTGGAAAACTTCTACATTCAATCAAGTCTGGCAAAAGCATAAGTTACCAGGTTTTGAACACGCTGAAGTGGAATCTGAATTTTTTGGATCCAAGCTCTCAAGTGTACCACGACATCCAGTGCCAGGTTATTCTGCAGAGAATTGCAGTGAGCAGCTTGGTATTCCCGGGCCATGGCATGAAAGGCTACCGCACTTCCGCATGGATTTCACGCCAAGTGCTGGTGAGGAACTACAGAGTGAATATTTTGTGCCGCGCAAAGATGTCTATCAAGCACTATGTGCGATTGACCGGATACGTGATTTCATATCGCCACATCTTTATGTGTCAGAGGTCCGTACGATTGCGGAAGACAATTTGTGGATGAGTCCTTGTTATAAGCAGGAATCCGTTGCTTTTCACTTTACATGGAAGGCGGATTGGGAGGCAGTCAGACAAATTCTACCGATGATCGAGGAACAGATTGCGCCTTACCATGCTCGTCCACATTGGGCAAAGCTGTTTGCCACGCCGCCAGCCCATCTTCAATCACTATATGAGAAGTTGCCTGACTTCCGGCAATTACTACTTCAAAACGATCCTCAAGGAAAGTTTTGCAACGACTTCTTGAAAAACTACATTATGGAGAAACATTAATTCCTTTACAGTTATATAACCATATGGTAATGTATATAATATAATATGGTAATTATAATTCTGGAGGGGATTGAATGGACGGTAAGCTTCTACAATATGAAGGAAGAAGTGTAGTTCGGTTCGAGCGTTTTCTGAATCATTCGATAGAAAAAGTATGGAGGGCGATAACAAGTCCCAATCAGATTGCCAATTGGTTAACTGCGAATGCTGAATTTGATCTGAATGTTAACGGAAAGATTACATTTCGTTGGGAGAATGGGGATCTGGTTCATGGAAAGTTCACTATGGTCAATCCCCCAAATGAGCTCGAGTACACTTGGATAGAGAAGTCTTCAGGAGAATCAGTGGTTCGATGGGAGCTGCATGACGATGATAAAGGATGCCATCTTCATCTGACTCATACGTTTTACGAGTCCGCTGAAGTTGCTGATTTTCTGGCAGGCTGGCATGTGCATCTAGACATGATTGATATGATTCTTCATGAAAAGCATGTCGACTTCCCTTCGGATCGATTTAAAGACTTGCACAAGAAATATGCTTCGATAATGAATTGAGTTGTATGGAAGACAATGCTGATGCTCTTGGAGCGATTAGAACATCAAATTAAAATCCATTGTCTATTGCGCATTCGAGTAGAGAGGATCAAATGATGAGTAATAATATATTTGAAGTTTTGTCGGAACCGCACAGACGGTCTATGCTGGATCTATTGCGCATTCGCGAGCGATCAGTTGGAGAACTTGTAGATAAGTGCCAATTAAGTCAACCGGGCGTTTCTAAGCATCTAAGAGTATTGCGAGAAGCTGGATTGGTAGAGGTACGATCTGTATCCCAAAAAAACATCTATTCCTTACGCCCAGAGCCGCTTCAAGAAGTCGATAGGTGGCTGGAGTCATATCGTCATTTCTGGTCCAGCAAGCTTGACGATCTCCAGTCATTCCTTGACCAAGAGGAAGAATAGATACTCGATTAAAACTTACATTAACCATGATTAAGTCAGGAGATTATCCTGGCTTTTTCTGTGTTACACCATAGAAGAAGACAAAGTTTCGAAAATCGATTCTTATTGAACTAATGGATAGCTAAGAACAATGATAATTTTGGATGAGCAGACGCTTCGACGGGCTGCTTATTTTTTTATCTTTAAAGAATAGAGAGAGAAAAATGACAGGGTACTATTAATGATAGAACTATTAATTACGTTGGGAATGGGGATATAATTCAGGAAACAATAACACTTTTTTAGCAATTTTCGCTTCTTGACCTTAAGAATTAGAATAATTCATGAGGCTAACAAATAACGCAAAGTAAATTTTTCATATTGAAAATTTCGATTGGGATGAAGGAGGGAGTACCGTTGGAGAGAGTTCATGATGCTGCATTAAATAGTTTCTGGGTTGCAGTGGTTGTTTCGTTGATCCTTATGTGTATTTATCCGTTGAGCTTCTTAATTGAGGTCCATATAATGTTCTTTGTGTACGTGCTGTCATTTTTGATATTGTCACTGTGGATATTAATTCTTTTGTGCTTATGCCCTGCTTTTTATTTAATTGATCTGTTACTCAGAATTAAGAAAAGGAGATTAATTTCGTCCATGCTTGCTCACGCATTTACCGGGTTGATGATTTCCACAATGATTTATTCCCTCTGTGTCGGCAGATTAGAATGGAATTACTTCTACTGCGTACCCGGAATTCTAAGCGGCTTTCTGTTCCCAGTAATGGAGCGTTGGAATTAGAGTCTCATTTCTTGATTTTGCAGAAAGGATTGAACTACATGAAGCCTATGATCATATTATGTATATTTCTTCTGTTCATAATGGGATGTCGAAGCAAAGATTACAAGCCAATAATTAAGGAGGTTTCGTCCGAATCCATTACAGTTCGAGTCAAAGTGGAAAGAGAAGAAGCTTCGAAAATTAAAATTCACACCGAATTGGTAAATACAGGTGATAGTTCAATCGGGATCATCCATGGTGACCCTTTGACTGGAGCAGTCGTCGGAGAACGATCTAATCGCCCAGATATTATTTATAGTTTTGTTGGTATCTCAAAGCCATTAGCTAACAATGAAGTATACAGTTTCGATAAGGACAAAATGATTAATATTACACCTGAAGATCAAATTCTTTACACTCAAACCATATTTTCCATTAATGGTGAAAGTAAGACCATAGAATTAAATATTAATTTAGATGAAGTTGATTGAAAGGCATCTTTAAATTCCTAATTCAAAACTTTAATATTGGAGGCGTGTATTTATGAACTATTTTTTAATAACCGGCACATCAAGAGGAATTGGACAAGAACTCAAGACCAAGCTACCTTCCCGTCTGCACAGCTATTCGGAATGGCCAAAGATGCCGGCATGCTGACGACACCAGAAGAAACCGCACAACAAATAATAGCGTTTTTGTTTACAGAGCATTTTGAACATGGTGCTATCGTTGATATTTATGACTATTCGAAGCTTCAACAACCTGTTGACACTCCAAACAAAAATAATTAACAAAGGCGGCTGAAATAATGATTAGTATAATTAACGGTTCTGAAACTTTAATCATAGTCATTCATGAAATCTATGGCATTAACCGTCATATGCAACATATTTGTCAATCACTAGCGGATCACGATTTTGATGTTATTTGTCCAAATCTTTTGGAACAAGAAGTACCTTACGATTATGCCGAAGAGGAAACTGCATATCGTCATTTCGTAGAAAATGTAGGCTTTATTAAGGCTTCGAACCAAATTAAGCATCTCGTATCCGACAAGAGGGCTAATTATAAAAAAGTTTTTCTTGCTGGATTTAGCGTAGGAGCAACAACTGCATGGTTATGTTCAGAGGAACCGGAGGTTGATGGGATAGCAGCATACTATGGTTCACGCATTAGAAACTACACGAAATTATTGCCTAAATGTCCAACGATACTATTTTTCCCACAAGAAGAATTGTCATTTCATGTAGATGATTTAATTTCGATTTTAAGTAAAAACGATGCGAATGAAATCCATAAATTCAGCGGACAACACGGCTTCAGTGACCCGTATTCTAGCAAATACAATGAACAATCCGCACAAATGGCCTTTTCTGAGATGGCAGGCTTTTTCCATAACATAGAATGATTTTGATAGGAAGCAATACACTTGGTTGTTTGTATGTGATTTTATAGCTGCCTGATATCGAAGTTTAACTTTAAGAGGGCTATCATCGGTAATTTTACAATAACTTTTTTATTATTGGGACGATAGAGTGGAAGAGAACAATTCATATCCTATTAGGACCCGAAGGTGATATGAAGTGACGGAGCTCGGCACGAACTCTGATTTTAATGCGATGATGTTAGAGGGAATCAAAAAAGAACCTCGATAATTTAATCAGGTTCTAAACATTTGCATATAAACAAGCACGATGATATAATCATTTCACGTCTTTCAAAAGAAATATGAACATAAATGTTACATCTTACAATTTTATTTTATCACGCTGGCAAGCTCTTGTCAAATCTTTTTCTCAGTTTATTGGATAGGGGAGATATTGAATGAGTACTTTAGTTCTCGGTTTTCAGGAAATGGAAAAAACGCAATTTTCACTCGTTGGAGGAAAAGGGTTGAATTTAGGGGAATTATCAAAAATCGAAGAAATTCAAGTACCAGAGGGATTTTGCGTTACAACTGAAGTTTATCAAAGAGCCTTCGAGCATAACGAAACGTACCATGCATTGTTGGATCAACTGACAACGTTAAAAATAGTAGATCGAGACCAGATTGGTGAAATCAGCAGAAAGATTCGACAAATCATTATGGAGGTAGAAATCCCTTCTGAAGTTGTGAATGCAATTACTCACTATCTCTCACAATTTGGTGATGAACATGCTTATGCCGTACGTTCTAGTGCGACTGCTGAAGATTTACCACATGCTTCTTTTGCTGGACAGCATGACACCTATTTAAATATCATCGGCAAAGAAGCAATCATTCAGTATATCGGTAAATGTTGGGCATCTCTATTTACGGATCGCGCGGTAATCTACCGTATGCAAAATGGATTTGACCACAGTCAAATTTATTTATCCGTTATCGTTCAAAGGATGGTTTTCCCACAGGCTTCGGGCATTTTATTTACTGCTGATCCGATCAGCTCTAACCGAAAGCTGCTCTCCATCGATGCCAGCTTTGGACTTGGAGAAGCGTTGGTTTCTGGCCTAGTTTCTGCCGATTGTTATATCGTACAGGGAGGGGAAATCGTCAACAAAAGGATAGCAACCAAAAAAGTCGCTATCTATGGATTAAAAGAAGGAGGAACAGAGACAAAGCAAATTGATCCTAATCTACAGGATACACAAACACTTACTGAACAACAAATTTTACGATTGGCACTCATTGGAAGACAGATCGAAGCTTATTTTGGTTGTCCACAAGATATTGAATGGTGTTTGGCCCATGATACATTTTATATTGTACAGAGTCGTCCAATCACAACGTTATACCCGATCCCTGAAGTGAATGATAAAGAAAATCATGTCTATGTATCAGTTGGTCATCAACAAATGATGACCGACCCCATGAAACCACTAGGACTGTCTTTCTACCTGTTAACGACCCCAGCAACCATGAGAACAGCTGGTGGAAGATTGTTTGTTGATATCACACATAGCCTGGCTTCCCCTGTCAGTAGCAATATTGTAATAGATGCCTTGGGAAAATCCGATCCCCTCATAAAAGACGCGCTTATGACTATCGTAGAGCGAGAAGATTTTATAAAATCAACTCCTGATGTTAAACAAGTACCCAGTCCCATTAAAAGCAGTAAAGCTAAGACGTTTTCTGATATTCAAGCACAAATCAAAAATAACCCGACAATCGTTACTGATTTAATTAAAAGTAGTCAAACATCGATAGAAGAGTTAAAACAAAACATCCAAACGAAATCAGGATCAGATTTATTTGATTATATTTTAGAAGATATCCAGCAATTAAAGAAAACGCTATTTAACCCACAAAGTTCGGCTGTTATTATGACTGGGATGGATGCTTCATCATGGATTAATGAAAAAATGAACAAGTGGTTAGGTGAAAAAAATGCAGCAGATACGCTTTCGCAATCTGTACCAAACAATATTACTTCGACAATGGGTCTGGCGCTAATGGATGTCGCTGATGTGATTCGTCCTTATCCAGAAGTAATTGATTATTTGCAACATGTAAAAGAAGATAACTTTTTGGATGATCTGGTTAAGCTTAACGGTGGGAAGGAGACTCAAGACGCTATCTCTGCTTATCTCGACAAATATGGGATGCGATGTGCCGGTGAAATCGATATGACTAAAACTCGTTGGAGTGAAAAACCAATTACACTTGTCTCGATGATTCTAGCCAACATCAAAAACTTTGAGCCTAATGCTGGCAATCGAAAATTCGAGCAAGGGCGACAGGAAGCTTTGGAAAAAGAACAAGAGTTATTAGACCGATTAAAACAATTACCGGATGGTAATCAAAAAGCCGCAGAGACCAAACAAATGATCAGCTTAATCCAAAATTTCAGCGGGTATCGTGAATATCCAAAATACGGTATGATTAGTCGATATTTCGTATATAAGCAAGCTTTATTGAATGAAGCCGAACAGCTCGTACAAGCAGGCATTATTCATGAAAAAGATGATGTATACTATCTTACTTTTGAAGAATTTCGCGATGTCGTAGCCACAAATTCACTGGATTACCAGATCATCAACAATCGAAAAGACGAATATAAACGATATGAAAAACTGACTCCCCCACGTGTTATTACTTCTGATGGCGAAATCATTGCAGGGAAGTATGAACGGGAAAATCTCCCAACCGACGCTATTGCAGGTCTGCCTGTTTCTTCTGGAGTAATCGAGGGACGAGCACGTGTTATCTTAAGTATGGAGGATGCTGACTTAGAAGATGGAGATATTTTAGTCACCTCCTTTACTGATCCTGGCTGGACACCTTTGTTTGTATCCATTAAAGGTCTAGTTACCGAAGTTGGTGGGCTGATGACCCATGGGGCAGTTATCGCGCGTGAGTATGGCTTACCAGCAGTAGTTGGGGTGGAGAATGCTACCACATTAATAAAAGATGGACAACGAATACGAGTGCATGGAACTGAAGGGTTTATCGAGATCTTGTAATGGCTAGCAAGATAATATTTAATTTAAGACATAAAGGAGATAGAGATATGACGGAATTTTGGGAATCAAGTTTTATAGAAAAACAAACGATGTGGGGATTTGAACCTACAGACTCCGCAATCGTAACAAAGGACTTTTTCCTTGAAAAGAATGTTAAGGACATACTGATACCAGGTATTGGTTATGGCAGAAATGCAAAGGTTTTTATTGACAATGGAATAAAGGTAACAGGTATAGAAATTTCAAAAACAGCGATTGATTTGGCGAAGGATAACGGGCTTGATATTAGTATTTTACATGGTTCAGTAACGGATATGCCCTTTGATAACAAGCTCTATGATGGTATATTCAGTCATGCGCTTATTCACTTATTGGATAATCGCGAGAGAGAAAAATTTATTCAAGATTGTTATGATCAGTTAAAGCCAAATGGATATTTGGTTTTTACAACGGTTTCACAAAAAGCCCCGATGTTTGGCAAGGGTAAACAATTGGCTAAAGACTATTTCGAGATAATGGAAGGCGTGAAAATGTATTTTTATGATGCTGACTCCATAAAACAGGATTTTGAAAAATATGGACTGGTAGAGATTTCAGAAATTGACGAGCCAAATAAGAACACAAAAAATGCACCTCCAATCCATTTTTTAATTATAAAGTGCAAGAAAACATCGTAATGATAATCTTGTATTTTCAATCAAACAGTGACAGTCTAGGACATTATTTATTGGTCCATGACTGTCACTGTTTTTAGTTTGGAACAGTAACAAGAACAGCAACAACTTGTAAAGTAACAAATAATGAAAACCATGATCATTCGAGATCTGCTTTAAATATACTTTATCAGCTGTAGTCTATACCAACCGGTTACACCTATCATACGATACATGGCAACTGTCTAAATTGCGGGAGAAATGAACAAAGGAGTTGGATACATGAAATCAATAACGAAACTTACGGGGCGAGTGATTTTCAAGGGAAACCCTGGTTATGAAACGGCTCGTAAGAATTGGGATCCTCATACCGACAGATTTCCAAAAGTTTTTGTTTTTGCCCAAAGAACACAGGATGTTGCAAACGCTATAAGATGGGCTCGCAAAAATAATGTTCCCATTCGCCCGAGAAGTGGACGACACGCCTTGGAGACCAACCTTTCTCAAGTTAACGGAGGCATTGTCATCGATGTTAGCGAAATGAAGAAAATCAAATTAAATAAAAAATGCAGAACTGTTGTGGTTGAGTCGGGCAATCGGGTAGGAAGAGTCGTAAACAAACTGGCACAGCAAGGATTTATCGCACCGTTTGGTGATAGTCCCTCGGTTGGTATCGGCGGAATTACACTAGGTGGAGGGATTGGTCCACTCCAAAGGACGACTGGCCTCATTAGCGACAATCTAATCGGACTAGAAATGGTTGACGCCAAGGGAAGAGTAATCCGGGCAAACAAAAAACGCAATTCCGATCTCCTATGGGCTTCCCGCGGTGGAGGAGGCGGTAACTTTGGCGTATACACAAAATACAAGTTCAAAGTACTGCGTGCTCCAGCCACAGCTACCGTCTTCAGCGTAACGTGGCCATGGGAGCAGTTCGAAAAAGTCGTAAAGAAATGGCAAGTCTGGGCTCCTCATGCCAGCACCAGATTGGGCAGCGAACTAAGTGTCGGTCCCAAAAAAGGTGGAAATGTTAGCATGCTCGGTCTATTTCTTGGATCTAAAACGGAAGCCCTGCGTCAATTAGAGCCTATTCTAAGCGTGGGGACGCCTACGAAAAAAACCATCCGATTGTTGCCATATATTGAAGCTACAAAGTTTTTGTTAGCTCCCGATCCAGTGCTGACACAAAAGTTCAGCAACCAGTTTTCCAGCGGCTTCGGTAGACGTCCTTTTCCAGATAAGGCCTATAAAGTTATGCGCGAGTTTCTAGAAAACGCTGAGGGAGGGACTCCGGCCGGCTTCTTCTTCCTTAACTGGGGTGGTGCCATAAGCCGTATCGCACCTAAAGCTACAGCATTCTACTGGCGTAAGGCTCAATTTTATGTCGAATGGAACAGCTCATGGGTTAAGCCATCTCATGCCGCTAAAAATATTGCCTTAGCACGGAACACAAGGCATAAGCTGCAGCCATATATCGTAGGCTCGTATATCAATGTCCCTGACCAAGGCATCAAATGTTCTGGTCCTGTTTATTATGGTAAAAACTTTCCTAGGCTGCGTAGAGTAAAAGCTAAGTATGATCCAAATAATGTGTTCAACAATCCTCAAAGTATTCCACCGGCTTGAATGAGAATGAATTGAAATAAGATACTTTCACACAGTTAAGTTGTGGGGGGGTACCATGTCACATGCCATGCTGCAAAGACACACAAGTCAACTAATCGCGTGAACCCAAGGGGAGCCTTGGGTTCATTTTTCATTTTACAACTGCTATCGATATGGCTAGAGGCATTCATTATCTTAAGAACACACAATATTCCCTCTCCAAGCTTCCCAAATCACAGAAACAGTATTTTGATTAAAATAGTACCTTGACAGTCACAGTAGTATATCGTATTATACAGTTGCGGGGTGATTAAATGAGTGAAAACAAAATTACATCCGACCTGCTGCGCGGACATACCGATACGATGATATTGCGACTATTATCCGAAGCTGATCGCTACGGATACGAAATTGTCAAATTGATTGCGGAGCGCTCAGGCGGTGAGTATGAACTAAAAGAAGCGACCATGTATTCCAGTGTCAGACGTCTTGAGACAGACGGTGATATCGAGTGGTATTGGGGCGATGAATCACAGGGCGGACGGCGCAAATATTTTAGAATTACCGAGAAGGGCAAGGAAACCTATGCCCGCAACAACAGCAACTGGGAGTATGCAAAACGCGTGCTTGAAAACTTATTATAGGAGGTTTGATGTGATGAATCAGAAATTGACGAATTATTTGAACGACGTTTTTACACCATACGATGGGGTGAAAAGCGTCACCGAATTAAAAGCAGACCTGCTCTCCGATTTACAGGAGAGGTACCGTGAACTTAAAACCGAGGGCAAAGACGATGAAACAGCGTTTAATATGACCATTGAGAGCATCGGCGACATCGAGGAAACGATACTGGAAGTCGCCAATCTCTCCCGCTCGCTGGAGAGGCAAGTACTGACAAACTTTAGCGCGAGCAATTTGCCAAAGAGTGACTTTGCAGGTGTTATTGCGCATAAAGGAAATTTCACCTCGAGTGCATTACACGGATCTGACTTTGCAGGTGCAGATTTGACCGGAAGCACATTTAAGAGCAGCGACATACGTGAAGCCAATTTTAACGGTGCAAATCTGACCGACTGTACCCTATCTGTCAATGATCTTTCCAATGCGAGCTTCAATAAATCGATCCTTGTACGTACCAACTTCAGCATTTCGGGGATGGAAGGAGCAAAATTTACAGGTGTAAAACTGACCGACGTTACGCTAAACAAGATCGACCTTAAAAAAACAATTTTTGAAGGTTGTATCTTTGACGGCGTGGACTTCAAATATTGTGACCTGAGTGGGCTATGTCTTGACGGGCAAACCTTTATCGGCGTTAAGTTTGATAAGTCTGCTATAAATGAAGTTTCATTTAAGGGCGCTACACTCAAGAATGTTTCTTTTCAAGCATTTTTTTCCTTGACTAATAAGTATTACCGCTCCATTAAAACCATCTGCTTTGACGATGCAGTCATGGATAAACTTACCTATGCTGCGCTTAAAGGCATGGGAGCCGAATTGTCTAAGGTTACAGTTCGATAAGGAGGGGAAAAAACATGAAAAAGAAATCAATTCAAGTTATAGGTCTGCAAAAGTCTTACAAAGAGCTTGCCGTCCTTCAGGGAGTAGATTTCGAAGTGGAACAGGGCAGTATATTTGCACTGCTCGGTTCAAACGGTGCAGGTAAAACGACGGTTGTCAAAATCCTCACCACGCTGCTCAAACAAGACAGTGGTACCGCCGTCGTTGAGGGATTCGATGTGGCGACCAAACCTGATCATGTGAGGCAGGCGATTAGTTTAACCGGACAATTTGCCGCCGTAGACGAACTAATGACCGGTCGAGAAAACCTAATCATGATTGCCAAACTACGATACCTGAGTAATCCGCGGCAAGTTGCGGACGACTTACTTAAACGCTTTGGCCTGACAGAAGCCGCCAACCGAAGGGTATCTACTTATTCGGGTGGGATGCGCCGCAGGCTCGACATCGCATTGAGCTTTGTAGGGAAACCGCAGGTTATTTTCCTCGACGAGCCGACCACTGGCCTTGATCCCGAGGCACGCATCGAGGTTTGGAAGATCGTGAAGGAGCTTGCAGACAGCGGCACTACGGTATTTCTAACTACGCAGTATTTGGAAGAGGCAGAACAGCTCGCTGACCGAATAGCTATTCTGCACAAGGGTAAAATCATCGCCAGCGGCACGCTTTTGGAGCTAAAAAAGATGTTTCCATCAACGAAAGTGGAGTATATTGAGAAGCAGCCGACATTGGAAGAGATATTCCTCTCCATTATTGGCAAGAAGGAGGGAGCATAAATGGAGACGGTAAAAAAACATTTTTTTAACGATTTGGGTGTTATGCTCGGACGTTCGATGCGCCATATTTCCCGCAGTATGGACACCATCGTCACGGTTTGCATCACTCCGATTGCGATGATGCTGCTGTTTGTCTATGTGTTTGGCGGTGCAATTCAAACTGGTACGGATAACTACGTTAATTATCTATTGCCCGGAATACTGCTCATTGCGATTGCTAGCGGGATATCCTACACGGCTTTTCGTCTGTTTACCGATGTGCAGCGAGGTATTTTCGAGCGGTTTCATTCCATGCCGATTTCGCGTTCTACCTTACTATGGGGGCATGTGCTGACCTCATTGGTATCCAATGCTATCTCGGTTGTCGTTATCATTCTCGTAGCGTTGATTATGGGTTTTCGTTCTTCGGCCGGGATACTAGACTGGCTAGCAGTAGCTGGCATTCTCATGCTGTTTACGCTGGCATTAACCTGGGTCGCTGCCATTGCAGGATTGTTGGCAAAATCGGTGGATGGGGCAAGCGCTTTTTCCTACCCGATCATCTTCCTTCCGTTTATTAGCTCGGCATTTGTGCCTACCGAATCGATGCCTTCGGTCGTTCGTGCCTTTGCCGAAAACCAGCCGGTAACTTCCATCGTTGAAGCCATTCGAGCGTTGCTGTCAAACCAGCCGGTGGGCAATGATCTGTGGATTGCGCTTGCATGGTGCGTTGGGATCTTGTTTGTAGCTTACTTCTTTGCGATGAGGGTTTATAAAAAACGGTTTTAAATGAAGAAGTGCGACCCAGTACTGTATCGGTACTGGGTTTAATTTACGATTTGACTCGAAGAAAGGCAAGATCAAGGAGTGCCCTTATCCTGCCTCATGGGTATTATTCGTTACTAGTGCACTAGACTTTCCAAATCCGGCTGCAATTTATTCCGTAAGACATACAGCATGATGGCTCCAACAAGGAACGCGACGGCATCCGCTATAACAAGCGACCAGACCACCCCATGAAAGCCATTCAAGCGATTAGCTATAAACAACACAGGAATCAGAGTAATTCCTTGAATAATTGACATAATAAACGCGGCGGTTCCTTGCGCTGTTGCTTGGAAAATTCCCGTAAACAACGAGGTCATTCCTGTAATAAACAAGGATAAGAACGTCACATGCAGAATGTAGCTGCCCATTTCAATTAATTGCGGGTCATTCGTAAATATACCAATTAAATGGTCGGAAATCAGATAGACGATAACACCGAACACGACTGCTAACGCAACAACCACTTTAATTGTGAATGTAATGGTATGCTTCATGCGTAATTTATTCGCTGTAAAAGAGAAAGCAATCATTGGCACGACTCCCTCACATAATCCCATCAAAATAAACTCTGGAAATTGCAGCAAACGCGATGAAATACCGAACCCCGCTATAGCTTGCTCCCCATATTCGACAAGAAAATGGTTAAAGATGAGCGACATTGCCCCCATGAAGATACTCATAACAAAAACGGGAACTCCGATTTTGAATACATTGCTTAGAATGTCCTTGGTAGCCTTAAACCATTTTATCGAAATGGTCAAAAATTGGCTTTTATATCTAATATGAAAGGCGTAGTATATACTCGCAACCAAATTAGAAATGACTGTAGCAGACGCAACGCCGATTACGTCCCAATGGAAAACGAAGATGACTAGCGCATCTAGAATAATATTTACGACAACACTGATAATCATACCGATCATCGACGTGGTAGCTGATCCTTCCGAGCGCACAATATTCTCCAGCGTGAAAAATAATACGACGATAGGTGAACCAATAAGCATAATCGTGACATAGTCTTTTGTAAATCCAAAGGAGTCAGGCGTTGCCCCGAGGCCATGAACGATTTGATCAATCAACGGGAGGCTAACGGCCATCACAATAAAACCGAGAACTAAACTGCTGTAAAAGGCGAATGAAGACACATGCTTAACATCATCATATTTTTTCTCTCCCAGCAATCGAGAGATGAATGCACCGCTACCGATGCCAATCAAGTTACCTAGTGCCATAATGGCCGCGAATAACGGCAAGGTGAGTGCGAGTGCAGTCAACATAGCTGTATTGTGGAGTGTACCAAGGAAATAGGCATTCAAGATGGAGTATATGACACTCATTGACATGCCTAGCATCATCGGTACAGCGAAGTGAGCTACAGCTTTTGAGACGGGTGCTTTTTCAAAATAATGGAGGTTTTCTGTATCCATGTGTATCACTACTTTCTTTATTTATTTTGATCTTCAATCTAACAGTGTTAGTTTGTGTCTTACAGTGTTAGATGATATCATGAACCTATAAACCTGTAAAGCAAAAACTTACACTGTTAGATAAAAAGGACGGATACCAATGAAAAAAAAGCAGCCTCAGATTTCGGAGGATAAAATTTTGGAAACCTCGTGGGAGCTTCTTGGAGAGGAAGGCATTGAGAAATTCAGCATGAGACGCTTGGCCGATCGTCTGGGCATTCAGGCTCCCTCTCTGTACTGGTATTTCAAGAGCAAGCAGAATCTCTATCAGCGCCTGGCCAACTATGTATCGAAGATCATTTTGGAGGAGTTTCACTCTGAGGGGGATTGGAGGGAGCAGCTAGTAGAATTTGCGGTAACCGTACGGAGTGTGCTCAGACGATATCCCTGCTCCACGCAGCTCATGATGCTGACGCTGCCCCACGAACCAGACATGATCCGGTTCACCAACCGAATGCTGCTCTGCATGGAATCGACGCCACTTGAGCAAGAGCAAAAATTACAAGCCGTGCTTACGCTGGTAAACTATGTCTTCTACTTCGTTTTGGACAATTATCAGCATGAGCGCGTTGTATCCACTATGCTAGAGGAGCAGGGAGGGCTACGCGATGGAGAGATAACCAGTCTTCTGGACTCCATGAGCGAGACAGATGCGGGAATGTTTCGAGGGATGTACAAAAATGGGCTATTCAATCTGATAGGGACCGATGGAGCGTTTGAATTCGGCATGCAGCTGATTCTGAAGGGGATTGAGCAGGTGATAAAGGAACAGGATAGGTAGTATGTAAAACACGCTAGGTTTTATTAGGTACGATTACATTTTGAGGAAAGGTAATATAAAGGTGATCTACAAAGGGATATTCTTGGCTTTCGTAATCATCCAAAATATTTATTTACTCATAACACAACCAGATAAATATAAACTGTGGATATCAGTATTTAATATATCAGTAGGTACCCTAATGACATTAATGGCTGTTTTTTATTATTTTGATGCTTATAAACCTAAAGTTGGTCCAGTAGGAAATGGTCCTAAACCTGATTTAATTTTGACTAATTTTCTTGGCATGATAGTTACGGGAGGATGCTTTATAATTATCGGTTTAATCGGTGTTCATATTAAAAGAAAGTTGAAGCACAAGAAATAATAGGAGAAGCTATTCCTGGTTTGATTTACGGCCCGCCTTGATAAACGGAGAGTCCTCCACTTAGAATTAAATGGAGACCTCTCCGTTTATTTCTGATATATAAATAGGAGACTACTAATCAAATTAAGGAGCGTACACCTTATGCAAAATAAACATGCTACTACCGCACTATTGCTAATGGATATGCAGAACGGGTTTGTTTCCCGTTTCTCAGATAACGAGGAGGCACTTGTTCCTTTTCAGAAAGCATTACATGCAGCACGTCAAAATAACATACAGGTTATTTTTGTGAGGGTCGCCTTCCGTGAAAGTTATCCAGAGATCAGTCCTCGCAACAAGTCTTTCTCGCGAATTGCTGAATTTGGCGGCATGACTATAGATGACACAGCTACACAAATTCATGACTCTTTACAGCCTCAGCCAGGTGAGCCGATTGTTACAAAGCGTCGCGTTAGTGCATTCGCTGGCAGCGACCTTGAAGTTATCATCCGTGCCCGCCAAATTGACACGTTGATACTCAGTGGTATTGTTACAAGCGGGGTCATTCTTTCCACTCTGCGAGAGGCAGCAGATAAAGATTTTGCCATTAGTGTGCTTTCAGATGCTTGTCTGGATGCTGATCCGGAGGTTCACCGTGTACTTATGGAGAAGGTGTTCCCACGACAAGCCGATGTTTTGAGCGTCAATGCGTGGATTAATACTTTAGAATAGACAGAAGGCCATCACTATTTCCACGACCAAAGATTTATTTACCTAATGGGCTTCATGATGAGGAGCGCAGCTATATTCTATTGCACGAACAGACTCATATTAAACGATATGATCATATTATTAAGCCAGTAGCCTTCTTGATATTATCCGTGCACTGGTTTAATCCTCTTGTATGGATAGCATTCATGTTAATGAGTAGGGATATGGAATTCTCCTGTGATGAACATGTACTGAAAAAGATGAATTCTGATATGGATATAAAAAAATCTTATGCGTCATCATTATTATCGCTTGCTACTGATAGACATATTTTGAATGGAAGTCCGCTTGCATTTGGTGAGGGGAATGTAAAAGGGAGGATTAAAAACGTGTTGAATTACAGAAAACCGAGGTTTTGGTTACTTTTTTTCTCAATTGTCATTATGATAGCAGTTGGGATTGGATTGCTATCAAATCCTGTAATAAAGGGGAAAGATGCATTAGGACAAATTGCTGACTCAAATAATATACCATTAAGTGAAGAAGCTTCTTTGGAACTACCAGAGACATCAGCAGCGGAAATATTAAGT
The DNA here is from genome assembly GCF_001956295.1 of Paenibacillus sp. FSL A5-0031. Classification (GTDB taxonomy): domain Bacteria; phylum Bacillota; class Bacilli; order Paenibacillales; family Paenibacillaceae; genus Pristimantibacillus. Next base: position 789,939 of record NZ_MRTD01000001.1, read on the forward strand.
GACCTATCCAATCTGCAATTTTCAATTAAAAGAGATCAAATTAGTGATGACGATCGAGAAACCGTTGTCACATTTGGAAAAGCTTTTGTGAATTTGTATACCGGTGCTATTGCAGAACAAAAAGCAGTCACATTTAAAAATTACATATCTAACGAGAATCTTCTAAAATACACAAATAAAATGCTAGAGCTAGAACAAAGAAAAGAATTAAAAGGAGAGTTTAGTGTTATTTTCGGTCTGGAAAATGAATTTACGGAAGCAGAATTCAAGCAACTAGATGAAAATCTCTACTATGTAAATTTACCTTTTTCGAACCAAGGATCTGGTATGAGCTTTAAGATGCTAGTTCAAACAGAAAATAAAATATTAAAAATCGTTGATTTGTACTTTGGAAACAAAGATGGTGTAGATACGATTGTAACTGGACATCCCGCTGTTAGAAAACTTCATGATTCAAAACGATGGGAAGACCAAGAATGGGTTGATGGTGTTTTTGAAAAACTTGAAAAAATAGAAATCTGAACGGATCTCTTGAGCATGCATAAATAGAAGACAAGCTATTAAAAACCACGTATATCGTGGTTTTTTTGTTTTTTTCGGTACATATACTTAGCAATGTGCTATGTCATGAAATAGTACCGAATACCGAAAAAGGCAATTATAATTGACAATCATTTTACCAAGTGTTAGCATAAGCATATTAGTTGTACTGACTAGTCAGTTTATTGCGAAAAGGAGAGACATTACGCATTGAGCAAAACGAAAATCATGTCAGCAGCAATAGATGTTTTCTCTGAGAATGGATACCACCGAGCAAGTATGGACGATATCGCGCTTAGAGCAAAAGTCGCCAAAGGGACGCTGTATTATCATTTTCCAGGAAAAGCACAGCTGTTTAAGACGATCGTAATGGATGGACTGCAGGTCATTACCGATCGAATACGGAATGAGCTGCAAACTGATCTTTCGTTGGAAGAGCAAATCAGGCGAATCATCCGGCACAATCTCGACTTGTTTCTGGATTCCAGCGGATTCGCGCATATCGTTTTCAACGAATTGTCGAACGGAATCGATCAGGAAGTACTAGAGGAATTGAATGAACTGAAGCTCGGCTATATTCGTTTTATAGCAGAGGTGCTCGAAGGAAGCCGGAAAGAGGGGGTAATGATTAATGTCAATTGCAGCTTGGCTGCTGCGGGGATTGTCGGATTGCTCAACGGTTCCTGCGATTACTTTCTAACCTATGGCAGTAGTATGAACCGCGACGATCTTGAACATTTTCTTTATCAGATTATTACGACCGGGTTGTTTTTGACCCCCGGCGGCAAGCCAGATGGTATGTTGAACTGATTTCATCCTAATCGGAAAGCGGCGATGCGAAGTATGAATTGGAAAACAGATAGCGAACTGATACCTTTGTCTTGGTTTAAAGAAATGCGAAACTCTTCCCCTGTCGTGTTCAATTCGGAGAAAAATACTTGGGACGTGTACAAGTACGAAGATGTAAAGAAGATATTTGCCGATCATGAGCATTATTCTTCAAAAGGGACGGAAAGCGCCATGGAGCCGATCAACTCAAGCATTCTTAGGCAAGATCCACCTAAACACCGACAGCTGCGTATGCTCGTTTCGCAAGCTTTCACGCCTCGGGCAATCGAAGCGCTCGCACCGAAAATTGAATCGATTGCGCAGCAATTGTGCGATCAAGCAGAAGAGAAGGGGGAGATGGATGCGCTTCTCGATTATGCGAGTCCTCTGCCGATCATCGTCATCGTCGAAATGCTGGGCATTCCGTCCGTGGATCGCGACCGGTTCAAGGAATGGTCGGATTCGCTAGTTGGGAATGACGGCGAACGTTATTTTCAATGTCAGAAGGAAATGAGCGACTATTTCTCTGACATCATGAATCGAAGACGGCTTGACCCGCAGGATGATCTCATCAGCAATCTCGTTCATGCAAAGGTCGAAGGCAATCAATTAAGTGACTTGGAGATCATCGGATTCTGCATTCTGCTGCTGGTGGCGGGGAATGAAACGACGACCAATCTTATAACGTCAGCCTTACTGTGCCTAGATAGCGACAGAGAGGCAAGGAAAAGTCTCATCGAGGAACCTTCCATGATTCCGCAAGCCATCGAAGAGGTGCTGCGCTATTGCTCTCCCGTTCAAACGATGATTCGAATCGTTAAAAAGACGACTGTTCTGCACGGCCAAACGCTTTCGCCCGGACAAATGGTCAACCTCTGGATCGGGTCGGCCAATCATGATGGAGACCAATTTGATACTCCAGAACAATTCGATATCCATCGCAACCCGAATCCGCATCTGGCATTGGGACACGGCATACACTTCTGCTTGGGCTCTCAGCTTGCCCGCTTGGAGAGCAAGATCGCCATTCAAACACTTCTTAGCAGGTTTCCTGACTACGCAAGAGATCGTTCGCACACGCTGGAGCGGTTGGACAGCTGGATGATGTTCGGGGTCAATCATTTGCCACTGGTTCTGACGAAATAACCTTACTTTAACAGGCGCTTTATTGCATATTCAACACCGATAGGAAGTCGTATAGCTTATATTATCATTGGTTCTACGATAAGACGAGGCTGCCGGTATTAAACGGCAGCCTCACTGGATGATATTGATGGGCAGATTTTGAAAAGTCTAAGCTACTGTAATTTCATATTGTGTTATACACCATTTATGGACATCCGTTTTAGAAGAGCGGATATGTCCATTTTTTATTGTAAAGATAATAAGAGACAGAGATCGTAAGTCTTTGTTTTTTCATGTATTTCGTCCGGTGAAAGTGAACAGTAACATATAATTGATTCCGAGTTTCTTGGTTATAACCAACGAGGCACTCCAAGAAATTTCAAGGTTCTTCACACAATCTATAGCCCGGCATTCCGCTCTTTTCTTAAATTACTCGTACGCTGTACACGCTTGTTTCCTGTTAACAGAGTAAGCCCGAAGCTTAGTATGAGGACGATTCCGGCAACCACATATGGAAAGTTTACATTTACATCGAACAGTATTCCGGCTGCTATCGGTCCGATAATATTGCCCAGGCTGGTAAAGGCAGAGTTAAGTCCTGCCACATACCCTTGCTGTTCTTGCGCGACCATGGACATTTGCGTGCTGATAGCGGGGCGTAAAATATCAATGGACAAAAATATAACAAAAGTAACTGCAAAAATCAGCCAATATTGATGAACGAACAACGTCAGCAGGACGAACACCCCTGAAGCGAGCAGACAAAGTGTAATGACTCGCTTTTCGCCGAAACGGTTGATGAGCCAGCCGAAAATGGATAACTGAATGACTGCGCCTCCAATGGAGGCAAAGGTGAATATGAAGGCAATATCCTTCGGTGTGAAGCCGAGCTTATGGTCGACAAAGAGGCCGAATACTGCTTCATAATTGGCAAGCCCAAAGGACATGACGAAAACGAGGATCAAGCTTATAAAATAGGGTTCGCGGTATGCGAAACGCAGCTGTTGGAGCAGACTCTTTTGGGGTTCCCGATTAAACATTGCCTCTTCGCTAATCTCATCTTTTTTTACAGTAGATGGCATTGATTCCCGCAGAACAACTGTTGTAAGAACTGCAGCGACCAGGCCGGCAATCCCTGCAGCATAGAACGGTACGCGAATGCCGAACTCCGCAAGATAGCCTCCAATACCAGGACCAATAATGTAGCCAGTCAAAAAGGAAGCATTGATAAATCCCATCCCTTTGGCACGTTCTTCCTCGGTAGTAACATCTGCCGCATAGGCCATAACTGCGGGCATGATGAACGCTCCGCTAATGCCGCCCATCATCCGGGAGACAAAGAGCAGCAGAGCAGAATCAGCCAAACCGAATATAACTTCGGCGCAAGCGAAGACCATCATTCCGGCAACAATGATGCGCTTGCGTCCGAAGGAATCGGATAACCGTCCCGCCAGTGGTGAGAAAACCAGCTGTGTAAATGCGAAGGAGGCGGTAAGCAAGCCGGCAGTGCTACCGTTAATATCAAGCATTGTGATGTATTTAGGTATAACGGGAATGACCAGTCCGATACCAGCAAAGACCAAAAATAAATTAAACATCAGAAGCAGCATGGCTCCCCGATTTTTGAGCAATAAAGCCATCTAAATTCTCCTCTAACTCGCTTACTAAGTATTTACTTCAAATACATTTCTTTCTCAGATGCCAGCCTAACCTATTGCAAAGACCACCCATAATAAACCTATCCATTTTCACTCCTAACTTTATAAATATAAATGTATATAAAGTATATAAACAAATGTATTACACAATTATTTCAGTGTCAACAAATACTTTGTAAAATAATTTGTTTACTATGTGGAGAAAATTCATTAGCAAATCAATTTTATGTTTGGACAAGCGGAAAATTATGAAGTAATATTCAATAATTATCTTCCGTTTTATTTGCAGAAGTATTTAGTAGATATAATAAAAGAAAATATCTTTGAAACTCTTAACAAAATTGTAATGGAAACGATTAATCTTATAGGAGGGATCATGTTGCAGCAGCTCTTTAACGATATGATTAAGCTTGACGTTAAGCCTTTCCTTTCCAAGCGTGGCTTCGTGAAGAAGAGCTTGAATTTCAATAAGACGACAGAAAACCTTATCTACATGTTCAATTTTCAAAAGTCTTCTGGCAATTCAGCGGACAATGTAATGTTTTATGTAAACTGCGGTATTTATGCACCGGATTTGGCACTGATACAATCGAGGGAAATTCTGACTGCTCCACAAGAAGCGGAGTGTCACTTCAGAGCAAGAATTGGAGAAATTGTTACGTCTGTACCAGATCGTTTTTCAATCACTCCTGATACGAATATGGATGATTTAAGAAAAATGCTTTTAAGTGGAGTAGAAGAGGTTATTCATTTCTATGATACGATGACCAGTGCCAGATCCCTTGTTGATTATTACACTTCAGGTCCTTTTTTACATCTGGGTGAAGAGAGCTTTCATTTACTGTTACAATCCAATGATATAGCAGCGGCTAAACATTATTTGAAGGCATTGCAGGAAAAGTACGGAACAGAAAAGCGATGGACTATATTCGAAAATAAATATAAGGCCATCTTCAATAAATACGATGTGGAATTTGATAAACACCTCTGATCTGATACGAACAGATGAATAGTGCAAATAGAAGTTTTGCCGCCTATAAGGCGGTTTTTTTTATTTTTAAGGGATAAATAATCGATTGGCGCCTTCACCTTCGTTGTAAAGCACAGTAGAGAATTACTTTATTTGGCAGATCTCAGTAGAAATCTTTTACTTAGAACTATCGAAGGCCCACTTACTTAATATCTTATAAGAAATTCTTGAAATGACAGAAATTTATCAGATAGGGGGGTGCTATTATACAAATATAAATAAAGAAGAGGTGATGACATGCAATCGAAATTGGCAGCGGAAGCTATTCCCCTCTCCAAAAAGCGGAATTCGTGGTTAAGGACCATACAAAAGTATAAAGTGATGTACCTTCTATTAATTCCGGCATTGGTTTATTTTGCCGTATTCAAATACATCCCATTGGCCGGAATCATTATTGCTTTTAAAAACTACAATCTGGCTTTGGGGTTATGGGATAGCCCGTGGGTCGGATTTAAAAATTTTAAAGATTTTATTAACGGCGTTTATTTCTGGGACATCATGAGAAACACGATAATTATATCGTTGTATAAGCTATTGTTCGGTTTCTCCGCTCCCATCGCACTTGCTTTGCTTCTTAATGAAGTTCATACCCAATGGTTTAAGAAAATCGTACAAACCATTACTTATTTACCCCATTTTCTGTCTTGGGTCATTGTTTATGGATTGATGGTTGCATTGTTGGCTCCGGGTGATGGCCTCTTTAATATGATTTTGAAGGAAAACGGTTTTGATCCCATCTCCTTCTTAACGGAGCCTGCTTGGGGAAGACTGCTGGTCATCTCGTCTGAAATATGGAAGGACATCGGCTGGGGAGCGATACTATACCTTGCCGCATTATCAGGGATTGACCCAAGCTTATATGAAGCAGCTCGAATGGATGGCGCTTCCAAATCGAGACAGCTCTGGCATGTAACGTTGCCCGGCATTCGAGGAGTCATTATTCTGATGCTCATTCTTAAATTGAGCCATATTCTGGACGCTGGTTTTGACCAAATCTTCATGTTTGCCAATACTTTTAACCAGGAAAAAATCGATATTATCGACACATGGGTATACCGCGAGGGGCTGGAGCGTCTTAAGATTGGCCTCGCAACTGCTGTGGGATTGTTTAAAGCTGTCATCGGATTTATTTTAGTATTGGCTGCAAACAAGATTGCCAAAAAATTCGATGGTCAAATTTGGTGAGGTGGTATGAGATATGGTTAAGCTGACGATCGGGGAAAAGGCATGGCAATCAACCGTTTATTTTATTCTTATTGTGCTATCGCTGCTTTGCTTGCTTCCCTTTTTATATGTGGTCGCTGTTTCGGTAACACCGGAATCGGAAGTTTTAAGAAGAGGGATTGTGATTATACCAGAATCCTTTACCTTTGCAGCCTATAAGGAAGTATTCATTTCTAATGGTATAGGGCAGGCGTATAAAATAACGCTGTTCCGAACGATTGTAGGCACGGCGTTAAATGTGTTTTTTACGGTAATCGCGGCGTACCCGTTATCCAAAAAATATTTGCCGGGACGCAGTCCGTTTTTATTATTCATTGTGTTTACCATGATGTTTAGCGGGGGATTAATTCCGACTTATTTGTTAATCCGCTCTTTGGGGATGTTAAATAGCCCATGGGTTTTAATTATTCCGCATCTCATTAGTGCATTTAATCTGGTGATCATTAAAGGATTTTTTGAACAATTGCCTGCTGAAATTGAGGAATCGGCGAGAGTTGACGGCGCAAGTGAACTTCAGTCGCTATGGAAAATCATTTTACCGCTTTCCATGCCTGTCCTCGCCACGATTTCCCTATTTTACGCAGTAGGGCATTGGAACAGTTATTTCGATGCGATTGTGTATATCAATGATGCGAATTTAATGCCACTTCAAGTTGTCTTGCGCAACATTCTGCTTAACATTGCAAATCAAAGTGCTGAGTCGATGGCCAATACCGGAACGGTTAGCCAGTTCGCTGTTCAAATGGCCGCTGTTGTTGTGACTACGGTCCCCATTTTGATCGTGTATCCATTTATGCAAAAGCATTTTACCAAGGGTATGCTCATGGGATCGATTAAAGGTTAAAAAGCAAATCTTATCTAGGTTGTTACGGGAAACCGTGATAATATACAAGCAAAGGAGAGGTCAATATGCAAAGAACAAAGATATCATTTGCCATTCTGGCTGCTATTGTAGGGCTCGGAACGCTATTGTCGGGATGTGGGGATCAAGAAGAGGAGGTTAAGCCTACAGCTTCGAGCAGTTCACCATCTACGGATAACCCGTTTGCGAAAAAAATGAAAATCACAATGTTTAACCAAGGCACGTTCAACGCTGCCGCTCCGATTCCTCCACGCGATGAAGACATTCAACGGCAAATGCTGGAGAAGGCAATGAACATCGACTTGGATATGACGATTCCTCAGGCTGGGCAATCAACAACCAAACTAAATACGCTTATTGCAGGCGGTGATATCCCGGATTTGCTTTTCTTGAAGAGTCGGTCCGATCTCGCGCAATATTATGACCAAGGCGTTCTTGCGGATTTGACACCGTATCTGGATCAATTCCCTGAACTTCAGAAACGTTTTAGCAGCGACTCCTGGGAGGCGATGTCCTATCAAGGGAAAACTATTGGAGTTCCAGGTTATGATAATGTAAACGGTATCAGCCGAAGCTTCTTCATCCGCAATGATTGGTTGAAAAAGCTGAATATGGAAGTGCCAACGACACCTGACGAGCTGTTTGAAGTCATGAAAGCCTTTACAGAGAAAGACCCGGACGGAAACGGCAAAAACGATACGTACGGATTCATCGGCGGCATGAATAAAGAGGGCAGTTTGCAAACTTACGGCTTCGATAGCTTGATGTGGATGTTTGGCGTCAATCCTCCATCAGCCATTGAAGTAAAAGATAATGAACCGGTATTTCTATTTATCGATCCCAAAATGAAAGAAGCGCTTGCTTACATTAATAAAATGATGGCAGCCAATGTGGTAGACCCCGATTGGGTGACGATGACCTCGCCTGATTTGTTGGACCAAAAGCTATTTAAAGGGAAAGTCGGCTTCATGATCAGGGATGCGCGCAGGCTGGAGCCGGATTATCAGCAGAAAATGAAAGAAATCAGCGGAGAGGTGCCGGAATGGATCGTGATTCCTCCAATGGTAGGTCCTTACGGCGATCAAATCGTAGAGAGAAAATCGTTCCAAGGCAATTCATGGGCCATCTCCAAGAAAGCGGATAAGGACAAAATCATTCGGATCTTGTCCATGCTGAATTATCTCTTTACGGACGAAGAAGCCTATCCGAATTTTGCATACGGAATCAAAGGAATTCATTGGGATGTAGTGGACGGCAAGATCAAAAATAAAACGTCCGAATTATCGAAGGAAATGAAAGAAAAGTACTTATGGGTCGATCATTACAGAATGCCGCGCCGTGGTGACGATGCCGAGTACTTCAGTTTCCAGAATCCTAAGACGGCAGAAGCTTTCGTGAACAATCAGCAATATGTGGGGCCAACGTTGCCTGGAAACTTATTGACCGCAGACCCTAGCGATACCTTGGCAACTGACCGTTCGCGTTTCATTAATGAAAGCTTAGTCAAATTTATGACGGGCAAAGACCCTCTATCCAATTGGGACAATTTCCTCCAAACGTTGGATACCAAGTTTGACATGAAGAAATATAAGGAAACAGCAATCAAGCAATTTAAAGAAGCAGGCTTAATCAAGTAAATGAACGAAGAGAGTGGCTAATCGTAGCCCCTCTCTTTATTGTCATTTTAATACAGACTCAAAAAGGAAGATGCGCAATGCGAAGAAGAATCAGCTTGCCTTTAAAATTATTTTTTATCGTGTTTGCGTTTGTATTAGGCTGCATAATCTTGATAAGCCAATTGTCCTATCGCTATGTCCAAAAGGAAATAAGAACCAATGACATCTTCTACACCAACCAAATACTCGACAAGGTCGATCAGTATTTCACCGTTAATTTTTCCTCCTTCCAGACGATCCTGTTCTCGGTCGAAACATCGGTGAAAGCCAACATAGACAATACGGAAGTAATCAAAAAGCAATTAAGAGAGCTATATGAACTCAACAGCAATTACGTCAGTAATATTTATTTGATCAAAAGCGATTTATCCATTGTAGGCGGAAGCACGCCTACCCGTATTTTTGATGAACCGTTAGCGGAAAGAGAGCCTTTATTTCATGCGGCCGACAAGAACAGAAGGACGACCTTCGTCAGTGATCCTTACAAATCAAAGTATTCCGGCTGGACAGTTACGATGGTTCGATATCTGAATGGCGCTCCATTTCCGATGGCCATTGCCGTAGATTTGGATCTAAATGCTATTGAAGAAACCTTGTTCAAGATTAATAAGCAGGAACAAATGAATTTGGCTCTGATCACCGCATCGGGTAAGATCATTGCCGGATTTTCGGAAAATAGAGGACCGCTGAATGTTCAAGATCATACTTTTTCAATCGGGGAAACGTCAGCAGAACAAATTCTGGATACGGCAGAAACAACCCTTCAACTGCATACCAAGGATGGCCTGCCGGTCTCCCTATTGAAAAAACCGACGGAGAAATTTAATTGGACCATTATCTCGATCAATGATGAATCACGCTTGAAAGCCGCCTTGTCCAGATTGGAAACCTATTATATCGAGCTTCTAGCCGCAGGTCTTCTCTTAAGTTTGTTCGTTTCTTTTTTTATTGCCAAGTATATAAGGACTCCGCTCTTTGCGCTCAAATCAAAAATGAAACGAGTGGAACAAGGCATCCTTACAACGACAATAACGATTAACCGAAACGATGAGTTCGGAGATCTCTCCCGAGCCTTCGACCGTATGCTGCAGCAAATTGTAGAATTGATACGACGAGCGGAGGTTCATAATGAGCTTGAGAGGAAATTGGAGATTCAAGTGCTGCAGTCTCAAATCAACCCTCATTTTCTGTATAACACGCTTGGTTCGATCAGCAATGTTATTCGTCTCGGACAAATAGAGAAAGTAGATGTGGTGATCGGATCGCTCATTTCATTATTGGAATACGGGATTGATGACGCTTCAGAGAAGGTTTCGCTACACCAGGAGTTACGAAATGTAGCGGACTATATCGAAATCCAGAACATCCGCTATAACAGAAACTTCCACTTGATTGAAAATATCGAAGCAGGGTTAATAGATTTCCCCGTTTTTCGAATGCTGCTGCAGCCCCTTGTGGAGAATAGCATCTTCCATGGCTATAACGGAGGAGGGATCGAAGGCCCGATAACGATTCATGCGTACAGGGAGGGCAGCATCGTCATCATCGAAGTCATTGATCAAGGCGAGGGAATTCCACCTGATAAAATAAAGCGTATTTTAGTTTCAGAACCGAGTGATGTGGAAGTGAAAAGGAAAAGAATCGGTTTAAATAATATTCATGGCCGAATTAGACTTCACTATGGAGAACAATACGGGCTCCAAATCGTTAGCATACCTAAGAAAATAACCCGTGTACGCGCCATATTCCCAGCAGACTTGCTAAAAGGAGAAACATAATGGTGAGAAACTATACCTGCTTCATTGTTGACGATGAAGACCTAATCATTCAAAGATTGGAATTGTTTTTTAACGAGCTCTCCCATAGGGATAAGCGATTTGTTCTAGTGGGAAAAGCGAATAATGGTCTGAATGGGATCGAGGAAATTTTAAAGCTTAAGCCGGATATCGTAATATCCGATATCGTTATGCCGAAAATGGATGGAATCTCCATGATTGAGCAGCTAAAGCCGGAGCTCCCCCATACCCAATACATCCTTTTGACCGCCTATTCATCCTTTGAATACGCTCAGCGAGCTATTCATGCCAACGTATTGGAGTACATTGTTAAAGTTCCGCTGAGGGAAGCGGATTTGGATCGGGCCTTATCTAAGGCGGCTGGGATTTTAAATGAGGTGAAGAAAAAAGAAGCGGAATTTCAATCGTTAAACGTATCCGTGCTTGAAAATAAATATAGAGTCCGCAAGCAATTTTTTAACGAACTGATCAGAGGCGAAATTCCTTCCCATCGGGCATCGGATTTTGCCAATCGCATGCAGTTCCATTTCTTTCAAGCCAACTATTGCTGCTTCATTGTTGAAATGAATACGTATGAAAGTTTCCGGAACGAATACTCAGCAGCTGATCAAAACATCTTGAAATATGCGATGACGAATGTAATCGAGGAAACGGTGATGAATGGTGGAAGCGGCGTAGCTGCGGATCTGTCCGATAATCGTTTTATTGGCTTTCTTTCCTGGGAAAATAACCGCAGTGATATGGAAACGGAATATGCTTGCCAATCATTAGGAGGGCAGATCGTCTCTCATTTGCAACAATATTTGAATCAAAGGGTATCCGTCGCTTTCGGAGGTCCGCATCGAGGATGGGAATCGATCAAACAAGCGTACACGGAAGCTAAAAATGTGAGTGAGGATTTCTACTATCATACTGAGAAAGTCGTAAAAACACCCATGCATCGGTTCCATTACCATAATGACAAAAAAGCAGAATTTCAGCAGAAACTGGCTGATTTTCTTATATGGGTGAAAAGGAAGATTTCCAAGGAAGAGCTGGATAAAGAACTTGCTGATTTGAACCAATTTGTTTCAGACCATAAAATCCAAAAGTCTATCATGGCACCTATGCTTCGAGACTTGTATAGAGACATTACGTTGAAGTTTAAATCAGGGAACAAGCTGGCCACAGAAGCAGCTGAATTCCCCATGGAATTTATGGCATTTCAGGACCAACTTGCCTATATTGGCGACTTCACATTCGAATATGTACATGCTGGACAACTATTACATCGTGCAGAAATCATGAGTGCTATGCAGTTTATAGAGAAAAATCTGAAACAGCGTTTAACGCTGGAGGCTATTGCCGAGGATGTGAATTTGGCTCCGTCGTATTTTAGCAGCTTATTCAAAAAAACGATGAACGAAGGCGTGATCAGCTACATCAACCGTAAAAAAATCCAATTAGCTCTAGAGCTGTTAAATGTTCAGGATTATTCTTTATTGGAATTGTGCGAGGAAGTAGGAATCGTAAATGAAGGTTACTTTTGCAAACTATTTAAAGAGTATACGGGTGAGACTCCTAAGCAATACCGGATAAAAATAACGCGGTACGAATCCAAATAAGGTTGCAAAAAATGTATGATTTTTTCGCGAAATCATGTAAAAAAAAAGGGATCAAAACAATTACCATGATAGAAGGATCTAATCATGGAGGTTATCAAAATGGAGCTTATAAAAGCAGATGTAACCGTCGTAGGCGGAGGTATTGCTGGAATTTGTGCTGCTATTGCTGCCGCACGCCAAGGGCTGCAGGTATCACTAATTAATGATCGGCCGGTTCTTGGGGGAAATGCGAGCAGCGAGGTCCGGGTTCATATCAACGGGTCGGCATATCTCGGAAACAGTCCATCCTATTATGCTCGTGAGGGCGGGTTGGTAGAAGAACTCAAGCTGAAGATCTTTCATTATAATCCGTTATACAACAAGAAGCTTATGCTTTCGCTTTCGGATACGGTCTTGCTCGACATGGTTTATGCTGAGCCTAATATTTCTCTATTCCTCAATACATGCGTGCATGAAACGGGGATGGAAAACGACAGAATTAAATGGGTGGAAGGCCTTCAACTCGCTTCTGAAAGAAAATTTCGTTTTGAAAGCCGAACCTATATCGATTGCTCCGGCGATGGCATTGTTGGATATCAAGCAGGTGCTCACTTCCGATGGGGAAGAGAGGCGAAGCATGAATACAACGAGGATTTGGCTCCCGAAGTGGCGGACCATTACACCATGGGCGATACGATTTTGTTTCAAGCCCGTAACGTAGACTATTCCGTTCCTTACAAAAGACCTGGCTTTGCGTATGATATTACGAAGTTGCCCTTTTTCGATAGTATCAGAAAAGGCTTAAACCATCGCTCTTTTCCAAGGAAAATCAATGGACTTGGCGGATTGTGGTGGCTCGAATACGGCGGGCATATGGATATTATAAAGAATAACGAAGACATCGCATTGGAACTACGGAAATTGGTATACGGGATTTGGGATTATATCAAAAATAGCGGCGAGTTTGATGATGTGGACAATCTCATCTTGGATTATGTATGCCCGATTCCGGGAAAGCGGGAGTCGAGGCGGTTCATAGGGGAGCATATGCTGTCTCAGAACGATCTTACAGCAAAACCTCATTTCGAGGATGCAGTATCCGTTGGAGGCTGGTATATGGATCTGCATGCGAATAAAGGCATCTACGATGATGGGCCGGCTACAGCGTGGAATTTCGTGCCGGGATTGTATAATATTCCTTTCCGCAGCTTATTTTCACGCAATATTCCAAATCTCATGTTCGCTGGCCGCAATATAAGCGCTACCCATGTCGCTTTCGGGTCTACAAGGGTTATGGCAACCTGCGGTTGTATGGGGCAGGCGGTAGGAACGGCTGCTGCGTTATGCTTAAAATACGAGGCAGACCCCGCGGAAATAGTCACAGCCCATATGGGTGAGCTTCAAGCGCAGCTGCTTCGAGACGGGCAAACGATTGTAGGGCTTCAAGAGGAGTTGGATCCTTATTTCGCTGACGGATTAACGATTCATGCCTCGTCTCAGCGTAGCTATGATAATCTTCATTCAACCGAAGAGATTTCCTTGGAGAACGCGTTATGTTTGGTCTTGCCGATTCAGACATCCGTAGCAGAAAGCGTACGGATCAAAATTAAAAATAGGTCCGAGCATCCGGAGACTTTGCAAGTCAAGCTATTTGGCGGAGATCGGAAGGAAAACTATATTCCCACCAGCGAGCTGAAAGACTATCCCTTGGTTGTTGCAGGCGGTTATGACGACTGGATAACGCTGGACCTCAGCTGCAAGAAGCCGGCTGACGACAAAATCTACATTGTACTGGAAGGTGCGGCGAGCCTTGCTGTATACGGAAATGAAGAGAAGTTGACAGGAGCGGTCAGCTTCCATTATAGGCCAGAAGTTCCGTCAAAGCTGAAGAAGCTTAATAAAAGCATTTGCTTCAAAGACCTGGTGCCATCCCAAAATATGTATAGCCCAGAGAATGTCGTTAATGGCTTCTCCAGACCTTATGGTCAGCCGAACGGTTGGATATCTGAACGTACAGAAGGACAGGAATGGTTGGAATTCTGCTTTGCAAGCCCCAAAAATGTGGAAGAAATCCATCTTGTGTTCAATTCACGGCTGGATTTGGAGCATTTCGACGATCCGATCGAGCTCCTTATCCAAGATTATGATGTGACCTTGACCTTCGAAGACGGAACCGAGAGTGAAATCATCATCCGCGGTAATTATCTCACGCTGAATAAACATAAGGTGGATGCGAAACGCGTAACCCGAATCCGGATTCATTTCTGCGCAACCTACGGTTCTCCTTACTATGAAGTGTTTGCTGTAAAATGCTTTGCTCCGAAATTAATAAGTGAAGGCAGGTGAAGTCGCGATGAAGGAACTATTCCCTCGAAGAGGGCTGCCTAATGTCATTTCGAAGTTGGAAAATGGGGAAACCGTGACAATCGTCTATTTTGGCGGCAGCAATACGCGTTCTCAAGGATATAGGGTCATGACGGGAGATTGGCTTCGAGGTAAATATCCCAATGCGGAAATCCGCTCTGTGAATGCAGGCATTGATGGGACAGGATCAGACCTCGGCTGCGCACGTTTGGAGACGGATGTACTGCGTCATCAGCCTGATCTTGTGTTTGTCGAATTTGTTGGTAACGATGGCGGAGTCCCTGAATCCAAGGCGCGGATCGAAGGAATTGTCCGACAGATCCGCAAACGAAGCCCGTTCACCGACATTTTGTTCGTTTATACGATAAAGGAGCGAGATGTGGCCTTATTTCAAGCCGGCGAATACCAGAAAGGGGCTATTATGCAAGAGGAGGTGGCCGATTATTACGGTATTCCTTCCATTCATCTGGGCGTAGCGGTCAGTCAATTGGTTTCCGATGGAAAGCTCATTTTCACCTCAAGGGCAGATCAGTCCAATCCAGGAGCCGTTATTTTTACACATGATTCGGTCCATCCGACAATTCCCGAAGGGCATCAGATTTATACGGATACGATTACCCGGTCATTTGAGAAAATAAGCGAGCTACGCGATCATCAGGGAAGACTCGAATATCACTTGCCTCGGAATCCGTTGGTTCCGGCTAATCCTTGGGAGTATGCAGCCATGCTGCCGCTGGATAATCTTACTCTTTTTTCGGAAGGATGGTCTTACATGACCCCCGATGATTTTGCGTTAGTGCGCGAATACAATTGGTTGTTTCCTGGCCTATGGCGAGCTGTCGATCCTGGAGAGGCTATCACGGTGCAATTCGAGGGGACCCATATCGGGTTATTCGATATCGGGGGGCCTGATTCTGGCCGATTGAAGGTGTCAGTTGATGGAGGCGAACCCTTCCTTATCGATCGATTCACACCCTATAACGATCATAATCGAAATCAATATGTTTTCTTGCCGGAGCTGCCGAATGGGAAACATACGGTTCGCTTCGAAGTCGATCACGAGAAGACAGACAAAGCGGCCGTGTTTGAGGAAAGCGGCAATGCTAAAAGTATGGAGCATGTTCGGCAGCATCCAGCTTGGTATGATCAAACGGTCATTCAGCTTGGGAAGCTGTTAGTGGTGCAGCCGCCATTATAATAGATTTGTCCACTTGGAAAACCTACATTCTATCTGACTGCGATTGAGCGGTCAATTAGGATGTAGGTTTCTTTTTTAGACATATGAATTTTTGATAGAAGACTTTATAAGTTTTAGGCGATAAAGTATTATTCTATTTCTATGAGAAACGGATACCCTCCACTTACATATGACGGCGAAGCCGTTTCTTATCGCTTAAAATCTTATAAGAAATTGTTAAAATGAAAGAAATTTCAAGATGATGTGACGTGCTATGATAAAAACGAAGGAGCTGGATTAGCTGATGGAAAAGGCTAATTGCTTTTTACGAACATTCAAGCAAAGGGGGCATTATTATTTTGGAAGCGTTATCATTTATAGGAAAGGCTGTGAGTGGTTTGGTCAAAAGGAAGCTGTTTTTCTTCATCGTTTTCATGTTGACGATAGTAGTTCCTTTCAGCCTGGTTGGAATAACGACCGCTTATGCGGAGACCTTACCTTATCAGACGATTATCATCGATGATGGAAGCATCACGATCAATGATGTTGTGACACCTGATGCGGTTAACGAGAACAATGGATATTCGGCTCCAAATTGGACCACAAGCACAGGGGTGAAGGGGTATGATCATTCCAGCTCCAAATATACGAGTACAGCTGGCAGATCGATAACATGGAATCCGCGCTTGGAAGCAGGAACAGCGAAAATATCGTTATACAAGCTTAATTGGGAGGATAAGGCTGATAGCAATGTAAAAATCGAAATCGTTCATAATGGAACGACGGATGTAGTCTATCTGGATTTGAGACCCTCATCTGGCGCTCCTGCGGGATGGGTTGATTTGGGAGAATACTATTTTTCCGGAGTTGGTGAAGAATTCGTTAAATTGACACGGTCTACCAGCACCACGAGTACGATACTTACGCGAGCTGATGCGGTCAAGTTCGAAGGGAATATTCAGCAGAAAGAGCCGCATAAGACGATCATTATTGATGATGGAAGCCTCACGATTGATCATATCGTCACCGTAGATGCAGGTAACGCGAGTAATGGATTCTCCTCGCCTTATTGGACCACAAGTGCGGGAGTGAAGGGATACAATAATTCCAGTTCCAAATATACGGACGCAGTAGGTAGAAGCATCACTTGGAATCCACGCTTGGAGGCAGGGACGGCGAGAATATCGTTCTATAAGCTTGATTGGGCGGATAAAGCAGATAGTAATGTAAAGATTGAGATTGTTCACAACGGGATTACGGATGTTTTGTTTATGGATCTTAGACCTACGTCGGGTCCATCGGTCGGATGGGTGGATTTGGGGGAGTATTATTTTAGTGGTGATGATACCGAATTTGTCAGGCTGACTCGAATGCAACCTACGACGGGTACGATTATTACTCGGGCCGATGCAGTCAAATTTGAAGGGAATATCCGTCAGCAAGCTCCGCCGTTGCCCGCGCTGCGGAGCCGCACATTAGCGAATCTCATTTACACAGAAAAAGGCAGCATCGAAAATGCAAATTATAAGGCGACCTTCTATGAGGCAGCATGGGATGGAGGCAAATCCATCGTTCGTGACATGTTCTACAAGAACACGGACACAGGGAGCTGGATGCCAATAAATAATGTGTCGGAAAGACTTGAGGAGCAATGGGTTTTATTGGATGGGAATGCGGGGAGCCGAACCAATTACTACGATACGATGAACAAACGCTGGATTACATTCGACGGGATCCATTTTCCAGACAGCCACACGGCGGTTTTAACCGATTCTATGCATGGCAGTGATTACGATTTTGAAGTGAACTGGTCCATGGCAGGGGATAAACCAGATGTTTCCTTCGCCTTCACGCCTCGCCGCGATGGCAATTATGTGATTGGTTATCAGTCCTTCACAACAGAGCAAATCTCTGGCGTCAATGAAGTGTTAAATGGATTTAGGTCACATGCAAAAATGGTAGGTACGGTGGAATCCACAAGCCTTCGGGAGCTGAGCGCTCCGATGAGTCTGGTGGAGAAGAATGACGGCGCGGGGAATCCTTTGACGTATGGGGTATTTGTACCTTCGGAAGAGCTTCCGATTGAATTTGAACCGACGGGAGGCGTTACGAAACAACGGCTTGGCATGAGCCTTGTCAACAACGAAGGCAGCGTGCAGCCAATTCTATATGCTCCTCAGTTAGGGACTTATTCACAAATGAGCGCAGAAAACACCTATCAATTTCATATGGGGCTAATCGCACAAAAAAGCAATCTTTACGAGTCCTACGCAGATATTCTTCGCAATGAGTACGGTTATTCGGCATACCGGGAAAATGTATCAGATCAGTCGCTTACTGACGCGATGTTCAATATGATCGATCTGCTTAAGATAGAGCCGCAAGGGGACGACTCCGTTCAGTATGTCCCGTCACCCAGCGGGTGGTGGAGCCGAGCCAAGGGCTTTATTGATATCGAAAACGAGGATAGCGTTCGAACAAGCTCGAATGCAGTTCTTTTGGGGGCTTATTATTTGACTGGGGATGACCAGCTTTACGATACGAGAGCATTGCCGTCCGTCCAGTATGGCGTATCGCGAAATGGCATCGGTTGGTCGCCGACGCAGAAGAAAGTATACGGCGTGCCTTCGTTATGGAAAATGGCCACCCTGCCGTTCGATGTTTCAAGCGTAGCCGCTGTCAATCAGATGATGGGCACTTCGGCAGGAATTGGGGCGCTGGCACAGGAAGAGTACCTCGTGCGTGATCCTGACCAGAAAGACCGAGGTCCTGTCATCCAGCCCCTGATGATGTATCGGATGACGGGAGATGCGCAGTATTTACAAGCTGCCAAGGATGCAGCTGACAGTTATATCCTGCAGCATATCGATACTCCTGAATCCGTAAATGTGAGTAAAAATGAATTCATTTATTATTATAGCAAGCTGTGGATGGAGATTTTGGAGCTTTACGAGGAAACACAGGATCCCAAATACTTGAATGCCGCTTATAAGGAAGCCAAACGGTATGCCACCATGTTCGTTGCTCGTCCAGTTCCTGAAGGTACCGTTACGATTCCGCAGCCTGAAACGTATAATTACGCGGAGTCGTTCCATTGGCCGGAAAGCGGTAAATACCAATATCCTAGGAGCAAGCTCCCAGAAGATGTAGCAGGAGGCGTACAAGCGGATAGCTGGCTCGTTTCACCGAACGGATTAACATTTGAAGCAGGAAGCACAACCGGTTATTATCGGATGAATGCTCAGGAAGCTCCATTTATGCTGCGATTGTCGCTCTATACAGGTGATAAACTACTGCAGGATATCGCTCATAATTCGGTTATTGGTCGATATTCCAGCTATCCAGGTTATTACTATAAGGGATTTGCCGTTAGCCAACTTGAACCGGATTTTCCTCTGGAAGGTCCTAGCGGGGCTACATCTATCTATTATCACCATATACCGGGGCAGCTCGGGCAAACAATGGATTATTTGATCAGCGAGCAATCATTGAAATCAAATGGGAGTATTACATTTCCTTCCGTATTCGAAACGAATTTTTTATGGTTCAAATATCACCTTTATGGCAATAAACCAGGTCATTTCTACGGTAATTCCGACGTTTGGCTCTGGATGCCCAAGGGCATTATCCAGACGAACGATCCTCAATTGAACTGGATAACGGGAGAGAGCGGGGATAAATTTTATATCGGACTAAGCAACGCATCGTCAGATGAAGTTCAGACTTCGATTGAATTGAATGCGCAAATCATTGGGTTCAACCCGTCACAAGATTATACCGTAACCATCATCCGCGATAATGGCACACCAGAACAAGCGGTTATGAGTAACGGAATCATTCAAGCTACGGTTTCAAGCAAAGGGATAACCGCTATCATTGTAGAGGGACTCCAGATTGATGTGCCGCTGCATCAGGTTAGAGCTGCTGATACATCGGATGCAAGCTATTTCTTTGATATCCATAGTCCAATCGATGCGGTTAAAGGGATGCTAATCGTCAAGCCCGACGAAATGGTTTATGATGCCTATGTACAGGCAAAAACGACGAAACCAGCGACAATCCATTATTCCTTGGATGGCGGGGCTACGTATACAACCATCCCAGATACGATATATCCGATGGAATGGACTATACGGGTGAACGACTTATCTCAAACCTTCACATATTACGTGGAATCAGACGGGAAACAAACTCGCAAACGTACACTCTATCTGCCTGATAAAGTATCCGAAACTCCAGTCCAACCCGATTGGCAGGAGGGTTTATCTATCATTGTAGATAATACGGAGGCGGAGACAGAAGGGGTCTGGATAAGGGATACAACGGCTAACGACTATTACTACGATAACTATGTGTATGCCAAATCGACGACCAGCACAGCGAATAGCAAAATTATATGGCGGCCAGAGCTGCCGGATACCGTTACTTACAGTGTGTATTACAAGCTTCCGCAAATCACGGCTGCGAGTGAAAACTGGGCAACGAATGCCTCATTTGCCGTTTATTATAGCGGGGGCTCTGATTCGGTTACCGTTGATGAGACAGCGGCGAATGGTACTTGGGTGCACCTAGGCGATTATCCTTTTGCAGCAGGGGATAGCGGGTACGTGGAACTAACCAATAAGGCCAACAAGTCACGGGTAGTTGCCGATGCGATCATGTGGGTAGACCCAAACAGGATGCCGCAATTGGAGTCTGCAGTGATCCTATCCGATCGGAACGAGCTGCAGATGACTCAAACCGCACAACTGAGCGTAACCGGCTATTTGGATAATGGTTTGATCGGTGATCTAACACAGGCCAAAGTGCAGTATTTCCTTGATCGTACGGATCTGGCTGAAGTAGACAGCAGCGGTAGGTTGACCCTTCTAAATCTCGATGGAGACACAGATCACATTGAGGTATGGGCGACTGTAACGATTGACGGAGTGACCTTAACAACACCGCCTTTGATCATCACGATCAAGGACCTAACGGTTATCGTCGACAGTACAAATACAACGGGGTTGTACACGACAGAAGGGTCTTGGAGCCAAAGCAACTTAGCCGGATACAAAATTGGGGTTAAGTCCCGTTACTCTACCGTTCAAGGATCATCAGCAACGTGGAAAGGCCAGTTTCCAGAGGGAAAATATACGGTCTCCATCTACAAGATCGTCCATACGACGGCAAACGATAATTATGTCAAAGTGGAAGTGAAGCATCAATCAGGTACCGAGGTCACCTATATCGATGCAACAGTTGGCTCATCAGGTTGGGTTAATCTAGGAACGTTCGACTTTGCAGGAGACGGCAGCGAGTATGTTCGTTTAACCAGGGTTACTCCTACAACGGTAGACCCGCCAACACTTCCTGCCGATATGATCTATACGAGGGTTGATGCAGTCAAATTCGAACGGCATTCCGTTAGTCCTGAGCTGATTGTGAATGAGGTTCCAGGTAAACCGATACTTTCGAATAATAGCGGTGTTGCGACAGGCTTACATGATGGCAATTATGACGTTGCGATGAATATGTGGTGGGGGACCAATGGCTCTCTGTATAAGTTGTACGAGAATGGCCAATTGATCCAAACGAAGTCATTGCCCGTTGATTCGCCAACTGCCCAAACTTCCATAATTCCAATTCAAGGCAAGCCAAATGGAACCTATGTGTATACATGTGAGTTATCGAATTTGTATGGAACGACTTCATGTGATCCACATACTGTCACCGTGGCTGATGCGAATCCTGGCAAACCTGTGTTATCCAGTGACAACTGGGATCAAGACGGGAACTATACCATTACTGCAAATATGTGGTGGGGCACGAACGCAGCACAGTATCGATTATATGAAAATGACGAACTTATTGAAACGCAATCTTTATCTTCACACTCACCAAATGCCCAATCGGCTAATACACAAATTTCGGGAAAAGCTCCTGGCATTTATCAATATCGCGGTGAGTTTATGAATGGAAGCGGAACAACGGTAAGTGATGTTATACAAATTATTGTAAAATAACGCTAAGAGCTGAGTGGATGAGTACGAACCACTCAGCTTTTTTTTCTTGAAATTTGGAGGTATCACCATGATCCCATCAAGCAAAGCAATTCTTGACCGCTCCTGTAAATGAAATTGAACCTTCAAAAAAGCGAAGACGAGCAAGTGTGCTCGTGTTGTGCAGGAAAACTGCATGATATGAGCACGGGAGTAAGCGGAAGTGAAGCTCATGGAGAGTGCACCGGCCGAAGCTTCAGTCGGTCGGTGCGGCGTACTTCGTCACGTCCGGCTCAAATGTCGCTCCATTGGACAGGTCCACCTCCACGTGGGTAGTTCCGCTATCGTCGGTCAGCACGAGCATGCGCGAGCCTACGAGGGGAACGCGGTCGGCACTGGTGCGCATGTGCGCTGAAACGACCCGAGGAGTACCGGCGACGATGTAACCTACCTCGACCTTGAATATCGGAAGATCGAAGAGCCAGCAGTTCGTGAAGCTCACCGTGGTCAGTGTCCCGATGAATGAGTTGCCCTCTACTCGGAGGCGCTCGATGTCACTCTGACGCAGCCGGACATGTGTGATCGATCCGGGCAACCGTAAGAGCGAAATGGCGGCCCAGAGGGCAAAGCAGGCTCCGATGACAGCGCCCAGCTCTAGCGGGATCGTCGGCGACGTCCCAATGGCCTCAAGGTTGAAGGGGCGCGACGGATCGCTCGCCAGCGTCCAGATCAGTAAGACTCCAGCGATTACGACGAGTCCTCCTGCAATCGCTAGCGATACGAAGAGGCCGGCGACCCTGGTCTGTCCGAACTGTTCTACCGCTCGCGAGTACACTCCGCCAGTCACACCGATTGCGACGAACAGCAACACCACGGCGACGCCCACCGTGACCGGATGACCGAGGAGCATGCTGATTGCCGGTGTTGGCGCAAGACCAAGTAGAGCACCAAACGGCACGGAGCCTGTCAGCGCCCACAGTGCAGCAGCTGCGAACAGCCACGGCAGCAGCGGAGTCGCGCGTCCGACGCCACGTCCCGGCAGCAGCGCAGTCATTCGTCCGCCTCTATCCGTGGTGGAGAACAAGGGCAGCATCTCACTGTGCTCATGTTGTCCCTCTGTAGCTTCCCTCATAGGTATCCTTCACCTCCATAATTTTTTAGCTATATTTTTGCTGAAAGACCGCACGACGTCAAATTTTACCACTTATTGACTATTATATTGACTCATCCCCGAAGACTTTACAATAGGAAATAAACTCACGAACATGCATGAGAAGGCATGAAGAGAGTAGGATTTCACGTGAAATATGGGCCAGTTGATGAGCTTTGGGTTGTTCGATGATTGTATGTCCACGACACGATTGGTAAGCTTAACATTTTCTTGCTCTTGAATATTAAAACTCTAACAGACAATTGTAAATGAACCCTGGTTTGTTCATCTGATGGGAAACGATAGCTCAATAAATCAGTAGCGAAGCTATTGGTTTGGGATCATTGTGGGAGTAACGGCAGCTTTATAATTTTGGAGTGTGTTATGGAGTCTATTGTAGAATTAGATGTGGCTAAAGGAGCCAGCGTCGTTTAGGCTTTTCTACGAAGGAACCAACCGTACGGGATATTGGAGAGTATTGCGCATGAGTAGAACGGTTTTGAACGACTGGGAGAATTGCTTGATGAATTGAAGGTACTCTCGGGCAAGGTGCCGGTCATTATTTTGTATTATGTTTCTATGGGACGAAAATGGGTGGGCAATTTCTCCAGAGTTTTTAGAGGAAATCGAAAAAACTGTCTGAAATAAGACAAAAACGCCGGTGACCTTTAGCAGGTGACCGGCGCTACCATATTAGCGTTTCGGCATTTTGCTCTCATCCATGTACAGTAGATTCCAACGGTGACCGTCCAAGTCGGCAAATCCTGCGCCGTACATCCAGCCCTCATTTTCACTCGGCTTGCCAAAGATGCTTCCTCCGGCAAACTCTACTTTTTGAATAAAGGTATCTACTTCTTCTCTGCTTCCAGCACCAATGGAAAATATTACTTCTGCGCAACGGGAAGTATCTGCGGTTTTTGAACCGGTAAATTTCTCAAACGCGGCATCCGGGAACAGCAGAATCGTTGTTTGGCCTATGGCAAGCTTGGCTCTCTCGTTACCAACGCTGACCGCATGGAATCCAATCTCATTGAAAAAGGCAGTTGACTTCTCAACATCTTTGACTGGTAGGTTAATCCAAATCTCCTGTGACATGGCTGTAGCCTCCTGGAATAAATTTTTAACTTCTCCTACTATACTCTACTTCTGGCTGTAGAAGCGAATCTTATAAAAGAAACAGCAAAGTATGGCATTCCTGTCATGCATCCTGCGGTTTACTTAGTAAATGCCCGCTCCGCAATCAGGGGTAAACGTTCGACAGTATGCAGCGCCATTGTCAGAATAAAATAAAGAATTAGACTGACGTTACTTCTTTAAGCCAACGAGCAGGATAGCTCAATCACATCTAGAATAAATTTAGAAAAATAGAAATATCGTTTATAAGTCGAATGAAGAATGGGGGAAGTTTCTTGGATGAGATTGTAAAAAATGCATAAGAATTATTAAAGAATATTGAAGAAAATAAACGGAATCTTTTAAGCAGAAATGCTGATAAGAAGGTAATCAATTTTTATGAAATAAATAAGCCATATGGTTGTTTCTCGAATTTTTCGAAACATTCAATCACGTTTCCGTAAAGATTGGGAAGAGTGCAAAGTTAACATTATGCGGGAAGCTATTGTCGCTAAAATAGAACAACATCCAAAAGTTAAGTCCATTCTCTTATCAACAGGAGATTGTATTATTGTTGAACATACAACCAATGATTTATATTGGGGAGATGGCGGTGACGGGCAAGGAAAAAACATGTTAGGCAATTTGTTGATGAACATCAGATATAATATGGAGAACTATGAGCCAGAGTTCCTTCTTCCTCAATGGATTACGTTTCCAGACATTCATCCATTTAGCATTGGTTGGAGAATGGGTAAAGGTGAAACATATTTAACTTATTTGTGGGAGTGGAGAAGGAAACAATCTCCTGAAGCTTTAAAAGAATATGATGATTACTTTACGCCACCTCAGGTTTGGGTTAGCGGCTAATGCAGCCCTGGAATGAGATTTGAATTAACGACATATAGAGCGATAACCAAAGGTATAATTGAAACATTAAAAGATAAAGCAAAGTCCTAGGGTGATAGGTCGAAGAGAAATCTATAACTTTAATTTGAAATTGTTGTTCAACTATCGACGATTGTGACACAAGCCATAAAAAAAATCGATATACATACATATGTACAAAATAGTATGTAATCTTCATATGCATAAATTCGCATAAAAGACTTGATTTAACTGAGGTTTGATGGTTAGTGTCACAATGAGTAAGCCGCTTAGGGTAAGTAGATCCTAAAGAACATTCTGATCGCAACGACCTCAGTGCTATAATGTATGACATGTGCGAGTGGAGATATTATGCAGGTAGAGCAGCCACTTTTCATATGGTAGATGGTGGACACTTTTTTATTACAGAGAATTATGGACCTGTGTGGATATTATCAATCAAAGATTGATAAAAATTGACAATGTGGGATGAAATTCTAAAAAGCCAATGAAAGATCGTTTTTTTGTGAACTAATCTTCATTTATCTTAATTGGAAAGAGGTTTTGAATCAATGAATAGCAAAATGATTTGGGGAATAGCATTATTAGCGCTGAGTTTGTTTTTTAAGCCATTATTGGCGATTGTGGGGCTGAATGAAACGTTGTTCGGATTGCAATGGCAAGGTGAAACTGTATTTTCATTGCGTCCATTCTTAGTTCGGATCATTCTAGCAATAATTGGTATTATGATGCTTATCATCGGCGGTAAGCAAGTTACAAAGCAGAAGAATAAATAGTTGAAAGAATCGAGAGCACAACAATTAATCTTGTTACAGTATTGAACGTTTATATCAAGGTATTGAAGACCGAAAAAGATTATGATAATCCCCAAAAGGGGATTTTTTAATGTTCGTAGAACAAAAGGAGCCAGTGAGGCTCCTTTTGTTTGTAATTATCACGACTTACGAAATGTGACACATCACGAACTTTAATATTGTCAGATGACAAGAATATGAGCCGATTAATTACCGCGTAATTAACGAAAATATACGCTAAGCCCTGAATCCGGCTTGGCGTTTTTTCTTACTTTAACCTGAAACGGTACGATCATTCAACAAGCCGAGTATCAACGTTCCAATTATTACTGACTCGTGTATGTCGATTTGCCGTTCACTCGTTCGTTGTCTCTATAACGGCAAAGTTCAGCTGATCCTGGATGAAAGACATCCTGGAGATACGCAACGGTCGGAATCGACTATACGACACGAAAGGACAGGGATAAAAATGGGGAAAATCATTATGCAGCAATTCATTACGCTGGATGGCGTCATGCAGGCGCCTGGCGAACTTTATGAATTCGAGTATGGGGGCTGGCAGCGGTCCTATGTTGGTGAGGAGCACCTGGCACTCATTGTCGAGCAGGCCCACACGGTTGAAGCACTACTTCTGGGGCGTAAAACTTACGAGACCTTCGCGGCAACATGGCCGTCAGCGGTCGGCATGCGGGGGCTGGCCGATCGGATGAACGGCATGTCGAAGTTCGTGGCTTCGAGAACCCTAAGCCATGCGGAGTGGAATGCCACAATCATCCATGGCGACGCGGCAGAAGAAGCAGCGAAACTCAAGCAGGAGTTTAGCGGAGACTTGCTTGTCGTAGGCAGCGGCGATCTTGCACAAACGCTGATGAAGCATCATCTCATCGACGAATACCGGCTCTGGATCCATCCTGTGATCTTAGGTCGCGGACAACGGCTGTTCAGAGAGGGGATCGAAAAGGCTACACTGCGCCTCATGGACGCCAAAACACTAAGCACAGGTGTCGCGATTCACATTTACCAGTCCGAGTTAGGCAATTAACAACAAAACCATCTGAATTCATTCAACCAGAGACGTCTCCATCATCGTTGTGCAAGTGGAGATGGGACGTCTTTTTACCCATTCAGATGCCAATCAAAATAAAAGCAGTATTAACTGAAAAAGAGACGTACGATGAACACAGTAACTTCAAAGGACTGTACAAGATTATAAAATGGACAATGAGAGGGGAATAAGATTATTATGTTTACAAATATGCGGAATACGAGGACGATTCGTCTTCTTCTAATGGGTGGCGTTGTTTCCACACCGCTATTCTACATAGCAGCCATTATTCAATCGTTTACACGTACAGGATTCGATATCAGGCGCCACGCCATCAGCACCCTTACGTTGGGGGATTTGGGATGGATACAAAGCACAAATTTCTTCATGACAGGATTGCTTTCTGTATGTGCAGCGATTGGAGTGCGCCGTTTGCTGCGAGGGCGTATGGGAGGCAAGTGGGGTTCGCTGCTCATTGGAATCTATGGGATTGGCATGATCCTGGCAGGTCTGTTTCGCCCAGATCCTGACCTCAGCTTTCCCCCAGGTGCCTCTGCCGGAATGCCAACATCGATGAGCGTTCATGCAGCACTCCATTCCGTGGCTTTCTTTACGGCTTTTATTTGTCTAATTGCGGCAAGCATTATTTTTGCACGTCGGTTTGCTACAGAAGGCGAGCGTGGTTGGAGTATCTATTGTATTGCATCTTGTATCCTTGCGCCAGTGCTCATTATTTTAGGCTCAAGTATCGGCACTTGGATCGGCGTTATTATGGGGAGCGCTGGAATTGTTGCCTTCGGTTGGGTTTCGGTTCTTGCCGCGAGATTACGTGTTGAAGCCCTTCAGGCATAGATTCAACAAGTGAGAACCGTTAATGATTTCCGATTCATTCGAGCCGGTTTCGTATAACCGCAGCATCAGTCTTGTTTTGAACTATGATGATGAGTCTGAAGTCAAAATGGCATATGCCAGGCTAAGCAAGGGCAGCGAAAGCAAGTATCCTCTGGTGTTCTATACTAACGATAGGGAGCTGTCTCGTCAGCTCCTTGTACATCTTCACAAAATAAAGGTTTTTGTATAGATGTACTGATAGGCATTAAGATAACGGGCAGCTTTAGACATATTCGAACGGAGTGAGAGGTATGGATGTGCAAAGTATTATTTCCAAAATTATTGATTGTCTTAAGCAAATCGATGGTGTGCAGGCTTTGGTTCTAGGTGGTTCAAGAGCTAGGGGGACTGAAAACCCCAACTCTGATATTGATATTGGAATTTATTATAACCTAAACAATGGGTTAGATATTTTCCACCTTGATCGGATAGCTTCCACCTTGGATGATGATAATAGAGTCAATTTAATAACAGAAATCGGTGGATGGGGGCCATGGATTAATGGTGGTGGTTGGCTGAAAGTGCATCAACATCCGGTCGATTTTTTATACCGTGATCTTAATATAGTATCAAAAGTAATTGATAAATGTCTCAATGGGGATCTCACAATTGACTATCAACCGGGACATCCTCACGGATTTATCAATTCTATATATTTAGCTGAAATTGCGTTGTGTAGGATTTTATGGGATCCAACAGATCTTGTTGGAGAAATGAAGTCTAGAACAAGTCCATACTCGCACGTTTTGCAAAAAGCAGTAATTCAAAAATTTTTATGGGAAGCAAATTTCTCCTTAGAGAATGGGAAAAAAGGTATCTATAAAAATGATTTATCTTACTTTGCTGGATGTTGTTTCAGATCAGTCTCTTGTTTAAATCAGGTTTTGTTTGCACTTAATGAAACATATTGGATGAACGAAAAAGGAGCCGCTGCTATGGTCGATACTTTTAGCATGGTCCCAAGCAATTACTCTCATAGAATAAACAAGATATTGACCTTAGTGACAGAAGAGCAAGCCGGTTTGGAGAAAGCTCTAAGCCTGTTACATGATCTGATCCACCAAACAGACAATCTAGTGAAAAATAAAAATCTGCTGAACTAACGGGACACTATAGCTCAATAAACAACTAGAACGAGGCTGCCGGTATGGATCGGCAGCCTCGTTGCACTATACCAGCCAATAGGCTGTCAATATTTAATTATTAATGAAGAAAACGAAGGGTGCTATACTGGTAAAAAAGCATG
>NZ_MRTD01000020.1 GCF_001956295.1 Paenibacillus sp. FSL A5-0031
GTTTTCAAATGAAAGGACTTCAAATTCCACTGTATAGTGGAGCTTGAGGTCCTTTTTCTCGATGAAAATAAGTTCTAAGTAGTGCTCAAAAAATCGCAAAATGACTTTTGAGACAGCCCCTTTATTTCATTCCTATTAGTTCAAGAAAAATTGAATCGTACGATCCGACGAACCCGGCAAATGCTCATGCCCGAAGTCCGGATAGATGGCTAACTGCTTAGGAGAAGTTATTTTGTTATAAGCTGCAAACTGTGTGGAAGGCGGACAAATGGTGTCCATGAGGCCAACAAACATCAATACTTCGCCGCGAATGCGGTTTGCAAGAAATTGAAGATCGATATAACCCAGCTTCTCAAAAATTTCATCCTCGCGCTCATGCAGCGGATCAAAATAACGGAAGAAGGTACGAAGCTCCTGATACGCGTCCTTCGCCAAATCCATCTCCCACGTGCGTTTATAATCGCAAAGGAATGGGAAAACAGGAGCTAGCTTCTTTACTCTCGGTTCAAGCGCCGCACAAGCAATCGTAAGCGCTCCGCCCTGCGAACCGCCAGCTGCATAAACACGTTCTGGATCAACCTCAGGCAAGCCCAGTGCGATGCCCGCCAATTGTGCAGTATCCAAATAGATATGACGGAACAACAGATTGTCCGGATGATCATCTAATCCCCGAATAATATGACCCTGATGTGTATTTCCCTTCACATTGCCGGAATCCTCAGACTCCCCGCCTTGACCACGGCAATCCATAGCTAGAACGGAGAAGCCTAATGAGGCATAAGCCAGCTTGTCACTCCAATCGCCTGCATTTCCCGTATAGCCATGGAATAATACGACAGCCGGATGCGGCTCTGCCATATGTTTTGGCCGAACATATTTGGCATGGATACGAGCCCCGCGAACGCCCGTAAAGTAGAGATCAAAGCATTCCGCGTTCGGAGTCTGGAATGAGCTTGGAACGAGCTTAATTTGCGGATCTACAGCACGCATCTCAGAGATCGCACGATCCCAATAAGCATCAAAATCAGCTGGGCGAGGATTAATTCCTTGGTACTCTTTTAACTTCTCAAGCGGCATGTCTACTACTGGCATTTACACTCATTCCTCTCAAATATAATCGATTTATTAAAGTAGGCGTTTAGCGTATGGTAGCATACGAATGACACCTGCAACAACACAAAAAAGCGACCTCGAAAGGCCGCCTGCAAAAGCTTTGATTAAAGCAATATCTTTATTCTCACTCTGTAATTAATTCATAAGCGGAAATTCCTTTAATTCTCCGCGACACAAGAATGGAAACAACGTAAGACAACATAACAATTCCGAAACAAAGCACAATAACAAGAGGCAATTTAATAATGAACTGAACGTTGTGAATTCCCGCTCCAGAGAGCAGCAAGGTCAGCATGGAATTGGTATAAAGGCTGCCCAGCACACCGCCAATAACAACCCCTATAATGACAATTGGTACAAAGCTGAGCATGATTTGCGTCATTAGCTGGCTCGTCGTATATCCTGTTGCTTTAAATATTCCGAGCTCCCTCTTGCGCTTGAGAATCATCGTTTTAATAACAAGATAAAGAATGAGAACGACCACCAATACAGTAATCGCGAGAACAAGCACCATAACAGCAAACACCGCGGAAATATAGACGCTGCTTTGGCTGTTTATCGTCTCATCTACATCAACGAATTCCTCTACTGAGCTTCCGTATTGTACTTTACTATTTTTGATAAAGCTCGCATTATCGACACCATTTAAATAAACGTTGAGCATCTTGGCTGTATAATCCGGAATGAGGTGCCGAACACCTTCCAAAGTGACAGATGAAATTTGCCCCATATTGCTAATAGACTGACTCAGACCGGTAATTAAAAAAGAATAACTTCCTTCCCCTATATCTACTTTGACCGTATCGCCTATGTTTTTTTCAAGCAGCTGCGATACTGCCCACGAAACGACAATTTCGTTATCGTATTGCGGATATCGTCCCTCATACACCATTTGGTTTTCCAACCCGCTGTAATCATCCGAAATCGTCATAGCAAACGGTTTATCGTCAACTTTCGCTATTAAATAGTCCAGCAATACCGTTTTTTCAACACCATCCATTTGCTTAATGGATGCAAACAGCGCCTCACTATCTACGTCCTCTTTAGCCTGAACATTGACATTCGAGGTTTCTGCACCAACGAGGTGAATAAACGCTGTTTTATCTGTTGCTATATTGTAATAAAGAACGATAGCAAAAACAGAGGCAAAGGTAACGGCGGCAACGATAAAAGTGATCATAATGTTCTGCCTGATGTTCATCACGATGGTTTTGCAAGCAAGCACAAAGCTTAATCCACCCTTGGCTTGATCTAGAGGGAAACGGTTTTTCTTAAAGCTATGTGTCACAATGCCTCCCCGCAGCGCCGCTATTGGATGCAGCTTTCTAATACGAATTGAAGCGAGAAGGGTTACAGTTACGACCAGTACAACTACAATTAGAATACTGGCTAGATTAATTACAGCATTAAAGCTTTGATTCCATAGCAGTCCAGACAGCGTAGAAATAATGCCTCCGAATACAGGCATAACGGTGTAAGTGACCGCCACCCCCATAATGCTTGCCAATAAGGTAATAATCATAAACTGCATCATAATAGATAAAATAATTTGCTGGCTCGTATAGCCCACTGCTTTCAGAACACCAATATTAACAAGGCCATCCTCAATACTATTAGTGACACGGAACTTAATAACAAGCAATGACACCACAACAATAACCGCCGCAAAAGCAACCATAATCATAGCGACCAGATTGATCGTCATCGTACTTATGCCCTTCATCGTCATAACGTCTAATGAAGAATAAAAGGAGCTTGCCTCATTATGGGAAAAGGGAAATTGCTCTTCGTAATCTTTAAGCAGTTGAATCGATTGCTCGCTGTTTTTTAACTTGGCAGATATGAAGGTGCCTTCCTCTTTGGGGCTGAGCTGGCTGAGCAGCTGCTCATATTCCGTATCCGGCAAAAAATATTTCATCAGCGTTATGTTGGTGGTGCCAAGCATCGTTGTCTCAAAAAAACCTGCAACCCGGTAACGATATTCCTTGTCCTGATAGGTAAAGACGAAGCTGTCAGCCAGCTTATACCCGCCGCTTACTTTAAAGCTGTAAGGGAGGTATATATCCGGCTCAGAGCTCAAGGCTATATGCTCAATTAGTTTTAATGGCGCAATCGTGCGGTCAGTATCCGCATTAAGGATAACAGCGCCATGGCTCATGTCACTATCCCCATAACGAAATTTGGCTGAACTCATCAACACGATGTTTTCGAGCTCAAACTCACTCACATCAGAATAGTTTTTCAAAAAGTCGCCCTTGGCATTTGTATAGCTTGCACTGTCCGTGATGATGTTCAAGTGAGGATCTTGTAGTTCCGCCACCTTATCATCAAAAAACGTATTGATTTTGAAAATAACCGTCATTCCCACATTAAGCAGCAGCGCTGCGATAAATATCAAAATAAAAAGGGAAAATGCCGCGCTTTTGCCTTTTCTGATGTTGGCCCAGGCTAGGTTGACAATGTTCATCTCACCACCCCATTTCAGCCAAAAAAGCTTTTAGCTGCTCATGCCGTTTATGGTTGTTTTCCACATGGAACGGACTAAGCTGCAAATCCCCGAAAATAACGCCATCACGCAGGTAAAGTATTCTATTCCCTCTTAACGCGGTTTTCATATCATGTGTAACCATAACAATGCTTTGTCCGCTCTTATTAACCTCCGTCATGACATCCAGCACACTGTCGCTTGCAGCGGAATTAAGCGCGCCGGTTGGTTCATCTGCAAACACAATTTTGGGATCATTGATCAACGCGCGCACGATGCCAGCACGCTGCGCCTCTCCTCCGGAGAGCTGCTCCGGAAATTTGCCCCATGAGGTTTCATTTAATCCCACTTGGGCAAGCAGTTTTTTTGCTTTGGCTACGATAGCCCGCTTGTTTTTGCTAACAAGCAGACCGCTTGCCAGCGCATTATCCAGCACGCTCATATTGTCGAGCAAATAAACCTTTTGGAATACAAAGCCGCAATTGTTCCTTCGAAAAATCGCCAGCTGATCGTTATTTAGCTTCGAAATCTTTTTCTCCTCAAAATAGATTTCGCCTAATGTCGGTTTATCCATTCCAGAAAGCGCATAGAGCAGGGTCGATTTGCCCGAGCCCGAGCTTCCCATAATAACGGTAAAGTCACCCTCCATTAAACTAATGTCGAGGTTTTTTAGCACATGCTGCTGATTTCCCCCGCTTGAGAACGTTTTGCACAATTTTTCGGTTCTTAACATTTGGCTTGGCATAATTTAAATCTCCTTTATCCTGCAGTTGTATGATTGCTTCGCTCTAGCCCCAAGCAAAAAAGACTGTAATGTAGCTTACAGTCCTATCATACAAAACCAATTCTTAGTTAAGCTTTGTTCAATTCTTAGCCAATTCTTAATTCTTTAAGCTAACTTAATTTTTAACGTTACACTAAAACCATCTTCACGGTTATGGCAAGTTATATCGCCCTGCATGCTTTGCATCAAGTACTCGGATATGTATAGCCCAAGCCCTGATCCACTTCGTCCCTCTGCATTATTTCCTCGATAAAATTTATTGAACAAGAGCGGCAACTCGTCCGGATGAATACCTTTTCCATAATCCATAATGCTTATTTCTAAATAGGTGTGTTTTATTGCGGATAAAATGGTAACTGAGGTGCCCGCATACTTATAAGAATTGCTCAAAATATTATCAAATACCTGCTGTAAACGCGATACATCCGTTAAGATTAGGCATGCAGGAACAGGCGCAAAGCTGATTTGATCATCATAATTCACGTTAGCGATAATACCGTTTAAAACGCTGCTTTCTTCCTCCGTCACCGTTACTTTCAACTCATTAAGTTCCTCTAAAGTCGCCGTAAACATATCGCTCACCAATAGGTTAATCTGCTCTGCCTTTGAATAAATCGTCGTTAATTGCTTCGTTACTTTCTCATCGTCAGCTCGAAGCAGCATCAATTCGCTCACCGCTTTAATCGAGGCGACTGGTGTCTTAATGTCATGACTTAAGCTGGCTACAAGCTCCTTCTTGCTGCGGTTTGCCTCATATTCACTTTGCCTTGCTAGAGCCAGTTCCTCGCGCATAATGTCGAAGCTTTCTGTAAAAGCGCCAAACGGGTTGTTTTGACTCATTTTCAAAGGAATATCCAGATTCCCTCTCGCCACGTTAACTGCAAAGCTTTGCAGCTTATGAAATGGTTTGAAAACCTTATAATTTAAAAACAAAACATAGATGACACTTAGCATTGCAAACATGGTAAAAGTGATAAAGAGCACGATAATAAGCTGCCGTTTCATTTGCTGAATTACTTTTTTATCATCGTTTAGCACAATAAGCTTGCCAACTAAAGTACCCTCTACCACGACATCTGTTATCGTATCTCTGTTTTTAATTGCTTCATTAATGGTAGGAGATTGCCCCTCGAATGTTTGAAAGCGTACTTGGCCATGAGTATCGATAACGCTGAATGGCTGCTTTATCGTGCTGAAATCCGCTTGATCGATTTGCCCCCAGTGGCTCTCAAGCTTTTTTAACACCTCATTTATAGCTACCATATCCACTTCGGTATCCGTCTTGCTATTCATAACGAGCCAAGAAGCTGCACTTCCTGTTGCAAATACAAAGAGGATAGTGATGAACAGCCATTTAATTCTCATAACTGTTATCTTCCAGGACGTATCCCGTCCCCCATACCGTTTTAATATATTGCGGCTGGTTGGGATTCGGTTCGACTTTCTCGCGCAAGTGGCGAATATGTACATTAAGAGTTCCATCTCCGGCAAAGGAGTCACCCCATACCTTGTCAAACAACTCTTCTTTTGAAACGACTCTGTTTTTATTTTTCGCCAAGTAACAGAGCAATTTAAATTCCATCGTTTTGAGCTTCATATCTACACCGTTCACACGAACGCGGCAAAGATTGCAATCAATTTTTACTTCACCAAACTCCAGCATTTCGGAGGGGCTTTGATTCCCGTATCTTTTGAGGACAGCCTTCACTTTAGCAAGCAGCACACTAAGCGTATAAGGCTTCTGTATATAATCGTCGCCGCCTATGTTAAGGGCTATAAGAATATCGTTATCACTAGACCGAGCGCTAATAAACAGAATCGGAATTTTTGTCGTTTGTCTGAGCTTCTTGCACAAATCAAACCCAGAAGTATGACCAAGATTAATGTCGAGCAGGATAAGCGACGTTTCATTTTCCCGTAAAAAGAGCTCACATTCCTCCGCACTTGTCACGTACGCTGATTTGACCTCAAACATATTAAAATATTCACTCGTCGTTTCTGCAAGAACCGTCTCGTCATCCACAATTAAGCAATCATAGTTCATATGCGTTCTCCGTTAGTTGATAGAATAGTAAACATTAGTCACTTCCATAATATACTATGAAAAAGGAAGTTTAAACGTAAATAAACCAAAAACACCCTATCGCGCAGCACGCAAGCGGCTCCTCGTTAGGGTGTTTTAATGTTCGTTGATTATAATATTACTGATATTCACGTTGTATAATCGATACATTTTCCTTGTGGCAATATTCCGTAAAGGTGGATAAGAAGGCATGCTCACGGTAAAGCGCAGCAAGAGCAGTCTCGTTATTTGCCATAACTGCCTCACAAAGGCGGTTTAAATAATCCGATGCCCTAGCCAAACGTCTCTTCATCTCTGACGAGTCGGCTGTCGCTTTTCCGTGACCCGGTATAAGCAAGTGAACCGAATGCGTTGCAAAGATACGGCCAGCCTTCTCAAGGGTATGATTATACGCCTTCGCACTTTGATAAATAAAAGGCAGCTCGAAATCGGATAAATAATCTCCTGCAATCATGATTCCTAACGGCTCCACGATCGTTATTAATCCATCCTCCGTATGACCCGGCGCAAAATAGAAAGTCATTGTCGTATCTCCTACGTGCAGCTGTTGTCCATCCTCTTTAATTATGATATCAAGGTTTGGGAATGCGATAGGATAATTTCTTACAATATAGTTTTTACGATCAAACTCTCGAATCATTTCAAGCTTCTCTTCTTTTTGCGGATGATTCTGCAGCCCGGTACTGCCAATGGTTGTGGCATTAGGGAACGCTTGATAACCAATAATATGATCGAAATCTCCGTGAGTAAATAATAGATACAGAGCTCGATCACCTTTGATCTCATTTACATACTCTTTTATCGCCTCAACTTCTCCCGCAAGCCAGTTCGGATCTACGATGAGTACCATTTCCTCCGTCTGAATGACCGTCGCTGTCGTTTGATATAACTCACTTTGGAACACGGTTACCTGTTCATTTTTGTATTGAATCAAAAGTATCTCTCCTTTAGGTCTCGCCGAGAAGCTTCTTAAACGAAGCTTCTATTTCATCTTGGTCAAGCGATCCGATAATGTAATCAATGATTTCCCCGTCCGTATTCACAAAGCACAGAGCTGGGAAGCCATCTCCACCATAGTACTTGTATACATCCCCCGTTTTATCCAGGAGGACCGGGTATGTAATTTGATGCTGCTCCACATAGTTTTTTACCTCTGATAATTCATCACGATTCGTAACATTTATACCGTATACATTAATTTTATCCTTATACTTTTCATGCAAAGCGACCATTTTTGGGGCATCCTCATTACAATAAGGGCACCATGAAGTAAAGATGGATAAAACCGTTGGTTTCTCCGCAAAATCAACCGCCACTTCTTCCCCTGTACTGAGCTCCGACAAGGCGATACTGGATAATTCGGTTTTGAGTTTGTTGAGATAGCTATACCCAAGATAGACCATCAAGCTAAACGCCGCAACAATAATTGTGCCTGTCGTTATTTTAACTATTTTGTTCATTTACACATGTTCCTTCCATTGATCATAGGGCTGTTGGTTTAAAGTGGATATTCAGTCTATCTTACGATGATTTTCACATGCAATCTACTTTTTTTCTACACGAGCAACATAAGACAATACAAAAGTGCTGCCCTCTTTTTTAAAAAAGAGAGACAGCACGATATTCGTTGCCTTATAAGACATCCTTCAACTGACCGCGACTGTGGCCGTCTAACTTCTTCCAATCACGAACCTCGCATCTTTTGCCGTTGATGTCAGTAAGAATAATGCGATTATCACTCGGGTATTGCATATGCTCATGCAAGTTTCGCATGACGATGCGGGTCGGTCCCAAATTCGTTTGCAGCTCCCAAATCCACATGTCGGCTTTTTGCTTAATGGAATCAATATGAGTTACAAGCGGAAGGAAATACCGAAGCTTCAGCTCTTTATCCATTTCGGTTCGGCTTTCTTTATCAAGCTGCTCAATATCCTGAATAACGCCGATTTCTTCACTCTTGGCATCACGGACGGATATATACTGGGTCGTGTATTGGAAAGGAAATATACGAAAGAGTGTGATTTCCCCATAAGCCTTTCCTTCTACAACGCCTTGAAAAACGCCGCCTTGGCTGCGGGAAAATGAGACCGCATTGGGTTCCAATAGATTAATCTCAAAAGGGTCCTTCGTGTTTATTTCAACACCAATATCATTGGAATCAATCATGCATTTTCTACCCCCTTGATCTTGGACATTTCCTTTTGCGCCTCAACCAGCTTGTAGTATGCACCCTCGGAAGCCAGAAGCTCCTCATGTGTTCCTACTTCAACAATTTTGCCGTGATCCAGCACGACAAGCCGATCTGCATTGCGCAAAGTCGACAATCGATGGGCAATCGCAAACGTTGTTCTTCCTTTCACCAGACGCGATATCGCTTCTTGAATTTGACGCTCCGTCACCGTATCTACGGAGGCCGTTGCTTCGTCCAGAATGAGAATTCGCGGATCATGAATAATGGCACGAGCAATAGATACTCGCTGCTTTTCTCCACCAGACAGCTTATGGCCGCGTTCACCTACTCTCGTGTCGTAACCATCCGGCAGCTGAACGATGAAATCATGTGCATTAGCGATTTTAGCTGCGCGCATAATTTCCAGCTCTGTAGCGTCCGGTTTAGAGTAAGCAATATTTTCTGCTATCGTCCCGTCAAACAGAAACGTCTCCTGCAGCACGACGCCAATCTGCTTGCGCAGGTCGTTCTGACTAATATTGCGGATGTTCGTGCCGTCGATCGTAATCGTACCCTCATCCGAATCATAGAATCGGCAGATCATGTTAATAAACGTCGATTTTCCGGCACCGGAATGTCCGACTAATCCGATCATCTCGCCTGCGGCTACCTTTAAGTCTACGCTTTTGAGCACAGGGTGATGCTTTTCGTATCCATAAGTCACCTTTTTGAATTCAACCTCGCCTTTTACGCGGCCAATCTGTGCTGGGTTTACAGTATCGGGTACATCAGACGGGGTATCCATAATTTCAAATACGCGGTCAGCTGCCGAAATCGCATGCGTTGCCCAGTTGATCATTTGGCTTACCCACTGCAATGGTCCAAGAAGCATACCCAAATAGGTAACTAGAGCGATCAAGGTACCGATAGATAGATTGCCCTGAAGCACGGTTTTGCCGCCAAAATACCAAATCAATAAGGTACCTGCTCCAGCGACTAAAGCGAAGATGGGGAACATACCCTGCCACAAACCTTCAATTCGAATATTATGCCGAACGAGCTCCTTATTCGCTGCCGTATAACGTGACATTTCCGTCTTTTCCTGACCAAATGCTTTAACCACACGAATACCTTGCAAAGAATCGCCAACTAAAGCATTTAATCTGAAAATAGACCTCCACTGCTGATACCACCGCCGACCGATCATCGGCCATAATACACTGGACAAAATTATCATAAGCGGCATAGGCAGCATGGCGAGCAGCGTTAATTTCCAATCAAAGCTAAACATAATGATGAAGATCGCAATGACACGCAGTGACTCACCCGAGACCCAGATGACACCATCGGTCATAAATTGCCTCATCGCCTCTGAATCATTGTTTACCCGTCCAATGAACTGCGAGGATTGTCTTCGGTCAAAGAAGGATAACGACAATCTCATCAAGGCATTATAGACATCGTGTCGAAGATCGCCCATTAATTTGGAACCGATCCACACGCCAATAATACCGCGCACGGTCTGCATGAGGGTGACTACCAGCGAGGTCGCTGCAAGGCCGATAACAATCCACAAAAGCGTGGTGCCCATATCCTTCGGAGTCAGCACATCATCCACAATCATTTTGGTCAAAAATGGCGGGATAAGCTCAACCAATGTTGTGAAAATCAACATAATCGCTGCCGCAACCATTTGCAGCTTGTAAGGCTTCGCGTAGCTCAGCATTCGAAACAGAACCTTGCCGTTGTTTTTACAAACGGGGCAAGCTTGAGAATCGTCCGGCAGTGGATTGCGGCATTTTGGACAGTTTCTCGGGAATTCTTTCTCAGAAACCGTTGGCCGCTCTTCGCCTTTTGCCACTGCACCCATTAATTTAGATGCGTATCCAAATATAGAAGTAAGCGATGCTGTGTAGCGTATAAGGATAATCGGACCGTTCTTGGTATCCGCTAGCAATGAGCCGCCGCCTACTCCGCCAACAGCCCGGGCATCTGTAATATCCGAAAATGCGAGTTTAGTCACCATCATCCCATCCGAACTCCACACCGATACTTCCTTTTCAGTCAGTACCAGCCATTCTTCCCCAAACTGACCATCATTCATTAAATCTGATACGGCATGAAACAGCGTTTTCTCTCTAAGTTGTGCTTCTATCGCCTTAGGAAGCTTATTAATAAAGGTCATATTCTTCCCCCCTTTCGTTACCACCCTATTTACTCACATATCTCCATATGGGTAAAGATGGAAAATGACTATAGCTGTTTATTACTGCTCATTTCCTCTGCATCGTTGCGTCTCTCCCTTTTGCTTTCACATTTTGAGAAAGAAAAACCAAAACCCCACAACCTCTTTCGGTTGTAGGGTTTTGATATTGTTTAGGTGTGCTGCATTGTTCCCTATATTGACTTTAGCTTCATACTCTTAATCTTATGCATTAATTCACAGTAATAATTAGAGGATCGCCAGCTTCCTTTTGACCTTCTTTTGCAATGATTCTAATAATTTGACCTGCAATTAAATGATTGGACCTAATATCAAGCGAGAAAGTGCCATCACTCTTAACCCAATCCACTCCAATTACTTCATTGTTCTCATCGACAAGCAGAATAGTTGTAAGAATATGGTTAACTACTGCCATCCCGTCATAAGTTCCCTGAATATTTGAGGATTGAGCATTAACCGTACTTGTGACGACAGGTACATTTGATTTTGGAGCAGATTGTATGGTGATATAGTAAGGATCACTTGGCAATTTACCTGGCTCGTCAGTAATGACATAAATTCGGTCTCCACCCCGAAGAATAGTATAGACTAATCCAATGGACCAACGTCCAGTATTCATGTCGGGATAAGAGCCTGAATTGATTTGGCGACCATCTTCATGGAATAATTTTATTAATGCAGTTGTAGCTGCAGTACCCTTTATTTCATTTGTATATCCGTAGATCTGATTATTAATCACAGGCAGGCTAGATTTTTCAATTGGTGCCGTTGTAGTAAGGACAAGTTCTTCACTTATTAATTTACCTCTTGCATCGGATCTAATGATCAGTTTAGCTCCAGGTAACAATGGAGGATAGGTTGGCAGAACGAAGGTAAACTCACCTAGCTGGTTAGCTGGAACACTGTAATAAAGCTTACCGTCTTCATAATATAAGTATACCGTTGCATAAGGATCCGTTATTCCAGACAATTTATAATCTGCATCCGCGTAAATGGGCACGGTAATAACAGGAACAGACGTAATTTCCGTTGGAGCAATCGCAGTAAAAATAAATGGAGCACTTTCTTTCATCTCTGGAGCAATTGCAGTCAATTGGTATTGTGCATTTGGAATTAAATCTAGTTCCCAGAAAGTCATCGATCCTTCTGGAAGGAGGTACCCCTCTGAAATAATGGTACCATTCATGTCTTTCAAAAATAGTTTTACTTGCGGACTAGATACAACAGTCGCATGAATATAAGTAAAATCACTGAAAACTTCGCCAATTACTTTAGGAGTAGCTGTAATTGGCCTATTTTCGACGACTACAGATGCAAGCTCGCTAATGATTTTTTCATACCCTTTAGCGGATAAATATAACGTTTCCCCAGCAATTGGCGGTGAT
This sequence comes from Paenibacillus sp. FSL A5-0031, assembly GCF_001956295.1. Lineage (GTDB taxonomy): Bacteria > Bacillota > Bacilli > Paenibacillales > Paenibacillaceae > Pristimantibacillus. The sequence goes on from NZ_MRTD01000020.1 coordinate 12,245, forward strand.
GATAATCGAATGCTAAATTTATTTCCGTAGTACTCCTCGCTTGCTTGCCCTTCACCAATAACCGTTCCATCGGATCGTTTAACGACAATGAGGGACTTAGCTTCTGCTGTACCTTTAATATATAGGGCATCCTCATAGATTATCCCCTCTATTTTAGGGGGAGTTGTCACAACCGTGGGTGCTATAACTGTAATGTAGGTAGGGTCACTCTTTCTCTTTCCATCAGCCTGCGCGTACACTTTTAATTTTTCCCCGACAGCTAATACACTACCATCAAATAGATACACACTAAAATCGTTGCCTAAGTGGTTGTAAAACTGACCAATCAACGTTTCATCCATTCTTGTTACAGTAATTCGGTTGGACCAGTCTTCAAGCGAACCTTTAATAAATTTAGTATCATCGTAAACGACACTTGTAATACTTGGAGACTTGGTCTTCGGTCTTTCTACAACATTGACCAAGAACCGCTCACTTTCCCACCCTCCGTCGGAATAGAGAGTAACAAACAGTTTATCATTCCCGCTCAGTATCAAGCCTGGATTATAATCAAACAGATTAAAGCCAAAAGTATTATTAAACTTCAATTGACCTGTTTTAAGTTCCGTCCCGTTCTCCAATTCCACTTTCACATAGAATCTCTCTTTTAAAAATTGGACACTTCCACTTAGATATCCAATATCCGAGAATGTTGTCTCATTTATTGATGGCAATGGAGCGTCTTCCTCAATAATGATATCCGGAATCTCCAGAGTTTGTCCCGCTTCTACAGTGAATTCATCAGTGTAATATTTGGTTAGGCCAATATAGATATTAATAACATAAGTACCTGAAGATACATTGTTGAACGTATAACTACCGGTTTTATTTGTTATGCTTTTATAGATTCCTGTCGTTTCATTAACTCCTGTTAAATGAATTAACATTTCATTTATAGGCAATGGCTTCGTCCCGTTATATTTCAAATAGTATAATGAGCCTTTTACAATTGTAGTTGATTTGGCGACGGTAAAGGCTTGAGCTTCCACAACGTTTGCGTTCTTATAAGATAGGGAATACACAACTACTTGATCTTGATCAACGCTGCCAATAGATGGGATAGTTAATTTAACCGTTGTTTTGTTCTCCAATAATTTAACCAGACTAATGTCCACTCTCTGAAAAGCTCCATTATTGATTTTTCTTGACACGATAAAATCCGATGCGTTAGGAGTATCTGTTAAGCTCTTATTGAACAAAACATCAATACTTCCATTAGCGGCAACTATGGAAGCAACCGATAAAGTAGGAGTTTCGGGCTCTGGACTCCCACCATCACCGCCAGGAAGGCCTCCACCTCCACCTCCACCGCCGCCAGGCAAAGGAATAGTTGGCTTCTTCACGTCTGGTAATACAGATTCCTTTGCATCTTCAGAAAGTATAACCTTATTTATTTGGCCATCTCCTGAAACCGTCGAAGTGCTTTTTAAATCAAGTGTCTGGACAGTTACGCCCTTATTCAAGACGATACTTGGAATAATTAATTTCTCTTTAATAAACAAGCTATTTATAGTTCCAGAAAGAACAGTTAATGCATTGAGACTAGCATTCACGTTGATATCGTTAAAGTCGCCCGCAATTGATATATTCCTCGATTTATTTTCTTTCGTTTCAGGGAGAACATGCAGATTAACAAAACCCTCTCCCGAAACATTCTGTTCTTCTATAATTGCGCTAGATAAAATTTGTGTGAGTTGAATCCTTGTTGTTCCCTCTGCCACAACTCTGACAACTGATTCTGGCTTATTTACAGACACCGTTCCTAACTGGCTATTTTTGATATGAATACTATTTGACCCGCCGCCTTCAATACGAGTCATACCATCAACTTTAACCTGGTCTATATAAGCGTTGCCATCACCGATTTCTTTAGAAAAGATGAGGTCTCCCATAATATGCATGTTCTTAAGAGTGACATCAGATGATTGGATGAGTACATCACTATGAACAATATTTAAAGAAGATTCACCAAAGACACCGGGTTTGTTATAAATGACCGTACTTGAGCTAAGTGCTTTCTTAATAGCTACGACAGATTCTGCACGAGTCATTTGGCGCTGAGGTTGAAACGTTCCGTCTGAATAATTACTCATAATACCTTTATCTAAAATATTATGGATAGCCGATCTGCTCCAAGAAGGTATGCGGTTCGAGTCTTTTAGGGGAGTTAGGTTTGTTGCACCTTTATCGTTGAGTTTTAAAATCTTTGATAGTATTACAGCAGTTTCTTGTCTTGTTATCTGTTTGTTAGGGCGAAATGTATTGTCTTCAAATCCGTTAATATATTCTTGTGCAATAGCTTTTTGTACATCTATGTATACCCAGTCTGTCTGCTTTAAATCTTTAAAGCTAATAGTGCTTTTATCCGAATATTTGAATACCCTGTTTACAAGTGCCACAAACTCGCCTCTAGATATTACGTTATCCGGTCGAAATGTTTGATCTGGATAACCTGTTATTAATCCTTTATCAAGCCATTCTTGTATATCCGCTTCAGCCCCATGTCCCTTAATATCTTTGATTTGGTCCGTATTACCGTAAATATTTCCAAATGGAATGAGGAAAAATAACATCATAATTAAACAACTATTTTTAAAGCTTTGTTTGTAAAACAATTGATTTTTTCACTCCCTCATAAAGTTGTAATCAAACGATCTTTTGAATCATTTCCAATAAATTATTCGATTTAAACCTTCTCTTAAAAACTACTCTTAATTGACATTTAATAAAAAAAATCAATTAATATTATAAAATAAATTATATTTTCTTTTACCAATTATATCAATTTAATTTTTAAAAAATGGAAATAATTATATTGATATACTTAGAGGGATTAGCCCTCCTCAATAGGCGCGGACAAAACGATAATTAGAAAAGAAGCCCGTAATTCGGTGATTTACATACTCACCGTCATTACGGGCTTCTTTGTTATTGAATTTAGGATGGCAAAATAACAAGATAAAAGTATTCTAACTCACTTGCGTCAAATTCGCGCTTGCCAAGAGCTCTTTAAAAGAGGTTATCTGCGGCTCCTTAGATCCGTAATAGAATGGGTTCGTAAAGGCGAGCAGCATTCCTGCTTCATCGCGAATATCATAGCGATACCAGTTATACGCGCCTTCTTCCCAAGGTATATTCCATTCCAGCGCCACTGGCGCTACTCCCGCAGCCGCCGCAGAAACTTCCTTCACGGATTCAGCAATACCGTTGTGAATTAAGGTTACTCGAGCGAACACATCACTCGCTACACTTAATGTGCAGTTTACTTCATGGGATACAGTCTCGCTTTTCCCCAAACTAAACGCATCAGACAAATCACAGCCGAATCGGTAATCGTGACCACTGACTTGAATCGACGCTTCAATCACGGGTCCGCGCGACACATAAACATGACCATTTTTTACGCCTTCTAATACGTTGTCGGCACTCAAATCATCACACCACACATACGTGGAAGGGTCGCCAATTAAAGAAGGAATAGGGCTATCTTCATATTTATCTGTAGGCAGCATGTGAGAGTCAGAACCGCCAATGCCCGTAATACGATATCCTTCATTCCAGCTTGCCGTCCATAGCTGCAATGCCTTCTCTGTAGCGACAGTGTTCGGAGAAAAGGTTGGATCATTCCATATTTCCATGGAGTGTAATCCCTTTAGCTGCGTCTCCCCATATAGCCATGCCCAAGGTGCCAGCATCGGATGATTTATGGAGCAGACCGCTCCTAGCTCTGCTGCTTCCTTCATCAATCGGTCCATTCCCTGCTGCGTCGTCAAGCCACCGTCTTGTGCAGTCGCTCTCCAATCAATCCATTTCCTTAGACCAAGTGCATTCCAATGCCCGTCACCAGCTGTGACCTCCACGCCGGGAATGACAAGTGCATCTCCTTTCGCCCATGATGTAGACAGTACATTGTGATCCGTCGCTACAAAGAAATCCAGACCCTGCTTCACCGCTTGCTCACGGTTCATTAGCTGCGTCATTTTGCCATCGGACAATATGGTATGCGTATGGAAATCGCCTTTATAATAGCGGCTCCCCATCTTCCACACCTTCGCCCAGTCGTATTTGTCCATCGTGACGCCAGCATTCAAATTGCCAGTGCTCCAATATTCGCGCTCACCCTGCATCTGTGTTGATTCATATTCTGCCGGCAGAGCGCCATATCCAAGCTCCCATTCTGCTTCGAACATTCTGCCCTCTTCATTTGAAACCTCAAGCGTCCATATGCCTTGAACGATGGGACCGGGCATCGCTATGGGACTCGTAAATTCTACCTGTTTATGAACGACGATCAGCCGCTCGTTTCCACCATCTAGGAAGCAGAAGCGAATATTGTTCTCCGCATCGAATAAATGCAATCTTCCCCATGAATTTTCCTTCTCATACGTAAAGCGAATCGCAAGCCAGTCGTACTCTTCTTCAACCGCAATCGGAAAATAGCTGTTATTCTGCTCCAGCTTAACGGAAATTTGTCCCTTATTCATGGTTATTCACCTTCCATATCCTACTTTTATTCGTGTAATTCTGTAACTATCCATGAGTGCCTAATCCCCGATTCCGCTTAAACCCGCCTATGCGAATCATGCCAAAAATAATAATCATTAAACCTGCCCATCCAAAAATAGAAAGGGACTCACTACAATTTTAAAATAAAGCCTGCTCTCTTACTCCATTTACTCGTACCAGTAACCTTTTATTCCTTTTTCCATCCGCATAAGTGCCTCAAGGTAAAAGTAGTCTCCCCAGATCATAAAATCATCCGGCGCTGTATTGCCTCTTACATAGTAAGAGCCATGCTTTAATAACCCTTCTGCCTCTTCTCCCATCGTGGAGTAATGACGAACAAGTGAGGTCATCGACAAATTCAGCTTCCGTTCAAATTCAGCGCGATCTGGATCGTTATCATCCAGATGGCTCATTAATTCCAGCAAGCCCGCGGCTGTAATCGCAGAGGCAGAGCTGTCACGGTACGTCCCTTCCTCGACCTGAACATCAAAGTCCCAGTAAGCTACATCATCCTCTGGCAGCTTTGAGAGGAAATAGGCTGCCATCCGTTTCGCTGTATCCAAATACGCCTTATTCCCGGTGTAGCGATAAGCAAGTGCAAAGCCATAAATACCCCATGCTTGACCGCGAGCCCATGTCGATCCGTTTGTGTACCCTTGATGTGTTGCGCCGCCTAGCGCCTCACCGGTTTCTTCATTAAAAACGAAGGTATGATAGGAGCTGTCGTCACCTCGCACAAGGTAGCGGCGGCTTTGATCTGCCTGCTTAATGGCAACCTTATAATAACGCTCATCATCCGTTTGTTGATAAGCCCAAAATAACAATGGAAGATTCAAGAGGCAATCAATAATCATGCGCCCGCCATGCTTCTCGTCTCCAGCCTGTCCCCAAGCTTGAATGTATTGCCCTTTTTCTCTAAAGCGACGCAAAAGCACGTCTGCCGCCTGTAATGTCAACTCCCTTGCTTCCTCATCCCGCTCCAAAATCCACTGTGCTTGCGAGGATAAGGTGTATAAGAAACCGATGTCATGATGATCAAGCACAATATGCTCTTCTATACGATGCTTGAAGCTCTTTACCGTGAGCCGAGCAGCATCACGGTAAGCTTCATCTCCGGAATATTCGTAGCATAACCACAGCATTCCACTCCAAAATCCGTTTGTCCAATCTTCATTGTCATTGAGTTCATACTTGTCGTTGACACTGACATGCGGGAAGCGAACCCCAAAACGCTGGATGTTCTTTTTTGTCTTCTCCATTGCATCTTCAATTGCCGATTTCCACATGTCCTTCCATCCTCTCTGCTATCGATTTATCTGATCCAGCATTCTCTTCACGATAGCCGCTGCTTCCGCACGAGTCGCTAAAGCGGCAGGGTTAAACCTTTGCTGCTTGTCCCCTTGCAGCAGTCTATTATTTACCGCTGCTGCTATTTCCTTTACGCTCCATGGTGCTATATTTTGAGAATCCGTAAAAATATTAAGTTGAGCAGTATCTGCCCCGGTCATCCAGTCTGGTTGAATCTTACTCATGACGCGAGCAATCAGCACCGCCAATTCTTGGCGCGTAATGGTTTGCTCTGGCTTAAACGAGCCGTCTGCATAACCGTTCATCAGTCCAGCCTCATGCACTCGAATAATATCATTCTCGTACCAACTGCCCTGCATGTCGCTTACATCGGTGTATGTTAGATTTGAGCCTTTCACACTAAGATCCAGCATTCGAGAGATTATAGCAGCCATCTCTGCGCGAGTAATTTCCGCCTGAGGTGCGAAGGTATCTGCATTTCTTCCTTGCATAATAAACTTAGATGCCAAGTATTGTGCATCGTCCTTGACCCAGTGCTTCCCAAGATCCGCAAATGTCTTGTTTGCTTCAACCAACAGGTAGGTTTCGCCTGGCAGGCCGTCAAAGGTTGCTTCTACACCGCTCCCAACCGCTTTTAGCTTCATTGGAACTGGAACAAGCGCTTTGCGCTCCTCGTCATAACGCAGCCCCGCCAAATGAGCCGGATTTGCTTTCGTTTCTATCATCCATTTCATTTCTAGCTTTCCAGCATTAATCAAGCTGCCGTACATTCGCTGCAAGGAGTCCGCCTCCACTACAACTTGGTCTGCGATATGAACGAGTGAAGCACCTAATTTTTTGGCATGGTCTGTAATCGTTGTAACTGCGTCATCAGCAATAGGCTCCATTCCGACTCGCACACCATTTGCTTCTTGAAGATTAGCCATCTGCTTTAGTGGAAGAGTAATAAACATATTGGACCCGCTCACAATTAGCATAGCTTCACGGTTCCACTCCAGCAGCTTCGAAACGGCAGCGGAGGAGAGCTGAACGCTTTGGGCTCCATTCGGGATTGAAACTAAAATCTGCCCAGCCGCCAATTGCTCATCTGTACTGACCATTTTTAATTCGCCGCCAAGCATGCCTTGAACCCGTTCTTTTATCGTTATCTCATTTGAACCTGAACCTCCAACTGCCGGGCTCGGCGTTGGATCAGGAGTCGGTGTTGGTGTCGGATCAGGCTTTGGCGTTGGCTCCGGATCTGGTTTTACTTCCGCCGCCTCAATTACAATAGTCGCCGTCGCTTGATACCCTCCATCGACAGAAGCTGCAATAATCTCCACCTTGCCGGGCAGCACGCCTGTAACAACGGCTTGTCCATTATTAACTTGCAGCGTCGCTAAGGCACGATGCTCATCGCTCATCGTCCAAACGATTTGTTTGTTTTTTGCATGGTCTGGTTTCACAGCCGCTTCAAGCTTCACTTGCTTACCCTGCTTTAGCGTTGCTTCTGGTGGTGTAACAGTAATCTCCGTCACCTTTGCACCCTCAGATGCCTTCATCTTTACTTCCAAATATGGCGCAAACGCAGCGTTTTCTTTACTCTTGATCTGTGTATTCAAGCCTTTCACGCCTGGCTGCTCGATCAATGCTAAACTTAAACGCTGATCACGCAGCAGCTCCGCTTTTACGGTGTCTACCAGCTCGTATTCACGCCATTTATCAACCTTTTGGAAAGCAATTGTGGAGATGGCATCACCATAAGCCGGTTGATTGCCCCACACCATCTCGGTCTCTTTCCAAGAATCGTCCTCAACGCGGTGAATACCGATCAAATTAGAATCGTATTTGGCATCGCCATCATTTATTTTTCCGTAGACCTTCAGCTTTACAGACTCCATATCACCAGAGATGCTGCTGAGGTCAAACTTCATGAAGGATCGTTGTGTATATCCCTCGCCATATTCACGCACTTCAACATAATCTTTGGAGCCATTATTCACATTGGCATGATTTGCTCCACTACGAACGAAGGTATCCTCCATTACCGGAATTTTAAAGGTTTTACCTTCTTCCGGCTGCATGGCTTCCATATCGATCGTTTGGCTCGGATCAACCTTCAACGTAATCGTATGGACTTTTCCTGCGGCTCCTTGCGTATGGATTGCCAAACGAGTATACGGGAAAGTTTGTACGACCTGAATACTCGGATCTTGTGCAATGATCTGCAATCCTATTTTACCGAGGTCAACCGTTACCATTCCCTGCTTCTGTGTAGGTTCAGCAATTGCGAGGGTAAGCTCGTTTCCTTTTTCCTTAACCATCATGGAAATAGGTTTATCGGTCTTCACATACTGGAAAGCAGACGCTTCCCAGAAATTCAAACCTGTAACCTGCTGCTTCGTTTCTTTTACAGCATGAACCTTCTCCGTTTTAGCCAGTACTTGAATGTCGGGATTTGCTTCATATGCAGCTGTTTGCTCCGGCGTCTTGCCCGGGAGCAGCACATATTCATAAGTGCCAGCTGTCGGCAATATGCCATGCTCAATGGCAAGGCTTAAATAATTACGCTTCACTACATCCGCTGGGCCACCCTTATTAATTTCGCTCCATGCTCCCTCGCGCGCTTCACGTTTGCCTGTCACTTTTTCTCCCGAAGGGAATACGTATCCAATATCAGAACCGGCCGCATTGCCCTCCATATGGGCCCATTTTACATCCGTCATTTGCTCCTGCCAGCCTAAGCTTATTGGCATCTCATGACCGTTCACAATAAGCTTATTGGTACCCGCTTCGGTCAGCTGACGGTTCTCAACAATTGTTTCAGTCATGCTCGCTGTGTTGTTAACAATATCAGAGCCTAATGCAACCATTTCATCATCGAACAAGAACCATGATTTTTTCCCTTGCAAGGAGCTTCCTGTACTGCCTGCAAGCGAGAATTCCATACCTACAGCTCCATAGTAATCATCGATTACAGAACCGCCAACCCAATCCTTGCCGTTCATATAATTACCCCATTCTGCGGGCTCTCTGTAAGAACGATCTGTTGTTGTTCCTGGCAGCCTATAGCTATCAATCGTTGGCCAATAATGATCACTAAACTGCTTCAAGTCGCTATTGTACACATTTGTCATTCCGATTCCGGTGTACCAGCCCTTCTTATTCTCGCCATTGCCAAATTCAAACGCTGCAATGCGATCCGAGAACATACTGATAGAAAGCCCGAAGTCAGGACGAAGCTGAACCGCACGATCCATACCTGCGAACATTTGCGTATGCACCAGCTCGCCGCGAGGAGCAACGCTGTCATCCTGCATTAATTGCTTTAATAAATGAAGTTCATATAATGGCAATCCTTCGTAATAATTTTCGAATGTCGTGTCAGAACGTACCCATTCCTTCACCATACTTTTGGTTTCCTCTGCTATGGCTGGCGGGGCAGACTGAGCCAGTCGCAGAAGCGTCATTATAATGGAGCGCCCTGTAATATGATCAGAATCGGCAGCACGAGAAATGCTGCGACCTTTGACCGAGTCCAGAATCGCACCTTTATATAAAAGCGGTTCAAAAGAATCTTTTACCCAGTTATAAACATTGCTTGCACTCGGGTCTGAAACCGCCCACTCTGAATCTGCAAAAATATAAAATAAATCAGCCATACGTCCGAGCAATACCGCACCATAACCGCCAGTATACGCTATGCTTGTATGTTGAACGAGGGAACCATCCTCATAAAGCCCATCCCCCTTCTTCACATACAAGAACTCATCCGCAATCGAATCACGACCCTGCATGACTTTAGCGGCATGTTGACCTACAATCCCACGCAGCGTCACAACGAGTGCTTTATCAAGCAGGTTTGCTCCTGTCTCAATCGTCGCTGAATTCGCTACACGTTTTTTGGGGTCGGGCACGAACTTATCAATTGCTTCAATATATTTTGCAATTAAATCTGGCGGAATTGCATCATACATGAGCGACAGGATATTCATAATTTCCTGCGGTGTTCCGATCTCCCAATCCCACCAGTTGCCTGTAATCTTCTTGCTGGAATTGTATTGATATTTCAGCATCCATTCCATCGCCTGAATAATATCGTTTTTCAAGTCTTCATTTTCAAAAAGAGAGGAGCCTTTCATTGAATAAGCCAGCGAGAGATCTCGAATAATGCCGTACGCCCAGGAAATTCGCCACGAATCATTCTGTGTTTTGCTGATGACGTCTTCCCATAATACATCCGCATCAGCAGCTTTATTCAGCTTGTCCCATCTTCCGGTACCTTCTTTATTCGTCATTCGGTTTACTAAGGCTTCAACATTTGCAGCAAGCTCAGGATCATTCATATCAATCCCTTCTCCGCCAACCAGCTTTGCCGCCCATTTTTTGCGAAGCGTTTCATACGCTTTTTTCTGTGCTTCCGATTCTACCGTAACGAAGCTTTGTGCGGATACTCTACGATCGCTCGTCGCAGCCGTAATCACCGCCGTACCGTAATCATGAGCCGTTACCTCACCGTTTTGAACCGTTGCTACTAGCGAATTGGAGGAGCTCCAAATCAGGTCATCCATCGGTGCATTCGCAGGTGCCACAGTAGGAATCAGCTGGACCTTTTGCTCCTTATCCATGTTCACGTTTTGTGGGCTAAGCGCGATGGACGTAATATCTTTGAATGGAGTGAGCGTTACATCGTCAATCCATAGAGTTCCTGTACCCGTCTCAAAAAATATTTCAACTTTAAAGCTAGCAATTTGCGGCTTATCTGGAACCTGCAGCAGCAGTTCATAAGAGGTCCAATCCGTTGTCCCTCTTACATAAGGAAGATAAGGACCGTCTTCAATCTTTTTCCCATCAGCACCGCAATACTGCGTACGAATATATACGCCTTTACTCACATTTTCCGGCAGCACTTGATCCGTCTTCATCCAAGCCTGCAGCTTATAGGTCTGCCCTGGTGTAATCGGAACAAGCGGATCAGGAACGATGTCTGTTCTAGCAAGCTTGTCGTGCTTTACTTGCACTGATCGTGCTCCCGTGTGATAGACAGCCTCTGTAACGGATACATTCTGATTGCCTTCCATTGCGCGCCATACGCCCCAGCCCGCTGGTCTTCCTCCATCCTGCCAACCTTTATCAGGAATTAAGTCGCCTTCTTCAAAGCCGCCATTAGCAATCAAATTAACCATTGTATTCGGACTCGCAACCGCTTGATCGCCAAGTATAGGCAGCCCCGCAAACAAAAGCTGAAATGCCATACAGCATACCACTACAATTGAAATAGACCTCTTCCTGATATTCATGAATGAACCCTCTCCAATCTCCAGTTCATAATGGTATTACTTTGCAATACTTTGCACTACCCCAAATCAGGTGTATCTTGAAGCGTCACTTGCAGCGTCTTCGCTCCATGCAGCTCGAACACTACAATTTCATTTGCACCGGTACGAAGCAGCGGACCTGGAACATAAAGCGTCTTCTGCGGTCCTGCTTCCCAGTAACGTCCAAGGTTGAAACCATTTACGAATACAATTCCTTTGGTCCAGCCTTCAAGTGCCAGGAAGGTATCTGCAATATCCGACTCCTGCTCGATGTGGAAGGAGCCTTGGTAGAAGGTTGGTCCATTTATGTCTTGTACTCGCTCTTCAAAAGCAGGCGCTTGCTCAAGTTGAGCAATATTATGAAGCGGCAGCGAATGCATTGTCCAATCAAATAGAAATTGGAAGCCTAATCTCACCCCTTCAGTAATCCCTTTATAATCTCGCAAATACGGTCCATAGTTGGTTCTGCCCATATTCTCGACTAGAATACGAAGCTCTGCCCCGCCCTCCGGCACATCAAACTCGATTGGCTGTGGGTCCCAGCGCTCTATAACACCCTTATATTCTCCATCTAAAAATACGAGCGCGCGATCGTGAACCTCCTGCAAGACAAGTGAACAATTTAGTCTTGGGCCCGAAACTTTTGTTGTATATAAAATAAATCCATAATCTTGTCCGAGCTTCTCCATCGGTTCAGGGCAAGCGCGCTGCACCGGTGTCGACAGCAACGGCAGCACATCGAACAACGGCGCAACCGGCTTCATTTGAACATGGCCATATGCCATTTTGCGAACAGGCTCCGGAAGCGGCATTAACGCCGTGCCAAAATATTTTGCAATTAGCTCCCTTAACAGGACGTATTTCTCCGTAATATCCCCCCACTCCGTTAGTGGACTATCATAGTCGTAGCTCGTTACCGTCGGCTCATATTTCCCATGGTTGTTGGCTCCATTATAGAATCCGAAATTCGTACCTCCATGGAACATATAGAAGTTAACCGATCCGCCAGCATTCAGCATATCCTCAAATACTTGCACCGCTTCCTGTGCATCCCGCGTATGATGCGGCTTGTTCCAGTGATCGAACCAACCATTCCAATACTCCATGCACATAAGCGGCTTGTCCGGCTGGACTTGTTTTAAGCTGTTAAAAGCTTCCTCTGTTCTCGAACCAAAGTTTACGGTTTCAAGAACACCCGGAATCATCCCGCCCTGCAGCATAAAATCTTCCGGGCCATCTGAGGTAAACAGCAGAACGTCCATTTCGCGCGAAATCATGCTTTCCTTGATATGCTCAAGATACTTTAGATCATTGCCATAGCTGCCGTACTCATTCTCAATTTGCATTGCAATAATTGGACCGCCGTTTGTACATAACAAAGGCTTCAGCATCGGCAGTAGCACATCATAATAAGCATCTACTTTTGATAAAAATAACTCGTCATAGCAGCGTAAGCGCATTCCATCCTCAGCAAGCAGCCAAGCCGGCATGCCGCCGAACTCCCACTCCGCACAAATGTAAGGACTTGGACGTACAATGACATGCAATTCCAGCTCTGCTGCTATCTCGATAAACGCTACAATATCCGCCATTCCCGTGAAACAGAACTTACCTTCCTGCGGCTCGTGCATATTCCATGCGACATACGTTTCAACTGTATTAAAACCGCAGGCTTTCAGCTTAAGCAATCGATCCTTCCAATACCCCGGAATAACACGGAAATAATGAATCGCCCCCGACAAAATCGTTATCGGTTTATCCTCATAAAGAAATTGATTACCTTGCACTCTGAATGATGCCATGTCACTTACTCCTCTGCTCATGAACTAAATGTAGTCTACTTTGCGTTACTGCTCTGCTTTTGCATGCTCGCCAATTAGACGGTTAATTTCCTCACGCTTGCGGATATACCATTCCGTCTCACGCGGATATGCTTCAAAGGATAGTTCCTGCTCTAAGCCATCTTCGAGTAAAGCAATTACCGCTTCTCGTGAGGTACTCCGCTCTAGAAGCTCAAGCGCTCGCAGATCCTGCAATGCTTCTGTTAGCACCTCCAGCCTGATTGACTCAATTGGCCCTTCAGCACCTGGATATACGAGAAATGCATCCCCCGCTGGAAAACCGCCCCCAGCATCCGTCACTTGAAACGGATTAATTGGATACTTCGAGAACTGCGCATACCAGAAGTTATAGCCCCAATGCAAGAAACCTGCAAGCTTCAGCTTGTACAGCTGCATGCCTAATACACGATTGCGCGATGACGGCATATGGAGAAAGCGATTAGACACGAGCTTATATTGGGCGCAGCAATAATACGACCATAATCCCTCTACCCCGTGTTCAAGAAACGGCTGAATCGCATTGCTAGCCGGAATGGGATGCTTAATTAGACCACTTTCATAAAATTCATACTCTGAGAGTGCATCAATGATCGGAAATCCTTCCAAAATCGGTCCAATAAGCTCACTCGCTGCGCGATAGGTGTCCATGTCCGCAAGGTTTGGCTCATCCGACAGATGGAAATAAACCCGCTTCTCTAAACCATTTTCTTTTATAAATGACACTAACTCGTGCAAAAATAACGTAAGAAATTCGGTGTACTCTGAATCCTTGGAATCCGTATCCCAGCCAAACAGCTGCTTCTCCTGACCATCAACTGTGGCGACTACCTTCGGTGCATGCTTGGCACCCCATTGTGTAAAGAGATGAGAGAACTCAAAATATTTCACGTGGCTGCGGTCACATAGTGCAATCCAGCGCTTTAATTTTTCAAAAGTAAATCGGTAATCATCCCCCACGCATTCAACTTGAACGAGCTGCACGGTTGGGCGGTCACCCCCAATTTCCGTGTCTAACGGAGGGGTAAACAAAGGGGTCAAAATCATATTCATTCCATGTTTCACAGCGGTTTGGATGTATTGCTCAATCAAATGCCAATGGTACTCGCTAAATACGTCCGTCTTGTAGTAGGTAGCCAAGCAGTCAACATGGAACCATTCGGTATGGATAAGTGACTGCTCGGGCAGTGCTGCCGCAATTACCTCCAGCGTAAATGTTTCCTCGCCTACTTGCTCGCCGCTATCATTGATGAGATAGATACGAATATCAAATAAACCTGCTTTCGCATCCATCGGCACCTCGACAGTTATCCATAGAGAACGCCATTGGCTGGGATAACCGGTTAAACCGCGGCTTGCATCAAATGGGATTAACGCATCTGGATACAAGCCGGGCGTGCTTCTCAGCACATATTCATCCGCATCGTGATAGCTCACCATATTGGCGGGTACCAGCTCTACCGTTCGTACGGTCAATACTTGCTCAAGCTCGGACTCCACCCGAACCTGCAGCTGCCGCATAAGTACATCTGTCCGATATGCAACCTGGAACGAATAGGATTCACCAAGCAGTGCCGAGCCTCTAGTTACCGCAGCTGCAAGCAGTTCTTCATCGGCAAATACTTTGATCAATGAACTGATACATCTCGTTTCCAGCTGCAAAGCTCCATTTAACTTTTCCACTTCATATTCCCCCTACATGATCTAATAAAAAAGATAAGCCCGGTAAACTCGACTGACCTATTCGAACTTACCGGGCTTATTTACTTACTTGCTTGCTAACGCTTTGTAAGAATCACTTGTTTCTTTCAGATGCTGCTGGAAGCTGGCGTCCGCTTTAAGCCCGCTAATAAACTTGTCCCAGTCCTCCATGCTTGCTTTACGGATGACAACGTTTGTGTACATATCAACAAACTTCTTCTGCCAATCGCCGCCTTTTTCCATCCATACTTCAGTCGTTGGCAGCCCTGCAGCAGGATTCTTAATTGAAGATGCTGAGATGGTATCTACCAGCTGGCGGTTGTAATCTCTAACTTCTGCTGGCATGCCAGGTCCTTCAGCACGTTGATATTTGTTGAAATAACCGGAAATCCATTGCGCAGTCGTCGCTGTACCATATGCTTTTTTCTTGCCTTCATCGGTTTGAACGATTGAACCATCTTCCGATACGGTATAATCCTTGTCTTTAATACCATAGGTAACGAGATTGTAGCCTTCTTCAGTCGCCGTTTCGTTATAAACCTCAAGAATTTTCTTCAGCTTGTCTTCACTAACCTTTTTGCTGACTAGGAACAACCCATAGTAGCCATATGCTTGTTCATTGTACTTTTTGCCGTCTGTGGCAGCTGGAATTTCATACGCCTTCAATTCTGCTTCAGGCTTAATTTTTTGCAGCTCTTGTCCGAAAATAAATGCTTCGTTAATATTGCCGAAGGAGATGCCCGCTTTGCCTTGAATCATCATTTCTTTCACTTGGCTTGGCTTCATTACGGGCAAGTCCGGCGTAATAAGACCATCGCCATACGCCTTGCTCCAGAATTCAAGCGCTTCTCTTGCTTCAGCTGTCAGCCAGTATGGCTCAAGACCGCCTTCAGCCGTTTCCTTCCACGCTGTACCTGCGCCAAACATCGTCATCATATAAGGGCTGACACTCGCTTGCACCATACCAAAGGTATCGTTTTTACCGTTGCCGTCCGGATCATTTTTTGTAAAAGCTTCTAACACTTTGTAGAGCTCATCCATCGTCGTTGGTGCTTTCAATCCCACTTTATCAAGCCAATCTTGACGAATAATGAGAGATTCATGTCCATCCAATGGGCGGACACGCGGAATACCGTAGGATTTCCCCTTGAACTTAATGTTCTCAATGGCATTCTCCGGATATCCTGCCAGGTTCGGATAATCCTGCAAGAACGGAGTCAAATCCCAGAATGCACCCTGCTCAATTGCGGTTGAGAATGCAGGATCATTGATATCCTCAATAAGAATGACATCAGGCAAGCTCTTGGAAGCAAGCAAAGCATTCAGCTTCTCTTTATAGCTATTAATCGGATAAAAATCGATGCTCAGCTTTACATTTAGTTTTTCGTTGAGCTGCTGGACACTTTCGAGATCACTGCTTGGAGATTCACCATAAGTCATCGTGCCGATATTAATATCAACCGGCTTTTGTTTACCCTCTTTATTGCCGGCCGATTTAGCTTCGCCACCATTCGAACAGCCAATTAAACTTGTCGTAAGAACGAGCGTCAAAAGCGTTATGCCAAAGCTACTTTTTTTCATTTTTAAAACCCTCCCTTATTTGTAGTAAACCCCTATATAATGGTCGTTTATCCGTTAACCCTTTACGGAACCAACCAGCATACCTTTTACAAAATACTTTTGCAGGAACGGATACACCATAATGATAGGCAGAGACGCAACAACTACCGCTGCCATCTTGATCGTCTCTGGAGGGAGCATTTGCTCACTCTGCAGCATTGCCGCTACGGATGGATCCGCTATATTGGTTGAAGCTTGAATCAGCATCATTTGCAGCACAACCTGCATCGGACGAAGTTCATCCGAGTTAATGTACAATACGCCGTTGAAGTACGTATTCCAGAAGCCTACTGCAAAGAATAGCCCGAACGCAGCGACTGCTGGCATCGATATCGGAAACATAATTCGAAAGAAAACCCCAATATCATTGCATCCATCGATCTTCGCTGCTTCCTCCAGCTCCTCCGGCAATTCCTGATAGAAATTTCTCATCAAAAATACGTACCAAGCGCTCGTAATAGCTGGCAAAATCAATGCCCACACGGTATCGATTAGCCCCAAGCTTTCAACCAAAAGAAAGTTCGGAATCATACCCGGGTTGAACAGCATCGTCATTAGAATCGCAACGAGGAAAAACTTTTTACCGAAAAACCGTCTCCGCGACAAGGCATAAGCCAAAGCGCTTGTAACGATAATACCGATTGCCGAACCCACAACAGCCAAGAAGCCGCTGACCCCTAATGAACGCATAAACATTGGAGTCGATAAAATGTACTTATAAGAGGAAAGGCTCCACTTCTCTGGAATTATAATTAACGACTTTCTCAAATACTCCGAAGGGTCTGTAAAGGAAACAACAATGACATACAGAAAAGGCAGCAGCGTGATGAGTCCAATTAGACCAAGCGCCGTATAAATAATGCCGTTTGTCACTTTATAACCGAGGGACTTATGCATTAGTAAAGACCCTCCTCACCGAATTTTTTCGCTAAACGATTGGCTGTAACGACAAGGATAAGACCAACCACCGATTTAAATATGCCCACGACCGTCGCATAACTGAAACGACCATTTTGAATGCCTGTTCGGTATACATACGTATCGAATACATCAGCCACATGTGAAACGGGAGAACTCATCATCAAGTAAATTTGTTCAAACCCTACCTCCATTACTTGTCCAAGCCGCAAAATGAGCAATACAATAATTGTGCTCTTAATGCACGGCAGCGTAACATTCACGATTTGCTTCCAACGGTTTGCACCATCAATTTGCGCCGCCTCATACAAGTCTTGATTAATACCCGCAATGGCAGCGAGGAAAATAATTGTGCCCCAGCCTGCTTCTTTCCAAATGCTCTGTGCAGTCAACAAACCCCAGAAGTAATTCGGCTCCGTCAAGAAACCGATCGGCTTGCCGCCTAATTCGACAATAATCTTGTTAATAATACCATCGCTTTGTCCGAGAATTATAAAGCAAATCCCTGCAATAATGACCCAAGACAAAAAGTGCGGTAAATAAATAATCGTTTGAATCGTTTTCTTAAATGCCCGATTGTGAACCTCATTAATGAGAATAGCGAGAACAATGGGAATCGGGAAAAAGAAAACGATGTTCAGCAAGCTAATCGCCATCGTATTTCTAAATAAAAGCAGGAAGTCTGGATTCGTGAAAAACTCATTAAAATATTTGAATCCGACCCACTCGCTTTGCCAGAAGCCTAAGTATGGGGAATAGTTTTTAAAGGCTAACGCCAGCCCCCATATGGGCAAGTACTTGAAAATAAGAAAGAAGAGAATACCCGGAAGTGCTAATACGTACAAATATTTTTCTCGGCCTAAAATGACTTTAAATTGAGACCACTTTGAATCTCTCGTTTTTTGCCACTTAGGTTCATGTCCTTGTGATAAACTTGCGTTCGCTAATTCAGGATTAGATTGCGGCAAGGGTTTCACCACCTCCAACAATTTTGTTTAAACTTGGCTGCTCATATGGTTTCATGTCTGCATCTTACAAGCCGAAGCTTCCGCCGGGCAATGACCAATTCTTATTCGCTCAGAACAACTGAGCAATAATTGAGAATCCCTTGCTGCTGCTGGGTTTGTGGCTGCTTCGGGTCTCATTAATTAATCTCTTTAACCTCTGCCAGATTATAAATTCGCACCCCATAAAATCAAAAAAAGACTTGCAAGATGGAGAGTTTACAATTCTCTCACTCTTAGCAAAGCCTTTTTGAAATAAGCCTATTCGATTTTGTATGGCAATTTACTTGCGATGCATTTCTCGATATTGTCCCGGAGGCAATCCAACCTGCTTCTTAAATACACGAATGAAATTTTTAGGGTTGTAGCCTACCTGCTCTGCTATTTCATTCACCATCAAATCTGTTGCTTCCAGCAGCTCCTTAGCCTTCTCTACACGAACTTGTGTGAGGTACTCAATAAAGGAGATGTCCATCGTTCGCTTAAACAGCTTGCTTAAATATTGAGGAGTCAGATTGCAAATCTGTGCGCACTGATCCAGAGAAATATCAAGATTATAATTTGCCGCAATATAGTCTGTAACTTTTTCAATAAGCTGCTCATACTCTTGATTCCGTTTGCCGCTCAAGGACATCATAATCGGCTCAAATATACGATCTATCAGCCACTCATTAATGGAATGAATTGTTGCACATGATCTCATATCGAAATTGAGCTCACTAGCGGTTCTTCCAAATAGCTGCTCTGGACTCATATTCATTAAATAGACGGTTCGTAAAGTCGTAGACAACAACTGATCATACGACATCCTAATAAGCTCGGGATTATGCACTGCAGATTGCACTTTATTGGAAAAAGCATCAAGCAAACGCTTCGTTTCAGCGAGATCACCGACCTGCAATGAATCGATAAGATGGTTCTCGATCTCTGCTGGATAACGATACATCATTGAAACCGCAAGCCCTTTGCTCTCAATAATCTGATTGCCGCCATTAATCATCCGCGAATTAATGGCAAGCTGCGCTTCACGATATAAATCGGGCAGTTCCTCTACCTGCGAGGCTGCACGGCTTAACCCAATCGTTGCTGGAGATTGCAGAAAATGAGTGATCTGCTGTCGTATTTTTTCAATGCCAGACTTCAAATTGTTTGACCATGCATTCATTTCTTCATCTTCTGTCCACAGCCAAACCACTACTTGATCATTTAATCCATTAATGACCAAGCCTTCTAGCTGCTGCTGCTCCAGCAATTCTGTCGTCATATTTTTTATAATAAACAAAATTAAATCTTTATCCGACTCTTGAAACTTGCCTGCGTCCGATAGGTGATCATATGAAATAATAAAGACAGCTGCGCATTGTGTCTCTGGGATAGCGTATCTGCGCAGAAGCTCATGCAAATGTTCACGTCGTTCATGACTAAATTGCCCTTCCAATAGCCTTAAAGCAAACAACTCCCGAATAAGCGGAAACTGCTGATTGATTTGGCCTTCCAGCTGACTCGCCTTACTGTTAATTTCCTTCCACCGCTGCTGCACATAATTAAATTCGTCTGTCCCCATATCCGCTTGTTGATTATCACTAATATGAGAGACCAGCTTCCGAATCGGACTATATACCCTTTTCGTGCCGATCATCGCGAGCGCAATTCC
The DNA here is from genome assembly GCF_001956295.1 of Paenibacillus sp. FSL A5-0031. Classification (GTDB taxonomy): domain Bacteria; phylum Bacillota; class Bacilli; order Paenibacillales; family Paenibacillaceae; genus Pristimantibacillus. The sequence continues at coordinate 32,130 of NZ_MRTD01000020.1, forward strand.
CGCAGCAAGAACAACAAGCACGATGCCAATCGTTATACCCGCAATCTTCCTTGCGCTGCTGTAAAGCTCCGCTGTTGGAATCATATCCACAAACAGCAGCTTCTTGATTGGGGATACCATAGAAGTAACTAAGTACTCCCGGCCCTGCCATTGATATAAAAACTCTTGCTTGCCCTCATGTGCAACCGTTATCAACTCAAACAAATCTTTAGGCACTTCAGATCCATTCATATGGAATATGAGCTGGCCGCCTTCATCGATTACAAACATATGCTGGTTCTTGTATTTCACAAATTTTGCAGTTAGAGATTCAAACGCTTTATTATCAATAATGACTTGAATAAGACCGATTGGATCTTTTGTATGTAAAGGAATTGTACTCGTTAAGGTAATACCAGAATCGTACACTTGACCGCCTTGGGAATAACCAGCCTGCCAAACTAATTGCTGTTTGTTTTCCAGCAGCTTCTCATACTTTTCCTGTTCCACTGCCGACTCCATTTTTTTGCCACCATAAGTAGACGAAATTAAGTAATTCTCGTCCAATGTATATAACGAAATATCCTTAACAAGTGGGTTTCCGTTCATAAAAGCCAACATGTTCTGATAGATATTCGAATAAAATCCAGAATAATTGGTACGTTTCATTTCCTTCAAGTCTGAAGTGAAGAACGAGCTCATCTCCAGCTGAATTAAGTTATTCTCTACTCTTTCAAGCCCATTATCGATGGTCTCTGAAGCGTAGCTTAAGACCTGGGTAATGTCTTGGCTGGCATTATCTTTAGCCGTTTTGGAAGTTAAAATATAGCTGGTGATCCCAAGGATAATGATAGGAATGATTGATGATAATAACGTAAAAACAATCATTTTGCGATAAAATGATGGATACTTCAGAAAGCTTTTACGATTAATTATTCGGTTACCCTCTATAAGCTTCATTCTGTCGACTCCTATGTTGATAGACTTTGCTCCTCAGCACAGCGTACAAATCATTTGAAATGAAGTCAATAATTATTAATGAATTTATCCAATTTGCATGCTGCTGAACAAATGTCCACGCAAACAGCATAGCATTGCAATACTATAACTATAGAGATGCACTAGTGAAATAGAAGAATAAACGACTGTTATTGTCAGTGTCAAACCTTTACTAGCCTATTTGCATTGTCTATATGATTAAGAATAGGGTGGGTGATATCGTTATGCTCTATACAGCTCTTGGAGATTCTATTACCTATGGGGAGAATGCCTCCTCACTCGCAAAAGCATATCCCCAACTAGCCGTTGACGCTTTAAATTCACGCTCCCGTTCCCGCAGGGCAACTGGATATGTATTAGCTCGTCCGGGCTGGACCAGTCATGATCTATTAAACGCAGTCATCTGGAAGGGTTCCTCAGCTATTAGCAAATCCGATGTTGTTTCTGTCTGGATTGGAGGGGTAGATTTAGCAAACGCTGCATTGTCTTCGATTAAGAACCAACAGCAAATAGCTATAAAACCGATCTTAACTCCCTACAGGCAAAATTTACGAGCCATTCTCGCTCATATAAAAAGCGTGAGTAACGCCCGTATTATTTGCTGCACGCAATATAATCCGTTTCCGAATAGTTCTCTAGCAGCAGCTGCTATCGACCAATTAAATTACACGACGATAGAGGTTGCCCAAAGCTATCATGCACAAATCGCTCCCGCTCATAGATGGTTTGAAGGAAAACAAGCCTCACTAATCTATGGCTATCGTAATGGGAGATTAGAAGATGCATTGAGCGGTACTCTGCCTATCCATCCCAATGATCGGGGTCATCAAGTGATCGCAAACGGATTAATCCCCTATCTTGCTTCTCGCAATTAGTTTTAGAAATAAAAAATGACACCTTCCCTCTAATAGGTTGGTGTCATTTTTTGAAATTCGTTTGAGATGCTCCTAAAGAACACCCACAACGACAAGCACCCAGCCAATCATAAATGAAAGTCCGCCTAGCGGTGTAATTGGACCAAGAAACCGAGCTTTGGCAACACTCAGCACATATAGGCTACCTGAGAATAAAATAATTCCCGCTACCAAAAACCAGCCTCCGGTAACGATAAGCTGAACATCTGGATACTGTCCTACCAGCAGTCCAATTAATATCAAGCCTAATGCATGCGCAATATGGTACTGCACGCCTACCTCATATACCTTTAGCTTATCCGATGTTATTTTACTTTTCAGCGCGTGTGCGCCGAACGCACCAATAGCAACCGCCAGCACCATCAAAATACTGCCGAGCATTACAAATGTTTGCATAAAAATATCCCTCCATATCTTTCAATTGGTACATTTAGCATATCATGATTGATCGAGGGAGGGAATTGCTCTCCTAGGTTTCATCCTATTAGACAACAGCACTCTATTTATTTTTCCTTACATAATAATTTCCGATTGATTTACTGTTGCCAGAGGAGTAATGTAGTTTGGTATAGCATCAGGAGGCATCTACGTGAAATTCTTTCAATCTACCGCCACAGAGTGGCAGGGCTGGTCCCGCAATATTCGTTTATTTTTTCTAGCAAACATGTTATATCAAATCGGTACGGGCATGTTCTCGGTACTCTACAATTTATACATTCACGAGCTCGGTTACCCCGATGCCATGAGCGGAAAAATCGTCAGTATGCAATCACTCGCAACCGCATTATGTTTCATTCCCATTGGCTTATTTGGCGATCGCGCCAGCCGCAAGCGCTTGCTCGTCATTGGCGCTCTTTGCAGCGGTGTGGTACTCGCTGGACGCTCATTATTTGAAACAGAAAGCAGCTTACTTACAATGGCCGTTCTGACCGGCTTATTTGCTGCCATCTTTCAGGTGCTTGCCATTCCCTTTCTCGCCACAAACGTAGCTAAAGCGGATCGACTGCGCATTTTCAGTATTTTTTCAGCATTTGTTCTCGCCTCTCAGGTCGGCGGCAGCCTTGGCGGAGGCGTCATTGCAGATATTATGCAGGCGGCAGGACTAAGTAAGCTGCTCTCCTTCAAAATCGTTTTACTTGCAGGCAGTATAGCGACAATTGCAGCATTTCTACCTTTGCAAGCCATTAGGGAATCTGCGCGCAGCCAGAAGGAAAGTGTTGAAGCAACTAACGAGCAGCCAGCTTCGAACCAAACAGCTCATCCTAATAAAGAAATGTCATTTATTATTAAGTTCGCCTCCATACAGCTTTTGATTGGTATCGGATCGGGTCTTGTTGTTCCTTATTTGAATTTGTATTTCACCAATCGGTTCTCGATATCGCTTAGTGCGATGAGCTTATTGCTTTCATTAGGTCAAGTCATGACCATCATCTCTATGCTCATTGGCCCGTCGCTCGCCAATCGAGTTGGACAAGTGAAAGCGATCGTTATTTTCCAAACCTTATCGCTGCCATTCCTGCTATTAACAGGTTTTACAAACCTGTTACTCGTCGCTTCTATAAGCTTTCTATTCAGACAAGCGCTTATGAATGCAGCTAATCCACTGCAATCGGCTATTTTGATCGACCGGGTTTCTGCAAAAAAGCAAAGCCTGGCCAACTCCTGTATGCAGACAGCTTTTATGCTTGGATGGGCTACGATGGGACCCATTCATTCTCATCTTATTGCTACCTATGGCTACTACTGGGGGTACGCCATCACGTTCAGCATAACTGGAGCACTGTATGTCACGGCATCTATGCTATTTTTTATGTTGTTTCGGGAGAAAAAAACGGTTGCCGCAGTAAAAACGCCTTCGGCATCTATTTGACGCTAAAGCAGCTTTGACCGTTAATTATAAGTGACTTATAAGATGAAAACTTATACCTTCTTATATTTCAAACAGAAAATCAGCCCTCAGATACAATCTGGGGGCTGATTTTTTTTCAATTATTTCCGCGCTGCAAGGAATGCATCAACTTGGCTTTGTACCTTTGCAATGATCTTATCGATTCCAGCGGCCTTGATTTTTTTCTGCAAATCTTCCAAGCCTTTATCTACATCCTTAATCGCACCGTATTCGAGTGGAATCGCATAACGAAGCATGACGTTGCTCACATTAGCCACTTCTGTTTTCACTTTACTGTTGTCGAATACAAAGGTTTCAAGCGGGTAGTGATATACCGTTGCTTCCCACGCTTTGCTCATGGCAGATGCCTCTTCTGGGAATGCCGCATCCGTACGATTGAGCGGCGAGTTAAAGCTCCAGTTGGAGAAGCCTGTATAGTTGGCAGTCTTGTCTGTCGACTTAAGTTTATCGTCGCCATCAGCTTCATAGTTCACGCCATCAATACCGTACATCATGAGATTATGAAGTTCTTTATCATTTTGCATCAAGTTAATGAACATGAGCGCACGTTCTGGATTTTTCGAAGTCGCATGAACCGATGTGCCATTTTGCGTAGCAACGGCTTGAGACTTTTTCTTAGCAGGCGTAATATCGGCAAGTGCAGCTTTATATGGAGAGTTTTCTCTTTCCATCGCTGCTTTCAAGGAACCGAGCGTACCCATATTATGAGTAATTGACGCCGTTTTTCCTTCTTTAAAATCCTGCTGGTGATCGTTTTTGTTGTTCAATACGTTTTTTGACCATGCATTATGGTCTGCAAGATCCTTATAGTAGTAGAGCAGCTGCTTGAACTCTTCTGTTTCATACACATTGAAGATTTTGCCCGTCTCATCTGTCAGCTTAAATCCGATCGGAAGATCGAAATCAAGCATATTCCACTCACTTTGCTGCTTAAGCAAAATACGATCTAAATTGTGCAGCTTCCAATCCCCTGTTTCTGGAGTAAAGGGTACAATCCCCTTCTCATTTTCAGAAACCGCCTTTAAGTAATTCGCGTAAGCTTCAGGACTGTCGATCGCAGGAAGATTATATTTTACACGCAAATCTTCCCGGTACAAGACGAGCTTCTCAACGGACTCCCCGCTGTTCTGTGGAACCATGTACAGCTTGCCGTCTACCTTTGCTTGATCCCAGCTGGATTTCGGCATGATTTCCCAAGTTTCCGGCATGTATTTAGACAACATCTCTTCCGTTAGCTCTAAAAATCCGCCCTTCAACGCCTGATCATTATATCCAGCCCAGTTTGCGGAATAAATTAAGTCAAATTCTTCGTTGGCTGCTAGTTTCAGTGGATACTTTTGAGCCCAATCGGACCAATCTAGAAATTCGCCCTCAATTGTCGCATTAATTTTTTCCTTCAGCTTCTTATTAATTTCAGCAAAAACAGTATCATAATCTACCGGCTTCGGACCTACAAAAATCATTTTAAGCTTAACTTCCTTGGAAGTATCGATCCCCTCTTCTGCAGCGGCAGGCTGCTCAGTAGCCGGCTGTTCCGTAGCGGTCTCGGTTCCTTCGTTCGCTGGTTTCGGAGATGTGGCTTCTTTGTTGCTGTTGCCTGAGCATGCACTTAAAATGAAAACGAATGTTAGTACAAATGCCAGCCAAAGCGATTTTTTCTTAAACATGCTGGAGACCCCCAATTCATATATTGATAAACCAGGATTGCCTGGAACTATCCTTTTACAGCGCCAATCGTTAATCCTCTTACAAAATATTTCTGAACGAATGGATAAGCAATGAGAATGGGTCCGCTTGCTACAATCGTCATCGCCATCTTTAAACCCTCTGTCGGAAGGCTTGTCGTAACAACCGCGCCTGATCCCATCATTGCCTTGCGCATGCCGTCCATATTGCCTAACATTTTGTACAAATAGTACTGAAGCGGCATTAATTTCTCATTCGAAATAAATAACAGTGCATTATACCAATCATTCCAGTATCCAAGTGCCAAGAACAAACCTATTGTAGCCAAAGCTGGCTTGGATAGTGGAAGAATAAGTCGCATAAAGATTAGAAAATCGCCTGCGCCATCTATTTTTGCTGACTCCGTAATCGCTTCCGGTATACCGCTCATGAATGACTTCATCACGATAATGTAGAAAACATTGAACAACAGCGGGACTATTAAAGCTAGCGCGGTATCCTTCATATGGAGATAGTTGACGATGAGCAAATACCAAGGAACAAGTCCGCCGCTGAACAACGTGGTGAAGAAGAAATAAAACGAAAAGTGATTACGCCATTTAAAATCCTTTCTACTTAGACAATAAGCAGTCATCGACGTTAGAAACAAACCAGCTATCGTGCCAATCGCGGTAACTGCTATTGTTACGATGTAAGCATTAATCATTTGATCCGGGTATTTGAAAAGTATTTTGTAAGCTTCCAAAGAAAACTCGCTTGGGAAAAGCTGAAACCCGTCCACAACAATTTTGCTCTCATCCGTTAGGGATGACGATAAAATCAAAATAAATGGAACGATACATAACAAGGCCAGCATCACGAGCGCGGTATAGCCAATCGCATAAAATAATCGTTGATCCACTTTTTTTATTTTAGCAGCCTTGACTGCTTTCTTATTTAAACTTAAGCCGGATGCATTCATGTCTTAACCCCCATTCAGAATAAAGCGCGATCCTTATCATATTTACGAACAGCATAGTTGACCAGCATGATTGTCGTGAAGCCAAGAATGGACTGATATACGCCTGCCGCCGCTGACATTCCAATCTCGTTGGTTGTGATAAGTGATCTAAATACGAAGGTATCGATGACATCTGTGGAGGAGAACAACACCCCGTTATTGCCAACCATGTTGTAGAACATGCCGAAATCGCCGCGGAAGATGTTGCCGACTGCCAATAAGACTAAAATAATAATGGTCGGATACAGATTCGGAATTGTGACTCGCATCATTCTTTGGAAAATATTAGCGCCATCAATTTCAGCAGCTTCATACATTTCCGTGTCAATGCTCGTAATGGCGGCCAAATACATTACCGTACCATAACCAAGCATCTTCCAAGCGGAGACAAATACAAGTATAAACGGCCAATATTCAGGTGTATTATAAATGTCGACCGGCTCCATCCCAATGCTCTTCAGTAGGACGTTCACCGTACCAATGTCACTATTCAATAAATTGTAGGCAATCGCTCCAACTACGACCCAAGAAATGAAGTATGGGAGAAAAATAACCGTTTGCGTAATTTTGCGAAACCATTTGCCGCCAACCTCAAACAAAAATATGGCTGCAAACATTTGCAGTAAGTTGTTTACGACAATAAAAGCTATGTTGTACAACGCCGTATTTCTTGTTACCCGCCAAGCATCGCCCGATTCGAAGAAAAAGCGAATGTTGTCGAGGCCATTCCACGGACTTCCAAACACACCGCCCGCATAATCATAATGCTTAAAAGCAAGAATGATGCCGACCATCGGAATGTAGGCAAAAAGGAGATAAAATAGAACGGCAGGCGCCAGCATGAAAAGGATTACTTTATACTTGTTCAGATCATTCCAAAATCGATGTCGAATCATCAACACTGCCCCTCTCTTCTCTATGTACACATATTATAAAAAGCAGCGGTAAATAAATTAATTATGGGAAACAACTAAAACCAATACTAAATCAACGATTTGAATATCTTTTGCAAAAAAAATAGCCCAACGCCTGCTTTGGACTTGAGCTTTAAATTATTTTCTCTAAATTTTATGCTTTTTTCGATATTCTCCAGGTGACAGCCCCATCGCTTGTTTGAATTGTCTATTGAAATAAATAATATTTTTATAGCCGACCTGCTCGGCAATTTCATAAACCTTCTTTGCCGGGTCCTTTAATAGCTCGCACACCCGCTCCATTCGCAATTGATTGAGATAATCGCTGAATAGTATGTTCGTCTCCATTTTAAATAGCTGTCCCAAATAATTTGGTGTGAAGTCAAAGTGGGCGGCAACCTCATTGAGCGTTATTTTCTGATCCAATCGCTGCTCGATATAGGCTGTAATTTGATCAATGAGCTTGCGCTTCTGCCGCTGCTTCTTTAAATACAGCAGTTCAGATAGTTCAAAGAACCGTCTCCTCAGCCAAGAGAGGATATCATGCACCGTTTCAAATTCAAACAAAATAATCGGATGATGAGATTCCCATTTCAGCATTTCGTACATATGTTCATTCATTTGCTGCAAATCAGCATGGAGCTTGGAGGTAATACGAATAATGAGATCATAAATATCGTTTTTCTGGGTCAACGGTTTTTCACCGTTTAAGAGCTGAAGCAAACAGTCGTCAATGGTCGTCAGGTCATACTCCAGCATCGCTCGAAGCATAACATCTACAACCTCTTCAAAATTTGATGCAGCTGATTGTTTAGGGCTCCACTGGAAAGCGCCTTGAATGATCCGATTTTTCCCCATGATCCATTTGATGCTTAATCCTGCTTTCGCCTGCCGATAGGAGTCATGAAGCTTAGCGATATCATTGGTGTACATTCCCATTCCAATCGTAATGGAGCAAGAGAACGTCTCATTAAATTGCCGAACAAGTTGTTCCAGCAGCGCCGTCATGTATTCTTCTTGAACAGCAGCCAGCAGAACATAATGGTAATCATAGCTTGTCATCATACTGCCCAAGTTGTTGTCCGCTGCAAAATTGCGAATAAAGAGGGTGATCTGATTCATAAACAATCGCCGCTCTTCCTCACTTTTCTCCTTAAGCTTCCATGCAAGATCATCAATCTCAATAATCGAGACAGAAGCTCCCTGCTGTAACAAAGGCGATAAAATCGTATGAATATGTGCTTCAACCTGACCTGGCGTTGCTTCATTGAACCAGCGAAGCAGCAGCTCCTGATTGACTAGCGATAAGGTTTCAGACAAGGCCATATTCTGCTGTCGTTCGTTCTCTATCTTAGAGCAAATGAGAACGAGCATGTCATTGAGCTCACTATCATCTACAGGCTTAAGCAAATAACCGCTGGCATTCAGTTGAATGGCCTCTTTGGCATAACTGAAATCCTGGTGTCCGCTTATAAAAATAATATGAACTTGAGGATTAATTTCCTTTGCTTTGCGAGCAAACTCTATTCCAGACATGATCGGCATTCGAATGTCGGACAAAATAAGATCGATGCGCTTCTGTTCCATTATCTTCAAAGCTGCAAATCCGCTGATAGCCGTTCCTACATCTTGGAGGGATAGCTGTTCATTGCCCGCTACCCGGCGCCTTAACCACTCCAAATCTATTGCTTCATCATCTACCAATAGGATGCTGATATCCATGTCGGTACTCTCCTCCTCTGGCGCGTCATTATGACAGCGGTTCCAAATCTTCAATGATTTCTTCATCGATCGGAAGAATAATTTGCACCGTCGTTCCTGCTCCATATATGCTGCCGATATGAATGCCGAAGTCCTTACCGTATCTTAGTTTTATACGTTCCTCCACATTTTTCAGACCGTATCGGTCTGAATGGATCGTGCTTGCCAGCATTCTTTTCAACGTTTCCGGTCTCATACCGATCCCGTTATCAATAATTTTCAGCTCAATATGGCCCCCGAGACGTTTCCCTGTAATACGAATAGCGATCGTTTCCCCAAACCAAGCATGTTTGAAAATATTTTCAACGAACGGCTGGAGAATCAGCTTAATTACCGGAATATGTGCAATTTCAGGCTCCATATCGAAATACACCTTAAAGGTATCTGCATACTTTACTCTTTGTATGTCTAGATAGGATTCCACCTGTTCAAGCTCTTTCTCAAGCGTAATATAGACATTGCCTCCGTTTAGCGTAAGCCGATAAAACTTGGACAGCGCCTGCACCATCTTTGTTACTTTATCTACTTCCCCTAAGTTAGCCAGGCTGCCGATTGTCGAGAGTGTATTGTATAAAAAATGAGGGCTAATTTGCGCTTGGAGCACATCAAGCTCTGCCTGTTTTTTCTGAATGCCCTGCACATATACATTTTTGATGAGGTCCTGAATGCTGGTTGCCATCTGATTAAAAGAATCTGCAATATGAACAAATTCATCATTCCCTGTAAAACCAATCCGCTTATAAAAATTCCCTTCTTGGAACGATTGCACGAGCGTTACAATACGCTTCATCTTTTTCCCTGATAGACGGGCCACAATCACTCCGATAAACGCCATAACCAAGAAACTGATGAAGCAAACGGTGCTTATCGCTTTTTTCATTCTGGTCGCATCTTTATTTAGATAAGAATGAGGAACCAACGTCTCGATCACAAAATTTGTTCCTGGAATCTCTTCCCTCACACTCAAATATGATTTCATGCTAGCCTTCTCATCTATGCTTCCTCGTTCATATAGATTAAGTCCAGAAGCCATATCAATTAATCGCAGGCTGATGCCCTCTTCGATTGGGAATGTATCGAAATTGCCTAACAATTCATCGAAGCGAGCCGTAACGCGCAAATAGCCGATCGTAGACGAAATGCCGCTGGATGTGACTAATCTACGGAAATGAGAGATGTTGTTTAGTTTCTGGTCCGAATCGACCTGAATCCATAGGTGGTCTTGGAATGTAGAGGAAATGGATTTAAACCAATCCGTATTCTCTATACTGTGATGAGATAACACATAATAGTCACGCCTGCCAATCGGGGTGGCCATATCATCGCCCGAAACTTCAAGCATATTTTCGTTAACCGTATAGAGCGCCAGTCTAATATTGTTTCCATACAGCAGGAGAGGCGCCTTCATTTGCGGAATAATATCATCCCTCATTTTGAGCATCATATCGAGCTGGTCCCCTTCAAACTGAAGAGCGTTCTGAAAAGTAATGCTGCTGAAAAGTGTACTGGACATTCGCTGGATCTCATCCAGCTGATATTCAATATTGCTCCTCGTCTGCTTCATAGCCGTACGGATATTCGTTTCCGCCATCTCTGTTCTCGACTCAATGAGCATCGTATAGGAGATGTATCCAATGACAGCGTCGGTCAGCAGCACAAGAATTAGATACGGAATCATCATTTTGTACGTAAACGGAATATACATTTTATTCGGAATGAATCTCTTCATTTTCTCCCGCCTTTAGCCCGTTCTACCCATAAATTAAAATGATAGCCTCATATTATTGTAATAAAAATCCATATAATTAATAAAGATATTACAGTATGCCTTCATTAAATACAATCGGTTGCAGAACGATCATAATAGAAAAATACAGGCTAATATCGCATAATGCCAAAAAAACCACAACACGATACGGTTGTGGTTTTTAAGTTCATTCTTCATTTTTTTCTTTCATTAAGCCTCGCCTAATGCAAGGACTTATTTCGCCGCTATTCCTACATGCAATCTTTTCAAAAAGTTGTTTAATTTTTCCGTACACAAGAGCATAGCAATCGCAAATATAATAATAAACCATGGGAAAATACTAATCGTTGTATTGGTTGCAAGCAATCCTAGAAAAGGGGGAACTAGCGTACTGCCCGTATAGGCAGCAGCCATCTGAAAACCCATAATAGACTGTGCGTTCTTTTTCCCGAATCGCGCAGGTGTTTCATGCAGCATACACGGAAATATCGGAGCTAATCCAAGCCCTACAATCATAAATCCGATAAGCGAGACGATAGATGGTAACGGCAGCACTAGCACTACTGTTCCAATTAATGCAATTAACTGGCCATACCTAATCAGCATGCGGCTGCTCATTTTAAATGTTATAAAGCCAGTAATCATTCGACCAACTGTAATTCCTACAAAGAACCAAGATACCCATTGTGCTGCTGTCGCAGCAGGCAAATCTTTAATATTTACAAGAAAGCTGCTTCCCCATAATCCCATGCTCGCTTCAATGCCGCAGTAAAATAAAAAGGTTAGCATCGCTAATTTGACCCCTTTTATTTGCCATGGCTTCTTATTTTCAGCGGCCTGCTCCAACTTCTGATCATGCAGTTCATGGTGAGCTTCAGCATTTATAACATGACTGCTTTTTGCAACTTTATCCCATAAAGGAAGAGAAACAAATAAAATGACGACTAAAATAAACTGAATCATTGCAACCGTGAGATAACCATCTCTCCAAAGGTTTTGACCTGAGATAGACGAAGCCATAATAATTGGACCTAGCGTAGCTCCTACTCCCCAAAAACAGTGCAGCCAGCTCATATGATGAGCTTTGTAATGGGTAGCCACATAGTTGTTTAATCCAGCATCTACACTGCCCGCGCCAATGCCTAACGGAATCGCAAAAATAATTAGCCATATAATTGAAGGAGACCATGCAAAACCAAGTAAAGCTCCTGCTGTCAGAATACAGCTCACAAGCGTTACCTTCCCAGTGCCAAAACGGTGCAGTACAGTACCACTTATCAAGCTCGAGATGATCGTGCTTGCTGCAATAACCATGGAAATGCTACCAGCCGTTCCTAATGAAGCATTCATATCCATTCTCATCACAGGCCATGCCGATCCGAGCAAGGAGTCCGGCAAACCTAAACTAATAAAAGCCAAATAAATAATAATTAAAAAGAACGTTGCCATCGTTATCTGATCTCCTTGGTGTTCGTCATCCATTTGTTTAAGAAGGTTCATACCGACTTATTAAAGATCTTTAATAAGTCATTATGATAATAGCAGGATTACGTCGTACTGACAAGAGAATAAATCAATGCTTGCCCTATTAGTTATTACATATATTACCTGATTCATTTTATCGTCCATTAACAAATGAGCTTTATACTAACTCTAATGCCTCGCATTGTAAAACATCTTTGGGAAAAAGAAAGGAATTGCATGCTATGGGAATTCATACGTACTTTCAATCGCTTAACGATCTTGAACGTATCATTCGTTGTCCAGGTAAATTTAAGTTTGAAGAGCACAGCGTATCCGCTCATTCTTGGAAGGTTGTTCAATACGCCAAAACATTAGCAGATATTGAAGAAACGAACGGCGTCACAATAAATTGGAAGAAGCTTTACGAAATTACGAGCAGCCATGATTATGGGGAAATATTTATTGGAGACATTAAAACACCAGTGAAACATTACTCCTTAGAACTGCGTGGCATGCTGCAAAAGGTTGAGGAAGGCATGATTGCTCTTTTTATCGAGGAAAATATTCCTGAGGAATTTAAGCCTATTTTCCGCAGACAACTGCGCGAGGGCAAGGATGAATCCGTCGAAGGCCTTATTCTTGAAGTAGCCGATAAGCTTGATCAAGTTTACGAGGCGCTTACGGAATTGCAAAGAGGCAACACCGAAAAGGAATTTGTCGTTATGTACCGTGAAGCGCTCGTCAAAATCAAAAAAATAAAACTGCATTGTGTAGATTATTTTTTAGAGCACATTTTACCAGACATCGTGAAAGAAAGCTCCAATTGTCCTGTCGATATTCAAGAGATTACAAAGGAAGCCTTAGAGCTGTAGCTGTAGCTTCAACTCCTGTTAAATCCCGTAATAAACCTCAGCAATGCATCACCTTTTATATGCCTGTAGTCAAAGCTTGCAAAATGGCAACACACCTCATTTACCACTAATCTTCCCTCCTTTTTTTAAATCAAACCCACTATCCCTTCTGTTTTTTAACTAAATGCCGCGAACTGTGGTTGTATAAAACCACAATTCGCCGTATTTCATTCCGTACTTTTTTAGCCTCAACGCGATGTTGCCTCTTTTACTTCGTTCCGTTTCATAAGTGTATTAATTGTAGCCTTAATCCCTATCTCGTATGGAGTAGCAGGGATCGGTCCGACAAGCCGCTTATATTTTTCACCGCTTAATACGAATGGTTCCTCCGTTAAATACAGCATCTCAACGACCTCTTTCATAACTGGGGAAAATAGACCGAGAAATGATAAGCCCATTTTGCCAAGCGGTATGACTGGTTTTGACGTACCTGCTGCCCTCTGGGCTATCTTTACAAAATCGCGGCCAGAGATGACGCCTGACGCTGGAATATGCCAGTTCTGCTCAAAAGCATCCTCCCTAAAGGCCAGCTCCACGATCATAATTGCCGCATCCGGCAAATAAACAAACTCACGGGCAACCTTCATCGTTCCAATAAATACGGAAGGTTTGCCAGCTGCAATTCCATCTAAAGTGGATCCCAAATAGGATGCTTGGTTAGCAGATGGGCCATAATAGTCAGGTAAACGAACAATCATTTTATGCGCCTTATTCCACCGTGGGCTAAACACCATTTGCTCGTACTGCAGTCGAACCTTTCCTTTTTTGGTATGCGGATTTTTAGGGTGATCCTCTGTTGCCTGATTAGTCGTTTTTCTTCCATAGGGATAAATGCCATCCACAACGACGATTTTTGCACCAAGCTGATTAGCCGCTTCCATAACTGCCTCTCCCATAGGGATCAGCATCGTATGCATGTCATTGTACGGCACATTCGCGCAGCTAAAAATAACCTCATGACCTTCGCAAGCTAATATCAGTTCCTTTGGATTAAGCACATCTCCAACTTTAAGCGATAAATGCTTAGGATTACCCAAATCCATCGCAAGCTGTTTCAGCTTTTGATGAGAACGCCCGAATGCTGTAGTCTCGATTCCTCTCTTTAGAAGCTCCTCAACAATGGGAGCACCAGTACCTCCGGTAGCACCTAATACAATAGCTTTTTTCATTATTATTCACTCCTCAAATTTGTGATTGATCAATCACTAACAAACTGGCGTGCGGACAATGCATTGACTTCAATAACAATTTAATTGTCTTGGCTAACTTCTAACACGTTCTGTATTTAGCTAGCCATGGCAGCCCCTAATATGCCAAGTAATTTAAATGTAATTTTATTGATGTAAGTTGTTTATTGATTGATCAATTACATCAATATATTAAAGAGCCAAAAATCAGCTCTAATACATTAACTCCGGCAAGGATAGCGCCATCGAGACATTACACAGCATGCCTCTAGCCAAAAATATAACCGTTTTATCTTTCGGATTCTCAAGACCAGCTTGCTGGAATGCGTTTAACACTAACTGCTGCACTACACGGTATCCATTTCGCATATCCTCGACAATCGCTTCGTCTTTTATCGTCTGAGCCTGCATTAACAGCAGCGTTTCATTCTGATACGATTTCATGACTTCTATATAAGCTTCAACAAGCTCCTTCTCGAGCTGATCAGGTCCCGCTGTCTCGATCACGCTGCCAAATGCATCTACGATACGTGTCCATGAAACCTCTAAAGCTTCCTTCAACAAAATTTCCTTCGTTGCAAAAAAACGAAAAACATACGGCTGTGAGATTTGAGCACGTTCAGCAACCTTTGCTGTTGTTGCGCGATAATATCCAATTTCAGCGAAAACTTCAATCGCAGCAGCAATAATTTCTGTACGGCGATTAACGGACGCTGCTGTATTTTTTTCCATCATATCTTCCACCTTTAAGAAATCACTTGTTAGTAATTGATCAATCACTAACTGAATTGATCATAACTTATCGCTTGAAGGAATGCAATAGTTTTTTAACCAGGCCGCATTTTAAACACATGAGTTCAATCAATTGAAATCGAAAAAACGAAGACAACAGCTGCATATCCACTGTTATCTTCGTTTTAGAATAACCCATTATTGCTGTACCTTATTCCACAGGCCACAGGCAACCCACATTAACTACAATCACTTACCAACTAACCATTCTGCAATTTCTTCAGTCTGGAGCAGGATCGCTATGGGGTCCCAGTACCATGACCGGTCGCTTCCCCATATGTATACCCTATCGTTCTTGACCGCATCAAGCGTATTCCAAATCGGATCAGCCTTGAGATCAGCAAGGGTATGCGAATCGGAAGTCAGTATTATATAGTCCCCCACATATTTCGGCAATACCTCATTGGATATCGATGCCCATCCCGGATCTTTCATCTCATCAACAACGGCAGCTGGCGGCTTGAAGCCAAATCCTCCGTAAACGGCTTGCCCACCCTTGCCAAAGTTTGCGCCTACCGCGGAAATGTTTTTATCCATTATTTCTAGAATGGAGAAGGTACTGTCAGCCGGAACGACCTGCAATACTTTTTGCTTGGCTTCGGCTATTCTTCGATCATAATCATTGAGCCACTTCTCTGCTTCCTGTTCCTTACCGAGCAGCTTGCCGAAATAGGTAATTTCCTCATGAACGGTTTTCAACGATGCATAAGGTATGATAACCGTAGGTGCGATTTTTGGCAGCTGTTCATTCATTTCAGCATAGGTATCATCCATAATTATAAGATCAGGTTCCATCTCCAAAATTTTCTCGATATTGCCATTCCCGTCTCCTATATCTTCAACGCCCTTTAAAGCATCACCGAAATATGGGTTTTTAATGTGATGGTTAGAAGTTCCGATAGGGACAACACCAAGCGCAATGAGGCTTCCTAAATATTCACCTGCTACGATTCGTTTCGGATGCGTAGGAACTTCTATGTCTCCAGCAATTGTAGAGATGGTTTTGGTCTGGGATTCCTCGGCAGAGGGCGACGCTGTCGCCGTTGATGGATTAGTCGTCTCCGCCGCATTTTCTACCCCACAGGCACTCAATAATAAAATAAAACTTAATAGCAATCCCGCCACCATGGACGGTTTGAATGGTTTAATCATTGGTATTTCTCCCTCTCCACTACGTTGATAATGATTATCATTTAAATCAGTATAGCCGAGGAGATGGGGGGAGACAATGGACGATCTCATGCTTATGGAAGGATAATCTTCTACCTTGTGCTTGGACGAGTACTTCAATTTATATTGTGTCGGTGACATGCCTTTATTTTTTTTGAACATTCTGCCTAAATAATAAGGGTCCTGATAACCAACACCGATAGCGATTTCTCTTAGCGTGGCATCGGTACTGAGCAGCAGCTCTGCTGCCTTATCGATGCGTACCTTGATCAAATAATCGATCGGACTGAGGCCTGTCCGGCTTTTGAAATAAGTAGACAAATGGGGAACGCTGTAATTCAAAGTTTCAGATAAAGATTCCAAAGTAATGGACTCTGCATAACGTTCATGAATAATCGAAATGATTTGAGCTGCCAAATCGCGTTTTTCCGGTCGCACACCCTGTACCTGCATTTGAGTTAATAAATCATATACAAATTGATGGAGCAAAGCTCTCACACGCAATCTCCCCAGCGGTTCTGCCCTTCCCCATTCCTTATGCATGTCTGTCATGCTGCGATATAATGCTACCGGAAAAGCAGGCACAAAGCCGTATTGGGCATGAAAAGGTTGGGCGCGCTCTACCAGATCGATCATTTCCTGCCGAACAGGCGATGGAATACGTGCTTTATAATAAATCACATAATATTCAAACCCCTCGGCACCAGCGCGAATATTCAAAACTGATCCTTTGCCAGTATGAAATATTTTAAATCGTTTAGCATAGTGATCCACACCATTCAGACAAACTTGCGCACTTCCTTGAATAGACATCACAAATATGCTGGCAGGTACGGAGTAGGCAGATAACGATTCTTCGGCTTTCATATTGATGCGACGGACATCAAAAATGGTGCAAAAAGCATGATTCCATAACACCAAATGATCATGCACTTCCATTTTTAGAAACCTGCTTTCTCTATACGCGCTTAATGGGGTACGATATGATTATATATTATAAATGATATGTATTCTCACTAGTAAAATAATTCTATGTAATCCGTCACGGGGTGTGGTTATGGAATGGCATGAGACCATCACAATATGGAGCCAAACGCCGGTTAAAGTGCTTGATATTCGGCATTTGGCAATGAAGACAGGTGAGGAATTGCAAGCTTACCGCCTTCCGGCCAATGCTTTTATCTTCACTAACCAAGGTGAGGCTAAAATAAGTCTTGATGGAATGGCTGTCGAATCCGCTAATTCCCAGCTGCTGCACGGCGGCAAAGGCGCTACGATGAATATCAGCTGTCTGAGCCGTCCTTTTGACTACTATCTTATTTTATATAAACCTATGCGCGGCTTATCTACTCAATCTACGCAAAGACAAGCTGAGCTGCATGCTCCATTTGGGCAGCAATATACATTTAAAGCGAAACACCCCTTATCTCTGCTTGCTCTGCTAGAGTCTATGCAGCAGCATTGGAAGCTGAGTGAAGAGCTGGACCGGCTGCAGGTGACAGGCCTCTTCTACCAATTTGTGCATGAGCAGTTCCGCCAGCTGCGTATCGCTGATACGGAAGCTGCCTCGCCTGATCTGGCTGTACAGATCGCTAATTATATTCATGCGCATTATCACGAAACGATCTCCATGGAGATGATCGCGAATCTATTTCATTACAGTACACACTACCTCTCCAGAGTGTTTAAACGAAAATATGGATGCAGCCCTATGGAGTATCTCGTTCAGACACGTATGAATCAAGCTAAGTTTTTACTAAATGAAACAGAGGTGACCATTCGTGATATCGCCTACAGTGTCGGATATGCAGATATGTATTATTTTAGCCGCCTTTTCAAAAAGCAAACTGGCGAGACACCAGCTCAGTTCAAAATGCATAACCTCGGTTTAAAAAGTTCAGTTCGCACAAATTTTATGCCCGAATCGTTCATTGCTCCCTCCCTGGAAGAAGGTTATATTGTTAACAGTGATAATCATTATCAACAAGATGCTTGGAGAGTGGATGAAATGAGTTTTGGTTTTAAGCCTTCTTTTGCTGTAACGCTATTGTTTAGCCTATCGTTGCTGCTTGCTGCTTGTGGTGGTTCAGATTCAAATGTGCAGCAGTCTACGGAAGGCAATAATAAGCAGCAAAGTGAAAGTACAGATACATTGCCGGCAGAGACTAGAGTTTATAAGGATGCATTAGGGCGAGAAGTGACTATCCCCGTTAAGCCGAGTAAGGCTGTCGTCATTACATACGGTGGTTATTTGCTGCCGCTAGGACTAGAGCCAGTTGGGGTCGATCAAGGTACACTTGAACAATATCCAGACACCATGACAGAGGCCGAAAGCATTGGTGATGGGCTTGGCAATGCAGAGGCTATATCTGCCCTGCAACCAGACATCATTATACTGCCAGACTATCATAGCGCTGAAATCTACGAAACTTATCAGAAAATAGCTCCGACAGTTGCCGTAGCATGGGGCGGCGATCCAGATGTCATCAATACGCTCCGAGCGATGGGCGATGTCATGAACCGAAAGCCAGAGGCTGAAGCATGGATTTCTAAATTCGAGGAGAAGCTTGAGCGTATCCGAGATGAGATCAATATTAATATTAAAGAAGGCACAACTGCCATCACGTTCATTCTTTATAAGGGCGAGGTTCTATTGGGAGGCAAAGGCGGTACTTTGGGCAAGCTGATCTATGAGGATTTAGGCTTCCAAATGCCAGAGCAATTTGAGAAATTTGCAGACGGCGGCGCTGCGTTGTCGATGGAATCTTTGGCTGATCGGCCTGCAGACTATTTCTTCACACAAATGAAGGATGATGAGCTGGAAGAGATGACAAAGCTATTTCAAGAGCCTCTCTATAAAGCCATTCCCGCAGTAAAAAATAATCGTGTCTTAAACATAACCCGTAATAAATGGAATTATGGTCCTGACCTCGTGGATGAAGCGGTAGATGCGTTAATCGCACAGGTAGAGCAGTCGCAGAAATAAGGTTGAACTATAACTAGCTTAATCTAAAAAAGCCAACAACCGCGCATGATTTGCGTCGGAGTTGGCTTTTTTTATTGGGTTAATTCAATTCAAACTTATAGGCTTGTCGGTATTTAAGCGGTGAATGGCCGGTAATATCTTTGAAAATGCGTCCAAAATGCGTCATGCTCTCAAAGCCGACCTTTTCAGCAATATCAGCTATTTTCAAAGTGCTCCCCGTTAAGAGCTGGCGCGCCTCCTTGATTCGAACATTGTTCAAGTACTCTGTGAAGGTGAAGCCTGTGTTCTCCCGAAACATTTTGCAAAAATATGAGGAGCTGATGAAAAACCTGCTGGATATGCCCTGAATCGTTTGGTTTTCATGATAATGCTGGTTCAAATAATCGACAATTTCAAAAATCTTTTTATTGATCGGATTGCTTCCGTCATGTTCAGCTGCAGGCAGCGTTGACGTCTTGCGGTAAAGAAAAATAAGCAGCTCGAACAGCAGTGTTTTTAAATAATATTCATAGCCGGGAGGCTGCTTAATAAATTCCGCAATCATTTTATCGAAAAGCTTCTCGATCATGCTTTGTTCTTGGCCGTTTAAGGGCATGAAATTTTTGCCGCTTGAAAAGCTGGATAGCACATGAAAGCTGTCATTGTAAGGAAACATATCCTCAAGGAATTCCTCCTGAAACAGCAGCGTAATCCGCTCAAATGATTCTTTGCTTGAATTGACCAGCTTATGAATCTCATTCACATTGATGATCAATAACGCGCCGCCAACCACCTGATAGCTTTTATCCTCGATAAAGTAGCTGATATCACCAGAGACGAGATAGAAGATTTCATAGCCATTATGATAATGACGCGATGGCATACTTGTGTCGGTTTTCCTCTCACGACTAATATCAAACTTCGCAGCTTCATAAAAATTCGACTCCACAAACATCACACCACCATGTAAAGTAATGAGTTTATATTCAAAGTAATATACGTAGAAAAATGATAAATTAGATAAGATATGTGCTTATAATTCATATTATCATATGCTATATTGGTTAGCAATAAGGCATAACAACAGTGGGTGATGCATAGTAGAACATGCTTTTAGAATGAAATTTCTATAATTCGAGTTAGTTTTATTAACATTTTGTAAAAGTGGGTTCAAAAAAACGAACGCGGGGGTTGTCATGAAAAATCTAATAACGAAAAATCGTTTAGTGATGAGTGCACTTCTTTTGTTTTCCCTTTCTACCACGTTGTCTGCTTGCGGCGGTGAAGCCGGGTCAAAAAATAACAGCAACGGAGGAGTAAAGAACAACGGCAAGGATAAGGTTGAGATCGTTTGGGTAATGGCAGCAGACCCGGACAAAAAGGCATGGCAGGACGCGATGGTTTCGACCTTCGAAGAAAGCCATCCGAATGTAAAAGTGCGGCTTGAGAATATCCCGTACGATCAATTCGATCAAAAGCTGACGACCTTGATTGCCAGCGGCAATGCACCGGATGTTTGGAATCCCAATCAGGCGGATAGCGGATTTGCTACTTATATGAAGATGGGCGCATTGAAGGACCTTACTCCTTATATTGAGAAAGGGGCTCCCGAGCTCGATACAATGGACCCTAACCTGCTCGATATTTATAAAATCAACGGTAAAAATTACGGCGTTCCGCTCGTAAGCAACGCTACTTATCTTTATTACAACAAGGACTTATTCGATGCTGCTGGCCTTTCTTACCCAACGACCGACTGGGATGATAAGTCTTGGAATTTCGATGCGATGCTCGAAACCGCACAAAAGTTGTCTCATGACGTAGGTGACGCTCGCAAGCAGGTTTTTGGTTTCTCCAGCGCATTAAGCGCAAATGCTATGACATGGCTATTCGGAGGAGATCTATTCAAGCCCGAAGCTTATACATCCGGCGTAATGGGTGAGCCTGATCTAATGAAGCCGATTAACGTCGAAGCACTGCAGTTCAATGTGGATTTGATCAATAAATACAAAGTAGCGCCGGACGCAGAGACAGTAGCCGCATCCGCGCAGCTGGGCGATCCTTTCCTTACCGGCAAAGTCGGAATGTACATTTCCGGCGGCTGGGGACTCGGCTCCTACAAGCAAGCGGATTTCAAATGGGGTGTTGCGGCTGTTCCCTATCATGAAGGACGCAAGGTTACCCTTTATGTTGATCCTTGGAGCATCTCGGCAACAAGCAAGCATCCCGACGAGGCATGGGAATTTGTCCGGCATTTAGCTAATCCAGCTGAAGGCGGCGGCGCCTACCGTTACATGAATGAAGTAGGAAGAACGCCGGCAGACGCGAGCTTATTCAAGCTTTGGTATGACAAAATGGGTGCAGAAATCGGCATGGACCCTGAGGCATTCAAGCAGGTTCACGAAGGCTCGATCAAGTATGGCCGGGAAGCTGAAAACCATTTGATCGTCAAATTCAATACGGTTCTAGAAACGATGAACCAATCGCTCTATCTGGTATGGGGAGGCAAAAAGAGCATAGCCGACGGTTTGAAAGTGTTGAATGATAACCTCCTATCGTTGAATTTGAACCAATAGCAGCCAGAGCTTTAAGTAAATTTCAGCCGAGCGGATGCCCTTCATTAGAAGGCGTCCGCCGGCCCAACGGAGGTAGCCCATGAGAAAGCTTTCGCTGGCCATGAAGCGCGAGGAACGGTCGTTTTGGTTTTTCATAGCCCCTTGGTTTATCGGTTTTATATGCTTCACCGGGGGACCGATTCTCGTCTCGCTGCTGCTCAGCTTCACTGATTACAATGTCATCTCGTCCCCGACATTTGCAGGAACAAGCAATTACAGCACGCTGTTCGGAGACCGGCTGTTTTACAAGTCATTGTCCGTGACTCTCTATTACAGCGTTATGGCCGTACCGTTTACGATACTGACATCTTTAATTGTTGCCGTTCTGCTTAATCAAAAAATCAAGGGGCAATCGCTCCTTCGCACACTGTATTACGCACCAAGCATCATATCTGGTGTAGCCGTCTCCTTTTTGTGGTCATGGCTGCTTAACCCGCAGTTCGGTGTCGTGAACTCTGTCCTTTATGATTGGTTCGGCATTCAAGGACCAGGTTGGTTTACAAGCCCGGGTACGGTCGTTCCATCCATGGTACTCATGCAATTGACGGCATCAGGCAGCACGATGGTGATCTTTCTTGCCGCGCTGCAATCGCTGCCGGCAGATCTGTTTGAAGCCGCATCTATGGAAGGGGCGAGCGGTTTCGCGAAGTTCCGTAAAATTACGATTCCGCTTATTTCACCTGTCATTTTATTCAATACCATTATTAGCATGATCGGATCGCTGCAAATCTTTACGGAAGCCTACGTTATCACGAAGGGAGGGCCGGACTGGAACTCCTATTTCTACGTGTATTATTTATTTGATACTGCATTCAAGCAGTTCCGGATGGGGTATGCCTCCGCTCAGGCATGGATATTATTCCTGCTTATTTTCGCGCTGACTCTCGTATCGCTGTGGGGCTCCAAAAAATTCGTCCACTATGAATATGACTCGAAGTAAAGGAGGTTCCTTTATTATGAAGCGAAAAAAATCGTACAATCACGGCGATCTGCGTCTGATGGACAAAACAATCATCTACATCCTTCTATACGGAGGCGTTCTATTATTCGCATTTCCGCTGTTTTGGATGCTCTCCACTTCGCTTAAGACCATCGGCGAAATTCATCGCGTTCCGATGACGTGGTTCCCAGCCCATTTGCAGTGGATCAACTTTAAGCAGATTTTCATCGATGCCCCTATGGCTCGTTTCCTATGGAACTCGGTATGGTACTCAGCCGTGACGGTAGGTGCAGTCGTATTCTCCTCGTCGATGGCCGCATTCGCTTTTGCAAGATTGCGGGCACGCGGAAGTATGCTTTTATTCGGGCTTGTCCTCAGTACGATGATGATTCCGTCCCAAGTCACCTTGATTCCGCAATATTTGCTGTTTACAAAGCTGCACTGGACAGGCACGTATCTGCCGCTTGTGATCCCAGCTTTTACAGCAAGCTCCTTTACCATTTTTCTAATGCGCCAATTTTATTTGGGCATTACCAAAGAATTGGATGAAGCCGTCAAAATCGACGGAGGAAGCCATTTCACGATGTATTTCCGCATCCTAATTCCCCTCTCCATGCCAGCCTTCGCAACTGCGGCTATTTTGGAGCTGATATCGAGATGGAATGATCTATTCGGACCGCTCATTTATTTGAACGATATGACGAAATACCCGATTTCACTCGGGCTCGCTAACTTTACAGCTGCATACGGAGCAACACCGTGGCATCTGTTGATGGCAGCTTCTCTGGTCGCGATTTTGCCGCTGCTGTTCATTTTCTTTTTTGCTCAAAAGTATTTCATTCAAGGAATCGTTGTATCCGGCTCTAAAGGCTAAATGTATCTAGTATTCATCACGCATTCATCGGAGGTACTACATGAAGTTTGACTATCATACGCATCACGAACGCTGCGGACACGCAGTAGGTTCGGTCAAGGAATATATCGAAGCAGCAATAACACAGGGATTAGATATTATCGGCATCTCGGATCATACGCCATTTTTCGCAATTGCTGAAGATCGTCCTTCCTTAACTGGCAGCATGGCAAAAAGCGAGTTTCCAACTTATATTAAAGAGGTCTTAGAGCTAAAGAAAGACTATGAAGAAAAAATAGAGGTGCTGCTCGGCATCGAAGCTGATTTTTTACCTGAACATCTGGATTTATACCGCTCGGTTATCGCTTCTTATCCTTTTGATTATGTTATTGGCTCTGTACATGAATTCGCCGGTATCGGCATATACGATTCAGAGTATTGGGAAGGCTTGACTGCAGCACGTAAATTGGAAGTGAAAAATTTATTTTATGATTATATCGCTCAGTCCGCTAAGTGTGGATTATATGATATTTTAGGTCATGTAGATTCATTGAACCGCTACTTCTACGGTTATCCAGAGCTCCGCACAGAAGCTGCCGACGTCACGTTGAAAGCAATCGCTGCTAGCGACGTCGTCATTGAAATCAATTCTTCCGACAACAATTGGGTGCCAGATGGCTATTTCCTAGAACGCGCGCTCCATTATGGGGTTAAGGTGACCTTCGGCTCCGATGCGCACCAGCCCGAACGTGTAGGCGAGCATTTCTCGGCCATCGGCAGCCATTTATATGAAATTGGGTATCGAGAATGGGCCATATTCCGCAAACGCGAACGGTTGATGGTTCCAATTAGTCGGTGATCGCCTTGGATAACCCGTGGGTTATTGACCATGCCACCATCCTAATCCGGTTGTCTCTGGCCGTATTTCTTGGCGGTCTCATCGGCTTCGAACGGGAGCAGCAAAATCATCCGGCTGGGCTTCGCACGCATATTCTGGTCTGTCTCGGCTCTTCGATGATCATGCTGCTGTCGATTTACGGCTTTGCTGAGTTTGCGGGAGAGCCCAACGTACGGATTGACCCGGCGCGGTTAGCAACGGCTGTCATTACCGGCGTCGGCTTTCTCGGAGCCGGCACGATTCTATTCACAGGCAAGTCTATTACAGGGCTGACAACAGCCGCTTCCTTATGGGTCGTCGCAGCCATTGGGCTGCAGATCGGTGCGGGCTTTTATTTTAGCGCAGCGGCAGGAACGATTCTTGTGTTCATCACATTATGGGTTTTCAATAAAGTGGAGCACCGCTTTCTGAAAAGCAAGAAGGTTAGAAAGTTAACCATCCAGGCGGAGACAGAAGAGGAGCTGCTGGACATCGTCACCCAGAGGCTTGCCAGCCGCTCGATTATGACGCAAAAAATGATGCTGCAGCGGATACGTCCATCGCTTGATATGCCGCTATGCTGGGAAGTAAAGCTTGATATCGTCGTTCCAAGAACCATGGAGCCGAAGGAAATCGTAGCCGAAATGAAACAAATCGGCGGAGTCGTTGCTGTCAGTTTTGAATAGAATAAGTAGCCAAACACCCCCGGCGTTTATCGCCGGGGGTGTTTGTTCATATATGCACTGAAATGATGCGCTTACTAGTATATCAACTCTTTTAATTAGAGGGGCGTCACCCCTCCTCATCGTGCAATCTACAAGCCTAACTTTTGCCCCTTCTCCAGCCGCAAAATTCTGCTCTCTCCCTCATTCGCCAGTTCTCTAAACTGACTAATGGTTTCACGCATGCGAGGAAGCGCCTCCTGCTTATAGGTGCTAATTGAATCTAGCGCCGATAGCACATCAACAAAAGCCTGTTTCATCGTGTCGACTGAAATATTCGTTTCAAGTGATTGCTTATGGATCGCTGCACCCTGATCTTTCAGCATTTTTGAAGTACCGCTGATGAGAGTGTCCGTGGTTTGATTGAGAAGCTCAATCTTTTTTAATACAATCCTTTGATTGTAGAGTGCGCTGGCCACTGTGACTGAAATTTTCAGGGCAGAAACGGTAACATTCCTCGCTCTGTCTACCCCTCTCATAAGCTCCTTATTATTTCTCATCACAACTTCAATTGCCATAATCCCCTGTTGATTAACGACCATCATTTGCTGCAAATCCATGAGTCGCTGGCGCAAAGGAAACAAAACTTCCTCTGTGATGAACAGGATTTTGTCTTCAGATTCTTGACGCAGTTTAGCTGCTTCGATCTGCGATTCAATTTCCGAATCCATTAAAACACCCAGTTGGATTTCCTTTTGAAGCTTTTTAGTGAGCTCCCTGAGAGCATGCTGCTCAATTTCCAAGGTTGTATTATCATTTTTCAATACCGTTTTTCCCTTATCCAAAGATATTATGATGTCCGAAATGACAGCATCTGCTTTCTGGTACTTTACAAAATAGCGCCGTAAAGGGTTAAACAACATGCCTAAAACGCCGCTTTTCGCAAAATCTATGACGCTGGGATCTAGATCTTTTAACTGAAGATGCAGCTCCGCCAACCCCTTGGCTACCTGCCCGCCTTCATCCCCTGTTTTGGATAAGTTCCCTACGGAAACCTGCAAAAGAGCATTTTTCTCCGAGGATGACCGCATGGAGCTCATCCCGAAGCTATCGATGGATTGCAAGACCGCCTTCCGTTTCTCCAATGACTCGATATCCAATGCCAAAATCGTAGAAACATTATTTAAAGCCAGCTCCTTCAGCTGCGTTAATTCCTCTGGCTCGGGCTTAACCTGCTCCTCCATTGCTGATTTCAGTTTTTCCTCACTAATTACTTCCATAGAAAATGACATTGAAGCCCCTCCTCATTGATAATCCTTACATTTGAACGTTGAGCAAATTGCTGATTTTATAAACAACATCTTCTGTATCTGCGTTAATGCTGGCCGCCTCATTGATGCTCGAAATACTTTGAAGCGCCTTGATGTTTGCATTGTAGCCTATCGTGTAGATCGGAATTTTGTACGTCTCAATCAGTCCTCTAATATCCTTAAGCGAATGCCCTTCATTCGTTTCCCCGTCGCTGAGCACAAAGATTAGCGGTTTCACATCTGGATTTAAGGCCATCTCATCCTGAAGCATTTTCATTGCCACCACAATACCGTCAAAAGTAGCTGTTCCTCCACTGGCTTGAAGGCTGTCTATGGCCCCAACGAACATCGACTGCTGATTCGTGTCATACTTCCCTATAGGAAGATTAATGGCCACATCACTGGAGTAAGAAACGAATCCAATACTGTTGTCCCGTCCCAAAAACTTTTGTCCTTTCAGCAGAGATTCCTTCAATCGGTTTAAGGGTTCACCGCCCATGCTCCCTGATACATCTGCTACAAACACAGCCGCAATCGGTTTACTCCCGTTCTTCTTTTCCTTCCACAGCTTCTGCGCAGCAGACAAAATACTGCCATCCACCGCTTCAAGCTCAGACTTATAGTCATTCAGGCCATTAAAACCCTTTTGCTCCGCTAATTTCTGATATTTCTCTTGTTCCACAAAATCGGCAAACTTCTGAATAATGTCGAGCTTATCCTTTGGCAAATCACCTAAAGCATAAAGCGGGCTGTCATGCCTGACACCGAAAGGGGTGAACACATAACCCGCTTTGAAATCTGTTGCGTTCACAAAGGTTTGATACTCAAGAACAAAAGCATCAAGCATACCCGTCTTGGCAGCCTCACGCATTTGCAACGTGGTAGAAGCAATAAACGGTACATTGGCCTGGAACTTCTCAAAACCTTGAACCGCTTTCTCCCCAAGCAGATTGGAGCTGTCAAAGGTTCCGAGGGCAGTCACCAGAAAGTTTAGCCCTGTAGAACTGGCAAATGGATCTGTATACCCCATAGCCAGCTCATTATCCGCGATAGCGTCGGTTACTGTTTTTAAATTTAGAGAACCGTATTTATCGACAAGCTCATCATATTTCGCCTTCGTTGCTACAATGCCAGTAACATTGCCAACAAGACGCTTAGAGATCAGCTCAGCTTGGATGCCATCCGCTTTCACCATTTCTCCCCACAGCTCGTTGGAAGGAGTAAAAGCATCCGGTATATATTTGCCTGATCTGATATAATCGGTAGCAGTTCCCGAAGCAATATTACGGATCATGACCGAAACCGGCTTTCCATTTACCGTCGTATTGGATTTATTGAATTCCTCAGCCACCTCGTTTAACCAGCCATCAACACCCGTTCCTGATTTCTCTGTGGAAGAGAAAATCTCTACAAAGCTGTCGGTTGTATTCGTTACTGAAACCGAAAACTTCGAAATATCAGGTAAGGAATCCCCGATTGACGCGGGATCGAGATCGATTTGACCCTTGATTGGCTCTATCGTTTTCACAGACACATCTTTATATAATTTATCAAGCTTTTTCGCTGCATCTTCCGTCGTGATCTGCGTCTTTGTTTTACCTAAATTTGAAGTTAAGCTTATGCCCAAATAAACAAGCAAAAAAACAGACACTGCAATAGCTCCTATCACTACAAAAGCTTTCCCCTTACCTGCCATATCCGTCTCCCTCTCCATGCTTATATAATTTTGTCTGCTTGATTAATATATCGATTTCCTTCATGCATGACATTTCCTCAACATCTCTATAGTCGGTACTGTTTAACAGCGATATTTCCAATAATAATTTATCTAGCTTAAGCAAAATTTCCTCATTCGCACGAAGATAACCCGTCACGTAGGATAAGTACTCCTTGTATAAATTTGTTTTTTCCTGTACTAGCTTGTTAGATAGCCCCGCGGGTTGTTGTTGGCCTGTAAAGTTGGAGTATCCTGAGGCATTGAATACACTAAGCTTATTGAGAATACCTCTAATATTAAGATAGAACAGCTTCTCAACCTCATAAATAACCGAATCGAACTTCTTATAGCTTAATTCCGTCTGATCAAATCGCTGACTAAGAACCTCGGTCAAGGCGGTCTTCTTCTTATCTATGCGTTCCAGCTGATCCAAAGCAAGAGCCATATCATTTTTAAGATCTTTTGCATGTCGATACGGTTGAAGCGCTGCGATATAATCCTCACGCGTTGAAATGTTTTTTACGGGCAGCGCAACTGGCGGTTTAAAAAGCAAACTATAACTCCCATATAACATAACAAGCAGGCTCACAACCAATAACGTTACGCCTGAAGCCGTTTCAAGTACACTTTCACCTCCTATTTCCACACCTAGAAGCCCAGGTGACAACACGACAATATTCAGGATCGCAACTCCGCCAATAAGCCCAAACAGCTTCACAAATCTCCCGTTATCCAACGTTCACACTTCCCCCTGCTATTACAGTAACTTACTCCAATTCAACTTTTTAAGAAGCATCGTTATCAACACAGCTACATCGTTAAAATATAGATATTAAACTCCTTATGCTTAATTTTATCAGAGAATAACCGAACAAGCTCCTAAATCTTACTAATTTATCCGTTTGAATTTATAAATGGAAAAAAGAGACGCCTGAGGGTCTCTTTTTTATTGGATTTATAAGTAGGGGAAGGCAATGATTTGCTGCCTAGAGGCATTAGAAAGCTGAAGCTGTAATGCCGTCTGTTTAAGTACCTTACGTGGACTTACGAGGGGTATATGATGTAATCAACCTATAAATTAAAAATTAAAATAGCTGCTTAATAAGTGAACAAGCAAAAACCCCGACCTCTTGTGGTCGGGGTTTCACATGGTGGAGACGAATTACATCAAAGTAAAACTACAATTCACCTCAGCGCAATGATTTGATTGCTGTGAGTAGTATGATTCCTTATATTCATTGCTTCCTAATCACTCTTTATGAAATGCGCAGCGCCTGTCTTCTCATCCACATCGTCGCGACCCACTTTTCACCTTTAATCACCGGTGTACCTGCATGCAAGGTGAAATCATTTATTTCATTATTGTTATAGAAATATTCAAAGTAAACAGCCATGCCTTTGTTAGGAAAAACTGAAATATTAAGCAGAGGGAACGCCGTTTCTCCGCCTTCCTCCACATCATTCAAATACATTATAAGCGTACTAATTCGATTGTTAGCACTTGCTCGATTTGTTTCTGCAAAGAAATCATAATGTGGCTGATACTCTTGGCCAGGGGTATATAGCAAAACTTGCAAGCCGTCGCCATGCTCAATGGGGATATTCATAATTTGAGAGAATCGTTTCTCGATTTTTGCAATCGTCTCATTCTCCTCACAAAATACTCCACTGCTCGTTCTAATTTGGTTCTCTGCACGATCTCCACTTATTTTTGAACGTTGCAATTGTTCCCTAGAATGTCTAATTAGCTCATCGCATTCCTCATCGCTAAGCACATTTCCTAGTACGACAACCAATGGCTCCTCATACTTGGCAAGAATACGAATCTCTCGATCTTCTGTCTTAATGGTATTTCCAGCATGATCAAATATCGTCCGCTCTTTCTCCGTCGTATCCCCTATCATTCTTACACAGCCCCTATGGTATGACATTCACCACAAAATACCATACCATACATTTCAAGTATTTACTTTAAAAAATCAGAAAAATCGAAACAATCAAACGGTCCACCACTTTATTGCTGCGCAGGTATATACATATTTTGTATCTCCTGTACTCCGGGCACAAATCCGAGATTAAAATAAACGGATTCAGCATCATTACCTTCCATCACATACAATCGTAAAATTGAATATTTATTTTTCAGCATACTCAAGGCCTTTTGCAACATCAGCGTCGCCAGCCCTCTCCCTCTATGAGCAGGTATTACACCGATACTATATACTGCTGCCATGTTATCTTGTAGACAAAGACGACAATTGGCAATGAGCTGACCAGAGTTTTTATCATAGATTAGTGTTGAAGCCTGAACTAATATGTCATTCGAATAATTAGGATCTTCATTTGGAATAAAATCTTCTAAAGAAAACTTTTTCCTCCTTACTGCTTCAAATCCGCCTTTAAAGCTTTCATAGTCACAATGAGCAATTTCATCTTCATTGATGAATCGCTTAGCTCCCCTTTCATTCTCTTCAATTTGGGGACTTTTAATAATTAGATTATCATCCCAGATCACTTCGAAATGATCTGTAGGACGCTGCATCCATCGGCATCTGAATTCATCCGCCCAGAAGCCTGCCCTCGCAAATAATTGAACTTGATCAGGAAGAACCTCAAAAGTCTTAATTGGCTGCGATCTGTCAGACCAATGCATTACTATTTTTTTAAGCAGCTTCAATATATTGAATGCATCATTAAAAGGAGGGATAAAAAATAAATGGTAGATTACGTTGGGCGCCATTCTTACGCCACCGATTTTATTCTCTCCCTTATAAATCCAAAATGAATTTCTTCGCGATGCGGCATAGCTTTCTTCTCTAAAAAACCCATTATATTGCATATTATAATATACAGAACAATACAATCCCCATTCTTCTGGCTCCGCCATCCGAATAGAATATTCCTTCGACAAATCATAAGTAATGGTATCCATAGACCAATTGTTTAATTGCATCCTCCATACCTCCTTGTAAATTCACAAAATAATAGAATGAAAACACAAATCATTACCGTTTGATACCTCTCCAGAAGACATTCGAGAACGACAAAAAGACTACAGATGAACATAGCTTCATCTGCAGCCTCTAATCTCCTAAGTGATCCCTATTCACAGGAATGAATTTCTTCATACCTGACATAAGTATACAATTACCGCGCACATAAGTGGTGTTAGAGTAAGGTCGTATGATATTACTATTATTCTTAATGTACGAGTTCAGCTAAATAGCAGATATGCAGATCATAACTGCGATCACATCCAATTGAGCCAAACCTCATATATTCAGTTATTTTTTCAACTGATTAAGAACAACAATAATCACGACACCATTCACTCCTATCGCATGCTTATTTGCCTATATTACCAACGAGATTGCCTATTTTCAATTTACTAAATAATTATAAAAGATCTCTACCCGTATTTTATCCTACAGATAGCAAAAACTTAACGACCTACAATCTGCCTATTGCTTCTGCCTTTCTATTTTACCAGCTACAATTTGTGGAGGATAAGATTGCATTACAACATATTCACCATTATCATTCGTTTTGGGAGTTATAGTAACTGATTCACCTATCGCCAGCTCGTTGTAGAGCAGAGTATCTTCAACAATATAATTTATTAACTCAATATCATTCTTTTTAAATGTTTCAAAGTCCATATTTTCTGCATCTTTCCAAGAGATGTCCTTCGCTACTAAGATTTTTTGCTCTTCCTTGGCAATAATGTAATTCCCCTTTTTATCGTCTGACGAGGAACTGCAACCAGCAAATACACATACGAAAATTAATAAGGCTACTCCTAATACTAACTTTTTCAACATTTTCACCCCTATTCAGTATAACCTTTAGACGAAAATGCAAGTGATATGTTACGAACGAATATAATTTTTAGCTTTTGTTTCGGTTGATTTATAACATAGAGCAGCTGCCCGAGAAAAATGTTACCTGTTTAC
Source organism: Paenibacillus sp. FSL A5-0031 (assembly GCF_001956295.1). Classification (GTDB taxonomy): domain Bacteria; phylum Bacillota; class Bacilli; order Paenibacillales; family Paenibacillaceae; genus Pristimantibacillus. Next base: position 64,455 of record NZ_MRTD01000020.1, read on the forward strand.
TAAATGGGAGGTTGAATTTTAGATATTTACATTTTGGATAACATGAAAATCACTCACTTTGTATCCGTTTGTACTAGCTTTGAAAGTAATTCGAACTATATCAGAGCTAGAATCTTGTTTCGTAACTCTCCCTTCAAGTATGAACTCTTGTTGAGGAAAAGAATCGGATTTCCTCATCGGTATAATATGAGCGCCGCCAAAAAGATAGTTATCATACTCTTTTTTAAGTACATTCATAATCTTAGGACCAAGTTCGAAAATAAGAACCTCTTCATAGCTCTTATGTCGAATGTCGGCATTATATTTAGTTGGTAGTTCTTCACTGTAAGCTTCAACACGATCCATTACTGTGAAGTTAGTTACCCCAATTACCCAAATCAAAATTATACCTTTCCACCACATGAGAAATAACCTCCACTTTTTGGGTTATTTTGCTCAAAAGGTTATCGAACTATACCGCCTTTTAGCTCAATAGTTACATGGTGATCTTCTCACCTGAAGCGGCATAAAGCTGTTCAGCAGCTATAATTAGACAGCGATTTACTGAATCTGATATAGGGGTTGATGAATGTAGAACTCCCCAATACCCGTCCTCTCCCAAAATTTCGCTTATTTCAACATCATGTTCTAACCACATGAAAGTTTTTGATGTATATAAACCATCCTTAGACCGTTTAATTAACTGGACCTTGTAAAATCCGCTTGGAGATTTTATTTCTGTTATTACTTCATCCATTCTCCAGTACCCCTCATTTGCACTAACCTGATCGTTAGATTAACAACAACAAAATTACTCATCTGTTGCGTCAATCCCAATGTATATACCTTGTTTTTAAGCCCTGATTCAAAACATGCAACGTTAAATAATTCGCTTTGGCAACTTCAATATCCTTCCAGTTAAGGTGCTATCTCCTCCAATATAAATCTCCAATAGTGTAACGGTAGATTGAATTATTCCACATGCATTACGACTTACCAACCAATGTATGAGCTTATTAATTCATTATATACGTTGACACGTATATACACTTAGATGTATATTAAGTGCATGAACACAACAACTATGCAATTAACTTTACTTACACTCGCCGAGCCGAACCGCTTCAACATTGTTGAGCTGTTAAAAAAAGCACCGCGATCGGTGAGCGAGATCGTCCAAGCGCTCAATATCGGTCAGCCGCAGGTGTCTCGCCATCTACGTATTTTGAGCGAGGCTGGGTTGGTGCGCTCCCGCAACAAAGCACAACAGCGAATATATAGCCTCGAAGCAAAGCCCTTTCAGGATCTGGATGTGTGGTTTGATTCATTTAGTATCCTTTGGGAAGAGCGTCTCGATCATTTTGAGGACTACATGCTCGACTACAATAAAAAGGAGGATTAATGCTAGCCTTTTATCTCAAGCGTTATCGCAGCAATGTTCGAAATTACCAAGCCATTTGGAATAATCGATTTGACGCACTAGAAAATGATCTAAAAAGGATGAATGAAGATGCGATCAAAAACAAAAATCCATAAAAACCGGGAACTTCGTGAGCTTACCATCGAACGGATATTAGCATTGCCTCCCAAGCTTGCTTGGGAAGGTTGGACAAACCCGGAACATATTGCGCGTTGGTGGGGCCCTAAATTATGGACAACCACCGTCTATGAAATGGATGTAAGACCCGGCGGTATTTGGCGTTATAGTCTCAAATCAGATGACATTATCGGGGAAGAGGCATTCTGCAAAGCTGTTTATCAAGAGGTTACTGAACCTTTTACACTAGTATACACCGACTCGTTTACCGACAAAGACTGGAATGTCGTAGAGAACAGTGAGATGCTAACGACTGTTCTATTCGAGGAAACAACAAATGGCACAAAGCTTAGTATCGTTACACGATTCGCAAGTGCCGAGGAATTGGAAAATGCCGAAGCAATGGGTATGATTGAAGGCTTCAATGATGCATTTGACCGACTTGAAGTGTACTTAGAAACGTCAACGGGAGGACATATGGATACCGTTACTTCAAAGGATGGAACAAAGATCGCATATGAAAAGTTAGGAAATGGACCTGCAATTATTCTAATATCATCGGCCGTTGCCGACCATAGCGATGCAGCCCAGCTTGCCCAGCTGCTTGCAACTCATTACACCATTTACAACTATGATCGCCGTGGCCGCGGTCAAAGCTCTGATGTCGCGCCTTACTCCGTCCAACGTGAAGTCGAGGATATTGAGGCTCTAATCCATAAAGCCGGCGGTAACGCTTGCTTGTTCGGAAGCTCGTCCGGCGCTGTGTTAGCCCTTGAAGCAGCAAGTCGATTAGGAGACCAGGTTTCGAAGCTGTATCTTTACGAACCACCATTCATTATTAATGACAGCCGTAAACCCTTGCCTACAGAATATGTTCACCATTTGAACACGCTAAACCAAGCAGGCAGACGCAGCGAAGCGGTCGAATACTTCATGTACGAGGCTCTCGGTATTCCGGAAGAATATATTGGCTACATGAAAGCCGATCCTTCTTGGCAAGCGATGGAAAGCATGTCTCACACAATCGCCTATGATGGCATGATTATGGGTGACACGCAATACGGCAAACCGCTTCCAACCGACCGATGGAAAGTAAATGTTCCCACGTTAATTATGACAGGCGAGAACAGCGAACCGCTCTTTCACGAGTCAGCCAAAGCACTTACCGAACTGCTGCCTTTTGTTGAATCCCAAACGCTGCCCGGACAGGATCATTCGGCAGTCGTGATGGCTCCGAGCATTCTAGTGAAGACGATTGTCGATTATGACATCGTCCGAGAAGAAAAATGACGAGATTATTGCCATTAGAGAATACGAAATCAGCTAAACCACTATTGATTGCAAAACCTATTTCCTCGATGTCATCTAATGCCGCACGATTTTCTATTGTCTCTGGATTACTCTTCATCTTGATCCTGGGTTGCCTACACCTCTTAGAGCCTGAATTCGATCCGACTTGGCGTTTTATCAGCGAGTACGCATTAGGTAACTTCGGCTGGATGATGCATTTTGCATTTTTATTGCTCGCTGTAAGTCTTATAAGTGCCGGAGTTTCAATCTTCTCACAGATTCGTATCGTCTTGGGATATATCGGGCTCGTTATTCTTGGACTAAGTGTCTCAGGTATCATAATAGCAGGCATTTTTGTGACCGACCCTATATCGGTGAGCCCGGATGCTGCAACGTTCAGCGGTAAAATGCATGCCATCGGCGCCACGCTCGACTATTCGCCTGTCGCTGCCCTCTTGATCAGCTTTGCATTGGTACGCAATGAAGCTTGGAGGCCCATTCGCGGACGACTGTTAATCAGCAGCGGAATTATGTTTGTGTTAATGGCGCTATTTATAATTCAAATTCCTCAAGATGGACAGTTCACTCCCGACGTACTTGCAGGTTTATTCGGACGATTCTTAATCGTATCCTACCTTGGTTGGCTTTTGGTCGTCGGGTTCCACGTGCTCAAGCTTCGCAAGCAGAGCTTATAAAAACAGATTTGCCCTACTAGCATGAACAAAAAAACCAAAAAATCCGACCTCACGAGGTCGGATTTTTTCATGGTATTGGTGGCGAACCATGGCTGTGCAAAGCCATAATTCGCCGAAGTGTGATGCTCAAACGGTTTGATGTGTGGAATGACCAGTGGCACGTCCTCCTCACAGGCACAGCCTTACTCTTTCACCGCGCCTAGCATAATACCGGAAACAAAGTACTTTTGCAAGAAAGGATATACGATTAGCATTGGAACCATAGCTATGAAAACCTTGGCCGCATTCAGCGTTCGATTAGACAGCTCGGACAGCTTCTTATATTGTTCAGGGGTCAGATTAGTGCCAACCGGAATGTTTACGACAAGCTGCTGAATATAGGTTTGAAGCGGATATTTAGCCGCAGTATTCATTAGCACTAACCCGTTAAAAAACTCGTTCCAATGATAAACGCTAAGGAACAACGCCACTGCAGCAAGCACAGGAAAGGAGCAAGGAATATACACCCGAAACAACACTGACCAAGGACCAGCACCGTCGACTACCGCCGCCTCATTCAGCTCCTTCGGCAAGTTGCGGAAGAAGTTCATGATCAGGATCACGTCGAATACCGGCACTCCTCCGCCAAGTACTAACGCCCAAATCGAATCGATCAAATGATAGTTTTGAATAGTGAGATACCATGGAATCAGTCCTCCGTTAAACAGCATGCAAAAGACAAGAATCCACATGAAGGTATTGCGCATTTTAAAATCCCTCTTGGGCCTTGCGAGTGGGTAAGCCATTAACACCGTCATCAGCAAGGCAAAACCTGTACCGAGCACGGTGCGCTGAATGGAAATCCAGAACGCGTTAAAGAAGAGGGCGTCATTAATAATTTCCTTATACGGCGTCAAGGAGAAGCCAATGGGATAAAGCGTAACCAAGCCTGCATTAGCAGCGGATTTCTCGGAAATCGATACACAGAAGGTGTACCAAAGCGGGTAAATACAGCTAATAAGCAAAAGGCCGAGGACGACGATATTGGCAATTTCAAACGTCCGTGAGCCTAACGTTGTATTTCTGACCAATGCAGCGCCCTCCCTCAGAATACCGTGTAATCGGCATAGCGATACGCCAGACGATAGGATATGAATATCAGCACAAAGCTAATGACCGACTTGAACAAACCTGCCGCCGTCGCGAGCGAGAATTGAAGATTTTGCAAGCCCAGTCGGTACACCCATGTATCCAAAATATCTCCAGTTGAATACACAAGCGGGTTATAAAGGTTATACACTTGATCGAATCCGGCATTCAGCACGTTGCCTAGACTTAAGACGCCCAGCAAGACAACCGTGGTTGACAGTGCAGGCAACGTGACGTGCCTAATCAACTGCCAGCGATTGGCACCGTCAATGGCGGCCGCCTCATATAGATTAAGATTAATGCCCGTTAACGCCGCAAGATATATAATTGCGTTGAAACCAAATTCTTTCCACACATCCGTACCGATGATGAGCTGCCGGAATATCCCCGCATCCGCCATAAATAGTTTAGGATCGAAGCCGAACATTCCAAAAACCGTATTAACAACGCCATAATAGCCAAAAATTCCGATAACAATCGTTGACATAATAACCCACGATAGAAAGTGCGGCAGGTAAACGACAGTCTGCACCAGCTTTTTGTAGCGCATGCTGCGAAGCTCGTTCAGCAATATGGCAAAGATGAGCGGAATGAGCAGATTAAGCACGATTTTGCCGATTGCGATGATAAAGGTATTAACGATAACCGTCTTGCTGTCATTAAGCTGAAACATATACTTGAAGTTTTCGAGCCCCACCCACTCGGATTTAAGCAGCCCCGCTCCCGGATTGAAATCCTGAAAGGCCATCAGAATTCCAAACATAGGCACAATACTGAACATCACAAGCCAGACCATACCCGGCAACAGCATCAAATAATAGTGTTTCTGATGGCCTAATTTTCTCACTAAGGCTAGCCTCCCGTCTCCCTATCAGGATAACAAAGCTTGCAAAAGGCACTTAAAACCGCCAGCGCCTTCTGCAAGAGTATGCTCGGTTACTTCTTCAAGAGCTCGGCGACTTCCGCTGTGATCTCATCTCCGCCTTGAGACTTCCAGTCCTTCACGAATTTATCGAAAGAGTCGATGGACGCTTGACCAAGGATGATTTTCATAACGGTCTCATCCTCCATCTTCTTCAGGTTAGCCCATTTCGTTTCCATCGTTGAGGTTTGGTTATAGGTTACGCTAAAGACCTTTTTATCAATTGGAATTGTTGTGAACGGACGATCACCAATCATGATGGAGTACAAGCGCTGGAAGTCTCCGAAGTTAGCTGTACTGAAGTTGCTGACATTTAGATCGTCGTACGGAGGCTTAATGACGTCTTTTACCTTTTTCGCATCCGCATACATCAGCTTGTACAGGCTGTTCGGCTTATTATAATCCTCCGGATTGGTCTCGCCTTTCAGTACTTTCAGAAGCTCGGCATACTCATATTCCGTCTCATTGGCCGCGGCCATAACGTTGCGAAGAGGATACCAAGCCACATTAACCGACAAATCAAAGGTCGCTTCATCACGTACAAGCGCATTATTCATGATCATAATAGCTTTGACGACGTCCGGTTTGGCATTTTTGCTAATCACAGTGTAGGTGCTGCCCGTCGTTTTCATATGCACATTCCATTTGTTATCGTCAGAATAGACAGGATAGGCCTGCCAGTTAGCCGTCGGATCGTTTTTGAAGGAATCCCCGTTGCCATAGCCGCCATTCCACCATGGGCCGAAGAAAATTCCCGCCTGATTGGCATTAATCGGATCCCCTACGTTGTCACGGGTACCTACTTCAGGATCAATAAGCCCTTTTTTGTACCAGTCAGCCAGCAAAGCCAACGTTTTTTTCGTATTGTCCGTCGTCGTTCCGTATGTTACCGATCCGTCGCCATTGTCAAGCCAATAGCCCGGATATGCATCCATCGCGCCAAAAATCGGATCAAATCCTCCCATATTGTTAGAGGAGACGAGGAAGGTAGAATAAGGGAACGTATTCTTGGAAGGACCGGCAATACCGATCATTTTGTCTCCGCCAAGCTTGCTATCAACAAACGCTTTCGCCGTCTTTTCGACATCGGACACCGTCTTCGGCACCGGCAGCTGCAGCTTATCAAGCCAGTCCTTGCGAATCCATAAGACATGAACGCCGTCGGTATCCACCGTAATGTTCGGGAGCGAAACCATCTTGCCCTTGTAGCTGGCATTTTCCAATGCACGGCCTTCGGTGCTTGCCATGATATCCTTGACCTGTGAAGACTGATATTGCTGGAAGATGTCGGTGATATCATACAACAGTCCCGAGCTCGCCGCTTTGGTCATGAAGGAGCGGTCGTCAACGACCATACCGTCTGGCAGCTTACCCGATGCGATCGTCAAGCTGACCTTCTGCTTAAAATCGTTGCCAGTGGCCGCGGTCCAATCTACAATCACGTTGATGTTGTACTTTTCCTTAAGGTAACGCGTGTACTGGTTGTTGCTTACACTGTCGCCTTCCGGCAGCGTTTTGTCTGTCGGATCCACCACCATGCCGATGTGGACATCAACAGGGTTCGGAAATTTGGAGAAGGCCAGGTCATCTCCCGATAGTGCCGGGCTTTCAGTGTTTGAGTCTGGATTTGAAGACGCTTTCAAATTATTTGATGAATTGTTGGAAGAAGAACACGCTGTCAAACTTAGACCAAGTAATACGACGGAAAGCATCAATGCCATATTCTTTTTCATCTAATCCCTCCTCAAAAGAATGGCCAAGCAATTCTTACTTCGTAAGCAACTGCTTAGTTTCTTGCCTTCTCATTGTACATTGGAAGTTAGGAAAAAAAGTCAGACAGATGTGCCGTGTTTTGCGCCAGATACAAGGCCAAGGTAGATATTTGTTCGATCCGTTGTAGTCATTCCTCCCCCTTGTGGAACTGGGCCCGAAATTCGGAGGGTAAAAGACGGGTCTGTTCATGGAACAGCTGGGAGAAATATTTGGAGTCGTTATAGCCTACGGCATGAGCAACCCAGGCGATCGACTGATTGGTTTCGCACAGCAGACGTTCGGCCGCTCTTATTCGCTCTTGTCTTAAGTATTCATTAAACGTTGAGCCCGTCAGCTTCTTAAAGCATTGACTAAAATAACTTCGGCTCATGTGCACATGATCAGCGACGTCCTCGGCATGCAGTGTATTTGAAGCCTTCTCGCAAATGAATAATACAGCCTTTAGGATGCTGGTTGTCGTATTGGTAAAATCGGAGGATGAAGCAACCTGCGCATAAACACGTTTCCTGTAATCGCGCATCCATTCAACCGCAGACCGGACATCGTCGGCATCAGACTGGAGCTCTGCAGCGAGTAGAATTACGGGCTCAATTTGTGACAGCACACGCATAAATAACCCTTCCAGACGGCGAAAAGAAACCTTAGCTTCTATAGTCTGTTTACATAAACGCTGAAAAACCGATTCATTATAAAGCCAGTAGTGTGAGCGCCACTCCTGCTCCAGCCTGCACCACTCTTCTTCCTCCAGGTTTTGCTCAGGGCTATGCATAGACGCTGGTTGCGCAGGAGTCTTAGCAGAAAGAGGTATCATTTCTCCTGTCATTTTCTGCTGGATTCGTTTCAATATTTGCTCATCATCCTCTGATTCCAGGCGTACCTTGGAAATATAATCGAGCACACCCATGCGATAAGCCGTTTGCACAATCTCAAACTCTTCGTGAAAAGATAAAATAACAGAACGCAGATCCGGAAATCTTTGCCGAGTGACTTGAAGCAGCTCCATACCTGACATGACAGGCATCGAGAGATCTACGAATATGAGGTCCACCTCATAACTTTCCATAAACTCCAGCGCCTTCGCGCCGTTCGCCGCTTCTCCAACAACAACCATATCGTGATTGGACCAAGGCATAATCGAAATCAAACCTTTGCGCGCTAGCTTGTCATCGTCAACAATTAATACACGAATCAAATCGCTCTCTCCTTTCTATGATGGAGAAAAGGAAGGGTTAAAGTAACCGTTGTGCCTTGATTTGGAGTGCTTTCTATACTCATACGAGCTTTATAGCCATAAGATGATTCCAGCATAGACCTGACATAACGAAGTCCAATTCCCCAACCCGTCTGCTGCTGATCCGGCGTGTCGCGCTGCAGCAAAGCAAGCGTCTCAAGACTGAGCCCTTTGCCATCATCACGGATTATAATGCGCACCATCTGCGCCTTTTCATCAGCCGATATGTTGATCTCCAGCTTGCCGTTATCGTCAAGGCCATGACAGACGGCATTTTCCACAATGGGCTGTAGAATGAACCTCGCGACAGGACTATCGAGATAAACCCCTTCCGCAATATCCAGCTTCACTTCAAAATCATGCCTCATCTGCTGCAGTTCCAGATAGGTTCGCATGACCTCTATTTCCGATCTGAAGGTAGCCGTATCCTCTGATTTACCCAAGTTATAGTTCAGCAAAAAAATTAACGAGGAAACGAACTTCTCAATCTCCGCCTGCTTATGCATAACCGCCAGCCACCGTACCGAATTGAGCGTATTCATCAGAAAATGCGGGTTGATTTGGTAGGCTAGCTTCTCTATCTCCAGCTGATGACGGCGCTTTTCCTTTTGCTCCACGTCCATAATCAGCTGCTGAATTTGTCGCTTCATAATATTGAATTGATCGAGTAGCCGATCGAATTCATCGATCCCCGTATGATATTGGCTGGTACCCATATATCCCTTGCCAAACGTCCTCATTTCCTTCTCGATTAGTCGAAATGGCTTGTTAATGATCCTCCGCAATAATAGTGTGAGCATAAACATCATTAGAAGAGCAATGGCGAGAATCCAGTACATATGATTTTTCCACGTGTAGAGCTCGTGATTGTAAAAGGAGACGGGAAGCAGCAGCGTGATGCCGTAGCCGTAATCACCTGTCATTCGGTTCCATACATAACCGCCCGTCACACCCGATTGCCCGCTTAGACTGAGACGCTCGCCAGCACTAAAAGCAGTTGAATTGCTGCTATAAGTCACCAAGCCCGCCGGATCGGTGAAAACAAGCATATAGGGCATACTCAAGCTTTCTGTAAGCGAGTTCATAACGGTGGAGATATCCGACTTTGCTTCAACATAAACAACTAATTTTGTTCCGTCTGAAAATTCAACCTCCCTTGTCACCGACATAACCAGATCATCGCTGAATCGGCATAGGGATTTATGCGGGGACTGGTATTTCAGCTCACCAGTACCGGCGACACTCGGCAAAGATTGCAGCGTAAAGTCACCGCGCAGCGGCAAATTTGAATAAGAAGCATTTCCGCTTGCGGGATTATAATACATCACCAGCTCCATAGCCGGATTCGAAAAAGTAATTAATCCAATGTTGTAGGCGATATCGCGTGAAAGAAGGCGCTGACTATACGTGTCCGCGGTGGAGATATACGTCTCCATCAGGTTGCCAACTGTACCTTCCGGTGTCATCTGCTGTGTAACCTGAAGCAAGTTACTGTACATTTGATTCAACTTTGTCGTTTGCTGGTATAGATCAAAAGCCATAGAGGTCTTGATTTTATCGCGCTGCATCGTGTAGATCGCATTATAGGAAACAGACGCCATTAAGATGGCATATCCTACAAATCCAACGGTCAGAAACACCATGATTCGTTTGCGAAGAGAGGTGAAAACAAACCGATTACGCAGCATAGACACGAAGCTTATTTTCCTACTTGTAGACTTCATAGAGCGATTACCGTCCACCTCCATCACCTCACAACAAGTATGAATCAATATTCGCTGTTTTACAGGTTTATCCTTCCTTGTAGGGAGAGCGCTGTGTTGCACAGACACATAACGATCTGAGAAAAAGCAAAAACCCACAACCTGTTGCGATTGTGGGTTTACATGGGGAGGTGAACCGTGGTTATACAAAACCACAATTCGCCGACGTAATCTCTACAATATGCCTACAACGATCCACTCACAAGCCGCCCTTGGTACCATACCGCTTGACGCGCCGCTCTTCGCGCTATCGCTTCAGCCGTGCAGCTTGCGTGCAACAGTACAAAGCTTGCGTCGTCCCCGATCTTAGGCCACACCTGCTGACCATTTGAATCAAGTGGCGTTATCCCCCCAGTAATGAAACTGATAGCTTGGGATAGTGATAATTCATCGTTATATCCATACAATTCTGCGAACCGACCTGCTTTATCTAATTGATCTCCATTTCCGAAGGGAGACCAGTGATCTGTAAGGCTATCCGTTGCCAATTTTACCGCTACTCCATTTTTAGTTAACATCGGGAGCGGCATCGTCATCTTGCCAATCGGAACCGTTGAAGCAACGGACATGCCAAGCAATCCCATCCGTTTAGCAACTTCCTCCGCCTCTTGTGGCTGCGCGCTTGCAAACCAGAATGCATGACTAACCGTTACTTTTCCTTGCAAACCAGCCTCTTCGGTCAGATCAACTAACCGCATCAGAGCTTGCTTGCCCGCTTCGTTTCTATCATGTAAGTGAATATCGATACCGGCATTATTCAAAACCGCTAGTTCTACGATGGTCTGCAGTGACTTCTCTATATCTCCATCCACTGAGAATGGATCTACTCCGCCAACATGAGTTGCCCCCTCTGCCAAAGATTGCTTTACGAGTTGAACAGAATCCGATAGCAGAAGCCCATGCTGAGGGAAAGCGACAATTTCCGATGAAATTTTACCTGAGAATGTATCTAGCGCCTGCTTAGTCGCCTCTAACCGTTGCAATCCACTGGTAGGCTCAATATTACAATGGGTACGAACATGAGTAGCGCCATATCCCTGTATAAGAGTTAAGATGCTTTCGGCTTGTTGTCTTGCCATTGGAAGGAGCTTAGGCAATAATACTTTCTCTTCCTCAATTCTCTCGAAGATGCTCGATACAGGCTTTACCGCTTTCCACGGTCCATTGAAATACGTTTTATCCAAATGAATATGAGCCTCTTCGAACGAAGGCAGAATCAATAACTCTTTACAATCATATTTAACAGCACCACTTTGAATATCAAGTTCTTTCCCTATAATTTCAGCAATAATACCCTTCTCAATTCGTATATGGCAAATTTTCGTTTTCGTACCAGAGACCTGTCCATCTTCCATATCATAACCCTGTTCTAATCTTACATTCGTCAACCAATATGAAGCATTCAACCGATCATCTCCTGTCTTTACCCCTATTATATTCGCGTCCTCTTTATTCCCAATCTACCTCTATGGTATAACTAACCACTATTTTACGATAATTTCAATAGCGTTATCATCCCCGCTTAGCTTGCAATTGAAACTCCAATACATATATTATGACCGCATCGCATTAGTGAATAGGGAGAAAGAATTTGCAGTAATGTATTGCGAAGCTCATATCAAAATTAACAAAATACAGCTGCGATGTTTTATTTATGTATGTAAAAAAACGCCATCCTCATGCGGATGGCGTTAATGATGGCGGAGGCGAGGGGAATGCATACCTCTTATATTCAATTTAACCCAAACGACTGAGTGAAAAAAAAGGCTCTACCTTAAATGGTGGAGCCCTCTAGTTTTGTTATGTAATTAAATTATGCCGAGATTCTTCTGCCTTCACTATCCGTAAACTTTCCTACAATAATCGTAATTAGGTCAATCAGCAACCAAATTCCCAATCCACCTAAAGTAATAATTTGTAAGATAGCTGTGCCAATTTTCCCGACATAAAACCGGTGGATGGAAAACCCTCCCAAGAAAAAACAAAATAGTAATGCAGCTACAAATGATTTAGGACTCTTATCCATGATACATTCCTCCATATTATTATATAATACCCTCCTATTCTATCGACAGAAAACCCATCAAATGTTAATTTTTCTAGTTGATGAGGTTTCTATAAATTTTAGGGGCCCTTTGATGCGTTCACTAGCCAAAAGAATTGCGCAAAGTGATTTAATTGATGTAAATAGGATTGGATCTGCAGCTATGGAAAGCCAATGAAAAAGTGGATAATTTTCCGTGAAGATAAAGCAATTCTGTACCCTTCTTTCAGTCACTAACTTAACGAGGCCGGTGTCGTGTTAAACTAACTCAACATAAAAAGAGCTGTCGAGACTTTCTCGACAGCTTGAGCCTGCCATATGGCAGGCTTTTTGTATGAAAGCACTATGCGTTAATTATTTTAATGCTTCCAATATTGCTTTTAGGTCCGCATTGGTTTGAAGCGTGTGTAAAATAATCGTTAACGCTTCAGCGCGAGATGATGGCTTGTTTGGCGCAAATTGTCCATTACCCGCTCCGTTAATAATTCCTGCCACTGCTGCTTGCTTGATTTGCTCTTTGTTCCACGCTCCATCAATATCTGTGAAAGCAGGCGCTGAAGCTGTGTTTACAGCTTTAAGGTCAATGATTTTAGAAATAATGGAAATAATTTCGGCACGGCTGATTTCTTTGTTTGGTTTAAATGTGCCATCTTCGTACCCTGAGATAATGCCGCTTTCAGTTAAAGCAGCAATTGATGCTGAAGCCCAGTGATCAGAAACGTCACTTAGCTTATTTTTATCACCCATCGCAGAGAGGTCAAATACCTTTGCAATAATGGTAGCAAATTCTGCGCGGGTAATACTTGCGTTAGGATGGAAGGAACCATCCTCATATCCGTTTACAATCCCCAATTTCACGAAAATATGAACAGTTGCCCCAGCCCAGTGAGATTTTGTGTCTTTGAACTCAACATCAGTAGGATTAGCTTTCGCTTCCTCTACTTTCTTGTTTAAGCTGGATATCACTTTTTCCACTTGAATCACATTTTGATCAAATTTCACTTCAGGCGTTGCTGTCGGTTTTGGTTCAGGTGTTTTTTCAGGCTTTGTTGTTGGCGCTGGAGTAGGTGTCGGATTTCCATGATCGCCACCGCTGCCAGAGTTTACTTTAACCTCAACTATTTTTGTTCCAAAAACGGTACTGCCGTCAGCAGCCGTTGCTTTAACGGTAACCGTTCCTGCTGAAACACCCGTCAATACTCCGCTTTTGCTGATTGTTGCTGTGCCTGTTCCGTTTTCAACAGACCACTCGATTGATTTGTCCGTCGCATTAGTAGGAGCAATGGTAGCGTCAACGGTTAACGTCTGCCCAACCAGCACGCTGGAATCACTTGTCAACATAATCGAGGCAACAGGGACTTGGACAGCCGTAATCGTAAGGATCGTGCTGCCTACAACTCCGCTTTCATCGGCAGCTGTTGCTTGGACTGTTACTGTACCTGGATTGCCGGCAGTAAGCTCACCCGTTGTTTTATCAATAACAGCCGTACCTGTTCCATCTATTACGGACCAAGCGACCGCTTTGTTTGTTGCGTTGCTAGGAGCAGCCACAGCATTCATTTGCAGCTTCTTACCTGATTCGATTGTAGTAACTTCACCATCCGCCGTTACGGTAATCGTTTGAACAGGTATGGTGGGCTCCTTAATTTCGATCGTTTTGGTTCCAAAAACAGCGCTGCCGTCAATAGCCGTTGCTATAACGGTTACCACACCTGCTGAAGTTCCGGTCAATTCACCGCTTGTACTGATTGTCGCAGTGCCTGTTCCGTTCTCAACAGACCACTCGATCGATTTGTCCGTTGCATTTTCAGGAGCAACGGTCGCGTCAACGGTTAACGTCTGGCCAACTAGCAAGCTAGAATTCCCTGTTAATGTAATCGAGGATACAGGGACTTGGGCGGCTGTTATCGTAAGAATCGTGCTGCCAACAACTTCGCTTTCATCGGTAGCCGTTGCTTGGACAGTTACTGTACCTGGATTGCCTGCAGTAAGCTCTCCCGTTTCTTCGTCAATAACAGCTGTACCCGTCCCATCAATAACAGACCAAGCAACCTCTCGGTATGTTGCATCGCTTGGGGCTACAACAGCATACATTTGAAGTGTCTTGCCTGATTCGATTGTAGAAACCTCATCTTCCGCTGTTACAGATATGTTTTGAACAGGTATGACAGGTCCATGGATTTTAATCGTTTTTGTTCCATAAACGGTGTTGCCGTCAATAGCCGTAGCTTTAACGGTAACCGTACCTGCCGAAATACCCGCCAATACACCGCTAGTGCTGATTGTCGCTGAGCCTGTTCCGTTCTCAACGGACCATTTCACCTTTTTGTAAGAGGCGTCTACCGGCAATATATCCGCACGCATAGCTAAAGTATTGCCAATAAGTAAGGAAGATGCATCCCCTACGCTGCCTACATTGATTGCTGCCACAGGTGTAGATTTTTTGTGAAAAGGATCATTCGTTATGAATTGAGAACCTGAATATAAAGAAAGAGGTGCATTATAAATTTCACTAATGCCCGATTTAATTTGGAAAGTGACCAATCCGTTAACGGTGTACCAAGAGTAACCCTCGTCTACCGTATTCGTCCTCGTATAAAAATTACCATTATTCTGGTCGCTTGGGTCTATGTTATAGAAGGTTAAAGCAGTATCTGCGGAATGTGCAAAAATTTCCGTACGATCATCCACAGGCTTGCCATCGGTATCATAAACAGCAAAGGTTACGCTTATATACTCGGGTTGACTCTGAACAACTACTGGTGAATTATTTAACTTGACATAGCCTACGGGAAGCTTGGGTTTACTTGCCGAAATACCACTAACAGTAACATAACCTCCTCCGCCATAACTCATGTTTGGAACCCAGCTCACCACACCGTCGCTTACGTATCCGCCTACAATGGGCTGCGTGTTATTCGTAGGAAAAGTAACGCTGTTTTGGTTCGGCAATAGGTTGGGTGCCTGAACGATTTCGCCATTCGAATATCTGATATATGCATACTCTGCCTCACTTAACCTTTCCGAGTTAAAATTAATGGTGACTTCGCTTGTTTTGATCACACATCCGCTTAACAGACTCAGAATTAAAACCGAAACTAAAAATAAATTGCGTATTGAAAATCGTTTCATGTTAACTTATCTCCTCATCTCTATAGTTAGATCCATTATATCCAAGCCCAATGACGGCAAAATGACAAACTTCGACAAAAGCAAAAAAAGCCCCTATTATTTTAGGAGCCTTTCATATCTACTCATTCTTATTTATCCAGCTCGGACAGCAGACTGAAATATAAATCAGCAACCTCGCGGGAAGGTTTTATACCGATCTCTCTATGCAGCGTGTCTTCGTATTGCTTATATTGCCGGGTCAATGCTTCCTTGTTCTCTTGCAAAGCCAAAGCTTTCATAAGCAGCAAAAAGGATTGTTCGTCTAGTTCATTGCGCGACACGAGCTTCATTAACAACCTAATGGCAGCATTCGTCTCGCTTTTATTTAACAAAGCCATGCATAATCGCTGAGTAAAGGATGTGTACAGCAACGAAAGACGCTCAATCTCGTTCCAAGCCCATGCAAAAGCGTGATCCCCAAATAAGTCCCCTGCGTACAACTGCTCTAGTGCAATCGCCTCTTCCAGATTCGTCTCATCCACGACTGACATTTTTCTACAGCCTTCTTCAAAGCTTACAAGGTCTACACTCACCTCACTCAGACTAAGGGCGTAGTGGTTGCTGTCAGAATGCAAATTCTCTCTCAGGCCAAATGGATCTAATACCTTCCGCAGCTGATAGACGGTCGTATTCAAGTAAACCTCAGCATTCTTTTGTGGCATGTCGCCAAACAGCTCTTCGATCAGTCTTGCTCTGGATATCAGCCTTCCTTTATGCATAAGCAAATAGCCAAACAGTTCCGCGCTTTTGCTTGATTTCCATTTCGCCCTTATACCCTGCGTGCTTTGAATATCTATAACACCTAAGCAGTTAAACCTCGTCTCATTTAAAGGCGCCGCCAACTCCCCTTGCCGCAAGTGCTCTTTACGCAACTCAGCAAACGCTCTTTGCAGCGTTTTTTCAAGTCTTTCCAGCACAACCGGCTTTACGATATAGTCGAAGGCATAAACATCAAAGGCAGGCAAAGCATATTCTTTGTGGGAGGTCAGGAACACGATCTTTATCTCTCTTCCGACCTCTCTTAACCGTTCGGCAAGCTCGAGCCCAGTTTCCCTCGGCATGCTTATATCCAGAAACACCAAGTCTACATCATGATTCATCAGATAAGAAAATGCTGTTTCTGTCTCCGTGAAGCTGCCTGCAATTTCTATTTCCACAGACGTCTTCGCAAGCATCCGTTTCATAATTAAATGCATCGCCTTCTCGTCATCAATAAGGATAACCTTCAACCTGCGCTCGCCTCCAAGCTGCTTCGTCTGAATGCATGTGCAGATGGCGTAGGAACGGAGAAGTAGAAGGTACTTCCTTGCTCAGAACTATCGAACCAAATGTCTCCACCATTTAAACGAACAAATTCCCTGCATAACGTAAGTCCCAAACCGACGCCCCGTTCTCCTGCTGTTCCTGTTGATGACACCGGATAACCTTCTAGTAGCAGTGAGCTGGCCTGTTGTGGCGATATGCCGTCTCCAGAATCACTTACAGAAATAATTAGTTTATCGGCTTGATGTTCTGCTTTTAACCGGATCGTGCCGCCGATGTTGGTAAATTTAACGGCATTGGACAATAAATTTCGGACGATCAAATCCAGCATTTCTTTGTCGGCTAGCACAAATGTATCCTTCGGTATTTCCGATATCAATTGGATTTTTTTACTCTCGCAACGAACCGCCAATAACCGGATGCAGACCTGTACGGTATGGTTTATGTCTCTCTCCACTGGGTTAAATACCATGCCTTCGCGTTGGCTTCGGAACCATTCCAACAAGCTCTCTACCAGTGCAAAAGTATTTTCAATTTGCTGTCCCATTTCATGGACGATTTCCTCATGCTCTCCGCCGGATCCTTGCAACTCGTCCTCCATGAGCTCCATCAAATTGATGAGCACCGCAAGCGGATCACGAATATCATGAGCGACTACGCTAAACATTCGATCCTTGAACATGTTTAGTTCGCTTAGCTGACGGGCATTATCAAGCAGCCGCTCCTCTGAACGCACCATTTCCGTAACATCGCTTAACAAAAACATTTTGCCGACAGGCTTCTGGTTCTTATCACTAATCAAGGACATATGCACATTATAATAGGGTTCATCCGCTCGACCCGAAATTTGAACCTTGCTGTTCAAAGAAGGCCCTTGCATGATTTTCTCCAACAGCAATGGATATTGCAAAAAGACTTGCGCAGCCGGCAAACCGATCCACTTATTATTTATCCCTTTAATAACCTGCTTGCTAGATTGGTTGAAGCTAGTTAGCGTATTTTCCAAATCAAAAATAATTACCGCATCCTGCATGGATGCAAACACCTTTTGCAGCGCTAAGGGCGCTAGTCTAAGCATGTTAAATTGATAAATCCCCCACATGTAGAAGATTCCTGAGAAAATAAAACCAAATGGGGAGATATCAATTGGCATATAAATGACATTGCTCAAATAAATAAGCGTAAATCCAAAAGGCCCCCATGATCCAATGATCATAAAAGCGATTTGTTTCTTCATGCGAGATGTCGCTTTTAGAAACATTTCAACCATTAATCCCATGCCTACTACAAAGAAGGAATACGAATAGTAGACATGCAGCTTGTATAAAGGTCCTTTCTCCGTCGTTACCAGCGGAAAGCCCTCTGAGTAATTCAAAGTCATGCTTTTATAAAATAAATGATGCCAATCGTTCGTATAATGAGCTACAAATGTAATGGAAGGAACAATCATCAGCAGCGCTACTACCCATTTTCGAACGAGCGCTTGCCTTCCCGTATATTGCAGCACCATTATAATCCATAAAATAGTGCCGAATGGGATGCCTAGATATTCAATTCGAAGCCAGAAGCGTATATGCTCTAAATCGGTGCTAACAATTTCAAAAGCATATCCGAAAGTGTACAATGAACCCGTCAACATGCCTAGTCCATAACTAATCGCAATAGGCAGCTCTTTTCTTTTCCAAGAGAGATAACACAGCATTAGCGAGCAGCAGGTAGCCGCCATCAGCAATGCTGATAAATATAAATTGTAGCTCATAGATGTTAGCCCCCGTGCTTTATGTACTCTCTCGTTATGTTTCTCTTATGTTAGCAGATGAAGTTGTAAAAACATATATTGCCGCAGCAAAAAATTGCATAAAACACTATTTTTTATTATTAAAAATTCGAATCCTAAAAAGCCCACTAGGTAAATTTCACCTAATGGGCTTTTAGCTCGCTGTAGTTGATTATGATTACCTCAACGATTTTAAGGTTTCTTATAGAAGTACGCTAATCAATGCAATCAAAGCAGGTAGGCCTTGGACCAACCAAATAGACCGTTTCGCTGTCGCTCCTCCGTACAATGCCGCAATTAGAACGCAAATCAAGAAGAAGATTACAATAGACTCGCCTGTTTGAGCATTGGGATGCACCAAACCCCAGATAATCCCGGCCGCCAGAAAGCCATTGTATAGTCCTTGGTTAGCGGCCAGTGATTTTGTGACTGCTGCCTCTTCCTTCGTCGTGCCGAACGTTTTCATCCCGCGCGGGGTCGTCCATAGAAACATTTCTAGTATGAGAATATAGATGTGCTCAAGCGCTACAATTCCGACTAATAGGGAAGCAATAATAGTCACTACCTCCTTGGATGATTTGTATTCTATTCTTCCATTGATTCTAACATAATATTCAAAAGTCTACCTGCAAGATCACATCGCTTTATATAGAAATGAACGGTAATAGATTTCATGCTGCCCAGGGCAGAAGAATACGCGCAAAGTACGCTATTAATCAGCTGTTAGCTTCGTCTACAAAATAGCTTAATTCGGTTCACATGAACATTTACTAAGCGGATATTTCATCCGTTTTGTTTACTGTACGATTTTTTCCTTCCCTGCACCGAGAAAAACAAACGGCATAGGGCTTTTCCCCATGCCGTTTCGATTTCCGTTTTATTCCCAGTCTTGTCTTTAAGATTAACTTAATGACATTGGCTAACACGACGCTCTTTGTTCATGGTTTGGTGGAAGCGAGGGGATTTGAACCCCTGTCCGAAAATCACGCCACTTAGGCTACTAAGGGGTTAGTCACAGTTCTGATGTCACTCGAGCAAACGCCCCAGACAATTTTATTAGCATATCTAATGTTGAAAAATGGGTACTGCCACTTACACTTGTGTACTCTTTCCAGAATATGATTGTTTAGAAAAGAACCGAAAATGTAACGCATGCTTTAAAGGAGATGTGGTTCAATGAGATATTCCAGAAATTCGCAACGGTTCTCCAGCCACACACGCCATTTCATTAAAAAACTAGGCTGCAAGCAGAACGAACAACTGCATTTTATTTTAGTCCATGACGCTAAAAACAAAAACAAGAGATTCAGTTCTTCATCTAATCACCCTGCGATGACACTCCATAAACCTCTAAATCTACTTGAAAGGCTTACTCCTCAAATTACACTCTTTTCCAAGAGAAATAAACTTATACATGTACTCAGCCAAAATAAAAGAGGCTATGCCGTATTTATGGAGATCAATTACCGAGAAACAAGGGCTAGTGATTTCAAAAAAGTCAGAGCACAGTTCATCGATGTAGATCTAAATAAGATATCAGTACATTTAGACACAAAAGAACAAGTCAAGCAGATGATTAAATCCATTCAGTCCGACCCTGCAGAACTGCTTCAATCTATTACAGTTAAAAGAAATAAGCAAGGTCAATATCATCTATTGGCACTGCGAAAAAAACAGAGAGTAGCAAAATTGAAGAATGCGTTTATAAAAAAATTCAGGAGTCAAATTAAAGATTCGATGATAATCGAAACGAAAAACGGATATCACATCTATTGGGTCCTTCAAAGCGGATCCGTAAACAAATTCGTTCCTATACAAAAAGCATTGGCCAAAAAATTCAGTTCTGATCCCATGATAACAAATCTATCAAGAGTCATGCGTATACCTGGCTTTTACCATATGAAAAATCCTAAAAACCCCTTTATGGTAAAGATCAGACAATTGGGTAGGAAAAAACCTTTTTCCCAAGAGGAAATTATTCATTCACTCGCATTAGAGTCCTTGTAATCAACTTATATAAACCAATCAAGCTTAGAACAGTCGATAGCATATCTAAGATAGCAAAAACCCCCGACCTCTTGCGGCCGGGGTTTACATGGTGAAAGCGAGGGGAATAGATACCTCTGATACAGAATATTTCCACCATTACAAGCAAGTGAAAAAACAAGCTATAGTTGCCCGTTAGCTGAATGCGGTATAGTTTGGTAACCATTCCGTGCAAGCATCTGCACGTAATTGCAGCTCATTATACAGCATCCCGGCATGGTAACCATCACAAACGGCATGGTGGAATTGTCCTGATAATGGCAACAGTATTTTGTCGTCATAGTGAAAATATTTCCCCATCGTAAAGATGGGCAGTAAATAGTTTCCCTCATTATAGATGTTCAGGTTAAATCCAGTGAAGCTGACCCAAGGAATGCTGGAAATAGGGACAGTGCCCGGTGGTTCATTTGTTTTAGCGGCAAATTGTTTAACACTTCCGTACTTTTTCATATCATCAAGATAGCGACTGTAGAAATCATTAAAATCTTCACTGTACAACGTCCATATGCTTGAAAAAGTCTTATCATCATCATGGAAAATTGTAAAGCTAGGAGATAAACGATCCCAATAACCTAATGTCCCGTCTGCATGAAAACATGTGCGAAATTCATCGTGGCGGTTTACCACCGTAGTTATCATGTGGATTAGTGCTGGATACAGCTTTATCCCCCGGATCTTAAG
Source organism: Paenibacillus sp. FSL A5-0031 (assembly GCF_001956295.1). Classification (GTDB taxonomy): domain Bacteria; phylum Bacillota; class Bacilli; order Paenibacillales; family Paenibacillaceae; genus Pristimantibacillus. Next base: position 85,755 of record NZ_MRTD01000020.1, read on the forward strand.
TTCTTTCAGCAGCCGGGAAATGTCGATATTTGCCGTCATGCTAAAAGTGCATCTGACATTGTTTAAATAATGCTCAAAATAGGGTTTTCTACTCCAGTTATCCATGACAATCGGATTGAATTTCATTTATTATAACCTCCTAAAATGATTACTTTTTCGTTTTAGGAGGTTTGATCCACTGCTTTAACCATATCCTCATCACAATCCCAACAAATTATTTTTCTACTGCCAGTTTTGAGAGAACCCGATCCATTTCATCAAAATGTTCTCTATCGCTTGAAGCATAGATCAAATCAAAACTATCGTTATTTTTCAACACTGTTATTATGCTGTCATTGTAATTCCCATAAAATTCGATGCCAATCCAATGCTGAAAGGAAATACCTTTATTATTAAAATTTTCACGAATAAAATCCAAGTCGGTTTGTTCAATAGAATAGAACGATTCACAGCCATATTCAAGAGCGAATACGCTTTGCAAATAGGCCATCGCATGAAAAAAATCGGTCAATGTTTCAAAATCCTTTTCCCATACCTTTTCATCGTAACTCATATAAACAGGGGGATTGGACTTGAATAAATCGTTCTTATGGATTCCCCAAACACAGACACGTTGATTCTCGCAATAAAAAATTAAATATTCGCTATGTTTGAAGTATTGAATTTGCTCGGGTTTGATCAAATAATCTTGCGTATGATTTAGCCTCTCGTCTTTACCGAGTTCCAAATAATAATCAATAAACACCTGAGGCAATGCACCAAAATTATTTTTAATAATTTGTATCTCGTCATGACTAAACCCATTTCGTTTCGTAATACGAAACAGCTGTTTAATCATTGTAAAATCAGTCATCCGCATCACACCTTATCCTTGTATAATACTCCATATCTGCATTTCTTCGTACAACTCTTTAGTTAAATATTTCATTCTTTCCTCTTAATCTCATTTCGCTGACTCACTAAGTATACGGCTTGTAAATCTCTTTTGTTGCGCTAACCTTCCCATTAGTTTAATAAAAGACGTGCCCTTAACATGACTAAAAAATCAAAAAAACCGAACTCACGAGGTCAGGTTACTTCATCTTATTCACCATTCTGTAGTGCGATGACGGTATAGCTTTTGTATTCTGCGCCTGCTGAATTGATTTTCTTAAGTTCCTCAAATAATTCCTTCGTGGCAGTTGACCGCTTTCCTTCACTAAATAAAGTCTGAAACTTAGCCTTTATTTTCTTTCCCCATCAGATAATTTGCATATCCCCGCCTCATGCGTTACTATGTTTATATCGACAAATTTGCAGGTCTATATAAGGAGGTTCACGCATCCATGTGCCCCCGCACCAAAGAACAAAACGAGTTTATCCGCATGCAGCGCAAGGAACAGATCCTGGACGCCGCTGCGCGCACCTACTTCCACACGGGTGGCAGCTTTGATATTCGCGACGTCGCCCGCGAAGCCGAGCTCGGTTACGGCACGGTATACCATTATTACCCCAACCGGCATTTATTAATAGAAGATGTGTTGGGCAGCGGTTTCGAGCGATGTGAGCAAGCCCTGACAGAATGGGCAAACACCTGCGTCGACAGCCCGGATAATAGGCAGCTGTTGACTTATTGCAAGGCACTGCTCCGTCTGTGGCAGTCGGACGCTCGCGCATATCTTGTCTACAAAATGGCGGCGGAACATTATACAGGCTTGCCTGCGAAGGATCAGCACCCCACAAAGAAACGATTCATGGAACGGCTGTATGTTCCGCTCCAATCGATCGTACAGCGCGAAGACGACAGCGTCGACCATATGCTTGCCGTGCTGGTCGGCTGCTGTGGGCTGCACTATTATGCGGGCACATCCGAGCTGGACGTCGATCGAATCGCCAAGCTCGCGATACAAGCTATTACGAAGGAGTCCTGATACGAATATGGTCATTTTAAAAAGCAAACATGAAATCGAGGCCATCCGCAAGGCATGCCAAGTGGTGGCCGAATGCCATCGCACGATCGCCTCACTGATCAAACCGGGAATCACAACGAACGAGATTGAGCGCATCTTCGAGGACATTATCTTGAAGCATGGCGCCAAGCCCTACACAAAGGGCTACAAGGGATATCAATATGCGACCTGTGCATCCGTCAACGACGTGATCGCGCATGGCTTCCCTAGCAATAAGCCTCTTGAGGAGGGCGATATCGTGACGATCGACACGGTCGCAGAGCTTGACGGCTGGCTCGGCGATTCGGCCTGGAGCTATGCAGTCGGGAACATATCGCCGACGGCCGAGAAGCTGATGCGTGTCACGAAGGAATGCCTTGACATCGGCATCTCGCAGGCGCAGCCCGGCAATCGGCTAGGCGACGTGACGAGCGCCATCCAGCGGCATGCCGAATCGAACGGCTTCGGCGTCGTGCGCGACCTTCTTGCGCATGGCATTGGCCGGGATCTGCACGAGGAGCCGAACTATATGCATGTCGGCAAGCCCGGCAAAGGCCTCCGCATCAAGGAAGGCATGGTGTTCACGATCGAGCCAATGATCACCGAAGGCACCTACCACATGACAATCGATTCGGACAACTGGACCGCACGGACGCTGGACCGCAAGCTCGCCGCCCAATACGAGCATACGATCGCCATCACGGCTGAAGGTCCGCAAATCCTGACCGCGCAATAAAATAATTAGAGGTCGACCACGAGATGGTCGACCTCTTTTTTACATATTCGGTTTAGCGTCTTTCTTCATCCAATTCAAACCGAAGCAGGATCGTGATGAGACTGCTAGCCTCGGCACAATCACATGCCGATACGATGAATTCATCTCCGGCGAACCGAAAGAAAAAATCGGAAACGCCGACTGAATCGGACTATAACTGGGCCAGATGATGCAATGCAAGGTCTCCCACTTGATGGCCATTGGTGTCGTTAATAGAGCATTTTTGTCCTTTATTGCGACTGCGTAACATTGCGTTATTCTACCCGTTATTTTAATAAAAGACGTGCTCTTAACATAACTAAAAAATCAAAAAAAACCGACCTCACGAGGTCGGGTTTCTTCATGGTATTGGTGGAGGCGAACCGTGGATGAGCAAATCCACAATTCGCCGCAGAGTATTAATTAGGATGTTTGGGGAGGTGGCGTCAACGAATTAACCTTATTGGCAACCCCAAAAGGAACATGTGCAGTTGGAGAAACACTCGATACTCCCTCAATATGACCTACCTGATCATCGAAAAAGATATGAGGACGAAATACCTTTAACACTCTCCCCTTCTCTATTCCGCCAAGGAAGAAAGCTTCGTCAACCAGTATGCCAAGAGTTCTCAGCGTCGTTACTACGCGTTCATGTGCAGGTGCATTTCTAGCCGTTACTATAGCTATCCGGACACGCGGGGAATACGAATTATCCTTCTGCTTTTTCTTCCACTCACGGCGCTGAAGAGTGGCTACTTCACCAAAAAATTTGAAAAGCGGCCCGGGCGGCAGAGCTTCGCTTGCCTTTTGTCTCTCATTCTCATGAAAGCCTTCCATTCCAAGAGCCTGATAGATCCCTTCCGCTGAATCGTCGGCGATAATACCATCAAAGTCAAACGCAATCCGAAGTTCCAACTCTTTCTCATCATCAACAAATCCAGTAGGAAACACCTGGGCGGCTGGCAAACCCATTTCGATGGCAGATCGCACATCGTTAGGATCTGCCGAAAGAAATAATGAAGCGTTAAATGCATTCATGTAAATGAATGGATTCGAACCTGCAACGAATGCAGCACGAGTTATCGAAAGTCCATAGTGTTGAATAGATTTGAAAACACGAAGCCCCGTATCGGGATCGTTCCTCGACAGTAACACGACCTCAACCGGTTGGTCGGCCGGATCATCACCGTTGATCATGAGTAGACGTTTGATCAACGGGAAGGCGACTCCCGGTTCTAGCACATCCTGTTCATGATTATGTTGATATTGGCGATATTCTTCCTCTCCCTTATCCTTAAATACCTTGTCGGACTCCTCCAAGTTGAAAAGGGCGCTTGAGGCGACAGCTACTACAAACTTCTCTTCTATGGGAAAAGGCATGGTCTCCTCCTTACCGTTATATGTGAGATAGTAAATTCCAGTGGGGTAGAGCCAGTCCCTTCTCGCCGATTATCATCTCAAATAATCTTATAACAATATTCGACTAAATCTTCCAGACCCCTCCACCTACAAATAAAAAAGTACCCAATCAACGTCTCATTGACGTAAGTCGGGTACTTCTATTAGTCACAAGCACGTTGAACCCCTGTCCAGTATTATTAACCCTGAATCTTAACTTAATTCGTAACTCTTTAGTAATAAAGATTTGGCCTTTTCTAACTGTTCATCGTTGTTAATAGTGATTTCGAGTTCACCAGTTCCATAATGCCCGATTTTTCTTACATCCCTTGTGAAGCCTGGTTCAATGTCGATGGATTCTGGATTTACCTTTATATAAATGGTGATTCTACCCATTTGGGGATGTACTTCAATACATGCAAAGTTCTTAATTCTTCTAAAAGCGATGTAATGCTTCAGAGTTTTTTCTTGTACATCATCACCTAGGGCTACCAGAAAAGCCCTAATGGCCTCATAACGATTTTTTAGAACCGCATCTGATTGTGCAAGGTATTCTGTTACCGTCTTCTCAGAAGTTTTATTCGATGCCGGTACTTGCTTCACTTTATCGAATTCTACATCTTGAGCTGTTGTTGCATTGACAAGGTCAAGCATTAAGAGTTCATCACCAAACTGCTTATAACTATATAATTCAATATTACGATTGATTTGCTGTACTGCGTGTCCGTCATATTTGGTGAAGCCGCCAGCTATACAGACTAGACGTGTAGTTGACCAATCAATGAGTTCAGCAACATCATTTCCGTACTTTTTCATGACCAGGAGAGTAAACTCTGCTTTATGGTCGAGTAACCAATCCAGATAATATAATCCCTGATTGATAACATTTTCGTTAGTAGATCTTTTATATTCAATAATCACAGGAGCATTATTTTCATCTATACCCAGCGTATCAATCCGCCCGCCATGTGTCTTTCCAGTCGAATATTCAGTTGCTAAAAATCGGATTCCGAGAATTGCTTCTAAGTGTCGCTCCATCAAAGTCTGGAGTGATTTTTCAACCGCTACTGATTTCCCTTCAAGTTCTGTAACTTCTCCACCATTTATATTAAATAACTTGATATCCCCCAAATGTCGACGCTCCTTTTAAACTAGAGATTTGTCTATACCTTTCAACACCAGACAGCAATTTCCTGCAACATGCTCACTCCAAACTATATAAAAAAAGCGTCAGTACAGGGAGTTATTCTGGAACATATATTCATTATTCGTCATATTTGGGTAGATTGGAGTGAGTAGTCTACAATATAGTCGAAATGAGGAGACTTCAAATGAATGTTCAAGATTTAGGAAGAGTTCTTAGTGAAATGTATCATAAGGCACCCCAAGGAAAACAAGTTGTTAAAATTCATTTATTCGGTATTAAGTATGCCGATGTTATACAAAAAAAACATTACAGCATAAAGGATATCGTAACTGCTTCTGGTTTAAACATTTCATTAACCGAAGTTAGTAAAGGAATAAAATTATCAGAATATGTCGTACCTAAAAATTAATCTTCTATAATAAGAACCCCTGTCTAATATTAACCATTGTGGTTTTGTCTGGACAAGGGTTCATCTTTCCGAGGGGATTTGAACTCCTGTCCGAAGATCACGCCACACTTGTCATCTATGATTTTCACACATAAAAAATTTTCAATAATTTTATTATTTATAGGTAGGAGGGAAACAATAATAATAGAAGAAATTATGGAAGTCAAAACAAAGGAGGAAGCCATGGGAAGATTAGTTCATTTCGAGATTCATGTAGATAATATGGAGCGTGCTAAGAAGTTTTATGGAGAGGTATTTGGATGGACATTTGAGGATTGGAGCAGTTATGCAGGAATGCCCTACTTTGGAGCTGTGACGGGAAATACAAATGAACTTGGAATCAACGGAGCTTTGATGCAGCGTCAAGGTGCCTCTCCACAACCTGGCCAAGCCATGAATGGTTATGCATGCACAATGGGAGTGGAAGACTACGATACTACTGCAGCAAAAATTCTTAATCTTGGAGGCAAGCTCGCATTGCCAAAGTATGCACTGCCTGGGATGGCGTGGCAAGGTTATTATATTGACACTGAAGGTAATTTATTTGGAATCCATCAGCCAGATGAGAATGCAAAATAGCATTTTGCCTTTTCCGCATATTTACAACTGCCCGGCCTCACGGTTGGGCTTTTCATGGTGGAACTAAGTGTTTTTGCGCATTTTCATAATTGAAATATAGCTGATAAATAGCAAAAACCCGACCTAATACGGTCGGGTTTCTCATGGTTTGGTGGAGGCGAGGGGATTTGAACCCCTGTCCGAAGATCACGCCACACAGGCTTCTACGGGTGTAGTCACAGTTTTGATGTCACCCAAGCAAACGCCCCGTAACCGGCTTTCGCTAAGGTCAGCCTGATTGTCTTCTTCAGCTCACCGCAGGCGGAGATGAGACAGCGTATTCCACTACTTGTTAGCCCCTAATCCAGTCACATGGACGATGCTGGGTAGAAGCACGCACACAGTTTCTTAGGCTGCGAAAGCGTAGTTTGTTTGTTGTTTGCCGTTTAATAGGCTTTAGCGTTGATGAAGCGGACGACTCCCCGCTACCCGCAACCCGCGCTCGTACAATCCCCGTCGAATCCATAAACGCCCCCAATTTTGCATAAACGGTTAGCTGCAGATTAACACTACTCCAAAAAGTAGATCTACACTAACGTTTAGCTCGATTGAAGCTTTAGGATTAAGGATCAGCATCTGACCAAGCAGGCTGTTCCGATTGTCTAACACAATTGCACTTGCATTTATTGATTGTCTTGCCGTTGCTACTGTCTTAGTATACCATGAATCAGCTGCTTCCGTGCACAATTGTTATTGGCAATCATGGTCGCTTGCTGCCATGGAAATCTACACCTTAGTTAGAAACCTTCTGTTTCTCACGCAGCACACGCTGAATATCACGCTGAGCATCACGTTTAGCTGCACTATCGCGCTTGTCGTATTGCTTCTTACCTTTACCGAGACCAATCAATAACTTTGCGTAACCATTGCGCACATAAATCTTCAAGGGTACAATAGCATAACCTTCTTGCTTCGATAAGCCTAGAAGCTTATGAATTTGCATCTTGTGCATCAACAGCTTGCGAGCACGTGTTGGATCGGTAGGGTTGTGAATATTCCCTTGCTCGAACGGACTAATGTGCATATTGTGTATGAAAATTTCGCCGTTACGAATGGTAGCAAATGCATCACTAATATTTGCACGACCTGTTCGCAGCGATTTAATTTCTGTACCCAAAAGCACCATGCCAGCTTCAAACGTTTCCTCAATGAAATAGTCATGGGAAGCTTTCTTATTCTGGGCGAGCTGCTTGCCGTCACTTTTCTTACCCATGCTAGTCACCTCGACTTAATTAAGCTAAAATAATGGTTGCATATATACTGGTGTTCATTGTAACAACTTTAACAACGAAAATCAAGGCGGCTACGGAGCATCCCGCTCTGTCCCCTGCCCAAAAAGGAGATTTCCCATGCTGCTTGAAATCATTGCTACGACTGCAGATGAAGCGGTTACAGCTGTAGTGCACGGTGCGGACCGTGTAGAGCTTATATCCGCCTTTGAAGAAGGTGGACTAACTCCACAAGAGGACGTTACGGTTTCGGTGCTTGAGGCGTTAAAACGGCTCGAGCAAGCTAATCACACACCTATAACTAAAGTATATCCCGTACATGCGATGGTTAGGCCTCATAGCAAGTCCTTTGTTTACGATAAGGCAGATCTTAGTGAAATGACTGCTCAAATGATCAGAATGCGTACATTAGGCGTTCATGCGTTCGTCTTAGGCACGCTTCAGCTTGATGGGACTATTAATACAGATGCTTTAGAAAGTTTATTGGAAGCTGCCGGCGATCGTCCTGTTACCTTCCACCGAGCATTTGATGAGGTACCTGACCAAGAAGAGGCGTTAACCACACTCTTAAAATACCCTCAAATCAAATGGATACTTACCTCAGGCGGTAAACCGAGCGTTCTTGAAGCAACAGATCAAATTAATAGGTTGGTTAAACAAAGTATTGGACATACTGTTACCATACTCCCAGGAAGCGGTCTATCGGTTCCTTCATTGCCTGCCTTCATAAAAACTACCGGAGCACAAGCCGTTCATCTCGGAACTGGTGTTAGAACCGGTGGAACAGATTCTCCTATCGATGGAATGCTCGTTCGTCATGCCCGTCAATTACTTAACGAATTCCTATAAAGAAACAAAACAGAAGCTCCTTTTATGCACAAAAAAACCGCCCTCAACCTAAAAGGTCAAAGGCGGTTTTATCAACGTTCGTAAGCTACTACAGCTTTACAACGTTTTCTGCTTGTGGTCCACGGTTGCCTTGAACAACGTTAAATTCTACGCGTTGTCCTTCTTCAAGAGTTTTGAAGCCTTCGCCAGTGATTGCGGAGAAATGTACGAATACATCGTTGCCGCCTTCAACTTCGATAAAGCCGAAACCTTTTTCTGCGTTAAACCATTTAACTGTACCTTGTTGCATGTGTAAAAACCTCCAAAAAAATAATATTAATATGCGCCTGGTTTGTCTTTAAACAAAAAATTCACACATTGGAAAGGGTTTCATGACTATAATGATACCCTTTTCAATATGTGAATTCAGGTTCATATTATCGATTGATTTGAGTGTACTATACCCAGAATTAAAATGCAAGTGACGAGCTTAAATATATTTTCCCAAATTGCCCAGATCGCGGCGACTTCCAATTATGCCATAGAACGGAAGTCGCCGCCCTTATTTATTTGCGATTTTTCCGGACAAAAGCAGCTGTGGCGTTGCCGCCGCCTCCGCTTTTTTTCTTCCGCTTGCTCTTCACCGCATCGCCGCCGCTGCCTTCCACGCTCGGTAATTCCGCGCCTCGCTCACTACCGACCACGCCGCCCTGCGGCGTATGCCGCCGCTTCGCGCCGCCGCCACTTCCATCGCTCCGCCGCTGCCCGGCTCCACGACCATTTCCGCCTGGCCCGCCGCTATTGCGGATGGGCAGGCCCCACATATCCGTACGCGCATTGTTCCCGCGCGATGAATCTCTACCGTTGCCCGGCGACAAATCCGCCTCTTGCCCCGGCCCACGCTCCGCCGGATTTCCACCGTCGTTCACGCCAGCTCCGGCTGCGCCTTCGACGCCACGTCCGCGCCGCTTGCCGCCGCGCCCGCTATCAGGTGCATCGATGCGCCATGGATTGGCCTGCTCGACAATACCAACTACGCTGCGGTCGACGCCGCCGCCAAATCCGCCGCGTCCGCCTTTGCCTCCGCGACCTTTGCCGCGGCCGCCCTCGGCTGCACCGCCTTGACCTTTACCTCCCGCGTTTGCACCGCGATCCGTTTTACCACGATAACCTTCGGCTGCACCGCCTTGGCCTTTGCCAGCCGCGCTTGCTCCGCGCTCGTTTTTGCCACGGTAAACTTCGCTTGCGCCACCTTGGCCTTTGCCAGCACCGCCTTGACCTTTGCCGCCCGCACTTCCTGTGCGCTCGCCTCTGCCGCCGCGATTGCGATCACCGAAACCACCGCGTTTTTTGCCGCCGCGTTCGCCGCCGCCAAAACCGCTGCTTGGTATGCCTTTATAGCCGCTGCGCGGCTTCATATCTACGAGCTCGAAATCAATCGTGTGCTCCGTCATACTTACCCGAGTAACGCGAATTTTAACTTCATCGCCAATTCGGTACACCTTGGACGTACGCTCGCCGACCAATATCATATGCTGCTCATGGAAGTTATAGTAATCATCAGACATATCGCTCAAACGAATTAGTCCTTCGACCGAATTGTCCAATTCGATAAACATGCCGAAGCTCGTTACGCTGCTAATAATGCCTTCGAACTCTTCGCCCACTTTATCGAGCATGAATTCACATTTTTTCAACTGCTCTGTGTCACGCTCTGCATCAACCGCTACACGCTCACGTTCCGAGGAATGCTGCGCAATTTCCGGCATCCTTGCCGTTAGCGACTCATGTCTTGCTTCCGTCAATTGGCCTTTGCCATCAAGCACCTCGCGAATGATACGGTGAATGACCAAGTCAGGATATCGGCGAATTGGGGATGTAAAGTGTGAATAAAACTCAGCTGCAAGGCCAAAATGCCCCAAGCTCTCCGCATCGTATTTCGCCTGCTTCATCGAACGAAGCATCACCGTGGAAATAACGGTCGCTTCCTTCGTGCCGCGAATGTCCTCAAGCAGCGTCTGCAATGCTTTTGGATGAATGGAATTGCCTTTGCCTTTCACGACATAACCGAAGTTTGCTGCAAACTGAACGAAGTTAAGCAATTTCTCTTGTGTCGGATCTTCATGGATCCGGTAAAGGAACGGAACGCGCAGCCAGTGAAAATGCTCAGCAACCGTTTCATTTGCCACGAGCATAAATTCCTCGATGATTTGCTCCGCTACCGAACGCTCGCGTTTCACAATATCAACCGCTTTGCCGTTCTCATCCACGATAACTTTAGACTCTTGGAAGTCGAAGTCAATCGCACCGCGCTTCATTCGTTTTGAACGAAGACGCATCGCTAGATCCTCCATCAAACCAAACATATCAAGCAAGCTGGCATAACGCTCTTTCAGCTCGGTTTGCGGCTCTTCTTCCGTTGCAGTCAATATTTTTTTCACATTCGTATAGGTCATACGCTCTTTCGTGCGAATCACACTCGTAAACACATCATGACGTACACGCTTAAGCGTCGCCGCATCAAATTCCATTTCGCATGAAAGCGTCAGACGATCAACCTGTGGATTGAGCGAGCATATGCCATTCGACAAACGATGCGGCAGCATTGGAATAACGCGATCCACCAAATATACGCTGCAGCCTCTAAGGTATGCTTCCTGATCGAGCTCTGAATTTTCTTTTACGTAGTAGCCGACATCGGCAATATGTACACCTAACAAATAATTGCCGTTCTCCAGACGCTTCACATGCACCGCGTCATCTAGATCTTTTGCGTCCTCGCCGTCGATTGTCACGATGACCTCATCGCGCAGATCTCGTCTGCCTTGCTGAACAATCTCATCGTCCGTAATGGAATCAGGTGCCGCTTCAGCCTCTCTCATTACTTCATCAGGAAAGCCTTCTGGCAGCTGATGCTTGCGAATAATCGACAGGATGTCGACGCCGGGATCGTTTTTATGTCCCAAAATTTCGACAATTTCCCCTTCAGCTGCAGAACGGCCTTCTGGATAGGAAACAATTTTAACGACGACCTTCTGTCCGGAGACAGCTCCTTGATAGCCGCCTTTTGGTATAAAGATATCCCGATTGATCCGTTTATCATCCGGCACGACAAAAGCATACACCTCGTGATCCTCGAACGTTCCTACAATTTGCGTAACGGCACGTTCTACAATACGGACGACTTCGCCCTCCATCCGGCCCCCATGCTCACTTCTCGAAGTGACACGAACCAGAATGATGTCTCCGTTCATTGCGCTCTTCAAATCATTGGCGTGCAAATACACATCTCCATGATCCTTCTCATCCGGGATTAGAAAACCGAAGCCCTTCGCATGCGATTGCAGCTTGCCGCGCAATAAGTTCATTCGTTCCGGCACGCCGTAATGATCATTTGGCGTACGAATGATTTTGCCTTCATCCTCTAATTTATTCAGCAGCTTAAGGAACTCCTTAAACTCCACTGCATCTACGATACCAAAATGTTTCTCAAGCTCTTGGTACGTCATCGGCTTATACGCCGTCTCTCTCATAAAATCAAGCAGTTCCTGCTCGTAATTAATCATTATTAGTTTTTCTCCTCATAAACCTGCCATATTGCTCTAGCGCCATTTGCAGCAGGTTGATAGATTATCATATAACTTGTAGTATACACGAAATGGAAGCCCCGCATCCGTGAATATGATGAAAATACAAAAAAAGCGAGGAATATCCTCGCTTTCTGCGTGTGTGTCCGTTATTGTTTTACGAAGTAAGATACAACAAGCGCCAATATGAAGAAACCAGCTGCTAGAGCAACTGTCAAACGTTGCAAGAACAAATCCAAACCGCGCGCTTTCTGTTTTCCGAAAAGGTGCTCAGCGCCACCCGTAATCGCTCCGGACAAGCCTGCACTCTTACCTTTTTGCAACAATACGACAGCAATAAGGCCGACAGAAAATATAACAAGCACGATTTTCAATATGATATCCATTCATTCCACCTCCAGCATAGGAGCTCCGTAGAAACACATAAATCGAGTGTACCATAGATGGGCGTAAATTACAATAGGACAGGCCTTATTCTCGCTGTTCACGCAAAGCCATGCTCTTTTAAATAGTTGAAATTATTTGCTGCGCTATCAAGAGAGCTTGAGCTGAATTGCTCCTGCTCCACGAACATATACTTAACGCCTGCAGGCTCAAGCTCTTTTAACAGCTCATCATAACCTACCTCGCCTTTGCCGATTTCAGCATCCTTTCGCCCTTTCAAAAAGTCTTTCAAATGTACGCAAGGAACGCGTCCCTTATATTTTTTCAAATAATCAGCCGGTTTATAACCCGCAATATAAATCCAGCCCAGATCAAACTCCATCTGCAAGAGCTCCTCTGGAACATCCGACAGAATATGATCGATAATTGGCTTCTTCTCAACCAGCTTAAATTCAAAATCATGATTATGGTAGCCGTATTGCATTCCTGTTGCCTTCACCTGCTTTGCGCATTTTGTGAAAACATCAACTAAATACTGCACATTATCCTTTGTCGGAAGTTCAGGAAGCGGCGACCAAGGCGTAATAATATAAGTGACATCAAGCTCCATGGCATATTCAATTTGCCCTTCAAAATCAGACTCCATTTGCTTGGTGTCGCTAAAATTCAAAGGTACATGAACAGAGGGGGCAATTAATCCGAGTTCATCCATTTTGCTTTTCAACTCTTTGGCTGGCATTTTGAAATACCCTGTGAATTCTACCGCTTTATAGCCGATCTTGGCTACCTTCTCCAGCGTGGACAAAAAATCAATCTCCGTTTGATCACGAAGAGAATACATTTGAATGCCTATAACAGGTTTCGCCAATCAAACACACCGCCTAATCGTTGATGCTTTACCCTCTTATTATGTCCTGTACGAGCGAAAAAAAAAGAAGGGTATGCCTGATGAGGCATACCCTTCTATATAAGCCGCTAAATGCGTCTTATTTTACGTGTTTCAAGTTGTAGAAAGCTGATTTGCCAGCGTATTGAGCTGTCGAACCAAGTTGGTCCTCAATGCGAAGCAATTGGTTGTATTTCGCAACGCGGTCCGTACGGGAAGGAGCGCCTGTTTTGATTTGGCCAGCGTTTGTAGCTACAGCGATGTCAGCGATTGTGCTGTCTTCGCTCTCGCCTGAACGGTGAGAGATAACTGCTGTGTAACCAGCGCGTTTAGCCATTTCGATTGCATCAAAAGTTTCAGTAAGCGTACCGATTTGGTTAACTTTTACAAGGATAGAGTTACCTACGCCTTTGTCGATACCATCGGATAGACGCTCAGTGTTCGTAACGAACAGATCGTCACCAACGAGTTGAACTTTTTTGCCAAGCTTCTCAGTAAGCAATTTCCAACCATCCCAATCGTCTTCAGAACAGCCGTCTTCGATTGTAAGGATTGGGTATTTGTCAGCCCATGAAGCAAGTAGGTCAACGAACTCAGCAGGTGTAAACGATTTGCCTTCGCCTGCAAGCACGTATTTGCCGTCTTTGAAGAACTCAGTGGAAGCAACGTCCATACCTAGGAATACGTCAACGCCTGGCTTGTAGCCTGCGCGCTCGATAGCCGAGATAATTGTAGTAATTGCTTCTTCGTTTGAACCAAGGTTAGGAGCAAAGCCGCCTTCGTCGCCAACAGCTGTGTTAAGGCCTTTATCATGCAATACTGCTTTTAGGTTGTGGAAAATTTCAGCGCCGATACGAAGCGCTTCTTTGAAGCTTTCAGCACCAACAGGAAGAACCATAAATTCTTGAACGTCGATGTTGTTGTCAGCGTGCTCGCCGCCGTTGATGATGTTCATCATCGGAACTGGAAGCGTCTTAGCGTTGAATCCGCCAAGGTAAGTGTAAAGAGGTACATCAAGAGCGTCAGCAGCTGCGCGAGCTACTGCCATCGATACAGCTAGAATCGCGTTAGCGCCTAGCTTAGCTTTGTTTGGCGTACCATCAAGCTCGATCATTTTGCGGTCGATAGCTACTTGATCAAGAGCGTCAAGGCCAATGATTTCAGGAGCGATTTCAGTGTTAACATTTTCAACAGCTTTCAAAACGCCTTTACCAAGGTAACGGGATTTGTCGCCGTCACGAAGCTCAACAGCTTCGTATGCGCCAGTAGAAGCGCCGGATGGAACGATTGCACGGCCTTTGCCGCCAGACTCAAGGGAAACCTCTACTTCTACAGTTGGATTCCCGCGGGAATCAAGCACTTCGCGTGCGTATACATCAACGATAATTGACATGAGAGAAAACACTCCTTTTAAAGTTTTATTTTTTGTTGATTAATGTAATGCCTGTCATTTCAGCTGGTTTTGCAAGCTCAAGCAGATCAAGAACTGTTGGTGCGATATCTGCAAGAATACCGCCGTCGCGAAGAGTCTCGCCTGCTTTCGTTACGATAAGCGGAACCGGGTTCGTTGTATGTGCCGTAAACGGACGGCCATTCTCGTCGAACACCATGTCAGCATTACCATGGTCAGCCGTGATGATGCAGACGCCGCCTTTGGCTAGTACTGCTTCCACTACTTTGCCAAGGCACTCATCCGTCGCTTCAACCGCTTTGATCGTAGGCTCCAGCATGCCGGAGTGCCCTACCATATCAGGGTTGGCGAAATTCAGAATGATTGCGTCATGCTTGTCAGATTCAATCTCGCGTACCGTGGACTCAGCTAGCTCATATGCGCTCATTTCCGGCTTGAGATCGTACGTTGCGACCTTAGGGGAGTTAATAAGCACACGAGTTTCGCCAGGAAGCTCATGATCGCGTCCGCCGCTGAAGAAAAATGTAACGTGCGGATATTTTTCTGTTTCTGCAGTACGTAATTGAGTCTTGTTGTTTTGCACGAGCACTTCGCCAAGCGTATTATCAAGGTTCTTTGGTGAATACGCAACGAATCCGCCAACGGTTTCACTGAATAGCGTCAAGCAGACGAAATACAGATTAACAGGGCGCTTCTCGCCACGGTCAAAGCCGCGGAAGTCCTCGTTCGTGAATACTTGCGACAATTGAATCGCACGGTCAGGACGGAAGTTGAAGAAAATCACTGCGTCCTCGGATTCAACAAGGCCAACTGGCTTGTTTTCACCGTCTACTATAACCGTTGGCATAACGAATTCATCATAAACCGATTTCTCGTAGGATTCAACTACCGCTTGAATCGGATCGAAATATTGAGGGCCCTCGCCATATACCATAGCGCGGTAGGATTTCTCCGTACGCTCCCAACGCTTGTCGCGGTCCATTGCATAGTAACGGCCTTGAACCGTCGCAATGCGGCCTACGCCAACCTCTTCGATTTTGGCTTGAAGACGCTCTAGATAGCCCTTTGCACTGTCCGGGGACACGTCGCGGCCATCAAGGAAAGCATGAATGTACACTTCTTCAAGCTCTTCCTTCTTCGCTAGATCGAGCAATGCGAACAAATGCTCAATGTGGCTATGAACGCCTCCATCCGACAGCAAGCCGTATAGATGAAGCTTTTTGCTATTTGTTTTTACATGGCGAACAGCACCAAGGATCGTCTCATTGTCGTAAAATTCACCATCGCGGATCGATTTACTAATACGAGTCAAATCCTGATAAACGATGCGGCCTGCGCCGATGTTCAAGTGGCCAACCTCAGAGTTGCCCATTTGACCTTCAGGAAGTCCAACCGCTTCGCCGCATGCTGTCAATGTCGTATGCGGATAAGTTGACCAATAACGGTCATAGTTTGGTTTGTTTGCTTGTGCAACCGCGTTGCCCGTTACATCATCGCGCAAACCGAAGCCGTCGAGAATAATAAGCGCTACAGGTTTCGGAGCAGCCATATTACTTGGCCCCCTCGACCAGTGCGATGTAGGATGCAGGCTCCAAGCTCGCGCCTCCAACAAGTGCACCGTCAATATCAGCTTGACCCATGTACTCCGCTACGTTATTAGGCTTCACGCTGCCGCCGTATTGAATGCGAACCGCATCAGCAGTCGCTTGATCGTAAAGACCAGCAACAACGCTGCGGATATAACCGATAACATCTTGTGCATCCTCGGAAGTAGAAGATTTGCCTGTACCGATAGCCCAGATTGGCTCATAAGCGATAACAACTTCAGCCGCTTGTGCTGCAGATAGGCCAACAAAAGCCGCTTCTGTTTGCACTTTGCATACTTCTTTTGTTTGTCCAGCTTCGCGCTCTTCCAGCTTCTCGCCTACACAAACGATAGGAAGCAAGCCATTTTTGAAGGAAGCATGAACCTTCTTGTTTACGATCTCATCTGATTCCGCGAAATAAGCGCGGCGCTCGGAGTGACCGATAATTACGTATTTCACACCAAGATCCTTCAGCATAACGCCGCTGATTTCACCTGTGAATGCACCGTTGTCTTCAAAATGTACGTTTTGTGCTCCAATAGCAATCGACGTACCTTTTGCAGCTTCAACAAGTGCCGGAAGTGTTGTGTATGGCGCGCAGATCACGCTCTCTACACCTGCAACTTCAGCTTTACCTTTAATTTCGGAGAAAAATGTTACAGCCTCGGATACCGTTTTGAACATTTTCCAGTTACCTGCAATAATCGGTGTTCTGTTGCTCATGCGTAATCCTCCTCAAATCTATATAGTTGGGTAAATGTATTATTTATCGTTAAGAGCAACTACGCCTGGAAGCACTTTGCCTTCCATAAACTCTAGGGAAGCGCCGCCGCCTGTCGAGATGAAGTCCATTTTGTCAGCTAGGTGGAATTTCTCAGCTGCTGCTGCGGAATCGCCGCCGCCAATTACAGTATAGCCAGCTGTTTCTGCGCAAGCGCGAGCAACGGCTTGTGTACCATGGGAGAATGGCTCGATTTCGAATACGCCCATAGGTCCGTTCCATACAACCAGCTTGGAGTTTTTGATTACATCAGCATAAAGTTCACGTGTTTTAGGACCGATGTCGATACCTTCCCAATCAGCAGGGATGCTGTCAACGTCAACGATTTGTGTGTTAGCGTTAGCGCTGAAATCGTCAGTTACAACGATATCAACTGGGATCAAGAAGTTTTTGCCTAGTTTTTTCGCTTTTTCCATGAACTCAAGAGCCAAATCAAGCTTGCTGTTGTCTACAAGCGATTTGCCGATTTCATGACCTTGTGCTTTGAAGAATGTATAAGACAAGCCGCCGCCAATGATGACATTGTCAGCAATTTCAAGCATTTTATCGATTACAGCGATTTTGTCTTTAACTTTCGAACCGCCAACGATTGCTGTGAAAGGACGCTCTGGGTTGTTAAGCGCTTTGCCTAGTACTTCAAGCTCTCTCTCCATAAGAAGGCCTGATACAGCTGGCAAAATGTGTGCAATGCCTTCTGTCGAAGCGTGAGCGCGATGAGCAGCGCCGAATGCATCGTTTACGAACAGGTCAGCAAGTTTTGCAAAAGCTTTCGCTAGTTCTGGATCATTTTTCTCTTCGCCTTCATAGAAACGTACGTTTTCAAGCAATAGCACATCACCGTTGTTTAGTGCAGCAACTTGCGCTTCGACAGCTTCACCGATAGCTTCGTTCGCTTTCGTTACTTGCTTGCCTAGCAGCTCAGATAGACGTACTGCGGAAGCTGTGTGGCGAAGCTCTTCTACTACTTGACCGTTCGGACGTCCAAGATGACTTGCAAGAATAACTTTTGCGCCTTTTTCGATCAAAAAGTTGATTGTAGGAAGCGTTTCACGAATACGTTTGTCATCCGTAATTTTTCCATCTTCAAGCGGCACGTTAAAATCAACGCGAACAAATACTCGTTTACCAGCTAGTTCTGCAACATCACGTACACTTTTCTTATTCATCTATGAAGCCTCCCGAAAATGTGTTATGGAAAGGTATAGCGGTAGAATACAAAAAAAAGAAGGGCGTTCCTTCAAAGAAGAAACGCCCCCATGACTTACGACTCTAGAAGCCGCAAATCAAAAACCTTAGCTCCGCATGCGCGGTATGCTGCGGTCTTTAGTCCGTCTTCTTTGCTTACAGACCTTTGCTAGCAATGTAAGCAGCAAGATCAACTACGCGGTTCGAGTAGCCCCACTCGTTGTCGTACCATGAGATAACTTTAACCATGTTGCCTTCAACAACCATAGTCGAAAGACCATCGATTGTGGAAGAAGCAGGGTCGCTATTGTAGTCGCTTGATACAAGCGGCAATTCGTTGTAGTTCAAGATGCCTTTAAGAGGACCGTCAGCAGCTTCTTTCAATGCTGCGTTAACTTCTTCTACAGTAACGTTAACTTTAAGCTCAGCTACAAGGTCAGTTACAGATACGTTAGGCGTAGGAACGCGCATTGCCATACCGTTTAGTTTACCTTTAAGCTCAGGAAGAACAAGTGCAACAGCTTTTGCTGCGCCAGTTGAAGAAGGAATGATGTTCTCAGCAGCTGCGCGAGCACGACGCAAGTCTTTGTGAGGAACGTCAAGAACGGATTGGTCATTTGTGTATGAGTGAATTGTAGTCATCATACCTTTTACGATTCCGAATTTGTCGTTCAATACTTTTGCGAAAGGTGCTAGGCAGTTCGTTGTGCAAGAAGCGTTGGAAATAATGGTGTGTGCCGCAGCGTCGTATTTATCTTCGTTAACGCCGATAACTACTGTAATATCTTCGTTCGTTGCAGGTGCGGAGATGATAACTTTTTTAGCGCCGCCTTGCAAGTGAAGCTCAGCTTTTTCTTTCGCTGTGAAAATACCAGTTGATTCAACTACGATTTCAACGCCTACTGAACCCCAAGGAAGGTCTGCAGGGTTGCGCTCTGCGAATACTTTGATTTCGCGGCCATTTACGATAAGCGCGCCTTCTTTAGCTTCAACAGTACCGTCAAGTTGACCGTGTGTTGTATCGTATTTCAGAAGATGTGCCAGTGTTGCAGTATCCGTAAGATCATTTACTGCCACGATTTGAACATCAGGGTTGTTCAGTGCTGCGCGGAATACGTTACGGCCGATGCGACCAAAACCATTAATACCAACTTTAACCATTTTTGTTTCCTCCTAAGCGTTTTTAAAAGATTTATGAATATATTTCAAGACATTTTGCAGGTATGCCTTAACAGCAATTTGCAAAGCGTCATGATTCCTTATTGCCTTCTTCTTGACTATGCTTCTCTTGTTCGATCAAAGCTACGATTTCGAGCGCTGCTGCTTCATCCGTTACGAGTACATCATTGTGTCCAAAGCGCATCACTGCCGCTATAGCCTCGCCTTTGCTCTTGCCGCCGGCAACACCTATAACAACTTCAGTTTTAACAATATCCTCGAGCCGTAACCCCACCGTTTGCATTTTGTGCACGACAGCGCCTTTTCGGTCAAAATAAAACCCGAACGACTCCGCCAAAGCACCCTCAGCTTCCATAGCATCAATAACTTCACGCTCTAGCCGCCTGCGTCTTGCCATAACCATAGCATCTCCGATACCATGTACAACGATGCGAGCACTGCGGATGACATCCACAATTTCTCGAATGTTCGGCTCCTGCATAATAGATGCAAAAGCTTCCTCTCCCAGATGATCCGGCACATGCAGAAGTCTGTACTGCGCTCCTGTACGCTTAGCCATCATGGAAGCAATCGTATTCGCTTGATAATCCAAGCTCTCCCCTAGACCGCCTCTAGCCGGTACGAACAAGTTCGTATTCAGCTGAGAAGAACTAATCAGTTGATTCGACAGCTGTGCAATCGTCGTTCCGCCTGTTACAGCTACAACGTCGTTAGGCTGCATTACCTTGATAAGCACCTGACATCCCGCACGACCAAGCTCTCGCTTTGTTTGGGCAGAGACTTCCGAATCGCCAGCAACTATAATGACCTGCGATAGGCCGTAGTGGCTGCGAATCGTTTCCTCCAGTTCGGATAGTCCGAACATTGTCTTGTAGAATGGCTCAAGCTGCTCTAATAGAAGCTTGCCTGAATCGCTAATCCGCATGCCTCCCGAATGAATCTCGAGCAGCCCCTGCGTCTTTAGGAAATCGGTCTCTGCCCGAAGCATACGCTCCGTCATCGATAATACAGAAGCCAACGTTCGACGTCCGATTAAATCCGATACCATTACTTGATGCAAAATCGAATATCGTTTCTTCATGACCTCTAGCAGATCAGGCACAAGCTGCTGCTGCAGTTCAATGATCTGACGCATTTCTCATCCTTCACTCCATCGGCCTATAGCGTATTCGCTTCAAATACGTTGGACTCAATATGTCCCGCGGTATCATTTCAAGTCCCACCTTTAGTTTATCGGAAATAACCGATTGTAGCAATAGCCGATTATCAATTGGAAACGGTTTCCGACGCATTTTTAACAAATTTAATTTTTGAACATCGCTTGCTTTAAAATCTTTAATATCATATAATCATTTTTGCGACTATTTTCTTACAAAAGCAGATAGGCAACAGCAGCTTTTTCTTATGCGCCCGTGGTCCAATGGATATGACGCAGCCCTCCGAAGGCTGAGATCTAGGTTCGATTCCTTGCGGGCGCGCCAATACTTTTTATTATCGCAAGTTCAAACTCTATATTGATACACACGAACCGTTCCTATACGCTGGAACGTTTTTTTTATTTTAAGCAACGGCCAAGTAATTAATCTCCCGCTATAACATCCAACCTATGCCTCATGGAAAACACTCCAAATTGCGCTTGTATATTTCATCCAATCCACTTCAAACCCATTTTTTTCGTATACGCAGCAAGGGAATTGCAGACCCGTTTGACTATCTTTGACTTTTGACTTTTCATCCGTTATTATGAGAATACGATTTAACCATTCATTGTTTTTTAGGAGGGGGCTTACGTTGGATATGAATTTCGTTCCTATGGTTATTGAGCAAAACAATCGGGGTGAGCGTGCGTATGACATTTACTCTCGCCTACTGAAAGATCGCATTATTTTTCTAGGATCAGGTGTAAATGACGTGGTGGCCAACTCCATCATCGCTCAATTGTTATTCCTGGCGGCAGACGACCCTGAGAAGGACATTTCTCTTTATATTAACAGCCCGGGCGGCTCAATTACGGCAGGCATGGCTATTTACGATACGATGCAATATATTAAACCTGATGTATCTACGATTTGTGTAGGTATGGCTGCTTCTATGGGTGCTTTCTTGCTTACTGCAGGTGCAATTGGCAAACGTTACGCGCTTCCGAACAGCGAAGTCATGATCCATCAGCCACTTGGCGGAGCAGAAGGCCAAGCAAGCGATATCGCCATTCGTGCGAAACGCATTATCGGCATGCGCGACAAGCTGAACGGTATTTTGGCAGAGCGCAGTGGACAATCGCTTGAACGTATCGAGAAAGATACAGACCGCGATTACTTCATGAGTGCAGCAGAAGCCAAAGAATATGGCTTGGTTGATAAAGTAATTGAGAAACTCGCATAATTCATTCCGATTCCGCTAGGTAATAGGTTTGAACGCAAAAAAGAGCAAGTTCGGATTCATCCGAGCCTGCTCTTTTTTTTATTGCAAACACATTCGTAAGATTATTGTACAATCCATATAAAAAAAGAGCTGCCGCCGCAAGCTCATAATGAACCTGCGTGACTTCTCTCCTTCTTCATTATTGGTTCTCCAGCTCTTCTTTGCTTACCAAAGCGACTAAAGCGTTTACAGCCTGTTCTGCGTCCGAACCCTCAGCACTAATGGATACTTCAGTGCCAGAACTGATAGCCAAACTCATAATACCCATTATGGATTTAGCATTTACTTTTTTGTCGTCTTTCTCTACAAATACTTCGGAGGAAAATTTGTTCGCTTCTTGTACGAATAATGCTGCTGGTCTTGCATGTAGTCCAGTCTTAAGACGAACAACAACCGGAAGCCTTGTCATGGAAACCATACCCCCTATATTTTTCTCAATCATTAGCATGCGGCAAAAGCTTATACGGCTCTGTTTGCCGTCTTCTGGCTGCAAAAGCTCGTTTCCGGACAAAGATAAGATGTGTAAGTATCAATGCTGCTTATTCTTATCTTTAAAAATTGCGTCATTTTAAATTATTATATCATTATACCAGCTGATGCACTAGGATAAAAGTTCAGACACCACGGATTTTTTCCGCAAGTGCGTCGATTTTGCGCAAACGATGGTTTACGCCTGACTTACTGACCTTTCCTCCGAGCATTTCGCCGACCTCTGTCAAATTCATATCCGGATGCTGAAGCCTTATCTCAGCTACTTCCTTCAGCTTATCAGGCAAGCTATCCAGTCCTACTTCACGTTGAAGCAGCTTAATGTTCTCGATCTGACGAACAGCTGCACCAATCGTTTTATTTAGATTGGCCGTTTCGCAGTTTACGATCCGGTTTACTGAATTGCGCATGTCGCGCATGATTCGAACATCTTCAAACTTGAACAGAGCTTGGTGCGCACCAATAATATTGAGGAGCTCGATTATTTTCTCGCCCTCTTTGATGTAGAAGATAAATCCCTTTTTTCGTTCAATGCATCTCGCGTTAAGATCAAATTTGTTCGCGAGGTCAACTAACGACTCACAATGCTCTTGGTACATCGAAGAGATTTCCAAATGATAAGATGAACCTTCTGGATTGTTAACCGATCCGCCAGCAAGAAACGCACCCCGTAGATAGGAGCGTTTGCAGCAAGGCTTGCGAATGATTTCCTTATCGATGCCTAAATTGAACATAAAACCTTCCGATACAATTTTGAGCTCGCTTAATATTTCCTGAACTCTAGCCGGTATACGGACAATATACACGTTATTTTTTTTCAATCTCATCTTTTTACGGACAAGCAGTTCTACATGCACATCATAATGTTTTTTGAGCAGGGAATAAATCCTTCTGGCAATCGCGGCATTTTCCGTTGAGATGTCCAAAACGACTTTGCGGCTAGATACGCTAACCGAACCATTCATCCGTATGAGTGCAGATAGCTCCGCTATCTCACAGCAGCTGTCCGCTTCAATTAATGTCAGCTCTTTCTTTGTTTGGGCCGCAAATGACATTGTGTATCACCTCTTTCGTAACATCCAGTTCTCTACCAGCTTATAAATATGATGGCTTAAGCGTTCGGCATCATGCCGAAGAAAAGTGCGAAACAATACTAGCCGATCCGCAATGACTTCATAACCCTTTTGCGTAACTGCATCTAAATCCAAATGGACGGCCTTTGCACCAAGCTCAGCATATCTGCTTTCGATTTGCGGCGGAATTTCGCCGTCATTTACAATGACATAATCGAATAGATGTTGACCGATATGAGCATGAATGGCATCAAGGTGATCGCCTACCGAATAATTATCAGTCTCCCCAGGCTGCGTCATTACATTACATACAAATAATTTTACGGCTTCTGATTCCACGATGGCAGTTGCCAGTTTAGGAACTAGCAAGTTTGGAATAATACTTGTATATAAGCTGCCCGGTCCAATCAAAATAGCATCGGCCTGTTCGATGGCCTCGACCGCCTCTCGCAGCGGTTCGACATCAGCTGGTTCCAAAAATACTCGTTTAATGACCTTGCCAACTTTCGGAATCATGGATTCCCCTGTGACAATGCTGCCATCAGCCATTTCCGCTTTAAGTACGATAGCCTGATTCGCTGCGGGCAGAACCCGTCCTCGAACGGCTAACACACGGCTCAGCTCACGAATCCCCGTTACAAAGTCGCCGGATATATCGGTCATTGCTGCCAGCATAAGATTGCCAAGGCTGTGGCCTGCAAGTCCCGGCACCGTTTTGAAACGATACTGAAGAACCTCAGTCAGCAGCGGCTCAGCATCCGCTAATGCCATAAGTACGTTCCGAATGTCACCCGGAGGCGGAATTTGCAGCTCATTGCGTAAAATGCCTGAGCTCCCGCCATCATCGGCAACCGTAACAATCGCGGTAATATCGAGCGGCTTCTCCTTAAGACCTCGCAGCATAACAGAGAGACCTGTACCGCCGCCAATTACGACGATTTTAGGCCGTCTCATTATCTTGTGTCTACTTTGCATTCTCTCACCTCGTCAATGCTTGTCACGTTCGGCATCGCGATGGCTGACACGCACACGTTCCGTATCACTGCTGCCGAGCATGCGTCCCAAATATTCTGCTATAGCAACGGAACGATGCTTACCGCCAGTACAGCCAATACCGATAACAACCTGACTTTTCCCTTCCTTACGATAGAGCGGAATAAGGAATTGCAACATATCCAGCAGCTTCGTTAGAAATTGCTGAGTTTCAGGCCATTTCATAACGTATTCATATACATCGGGATTTTGACCGGTATTTGGGCGCAGATGCTCGACATAATGCGGATTAGGCAAGAAACGAACATCATAGATCAAATCCGCATCGATAGGAATGCCATATTTAAAGCCAAAGGAAGTTACATTTATCGACAAGCTGTTTTGCTCTAGGTGTGTAAAATGAGAAATAATACGTTCCTTCAATTGAGCTGGTTTCAAAATACTCGTATCAATAACCTGTGATGCCCAGCCCTTTAAATCTTCAAGCAGGCGACGTTCGTTGCGAATGCCCTCAAGCGGCATGCCCTCAGGCGCCAGCGGATGGCGCCGCCTACTTTCCTTATAGCGCTGAACCAAGACAGAATCAGTTGCATCCAAAAATAAGATTTCACAGCTAATCGTATAATGCTCCTTGATATAGGCCAACGACTCCGAAAGCGCCGTGAAAAACTCACGCCCGCGCAAATCGATAACAAGCGCAACGTTGCCGATTTTACCGTTCGACTGATCGATCAACTCTGCAAATTTAGGAATAAGAACGGGCGGCAGATTATCTACGCAGAAGAAACCGAGATCCTCCAGGCTTTGGACAGCAATGGTCTTGCCCGCGCCAGACATCCCGGTTATTATGACAAGCTTTGCTACTGCTGCTGTCGTTTCCATGAATAAACCTCCTAAAGACTTTGCGAATGCAAAGTCACTTCGTAAGGATATGCTTAGACTTTGCGAATGCAAAGTCACTTCGTAAGGATATGCTTAGACTTTGCGAATGCAAAGTCACTTCGTAAGGATACGCTTAAGGTTTGCGAACGCAAACCTACTTCGTTAGAATAGGCTAAGACTTTGCAGATGCAAAGTCTCTTCGTCATTGACAACTATGAAATTAACCTCTTAGAATAAGGCCTGCTGCGCCTACAACGCCAGCGTTGTTGCCTAGTGTTGCCGCTACGATTTGCACATTTTCTTTCGCTTGATCCTGTGTATACTTGTCGAATACTTCACGAATTTGCTCGAATAAAAATTCTCCAGCCTTCGAAACGCCGCCGCCAATGATGAAATATTGCGGATTCAATACAATAGCCATCATCGCCATTGATTTACCCAAATAATAAGCAGCACGGTTTACGATGCGAGTTGCAACTTCGTCTCCTGCTTTAGCTGCATCAAGAACATCCTTCGCCATAATATCCTCAACAAGTGAAAGCGATGTACGATCGCCGCGTTCAACTGCATCTTTTGCCATACGGATAATACCTGTTGCAGAGGATACCGTTTCCAAGCAGCCGATTTTGCCGCAGCCGCATACAATAGCTTCAAGATCAGGCACGATAGCCATATGACCAAGCTCGCCAGCCATACCCATAGAACCTTCAACGATTTTACCATCTATAATAATGCCGCCGCCTACGCCTGTGCCGAGTGTGTAGCATACGCAGTGCGCGATGCCTTTGCCCGCTCCGCCCCAAGCTTCGCCTAGTGCAGCAACATTCGCATCATTATTAACTTTAACTGTCTTATTCAGCTCTTGCTCCAAATAAGCCTTAAGATTGACGTTCTCGATTTTTAAGTTTGGTGCAAATTTCACAATTCCGTTTGGAATATCTAGGAAGCCAGCAATACCAACGCCTACCCCGTCAACTTGCTCCCAATCATAGTCCGATTCCACTACGATTTGTTGTGCATATTTCGCAATATTTTGAAGGATAGTGTCCGTTCCTTTACTCGCCTCCGTCGGCCCCTCGTACGTCTGGAGCAATTGCCCATCCGAATTACAAATACCTACTTTAATAGCAGTTCCGCCGACATCGACTCCAACGTAAATCTTCTCAGACATCACTAGTCCACCTCATCAATATGTTAATCTTCTCTTGTAACACTATAAGCGACCTTCATCCTCTGGTCAAGATAGAGGAATACTGGCAAATCAACCATTCTAGGCTTAGAAAAAACGCCTTCAGCATTTAATGAAAAAGCTATACCTTCAAGCATGTCGCTCTGCTGGTATAGCCTCTTCTTTATCTTATGTTGCAACTCGTCAAGTATTAAAGCGATTTGCTCCAGTCGTGCGTAATTGCACCCTCCAAATATCTTTCACAATCCAGTGCAGCCATACAACCGCTGCCTGCTGCTGTAATTGCTTGACGATATTTGCTGTCTTGAACATCTCCACAAGCAAACACGCCCGGTACATTCGTTTCAGATGTGCCTGGTTTTACAACAATGTAACCATGATCGTCCGTATCGATTTGACCTGCTAGGAATTTCGTGTTTGGCGTGTGGCCGATAGCGATAAAGATTCCGTCTGTCTCAATAACATCCTCTTCACCTGTCTCGTTGTCACGAACTTTAAGCCCAGTAACACCCATGCCAGTTGCTACAACCTCAACCGGTGTGCGGTTTAGGCTCCAGCTGATTTTCTCGTTCTCACGAGCGCGATCCTGCATGATTTTTGATGCGCGAAGCTCATCACGACGGTTAACAAGCTCTACGTTTGAAGCAAAACGAGTAAGGAAGTTTGCTTCCTCCATCGCAGAGTCGCCGCCGCCCACTACGATAATTTTTTTACCGCGGAAGAAGAAGCCATCGCAAGTTGCGCATGTGCTTACGCCGCGGCCAACGTTTTCTTTCTCGCCTGGAATGCCGAGGTATCTAGCCGATGCACCAGTAGAAATAATGATGCTCTCCCCAACAAGCTCGCCGTGGCCTTCCACTTGAAGCTTGAATGGACGCTCTGACATATCCACGCTATTAACCCAACCCGTAATAAACTTAGCGCCAAAGCGCTCCGCTTGCTTACGCATGTTTTCCATCAGCTCAGGACCCATAATCCCTTCCGGGAAACCAGGGAAATTCTCAACCTCTGTTGTTGTTGTCAATTGACCGCCAGGTTCTGGACCTTCAATAATGAGTGGGCTCATGTTAGCGCGAGCCAAATAAATAGCTGCTGTAAGTCCCGCAGGACCAGTACCGATAATAATTGATTTGTACATAAGCTTCACCTCGTAAAAGTTTATTCGTCCTGTAATTCTTGCGTAAAGAAGACGGAACTCATCGACTTCATCTTTTCTTTGATGCCGCAAACTTCATCAATAATCTTGACGTTCTTGCTGACTGTCGCAATAGATGTACCGTATCTGGTGGAAACCTCGTGATAGGAGATAGCACGACGATGCATTTTTGCAGTCAAATATTCTAATGCGGCCGCCCAGCTCTCCGGCTTCGTAAGCTTCGGAGCATCTGGATATACTCGCGTCAAAAATTCCACCCATAAGGTCATCAAATCATGCTGCTGAACCAAATCATACTGCTTGCTCATGCGATCAAGAGCGATATCTGCAACAGCCTGCCATTTATCTTCCCATACAGGCAGACTTGAAGGGACCCGGTTCGGCTCAATGACCGTTTCTTTGCCTTCCAGCACCACATGTAAAGGCTCTTGTACGCCCATCGTTCGGAGTACAAAGATGGCAATCCGTTTTAAATAATCATCCTCTTCCTTCTCGAGCAAAAACGTCTGAAGAACATCCTTCACTTCGCTGTCGGCGATCATCCCTAGAGCCTGAATAACCTGGAGCTTCGTGTCCTGATCACCATGACGCAGCGCCCAGAAGAACGACGAACGTACTAGCGGATCGCGCTTCAGATGATCGGGAATGCCATCGGAAGATTTCTCCCATAGCTTAAACTGCTCTTCGAACGGCAAATGATAGTGATAGCTGATGGCAGCCGTCTGCTGCCCGCTTCGTACCAGCTCAAGCTGCTCCATATAATAAAGTGGAATGCTTGATTTTGGGTCGAGCTTGATTGTCTGCCTCCATAGGCGCTCTGCTTCCTGCAAACGTCCGATATTGCAAGCTGCAACAGCCGCGTAATGATACAGGCTTGGATCCTGAGTGAGCTCTGAGTCTT
This sequence comes from Paenibacillus sp. FSL A5-0031, assembly GCF_001956295.1. Lineage (GTDB taxonomy): Bacteria > Bacillota > Bacilli > Paenibacillales > Paenibacillaceae > Pristimantibacillus. The sequence continues at coordinate 114,208 of NZ_MRTD01000020.1, forward strand.
TGAGAAGTCTGGTGAAATGCTTATAAGCAGCACCATGCTCTCCTAAGATGCCCATTGTTGTTGCCAGTTTAAACACATGCTCTTGATGGAATGGTACCGTCTTCGCAAGCAGCTCAACAAGCGGCTTCAAGCTTTTTTCATCGTTTTTGTGCTGATAAAAGATAGCAAGGTTGCACAACGCATGCAGGTTGCCCGCTTCAAGATCAAGCACTTCATGAATCGTATCCATCGCTTTATCGAACATGCCCATATAGTAATAGGCCAAAGCCAAATTATTTCGAGCAGCTAAAAAATCTGGCTGTCCTTCGATAATTTTCTCCAAAATGCGCACAGCCTCAGTGAACTTACCTTCCTCCAGCAGCGTGCGCGCCAAATCATGCTCGACCATGCCTTCACGAGACTTGATGTTGGTTAGACGAGTAGGACGCTCCAGTTCAAAATGCAGTAGATCCATCATATCTTCTGCTTCATCCAGAAACTGTCCTTCGGAGTCCTCTTCCAAATATCGAATAAGCGAGCCCTCGGCTGCTTCATATTGTTCTAAATTAGCAAAATTGTTCGCCATATAGAAATGGCACTCCGTCATCGTCGGATCAAGCTCATCTACAATCCAACCGAGGATTTTATTTGATTCCTCATAGTTGCCCATTTCAGAAAGAATGCCGGCCATATTACAATGGTTTACCGGATTCTCCGGCTCGTATTCGACGGCGCGACGAAAATATTTAAGTGCCTTGTCATAATGGAGCCGATCAAGCGATCGAACCGCACGTTCGAAAAAAAACGTAGCGTCCCATTGAACCGGTATGACTTTCGTCTGTTGATCTACGGCAACTCGTTTCTTTTCTTTCACCCGCAAGGCACCTCCCGTTACTTCCGATTTTATACGATTATACCATAGCAATACCCCTGAGAACATGAAAGAATATGTGGGAAAATCGCGGATGGCAAATACACCACCCGCGATTTCCCGCGGCATTACTATTCATTTCGTTAGTTCTGCATTCCATTTGAACGTTTAGACACCATTGCTTTTGAACAATGTGCTAATGGAGCCGCCCTCCAAAATAATGCGTGTTGCTTCTGCAAGCAACGGCGCAACGGAAAGCACTTTGAAGCGTTCAGGAGTCGATTCCGGCAAGCTGATTGAGTCTGTTACGATGACTTCTCTAATATTTGGATGATCCAAACGCTCAATGGCAGAGCCGGAGAATAACGGATGCGTTGCGCATACAAATACATCCTCAGCGCCGCGCTCCTTCAAGCTTTCCACAACGTTAACAATCGTAGATCCCGTATCGATGAGATCCTCGATAATAATCGGAGTTTGACCTTCGACATCACCGATAACATGTGTGATCACTGATTCATTATGCGCAGGGCGTTTCTTGATCATAATCGCAAACGATGTATCCAAGTAGTTCGCTAGCTTCTCAGCAGTTGAAGCACGTCCTGCATCCGGCGATACAACAACCGGGTTCTTGATGTTTTTCGACTTCAAATAATCGCTGATTAAATCTAGCGCAGTCATATGATCGACTGGAATGTTGAAGAAGCCTTGAATAGCTGGAGCATGTAGGTCGATTGTAATCACTCGGTTCGCTCCTACTGTCGTGAGCACATCCGCCAGCATTTTCGCTGAAATCGGCTCCCGAGGTGCTGCTTTGCGCTCCTGACGCGCATAACCGTAATAAGGCATGATGATGTTGACCGTTCTTGCGGAAGCACGCTTCGCCGCATCAATCATAACAAGCAATTCGACAAAATGCTCGTTGATTGGATGTGAGAATGATTGTACGAGAAATACATCGCAATTCCGAATCGTTTCCTCGTAATGCACGTAAATCTCTCCGCTTTTAAAACGGGACATCTTGATCGCACCTAGCGTCAGACCAAGCTCTGCACTAATTTTCTGAGCCAATACCGGATTAGACGAACCCGAAAAAATACGCACCTTGTCGCTTAACATGATACCCTCCTGAGCGTTAAAACCAATTAATTTGACGGAACAAGTACTCGTCTTTGCCGGATCATTCGACAAAGCTTATTTGATCATCTATATTATACATGGAATTTACGATATTTCAAAAATCAATCATCACTAATTTTCGACAATTAAATGTCGCAAGCTGCTTAAAGCCAACTTCTTTGAGCAAATCGTACGCTTGATCCAAATATTGGCCCAATCTTTCAGGCTGGTGAGCATCCGAACCAACCGTCAGCGGAATGCCTAGTTCCAGTGCATATTCCAGCATTCTTCGGCTCGGAAACATCTCTGCTGCAGGTGTGCGAAGGCCCGATGCGTTGAGCTCAATCGCAAGTCCATACTTCTTGACTGCCTCTAGTGCAGCGTTCTCCAAATGGGTAACATTTTCCTCCGGCTGAAAGCCAAAACGCTTGATGACATCAATATGTCCAATGTAGTCATAGAATCCGCTTGCGGCTGCTTTGCCCACGGCTGCATAGTACTGTTCATATACAGCCATACGATTGCGGCCTTCCCAGCCTCCCGTTTGCCGGAAATCGGTAATGTCCCACTCCTCAAGAAAATGAACAGAACCAATTACATAGTCCCAAGGGTACGCGTTCACGATCGCAGCGATCTGCTCCTCGCAGCCCTCAATATAATCGCCTTCAAGTCCAACACGTATGTCGATTTGTCCCTTATACTTTTCCTTAAGCGCAAGACACTCCTCCACATAACGCGGAAGCTCATCCATCGGCATAGCCATTTCCGGATAATAAGTTGCAGGGTCAACATGGAGCAGTGGCATATGATCAGAAAGGCCGAGCTGCACGAGTCCGATCTCTATGCCCTTCTTTACATATTCCTCTAGCTCTCCGACGGCATGACCACAACGAGCATGATGCGTATGGTAATCGATAAACATGTGCGTACCGGCCTTTCTGCTGTCATTTATCATTCAGCTTCCATTATCTCATTTTATTTGTTGTTGGCTTGCCGTGACGATTGTTAATTTCGCTGATTACATCATCTAGCGGCAATCCGCGTTCACGAAGCAATACCATCAGGTGAAAAATAAGATCGCCAACCTCGCTGCGAAGCTCGTCGTTGTCTTTATTTTTCGCTGCTATAATAACCTCGGATGCTTCTTCGCCAACTTTTTTCAAAATCTTATCTACACCTTTATCGAACAGGTATGAGGTGTAAGAGCCCTCTGGACGCTCTGCGTAACGCTCGGCAATCACGCTCTCCAGCTGTCCAAGCGTAGCGAAGCGGTCTGCAGCGGATTGTGCAGCTTCTGAGGAAGCATCTGTGTTCCCTGCTACTTCAACCGAATTAAAGAAACAGCTATAGCGCCCTGTGTGGCAAGCTGGACCTTTTTGCTCCACCTTAACGAGCAATGTATCACCGTCGCAATCATAAGCCAAAGAGACAATGCGCTGTGTATTGCCGCTTGTCGCTCCTTTGTTCCAAAGCTCATTACGCGAGCGGCTCCAATACCAAGTCACACCGGATTCAACGGATAGCTGAAGTGATTCCTTATTCATATAAGCCATCATAAGCACTTCTTTGCTTTGCACATCTTGAACAATAGCTGGTACTAGCCCCGCATCGTCCCATTTAATTTTTGAGATAAGTTCATTATGATTGTTTTCCGTCATCGTACCTCTACCCCCTTCAAGCGCAAGTCGTCCTTCACTTCACGAATCGTCATTTCTTTATAGTGAAAAATTGTCGCAGCTAGAGCCGCATCCGCATGTGCCATTTGGAATACATCGTTAAAATGCTCAACTCTACCCGCTCCACCCGAAGCAATGACGGGAATGCCAAGCGAATCTGACACCGCTTGTGTAAGCTTGATGTCGAAGCCGTCTTTGGTGCCATCGGCATCCATGCTAGTCAGCAAAATTTCGCCCGCGCCTAGCTTCTCCACTTCACGTGCCCAATCGAGCGCCTTAATGCCAGTCGTTTTGCGTCCGCCGTGCGTGTAAACTTCCCATTCGCCCCACTCAGCATTAAACTTCGCGTCAATCGCCACCACGATGCACTGTGATCCGAACTTGCGTGATCCCTCTTGAATGAGTGCCTTATTTAAAACCGCAGCTGTATTTATGCCGATTTTGTCCGCGCCGGCGCGCAGCAGCCGCTTCATATCATCGACATGAGAAATGCCGCCGCCTACCGTAAACGGAATCGTAATTTCCCCAGCGGTCCGCTTGACGACTTCAATCATCGTCGCACGCCCTTCAACGGAAGCCGATATATCTAGAAATACAAGCTCATCTGCGCCCTCTTGGTCATAAGTGGCCGCCAGCTCGACTGGGTCTCCCGCATCGCGCAGGTTCACAAAATTAACACCCTTCACAACGCGGCCATCCTTCACGTCAAGACAAGGAATGATACGTTTCGCCAGCATATTGCACTCTCCTTTATGCCCGTAGTCGAGCTTAATTGTCTATTCGGTAACATTTGGTATTACTTAGGATTACTTGGAATCACTTTGATAAAACTGCTTGGATTAAGGAAGAAGCATCCTTACCAAGCAGCGAGTCTTAAACGATTTAATTGCTTAAGTAAGTAACCTGCTTGAATAGCTTGTTATGCTTCTTTAATTTTTAGTTAGTGCAAGAAAGTTGCCCAGCAGCTGCATGCCAAGCTCTCCGCTTTTTTCGGGGTGAAATTGCATGCCATATACGTTTCCGCGACCAACAATTGCTGTTACCTGCTGATAATAGTCTGTTGTTGCGAGCAGGTCGGAACTTACCTCCGGCTTCGCATGGAACGAGTGTACGAAATAAACATGCCCTTCAGTCAAACCGTTAAATAGAGGCGACTGCTCTTGAAGGAAATTCAGCTTGTTCCAGCCCATATGCGGTATCTTGTAATCCCCTGTGAAACGGCTAACTTTGCCTGGAAGAAGATTCAATCCCTCATTCGTTCCATATTCGTCACTTTCGGTGAAGAGAAGCTGCATGCCAAGGCAAATGCCGAGCAGCGGCTTACCAGAAGCTGCATACGCTTTGGTCACTTCATCCATCTTCGTTTCCCGCAGGTTTTGCATGGCATCGCCAAACGCACCAACGCCAGGAAGAATCGCTCCGTCTGAAGCTGCAATCGTCGCGGGATCGTCTGTGATAACCGTCTCGTATCCAAGACGCTCAACCGCTTTGCTTACGCTGTGGAGGTTGCCCATCCCATAATCAATAATCGCGATCATCCTAGAGCACTCCTTTCGTTGAAGGCACTCCTTGTACGCGAGGATCAATGCTCGTTGCTTCATCAAGCGCTCGTCCAAGCGCTTTAAACACCGCTTCAATCATGTGGTGCGTGTTTTTGCCGTAATGTACGATGACGTGAAGCGTGATGCGTGACTCAAGTGCAAGCTTCCACAAAAACTCATGAACAAGCTCTGTCGAGAAGCTGCCTACTTGTGTAGATGGGTATTCGGCACGGTATTCAAAGTGTGGGCGGTTGCTCACATCAATAATAACCTGAGCCAGCGCCTCATCCATTGGTACAAATACGCTAGCGTAACGCTTAATGCCGCGTTTGTCGCCAAGCGCTTCACGAAGCGTTTGACCGATGCAAATTCCGATATCCTCTACCGTATGGTGATCATCGATGTCGATGTCGCCGCGTGCTTCTAATTCCAGATTAAACTGGCCGTGCTTAATAAATAGATCCAGCATATGGTTAAAGAAAGGGACATCTGTATCAATCTTTGCTTCACCTGTTCCATCTACTGCAAAAGTAAGCTTTATATCCGTTTCATTCGTCTTGCGTGCCACCGATGCTTCACGTACGCGATTTTCCGACACTTTCATTCCTTCTTCCTATATGATTATGTTTGTTTTCATCATCTCAAATGCCCTGCCGCATAAGGGAATTCCAGCAGATGCCGCTAAAGAGCATAAGAGTTATTACCTAGGTAATAACTCTCCTATACTTAATTGTTTGCCTAACAAATTTATCTATTTACGTTAAAATGTTTACCCGCGTTCCTTCTCAAGACGAACCTCGATTGCACGAGCGTGCCCTTCAAGCCCTTCGTGACGAGCCAGCGTCATGATTTTATCGCCATTAGCCATCAACGCTTCTTTACTATAGTAAATTAAGCTCGATTTCTTCAAGAAATCATCAACGTTAACTGGCGATGAGAACCGTGCTGTGCCGTTTGTCGGAATGATGTGGTTTGGCCCAGCAAAATAATCCCCGACAGGCTCCGAGCTGTAAGGCCCAAGGAAAATAGCGCCTGCGTTCTGAATGTAGCCGAGCAAACGCATCGGGTCAACCGTCAGCACCTCTAAGTGTTCAGGTGCGATCTGATTAATAACGTCGATACCCGCTTCAAGCGAGTCGACCAGCAGTACAGCGCCATAGTTGTCGATGGAGCTGCGTGCAATGTCTTGGCGCGGCAGAGTGGACAGCTGACGCTCCACCTCCGCTGCTACAGCTTCCGCAAGCTGCTGCGATGGCGTTACAAGGATCGCCGATGACATCTCATCGTGCTCCGCCTGCGACAGCAGATCCGCGGCTACATACGCGGGATCAGCTGAATCGTCAGCAAGCACGACGATTTCACTTGGCCCGGCGATACTGTCGATATCGACGGCACCGAATACGGCGCGCTTCGCAAGCGCCACATAAATATTGCCCGGTCCGCATATTTTATCGACCGGAGCAATCGTGGCCGTGCCGTACGCAAGCGCGGCTATGGCCTGTGCGCCGCCGACCCGGTACATCTCCTTGACGCCCGATTCCGCGGCGGCAACGAGAATATACGGGTCGATGCCTTCCGTGCCGCCAGTTGCCGGCGGCGTCACCATAACAATTTCCGGCACGCCAGCTACCTGTGCCGGTATAACATTCATCAGCACGGACGACGGATAAGCCGCCTTGCCTCCGGGCACGTATACGCCGACCCGCTTAAGCGGTCGCATAATTTGCCCGAGCAGCGTTCCGTCCTGCTGCAAATCCATCCACGAGGTACGCATTTGCTTCTCGTGGAATACCCGAATGTTCACGGCTGCTTCGCGAATAGCCGTGAGAAAGTCGGCGTCAACATGCTCATACGCCGCCTGTATTTCCTCCTGCGTCACACGCAGCGACGCAGCGTCCAGCTTAACGCGGTCATGCTGCTCCGTGTACCTCAACAGCGCTGCATCCCCCTCAGACTTTACGTCTGCGACGATCTTCAAAGCAGACTCATTTTGCTCAGGTGTCCCATACTCCACCTCACGCTTCAAACCAAATTGCTCCGCTCGCATAATACGCATATCATCCACTCCTTCCAATACTCACAAGGCTATCTATCCGTTCAGTCCAGCATGTAATTCACTTGTCATGCCTCGTCTATACATGAAATGCCGCAAGCCCTGCACTGCGTTTGTTCCGCTTCGGTGACAATCGCCATGCATTTTCCGCTCTTTCTGGACTCGCTTTATCCGCTCATGCTCTCTTCTTACTCACCTAACTCTGATCTCTCTTCTTACTTACCTATTTCTGATCTCTCTTCTACCCCCGCTTAGCCAACGCTTCCTGCAAGCGATCACACAGTCCTTGAATCGCTTCATTCTTCATCCGGTAGCTTACTCGATTCGCGATCAAGCGGCTCGTAATACCAAAGATCGATTCCATCTCCACAAGCCCATTCTCACGAAGAGTTTGGCCGGTTTCCACCATATCAACGATACGGTCAGCTAACCCGATCATTGGCGCAAGCTCGATGGAGCCGTTCAGCTTAATAACCTCTACCTGCTGCCCGAGCTCACGGAAATACGCCGAAGCCACATTCGGGTACTTGGTCGCTACACGCGGATTCATAGTCGGCTTCCAATCCGGCATGCCAATAACAGACATCCGGCATTTGGCAATGCCAAGATCTAGCAGCTCGTAAACATCTTTATTTTCCTCCATGAGCACGTCTTTGCCTACGATCCCGATGTCCGCTACGCCGTATTCCACATAAGTCGGTACGTCAACAGGCTTCGCCATAATGAACTCCATCCCTACCTCTGGAAGCTCAATGATCAGCTTGCGCGTATCATCAAAATCGCTAGGAATCGGAAGCCCCGCTTCACGGAACAGCTTGGAAGCTACCTTATAAATGCGGCCCTTCGGCATCGCCACTTTCAATATATCTTTTGTCGCTCCGCTCATGTGGCGCTGCCTCCTTTAATTCCGCTTCCGTCAAATGTCAGCAATGCTGTGTAGGCTACGCCTTTATAAGTAAACGATTGCTGCTGTGCCTTATTTTTAATCTCATCAAGAAGTACGCTATTCGCATCTACCCGCTCTGTTACAACGCTCGCACCCTGCCCGCGCAGTTCCTGTGCTTTAACAAGCGCTTCATTGCGTCCAGCTGTATCATAGATAACCAGTGTGCGTTCCGTTTCACTCTCAGCGCCATCGCCAAGCAGCTCCAGAATACGCGTCGTCTTGAGTGCAAATCCCGTTGCAGGAGCCGGTCTACCGAACTGTGCCAGCAGGTTGTCATAACGGCCTCCACTTACAACCGGGAAGCCTAGATCAGCTGCATAACCCTCGAAAGTCATCCCTGTGTAATAGGAGAAGTCACCAATCATCGTCAGATCGATAAGCACATGCTCACAAACCCCGTACGCCTTCAGCACATCCCATATTTCGCACAAATGTTGAATGGACGCCCGTGCTTTATCGTCCACATTCAGCTGCAGCGCTTGATCACAAATCTCTTGCCCGCCGCGTAGACGCAAAACACCTTCCAGCTCTTGCTGAACGGATTCATCCACGGATAATCCACGAAGCTGCTCGCGGTAACCTACAAAATCACGGCCTAACAAGCAGCTCTTCAACTGCTCCTGCGCTTCTGCACGACCTGGCAAGGATTGCTCCAGCAAGCCGTTTAGGAACCCAACATGCCCTATAGCAATCTTGAATCGTTCTACTCCGGCAGCTTTAAGCGACGCGATTGCAAGAGCAACAACCTCTGCATCCGCCTCTGGTGAAGAATCACCAACTAGCTCTACGCCCGTTTGGAAAAATTCTGCCTCGCGGCCCGCCTCTTCCTCTATCGCCCGAAACACATTAGAGTGATACGACAGACGCTGCGGAAAATCCGCTTGCTTCAATAAGGATGACACCACACGAGCGATTGGCGACGTCATATCAGAGCGCAGCACCAGCGTTGTTCCACGATTGTTAAGCAGCTTGAATAACTTCTGATCGGATGTAGAGCTGGCTACACCCACTGTATCGTAATATTCCATAGTTGGAGTTATAATTTGTTCGTAGCCCCAGCCCTGCATGCAGGCAAGAACCTGACGTTCAATATGACGCAGCTTAGCCACTGCACTTGGCAAATAATCTTTAACGCCTATCGGCTTCTCAAATACTTTTGGTTTAGACATCCAATATCACCTTCGTTTACTTTAGTGGTTTAAAGCGATACCATGTTACCATGCTAACAAATTAAAGAGTTTAGTCGTAATATTAGCATGAAAAGCTTATTTTCGTCAAGTTGAAATCGATCCGTTTTACGTCAAAAAAGAAAGCCTCGACCGGCTGCGAGACGAACTCGCACGGACGAAGCTTTCCATAGCCCATTAGTTTAAAATGTTGCGCACATTCTCATCAAATTCGCTTGGCACGACCATTTCGCTTCGTCTAATTTCCCGCATCGGATTGCCTCCTACAAATGCATAAGCAGGCACATCCTTATGGACAACTGATCCAGCAGCTACAATGGCATGATCGCCGATTGTTACACCTGGCAATATCGTCGTATTTGCTCCTATCATAACATGAGAGCCTATCACGACGTCGCCGAGACGATACTCCTTGATCAAATATTCATGAGTTAGAATGGTTGTATTATATCCGATAATTGTATTATTGCCTACCGTTATACGCTCGGGAAAAAAGACATCGACCATAACCATAAGTGCAAAAGCGGTATGTTCTCCGACCTTCATGCCAAGCAAACGGCGGTAAATCCAATTTTTTAACGGAAGAATCGGACAATAGCGCGCTAGCTGGATGCAAATGAAATTACGAACCGATTTGAATCGGCTGACCGTTGAATATACTTGCCACAGCGCGTTTGGCCCTTCCACCGGATATCGTTCAACTTTACGCAAATGTTTCCCGCTCCATTCCGACAAAGGAATAAAGATCGCGCATGTCGTGAATGACATGATGGGCTCCGGCATCCTTAAGGATTTGCTCGCCTTTTAGCGACCAAGCGACACCAACCGCTATCGCACCTGCTGCAATCGCCGACTCGATATCCACTGTGCTGTCTCCAACCATAATGGTCGTTGCCGGATCTGCGCCGAGCAGCCCGATTGCTTTGCTCACTGGTTCTGGATGCGGCTTGGCATGAACAACATCATCAATCGTTACAATGGTATCCACGAAATCGAACAGCCCAACGTATTTCAAGCCGCGTTCCGTTGTCAGACGCATTTTTGTCGTAACGACGCCAATTTGGATACCTTGCTTATGCATTCGCTCAATAACTTCTATGACGTAATCGAATGGTTTTACATATTCATCATGCAAACGCAGATTAACTTCGCGATACGCTGCCACAAGATGTGTTACTTCATCCAATCCCGAGAATAGCTTCATTTGATCCGTAAGCGGCTGTCCCATGCTCGGAATAATATGCTCTCTTCCGAATCCTTCTGGTGCTACGCCTTGTAAAGACTCTATGAACGAGCGAATGATAAGCTCATTGGTGTCGATAATCGTGCCGTCCAAATCGAACAGCATCGTTTTGATATTGCCCGTCATCGATAAACCTCCCTAAATTGCATTTAACGCTTGCCAGCCTCATCATCTTTTTTAGTGCCAGCAGGTTGGTCTTTGCCCTTTTTCTCATCCGATCCCACATTACGCTCTGGCTTGCTAGTCGTAATTGGATCAAGGTAATGAGCGGATGCAAGTCCCGTCTTACGTCGCACGATAATAAGTACAACCGCACCAACGATTAAGAGCAGCGCCAGTACTTGTGAAATCCTTATGTTGCCGTATGCAGGATCCAAGTAGCCTTGTTTGAACAAAACCTCCATCGGAGTCCAGAGGCCATTAATAAACGATGCCAGCCACGATGGTCCTCTAAATGCAAGACTGTCCGTACGAAGCGCTTCAATAAAGAAACGGCCGATTGAATACCAGATAAAGTAGCTGGCCATCAACTCGCCTGCGCGCAAAAACTTCTGGCGGCGAAGGATGAACAATATAGCAATACCGACCAAGCTCCATACGGATTCATACAAGAAAGCCGGGTGACGGTACTCACCTTGAATAAGCATTTGATCCACGATAAACGATGGTAAATGAAGTGTATTGCGAAGGAAAGACTCGCTAACCACGCCGCCATACGCCTCTTGGTTCATGAAATTTCCCCAACGGCCAATCATTTGACCTGCAAGAAGTCCAGGTACACAAATGTCTACCAAGCGCCAGAAGTTATAACCTTTATAGCGGAAATAGAAGAACCCGCAAATAAAAGCTCCGATTATCGCACCATATATCGCGATACCGCCATTCCATATTTTGAACACATCTACAAAGTTGCCTTTATAATCTTCCCATTTGAACGCTACATAATAAATTCGCGCTCCAATAATGGCGGAAGGGACGCCGAGCAGCAGCAAATCCATGAAAAAATCCGGCTTAATGCCGAATCGTTTTCCTTCCTGCACTGCGAGAAGCAGCCCCACTAATGCCGCCGTTCCCAAAATAATGCCATACCAATGCACTTCAATAGAGCCTAATGTGAAGGCAATTGGGTTTAATATCAATGTCTTCATTTAGTTATATCCCCTTTAGGTTCAATCGTATTCGTCCATATCGTCAGCGATCGTTTCCGTAAGCTTATTCGTAAACTGCAGCGCCGCATTGTAACCCATTCGTTTCAAGCGGAAATTCATTGCTGCCACCTCGATGATGACCGCTAAGTTACGACCGGGTCTTACTGGCACAGTTACGAGCGGAATGTCCGTCTCGATAATACGGGTCGTTTCTTCATCCAATCCAAGGCGATCATACTGCTTGTCCTGCTGCCAGTTTTCCAGCTTAATGACAAGACCGATACGCTTCTGCGTCCGAACTGCCCCTGCGCCAAAAAGTGTCATGACATTAATAATACCCAGCCCTCTAATCTCGAGCAGGTGACGAATAAGCTCTGGAGCACTGCCGTGCAGCTGCGCATCGGAGGTTTGCATAATTTCTACTGCATCATCAGCAACAAGCCGGTGTCCGCGTTTGACAAGCTCTAGCGCCGTCTCGCTTTTACCGATGCCGCTTCCTCCCGTAATAAGCATTCCAACGCCGTATACGTCAACAAGAACGCCATGAATCGTTGCTGTCGGAGCTAGCTTTCTCTCCAAAAAGTCCGTAATTCTGCTGGACAAAATGGTTGTAGCCACATTGCTTCTGAGCAGCGGAATTTGTTTCTCATTACATTGATCTACAAGCTCTTGAGGCGCTTCCAGCCCTCTTGTCAAAATAATGCATGGTGTATCCTCGTTGCATAAACGAACCATACGATCCTTGCGCTCTTCACCGTCCAGCATATTTAGGAACGAGATTTCCGTTCTTCCAAGCAGCTGTACGCGCTCACTTGGATGGTAGTGGAAATATCCAGCCATTTCGAGTCCAGGCCGATACAAATCATCTACTGTAATGGCACGCTTCATTCCATCCTCGCCCGCAATAATCTCAAGCTGAAATTGTTTAACGAGCTCAGATACTTTCACTTTTTTCGGCATCGTAGGGCCTCCCTCATATGACAACTGCTATTGTGTATATGTATGATATTTTCCAATGTCTTCATCGTAAAGGAAAAAGGCGCTGAACGCAACGTTTCCTCCGCTGCTCAGCGCCTTCGACTTATTTAATCGGTATACTTATCGGTTTTAATACATAACCAGGGTACTGCTCAATACTGAATGTTAACGGCTGCTTGTAATCTGCTGCTGGAATTCGATAAACATAGGTCACTTTATCTTCATTCGAATTCCACTGCACCCCGCGGCTATCTGAAATAGGGTAGGATACACCAGCACCGTCTTTGAAGGTGCCGCCGTGCGGAAATAATGTATACCCCGGCTTCTTATCGATTTCATCCTGATTTAGCAAATCAAACTTCACTTCATACTCACCATTTAGCAGCTCTTTGCTTGCTAATAGAAGCCTATTATGCGGTGATGATAAAGTTTCTATTTTATCCGTATCCACCGTGATGCTTAAATTGTTTTCCGACATATACAAGCCGTCCGCAATTAAAGTTAACTTTTTGGGCTTAACGAAATAGCTGCTCTTAAAGTGACGGGTAATTGATGTATTAGAATCGCCAAACGCAGAATTCGACTCATATCGCCTGCCTTTTTCATCAACAAGCGCTATATTTATAAAACCATTTGCGTGTTTGTCATTAGTTGCATCTGCTTCGATTGTCACAGCTATTTGAAGGGGTGTGATAACAGCATTTTTCACCGTAAAGCGTTGTCCGCCGACCTCAACCTTCTGCTCGATCGAGATTTCTTCGCGCATCCCCTCGAATCTTTTATGCTCAATCGGAAAATCTACCTTTAGCCACTGACCGCCAAGCAATAAGCTGAATTGAAGGCTCTCCGGCATTTTAGAACCTTCGCCCATTAGTATATCTAAATATTGATGGACAGGAACGATTGAACCCTCGGCATCGTCATTCGGATAATGCGATGAACCAATGGAAGCGACCAAATCCTTACCATCACTCGTTTTTAATTTATAATCCAGAAATCCTGTATTGCCGTTAATTCCTGGTCCCTCTACCGTATACAGAATAGCCATACGCTGATCATCGGCTATAATACCATCAACCGTAAAAATATAGCCGTTTTTCTCGTCCGAGAGCTTTATAGGCTGTATGAAATCATTTTCCATTGCTGTAATCAAGGAATTATCTCCCTGAATCAACTCAACAAACCCGCTGAAACCCGGAATTTCCTTCACAATAGAAGCAAACACAGGAGATACGCGAACGAATGCGGTTAGAAGCAGGATTACACTTAGCCCTGCAGCAATCATGCTAACGCTCCATCTTTTTCTGTTTCTACGTATGGATCGCTTCCGCCCCTGCTCTATCCCACTTCGTATTGCTGCATCCAGCGCCAGCTCCGGCATCACAACAAGCTCCTGATTCACATGGTCTATGTCACTTCGCAGCGCCTGATTGGCTTGCCTGAACGGCGTCTCCTTGGCCTCGCTCATTTCGTATCTCCTCCTTCATATATGCCATATCTGCTCTTAGTCCTTTTAATGCTTTGTTCAGCCACGTTCTAATGGTCCCATCAGGCTTCTCCAATAGCACGGCAATTTCAGTAATCGTCATATCTCGATAATATTTGAGTGTTATTACCATACGATAGTTAACCGGAAGCAGTTGAATCTGCGCAGCCATATCAAGACGTGCTGCTGTCTCATCGTACTCAACTGTCTTTTCCCTCAAATCATATTGCTCGGCTATCGAATCCGTAGGACGCTCCCTCGTTTGCTTCTTCTTAGCATCCATACACACACGAATCAAAATACGAATGGCCCACGTTGTAAAAAATTTCGGCTCCCTTAAAGTGTGCTTTTTCGTCCATATCCGGCAAACCGTTTCTTGTATAGCCTCCAATGCGTCCGACTCATTTCGCATATATGAATAAGCAATCCCATACATTTGATGCTTATCTAGATCAATACGCTGCAGCAGCGCCTTTTCATCGCCCCGTATAGCCGCTTCAGCCCACTCATCCTTATTCATGCCTCTTCCCTCCTGCCCAGGCTGCCTCTCATTTCTTATACATTATTATTTCTGTTTTGTATTAGACAGCCGAAGCATGGAAACGGTTTTGTTTGACTCTATTTATTTAATCGCAACAACCATTTCGACAAAAACGCCCTCTAGTTTAAAATAAAAAAAGAACGATCGGATAATCCGACCGTTCTTCTTCCATACTATTTATTAAGCTTCGAAAATGTTAAGTTCTGTCGTTTTGTCGAACAAGTGTACTTTGTTCATGTCAAGCGCAAGCTTAACAGTTGTGCCATCACGTAGACCAGAGCGGCCGTCAACACGAGCGATAACTGTGTCAGTGCCGATACCGTTCAGGTACAAGTACATCTCGTGACCAAGGTTCTCAGCAACCTCAACATTTGCGTTCACGATTGTTTGTGGGGATGCTTCCAAGAATACTGGCTCTTCGTGAAGATCCTCTGGACGAATGCCAAGAATCACTTCTTTGCCGATGTAACCTTTCGAGCGAAGCGATGCTGCTTTGCCTTCAGGAACTACTACATCAACGCCGCTTGCTTTGAAGCGAAGCGCGCCGCCTTGCTCTGTAAGCGAACCGCTGATAAAGTTCATCGATGGAGCGCCGATAAAGCCAGCTACGAAGATGTTAACCGGGTGGTTATACAGTTCTTCTGGTGAAGCTGTTTGTTGAATGAAACCGTCTTTCATAACAACGATACGGTCACCCATTGTCATTGCCTCGATTTGGTCATGCGTTACATAGATAGTTGTTGTTTCAAGACGTTTTGTAAGCTTGCTGATTTCAGCGCGCATTTGTCCACGAAGTTTCGCGTCCAAGTTGGAAAGCGGCTCATCCATCAAGAATACTTGTGGCTCACGAACGATTGCGCGTCCTAGAGCGACACGTTGACGTTGACCACCGGAAAGTGCTTTTGGTTTACGGTCAAGCAAATGCTCGATATCTAGAATTTTAGCAGCTTCACGAACGCGTTTGTCGATGTCTGCTTTTTTGAATTTACGAAGTTTAAGGCCGAAAGCCATGTTTTGGTAAACGTTCATGTGCGGGTACAACGCGTAGGATTGGAATACCATCGCGATGTCGCGGTCTTTAGGAGCAACATCGTTCACAAGGCGGTCGCCGATGAACAATTTGCCTTCGGAAATTTCTTCAAGGCCTGCAATCATACGAAGAGTTGTCGATTTACCGCAACCAGATGGTCCGACCAATACGAGAAACTCTTTGTCTTTAATATCTAAGTTAACGTCAGTAACCGATGCTTTGTCAGTACCCGGGTATTTTTTGTAAATGCCTTCTAAACGTACGCCTGCCATGATAATTTTCCCCCTAGAAAGAAATTTCGTTATGCCTATATCTTATCCCACTGGGGAGCTTGTGACTATGCACATACTTTACAAAAAAACTAATTTCTTTTCGTAACTTTGTACAATAGTAATATAATTTTGACTAGTACGGCATCCCTAAATTGACGAACATCTAAACCAGTCTCTTGTTTAAGCTTGTCCAAACGATATAATAATGTATTTCTATGAATGTATAATTTCTTCGCTGTCTCACTAACATTGCAATCAAGTGTAAAAAAAGTTTCCAATGTACTCAGCATTTCTGATTCAACGAATAGATCCGCTCTTTTTAACGACTGCTCCAAATATCTCGCACGATGAACCTCCGGAATTGCATTCAACAAACGTTCCAACTGAAGCATCCACGGCAAATAAATATTCGTTCCTACATGGAATTTTCGGCCGAGATTAATCGTCTCCCGCAGCAGCATTGTCGTCTCAATCATACCTTTTGCTGGTGATGAAGGATGAGCGACTGCGATGTGGCATTCACCAATCCACTCACTGGCAAGCATCTCATGCAATCCAAGCCCAATCGAAGCTAGACTATCCTCAATCGTCTCTTCCTCCTGCTCATCAAAAGCATCGGAATCCTCATCTCTCAGCAAGGACATCGAACCCCATATGAGCCATTCCTGGCTTTTGAGCGGAATAAGCAAGACATCGTCAGACATAAATGAACGCAAAAGTTTTTCTAATTCAGAATAGGTTGCATGCTTCGTGCCAGACTGCTCTGTAACGAGTAAGAAAGGTATCATTTCATTAAATAAGCGACTGCCAACGGTTAAATGATCAGGTAAGGAATATGCGGGCTCATCCGATTCCAACTGCTTCTGAATCCAATCTCCAAGCTTAAGCGCTTGCCTCTCTGATTCAGAGAGCGCCGCATTTTTTTTCTCCATTAAATGTCCGCGATTAAGCTGCAATGTCCAGCTTATCAGTTCCTTCTCTGTTGCCTGAAGCGATGGACAATCGATTTCTAATAAATCCACTTCATATTCCGCAGATGAAATGACAATCCACGTTTTTTCGTCTTTTTCTACGCGTTGGCCTTCTATAGGAGAAGATCCTATATGATCGCCTAACCACACCACATCAGCATTGCTAATTAAATCGTTCCACTCCGCTATAGATTTCGAAACAGCATGTACCGGACAGTTCAAAATGTGCTTCAGCGGCTTCAACCAGTCTGTCGTGCTCATTTCTCTATCTCCAATCTCCACAAGCATTTGCGGCTGCGTGCTTCCTCCTATGGGAGGACACCTATTGCGATTAGCAGCTCCATATAAGCGGATTAATAAGTAAAAAAAGTTTATTCGCACCTTTATGTGGAATAACGCTTTTTCCCGTCATTGTACCACAAGAGCTTGCTTAATTCAGCCTATTACCAGTAAAAGAATGATTGACAAGAGCGCGAATAACGCAGCAATTAAATATAGAAACGAAACCGTTTGAACTTGACTCAGTCCCCATTTCATCAAAAGATGATGCGTATGCAGCTTGTCCGCATGATGCAAGCCTTTACCGCTAATAAGCCTGCGCAGCATGACATAAGCCGTGTCAAATATAGGCAATCCAAGCGCCAGTAATGGAACTAGCAAGGTAATAAATGTCGCTTTCTTAAACGCACCATCAACAGCAATTACAGCAAGCGTAAAGCCTAGGAAGGTCGCTCCTGCATCACCCATAAAAATTCTAGCTGGATAAAAATTATGAACCAAAAACCCAAAGCATGCTCCGGCTACAATAATGGCAAGAATAGCGGTGCTTGGCTGACCTTTGACGAGCGCCACCGTCAATAGCGTAAGTGCTGACAGCGTGCATACCCCCGAAGCCAGCCCATCTACGCCATCAATAAAGTTAATCATATTGATTAGCGCGAAAACCCATAGCATCGTTGTCAGCCACGACACCCAATCGGGAAATGAAATAAACAAATGTGTAAACGGATTGGTAATACCCGCAATTTTGATGTGAAATAAGCTTGGGATTGACGCAGCTCCCATATAGAGAATGACACGCGGCCATATCGGAAAGTCTTTCCCTTTTGCCTTTGACGCATCATCAAGAAGTCCAATAATTACGAGCACTGTTCCACCCGTAACTATGGTCCAAGTGAGCGGAGTGAATCCGATAAAAATAAACATCGTAACGATGCAGCCAACAAAAATAGCCGCGCCACCCATGAGAGGGATCGGCTTGTTATGTATTTTTCTTTGATTAGGACGATCGACAAAACCAAGTCGCAGCGCAAATACACGAAGCGGTGGTACGCTTGCAAATACGATCGCGAAGCTAATTAAAACCGCTAATCCGTATACCATTGCAACTACCCCTTTTTCTATTTCATTCCTATATGTATACATTGTTCCCTTATATCGATAAAATACAAGAAACAAATCAAACCTGTTTGACCAAATAACATCTGCCATGGTACTATCTATTCAAAGTTTACTTATCGGATTAATGTAATTTCTTATTCTACTATTTATTTGAAAAAGAGGAGTGCACCCATGTCCAAGATTGTAATTATTTCAGGCAGTCCAAATGCATCATCTCGTTTAAACGGCATAACACAGTACGTAGAGCAGCAATTGATAACAAAAAGTCTTTCGGTTAATACGATAACCGTGGTTTCTTTGCCAGCCGAAGATCTAATTCACGCTCGTTTTGGCAGCCCTGCTATTATAGAAGCCAATCAGCTTGTTGAGAATGCGGATGCTGTTATTATTGCAAGCCCAGTTTACAAAGCATCTTATACTGGCGTTCTAAAAACGTTTCTAGATCTGCTGCCGCAAAAAGGACTTGATGGTAAAATCATTGCTCCTCTGTTTATCGGCGGCACCATCGCTCATCTACTCTCTATTGACTATTCCCTCAAGCCGGTACTCGCATCCATGGGTGCGAAATTATATGTAAGCGGAGTGTACGCCGTTGATTCCCAAATCGAGCGTTCACAAGAGCCAAATGAAGCTCCAGTATTTGAATTAAATGAAGAACTTAAACTTCGACTAAACGAAACCGTAAACGAGCTTGCTTATGAATTGAATCTACGGAGTAAAAACTAAGATTCATTCATTATTCTGGTTTTAACTATACAAAAAAAGAGTTTGCCCATCATTAAGATGAGCAAACTCTTTTTCACTTCAATTATAATCAAACAAAAAAACCGTAGATCCTAAGATCTACGGTTGTATAGGTGTGTTTAGAAAAAATGGTGAGCCATGTAGGATTCGAACCTACGACACCCTGATTAAAAGTCAGGTGCTCTACCAACTGAGCTAATGGCTCTTGCTGTAAAAGAAATGGTGGAGGATGATGGATTCGAACCACCGAACTCAGAGAGAGCAGATTTACAGTCTGCCGTGTTTAGCCACTTCACTAATCCTCCATACTATTACTTATAATAGTTGTCGATTGCAGCGTTCGGGGACGCATGCAAAGTCAGAACATTACGCCCTGAAAACTGGATACGAAAGATTAGGCTTGCTGAAGCCTTTTTAGCTGCTGTCTACTGGATGTATGGGTCACAGTAAACGTGTTTAGGATAAGCCCTCGACCGATTAGTATTCGTC
>NZ_MRTD01000021.1 GCF_001956295.1 Paenibacillus sp. FSL A5-0031
TTTCCAGATTCCCTCGTTCCGAGTTATACAGATCAACATCATCCAAATACCATTCTTCTGACGCATTTATGACAAACCCAGCATATTTCCTTTCTGTCAGAAGCCATTGATCGCCGCAATCCTCCAGCATCCACTGAATACGCTCAACAGGATATGCCGGATCAATAGCGACATAAGCGCCACCCGCTTTCAAAATGCCAAGAATTCCGATCATCAACAGGGGTGAACGGTCTGCCATCAAGGCTACGATTCGCTCCGGTCCTACCCCGCGGCTGCGAAGCGTATGGGCAAGACGATTCGCTTGCTCATTTAATTCGAAATACGAGAGCGTCTCCAAACCAAATAAAATCGCAGCGGCATGCGGCGTTTCTGCCGCTTGCCGCTCTATCTCTTCCATGATGCTCATCCAGCAGGGATGCTCTTTGGTGGATGCAGAGAAATGTGCTTCCATTGCAGTCATCTCTGCAATCACGTTTGTTTCACCGAGCAGTACTTTTCCTACCCTCTCCGCGATGTCATTGCCCTTCTGTTCCGCTTTATCAGCAGCGCTTGCTAACGGCGAAGAAAGCTTCAATCGCTCTGCCTCATCCACTAATTCCAGCTCACCTATCGTTCTCCTAGACCCTTCGCTTGATGTCATCTCCTTAACGATTGTGCAGAAATGCGCGGCCATTCTCTCGATCGTACTCTCATGAAATAAGGAGGTTGCATACTCAAGGCAGCATGTGATCCCCTTCCCCGTCTCCACTGCTTCCAGCGACAAATCAAACTTGCTGAATCCGGTTTCGTACGGCTGTGGCTCGAAGATCAAATCCCCCGCTTGCCTTGCTGGCTGCTCCATATTTTGCAATATAAACATCGTATTAAATAGGGGATTGCGACTTAAATCCTGTTCTATATCAAGCTGATTTACAAGATCCTCGAACGGAAATTCCTGACGCTCCAGCGCTTGCAGCACATTCCCGTGCATTTCAGTAATGTAACTGCCAATCGTCATTCCGAATTGCGGGCGGCAACGAATGGCGACCGTATTGACGAACATGCCGATTAGCCTTTCTACATCAATGTGATTGCGTCCGGCTACGGGAGTACCCACGATAATATCCTCTTGTCCGCTATACTTCCCAAGGAGAACCGTATAAGCGCTAAGCAGCAGCGTATATAACGTCGTCCCTCGTTCCCTTGCCAATTGCCGCGCCCGATATGCCAGCTCCTCGTTTAGCTGAAAAGCATACCTTCGGCCCTCAAAACGCTGAACCGCCGGACGCTGCTTGTCTGCAGGCAGATCAAGCACCGGGAGTTCGTCCGAGAACATGCCCAGCCAATAACGCCTCAGCTTCGAGTAATAGTCACCGCTTAATCGTTCCAGCTGCCAGACTGCATAATCCCGATATTGCACCGTCAGCTCTGGCAATGCCTGCCCGTTGTATAAATCGACCAACTCTTTTATGAGCACGCTCATCGATATCCCATCCGTCACAATATGATGGATGTTCAGCAATAACAAGTGACGGTTTTCTGCCAATTCAGCAAGACCGACTCTTAGCAGTGAACCGCTTCCGAGATCAAATGGATCTGTAAATTGGGCCATTAATTCATTGATCCTCACATCTGCTCCGATTGCAGATGACGCGCGCTGCCATAGATCAGCCTGCTCGCCTTTTATAACCATTTCCGTTAGCTCAAATGGCTCTGCAGGATGAATTCGCTGACAGAACTGTTCACCCACATAGTGGAATGATGTTCGCAGGCTCTCATGCCTCGTAATTAGTGCAGTAAACGCGGCTTCCAGTTTCTTTTTTTCCAGATTACCTAAGATGTGAAGCACAAACGGAATATGATACATCGTCGATTGTCCGGCAATGAGCTCGATCATATATTGGCGTCTCTGTGCAGGAGACATTGGATAATGATCCCGATTTGCTTGCAGTGGAATGATAGCTCCTCCGATGCCCAGCTCAGAATTTAACAGCGTTCCCCCTGCCAGCCACTCAGCCATACTCGCAACAGACAGTCGTTCAAATACGACGCTTAGCGGCATTTCAACATGGAATTTAGCTTGAATCCGGCTTACCAATACCGCAGCCTTCAGGGAATGTCCACCCAACTCGAAGAAATCATCATACATACTAATTTGCTCAATGCCGAGTACATCTCTCCATATTTCAGCCACCTCTGCCTCCAGCGAGGTTCGCGGCAGAGTAAGCTCAGCAACGACTCGTTGCTGTAAAACAGGTTCTGGGAGCGCCTTGCGATCCACTTTGCCATTAGGTGTTAACGGTATCGCAGCGATCTCCATAAAAAACGAAGGGATCATATAGTCTGGCATTTTGTTTTTCAAAAAGCTCTTTAAATCCTGAGCACCTATTGTTTGATTCACAACAATGTATGCGCAAAGTTTTTTATCGCCTGCTTGATCCTCATGAGCGATGATAACCGCTTCGTCTACCGCCTCATGTCTTAGAAGCTGCGCACCAATTTCTCCAAGCTCAATCCGAATGCCTCTTAGCTTGATTTGATCATCCATCCGGCCTAAATACACCGCATTTCCGTCTGGCAGCCACTTAGCCAAATCACCAGTACGGTACATGATGGTGCCAGGCAGCAGCGGGTGTTCAACAAACCGCTCCGCGGTCAATTCCGGTTTATTAACATACCCAGCAGCAAGGCCGCTGCCGGAGATGCATAGCTCCCCAGCCGATCCCACCGGTGCAGGCTTGTCTCCAAAATTTAAAATATGAACCGCGACGCCATGCATCGGTCCGCCAATTGGCACATTAACGCCGCTGGCTGCAGCTGATTTATACACATACATATTGGAGCAGATTGTTGCCTCAGTCGGACCATAGCCGTTAACCATTCGTATATTCGGATTTAATTGAACAAAAAGCGCAAGCGTTGTATCTTTTATTGGTTCAACGCCAACAAGCAGCTTGTCCAAGGAGATCGTCATCCTCGATTGTTCCAACGATTGCGCCACATCCCGAAGCAGCGTCGGCGGAATATAAGCAAAAGTTATCTGCTCTTCTACTATTACTTTAGCTAGCTCTCTAGGGTCAAGCAGCTTGGGATTTGGATAAAGGACAAGGGACGCGCCAAACATAAAAGGCATAAACAGCTCGCATACGCTCACATCAAACGAAATATTGGTAAGGCTTAAGCAGCGATCTCTTTCATCAAAATATCCGTCATAAAACAGCTTCAACGAATGGCTGAAGTTATAAAAGCTGCGATGCGGAACCATAACCCCCTTCGGCTGCCCAGTAGATCCCGAAGTGTAGATAACATACATAAGATCATCTGCTGAAATGGATACGTCCACATTGCTTTTATCCCCGTCATATATCGTTTCATCTGTTAATCGCATTTCCTGAACGGATGGATACGCATTTCTATGAACCGAATCGTCTACTAAGAGCAAACTTGCTCCGCTGTCAGCAAGCATATAGCTAATTCTCTCCTGCGGATATTGATGGTCGATTGGCAGGTATGCACCGCCAGCCTTCATAATCGCAAGCATTCCTGTCACCATTGAAATCGAACGTTCAGCCATCACACCGACAATGCTGTTAGGGCCAACACCGCAGCGAACAAGCTTGCGCGCCAGCGCATTTGCTCGCCCATTCAATTGTTCGTACGTTAATGACTCCCCTCTGCACTGAACGGCGACTCTTTCAGGAACCCGCCTTGCCTGTTCTTCAAAGCTGCTGTGGATACAGCGAGCGCTAGGGAAAGCAGACGCACGACTGCCAAATTCCGTCAGCAACTTGTTGTAATCTTGAGGGGACAACATTTCACACTCGCCTAATGTATGGTCTGGATAGTCCGTTACATAACTTAGCAACGTAACGTAATGCCTCATCATCGACCTTACGGTCTCTTCGCGGAACAAGTCCCTGCCATATTCGACTACCAATCGCAGGGTGCCATCATTTTGCTCTACGGCTTGAACCATCAGATCGTATTTCGCCGTCCCATGCGGGAACCTCTCATGCCGATAGGCCAATTCTTCACTCGAGTAGTTGGGAATGTTCAAATTTTGCATAATAAACATCGTATCGAATAACGGATTGCGGCTGCTGTCTCGCCGATCCACCATGGACGCTAGCTCTTCAAATGGAAAATCCGAATTTTCATAAGCCTCTGTCGATGCTGCTTTTATCTCTTCTAAAAACTGGGTAAACGGTTTGTTTGCCACGGGATACCCGCGCAATACAAGTGTTCCGACGAACATCCCTACCAGAGCTTCAGCTTCACGGTTGACTCGCCCCGCAATCGGTGTGCCTACAGCAATATCTTCCCCGCCAGAATACTTTGCAAGAAGGGTATAATAGACCGATAAAAGCACCATAAATAGCGTAGATTCCGTTGATTTTGCCAGCTTTCGCAGATTATCCGATAATTCGTTATCCACATAAATATCAAATGTTTCGCCGCGATTGCTCTTCATCAGAGGACGAGGAAAGTCTGTCGGAAGCTCAAGTACAGGCCACTCCCCCTGGCATTGCTTCATCCAGTAACTTCTCTGTCGCTCAATCCGCTCCGATTGCAGTTCCTCTCTCTGCCACGCAGCGTAGTCTATATACCGCAAGGTTAACGGCTCAAGACTCTCTCCTCGGTAAAGCATCATAAGCTCTTTGAGCAAAATACCTGCTGAGAAGCCATCCGAAGCAATATGATGCATATCCAAATACAACACATGCCGCTCAGGGTTAACGGTCAATAAAGCAGCGCGAAGCAGCGGCGCATGACTCAGGTCAAATGATGTAAACAAGCTATGCAGCGTTTCAAGCACCGTTTCTTCTGATGCCTGCAGCCGCTGAAGGGAAAAGTGAACATCAGTATGAACAAATTGACAAATTTCACCGTCTACTATGGCGAAAGACGTTCTTAACATCTCATGCCGTTTTACTAATGAATGAATAGACGCTTCCAATCTGCTTGCATCAATTTCCCCCTCTATATGTAAAAGCTCCGGCAAATTATAGCTTCTATCGCTAGGCGAGGCAGCTTGCTGCAAGTACATGCGCTTTTGCGACGAAGAGATCGTATAATACTCCCGCTCCGCCACCCGGGGCATATGAATTACTTTTTCCGTTTCTGGCGAACCGCTCCTTAATCGCCGCTCTTCCACAACACCAGCAAACCCGCTAAGTGTGGGATGTCCTAACAAATGCTGCACTTCTAGCCGAATCCCCCAGCTTTGACTAAGTGAATTAACGATTCGCAGCGCAATGATCGAATCACCGCCCAATTCATAGAAGTTAGCATCATTGCTGAGCTCACGATAACCGAGCAGTTCCCCCCATACATTAGCGACACTTTGCTCCGATTCCGAGACGGCACCTTCACTGCACAGCCTCACGTGGTTAACTGCCGATTCATGCTTGATCTCTGTCAGAGGTACTATATTAACACTGCGATCATCTTCCTCTACCCAACACGGATAGGGATCAAATGAATATACAGGCAGCGGTACCCTTCTGCGTCTCTCATCACGATAAAGCTCCTTCCAATCTACTTTAGCACCAGCTGCATATAACTGAGCTAACTGTGTACTTGTATCATCGTTGCCCCGATTACTGCGGACAACCTGCTCTAAGAGCTCCTTTTGCTTTCGCTCGTCATTCCCTCCCGTATGCACTGCATTTGAATCGCCGTAATAAATATTCGGCATCATCGTGTTTTGAAACCGCTCAACATCTAAGGCTTCCAGCCTATTTCTAAGCTCAACTTCATTTTTGGCGACGATCGCCAAACGATATCGATAATGTCCGCGACCTATCGCCGCGCTATAGCAAATGTCCGATAAGCGCCACTCATGCTGCTCCTGATCGGCAAACCACGCACGATAATTAATAATGGATCGCTTAAGAGCCGATTCGCTTTGGGCGGATAGGCAAAAAACTTCATTTTTTTCTTCCCCATAAGCTGCATGCGCTGCCTCGTCCAACATAACGCTATCATTCATTGACATTGACGGTGCTTCTTCCAGTACAACATGGCAGTTGGTTCCGCTCATACCAAATGCGCTAATACCGCATCTACGCGTACCAAACTCGTCACTCCAATGCGATAGCTTGTCGTTGACATACACTGGAGAATCAACAAACGATATTTTGCGATTGGGGAAACGATAATGCAGCGTAGGTGGAATCTGTTTATTGCAAAGGGAAAGAACTGCCTTCAGCAGCCCCGTAATACCAGCAGCATGATCGAGATGTCCGATATTGCTTTTGACCGAGCCAATCGCACAGAACTGCCTCTTGTCTGTAAAACGTCTGAATGCTCTCGTAATTCCATCAATTTCAATAGGATCTCCCAATGTGGTTCCTGTACCATGCGCTTCCAAATACATGATCGTTTCGGGATCAATGGCTGCATCCTGCCAAGCACGGACAATGACATCCTCCTGCGCCAAGGCGTTAGGCGCAGTGATGCCTACGGAGCTGCCATCCTGATTCATAGCGCTCCCTTTAATGAGTGCATAAATATGATCCCCATCCTGCAGCGCCTTTGCGAGCGGTTTAAGCAGCAATGCGACTACACCATCCCCGATACCCGTCCCGTCAGAGCTGTCATCAAATGGCTTTGCACGGTTGTCGCTTGACTCGATCCCAAGCCGAATGCCCATATCGATCGGAAGGAGATTGAGCTTCACACTTCCAGCGATAGCAACATCACATTCACCGCTGCGAATGGACTGACATGCTAAATGGACGGCCACAAGAGAGGATGAGCATGCGGTATCGACATTAAGTGCCGGCCCTTTCAAATTCAAGAGATATGAGATGCGGCTTGCGATCATTGAACTTAAATTGCCTGGCGCTGCCATTGCGAGCGCTTCTGGATTTACCGTCTCAATAATACGTTTATAATCATGCAGCGCATCGGCGTTATGACCGATAAATACACCTGTTCGTGAGCCATGGAGCGCTTCGCCCCCATACCCGCCATCCTCCAATGCGCTCCATGCGGTCTGCAGAAACATGCGCTGGTTCGGACTCATTAGTGAAGCTTCCTTCGGAGACAATCGAAAAAAGGAATAATCGAAGGAAGAGATATCCTCCAAATATGCACCATCAAATATTGAAATGGTTTCATACAATGCGCTCAGGCGACGAAGATACGGTTCCAACTCCTGCCGCCTCGACTGCGGGAAGGAGCGTACACCGTCCACTCCATTTTGAAGCATATCCCAAAACTCTCGATGTGTGTCCGACTTCGGAAGCTTGGCAGAAATGCCGATGATCGCAATTTCTTGGCTTACGGTTTCCAGCACCGCGTCACTGCTTGCGTCTCCTTCATTTTCATTGCGATTTGGTTCCAACAAATCCAACTGGAACATGCTGCACACTCCTCTTTTGCGGTTGTTTGCAGTGGCAATGTAATCACTACCATGAATCATTGATTTAACTCGTTATACTTTTGTTGTGCCGCTTCAAATCCTCCGATTGTCTACGCAGCAATATATACAAATGCACAATAATCGCTATACCGCTTATGAACGACAGAATAAGAAAAGTTTCGGGAGAGGAATCCTTCATAAAATGAGAGACGACATACAAGGTTGCTGTACTGAACACATGCGCGAGCAAAGATGACCATATCGATCCTGTGGTCACGCGAATTACACCATAAATAATCGCTCCAAGAGCAGCGAAGGCACCAATGGTTACGCTCATAAATACGGTTCCAAACAACAAAGCTTGCAGCAGCACAGACCATGCAGAGGAGAAGCGTTGACGGAAAACATGGATCAGCATCCCCCGGAACAACAATTCCTCGAGCAAAGAACCTAACAATAAGCTGCTCAACACAAATACGAAGAAATTCCCTCCACCAGCAACAAATTGAACCAAATTAGCAATTTCGGGGAAATTCTCAGCGATCCAACCAAGCTGTGTGAACACCGCGATGAACAGACCAAGCCAAATTCCTGTCCCAGCAGCCATCGCTGCTGATTGTGGTCGAACGAAGCCGAGGTCTTGCATTCGAATGTTTTGCCAGCGAAGCAGCGGCAAATAAATGGCGATCACAATCGTATTCGCTGCAATAAGAGAGCTCGCTGGATTATTGCTAAGCCACGCACTAAACTCAGCATCTTGAATCCAATTGTTTAACGCCCAGTTTGTGAATAAAACTACGCACATATAAATAGCTAAATAGAGTAGAACTTTACTAATTACAGTTAACGTTCTCATGTGTGAACGACCTCTTCGTGACTGAATGGCTTGCGAAAGCGGCGATTGCCCAAATATAAGCCAGTTGCAATCATCGCACCTGCAACTGCCATTACAGCTGACAATATGAATATATCGTCACTCTTCGGGCCTAGATGCCAGAGCAAGTATTGAACTCCTTGGCAAGCCACCTGCGCGGCAATCGGCGCCCAGATGGAATCAAACCACACATACAAGAGCGCAAAAATGATAGCCCCAAGGAACCCATACAAGGAAAGCGGAATATCACCAAAGAAGAATAGAACGCCATATAATAACCCTTGCAGCAAAATCGCAAGAGTGACAGGCAGAACGCCTCTAAAACTGTTCAGCAGTAAACCTCTAAATAACGTTTCCTTGTATACGTTGCCTAGCAATAGAAAAACAAGGAAAACATACCATTCTGCCCGATTCAAATATTCGAATAACTCTTGGAATTTGAACTGATCGGACTGGATCGCAGGCAATTGCGAGAATGCTACAGTGAACAACCCCGCACCCAAACCCACCCATAGCGACAAGGAAATAGCGCTGCCATCCATCTTTTGAAATCGGGCTTCCTTGAATAGGTTTTGTTTAAATATTAGCTTTATTGCAAAGTACATAAGCGGAAAACCAATAATGTCATTTAATATGATGACAATAAGCGTATTTTGTTCAAACCAAGGACTTAACGGGTAGATATATTCAAAAAATAATTTGGTAACGGTAAGAAACCAAGCGAAATACAACCCGATGACTAGTAGAACTCTCCCTATCGATACAGTCCAATTTCTCATCTTATCGCCCTCTTCCAACCGTAATCGGGTCTGCTTGTACTGAACTTGCACCTTTTTCGAGCCCTCTGCGCCAAATGTATGCCGTTCCACCTACGAGGAAGAGCAGGCTTCCAGCCGTTAGGACATACAACGCGGGTTCTCCTAATTCGTTAATCGCTTCATGCCATCCAACATATTTAGTAATAAAAATAAAACTCATGGCTGAGGTTTGTACAATAATTGGCGCCAACAGGCTCCCTATTCGGATATACAATATTGCGTAGATGAGTCCAGAACCAAAACCAATGAATGACAGGCTGAGGCTTGGCTGAAAATAGGCGTAAACCAATGCTTGCAAAATAAGCGCAGCATACAGCGGCATCACTTGACGCAATTGTCCATAAATTAATCCTCTAAACAAAATTTCTTCATAGATGGGGGCAATAAGCCCCGCACCCAAAATTACGTAAAAAATAGAATCTCCCCTAATGAGATCATCTACGAGAAAGGGGATGGATGGAAAGTGCCGAGCGATGACATCAATTTCAATTAGACCAATACTAAACAGGCATCCGGCTGCCCCCATAGCCAGCATCAACCCGGCATCTTTGACCCCGATCTTCTTGAAGCCGCTAACTTGAAACAAAGTTTGCTTCTGCTCTTTCCATATGCTTCTCTTCAAACGGAGAACAAGCATATAGATGAGCAAAATGGAGGTAAATAATATCGCCATGAACATCGCCGGGTTACGATCCATAAACTTGGCAAGGCTGAGTGTAGCTTCATACTGATAGGTTGATCGCAGAAGATAAAGCAAAGCGTAGAAGATACCTAAATACCATGCGATATTCCCGAGCATAAACATGATCTTTTTCAACGTAATGCTCCTTTGCATATGGGGTTGTCCTTACTGCTTGCCGCCAGCTCTAGCATTAGAAGTCTGCTGAAATTGATGAACGGCCATTCTGAGCAGCTTAATATAGCTCTGAGCCCATGCCTTAACCTTTTCTTTCTTTAATCGACGTGCATTAAATTCCCATAAACCGCTCATTCCTTTACCTGCTCCGCCCCTGCCGCTGTCTAACGTGAGAATGATATCGAAGAGATGAAGAAGCTCGTTTTCGGAAATGAAACCGGTGCGCGAGCGATCTACAAACAAAGGCGTTATGCGGGAACTATTATGGCTCCCAAGCTCTCTCTCCACTTGATTCCAATCGTAGGAAATTTTCGTGTCGTCAAACAACGAGTCGGCTGCTCGGATTAGTTCGCTAAACTCCAGCACCGTACTAAAGTCAAGCTCTAAAGGTGTGAGCCGTCTCCTTGATGTTGCAACTGGTATAACCAAGTCATTAGCGCCTGACTGCTGCTTCCAGAAGAGCAGATAGATTGCTAGTGCAACGGTTGTAATGGACACGGACTCCGTATATGCCATTTCCGCCAGTCCTTCAATTAAATCGTCCTCAAGGGTAAATTGGTACGAACCATTCCTCTGCGCAGCGTATGTGTTATTGAAGCAGTCCTCGCCTGCAGCAATTCCAGCGTAATGCCAAGTGCGAGAAAGATTGCTTTGGGAATCAATATATTCTGCAAGCGCGGCAATCGTCGGGTAATTAAATAGATCCGTCACCTTGAGTAAACCTGGGTACAACTCTTCCAGTCGCTGGTGGGTACGGACAAGCAGCAGCGACTCTCCTCCAACATCAAAGAAATTATGATGCGTTCCAATAGCGGTTCGGCCAAGCACTTCTCCCCACACGATAGAAATGGTTTTCTCCGTTTCGCTTGCTGCCTCCACATAACGCACGCCTGCATCCAACCGCTCGTCTGGTGCTGGCAATGACTTACGATCTACCTTGCCATTTGGAGAAAGCGGCATGTGATCCAGTTCCACGTAGACAGCCGGAACCATATAATCGGGTAATGTTTTAGCCAAATGATAACGTAATTGTGCAGTAGTGACTGCATCACTCGTTACGACATACGCGCATAGAAAAGCGCTTTCCGCCGCAGCTCCGTCACGCTTCATGACAACGGCTTCCCTCACGTCTGGATGACCCGTAAGCGCATGCTCGATCTCCCCGCATTCAATGCGGTACCCCCTAATTTTCACCTGGTGATCCATTCGTCCCAGAAATTCGATGCTGCCATCAGGCAGCCACCTCGCAAGATCGCCTGTACGATACATGAGCTCGTTAGCTGCGAATGGATTTTTCACAAACTTTTCCGAGGTCAAATCAGGACGTTTCCAATACCCCCGCGCCAAGCCAACTCCCGCAATACACAGTTCTCCCGCCACGCCTACCGGTTGAACCTGCATAACATCATTGACCACATATAAGGAAATATTGTCGATAGGCGAGCCAATAGGCACACTCGTTAAACTTTGTTCCCCAATACACTCGTAATAGGACACGTCGACCGTCGCTTCCGTTGGACCATACAGATTAATGAGCTTCGCAGCATTAGGTTCTCCGATTCGCTCTCTGAATCTCTCTACTTGATTGACCGTAAGCGCTTCTCCACTGGCAAAAACATAACGTAAGCTCTCAAGCTTTTTACTATCGTTAACAAGGCCCGGGTAATCCAAAAACAGATGAAGCATAGAAGGTACAAAATGTAACGTAGTCACCGCATACTTATTAATGGCATCATATATCGCCCCAGGGTCCTTTTCTCCGCCTGGTGCAAGCAAGCATAGCTTAGCGCCTGAGAAGCTCCATAAGAACAACTCCCATACCGACACATCAAACGTGAATGGCGTTTTTTGCAAAATCACATCATGCATCTCAAGCGTGTATCTGTTTTGCATCCACGTAAGGCGATTCACTACGGAATGATGCTCAATCATTACCCCTTTAGGCTGTCCTGTCGACCCAGAGGTGTATAACACATACGCTAAGCTGCGCGATCGATGAATTTTTTCTAACGGTCCATCATTTTGCTCATGCTGCAGCGCTTCCTCTATGTTCAATCGTTTAGAATCTAGCGACATGTTGCCGAACTGCCCGTCTAAGCCCCGAGTCAACACAATCTTTGCTCCCGAGTCATCCAGCATATACTGAACTCGCTCTTCAGGAAGCCCAGGTGAGATAGGGACATACGCCGCTCCCGCCTTCAATATGCCGTAAATCGCAATGATCATGTCTACAGAACGCTCCATGATGACGGCTACAGTATCCTCATGCTTCACCCCGTGTTTTCTCAGAACTCTTGCCAGCCGATTAGCCTTCCCATTCAGTTCATGATAGGACATTTCCCCAGTCTCATAGATCAGGGCAGTAGCATGCGGTATCCACTCAGCTTGTGCTTCCAAGTAAGACTCAACAGTCATATGACTTGGATAAGCGGTAGCCGTTTCATTAAATTGAACAAGTTGAATGGCTTCTTCATCCGAAGTCAGCAATCTTATCTGGTTTAAAGAGATATGCGTATCTTTCGTAACTTGCTTCACAATCCGAATATAGTAGCTAATCATTCGGTTGATTGTTTGCTGTTCGAATAGATCCGTTGCATATTCTACAGTAAGGTCTGCACCATCCTCGCGCATTGCAAGCTCAAACGTCAGGTCCAGCTTGGATACAGCGTGCTCCAGCGGCTGCGTCTTTAATTGCAGCACATCAGCTTTCATTGCCGGCACATCCATATTTTGCATTACAAACATGACATCAAAGATTGGATTTCGACTCAGGTCTCGCTTTACATCAAGTGAGGTTACACAATGCTCGAACGGCAGCATCCCATTATGCATCGCACCAAGCACCTTCTCCTTGATCTGTCGGGCAAAATGAAGAAAGCTGTGCTCACGAGGTGGCTGGCTCCGTATAGCAACGGTATTGACAAACATCCCAACAAGCGGGGCTGTCTCTGGATGGGATCTTCCTCCAATCGGTGTACCAGAAATAAGATCCTCTTGCCCCGTCAGCTTATGAAGCAGCACGTGAAAACAAGCAAGCCATATTGGAAAACTAGTCATGCCAGCCGTTGCTGCCAATGACTCTACCTCGGATATTAACGAGAGAGGCAGCGCATGAATGATTTTGCTCCCCTTAAAGCTTTGTTCGGCTGGTCTTGGCTTGTCCACTCGCAAATTCAGAAGCGGCAGCGTTCCCGCCAGCTCCTCTCGCCAGTACTGCTCTTGCCTATCCCGCTCGCGGCTCTTCATAAAGCCCTGCTGCCATACAGCTACGTCCTTGTACTGGACTTCAAGCGGCAGCAACGTGCCGCCTTCATAAAGCTTGGTGAAATCATGCGCCAGCACTGTCATTGAAATACCGTCAGATACGATATGATGCATATCAAGCATCAGCAAATGCTCTTGCGCGCCATTTGTAATAAGCGAAGCGCGCAGCAGCGGAGCAATGCTCAAATCGAATGGCTGAACGAATTTTTGCATGCTGCTCCATCCATCCACTTGATCCGTTTTTGTTACATCAGCTCGCACCATTACTCGCTCATGAATGCGCTGCACGGGGGCGCCATCGCGCCATTCAAAGCTTGTTCTGAGCGGCTCATGACGATCAATGAGCCGCTGCAGCGCCTCTTGCAATCTCTCAACGTTCAGTTCACCACGCATACTGAGTGCGAGCGGCAAATTGTAGGCTGTACTTGAAGGCTTCATATGATGCAGAACGAATAGTCGGTTCTGCGCAAGCGACAAGGGGTAAACATCCCTCTGCTCGGCCCTTGTGATAGATGCAGCAGTCCTTTTCGGCGATCTATCAATGAACGCTGCCATCTCTTCTAGGACAGGGTAGGCGAACACATCCTTTAGTGTAAATATGACCTCTAACTGCTGCTCCACTGCACCCGTTAACTGCGCTGCGCGCAGCGAATGTCCGCCAAGCTGGAAAAAATGATCGCCGGTGCGTACGATGCGAACACCAAGTATGCTCTTCCATAGCTCTGCCAGTCGGAGCTCCGTCTCACTGCGCGGATCGGCGCCGCCAATAGAATCAGCAAACGTCGGCTGTGGAAGGAGGCTGCGGTCTATCTTCCCGCTAGCATTAAGAGGAAAGGAGTGCAAGCAGGCAAACAGAGAAGGAATCATATATTCCGGCAGCGTTCCCCTCAGTTTCTCCTTCAGCTCACGTTCATTGCGTTCAAAAGAAGAAACCACATATGCACATAAGGCTGGCTCTCCCGTCCGATCCTTCACGGTCATGACGAGCGCATCGGAAACCTCCTCCAGCTGCATCAGCGCATGCTCAATCTCTCCACATTCCATTCGAAATCCTCTAATCTTCACTTGATGATCGAATCGACCCAAATACTCGATATGACCGTCAGCAAGCCAGCGCGCGCGGTCTCCGGTCAAGTACATGCGTTCCCCAGCAAAAAAAGGATCGGGTACAAATTTTTCCGCTGTCAATTCTTGACGGTTCAAATAACCTCTAGCGAGTCCCACTCCAGCGATGCAGAGCTCGCCCGGAATTCCAATCGGCTGCAGCCGCCGCTGCTCATCCACAACGTACAGCCGAATATTTTGAATCGGCGAGCCAATTGGAACAGATCCTTGCTTATAGTTCGCACAGTCATATGCGCTGACATCCACGGTCGCTTCAGTAGGTCCGTATAAATTTATGAGTCGTGGACTTTCGCTGCCTGCAGAATGTCGGCTGTAGAACCCTTCCACCTGTGCAGGCTTCAACGCCTCTCCGCTTGCAAATACGTAACGCAAACCTCCGAAAGGCTTGTCCGCCTTAACTTCCGATGCATACTGGAGATATACGCCCAGCATAGATGGGACAAAATGCATGACCGTCACCGCTTGCTCACGGATGACTTTCATCATGACCTGCGGCTCCCGCTCCCCCTGCGGTTCCAACAAGTAAACAGATGCCCCTGCAAAACTCCACCAGAACAGCTCCCACACCGAAACATCAAATGTTATAGGTGTCTTCTGAAGAATGACATCTTGCGCGTCAAGTGGATATTGATCTTGCATCCAATGTATACGGTTGATGACCGCAGCATGCTCGATCATAACTCCCTTTGGTTTTCCAGTAGAACCTGATGTATAGATAACATAAGCCAAATGATGCGCGTTCACTGCAGGCTCCCATAGCCATTCCTCAGCATCATGCGAACCCTTGTCTTCAACAGCATTTATATCTATAATTTCACCATTAAACGGCAGTTGGTTCATCCATTTGTGCTGGGAACATAATAACTTGGCTCCGCTATCTTCAAGAATGTACCCAATACGCTCCTCTGGAAAATGCGGATCGATAGGCAAGTAAGCGCCCCCGGCTTTTAGAATGCCTAAAATCGCTGCCATCATTTCAAGAGAGCGCTCTGCAACAATCGGAACAATCGTCTCTGCTCCAACACCTTTCTTACGGAGCAGCAGAGCAAGTCGGTTTGCACGTTCATCGAGCTCACGGTAAGTAAACATACCCTCGTTCAATCGAATGGCTGGAGCATCCGGCGTCTTGCGTACCTGTGCCTCAAAACAACCATGAATGGTCTGGCTATCGGGATACGGCCTCGCAGTGTCATTCCATTCTTGAAGCATTTGCGCTTCCTTCTCCATAATTAAGCTGAGGGAAGAGCATCTCATGCCTGGCTCATCGGTCACTTGTTTCAGTACATTTAGCCAATGATCCGCCAGCCTCATCATCGTCGCTTTATGGAATAATCGCGTATTGAACTCTAGCTCTGCTCGAAAGCCTCCGTCACCATGAGAATAAAGATCAAGCTTAAAATCCAATTTTGATGTCATGTTTTTACCTGCGCGTACAGGCTGTACTCCTACGGTGTGACCCTTCACTTCCAAATCATTTCCGATCTGGTTGTGCAAAATCATCATCGTATCGAACAGCGGGTTTCGTGAGGGATCAATCGTCATTTGCGCAGCTTCAATCATCTGGTCAAAGCTCACATCTTGATGTTCGAGTGCTGCAAGCAGGTAATCATGTGACGCCTTCGCAAATTGATCAAATTTCATGCCATCGCCTATTTTAAGGCGAATTGGTAGAAAATTATTGAACATACCGATCATATTAGCCGTTTCAGGATGTGATCTTCCTGCCGCTAGCGCACCTATAATCAAGTCATTTCCGCTTGTATACTTTTGGAGAAGCAGAGCGTAGGAAGCAAACAACAGACTGTTTAAGCTGATATTGAGCGTATCGGATATAGATTGAAGCCGAATAGCTAGCTCTGAAGGAACATGGAATCCAAACGTCTCCCCCTCCAGCGATTGCCGTTCCCCACGCGGGAAGTCAAGCGGCATGTCGAGGCTCGGAGGTGGGTCGCTTAACTCGGTCTCCCAATATCGGATGCTCTTCCGCATGCGTTCCGTATTCCCTTGGCCTGCTCTCCATACCGCATAGTCCTTGTACTGAATATGCGGCTCTTCCAAGCGCTTGCCGTCTAGTCGTTTGACTAGCTCTTCAATAAGCAGACTCACCGAAATGCCATCCGCAATAATATGATGGATATTTAGAAGCAAATAAGTTTCTCCGGATGCGCTGCTGAGCAGCCGTGCGTCAAGGAGCGGAGCTTGTGAAAGCGGCAACGGCTTGGCAAATTTGCAGAACCGTTGCTCTAGATCTATTGTTGTATCGCTTATCTCTTGAAGCTCGAACGAAGCATGCTCATGTATAATTTGACGCGCCTCACCGTCAATAAGCTGGAATGATGTACGAAGCGGCTCATGCAAAGCAATTAGTCCTTTTATGGCCCGTTCCATATCCGTTCGCTGAACATGGCAAGTTAAGCGCAGCACTAGCGGGATATGATAGGCTATACCCGCGTTTGCTATTTCTTCAATGAGAAAAATACGCTGCTGGGATGGACTTAACGGGTAAGATCGAGAAATGTTTATCGGTATTATTGGTTCATATGCCTCTTTATCTGCGCTGTCAATCCATTCTGCTTGCTCTCTAACTGTTGAACGTAGAAATACTTCCTTGATCGGCATTCGGACATGATATTGCTTGTAAATTTCCGACACAAGCGCTGCAGCCTTCAATGAGTGACCGCCATGTGCGAGGAAATGATCATTAACGCCAACAGCCTCTACCTTCAAAACCATTTCCCAAATGGTTGCAAGCTGAATCTCGGTTTGGGTTGCAGGCGGGACATAGGCTGCTGCCATTCCGATGCTCAGTTTGGAAAAGTCAGGCTCAGGCAATGCGTTTTTGTTAATCTTGCCGTTAGAGGTGAGCGGGAGCTTCTCCACCCGCACGAAGACTGTCGGAATCATAAATTGCGGCAGCTTTGCTCCCAGCTCTGCTTGCAGCCGATCTATGGAAAGCTCACCATTTGCAACGATATAGGCTGCAAGCTGTGGATCGCCGCTGCGGTATTTCAGCATAACTACCGCTTCCCTAACGTCCTCACACTCTAGCAGTTTGCTCTCAATTTCCCCCAGTTCTATACGAAATCCACGCAGCTTCACCTGGGTGTCGAGCCGATCCAAAAACTCTAGATTACCGTCAGGCAGCCGCCTAACCAAATCCCCTGTCCTGTAAAGCTTGGTTCCCTCTTTAAAAGGATGGGGAACAAATTTATTTGCAGTAAGCTCCGGCAGATTCAAGTAACCTTGTGTTAAACCATCGCCGGCAATACATAACTCCCCAGGCACAAGTGCTGGGAGCAAGGCACCATTTTCATCCAATACAAGTGCTTCTGAATGTGCGATAGGCTTGCCTATTGGAATCGCAGCATTGTCCTGCTCTATCGAATCAATCGGATAACAAGTAGCGAAAACAGTAGACTCTGTTGGACCGTACATATGAAGCAGCACGCCTGAACCGACGGTCTGATAAGCTCTTCTAATATGCGAGGCTGACGCGCGTTCACCGCCAAACAATAGATGACGAAGGGAAGGCAAGTCCGTCAGTCCAGAGTCAACGAATGCATTAAACAAAGCTGTAGTCGCAAAAAATATAGTAACCCTTTGTTTCTTCATCAATAAAATAAGCTGATGGATATCAAGCAAATCGTTTTCATTCACAAGGACGAGCTTTGCGCCGTTCAAAAGTGCCCCATAAAAATCAAACGTCGATCCGTCAAACGCATAATTCGATAACTGCAGCAGCGCATCCTCATTCGTTATTCGGATATAATCAGTAGCCCGAGCAATACGAATGACGTTTCGGTGCGTAGTTAAAATTCCTTTTGGCCGTCCTGTGGAACCAGAGGTGTACATCACATAAGCTGCGTCGTCCCCTGTTACATCCACGTTCAAATTATGTCCCTCTGCCTGTCTCCACTCGTTCCTCATAGCATCGATGTCAATCTTATCTACTGGCCTATTCCCAGCTTGAGCAAGCTTGCCGCCTATATGGATTGTCTGGGCATCTACTATCATTGTAGAAATATCAGCGTCTCCAAGCATAAACTCAATCCTGTCGATAGGATAACTCGGGTCGATTGGCACATAAGCGGAGCCGGTCTTCAACACAGCAAGTATCGCAACTGGCATATTAAAGGATCGATGAAGAAGCAGCGCCACACGTGAATGCGGAACTACTCCATGGTTGATGAGCCATCTAGCCAGAGCATTTGCCATTTCATTCAGCTCTGTGTAAGAGAGGGTCGCCTCATCCATAACTATAGCCGGGAGCTGCGGTGTATGAGCCACCTGCCTCTCAAACAGCCGGTACAGCGAAGTATCGTTAGGGTAAGGTGCTCGACTCGACTCGCTAGTTGCCAAAATAAGCTGGCATTCATCCTCGTCTAACATAGGAAGCATCTCAACAACCGACTCGGGGGATTGAACTGCTGCATCAGCCAATGTTTTATAATGTCGAGCAAATCCTCTTACTGTTTCTTGACTGTACAAGTCGATGGAATATTCAATAGATACTGAAATGCCTTCCTCCGAAGCTATACATTCCCAGGTCATATCAAATTTAGTTGTACCTGTCCCTATCGGCTCAGGCTTGAATGTGACATTCGCTGTAGTAAACTGTGGAATTTCCATGTTGTGCAGCGTAAATACGGTGCTAAACAATGGATTACGGCCATGTTCTTGTTTTGCCTCTGCCAGCTCTACAATTTCTTCGTAAGGGACGTCCTGATGGTCTAGCGATAACAATATTTGTTTATTGATCTCTTCAAAGCATTGAAGGATCGAAAGCTCCTTGCCAGCTCGAAGTCGCAGCGGCACCATATTGACGAACAGGCCCACGATACCTTCCATCTCCGGCCTTGTTCTCCCTGCCGACGCAGTACCGATTACCATATCAACTGCTCCGGTGTACTTGCTCAGCAGCATAAAGTAAATGGAAGTTAATACGGTGTACAACGTACCGCCTGTTCGGAAAGCTAATTGCTCCAGCTTAGCTGTAAGGGTTGCATCGAGTACAAATTTTTCGATAGCTCCCTTGTAGCTAGGAGTGAGCGGACGCCGATAATCTGCGGGGATGTCGATCTCCCCCGCTCCCTCCTTGAACATTTGCCGCCAATACTCTCTTTGCCTGCTCATGCGCCTATCTTCTGCCCTGATCCTATTCTCCCAATCAGCAATATCGCTGTATTGAAAAGAATTTGGAGGCAGCTCAGCCCCTTCATACATCGCTACAAAATGCCCGATTAATATCCCCATCGACGTACCATCCGTAATGAGATGATGCATATCAAATAACATCAGATGTCGGTTATGACCGCGTGTGATTAACTCTATTCGGAACAACGGCGCCTTATATAGCTCAAAAGGCTGTAGAAATGCACTTATTTTGTGCTGCATATCACTCTCTGACCAACCGCGCCCGTCTGTATAAACAATGGGCAGCTTTACTGAATCTGCAATTCGACCGACCACGATATCATGGTCCATAACAAATGATGTACGTAGTGAAGAATGCCTGTTGATCAAAGACTCCCACACCTGCTGAAATTTACTGAGGTCCAGCTCCCCCTCAATGCTTATGCGCTGCGGCAGATGATAACGAAGAAGACCTGAATTCATTTCCTCAACAATAAATAATCTCTTCTGAGCAGATGTAGCGGGATACCAATCCCTCTTGCCTCCATTTGAGATCACTTCGCACTGGCCATTTCTTTGATCTTCCCCAGCAGCCGCTTCAGCGACATAAGCGGCGAGCAACCGAACAGTATGATGCTGAAACAACTCGCTTAGAGATACATTTATGCCAAACGTCGACTGCAGCTGGGCAGCTACATAAGCTGCGCGCAGTGAATTACCGCCATGCTCCAGAAAATGATCATCTATTCCAATGCGGTCTGTCTTCAGCACTTTTTTCCAAATAGACAATATGCGCTGTTCGGCATCCGTTTCAGGAGCTGCAACAGCCGACTCGGGAGCTGTTTCTTCCATAATCGCTGCCAGCGACTCCAATTCCGAAATGACTGAAGAGAATTGTCCGCTCTGCATACTCTCAGCAAGAGTGTAACGCTGAATTTTCCCAGAGGTCGTTTTCGGAATACGCTTCACTGGTACAATGAGCTCCACTTGGAGTCCAGTTTTTCGATTTAGCAGTCGCTGCACGCTTTCCCTCAGCGGCACAAAAGCATTAAGCTTTCCTCGAAATTGAATAAACACGGCGATCTCATCCTGCTTCGTTACTTCATTCTGAATCGCGCTAACAGCTACTTTGCCTATTTCTGCTCCCTTAATTTCACTTGCCAGCATTTCCAAATCATGCGGGTATACGTTCTGGCCATTGACGAAAATAATATCCTTCATGCGGCCAGTCACATACAATCTGCCGTCTTGCATAAATCCAAGATCACCGGTATTCAGCCAACCGTCTGTCGATAGAATGACGGCATTCACATCAGGGCGGTTAAAATAACCCTTGGTGACATTCCTCCCTCTAATATGGAGGAGTCCAACGTACCGATCTGGCGTTTCCCGGCCAGACTCGTCGCAAATTTTAAGCTCGCATTCGGATACAGGGAACCCGAGCTCAACGATTTCTATTTTATTGGGATCATCTGCTGGAGCATCCTGAATAACATCCCCAATATTCAAGCCTTTTCGGCTTACATATAAGGTATTCAAGCTCTCCTCCACATGCGGAAATGTAACGGCCAAGCTTGCTTC
Organism: Paenibacillus sp. FSL A5-0031; assembly: GCF_001956295.1. Lineage (GTDB taxonomy): Bacteria > Bacillota > Bacilli > Paenibacillales > Paenibacillaceae > Pristimantibacillus. Next base: position 21,000 of record NZ_MRTD01000021.1, read on the forward strand.
CGCTAGTCCATAGACGGGAAATATACATTGTTCTCGAAGCCCATAAGGCTTCATCTGTGCGAGAAACTCACGGCAATTGCTCGCGGATACTGGTTCCGCTCCGTTAAAGATAAGCCTTACCGAGCTAAGGTCCCAGCAGGTGGCATTCTCAGGTTTAAAATGCTGTAGAAAGTGAACATAACCAAAGTTAGGTGATGATAGACAGGTAATGCGATGCTGATGCGTGAGCTCCATCCACTTCATCGGATGAAGCACGAATGTCGAGGTCGGCATCTGCCATTGATTCATAAGCCCAAGCATCGGAGTTAGATGAAATCCGATCAAACCCATATCATGCGTAAGCGGGAGCCAGCTTAAAGAGGAATCAGCCTCGGTCGACTGCGCGCCCTCCAATATCGCCCGCATATTCGAAAGTAAGTTGCCATGTGTCAAAACAACACCTTTAGGATCGCCTGTAGAACCAGAGGTGAATTGGATAAATGCAACATCTTCCTCGGTTGCCGCATAGACTGTTCCTTGGTGCTCTATAGCAGCTGCTTCATCCAAAACATCCTTGATCGGCAGCATTTTTTTTTGCAGAAGCTGTCCTGCGGCATGCTCTTCATTCTTGAGACAATAAGCTGCAACAGATTCCCATATTTCTGGCTCGCACAGCAAATACGGATTTCCAAGTTGGCTGCTTACTTGAAGAAGCTTCTTCCTGCCTTCGTCAGTTCGTCCCGCTGTAAGTGGAACGGGGATCATGCCGCCCAATAGGCAGGCCCAAAACAAAACAAGAAATCGTTCATTATCTTCGGTCTGCAGCACAACATGCTGCCCTTGGCCAAGCCCTCTTTCCTGCAGCTGACCGAGTACTGCTCCCGCTGCCTTGCGTAGTTGTCCATACGACACGAATCGATCCTTACCCGCCTCGCAGAACGTAATGCCCGCACCGCTCGTTCCGCTTGCAATGAGTACCTCTGAGAGATTTCGGATGATATTCATATAACTCCCCCTACTTTTTGTCTGTGGCATTATACCGTTGTAGAGTGCAGCTCTTGATACTTGTCCGTCACAATCCGATTATTCTCATCCATAATGACCACATCGGGCTTGTACACCCTCGCTTCATGATCTTCCATCATGGCGTAGGAAATAATAATAACGAGATCTCCTGGCTGAACCATTCGCGCAGCCGCTCCATTTAGACAAACCATGCCTGAGCCTCTTGGGCCTGTGATCGCATACGTCTCCAACCGCGCGCCGTTATTGATATTTACAACTTGTACTTTCTCGTTCTCTAAAATATTGGATGCGTCTAAAATATCTTGATCAATCGTGATGCTGCCTACATAATTCAAATTTGCTTCCGTAACGACCGCACGGTGAATTTTGGATTTGTGAATTTCTCTAAACATAAATAACACACTCCTCATAGAATAGTGAATTTGGTTAATATACCGATAAACAATAGTGCTTTAACACAACCTTAAAGTTACTTTTATTTGTATTTATTACAAATTTTAAAATAAAAAAGACAAAGAAATCGCTCAGTTAACATGAAAGCGTTAACAATAGTTTGTTAATAACTTCTGATGGCAGACGACTAAGTATTTTTGGTTGAAGGTATAGCTTATGCGGGTTGAATACTCGAGTTAAAATAACATGTGGGTTAACTTGTTGGGGAGACTGACAAGCATGTAGATTAGCAATGAAATCATTTACTAGAAAAGAGCTGCGCAATGAAAGAGGTGTGGGAAAATGCTATAAAGGCTTAGCTTATTTTGATATCAAAGAGCGTGGTCATCCTGACTAATTTGATACTAATATCAAAAAAATGATACTTTTTACCATTCGAACTCATACCTATAGTAGTTGGATTGCACCTATGAAAGAAAGGGGATTTTTATGTTAATAAGGGGTGGAATTCTCTTTTTTTGATTTATATGGTCACTATTGTGATAGATTCGCGCATAATAAACGATTTCGTGTTAGAAAATAGGGGGTTGTTTTATTCTCTAACGAACTGTATTGAGCTTATTCTATAGAAAACTAGGCTTCTTGCGTGTTAACGAATCTAATTAACGCTAAAGCATGATTTTTAAGGTGTCTTTAGCTGCTTTTCTCGAAATAACGATTCTAGAGTTCGTTAAAATGTTAATCCCTTTCGGATGGTTTAAATATGAGCTGCTAGATTCGTAAGCCGTGTATTGGATAAGGGGAGGACATCGTTTTGCATAAATTCCGTCAAAATAAAGTAGGGCTGTCCCAGGCGTAGATAAAACTACGCTTGGAACAGCCCTTTGGAAGATTGCAGACAAAATCACAAACCAACTGACTGAAACGTGTTAACCAAATCTTTTAAGCAAAGTGTGAAATCCATCAACAACTCGCCACGCGTAACAACGTCCAATCCTCAGACTTTTACGGTATCAACATTATCAACATTCATTACCAAATCGAGCGCAGCTGCCAAGCATTCACGGTTTGAAGCAGCGCGTCTCCGCCGCGAGCAAAGAAAGAGATACCTATATCTTCTGATCTCGGATAAACCCGATTGGTCATAGCGACTCTGCCTTCTCCTGCAAACAATTCAATAGAGGAGCGATCAAGAAACAGTCTTAGCTGCAAACGCCCGTCTGAAGACAACTGAAGCGGCGCCTCGCTAACTCCGCCATCGCCTTCACCGCCGAGATTACGATCCATACAAATCTTTTGTTCGCTTATGCAATAGCTAATTTCAGTATAGGCCGTCCCATCCTCGGAGCTGCGTACACGAATACCTACTTCTGTTGCTTCCGTTCCAGCCAGATCAAATACAATATCCATTTCAAGAGAGTCTCCATGGACGCCTTCTATTTTGACAAATTCGTTGCTTGATAGAGCTACATCAGTCGCCGAAACCTGTTGTCCACGCAGCACGGAAAGCTCCGGCACTGGATTGCTTCGCACCGTACTATCCGCTGCTAACGTCAATTCGCGCGGCAGCGTCATTCCGCCAAGCCAGCCATGCGCTTGCTCGGGCATCGTCGCTCCCCATATGTTCATCCATGCGATCATTATTCTTCTGCCTCGATCATCAAGCAGCGTTTGCGGCGCATAAAAGTCAAATCCATAATCGATTTGTCCCATCTGCTGTCTCTCAAAGCGGCAGCTTGCGTAATCGAACGTCCCTGACAAATACAAGTTTTTGATTGGTGCAATATTCATCGGGGAGATGAGCAGCGTATGCTGATTGCCTTCTCCAAGCGGGAATAGATCTGGACATTCCCACATATCCCCCATCGTACCCTCACTCTGCGCCGCAGCACCTTGATATTCCCAGCTCAGCAGATCGCTCGACGTATAAATTAACCCTTTGCCAAGTCCGTCTTTGCCGTAACCAACGACCATATGCCATTTATCTTCATGCTTCCACACCTTCGGATCACGGAATCCGAACCGCTGCGCGTCAGGTGAATCACCGATCACCGGATTAGCAGCATACTTGTGGAACGTCACACCGTCAGTGCTTGTCGCTAAAGCTTGGACCTCTTCCGGTGTTTTGCCATCAACATGTCCCGTATAAATTAACGTTAAAACGCCGTTGTTATCTACTGCGCTTCCTGACCAACAGCCCTGTCCGCCAAACTCTGCTTTGTCATAATTCTCGGAGGGTGCTATCGCAATAGGCAGATGCTCCCAGTGAACTAAATCCTTGCTTCTAGCATGTCCCCAGTGCATCGGACCTTGCTTCGATTGATAGGGATCATGCTGATAAAACAGATGATAATGTCCCTCAAAATAAATCATGCCGTTCGGGTCATTCATCCAGCCTGCTGGCGGCATCATATGATAATGAAGCCGATATGTTGTATCAATCATTTTCACATTTTCTTGAAGCGCTTTATTCGCATTTGCAATATAACGTTGATGAAGGTCTTGTTTGCTTGTCGTATTTTCCAACCTGATCACCCATCCTTGCTTGTGAATTTTCATCATGCTAATTGAGCATGTGTAAACGCTTACTTTTATTGAACCAATCCGTCCTCCCGATCGCAAATAGCTTTAGGCCATTGCTTTCGAAAGACGGACTCACCCCTGCTGAAATACTGCTGCTACGTTCTCTTAATTCTAGGATCAGCACTATAGTGCAAATAGAATTGTTTTGTCTTTTACCACTATTTAAAAAACTGCTTGACTATACCTTTACCCTCATTAACTTCCACTTCGGCATAAGCACCGTTTATGAGCGTAATTTGAGGAGGAACATGCCCGCAATCCACATCATAAATGATCGGAATTTGAAGCTCTTCAGCGAGCTCTTGATACACATCTTCAACGGTATAACCGTCTACGGGTTGATTTGCTGGACTCCGTCCGAACAAAATGCATGGGCTCTGCTCAAACCAGCCCGCCAGCTTCATTTGAACCAGTGATCTGCGTAAATCTACGGTCGATAACTCACAATTTTCGAGGTACCACAAAATAGGCTCACCATCGATAAACTGCTCTCGAAAAGCGGATACATCACCATAAGGTGTGCCGACTAAATGTCTGATCACGTCAATACAGCCTCCAAGTAAACGTCCCTCGGTCTTCACTTGTTGGTTGGAGGTCGATTTCCAGTATGTAGGCTCGTTCAAATGAAACACATAAGGGGTTGGATTATCGTGCTGCCATTCTTTTTGATACTTATTAGACGAATATTGAATGATAGATTCTCCTGCCTTAGTTGATAAAACCGGTTGCCACATGGCTGTCGTCTCATCCGAATATTCGCCTCTTAGATCAAATAAATTAGCACCATGTGCAGACGCTATGCCTGTCTTTAACGTAGTCGCAAATAGCAGCACGCTTATGTCTGAATAGCCCATTATCCATTTATCATTTAAGCGGTTAAAATCAATATATTCAAGCATCTCAATCAACAGCTCGCCTCCCCATGGAGGAATGACGATATCAATGTGATCACTGCTCATCATTTCATTAAACTCGTCCGCTCGTTTTTGGGCAGGCGATGATTTGGCTTTATTTTGCGTCCAAACTGTCTCCCCGCAAATGATTGAATACCCTTTCGTCTCCATACGACTGCAAGCCAGCTTAAACGAATCATGCATAGAAGCAGAAACCCCATGCGATGGTGCCGTCACGCCTATCGTTGCTCCTTCTTCAAACCTCGGATATTTGATCATCATTGTCCTCCGCATAAATGTCTTTTAACATAGAAAAAGCGTCATTCTGTAATGTCATTAGCTCTTTAACGATGGTTATACATTGATCTTTTTGTTTCACTTCCCGCTCTCGGGGCTCTAGATATGGATACATCTCTTTCAGCTTATTCGATCGAGAGACAACTTGTCTATATGTATGGCTACTCTATGGGGTACTTTCTGAATTGTCACGGGCAAACAAGTATATGCTCCGGGAAACACATAATCAGATCTTATCTAACAGCACTAATCTTTATTATCCATTCATACAATGATTTAAGAATATATTTTGGAGGTATGAATGTGGTCATTACACCAAACATTCCAAATCTGCCCTTCACTGAAAAAAATGGAGTGAAGTATTTTAATCTTGTTGCAGAAGTTGTAAAGAGCGAAATACTTCCCGGAATTTATGTGAATGCATGGGGTTATAATGGAATGTCTCCGGGGCCAACGATCTGTGTATATCCCGGAGACTATGTGTGTCTTAGAGTACATAATAAATTACCTCAGCCTACGAGTGTGCACTGGCACGGTTTAGATGTTCCAAATGGAATGGACGGTGTGCCAGAAATCGAACCTTCACCTAAAATTGATCCAGGCCATTATTTTGATTACCATTTTAAAATCACCAACGCTCCTGGTACCCATATGTATCACTCGCATTTTTACAGTGTAGTTCAGGATATGCTAGGGTTAGAAGGAGGTTTTATTATCCTTGATCCCAATGAAAGCAAAAAGGACATACAAAAAGATTATTACCTTATGCTGGGAGCATTTAAACTAATGGGCTTGGAGCCTGGGGTTTTAAAAAATGGAAACTACGAAATTGACCCTTTTGCACATGAAAGTAATTTTTTCACTATAAACGGAAAATGCTTTCCATATACAGCCCTATTACCAGTTAACGAGGGTGACCGCGTTAGAATAAGATTCGGGAATATTGGAATGATGAATCACCCGATTCACTTTCACGGACATCAATTCTATGAGACTGCAGCGGATGGAAATTCTATTGCAATAGAAAATCGTCTTAAAAAAAATACAATACTAATTTCGTCAGGTACCACGAGAGATATTGAGTTTATCGCTGATAATCCGGGTCGCTGGCCTCTGCACTGTCATTTCCCGCATCATGTTAGTAATAATATGACGCTTTCGCTGGGAGGAATGACGACAGCAGTCGTGTATGAATAAATCTTCCTTGAGTATTAGCAGGCCTTACGTCCTGTAATCACACCTGCAAAACCTCTACACTACCGTCGATTCCAATGTTTTTGCTATAGCTTCCTCTAAGGGCGTAGCCTTCAAGCCAAACCTCTCTGAAAATAGACTGCTATCAATAATAAAATCATTTTCGAACTGGTACAGCATTTCGATGCTTTCTCTCGCTGCCGGTATAAACAATCCCCCTATTCGAAGCATCGCTTTCCCCATGGTTTGAATGTTTGCAGGGAATCCAGCAAGTCGATAAGCTGTTTCAATAAATTCTCTTGTTGTAACCGCAGCATCGTTCGGAACATGCCAGGCGCGGCCATATGCATCTTCATGTTGACTTAACACAACGAGCGCTTTACCAAAATCATCGATAAACGTATACGTATGCTTCTTATCCGGATTCCCCATAACCGTGCATGCTTTACCTTTCACTATCGGCTTGAACAACCGTGAACCAACAGAAGAATGGTGAACATTCGGTCCAAAAAAATCCGCTCCTCGTCCCATCGTCACCTGCAGTATCCCCTCTTGATAGAGCTGCAGCAGACGATTAGACATGTCTGCGCGTACTTTCCCTTTCTTAGTCACGGCTGTGTACGGTAATCCTTCATGCATGCTCCCATTAACCTGCCCATACATATATACATTTTCGGCAACGACCAGCTTCGCTCCTGCAGCTATAGCTCCCGATATGATATGCTCCTGAAAAGGTAAAAACAACTCATGCCACTTCTGATATGGCGGCTGCGCACACTGAAAGACAACCTTTGCATGTTTCATTATGGCCTTTGTCTCATCCTCATTCATTACGTTCGCTTGCTTTACACTCACCGCTGAAGGCACAGTCGCTTTCCCGCTCAAACTAACCATTTTGACAGGTTCTCCAAGAGCAACAAGCTCCCTCATGACGGCCATACCCAACGGACCCGTTCCGAAAATCACATTCATATTGTTTTTTCCTCCCCATTTGGCGAATAAAAACAATATAAACCCTATAGTAACTATAGGGTCAACGCTTTTCGAACAGAAACTTGAAGCTCCACAATAAACTCCTCCGGCTTCATCATTTGAGCCATATCAACCAAATACAGCTCAATCGATGGACCCGCTTCGATGTAGTTATGCTTCTCCATCCACGCGAGCAGCTTGCTGTAAATCCGTTTGCACGATTCGGCGTTCGGAATTCCGCAATAAAGAGCTGTAATATACTCGCCTTCAGGGATGATTCGGCCATAACCTTTAAGAGCTTGAGCACCAATAGCGTCAGTAGAAATACAAAACTCCAAATCAGAATCCTCTCGATCAAATGTCAAAATATTTTCATGGTAAATCGTCATCAATTGCTTCGGAATTAATCCGTTTGCTTCCGCCTGCTGAAATAATCGTGTAAACTTCACAACCGATGCTTCCATCCCGCACGCTGATCTGCTGCGATCAGATAGGATAAGCCGCTCCGGCAAATGTTTTAATTCCACTAACACATCAAGGTTTTTAAGCTCATCGCCTAAATCCAGCAAATAATTGATTTGTTCCGATCTCTTTCCTATTAATTGTACAAGCTGCTCTAATTGTTCTATTTCAGTAATCGTGTTTCTTCGTTTTAATTCAAGCTTCTCTACTAAACTGCTTAAGCTTCCATCTTTTAAAGCAGCTTTTATTTCATCAAGCGAAAATTGCAATGTTTTCATGTCTTGGACGATTTTAATATAAAGAAGTTCGTAATTGGAGTAATACCGATAACCAGTGGATTTATCCGTATGGCTGGGTATGACCAAGCCGATCTTGTCGTAAAAGCGCAGTGTTTGAACAGCGATATTACATATCTTTGCCGCTTGGCCTATAGAGTAGAATTGATCGTTGCTCATCGAATCTATTCCCCTTTGAGAGTCTCACCTGTTAATAGATCTATCTGCTGCAAAATGGGTTCAGCTAATTCAAGTTGTTTCGTCGCAAATTCCAGATCGCCATGCCCTGCGAGAGCAAAATCCAGATTGCCTAAGGTAGACATCAGTATGCGTGCAGAAACTGCAAAACCAAAAGTCTTTTTGTCAGAAACAATATCAGAATGATTCAGCATACATGTGAAAGTTGGCTCTTGTGTTCCACCAAATAAAACAAGATTGCCAACATAGGAGGCCAAATCCCAGTAGTAGGGCATTAATGATATATCCTCAAAATCCATCCATAACCAGCCCTCCGGGCTCGGTATCAGGTTTCCTGCATGGGCATCTCCATGACTGGGTACTAACAGGCCTAGCTCCTTCCGCATCTGCTTATCCCATTTATGAAACTTCTGCAATAATGCTTGTATTCGTTCATCGGGGTTTTGTCTTAATCTTTGTGCTGATTGACAAGTGCGCTCCCAAACGCCAAGCATAGGAACATCACCTTCGAAGTCCTTCATTGCCTTAGAAAGTTTGTTAATAAGATCAACTGCTTCCTTCGGTGATGGAGGTTGCAAGGCTGCAGGAGGGACATAAGCCCACAGTGTCAGCCATGTATCTGCCACGTTATGAGGACCCGCATCAACAAGGCTAGTTGGCAGCAGCACAGGGACATTCTTCGAATGAAGGTAACGCGCTACAAGCAGCTCTCGATCCTGTATCTTGTATGCATACTCTCCATCTGCTTCAGAGAGAACAATCGCTATTCTTGCCACAATGGGATAAGGAGCTAGATGAATAATTAAATTTCCACCCTCACTAAGCACATGAGGCGTAATATCCGTTAAACCCCATTCTTTGGCCATTAATAATAATGATGAGATAAGCTCGTTTTTATTAAGCATTGCAGCAGCTCCTTAACAAAGTTATACATTTATTTTAGCTTCACTGCTGTCTCGCTCAAAGGTAAAAAACGTTTCATAGTCAACTCTAGGCAAAAACTGCCCAAACTATTTCTCAACGCTTCAAATTTATCTCATACTTCGATTAATGACATGGCTTTATGCCATTATTCAAATCAAGGCTTTTAAGATCGGGCACATCGACTTAAAAAACAATGCTCAGCCGCCAAAAGCAATACGATAACCGTTATTGTCGACAATGGTAAGCTCACTCCATCCATCTGACCAATGCGGTCCTTGCACAATCTTCACTTCTTTTGAAATAAACAACTTATGTAACTGTCTTAATCCCTCTGGATTCGTGTAGCAGAAAGCATCAAAATAAAGTCCGCCTTCTACTGACGAATTGGGCCGAATATCACTTTTCAATTTAGCTTCGTGTAGAATAAAGGTCACATCTCCGTAGTTCATATGGATGTGTCCGCCGATATTTTCTGAAGTAAATCCTATTTCTTCATAAAAATGAACGGAATCTTGTAAATCGGCTACTAAAAAAACCAATGATGGTCCTTTCAAATGAACCAAGTTTACACTATTATTTTCCACCAATAACAACTCCTAAAATTTATAATTTATTCTAACTATTTCAACAAAAAGAAAGTTCAATCATCAACCTCGCAAAATATCCGTTTTATGATTTAATAGATCACTAAACAGCTGCTTCTGCACGCTGCTAATACATTCAATATCGATATCCTCCAACTTCGTAAAAACCAACTGCAGCGACTCATTATTGCTATCCGTATGCAGTACATTCTTACCATCCTCAGCTAATTTACCTGTTAAATCTACCGCCACGTTGAAGATAAACATGACGAATACAACTTCATTGCCATCAGGATATTGATACTGCATATTGGGACCAGTATAAATGGAATACAAATCATATTCTGTTACATGCAGACCTGTTTCCTCCAGCACCTCTCTTATCATCGTTTCTTCAATTTTTTCTCCCGCTTCCATTCCGCCGCCAGGCAGACCCCAATCTCCGTAGTCTGATCTTCTCTGTAACAATATTCTTCCAGCTTCATCTTTAATAATGGCTCCGCCAGTAACGATAATTCTCTTATTCATAGGCTCACTCCCTTTTGGATTGAATCTTTAGCGCATTTGTTTCTTCCTCAATGCAACCAACGTCAATACGCTCAAACAACAGCTCTAAACCTTGAATTTTTTGATTAGCAGCTACAGTAATGAACTCCCAGCTAGGCTCAGGAAGAGTTAGAAACCTTCTTATTTTCTCGCATGAGAAAGGAATAAACGGGGTCAACAATTGAGAAAGATTCGCTATAATTTGCACGCAAGTGTTTATTGAATAAGCACAAGCCTCTCGATTTTCTTTAATCTGAATCCATGGCTTTTGTTCATCAAAATACTTGTTTGCTCTGCGAATAGTAGCAAAAATTAACTCAATCGCTTCCTTTAGTCGCCCATCTTCAATGCATGCACCTGACTCGACATATAAAGAAGCAATGGCTTTCATCCATTCCGCGTTCTGCTTGCTTTCAGGAACGTTTCCTTCAAAAGATTTATTTACAAACGCTAGCGTACGATTGACTAGATTGCCAAATGCGCCGAGCAACTCTCCGTTGTGACTATAAATAAATTCTCGCCATGAAAAATCAGTATCCCGCTTCTCAGGACCGTTTGCGATCAGAAAATAACGAATAGAGTCTGGTTCATAACGCTTCAAAATGTCCGGCACCCAAACCGCCCAATTATTGCTTGTCGAAAACTTTTTCCCTTCCAGCGTCATGTATTCACAAGAGATGATTCGATCAGGCAAATGATAATCCTCAGCGCCTAGAAGTACAGCCGGCCATATCAGTGTATGAAAAGGGATATTGTCTTTGCCGTGTACATAATAAGCGGTTATTTCCTCTTTTCCGTCCTTCCAGAAGGACTCCCAGCTGCCGCCTGTTTCAGCAGCCCACTGCTTGCTTGCCGATAAATATCCGCTCACTGCTTCAATCCAGACGTAAATTTTTTTATCTTCGAACCCTGCAACCGGAACCTCCACGCCCCAATCTAAGTCCCTTGTCGCCGCTCGATCTTGAAGCCCCTCTGCAAGATATCTTTGCGTTAATTGTACTGCATTTTCTTTCCAACCTTTTGTTTTATTTGCATACTTAGTCAATTCAGCTTGGAAGGAAGAGAGTGCAAGATAATAATGTTCCGTTGGCCGCTCAATTGGAGGATTCCCGCAAATCTTGCATGTCTTGTCTGTCAGGTCGGCTGGGTCAAGCAAGGTTGAACAAAAATCACATTGATCGCCTCTCGCACGGTTGCTGCAAACAGGGCAAATCCCTTCAACATAGCGATCCGGTAAAAATCGTTGGTCTGTTTCACAATACGTTTGTTGGATTGTTTTTTTATATAAATGTCCTTTTTCTAAAAGTGTCAAAAATAACTGTTGAACGACTTGGTGATGAAATGGCTGGTCTGTTCGAGTATACAAATCATACGTAAACCCAAGCTGTTTAAAGCATTCGGCAAATTCCTGATGAAATCGATCTGCAATATCTCCCGGAGAAACACCTTCTTGAATTGCTTGCACGGCAACAGGTGTACCGTGGCAGTCACTTCCAGATACGTACAATACCTTATTTCCTTTTGCGCGGTAATAACGTGCCAACACATCCCCTGGCAATACACTCGCCAATCTTCCCAAATGCAATGAACCGTTCGCATAGGGCCAAGCACCGCCAATAAACACATTTGTCATCATAATTCCTCCTTTTTTTGACAAACAAAAAAGCCCTCATCCCAAAGGGACGAGAGCTGTGCTCACGCGGTACCACCCAATTTTATTAATGCCTTGCGACATTAACCTCTTCAGGTACGATGCTTATGCATGTATACCCTAGCACAGTAACGGGTGCGGGTTCCGGCGCAGCCTACAACCATATGAGGTTTCGATGCGCAGCTCAGAGACCATATTCCCAAAGTTATTCTTTACCCCTTTTCAGCAACCGGGGCTCTCTGTAAAAAGACATCGCCTTGGTACTCTTTCTCATCGCAGCTTTTGTTAGAATATTCAATTTATTGGAATTATACTCAAAATGTTTTTTTAAGTCAAGATGATTATATTACTGCCCACATCTCCTTATTCCTACCTCGCTTTATTGTATTATAACTATCGGAAAATGCCTCCAGATTTCCTCCTAATACCTGCTCAATCCGACGATTGATTTCTGCTGTCAAAAAGAACTCACCTCACATTGTGTAATATATGATATTGGTCGCTAAACTCCGTTCGTTCGGTAAGTTTATATTTTTTTATTCCTGTATGTATGAAAAAAGGACGCCGCTTGGCATCCTCTCTGAATGTACGCTAAAGCGCATAGCTATGCTGTCACAACACTAAACCTGTACACCAATTAATTCGTACGCATCAAAACCAAATGACACATTATGAGTACATTTAAGTTCTATTTTATGATCATAAAAGCAAACGGAATAGGTTATCACATACGGAGTTTCTATGTAGATCAATGTAAGAGATAGTTGATTGCAGTCTATCCAACAAGCCTGAGTAACCACCTCCTGATCATGTGTTTCCAAATCTTTCACAAAATGATCGATTGAATGGTTTATGGTGCTGAAGTTAAAAGGATACGTCTTCACACTCTGTTCGCCAAAAAATAACTTAAACTGAAATTCGTTCCCGCTTGCTGCAAAATGAAGCTCAGTGAGTCCTTGTTTATTAGCCCTGAATGAAAAACGAAGATCATCTAAGCGAATAGGGCTAGGCTCACTTAATGCTGGTATGAACGGATTAGCCACTTTCAAGAGATGCTGATCTAAATCTGTTTTTTGTTCACCATCTTCAAAGTGGATATCCATGTCTATTTGCATGAGAATATGTTCATACACTAAATCTAGCATGGTTTGAAGCTGTTTCATGGAAGAGAAGCTCGATGTTGCCGCAATGACAACCTGATGTTTGGGCGACACAAAACATAACTGCCCATACCCGCCATTTCCCATATAACAGCCATCACGACATAGAAAAAATTGATACCCATAACCTTGGGAAAAATCGATGCGCTCTTCGTCTCGCGATGTATCGCTTTGCAGGCTGGTGGCGAGTGAAATGTATTTCTCTGAAACGATTCGCTGGCCATTAAATATGCCTTTGTCTAGCAGCATTTGCCCAAACTTAGCTATCCCTTCAGTAGGAATACTTAGTCCCATTCCCCCAGCAACGACGCCAAGCGGACAGGTTTCCCAAGAAGCGGATGATATGCCTAGAGGCATAAACAAACGAGGCATTAAATATTCGGTTAACTTTTGACCTGTTACTCTCTCAAGGATAGCAGACAACATATAGGTAGAATGTGTACTGTAACGGTAATAGGTTCCTGGCTTATGCTCTACTTCCATTGCTAAATAGGCTTTAACCCAGTCCGTTTGCTCCGCAACGCTTCCGTAAATATTGTAATTATGGCCGGCATTCATCGATAGCAGATGGTGAATAGTCATTTCAGCCAAGTTGTCCGAAATCACGGGAGGCAGATTATCAGGAAAAAAAGAGATAACCTTGTCCCTTAAATCCAACAGGCCCTCGTCACAAGCAATGCCTATTGCGAGAGATGTGAAGCTTTTGCTAAGTGAGAATAACAGCTGCGGCGTGCCTGGACGATAAGGATCACGATAAAACTTGGAAGTAGCCTTGCCGCTTTGCATCAAGATAAAGCTGTTCAACTTCAAGTTTAATTGCTTGATTTGAGTGAAAAACGCAAGCAACGACTTCGATGATAAACCATGGTTTTCTGGTCGATCCATTTCCATAACGCTTATCAAGCCTTCAACATCGTTAATCATGAATGCAATCACCCACTTTTTTATACTCAACGAATCTACTAGCTCAATTGTTTAATAAACGTGACTCTATCGTAACCACTGCTGAAATAGTCCTTTTCATACAGGCTGACCTCAAAACCGATCCGTTGATAAAAGGTTATCGTATCTTCATTCCCCGGATGCCCTAAAGTATAAAGAATAATTTCCTTCTCTTTCAGCTCGTTTACTTTATTGCAGATGGTAGAAAGCAAAGCTTTGCCAACGCCTGCTCGTTGAAAATCCTTTTTCACGACTACGCCTACGATTTCATAAAGGCCTACTTCATTATTAAATAGGTATCCTGCATGACCCATAATTTGATTGTCATCGTTATAGGCTACATAATATTGGCTTTTACCCGCTGGAGCTTTGGCGAAGTCCGCCCACCGAGGCGGATATCTTTCAATAACGAAATCTGGGAATTGCAGCGGATGCTCCGATAATATATTTATTACATCCTGCCTGTCGTTTTGCTCGAACAATCGAATATTCATATTGTTAAACCTCCTAAACAGAACGATCTTTTTTCTGCTGTTCTACAAATTCATCCTTCGTTAGTCCAAATAATATTAGATCTTTATACTCACCATTAGTGTAAATAACCTTCCTGCGCACACCCTCTTGCTGGCAGCCCAGCTTGATCATCATGTTTGTTGAGCCTACGTTGCCTGCCAGTACATAGTCATTAAACTTATTGAGCCGTCTTTCCATAAAAGCATACTTTAAGAGAATTCTCATCGCTCTAGTCCCGTATCCCTTGCCTCGGTGATCTCTATCGATCTGTATGCCAATGCTAAACGTGCCATTTTTCTCATCGATACTATTTAGATTAACGCCTCCAATATTTTCAGCGTTTCTATTTTCAATCGCAAACATGATGCGCCTGTTATCCGAAGAGAAATCAGCATAAGTTTCAACGAAATTTTTAGCCTCGGCAATCGTAGGCGGCAGCTCAACCGTGCACTCTAATAAGCGCCGAGCTGGCGTATCAAAGCGGTTGTAGTAATGCCCTTCCCAGTCAGCGTCTTGAATCGCTCGTAATCTGATCTCCTCATCCTGCCAAAAATATTGACTATAATCTATTTCTCTCATGTGATCCTCCCACAATCAATAATCGTATTAAGCGCTATTATACATAAAATTAATATAAAAAAGGCAATTATTTGTAATGTCCTATCAAAATAATGAGCCCTCAGGTCATTCAACCTGAGAGCTCCTTTTTTGGTTACCTTGAATGTACAGCCTTGTCCCGCTTAGACAGCACGATGTTCTGGTACAATCGAACGGTTAATAGATAGTAAGCAGCATAGATAGCCGCGAACAACGAAATGGGAATCCATAAGCGATAATAAGGCTCACTTAGTATAAACGAGAAGAGGTTCATACCGACTAGAACATGCGCGAGCCCCACGATGCCAGGAAATAAAAATACGAGAAACAGCTCGTAATAGATTGAACGCGATAACCGCTCTCTCCTTACCCCTAGCTTGCTGAGCATCTCATACCGCTGAACATCCTTCGCTGCACCTGATAATATTTTGAACATCAAACAGCTCGCCATCATAGCAAGAAAGGCGATGCCAAGGAAAAAGCCCATAAAGACTGTACCGCTAGCGATACCTATTGCATTCTCATAGTTCTTGTACTTGCTCCATGATAGGTACTCCCCATTTGATTTCTCTGTTTCCAGCTGGTCTAACGCCTTCCACGACATCCTATAAGCGAGGAAGTCGCCCGTTCTTCCAATCACAACGACCTGTTCCTTCGCACCAAGCTTTGCGAAGTCTCCTGCGTCAACAAGCCTGAACTCACTTATGGGTGGCGAAATCTCCCAGATGAAACCTCTCCACTTCTGACTGGACAGCTCTTCCGTATCCGTATTATTTCCATCACTCTCAGAGCCTGCTGGAAGAGGGCCTTTGATTTGTTCTATCTCATCCCAATACTCGCGGCCCTGCCCCGAATGAACAAATGGCCGCTGGCTCTCGAGGTCCTCTTTCGCATAATAAACGATTTCATTCTCTATTTTGTAGCGATATTTAAACTGTTCCTTGAACGGAATGGAAGCGAGTATCTTTGCTTCTTCCGCATTCGGGTTATGCACGATCGCGTCATAAACGCGGTAGCTCTCTCCCCTAATTTTCGCATCATTCACAAAAGCCATACCTCCGGCAATTGCACCAGCTCCTAGTGCAATCAGCATCGCTACTGTTGCCAGCAGCTTCGTTAAGCCGTTAATTCGGAAGCTCAGCTGACCAAAAGTGAAGGCGCGGATTCCACGTGTTTGATTCCTCTTTTTCATTCTTACTACAAGTGGCGGGAGCAGCATCATAAACAGAAGGTACGTTCCGAGCGGTGTCATGAATGTGGCGGTATACAATCCATTCTCCCGCAGCTGCTCCATAAACGTAAGGGAGAAGTAACCGAGCCCGAGAGCAATTGCTCCGACGATGCTAAGTACAATTTTCCACGGGCTGCTTCCCCACAGCCGATCTGCTTGCATATTGCCATGGACAAGATGCAATACCTTCATGCGAGAAAGCTTCAGCTGATTCCATATCGCAGACAGTCCAAATAAACAAGTAAAGAAGATGATAGTAAATAAAATGGCTGGTCCAAATACGGCATGATAACCGATAAGACTCGTTTGAAGCTGCTTAGCCATGAGATGCCCCACAAGCGTGGATAAGCCAAACCCGAGCCCAAGCCCAACCGCTAGTGAAATAATGCCGAGCGCAATCGTCTCAATAAACATTAAAGTACGTATTTTACTTTTGCGTGCCCCCAGAACGAGATAGAGTCCAAATTCCCGCTGGCGCAGCGACAGCAAAAAGCTGTTGGCATAAATAATATAGAAAAAAGTGATTGCCGACAGCAGTACCGAACCTAATATATAGACGAGCCCAATTGAGTTGATAACTGCATTTGCCTCCGTAAAATCGCGGTTCCACGCCATCGTCTGGAACATATAAAAGATGGCTATCGACATGACAAGTCCAGCAAGCAGCACGATATAATCTTTGAATTTGCTTTTCATGCCGGATAAAGCTAGTTTTATAAGCATGTTCTCACCTCACTGCCTTTCCGATTCGTAAGTTTCATCGGATGCAGCAGCGGCAGCTGCCGAACCATAATCGCCGAGCACGTCCAAAATTTGCTTATAAAAGGATTCACGGCTGCCCGTGCGGTACAGCTCTTTCACAAGCTGACCGTCCTGTATAAATAAAATTCTTCCGCAATAGCTTGCACTGAACGCGTCATGAGTCACCATGAGAATCGATATTCGCTGTTCCTCGTTTAGGCGCTTCATCGTCTCGAGCAGACTGACCGCATTTTTCAAATCAAGCGAGCCTGTAGGCTCGTCACCCAGCAGCAAAGCAGGCTCATGAACGATGGCGCGCGCAGCGGCTGTACGCTGCCGCTGCCCTCCTGAGATCATCGCTGGATATTGTTCGGCTAGCGCTGTAATACCAAGATTGTCCATAACTTGACGCACTTTGATTCGGATCTCGCCAGCAGGGACGTCCTGCAAGGACAAGGGAAGTGCGATATTCTCATAGACTGTCAGATTGTCGAGCAGATTAAAATCTTGAAAAATAAACCCAAGCCGCTGCGCCCGGAAATCCGAAAGCTCACGGGCTTTCATTCGTGTAATATCTGTTCCAGCAATTGAAATCGTACCCTCTGTTGGATTATCCAGCGTCGAGATTACGTTGAGCAGTGTAGTTTTGCCCGAACCGGAAGCTCCCATAATGCCGATGAACTCTCCTTCTTGCATCGTGAACGAAATATTGTTCAGCGCATATACCTGATTCGCCTTATTGCTTCCGTATATTTTGGATATTTGTCTTATATCGATAACGGGATTTTTTGTTGTCATAGCTTAGTGACATCTCCTTCTGCCTTGGTACCTGTACGATACCCTGCACTCTACTTAGTATAAGGAAGACGCCTAAAGCGAGCTTAATGTAACCGTTAAGATTTCATAAAGATTATCTTAATACTTTTTTACGATTTAACAGACAGCTCCTGAACTTCATGGCAAAAAGCCCCAACCATGTCATCCCACGGTCGAGGCTCTTCTTTCAAGATAATTAATATTACCAGCTTTTTGTTAATTTTGCTCCGAGTTTTGCTTCTCCTTAATGAGCAATACCGATATGTATTGCAATACCGCCATGGCAAACAGCACAATCGGCATCCATATAGATTGCAGATCTTTAGCAAGTATAATGAGCAAGCAAATGGAAAGCACCCTTCCCGCATTTAGAAAAAGCTCCCGCATAACAACGGATTCTACTCGCAGCTGGCCTTTAAGGGGCAATGTCCCGATTAAGCGATAATAATAAGAAGTGAGTGTATTTACGGCAAGTGGATTGCATATCGAGAACAAAATCATAAATAAGGCAACCGACCAAAATTCCACTTGAATGAGCAGCAGCGATGAACCGATGGCTACCCCAGTTGTAGACAGGAGCACATATTTGCGTACTTGCTCCTTCTGTGCTTTTCTTGAAATGACATAACCCGTCGCTACCGTAAGCGAAGAAAAGAAAACACCCAAGTAACCTACCCAATCCTCACGCCCAACCGTCTGAAACAGCATAATATTTGGAAGGAAGAGCATAATTCCCTGAAATAGACCTAATACAAAAAAACTGTACAATGCCTTCAGCCAGCGACGATTCTTATGCATCACCAGCCCCATAAATTTTAAATAATAGGCTTTGTGATGTGATTTGATCATCGGAATGCGGAAGCTGACGATCGCTGCGATAAGGAACATAATGAAGGCAAGCGTGAAAATAATGATGTAACCCTGTAGCCCCTCGCTTCGCTGAATAATGAACCCCGCAAGCGCCGGCCCTGCTAGCCCGGATGCATTAAAGAAAATCATATTGATTGCAAGAAAACGTATGCGATTCGCTTCCGTTGAGACATCATATTGAATAACTAAATAACCAGTCCAGTAAAGCCCCGCGGCGATCCCATTAAAAATAGCAAACCATATGTAATACTGAGCCACATGCTCTTGCGCAATGACGACCATCAAATAAAAGATGGCAATCATGACGATACCTAGTCGATAAGTGACCATTCGATCATGCCGCTTCGCAATCCAGCCACCTAGTGCAAAGGCCGGAGGCGTTACGATGAAAACGATGATGTTATAAATTCCGTTTACGGTCAAATCCTGCGTTAACCGCCACAAATATAAATTGAGAAACAAACCCGACATCGATGCGCCAAACTGAAAGCAACAATGAATGATTAAAGCCGTTATCGCTTCCTTGCTAAGTCTGCTCTCTGGCGGAAGCGGCGTACCTTTCATTACATTCCATTTACTCCAAAATCTCGACCCCGTCCGCATTTGCAGCATCCCCCGTAGCTTCTCAACTGATAAGCGCTTTCTTTTCTATTTAGTTTATCACATGGCTATCATATACCCTCGATTCAATAAAGCGCTCACTCCTTCAAAATAGCCGTTATTCTTCCATATGGAGCAATCAAATAACCGTATTCATTGTTTATATCCCTTGTTCGCATGATTAGACTTGCCGATCCGACTTGAAAATGGCAGATATAGCGGTTAAACAGTTTTAATCTGGTTAATTTTTACATTCGCTTCAAAAGCATACTAATCGTACCTAATCGCGAATAGCCTCCCCCCTCCATTCACAAAATACAACCATTACATTGAGAAGGGGGTGAACCGACCATGGCGAAGCAGCAAGGTCATGCAACCAAAAATACAACGACAAAAACTTCCGACAAAAAAGGCAATGCATCCGGCAATAACCACTAGTCTGCAAACTGAATCTATCCAAGCAAAAACGACCCATTACCGGCTAACTAAGCTCTGGTAATGGGTCGTTTTATGTTCACAATGAAGGTTATTTATCTTTTTTGTCGAATTATTTCATATACGATTGCAACTTATAACTAGAAAAAGTGGTGAACCAACTATGACTAATCATTCTTATACTGTCATTGATTTTGAAACGAGCGGCCTTGATCCGAAGAAGGATCGAGTGATTGAGATGGCTGCGATCCGCTGCGTGAATGGTGAAATAGCGAGTGAATTCAGTACTCTCGTACGTTACGATGGCAAGCTGTCTGCCAAAATAACAGAGCTCACCGGCATCACGGATGAGATGACCTCCTACGGCATGGACGAGGACACCGCATTCCGTATTTTGAACCGAATGATAGGCGATAACGTTTTGATTGCTCATAATGCCGCCTTCGACCTTGGTTTCCTGCACCATTCCTTGCTTCGCATTGCGGGCAGATCATTTTCGAACAGCTTCATCGATACGCTCACGATTAGCCGCGCGCGGCATGTTTATCCGCATACACTGAAAGACATGTCCGATCGTTATGGCATTCCGCTCATTGGCGGTCATCGTGCACTGAATGATGTTATCGCTTGTTGGGAAATTTTCCGCAAGATGGATGAAGAGCAATCGGTAGAGAGCTACCTCAATACACTAGGCTACCTCAAGAAATTTGGACCGCCTGCTTGGACGCCGCCAGGGACTAGGCTTGAAGCAATGGAGCTGAAATACGCTCCTCGTTAAACCCGCTCCTTGCCCTTATCCGATTCGCCTGCATTTTTATTTGCGGCATCTCGGTCCTGCTGCATTTCCTCAACCGTCTTCACCTTCAGGCGCGCTGCGCCTTTATAATCACGCGTAGGAAGCAACGGCCCTTCATCTAGGCGTTTCTTGGCTGCTGCGATAGAATCTGTATACTGCGGCAGCCACTGCTCCTGCGCCACAAGCATCTCATCGACCATCTGCCAAATTTCCTTCGGATTGCAAACTGCGCCAACTAGCGGGTCCATCATAAAAGCCTGTCTGAGCAGGTTAATGTCGCCATTTATGGCTGCCTCTACAGCAAGACGCTGCACAGAGATGCTTACATTGCACACCGCGGCGGCACCAAGCGGCAGATCGCCCACGAATGGCATTGAAATGCCGTTGCGATCAACATAACCTGGAGCTTCAATGATGGCATCGTTAGGCAGGTTAGCTATAACCCCTTTGTTTTCCACATTAAAGTGACCTCGGTAGATTCGTCCTGTTTCGAGTCCTTCAATGATGTATGAACCATGCTCATGACTGCGCAGCTCCGACTTGAATTCATTTGCAGGGTCCTTCATCCAGTTTGGAAAATCAGTCTCGAACCAATTGCGTCCTTCCGTGCATACACGCAGATACCCGCCCGTTTCTCCGTTAATCCATGAGCTCAAATCAATCCAATCATTAATTTCTTCAGGCCGCTTCCGATACCAAGGGACATATTCGCTCAAATGACCGTTAGACTCTGTACTGTAATACCCGAAGCGGCGCAGCATATCAATGCGTACCTTCTCCGTGCGACTGAAGTCTGGATGTTTCTCAAATGCTTCAAGCAGCTTGCCAGTTAGATCCTCACCGTTATGCTTAATTTGGATATACCAGGTCTGATGGTTGATACCCGCACAAATAATATCGACTTCCTCTTGCTTCAGTCCAAAAGCCTCGGCTATTTGCCAGTGTCCGCCTTGCACGCCGTGGCATAAACCAATCGTCCGCACACCGCCATACTTGTTGCATGCCCAAGTCATCATCGCCATCGGGTTCGCGTAGTTGAGCAGAAGAACATCCTTAGCAGCAACCTCGCGGATATCACGGCAAATGTTCATCATCTCAGCGATGCCCCGCTGTCCATACATAATGCCACCAGCACAGAGCGTATCGCCAACGCATTGATCAACGCCGTATTTGAGCGGAATATCAACATCCGTTGCGAAAGCCTCAAGACCACCGACACGAATAGTACAAATGACGTACTTCGCATCCTTCAAAGCTTCGCGCCGATCGGTTGTCGATTGAATGGAAATCGACAAGCCGTTCTCATGAATATCACGCTGACAAAGCGCAGTCACCATCTCCAGGTTATGTGCATTAATATCTGTAAATGCGACTTCAATGTTTTGAAACTCCTGTACAGCGAGCAAATCCCGCAGCAGTCCACGCGTGAATCCAATCGAGCCTGCGCCTATAAATGCAATTTTAAAAGTAGACATGCCAATCAGCCTCCGATTATCGTCTAAATAGAGTTTGTTTAATCTCCTCTACATTTTAGCAACGATAAAACGGAAGCGTTATCAATATTGTGACCAACTGCCATTCATAGTGTCAGAAATCGTCACTTTGTATTATTCATTGCGCTGCCAGCGGAAGTCCAATGTTTGCGTATCGACCGAGTGACGGTAAGCAATTGGCGTCTGCTTCGTATATTTTTTGAACATCGCATGAAAGTATTGCCTGCTCCCCACGCCAACATAATCACAAATATCCGCTATTGCAATATCCGTCTCACGGAGCAGCATTTTTGCTTTCTCCATCCGGAGCTCCGTTAAATAGCCCGTTAACGTTTGGCCTATCTGCGCGCGAAATACACGATGCAAATAACCTGGATGCAAGCTTACTGCTGCAGCAATATCCTTTACTTGAATATCTCTATCATAGTTATGATGCATATATTCAATCGACTGCTTCACATATGCTTCGATCGGATTAGCCCCTTTTACGCCAGCTTCCTTATGAAGTCGTGCTATCGCCAAGATCAGCTGAGCAAACAACAACTCTGCCTTCATATTGACGCTCCTGCCTCGGCTGTCCAGCTCAAGCACTAGGCTCTTTAGCACCTGATACACTTCATTCGGATCACGCAAAAACAAATAAGAGGACGGCTCTGTGATCAATCTGTCCACAAATTCGTCCTCCATCGCAAGCTGCCGTATAGAGGGAAACGCCGAGGGGCGTTCCCTAAAATCAAATTCAACATTAAGCATCCGGCAGGGCCCGCGCTCGTCAACGGTCAGTCGGTGCGGCACATTCGCATCAAGAATAATGAAATCACCCTTCTTGAGCGTCATTTCACATGCATGGCTGGTTGCCTCTGCTTCCAGCTCTATCCCGCAAGCTCCGGAAATGACATACATAATTTCGATTGCATCATGCGTGTGGAAGGCCATCTCGTAATCAGACCATTGCTTAAAATAATAAGCAAACACATGCGGATAAAAATCTCCATTCAGCCATTCTCGCTTAAACAACGTCCCACTCACGTGAAGCCCCCCTTACTTAAAGACAAGTATGGTTACGCGGATGCAAGCTTAACAACGGCAAGAAGCGCCGTTTCAATCTCACGCTCGATTGCCTTCGCTACAACATCTGTATGCGGATCGTATTCGCCCGCCAAATCAGAATCTGCGTAACCGTCCAGTGCGAGAATCGCTCCCGCGCGTGCACCGCGCATCGTTGCGATAACGAACAAAGCCGCAATTTCCATTTCAACAGCAAGTGCGCCTGCTTGTTTGTACTGGCGATGCGGAATGTCTACAACTCCTGAGAAAAAGACATCAAGCGTTACCGTTATGCCTTTTTTAACAATGCCTTCGCTCTCAAGCGCAGATGCATACAACGCTTCAGTAACCGCGCTGTCTGCAACAGCCGGGAAGCCTGCCGGCACCAGCTGATGCGTGAGCCCTTCCGCTCTAACTGCAGCTGTGCTGACGATTAGGCTTCCTGCAGGGTGATCTGCTGAATAAGATCCCGCTGTACCTACACGAATAAGTGTTTTAACGCCTCCGCGGATAAGCTCCTCGAAGCATACCGCCGCTCCTGGCGAACCTACGCCGTGGCTTACCACGGCTAGTCTTACGCCTTGATATTCACCAACAAATGTCCGATATTCGCGAGCGAATGCAAGCTCTTTTACATTGTCCAGCTTCTGTGAAATCGTCTCCGCGCGGCGTGGATCACCGCATACGATAGCGTAAGCCGGCAAATCTTCTGGGTTAACTTGCAGTATAGGCAGCATCTGATTAATCAAACTCCTTCGTTATCCATTCGTCTTCCGGCATCGAATTCTCTTCGCTCGTGAAGCGTTGTTCTTTAAATGGATCGGCATAGTTGTGGAAGCCGTTGCGCTCCCAGAAGCCTTCGCGATCCTCTTTCATAAACTCAATACCTCTAATCCACTTTGCGCTTTTCCAAAAATACAAATGAGGAACGAGCATCCGCATCGGCCAGCCATGCTTGTCAGTCAGCGGCTCACCGTCAAATCGATGCGCAAGCAGCACATTATCGTGCAATAAATCCTCAAGCGGTACATTTGTGTCATAGTCCTCATCTGCATGAAACATAACATATTTGGCATCTGGCTTAACGCCCAGCAAAGGCAGCAAGTCCTTGAACTTAATGCCTTCCCATTCTGTGTCCAGCTTCGACCAGCGCGTTACACAATGAATGTCGCACTTCGTTTGGGTTTGAGGCATAGCAAGCAGCTCTTCGAAGCTGAACGTACGCTCCTCCTCTACCTCGCCGAATACTCGCAGCGACCAGGTGTTGATGTCATAGGAAGGAACCTCTCCCTCATGCAAAATCGGAAAACGCTCGGTCATCGTTTGACCAGGCGGAATCCGATGAGCGATCTCAGGAGCGAGCACCGTCTGTTTAATGCTAGTCACTTTTTTGAGACGTTCTGCTTTTTTATGCATCTCGTATACCTCCAGATTCCATTCCTTGCTGATTCATTTCTCATTTCAAGCTATAAAGCATCTCAGCTCTACCTGGAGCTCTCATTCGACTTTCGAGCTTCCTGCATATAACCTTTATCTTTAAAGAACAACATCGCGAGAATCGTAACGATATAAGGCAGCATCATCGTAAAATGAGTCGGCAGCGCGAAGCCCTGCAGCCTGATGCTGAGTGCATCCATAAATCCGAACAGCAAGCTTGATGCCGCAACACCGATTGGATTGGATTGGCCTAACATCGTTGCAACGAGTGCAATGAAACCTCTACCGGAAGTCATTCCCTCTGTAAACATAGTGACATTGCCGAGCGACAGCTGCGCGCCTGCTAACCCGCACAGAGCGCCGCAGAGCAGCACTGCTCCATATTGAATGCGAGTTACCTTGATGCCTAAGCTTTTGGCTGCTGTCGGATTCTCTCCAGCTGCCAGCAAGCGAAAGCCCGTAACCGTTTTGAACAAAAACAGCTGCAGCACAATAACGAGAATGATGGACAAGTAGACAAGCGGGGAATGCCCGGATAAAACTTCTCCGAACCATGGAATATCTTTTAACAATGGAATATCCCATTTAGGCAGCCCAATCATATCCTTATTGTAGTATGCGCCTTTCACATCAAAGATCGCACGTAGTGAGAATGTCGTAAGTCCAAGCGCCAGAAAGTTAAGCGCAATACCAACAACGATAACATTCGCTTTCAGATGAATACTCATAAAACCGAACAGCACTGAAAACAGGAGTGAGCATAATACCGCAAACAATACGGCTGCGAACACATTTCCGGTGAAGTGGTTGCCTACAATCCCAGAAAATGCACCGATCAATACTAAACCTTCTAGGCCTACATTAAACAAACCAACACGCGCGCATATTGCGCCGCCGAGTGCCGCAAGCAGAATTGGTGTAACCATACGAAGCGTCGAGGCGTACAGCGAGACATCTAATAAAAAATCCATACTTATGACCTCGCCTTCCTGCGTTTAATGAACGAGTATGTGAACTTAGCAGAAACGAATAAAATGAGCACCGCTTGAATAATGCTTGATACTTCCAGCGGAACATCTGTATTCCGCTCCATGCCCATACCGCCGGTCTGCAGTGCAGCAAGCAAAATCGCAGCTACAGCCGTACCGAGCGGATGCGATCCGGCAAGCAATGTGGCCATGATACCCGACCATGCGTAACCTGGCGAAGTCAAAGCGCCGTCCAAATAGCGGTACTGCGTGCCGAGCACTTCAACGGAGCCAGCTAGTCCTGCAAAACCTCCGCTGACGAACATGCTGATAAGCATCATTTTTCCACGCTGCACGCCGCCATAGCTTGCAAACAACGGATTGCCGCCAAGCATTCTAATTTCATAACCCTTAACGGTATAGCGCATGAACAAGAACAGCAATATTGCTCCGACTACAGCGATAATAAATCCGCCATGAAGGCTCATTCCTTTAAACAGCTTCGGCAGCCATACGCTTTGATCAAGCATAACCGTCTGTGCCATTGCAGCAGAGCCTGTACGATCCTTGAGCGGATACGATACAATATAACCTGCAAACAACGTTGCAATATAATTGAGCAATAAAGTGGTAATGAGCAGATTCATTCGAAATCTAGCATCGAGCCATCCTGCGAATGCCGACCATATTCCCCCGGAAATAATTCCAGCTATAATAGCAGCTACGAGTTTAAACCAACCTGGCCCCGGCAAATAGATTGCCGTTACCGCTGCGCTAAGAGCGCCTAATACCATTTGGCCTTCTGAGCCCATATTAAAAAATCCAGCTCGGAATGCCAGCGCCACCCCTAGACCAATAAGGATAATAGGCGTAGCTCTACTGAGCGTATTCGTAAAAAAATAAAAGCTGCCGAAGGCGCCCTTCCACATTTCCGCGTATGTCTCCATTACGGAGCCTCCGACGATAACAATGGCAATCGCACCCGCTGCTAAACCAATGATAACAGCCAAAAGCGGCTGTAACAGCGAACGTCCGAATTGTACCAGCTTATCCAACCGCTTTTCCTCCCGCCATTAACAAACTAATTTGCTCTTCTGTAGCTTTGTCAGCATCCAGTTCCCCTACGATCTTACCTTCATACATGACCAACACCCGATCAGATAGCTTCAAAATTTCAGTCAGCTCTGATGAAACAAGCAATATCGCTCCGCCTTCATCCCGCTTCTTTAGAAGCTCGCCATGTATAATTTCCATTGCGCCGACGTCAACGCCTCGCGTTGGCTCCGCTGCGATAAGAAACGGCGTCTTCTGCGCAAGTTCCCGTGCAACGATAAGCTTCTGTAGGTTTCCGCCGGATAAATACTGAGCTTTTGTAGATAAAGAGCCCGTTTTTATCCCAAAGCGTGTCACCCACTCGCCTACCATTTGACGAATGCTCATCCCATTCAATACACCAAGCTTTTGATGCTTGTCAGCATGTCCCATCAAGCCATTTTCCGTAACGGTCGCATCCTTCGCAACGCCCCACTGGTAACGGTCCTCAGGAATATGAGCAAGCCCGCTTTCACGAATATCGCCAACCGGCGCACCGGTCACATCTTTACCCAGCAGCTTGATTGTGCCGGCTCCGGGTTTCATTAAACCGGATATCGTCTGCAATAACTCGGATTGACCATTGCCTGAAATACCCGCGATCCCCACAATTTCGCCCCCATTGACATGAAGGCTAATATCGCTTAGTAGCGGCTTCGCTTTGACACCTGGAATAGAAACATTTGATACCTCAAGAACAGGCTTGCCTCTGCTCACCTTATTTCGTGATATATGTACTAAATCCCGGCCTACCATAAGCCGTGACAAATGTTCCGCATTCGTGTCTTTCGCTTCGACTGTTCCCGTAACCTTGCCATCTCGAAGGACGGTAACACGGTCAGCAACTTCCATAATTTCTTGCAGCTTGTGACTAATAAGAATAAAGCTTTTGCCCTGCGCAGCTAATCCTTTAATCGCAATGAGCAGCTCTTTCACTTCGAGCGGCGTCAAGGCGCCAGTTGGCTCATCCAAAATAATAACTTCAGCGCCCTGATAGAGCACTTTCAATATTTCAACGCGCTGCTGCATGCCAAGCGAGCAATCTGCAACTTTCTTCCAAGGATCTACCGGCATGCCATAAAGCTTGCCAATTCTTTCCACCTCTGTGGCAGCTGCCTTACGGTCAAAACCTACCCCTTTGGAGGGCTCGCGCCCAATAACGATATTTTCGGCAATCGTAAACGTCGGGAATAACATGAAATGCTGATGAACCATTCCAATCTTATGCTTAATCGCATCAGCTGGGTTCCCGAACGAAACCGGCTTGCCGTCAATGCGAATTTCACCGCTAGTTGGACTTTCCATCCCGTACAGAATACGCATTAACGTCGTTTTCCCTGCACCGTTTTCACCGACTAAGGCATGAATTTCTCCTTTTTGCAGCGAAAACTGAACATTGCTATTTGCGGTTACGCTCCCATATGACTTCGTAATGCTGTCCATTTGCAGCAACATACAAAAGCTCTCCCCTTTCAATCCCGATATAAACAAAAAAACCGCTCCCTCGATTACAGAGGAAGCTTCTAGGCAACAAGCAAACCGGCTGCATGGTTAGCAGCCGGCCTGTTGTACTATTGAGCTAGCGGATTAACTACTACGATTTTACCAGATTTAATGTCTTCTGCGATAGCTTTTACTTTATCGACATTTTCTTGGCCAATAAACGGGCTAAGCGTTGATTTGCTGTCTCTTGTTACGAAAGTCAAGCCTACGCCGTCTTCTTTCAAGCCGTAGTCTGCAACGCCGAATGCAAAGCTGCCATCAACGAAGCTTTTCACTGTTTCGTAAGCAACTGCATCCGTACCTTTCAATTGTGAAAGCACGATATGCTCTGGATCTTCATCCGTACGGTCTGTATCTTGACCTGAAGTGAAGAAGCCTTTTTCTTTCGCTGCATCAAACACACCATTGTCGCCAACTGCTGCCATACCTGCGATAAAGTCAGCGCCTTTGGACTGTTGAAGAAGCGCAAGCTCTTTACCTTTAACTGGATCCGTGAAGCTGCCTACATAGTTGATAAGGAATTGTGCATCTGGATTTGTGCTTTTCAGACCTTGTTCAAATCCTGATGTATATTTGCTAAGAAGTGGAGCGTCCATTGCAACGACTGCACCCACAATATTTGTTTTAGTTGCAAGACCTGCAAGTGCTCCCATCAAGTAGGAAGCTTCATGCTCGCGGAAGTTAACGCTGCGAACGTTTGGAAGATCAACTACAGTATCGATAACTGCAAAAGACTTGTCTGGATTTTCAGCAGCCACTTTCTTAAGTGCATCTTCTGCTTGGAATGTTGCTGTAATAATCAAGTCGTAATCTTCAGCTACCGTTGCACGAAGATTTTGTTCAAAACCCGCTGGGTCAGTGGACTCAATTGTTTTCACTTCAGCGCCAAACTCTGCGCCTGCTTTTTTGAAGCCTTCATCCATCAATACAAAAAACTTGTTAACGCCAATTTTTTCGGGCAATACAAGAGCGATTTTTTTCTTGTCCGCTTTGTCACCTGCACCGTTATTCGCTGCGTTTCCTGGTTCATTTTTGTTAGATCCGCAAGCTGCAACAATCGCAACCATTAGAAACAACGATACCGCCAAAGCAAAAACCTTTTTCATCGTAATCTCCCCTAAACAATTGAATGTATTAATTCCTTTTAATCCTAGTTGTTTTATCGGATTTTGTCAATCTTTTTCGATTCGACAAATTTCTAGTTTATTCTACACTAAATTCATCCACAATAATAATGAAATATGAAATTAGTCACGAATTTGTAACATCCGATTCCATATTGCGACTCATTTGCTCAAACAACTGAACACCTTGCTCCATATCTGCTATCGACATGCCATCGAACAGCTTAAGCATCAGCTTCGAGCGTATCGTCTCAATTAAATGGATGATTTCCAAACCCTCTTCCGTAATTTCGAGCATCACGACACGCCGATCCTTCTCGCCGCGTTCGCGTTTCACATACCCGAGCTCTATCAAACGATCAGCAATTCCAGTAACTCCACCACTAGTGATGAGCAGCTGCTCAGCCAAAGCTGATGCTTTCTGTGGTCCTGATTTCCCTAAAATAATTAGCATTTTCCCATGGGTCATGCCTAAGCCATGCACATTATAGGTGTGCCATTCGGTGTTTATTTGTCTTCTCACTTGACGAAACGATTCGTCCAGCCGCCTCATTAACTCTTGTCTTTCCATATTTGAAGCTTCCAATTGATCACCAACCTATCTACTTTCTTTAGTCCATCCTGTTGTTCATATTATACCTTCCCTTCCTTTGTTTAACTAACGTTCTTCACGAAATAAATATGAAACCTTTTTGATTTAGCACAAAAAGGCCAACCGAAGGTTGAAGGTTGACCTTTTTTCTGAAAAAGTATAAAACTGCTTGATCTATCCTTGCAAAAATCGCAGCGGCGGCTTGCCAAGCAGTCCCATTCGCGCAGTCTGCCACAGCTCTTGCATTAATTGCTGCAGCGGCCATGCTGCCGTTGAGGCTGCGGACACCGCAACACCGTAACGATAAGTCATAGACGCACCGCCAATTACTTTATGAGCCTCTGGAGCTTCGAAGCTGTCCATTTTCTCCTGAAGCTGCTCCAGATGGCTGCTGTTGACACGGTCACTGAACATATAAAAGGTAGCCCAGTGCGTCATCTCATCCCAGCTGCCAGGCGCAGTTATAACCTGACTGCCTGGCACTACTCGCTGACGTTGCGAGAAGATAAGCTCTTCCCCATAATGTACGGTTAATGAATTGCTGTATGAGCGATAGTCGAAGCATTCACCACGAAGCGTGCGACCTGGACAAAGGACGTCGGCTTGCAGCCAAGCGGACCCTTTTTGCAGTCGAACCTGTGTATCGTTTCGAAAGGCTGCTTCCTTATATAGCATAATGGGCTCCGGCATATGCTCGACGACCGCATCTGCCTCTAGTTCGAACAATTGCTGCATCGAAGATTCACTGTTAGGCAAACTAGGATGCACCTTCGTATACGATTGGTTCGTAATCATGACATGAGAGTGCTTCTCGGCTGTCCATTCCAGCTCATACCGGTCACCGCTGAGCAGGCCAGGAGAAACATCCATTACGATTACGCCCAGCTGACCATCCAGTGGAAAAGCTTTGGCAATCTTTATCGGAGCGGTATGATATTTATTGCCGATTAACGTTTGACCGAGGCGGCTGGCAAACGTTGCACGCAGTACGGATGTCCTGACCTCTCCCACTGCACTATCCTCGTGCCGAATGGCTGCAGCCTCTGCACTGCTTTGCTCATTCCTCATTAGGAAGCTGTGTGCCGCTTGTCATCAGGTATGCTCGTAAGCTGGATCACATGCGAGTGTTCCGTTCCGCGCGCATGAGCTACCTCATGTGTAAGCCAATTCACAATTTCATCCACGCCATCGCCGCCGAACAAATTGGAGAAAACGAAAGGACGCTCCCCGCGCATCTTCATTGTGTCAGCTTCCATAACTGCGAGACTCGCTCCTACATACGGCGCAAGATCGATTTTGTTAATGACAAGCAGGTCCGAGCGCATAATGCCAGGTCCGCCTTTGCGTGGAATCTTCTCGCCTTGGGCGACATCGATAATGTAAATAAAACGATCGACAAGCTCAGGACTGAACGCCGCAGCAAGATTATCTCCGCCGCTCTCAATGAAAATCAGATCCAGATGGTCAAACCGCCGCTCCAGCTCCTCGATAGCTTCAAAATTCATCGATGCATCCTCTCGAATGGCTGTATGCGGGCACCCGCCAGTTTCAACACCGATAATACGTTCTTCCGGCAGCACACCCGTATTGAACAAAATACGAGCATCCTCCTTCGTGTAAATATCGTTCGTAATGACAGCGAGACTGTATTTGGTATGAAGCTCACGCGTTAATCGTTCAACAAGCGCTGTTTTTCCTGAGCCTACTGGTCCCCCGATACCGATACGGATCGGCCTTGAGCTGTCTATTGCCGGGCTTTCCCATTCCTGATGCGTATGTCCTTGTCCTTGGCACATTTTTCATTCCTCCATTAATTTATAATTAAGACATAAATAATCGCGAATATAACCTCTCGTGGCGCATCATCGCCATCTCCGCCATCGGCATATTAGAATAGGCTTGTTCCGGCACCATCGCACGCACGATTTCCAAAGCGTCTGCTGTTAGCGGTATAAGCCTTGCGATCAACGATTGGCCCTCCGTCTGTCCCATCGACATCAGCCGCAGAGCGCTGTTGACGCAAGTTACGATGCAAGTATACAAATAGCCTTGGATCGCATTCTCCTCCGATATGCCAAGCACCCAGCAGGCATAGCCGTGCGAGAGAGGATGGGAAGCAAAACAATTTCCTGCCTTCATAGCTTCCAGTAAAGGCGACCAATCCAGCTGCGGATGTATGGCTGCTGCAAGCTGAAGCAGCCGCCGTCCCATTTTCTCTACGCCGCTGCGTGTTTCTGATGCGACCCTTTGCAAATGAACAATCCGCTCAATCGCCCACACCTTTTCCCAATTCCCTTTTGGCGCATCCCTATATACGGCCTTGATCACCATCGCATCCGAGGTTGCCCAGCTTTGCAAGAGCATGGCTGAGGCATAATCATAGAGCTGAGCAGAACGATTCATACGGCCATCTTGAACCATGGTCTCAAGTCCGAACGAATGCGAGAAGCCGCCGATCGGCAGCGCTGAATCGAGCAGCTGCTGCATAGCCAGCCATTTCATATCATCATTCAATTTTTTGCTCGCCCTCCTGTCCTCCATGGCCGCAGCGCGCAGCTAAAATAAGAAATATCGCTGCGCCATCGGCAGCACCTCAGCTGGCTCGCAGGTCACATGCTCGCCATCTACCAGAACATGATAGGTTTCCGCGTCCACCTCAAGCTTAGGCGTTGCATCATTGTGGATCATATCCTTCTTCGTTACGCTGCGGCAGCCTTTTACAGGTTCAATACGTTTCTGCAGTCCGAGCTCCTTCGCAACCCCGAGGTCATAGGCTGCCTGAGATACAAAGGTAATCGAGCTGCTAAACACCAGCTTCCCAAAAGACGCGAACATCGGCCGACCGAACACAGGCTGCGGTGTTGGGATTGAAGCGTTTGGATCACCCATCTGCGCAAATGCGATGCTCCCGCCCTTCAGGACGAGATCCGGCTTGACGCCAAAAAACATTGGATTCCAAATGACAAGATCGGCGAATTTGCCAGCTTCCAGCGAACCTACCAGATGAGAGACACCATGCGTGATCGCAGGATTAATCGTATATTTGGCAATGTAGCGCTTAATACGGAAGTTATCATGCTGTTCATTGTCCGGAAGGAGTGGTCCTCGCTGCTTTTTCATCTTGTCTGCCGTTTGCCATGTGCGGATAATAACTTCTCCTACGCGCCCCATCGCCTGTGAATCGGAGCTAATCATGCTGAATACGCCCATATCATGCAAAATATCTTCCGCTGCAATCGTCTCCGGCCTAATCCGAGAATCAGCGAATGCAACGTCCTCAGGAATACTGCTGTCCAAATGGTGGCAAACCATCAGCATATCCAAATGTTCTTCTATCGTATTAATTGTAAAAGGACGAGTAGGATTCGTGGATGACGGCAAAACATTCATCTCGCCTGCCGCGATGATGATGTCTGGGGCATGACCGCCGCCCGCGCCCTCGGTATGATAAGTATGAATCGTTCTTCCGCCAATGGCTGCCAGTGTATCTTCAACAAAACCTGCCTCATTCAGTGTATCGCTGTGGATAGCAACTTGAATGTCATACTGATCTGCTGCTTGCAGGCAGGCATCGATTGCTGCTGGTGTCGTTCCCCAGTCCTCATGCAGCTTAAGCCCAATAGCTCCCGCTTCAATTTGCTCAATAAGCGGAGCGGTGAACGAAGCATTGCCTTTACCCGTAAAGCCGATATTCATCGGAAAATGTTCGGCTGCCTCCAGCATGCGCCGCATATGCCACGCGCCAGGTGTTACCGTCGTTGCATTGGTTCCTGTTGCCGGACCTGTTCCGCCGCCGATCATCGTCGTGACGCCTGAGGAGAGCGCCGTTTCAATTTGCTGCGGACAAATAAAATGAATATGCGAATCAATGGCTCCTGCTGTTACAATCTTTCCTTCTCCGGCAATAACCTCAGTACTTGCGCCAACAATCATATTCGGGTGCACGCCGTCCATAATGTCTGGATTCCCGGCTTTGCCGATGCCAACGATAAATCCATCCTTTAAGCCGATATCCGCTTTCACAATGCCGGAATGATCGATAATAACGGCATTCGTAATCAATGTATCCAGCACACCCTCATCACGCAGCGCGCCGCTCGACTGCCCCATGCCATCGCGTATAACCTTGCCGCCGCCGAACTTGCATTCATCGCCATACACCGTGTAATCATGTTCAATCTGTGCCCATAGCTCCGTATCTGCCAGCCGAATGGCATCACCCGTTGTAGGGCCAAACATGGCCGCATAGCTGCGTCGATCCATCTTAGTCATTTACCTTCGCCCTCCCAAGCCGCAAGTCGTTCGCGAACAACATCTGGCATCCTGCCGTTCTCCGCTTTCCCTTGGCTGAGACCATTAAGTCCATAAGATAGCTTTGTACCACCTAGCTCAACTACAGTTATAGGCTTCTCCTCACCGGGCTCGAAACGAACCGCTGTCCCTGCTGCGATGTGAAGACGCATCCCGAAAGCTGCCTCGCGATCAAACCTCAATGCACGATTCACTTCAAAAAAATGAAAATGAGAGCCTACCTGAACCGGTCTATCTCCAGTATTTACTACAATTAACTGCTTCGTCATTCTTCCGGCATTCAATTCAATTTCACCGTCAGCCGTACGATATTGTCCAGGTATCACAGGCCATTCTCTCCTCCCCTATAAAGCTGATCGTTCACATGCCACTTTCTATATCAAATGAAATGATGCCCATAGCCGTTTTGCATAAAGTTTTCAAGTTATCGGGTCGTGAATGGTAACAAGCTTCGTTCCGTCTGGGAAAGTCGCTTCCACCTGAACCTCGTGAATCATTTGCGGTATGCCACTCATGACTTGATCCGCATTCAAAATTTTCGTTCCAAATGCCATTAGCTGTGCAACCGTCATTCCATCACGAGCGCCTTCCATAATTTCAGAGGTGATTATCGCTATGCTTTCAGGATAATTAAGCTTCAAGCCGCGATTCATTCGTCGTCTTGCCAAATCTGCAGCGATCGTAATGAGCAGCTTTTCTTTTTCACGTTCGGTCAATTGCATATACTCACCTCTTTATCTGTATTAGTTTTATTATAAACAGCAAAAACCGGTTCGTAAATCATTTAATGTTAGTTTTTATGACATAAAAACAAAAAGTCCAGAAAAAGCGACTTGCGCTCGTTCTAGACTTAACATGACAATAACACAACTATTTAGATGAGAATGATCGACTATATTCTTCATCATTCGAGAAAAACAGATTTAATTCAACCTTGTTTATCCTACTTTAAAGCCGAGTTTGCTTTGCACATGCCCCATTACGCTCTCCAAGCCGCTTAATTGAAAACCGTATTCAAACAGCTTCCCTGTTTCCGTGAATCGCTGCTCTGGCGTCTTCGCACCCATAATGACGGATACAAGCCGTTTGCCATCCTGCTTCGCAGTACCTGTAAAGCAATAACCAGCCTGCACGGTATAACCTGTTTTCAATCCGTCATTGCCCGGAAATGCATACGGCATGCCGCTTAACATCATGTTTGTCGTCTTCAATCTTTGCGAGGTGCTCGCAAGCCTCACGCTATTGCGGCTGGAAACATCGACTACCTCAGGATACTTCTTCAGTAAATAGGCAGCTAGTTTTGCTGTATCCTTGGCTGACATCATGGTGTCTCTTTCTGAAGAAGCAGCTTCGAACGGAAGCAGATCCTCATGGCTAAGCCCCGTTGCATTCGCAAAGACGGTTTGCTTGGACAAGTCCAGCTTAGCAGCCCGATTGTTCATTAATTGAACAAATGCAGCCTCACTGCCGCTAACATGCTCTGCAAGCGCTACTGCCGCATCGTTCGCGGAATGAATCGCCATCGCTTCAAAAAGCTCTCTAACCGTATAGATCTCCCCTGCCGCAAAGCCTATTTGGGAACCTGGCACCTCTGCAGCATAAGCGCTGGTTTTTACTTGCTCTTTCCAATCAAGCGTACCATCACTTGTGAGATCTAGTATGATAAGCTCTGTCATCAGCTTCGACATGCTTGCAGGCGGCAGCGCTTCATTTGCATTTTTTTCGTAGAGCACTTCCCCTGTATTGAGATCTATTAAAATAGCCGAGCTAGAATCCAATTGCAAATCAGCTTTAGATGGGCTGCCTTTTAATGAAATGACGTAAAAGACACTGATGATCACTCCAATTGCGGTTAGAAGCCACAAGATTGTACCTCCACGTTTTCTTCCATACGTTTCTTGCTGCATAAAAAACGATCCCCTTTCACTGTCTCTTCTATACAACCAAGTATAGGAGAGTCAGTTTAAGGAGACCGTAAACAAACCATAAGAAACCCTTAATTATTAATTAATAATCGGCAAGGTTATACGGAATGCCGTTTGCTCCGAATCACTCGTCACCGAAATCGTACCTTCATGCTTTTCAACGATGCCTTTGACAATGGCAAGCCCTAAGCCGGAACCGCCTGACCACTGTGTTCTTGATTTGTCTACGCGATAAAATCGTTCAAAAATATGAGGAATGTCCATCATTGGAATCGGTTCACCAAAATTAATAACCTCGATAACGGCTGCACTGCCCTCCAACTGAACAGTCACAACGACCTGTTTGCCGTCTCTGCCGTAATTCATGGCATTCACTATCAAGTTCTCGAATACACGCACAAGCTTGGCTGCATCTCCCTTGATCATGACTGACGTTTTATCTGTCACCAGCTTGCTCTGCATTCCCGCTTCCTCCAGCGGCAAACGAAACTGCACGAGCAGCTGCCCGAGCATTTCGATTAAATTAAAATTCGTTACTTTAAGCGCAGTCGTATCATGCCTCATTCTCGTATATTCAAAAAGATCATTAATGAGGACATTGAGCCGCATCGATTTTTCATAAGCGATTTGAACATAGTGACGCAGCTCTACCTCGTCTCGATAACGATCCTGCTCAATCAGTCCCAAATAGCCAAGCACTGACGTTAAAGGTGTACGCAAATCATGGGAAACGTTCGTAATCAATTCGTTTTTGGTTTGCTCTGCCTTCCGCTCTTCCACTAGCGCATGATGGAGCCTTCCTGCCAAGCTGTTCATATTGGCTGCCATAGGACCAAATATATTTCTTTTCCGCACTTCGATTTGGTAATCCATATCATAGGTACCGTCAGCAATGCCGCGAACCGTCTTATTCATTTGACCGAGATAATGAAATAAGCTCCACTGGAGAATGATATAAAATACAAAAAACAAAAACACGCTCCCTGCTATAGGTAAAAGCTGTCTGCCATCAACTATAGAATTAACGAATTGATATAAAACTCTCATTGGCCTTACATTATCGATAAGCCACATTCCGAACCCTAAAAGGATATACAGTGAAAAAGCCGATAGCACGGCGCTTATCACCATATTCAGCAGCGAACGAAAGACAAGCTTTAATGCAATGTTATCCTTCAATTTTATAGCCAACCCCCCAGACCGTGATGATCATCTTATCACCAAGCTCCTTCTCCAGCTTATCTCTAAGCTTGCTGATATGGACCATTACCGTATTGTTGGAATCAAAATATTTTTCTTTCCACACCTGCTGGAAAATATCCTCCGCACTAAACACGCGGCCAGGCTGGCCAGCGAGCAAATGCAAAATGCCGAACTCAGTAGAAGTGAGATGCAGCGGATTTCCGTCTATTTCAGCCGTATGGCTCATCTTATCGATCCGCAGCGGTCCAAGTCGAAGCTCCTTATCTAGTCGCGCCCCGTTATTCGCACTTGATTGACCGCTGTACTGATAGGATCTTCTCAGTAAAGAGCGCACTCTAGCCACAAGCTCAAGCGGATTAAACGGCTTGATCATATAATCGTCCGCACCGGTCATCAGCCCCATAATTTTATCCATATCCTCTGCTTTTGCGCTGAGCATTAGAATAGGGACCGATTGATCGCGCCTGAGCCGCCTCGTAGCTTCCAGCCCGTCCATATTCGGCATCATAATGTCTAAGATGACTAAGTCAAACGGATCTCGCGCATAAGCAAGCAGCGCCTGCTCCCCGTCATACGCCTTTTCGGTAATAAACCCTTCATTTTTCAAATAGATCTCTATAAGATCGGCAATTTCCCGCTCATCATCAACAATTAATACTCTTCTTTCCAATTTCAAGCGCCTCCTTATTCATCTTCAAATTATTCTCATCGTTACCAATGAGCATACTATACATGATTAACCTGCATGATGTCCTATTGTTTCACGGAATATCACAATGTTTAAGCCATTTTTAATGTTTTTTTAACATTTATTTGTGAAACGCCTTTCGGCTGACGTTATAGCCAACGCCTGTCCGTTGTGATAAAATCGAGAGTATTGATATTTTAATAAGCATATAGGGGGAACTTACATGGCGGCCAAAAGAATGCGTTCAGACATGATCAAAAAAGGATTCGACCGCGCACCGCATCGCAGCTTGCTTCGCGCCGCAGGCGTAAAAGAGGAAGATTTCGACAAGCCGTTTATCGCGGTTTGCAACTCGTATATTGATATTATTCCTGGTCACGTTCATCTACAGGAGTTCGGCAAGCTCGTTAAAGAAGCGATCCGTGAAGCTGGCGGCGTTCCTTTCGAATTTAACACAATCGGCGTTGATGATGGTATTGCAATGGGTCACATCGGTATGCGTTATTCACTTGCTAGCCGTGAAATTATTGCCGATTCCATTGAAACAGTCGTAAATGCTCACTGGTTCGACGGTATGGTTTGTATTCCAAACTGTGACAAAATTACACCAGGCATGATCATGGGCGCACTTCGCGTCAATATCCCGACTATGCTTGTAAGCGGCGGACCTATGAAAGCCGGCAAAACATCCGATGGTCGTTCGATTTCACTCTCCAGCGTATTTGAAGGCGTAGGCGCTCATCAAGCCGGTAAAATCAATGACGATCAACTGATGGAGCTTGAACAATTCGGTTGTCCGACTTGCGGCTCTTGCTCCGGTATGTTTACTGCAAACTCCATGAACTGCTTGGCAGAA
Organism: Paenibacillus sp. FSL A5-0031; assembly: GCF_001956295.1. Taxonomy (GTDB): domain Bacteria; phylum Bacillota; class Bacilli; order Paenibacillales; family Paenibacillaceae; genus Pristimantibacillus. The sequence goes on from NZ_MRTD01000021.1 coordinate 59,917, forward strand.
GGCATGGGACTTGCAATGCCTGGTAACGGCACGATTCTTGCTGTTTCTCCAGAACGCAAAGAGTTCGTTAAAGACGCTGCTCGCCAATTGATGAAAATCATCGAGCTAGGCATCAAACCTCGCGACATCGTTACAAAAGATACAATCGACAATGCATTTGCTCTAGATATGGCAATGGGCGGCTCAACAAACACAGTTCTTCACACGCTAGCAATCGCGCATGAAGCTGGAATCGAGTACCCAATTGAGCGTATTAACGAAGTGGCTGAACGCGTACCGCATTTGGCAAAAATCGCTCCTGCATCCGATTATCACATTGAAGATGTGCATAATGCAGGCGGCGTAAGTGCTGTCCTTAATGAGCTATTCAAGAAAGAAGGCGCATTGCATGGTGACTGCATTACCGTTACTGGCAAAACGCTTCGTGAAAATGTTATTGGCTGTGAAATCCAAGACACCGATGTTATTCATACCATCGACAACCCGCATACAGAACGCGGCGGTTTGGCTGTACTATTTGGTAATCTGGCTCCTCACGGCGCTATTATCAAAACAGGTGCAGTTGACAAGTCCGTTGGCGGCTACCACAAAGGTCCTGCTATCTGTTTCGATTCCCAAGACGAAGCGCTTCACGGCATCGCTAACGGAAAAATCAAAGAAGGTCATGTCGTAGTCATTCGTTACGAAGGACCACGCGGCGGCCCTGGTATGCCAGAAATGCTTGCACCAACTTCGCAAATCGTTGGTATGGGACTCGGCGCTAAGGTTGCCCTCATTACAGACGGACGTTTCTCCGGCGCATCTCGCGGCATCAGCATCGGCCACGCTTCTCCTGAAGCAGCTGAAGGCGGCCCTATCGCTTTCGTACAAGACGGCGATATCATCGAGATCGACATGAACAACCGTACGATGGATCTTCTTATTAGCGACGAAGAGTTCGAGAAACGCCGTTCCGAATGGAAAGGCTTCGAGCTAAAAATCAAGCGCGGCTACTTGGCTCGCTACGCTCACCTTGTTACATCTGCCAGTACTGGCGGCGTAATGAAAATGTAGTTATCGCCTTCAGCATCCTCTGGATGATGAAGCAGCTTTGACCGAAAAGATAAGTTGGAGCAATAGATAACTTTTCTTATATTTAAACAAAAGGAGTGCAGGCTGGAAACAGCCTGCACTCCTTTATTTATTTAACATTCATTTGGATAAATGTCATTTATATCTCAACATTAAATCGCTGTTGTTTTTGTACCTAACTGCGCAGCTTCGTCGGCTGCTGCGTTTAAAGTTCTCTCTACTGTCTGGCTTATATCTTGAATCATGTTCAGCTGTGCCGTTGCATAGGACCTAATCGTTGCGACGGGCATTAACAGCATACGCGGCGAGATCAGTTCTCTTTTCTTCTTGCTCTGAGAAGTCTGCTTCGTGTTCGTTAATACTTTAATCAATACACGCAAGTACACACGCGATGATTTGGCAAACCAGCCCTCAGGCAGCTGAAATATTTCAAATCCTAATCGATCAGCCCCGCGATGGATCATTGTAACCCCATATACCGCTTTGATGTCATTCGCATCTGTATCTTCAGCAAGCTGATTTGCGAGCATCGGAAGAGCTTGCTCCACTTCACGCAGCATGCGAATACCTGTAGCTACAGGAGATTTTGAGGTTGCTGCAATCATCGACAATTTCTTGTTGTCAAAATGCAGTTCTGCAATACGGTCTCCCTTTGAGACGCGTCCTCCCTCTGCTAACTCAATGTCCTGACCAGTGTATGTGGTCACCCGGTAATGAAACGCTGCATCCTTCACATCACCAACCGTTTTCAAACGGAAAACGACGTGAAACAGACGCTCCCATGTCAGCCAAAGCGATATCATCGCTTTCTTCAAGAGTGATGTATGAGCAGCACGCGCTGCTTCAGATCGCTTCATCATTTCTTCAATGCCAACAAAGCGGAAACCTTGCTTCGTACCTTCTTCTAAGTAAGCCTCAAGTGCCGTAAGCATATTTCTCGGTGCATCCTTGTCCGCCCCAAAGGTCATGCCGCAATCATGCAGCAGAATGACTTCACCTGGCCGAAGCTTTTTCATCATCCGGTTTTTCAATCGTTCTGACCCTAAACGTATCCGCCAATCACCGAACATTGCCGACCACAAAATAATTTGCAAATGGCCTAAGTTCGCATAATCGAATACATTTACGATTCCCCATGGCGGGCGATAATAAGTCGATCGCACTCCCGTAGCATGCTCAATAATGTCAAGCGTACGCTCGATTTGGCGCTTAACCGTCCTCGGACGCATTAACCAGTTCGATTTATGAACGTAATTATGGACACCAATATTGTGACCCTCATCCTTCATCCGCTTCAGCAGCTCTTCTTGTCCCTCGGCATGTGAGCCGACAACAAAAAAGGTTGCCTTCGCATTGTAGCGGGCAAGAAGATCGAGCAATTGCGGCGTATAAATCTCATCTGGCCCATCATCGAACGTTAAAGATATTTCGTTTCCCACACGGCCCTTCTTAAAAACACGAAAGCCAAAAGTACGGCTAATGAGGCCAGGAAGAAACGCATAGAAGGATGCTACGTATAATCCCCATAACAGCAAATTTTCCATTTTGTTTTCCCCACCGTTATATGATTTAGTCGACGAATAAATAGCGGTACAAAACAACAACAGTAGTATTAATTGTAGCATAACGCAATTAAAAATAGGCATCTTTTTAAAAACTATAGTACAATCTTTATGGAAATATGAATATGGAAAAAGAAGGAGAAACATTATGCTGCCCTTTTACAAAAAGTATTGGCGAACCGCCTTTGACATCGCACTCATTGCACTAACTGTCTATTTAATTATGTTTTCTTTCAGCTATTTGTACCGAATCGCAACGCCTATATTTTTATCCTTTCTCATTTTCTTATGTATTGAGCCGCTGGCAAGGCGTCTAAATAAGCTTGGCATGAAAAAATCGATCGCTTCCGGCATTTCGATTCTGCTGTTCACTTTAATTTTACTTACCGCCTTCTCAGGCGCAGCTTACCTGATTACGAAGCAAGGAACTGAGCTCGTTAACAACTTCCCGAAATATCAAGAAATGCTCGCTGTTCAAATCGCTAATCTGACTGAAGAGGTGCAAACCAGATTTGGGAATCTGCCCGCAGATTTGGATTTGGTTCAGCGCTCCAAAGACCTCATTGAAGGTGCTTCTTCAACCTTAGCATTGTTTGGGAAGACTGTACTGCTTAGCATCATCGGGTACGTCACATCCTTCTCAACTTTCATCTTTAATTTTGTAGTTGGGATTATATTAGCTTATTTCTTAAGCATCGAAATTACGACTTGGAAAAAGACAGCCGAGGACAAAACGCCAAACACCTTCAAAACGGCATTTTTCTTCCTTAGAAACAATGTATTTAAAGGAATCGCGTTATATATTAAAGCGCAAGCCAAGATGATTAGTATCACCTTTGTCGTTATTTTGATCGCGCTCCTTCTGCTGCGCGTAGAAAACGCTTTTGTCATAGCAGTCGTATCGGCCATTTTCGACATTTTGCCGCTGCTCGGCGTAGGCACTATTTTTATCCCATGGATTATTTACTTAATTATTGTCGGCAAAGTCTCGCTTGCCATTTGGCTGTCCGTCCTCTTTCTCGCAGTTGTGCTTACACGCCAAATTCTTGAACCAAAAATTACAGGCGACTCCTTAGGCGTATCCGCCTTTACAATGCTCGCTTTCATGATTGTATCCTTATCGCTCTTTGGCGTCGCAGGTGTCATATTATCACCTATTCTTATGATCTTAATCAAAGCGCTGTATGATCAAGGTTATTTCCACCGCTGGATTCACGCTCCGCAGGGGGAATACGACAACCCTTCGGACAAGCCGGACGACACTGACAGTATATCGGTGAAAATCAATAACAAGGACATCAAGGAACAATAATACGCAAATAAAACAGAGCCACCCCGTTGCAAACGAACGTTGATTCGTCTGCAATGGGGTGGCTCATTTTATTTGGAATGGCGTGCGGCGATATCCATGACGCCGCGAAAGAGCTTAGTCGCCTGGTGCGAGCTCCCAGGCGGCTTGTTCTCCACGAGGACCGCTACGGCGTATCGTGGAGCCTTGACCGGGCCGTAGCCCGCAAACCACTGGTGGTTGCGGGCGATTCCGGCCTGAGTCGTTTCGGCGGTGCCGGATTTGCCGGCAATCGCCCACAGCCCTTGGCGGATCGATCGACCGGTTCCATGGTCGACGACCGCCTGCATGCCGCGCAGCAGCGCATGCGCCGTGGCCGGTTTAATCCGGCCACGGATCGCTTGCGCGCGCTGCGCGGGCAGCTTCACCATCCGCTGGCCGTTGGCATAGCGGATTTCACTCACTAGGCGCGGCTCCATTACGCGCCCCTCATTCAGCAGCGTTACAATCAGATTTGCCGCTTGCAGCGGCGACATCCTTACATCACGCTGCCCAAGCGCGCTTTGCGCGAGCACGCCGCCATCTACGCCAGCCAGCATGGCTGCTTCTTCCCGCGCTTGCTGCGCCGCATCAAACTTCCCGCTCCGCTTCGCATTACGCTTCCCGTTGCCGTTCCCCTGGCCATTTTCATTCCCATTACCGTTATCATTGCCACTTCCACTGCCAAAGCCATTGTCATTGTCATTGCCACTGCCATTTTCATGCTCGTGCTCATGCTCATGCTCACCCATCTCACCGCCGCTATTCCAAGCGAGCTTGCTCTTAACGGCTGCAAACAGCTGTCCGCGATCTTCTTCCTCAAGCAGTCTCAGCGGCGATGAAAAGGGGCCAAAAGCTTCATCGCGATGCCAGCCTGCTTGCTGCCCTATCCCGAGCAAGTCTGCGGTCCGCTTCAACTGCTTAGCTTCAAGCCGCTCAGCCAGCGTTGCAAACACAATATTGCAAGATTGCGCCAAGCCCTCTTGGAGCGTCAAGCGGCCGTGTCCGCCTTCCTTCCAGCAGGATAAGCCATATTTGCCGTATTCACCATTGCAAAAAAACGTTTCATGCTGATTAACTACACCCGCCTCCAGCGCAGCTGCTTCCGCAACTAGCTTGAACACAGAGCCGGGAGCGACCGCCTTGATTGCATGATTAGCCCACTCGCTGCCGTCGGAGCTTTGGAACTGTCCTGGCTTCAATTGCGGCCGCGATACCATCGCTACAATATCCGCATTGCTCGCATCCAGCACAACGATTGCTCCCTCTTGCAAGCCTTGTGCATCCACATATGCTTCGATTTCGTTTTGCAGCTGCAAATCAATCGTCGTCATCGCTTTAAGTGGATAATATCGATTGCCAGGCTGCGTAATCCGCATATCAAGGCCGTGCATTGGAGCATTACGTCCATCGAGGAAGTAGGAAACAGAAGTAGCCCCTACTCCATGCAGCAGCTTGTCCAGCGATTTCTCAAGACCCGACCCGCCAACCTGATCTACTAGCTTTCTTTTGCCGCTTACGAGATCTTCCGCATGGTTAACCTGCAGCCACTCAGGATGCTGGCTTGTAAAGCCAATCAGATGCTTTGCATCAAAATCCGGCAAATAGCGATTGCGATAAGGAAGCACACGTATACCGTTTAGCTCAAGTTTTTTTAGGCGGGTAATTTGATCATTTGTCAGTCGCAAAGGCGCCTGCATCCCATCAGCCTTCCAAAACACAGGCTCTCGCACAGCATCCCATTTCTGCTGCAGCTGCTCCATGGTTACGCCTAGTATGCGGCTAAGCTCAGCTAAACTCTTTTCTTGACCGCGCAGCTCTGCCCGTACGGGAAATAAAGCAACGGCCGAGTAAGTTTCACCTGTTATCGGCTTTCCATAGCGATCATAGAAGTCGCCTCTGCCTGTGTCCAGCATCAAGTTTCGTTGACGCTGCTGAACTGACAGCCGTTGCCATCCTCCCCGGTTTGCGAGTGGAGAAAGGACCGCTGAAGAGGAGCTTCCAGGCATCAATTGAATCCAAGCTAAGCGGCCAATATAAAGCATCATTATTAAACTAATGAAACAAGCAGCCATTGTTATTCGTTTAATCATGTCCCGTTCTCATCCTGCGAAAGCTCCTTTTTAATGCTGCCTAATGTTTGATAAGCGCTGAAATCGTTGTTATACGTTCATTATCTCCTTCCGCGGCTCTCCTTCAAACATCCATTCTATTTTCTACAACAAAAAAAGAGCTGTTCAGCATTAACTGCCTGAATAGCTCTTCCTTCAATGTTAACCATTTAATAGGATACCGTGATTGCTAATTAATTTTAAATTTAGAAAGTGAATCCTTAAGCTCACGAGATACCGTATCCAGCTTCTCCGACAAACGCACCATACCGTCGCTAATGCTTAGTTGTTCTGTGCTAAGTGATGCGACTTCTTCTGATGTAGCGGAAGATTCTTCAGCTACTGCACTCACGTTAGTCATCGCTTCGCCTAATACGACTTGCGATTCATCCAATTGCCCGATTGAATCCGTAACGAGATCCAGCTTCTTAACTAGTTCTCCCATTTGACCAGAAACGGTTAAGAAAATTTGATTCGCTTCTTTTACAGAACCGATCTGCTCTTGGAATAACGGATAAGCATCGGACAAAACATGAACCGTCTCGTCAATCTCTCCTCTAATTTTCTCCGTGATTTGACCAACAACGTCAATGGATTGGCGGCTTTGGTCCGCCAGCTTGCGAATTTCATCGGCAACGACCATAAAGCCTTTTCCTGCTGCGCCTGCGCGAGCAGCTTCAATCGTCGCATTCAATGACAAGATGTTCGTTTGTTTCGTTAAGCTATTGAGTACGTCTAGAATTTTTACGATAGAGCCTGTGCTTTCCTTCAAAGCATCAACCTTCTCTACCATAGAACGGGTCATTTCTTCCGTCATGCTCGTTTTTTGAATAAGTACGCCCATATAGTTTGTTCCCTGCTCACTTGCTTTCTCAACGGCTTGCGCAGAGTTCACCATTTGTTCGTTGGCTGCAATAACTTTTTTCATTTGAACATCGATGTTTCCTGTAAGGTCAGAACCTCGCTCCGCTTCAACAGCTAAGCTTGTTGCTCCTCCCGCGATCTCCTCTGTTGCGACTGCAATCTCCTTAGCAGAAATAGCTGTTTTCCGAGAAGCGTCTCCGAGCTCAGTAGCTGTAACCAGTACATCCTCAGCTGATCTTGTCGTCTGTACTGCTAGAGCAGTTATTTGCGTCATCATAAGATTAAAGCTGTCGCTTAGCTCACCAATTTCATCTTGGCGTTTTTTCATGACAGATCGTACGGTCAGGTTGCCGCTTGCTCCTTCAGTCATTAGGTTGCGAAGCTTAACCAGTGGCTGTGCAATCGTCATAATTACGAGAATACCGATTGCTATTGCAATAAGTGCTGCGATAAATACTGTAATCCATGTCAAATTTTGAATCGCTTTAGCATCTTTCACTAGTTCTTTTACCGGTACCGTGCCTAGCAGCTTCCAGTTCATCGTTTCGAATGTTTTGTATGTAGCCAGAACCTCAGCACCGTTTGTCGTTTTCATTTTCGACGAATCCTCAAGCGCTTTATCGCCTTCGGTTGGGAATGTAATGCTGGCTGGCTGGCCTACCAATTCAGGATCACCATTTGTAATATACTCACCGTTTGCATTCACGATCGAAAGCTGGCTGCCTTCACCAAGGTTAACTTCTTCGAAGCGTTTCGCAAGCGTTGAAGCTTGCACCTCTAGCAGCAATACATAAGATGCTTCACTTGAAGTTATATCTTTGATGAGTCGACTCAAGCCAATGGTGGGACCGCCTGCTGGATCTGACATGCCTTCAGGCTGAGGCGGAATCCAGTTTGTTTTCCCTGCATTTGCGACAGTTTCTTTAAACCAGTCTGTATTCATTAATTTCTCCGCCGTGCCAGTAGTTGCCCTGCCTGATGTTACGACCGTCAGATTCGGATTTACTGGCAGCAGCATCATGGAAACGATCGTGTTATTACCCATAACGTATGATTGCATTTTGTCGCTTAAATTACGCGATGCCTCAAATTTGCTGAAATCGTCACCGCCGTCAAGCATTTTCCTTACAATTTCATGAAAGCTTTTGTCAATTAATATTTGCAGCGATAAATCCTCATACGTCTTGAAAATAACGTCCATATTGTTTGCAACCTGATTGATCGTTTGAAAGCTCGCTTCTGAAACTTTATTTTCAATAATCGACTTCGACTTTGAATAAGCCATTAGACCTACTGTCAATACACACGCGATAATACTGCAAAAGATAATCGTAAATAGTTTCGTTCCTACTGATTTAATCGGGTTTGAAAGCTTTGTGCCTTTTACAGATACCGTCGCGGCCTTTGCTGCCTGTGATAAAGATTGTATTTTTGATGACGCTTTCATACTTGTACCTGACTTAATTTCGTTTGTGCTATTTTGCTCTTTTTCCTGTTTCTGTTTCTTTGTTTTCTTCTTTTTTTGTTCTTCTTGGTTTTCCATGAGGGAAGACACCGCCTTTAATATTGTAAGTCCAAAATAGTACGTTTGCTGCTAGCGCATCTTGCCGAAATATGTATTTACAGTATATTATTTTATATCGACACATTCTTGTCATTTCATAATAATAAATACAAAAAAAAGAGTCTTATTTTCTAAAAAAATAAGACTCTAGTCATGTTTTGCCTATTTACTTCTTCCCGATCTTCTTTCTCATCATATCCATCGGTTTAACCGGCTTTAACGTACGAATGCGAATATGCTGCAAAGGATGGCGAGCCGCATCAAGCGCATTGCCGTCTGTGTCCGTAATTTCGGTTACCGTTTGCTTGAAAAAAGTACCCTTCGGACCAACAAATTCGATTTCTTGTCCGAGTTTAAAGTGATTGCGCTGCTGCACGATCGCAAAACCCGTTTTATCATTATAATCTACTACTACTCCTGCAAAATCATATGGCGCTGCTTTTTCCTCTGGCTCATAAATATGATCCTCCGCACCCGGTGTATCAAGGAAAAACCCAGTGTTTAACGGACGGTTGGCAGCTTTATTTATCTCATCCACCCATTCCTGCTTCAGCTCGAAATGCTCGGGATCAGCAAAATACGCATCAATCGCTTGACGATAAACATTAACGACCGTCGCCACATAGTGGATACTTTTCATTCGTCCTTCGATTTTGAAGCTGTCAACGCCAACTTCAATAAGCTCCGGCAAATATTCAATCATGCATAGATCTTTGGAGCCCATTGTAAACTTATCTTCTTCTTCCGGGTACATTGGCATATCGTCAACAAACAAATCGTATTTCCAGCGACATGACTGACAGCAGCCTCCACGATTGGAGTCACGATCCGTAAAATGATTAGACAATACGCAGCGACCAGAGAAAGATGAGCACATAGCTCCATGAATAAACGCTTCGATCTCAATATCAACATTTTTTTTAATTTCTGCAATGTCTTTAAAGCTCGTTTCACGGGCCAGCACAACGCGTGGCAAGCCTTCTTCCTTCCAGAACTGCACAGCCTGCCAATTCAGCGTAGATTGCTGCGTGCTCAAATGAACCTCAAGCTTAGGAGCTACTCGCTGCGCCGTTTCAATAATGGCAGGATCTGCGGCAATGATAGCTGAGATTCCTGCTGCTTCTAGATTGCGCAAGTAGTCTTCAAGTCCTTCTACATCCTCATTGTGCGCATATATATTTGTCGCGACAAACACCTTTGCACCATAGCGGCTCGCGAACTCAACGCCTTCCTTCATTTCTTCAAAACTGAAATTGTCTGCATTGGAGCGCAAGCCGTACTTTTGACCGCCGATATAAACCGCGTCAGCTCCGTAATGAATCGCAAATTTCAGCTTCTCTAAATTTCCGGCTGGTGCGAGCAGCTCCGGCTTGTCCAGCCGATGGCGTTTGCCTTGATAGCGAGGTGTCGTCTTCTCAATTGTTGTCACTATGTGTACCTCCTAAGTTTTGCGAAGCAAAACTCACTTCGTAAGCATTAACTTTGGTTTTGCGAAGCAAAACTCACTTCGTAAGCATTAACTTATTAATAGACTTGCTCTTTGAAGAAGAAGCCAAAACTCAGCTCTCGCTGCGGATTCTGGACTTTCTTAATCGCGTCAAGCCATTCCTCTTGGAAAATGTAGCCCTCTGGATCAGCCAAATAGGCGTCGATTGCTTGCCGATATGAACGCACAACAATTTCGTTGTACTCGGTAGATTTCATTAATCCCTCAATCTTCAAGCTGGTTACTTTAGCATCCAGCAGCTCATGAAGGTTCTCTACCATACAAACATCATCCGAGCTCATAATATGAGTGCCGTTCGCATCTTCGTAGATTGGATAACGCTCGTCCTGCCGTTCCGCTTCCATCACATAAAGCCCGCGATCCTTGTCTTTCTCCGGAAGCCGATCCGTCTCCGACTGATGTTCCATATAACTCTCTACAAGCGAACGCTTCGAATGATAAATATTCGTCATCCCATGCACATGTACTTGAACCTCAAGTTCTGTACTAGCCGTTGTCTCGCAAACCTGTTCCATATTGAGTTCGCGTGCGAGCACATATCTAGTAGCACCTCTGCGGCCCCAATAATTAGCTGTAACATAATTAGTTGAGGTCATTTCAGCATTCCAGTGCAGCGCCATGCCTGGGGCATGCAGCCTAGCAGCCATTAAGACCGCAGGGTCGCCGAATACTAGTGCATCAACGCCAGCTTCAGCAAGCGAGGTTACATAATCATTTAATGAATCCGCTGCTTCATTATCCATAAGATTGTTAAGGGCAGCATAGATCTTCACGCCCTTAGGCTTAGCGAGCTTTACTGCCTGCGCTATCATTTCTTTGTTAAACTCTCCTGCTAATCGCATACCGTAGCGTGCTTCGCCAATGACAAAAGCATCCGCGCCTGCTGCCATGAGCCTTTCCAGCTCTTCTATAGATGCAGCGGTAGCTAACAATTCCGGCTTGTACGCCATACTTGATCCTCCTTAAAAACACCGTCAAGCTTCGTTTCCTATCTAATCGTATGACTACCCAGCCGTTTGATTACTTTTCTCGATGTTTTTCAAATGCTCTTTATATGTTTTTGCGAATAAATGAGTCTGACTTCCATCCTTCTTGGTTACATAGAAAAAATATTCCGTATCTTCCGGATATATAGCCGCTTCAATTGATTTAAGACTTGGACTTGCGATAGGCCCAGGCGGCAAACCTTCTACCTTATACGTGTTATAAGGACTGTCTACGAGTAAATCCTTCTCATAAAGACGTTCCTTAGGCTTATCTAATGAATATTGAACGGTAGCATCAATTTGAAGCTTCATGCCACCTTCAATCCGGTTGTAAATAATGCCCGATACGAGAGCTCTTTCCTCGTCCACAACGACTTCACGCTCTACAAGCGACGCGATTGTCAGCATATCATGAAAGGACATTTTTTTCTCTTCAAGCACTTCCATCCACCCCTCTGGAAGCTCAGCAAGCTTCCGGTCGAGTTCAAGCGCCATCCGTTTAATAATATCTTCTTCTGTGCTTTCTTTTTTCATCTCATACGTTTCAGGGAACAGATAACCTTCAAGACGCTGATGCAGCTTATCGTTATTGGGAATGGAGCGAACAGACTCCGCATCACCCCAATTGTTTTCCGATGCAATTAATCCAATAAACTTTTCTTTGTTGATCAATTTCTCTTGAGCAAGCTTGTCAGCAATTTGCAATACGGTAAAGCCCTCAGGAATCGTGAATCGAATCGTTTCTGCTTCTACGGTGTCGCCAGCATTGAGCTTAGCTATAATGGCTTCATTATTCATGCCGGGGTTCAGCTCATAAAGTCCCGCCTGAAAGCGGCCGCCTTGATCCTTAAGCTTCAAGTAATATTTAAATATAAATGCATTTTTAATGATCCCTTGCTCTTCCAGTAATTCTGCAACCTCATTCGCTGATGTTCCTCTTGGAATATCAATCTTCTGAACCGCACCAGCAGTTGTTGGCTTCAAGCTGCTCCACACATATAAAGCAACGCTTCCAGCACCAATAATCATAATTCCTAACAAGCTTAAAATAACCCATAATGTAATGCGGCTTTTCCTCGGTCCCGATGATGATTGTTGCTCAAGGTGCTGTGATGACTTGTCCAAAATTAGACCCCCTTTTTATAATGCATCATTTTCGGTATATCGATTTGCGCAGGCGAAATGGCTGAGACCATCCTATTATGGCTCAGCTGAAAATGCTGTAATTGAGTAATTAACGCTAAACATGGAACAAAAGAGCGGTTATTGGCCGCTCTCTCGTTAGATGCATATACATTACACGACGTTTTATGGACGCTCGTCAGTAGCAAACAATAAATCATCGTACGCTTCTGATGCAGCTTCCCACTCTTCATCGTTTTCGATGTTTTCCAGCTGCGGTTCACCATCGACTTGAATGACGCGGAATAGCTCAACATCATCCTCGCCACGCATCGGATCCGATTGCAGGGCTGCATAAATTCGATCCCCTAGCTGAAACTCAGCTTTAATATCGTATACCTCTACGCTGCCGTCATCTGCTTCAAGCTCAATTTCATTGCCGAATGCCGCTCGCAGCGTATTCAGCTTCTTAGGTGCTTCATGCTCTGTGCCGGACATTAATTTTCTTCCTCCATCTCACCAAGGAGAGTGTTGAACGTTTCCTCAACCATATTCCATTCTTCTTCATCTTCAATGGTATACAGCTTCAGGTCGTCGCCTTCTTCTTCATAACGGAAAGCATATACTTCATCTTCCTCGTCATTTTCTCCATGAAGCGGAACTACCATCATATATTTCTGATCGGAACCATCAACTTCAAACTTCATGATGACTTCGAATTCCTCTTCGTTTCCTTCTTCATCCGGGATATAAATAATTTCCGGCTCTTCGAATTCCAACTCTTCATTTGTCATGTTTACCCTCACCTTTTCGCTTTAGAATCGAGATAATTTTGCAAAATAAGCGTTGCCGCCATTTTGTCTATTACAAGCTTTCGCTTCTTCCGGCTGACGTCCGCTTCAATAAGCGTTCGTTCGGCAGCTACCGTTGTCAGCCTTTCGTCCCAAAGGTGAACAGGTATGTTTAGTTTCTGCTTAATCTGTTCTGCGAATTCTATACAAATTTCTCCACGTGGACCGATGGTGCCATTCATGTTTTTTGGAAGACCAACAACAATTTCACTAACCTCATGCTCCTTAACCAGATCAGCAATGCGGTCAAACTCACTATGGTCTCGCCTTCGTTCAATAACACCAGTTCCTTGCGCGGTCCAACGAAAAGCGTCGCTGACAGCAACTCCTATGTTGCGGTCACCGTAATCAAGCCCCATCAATCTCATGTCTTGTCCGGCTCCTGCCTCATTAGTTAAAATATAAGAATTTATAAGTTTATCTGCTTATAAACTGCTTATATTTCTCTGCGAAACGATAGCTAAGCCTCCTAAAGGGGGCTTTAGCCGTTTACGCTTGTTGTTTCTTATGGTTTAGATAAAACCGGACAAGCTCTTCGATTAATTCGTCTCGTTCCTTCTTGCGAATTAAACTCCTGGCGTTGTTATGCCGCGGAATATACGCGGGATCTCCGGACAGCAAATACCCAACGATCTGGTTAATCGGATTATACTCTTTCTCTAGAAGCGCTTCATGCACGGATAGCAGAATGTCTTGAGAAGATTCAACCCCCTCCGCCTTCACGTTAAATTTCATTGTTTTGTCCATGGAACTCATCGCCAGCACCTCGCTTTCCAAACCGCATTTCAATGAGATATACACTCATATCATATCACATTTGTTTGATTAAGAACTAGTTCTTCTGTAAGTTTCAACGCTTCATCCAACTTCGTTGTGTCTTTTCCGCCTGCTTGCGCCATATCTGGGCGTCCGCCACCGCTGCCGCCGCAATGAATTGCAGCTTCTTTTACAATTTTGCCTGCATGGAAACCTTTTTTAATTAAATCTGCTGAAACGGCAGCTGCAAGGTTCACCTTGTCATCCGAAATCGCACCAAGCACGATCACGCTTGACTCCAGCTTCAGCTTCAATTCATCAACAATGCCGCGAAGCGCGTCCATTGAAGGAGCATTCACTTTTGCGCAAAGGACAGTGATGCCATTCACTATTTTAGCGTTTTGCTCAAGTGATCCTGCTTCGATCCGGCTCAGCTTCGCTTGAAGGGATTCATTCTCGCGAGAGAATTCCTTCACTTGGCCGAACAATGCTTCAATCCGTTTTGGCACATCATTTGCATTTGATTTCAGAAGTGCAGCCGATTGCTTAAGCAGGTCAAGCTGACCATCTAAATAGTTATACGCATGTTTACCCGTAACGGCTTCAATTCTTCGAACACCCGACCCAATACCGCTCTCGCTTAACAACTTGAACAATCCGATTTGCGATGTATTGCTTACATGACAGCCTCCGCATAGCTCTAAGCTATAGCTGCCAACTTGAACCACACGAACCTCATCGCCGTATTTCTCGCCGAACAACGCCATCGCGCCCATTGCTTTAGCTTCATTCAATGATTTCGTTTCGATGGTTACTGGAGTTCCTAGCCAAATTTGCTCATTGACGCGGCGTTCAATCGTTACTAGCTCTTCAGCAGTTATACTGCCAAAGTGCGAGAAGTCGAAGCGCAGGCGTTCAGCCTCTACCGAAGAGCCCGCTTGATTGACATGATCGCCAAGCACTTCTTTGAGCGCTTTATGAAGCAAATGCGTTGCCGTATGGTTTTTGATAATGTCATCGCGCACAGCTCTAGTAACGCTCGCCTCTACTGCTTCACCTGTACGAGCAGTACCTGAGGTAACAACAGCATGATGGACGCTTTGACCGTGCGGTGCTTTGGTTACTTCTTCAACCTGCAGTGTAAAGCCCTTGCCCGTAATCGTTCCTGTATCTCCGATTTGTCCACCGCTTTCTGCATAGAAAGGTGTGCGATCCAATATCACAACGACTTTGCTGCCTTCTGGAGCCGATTCAACCAACAGATCCTCATGAACGATGGCAATGATTTTTGACTCAGTTACCAGTTCATTATAGCCAACAAACTCGCTTTTAACCGTGAAATCGCCGAGCGGTCCGCCTTGAACCTTCATACTTCCAGTATCTTGGCGAGCTGCGCGTGCACGGTCGCGCTGTGCTTCCATCGCTGCGTCGAATCCAGCACGATCAACCGTCATTCCATTTTCCGAAGCAAAGTCCTCCGTCAAATCGAAAGGAAAGCCGTAAGTATCATACAAGCGGAATGCATCGTCGCCATTAATCTCTTTTTGGCCAGCTTTCGTACCAGCAGCTACCAGATCAGAGAGCATAGCTAGTCCATCGGACAATGTCTCATGGAAACGCTCTTCTTCCGTACGGATAACCCTCTCGATAAATTCACGCTTCTCTACAACCTCTGGATAATAAACGCCCATAACCTCGCCAACGATTGAAGTCAGCTCATGCAAAAACGGACGGTCGATTCCGATTGTTTTTCCGTAACGAACAGCTCTGCGAAGCAAACGGCGAATGATGTAGCCACGGCCTTCGTTTGAAGGCATTACGCCATCACCTACTGCGAACGCTACTGTACGAATATGATCGGCAATAACTTTAAGCGCAACATCATGCTCTTCATTCACTTTGTAGCTTACTTTCGCAATTTCACAAGTGCGGTCGATAATCGGACGGAACAAATCCGTATCAAAGTTTGAATCCACATCCTGCAATATAGAAGCAAAACGCTCAAGTCCTGCGCCTGTATCGATGTTTTTGATTGGAAGCGGCGTGTAGCTGCCGTCTTTATTATGATTGAATTGTGAGAATACAACGTTCCAAACTTCTAGGAAACGCTCGTTCTCTCCGCCCGGCCAACATTCTGGGTCCGAAAGATCGCCATATTTGTCACCGCGGTCATAGAAAATTTCTGTACAAGGTCCGCAAGGGCCCTCGCCAATATCCCAAAAGTTTTCTTCCAGCTTATAAATTCGTTCAGCAGGAAGGCCAATTTTCGTATTCCAGAACTCGAATGCTTCTACATCTTCTGGATATACGGTTACCGACAAGCGATTAGGATCAAAACCAATCCATTTTGGCTCAGTCAGAAACTCCCATGCCCAAGTAATAGCTTCTTCCTTGAAGTAATCACCGATCGAGAAATTGCCCAGCATCTCGAAAAACGTATGATGACGGCGGGTTTTGCCTACGTTTTCGATATCATTCGTGCGAATGCACTTCTGTGAATTCGTAATACGCGGGTTTTCTGGAACGATGCGTCCGTCAAAATAAGCCTTTAGCGGCGCCATACCTGCATTAATCCATAGCAAGGACGGGTCATTATGCGGTACAAGCGATGCACTTGGTTCAATTTTGTGGCCTTTGCTTTCAAAAAATGCAAGCCATTTTGCACGAATTTCACTAGCTTTCATTAGGATGAGCCCCCTTCAAATGATAAAACACAAAAAAAGCCCCTGTCATTGACAGGGACGAATAGAATCGCGGTACCACCCTGGTTATTGCCTCGCTGCATAAGCTAGAGCAATCGCCTTCATTAGACATTAACGGGTCCAACCGGTGAAGTTCATTCACACTCCGAAAATAGCTTTCGGCCACTCTTCGTTATAAAAGCTCTCTCAACCGACGCGATTGCTTATCGAAAAGCAAATGCGAAGAAGCTTTCTCTCTGGCTAACGGGCATTGGCTTACTTCATTTCATCAACGATTTATTCCCTTATAATTGACACTTGATTATTTTAAAATTATAGCCACAGCCTATCCGCCTGTCAAATAATCTTTCTTCGCACGTAGTAGGCGAACATATGCTGAATGATCACTTTGCAGGCTGCAAAAATAGGAACCGCCAAAATCATGCCAACAATGCCGGCAATCTCTCCTCCGACCAGCAATGCAAAAATGATCGACAAAGGATGCATATGGAGCGTACGGCCTACCACCTGTGGAGAGATTACGTTGCCTTCGAGTATTTGGCACAGGGTGTTGATAATCGCGACAAGGATGACCATCTTAATGGAAACCGTAGAAGCCATTAGTATTGCAGGTGCCGCTCCAAAAAAAGGACCGAGATACGGAATGACATTCGTTATCGCAACGATGCCGGCAAGGAGCAGTGCATAAGGCATGCCGATCAACAGGTACCCGAAATAAGCAAGCACGCCAACGATAATACAAACCAAAAACTGTCCGCGAATATAGCTGCCGAGTGCTGTATCGATATCTTTAAGCAGCCTGACCGTGTTTTTGCGATGTGACTTTGGTACATACGTAATGACCGTTCTTTCAAACACATCAAAATCCTTTAATATATAGAAGGCGAGAAACGGAATAATAAACGCGATAAACACTGCATTTAACATGGACCCGATATTGTTAACAAAGTTGAACAAACTCTCCGACAGCTTTTTTTCCATATGCAAAAGTGACTTATTAAGCCCGCTTCGAATGCTTTCCGGCAAAAAAGAAGTGTTGTTAATGTCCGTGACGATATTTTGAGCACGCATGGAAAGCTCAGGCACATGTCGATTGATTTCCTGTACTTGTTCGATGAACATTGGAATCAAGTTAACGAGAATCACCGTAATGACTGCACAAAACACTGCATATATGAGCAGCACGGCAATCGTCCTAGGAACCTTTCGGTCATGCAGCATCGTAACGATCGGATTCAGCACATAAGAAATTATCATCGCGATTATAAATGGAGCAAAAACGGCTTTTACAAACACATATACGTTCACAATAAGCGGCTTTATAAGCAGCATAAGATAAATCGCAAGCAGTCCCAATATGATGTAAACCAGCCAGACAAACAGACGGTTCTTCGTAAAGCGCTCCACCGTCCTCACCCCCGAACTTTCTTTATCCGCTTCGCTCTTAGCAAGACAAGCCGAACTAGTTCAGTATATGTACAAGCGCCCTAAATCATCCTATAACAGCAAAAAAAAGACGGCCGAAGACCGTCTTTTGATATTCAAGTTTATAGCAACGCACGTCAGTTGACGTGAACTTGTGTAATTTCTTCCTCAAAGAACAAGTCGTCGAGTGAGCTTAACGTGCCATCCTCTTCCACTTGGTAAACCGACATTTTGTCGCCGTTAACCGTCAGTTCAATGAAGCAGCCCCAGCAATAAAACTGGTGGGAACCGATCTTTCCGATATCTTTCGAATTACAATTCGGACATCTCATCATCTTTCATTTCTCCCTATCCTCTGAAATTGGAAGCTGCGACAGGCTCCAATTCCGCTTCACTGACAGCAGGAACAATAATCGCGTCTTCCCCGAGTAATACGCTATCCGGATCACTCGGCGCCTTCAGCCATCTGCGCCCTTCCATCAGATCCGAAACAAAACCGTCCGTAAGCTCGTAGCCTATTATTTGTGTACCCTCTTTTGGGTAAAAATAAACATCCGACACTCTGCCAAGTTGAATACCTTGTACAGTTACGACGGGCAGATCCTTTAATTTCACTAATCCTGTGTCATATGAACGTAGCAATTGCTTCGACTTCATCCGAACGATCGCTGCTTCACTTGCTATAATAACGGTGTCCTCTCCGCAGGATATCACGTGAGTCCACTCCACTATTTTTACGGAGGAAGCAAACCACTTGGGACAATCGAGTATTAGCCCTTTCAGCTGCCAATGCTCATCGAACCAGGCGTCCTTGACAGTTCCAACAAGTTTGCCGGAATGGATAACGATTACGGGTAGTCCAATAAGCCGTTGAAGTTTGATCACGCTTAGCTGGAGTCCTCCTAGTAGTTATTACGAATACGCCTCACGATTGTTCCAACTTTTTGTGCGGCATCTTCTAATTCCTCCAAAGTATTCCCCAAACCAAAGCTAAATCTTACAGCAGAATTAATTTGTTCCTCGGGCAATTGCATTGCTCGAAGTACATGTGACCGTTCAAGCGCGCCGGAGGTACAAGCAGAACCGCTTGCTGCTGCGATACCTTCCATATCCAAATTCATAAGCATCGTTTCCGTATCGACACCAATAAAGCTGATATTTACGATATGCGGCAAATAGTGCTGCTCCGAGCCATTTATAACGATAGGCACTTCAACATGGTTGTGAAGCAGTTCTATCCATCTCTTACGAAGCTCGTCCATAAAAAGTTGCTTATTTTCTCGCTCGTTCACACAAATGTCAACTGCGGCAGCAAACCCGACGATCCCCGCAATATTTTCTGTCCCTGCACGCCGCTTTCTCTCTTGGGATCCACCATGCTGAAGAGCGTCAATCGGAGTACCATTAGCCACATAAAGTGCCCCAACACCTTGAGGACCATTAATTTTATGGGCGGAGAAGCTCATCAAATCGACTGGCAGCTCATTGAGCCTATACTCGAATGAGCCCAAAGCTTGAACAGCATCAACATGAAAAACAGCACCGCCAGCTCTAGCTATGCGCCCTATTTCTTCAATCGGCTGAATCGTTCCAACCTCGTTATTTCCATGCATGATGCTAATAAGGCCTGTTTCCGGGGTCATGGCTTCTTGAACAAGCTCTGGTGATGTTCGTCCAAAGCTATCAATAGGTAGTACGGTTAGGGAGAAACCTTCTTCCTTAACCAGCCATTCGCATGTATGAAGAACAGCGTGATGTTCACCCGCTGAAGTTATAATATGTGACTTGCCTCGTTTACGCTGTGCTCTAGCAGTCCCGATTAGAGCGGCATTATCGCTTTCCGTTCCACCTGAGGTAAATAATAATTGTCCCGGCTTGCAGCCAATTGCTGCTGAAATGAGATCTCGTGATCGATTTAACTGATGCTTGGCCGCTCTTCCAAAAGCATGCATACTAGACGAATTGCCGCCGGAGCCTTGCATTACCTCAAGCATCGCTTGGATGACTTTAGGATGCATAGGTGTAGTGGCGGCATGATCAAAATAATGATTTGTCATAGGTCGGCTTCCTTAAATATAGAACATATAGCTATCAGGTTTGCCAGCATCTTCGAAATTAATTAGATCTGCAAGCGTAGTCGAATCTAATACTTCTGCAATACTGTCTCTAATGCGCAGCCAAAGCTGACGTTTAGCCGGATCATCTTCTTCTGTAAAGTCTACAGGCGAAATCGGGCCTTCAAGAATTCGAATAATATCCCCAGACGTAATCGTTTCCGGATCCTTCGATAAAATATAGCCGCCATAAGCTCCGCGAATGCTTTTCACAAGGCCGGCATTTCTAAGGGGTGCTACTAATTGCTCCAAATAGTGCTCGGAAAGCTGATTTCGTTCAGCGATACTCTTGAGCGAAGTCGGGCCTTCACCAAATTTAGCCGCAAGCTCCATCATAATAGTTAAGCCATAACGGCCTTTCGTCGATATTTTCAAAGTGGCACCTCTTTTATTGTTTTTAGTATTGATTTATGATTGTGTCTTCCGCATTGGTTGTTAATTCTCTGTATTCCCATTTCACTTATATGTTAACATATCGAGCGGGCGGAGTGTGCAAAAAGGTTGACATCTTCATGAAAAAGTTTGCAGCCTATGTTACAATAATAAATGTTTGATTCAAGCAAGGTGGTGTTTACGATGGAAAAACCAAAAGCTTCGACAAGAGTTGTCGTCGGGATGTCAGGCGGCGTCGATTCCTCCGTCACTGCACTGCTGCTAAAGCAGCAAGGGTATGACGTTGTCGGCATTTTTATGAAAAACTGGGATGATACCGATGAATTCGGTCATTGCACGGCGGAAGAGGATTCTGAAGATGTACGCCGCGTATGTGAACAAATTGGCATTCCCTACTATACCGTGAATTTTGAACGGCAATATTTTGACAAGGTATTCACTTATTTTCTGGATGAGTACAAGCGCGGACGTACGCCTAACCCAGACGTTATGTGCAACCGCGAGATTAAATTTGGCGACTTCCTGCAGCGCGCCTTGGAGCTTGGAGCGGATTATTTGGCAACAGGCCATTATGCTCAAGTAGAACGTACCGAGGATGGCACAACGAAGCTCATTCGCGGAGTCGATTCAAATAAAGATCAGACGTACTTCCTTAGCGCCCTTAATCAGAAGCAGCTGGCTAAAGCGATGTTCCCGATTGGGCATCTGCCGAAGCCTGAAGTACGCCGTATTGCTGAAGAAGCTGGCCTTTATACCGCTAAGAAAAAAGACAGCACAGGCGTTTGCTTCATTGGGGAGCGCAATTTCAAAACCTTCCTTAGCGGCTATCTTCCCGCTCAAGCCGGCGATATGATTGATATTAGAAACGGCGAGAAAAAAGGTCGTCACGACGGGCTGATGTATTACACGCTCGGCCAACGCCAAGGACTTGGCATTGGCGGATCAGGTTCCGGCGAGCCTTGGTTCGTAGCGGACAAGGACTTGGAGAAAAACATTCTTTATGTTGTACAGGGAGAGCAGCATGCCAGCCTATACTCAGAGAGCTTGACGGCAACTGGCATGAACTGGATTCTGCCTGTAACCAGCGGAGATACCATCCGCTGCACCGCCAAATTTCGTTATCGCCAGCCAGATCAAGGCGTCAGCGTAACGATTGGCGAAGATGGAAACGCGCATATCGTGTTTGACAAGCCTCAGAAAGCCATTACACCTGGACAGGCTGTCGTGCTCTACGACGGCAACGTTTGCCTTGGCGGAGGCACGATCGATAAAGTTAAGAAAGTCGATCCTGCTGCTGATTTCGCAAAGCAAGCCTAACAACACGAAAAGCTGCCTGAAGCATCCGCTATTGATGCATTAGGCAGCTTTTCTTTTGATCAAAACGTTTATGTTCAGCCAAAATATTGGCCGTTCTGTCCTTTTTTTCTCTCGCCAATTTTTCGAATCAGAAGCCTGGAGATCCGAAGATGATCCGTCTCTTCGATAATGAATTCATATTCTCCAGCGTGATCGACACGCTGATTGTTGACAGGAGGTATGTTTATTTTGGAATACATCCAGCCCCCAATTGTATCATAATCATCCGTTTCGATATCGAGATTGAAGAAGCTGTTGACTTCCTCAATCAGCATGAGACCGCTAATGGAGTAGGTATTGTCGTCTTTTTTCTCAAGAGGCTCTCGTTCCTCGTCAAATTCATCTTGAATTTCGCCGACGATTTCCTCCATAATATCCTCGAGGGTTACTAAGCCGGAAGTGCCGCCGTACTCGTCAATCAAAATAGCAATTTGCGACTTTCGTTTTTGCATCAGCTTCAGCAGTGTACTAATTTGCATCGATTCGGGTACTGTTGTAATCGGTCTTGTAATTTGCCTTATATCCTGCAGATTGTGCATCGTGTCCTTCAGTAAATCCTTGATATGCACGAACCCAATGATATTGTCCTTGTCATTCTCACAAACCGGATAACGCGTCAGCATTTGCTCCAGTGCAATTTTTTTATTGTCGGCTAAAGTGCAGCTTGTATTCAGACATATCATTTCTGTTCGAGGTATCATAATTTCACGCGCATTCGTCTCGGCAAAATCAAAAATGTTATCAACAAGCGTAAGCTCCATATTATCTATTAAACCGTTTTTGTGGCTCTCCTTCATCAAAATCCGAATTTCATCCTCCGTGTGCGCCGAATCCTTCTCGGTCACAGGCTCAATTCCAATTTTTCTAAGAAGCAAATTGGCTACCCCGTTAAATAACCAAATAAAGGGAAACATAAGCTTATAAAAACAAACGAGCGGCAACGCTGTCAATCGCGTAATGGATTCAGCTTTACGGATTGCAATCGTTTTTGGCGCCAGCTCTCCAAGTACTATTTGCAGCATCGTAATGAGAATAAAGGCAAGCAAAAATGAAAAGGTATGAACAAACCATTCACTGCGAATGCCGATGAAAGCCATAACAGGCTTGATCACATTTGCAATAGCTGGACCGCCAACCCATCCAAGGCCAAGCGAAGCAAGCGTTATGCCAAGCTGGCATGCAGACAAATAAGCATCTAAATTGCCTGTCATACGAATAGCAAGCTTCGCTCTCGAATCACCATCAGCGATCATTGTATCTAAGCGGCTTCCTCTTACCTTCACCATTGCAAACTCGGCAGCAACAAAAAAACTGTTCATCATGATAAAAACAAAAATAAGCAGCAGAGACAAGCTGGTCGGTAATGGGTCAATCAATGGATTCCTGTCCTCCGCAAGAAATGAAACGGGATGCGATGACAGGTGCACCTCCTTTTGGAACAAAGATACGGCAATCTTTGTGTAGTGTGAGATCTCTCCTAGATGACAAACCGCCGCGTCAAACGGTAAAGCTGCGAGCCATACCGCTCTCAAGACTGTAATTATGTCTATTCGCCATAGGCTAGCACTTATACGCAGATTTCCAGTCTTTCTAAGCGTTTTTTATAGGAAGCATCAAACGATCTTCAACAAATGTTCACTAAGCCGCAATGAATTGATCATTTTATTTGGCGCAACAGCGAATTGGAATCTGTTATAATGCAATGAGCTTACCAAGTAGGCTCGTTACAAAAATATGTAGGAGGTTTAATAATGAAACGAATATTGCTTATTTTTCTTGCCGCTCTATGGCTCGTTCCGGGCGTAGCGATGGCCCATTCCAAACTAGAAAGCGCGGTGCCTGCGCGAGATGCGACGGTCGCTGCCTCACCAGAGCGTATAGAGATGACATTTAACACAAAGATCGAGAAGCTTAGTAATTTTAAAATATTAAATGCTGCTGGCGAGGAAATGGAAAAAGAAAAGGTCGAGGTTGACGGCATGACGATGGCCGGATCAGTTCCTTCTGCTTTGCCTAATGGCATTTATACAGTAAAGTGGGTCATTATCGGAGCGGATGGTCATTCGGTGGAAGGCGATTATTCGTTTACTGTAGAAGCGCCTGTTGTTACTGAACAACCGAGCGAAGAACCAACAGCTACAGCAACTGAAGCACCAGCAGAGACAACGGCTCCTACTCCTTCACCTGATGCTAGCACTAATACTGACGGAGGAAGCAGTGAAGCTACAACTAATGATGCTGGGACAAACTATACTCCTTATGTCGTTATCGGTGTCATTATCGTAGCAGCAGTTCTCTTATTCATGCGGAGGCGCAAATAATGATCTATATCAGCGAAGGCCTTCTATACATTTGCTTCGCCATTTTAACGGGCACCTTTCTATTGCGGCTTGTACCGGAGGACAGAAGGCCTTCCGTTCATGTACCGCATGGCCTGCTGCTCGCATGCGCAGTAGCAATACCGTTCTTATCCTACGTTCCTATTCATAAGCTTGCTATCGTATTTGCCAAAGATTTTGACATGAGCTACGGCGCTATTCTAAAGAGCATCCTGCTTGATGTTAATACAGGCAAAGCGTGGGTTTGGACAACCATCGGATCAGCTGGACTCGCTTTTCTGCTAGGCCTTAAAGCATTCCGGGGCGATAAGCATATGCCTAAGGTAGCTTTGTTTGTTACCTTTTTGCTAATTGTGTGGCTGGGTTATGCAGGACATGCTTCATCCTTGTATGGATTTAAAGGTTTAATTACACATTCTGCTCATTTTCTCGCAGTCAGCGTATGGATCGGCATTTTGTTTGTGATCAGTTGGTTTTCCAAAGATGATGCCAATTGGAACGCATTTCTGCGTTGGTTTTCGCCAGTAGCCATTGTATCTGTTGTTGTAACGCTTCTTGCCGGCATTACGCTTATGTCATTTACAACTCCAGAATATGTAAACTCATGGATGCTTCCCTACGGTCAGATGCTGCTGATTAAACATCTACTGATTTTGCCTCTGCTGCTGTTTGCTTTCTCAAATGGCTTCGGATACAAAAAAATAGCAAAAACCAATCCGAATTTCAATCCAAGACGCTGGCTAAAAGCAGAAAGCTTCATTGCTTTGCTCGTGCTTGCAGCAACAGGTGTGCTTGGTCAACAAGCACCACCGCATAAGGTGAAGGAGACACTGCAATCGGAATCACCTTCTCCATTTTTCACTTCAATTTACAAAGGAAACTTCAGCCCTGACATCAGCTTGAAATTCACTCTGAACATGGAGTGCCTGCTCATGCTTGCGGCAGCTGCACTAATGGCGGTCGGTCTGCTTTGGATGTATCGCGTAAATAAGCTTATGCCAGCTTTTGTAATGGGTATTTTGACAGTGGTATTCGGTTATTTCGGCCTGATGTTTGCGATTGCTTAATAAAAGAAAAACTCTTGCTAATATGGAGGTAAGCTTATGATTGAGCTTACCTCCATCAAATTAGCAGGAGTTTTTTTATGAATTAACTTATCATTTTCCTTGGCGCTTTTGCTGATTTTGCCTTATTTTATCTTCCATCCCTTGCTCGGTAGCCTTATAAAAGGTCATTCCCCCAAGCGTATTCGGCAAATATTGCTGCTTTACGTAATGGTTCGGAAAATCATGCGGATATTGATACCCCTCGTGACCAAGCTGCTGCGCCCCTTTGTAGTGGGTGTCGCGCAAATGCAGCGGTACCTCTGCACCGCCTGCTCGCTCGATTGCCGCCTCTGCATTGCCGATTGCAATGGCAGTAGCATTCGACTTAGGACTCTCTACCGCGAACAGAATCGCTTGTGAGATGTTATATTTCGCTTCAGGCCAGCCTATCTTATGATAGGCATCCATCGCTGTAACCGCTTGAATCATCGCTTGCGGATTAGCAAGTCCAATATCTTCGCTGCATGCGACAATCAGCCTGCGGATAAACGTCATCGGGTCCATGCCCAGCTTCTCCACAGCATATAAAAACCAAAATAACGCTGCGTCGCTTGAACCTCTTACACTTTTGTGAAATGCTGACAGCACATCATATTGTGTAGATAGATCTGCGCGAATGGACGGCTTCCTTATGGACTCTTGAGCCACCTCAAGCGTCAACCGAACAGAACCATCCATCTCAGACGGCGTTGTCACCGCAGCCAGCTCAAGCGCATTAAGCGCCCTGCGGATGTCTCCGCCAGCCATTGCAGCGATATGCCGCAGCGCGTCCTCATCTACTTGCAAGTCCATAAAGCCTAAACCCCGCTCACGATCGGCTAGTGCTCTTATCATCGCCTCATAGGCGTGCTCCTCGCCAAGCGCTTCGAGCTGAAACAAAGTTGAACGTGACAATAGAGCGCCATTCACATGATGAAATGGATTTTCTGTTGTCGCCCCTATAAAAATAATAATGCCCTGCTCGACAGCAGGAAGCAGCGCATCCTGCCTAGCTGTATTAAAGCGGTGCACCTCATCTAGAAAAAGCGTCGTCTTCTTGCCGTACATCGCTTTGTTGGTGCGAGCCTGCTCGATAACTTCACGTACATCCTTTACCGACGCATCTACCGCGTTCAGCTTCACGAACTCGCCTGCTGTCCGCAAAGATATAATGTGTGCAAGCGTCGTTTTACCGCAGCCCGGCGGACCATACAACAAAATGGACGACACCTGATCGCCTTCAATAGCCCGCCGCAGCAGCTTCCCCGTTCCTACTATATGCTCTTGCCCGATATATTCGTCTAATGTTTGCGGCCGCATGCGATCTGCAAGCAGCCTGGCGCGAGGCGCTTCTTCCTCTTGATATGAAAATAAATCCATTCTGCTCCCCAACCTTCTGCCATCTGTTACTCCGATCATAGCATACAAGCACATTTGTTCGCCAGAAATGATGTGCTTGTATGCTAATCACCGAAGCGTCAACGGCTTCGCTACCCTTTCTGCTGCTATGATGAATCGGTTTATTTTGCATTTAAGACTAATTGGAAGCAAGTTCTTTTCTTTTTATGCTAGCATCATATAAAATAGCCGATTCGCAAAAAAGCTGAAGACGCTTTTTTTCAAATCGGCTATTGTTTTGCTTCTTATTTGTCGAGTGGAGATCTATGGCCTCTCACCAGCTTACCGACAATTATCGTTTACACCTCAATGCCGCCAGCAGCAAGCAAATCCTTCACGACGACACTAACCATGATCAGACCCGCTACCGGAGGAACAAATGCATTGCTGGCCGGAGGCTGCTTCGCTTTGCGAATGTCAGGCGCATTCTCGGGAACGATTTTTTTCGTAACATCCTCACGCGGCTTCATTGGCAGCTCCGTTGAGAATACTACCTTAACGCCGCGTTTGATGCCTTCCTTACGAAGTTTAGTACGGATAACCCTTGCTAAAGGATCGGTATGCGTCTGCGAAATATCGACAACCTGAAATTTCGTCGGGTCCATCTTGTTCGCTGCGCCCATACTAGAAATAATCGGAATTTTTCTCTCGAGACATTGCTTGATCAAATGAATCTTATACGAAATCGTATCGGAAGCATCAACAACATAATCAAGCGGGAACTCGAAAAACTGTTCAAACGTCTCTTCCGTATAAAACATACGCAGGGCAATGACATCACATTCAGGATTAATCAGCTTAATCCGATCGCGCATAAGCTCTGATTTCACTTGCCCCACTGTCGTTGTGAGCGCATGAATCTGACGATTAACGTTCGTAATATCTACAACGTCCTTGTCAACGAGAATAATACGTCCAACTCCGGTGCGTGCAAGCGCCTCAGCTGCAATGCCGCCAACGCCTCCGATGCCGAGCACGGCAACCGTGCTCCCCTTCATTAGCGCTAGCCCCTCTGGCCCAATAGCCAGCTCTGTTCGTGAAAATTGGTGAAGCATCCGGCCGCCGCCTCCTTCGTATTGATTGCTTATTTTTCGCTAGTTTCTGTTGCTGCATTTGCTGCTGCCGCTGCAACTGGTTGCTTCGGTTTAAGAACTGTACGGATATGCAATTGCTCAAGCTGTGAAAGCTCGACCTCGGACGGCGCATCGCAGAGAAGATCTGTTGCGCTTGCCGTTTTTGGGAATGCAATCGTCTCACGCAAATTCGTGCGGCCTGTAAGCAGCATCACCAAACGGTCGAAACCAAAGGCAATACCGCCGTGTGGAGGCGTTCCATATTCAAATGCATCCAGCAAGAAGCCGAATTTCTCTTGTGCTTCTTCCGCGTTAAAGCCAAGCGCTTTGAACATTTGTTCTTGTACCTCACGCTTGTAAATACGCATAGAGCCGCCGCCAACTTCATAACCGTTCAGAACTAGATCGTATGCTTGTGCGCGAATTTGGCCTGGATCCGTATCGAAGAAATGAAGGTCGTCTTCATTTGGACGTGTGAACGGGTGGTGTTCAGCAACATAACGCTTCGCATCCTCATCCCAGCCAAGCAATGGGAAGTCAACAACCCAAGCAAACTTGAATTTCGATTCGTCAATCAGGCCGAGGTCTTTACCAAGCTTAGAGCGCAGGTTGCCAAGTACATCACAAACCACTTTTTTCTTATCTGCAGAGAAAGTTAGCAAATCGCCATCTTCAACTTGCAGACGCTCAGTTAGCGAAGCAATCTCTTCCGGTTTAAGGAATTTAACGATCGGCCCGCGCCATTCACCATCCTTCACTGTGATCCAAGCTAACCCTTTACCGCCGTAACGAGCAGCGAACGGCTGCAAGTCATCAAGCTCTTTGCGGCTCCAGCTTGCACAGCCCTTAGCGTTCAACGCTTTAACAACGCCGCCGCCTGCTGCAACGCTTGCGAATACTTTTACATCGCTAGTTGAAACGATATCGGTAATATCTTTAATTTCTAGGTCAAAACGAAGGTCCGGTTTGTCGGAGCCGTATTTGTTCATTGCATCTGCATAAGTGATACGTTGGAACGGAAGCTCAAGCTCTACGCCAACTGTTTCTTTCAGAAGTTTAGCTGTCAGCTCTTCCATCATAGCAAGCAATTGATCTTGCGAAAGGAAAGAAGTCTCGATGTCGACTTGCGTGAATTCCGGTTGGCGGTCTGCACGAAGATCCTCATCGCGGAAGCAGCGAGCGATTTGGTAGTAGCGTTCAATACCGCCAACCATTAGAAGCTGCTTAAAGATTTGCGGCGATTGCGGCAATGCAAAAAACTCACCTTCATGCACACGGCTTGGCACCAAGTAATCACGCGCGCCTTCAGGCGTGCTTTTCGTTAAAATTGGTGTTTCTACGTCGATAAAGCCTTCTCCGTCTAGGAAATCGCGGAAAACCTTTGCTGCTTTCGAACGAAGCAACAACGTTTTTTGCATTTCTGGACGACGCAGGTCAAGGTAACGATATTTCAAGCGAAGCGACTCGTCTACTTCTACGCCATCCTCAATTGGGAATGGAGGCGTTTTAGCAGCGTTCAACACTTCAATTTTTGTAACACGAACTTCAATTTCACCGGTAGCAAGGTTAGCGTTGTAAGTTTCAGCATCGCGCTCCACTACTGTTCCTTGAATAGCAAGGACGAACTCATTACGAGCACGGTCAGCGATCGCTAGTGCGTCACCTGAGAAATCCGGGTTGAATACCGTTTGTACAATACCAGAACGATCGCGAAGATCGATAAATAGGACACCGCCAAGATCGCGGCGACGTTGTACCCAGCCGTTTAGAATAACTGATTGACCGACGTCCGCTTTCGTTAAGCGGCCGCAGTGATGTGTTTTTAACAACATTGTGTTCATTCTCCTCATTTAGTTAGATTTATTTTTGTGTAGCAAACGAACGACTAATTTCTTCAGCGAGCTTATCCAGTGCAACAACACGCTGTTCGCCTTTTGTCATGTCTTTCAAGGAAATCTCGCCGCGCTCAAGCTCATCGTCGCCTAGTATAGCGGTAAAACGAGCTTGAAGACGGTCTGCCGACTTCATTTGCGCCTTCATTTTACGACCAAGATAATCGCGCTCTGCACGTATGCCTTGCTGTCTTAGCTGGTAAACGAGCTTAGTTACCTCACGCTCTGCAGCTTCGCCAAGCGCAACCACATACACATCGATTTGATTAAAAACCGGCAATTCTGTTTCTTGATGCTGAAGCAGCAAAATCGTTCTTTCAAGACCTAAGCCAAGACCGACACCCGGCTGGTCAGGACCGCCGATTTCCGATACTAGGCCGTTATAGCGACCGCCGCCGCCGACAGTATCGATCGTACCGATACCCTCTGCCTTGTATTCGAAGGCCGTATGGGTATAGTAGTCGAGTCCGCGAACGAGGCGATGATTGATTTCATAAGGAATGCCCATGTCGCTCAAATACATTTTTACTTTATCAAAGTGAATTTGGCATTCCTCGTCCAGGCTGTCCAAAATAGACGGCGCATCCGTAAAATGCTCTTGATCGACCTTGCAATCAAGCACGCGCAGCGGATTGCGATCCATCCGTGATTGGCAATCCTTGCAGAGCAGCTCACGCTTAGGCTCTAAGAAAGCAAGCAGACGCTCGCGGAACACCGCACGTACAGCCGGTGTGCCGACGGAATTAATTTCTACGCGTACGCCTTTTAGACCCACCTCTGTATAAAAGGTATAGCCAAGTGCAATGACTTCTGCATCTATAGCAGGATCAACCGAACCGATAGCCTCAACGCCAAATTGATGCAGCTGGCGATAACGGCCTGCCTGCGGGCGCTCATAACGGAACATCGGACCGATATAATACAATTTAGACACGTCTGGCTCGCCGTACAGCTTGTTCTCTACGTAAGACCTTACAACGCCTGCAGTTCCTTCCGGACGAAGCGTCAGACTGCGATTGCCGCGGTCTGTGAAGGTATACATTTCTTTCTCAACGATGTCGGTCGTTTCACCGACGCCCCGTTGAAACAGCTCAGTGGATTCAAATATCGGCGTACGAATTTCCCGGAAATTATAACGCTGACAAATATCCCGAGCCTTCTGCTCCACATACTGCCATCTCTCTACCGCGCCAGGCAAAATATCCTGTGTGCCCGGCATTTTCTGAAATGCCATTGAATAACCCCTCCTGCCCTCATAATAAACGGGTTAAATTTCGGAAAACGCAAAAAACTCCCGTTCCTAATAGCTTGCGCCATAAGGGACGAGAGTGAATCTCCCGTGGTACCACCCACATTTCGAGCCTGCATCCTATGCGTTCGGCTCGCTCAAAGACGGTTAACGTCCGTCATCCGCAGTCCAGCTACTGTGCGTTAGCTGCAAGCCTAATTGCTTGCTGCCATCTGCCGTTCACCGTCTGTTCTCCGGGAAGTCTGTTCATTCTGCCAATATAAGGACGCTTGCAGCCAAGTGACGTCCCTCTCTGAATATAAGGCGTAGAATTACTTTGTCCCATCAACGAATCCATATCTATACTGAGGACTAATTTTACCTCTGACTAAGATTAAAGTCAAGATCGAACTGCCCAAGCAACGCCATCCAGTTTAAAATAGGCAGAAAAAAACCTACAAAACGTATTTGTAGGTCCAAAAGTAAAATATATTTTAAAAAGGGGGTCGAGTTCTATTATAGGTCAATGATATTAAAAAAAAGTTAGAGATTGATTACAGTAATATTACAATTTCGAAAGCGTTTTAATGGAGACTTTGTATAAATGCCCTTTTCTCCAGTTGTTTATTTCAAAAGATAACCGCCCCAGCTCTCGGCTTGGGCGGCGGTATGCTTATGCTATAGTTGACCCGAATTATCGCGGCGCGGGTGCTGCGGGAAACCCGCCCATTCCTCCGCTGCTTCCATATCTTCCTCAAGCTCTGCAAAAATTTTAGCTTCTCTGCGATCGGAATGAAGCAGTCTGCGAGATGCTCGTTCCATCCCTTGTTCCTTGCGTGATTGGTGCATTCGCGGTTTACCTCCAATATGGCATACTGCTTGTACAAGCTTCTTATGATGCGTGCACAGCTTACACTATATTGTTTCCCGCGTTGCCTTAGTTAAATACGGCTATCCAAAATTAACGTTATAGGCCCGGAATTCACGAGCTCCACGTCCATCATCGCACCAAAGCGCCCCGTTTCCACGACCAATCCGGTGGAACGAAGCGTCTCATTAAACAAATCATACAGCTGCTCTGCTTGCTCGGGTCTGGCGGCTGCCATGAAGTTAGGGCGTCTGCCTTTACGGCAGTCTCCATACAGTGTGAACTGTGAAACCGAAAGCAGCTGCCCGCCAACATCTGAAATAGAATGATTCATTTTACCTGACTCATCCTCAAAGATACGCAGGTTAGCTACCTTATCAGCCATCCATTTGACATCTGCTTCTGTGTCCTCATGCGTCATGCCTACAAGAAGCACAAGCCCCGAGTCAATTGAACCTACTGTTTCACCCTCAATGACTACCTTTGCTTGTTTACTGCGTTGAACGACAACCTTCACTGCTTAAAAACCTCCGATATTCGTTTTGATCTCAATGCGGCAAGAGCAAAACGATTATTGCATAATCCGTTGAACAGAATAAATATCCTGCACTCGTTTGATCTTCTCAACGACCGAAGTAAGGTGCTCGACATTGCGGATAAGCACCGTCATATGAATATGCGACATTTTGTTTTTTACAGAACGTCCGGTTACAGCTGAAATGTTCGTCTTGCTTTCGGATACAGCCTGCAGCACTTCATTCAGAAGGCCTCTGCGATCGTGTCCGGTTATTTCGATATCGACGCTGTAATTGGCATCGATATTATCTTCCCACTCTACCTCTATTACGCGTTCGCCCTCTTCGCCCTGATCGCCGAAAGGAATGTTCAAACAATCCATTCGGTGGACTGAAACGCCGCGACCGCGAGTAATGTAACCAATAATGGCATCTCCCGGAACAGGATTGCAGCAGCGTGCAAAACGAACGAGCAAATTGTCGATGCCCTTCACAGTCACGCCTTGATTCGGACGTGATTTGCGATTGCCCGGCGATTTTATTTCCTTGATTTCGCTTGTAAGCTCAATCTGGCTTGCCAGCTCGGCCTCTCTGCGCATCTTCTCGGTAAGTTTCGTGCAAATTTGTGCAGCCGTAATTCCGCCAAAGCCGATAGCGGACATCATATCCTCAATATCGTTAAATGCAAACTTCGCGGCAGCCTCCTGCAGCTTATCTTCCTGCAGCCATGCGGAAGGCTCAAGCCCCAAACGCTTCAGCTCACGCTCAAGCAGGTCCTTGCCTTTTGCTACATTTTCTTCGCGACGCTCTTTCTTGAACCATTGCCGAATTTTGCTTCTAGCATGTGAGGACTGCGCAATTTTCACCCAATCCTGACTTGGTCCATAAGAATGCTTCGATGTTAATATTTCAACGATATCTCCGGTTTTGAGCTTATGGTCAAGCGGCACAATTCGACCGTTCAGCTTCGCGCCAATCGTTCGATTGCCCACTTCGGTATGAATCCGGTAGGCGAAATCAAGTGGTACAGAACCAGCTGGCAGTTCAATGACTTCACCGCTAGGCGTAAATACAAACACGAGATCGGCAAAGAAGTCCATTTTTAGCGACTCCATAAACTCCGACGCATCGCGCGCTTCATGCTGAAGCTCTAATATTTCTCGGAACCATGACATTTTATCTTCAAAGTTGCCGCCTGGTACAAGCGAACCCTCTTTGTAAGCCCAATGTGCCGCAATTCCGTATTCTGAGGTGCGATGCATTTCCCAAGTACGAATCTGTACCTCTGTAGGCTCTCCATTTGGCCCTATAACGGTCGTATGCAGCGATTGATACATATTCGCCTTCGGCATCGCGATATAGTCCTTAAAGCGGCCAGGCATCGGTTTCCAGAGCGTATGAATAATTCCGAGCGTAGCATAGCAGTCCTTAATATTATCAACGATTATTCGAATAGCAAGCAGATCATAAATCTCCGTAAACTGCTTGTTGCGATCGGTCATTTTTTTGTAAATGCTGTACAAATGCTTAGGGCGACCAGAAATATCACCTTCAATACCCATTTCTTCGAGCTTCTCGGTAATCCGGGAGATGACATCGTCAATAAACTGCTCGCGTTCCGCACGCTTCTTCTTCATCAGATTGGCGATACGGTAATATTGCTGCGGGTTCAAATAACGAAGCGCAATATCTTCCATTTCCCATTTGATAGCTGAAATACCGAGGCGATGAGCAATCGGACAAAATATTTCCAACGTTTCATAAGCGATACGACGCTGCGCTTCTTCCGATTGGAACTTCAGCGTGCGCATGTTATGAAGACGGTCAGCCAATTTTATTAAAATGACGCGAATGTCCTGAGCCATGGCGACAAACATTTTACGATAGTTTTCGTTTTGCTGCTCTTCTTTAGAACGAAATTGAATTTTTTCGAGCTTCGTTAGACCGTCTACCAGCATCGCACAGGTTTCGCCAAATTTCGCACGCACCGTCTGCAAATCAACAGTTGTATCCTCAACGACATCATGGAGCAATGCTGCGATAATGGACAGCACGTCCATTTGCATATCAACAAGAATATCCGCCACCGCTACGGGGTGCAGAATATATGGCTCTCCCGATTTCCGTACTTGTCCGTGATGGGCTTGCTCCGCAAAGTCATAGGCTTCCTGGATGCGTATAAGGTCCTGCTCTTTCATATAGGCGGATGCCTTCTCGAGTAAATGCTCAATGCCCATGAAACGTCCCTTTCTGATTACACTCCTGGCGGATCCCATTCATGCGTTTTCCGAGTTTTTATAATATTATGCCTGTAATCACAGTACCGCGTCAACTACCAGAGACCTCCAGCAATAAAATAAAACCGCCTGACCTTCTCGCAAAATGCGAATAAGGGGGATAGGCGGTCATTTTATAGAGCAATCTTGCTGCTTGAATTATGAGTAAGTCATTAGTGAGAATACATCGATTCCTTTAAGCTTCTCACGGCCAGTTAAGTATGCAAGCTCAATTAGAAAAGCTGCGCCTACTACTTCACCGCCAAGCTGCTCAATCAAATTGATTGATGTTGCGATCGTTCCGCCTGTTGCAAGCAGATCGTCAGCAATGAGTACGCGTTGGCCCGGTGTGATTGCATCCTTGTGCATAGCCAGTTTATCCTGTCCATACTCCAAGTCGTAGCTTGCTGTAATCGTCTCGCCCGGCAGCTTGCCGCTTTTGCGAATCGGAGCAAAACCTACGCCTAGCGCAATCGCCAGCGGTGCGCCTACTACGAAGCCGCGAGCTTCTGGTCCTGCAATGACATCAATTTTCATATCCTGAACGGCAACTCGCATCTCTTCAATCGCAGCACGATATGCTCCTCCATCTTTCAGAAGCGTCGTAATATCTTTGAAACGGATACCTGGTTGCGGGAAATCAGGAATTACCCGGATGTAATCTTTGAAGTTGTATTGTGTGTTGGACACTTGAGGTCAACCCTTTCCATTTCTAACTATTCATTATCATTTGTGTTGCTTCAAATTGTGCTTTTGCTTCTCGGTAACGTTCAGAAGTAGCTAAATCACGTTTCTGAGGTGAGGCTGCTGCATGCATCAAACCATTGTCTCGGTTAATAAATTGCAGCTCCTCGAATACTGCCAGCATAAGCTCAACCGTCTCTAAGGATAAACCACTTTGCTTCGATAAGCGAGCATTTAATCCTTGAAGCGGAACTTGCCCCAGCTGTTTCAACAGTTGATACACTTTGCCGAATTGCTCGCGCTCTGGAAATTCAACAGCTGCGGGATCAAAATGCACATCATGCAGTTGAAGCTGAGGTTTGCGCTGTCCATTCCACTCATTAACAGATAATTCGCCGACAACATCAATTTTGCTGCCCGGCTTTAATCCTTCTGCTAGCATTCCCATACTGAAGCCGATACCGTCTAATAGACGACGGCCGCTTCCAAGCGATAGCTTTAAGTGTCTAGACTCCTTGCCTATCTTACGACGATCTGCAAGCTCCGTCTTCTGAAACAGCAATCTTGGCGATGGATTTCCCATCCCGAACGGCTCAAGCTGTGAAAGCTCGGTAATCGTATCGAGAGTGGCTTCGCTAACCGAGCATACAAGATCAACTGACGTTTTGGGAATCCAATCGTCAGCGCTCAGCCATTCAGCAGCCAGCTCGCCAAGTTTCTGTTCAAATTCAGATAGTCGATCGCGATGAAGACTCATTCCAGCAGCGGCCTGGTGTCCTCCGTAATGATCGAGCAGCTCGTCGCAAGCTGTAAGGGCTGCATGCAGGTCGAAGCCTTCTATGGAGCGCGCAGAGCCTTTACACATCCCTGTCTGCTCATCTATCCCAAGTATAATAACAGGCTTATAATTGCGTTCAAGCAGTTTGGAGGCAACGATACCGATGACGCCAACGTTCCAGCCTTCGCCTGAGAGCACAATGACTGGCGGAGGTGCTGCATTCGCGGCTGCAGCATCGTCGCATTTGGTCTGCCACTGCAACTCGGCTTCCTTCACGATACTCTCCACTACGCGCTGCCGTTCTTTATTTAAACTGTCCAATCCGATTGCAGTCAAAATCGCATTGTCATAATCGTCGGTTGTGAGCAGTTCGACTGCACGTTTCGCATGATCGAGCCTTCCAGCTGCATTAATGCGAGGCGCCATTCCAAAAGCAATGCCTGTCGCAGTAATACTGTCCAGCTCAATGCCGCCAGCCTCTGCCAGCGCTCGGAAGCCTACTCCTGCGTGATTTTTCAATCGTTCTAAGCCGCAGCGAACAAAAATACGATTCTCGTCTTTAAGCGGCATTAAATCCGCTACTGTTCCAAGACTCACAATGTCGGCCCACTCAAGCGGAGGACGCTCTAATAGCGCATGCGCCAGCTTGAATGCAACGCCTACGCCTGCAAGTCCTTTGAACGGATAAGCGCAGCCTTCTTGCTTCGGATTAACGACTGCTGCAGCATTTGGGATTTGCTCTGGCGGCTCGTGATGATCAGTAACAACGACATCAATCCCGAGCTGCTTCGCATAATCAATTTCTTCAACAGCGCTGATGCCCGTATCAACCGTAACAATTAAACCGATGCCCTCTTCAGCAGCCAGCTCAATCGCTTTTTTGTTTAATCCGTAACCTTCCAAAGCACGATGAGGAATATAATAATCAAATTCATAATTTAATGATCGAAATAAATGTACCAATAAAGATGTGCTTGAAACACCGTCCGCATCGTAATCACCATATATCCTTATTTTCTCATTGCTTGCTGCTGCTCGCTTTATTCGTGCAACGGCAGCCTCCATTCCAAGCAATAAATAGGGATCATGAAAATGCTCCACTCCGCCTCGCAAAAAACGTTCAGCCGCTTCGGTATCATCAAAGCCGCGCTGCACAAGAAGTCTCGCTACTAGAGGCGGCAAACTCAGATTCGCTGCCAAATCCTTCGCTTTTGCTTCGTCGTCAGCAGTCCATGGCGCTACAGCCCATCTTGTCTTCCTTTGAATCATGCTGCTTGCTCCTCTCCTGCTGTTTGCTGTTCTTATTGCAGCAGTGTCGGCATCTGCTCCTGATTCGGATCATGATTAGACTTATAAGGATAACCAGGATCATAAGGCTCAACGAAAATCGATACATCCGTGACATGTATAAAACGTTTCATGACGAGCTGCTTTACCCTTTTGGCAATCTCTTGACCCTCAAGAACAGAAATGCGTGGATTTACACTAATAACCATTTCTGCAATGACATAATGACCATGCTCTTTCGCTCGCAAGGTTTGCACAGTAATGACTCCATCAACACGTTGAATAAGCTGCATCAGTTCATCCGGATTTTCCTCTGAAGTCTTGCTATGTTCGTCTTTTCGCATAAAGACTGTAGCCATTCTGTAGCCGTTTACGATAACAATGACCGCAATAACGATCGCTGCCGCCGGGTCAAAATAATAGAGCACCGGCACATTCAACATTTTACCAATTATTGCTCCGCTTGCACCCACTAATGCTGCGACTGAACAATAAAGGCCTGTCATTCGATCCTTCGATGGAAAAAACAGCTGCTGAACGATTAGAGCAAGCGCGATGGCCACTGCCGCACTCCAGTGCGGAGCGCTCGTTACACGATCAGAAAGGTCTCTAATGGCAGATATGCCGATTTCGAGCCCAACGATGAGAAGGACGACTGACAACAATATCGTTGTAGCCGTCTCTCCTCTTAAATCTACTGGTACCGCTTTGGCACCCGGGTTTGCCATTTTTCGCTGCCGGCTTGCCCTCAAACCTGAAAGGGCAACAACTCCTGCAGCGACCTCAGCCGCTGTTCGAAATGCATCCGCGAGCAGCGCTTTGCTTCCTGACAACCATCCTATTACACCTTTAAATAGAGCCAGCAGCATGTTTCCCCATAAGCCGGCCCAGCTTGCGGACTCTGCTTTTACATATCGCTGTGTGGTTGACATTTATACCTCCTAAAGGTTTTGCGCATGCAAAACCACTTCGTAAGCATGTACTTAGGTTTTGCGCATGCAAAACCACTTCGTAAGCATTCAACTGCTTATTATTAAGCTGTTTTCTTAACAACAGCCTTCGGCTTTTGTCTGCCTTTTAGCATTAGCCATAGCGGGCTCGCGATACAAATGGACGAGTACGCACCGCTTGTAAGACCAATGATTTTTGCAAGGGCAAATAGCTTGATTGACTCGCTTCCGAAGATGAACAAACATACTGCAACGACAAGTACTGCTAATACAGTATAGATATTACGCGCCATTGTTTGCCAGATACTTGCGTTAACCATCTCAGCGAGCTGCTCACGGTTTTTATATTGACCAAACCGAAGATTTTCACGAATCCGGTCAAAAATAACGATTTTATCATTGATAGAATAACCGATAGTGGTCAACACCGCCGCAATAAACGGAAGATCAACTTCCAGACGGAATATCGAGAACAACGCGACAACGACAAAAGCATCATACAAAATCGCTATGTTCGCAGCTAGTGCGAAGCGCCATTCAAAACGAATCATGACATAAATCATAATGGCTACGCTGGCAATCAGTACTGCCCAGATCGTTTTGATCCCAAGCTCCTGCGCCATGTCTGGCGATACGACGTTAACCTCAGCCGATACTTGATCACCATACTTCGCTTTAAATAAGTCTTGAATTTCAGTAATTTTGGCTTGTGTAAGCACTTCGTCAAAACGAGCCGTTACACGTTCTTCACCTGTACCGCCAACTGTAGGCGTGATGCCTTCGATTCCTGCTTTCACAAGAATTTCTTTCGCATCCTGCTGGGTAACTGCTTTGCCTACTGAAATATCCATATTCGTACCGGCCTTGAAATCAACACCGAAATTAAGGCTGAAAAAAAGCAAAGACAAGATGCCGATTACGGTTAACGTGATCGAGAACAGAAAGAACTTATTGCGGTTCCCGATGAAATCATAACGAATTTTTGTATTAAAGTTCACGGATTTCTGCCTCCTTCACACCATAGTAGCTTGGTTTTGTAAACAGGTTGCTCTTAATAAGGAGCATAATTAAAAAGCGGGACAAGAAGATGTTTGTCAGCATACTTACCAAAATACTGAAAATCATCGTTAATGCAAAACCACGAATCGCTCCGTTACCGATAAAGTACAATACTGCACTTGAAATGATGTTCGTAATGTTCGCATCCATAATGGTACGGAATGAGTTTTTCGATCCAGCTTTAAGCGATGAAAGCAAGCTTTTTCCGCTTCGAATCTCTTCCTTAATCCGCTCATACATGATGATATTCGCATCGACCGCCATACCTATACCAAGCACAAAGGCGGCTATACCTGGGAGTGTTAGGGTCGCATTCATTAAATTAAATACTACGATCAAGAGCCAAGTATAAGTAATTACTGTAATACCAGCTACAATGCCTGGAATACGGAACAAAATAACAAGGAATATCAAAATAATGACTGTTCCGATAACACCCGCCTCAACGGTGTCTTTCAAGGAAGCTAGTCCTAGTTTAGCGCCAACGCTTTGCGTATATTTCTCAGTGAGCTTGAGAGGCAATGCGCCGAGGTTAATCATATCGGCCATTTCTCTCGCTTCATTTACGGTATATTCACCTGTAATTGTCGCTGATCCACCTGAAATCGGTTCTCTTACGGATGGTCTGGAAAGCTCTTTATCATCGAGATAGATCGCTAAGTACGAACCGATCAACCGTGTCGTAATTTCCTCGAATTTTTTCGCATCCTTAAGTTCGATCGTAACAAAAGGTTTGCTTAAGTTGTCATAACCAACACCTGCGCCATTTTGCTTAAAATCGCTGCCGTCCAGCTCGATCTTGCCGTCAGGTCCGCGGAACGTTAAATTAATTGGTTTGGCAAGAATCTCTCTTACTTCATTCTCGTTCGCAACTCCTGCAAGTCTCAAACGAATACGGTTTGAGCCTTCAGTTGTAATTTCCGGCTCCACAATACCGAGCTCGTCAATCCGCTTTTCCAAACTTTTAGCCGTTTCCTTTAGTGATTGCGGTGTTACAGCTTCTCCACCTTCAAGCGGCGTAGCTTCGTACAAAACCTCAAATCCGCCTTTCAAATCAAGGCCTAGCCTTACGTCTTTCACTAGCGATGGGCTTGTCCAAGCGATAACGCCAAACATAATGACTACGATCGCAAGGAAGGCAATTATTCTCTTCCCGAACATACGTCTAAATCCCCCTTATGATCTCAATATTCCTATTATACAGACGGGACAAAATCGAGTCAAAAAAAAAGAAACCGTCAATTTAAAATTGGGTTCCTTTGTATGCGCTTATCGTCATGAAATTCATAAATTTCATAACTTTTAAAGATAAAATATCATTTACTAATTCATGCAGCTCGGGCTGCCCCGATTTGTTATATTTCTGGCTAACGCATTCCCAAACCTCTTGACCCGTTACATGTTCGTAGCCAATGAGATGAAATTCCTCCGCTTTGCTGTTGCATAGCTCCTCAATCATACGATTTAATTCTTCGTCTGCCATGCTGCGCCTCCCAAAAGCTTATGACATAAAGCTGTATCCCATCTATTCGCTGTACCTCTGCCTTTTTCCTGCCCGCTTCATTGCTAATCTATAAATTGACTGACATGGAACTGGACATGCCGAGCATAAAGATGATAGTACATGCTTGTCTAAACACTTCGACTCACATCAATATCAGGCAGGATTTGGTTATTTCATGATAGAGAAGAGGGTACAACATAATGACAAAACGATCGGATCAAACAAAGCAAAACTTTATAAAAGGCGCCATGATATTGCTTGCCGCAGGTTTAATTAACAGGCTGCTTGGTTTCATACCTCGCATTGCCCTCCCCCGTATTATGGGGGCAGAGGGTGTTGGATTATACCAGCTAAGCTATCCGTTTCTAACTGTCATGATAACCCTCATCACAGGAGGCATTCCGCTTGCCGTTGCCAAATGGATTGCTGAAGCGGAGTCGCAAGGCGATTCCAAACGAGTAAAGTATATTTTTCGAACGGCAATGCTCCTCGTTACTTCGCTAGGCATATTGTTGACCGCACTCATGCTTCTTTTTGCACCTTGGATAACGAAGCATGTGCTGCCGGATGCCCGAGTATACCGCACCTTTATGGTTATGACGCCTATGCTGCTCATTATTGGCATATCTTCAGTTTATCGAGGTTACTTCCAAGGCAAACAGAACATGATTCCTACCGCGGTATCTCAAATCGTAGAAACCTTGCTGCGCATTGTTGCATCGCTATCATTTTCCTTCATGTTCCTGCCCTATGGACTTGAATGGGCGGCTGCCGGCGCTATGCTTGGAGCCGTGCTTGGAGAGATCGGCGGCCTCGCCGTACTGCTTTGGAAATACTACAGAGACAAATCCCGCATCAAACAAAAAGCTCTCAGTCAACCAAATGAAAAACCAGGAAAAAACATTCCTGTATTGCGAAAATTACTTAGCTTATCCATTCCCGTTACAGGCAGTCGATTAGTCGGCTCCTTCTCCTATTTGCTGGAATCCATCTTTACCGTTCGGAGCTTAGCGGCGGCAGGAATTACAACGGGCGTCGCCACAGCGCAATACGGAGCATTGCAAGGAATGATCATACCGCTGCTTTTACTGCCAACAGCATTAACCTACTCTCTTGCTGTTTCTTTGGTACCCTCCTTATCCGAAGCGGCTGCACGCGGAGATCATGCGTTAATTCACAAACGGCTGCATCAATCGATGAGGCTTGCACTTGTTTCAGGGGCGCCTTTTGTTGTTATTATGGCTTTGTTAGCTGAACCGATTTGCCGTATCGTTTATAACCATGTCGAAATAGCTCCGATGCTCCAGCTCATCGCTCCCGTTGGCATTTTCATCTATCTCCAGGCTCCTCTGCAAGCAGCACTCCAAGCACTAAATAAACCGGGAACGGCATTAATTAACACATTAATTGGTGCGGTGGTCAAGCTATTTCTTATTGTCCAACTTGCATCGAATGCTGATTTTGGAATTTATGGAGCTTTAATCGCCATTAATGTTAATATCGTACTCGTCACATTATTGCATGGCATTAGCGTATTGCGGTTCATTGGCTTCCATATGAAAGTGCTTGATTTTGTAAAAGTTGGCACCGCTATGATTATTATGGGAGCTGCCGCTAAGTTTACGATGAATCATGAACCGCTATCCATGGAATGGGTAAATTTACTTCTTGCATGCGCAGCTAGCGTAATCATTTATTTAATTTTGATGATCGTAATGAAAATCATTGATCGCCACGATATGGCGCGTATACCATTGTTTGGAGCTTGGTTTAAATAACAATGGTAAGGTCGTCGAATGATAAAAACCGCGGTAAAGAAAGGGAAAAGCCCTCTCTTTAACGCGGTTTTTTGTCGTGCGTATCAATAAACAACTTCCCTTTATAGTCAATCGTACAAAAAAACACGTCCTTAAAATCGAAGACGCCTCTTTCCTGCAATACATTTTTTAGCCAAAATCTTGTCTTTTCAAGATTTTCCAAGTTTTTGTCCTGCACCTTGCCATCCATAATAAGCGGGACAGGCAATATCTCAAAGCGGTATTTCGGTGGAAAAA
This sequence comes from Paenibacillus sp. FSL A5-0031, assembly GCF_001956295.1. Taxonomy (GTDB): domain Bacteria; phylum Bacillota; class Bacilli; order Paenibacillales; family Paenibacillaceae; genus Pristimantibacillus. Next base: position 102,618 of record NZ_MRTD01000021.1, read on the forward strand.
TATTCGTTTGATTGTACTGCTTCAGCTTTTGGTCGGATCGCTCTGATTCCTGATCTTCATTACTGCCCTCTTCAGAATCATCAGCATTTTCCTTGGGTATGACGGACAGCTTACCGCTCGTCTCCAAAATCGCAAATTCAACATCCGATACAGCACTGATTTTATTTTCCCTTAACTGCAGCATTAGATCATCCAGATTGTACCGCTGCTTGCGCATAACGTCACTATTCAACTTGCCCTTGTCAATAATTACACTTGGTTTGCCATCAAACAGCAGCCTTAGCTTTCGACTCTTCATCGTCATAAAAGCACTGCCTACTTGAATAATCATCAAAACGACCATCGGTAAGATGCCTTCCCACATCGCCCGCTCCATGTCTTCAATAACAATGACTGCAATCTCAGCAATCATGACTGAAATAACGAGATCGAACACGGAAAGTTTACCGATTTCTCGTTTCCCCATAAAACGCATGATCAGAAATACGACGAAATAAATCATTATCGTCCGGATCAACAGGCCCCAAAATTCCAAAGGAAACCGCCTCCTCGTCTTTATCATTCGAGCTGATGCCAGCTGCGTTTTGTCCGTAAAGCTATTCTGACCTACGTGTTACAACATCATACTCCTGCTGTTTATACGAATATATGGCAATGAGGAATATGCTGCTCATAAATACATACTGACAAGCTGATTCCTGTACTATTCTACCTAGCTTGACCATATGGATAAGTAATACGTTCATAACGCTGGGGGGAATATGATGAGTTCGGTTAAACAAGCACCTAAGCCGCCTTTAATCGCTTCACCTTTGCTTGCCGGAGTGCTTTTTTCAATCATTTGGCTAGCAGTAGGCGCATTGCTGCTCTCACTGCTTTTGCATTTTACGGCAATGAAGGAAAGCAGTCTGCCCTCTAACGCCATGCTGGTTCACGGCTTCGCAGCACTAGCGGGGGGCTTTACATCAGGAAGACGCTCTGAGAACAAAGGCTGGTATAATGGCGCATTGCTCGGTTTGCTTTACGGCGTAATCGTTATCATTATCAGCTTTCTTGCATCAAATGCTTCCTTATCCGTACACAGCATCCTTCTTCTAGGCGCTGCTCTCCTATCAGGCGCATTTGGCGGTATGATTGGCGTAAATATGAAGAAATGAACATTTACAAAAAAAAAAAACCGACTGACATGCAAGCATGTCAGTCGGTTTTTTTAATTATTTCTCTAAATCAACCGACGCTGGTGCGGAGTTGATAATTGTATTAATTGCGCTGCGCTCAAATGTCATTTTAGTTGTATCGTTGACACGAATAACAACCGTATCGTCACTCAGCTCAACGACTGTGCCATGCAATCCACCAATTGTTGAAATTTTATCGCCTTTCTTCAATTGGTTAAGCATGCTTGCACGAGTCTTTTGTTTCTTCTGCTGCGGACGGATAAGCAAGAAATAAAAAACCGCAAACATAAGCACAAAAGGCCAAATCATTTGTAGGATATTTGTTGATCCTGCTTCACCTGCTGCTTGCAACATCGAAATCCCTCCTTTCAAAACCCTTTCTCATTATCGAACAGGCCGTAGCTTGTGAAGAAGGAATCCCGGAAATCCAAAAGCCGGTCATCCATGATCGCTTGCCGAACGTCCCGCATGAGTTGTAGCAAGAAATGCAAATTGTGATAAGTCGTCAGCCTCATACCGAACGTCTCATCCGCTTTAATTAAATGCCGGATATAAGCTCTGGAATAATTCGTGCATGTATAGCATGAGCACTCTGGATCCAGAGGACCATAATCCTCAGCGTACTTCGCATTACGGATGACGAGTCTGCCTTGGCTTGTCATAGTTGTCCCATTGCGAGCAATACGCGTTGGCAGAACACAATCGAACATATCAATACCGCGGATAGACCCTTCAATTAATGCATCCGGCGATCCAACTCCCATAAGGTAACGTGGTTTATTCGCTGGCAAAATGGGAACCGTATAGTCGAGCACATCATACATCAGATGTTTAGGCTCTCCAACACTCAGTCCACCAATAGCATACCCCGGGAAATCCATGGAAGTCAAATCATTTGCGCTTTGAATACGCAAATCTTTGTACATCCCCCCTTGAACGATAGCGAACAGCCCTTGGTCATGCGGTCTTGCGTGAGCCTTAAGGCAGCGCTCTGCCCAACGTGTCGTACGCTCCAACGATTTCTTCACATAGTCATGCTCGGCAGGAAATGGCGGACATTCATCAAATGCCATCATAATATCAGAGCCAAGAGCATTTTGAATTTCCATCGCTACTTCTGGTGAAAGAAATTTTTTGTCGCCATTGAGATGGGAACGAAAGTGTACGCCTTCCTCGGTAATCTTACGCATTTCGCTAAGACTAAAAACTTGGAATCCTCCGCTGTCTGTTAGAATTGGACGATCCCAGTTCATGAACTTATGCAATCCACCAGCATTTCTTACAATGTCATGTCCCGGTCTTAGGAACAAATGGTAAGTGTTGCTCAAAATAATTTGAGCATCCATCGCTTTCAGCTCTTCTGGAGCCATCGTTTTCACAGTAGCTTGTGTTCCTACCGGCATAAAGGTAGGCGTCTCAATCACACCATGCGGAGTGTGTACACGTCCTAGTCTTGCTCCTGATTGTTTGCATTGTTTGATTAATTCATATTTTACAGCCACAATTCACGCTTCCTATTCCTAATTAGTAAATAAACATGGCATCGCCAAAGCTGAAAAATCGATATTCATGAGCAATCGCTTCTTCATAGGCGTGCATGACAGCATCTCGTCCAGCCAGCGCACTTACAAGCATAACGAGCGTTGACTTTGGTAGATGAAAATTGGTGAGTAATGCATTGACAAGCTTAAACTCGTAACCTGGGAAAATAAAAATAGATGTCCAGCCGTTGCAAGCTTCGATTTCTTTTCCTTCAAAGCGAGCAGCAACAGTTTCCAGCGTGCGAGATGAGGTTGTCCCTACAGCGATAATACGTGCTCCGCTCCGTTTGGCTTCATTAATTATTGCGGCATTTTGTTCATTCAGCTCATAATACTCTGCATGCATTTCATGATCCTCAACAAGGTCGACGGACATTGGACGGAATGTGCCTAGTCCAACATGCAGCGTTACGTAGGCGAGCTTAACGCCCTTCGCCTGCAGACGCTGAAGAAATTCATCTGTAAAATGCAATCCCGCCGTTGGTGCTGCTGCCGACCCCGCATGTTTGGAATACACGGTCTGATATCGCTCGCGTTCTTCAAGCCTTTCCTTGATATACGGAGGCAATGGCATTTCTCCAAGACGGTCAAGCAGCTCCTGGAATATCCCCTCATATTCAAACCGTATCGTACGTCCGCCCATTTCGCCTTCTTGCAGAACAACAGCGCGCAGCAGCGGATTGCCTGCACCATCATCTCCAAAGGATAGAGCGGTGCCGACCTTTAAACGTTTTGCCGGTTTTCCGAGCGCATCCCAGCTGCCATCCTCGAGCTGTTTCAATAACAACAGCTCAATCTTAGCGCCCGTATCGCTCTTCATCCCCGTCAACCTGGCTGGAATAACTCTAGTGTCATTTAGAACTAGGACATCTCCAGGCTTAACATACTGCTCTAAATCCGTAAATCTATTGTGCGTCAATTCGCCTGTTTGCTTGTTTAATGCAAGCAATTTCGAGGCCGTTCTGTCAAGCAATGGCGTCTGAGCAATTAAATGTTCCGGTAATTCAAAATCAAACCATTCTACGTTCATATCGATTCAATCATTCCTTAGCGATGGTGACATCTTTGTAGTAGTATTTCAAAATATATTGATAGTCATACCCTTGCTGAGCTAGGCTTAATGCTCCGTATTGCGATAATCCGACCCCGTGTCCGTTGCCAGACCCTACAAAACGGAACGAAGGCTCCTTCGTAGCTGCGCGAATATTACCGCTGCCATCTAATATAAACAAGTTAGCGTTAACCGCCTCTGTTTTTGCGCCTCCGGCACTAATCATATAAACAGGATTCGAATCCGACGGCTTCGTACGTGTTGCTGATCCAGCACCAAGCATAGCAACCTTCGCAGTTTCCTCAATCTGGAACAACGTACTTGGCAAAGACCCTTGTACACCTAGTGCAGCACGATAATCAATTGGATAAGTAACAGCTAGCTTTTGTCCATTTGCTGTAATTTCTGTCGCACGTCCTGAAGCGCCGCGCTGGCTCACTTCGAGTGATTTGAGCGGACCTGAGACGGGAGTCTTCACTTTGCCGTTAATCGTTGTTAACATTTCTTGTGCGCTGTAAGGACCACGTATCCAAGTCATTGAATTGGATTCTACACTTTTATCCAGCACAACGACCCGTGTTCCGTTGTCAACCGTTGCAATGACAGGGATCGTATCCTGAATAAGTGGATGCTTGCGCACTTTTGTGCCGTTTGTATTTACTAGCATGATACGACTTCCTGCTGCTGTCGTTTCTCCTGTCTCGGCTAGTAAATCCTCTCTAATATAACCAATAGCTCCGCTAGGGACAACAACGCGGTACCAATTGTTCAAACCTACCTCCGATGAAGCGTCCGGGCTTTTGACAGCCTGCATATAAGGAACTGCATTCCCCCACGCTTCTTTGGCATCAGCCGTAAATCCACCACTGTTGGCTGAATAGATCGCATCAATAGCTTTTCCATTGTACATTGCAACTTCGCCTGCTGTCTCTTCGACGGCAGCAATGGTTGATGGCCGCTCTGAGCCTACACCGTAATAAGCTTGGCTTAAAGTCGTATCCACGACATGTGCAATCTGGAAACCAAATCCTCGATTTAAGGCATAAGTGCGTGCAGCAACCGCTTGTGCCTTAAGTGCTTCGATCGGCCATGTAGGGTACATTTCCACACCTACAACGGAATATAAATATTGTTCAAATGGAAGTTCATTTACGACTGCCATCCGTCCATTTAATATACTAAGCTCAAATAGTCCTCTATAGCTGCGAGCGCTCCGCTCGTTTAGCTTAATTGGATCATTCCCGATTGGAGACACCGTAACCTTCGTGTCGTTGCCAGCAAACAAATACAGCTCAGAACTGCTTTCAGCTTTGGCAGTTACGGTATGGTCATTTCTTATGAGCAAGTAAGCCGAACTAGCATCGGCCTCCTTCAAAGCCGCTCCGCCTGAAGCATTTGCGGCAGCTGCTTTAACAATTTGCAGCTCAGCAGCTGATACAGCCGCCCCTACCATTACCGAGTAGTACGCTGATCCATTTTGCTGTGAACGAATAGCAACATAGGCATCGAGGCCAACTGCGCCGAAGCCGCTTGCTGCTGCTATCGCATCCGCTTTGCTGGTCAAAGGAGCGCTCTCCAAATGAAGTGGACCTTGAACTACCGAGTTCGAGCCGCCAACTAGCTTAGACAGCTCACTGTCACCCTTCCACTTCGTTTGTGCAGTAACAGCTTCTGCAGCTGTTTTGTATGTACCTTCAATAACCTGATAGATGATTGCACCATTTTTTGAAAGGGAGGTTATAAAAGCAGTACCTTTCAAAGCTTGCAAACGTTTCTGTACAGCTAGAGCTGAAGCAAACGTGGAGCTCTCGTACACTTTGACTTTAAAGCTGTCAACTGCGAATCGAGCTGTAGCTGCTCCATCTACATTAAACCAATTATTGATGCCATCAGGCTGCCTTACACCGATGCTCATTCCACCCGTTGATGAAAATGTGGCAGCTGCTGTCGTATCATCGTATTTCCCAGGCAATTGCATGAACAAAGCAACTCGGATATTGTCGAGCTTTGGCACTGCTGCCTGTGATGGAGAGCCTGTCCATGCTGTAGCAAGCAGTACAATTGCGATCGTCATAATTAAGTAACGCTTCATATTCCGTTTAATTGACATTCCTGTTGTTCTCCTCCCTCTTCTGCGGCAATTCGCAGCCATTAACGGAACAGCTTTGTTCTGTAGATCCAAACCATTCATATCTTCTTTTGGCTACAAATTTGTACATACGATTTGCTATGCTTTTCATACCAGGTATTCGATAAATTACTGATAGCCAGCGAAAGCCCTTTACCGTTCTTAATATACGGACAATTCCATCCGCACCAGCAAAGAGCTGCCCCTGCTCATCAGCAACATGCATTTTCTCATACAACTCATCAAATTTCAACAAACCAACGGAAGGAATTAGCTGTTCCGTACTGCCTGCTGCCTCCAACTGTTGAATTTGAACATAATGCAAATCCGCTTTAGAATGAAGCTCCTTCAGCTTCGCAATGGAACCCAGGCACAGATTGCAATGGCCATCATAGATAACATAAAGTTTCTCAGCGGCACCTTTGGCTCTGGAACTCATGGCGTACTACCTCCCCGGTATCGGTAGACCTAGGTGACGATAGGCGTTTTCCGTAGCAATCCGGCCTCGCGGCGTTCGCTGTAAAAAACCGATTTGCATTAAATACGGCTCATAGACATCCTCAATCGTTTGGCTTTCCTCGCCTATCGTTGCTGCGATTGTATCAAGGCCAACTGGCCTGCCGGCAAAAGTAGTCATCATCGCTTGCAGCATTTTGAAATCGATGAGATCGAGTCCCATTTTATCTACCTGCAGCAACTCAAGCGCCGAACGCGCGATGTCATGTGTAATCACTCCGTCGCCGCGCACCTGCGCGAAATCACGCACTCGTTTAAGAAGACGATTCGCAATCCGCGGTGTTCCTCGAGACCGCATTGCAATCTCAGAAGCCGCTTCACCTACAATGCTGACGTTCAATATTTCTGCTGTTCTGGCAACGATAAACGCAAGCTCATCCATCGTATAAAATTCTAAACGGCTCACTACACCAAAACGATCACGAAGCGGTGCAGATAAAAGCCCTGCCCTTGTAGTCGCGCCAATCAAGGTAAAAGGCGGTAAATCGAGTCGAACCGATCGCGCGCTCGGCCCTTTGCCAATCATAATATCGAGTGCAAAGTCTTCCATTGCCGGGTACAATACTTCTTCTACCGTGCGATGAAGGCGATGAATTTCATCAATAAAGAGTACATCGCCTTCCTGCAGGTTCGTGAGCAGTGCGGCAAGATCACCAGGACGTTCAATCGCAGGTCCGGATGTCGTGCGAAGGCTCACTCCAAGCTCATTGGCAATAATGTTCGACAAAGTCGTTTTACCAAGACCCGGGGGGCCATACAGCAGTACATGATCAAGCGCTTCTTTACGCAATTTTGCTGCTTCAATATATATTTTCAAGTTTTCCTTGGCTTTTGTTTGCCCAATATATTCGGCTAAATAACGGGGACGCAAGCTGAGCTCAACTGCCTGATCTTCCATCATCAGGTTGGCGGAAATGATTCTATCATCCATCTGCCTTCATCTCCCTACTTTAACCTTTAAATAGCTGCTGCAAAGCCCGCTTCATCAAAGAATCGACTGATTCCTCCGCCGTAACGCTATGCTGCAATCCATTCCATGCTTTATCAAGCTCCGCTGCTGTGTAGCCCAGCGCAGCAAGCCCTTCCCTTGCTTCCTGCCAAGCGGTGCCTGCGCCTTGACCTGAATGCCTGCTCGATGTGAGATCAAGCGCAACACCTGCTGCAGTCAAAAGACCTCCATCCAGCCCCGCCCCGATCAGCTTGTCCTTTAGATCTAGAATCATCCGCTGTGCGGTTTTTTTCCCTATGCCCGGAAGCTTAATGAGAAACGCTATATTTTCCTGCTGAATAGCGGCTATAACCGCATCCGGTCGACCACCTGACAAAATGCCCAAAGCGACGCGCGGACCAATGCCGGATACCTCCAGCAGCTTCCGGAACAGCGTCTGCTCCTCTCTCGTCTCAAAGCCAAACAACAAAACAGCATCCTCGCGAACGTTATGATGAATATAGACGACGACGGGCTCTTCTTTTTTTGCAAATGCATACGGATTAGGAGTAAATACACGATAGCCGGTATCTCTTACGTCCAGAACGATATATTCGGATTCTAGATGGACGACATTGCCTCTTAAAAAATCGATCATGAACGTTTCACCTCATTTATTTTCTGATTGAGTACAACCGAGTGCGCATGACAGATCGCAACAGCGAGCGCATCGGCAACATCATCGGGCTTCGGCACTGCCGAAAGCTTCAAAAAAACCTTAACCATTTCTTGCACTTGTTTCTTCTCCGCTTTGCCATAACCAACAACCGCCTGCTTTACTTGAAGCGGCGTATACTCTCCAATAGGCAATCCGCGCTGCGCAGCAGCCAAAATAATAGCGCCTCGAGCCTGCGCCACATCAAAAGCCGTCGTCACGTTTCGATTAAAAAACAGTTTCTCTATGCCCACAGTATCCGGCTTATATTTATCCATTAAAGCGCCCGCAGACTCGTAAACTTGCAGCAAACGCTGCTCTGAAGGCGTATGAGCTTCCGTCTGAATCGCACCGTATTGCACGGGCGTAAGCTTGTGTCCGATCTTATCTATGAATCCAAATCCAACGATCGCATAACCAGGGTCAATTCCAAGAACGCGCAAACGGTCATCTCCTCAAAATAACTGCTTTCTCCACATACTCACTGAAAGTTGCTTCATCCATTATAGCAAAAGATGGCGTGAATGAGAACGCGCGTTTGATATTTCAGCCTTTAGACATAAAGAAAGGAGATCGCACGATGATGTGCGATCTCCTTAGTTACTTACTCTTGCTGATAGGCTGGGTTCATAACTTTCTGATTTTGCTCAATAGCATAGTCGCTATAGGTGGATAGAACACTATTATATTCTTCCATGTCGGTTATCCGAATCCCTCTGGTAAGCTGGTCCAGCTTATCCTGTGGCAAACTGCTCTCCATATAGCGTACATCGAGTTGGAAAAAGGTTCGAACGACCTTTTCTTTTTTTGGAGCTCCGTCATAAAGTGTAAGATTCCCTTTCTTGTCGACGCCCATATACGCATTCGCTTTACAATGATCGGACAAATCCTCAATACGCTCTTCAAACTGAACGGTGCCCTGTTCTTGATTCAACATGACCTTCCACTCTGGATGTGCAAGCACAAGCTGAACGATCTCTTTACTCACCAATTGACCTAGCAACTTCGATTCTTCGCCGCACACATATACGAGGCGCAGCTTTGCAGAGAGCGCTCCATCAAGCTTCTCCAGCTCTTGAATTACGCTCGTTTGATTCGCTGTTGGCTTTGGTGCAGCTGTGACAACATTTTTATTAGCGATAAAGAGCCAACCTGCTAGCAAGCAAAACATAATAACGCCTAACATCCAAACGGGACGCCGCTTTCTCTTTAAACGTTTCTTTAAGTTTTTCCAAAGGCTGAATTCCATCATAGGGAAGACCCCTTCTTTATATTTTTTGATAGTATGCGCCATAATTACATAAATATTCAAAACGATTTACTTGTAAGAATCCATAGTTTAATCTGCTTGTCCGATACTTGTTTTTTCAAAAAAATGATTAGCATTATGTATTCATAATAAAGAAAGCCCCAAAGGACAGTAGACCTTTGGGGCAGCATGTATTCTTTTAACGATTGATCCAAGGCTGATTTCCACGTTTTTTCGGTTTATTAGGCCGTGTGGAAACTGTTCGAATAACTGCTTTCTTGTTCGATTTCTTTGGTACAACTATCTTTGCTGGTTTTTCAATTTGTACATCAGCCGCCTTTGCGGTGTTTTGATCAGAACGATTCCCTTTACAGCCGCAATCGTCTTGATTCATATTGCCTACACCGGCTGTTTGAGGCCAACCCTGATTAGATGGAAACTGCTGTGAGTATGGGGAAAAACCTGCTACAGGATAACCATAACCGCCATCATTTTGCACTTGAACCGGCATTACATTCCCATGACCCCCATGACCATAGCCGGAGCCATAACCATACTCAGGCTGCATGCTCGATGGGAAAGCCATTCCTTGGTTCGGCTGTGTTGCAAACGGCGATACCATACCTTGGTTCGGCTCTGTTGCAAATGGCGATACCATCCCTTGGTTTGGCTGCGTTGCAAACGGCGATACCATCCCTTGGTTCGGCTGTGTTGCAAACGGCGATACCATGCCTTGGTTTGGCTGCGTTGCAAACGGCGATACCATGCCTTGGTTTGGCTGCGTTGCAAACGGCGATACCATGCCTTGGTTCGGCTGTGTTGCAAATGGCGATACCATGCCTTGGTTTGGCTGTGTTGCAAACGGCGATACAGCGCCTTGGTTTGGTTGTGTCGCAAATGGCGATACCGCGCCTTGGTTTGGTTGTGTCGCAAATGGCGATACAGCGCCTTGGTTTGCTTGTGTCGCAAATGGTGATACAGCGCCTTGGTTTGGCTGTGTCGCAAATGGCGATACCGCGCCTTGGTTTGGCTGTGTCGCAAGCGGTGATACACTGCCTTGGTTCGGCTGTGTTGCCAGCGGTGATACACTGCCTTGGTTTGGCTGTGTCGCTTGCGGGGACACCTTACCTTTATTCGGCTTTGTTGCCAGCGGCGATACCATGCCTTGGTTCGGTTGTGTTGCCAGCGGCGATACCATGCCTTGGTTCGGCTGTGTTGCCAGCGGCGATACCATGCTTTGGTTCGGCTGTGTTGCCAGCGGCGATACCATGCCTTGGTTCGGCTGTGTTGCCAGCGGCGATACCATGCCTTGGTTCGGCTGTGTTGCCAGCGGCGATACCATGCTTTGGTTCGGGAAAGCAGAAGTTCCGGCTACCATTTGACCATTTTCCTGCATGCCATGCTGAAGTGGATTTATCATTGGATAACCATAACCCCATTCAGGGCCAACGCCCATAGGCATGCTGGATGGAGATGGATAACTTCCAACAAATACCATACCTGGCGGACACTCAAATTGCGCCTCGTTTCCTTCATGCATTGGGCTTACCGTACTTCCGAATGGCACAGGTTGATGCCAATCTCCGTAACCGTAGCCATGTTCCATGTGAGCTGGCATGGTCATTGGTTGACCAAATCCATACCCCGACTGAATTGGCATGGTCATCGGTTGCCCATAACCATATCCCATCTGAGCTGGCATAGTCATCATTGGCTGATGATGCCCATATCCTCCGTAAGTAGGCTGTTGTGCAGCTGGCGAGATTGCTTCAGGTGCTTTTGGCAAATCATACAAGGATAATGCTTCGGTTGCTGGAATGCCATATTGCTTGAATAAATCAACATTTGGCTTGTATTCGGAATGAATTGGTTTTAGCTTTTTCTCAACAGGCTTTTCGATTGGCAGTGCCTTTTTGGCTGGCTCAACTGCTGCCGCTTTAGGGGCAGGAAGAGGAGCTGGTTCTACTGGCTTCAAAATAGGTGCTGTTGGTTTTTTCTCTTGAACAGGTGCAACAGGCGTTTCAGGAGCAGGGGCTACCGGTGCTGGTGCAATAGGCGCAGTTGGCGTCTTGCCTGCAATTGGAGCTGTTGGTGTTTTTCCAATAATAGGCGCTGTAGAAAGCTTTCCGACCCAGCCCTGTACCCCTTGCATGATTGAGCTTGGGTGAAGGGCATGATGACCTCCCGTATTTTGTGCCACGCTCTGTCCAGCTTGTTGTCCAGTACCTCCAGTACCTTGGCCACCAGTTCCTTCAGTCATGGTTTCGCCTACTTTAGGGATATTCACAACTTCACCAGTAAGCAATACATTCGGATTTTTGAGCTGCGGATTCGCTTTAATCATATCCGCGAGCGGCACGCCCCAAGCTTTCGAGAGCTTCCAAAGGGTATCACCTTGTTTCACAATATGCTGATGCATGATGTCCATTCCACCTCCTGCGCCGCCCGTATGGCTTGAAGGTATTTTCAGCTTCATGCCAACATCAATGGCGTCCGGATTCGTAATACCCGGGTTCAGCTTCAAAAGCTCTTCGAGCGATACATTATACTTTTGGCCGATAAAGTATAACGACTCGCCCTTCTTCACAATATGGATTTTCACTCGTTGTTAACCTCCTGTCACGTTCTGAATAACCAGGCACTGCTAATGCCTATTATCAATCCTTACATCCTATGCAGAATATGGGCAGGTGTCTCCACTTTCACAAAAAAAATAGTAAAAAGCCGAGTTCACCCATCAGAGTGAACTCGGCTTTCTATTCATGTATCGTTTCATTCTACGCTTTAGAGCAACCAGCTATGCTTATTTCTTGAATTCAGTAAAGCTTGGATAGCTTCCTAATACGCGAACCTGACATCCGATTGCTTCAATTTCTTGAATAGCTGAAGGAAGCAAAACGGTATCAAGAGCCATATCAATGTCGATGAAGAAATAATAATTGCCGAGCTTCTTCTTGGTCGGGCGCGATTCAATTCGGGTCAAGTTGATTTTGCGCCATGCAAAAGCAGAAAGAACCTGGTGGAGCGCTCCCGGGTAATCCTCTGGCAATGTAATTAAGATGCTCGTTTTTATATGATCGGATTTACGATCGGTATATGGCTCTGAGCCGACCAGCAAAAACCGAGTGTAATTATTATCATGATCTGTAATCTCACTTGCGAGAACATCAAGCTTCTCGTTCGCAGCAGCTGTCATCGTGCCAATTGCTGCCAAACCGGCATTCGGGTTGTTTTGAACGATTCTAACGCCCTCAGCTGTACTGCTGACATGTTCTGTAACCGCATGCGGAAGATGTGTACGCAGAAATTGCAAGCACTGTGCGATCGCTACAGGATGGCTGATCACTTTAGTAATACGTGAGTAGTCCATTTCCCCATTATCGTTTAACAGCTCAGATTGACGGCCAATCAAATTTTGAATGGAGGGGTACACCCACTCCGCTTGAATCGGAATATCAACCTCATGTACAAGCCAATCCATATGAAGGCTAACAGAACCCTCAATCGTATTCTCGATCGGAATGATGCTGTAATCACTTATTCCATTGACAGTAGACAGGAACACATCGGAAATTAGCCGATGATGCTTCCAGTTTATTTCTTCACCGCGGAATAAATGTCTTGCTGCCTCATCCGATACAGATCCAGCAGGTAAAACCGCTATCGTCTTCATCGCTTCATATCTCCTTTAATTCGATCCGGAAGAGGAATCGCAGGCTGCGAAGAAATTTCCTCTATCGTAATTTGAGGACCTTGAGCGCTTGGCGACAGCCATAGCGTATTCGCTTCAATGCCCTCCTGCTTCAGCGTATCAAGCAGAAATGTTTCAAGCATGGATTCGCCCGAGCTGTGTGCAGCACCGGCTTCCGTATCCTCAACAAATGCAATCAGCGTCGGCCCTGCTCCGCTTAGCGCAGCACCAAGCGCGCCGTGCTCTACCGCGCGCTCCAGTATAGTTGCCATGCCGGGAATCAATGCTGCACGGTAAGGCTGGTGCAGCCGATCCTTCATCGCATGGCGAATCATACCTAGCTCGCCGCCAGCAAGCGCTGCGACGAGCAAAGAGCTGCGGCTGACGTTAAATATGGCGTCAGCCATACTGATTGAAGACGGAAGCGCATGACGCGCCTTCTCCGTCGACAGCTGAAAGGCTGGAATCGCGACAAGCGTCTTCAGCTTGTGATGCGGCTCAATTCTAACATAATCTGCTCGCTCCCCATCCCAAGCCGAGACGACAATGCCGCCGTATAATGACGCGCCGACATTGTCCGGATGACCTTCCAGCGCTGTTGCCATTTGGAACAGCTTATCATCCGTGAGCGGACCGCCAATCAATGCGTTCGCAGCAACCAGAGCGCCTACGATTGCTGACGCACTGCTGCCTAGTCCGCGAGTGAGCGGAATATCGCTGTGCATCGAAATCGAGAGCTCTGGCACGGATACGCCTGCTTCTTTGAACACAAGCTGCGCAACCTTATAAATTAAATTCGTTTTGTCCTTTGGCAATCCATTCATTTGATCGCCGTAAAACTGGAATTCCGTTTGTTCAGAGATGCTCATTTCAATCCATGCGTATAGCGAAAGAGCCATCCCAAGCGTATCAAATCCTGGTCCGAGATTTGCTGTACTTGCTGGTATTTTTACGATTACTCTGCGATTGTTCATAAGATTTATCCTTCTACGCGGTAGACGCTTTTCACTTTATGAACGACATCCAGCGAGTCAAACTTAGCAAGCACCTTCTGGATAGCTGCTTTGTTCGCGTCATGAGTGATGATGATGATCTCAGCTTCCGGATTAGACGGTGTCGGCTGCTGCAATACTGACTCCAAGCTGACTTCAAAGTCAGCGAATACTTGCGTTATGCGTGCAAGAACGCCGGCACGATCTGCCACTTTAAGCAAAATGAAATATTTAGATGAGATCTGCTCGTCAGTCTTGAGCTTCTTCTCTTTATAAGCAAGGCTTCCCTGCATGCCGTTCACACCAAGCTTCAGGTTTTTCACAACGGCTACCAAATCGGATACGATCGACGTAGCTGTCGGAAGCTCACCCGCGCCTGCGCCGTAGAACATCGTTTCACCAACAGCTTCGCCATATACATAAACCGCGTTAAACACGCCGTTTACCGATGCGATAGGATGCGATTGCTTCACCATCGTTGGTTGAACGCTGATGCTGATCAAATCATCCTGACGCTCTGCGATACCAAGCAGCTTCACTTCATAGCCAAGACGCTTCGCGTACAAAATATCTTCTTTGGATACCGATGAAATGCCTTGAACGGATACATCCTCAAGCGCTACATTGGCACGGAATCCGATTGTAGCGAGAATTGTCATTTTGCGCGCTGCATCAAGTCCTTCGACATCTGATGTCGGGTCAGACTCCGCATAACCAAGCTCCTGCGCTTCTTTAAGCACATCCAGATACGAAGCGCCTTCTTGACTCATCTTTGTCAAAATAAAATTCGTTGTGCCGTTCACAATGCCCATAATTTTATTAATGCGGTCGGAGGCGAAACCTTCGACAAGTGTACGAATAATCGGAATACCGCCGGCTACGCTTGCTTCATACAAAACATCGCAGCGGTTTTCTTTGGCTTTGGCCAATATTTCAGGACCGTGCATTGCCATTAAATCTTTATTTGCCGTTACGACATGTTTGCCGAGGGACAGCGCTTCTAGTATATATTCTTTCGTAAGCCCGATTCCACCCATAACCTCAACGATAACATCAATTTCAGGGTGGCGGATGACTTCCCAAGGATCCTCAGTTAGCTTGCTTGCATCCACTGCAATATTACGCGATTTGCTTTTGTCTTGAACGAGTACCTTTTCAATTACGATCGGCGAACCGACCTGACTTGCCAAATCATCCTGATGTCCCTCAACAATTCGAACTACACCTGTACCAACTGTACCAAGACCTAATAAACCAACTTTAACCGGCTTCATATATACCCTCCATTATCCATTCTGTTATCCTTGTCCGATGACCGAAGCTTTACGCACGCCTGGCTGACTGCGAAGCATTTCAACCAGCGATGACAGTTCTCCGGAAAGCTGCGAAATATCGACCGAAATGACGACATTAGCGAAACCTTGGAGCGGAATGGACTGATTCATCGTCAGCACATTGCCATCCTGGCTCGCCACCATGCTAAGTACGTTGGAGAGTACGCCTGAACGATGCTCCAAATCCATAGAAATGGTCGCAATACGTTCTCGTTCCAGCTCATTTAGCGCGTAGACACCATCTTTATACTTATAAAAAGCGCTTCGGCTAAGTCCAACACGTTCAACCGCCTCATGCACGGTTGCCGCATCTCCTCGGCCAAGCATCTCCTTCACTTGTATCGTCTTCATAATCGCTTCCGGTAAAATATCCTCTCGAACGACATAATAGCGTTTCGTCACTATACGTCCTCCTCAAAAAGACAATTGTTCACCTATAGTGGACATTATATCGAAATATACCGTTTGGGGCAATAGGCAAAACAAGAAAAGACGGCTTTCGCCGTCTTCATTTCTTAATATGTGCGAATGCTCTAGCCATTCGGATTATAGTCGCTGCCCTCGAAGAATTCAAATGCAAAATCGCCGATTTGAACCATATCGCCGTCTTTTGCCCCCATCTTGCGAAGCTCGGCATCGACACCCATTTTGCGCATCGTGCGTGCAAAACGCATAACCGCATCATACGAAGTCAAATTCATCCGTTTCATGTAGTTGCTAATGCCAGCACTAACAATAACGAACACTTCATCTTCCTTATGGATGGTGAAAGTGGTTTCTTCGCGCTTCTCGTACGTATAAACTTTACGTTCAGCAACATCCTTCACATCTGCGATTTCAACTTCTTCTGAAACCGTATCAAGAATATCAGCTGCTTTATATAGTAGCTCCTGTACGCCTTTTTTCGTTAGCGAGGAGATTGGCAAAATTTCATATTGACGTTCACCGCTAACTTCTGCGAGCTTTTGCTTGAACAATTCAAGCTGCTCCTCAGAATCCGGCATGTCCATTTTGTTTGCAGCAATAATTTGCGGACGATCTGCTAGCTTCTCATTATAGAGAACAAGCTCCTCGTTGATTTTCACCCAATCATCAAAAGGATCGCGTCCTTCAGACGCTGACATATCGATAACATGAACGATAACCCTCGTCCGCTCTACATGACGAAGAAACTCATGACCTAGACCAACGCCTTCATGCGCTCCCTCGATAAGTCCAGGCAAATCAGCCATTACGAAGCTGCGGCTATCGCCAACGTCTACAACACCTAGATTCGGTGTAATGGTCGTAAAGTGATAAGCGCCGATTTTCGGCTTAGCGCCAGAAACGACAGATAGCAGGGTTGATTTGCCTACGCTTGGGAAACCAACAAGGCCTACATCTGCCATTACTTTAAGCTCAAGAACAACCCAGCGCTCTTGTCCTTCTTCACCATTCTCCGAAATATAAGGAGCTGGATTGTTTTGCGTAGCAAAGCGAATGTTGCCGCGTCCGCCGCGTCCGCCTTTTGCAATAACGATTTGTTGACCGTGACGAGTCATATCCGCAATAATTTCTTGCGTATCATCATCAACGATTATTGTGCCGGGCGGAATCCGTACGATTGTATCATCAGCGCCCGCTCCGTGCATGCTTTTTACTTTTCCGCGCTCGCCGCGATCAGCCTTGAAATGCTTCTGATAGCGGAAGTCCATCAGTGTACGCAGACCCTCGTCAACTTGAAATATCAAGTCGCCGCCTCGGCCTCCGTCGCCACCTGCAGGACCGCCCTGCTCTACATACTTCTCACGGCGAAAAGAAACGATACCATCGCCTCCGTCGCCGCCTTTTACAAATATCTTCGCTTTATCGACAAACATGATGTGCCCCCGTTCATGCGCGCATTTCCGCCCTCAGCAACACCTTTGCATACGGCTGCTCGAAGTTGATCGGCTGCATTGGCGCGCCTTCCAACTGCTGTTGTATTTTTTGCTTCCATTGCTGTTCATTCATTAGTTCGCCATCATAATAGAAGGCTGCATACAGTGCATCCTCATCCAGCGATAGCTCCAGCGTAAGAACAGCAGCATTACCATAGCCAGGCTTAGCCGCAAACCGATATGCGTTAATCGTATGAATGAGCGTTTCGGCTATTTGATCGGCATCTGCCGTTATTTCGTTTAAATGAATGTCGCCTTTAATTACAATTTGTAACTCCAGCGAATTCGATATCGTACGAAACGATTGAATATAACTAATCAGTGAAGGAACTCCCAGCTTGGATATACTGCTCTCCACAGCCATCCGTTCACTTATTTTCTCCACATACTCGGCGGCTTTATCCAGCTTTTTGAGCCTAATATAGCCAAACACGACTTGCAGGTCGTTCATCCAGTCATGACGATGATGATTGAGAGTTCGTATTGCAGAGTTTTGCAACGATTGAATCGTTCGCGCAGTCCGCTCTGCGTGCTCTTTCCGTTCCGTTCGTATCCAGTAAGTCGCAACAGCTATAAGCCAAACGAGAAAGACAGCAGTTAACCACACTTGATTGGGCCAAATAAGTACAGCGGCGCATGGCAATAAAATGGTTGCCGCCGCGTAATATTTCACCGTTGTTAAGCGTCCCATCGATTAAACCTACTTTCTTCGTATTTCCCGAAAATATAACAACAAATATATTATATTTCCCCGTCAAAGCTGCTTCAGCGTCCGAGACGCCTTAGGCATTTTTGCTTGCTTATCCAGTATATCACGCAGCCGTCCTACGGTCATCAGCCATGGAATAAAAAAACCCGGCCAAGCGATGCAGGCCGGGGCTTGTTGCATATATAAGGTTGTATTAAGCTTCTACTGCTGCAGCTACCGGAGCAAGAACAGCTGGATACACGCTCACTTTTTTGCGGTCGCGTCCCCAACGTTCGAACTTCACTACGCCTTCTACTAATGCAAAAAGCGTATCGTCTTTCCCGATGCCTACGTTAGTTCCTGGGTGAATTTTTGTTCCGCGTTGACGAAACAAGATGCTTCCAGCAGATACGGTTTGACCGTCAGCACGTTTAGCGCCAAGGCGTTTCGACTGTGAGTCACGTCCGTTTCTAGTGGAACCTACACCTTTCTTCGAAGCGAAGAGCTGAAGATTCAGTTTCAACATAGTTATTCCCTCCTTCTAAAGGATTGGTGAGCAAAGCTGCACCGTAAGCATGAACTAGAGGCTTGTAAAACAAACCTGCACCGAATGCTTACGCATTAAGATGTTCATGAATAACGACATGCTTGCCGTATGATTTTGCAATAGTGTCAAGCATAACCGCCATTGATTCCAGCAGCAGCTGCATCCGGCCATCTGAAGCCTCGTCTGCAAGCGTCGGAATATCCGACGATAGCCAGCCGTTCTTCATCTTGGCAGGGAGCTCCTCTCCCGCTAGAGCTTCGATCGCGTTAACGGTACCAACCGAGATGGCTGATACACCCGCACAAACGATATCTTTGCCGGGCTTCGCATATTTAGCATGTCCTTCGACCGCAAATGATACGATACGTCTGTCAGCGGCTCTTCGTACAAAGGTAACTGTTATCATAGAAATTCCTCTTACGCTTGGATTTTCTCGATTGTTACTTTTGTGAACGGTTGACGATGACCTTGCTTACGACGATAGTTCTTTTTGGCTTTGTATTTGTAAACGATGATTTTTTGGCCTTTGCCTTGTTTCTCGACTTTGCCTGTTACTGTAGCGCCGGAAACAACCGGAGTTCCAGTTACAAGACCGTCACCTTTAGAAACCGCCAAAACACGATCAAACGTTACGCTTTCGCCTGCTTCAGAATCCAGTTTTTCGATGTAGATTACATCGCCTTCCTGAACTTTGTATTGCTTGCCGCCAGTTACGATAATTGCGAACATTGTTGGTGCACCTCCTTATTTTCGAAGACTCGCCTAATTCAGGTGGCTCACGGCATACGCCGCAAACGCTTGTTTACCCAATCGGAGCGGTACTTGTACGTCCCATTCCAATGAGGTACGAGACACACACCCAAAGATTGTACCATACTATGCAAGCTATATCAATTCATCCAATAAGAAAATTTAAACTATTTATACAACTCTGATCATTTTATGTGCGCTCCGCAGCTCTCACAGCGCTCGATCAGTTGATGAACAGCATTCTCACGAGCCTTTTTACGCGTCATTTCAATTAATCCGAGCTTTGTCCAGCCCAAAATCGTACATTTGGTTTGATCATTGCGCGCTTTCTCTACGAGTCTTTGCATAACCTGCTCGCGATGGTTGTCCTGCTCCATATCAATAAAATCAATAATAATAATGCCGCCTACATCTCGAACTCGGAGCAATCTTGCAATCTCGTCTGCTGCTTCCATATTCGTGCGGAACACCGTGTCCTCAAGGCCAGATGTCCCAATAAATCTGCCTGTGTTCACATCTATAACCGTCAGAGCTTCCGTCTCTTCCCATATGAGGTGCCCCCCGCAGGTAAGCTGAATTTTGCGTTCGAACGCTCTTGTCACCTGCTCCGTCACACGATACGTATCAAATAAAGAATTGCCTTGCCTTGATTCAAAACATTTTAACCGCTCACGAAGCTGAGGGGTCATTTCCTCCAGCAGTGCTGACGCTTCCTCAAACCTATCCGCATTGTCTATCCATATTTCATCCATATCCATCGTAAGCGTGTCTCGTACAGCCCGCCGCATGAGACCTGCTTCTCTGTGCAGCTCGCTTGGCGCACTCGCTTCCACGCTTCGTTCCGAAATGCTTTGCCAAATTTCTCTTAACCCTGCGACATCGGCATGCAAAGACAGCTCGCTTTCAGCTCCAGCCGCCGTTCGTAAAATAATGCCTTCCTCCAGCTCACGCAGCTTCTCGCCGATGGCTCGCAATCTCGAACGCTCGCTTTCGGAACTGATTTTTTTGGAAACGCCAATATAATCGGCATTTGGCATATAAACAAGAAACCGCCCAGGCAGTGAGAAATGTGTAGTGACACGGGCGCCTTTGCCTCCCAGCGGCTCCTTCATAACTTGTACGAGCAATTCCTGTCCAGGCCTGACCATATTTTGAATGAGCGGCTTTTCAGCTGGCTGTTTTTCCAAATGAGGGTGGAGCAGCTCATCAATGTACAAAAATGCATTTTTAGCTAGTCCTACATCTACGAAAGCCGCCTGCATGCCAGGCAGCACGTTCACGACACGACCTTTATACACATTGCCAACCAAACTGCTTGCTTTTGATTTTTCCATAAAAAATTCGACTAGGCGGCCATTTTCCAGTACAGCGGTTTGCAGCATTTCACCGTTAACGTGCATCAACATTTGCTTCATTCCTGAATATCACCTGCCCGTACGCTTTTCATCTATTTTAACTGAAAAGTTCCGACACTGCACGATTCGGATTATTTTCGGACAAACAGCCTTCAACAATTTTCTGCTCCGGCAGCACTCTGACTTCCTTGCTGTGCGACTCCACCATGTATATCAAATGATATCGCTCCCTTTGAAAGAGCCTTGCTACAGAGATGATTGACTGCTTGCCGCTTACGATAATAGGACTTGCAATGTGGCCGAGCCTCAGCGCCTGCAGCGTGATTCTTTCCCGGTACATCAGAAAACGATAAAACAAATACGGAACATTACGATAGTACGTCCAGTTCGTCATCACAAGAAATAGGCCGACAATGAGCAGATTGAGTTGAATCCCGTCCTTATACACTAACCATGGAAGCAAGGAGACGATGATCATCAGCACACTAAAAAACAAGCTGACTCGCGCGCTCCAAATAAGCATTTTATAATAGTTAACCGTGTAGCTTAATGCCGCCTGCAGCAGCTTTCCTCCGTCAAGCGGGTGAATAGGCAGCAGGTTGAACAAGCCGATCATTAGATTTGCTTTCCATACATACTCCGCCCATGCTAAGTCCCATATGCCAAGCTGCCCGCAGCCCCAAGCAGCTAGTCCCATCCAAACGTTTTGCAAAGGACCCGCAATCGCTACAATTGCTTCTTCTTTTGCAGGTACGCCGCCGGCTTCCTCAACCTCGACAACACCGCCAAAAGGCAGCAGCTTTACTTCCTTTATTGTCCAGCCATAACCCCGAGCTACAATAACATGGCCGATTTCATGGACAAGCACGAGTAAAAACAAGGTAATCAGCTCGGCAAAATATCCTGTCATGACCGACCCAAGCATAATGATAACGAACAACGGATGGACCGACCATAGGATTCCTTTCCATTTAATCAATCGGTATCACGCCCACGGGATCGATATACAAATCATTTTGTTTAACAGCAAAATATAGCAGGCTTGGCTGCGTACCTTCAGCTTTCAGCAGGTTGCCGATAGAATCGCCTGCCTCAACCCAGTCATTTACTTTAACATTCGTTTTCCCAAGCATCCCATATACGGTTACGCGCTGATTGACATGCTGGATAACAATAGTCGAACCTTGCGTGCTCTGATCTGATAATAGCAATACGCGCCCCGTCTCTGCTGCAACAACCTCTGCTTCAGAGCTTCCAGCAAGCTCTATACCATTAAGCATCTCCGCAAACGTTCGAACAAGCGATCCTCCTTCCAATGGGGTTACGATAGGCAGCTTTACCGTTCCATCAGCGCCTACTGCAGGTTCAGGATTGTCCTGAAAAATAGGAATAAAGGATGGAGCCCCGGCAAACGTTTCCTTATACCAAGCAGCCGCAGCTGCAAAATCAATCTCATCCGTAAGCGCTTGTTTTACGAGCGCTTGTCCCTTGAGCGTGTATTCCGTATCATATCGAAACATAGCCCATACCGCGCCAAATAACAGCAATGCTACTGCTAGCTTCCATTTCAGCTCCTTGCCGAAAGTATAATTATTTTTCCCGCCGCCTGATCCCGGATCGTTCTCATTCGATAGAACTGGCCCTTTTATAAATCTTCTATTATCAACATACCCTTTGTCCTCGTTCCAATTTGCCCATGGATTAGGATTGGTTTTCCAAACGACCTCTGGATCAAGCTCCTCCGCCTCGTCTTCATCAAAATATCCGTGCTTGTATGGCATGCGAGGGTCTGAATATATGTCCTCTTCTTGTAAAGGCACAGAGTTCCGATCCCCTGTATTTTGATTTTTATGCTGATTGCGCCGCTTCTCATTATCCTTCATTAACATCTCATTTTTCCCCCGCTTCCATCGTCCTTGGGACAGCTTGTTCCTTTATACATGGATATGTGGGGATTGAGACAAGTATGCGAGCGCAGCTGATCATAAAAAAAAGCCACCCCAAGATCGGATAACATCCGTCTCAGAAGCAGCTTTCTAGCTTGGCTAACCTTTAGTCAGCCATCTCATATTTTTCTTGATGTGCCTTAATGCTGAATACAAGTCCAATTGACAGCATATTAAGCAGAAGTGATGTGCCTCCATAACTAATAAACGGCAGCGTAATTCCCGTAATTGGCATAATTCCAATCATCATTCCGATGTTTTGGAACACCTGGAACACATACATGGACACGATGCCAATAATAATGTACGAGGCTCGCAAATCATAACACTTAAAAGCAATAATAATCATCCGATATATGAGCAAGAAATACAGAAGCAATAAGATGGCAGCGCCTTGAAAACCAAATTCCTCGCCAATAACAACAAAAATCGAGTCAGAATACGGATAAGGTACAAAACCGCCATTTTTCATATCGCCTTGCAAATAACCGTCACCGTTTAAACCGCCTGAACCGATTGCAATTTGTGCATTTTCCGATTGGTGTTTGTCATCTGCAGTTGCCGTCTCCGGATTAATGAAAGTATTAATCCTTTTATGCCAATGTCCCATTTCATTATCTTTCAAGTAATTGTAAATTTCTTGATTGAATGTGTTGAACAGAGAAACAAAAAGGACAAGACTTACAACAACGACTGTAATCCCTGTAATGACATGAGAATATTTGACATTCCCAATCCATAACATCCCTAACACGATGACTACGTATATGATCGCATTGCCGAGATCCGGCTGAATCATTACGAGCATAAACGGCAGAAAAGCAAATGCTGCAATCGGAAGCAAATCTTGGGTGAGCGTCAGCCGATCGCCTTGCCGTCGTCCCATAATATAAGCGATACCGATAATGAGTATAATTTTGACCATTTCCGCAGGCTGAAACGATAAAGCTCCAAACTGAAACCATCCTCTAGCCCCATTGATTACCGCTCCAAAGAAATAAACAAGAATCAACAATGTAACCCCTATGCCATAAAGGACATGCCAGCTCTTGAGAACGATACGATAATCAAATAAGGTGGCTGCTATAGCTACAAAAAAGCCCAAGCCGTAAAACTTCAGCTGTTTGATCTCATGACCTGCGTACTTTGGATTATTTGCAGTTGCACTATAGACAAGTACGATACTGATAATCATAAGGAAAACTAAGATTATCAAAATTCCCCAATCCAGCTTTTTTAATTTGTTAAGCAAGTCGTAATCATCCTATTCCGAGGAACTTACGGAAACGTTTGAACGCTCCCGCCTTCTCATCAAGCAGCATGAGAGGAACCATGTCGCCAAGTATGCGGCGTGCGATGTTCCGGTAGGCGATTGCGGCACGTGAAGCCGGATTCATAACTGTCGGCTCTCCGCTGTTTGCAGCAGAAATAACTTTCTCATCATCAGGTACGATTCCGATCAAATCGACTGCCAGCACTTGACAAATTTCATCGATATCCAACATTTCACCGGTTTTCATCATATTTTGACGAATCCGGTTAATGATCAGCTTACTTGGTATTTTCTCCTGCTCCAGCAGTCCGATTACACGATCGGCATCCCGTACCGCAGCGTTCTCAGGTGTAGTGATCACGATAGCTCGATCAGCACCTGCAATTGCGTTTCGAAAGCCATGCTCAATCCCTGCTGGGCAATCAATAATAACATAGTCATGCTCTTTCTTAAGCTCTAGAATCATATTTCGAACTTGTTCAGGCGTAACAGAATCTTTATCCTTCGTCTGAGCAGCAGGAAGCATGTACAGCTCTTCAAAGCGCTTGTCCTTTACGAGCGCCTGGTTCAAGCGGCAGCGGCCCTCGGCAACATCAACCAAATCATAAATGATTCGGTTCTCAAGTCCCATAACCACGTCCAGGTTACGAAGTCCAATATCTGTATCAACCATGCAAACCTTCTTACCAAGTAAAGCTAGCGCGGTACCCAGGTTCGCCGAAGTGGTCGTCTTGCCGACGCCGCCTTTCCCTGATGTTACAACAATCGCTTCTCCCATATTCTACACTCCTTTAAACATTATAGGATTATGCCGTATGCGGAATAATTGCGCTAGCTTATCAATTTGCATTCTACCTTCACTTAAGAAGGCGAACTCCATAGAGGCATCGCCGGTCATCCATTCCTCTGGCGGCCTGCTGATTACATCCGCAATGCGGAGCTGAGTTGGCCGCATGAGTGAAGTCGCTATAATCACGTCCGTCCTCCCGCCAATCCCAGCATGCGCGGTTCCGCGCAATGCACCCAGCACATATATGTCACCTGTACACATTAAAGTACCGCCCGGATTCAAATCGCCGATTAAAAGTAAATCCCCATCATGCTCATAAGTTTGGCCTGAGCGTATAATAGACGTGAGCACTTGCAGATTAGGTTGCTGTCCGAGCTGAGGATCGATCTTAGGCGCTTCAGACTCAACAGATTGAACCATTAGGTTTCCTTGTGAACGTATCACGTTTTTGATGCGATCTTTATCATCATCAGAAATCTGCCTGGATCCAAGCTTCACCTGAACGTGAACAAGGGGACCTGTGAGCAACTGCTGATGCGTCTTCTCCAGCTTGTATTGCAATTCATCTAGAAGCGTCGCAAATTCACATTTATCGTCGAGAAGGAACACGAGACCTTCTTTTACACCCTTAATAATAATATGCTGCTTATCGGTCACGTTCGTCCCTCCCCAACCTAATGGATTCTTGCTAAGCTGGGCAAAATCCTGCCTGCAGCAATATTTTATTCCTCATCCTTCTCTGCTTTGACCAATGTCTGTCCTTCAAACCATTTTCGCGCCGGTACATAACACAAGAGTGCAAACGCCAGCTGTAAAAATAAACTAGGAAGGATATGATCGATAAGAGCCCATGCATAACTTTCATTCGTAATTCGAAATGCTTTGTAAATGAAATATATGGCGCTGTCATATAGGATGCAGGCAAAACCCACAACAGAAATCGCCATCATAAGCGTTGAACGGCGATGCTCCAGCAATACGCCAGTAAAGTAACCCATTAAACCCATAATAAAAGCATTAATTCCAAGCAGATGACCAAAGTATACAATATCCTGAAGCAATCCGAAGCTTATACCAAGCATGAGTGCAAGATGCCTTCTGCTATATAGGCCTGAGAAGATGACCATTACAAATACAAAGTGAGGAATGATCCGTTGACCGAAGCCGGCTGGAATAATCCACGGCATCACTGCTCCCTCGATAACGAACAAGAGCAACATGAGCAGGATGATTCGGTTCAAGCTCATTTCTCGGCTTCCTCCATTTCAGGGACCTGAACAACGAATACCTCAGTCAGATGATCAAAACTTGCTGATAGCTTGACCGATGCTGTATATGTAAGGCCAAAGTCGCCAAGCTGCTTGTTTTCAACCGTTCCAACAACGAGTCCTCTTGGATAAATTCCGCCTAGGCCAGATGTAATAACTGTATCTTGAATATCCATTTTATCGTCTTCTGCAATTTTCGTCATAATAACTCTGGATGTTTCCTTGTTGTAGCTGCTTAAAATACCGAAGGATTCATTCTCACGCCCCATGATCGTTACGGCAATGGAATTGATAGTTAGCGATGCTTCGTTCAGCTCTGTAATAGGCGTAATCGCTGAAGTAAATGGGGTTACTGAGCTCACGATACCAATCAATCCATCGACGGTCGTAACAGCCATATTTGGTTTAATGCCATTTTTCGAGCCTAAGTTAATCGTCATTGTCCGATTGTTCGCATCATTGCTGACGGACACGACTTGCGCGATCAAATAATTATAATTGTACATCTCTTTCTGACGCTGTGTGAACGATAGTTCTGCCTTGTAACGTTCATTCTCTTTTTCTACGAAATTGTAATTAATCTTGTCACGAGAATAAGCTGCAGCTGTAAGGCGCAGTTGCTCATTTTCTTCATAAATCGTACGTAAATTACTAATATCCTCGAAGAAGCCCGCTATATAACCAGCGGGCTTGTAGAACCATTGCTGCACGTATGCTGCCGAATCCTTCAAAAATTTCTCCGGCCACGATAATTCCTTGCGGTCGCTTAGCGAAAAGCCGATGACCGCTATGAATAAAATAAACCCGATCATAAGCATAAACATACGCTTATTTCTCATTAGCTTAAACAGCTCGACCACCTGCCCATTTCATATCCGTTTCCCCATCGGACCTAACTTAGCGTCTCGAACGAGATGAGCTTCTTGCTTTAAATAAATGAATATTATCGAGCGAGCGGCCAGTACCGATCGCAACACAATCAAGCGGATTGTCGGCAACAATAACCGGCATGCCTGTCTCTCTTTGAAGCAGCTTGTCCAGATTGCGCAGCAAGGCGCCGCCGCCTGTGAGGACGATACCACGGTCCATAATGTCCGCAGACAACTCCGGCGGGCATTTCTCCAGCGTTACTTTCACCGCGTCAACAATGGCATTAACGGTATCTGCTAATGCTTCTGTAATCTCATCCGATGTAATCGCTAGTGTCTTAGGCAATCCCGATACGAGATCGCGTCCACGAATTTCAATCGTTTCCGGACGATCCAGTGGAAGTGCTGAACCAATTTCCATCTTCAGTTGCTCGGATGTACGTTCCCCGATCATGAGATTGTATTGTCTTTTAATATATTGAATAACCGCTTCATCCATCTCGTCACCAGCTACACGAATCGATCTCGCCGTAACGATTCCGCCTAATGAAATAACAGCAACCTCTGTTGTACCTCCGCCAATATCAACTACCATGCTGCCTGTCGGCTCCCATACAGGCAAATCAGCGCCAATCGCTGCTGCGAATGGTTCTTCAATCGTATAGGCCTCACGAGCTCCGGCTTGTTTAGTCGCATCCTCGACCGCGCGTTTCTCAACTGCTGTAATGCCTGACGGCACACAAACCATAACGTTTGGATGACGAGGAAATAAAGAACGCTGCTTTTGAGCTTGTCGAATAAAATATTTAATCATCGTAGCAGTCGTTTCAAAATCAGCGATAACGCCATCTTTCATCGGACGAACAGCACGAATGTTGCCGGGCGTTCTACCGATCATTTTTTTGGCTTGCTCGCCTACTGCTTCAATTGTTTTTGTATCTGTACGAAGGGCCACCACGGAAGGCTCCCTTACCACAATTCCTTTTCCTTTGACGAATACCAACGTATTCGCTGTTCCTAAATCAATACCCAAATCTTTCGAAAAACCACCAAACATGTTCTTGCTCCCTTCTAATTGCCACATCACTTTATTATATTACATATGACCTTGTTCCTTCAAACTTACGAATCTTCCGTCACCGATTACCAAATGGTCAAGAACTTCTATTCCGACTAGCTGTCCAGCTTCCGCTAGACGTCCCGTTAATGCAATGTCTTCTGGGCTCGGCGTAGGATCGCCGCTTGGGTGATTATGAACACAAATGATAGATGCGCTGTTACGTGAAATAGCTGCACGAAATACTTCTCGAGGATGTACTAGCGATGCATTAAGCGTACCGACAGATAAGGTTTCGCGGGCAATAATATGGTTTTTTGTGTTTAAAAACAAACATACGAAGTGCTCCTTCTTCAAATAGCGGAGCTCTTCCATCACATATTCCGCAGCATCCTGCGGCTTGCGCACAATAACCGTCTCACCAAGCTGACTCCGGGAAATTCTTCTTCCCAGTTCAATGCCAGCACGAAGCTGAATCGCCTTTGCCGGTCCAATTCCTCGAATGGCTGTTAATTGTTCCATGCTCATATCCATTAAATTACGCAGGCTGCCGCATTGCTTAAGCACCGCTCCTGCCAAATGTACGGCGGATTGCCGCTTCGTACCTGTGCGCAGCAGTATGGCTAACAATTCGGTATGGCTAAGTGCTTCTGCCCCATATTTCATCATGCGCTCTCTTGGACGTTCTTCATGGGGGACTTCACGCAAAATCATAGGTTGCGGCAACATGTCCCAATCCCGCCTCTTCAAAAAAATGAATTATTCATATCCTGCCACATTCAAGAAAAAAAATCCGATTGAAATCAATTAAGTTACCTTTTAAAAAACAGCAATGTCATAGGAAGCGAGCATGTCTGAGAGAAGCGATAACGGCAAGCCAACGACATTAAAATAACAGCCGTCAATTTGCTCTACAATCGTCGCTCCAAGTCCTTGTATGCCATAAGAGCCCGCCTTGTCCCTCGGCTCGCCGGTAGCAACGTACCTAGCAATTTGATCCTCGCTAAGCGGCTTCATCATTACCTTCGTTTTGCGATGGGCAACCAATGCTTCCCCGCTTGCAGAGAGAACACAAGCAACTCCTGAATACACTTCATGGGAGCGGCCTTGAAGGCGTCTAAGCATAGACTTTGCCTCTTCGTCGTCAGCAGGCTTGCCAAGCACATCTCCGTCAAGCACGACAATGGTGTCCGCACCAATAATTAAAGACGTTGGTACCTCCTGCTTTTGTTGCAGCAGGGGTATAGCTGCTTTTGCTTTGCGCAGGCTGAGCTGCTCTACAACTTCCGATGGCGACCAGCCTGCTTCAATCGTTTCATCCGTATCAGTAGACAAAATATAAACCGGCAAAGAAAGGTCCAGCGATGCGACCAGTTCCTTCCGGCGCGGTGACGAAGAGGCCAGTACTAGCTGGCTAATCGCTTCGTTGCGTAATTTTTTATATTCCATAAATTGAATGCTGCGCTCCTTCATGCTTTCCTTCATGCGTCAATGTCTGCTGCTCTACATTTTGCGGTATAACCAAATTGCAATTACGGCTCCAATTAAGCTAAACAAGCTGAATTGCAGATGAAGCGTTAGGTTGAAACTGAGCACATATAGATCGACAGCAGGTGACCATGATGTTTCGATTGGTTTCGTTAAAAAAGAGATGCCTGGAACTGGAGTCAGCCATCGCGCTACTAGAGCACCAGCCAACAATCCAAATATGATAAAAATGAGAAGAATCCAGCCGTTTTTCTTCATCTTTCAACGCCTCTCGCCATGAAATGACACCTAAGACTATTATACGCATGAACCTATTCGTTTACAATGCGCTGATCTTCTCAAACCATTCTTTTTGCGTAATGATCACTTCCATAACTTCCGCTTGTGTCTTCCACAATTGTGCTTGAGAAGGCTTTTTATCGTACTCTACCATCGTCTTTGCTGCCGCATTCATCGCTTGATTGATTTTATCCAAATATGCCTTACCTTCCGCATCTACTATACCTATTCGCAGCGTTTCCGCGTTTTCTGTCCATTTTTGATGCTCGGCTTTCCACGAATTTGCTGCAACATCGCCAAGCGGCGATAAGGTCGGCTGTTCCAGCTGGGCTAATGTTAATTCATCCAACATTTGGACGACTACTGCCGTTTGATCGAAGAAAGATTGTGCTGCTTTTTGATCGCCTTTAAACGGTATTTTTCCTGGATTTACTATATTTACTTCTTTGATATAAAGATCGATTTCCGGCATCATATTCCGAATAACCTGAGCTCCTTTTCGATCTGTACCCATGCCAGCATATACGCGATAATCAGTAGCGCTTGTCATAGCAGCACCAGCAAGCCCTTTCTCGGCCAATTGCGCCATTGCGGCATCCCTGCCCTCTGTATTGCTAAACACGCCAAATTGCAGCAAATAATAAGAACGATCCAGCCCTTTAAGTGCAGCCATCGCGGTATTCGGATCCGGTTTTGCTGCAGGGTCATTTTTATTTTCAACGCCCGCTTCCTTGCTTTCCTCACCTACACCTGTAACCGGATCTTTTCCTGTTCCTTCTTGGACAGAATCTCCAATCACGGGCACTGAATCAGGCTTATTGCCAGCTCCCCCCGGCCAAATGCTTGCCCCCGTAAACAATGACAACAATAAATAACCAAACAGCGCTCCAGTAGCAAGCGCAGCCGTCACTGACAAAAACACATTAAACCACGATGGCGCTCCCGCCTTACGTTTCATTCGTGCATAGTTCACTCTTTTTATACTGATTTCGTCTTCTACGAACTCTTCTTCATACGCTTGAATCGGCTCCTGCATATAATCCCTATCTGAATGCCTTTCCGCATATGTCTGTTGATCCTCAGGCTGCTCATAGGGATCATCCATAAAAGTTGGTTTTATCGTTTTTTTCTTCTCTTTTGGAGGATTGGGCTGAGCCTGTTTTGGAGTGGATACTGGCTTTGAATCAGCATCTCTAATAAGCTGCTCCAATGCGCCAATATCCTCTTGGAACGGACTGTTCCATGGACTCACTTCGCTGACGGAATGCTTCTCTGTAGATGGGTATAGAGGAACAACTTTCTTGGAAATCATTTTATTCGCATTGTTATTAGAGTTGTTGGGTGATGCTGCTTTATGATCTAGAGCCTCTTGTTGATTGTCATTGCTGCGGCTTTCTTCGTTAACGGACTGTCCATTGCCATTACGGTCAAAACGATAAGTAATACGGTTTTTCTGAGTCATTTCATCCACTCCTTGTCCCTTTCATCTAGTATTAATCTATGAGACATTTGAGAGATTTAGACCCATGCCCTTAGAGGGTTGTCTACCAAACCTTCAAAGGTTTTATTTAAAGAGATTTATATATCAACTTAAATAGAATAAATTTCAAACTTCAATTTAAACTCCAATTTCAAAATTAAATGATTAAATG
>NZ_MRTD01000022.1 GCF_001956295.1 Paenibacillus sp. FSL A5-0031
CCCATAATCCTATGAAGCAAGCATAGACCAGAATAGAAAAATAGCAGTACAGGAATAGCTCTCCTGTACTGCTACCAATACTCCCGTTCAAAGTGAGCTATTCCTCAGCGAGCTTGATGCTTATGGGACAGCCCCTTCAATTATTTAATCTCCTTTTGCCAAAGCTGCCTCACAAGTTGCTTCAAATAAAGGGACTGCGACCAGCGGTCACTAATCTCCGACTGCCGAGAACCAGCCTCATCTGACGTAATCGCATACGATGCAGGACCCAGCTCAACGACGACAGGGAATAAATCATTCTCTTTTCTTTGTCCATTAAGCCAGTGTCTCATTGCACTGCCCCACCATCTGGAGAAATGGGGTACCATCGGATGATTGCCT
Organism: Paenibacillus sp. FSL A5-0031; assembly: GCF_001956295.1. Classification (GTDB taxonomy): domain Bacteria; phylum Bacillota; class Bacilli; order Paenibacillales; family Paenibacillaceae; genus Pristimantibacillus. The sequence goes on from NZ_MRTD01000022.1 coordinate 382, forward strand.
GTTTCCCCTGGGTCGATCTGTATTTGCTCGCCATTTGAAATACGGGTATGAATACTGTACGTGTTCGGCAGCAAGCTTTGCAGCATCAGCTCCGCCTCATCCGAAATCGTATGAAGCTCACCAGCTACGACATAATGTGAATAGTCAATCGTAAGCCTCAATTCCGGCAGCGACTGCAAATATTGCCGTGTTCGGATGAGATCCTGTGTAATCGTACCTCGGTGCGTCTCTACATAAACCGGGATGCCCGCCTGCCTCGACAGTGCATCAATTCCTGATAGCAGTTCAATGGCGGAATCACCAATGAGGAAAGGCGTCATCACCTGTGCATTGATGTAGCCGATGTTTTCGAATGCTGCTGCTTTTTCCAAAAACTGAGACATCTCGTTTAGTGAAGAAGGATATGCATTTACACTAAATGACATGTTGTATTTATGAAGCAGCTCCTTCCATAAGCTGCTTTCCTCAGGTGCCGGCACAAAGGCGTTAATGCCGTCGAAACCATTCTCTGCTATTAGCTTGAATTTCCCTTCCATATCTTGCGCATGCCCCGCTGTTCCTTGCAACCCGCTCATACCCCACCAGGACATCTCAACCAACAATTTATCTTCTGTTTTCATCATTAATTAGTGCGGATAGGCCATATCAAATTCAACTCCGCATGGTCCTCCGTCCGGGTTAATTTCCAAATCTACAGCGGTGCCATCCTGTCTAAACAAAGGGCGATAATGATCGCTAATATGAGTTGCTGACGCATTCGCATAATGGCAGATGAAGGCTCTGCGGAATTGATCCTTTGTTTTGTTTCTGTACGATCCATGAATCAAGTTCCCGTTGAAAAATAGCACGTCGCCTTTATCCATAATTACCGGCATCGCCTTGTGATCCTTAGGTGGCTTAACGAAATGGGAAGTGAACGATTCCGTTGAATCCGCAATTTCAGGACAGCTAATTTCATGCTCGCTCGTCTTCGGAACGACAAGCAAGCTGCCGTTCTCCTCATTTGCCGCATCGATCGCCGTCCAAGCTGCGATACAATTGCCTGGCTCCACCTGCAAATAAAAATTGTCCTGATGCAGCGCTTGACCTCGTGAGCCTGGCGGCTTGTAATAAAACATGCTTTGGGCTGCGAGCGCTTCTTCACCATAAAGATCGGCTAATACGTCCATGACCGGTTTATGGAGCAAATATTTTTTGGACGTCTCATTAAAGCGATGCGGATGCATGACCCGCGGATAACGCTTTAACGGATCATCTGTCTCCCCTGACAGATCAGGCTCAAAATAACCCGGCACTGCTTTATGGCTCATTTCCTCGAAAGTTTCTTCTATCGTGCGAATATCTTCCTGAGAAAAAAGGCCTTTTATCACAATGTAGCCCTCAGTACGAAATTGATTAACCTGCTCTTCTGTTAGTGCAATCAATGCTTCTGTCATCGCATAACGCTCCTTCACTGAATTAATCATTGCTCTTGACATAATCATAGTGGTTTCGCTATTTTTAAGGAAGAATGATTACTGCTGAAAACTACTTGTATTATGCTATCTTGAAAATGAAGGAGGAGTTTGTCATGCTTCCAAATCATAGAAAAGAAGCTGAAACAGAAGCACATGGCGGTGTGTTTCTAAGTGGTCTATTTGATGAATCCGACTCCTATCGTTATCGCAGGCCAAACGGAATAAGTGATTGGCTTATCTTTTACACCTTAGAGGGTGAAGGCTATTTACGCACATCCGCTGGAGAGAGGCGCTGCCGCAAGGGACAAATCGGGCTGCTGCGCGCTGGCATTCCCCACGAGTATGGGACGGTTGCGGGAAGCAGCTGGCACTTTTATTGGGCACATTTTCAGAAACTACCTGAAATCGACTATTTGCCAAAGGATGAAAGCATCGTCATCACGATTCCAGACGGCAATATGAGAAGTAGAGTACAACTCACCTTCGACCATATATTGAGTGATTCGAGAGAGCGGGCAAGCTTCTGGCAAATGTTATGTGAGAATGCACTGCGCCAAGTGATATTGCTCACAGCGCAGCAGCTAGATAAACGGCTAGATCCTCGCATCGAGCTTGCCCTGCAATATTTATCACAGCATATGGAGCAGCCGATACGCATTGAAGAGTTGGCTCGGTCAGTTGGATTATCTCTCTCGCGGCTATCTCATCTATTCAAGCAGGAGACAGGAACAAGCGTGGTCGAGCATCTGAATCATCTGCGGCTTCAGCAAGCGGCTCTTCTCATGGAGCATATGGGCCGTTCGGCAACCGAAGCTGCGCTTGATGTCGGCTTTAACAATTACAATCATTTTGCTGCGTTGTTTCGCAAAAGTTATGGCGTAAGCCCACGAACATACAAAAAGGACAAAGCCGCTCATAACGAGTAGCTTTGTCCGTAGGGTTCCATCTATTTAATTAGGAAGTAATCATTAAACCTTTTGTACGGCTAAATCAAGCCAATCCATCTCTTCCTTGGTGAGCGTAATGAGCGAGCCTGCATCACAGGAATGAAGCTCTTCCGCTGATTGCGCGCCAATCAAGGCACAAGTCGGAAACGGTTGGTTTAGCACGTATGCTAGCGCGATCTGGATAGCAGTAACGTTTTTCTCAGCTGCCAACTGCTTTGCACGCGCCAGACGCTCCCAATTCTCATCGCTATAGAACACGCGTACAAGATCCTCATTATCTCTCACTTCGGGAGTAAATCTACCTGTGAAAAATCCTCTTGCCTGCGATGACCACGAAAGCAGCGGGAATTGCTCTTCCTCATGCCAAGCGCACGTTTCCTCATCAGCAGAGACGCAGCCATGCCAGAACGGTTCATTCGCTTTCGCAAGGCTAAGGTTCGGACTGCTGAATGAAAAACCGACAAGTCCATTTGCAGCTGCGTATTCATTCGCTTCCTTAATACGCTGCCATGTCCAGTTTGATACGCCAATCGCTCGAACAGTTCCTGCTTTCACATGCTCATTAAGAATATCGATAACCTCTGCTGCTGGTACTGCTGGATCATCCCGGTGCAGTGCATAAAGGTCGATATAGTCGGTTTGAAGACGCTTCAAGCTAATCTCCAAATCATGAGCAATAGCCTCTTTGCTCACGCGCGAACCCGTATGATCATGATGTGCGCCCTTGGTCAAAATAACCAATTGCTCCCGATTGCCGCGTTCTTGCATGTAGCGGCCAATCACTTCCTCGCTTTCCCCGCCGCAATAAATATGGGCTGTGTCAATTGAATTGCCTCCAATCGCTAGAAAAGCATCTAGATTAGTTGCTGCTTTCTCGTAGGAATCGTTATAGAAATAATCCGACCCTTTCATTAAGCGAGATACCTGCTTGGGTGAACCTTCAATTTGAATATATTCCATCGTAGTTTTGCCTCCTTAATTATGGTTTCGTTATATTTTAATTCGTGTATGCTCGTGAGCAGAAAGCAGGCATGCATCGATTACTTTCATGTTGTTAACCCCATCAGCGCTGCCGAACTGAAGCTCTGATACACCGTTAATGGCATTTGCCATATGATCGGCCTGCAAAGTGTAGGCGTTTACATGCGGCACCTCAACTTCACGGCGCTCTCCTTTTGCATCGACGAAGAAATTGCCGCTTCCCGGCGCGCCAGTCACAAATGCGGAAGGCACTTCGATAATACCCTCTGTACCTAGCACCTCAAGCGGGTTGCGGAATGCTGCCCACATGCCGCAATCAAACGTCAGTGAAACCGCACCTTCAAACTCGATTAATCCAGAGGCCATCATATCGACATGATCATGCTCTGGTGAGAACAAAGCCTGAACGGTAACGGCTTCAGGTTCTTTGCCAAGCAGCAAGCGAGCAGCATTAATTGGATAACAGCCTACATCGTAAATCGAGCCGCCTCCCCACTCCTTGCGGTATCTCACGTTTTCTTTATGTCCTGCATTGTTGAAGGTAAACGCACTGCGAATGCCGCGAATGTCGCCAATTTCCCCATCTGCGATCACTTTCTTGATCATGTCGTATCGAGGGTGATAGCGATACATAAAAGCTTCGGACAATAACACGCCTGCTTTCGCAGCGGCTTCAGACATTTCAGCTGCTTCTTGCGCAGTCAAAGCAAGCGGCTTCTCGCATAAAATATGTTTTCCTGCTTCAGCAGCCCGGATCGTCCACTCTCTATGCAAATGATTTGGGAGTGGAATGTATATAACGTCAATAGAAGCATCTGCAAGCAATTCTTCATAACTGCCGTAAGCAGTCGGGATATTCAGCTCTTCTGCCGTCTTCTTTGCCTTGTCCACGTCACGGCTAGCAATAGCCGCTACCTCATTTAATTCCGAAAGATGAAGGCCAGGTATTACTGCGCCTTTGGCAATTCCAGCGCAGCCCATGATGCCCCATTTTAGTTTCTTTGTCGTCACTCCATCGTCACCTCAACCATTATTTTATTATTATATTGCGATTGCAAGCTGAAACTAGTTACACCATCAGTTCAGAGCGCTGCACCTAAATCGTGAGGTACAAATTAGTATCAAACGATTTCATTGTGCTTGCCTCTAGTTTAAAGTAGATAACCAAAAAATAAAATGATATTATTTTGTTATAAGTTAAAACAATATTGTCATTGAGGTGAGCAACATGCAAAGACAAATACATCTGCTTACGCTGCCAAATAATCCTTTTTTCTGTTTACCTGAATCCGTCGGGAATTACTGGAATGAGCCTGATCATTACACGCTTCGTATGGCGGGAGCGCTCAATAACTTTAATATTCATTACGTTGTTTCTGGAAAAGGTTATGTGGAGTGGGATGGCGAGGTGCACACCCTCGAGGCTGGTGAAGCTGTTCTTTATTTCCCCTTGCAGAGACAGCATTACTACAGCAGCAAGGATGATCCGTGGGATATAAGGTGGGTTCATTTTTATGGGAGCGGGCTTCAGGACTATATGATCGAACGAGGTTTTCACAAAAGCCAGCTCTGGACAATCCGTCAGCCAACCGCTTGGGAACAGGTGCATGAGGATTTGCTGGTCGAAGCAGAAAAGTCTCGCATGCTGCATCCGACCAAGCTTTCTGCTCTCATGTATGCCATACTCGCAGTATTCATCGAGCAAGCTGTACCGATATCCGGCAGCAAAGCTAGTACGTCCGGCAACCGCATCTTAAAGCTGCTCCCTTTAATGCAGCAGGAAGCGGCTGAGCCGTTCATACTCGAGCAATGGGCTGAAAAAGCAGGAGTTAGCCCCTACTATTTTTGCAAATTGTTCCGAAATGTGATGGAAATGACGCCAATGGACTTTATTACACGCTGCCGGCTTCAAATGGCGAAGCAATGGCTTCTGGAGCGCAAGGATGTTAATATCGGACAAATTGCTAGTGATGCCGGCTATCCGAGCGTCAGCTACTTCAACAAAAGATTTATGGCTCATGAAGGGATGACGCCTACGGTATATCGTCAGCTTTACGGGGTGTAATACGAAGGTTACTATTGGCGCTGTAAGAACATATATGCACTTAATGCTCTCTTTCGTGAGTAACCTGGCTGCTCTCGTGCTCTGTAAGAACCTATTGGTTCTTACAGACACTTATGAATGTTACTTTTGGCGCTGTAAGAACATATATGCGCTTAATGCACTCTTTCGCGAGTAACCTGGCTGCACTCAAGCTCTGTAAGAACCTATTGGTTCTTACAGACACTTATGAATGTTACTTTTTGCTCTGTAAGAACATATATGCACTTAATGCTCTCTTTCGCGGGTAACCCAGCTGCACTCGAGCTCTGTAAGAACCTATTGGTCTTACAGACACTTATGAATGTTACTTTTGGCGCTGTAAGAACATATATGCACTTAATGCTCTCTTTCGCGAGTAACCACCCTTCACTTGGGCTCTATAAGAACCTAATGGTTCTTACAGACACTTATAAATGTTACTTTTTGCTCTGTAAGAACACATATGCACTTAATTCTCTCTTTCGCGAGTAACCACCCTTTACTTGGGCTCTGTAAAAACACATATGCGCTTAATGCTCTCATTCATGAAAGTAAGAAGTAATATACACACGCTTAAATTCCTAATGGAACCATATACAGTCCGGTATCTCCGTCGTTTTTCATCACAACATCAACGCCATACGTTTGCTTAATCGTTTCCACAGTCACGACTGTCTCAGGCGCACCTTCTCCTACGATGCATCCTAATTTCATCACAATAATATGGTCGCTGTATCGAATAGCCTGATTCATATCATGCAGAACCATCACTATCGTAATTCCATGCTTACGGTTCAGTGTCTTTACTAACTCTAATATTTCGATTTGATGATAGATATCTAAATATGTCGTTGGCTCATCCAAAAATAACAGCGAGGTTTGCTGTGCCAGTGCCATTGCGATCCAAGCTCTCTGTCGTTCGCCGCCAGATAAATGAGCTAAACTTTGCTTCCGCTTGTTCAGCAGATTCGTGCAGCTAAGCGACCAATCCACGGCTTCATCATCTAATTCGCTCTCTTGTCCCCACCGACCCCGATGCGGCAATCTACCGAAGCGAACCAATTTCTCAACAGTCAAATCTGCAGGCGCTTCCTGCTGCTGATGCACCACGGCCAGCTTCTTGCCAAGCTCCTTCGGCTTAAAATGCGCGAGCTTCTTCCCATTCAGCAGCACCTCACCTCCACTTGGCCGAAGATTTTTCGCCATTACACCAAGCAGAGTTGACTTCCCGCAGCCATTTGGACCGATGATCGTCGTAATCCGGCCTTCCGCGATACGGCTAGTTATTCCGTTCAAATGGAAAGTTTTTTTGTCATATGAAAACCTTATTTCATTAATGTCCATGGACGCGTTCGCTCCTTCGCAGCAAAAAGATGAGAAAAGGACCGCCGATGACTGTCATGACAATCGAAGCTGGAATTTCTGTCGGAGCTAAAAGAGTACGGCCAAGCGTATCCGCAGTCAAAATGAGCAATGCTCCGCCAATCGCAGAGAAAGGCAGTAGCACTTTATGGTCTGAGCCAATGAGCAGCCTCGCAATATGTGGGACAAGCAAGCCTACAAACACGATTAACCCGCCAATAGCTGTTGCGACAGAAGCCAAAAGCACGGCAACAACCGAAACGAGCAGCCTTACTTTCATAACAGACATACCAAGATTTTGAGCGGTTCGATCCTGCAAAACAAGCGTATTGCACCATGAGCCAAGCAGCATCGAGAGTAACAAGCCTACACCGCCATACAGCGCCAACATATGTACATCATCCCAGGTTTTCATTGTAAATATAGAGGAAATCGCTTGATTTACGCTAGTTACCGCATAGCTGCCGCGATAATTAAAGGACTGCCCAAGACCTGTAAATGTAGCGTTAACCGCCACACCAACCAGAATAAGCCTCAGTGGGCTAAGGCCTGAACGCCAAGAAAGCGAATAGACCAATAGACAAGCGATTGCTCCTCCAACAAATGAAAACAGCGGCATCCAAAAAAACAATGCTGGGAATATCGTTACAAGCAGCAAAGAAACCAAGCCTGCTCCTGATGAAATGCCGATAACGCCTGCGTCCGCCAGCGGATTGCGCATTACGGCTTGAAGCAGTACACCAGACACGGCTAGAGCTGCCCCTGTCAATAAAGCAACGATTATACGCGGCAGCCGCAGGTCGCGAACAACCTCTACCTGTTCACTTGGCGAGCCAAGCAACCCTTTCATGAGTTCAACAAATCCTACGCTGATGCTTCCAGTCGTCATGGAATATACGATGGTTGCCAGAAGGAGCAGCGTAATTGCTGTGAAGCTGAATATTGTTTTTGGCATGAAAAACATCCTTATTTATAATCCTGATAAAGCATTGGAGCGAGCGCGGTTAGTGCTTGGACAACAGCCAAATTTCCCGTCGTGCCAAATAAAGTTTCTTCCAGATCATATACACGCCCCGATTGTACCGCTTCAAAATGCTTCCAGATATCATTTTTTTTGAACTCTTCATCAAACATTTTCACAACCTCAGCCGGCATGCCATGCGCTGCTCGCAAAATGACATCCGGATTCGCCTTCTGCAAATATTCCGTATTGGAAGCCAAAAATTCAACCTGCTCGCCCTGTACGATATTTACTCCCCCAAGCAAACGAACAAGATCTCCAATGTAAGAATGCTCCGTCGCAACCAAATAACTGCCGGGCACACCAAGCAGGATCAGCACCGTCGGTTTTTCTTTACCTTCTGCATTCCGCGTGATGGCAGCCAGCATTTCCTTCTGTTCATTTACGATTGCAGCAGCCTGTGTTTCTCGCCCATACCGATCTCCGAGCGTTGTAATTTCAGCTTGCATGCTGGAGATACTCGTTAAATTTAGAAAATCAGCCTTTAACCCTGCACTCTCAAATACAGGCTCCAGCTCATATTGCAGCGTCGAGACAGACAGCACCTCCGTCGGCTTCAAGGATTTAACCATTTCCATATCAGGACTCATTGGATTCCCAACTTTAGTAACGGTGCTGTAACGCTCCGGCAGCGTTTTTACGCTTTTCGGTATGCCAACTAAATCAAGCTCAAGCGCATCCATAATTTGTGTAATAGCTACGGTTGTTGACACGATGCGCTGGCTAGGCTCCTCAGATACTGAGCCTGAAGCCGCAGCTTTGGACGAAGAGTTTGAAGACGGCGCAGCAGTTGGCGCATTTGCTGAACCGCTTCCCCCTCCAAGCGATCCGCAGCCTGCCATCATCGCAGCAAGAATCATTAGGTATAACCACTTCATAAATCGATAGCGCATTTCCTTCTTACCTCCTTAAAAACAGCACAGAGGACACCCGTTAATCAGGGTCCTCCTATGCCATCTGTCTAAATCACCCGCTTCAAGCTCTGCAACAGCTGGAGCCTTCTTTGCTGCCGCTTATGCCGTTTTAGCTTTTTCTTGCTCCGCTGCTTTTGCTTCTAAATAATCGACAGCACGCAAAACGAGAGTAATCGCCTCAGCTCTTGTTGCGGACTTCGTTCCGCCGAACTGATTTTGATCCAGTCCCTTAATTAATCCGTACTTCACGGCCGTAGCAATGTATGCTTTGGCGTAGGAAGGAATTTCCGCTGCATCTGCAAAATTAAGCGAATCCGCTGCTTCCAGCGGCAAATGAAGTGCTCTTACGATCATGACTGCAATTTCCGTACGGTTTACGTTTTGCGTTGGACGGAATGTCTGATCCTCATAGCCATTAATAATGCCTGCTGCTACCGCTTGCTCGATAAAGGACTGTGCCCAAGTAGGAATGTTTTTCATATCTGCAAAAGCAGTTGAAGCGTTCTTGCTTTCCAGCTTCAGAGCTCTGCCGAGAATAACCGTCCACTCCGCGCGATTGACCGTTGCATTCGGTTTAAAGCTTCCATCCGGATAACCCTGAACGATGTTTAGCTTCAATGCGCGATTAATGGCTTCTTTCGCCCAGTTGTTTGCTAAATCTTTAAATGCAGCCGTTGCATCTTTGCCAGCCAGCTTATCTTTTTCCTCTTGTTCCTTTTTCTTTTTCTCAATTTCTTCTGGCGTCTCTCTTGGAACGACAGAGCCAAATGAATCAGAGTCCCAGCTTGCTACTGGCGTTATTGCGCCAAGCTGAATTTGAATGCTGTATTCATGATGGTACTTCACTTCAGGCCAATCAATTTTCACCCAGCCATCCAGCTTAGCCGGTAGATCGGCTACTGTAAATTGTACTCGTCTTGTGTTAGCGGAAGCATCGGATTCGATCGTTGCTGGCGTAGAACCGCCAATCGTAAATCCGGTAATTTCCTTGCTTTGCTTTAGATTCACTTGTACAAGCTTCACACCATTTTGCACGAGCAAACGAGCAGGATGAGCTACATATTCATCCATGACTGACGTTTGTGTTGTACCTTGTTTTAAAAACTGAATATCAATCAAATACTTGCCGTCCGCAAGTGCTCCCGGTTCTGTTGGTTTGACCGGATCAACAACGACAATTTTTGTCGCTTGGAAAGCACGAAGCGCTTGATCCAGCGTACCTTCTGCATCAATGAGCTGCTGCTTTGTAGACAATATGCTGTTTGCGACAGCGTTCGCTGCTGTAATTGCACTAAGCAGTGTATCTTTCGCTGATTGCGGATATTGTCCTACACCTGTACCTGCGACTGCTTCATCATGAGCTGTCTTCGCTGCCGCAATAGCTGCCTTCAATACTGCAGGATCGCCATTGTCAAACAACAGACGAATGTTATGAGTCGCATCATAAGGTTTGCCTGTACGTGGATCAATTACGTTTGGCATAATGATTCTTACTTGCCCTGGCACAATTGCCGTTAAATCATTCACTTTAAATTTGATAACCCTCGTATTTTCCGTCTTGTTTTCACTGACAACGGTCACATCTGTAAGTATGCTGTTTTGAGCAACTTTAAACTCTGTAACGATGCTGCTGTCCTTTATTGCAAAAGATACATAAGTCTCACCATTATTGGACGTAACAGATGCTGGCTTGAGGAAGTAACTGTCCATGCTCGATAACGCTGCATTTGTAGCATGCAGGGCCGCGAAAGAAATATTGCGAATCTGGCTTCCATTAAAAACCTGAACAGATTTCTCTAAAATCTTTGCCGCATTTGCAATTTCTGGACGTGTAGAATTGAGTTTTTTTCCTGTTTGTTCAGCTAATTGAATAGCAGAAAGCAATGATTCTTTTGCTGCCGCCTCATATTGCCCTGTAGCCGTTCCAACAACTGCGGAATCATGCAGTTGACGCGCTGCAGTGATTGAAACGTTTAAGGCAGTAAGATGATTGGCATTATAGCTGAAAAGTACTGTTCTCTTCTCTGTTCCAATTGTGTACTCTAGTTTTGATAAGCCTTGATAAATAGAATCGTCTGCCTTCTGATGTCTTGCCGCAAACTGATAGGCCTGTATCAGTCCTTCATAGCCCTTTTGGATGAGCGTTTTATAACCTGTCAGCGTACTAGAGGAAATCTCGCCGGTTGCGCTTTGCCCATATAACGTTAATTCAGGTGCGATTTCCATCGGCTCTGCAAAAACAACGTGAGCATACGCTTGAAAATAAGGCGCTGCCGATTGAGTAAACATACTTACTTCTGTTTTGAAATCTTTATTGTGTTCGGATATTTCTCCTGTTACAGGGTCCAGCACAAGCAGCGGTAATATCTCCTTCTTGTACTGCTGCTTTTTCAAATCCTCCACATTGGCAGTCAACACATTTAAAGCATTATTTATGGCTGTTTGAGATGCTTGCGGATCAGCAGCAACAGTCTGAGCGTCCGCAATCCATTGCCCAAGCCTTACGCTCGCTCCAACCGAATACTCACCATCTGTTAATACAGCATGAGCGGCTGAAGCTCCATTTGCTGTCCCTATATTTTTCACCGTTGTCGCAAAAACAGTAATTTCTTCTAAGGCACGTACCAAATTCACTTTATTTACAGTAATACGCGCTGCCTCGTACTTCTTTTTGCCCTCTTGCAGAACAAGGTATGCAGCCTTAATCAGATCTTGATTGGAACCTCCAGCGCTATCGGCAATGCTTCTTGCCTGATTGATCGTATTTTGAAAAGTTGCTTTGGAGCCTAGCAAATAGAAGCCATCGCCAGTTCCCTCCGCCGTTGTACTCAGCAGCTCATTCGATGTTGTAAATAAAGCTTCAAGCTGCTCTAATGATACAGTGCCAGTCTCGCCTCCGCCCCCATTGTTTCCTCCATCAACGGGCAGACCTGAGATATCCAGCTGAAGCTGAACATTATACCAATTGTCATAATTTACTGAAGGAATAACGATATGAATCAAAATTTCTTGTTTCTCTTGCAAGTTCTCAATATCATAGCTAACAACGACGTGATCCGGATCTAATCCGTCCCCTGCTGGCTGAGCAGCAACGACTTGATACCCTTCTATGCCGTTGATTGTGTTCCCATTGATTACTGCTTTATCTTTTCCTGCTAATTTAGCCGAAAAATGTTGAAAGGAAGTATACTGCATAACCTCATGCTGAAACTTTGCACTGCCATTATTAATAATCAGCTTGCCTGTGCTCGGATTAAGATAATCGTTAATAATCGATCGTTCATTGCTTCCATCCTTCACATAAAGAAAAGGAACACTATACTCCCCATTTGGCGTTACACCCGCCGCTACACTCACAGGAAAGGCCGACAGCAACAATACGAGCGCCATGAGCAGCGCCGTCAGTCGGCGAAATTTCATTTGCATTTCAAAAACACTCCTTCGTCATTTAACTGCTATCGCTTATGTACCCTAGCATTTTGAACAGGAGAGCGAAACATGCCGCAGCATTGCTCTCCTGTTATTTTTAAAGCGCTATTCTAACCGTAGAGCTCGCTGATGCTTAAACGCTCCAATTGAATTGGATTGTGTGAACCGTATTGTAGCCTTCAAATCCTGGTGATGGCGGAACGACAACGTGGATTTTGGCAACTTGATTCGGTGTGAAATCAGCCACTTCAAATGTAAATTCAACATTGCCGCCTGTATAATTAGCAGCTGCATAACTGTATGTTCCAGTAGCAGGATCTTGCACTTGCAAGTATTGAATGAAGCTTGAACCAGAGAATGTAACCGTTGTCGTTGTGCCATTGCTAGCTACAACTGCATCGCCTACTTTATAGGCATCAGCATAAGAATTGGCTGTATCTCCCGCGTTGCGAACGACATAGCTTACACCAGTACTCGCGAAAGCAGATGGAACAACTAGAGCCAGAGCCATTACGAGCATTAACATAACGAAACTTGTTTTTTTCATCGATTTTACCATTTAGAACACTCCTTATTTTTTAGCGAATTTGGTCTTGCGCAAAAGAATATAGGCTACTCCGACAACAATAATGATTAGGGAAATAACAAGCGGTGACAACACGCGCTTAGAAGAAGCCGAATCTAAATACTGCTGCGCAGCTTCACCTGTTGCAGGTGTATCCATGTCAGCCCCAACAAGCTGAACATCGGCCTTCGGCTCTTCGTGAACAAATTTCTCAGCAGAGTCCACTGCTAGGGTATCCTCTGCAGAGGTAGACTCTTGTGTAGATGGGGTTAAAATCTCCTTAGGCGATGATTGCCCTTCAGCTTCAGCCGCTATCGGACTAACGGTTGGAGCAGGCGAAGCTTCGACCTGTATCTCTTTCTTAGAATCTTCTTTTTTAGAATCGACCGTTTCAGAGCTCGGCTTATTTACCTCAACCTTTGGTTTTTCTGTCACCTTATTTGTGGTTTGAGGAGCTGTTGTACCTGTCTTTACTTCGGTCTCTTTTTTTGGTTCTATTGTGGTTGCTGCTGGTTTCTTTTCTTCTTTGACAGGGGCATCGGCTTTGCTGATCTGCTTCAGACTGCTAGAATCGAAAACTAATCGAATCGTGTAGCTGTGATCATAATCAATATCCTCTACCGTTACGTGGATCTTGGACTCTAACGGCGTTGTAAGATCAGCAATTCCGAACTTAACAATTCTCGTATTGTCAGCTTCGTTGCTAGATACAATTGCCGTATCTATGTACCCGCCGTCACTCGGAACTTTATATTCCGTTACCCATGAGCTATGGTTTATTTGCAGTTGTACCTGCAAAGCTCCTTTGGTCACAATCAGCTTGGCTGGTTTTTCCCAATAGTCATTTGCCATCGATACCGATTCATCTTCGGCTTTCTTGACAACATAGTCTATCGAGTACGTACCATCAGCCAGTTCAGCTGCATGTGCTTCAGGTGCAAACGGAACAACGAGTAAAGTAATCATGATGAAGAAAGCCAGCACTCCAAACTTGCGAATAATTCTCTTCTCCTCCTTTACTCCTGACATCCAAGCTCGCAGCAGATTATCCGAATGGCTCTCTCTCAAATCATGAATATGATAATCATTATCAATTAAAATTTATTTTGATTATGATAATCATTATCATTCGACAATTAAAAAAAAAGCAATCTGCTGCAGAATGCATCCCCATTTCACGAAACGCCATTCTCAGGAATGAAACTATCATGCATGCCCACAATTTGTCAACACAAAAAAAGAAAATTAGCTATTTTCTAAATAATTCCTTTTCAGGTATTGACGTCCTCTGTTTTTAAGCATTATACTCTCGAAGAGATCGTTGAGACTGATTATCAATACCATTTAGCTTGGAGGTACTGCAATTGTTATGAAAACTTGTCTCCCCCTATTTGCTGTGCTTCTGTTGCTCGTTTTTACAGGATGCAGTATCGGCAAAAGCAGCTCTTCAGAAATGAGCGATGGAAGTCTGATAGTAAAAGACTTTGCTGGACGCCAAATTGCTTTTAAGGAACCTCCCGCCAAAATTGTTGCTCTGGGCAGCGGCGAAGCTGATATTGTGGCAGCTTTAGGAGGAAATCTAGTCGGCCGACCTACAACATCCGCTCAGCCCGTTAATCGGGCAGTCCTCGAAGCTGAACAAATCGGAAATGCTCACGAGGTTGATTTGGAAAAAATAGCATTGCTTCGCCCTGATGTCGTGCTTGGCAATTATCCATTGAATGAGAAAGATATTCCCGTTCTTCAAGGAATCGGTGTACAGCTCCTGTTGACGGGTGCCAACTCCATCGAAGACATTAAACGCCAGATTGAGCTGATAGGCCAACTTCTTCGCAAAGAAGAGCAGGCAAAAGCAATTATCGCCAACATTGTTGATAAGATTGCTGTTTATAAACATACCGATGTAACCAACAAGCCGCGAGTGCTGCTTGTATATGGAGCACCAGGTACATTCATGGCAGCACTCCCTAATTCCTTGAGCGGCAACATACTCGAAACCGCTGGCGGAGTAAATATCGCTTCGGATTATCCGAGGCTGCAAAGCTTCCCGCAATACGCGCAGCTAAACGCAGAACGTGTTGTTGAAGCAGACCCCGACATCATTTTTTTCATGACGCATGGCAATCCGGAGGAAATCAAGAACAGCTTCATTCGTGAAATGGAGACTAATTCTGCATGGAGCAGCATATCCGCCGTCAAACAGCAGCGTATTGAAGTGCTGCCGCAGGACCTGTTCGGTACTAACCCTGGAACTCGTGTGATCGAAGCACTTGAGCTTATGGACCGCTTGCTGAAAGAAGTGCCTAACTGAAAGGATGCTAAATAAGGATTATGAATAAAGAAACACGTACAAAAAGACGTAAGCTGGCCTTCATCATCTCACCTATATTTCTGCTTTTAAGCGTTCTTATCGGGTTAATATCTGGATCAATCACGATTCCACTGCACGAGATATGGAGCATTCTTATCACAGGCGATTCATCAGCTCACTACGTAATATTGCTTGATCTTAGGCTCCCTAGAGTATTAGTTGGTTTGTTGACAGGCGCATGCCTTGCTGCATCCGGAGCAATTCTGCAAAGTGTCATGCGCAATCCGCTTGCTGATCCCGGCATTATTGGCGTATCGGCAGGTGGCGGTCTCGCTGCTGTCATTACGATGGTGATGCTGCCGCAATTCAGCTTTTTATTGCCAGCTGCTGCTTTTGTTGGCGCCCTCTCTGCAAGTCTAATTATATATTTTCTTTCTTGGGATAAAGGTGCTTCACCTATTAAGATTGTATTAGCCGGTGTTGCAGTAAACGCGCTCGTGGGGGCCGTTATGAATGGCGTGATGGTCGTTTACAGCGACCGGGTTCAAGCTGTGCTTCCATGGCTTTCCGGCGGATTAAATGGACGAAGCTGGCATCATTTCAACTTTATGCTGCCTTACGCGCTCGTTGGCCTCCTTCTTACGATACCAGCGGTCAAATCAGCTAATCTGCTGCTGCTCAGCGACGATTCTGCTCGCTTGCTGGGACAAAAAGTGGAGTTGCAGCGGCTTCTGCTTATTCTCTTATCTGCTCTGCTTGCAGGAATTGCAGTAAGCGCCGCAGGTCTTGTCGGCTTCGTTGGGCTGGTTGTGCCCCATATGGTCCGCCTTCTCATTGGAGACGATTACCGTTATTTGCTGCCAGTATCCATAATAACCGGTGCTGCTCTGGTCGTCATTGCTGATGCCGCGGCTCGTTCCTTATTCGACCCTGTTGAGCTGCCGGTTGGCATCTTATTAGCTTGCATCGGCGCACCGTTCTTTTTGTATTTGCTGAGGAGGAGTAACTGGCGATGAAGGCGATTCAAACCCATTCGTTAACGCTGGAAGCAGGCATGTTCAAGCTGTCCGATGTTAATGTGGAAATCCCTAAAGGTAAAATAACTGCGATAGTCGGGCCAAATGGCTCAGGAAAATCAACGATGCTTAGATTAATCTCGGGTCTGCTGACTCCAGATAGCGGCAGCATTCTCATTAATGAGAAGAGTACAAGCGATTATAAAAGATCCGAATATGCCAAAAGTCTTTCCATGCTGACGCAAGCCAAAGATATGCTTCCTTCGCTGACCGTTCGCGAGCTGGTCGCTTATGGGCGTGCTCCTTACCAAAAAAGCTTCCGTCAGCGGCTAACTACGGAGGATGAACGTATCATTGATTGGGCACTGCGGGCAATGCGCATTCGGCGGCACGAAGACCGAATGTTTCATACTCTCTCCGGAGGCGAGCAGCAAAAGGCGCGAATCGCCATGGCATTAGCTCAGCAGACCGAAATTCTTTTGTTAGATGAGCCTACTACCTATCTGGACATGTGTCATCAGCTCGAGGTGCTGGAGACACTCGCCAAAATAAATCGGGAATATGGAACGACGATCGTTATGGTTCTGCACGATCTGCAGCAGGCAGCCGCTTATTGCCATTATATGATTGCCATGAAAGAAGGAGAGCTTGCTGACGCTGGAGAACCACGAACCATCATTACGCCTCGTTTCATGCGCTCCGTATTTGATTTGGATGCGAGAATCAGCTTTGCTGAACGTTATCCCATTATCATTCCAATACCCAAAACCGATGAGGAGGAAGAAACGATGATCATTGTGACGAATGTATCGCAAATTACGAAGGGCGAAGGAGAAAAGCTTGTTGAACGTTTTGATCGGGTAGGCAAAGTCGAGGAAATGGAAGGATTTCTTGGACTTGAGGTGCTTCTCACGCAAAACCTAAAGGACTACGACGAGGTTTCCATCGTTACAAGGTGGCAATCCAGAGATGATTTTAACAACTGGACAAAAAGCGAGGCGTTTCGTGAATCTCATTCCCACCGTAAAACGCCGGAATACATTTTATCTAACAAAATTATGTTTCAGGAAGTCAAAGTCAAGCGCACTCCGCTCCCTGCCGCGGAACGCAGCGATGAGCGGCTTGCCCAATAAGTTTCCTTCTTAACAAACAAGACAGCTATTCCTCCTCTAAACGAGGCGGCTGCTGTCTTGCTTTTGTCTGTTCATTTTTTACGAGCTTATCCGGCTGCTAAGTGAATGCTAGACCTTTTACAAGGATACTAGCGTCCCGCCTTCATTGGCAGAGCGCAGCTCTGCTTCAATGATTTCAAGCGTGCCTACCGCGCTCTCAGGTGCACAGATCGAAACTGGCTGCCCAGCATGAATAGATTCAATAAAATATTTGATTTCACGATAATAACCCATATCCTCAGACAATTCAGCGATAAAGCCTGGCGCATCATTTGGATTAACTTTCACTTGCCCATTTTCAAAAACGAGATTTCCGCCTTCAAAATTAACGCGATACGTCATAGCGAAGCCAAAGTCGCCTTCCAGCGTCCAATCTGCCTGAGCATTCAGCACCTTGCCGTCTGGATAAATATAATGAGTAGACACGACATCATAGCCGCTGCCTGGAATGACATTGCGTGCAATCGTTGATACCTTCTCAGGCTTGCCGAATAACCAGTGAACCATGTCTGCATCATGAATATGCATGTCCAGTAAACAGCCTCCGCTTTTGCTGCCATCCAGAAACCAACCCTTTGGCGCGGCAGAGCCTCTGAAGAAATAACCGCCCGTAACAGCTCCATAACGGCCATCCTCTACGCAAGCCTTCAAGTATTCATAAGCTGGCCAGAAGCGCAGGCATTGGCCGATCATCAACGTTTTTCCTGTGCGCTCTGCTGCATGTGCCATGCGCCAGCCATCCTCTGAGCTTCCTGCTACAGGTTTCTCGCATAATACATGCAGCCCTCTCTCAAGCATTGAGCAGGTTAAATCAGCATGCAGATTAGTAGGCAGCGTAATATCGACGATATCTAGTTCCTCGTTCTCTAGCATTGCAGCAATATTATCGTACAAACGGTAAGGCGCAAGATCATAGACGTCCTGCTCTGTCGCGATGTTTCCTGACGCTTTTCCTTCCTTCAACTCCTCGATTAGCAAATCGCAAATCGCTACGAGCTGAACAGGAGCTCCTTCCTTAGCAAGACGGACATAATTGTCAAAGTGCATCCGACCCATAAATCCAAAACCGATTAAACCAACCTTTAACATATTAAAAACCTCCTAATAGTTTTTGAGTAGATGAGTTCTAACGTCCTAATATGGCATCCATCGCTTTTGAAGTGTTGAAAATGATTTGTTCGGAATGGTGATTGTATGGCGGAATCATTTCTCCAGTTACATAATTGTCATAGCCAATTGCATGAAGCGCCTGCATGACAGCTGGGTAATCAACATCACCTGCTAATAGATCAACAAAGCCATGCAATCCGCCTGCTTGACGGCGGTAATCCTTGAAGTGTACCTTCTTGATGCGATGACCTAAAATACGAATCCATTGCTCAGGATAACCATTATGAAGCGCATTGCCGACGTCGAAATACGAGCCTACAAAACTCGAGTTATGCGCATCAATGAAGGAACGCATCTCAAGCGGCGATAACAAGAACTTGTTCCAAACATTCTCAATGCCAATCGAGACACCCGAGCTCTCAGCAAACGGAACAAGCTTCCCGATCGCTTCCAGCGCCCGGTCATATGCATATTCGTAATCAGCAACTTCACTGCCCGGTATAAAATCAACGCCAACAGCGCCTGGAATGACCAAAATGGTATCCACGCCGAGAGCCGCTGCAAGCTCCAGCTGTTTCTTGCACACATCGATTGCTTTCTCGCGTGTAGCAGCGTTTCCACTCGTCATTGGATAGGACCAGTACAAGCCTGTTGCTAAACCTGCAATTTCCAGTTCATTTTGCTGCAGTTCGTTTTTGATTTCTTGAATCTCTTTGTCGGATGCTGCTAGGCTAAGCTCGCCCGTCTCGTTCAATGACAGCTCGATTCCGTCAAAACCTGCTTTTTTTGCTGTACGAATGTTTTCTGCAATGGTTGAATCACCTTTGAAAGACCAAATATTAATCCCTTTTTTCATGTTGAACCCTCCTACATTTATGTTTTAAATAAATAACAGCCTGCCAAATTTACGGGGAAGATGAAAGTTTATCGCTTTGGTAGCCTGCCAAGCCTGGAATTCACGGTTGCCGTGTTTATCCTCATCAATTCGGTAAAAATTCACTCTCCAGCTTAATCCTTGCTCGAGAGGCTTCTTGAAATTCTCAACCGGAATATGCACAAAATAAATCCGTTCAGCATCGCCACTCGTTTCAACAGTTGTCTGAATACCCTCAAACCTCCATGCTAAGTCCGTCGAAGTGATCTCGGCTTCACCATCATTCGCAATCAGAGCATCAAAAACAACATTGTTCGGACTAACTTCTAGCTCTAGATAACGATGCCCAGTCCCATCCTCATCGATAAACAGCTCAACGACATCCTGCTCATAAAGCGGCTCATCGCGTATGGTAAAATCAGATACAACATGTGAATCCTTGCATAAATAGCGAATATGCAAATAGTTCTGGCTCCAGCATGCTCTTACTTCCGTACGCTCCTTAGGCTGCATGGCAGTAACCGTATCAACCAATTCAATCGCATCGAAGCTATCCCAATGGATAGCGCCAAAACCGGCGTCTTCGATGCTGATCGGCACTTGCCTGCAAAGATAGGTTTTACTCTCTTGAAATGCAGGAACCTCCATTTGTTCAAACTCCTTTTTAGATAATTACGTTATATTGAGTTTGCTGCAACTACATGTGATAATACGTTTATAATAAACGATTATTCTTGAAATTTATTTAGCTAGAATAGCGAATTTTTGGACAATTCCGTTCTCTTTTTTATTTTCTTAATGAAAGGAGCCTACCGCTTGGAAAAGTCTGAATCTCCCTTTCCACGCATTCGTTCAACTCCATTTCGCGAGTGGTCGCCCAGCGTCCACTACGCGCAGTTCCAGCGCTTGCCAACGGGTGCTCTGCCAAGACGTAGATTGTATGATTACGAGCTCCTGTACGTGTACCATGGCGAAGCAGCGACGACCATGCATGGGCAGCGCTATAAGATTGAAGCTGGTCAGCTTATCTTTTTGCCCTCTGGCGTCTATCACCAAAATGAAGTCGTTTCCAGCCCAAACGCTCGATTTCTCGGCATTCATTTTGATTTTTTTGATGAGCTCGATATTCAGACAGAGGCTGACATGGTTGTGAACGAAGCTGCTGTTTTGCCGAGTAAATTCATTTATGAGCCCTATGTTGAAGGGTTGGCTCCCTTATCCGATCATCCGGTCTACACGCCGCCTCTCGTATGCGTACAATTGATGGAGCAGCTTGTTCATGAATTCACTATGCGTCCTATTGGGTATGAGCTGGTTTGCAAAGGTCTAATGCTACATATATTGGCCCATTTGCTGCGATTGCCCTCATCTCGATCCGCTGGACAAACCTCACTTCATGGCGGCAGGATTGCCGAGTTAATGGAGGAAATAGAGGCATCACCTGCTGCCAATTGGACAAACACAACGATTGCTGCAAAGCTGAATTTGAGCATCGACCATACCGCGAAGCTGTTTAAGCAAATCGCCGGCATACCTCCTAGCGAATATGTTCAATCGATACGTCACCGTGAAGCTAGAAGGCTTCTTCGGGAATCCGAGCTTTCAATCGAAAACGTCGGCAGCATCGTCGGCTATTCCGATATCCACTACTTCAGCCGGATATTTCGCCGTCATGAAGGAATATCTCCGCGTGAATATCGGAAATTGTCCAAAATATTATAAAAAAAGAGCTCTATATAATGAAAGCCGAATACCTACAGCGGTGTTCGGCTTTTAACTTTTCTTCATGTTTGGACAAACTAAAAAACACTTCTTTGCTTTGTCCATTGAGTACAGCTCGTGTATCTATTACGATAATGTATATCGATAATGATTATCATTATCTTATAACATCTATTGGGGGAGAATTAAAATGTATCAAGGAACAAAATCAGCCGCTCTTTTGGCTACATTCGCACTAATGGGAACCCTATTGCTAGCCTGTGGCAGCAATTCAGCAAATTCGGGCAATACAGCGAGTCCAGCTGCTGAAGCAACAAAAGCACCTGAAGCAACGGAACAAACAGCCGATACCACCCGCTCCTTCACCGACTGGTCGAAGCATGAGGTAGAAGTTCCTGTTACTCCACAGCGTGTTATCTTTCACGGTGAAACTACCGGTGATTTGCTTGCGCTAGGCGTTAAGCCGATCGGCGTCATACAGGATATGATTAAAGGGACGGTATTTGAGCAGCAGCTCACTGGTGTCGAGGACGTAGGTTTTCCGCTCAGCGTCGAGAAATCTTTAACACTGCAGCCTGATCTTATTATTTTCTCGAATTCGGACGAACAGCAGTATGAGGTTATTTCAAAGGTTGCTCCAACGGTAACGTTCAACTCCTTCGCCACGCTAGAGGACAGGATGCGTACGCTAGGGGATTTGTTAAATAAGAAGCAAGAAGCTGAGGATTGGCTTGCAGAGCACGCGGTCAAAACAGCAGATATGTGGAAACAAATTCACGATAGCGGTATAAAAGAAAGTGAAACGGCAGCCGTATTTACAATGTATCCTGGCAACCGCCTGTTTATTATGGCTGGCACTGGGCTACCGCAATTTTTATATGAGAAAGGCGGCTTAAAGCCAACGCCAATCATCCAGGATCTTATTGATAAAGAACAAGGTTTCGCAGAAATATCTTCTGAACTTCTGCCAGAATATGCGGCTGACCGCATCTTCATTCTGAATCCAGTCGCTCCTGAGGCGCAGCAATCAACGAACGAGCTTATGAAAAGCGATTTATGGCTCAAGCTCCCTGCCGTGAAAAATGGACAAGTATACAATTTTGATTTGCTCAAAGCTTCCAGCGACGCACTTTCTAGAGAATGGTTGTTAGAAGAGCTGCCAAAAGCACTTATTAAAAAATAAATGCTGCTTAACGTCTGTTGAAATAGAAGAAGCTCTTCAACTACGGTTGATAAGCTTCTTCTATTTGTTTATAATGAAATTAATTGATAACGATTCTCAATACTGAAATGAGGCTACAGCCATGTCTAACTTAACGCATCAGACTTTACCTCTGCGCTCCTTAAGCTTCCATTTTGTAGATATGAAGCTGTACAGCCATACAGAGGGTGAAGTATTAGCGGAGAAAGTGACTTCCTGCTATACGATGCTTATATCGAGGAGCGGCAGAGGCAGACTGTTTATGGGTAATGAAAGTTCCCTTTTCTCGTCCTACAGTTCTTTCCTTCTATCCCCGAACACCGCATATCAATTTGAAAACATAGGCGACGGCAAATTGGAATATTACCTTATCTCTTTCCACATCCTTCATTTGCTAAACCAAGGTCCTGTGCTTTATACGGAGCAGCTATTTCCGAACCGTCAAGAGCTGCGCGTTTATCCGCTCGCACAATGGATGGATTTGCTGAGCCAGCTTTATACCGGAATTACGGACTGCGATAACATTGAAGCGCATCGTCAGCAAACGCATTTTCAGAAGCTTATCGGATTTGTTCTTGAACATAACCTGCAATTCGACTCGATGAGCAGCTCCACGCAAACGGTTGAACAAACGATTCAATATATGCAAAATCATTTTCAGAACCGAATAACGGTCAAGCAGCTCGTCGATATGGCCAACGTACCTGCTTGGCAGTTCACTTCAATATTCAAGGAGTTGACTGGCAAGAAACCGCTTGATTATTTGAATGAGCTTCGTATCAGTCGGTCCAAGGATTGGCTAATCCATACCGATAATACTTTGCGCGATATCGCAGATCGTGTCGGCTTTACCGATGAGTATTATTTCAGCCGCCGCTTCCGTCTTATAACCGGCTTTTCTCCAAGGCAATATGCCCTATCGATGCGCCAAAATATACTCGTTAAGGATTGGGACGGTCACGAGGTCAGCATTCCCGCTCAGCCCAATCGCATTTTTTATTGTGGTGAAAGTATCGGAGATATGAATACGCTTGGCATTCAGCTTGTAGGAAGCCATATGATCAGCAAAGGCGAGCCTTTTCGTTCGGAAGAGGCTTCTGCTCTAGCGCCTGACTTAATTATATTCGACCATTCTGATGAAAGCTTGTACGCACAAATGTCAGAGCTTGCCCCTACGCTTACCTATAATTCACGCGGGTCGCTTGATGAGAGACTGCTCATGCTTGGAGAGTGGTTTGGCAAAAAAAAAGAAGCCCAGCAATGGCTTCTTCATTATAATAGCAGTACGTTATTGATGTGGCAGCAGCTTCAGGCGTGCATTCGGCCTAACGAAACAGCTTCTGTCTTTATCTATCATCGGGGAAAACGTTTATTTGTCATGGGCAATATCGGTTTATCCTCTATACTGTACCATCCAGACGGTTTCCGGCCTACAGGGAAAGTTCAAGACATTCTGAAGTCTGGCAGACCCTATAAGGAAATTACAGAAAAAACCATCCAACAATACGCAGGCGACCGCGTATTCATGATGCTGCCCGAAAATGAGGAGTCCAAAGCAGCCATGGAGAAATTAGTGAATAGCCCAATCTGGAGAAACCTTCCTGCTGTCAAAAATGGCTTCAGTTACGTGCTTGACGAACGCGACTGGAATCAGGAGGATGCTTCAGCAAGGGATAAGCTGCTGTTGCTTCTCCCCGAGCTGCTGAACCAAACCTCATAAATCCCCTTATGCGCCGAATTGAGCTTGGTGAAGCCTGCTGTAAGCACCACGCGCGTCGAGCAATTCATCATGATTGCCTTGCTCGGCAATCCCTTGCTCAGCTACAACTACGATGCGGTCAGCATTCTTGATCGTAGCAAGACGATGAGCGATAACAAGCGTCGTTCTGCCGCGGGACAGCTCAGCAAGCGCTAGCTGAATCGCCGCTTCCGTCTCGGTATCCAGCGCGGATGTCGCCTCATCCAAAATAAGGATCGGCGGGTTCTTCAGAAACATTCGTGCAATGGAGAGCCTCTGCTTCTGTCCTCCCGACAGCTTAACCCCTCTCTCGCCTATCATTGTATTCAATCCCTCAGGCTGCGATAAGATTAACTCCTCCAGCTGCGCCTGACGAGCGGCTTGCATAATTTCTTCCTCCGACGCTCCGAGCTTGCCGTAAGCAATATTTTCTCGAATCGATCCATCAAAGAGGAACACATCCTGCTGCACAATCCCAATGTTGGAGCGCAGTGATTCAAGCGTCATATCCCGCAAATCAATGTTGTCGATCGTAATCGAGCCTTCTTCGACATCGTAGAAACGCGGAAGCAAGCTGCATAACGTTGTTTTCCCCGCTCCCGATGGCCCTACAAGAGCTACCGTCTCACCTGCGCGAATCGATAGGCTGAGACCTTGCAGCACCTTATCTTTATTCTCATAACCAAACGTCACTTTGTTAAAGCGAATATCACCTTTGAGATGGCTTACCACTTGTGCATTCGGCGCATCGGCAATATCTGGTTCCGTTTCGAGCAATTCCAAATAACGTTTGAATCCGGCTATTCCTTTTGGATACGTCTCAATGACAGAGTTGATCTGTTTAATCGGACCTAAGAATACGTTCGAGAGCATTACAAATGCGATAAACTCGCCATAGCTCATATCGCCTTGAATAACGAACCACGTACCGCATACGAGTACAAACAAAGAAATGAGCTTCATTAGAATAAAGCTGATTGACGAGTTCCATGCCATCACGCGATATGCAATGAGCTTCGTCAAACGGAAACGACCGTTATTTTCAGCAAAACGTGCCATTTCATGCTTTTCATTTGCAAACGCTTGAACGACACGAATGCCGCTCACGTTATTTTCAACGCGTGCATTGTAGTCAGCGATATCAGAAAACATCCGATTAAAGGCTGCTGACATTTTACGGCTGAAGTACAGTGACAAATAAATCATAAGCGGTATAATAATAAAGGTCATTAACGCAAGCTGATAGTTAATGCTCAGCATAATACCAAACGCACCAGTCAGCGTCATTAAAGCAATAAATAAATCCTCCGGCCCATGATGGGCGATCTCTCCAATATCCATCAAGTCATTTGTCATCCGCGATACCAAATGTCCTGTCTTGTTATTGTCGAAGAAACGGAAGCTCAGCTTTTGTACACGATCAAACAGCTGCTTGCGCATATCGGACTCGATGTTGATTCCGAGCTTATGTCCCCAATAGGTAACGACATAATGCAGCGCAGAGCTGAACACATAAATGACTAATAGTCCGATACAAGCATACAAAATCCATTTCCAGTTGCCGCTCGGCAAAAGATCATCCACAACCCGGTTAACGGCAAGCGGAAAAGCAAGCTCAAGCAATGCAGCCAAAATGGCGCATGAAAAATCTAAAATAAACAGCTTCTTGTAGGGCTTGTAATAAGCAAAAAAACGACGCAGCATATCCAGCTTCCTTCCTAATCTATTTTATGACACATTCAATGATAACCATTATCATTTGTGGCTAATCTATCGTAGAACAAAAGGGTAAGGGGAGGCAATGGACAAATGTGATCATTTTTTTGTACAAAATGAAGCAACATCATCCGGAAAGATGTCATGATTTTGTAGATGTCATGTCCTTTTCTCACCATTTCATGCCTAATACAGCTGTGCTAAAGTAGAATCACTACAATGAAATGAGGGATATTGAAATGACAAGAACGATCCGAATCGGAATTATTGGAAGCGGCGGTATTGCAAGAGCGCATGCTTCAGCTTATAAAAAAATGCCTCTTCACGTGGAAATCGTGGCGGTGGCAGACAGCATAGCAGGAAAAGCGCAAGCTTTTATTGATCAAGAGGAACTTGTAAACGCCGTTGCTTTTGATGATCATAAGAAATTATTAGAGCTTGACCTAGACGGCGTCAGCATCTGCACACCAAACTTTGCACATTCTGAAACTTCAATAAACGCTTTGAATGCAGGCAAGCACGTGCTCGTAGAGAAGCCGATGTCTGTCACACTCCAGCAGTCCATCGATATGGTCGAAGCCGCTGAACGCAGTGGAAAAATTTTGACGGTTGGCTTCCAGCCGAGATACGATCCCAATATGTCGTTGATTCAAGAAATTGTTCAATCGGGAAAACTTGGTAACGTTTACTTTGTTGAAACAGGCGGCGGCAGACGGCGCGGTATGCCTGGCGGCACTTTTATTTCCAAAGAGCTTGCAGGTGCTGGCGCAATGGCTGATATCGGCTGCTATTCGCTTGATATGGCGCTTAATGCGCTCGGCTACCCTAAGCCGCTTACTGTATCGGCATATACATCAAATCATTTTGGAACAAACCCGAAATACCATCGTGAAGCGGCCAACTTTGAAGTTGAGGATTTTGGCGTGGCGATGATCCGTCTTGAGGGCGACATCGTTCTCAATTACAAAATCAGCTGGGCTATGCACATGGATTCATTAGGTGCGACAATGTTCCTTGGAACTGACGGCGGCCTTAAAGTCACTCCAGCAGGCACAGGCCCTTGGAGCGGTGTTTGGGATGGTAGCGTAGGCAGCATGACGCTTTATCACGATGTCGTTGATCAGCATATCCATTCGACTATTCCTGTTATCCAACATGGACTAAACTTGTTTGATGAGAAAGTAAGAGACTTTGTTGCAGCGATCGCAGAAAATCGTCCAGCTCCTATTCCTGGAGCAGAAATTTTGTACAACCAAGCGATTATCGACGGTGTGCTCCGTTCAGCTGCAAGCAAGCGTGAAGTTACAATAGAGCTGCCTTAAGCTCATCACACACAAAAAATGGCGGTGCAAGATTACTCTTGCCCGCCATTTTTGTATTCTTTTCTAAGCTTTCGACCGCAAGTAGAAAAAAAGAAGCAATCATTTCGGCGGGTATCCTTCCATACATTAATCTATAACCTGTAAGACGGAAAGGAGCCTGCAATGTACAGCAATCAAATTTACTATACCGCTATTCCTATTCCCTGCAAAAGCGTGTCCACGATTGAAGTTTTGGGCGAAGGGATCGTTACAGCTGCTCCAGATACAGCCTTGGTTATCCTTGGTGCTGTTACCGAAGGCAAGGAGCTGCAAGCGATACAAGCTGAAAATGCACAAGTTACAGCAGATATCATACAATCCCTTCTCGATTTAAGCATCCCGCGCGAACATATCCAAACGAATGATTATCGTATCGAAATGATGTATGATTTTCCGGACGGAAAGCAAGTCTTTCAAGGCTACAAAGTAACTCATCTCCTGCAAATCACCATTGATCAAATTGCACTCACTGGAACTGTAGTAGATACCGCCGTTTCTCACGGTGCCAATACAGTCACTTCCATTCAGTTTTCGGTTTCCGATAGAAAACCGTTGGAAAATGAGGCCTTGTCGCTTGCTGTCCAGAACGCCCGACTGAAAGCTGCTGCTATCGCAAATGCATTAGGAACATCCATTTCTGCAGTTCCCAGCAAAGTTCAGGAAGTCTCAAATTCATCTGAACCCTTCCCTATCCAGAGAACCTTCCAATCCGATGTTATGGTCACACCAATCGAGCCTGGACAACTGAAGATTTTTGCGGCTGTTCGTGCATGGTTCGCGCAAATCACATAAAAAAAAGAAGCCGCTCCATCCCGGAGCGGCTTCAACCCATTCTAATTATACAGATGAAATAATGCCGCGGTTACTATTTTTTGCGAAGTTGATAATGGACTCATATTGCGTTTTAGCAATGCGACGGTCAGACATGGGAAGCTGAGGATTTTTGACTATCTCGGCTAGTTTCTTAAGCTCATGCATTTCCTCAGTTGTCACTTTGACCGTTATTTTCCCCACACGCTCCACCCTCCTTCGATATTTTTGTAAAAAATCGATTAGTCAAGCAAAAACGCCTTCGGCGTCCTTTAGACGCTGAAGTAGCTTTGACAGTGAAATATAAGATAAGTATGAGAAAATGATATACTTTCTTATATTTAAGCAAAAGGATTATCAGCTATGGTCATTATACGCAAAACTTAAGTAAACTTGCATGTTATTTCGGTGGCGTTTGCGGATTTGAATCATCTATTTCTTCAGGAAACAAATCAGCAAACTCTTTGTTCTGCTTGCTCTTCAGGTAAGATAAGCCTGCGTAGCCTGCCAGCAATGAACTGCTCACGACTGCAAAGTTGTCCGATGTATTGGCCATAGCCAGCGCTGTTTTTGCTAATATGCCTGTTCCGATTGCGATCAGCAAATCGCCGAGAAAGCCGAGATCAAAAAATATCTTTTTTTTCGCATTGCTATGATCTCTGAAGCCGATGACAAAAATAACAAAATAATAACAGCGCTGAATCCACTTTACTAACCAATTTGAAGAAAGGGATAATCCTTCTTCATCATATTCTATGACGAGTTTCGGCATTTCGATAATCCCATTTTTCACAAAATGTCCGATGAGGCCGCCTACTAAGCTCATGGAGATTGATAAGCCAAACACCTGAATAAAGGCTTGAAAGCTTGAAATAACCATCGCCGCATGACCACCTTTCAACAACACTCGTTTGGCAGCACTTTTTGGCACTACTCTCACTTTATGTTGCTGATGCATGGTTCACGACTATTATTTTTTGGTTCCATCCTCAAAAAGCTCTAACAGCATGTTTGGAATGGAGCCGCTTTGATTATTCATGATCAGCCGAAGCATCTCATCGCCCAGATCATCCTCACGCTCTTCTTTAATGGCTGCGATCTCATTATGCAGTCGCTCCATCTTCTGGTCCAGCGCGGATGCAGAATCTGCTGCTTCTTTTAGTTCATTCAGTAAGCGAGGAGGTATCGCCTGTTTATATTTATAATAGATTTTGTGCTCCAGGCTCGCCCAGAAATCCATCGCTATCGTTCGAATTTGAACTTCTACACACACATTTTCCACTCGATCCGATATGAACACCGGCACCTCAATGAGCAAATGCAAGCTTTGGTAGCCGTTTGGCTTCGGATTTTTTATATAGTCTTTAACCTCCAATAAGGTCAAATCACTCTGATTGCTTAACATGTCGCTAATCCGGTAAATATCAGAAATAAAAGAGCAGGTTATTCGCAGGCCTGCTATATCTTTTATGTGATTCCGAATGCCGTTAAAAGAAAGCTCGCTTTGCTTCCGATATAGCTTTTCGACAATGCTTTTAGGCGACTTTAGGCGCGAGCTTGTATGCTCAATCGGATTGTATTCATGCAGTAAATGAAATTCTTCCTTTAATATTTCGACTTTTGTCTCAAGCTCTTGAATCGCAAATTTGTACATCATTAGAAACCGTGTGATTTGCTGCTTCATGTCTTTCATTTTTTGCATTTGATCCATAACCATACTTCCGTATTCCCCTTCCAATTCTTGCTGCTGAAATGTTTCGATTAGATCCCGCTAATC
The DNA here is from genome assembly GCF_001956295.1 of Paenibacillus sp. FSL A5-0031. Taxonomy (GTDB): domain Bacteria; phylum Bacillota; class Bacilli; order Paenibacillales; family Paenibacillaceae; genus Pristimantibacillus. The sequence continues at coordinate 29,949 of NZ_MRTD01000022.1, forward strand.
ATCTAGCGATGTAAATATTCGTCTCAAATGCTCCAAATCCTCTTGCGAGATCCTCTCACTCATATATCGGATAATAGCATCATCATTTTCATTAAAAGCCTTCACAAATTGTTTGCCTTCATCTGTAATTTCCAAATAAACGACTCGTCTATCATCCTCGCTGCGATTTCTGCGAATAAGCCCTCTTTCCACGAGCTTGTCCCCGATGAGCGTAACCCCGCCCGCAGTAACCAAAAGCAATTCAGCTAGGTCCGTCGACTTCATGGGACTTTGTTTATCTAAATGTTGAAGCATTCTTGTTTGATTAATGGAGAAGCTGCAATCTATTCCTTTATACCATTCGGTTTTTAATTTTTTGTAAACAACCTTTAATTGCGGAAACAATTCTTTCCATTCCTCGTAGTTGTTCATGTTCCACCTCATTTCTGTTGTTTTGTTGACTTCCTATCATAATAATAACTATAATTACGTAGGTAACCTAATTACTTTATAAAATAAGTTCACCGAGGTGAATCCAATGTCCGCAGATAAATATGAAAATGTGACAGACTTAATCGATGTTTTCCATAAATTCGCTAAAGCCGACTGGCGGAAAAAAACGATGTGGGGCGGTCTTAAAGCGAGCGAGGTTCGAATGCTCGTATGTGTGAAAAAAAGCAATGATAAAGGTTCAACAGGAACGACAGTTACAGAAATCAGCAAATTGCTGCAAGTCACCTCTCCAACCGTTACACAGATGCTTAATAGCTTAATCGCATCTGGTCATGTGGTTCGTACATCCGATAACATAGATCGAAGAATTACCGAAATAAAATTAACGGAGACTGGCGAAGAAATTGCCCAAAAAGCAATAGACCGTTTTATCTCCATGTTCAAAGGCTTGATTGATCATTTAGGCAAGGAGCAAAGTGATCAGCTTGTCGTCATGTTAAACCAAGTATTCCACTATTTGGACTCTGCCAAAACAAATGATGACTTTTAATAAACAAAGGGATTTCACTTCCTGCAAAGCTGCAGGAAGCGAAATCCCTCCTATAGGAGCCGCTCTTATTAATTATTAAGAGCAGGCTCTTTTTTCAACTTTTCAGATGGCTCTACAGTAACTGCTTCTTTCTTGTCAGAAGAGCGAAGCGGAATTTCTTTCAAGAAGAACACGAGTACAAACGCGACGATCAGCAAGGACATACCGAACAAAAATACAACCGTCAAGGAATCGCTTAGTACCGAGCGAACCATCTCGATGATGTGAGTGAACAAAGGCTGAATTTGTTCCGGCAGCGTCGCATGAAGCTCCTTCAGCTTCGGTTGATCGAGCAGCATTTGCGGGTTAAGGAAACTAGACAATTTCTCAGCTGTAGCCGCATCTACTTGACTTAAATCAGGTCCTTGCCCTGCTGCGACAGCATCCTTCAGCTTACTGGTTAAAGTGGAGTTCATAACCGTACCCATCACTGCAATACCAATCGTACCGCCCAGGTTACGGAACAACGTAGCTGTTGCTGTAGCCACACCAAGCTGTGAAGGCTCTACTGCATTTTGAACGGTTAATGTAAATACTGGCATTGAAATACCAAGTCCAATACCAAATACGATCATTGCAGCAACCGCAACGCCAACATTAGTCATGAATGCCATCATAAGCATACCCGCGACCATGAATGGCATACCGATAAGGGCGAATCGTTTGTATTTGCCTGATTTGGAAATCCAACGACCAGACATTGCACTTAGGAAAATCATGGCGATCGACATCGGCATGTTTACAAAGCCCGAGTTCGTTGGTGAAATACCAAGCACACCCTGCACGAAGAATGGCAGATACATCATCGCACCCATCATGCCGGCATTCATAAGGAAACCGACGGAGTTGGAGATCGTTACAATGCTGTTTTTAAACATCGACAAAGGCAATACTGGGCTTTTGGCTTGACGTTCTACAAGAATCAATAGAACTAATAACACTGCCGCAGAGGCGAACATGCCAATAATTTGTGGCGAGCCCCAGTCATATTTTGTACCTGCCCATGAGAAGCCGAGCAGCAATGCAATAAGCATTAGTGAAAGCAATAATGAACCCCAATAGTCAATGGATTCCGTTGTTTTACGCGCTGTTTTTGGAAACATGGACCAAATCATACCAAATGCAATTATGCCAAGCGGTAGGAAAATCCAGAAAATCCACTTCCAAGCGATATGATCGACCATAAAGCCGCCTAATGTTGGCCCAATTACACTTGAGAAGCCGAATATGGCCATCATTAATCCAGTCCATTTCGCCCGTTCTCTAGGTGCAAACAAATCACCAACCGCCGTAACGGTTGCTGACATCAGAATACCGCCGCCTATACCTTGAATACCACGATAAGTGATGAGCTGGAATACCGTAGTTGAAGTGCCGCATAAGAAGGCTCCGATTATAAATAACACGATACCGACTAACAAAAACGGCTTCCTTCCGTAAATATCCGAAAGCTTACCTACAAGTACAGTAGCAATCGTTGATGTGAGCATATAGATGGTAATAACCCATGTGTAATACTCGATGCCACCCAAAATGGCAATAATGCGCGGCATAGCCGTACTTACGATTGTCTGATTGATAGCTGCGAAAAACATAGCTGCCATCAGAGCAATCATGATTGTTAACTTTTTCTTCTGACTCAGTTGCTCCATATGCTCTGCACTCCTAAACATTTTTATTTATTATGGCCTATTGGCCGCCAAACTACTTCGCGAAATAGTTAGGTTGCCTACCTATTAGACAATGATACAATAACTTTAGTACTAAAACAACTGTCAATTCATTGTCGTGCTGGATACACTTAAATAAGATTAAATCGTTTAAAAACGCAAAAAAAACAGGTCAAGAAATACTTGACCTGTTTTCCTGTCATCTATATTAATCGCCTAGCGGAAACCAGCCTGGCGTATGAACAATTGCCTGCCAGAGCGGGGTAGGAACGACCAATCGATCTTGATCATCCTTGCTGAGCGTTGTTTTTATTTCCGATTCGCGGCCTTCTTGCACCTTCTCGACCCAATCCGGTTCAACAATAATTTCGCGGCCAATCGCAACAAGCGGAATGCCGATATCTAATGCCTTTACAGCATCTTCTGGGGTATGAATGGACCCAACGCCAATAATCGGTATTAAGTGACCTACACGATCTTTAATCCATTGCATACGCGTTTTCGTTTCTTCAGCGCCTCGTTTAGGCAATGACCAGAAATCCATTAACGAAACATGAAGATAATCGAGCTCTTTGTTGGTAAGCTCATCTAGAAGCCTAAATGTATCCGACATGGTAATACCAGGCGTAGTCGCCTCCTCAGGGGAGAAGCGATAACCAACTAGGAAAGGTTTTTTCGCATAGGCAGCAACCACTCGCTTCACTTCATCAACGACGGCTAATGGGAAACGCAATCTGTTCTCAATATTGCCTCCCCAACGATCCTCACGTACATTGGAATGCGGAGAGAAAAATTGTTGGACAAGATAACCGTTTGCACCATGAATTTCAACACCGTCGAACCCTGCCTCAATTGCTCTTCTAGTCGTTTCTCCAAAGTCGCGAATAATTGATTCAATTTCCTCATCTAATAACGCTCTAGGTGTAACCCCAGCGTTCTGCTCCGAAGCTACAGCGCTCGCACTTACCACATCACCATTTGGCACGAGGTTAATTGGGCATTCTCTGCCGCCATGAAAAATTTGAAGCACCGCTTTGGCGCCCTTTTCTTTAATTGTTGCTGCCAAGCGCTGTAGACTCGGAATCATGTCATCGCTGTCGCTTGCAAATTCGCCGTGAAATCCTTTTCCGTTTGGTGAAACGTAAACACAAGCTGTAATGACTAGGCCTACTCCACCCGATCTGCGGCTATAATAGCTCAGCTCCGTCTCCGATACCGTTCCGTCTTCGTTTGCTGAGAAATTAGTCATTGGTGCCATAACAATCCGATTTTTTAACTCAACACCGTTCTTAAAGGTCAATTGTTCAAACAATGGCAAATAAGTTGATTTCATTTATTTCATCTCTCCCGTTATCCTCTGTTTATCTAACTAACTGTAACTTTTTTGTATACTGTAATATTATTTCATACAGTTAGAGATGTCAAGCAGCAAAAAAAGCATCCCAAACCATAAGGCTTAGACATGCTTTTTCTACTCTTCCCCATTAGTCTTGCTTATATAAATACTCGACTTCACTTCTATTGATGTATAGATTCCAAAATTGTTCTGCAATTTCATCTGGATCATAGAAGCTTGCTTTGGCAACAAAACCAGCAATCGTTACGGTACCAACATAAATGCCATGCGGTTGTAGTTCTTGTGAAAGTGAGAAAGCAAGAGAGCGAATGCCCGCTTTACCGATCGACAATGAGGACAATTCAGCGGCAGGTGCCAGCGCCAATCCGCCGCCAGTAAACAGTATTGCTCCATTCTTATGCTCAATCATATGAGGAATGACTTGATTCGCGCTCGTTAACGCCCCAACAACATTTACTTTAAACTCCTCAAGCAGCTGCGTTTCAGTTAAATGTGTAGGTGTAGCCTTAGATATGACAGCCGCATTATAAACCAGAACATCAGGGGAACCATAAAGCTGCTTAATTTGTTCAAATGCAGAAGTTAATGATGATGAATCGGCTGCATCAGCTTTAATACTATAAGCTTCAATCTTGCTATTATTGAGCTCCTTCGTATAGGTTTCCAGAGCATTCGTGTTCCTCGCTGCAAGCACAACACGAAATCCTTCGTTACCGAACTTCCTTGCAACACCCGCACTTACACCTGGTCCAGCGCCAACAATTACGACTAAAGGTTTGCTCATCTCGCTCTCTCCTTCTAGTTAAATCATATAATTTCCAGTTTATTGCACTTGTAGGTAGAGTCAAATTTTATCATTTTTCGCATCATTCCTCTAATTCAAATATTTTATATCCTTAATACGAAATCGCTCTGTTGTTTCAAAACAAATAGCTCCCATATTCAACTACACTGCAGAACTCACTGTGTGTAATTGATTATAGAGAGCTTCGTTTATTTTACGATTGACTTCTAAGCGGTTGTTGAAGATGATTTGGTCTTCTCAAGCTTTGTCTGCAAAGCTGCTTGATCACGTGATGGTCTGAATAGCAAATAATACAAGCCAACAATGATTGCAGCCAAGATTGCTAAGGAAAAGAAAATATTACTATATAGGTATGCCCCGTTATGAATGGCAAATGGGTTAAAATGGACTGCCGTTTGCTTCAAATCCAGCATCTTGCCGATAATGCTCGTTGTCATTGCTCCCGAAATAAAGTTAAGCAAGGACATGAGCCCCATCCCTACTCCAATTTGCTCCTTGGCAAGCGTTCTTGATATCGTGTTGGACATCGCAATTTGCATAAAGGTTTGACCTATATTGCCGAATATTAACAAAAACACGATTAGATATGGCGATAATCCAACAAACATTGATAACAAAATAAAACAAGTAAAGCTTAATGAAATCGCAAGGTATACTAAAAACGAGTTGCCTTTCTCATCTGCAAGCCTGCCTCCGCGACGCCCCATCAATGCAGAGGTAATAGCTGCAGGAAACATGACAAAGCCGATAATCGCAGGGGACAACTGGTTAAGACCCGCCAAAAACTGTGGGGTTACAAAAGGCATGCTAAAGCTTAACGATGTAGCTAGAAAGGTCATGATTAAGCCAAACGTATATTTCTTATTGCTGAACAGCTTGGGCTGGATAAACGGCTCAGACGCTGTTCGAATGCGCACAATAAATAAAACAAGCGTTACAGCACCGCCAAGAGCAATAAACCAACTTCCAACTGAAATGGACATCAGTAATAATGCGACGGATCCTCCAAGCAGAATGCCGCCCAAATAGTCAATTTTTTGAGCTTTTCCTCTGTCGTTGTCCAAATATTTTCTAAAGAACGGAAGTGCAATCAGCGGAATGACTGATATTAAAAATAAAAATCTCCAATTGATGAAACTTGTAACGATTCCGGCAACAATGGGCGCGAGTGCGGTTCCAAGAGCAAGACCCGCCGCAACCGTACCTAACGCCCTGCCACGCTTCTCAGGAGAGAAATAACGTACAGGGACAATCATCGCAGTAGCTGGGATAACGGCTGCCCCGCTTGCTTGCAGCACCCTCCCAAGCACGATCATCCAATATTCAGAAGCGAGCAAACCTACAATCGATCCAAGTGCAAAAATAATTAATCCGAAGGTCAATAGATCCTTTAACCGGTATTTGTCCGCGAGCTTTCCGTATGTAACGGAGCCTACTGCAAAAACGATCATATAACCCGTAATCAGCCAGCTCACCTGTGAGGCGGTAATGCCAAATTCCTTGCTGATGACAGGCATAACAACATTAAACATTGAAGCATTCATAATGGAGAAGACTAATGTAAAAGCTAATATAGGCAGCAGCTTTTCGCCTATTTTTTGTTTATCTGTAACTTCCATATCCCGTTACGTCCTTTCCTGTTTTAGAATGCATGTAGTTTGAATTCAAACTATATGTCCGAATATAACGAGCGTATCGCTTATTCATACGCTTTAATGATTTTTCTGAGTAAAACATGTAGAAGTGCCGCTTCTTCCTTGGTTAGCAAATGGTCCGATTTCTCTTTCGCTTGTGCAACAGCACTTGAAGCTTTCAAGGACATTTCTACCCCTTGCTCGGTTAAATAAATTCTTTTCATTCTTGCATCCGAGTCATGCGCACGCCTTACAACCCAGCCTCTCTTCACCATCCCGTTAATTAAGCTGGTTACACTCGATTTGTCTATAAATAGCAGCTTCTCCAAGTCGGCATTCATCACGCCTGGTTTCATGGCGAGCAAATGAAGCGACTGTGATTGCTGAGGAGTGAGGCTGAGCGGCCTGAGCGAAGTTTCAATCTCACGCCGAATATTCGTAAATGCCAGCTTTATAAGCAATGTACTGCTGTCCTCTTGCTCCCAAGGAAAACGAGTAATGTGATTGTCTTCTCCCATTCAGAGCACCGCCTAAACTAGTTTGAATTCAAACTAATAATAAGGATGTAAGATTGCTTTGTCAACGAAAATTAACTGGACTGCGCTCGTTAATCTCCTTTTTCTAGTCTATAACTTCAATTCTCTTGTTTCATTTCATATAAAAGAGGTTATAAACAATAGAATTAACTGCATATAATCAAATAGCTTGTTTCACATTACAAGGAGGATTCAATCATGGACTATATTATTAACAAAACATTTAAAAACGTGGATGTATACTTTGACGGCTCTCATTATATTGGCTGCTCATTTATAGACTGCACGATTCATATAACATCACTGCGTTTTAACTATGATCGCTGCACGTTCTCTGGTTCAAAATTCAAACTCAGCCCTAAAATGCTTATGCTGAGAAACGTTTATTCATTATTGCCTTCATCTATAACTGGATAAACGAATGTACAAGCCTAAACCTAATGTCCAGCTTCAGGGAAACTAAAGTTTAAAAACTTTAATGCCTCTGAGCGCTGGGCATTTTCTTTTCCCCCCTTAAAAAAGATATTCCATCGCGTTCACATTTCGGTTTAATTTCCTAATTGAGGAAACATTAATGAGTAAGTAGGCTATACTTTATGTGTCCCACATGGCAAAATAATGAAGAGTAAGGGACAAACCATACATAAGGGGAATATTAATGAAATGGATTCGCGAAATAGCTTACAAGCTGCATCTAATTAAGCTTGTATCCATCCTATACCGTACAAGAGTACTGCGTTATCTATTGCCAGTTGCCATTATCGCCTTTGTATACTTCGAAGGAAAAAAACAGTTCCGTGAGATCCACTGGGGAAGAATGATCCATGAGTTTCATCACATGCACCCCTTCACGATTTTTCTTCTGCTCAGCTTCTCCATGCTCGCTGTCTCTGTCATGAGTACTTATGACTTGTTGATTCGCAAGCATTTTCATTTAAAGATTGGAATTTGGGATACGATTCGTTATGGATGGATTGCAAACACCTCTAACAATTTGATTGGTTTTGCGGGTCTTACAGGTGCAGGCCTGCGATCCATTCTATATCGAAATCGAGAGGTTCCCATCGGCAGTATTGCTGCTTCTGTTGCCTTTCTTTCGACGATAACGTTCACAGGACTATCGCTGCTAGCATGGCTGTGTATTATCGGCATTTTCCCTGTTCAAGCATTGTTGGATGCTCATCCATGGCTCACCTATGCGATGTGGGCAATTGCACTGTATTTACCGCTATTCGTGCTGCTTCAAAGAACCTCGCTTTTCTCCAAATGGATTAATCGGAATCGAGGACAATTGACTTGGCGCATTATGACCGCTTCTGTTGGTTCATCCTTTTTGGAATGGTTTTTTGCTGGGATGACCTTCTGGCTTATTGGAGCAACATTTATTCCTGAACTTACATTTACAAACGCGCTTGGAATTTATACGTTAGCAGCAATAGCCGGCATTATAAGCATGGCGCCTGGCGGTATCGGTGGATTTGATTTAACGGCTATATTAGGCTTACAGCTGCTCGGCTTTCCACCTGATAAATGCGCGGTCATCCTTGTTCTGTTTAGAATTCTGTATTATTTTGTACCATGGTTAATTGGCCTTATGATGGCCGCATTCGAGTTTCCTATGAACCGGAAACGAACGGAGCAGTCTGATAGCGGCATTATGGATCGAGCATTAAATATTTGGCAGAGCGTATGGCGCTGGCCGGGACAATTTGCGTTTATCGGCGAGGTTGGGGCATGGTCACTCGGTAAGCTTGTATTTGCGAGTGGGGTCATATTACTGCTGTCCGCGGCGACACCCGCTTTACTTTACAGGATACATTTCACGGAAGAACTGGTTTCGTTTCAAATTATGAGGCTGTCCCATCAATTAAGCATCATCATCGGCATTATGCTGATCATGCTGTCTCGCGGCATCTCACTTCGTGTGAAGCGAGCCTATTATTGGACACTCTTCCTGCTTTGTGCCGGTTCCTTCTTCGCACTTGCCAAAGCGTTTGATTACGAGGAAGCTATATTTCTTCTCATTGTCGCTTTGCTGTTATGGATTTCAAGACATCGATTTTATCGTTTGGCTATACCCGTAGGAATTTATAATGTGCTAGGCTGGGGGTTTATTACACTCTTAATCACCTATGGCTATTACCTCATCGCATCCCATTCGTATCCGGCATTTCTCAAACATCTGCCAAGAAAGGCTCACACCACTTGGCTGATAGATCCAAGCCAGCATACGATAGCTGCGATATTTGGTCTCTTGGTTGCTTGGCTCTTCCTATCCTTGCTTTATATGTTTCGTCCTAAGCCGCTCGCCGTTTTAGAAACAGCCGAGGATGAACAGTTGAAATTAAAAGCTTTTCTTGAAAAGGAACAAGGAAATTTATTGACGCATATACTCTTTACCGGTGACAAGAGCTTCTTCTGGGCGATAAATGATCAAGTGTTAATACCCTATGCGAAAATTCGAAATAAACTTGTTGTGCTTGGTGATCCTTTAGGTCCCAAAAGCATGATTAGTGAAGCGATACAACAGTTTCAGCAATTTGCCGATCAATTTGCGGTAGAGGTTGTATTTTATCAGACGACACCTGACTATTTACCGTTCTATCACGAAAACGGCTATCGCTTTTTTAAACTGGGTGAGGAAGCATTGGTTCATCTGGACAATTTCACGCTTGTCGGAAAACAAAATGCCAGTCTTCGGGCAGTTAAAAACCGCTTCGAACGTGAAAATTTTCAATTTGAAATCGTACATCCGCCTCATGATAAGCAGTTGTTAAAGAAACTGTCGTTCATCTCTGACCAATGGCTGGATGGAAAACATGAGAAGGGTTATTCTCTCGGATGGTTTGATGAAGATTATTTGCAGCTCGCGCCCATTGCGCTATTAAAAAATTCAGATGATCAAATTATTGCTTTCGCTTCTTTGACACCTGCCTATGATGATTCGACCTTATCTGTAGATTTAATGCGCTATTTAAAATCCACCCCAAATGGAACGATGGATCAGTTGTTCATTTGCCTTATGGAGTGGGCAAAAACAGAAGGGTATGCGCAGTTTAATTTAGGGATGGCTCCACTTTCGAGTGTAGGCCAGAGCCAAAACGCAATAAAAGAAGAGAAGCTGGCACGCATTCTGTTCGAGTATGGCGGAAGCTGGTATGGCTTTGTTGGACTCCGGCGATACAAAGACAAGTTCTCACCACATTGGGAGCCGCGCTATTTGGCGTATCCTTCGACAGTATCATTACCGCTATTGCTTGTCGAGCTGGTACGGTTAATCTCACGGCATCCAAACAAAAACAAATAAAGCAAAGCCCATGGAATCCCATGGGCTTTGCTTTATTTATAAAACAAGCTCTAATTAATGCTGCCTACAAGCTTCATAACGGCGTCTCGCGTTAATTTGTTACCGCCAACTGCAATGAGGTTAATGGTTGCATGTGCCAGCGTAAGCGGAATTTTGCAAAACTCTAGCGCAGGACCACCTTTTAAATCAGATATATACGAATCCGCCAACTTCAGGTTGCGGCGCGTGTACTTAATCATTTCTTTTTGTCCCCAGCCTTCAGGGAAAAAGTCTACGCCACGTTCAAGATCCTCTGTGCGATTACGCAGAATGTTTACGGCTTGTAAGCCTCTTCCGAAAGCAACTGCTTTGATTCGGTCTGATTTCGTGCCATCGTGCCAGAACCATATGTCAGACAACATTTCCCCCACCATACCTGCAACACTATAAGTATAATTATCCAGATCCTCTTCCGTTCGGATATCCCAGCCTTCATGAACCCAATCAGCCATCTGCTTGGCCATTGTCGCTGTATGGTTATAAACGACATTCGTAACCGTCGGAGGACATAAAAGCGCCCATTCATGAATTCTCATCGTAACTTCCGGCAGTGTTTCTGCATAAGGAGAAAGGAGTTTTTGCGATTCATTAATCACATCATCGGAACTAAACGCATCATGAATGCCAAGCAATAATTCTGCTTTCACCTCATCTGCTAGCGTTTCATGATCCTCAATTTCATCAATTGCTCTCATACACAAATAAGCGGATGCAACTGCATCCTTTAAACCTGACTTCAACCTGCTGATGGGAATATAAAAAGTACGACTTGTTTGCTTTAACATGATCATCGCATCATTCAAAATAAAAACTCCTTCATTATGGCAGCTTTACTTTTAACTTGTTTTAATCGTTAATAATATAATACCATACATGGATTTAGATGTGCACCGCAACTGTGATTTCCTGCGTTTATCCTTCTTGATTTAGGAAGAACCTGTAATCGTATCCTTAATATCGGAGGCTTTTGGCATAATTATTCAGTTAGGATGACACGTTTCCCTCTCCTTTCATTTAAACGCAGACTTACTTCCTGAAACGATACCCTTAATAAAACACAAAATCCCGAATGTTAAACTCATCCTATTGAGTGTTTAACTTTCGGGCTGCAAAAAAGATGAGCTGTGAAACAGCAGTTTATTTATAATAAGTGGCTTCTTATATTCTTACTTTAAAAATAACATTTTCAGCTGATAACCTATTAAGAAGAACGTTTCTCTTAAAAGAAAAGGAAGCTTAGTACCCAAACTCTTGTAGGCTGACGTCTGAGTTGGTGAAGAGTAAGCATCCATCCCTAAGTGTCTAGTCATAACAAAAGCACGCTTCATATGCAAAGGATCGCTGACGATGGTAAAGGTATTGATTTGTTGTTGTCGTGCTAACGCATGAGAATTAGCTAAATTTTGTTCCGTGATTTTTGAATGCTCTTCAAGAACAATATTCTCCCCCGGCACCTTATACTGCATAACATATCGTTTTGATACTTCTGCTTCAGACAAGGAATCTCCCTTACCTGTACCTCCAGTAACGATTATTTTCTTTATGTATCCATTGTTATAAAGCCAAATGGCATGATTTAATCTGTTCTCTAGAACTGTCGACGGTTTATCGTCCCAGACTGCTGCCCCAAGCACAATTGCGGCATCTGTGTGAATGAGTTCATTCACCTTTGCAAACGAAATAATGCTCCATACTGCATAGAGAATATAAACAAAACATAAAAGCACAGCAATTGCTGTGCCTTGTATAAGTCTCCTTCTCACTGCTGTACCCTCCTAACATGGCATATAGGTTTATAGGTCACCTTTATGGCCGAATATATTTTCTCCGAAACTCTCGAGGTGATTTCTCATACTTTTTTTTAAACGCTCGTTCAAAGTTAGGCAATGTATTAAAGCCCGCGGCATAACATACTTCCGTTATCGGCAAGATTGAACTGCTGAGCAATGCAGAGGCAAACTGAAGCCTTTTTCCTTGTAGATGCTCTTGAAATGATGTACCTGTATGCTTTTTGAAGCATTCGCTAAAATAATTCGCTGAAATTCCAGCATATCTCGCTATTTCATCTAATGAAAGCGGCTCTCGAAAATGATGTTGTATATAGATGATCGACTTTCTAATGGAAGAAGGGATTGTGCTGATGGCTACATAGTCGTCAAGCAAGCGCTGATGCCCGTTATTTCTATAGAGATGGATGAGTATTCTCTCGAAACTTCCCTGCACCAGCATGCTGCTGCCTAGCTGCCACATCTGTGATTCATTCCAAATCCGAGTAAATTCCATTTCAATTTCACTAGCACTCTCGTCATGAAAAGTATGCAAATGGAGCGATACCTGTTCAAATAACATTTCTGTCAGCTCTGGGCGGATAAATGATTCATCAAAAATAAGATTAAACAAATGAATCGTTTGTCCTTCATCTGGGATGATCTCATGGAAATCTGCCGTTGTCAGCAGAAAAGTCATTCCTTTCTCTAAAGGAAATGGCTCTCCGTTTATAACATGAGTTCCTGTGCCAGACACAACAAAGCCCATTTCAAAAAAATCATGCCAATGGGCAGTAATTTTGTTATCGATCACATGTTTGAAAATCTTATAGGGGGATGACAAGGTCAAAAAGTTTTTACCAAGCAATCTCTCAGGTGTTAATTCATACTTCATGACGATTTCCCCCTATCAGACTTTTATTGGTCAAACCATTCGGCATATTTGGCAGCCATATAATCGGTCATCCATTGATTTACTTCTATTAAATCAACAATAGGCTTATTGGTAAAGGGCACCGTCGGCATATAATTCGGTGGACCGAACTCTGCTGTAAATGTTGTCCAAGTTCTTTCCTGCGCAGCTTGTTTCATAAAAATCCGCTGCCACCAGCCTGTAAATAAAGCAAGCTCCGATGCGTATTCAGGTGCGCCAGGATGTGGAACTTGAGGTCCCTGCGGAAATCCGACACGGCCATGAACATGTATGCTGCGATCAATAGCAAGAGCAAGCTCATCCGAATGATTATCCAGATGCGACTCACATACGTTCACCCAATGGCTGAAGTCTGCAGTGATGCGCAAGTCAGGAAAACGCTTCAGCAATCTTGCAGTTGTCCAGGGTGTAAACATCGCTCGGCTGCGATGGGTTTCATGCCCGACCTGCAGACCAGACCTTTGCTCAATTGTAAGTGCTCCTTCAAAAAAACGATCCTGCTCAGCTTCTGACATGCTATCTCTAGCGCTTTGCGAGTTAATAAACAGCGGATTAAAATCCGTTGCTCGCATGACTTGTTTCTCGAAGCTATCGAGATGGTCATCATGTGTACTTACCTGCGCGATGAAGGCCAGCTTATTTGTTTCCAATGCCGCTTTAAAGGACTTTTCTTCAGAGGCAGGCGGCAGCGGCGCTTCTATTCCAAAATAACCTGCTTCTGCTGCATATGTCAAAAGCTCCTCATAGCTTCCCTGCATTCCCCACAACGCTTTTATTCGTCTCAATTCCAATACCTGTCCCCCCTTTTGTTAAGCCTATTATACATTGACAAAAGGATTGCCGGCTAAATCTTTTCCACGCGCTAGCCAGATTTTATGACCACGGTTCTTTTCAGTATAGACTTGCGCATCCGTTGAGAAATAACGCATCGTATAACCACAGCGGCGGAATTCACTTTTGTTAGGAGCTGCACCATGTATGATGCGAGAATCATGCACAGAGCACTCGCCTGGCTCAAGCTCGAAATAAACGGCCTTTGACTCATCCTTATTGCGAATTTCCGTATCGAAAATATTGTCATTGCCATCTACCTGCTCGTACTCTGAGAAACCATTGTTATGCGTTCCCGGAATGACGCGCATACAGCCATTTTCCTTAGAGCTGCGGTCAATAGCCAGCCATACGGTCACAATGTTATCAAATCGGCTAAGTCGTCCGTTCCAATACGCGGAGTCTTCATGCCATGGCGTTTGCTTGCCAATAAGCGGCTCTTTGCAGATGAAATGACTAGACCACAAGCCAATGTTAGGACCAATTAAAGGCTCTACCAGATCTAGCACTTCATCGCTTAATAGAAACTTAAGTAGTCGCTCATCACGGAAATGCGGGGTATCGAGCTCGCTGTTCAGCTTCCGGCCTACAAGCTCCCATTGCTCCTCAAAAATATTAGTCAGCTCCGTCATCTTATCTGCGCTAAACAACTGCTTCTTATGCAGCGCGTAACCATTTTCCTTATAAAATTGCACTTCTTGCTCCGTCAATGTAGATATCGACATCCATATCGCCTCCAATAAAAGTGGTGTACTGCTATGAAATGATCATAACGGAGCAGGAGCAAACTTACTTCTTATCCCATCGGCAAAAGTATGCATATCTTCTGATCCAACTGCTCGCTTATCCAGAAATTAAATTTAATATGCAAAGAGCCGCATCCTAATGGACGCGGCTTATTCGTTGTTTATCCTGCAATATTTGGAATGCATTCTTGAACAATAAGATTCCTTTTCCTTGCTGGAATCCTTATATGGACAGTTGTTCCAATACCAATACGACTGAATATGGAAACCCCATATTCTGAACCATAGTGAAGCTTGATTCTCTGGTCGATATTTCGAATCCCATATCCAATGTTTCCTTTATCTAGCCCGCTGAATATTTCATCAATTCGCTCCTGCGGCATTCCGAACCCGTCATCGATTATCTTATAATGCACTGTGTTTTCTTCCATATAGGTAACAATCCGAATATGAATGCGATCTCCGCTCCATGCGTGCTTAAGCGTATTTTCAATGAAAGGCTGCAAAATAAGCTTCACCGTCTCAAAATGCCATATATTCTCATCAATCTCGAATAATACTTCCAGACGTTTCCCGTACTTCACCTTCTGTATGCTTACATATGCGTTTGCCTGCTCCATCTCCGCTGCGATTGGGATCATCGTACGGCCTGAATTCAGCGTAAGCCTATAAAACTTCGCGAGCTCCAACACCATTTTTTGCAGTTTTTCATTTTCCCCGAATTTTGCGAGCTGGTTGATCGATGAAAGGGTATTGTATAAAAAATGCGGATTGATCTGAAGCTGCAGCATTTCCAGCTCAGCCTCTTTTTTCTGAAGCTGCGTCAAATATACCTTATTAATTAATGCCTCTACATCCTCGCCCATTCCGTTTAGCGCCGTTGCAATTTGAGAGAATTCATCCTTCCCTCTGTAGGCAATTCGCTTATGCAAATCCCCCTCGCGGAAAGCATTCAACACCGACACAAATTTTAAGATTCGTTTGGAGAAATATCGTGAAATAAAGACACCCGCAAACGTTAACAAAACGAAGCTCAGTACGCAGATAAAAATAATAAATGCCCGTACCTTCGCAGCTTCCTGCTCGATAATCGTTAGTGGAACTTGCGCCACTAATGTCCAATTCTGATTGAGCAATTTCTCTTCTATTCTTAAGTATTCTTGCTTATCGCTATTTTCATTTGTTGATACATTTTTGTTTATTTTCGAAACTGGTCTGGTTGAGCCTTCCGGAAGCTGCCCAGAGGAGAAAATAACGTATCCCGTAGAATCCACGACAGACAGCTTGCTGCCGTCGCCAAGCTTCGAGAAGTCAACGCTATTAAACAGCTCCTTCATCTGAACGCTAAACCGCATAATAGCCAGCTCTTCAACTTCCAATGGATTATCGGTGTCGACGATACGTCGTATCATTGAAATACGATGATCTCGTACATCCTCTTCGACCTGTTTCCACTCCATAGTCACGCCGTATTCTTCTTTTGGAATGGATTTGTACCATAACTTATCCTGAATGCGGCTCATATGATAAATATCATAGGTTTGCTCTTTGGATTCATCGTTATCGGAAGCATTGTCTTTCTTCCATCGATTCTCATAAATTTGGTTCACCGTTTTATTATGAAAGTAGACAGACAACCTTAAATTCATCCCAATAGATTTCGAGGCGCTTTCTAGCTTTGGGCTAATGATCTGATTCATTCGATTTAAATTTGCAATGCCTATTTCATCAACTCGAATGCTTTGAACCAGATTATAATCATCATAGAGCGTAGACGATATTCGGACAATATCATCTAGTTTATATTTCACGTTGTCGCGCATTTGCTCCATCGTTCCTTCAATATTCATACGCGTCTGCTTACGCATGGAAGAGTCATACATCGAATGTGACACATAGAAATTGACAACAACCAAAATAACGATAAAAATCATATAGGACAGCATAAGCTTGTATCCGATCGGCATATATCCGAGTCTCTTTCTATTCTCCCGGACTATTTTCATCTAAAGCTCCCCCATTAATGATCAATTCTCTCTCTTCCGATATTCCATAGGCGTCATGCCAAACTTCTCCTTAAATTGTCGGCTAAAATAGGGAAGATAACGATAACCAACCTGATCGGCAACTTCATAAATTTTTATCCCGGGTTGATTGAGCAGTTCACATGCTTTCTCCATACGCAAATGCACGAGCAGTTCATTAAAGGTATGACCTGACTTTTCTTTTATTAAAAACCCCATATAGCTAGGCGAGAAAGAAAACTGCAGCGCCATATCTTTAAGCGTGATATTCTCACTCATCCTCTCCTTAATTGACTTCGTGACGCTGCGTATAAACTTGCTGTCTTTCATAACATTTTTCTTCTGCAGGCGTTCAGAAATTTCATATAAAAGCTTTACAAGCCAAGATCGTATATCGTTAATCGTTTCGAATTGCATTAAAACTTCGAGATGGTGAATATCAATGCCTAGCAGTTCAAATAAATCCTCATTCATTTCACTTAAATATTGATCCAGCTTCCATATAATATAGCTGGTCATATGATGAACAGTAAATCTGGAGCGAAGACTAGAAGCCGATGCAAACAAGTTCTCAAATTCGTCGTAAATCCGAACAAGCTCATATCCTTCCATGGCCTTTAATAGTGCTTTCATTCGTGTATCCAGAATCCGAGCGTCCAGCATGCCTGGCTCCGCTCTGACCTCTTCATATTTGATGATATCCCCTTTTCCAAGAAACATTTTGCCTTCAACAGCTTCTATCGCTTGTCTGTAGGATACTTGCAGCTGTTCTATCGAATGAACCGCTTCACCGAGGCCGGTTGTTATCGATACCGTTAGATGCTGCGAAAGCGCATCGCATAACGTTTTGACGGTTTGACCAATAGCTTTGTCTTCCAGTAATATAGCAATGCGTTGAGATGACAGCTTGCAGTATGGAAGCATCCCTATCTTTTGAATTGTTTCATGTACAATTTGAAGAGAGTTGCGCGACCATTCTCTCTGCGAAGATGCGTTCTCGGTTTGTCTCAACGACTGATTATCCAGTTCCATAATCGCAACACGGATAGGCCAGTTCAATTGATCGAAGCCATAGTGTAAAATCAGCTTGGACATGGAAACGCCCTCTGTCGTTTCCAATCCTTCCAACACATGAATCAAAAAGTCGCTTTTGGCAATCGGAATCATTTGTTGATAGGCTTCTTCCACTTCACGCTGCTTGTTCTCCTCATCAAGATCCTGCTTCACCTTTAACAAAGACGACACCAATTCATTGTCATCCATTGGCTTTAGTACATAATTGTAAGCCTTTAAAGATAACGCCTGCTGTACATAGCTGAACTCCTGATAGCCGCTAACGAATATAATACGCATATTAGGCTTGCGTTCGAGTGCAATTCGGGCAAGCTCAAGTCCTGACATATAAGGCATATTAACATCGCTGACTAATATATCGATGGGCTGCTCATCTATGATTTCGCATGCTGATAATGCATTATTTACGCTGCCCTTCACTTCCATTCCAAGCTCAGACCAAGGAATAAACCGTTTCATTCCTTCCAGATCGAGTTCTTCGTCATCGACTAACAATACCTTATACATAAGAGCAGCTCCTTCAAGTTAACAAATTTACGTTACTCTTGATTTAAAACTTTTAAGTTTTCTTGCCACTTCGACGTAATAAAATCTAAATAATCTTGAAAACCTGATTCCATCGAATCCTTATGCGCTAAATCCAAAATCTCTAATACCTCTTCATCCGTTTGCCCGTACATCGCATATGAGCGCGCGCTTAACCATATTTCTTTCACCCGGGCAAAGATTCTGCCTTCGTCAGAATTTGGAGTCGGTTGCAAATTGATAAACGGTGTTGCATCCCCTTGAGATTCCCAAGTTACCTTTTGCTGCCAGTATGTAGACCAGTTTCGCTTGTCCTCAGGCAATGTTTTTTCATAATCGCTTTTAGTTTGATCGAGATATACCGTGTTGCCAACCCAAATCAACTCGCCAGAGATTGCTTGTATTTCACTCAGCCCATCCGGGTCTGATGTGTATTTGCTCGTAAATTTTGGCGTTATTCCATCTTCTTTGAAGCCATCCCAGTACCCGTTTGGCCCCGGCGGGCCCCACATCTGAACAGCAGAACCTTCTGGCCCTGTCATCCAATCCAGCATAGCGAATATCGCTTCTGGATTTTTTGCGCTTGTCGTTATCGTAGAGACATTCCAGCCAAGCACATTGTATGTGCCAGGATAAATCTTGTTCGGATCCAATCCTTCCTTATAAATAGGATCGATAAAGATATAACCGTCCTCCGGATTTTTCCTTACAAGCTCCGCATTGGCCAACATCACTTGACGCATAGGGTCCGCACTGGCATAAACCGCCACTTTGCCGCTCATAAGCTTCTCACTTACCTGATCATCCGTTTGGGTCCAAGCATCCGAGGTAATTAGCCCCTCACGCACAAGCTTTGCTACAAATAATGCCGACTCGCGAAATCCTTCGTCTTTATAAATCGATGTCATCTTATCTCCGCTCGTTACTGCGTAGTAGCGAGTAAAGCTATAATTATTTTCCTTGAAAGCGGAAAATAATTGATCAATGCCTTGCCCCTCACTCGCAATTCCTGTTTCAAAAGGTACGACGTCAGGATAGTTGGCTTTCACTTTATTGAGGTAATCATAAAGCTCATTTGTCGTAGATAGCTTAGGGGAACCTAATTCCCGATATATTCGTTTATTAACGACATAACCTGCGTTGCCGTACGGTTTATTAGTGTAATAATTTGGAAAATAATAAATATGACCATCTGGTGCTCGAAGCAAATCTAAAATTTTAGTGCCTGCCCATTTTTTTAAATTTGGATATTTTTCTATATAATTATCGAGCGGTACGAGTAAGCCCGCTTCACGCAAACGTTCCAGATCATAACCGCGATCACCCCAAATGATATCCGGCAGCTGCTTGCTGGCAATCATCTTTCGAAGCTTCTGCTTTCCGTTTCCTTCTACGTCGATTCCTTTGATGTGAATGTTAAGATTATCCTTAATCCACTTCGAAGAGGGATCTGCGCCCCACTGCGGCATCGAATAATAACTGTAGTGACCATAAAAAGAAATATCAAGCCTTTCTTTGCCTAGTTCATAGAGCTGATCGGGAGGTAGATTTAATTGTATATCTTCCGTTGTTCCCTCTTCAGTTGTTGGAACTGGTTTACTGTCTACTCCACTGCAGGCGACAAGCATACTAACAATGAAATAGACCAACATGAAACGCAGGAACCTCTCTTTCTTCGCGTACACTGACCAAGCACCCCTTATATGAGCAGCATTTTTTGAAAAATCTCCCTTTAATAATATCAAAATAAATGCAAGCTATATATATAAAAGTTAAGTATAACCAAAAATACAGAGATATCCCAAGTGATCCAAATGGATCCCTTGGGATGATCTCTTTCACAATTAAACCTTATTATTCTCCAAGAATAGTTCTGTTAGCATGCCATCTTTCAGTACGCCATTCTAGAAGCTCTTTGTATTTATACGAATTAGCTTTCTTCTCAGCTGCATCTAGAATACGATCAACATCTGCATCACTCTTAGCTGTAGTTGATTCTGCTAGAGTCTCAAGAGTAAGATCGACAATTTGTTGTCTGGTATCACCGTATGGAGAATCCGGCTCAATATTAATGTTGGTAAGCGCTGTTGTATCATTAGATGACGGCCAAGTAATATCTCTCTGCCAACGTGCTGCCCAGTTTTGTTTTTCTAATGGCAGTGAATTAACGTATTTCAATTTTGCTGGGTCGATATACGATACGTTTCCTACGATGTGAACAACATCGTTTGCAGCTTGAATTGCTGTTACTTCCTCTTCATTGTAGTTTTCAGTGAAGATTGGTTGTTCATTTTCATCGAAACCTTTCCAGTTGCCGCCCTCAGGTCCGAAGAATGAGATTGTCATGCCTTCAGGTCCTGTCATCCAATCAAGTGCTGCGAAGATTTTTTCTGGATCTTTTGCATGTTTAGTAATCGTCACAACGTTCCAACCAAGTGCATCGTAACCACCTGCAAAGATTTTGTTCTTATCAAGTCCAGCTTTGCGAACAGGCCAAATCATGAAATAACCAGCATTTGGATCTGCCTTTCTAAGCTCAGAATCTCCGCGTGAAGCAAACGTAGTAACGCCTGATCCTGCATAAACAGCTACTTTACCGGTTACGATTTTTTCCGCAACGACATCTCTCGTTTGTGTCCACCAATCTTGTGCGATCAGCTTCTCACGGTACAATTTTGCAAGGTATTTTTGAGACTCACGGAAAGAAGGATCTGTAAAGAATGAAACGAGATTATCGTCTTTGATCACACCCTGTACATCACTGCTTAATGATTTGTAAAGGTTGTTTTCTCCAAATCCTGCGTAAACAACGCCTTGTCCTTGAATTTCAGAACCACGATCCAGTTCCAATGGAATCATATCCGTGTATTTCTCTTTTACTAATTTTAGGTATGCGTACAAATCATCAAATGTTTCAAGTGCTGGCGATCCAAGCTCAGCATACACTTTTTTGTTCACTACATAACCAGCTGTACTAGTTGGTTTATCTGTGTACCAGTTAGGGAATTTGTACAGCTTGCCATCCGCGGAACGAAGAAGTTCCATGGACTTAGGATTAAGATATTTCTTCAAATTTGGATACTTATCAAGATAAGGATCAAGCGCTACGAGCTGATCATTTGCAATAAGTCTTTCAATATCCGGATTGTAACGATCACCATAAATAACATCTGGCATTTGACTAGAGTCAGCCATAAAGGTCTGCATCAGCTGTGCAGAGTTCCCTTTTGCGTGTATCGGTTTGATCGTTACTTGTTTATTTTCTTTCAAGTATTTCCAAAAAGGGTTTGCATCCATGGTGTCAGGAAAATCTTGCCAGCTGTAGTGCGTATAAGCTGAGAATTCAATCGGGCTAGAACCAAATACCCATGATTGATCTGCTGGAGCGTCTGTAGCCTCACTCCCTTTATTTGTGTTCGTTGCTGAATCTGTTGCTGCTGGTTTTGGATCATTGCCCCCCGAATTGCTGCATCCTGCAAGTACAGTTACCAGTAGAAATACCGCAGAGACTACCATTAACAGCGGCTTTTTCATTTTCTTCATGCTGATTTTACCCCTCTCATGATTAATATATATGTCCAAAGCGACATTCGCCTTAAACCGCTGGTCAACAAGCTATTCTTTTAGAGATCCAACCATAACACCCTTCATGAAAAATCTTTGAAGAAAAGGATATACAGCGATAATGGGAAGTGACACAATCATAATCATTGCGCTAATAAGAGATTTGGAGGTAAGGGCTTTCGATGCCATTTTCTCACTAGCAATGCTGTCATTTCCGATCGCATCCGTTAGAACATTAGAGTTCAGTACTTTCCGCAATATCGTTTGAATAGGCAGCAAATCTTGATTAGAAACATAGATCGATGGCGCAAACCAATCATTCCAATGGGCAATGGCTGTAAACAAACCAAGTGTGGCGATTACTGGCATAGACAACGGGAGCGCCATTTTGAAAAATATGCCCCAGTTGCTGCAGCCGTCAATTTGAGCCGACTCTTCCAATCCCACAGGCAAGCTCTTAAAGAAGGTTCGGAATACGATCATATTCCATACACTGATTAGACCGGGAATAATGTAAACAAGGAAACTGTTCATCAAACCGAGTGATTTAATCAATAGAAAGGTTGGAATCAACCCGCCGCCGAAGTACATCGTAAAGATGAAATAAAAGGAATAATAGCCACGACCCATTAAATAGTTTTTGGACATGCCATACGCGAGCAATGCAGTCAAAAAAGTTGCTGATATGGTTCCAATGATCGTTCGGCTAAAGGAAATGTAAAATGCATTTAAAATTTTGTCATCTTGAAAAACAATTTCATAGTTTGCAAATGTAAACATCCTTGGCCAAAATGTAATGCCGCCTTTGGCAGTATCTGTTCCTTCATTCAACGAAACAACGAGTGTATTCCAGAACGGATACAATGCGGAGAAAGCTAACAAAATGAGGAACACATATATGCATACAACCATAGCTCGGTCGTTATAGCTCAAACGCTTGAAAGTCAATTGGTTTCGCCCCCAGTTATGAAGTAATGTTCTACCATAAGCCGTTGCCGGACCTACGGGCTAGGTAGTTAGCCGCCGTCAAGAGCAATACGCTAATCACTGCTCTAAATAAACCAACTGCAACACCGTAAGAAAATTTCCCATTCTGCAGGCCGACCCGATATACATAAGTATCAATAACATCCGACACCGGTCTTAGAATTGGATTCTGGGCAAGGATCAAAATATCTTCAAAACCAGCACTCAATAAATTCCCCATTGCTAGAATCATAAAGATGATAATAACCGGCATAATCGTTGGTATCGTTATGAGATAAATTTGCTTAAACTTGCTGGCTCCATCAATATCTGCCGCTTCATACAAATGCGGATCTACACCTGCGATTGCAGCAAGGTAAATAATCGAGCCAAAGCCGATTTCCTTCCATACCGTGGTCGAAACCAGTATGCCCCAGAAGTATTCCTTTAGGGACAGGAAGTTGACCGGTTCATCTATCGCTCCAACACCTTCGAGCAGCATATTGACACTGCCGTTTTCAGTTGAAAGCAACGCCATAACCATACCGCCTACAATAACCCATGACATGAAGTACGGTAGATATGTAATTGTTTGTACGACTCTCTTAAACATCATATGCCTTACTTCATTCAGCATTAGCGCCAATATAATCGGTGCTGGAAAACCTATTAATAGCTTTAAAAGGCTTATCATAAGTGTATTTCTCATGACCGTAGCGATATCAGGTGCAGTAAGGAACGCTTCAAAATGTTTAAAGCCCACCCAAGGGTTATCGAATATTCTCGATCCCGTAAAAAGGTTGTAATCCATAAACGCCGTCAATACACCATACATAGGTATATAGGCAAATACGAATATCAGCAAAATACCCGGCCACACCATCAATTGCACATCCATTTGCTTCATCAGACGGTTGAAAAAGGTTTTTTTTCTCGGGCTGTTCTCCGACGGAGTCGCTGTGTACTTTACCTTCGTTGTTGCTTGCGACATGCTCATCCTCCCATAATAAAATGATATAATTTTTGCAAATTAGCACTGAAGCGTCCTGCATCTTCAGCAGCAAATGCCGTTCATTAGGCTCATTTACATTCTAACTCTGTCAAAAAGTTGAAACTATATAATAAAAACCCGATTTTTTATACTTTCACAGGCTTTTATGATAAATTCGATCATTTTATTGATTTTTGCAAACAAAATCGGCGAGGATGGTTTCAAAAATGGCCTTAAAATGACAAAAAAAACACGCCTTAAAAGGCGTGTCGTGTGTTGTAAAGCTATATGTTCAATCCACCCAAGCTGGCACCTTTAACAAATAATCGCTCGATGCTCTTCAGAACCGAAGGATCTGGAATTAATGGCGGTGCTTGATGCGGTTTAATACGAGCGTCAATAATCAAATTGTCACAAGCCCAATGCTTGTTCTCATAATGACTATTCACGCCATACATATCGTGTGATGGATTGCTGCGCGTAAAGGTAACCCATAGGAAGTTTTTAATCGTCTCGCTAATGAAATGACTATCATCACCTACTATAATCATAGGGCATGAAGAAAGAGCTCCCTTTTCTTGTATAGCATCACATAACGATTGCATTTCCTGCTTAGCACTGGCATAACTCACAAATGTAGAGCCTTGGATGACTACAACTCCCGGCATGACCATACGCGCATTCTCAAATCCGCTTATTTCTTTGAAAACATCGGGCACTTCTGTACATAAGTCTCTTTTTTTGTCCCCATATGCTGCGATGACTACTTTACTGCCGCTGTTTAATCCCGTACCCGAATAATCGAGTGTATCAATCGTCGTATTTGTATGGAAATGAATGTCTCGGCTAAGGTCGATACGTTCTAGTATATACGTTAAAAAATCCACTTCATCATGTGAATCCAGCGGCCTTTGATCTTCAGCTGTAATAAATAGATATTTGGCCAAGCTCAGTTGTCCTGTACCCAGAATACGATTGGCAATGGTGAGCAGCTCTGCTGGCTGTTTCACTTGCTGATAAGGCGTGTACCGTTCGCTGCCTATTGCAAAGAGCAGAGGATGAACACCCGCTGCATCTACAGCATGCACTTCCTTTACACCAGGAATTTCTTGTCTAATCGCATCACCTGTCAGCTCATGAATGAGCTCTCCAAACGCAGTATCCTCCTGCGGCGGGCGGCCAACAACGGTAAATGGCCAAATCGCTCCCGGCTTCGCGTACACTTTATGAACTTTCATGACAGGGAAAGGATGAGTAAGACTGTAATACCCCAAATGATCACCAAATGGTCCCTCGGGTTTCGTCTCGCCTTGATGAATTTCTCCAGTTATAACAAAATCAGCATCGTTGCTAATACAGAACCCATCCAAATAACTGTAGCGAAAACGGTGCCCTGACAGCATTCCGGCAACAGTCATCTCTGTCAGCCCTTCCGGCAGCGGCATAACAGCTGCCAGCGTATGTGCTGGAGGGCCGCCTACAAAACAGCTCACTTTTAAAGGGATACCCTTTTTATTCGTTTTATCTTGATGCACGCCGATGCCGCGATGAATCTGATAATGTACGCCAATTTCTTTGTTCGTTTCATAATCATTGCCGCTCAGCTGTACACGATACATACCCAAATTGGAGTTCATTATCCCTGGCTTGTCCGGATCTTCCGTGTAGACTTGAGGCAGGGTTACAAATGCACCGCCATCCATTGGCCAGCTTTGAATAAGCGGCAAATCCGAAATTTGTATTTCCTGCGCGGTTACTGGCAGACTGCTCGACTTCTTAACCGGAAGAGCTTTCCAAGCGGCCAAACCGGTTCTGACATGCTTAAACGGATTTTTTAATGCCTTCATGGGATCATTGCGCAGCTCCATCACACTTTGCACCGATTCCCAAGTGTTGCGGAATATGAATTTGCTGCGCTCTACCGTTCCGAACAAATTAGAAACTGCCCGGAATTTAGAGCCTTTTACATTTTCGAATAGCAGCGCTGGACCGCCAGCCTCATAAACTTTCATATGGATAGCAGCCATCTCAAGATACGGGTCAACTTCTTCTTTTATACGAACCAAATGTCCGTTTTTCTCTAAATCAATGACACATTCTTCTAAATTGCGATACATTTGAAATTCTCCAATCTCAGCCTGATAGGGTGATCAAAACTCACGCTCTTTTTATTAAAATTAATTCATATTGTTGCCTATTGTCAAACGCGATCAAAAACCAAATGTTACATACGGCCACGCTTTCGCAAATAACAAAAATACGCCATAAATGGCGTATTTTTATCATCTTATTAACGAAGTTTATAGTATTGATTATATACTTACTCTACTACAAAAGTATAGGCAGGCATCCTTTAACAGACGCCTCTCTTGCCTTACAATTCGCTTTTTGCAGTATACAATACAGGCCATGCTTCGCCCTCGTATATTTCTCCCTCTCTTCCGTTCATCATCTGTGCATTAAAATGATTATTGCCTTTAGCGTCGTATTTATATTTGGTTTCACCCGTCATGAGATGAACCGCCATCGAGCGGCGTGCTTGATCACTCGTATTAGGCCCGCTTCCATGAATGGTCAATGCATGATGAAAGCTTACTTGTCCAGCTTTCATAATAACAGGTACTGTTGAAAACTTTTCGTTTTCCGGAATGTCCATTGCTTGCTGCTGCTTCTCCAAATTTTGCTCGAAGAAATCATTTACATTCAACAAGCCCCACTTGTGGCTGCGCGGCACCATCTGCATACAGCCATTCGATAGATCCACATCCGTAAATGCAACCCAAGCCGTAATGAGCGTCGGCCCCGCGCAGCATTGCCAGTAAGCGTAATCTTGGTGCCAGCCTACATTTGCTGTTTCCTTACCTGTACCTCTTCCTGGTTTATACAGCAGCTGATCATGAAACAACCTTATCGTTTCCGTCTCCATCAGAGCAGCGGCAATTCCTCCGATCGTAGCGTTTACTGCTACGTTACGCAAAGTCAGATCTGACCAATGCGAATTATCTGTTTTCCTCAGAGCCCGCGGATTATCCTGTCCCTCCAGCCAATTGCATACCGGCGCTTTTCCAGTCTCGTATTCGCCGCGATATAGACGATCCTGATGTGCAACGATTTCCGCTAGCTCATCCTCAGAGAAAATAATAGGCGAAATCCAGTAACCATTTTCAGAAAAAAATGTGACATCTTCTTGTGCAGGGAGACAATCTTTACGCAGTTGACCATTCATAGACATATTATGCACCTCATGCATTCATATTTTAAACATATGATCATTATAAACCGGTTAAAATACGTTGTATTTTGCAATTCCATGCATAGATTTAAAGTTCTTGATCATCATTGCTTGTTGTGATTTTGTGCTGAAAAGGTATAATCGGAGGTAATTGTTTTGAAAAGGAGAAGAGGTCATCGCATGAAGGAAATTAAATCATTAAAGAACGAGGTACCCAAACAGCATCTTGTTATTGAGAACGAAAGTGAGTTTCGTATTGAATTGCCCTTCGATTCTGATGCGAGCCATATTTATTATCTCGGTGTGAACCATTATGAAAACTGGAGCACATCGATTCATTATCATGATCATTTCGAATTGTGCTACGTGGATGAAGGGTACAGCCAGTACAAAATCGATAAAACGGTTTATGAAATTGAGAAAGGCCAGCTCCTGCTTACTAAGCCTGAAGAAATTCATTTTGGATTAGCAGGAAAACATAAGCCTTTCAAGCTCTATTACATCGGGTTTAGGCTGGAGCGGCTACATTCCTTGTTTCCTGAATTTTACCGGATTGGACTTCAACGAATCGCTCATGATCAAGATAGCCGAGTAAAAGCACTATTCGAGCATATGATTACCGAAATTAAAAATAAAGCTTATTTAAGCTTGCCTATGGTGGAAGGGTTGTTTCAACAGCTGCTTGTGACGACGCTGCGAAATTTTCTTGATCCAGCATTAGCAGCAGAGGCCCCTCCGAGGCCGCTTAACGACGCGATTACTGAAGTAATGAATCAGCTGCATCGTGAGGTTCGTTATAACTATGATCCCGAGCAGCTAGCGAAATCTATCCATATTAGCCGCTCCCATCTCGCAAGGGAATTCAAAAATGCCGTTGGCATTCCCCTTGGTGAATATATTCGTCACTTATGCTTGGATAAAGCGAAGTCTGAGCTTCGAAGCACATCGAAAGCGATCTCGCAAATCGCAGAAGAGCTGCAATTCTCATCCATTCATACGTTTAGCATATTTTTCAAACGATTTACAGGGCAAACGCCAACTCTCTATCGTCAATCTACAAAATCTAATCTATAAATAAATGCAGGACTTTTAATCTCATGTCCAGCCCAAAGAAGCCTTCCCATCGGCATGACAGGAAAGCTCCATCTGGATAAATAAAAGGGACAGCATACAAGTTTATTTCATCCTTACACTATAAAACCTCATTGCACGAGGCACTCCCTTGATTTCTAATTTGCCTGCGTAAATAAGCTCGCGCAATCTAAATTCAAAATATTGATCCCCTACATATTGTTCACAGTAGCCGAGTGCCTGTCCGACTACTCTGGCAGCTTTAATAAATTCGCCTTTAGGCTTTTCACTCAGCAGCTGCTCTACCGTCTCTAATAAATAGGCATCAAAATAATGTTCGTCAACGCCAACCAGTTTGTTGTCGTGCCAAATGCGCAGCACCTCTTGCTGCTCGGCAAGCGTTAACCATTCACGCTCCAGCTGCTCTCTTGTTTCACGGGATAACGGACCATTTTCCTCCGACTCGCCAAATACAGCCTGCAGCTTTTCTATCGGAACTTCTCCTAAATGAATATAATCGATAAATCTATCCGGTGTATTAAACCTTCTGCTGCAAGCATCCTCCGCATTAAAAACAAAAACCTTATTCAAGCAATTTCTGAGCAAATAAATGGTATAGCGCAAACCAGCATAATCATGAGCATTGTTACCAACCCAAAGTACAATGGAGGCTTCTGCTGGAATTTGGGCAATTATACTTTTAGGATAAACTTCCTCTTCTACATCATCTTCTGGACTATCGTAGCCATTATTAATATGATCTCTCAGCCATTCGTATCTTTTCTTTCTTCCCTCCTCCTCATGAAGCTGCCAAATCGGTCCTATCGAGTATCTGTCATTAAATGAGACAACTTTGTTTGTATCCGATAATCCCATCTGCTTTACTGCATATCTCAAACTACCAGCAGCTGAGTCCCCAAATAAAATATGAATCTTAGCGGCGTCTGCACTCCATTCTCCAGTCTTCTCATTGTTTTGAGCAAGGAGCAAATCATCGTAAAATCCCTTCAAGTTATGGAAGATATTCTCTTCCAATTGTTTATTTCCGTTAGCTAAATCAATTTGAAACATAACCAGCTTAAGAGCCGTCCTTACATCCTCCGATGACAGCTCATCGATCACATTACGTATTTCCATCACTTTTTTCAAAATGTTCAACTCCTGTTCTTCACTTTTTACTAATCAATAAAGCGATCTTCATTCCTTTATTTTGGTGATACACATGGATAAGAATAAGCCAGAAGATCAAAGCCCCTTTTCTTCAAAATAGGAAGACTCATCGGACTAGCATCTACCGTCAGCAAGCGAAATCCATTTTCCCAAGCTGCCTGTGCTCGTACAGCAAGTAAAGAAGTATACATCCCTTTGTTTCGATAAGCCGACAAGGTTGACCCGCCCCATAAGCTTCCAAAGGAAGTTCCATTATGCAAATACATCCAAGCTGCACTGACTGCTTTTCCATCTTCATAAGCTGCATAGATAAACAGGCTATCCGGATCATTTTTCAGATTTCGTATTAATTCCTCTCCAAGCTCGCGATGTGATTCTCCCCAAATTTCTTCTTCCAGTAAGACGATGTCATTGATTCCTGCTTCATCGGCGATTCGAATGATAGAGGATGGAATTTCACAGGATAACATAAAATCACCTTCTGTTAGCTGCATAACCATCAATCCCTCGGGATCTCCAATCGTAAATCCATGCTCACTAAGCTTATCCTTTAAATTGGCAGGCTGATCGTAGTCATATAGCTTCCACTCAAACCGCTGATCCAATTGCTTAAAGTAAGATAGCTGCTCATTAATCGCATGTTGAACCGTTTCATTTGTTAATGCTGAGTAGGTTACATAACCTTCACCGCCTGTAAGGGAAACCTGCCTTATCAGTCCACCTTCTTCTTCACGGCGAAAGCCAGCAATGGTCTGATCTATCCGTTGTTCCTTATTAAACAATGCTATAAGCTGTTCTTTATTCATCGAATGCCTCCGTCGTCCATTTGTCTTACCGTCTTACTTAGGTACGTGACTGCCGGCTAAAAAGATTCATGTCCGTCTTGATCAGTATGCCATAATGAAAGACCAATCAGCAAAACAAAACGAGCCTATAGTATGATTACTATGGCTCGTTTTGTTAGTTTTTGACTGAAAGTCTAACACCCTGTATAAAAAAGCTGCTTCTTATATTTATTGTGATTCACGATTTGGTAGATGAATAAACCCACCCTCGAATGCGGTGTACCTAGCATAATCCAGACTCAGCGCTTCTCCAACCGGCTTCATCGTCTTTCTATCCATATGATAGATCCCGAATGTATCAATCCAATTATTATGGTTCACGTACCAGTCATACATAATCCAGAAATCGATGCCAACAAGAAAACCATCACTTCTCAGCTGGGCCTCTCCATCTTCAGATATGACCGCTCGCTCCATCAGCGCCTGCAGCGTTTCCTTATAGGTTTTCAGCTGCTCTGCCGCCATCGTATCCTGATCAGAGGACCAGTGGCCAAACTCGGTATTCCATATCGGCTTGTCCGGCCAAAGCTCATGCGCTTTTTGCAGAAAGTCTTTTGTGCCTTCATAATACGTACTGCCATGGAATATGCCAAAATACATCGTCCAGCCCGCCACATCCAGCGGCTCCATGGAAGGATCATGCCCACCTGGCTGATCTGCTGCCGCACTTTGGGTCGTGAGACGTCCATCCGCATAATTTTCCTTCAGGTCGTTTACTAAACGTTTGTTGTAAACCGTTCGCAGCTCTACCTCAACGGATTCATTTTGCGTGCTCCACATGAGAACGGAAGGCGAGTTGTATTGGGAGAAAATCATCTCCCTCCACATTTGATCGGAAAGCCGCTTTTGCTCCTGTGCCTCAAAATGCTCACGAGTGAATTGCCAAAGCGGAATTTCACTGACGGTTGCAAGTCCGAGCCGATCCGTCAATAACGATGTGTATACATGGTTTGGGTAATGTGCCGTTCTAACGAAATTAACATGCATGGACTGCTTCATTTGAACCAAGTCATCTCGGATTTGCTTCCACGTCGCAGAACGCCCTGTATCCGGCCATTCTTCATGGCGAGCAACGCCGGCAAGAAAGGCCGGGCGTCCATTCAACAGCAGCTTGGTACCTTCCGTCGTAACTGTACGTATGCCAAACTGCGACGCATAACGATCCAACTGGGCAGTACGATCCCCATATACAACTGCAAATTCCGCTACATACAGCTCTGGCTGCCAAAATGCCCATAAGCGAGGCTCTTGAATATAGACTATCGCTTCCATCACCTTCGTCTCATAAGGAGCCAGCGCTTCCGTCCAGTTTAAATCGCCCGTCCATCTTGTTTGCTTCCCTTTAATATCTGCTGCGAGAGGTGAATTTAAGAATGCATCGGCTTCATGATCCACATCAAAAATTTGCCCGCTAACGTTCACCTCTACAGCATCTGCTCCACGGTTTTCCAGAACTACACTAAACTTTACACGCCCCTCAATATCGAGCGGTACGATGTTTACTCTTGGTATATGGCATTTGGCAGTTCCGCTAATGTATAGGTCATGGATCACACCGGTGTAGTTAAAAAAATCCGTTCCAGGTGTTGCCGGTATGATATCCGCTCGGCTTCCCCAAGGCGGATTATCGATTCGAAGCACAATCGTGTTCGCTTCACCAATCTTCACAAAAGGCGTCAAATCAAGTGCAAAAGGGGTAAAGCCACCCTCATGATAGCCAACCCACTGCCCATTGACCCAAACGTCAGCTACATAGCTAATCGCGAGCGCACGCAGTGTAACTGCTTTATTTGCCCATGCTGCATCGAGACAGAACGTACGACGATACCATACGCCGTCTTGATACGTTTCGCTGGAGCCTGCTTCCTCTTTCCCGCGAATTTCATTTTCCGGAAAGGGCAGCTGACGCTGCGCCCAAGCAGAATCATCAAAGTCGACTTCAGTACGGCCGCCAGCTTCAAGGAGGACGTGCTCGAACCACCGATCATTGCGCTCGGACAATGAGAAATCATGATCCGCAGCAAATCTTTCTTTCTTCCACATGCCCTTCAAGTCAAGCTTCAAACGCTGCTGCGCATCAAATGACGGTACAGGAATGCCATTTTGAAACGGAACTGCCACTCCGCTTACCTCGCGCAGTTCCATCGTCGTTTGAATCATGTTCATCTTTTCTTGCTGTACCAAACGAAGATCCATCGGTTTCTCCTCCAATTCACATCTATCATTCCTATTTCGCTGTATCGTTTGCCGTCTCATAATTTCCGTCTGCCGGCTGATACACCCGAACGTACTCCAGCTCGAATGTTTGCGGGAAAACCGTCGTCTCATCTGGATAACCCGGCCAATTGCCGCCAACGGCCAAATTCAGCTGCAAGAAAAACGCACGATCGAAAGGTGCAGGGAATGGCTCGTTATCCGCAGCCTCATCCTTGCGCGTGAACCATGTCGTCGTCTGATAAAACTCCTTATCGTCGACGTACCACTTCATCCCGCTTGGCGTCCATTCTAGAGCAAAGTCATGAAACGCTTCTGCGAACGTTCCTTCTTCCAGACTTACTTTCCCGCCTCTATAAATGTGAGGATTACCCATATGCAAAGTACCATGCACCTGCTCAGGCTCGTGTCCAAGATACTCCATAATGTCAATCTCGCCGCTGCTTGGCCAGCCGCCGTATTTCTCCATGTCCGTCGGCATCATCCATATGGCAGGCCACATACCTTTGCCAAGCGGCATCTTAGCCCGGAACTCGAACCGGCCGTACGTCCAATCCGCATGGCCCTCCGTAATTAATTTCGCGGACGTATACGGCTTGCCCCCATGCTCCTGCTTCAACGCTTTGATGACTAGCTTGCCGTCTTCAATATAAGAGTTTGCCGCATCCTCTGTATAAAACTGATCTTCATTATTCCCGAAGCCTGATCCTCCGGTTACATGCTTCCACTTGGTCTTATCGATTTCTTTGCCGTCAAACTCATCGTTCCATACGAGCTTCCACCCATTTTTCTGCTGCGGAGCTTCTTTTTTATTACCCATGCTGCACCCCATTATAAATAAGATAATTGCTAGAAAAATACTCGAAATCTTGAAAAGTCTCTTCACCCAAGCTCCTCCTCTTACTCACCGGTAATACCAGCCCGATCAACGCCTTCCACAAACCAGCGCTGAAGCACAAAGTAGAGAATGAGCAGCGGTGCGATCGTCAGCAGCGTTCCAGCCAGCTTAATCGCTTCGTTCAACTGACTGCCAGGAGTGCCCGGCGGGTATACCTTATTGTAGCTGTCCGTAAACTTTTGCAGCTCCAGCGGCAATATGGTCAGCTCGTTTCCGAAATAAAGACCTGCTAAATACGTTTCATTCCAGTACCATACAAACGAGAATAGAAATACGATAATGATTGCAGGAAGAGCCATAGGAACGGCTACGCGATAAAAGATTTTCAAGCTGCCCGCTCCATCAATTTCTGCAGCCTCCTCCAGCACATCCGGTATGCTTCTAAAAAACTGATAAAAAATGAGAATAAACAATGCGCTTTTTAGTCCTTGCCCGAGAATGGCCGGATATATAAACGTCTCCAGCGAGCCGAGCAGCCCGTATTGCTTAAATAAAAGGTACGTCGGCATCATCGTAATTTGCGGCGGGATAACAAAGGTTACGAGCATAAGCACGAACAATATCTTTTTAAAAGGAAACTCGAATCGAGCAAAGCCATAACCGATAACGCCCGCCGATATCGTTTGCAGCAAGGCCGGAAGGCCTGCCACCCCAATCGTTTGCAAAAGTGTTTTTTCATAATCGAGCACGTTCAGCGCCTTCGAATAATTCTCGACATACAGCGTTGATGGAATCCACTTGATCATGGAGTTAACCAAATCGTCCAAGCTCATGAAGCTGTTCACCAGCATAAATAACATCGGATACAAATAGACAAAGCCGATCGCAATCAGAAGGAGATATACTACAGCCTTGAACACAAATCCGTCGTTTTCTCCCATGCCGAACAACAGCTTACGGACTTTGCTCGCAGCGACTAACGTCTGTCTTTTCCACATGCAGCTCTCCTCCTTATCGTTTCTTCATTCTGAGCAGTCCAGTCCATATCGCAAGCACGATCATGATAATGATGAAATATATCCATGCAATCGCGGTAGCGTAACCGAATCCGGTAATGGTGCTGAACATATTGTTTTTGATCAGAATAATAATTTCATTAAGCGCGAATGTCGAAACGTAAACGATCGTATAGATTACATTTACGATCACGAGCGGCATAAGCACAGGCAGCGTCACTTTCCAGAAGGACTCCCATGCAGACGCGCCATCGATGCGAGCCGCTTCATACATGGATCGGTCTACCTTTTGCAGCCCTGCTAGGAAAATAAGAATTTGAACGCCGGAGAACCAGAGGACCATAATGATTTGCTTAAACAAATACAGAATAGGCTCCGCAATAATTGGGCTCAAGCTGTTCTCAATCATCGTGAACATGCCGTACTGCTCTATATTCGGAATGGAGGACGCACCCTGGCTAAGCAGCTCGTTAATGACCGGCCCGCTTGTTATAATGACTGGCAGGAAAAATATCGTCCGAAACATGCCGCGAAATTTGATCTTCTGATTGATTAATAGAGCAATGATCAATGAAAAAACGATAATGATCGGTACGTTCAGCATCATTTCCATAACATAATTCAATATTTTCTCTACAAATACGGGGTCGGAGAAAAATGCATAATTGAAATTTTCAAAGCCAATATACTTTGTTTTCACGCCGACAGGTGTAATTTTCACTTGATGAAAGCTTAGAAATAAGGAGTACAGCATCGGATATAAAGTGAAAACAAAAAATCCTACGATCCATGGCGACACAAACGCCAGTCCGATAATCGCCTTTCTACGTTTGTTGGTCATTATGATTTTGGCCATCAGCGGTTCACCTCGATTACTTGAAAGCCTTTTGGCGGAACGCTAACGCCTTCCCATTGATAGTCGCGATTTGTGTAATTAACGAGCACTTCGGCTCCGTTGTCATACGAAACCCTAACCAAGCCATCGCTTAGACGTTCATGGTTCTGCATCTTCGCACCTATTGTCGGCTTCAGCGCTTCATCTAAAATGCGATAAGTCTCCGTCATCGAATCACGCCAATCCTTATATGCGGACGTGTAAACATCATTCGAATTAGTATGCTTCAGCTTGTACGATGTCTCATGCGTCAAATAATAGGATGGATAAGAACCTGTCTCGATCATGCGCAGCAGGCTTGCCTGCGGATTAGCGAAGAAGTTGCTGTAAGGGGCAAAATAATCCTTATAGCCCTTCAGCACCATTTGTACGAATGGCACCGTTTCACTAATATAAATGTATTGCGATGACTCCATCGGCACGTCTAGCACTTGATCGGCATAAGGAAGCATATAATCATTTGGCGCATACATGAGCAAGGATGGAATGGCATCCGACAAGCCTTGCACAGCAGCTTTATAAAATTCTGCTGTTTGGCTGCGGCTTGAACGGCTTTTGCCCGCCATCTCGGAGAACAATACGGACCCCGTCTTATCCACAGCAATTCCGCTTACGTTCTGGCTCACATATTGCTTTGTATTTTGTTTAACCAAATTGCTCGTTGCTTCGGCAGATAAGTAATAGATGGTCCCGTATACTTCCTCATAGGTTGGTATCGTCAATATGGACTTATCGATTTTTTTGGCGGCATCCGTCTGCGCAGAGAAACGTTTGGACGCTTCATTGCCCGTCGTAAAGTCGCTGTACAAATGAAGCGGATTTCCGCTTTCCCGAAGCGATGCTGAGAGTCGCTCGAAATCCTTTTTCGAGCCAAGCGCCGACTCATATTTCACGGGCGATGGATTCGTTCCTGAATACCCGCCTTCATTCCAGCCCTTATAAACTACATTCACATTTCCGATGCCATTTTTCTTCATATCTCCGAGCATCTCTTCCAGCTGCGATACCGTCGTCATCGGAATAAGGCGCTTGGCGAACATGCCATTTTCGGTTTCAGCGCCAAGAACATCCATTTGCAGAGGAATCGCAGTGTCTGCTTTCCCTTCATCTCTCACAAGAATTGATTTTCCTTCCAGATACGCTTGATACGTCTTGGCCATGCCAACATAACTTGCGTCCTTGCCGCTCAAGAACGTATAGCGAATTTGAATATCCTCTGGATTGCGAGCCTTCTCATAGACGATGACACCGCCAAGTGAACGGCTTGTTGGCTGAAGATATGATTCTCTAGATAGAAATTGTGCCGTCGTCCAGTTGTATGGCGTATTGACTCCATTCGGATATGCAACGATTTTGGCATTGTATTGTCCATTCTCTACGATGCCGAATAGTCCGTTGCCGCCTTCCGCGTGAACCATTCCGAATACAGGATATTGCACGGTGAGCGGCGGATTTGTGAAAATATCACGGTTAACCGTTTCGATGCCTTCGTTCGTGCCATAAACTTTCGCTTCATACGGGATTTTGAATTTCCCCTTATTGTCTGCAAGCCGGATTAATGCCCCTGATCCATCTGGAATGAACATATAACCATCTACTTCACCGGCCTTGGTCGCTCCAAGAAACGGATAAACATAGACGGACCCAAGCTTCGTTTTATTTCCCTCAAGAATGCTTTGCTGTGGAATCCGAACCACCAATTGATCCTTCTCCAGCGATACATGCAGCTCCATTCCAAGCTTCAGATCGTTTAAACGAATAATCGCTTTAAAACCTTTTTCAAGCGATTCGAACATTATCGATTTATTGGTTTGAGAGACAAGATCCGTTCGCGTCGCATTCGGCTTGCTCTCCTCGAAATAATCAAGAGACAATCCCGATGCCATAAAATTTTTCCACGATTCATTGGATTCCGTGTCGATGATTTCAGAAGACCACATGTAGCCTGAGCGCTTATCCTTCACTTGAATGGACAAGCTTTGTTCTTTGAGATACAGCTCAAGATGTTCATTCTCCGCCACCTTGCGATAATCGGAGGATAACTTTGCCCCTGCCTCTACATGATCAGGAAATACGGACTGCAGCTCCGCTTCCGGAATCGCACCCGTCTCCCTGCTAGAGCGGCCGTTACCAAAAAACAGGACATATACGATGGCAATGGCTGCTGCTATGATGACGGCGGTTATGACTGGTCTAATCCATTTAGAGTTCCGCACGTATCATCAGCTCCCGTATGACAGAATAAACAAAATCAAATACTTGATCGAGCAGCACATACACAATAAATGCAACTAAGCTCAGAATCAGCATGCCAAATAAAGTGATCAAAATATTGCGAATCGTCTCGCGGACCGTGTAGTCATGGACTTCCTTCACCATAATAAATAGGAGAACCGCACACCACACGACGATGATGTTGCTTGAGAAGGTGTACAGAAACGCGTCATTGTTCGTCAGTACATTCGAGACGATGACAATGATAGGGCTGAACAACAAGTACGGTGCCATAGCATAAATGGTACCTTTGTAAACTTCTGAAAACTTACCCTCTCCTTCATTGATTGTACTAACCAAATAGTTCGCGATAATCCATAGCGCAATCGGCGCAAATACTTTGGCAATCTCCTTCATCAAAATCAAGCTGGAAGGCTCCACATTGTTGAATATAAAGCCGGTGTAATAAAGTGCAAACACATACTCGGCAAAGAAAAGCACATACAAGAAAGTCGCTGACCAAAGGGATACCTTCCGTTCCTCCTTGATGCCATAAAAGCCTTCAAACGGGCTTTTAATAAATCGGGAAACAAACATAACATGCCGAATAAACGCTGCTGAGAAAACTTGCTTTTTCAACCGAATGACGGAATGAAATACCCCTGTTTTCCGATGCAGCCAGCGCACCAATATCCGCAGCACGAACAAAATAATTCCGACATACAGCACATAAATCAAGTTGTTTTGCAGCCAGCGATTGCGAATTTCCCAGAAGGCATTGGAATACCCTTCCTTATCGTTCGCAATAACATATTCCTCGATCGCTTCCGCATATAATTGCTGCTTGTAGTAGGCATCTGCCAGTCCTTTATGCGCAAGGTCGAACAAGTTGTTTTTGTTCAGTACCTGACTCCACGGCTCACGGCTCTTGACGTAGTGCCCTTCCTTATAAAGCTCAAGCGCGTGATGAACCATACTTGTAAACTCGGTTGGCTTAAAGATTTGAATATTATTTCTTTCTTTGTCGACGACATAAATATTTTCACTTGCATCTACTGCAATGCCAGCCGCATTAATGAACATGCCGATCCGCGACTTCCCATCATCGGGTGCACCGAACGAGAACAGCAAATTGCCCTCTGTGTCATATTCGAAAATAATGCCGTTTTGGCTAATCGTATAAATGTTGCCGCTCTTCGAAATAAATAGATCCGTATACAGCGGATGGAATGTCATATCCGAAGGCAATAAATTGAAGCCGGAAATGTTAAATCGTTTGACAGATCTTCCCTCGTCGCCTTGGGTGATGGTATAAATTAACCCCTTCTGATCAATGTCGATGCTTGTCGCAGAAGGCGGTACATTTTTGAATAACT
Source organism: Paenibacillus sp. FSL A5-0031 (assembly GCF_001956295.1). Classification (GTDB taxonomy): domain Bacteria; phylum Bacillota; class Bacilli; order Paenibacillales; family Paenibacillaceae; genus Pristimantibacillus. The sequence goes on from NZ_MRTD01000022.1 coordinate 68,610, forward strand.
TCGCTCGCTGTGCATCGGTAAACAAAAACCGCTCCAGCATAATACGAAAGCTCGCTTTGGATTCATTGCTGCCAAAATAGCCAAGAAAATCGCCATTCGAGCTCATCTGGACGACGCCGTTTGTCGATCCCTCGCTTATGATATATACGTTTCCGCGCTTATCGACCGTTACCTTCATCGGCTTAAAGGGATTGTTCTTGCCAAAGAGCGGCAATTCCGGCCTCGCAAATATTTGCTTTACCGCGTTGTCAGCTCCAAATTTAACGACTTGATTCAGTCCGCTATCCGCTGCGTACACATCGCCTTGATGGTCAACGAATACACCAACTGGCGTTTGCAAAACCTCTTCACCGATGACTCGAATGAATTGTCCCTCGTCATCGAGGACGACGATACGATGATTGTTCGTATCTGCTACATAGATGCGGTTGCGCGCATCGATATAAATATCGGAAGGCCCGGAAAACTCAAGATCTCCTACCTTCTCGATTGAACCTGCGGGATGATAAGCATCCTGCGTACGTACAAATTGCCTGTTATGGTCTTCCGTATAGGTCTTGTAAGGCGCTTCAGCGAGCACCATGGATGAGGAATCAAGCCATAGGAAGACGGCGAGAACAAGCAACAAAACCTTGCCGTTAATGTTCTTCATCGGAGTCTCCTCTATTTCAGTCCTGAATGCGCCATTGTGTTCATCACTTTGCTTTGCAGCAGTATAAAAATGACGAGGTTCGGAACGAACATAAGCAGCGATGCAGCTGCCGACATGCCTTGACCCGCGATGGTGTTGCCGGACCCCGACGCAACCGAGCTCATGAAGAACGATAATGTCTTCAAGCTTTCATCGTTGACATAATAATTTGAAGTCTCAACATTGTTCCATACCGCCTGAAAAGCAAGAATGGCGACTGTAGCTAGTGCCGGCATAATGACAGGTACAATGACCTTCCTGAATACCGTAAATTCACTCGCTCCGTCGATAATGGCTGCTTCCTTCAGCTCCTCGGGCACTTGATCAATAAATTGCTTCAGCAGGAACAGCCCAATCGGCATCGCCAGCAGCGGCAAAATATGAGCAAAATAAGTGTCCAGCATACCGGTCTGATCTACGACCAAGTAGCGCGGAATTTGTACCGCGATTGGCACGAACATGAGGGCAAGCGTGTTCACCTCAAACAACACCTTGCGCAGCTTGAATTTCATCTTGGCCATCGCATAGGCAGCCAATGCGCTAATAAATACCGAAAAAAACATGACAGAGATCGTTACGAGCAAGCTGTTGAATATAAAACGGCTGAACGGAATACCTGATGTCGACGTCGTAAAAAACAAATCTCTAAAGTTATCAAATGTCGGCTTCTGTACGAGAAAGCGCGGCGGGAATGCAAACAGCTCATCAATCGGCTTGAATGCATGCGAGATGATAAATATAATCGGCAGCATCATAAAAAACGCCAAAGGAATAAGAATGGCATAAAATTTCAGCTGACTCTTGTGGAACTTGGTCGGATTAACTTTTGTACCTTGATAAGACAAAACTTGCACCCCCTACTCTTTCTCACCGAATAATTTCCACGAAAGCTTAGACAGCATATATACCCCGATCAGCAGCACAACAGAAATCGCGCTCGCATACCCCATCTCATATCGAATGAGGCCATAATCAGCAATATGGTTGACGATCAACTGTCCTGAGTTTTGCGGAGTTGGGTTGCCGCCTGATAGCTGAACGCCGATTTCACCGGCTTGGAAAGTCGTTACAACCGCCATGACTGCGCCAAACAGCATCTGCGGCCTCATCGAAGGAATCGTAATATAAATAATTTCTTGAAAACGATTCTGAATTCCATCGATATAACCCGCTTCATATATCGTTTGATCGATGTTCAGAACACCTGCAAGCATGGCTAGGAAACCAACTCCCATGCTGCTCCATAATGACACAACAATCATGATCGACATCAAATATTCTGGTGACTGCAGCCACTGTATCGGAGCGTTGATCAGCCCTAAATTAAGCAGCAAGGAGTTAATATATCCCGCTTGATCGCCGCTGAAGATAATCGTCCATACGACTGACATCGCTACTCCCATTGTCATCGAAGGAGAATAAATAATAAGGGCAAGAATGGTGCGCGGCTTGCTCGGAACTTGCGCGAGCATCCAAGCAAGCAGAAATGAAATGACATAGCCGCCCGGTCCTACGATCAAAGCAAACTTTATCGTGTTGGGCAGAACATTTTGCATAAAGATTTCATCGTGCGTAAGCAGATCGATATAGTTTTTGAAGCCGATCCACTCCGGCGCCTCTACCGTATTGAAATAAGTAAGGGAGAGTCCTGCCGCCACCACAACCGGGATAATAATAAACGTGCCAAACATCAAAAGATAAGGCGTCAGAAATAGGTAAGCCTCATTAAATCTGCGTGTCTTCATTTTCGCTCAACCCACTTGTCTATCGATGATATGGTCGGAACCGGATACGGCCTGATCATTTTGCCATTCGCATAATAACCGAACTCTTCCATCTTCCGCATAATTTCACGATTAGTCCGTACTACAGCATCATCAATGGCCGTTCGCGGATTATCCCCGTTAAAGACAACCCTGTTCCAAACATTGCTAATTTCCCGCTCGACCATATAAGCGCCTGGCACGCGAGAAGGTTCTCTCACCCATTTGAACTGCTCGGAAATAACCTCTTTGTCTTCCTCCGGCCATGGTACCTGCTCGAGCGCTTCCAGATTGGCCGTGTTCCACATAAAGGTCATGCCATAGGTAGTCTGCATGAGATTGGCAAATTCGACCTGAACCGGTGTTGACAACCACCAATCGAGGAACTTCCAAGATTCCTCTGCATAGTCAGTGCCTTTAAATATCATTCCCGTCTGTCCGCCTGTCGGCGCCCATCTTGCTACCGTTCCATCCGGCTTCTCCACGCCCGGATGCAGCGCGATCTTCCATGTGTTGGCGATTTCCGGTGCGGCCGCCTTCAACTGAATGTACGTATTGAAATCAGATATCCCTACCGGCATCGTGCCGTAACGGAAATGGTGATAGAAATTCGGTACGTCCTGCGGCAAGTTGTAGATAGTAAACAAGTCGGTCATAAACTTCATGCCCTCAAGCGCTTGCTCACTGTCGATTGCGGTGTTCATCCCGCTCTCATCAAACAATTCTCCGTCGAATTGATAAATAAACGGCGTCGTTGCATTAAAGGGCTTGAAGCCCTTGTACTGGGCAAGCGGCTCATAGAAGTTCATACCAAGCCGCTGCAGCTCAGGCAGCATCTCAACCACGTCCTGCCACGTATCCGGCGGCGACAGCTTCAGCGAATCCAAAATATCCTGCCGGTAAAACAGCACCCAAAAATTTTGCGTTTCCGGCAATGCATATACGCCTTCCTCGAACGAAAATGGAATAATCGCACCTTTGGAGAACCGCTTGATGCTCTCCTCGTAACCAGCGAATTGCCGCAAATCCATAGCCGCATTCCGAATGGCCAGTTCATATGGAATCCAGTTGCTCACTCCAAGAGCAACATCCGGCTGACGATTGGATGCGTTAGCCAGAACGAGCTTATTCTCGTCCGGCATAATGGACAGCTTAACGGCAATGCCCGATTCCGGCGTAAACTGCTCATCGATCATCTTCTGCATGAGCTCAACGAAAGGTCTTGGGCGATTGACCCAAACCTCCAGCTCACCATTTATTTTGTTTGAGCTTGAATAGGATTGTTTCGTAAAGGATAAGAAAAAGCGTTTAACCGTTTCCCCTGACTTTTTGAAAAAACCTGCATTTGGAGATGGCAGCTTGCCATCCTGAGAAACATAAATCCGGTCAAGTGCAAGCGGCGACTCTGAGATGCTCTGCAAAAGCGTACCTAGCAATTGAGAAGCAGACGCCGACCCTTCAGAAAACAGATTTAGGCGATTGGGCAATTCGTTAGGGTCCTTCGCAAGGGATCGCAATTGCTTCGATGCCAGCTTCAAATTGACAATTGCGCCAATTTCCTTCACCATCGGGTTAAGCAGGCTAATTTCTTCGAAGCGTTGATCAAGATCATCCGCCCAGCTAGAGAGCTGTTTATCTAACTCCGGCATGTACTCAAGTAGATTCCAATCTCTATACAAATCTAGTTTATTTCCTGTCAGCTTCTTGATTTCCAGCGTCATTCGGCTGATCTCTCTCATTTTGGAGAAGATATCCTCTGCTAGAGGACGCATATGAGATAGATTCACTGTCATGCTAAGCGTATGCTTGCCCTTCGTCATATAAAATTGATAAGGCTTATCCTCACTGCCAAGCGTCTCATTCCGCCATTTTTTTGTATAAGGAAAAGCATAATTGTCCACTTCGCGGAAAGGAACTACGCCATCGAGCTCAATTCGGCGAAACACGGGCAAATCATATTGTGTATTTTGCAAGTATTTTAAAGCAATTTGATAGTATCCATCCTGCGGAACCTCCAGCTCCCACGTCAGCGATTGACCGCCCTCTTCATAGGAACCCGCATCGATCATATTGAGCAGCAGCTTGTTCGTTTCGTAGGGCGTCACCTTGCTATCGCGTGACGAGGCTGCTCTGATGGAGGAATCGTTTTTATACAGCATTTGCTCCGCTTCGGTTATGAGCAGTGTGTCGATGCGCTCAGCACCTATTTCTTCTGCCGGGAAGCTCTTTAAATAGTTTTCATATGTTTGTATTTGGGCAGGGGCTTCTACTCTCACATCGCCAAGCAGCAACTCTCCCCTGGTATTGACTAACGTAACGGTGTTCAAGCCTTCTTTTAATTGAAACTTTAAAGGCTCCATATGAAAATAACTAGAATCCATGGCATATACCGTCTGCCATAACTTCACTTTCTGGGAACGCGGCAGCAGCTCGTTGCCATAACGATCCCACTTTTCTGCAAGAGGTTTGTTCTCCCACCTGCTAGGAAACAAAATATGACGGCTTTCATAGAACTGGTATTGTCCATTGATTTGCAAATAACCCTCTGTGGGCAAAATGCTGTCATCCAGCATGTAATAGTCAAAAGCTAGCTGATATAACCCCGTTTTTTCAACATGGATGTCGAATGTAATCTTTGCGTCTTTATTCCAACGAAGTGTCTCCTGACCGTAATTGAAACTTTCTTGTAGAGAGACTAGTAATGCTGCATTTTCCTCATTTTTGGAAGGTGAAACGATGATGTTCGCGTTTGGAATGATAGGAACCTCAGTCCACTCTTGAAGCTTTTCTGAATAGTTCTTCTCCAGCAGATTAAGCGCATCCGCTGAGCCTTCTGCCTTGGGCGCTGCCGCTTGCTCCGATTCAGCTTGTACTAACGATCCTGGGAGTCCGCTAGCAAGAAGAGCTGCAATCATCAAGCATATCAGTAAGATTTGATAAGTTTTTTTCATGGTCTCTTCCCTGCCTATGCTTCATTAATGCCGCAGATGCGAAAGATCATAAAGCTTCTTCCGCATCTACGGTCCATCAGTATTATTGACTTAATCTTTGCAGCGCTTGACCTACGAACTCATTTGCTTTGTCTTCCATTTCTTTCGCTTTATCAGCAGGCTTTAATTCACCGTTTGCGAACTTCTCATATATTTTTTGTTCATCGGATGCCCAAGCACTGAATTCTCTCCAGCCCGGAAGAACCTTGTTATAATCTGGAACAGCATCGCCGAGCAATCCAATGGCTGCTTTCGCACCGTCTAGTTTCAGCTCGCCCGTCAGCTTCTCCCATACCTCAGGGAAATCAGCAACTGGGAATTTATCGATGTTGATGTTCAATTCCTTGTTCAGCTCAAGACGCTTCAGCCAGCCATCCTTGCTCCATGACATAAATTTCATCAGCTCATAAGCAGCTTCTGGATGTTTGGTTGTGGAGGATACACCGATGTAGTCAAGAACTACAGGCATCTTTTGTCCCGCATTGCCAGCTGGGTATGGATAGAAATCTACGACGCCAGCTCCCGACTTTTCCATTTCCGGCGGCAAGGAATTCATATTCCATGAACCGTCAATTCCGAGTGCGACATGCCCTTTCTGCAGCGGCCAAGCTCCTTCTTCGCCAAATACTTTTGTTTTTTCTTCGCCAGTCATTTTTTCTTCCACTTTCAACCTGCGAAGCTCAAGCTGTTGGTTGTAGCCATCGATCCACTGCTGATTCGTGAAATGGAATTTCTCACCGTCAAATGTGTTGTAGCCTAGCGCACTATCATTCGCCATTGGCCAGTGTTCATTGAAAGATAGATTGCCCCACGGGCCTGAAATCCCATAAATATGTTCAGAAGGCTTGGATACCTTCTTCGCGATGTCGATCATCTCTGTAATGGTCCAATTATATCCAGGAAGCGGAATGTTGTTTTTCTCAAGCAGCGTTTTATTCACATAGACACCCATAATAAACTGGAAAGTAGGCGATGCTAGGCGCTTGCCGCCATAAACCGCTTGCTTCGCGATATTCGGATAGATAGCTTGCGTTTCCTCATCTTGATCCCAGTACGGGGACAGATCGAGCAGCCATTCATTTTCTACGCCTACAGGTACACTCTCTACCCAGAACACGTCAGGCAATTTGCTCGCGCTGGCAGCTGCAGTCAACGCATCTGTCCAAGGCCAGTTGATCGTTTCGTCTTTCTCTACTGTAATATTCGGATATTTTGCCATGAAGGCTTTCATCAATTCGCCTTCCATCTTCGGGTCTTCCCAGCTTGCAAACTTCAATGTAATTTTCTCTGTTTGCCACGATGGCGTTTCTTCTGCCTTGGTATTATCCTCTGTCGGCTTATTCGTAGCAGTAGAAGTGGATCCTTCATTTGTTTTGTTGTTCCCGCCCGAACAGGCAGCTAATACGGTGACGAATAACGACAATACCAGTAATAATGAAAATATTTTCTTACTGTTCATTTCACTATCCCCTTTTTTTCAAATGATATATGGATACACTTGCATGTACCTAAGTTTAGGCATTACTTTTTGAAAACGATTTCATAAATGATTGCTGTCGCATACGAGAACATGTAAGTCGTGTCTCTTGTATGCAAAGCGGCTATATTAATTAATGGTATCGATTTCATTTTGTAAAAAAGAGATATTCATAATCTGAAATTATGATTGCACTCTTTTGTAATTAGAAGAAGCACGAATGCACAGCTGAGAATCAACAACGACAATACGCTCATCATCGTCCGCCATCTCGCCTTTAATTTTCTTGATCAGCATTTCCGCAGCAGCATAGCCCATCTCAATCTTCAATTGATTAACCGTGCTCAGCTGAGGCACCAAATATCTCGAAACTCTTTCATTGTCTACGCCAAAAACAGCTAGATCCTGAGGGATTCTTACATTCGCTTCTCTGCACGCGGCATAAATGCCTAATGCCATCTCATCATTGGCAGAGAAAACAGCTGTGAACTTCTGCCTTGCATCCCAAAGGCGCTTTAAAGCTGAGTATCCGCCTTTTTTGTTGAAATCGCCATTTTCCACAAGCTCTGGCCGGAACGGAATTCCGTGTTTTTCTAATCCTTTGATGTAGCCTTCCAGACGATCCAAGCTATCGATCGCATCATTATAGCCGCTTATGAATGCTATATCTTTGTGTCCCTGCTCGATGAGATGCTCAACCACGTGCATGGCGACCTCTGTCGTATTCGTTTGGACGTTATAAATTCTGGAATCCAGGATACTGCGTCCAATAGACCCTATGACATAACCTCTTTCAAGCAGCTCCATAACCGTCTCTTTCGGCAGTAACGACTCAATCAGGATCATGCCGTCAACCGTTCTGTTCGTTAACATTTGAAGATATCCGAGCTCAATTTCTCTGCTGTTTTGGGTATCGCAGATAATGACTTTAAATTTTTCCAAATGCGCCTTATTCTGAATTCCTTTTACTAAATTAGAGTAATAGGCAACCATAATATCAGGCACAATTATTCCAATGGTAAACGTTTTTTGCTGGCGTAGATTTTTGGCTGCAGCATTGGGAACGTAGTTCATTTGCTCAATAACCATGAGAACCTTTTCCCTCGTTTTGTTCTTAACGAGCGGGTTATTGTTTAACACGCGCGAGACAGTAGTCGGTGATACCTTTGCCGCTTTAGCTACATCCACGATATTAACATCCATAAGATTCGACCTTTGCTATAAATTTTGGCAGATATAAACAAATAAAGCGCTATCAAGTTGATATTTAATAATATAGCAAATAATGAAATCGATTTCAATAGTTATTTTGAGCAATATTTCCAGTGTTTCCAGATCCGCCATTACCATAAGAAAAGGTGATCCACACCGCATTTTACGGATAGAATCACCTTGAGCTTTTTTTATGGATAACCTTAAATGAATTATTCTTTGCCTAGAAAACGCCAGAAGTTTCGATTCAGCATATCATCCAGATCCCGCTTGATCTCCTCTTCCGTCACCGTCCATCCACTATGATGCAGCTTCTCGTATTTCGCAGCAAGAACATTGCCAATGATTTTTCTAGAATGCTCCCATTTGTAAATCAATTGCTCAAACACACGGCAATCGGAGTGCTGCGGAATCATTGAAGTGCCTAGAAGCTCTATGCGAAAACGTGTCATTTCCTCAACCATCGATTCAATATGCAGAAACCACCAGCAGCCAAATATCATTAGATTCCGGAACTTACGGGCAAGCACCGTTAATTCATGCTGATTTTCCCTGGCCAGCATCGTGATGAGAAACTTCTGCTCGGGGTAACGTCGGCATAAGGCTTCCACTGCCGATACATCAGACAACATGCTCATATCGCCTGCTAATCTGAGTGATGGGTTCACCCGTCTGCGTACGCCAATCATTAACGCAAACGGAATACTTTTTGCTTGGCATACAGGAATCATAACCTCGTCAATCATCTTGCTTCGATGATCATCGGCTGGATATTCAAAATCACCAGGCATCGACACTGCAAGATAAAGAGCATCCATCCGAGTAATCCATTCCGAAAGAAAACGTCTCGTTTCTGCCTTTGTCCGCTCAGACCATTCCGCTTGTACATCATAACCAAGATTTTGCAGCTCTTTCACCGCATGATCCCAATCATTAAGAAGCGCATCAACTCGCAGCGCCGCGTAGAAACGGGCATCCGTTTTTCCTTTGCCTGACAGCCAAACGGGACGTTCAACAGGATCAAACGGGTCGTTCGTCATGACGATCTTCTCAATTCCAGCGAGCTGCATGACCGTATCTACCTGCTGTTCTACCGTACGCTTTGCAAGAGCTTGCCGGTAATCATCCAGATTGCGTGAGGATACATCGAATCCAAGACGTTTAAGAATCGTAATAAAGCCGCTTGCGGCTTCGCTTACAGGAGAATGATCAATGAACAGCAGCTTCCATATCCAGTCCGCCTGCTCGCGCTTTGTCATCGACCAGAATTGGCTGTACTCCTCCTCTGACCATCTGAACGACTCTGAAATTAAATAATGATAAGTTAACAGCTCATCGATGCCCCATAAAAGCAGTTCTCCAAATTCAGGAGCATATAGATGAGTATGCATATCCGTAACAGGCGTGCTCATAGCTAAACGATCAACCGTCGCTTTAATATCTGCTAGGCTTGCAATGGTTTGAGTACTCATTTTCTTTTCCCCTCTCTTATTGGCTACAACACTTTCCTCCCAAGCTTTATGCGCCTTATGTGTTCAAATGCAGTCGTTGTTGTCCGTTCCCTTTAGCTGTAAACGCGGTCATGTTATATCGTCATCGCGCCAAATCCGCCATCCACGCGGAGGAATGAGCCGGTAACAAATGAAGAGGCTTTAGATGAAGCCAAATAAACAACCGCGCCCTTCAGCTCATCCGGATTTCCGAATCGATTCATTGGCGTATGCTGCATAATTGACTCTACTCTTTCGGGCGAAAGTATTTTTTTGTTCTGCTCTGCCGGGAAAAAACCTGGAATAATAGCGTTAACTCTTACGCGGTCTGGCGCAAATTCACGTGCTAAAAATTGCGTGATGCTGTTAACTCCTGCCTTCGATGCTGAGTAAGTAAACACGCGAGAGAGCGGTGGTGCTGAGGAGACTGATGAGATATTGATAATAGAGCCGCCGCTGCCCTGTTCAATCATTTGTTTACCGAACACTTGGCATGCCAGCACGACACTCTTTAAATTGACGTCCATAATTCGATCCCATTCATCCATCTCCAAATCAAAAAAAGGTGTGGGGCTGTTTGTTCCTGAAGCATTTACAAGGGTATCTATACGTCCTCCCCATTGCAGCACATCGTTCAGCACCGCTTCTAGTTCATCTTTTTTTGTCGCATCTGCTTGCAAAGAGATCGCCGTTCCGCCGCTGCTATTTATTTGATCGCATACTAATTTTGCTTTCTCCATATCGCGGCCAACGATGGCTACTTTTGATCCCGCTTCAGCCAGTGCAGAAGCCATGGCACTGCCAAGAACACCATTTCCGCCGATTACAACGGATACGGTTTCTGTTAAATTAAACATGAGAAAACCACCTTATAATCAAAATAACAACGTTGTTATTTTTCATAATATCGCAATAAGCCCCTACTGTCTACACCAATTATACCGCTTTCATTTGCATAATAATTGTACTATGATAGGATGAATGAATTATGATAATAGTCGTTAAAGTTCCTTTCGGAGGGAAGCTATGGTAACCATCAAAGATATCGCAGAGCGTGCAGGCGTCAGCTTTTCTACAGTATCCAAGGCACTTAGAGACAGCCCGCTCGTACAAAATAAAACGAAACAGCATATCCACTCCATCGCCAAAGACATGGGTTATCAACCCAATATTGCTGCTCGAAGTCTCGTCTCGAGAAAAAGCGGCGCGATTGGCATCGTATGGCCATCAATAGAACGTGCAGCTCTATCATCCCTTCTTACACGGCTCAATGAGGAGCTCGAGAATTACGGCTATATCACGTTGCTCTCTATTAGCAACATCGAATCCGCGATCGAAACTTTTCGCCGCTATCAAGTGGATGCCATACTCGCCTTTGGAGACAGAGATAATAAACCTAGTCCAATCGAATCCAGCTCCATGCAAATCCCAATTCTTACGTATGGCGCCGCTGACTATACACCCTATTCCGCAGTTGATGTTAACCGTGGACAAGCCATTCGTCTAGCGGTTCGTCACTTGGCAAATTTAGGTCATAAAGAAATAGCGTACATTGGGGAACCGAAATCGCATGACCCGCTGCAAGCTGTAAAAATCGAAGCCTTTCAAGAAGAGATTAGACATCATGGGCTGCGCTTAACGGATGATTCCATTCTCCAAATGAACGGTTTAGAATTTCACGATGGTTATATTGCTGCACGAATGATGATGGATCGTCCTCTTCGTCCAACAGCTGTCATAAGCGGCGGTATCGATCTCACTCGCGGCATCCTTCGCGCCGTCAGTGAACTCGGCCTCTCCGTCCCTCATGATGTTTCTGTCGTTAGTTACGACAATCTTCCGCAAATGGAGAACCTTGAGGTTCCAATGACCGTCGTAGGTGTTGCCCTCTCCTCCATCGCAGCGGCAATTGCCAAAACTATTCTTTATCTTATCGATGCTCCAAACATGACTAAGACGGTCCACTTGGAACCCGAACTTGTTTTGCGTGCTTCTACTTCTAAACGGTTCTCAAATGTTGAATAGGGCTGTCCCATAAAGTAGATAACACTACTTGAGGATAGCCCTGTTGTTTGTATATCTATAAACTTTTTCCTCATTCCTGGACTTGGCGAAACACCGGCAAGCTTCTTAACGCTTTTGCCACAATTCTTTTCGTTTCCTTCGACTTTGAGCGCTCCAACCAGTCATTACAAATAGCTCTTACCCACTCAGGATTAGTTTTGCTAGCGTCATTCATCCAGTTGCCTACTGAATCCTGAACATATTTGGCTTCATCGCTGTTCACAGCTTCTAATAGGGAAAGAGCCATAGCAGGATTTTCTTTCAGCTCAGCAATATGTTTGGCCCATACGCCTCGCGGTCGAGTGGATTCAATGGCAAATCTCCTAATATTCGCATCATGGTCACGCACCCAATCTTCGAGTAAATGAAGTGCTTCCACCAAATTATTGGAGATGGATTCCCTTACAGCCATCCAAGCAATCTCGCGAACGCCAAAATGGTGATCTGCCGCAAAAGGACGAATCGATGCAAGCTTCTCTACTAAACTTAAACGTTGATCCGCTCCGATAATAAAAGCAGCCCAGCAGCGAACACTGTCTGAAGGATGAGCAGCTAATTTGTCGGAAAGCTTATACTGCTTTTCTTCTGCTAGTCGAGCGAATAAGCTAAGCCATTCCTTTGCGATAGCAGGTATGATTTTCATAATTTTTTTCTCGTTCAAATGTCTCAGCCTATCCAGAATGGGATCGGATTCTTGATGCAAACCAAGCTCGTTAAGTACATTTTGCAGCAGTACAATATGATCAACAACGAGCCATTCCGTCAAATTGACCGACTCCAGTTTCCCCATATAAATAAGTTCTACCACTTCATTTGGAATATCACTCAACTTTTTTGCACCTTTGCGGTACAAAATGGAGTCAGAAATGACCGTCGCTTTCTCATTATTCATAACACGGTTCCCTCGCTTATACGACATTTAAAATTGAAAGTACGCCAATCATACTTCTTATTTATAAGCGAAGATGTAATCTAGTTTACAACCATTCCTACATGACCTAGTTTTGCAACAACATTTTTTTATGGATGTAGATGGTTTTAAAACCTGTCTTAATGCGTTTTTGTTCCGAAAGCTCTTGTAAGGCTACTGTTACCGCTTCTCTTGTCGCTCCAACCAGATTTGCAATTTCTTGATGTGAAAGTGGAAAATCAATTTTGCAATACTCATCCCTATCCATGCTCGTAAGTCCAAATTGATTAGAAAGCTTCATGAGAATATGCAAAATTTTATCATGAAGACCTCCTAGAGCTAAATTTTGTGTTAAACGACTCATCGCACTAATTCGATCACTAAGAACCTGTAATAAGTTCATCATGAAGCGAGGCCGCTGCATTAAAAAATTTTCAAACCTATCTTTACTCATCAAACAAATATGGCTTTCTTCAATCGTTTCAATATAGTGATCCCGCGTACCAAATGAAATAATATTCATCACGCCAAATACATTTCCTTCACCCAATATATCCGAAGTAAATTGCTTGCCTTCCTCACTCAGCTTATATAAACGAACCTTTCCCTTTTTCACAAAATAAAGCCCTTCTGAAAAAGATTCCGGTGTTTGAATAAACGTCTTTTTCGGGATAACGGTAATAGAGGTCATTTCATCCATCTCTATCAAGTCTTCTATTGTGAGTGATTGAAGCAAATTGAATTGCGATAAATATTGAATGTTATCCATTTCTCCTCCAGTTCGTTAAACGAGATGAAAAAATAAAGATTTTAAGACAGCTTCTTTTTCACAAAATGACCAATATGGTCGATAGCCTGCTGCGCTTCCGGAAGCATGTAGGCGAGAAAATGAAATACACTCCACATCTGAACCCATACTTCCAGCGTAACAGCGACACCTGCTGCTCTTGCTTGATCCGTAAACCGTGTAGAATCACTTAATAGAACTTCATGATCGCCTACTTGGATAAACAAATCGGGCAGTCCGCTCAAATTCATCCTAAGGGGGGATAATAGCGGGATTTCATCCGTACTGTTACCTAAATATGTGTCCAATATCCTGCGATTTCCCTCCAAGCTCCCTGTAGGATCAAGCTCCGATCGAGTCGTATAGGATTCACCATCCAAATGCACTAGATCCGTATGCGGGGAGATGAGAAAAGCACCTGCTGGAAGCGTCTCTCCTTGATCTCGAAGTGAAAGCAAGGTCATAAGCGCAAGGCTTCCGCCTACCGAATCTCCGCCAAATAGCATATTAGCAGCGGAATAACCGTTTTCAAGCAACCAACGATAGGCAGTGAGGCAATCCTCGTTTGCAGCTGGATACGAATGCTCCGGTGCAAGTCTATATTCAATGACAAGTACTTTCACTCCACTGGAATTCGCTATTCTTGCCGTCAAATCACGATAGAATGCACAGGTGCCTGCTATGAAACCACCGCCATGGAAGTAAAGAATGACCTTGTTCACATCTACAGTCAAATTGGCAGGAGTAATCCATTCACCATATAGGTTTCCGATTACTACCTCTTGGACGATAATATCCGTATTCATTTGCATTGCAGCTGCGGTATTGTTCATTTCATTTCGTATTTTGTCCACTGGCATTTCACTAAAATTGCTCGTTTGTTTTAGAAAATGTTTAATCGCTGTAAGCTGTTCGGTACTCGTTTTTTCCATGTAATACTCCTCCTACAGGCTTAATAACGTAAGTTTACAGCCTGTAGCATAGTACAACGTCAAGCTAAGATTCCATATGAAGGATGTGAAGTGTTTGCTGAGTTTCCGGGTGCTTTTCTTCTGCTTGCAAATTTATTTTTAAACTTGTGAGCATTGCTAATGTTTGTTCTTGCCGTTCCATATCTGAACGGATTTTATCCATTTTTTTATCGATCACAGCCAAAAAGTCAGCGAGACTAATTTGACTGCTGCTAGACTTTGTTAATGCTTTTTTGATTTCTTTTAATGTAAATCCACAAGCCTTAGCATTTTTTATAAACGTAAGATGACTTAATATTTCCTCAGAGTACATCCGATAACCTGATTCAGAACGCATCGGCGCCGGAATTAGACCGTGACTCTCGTAGTATCTTAACGTTTCGATATTCACATTCGCCATTTTTGCAATTTGCCCTCGCAAATAACCGGTCATTTCAATCCCCCTCTTATGTTGGTTGAAAGATTATTCTGAAGAGACACACAGGCTGATCATAGGTCTTAACGTTTAATTAGAAAATAGCATTGTAGTTATGCCAAAACGAAAATGCTATAATATACTAATTATGGATCGAAAAAGTAAAAACTGAACGAATTTTAAAGTCGATAAAGGATCAGCCATGAACAAAAAAACTCGTAAACCAAAATTAAAAGTCATAATGAAATTCGTAGTGTCCGTTGTCATCCTTCTATTTATAGGAGGAATTTGGCAATTCAATATGATGAATAAAGAATCGCAAATGTTTTTGCCGCCAGGAAAACGATATACGATAAACTCGCATGACATGCACATATACAGTGTTGGTACTGCTGGTAGCCGAACCATTGTTTTTGTTGCTGGGTCTGGAACACCTAATGCTTTTACCGATTTTTACTACTTACAAAACGAACTGCAACAATATGCGAGAACCATAAGTTTTGACCATGCTGGTTTTGGTTGGAGCGAGCAAACACATATCCCTAGAACGATTGATACATTAGTTGATGAACTGCATGAACTGCTTAATAAATCAAATGAAACCGCGCCCTACGTTATAATTGGACACTCGCTCGCATCCTTAGAGGTGCTTCGTTTTGCACAACGATACCCTGATGAAGTAGAGCAAATCATTTTATTAGACGGCGGCAGCCCTGAATATTATGCAAATGCCGGGGAGCTGCAGCCCTATTTGATAAATCGCTTTATGGCAGGCTTGCGTGTAACTGGGATAGCTAGAGCTTTAGGAAATATAGGCGTTTTACTTCCATTTACCGCAGAGAACCTACGTAATCAACGGCTCCCAGTCGAATGGAAAGCCACTGACTTAGCCATGTATTATAATCATATTGGAGAGTCCAATAATTTGAGTGTCATAAAAAATATGAATGAGAATGCTCGTGCTGTATTAGATGGCGGTTACTTAAAAGACACCCCGCTGCTTAGTTTATCTTCAGATAGCGGAGGCGAATGGGCGAAAGTGCAGCGACAGCTTTTACAATGGTCCAGCCTTAGTAAGCAAGAAACCATTTCTGATTCTGAGCATTACATTCATTGGTCCAATAGAGAAGAAGTATTGCAAAAAATAGTGAACACAATTAATAATAATTAAAGCTAATTTTAAAAATATGGCATTCATACTAGAAACCTTCTTCAACTATTTCTCGGGAAATGAATCATCCAAAACTTCCTTATATTTATTCTCTTTATAGCCAATAACCTCAGACATGACATCACTTATACTTTTGCCTTGTTCTCTCATCTCGTCGATATAAAAGTCCGCTTTAATTCTGCCCTTATGAACAATAATGGCACGGTCGATAACATGCTCAATTTCTTCTATTAAATGTGTCGTAAGCAGGATCGTCTCATCGCCTTTTAAATTGGAAACCATCAGCTTTAAAAAATCCTTTCTAGTGAACATATCTTTGCCCTGAAAAGGTTCGTCCATCAGCATATATTTTGCTTCCTTAGCAAACCCCGCACAAATTTCAAGCTTCAGCTTTTGCCCTTTGGAGAATGTTTTGATTTTTTGCTGCGGTTCAAGCTCATAGAAGCTGATCAGCTTGTCATAATGTTTTCTATTGAATCTAGGGAAAAAGCCAGCCAAAAACTCTGCATACTGAACGGGTGTCAGATCAGGAAGGAAGCTGCCTTCCTCCGTAATCAATGCAATGTTGTCATATTGCTCCGTTACTGGTCTGCCTTCTACTGTTATGGTACCATTCTGAATTTCTCCAATTCCCATAATTGCCTTCAGCAATGTTGTTTTCCCGCTGCCGTTACCGCCAAGAATACCAACGATTTCACCTTTGTTTATCGTTAAGCTATCCACGTATAAGTACTCACTGCTTCCAGGATAGCGCTTTTCCACATATTTTAGCTCGATCATCCGTGCCCCTCCTGCCTGCAAACCTTTTATTCAATCTTGAGGTTATCGTAATACCTATACTCTGATTGGCTGTATCCAAACCCGCCTGGCAGCGGCGATAGATTCATCGCTCTAATATTATCGTCATTCAGATCAGTCATAAGCTCGCCTTTGTAGAGCAATGTAGAGGCTTGATACACATAAATTATAAATCGTTTAGGAAGCACAATATCATATTGAAACTGAGTTCCTTCTTTAGGCTTGCTTCTCATTGTCTTGACGACATATAACTTATCGTTACGATAGCTCATCGCGAGCATACCGCTGAAATTGTCCTCTTCTCCGTCCGCAAAGCTTTCTTTTATCGTTTCGTTTAATTTCATTTCATTCGATAAATGAAAACTAAACATTGTTTTGTTATTATTATTGGCAGCAGCATCCTCTGCGGAAGAGGACCGGCTAAAACTCAGATTTAGCATGTTCTGATCGTGATCGCTAAATGCTTCATAGTTTTCATAATAGGTATCCCCGCTCGGATTATTGAATGAGCTCGCTCGATCCCGTCCTGCCAAGTAAAAATGAGGAACTATCGTCTCACCTAATTGCTTCCCGCTGACGCTGTCATATGCACGAATAGTAAGCTGGTTATTTTCAACTGCAATTAATGCCAAGCTGCTGCCAACGGCTTCTAATCCAAGAATTTCAATGCTTGAATTCGGATTATCTTTGTTTTTATCCAGGCTGAAGGTTGCCACGGTACGCGGCTCCTGCCCTTTGTCTCCGGTTATGCCTCGATAACCCCAATTATCTGAAAACTTTAACTCATAGATCCCGTTCTCTCCTGTGTAATGCGTTGTCGTTGGCAATGTAAAATATACGTTATCGCCAATTTTGGCAAGTCCATATTCAAGAGCATTCGTATAAGTGACGCTGTTATCCTTCTGATCCGTTCTATTATAATGAACAGGCGGGTTAACCGTTGCCGTACCGGTAGGAATGGGAATCGTGTTCCTTCGATCACGAGCAACAATTTCAAAAAGTGGACCAGTATTTGAAATATCATATTCAATGCCATTCATTAATTTAGCATTTCCCGGAATAAATCGTTTTGGGGTTTGCTGCTGCATCTGCTCAAATAACACGGTACTCGTATTCACTTGGCCTTTCTCAATACGGAAGCTAGTCCGATGGCTCCCATCCTTCAGCTCTCCACTTATGACTGTATCCTCAATCGCTTGGCGTGAACCCTGCAAATCTTTTAAATAAAATGTCCCTTGATCCTTCTTCGCGTAGATACTGCCGGACATTATCCCTATGACAGCTACCGCTGCAATTAATGCAACGAGAACTGCATGATTTTTCAGCTTTTTCATAGCGATCCCATCCCTTTCTTAAGCGATAGCTGCTTTTTTTATTAGCTTGATGCTGTGCCATATGAAAAATCCGCTTAAAATAAGCATAATTGAACTGCTAATATACAAATGACTTGGTGCTGCAAAAGAATAGGATTCACTCATTCGATAGCTCAGTACTTTAATTCCCACGATAACCGCGGCTCCAATAGCGACTAAACCCCAGTACCTTTTGCTTCGTTCGCATAAAGCCACGTAATATAGAGCTGTTGTGATCATAATTAAAATACTTGCTGATGATATGATTCTGCTTAGGTTTAATGGCATGATGATTCGAAAAAAATCAGAACGGATAACCGCTAAAAAAAGTCCATTTGTCATCGAAAAGCGGCCTTCACCATAGCTTGCAAACTTCGCCGATACCACATCGTATCCAAGCTTTATGCTAATTAGCTGCGACCCGAGCAGCATGAGCAAGCAAATGACAAAAACAACGATTTTGCTAAAATAAATCGATTCACGCCTTACAGGCAGTGATAAAAACATGTATATACTTTTACTGCCCCAATAACCTGCATAAATCGTCTTTAAGAAAAATCCGCATGCTGCTGCTATGCATAGGAGGAATACGATGATGCAGCCTGAAGAGGCATAAATATTTTCATAACGCTCGTGAACGGTATATTCACCATATTCTTTGACAAACATGTGGAGCAGATAAAGTGGAATAACGATTACAGCTGTGCAAAGCAGCAAGATCGCTTTCAGCCAGGTTGAAAATTCATATTGCAGCAGTCGATAAAAGGTTCTCATGATACCACCTCAATTGTATTATAGTAGTAGTACAGATACGCCAAAAAAACTATTCCCAACGCTCGCTAATGAGGGAGATGACTTGTTGGAACGACAAATGAATCTCCTTAGCGGAGCCAATAAACGCTTTCACTAACTCATCCGTCAGCTCAGCTTCAATTTGCTTTAAGATCGCCTCATCTACATAAATGACACTGCCGAGCGTACTGCTCGTGCGAACATAACCTTCATCCTCCATAAGCTTAAAAGCCTTTTGCACTGTATTCGGGTTGATGTTCAGTTGTGCAGCTATTTCTCGCCTAGACGGCAGCTTATCTCCCGATTCAGCCTTACCCAGCAATATTTGCCTCTTCACATACAATGCGGCCTGCACGTATACGGGCTCTTTGTTGTTTAGCTTTAATTCATAAAAATGTAGCACGTACACATCACCTGCCTTATCTCTTGGTTGTATTATTGCACTAGTACAATTTAATTGTCAATATGTAACAAAAAAAGGAGCATGATTTTGAAATCTGCCCCTCCTCTTCAATGATATGAAATAAACCTTTCTAAACCTTTTAAAAATGAAACCGTTTCTTTATTTCCTCTTTAAATTGCCGATCCGAAAAAATAATCATGCCGATGATCGTGAGCAATGAGTACACAATCGCGGCCACACTAGGCCAGATAACATCCGCTAATTGAAAAATAAATAAAATCGCAGGACATAGACTGATGAAAAACATCGCTAATAAATAACCGATATCATTATGCCATAACGATTTTTTTATAATGGCGAGCAGAGTCATCATAAAAGTCGCTGCCATGCCAAAGAGCGGAATGGCATAGGTGGTTGACCACTTCATAAACCCAACAAAAATATCGATTACGAGTAAAAAAAGCGCTAAAATCGCGTAATGAAACAATATCTTTTTGCCGATATGTGCCTTTGACAATATCGTATCTTTTACGATCACCCATGCATAGATTAACCCGGTCGTCACAATCGCAGACCACAATGTAGGATTAAGCTGCAAGGTTAATAAATTAATCGTAATCGAGAGTACAATAGCCGATATCGTTAAAAATAAAAACAGCTTTGTACGTGTAAATACGGCTGTTTCTTGATGTAATTTTGCATAGGAGGGGTACTCTGACGCACTATTCCCGCGATTCCCAAGAGGCCTCGAGCATAACGGACAATAATCGTGCTGATCGTCAACACTCACATTGCATCGATTGCATAACCTCATCCATTCCTCCCCCAATCATTTGAATATACTCTCACGTCAAGCCCAGCCTGATCCGCTAAATAAGAGAAAAAATATTGCAGTATATCGGCTTCTACAATACTTCTTGTAAACGTAATCGTCAGCTTATCATTAACCGTACAGACGCCGCAGCTTACTGGGCTTTTATTCGATGGATAGACTACAGCCTCAATAACGTCGATATAGTCATACATTTGCTGCGGCAAAATGATGTTGCCAACATTGGATAACGTCATCGTTCTTCTGCTTTCTCCTAGTGTGCGAAAACCAAAATCAACAAACCAGCTTTTGAGAAACAAAGGAATAAAAAGAGTAGCTTTGTTGCGTTCGAGCGCTACATTGTTATAAATGATATTTTGCAAATTTTCTTTTCCTGATTTCTGCTTTAACATTTCATTCACTCGAATAATGAGCTCATCAAATGAAGCGTCCTCGGTTACTTTTATTCCGATATTTACAACGCCAAAAAAATTGCGAAGCGTCCGCGACGGGAAGGCTTTGCGTAAATTGGCTGGAATTGATATGACCACCGGCGCATTCTGCTCACTGAATTTAATCCTCGTTTGATAAATAGAGTAAATGAGCAATGTCGTTAAATACGCTGTTATCGTACAGCCCTTTTGCTTGGCAAGTGCATTCAATGCAGAAGCGCTAACAACGCCGTGCACCACATTGTTTCCGAAGTGCTCAAAGCGTGTACCTTTAACATGATAAGATTTGCTCGTTATCACTCGTTCAACATAGCAATCCTGGTAATACCTGCGAAAGCTGTCCTCCATATCAAGCACATCCACTCCAGTATCCGCGAGCAAAATTTTTCCTTCAGGATCGATGTTTTTCCCCAAATATATGAGGTAATAGTATAAAAGTGACTTTAAAAATTCAATGGTTCCATTGCCATCCGTAAGGGAATGAAAAACTTCAATCGATACTCTATTTTGATAATATAAAACCTTAAATAAGTAACCGTTATTCGTATTCGGATCAATATCCCGGCATGGATACTGCTCGTCCTCTTCGATTACAATTTTCTCCGTATTTTCATCTAAGTAATTCCAAAACACACCTTTACGTAGTTTAACGGTAAACATCGGAAAACGATCAAATACGGTATCAGCCGCTTTCTGCAAGGCGTCAGCATCTATTCTATCCTTCAATACGGCTGAAATGCGATAAACAGAAGTGTTTTTTGTATTCGTAACGGATGGAAAAAGCTTTGCAGCATTATCGAGCTTATACCATTTGTTCAATTGGAATTTCTTCCTTTCTAGATTCATGCTGTTTAGCTCTTGTTTGTATAATCAATCGAATTTATTTACAATGAAAATCATAAACTCTTGTGTAACATAAGAGTCAATAGGAGCAGATTGACATGAGGACATACTACTCTATCGGAGAAACTGCCAAACGAAGCAGCACGACCATAGAAACCTTACGGCATTATGACAGAATTGGCTTGTTGAAGCCTGCAAAAGTAGATGTTCTCACGGGTTATCGCTATTATTCAGATGAGGAATTGGTTTATCTGAACGTGATTAACTTTTGCAAACAACGAAGTATGCCTTTGAACGATATTAAAGAGTTGTTCGCAAATGACCATTATGAATATATTATTCCTTGTCTAATAGCGACTGAAGATAAAATAGACCAGGAAATCAAACAACTGCAACATACTAAAAAATTGCTTTTAGCTTTAAGAGAACAGTACGAAACGCGCACGACACTAGTACCCGAGCAGCTTTCCGATCATATTTTTTCGTGCAAACAAATTCCGAAAAGAATGATCTTAACGTTTCCTTCTATCCAGCAGCCGAGCATTGAAAATTTCCAGCAGCTGCAAGATCTGCTCCTGCAATATAGCAGTGACGGCGAGGGTGATTCATTTATTTTCGAACATACAGCGTTTATATTGACGACTTTAGAGAAAGAGCAGTCTGAAAACCATTCTGTTCTATTTGCTGTCTGTGAAAAGTGGCCTGCTGAGGCAGACAATATGGCCGTATTGCCAGCCGGAACGTATATTTATGGTTATTGCTCCGAAGATCAAAAAGCATTGGCCATGCAAAATATGATAATCGATGCAAAAACGAAATATGATGCTGAACTAGCATTTATTGTCCAATCCGTTATTTTTACAGGCATTTTTCAATGGGTATATGAGCTTCAAGCGTTATTGGTGCCCTGTTCAAAGTAAAATGCAAACGGGACTGTCTCTCAAGGTCATAGACCTAAAGAGACAGTCCCGTTTTTTGTAAAATTAAATATAGTCCATAATCCAGCTTGTCCAAGCAGCTGCAAACATTAATTAGCAAATTCAAACTATAAAATAAAAAAATGCGTCGGCAGATATAAACCATACACTCTGCCGGCGCATTCATTTTCTCCCCCCCAAAATGGGGAAAGCTAATTTTGTTCAGTGCGTATAAAAAAATCATAGTTTTACCTTGTTTTTCACAACTGCACTCTTATGAATTTTCAGTTCATCGCGGTATTCCACCGTCTCAATTTCACAGTCTATACCTATAATTACATTCTCTCCTCTAACGATACTTGCCTTCGTATAATGAAGCTCGATGTAATCGCCCTCGATCAACCTGGCATTGAATATGACCCCGTCCATCGATTTCATCAGCCTCAGCAATGTTCCCACTTTGCTTCTTTTAATTTTGATTTTGCTGCCTCCGACCTCTTTGGCAAAGCTAGGTCCGAACATACTAATAGCCAGCTGATCTGAGCTTAATAATCCATCGATATTTACTGCGCCAGTTATGTGCAGCTCTTCCGCTTCGCAATCACCTGCTGCATCCAATTGACCCGTTAACTTAATTTTGTCTACTCTAACTCTTCCTTTTGACTTCATCTCACCTCGTCCTTGCAAGCTAAGCCCGTTTAAGCTGCCGTCAACGGCACATACGCCCGTTATCTTCATATCTTTCGCAATTAAATTTCCAGCGATCTTGACTTCTCCCGTCAGTCTGAGCTTCTCACAATTCACATCGCCGTTAAATTTACATTCGCCTGTTATATTCACATTTTGATAAAACCCGCCCGCTGACGTTGTTTCACCTAATACTTTCAATGGATTCCGTATAGGCTCAGTCACTAACCTTCTCCTCCTTCATAATTGCAGCGCCGGGATGTACGGACAGCTTCGAGCGATATTCTACTCGTCCTATCGAGCAGCCCTGACCAATGATGACAACATTACCCCTAACGATATCTGCAGTTGTAAATTCAATATCAATATTGTCGCCTTCAATGACCCCAACACGCAGCTCAGGCTTTAGCTTCGGAATAATTCCACTGAATAATTTATTCCATATTCCCACGTCTGCCTGCCTGATGACCAGGTTTTCCACGCCAATCTCATTCGCTTTTCCTTGGCCTTGCAGTTGAAATTCCAGCTGACCCGCACTAAGCAAGCCGCCAACCGTGAAGCCGCCCTTACCTGTAAAATGCTCTAGCTCACAATCACCTTTTATGCTCATCATGCCATTTAATTCACAGCTTTCGCCGCTAACTCCGCCCGCGATAGTAAGCAAACCATCCGCCTTCAAATTTCCAAATTTCATATTGCCTTTTACATCCATCGTACCATTAACTTCAAGCTCATCTGCCGTAAGATGCGCCTTCATTCTTATATGTCCATTTCCCTTAAATCTACGCGCAACAATAGCTCCGCTTACTTTGCCAACACCATCTATAGATACGTTATCGTAATTTCCACCTGCAGCACCGCTAACTCCGCTAATCTTTAAATCTGACAGCTGATATTCCGTCATCGCTCTTCCCTCCATTAAGAAAGCTTCCCTTTTAATTGTTCAATCAAATCACCTAAGCTTAGCTTGGCAACAAGTCGGACGCCTTCGTCAAACACTAATTCAGTTGGGGAGTGCGCCATGATAAAGGAAGTCATCCCCATTTTCCGAATAAAAAATAGATCCCAGCTCTTCCCCTCGAACTTCCTGACCTTCTCGTTCAAGGTTTGAAACAACAGTTCTGCTTCCTCTAAGCTCAGCTCTCCGAGGCCAAGCAGATAGTCAACTGCAAATAAATGCACAAGCTCGTCAAAAGAATATTGTCCACCAATTCCAGATAACGCTCCGAAACTGCTTAGGGTCATAGACGAAACAATGTTACGTTCTCCAACTTCTGCAGCAGTCAGTGTCATATCGTTAATAGCGGACGTATCAGATAACTTACCCGCTAGATCATCTAACGAAAGATCATCCTTCATATTAATGATGTTATGGATGCGCGCTAATATCGTCTGTTTTGGAAAAAAGGTTTCTTGTCCTGTAAACGTTGATTTTCGAATAAACCATTCCTCAGGAATAAGCTTCTTTCGTTTCCAACGATATAATTGCCCATACGAAATGCCGGTTAAATCCAGCAGCTCCTTTTTCGAAATTAAATCCTTATCCACTATAATCACCTCTCGAAATGATCGTAACATAACACTGTTACGTTGTAAATGAGAATATCGCAATAAAGAATGGTTAGGCTGGTTTGCTATTCTTCATTTATATAAAAGAAAAAGGCAGCTCCCGATTCCATTACGAATCAGAAGCTGCCTTTTGATAAAAAAACATTTTAGGAATTTATGCCATGTTCATTTCGGATGTTATACATGCCTTGAATCAGCAGCTCCGCAGGATCCCGGTTCAACTGCAAATGTGTCAACAATAGATGTAACGGAATAGCGCAAACGTTGTTTCCATCTTTAATCGTTGGAAATCCAGCTTCAAAGACTGGACCGTGTTCTTCGTTCCAAGCTAGACCCGCATGTACCTGTTCCGGAGCAAACTCTTCCGTCACAGCTGTTATACATTGCGGAACGAGGATTTTATCGATTACCGCTTTAGCCTCCTCTTCGCTTGCAGCTGCTTGTGAGAGAGGTTTCCCACCCTCGATCTCCATAAGATCGACGAAGAAAGACGCCATCCACACCGCAGGATCATTCCCCGATTGGAATCTATTGACCAACTCATGCAGGAAAAATCCGCAGGAATATACGCTGTCCGACTCATCCTTCACATGAAATACAAAAACTGGGCCATAAGCTTCGTGGTTCAACACTTGTCCTTCAACATCGTTAAATTGCATTTTTAAAGCTACGATGCCATTATGGTGAACAGCCTTAATAAGCTCCGCCCATTTCTCCTCGGTCATCGCCGAATCCTTACTGTTTACTTCCTCATTTGTTGTCTCATTGTTTATTGTCATAGTTCTACTCGTCTCCTATAACAGCTTCATCTTGTAAATCTCGTTTTTTTCACTAGCCTATCAATCAGCAAGCTTTCTGCTCATTGATTATAGATTACCACAATTGCTTACTTTGTTTATATGCAAGTATTTTCCATACTCATAATTGCCCACGAAGAAACTCAGCCACATTATGATTTCCTTGCTTGACTGCCAAAGACCAGGCTGTATTCCCTTCTCGGTCTTCAGTGTTTATATTTGCTCCATGCTCAATCAATACCCGAATGATTTCAATATTATCATCATGAAAAGCTGCAGTATGCAAGCAAGTGTGACCATTACTGTCCAGAAGATTAGTATCGGCATGATGCTTCATAAACAAATTAATGAGATCTATATTTCTTTCGCCAGCTATCGCAGCATGCAAGGCTGTATTAGAGGGAATGAAAGAAATCTTGGAATGAGATACTGCATTAATGTCAGCACCATAGTCAAGCAATACCTGTGCCGCTTCTTTATTGCCAAAATGTGCTGCGAAACCGAGTGGTGTAAGACCATCCTTATTTTCGGCATTTGCAAGGCTCGGATTCGATTCTAATAGACTATTTAGCTGAGTTCCTGACTGAATCGCTTGAAATAAATCTTCGATTAACGGACCATTCATTTATTTCCACCCCATTTCAACTGGTTTCATTCTACAACATTACCAAACTTTAATAGATGATTTCAAATATAATAAAATACACTTATAAACTATTCTTTACTGCTTCTGCTTCGAGCAAATGTGATAGATTAAAATAGATAGTCATTTTTGTTTGCATGAGGTAAATGCAGGGATTAGAGAGGCGTGTGAAGCATGGAATTATATATATCAAATGAATGGAATAACGATGATAAAACATATGTTAGCAGCAATATGTTTGCTTTTAATTTAAAGCATTTCCCTGAAAACTTGAAAGGGCGGTATCAGGAAGTTAATTTGTTTCTAAAAAACGCTGATGGTCAAATTTTCGGCGGGCTTATTAGCGAAATATGCTGGAACTGGATGCAGATCGAGTATTTATTTATTGCGGACGAAATTCGCAAATCAGGCTACGGTAAGCAGCTTTTAGACGAAGCCGAAAAAATAGCTAAAGCGAAAAACTGTGATTTCATAAAGCTGGATACCTTAAGCTTTCAGGCGCTCGATTTTTACAAGAAGCAAGGTTTCGAGGTGTTTGGATCGATACCAAATGCTGGAGGTTATACGCACTATTATTTAAAAAAAGACCTTTAACCGCTTTGCTTTTCTAATTAGAGCGCCATATAAAAAAACCTCCATCGAAGGATGGAGGAAACCTTATCGATACTGCTTATAAGAAAAACAGTTGGTTCATGCTCCTTCCTCATCTTTACTGCTTACTTAATAAATGAAGAATTGAAACGTTCATGTCCACTAGTGAGCGAGCTGCTTCCATGTTTTATTGAGCCACTCCGCAAATAACTCCTTCTCCTCGAATTGCGGATAATGAGCCGATTGTTCGAACAGTACAAAATCTTTCATTGGCGCTTGCAGCACGTCAAAATATTGTTGTGCAGCATTCACCGATGTCATATAATCATATTTCCCCATCACAAAATAACAAGGAATATCCAGTGACTTCACTACATCAATAATATTATTGCTCGCTTCCTCAGCCAGCAGCATCTTTTGCGTTACAGAAATTCCTCTTAAATAGCGAACAACATCAAGCAAATTATACTCAGGCTGAAACAGAAACCCTTTGTAATAATCCATGTTGTCATCAATTAACCTTGCTGCCCCGCCATATTTTCGAATGATCGATCTAGGCGTCGTTTCCTCCCCTTTTTCGATTGGTTCTCGAAGAGACTCTAATCTTTCCACTTCCTTGGTATTGTCAGCCAGCTTCGCCTGTTCTATAACGTATTGCAAACTATCCAATTCGCTCGTTACCGTATCAGCCACTTGCCCAACGCCGATATAAGCCGCAAACTTGTCAGGTGCCTTAGCCGCCGCTTTCATTCCAATGTATGTGCCAAAAGAATGACCGATCAGCAGCACTTTCTGTTGTCCAAATTTCGCGGTAACATAATCGGTCAACGCAAGCAGATCTTCCACAAGCACGTCAGTCGTTAGATTAGAATAGTCTTCATTAAAATGATAAGATTTCCCGCTCCCGCGCTGGTCATAATGTACGATCGTATAATTTTTCTCAAGCAAATCTTGATATTTCCTTACATACGGAATTTCAGAACAACCCGGACCGCCATGTACAAAAATAACAATCGGATTGTGTTTGTCTACTCCTCTAATCATCACTTCATGCCCAGTACCATTGATTTCAACTTGCTCTAACGTACTTATGCTGTTGTCACCTTTAATGCCAGGTGTCCATGTTGGGAATATCAATCCGACCAGAACAATCAGAACGATGATCATAATAGTGACCTTCCCTATTTTTATTATTTTCCTATTCAAGAGCTGGCTCCTTCAAAACGTTATTATCCTTTCATTATAAATGATTTCATTTTGACTTCATAATTAACGATTTCCTTGCTAAACTTTGCTGTTGCATGAAGAAATGAAAAAAACGACATCGCTGTCGTTTCTCATGGCTTTGATGATATAGAGGTATCGAATTAAAAAAACTGATCACTATTATGATGCAGCTTCATCTGATGAAGAGAGCCTTTTTCCATAAACCCGATATAGAATGAGACCAAACAGCATGCCGACAAAAGATATGGTGGAAATAGACAAGTACAATGTTTTGCCTCCAAAGCTACCATACACGGCTCCGCCTACATAGGAGGCTAAAATGCCTGAAACACCAAAAAACAGCAGCGCAAGCACCGTTTGACCTGTCGCGCGCCATTCGGTTGGTACTATTCGATAAAGATACTGAATAGCTGCTGAATAGAACACAGGGAAAGTCAACAGCTGTAAAATTTGCAAATACGCAAGTATGTGCGGATCGGTAATCCAAGCTGACAGGAAAAACCGAAGGAAATAGAACACGGCTGAAAACGAAATAATAAGCAGCTCTTTACCTTTGCGCATCCACCAAAAGCTCAGAGCGAACACTACAATTTCACTGCCTGCTGCCAAGAAGAACGCTTGACCAACCAATTCGGTACTCCCGCCAAGCTCACGAATGTATACGCCAAGAAAGGTATCATTCATCCGTGCAGGGACCGAACAGATAAACACCAAGAGCAGAAACATTAGTGTCTCTTTATTGCTAATAAAATGCTTGAGACTCTTTAAGGTAACCGGCTTGCCTGTTACAGGCGCATCCGGCATGATCCAACCTATAATGAAACTGATTAACCCGATTCCTCCAAAAAGCAGCGCCAAGCTATGTTCACCGAAATAAGAGATAACATAACCTGTAAGCAGCGCTGCTAAGGCATAACCCAATGCGCCATAAGTACGAATAGAGCCATAGCTGGTTCCTGAAGATTCGGCAATTGTAAAATTCAAGCTTTCCGTTAACGGATCGATGGACATGAGAAAGAAGTACAGCAGCATAGCGTACAGAATGAGCTGCGGATAACTGCTGGAATCATAAAGCAAGTAACCAATGATGGTTGAGAAAAATAACAGTACCAACAAAACTTTACGAATGGATTTGGTTCTATCGCTTATCATCCCCCATAAAGGTTGAGCGATAAGCGTAACAAATCCGCCTGTTCCTATAATGAAGCCAATTTGCGAAGGACTTAGTCCTTGTACATCTAAATAAACCGGAAGGAATGAAATAAACATAGCCAGTAGTGCAAAATACAAAAAATTAAAGCCTCGTAATAAGTTTGATGCCTTCATAAAAGTTTAGTTCCTCCACTTGTTTCTTAAATATAGCTATCTCAATCTTTTATTCTACCATGAAATGAACTTTTATATGTGGATCAAAATCAAAAAACGGCATCTCTGCCGTTTTTGATTACCAACTTATACAGTTGAATACATTTTCACCGCGACATATATCTTTGATCATGCAAGCTCTAGATTATACGGTTCCCCAGCTACAA
This sequence comes from Paenibacillus sp. FSL A5-0031, assembly GCF_001956295.1. Taxonomy (GTDB): domain Bacteria; phylum Bacillota; class Bacilli; order Paenibacillales; family Paenibacillaceae; genus Pristimantibacillus. Next base: position 97,965 of record NZ_MRTD01000022.1, read on the forward strand.
GCATCTCACGCAAAAACTTACCGGTAAGTGATCCTTGTGTCTGTGCTACCTCCTCAGGCGTACCGCATGCAACGACCATCCCACCGTTATTTCCACCTTCCGGTCCCATATCTATGATGTAGTCCGCTACTTTAATCATATCCAAATGATGTTCAATAACGAAGACAGAATGGCCAGCGTCTACGAGCTGATGAAGACAATCGATCAGCTTCTGGATATCCTGCAGATGCAAGCCCGTTGTCGGCTCATCGAGAATATAAAGATTATGGGATCCCCTAGATAATTTACTTAGCTCCGTGGCGAGCTTTATCCGCTGAGCTTCTCCACCAGACAGCGTCGTTGACGATTGCCCGAGTCGTAAATATCCTAGACCCAACTCATTTAAAACATTCAATTTATGCAAAATATATGGTTGGTCAGAGAAAAACAAAGCCGCCTCCTCTATGCTCATCTCCAAAACCTGAGCAATGTTCTTCTCGCGAATGCGAACATCAAGAACTTCCTCGTTGAACCTAGCTCCTTGGCATACCGGACAAACGGATTCTACATCCGGCATAAACTGAAGCTGTGTCGTTACCATTCCTTCACCTTGGCAATTTTCGCATCTCCCCCCATTTTTCTGATTGAAGCTGAAGTCATTTTTGGTCAATGTATGTCCGCTTGCGCTAGCCGCCTTCGCATATAAATCACGAATTTTATCAAAGAAACCCACATAAGTTGCCGGATTGGATCTTGTGCTTCTTCCGATCGGAGATTGATCAATGTTGATCGTGCCAGTTAAATGCTCATGCCCCGACAATGAATCATGCTCTCCAGGAACAATTCGCGCATCACGGATGACGGCATGAAGCTGCTTGCCGATTACTTCGTGGATGAGTGTGCTTTTGCCTGAACCAGAGACGCCTGTTATACAAACCATAACGCCAAGCGGAATATCGACATTAACATTGCGCAAATTGTTCGCCCTCGCTCCTCGCAGCGATAAGGTCATCCCACTTGGCTGTCTGCGTGTTGCCGGCACCTCAATACTCCGTTTGCGCGTCAAAAAAGAACCTGTGATGGAATCTGGGTTGTCTCGTAGCTGTTCTGCCGTGCCCTCTGCCACCACATTTCCTCCATGCAAGCCTGGACCTGGGCCGATTTCGATAATGTGATCGGCACTGCAGATCGTATCCATATCATGCTCCACGACAATAATCGTATTGCCGATATCACGAAGCTTTCTCAAGGTGTCGATGATACGAATGGAGTCTCTCGCATGCAGGCCGATACTCGGCTCGTCCAGTACGTAAAGCATTCCCATAAGCCCCGAACTAATTTGCGTAGAGAGACGAATTCGCTGTGCCTCACCGCCAGAAATCGTATCGGAGCGGCGTCCAAGGCTTAAATAATCAAGCCCAATATCAAGCAGCAAGTTTAATCGCGATTGGATTTCGGAAGCAACCTGCTGACCCACATTAGCCTGCTGCTCCGCATACTTAACGGATGACAGAAATTCATTCAATTCGATAAGCGAATAGTTGCTCAGCTCATGTATGTCTGCGCCTCCTACCTTCACACGGAATCGCTGCGGCCGCAGCTTCTTCCCTTCACAGTCGGGGCAAGTATGCTCGACCATCACACGCTTGTAAAACTCATCCTCACCTGTGGATTGTGTTTTGCGTTTTAAGTATAGCTTGTACCACCCATTGATAATATGAACTAAACCAGCAAAGCTCATTAGCTTGCCAGCATGACGGAATTGTGACTTCGAGGCTTCCTCTCCTGGTAGGAAAGGGAATTTCTCACCTTTGGTACCGTACATCAAGATGTTCTTGATCTCCTCCGGCAAATCCATGTAAGGTGTATCCAAGCTGAACCCGTAATGGCTCGCAAGACTTCTTACGCTTGACCAATGCCAAGTGCCGGTGCTCGGACCAAGAAGCTTCGCATCAATTGCTCCTTTGTTAATGCTTTTGTCCGCGCTCTTAATCAGGAACCTAGCTTCGGCTCGCATAAATGTTCCAATGCCGCCGCAAGTGCGGCAAGCGCTGCTTGGATCGTTAAAAGAAAAGTAATTCGCGCGCAGCTCTCCCATCGTAAGCTGATGTTCTGGACATGCAAAGCCCTGGTAGAACCGATCACGGTCGAGCTTCGTTTCATCTGAAGTATTTGCGATATCGAATCGGATAAAACCTTCCCCGACCAGCTTTAAGCTGTTCTCAATTGTCTTCACAAGCGCCTTAAACGAATCCGTCTGGACAATAATCTTGTCGACAACAACTTCTATTCGGTAATCTGCCTCTTCATCCAGCTCGATCGTATCACTGAGACTATGCTTATTCCCGTTTATACGAATCATTCGAAACCCTTTGGAACGAATTTCATCGAAGGTTGTTTCATAATTTTCACCATAAATTTTATAAACCGGAGCAAGCACCTCAAGTTCTGTTCCGATTGGCAGCTGACGGATATGATCGATCATTTGTCCTGCTGATCTAATCGGTACGGGATGCTCACAGAAAGGGCAGCAGGCTTCTCCAACCGATGCGAAGAGCAGTCTCATAAAGTCATAAATATCCGTCATCGTACCAACGGTTGAACGCGGATTAACAATTCCTTTTTTTTGCTCGATAGCAATAACAGGGGACAGTCCAAACACAAAATCAACATCCGCTTTCTTAAGCTGGTTCATCCGGCTCTTAGCAAACGTTGAAAGCGATTCCAAAAATCTGCGTTGCCCTTCTCCATAGATCACCTCAAACGCCAGCGACGACTTCCCAGACCCGCTGACACCCGTGATGACCGTCAGCTTGTCCCGCGGAATGTTCACGTCTATATTTTTCAAGTTGTTTTGTCTTGCACCCTTAACTTCAATAAACTGTCTCATAAGTTAATCACATCCCCCAGATTGGTTCATCGAATTCCTCATACAAATAAGCGGGCTCGAGCAGCATGATTCGGCTTTTCGGCGTCGCTTTTCTCTCCGATTCCAGCTTCATTAGAAGCCCTTTCTCAGCCAGCCAATCGCAAGCTGTTGCTATGGTGCCTGCATCAATATCAATAACCGTGCTGAACTTCATGACGATATCCGTCACAGTACGAACGTCGCCTTCCTCTTTCAAGTAAGCGAGCACTGGCTGAAACAATAGCTCCGCTCTTTCATCTAAATACTGGTTAACAAGCTCTATAGCTGCACGAACCTTCGGTTCGGTAACCTGTTCGCATACTAGCTCCGTGTAGACCTTGGTAAAGAAATCCGGATGATGTACCAATGCCTGCTGAACCGCCTCCCGCATCGGGACTTCCGCATGAAGCAGCACTTCGATTTGCGCCAGTACATCAACCATTTTGATCAACCAGAAAGCGCTGTAAGCTGTATCTTGCTTCACATACAGCCATTTCTCCGATTTGGAAAGCAGGCTGAGCACATGACAGCCAAGACGCTGCAGCTGAAGCTGCCTGTCGCGATCGCCAACATAACGAATTTGTTCAAAATATTCCGTTATAGACTCATCCTTTGTGAACAGCAGTGTACTGCGTACAAGCATTGACTGCTGAAATGAGCCGCTGACGGAACGTTCCATCCACCTTTTAAACTCATTGCGCGTCTGAATGCTGGTGTTGATCGGAACATCATTTTCTACAAAACAAACATAACTGTTCTTTAGTTTCTGGTCGTGAACGATCAGCTTGAGGTCAATGTCTGATTTCTCCCATACTTGATCATAGGACAGGCTGCCGAAGAGTACTGCTGCAATGATCTGCTCATCCTGCTTAATTTTTTCGACAAATTGACTCAGTGACTCTATAAGCAGCTTCCTTTTGTCCTCGCCGACTTTTTGCAATTCCATGAGCCTCCCCTTTCCGAGCTTTCGACTATCTTCTATTAATATATACCAGAAATAGGATGAATCTATCAATTGTAATATGTTTGTTCCATTTATTTGTTGGTCAGTCTCCGAACATAATTTCGAGAATGTTAATGTGGATTTTATATTTTATTAATAACTGGTTTCTTGGGCGTTTAACTCTATCCTCTATTATAGAAACAGGCAATAACAACCGAAACGATCTGAGGAGGATTTACTAATGAGAAACTATAAGAAAAAAGCAGCAGCCCTTTTGGTTGCAGCAGCACTAGGAGCATCGACCATTCCGTATGCTGTTATGAACGTATCCGCAGCACCAGCAGTCATTGCAAAAGTTTCTGCATCCTCACCATTATCCAATAAAGATATAGAAGCAGCTGTTAATGAGCTCGTAAAGCTTGGTGTTATGCAAGGTTATCCCGACCAATCCATGGGCACCCTAAACCCAATTAATCGTGCCGAACTTGCCAAAATGATCGTAAAAACTTTCCTTCTCGAAGACACTGCTCCAAATGCAGTAACCTTAACGGATGTGAGTCCGAATGCTTGGTATGAAGATTATGCTGCAACGGTTGTAGCGCTTGGCATCATGCAAGCTGAGAACGGTCAATTTGGGCCTCGAGCTGTGGTCTCAGATGAAGAGCTGATTCAAGCCGTATCCAAAGCATTAAAGCGTGATCTCAAGTCCGTGAATGCATGGGCCAGTCCGTTCAGCACTACGAATAATAACTTAACCCGCGGCGAAGCTGCTTATTTGTTGCAAACCGCTCACAAGGCTATTCCTTCAGACCAAGCTAAAATTACAAACGTCCAATCGCTAAATGCCATTACCCTCATCGTGACTTTCGATAAACCGCTTACGACAACGGATGAAGAATTCACGAAGGCAAAAACAGATTTTGCATTTAACGATGGTCTTACTTTAACCAATATGCCGCGTCTAAAAACGGGCTCCATCGCAACCTATATTGTCCCTACTTCCGTTCAGCAAGCAGGCACAACCTATAATCTAACATATAAAGGACAACATGCTGCTTCTTTTACTGGAAATGCAACGAAAGTAAATATGACAACAGCAAGCCAAGTAACAAATGATACGTTTGAGGTAGAAGCGCTGCAAGCAAACGGAGTAACTGACTATGGCTATATCATCTCAGCCTATAGCGGCGGTCGAGGTGCGAATGCATTCATCCTCGATGAGAACAACCAAGCAGGCGGCAAGACATTCCAAATCATTTCTTCAATGCAAGCTCGCCAAGTGACGATTACACCTGAAGGCGGTCAACCGATCATTGCGAAATATGTACCATTCACACAATCAACAGATGGCAAGCAGGAGCCTAAATTCCGCCTTCCCGAAGGGCAAGCATTGAAGCCGGGCGTGACTTATATGGTAACATCAGATTGGGCTGCTATCGCGAACGCTTCCTTTGTAGCAAAAGAAATACCAACCTTGCAGTTAACTGGTGCTGAAGCTGCTAGTGAAACTTCGATTCTCTTGACTTTAGCACAAGATCCTGAAGATGAACTATTCTCTGGCCGCAGTGTCGAGTTAACGGCGCCAACTGGCGAGAAGATCATTGCTTCCTATAAATATTCCAGCCGTAAAGGCGCTGTTGGCGTATTTGATTTGGCGAAAGACACGAAATTAACGCCAGGAACAACGTACACAGTAAAACCGATAGGCTCGTGGGCAACCGCTCAAGATGTTACAATGTCCTTAAACTAAATTAATTTCTAAGAAAGGATGGGTGTGTGATGTTGCGATTAATTATAATCATGCTGGCTCTTATCATTTCGGGCTGTCAGGAAAATAATGATCAGGAGTTAACAAATGATGAGCAGCATGCAGCCCAAGCGGTGAACAACGAAATGGACAAGTTGAATAAAGCTTTGTTAGCAGCAGCAAAACAAGGAGATCGAGCGTCAATAACTGAGCTGCTAGCCGAAGGTGCCGACATCAACGCGACCGACGATCAAGGCAGAACCTCTGCAATGATCGCCGTGCATACGAACCAGCTCGATGTGTTTAACCTCTTCATAGAAAAAGGAGCAAATATCAACATTCAAGATAATCGCTCTGACAACCCGCTCCTTTATGCAGGTGCAGAGGGGCTGATGGACTTCGTTCAAGCATCGATAGCTGCCGGCGCAGATACAACCATCACCAATCGCTTTGGCGGTACCGCACTCATTCCAGCTGCAGATCGGGGACATGTTGAGATTGTAAAGGAGCTGCTAACCACATCCGACGTTAATATCGATCATGTGAATCAGCTTGGATGGACCGCACTTCTTGAGGCTATTATTCTCGGGGATGGTGGAGCAGACCATCAGGCGATCGTGCGATTATTAATCGATCACGGCGCTAATGTAAATCTTGCGGATTCAGAAGGCGTAACCCCACTGAAGCATGCCCAGAACCGGGGTTTTAAAGAAATGATTGAAGCCTTGCAGCAAGCTGGTGCACAGAAATAGCGGAACGATAATTTATACAAGAACAACCCACATGAAGTGGGTTGTTCTTTTGTTTATTTTGCAATCATTAAGTAAACAGATATTTCAATTTCCCATTTTTTGAATATCTCTATTACTTCAACGAACATGTTTATTACTTTTAAATTTCTGTACTTTGTAATCATATGAATGTAGTATCTTATCAATTATTGGCTTTCGTTCTGATTCGAATTTGTGATTCCATACAACCATGCTATACAAGTTCTTAATCGTTTGGTTGTAATTCCCTTTTTCCAATCCGAGTTTTTGTTTGAAATATCGTTTTAACATTTGAATATCTCGTATAAAAACATTTGTTTCTAGATAGATGATTATGTCTGCAGACTCGAAGCATCGTTGAACCCATTTGTAATGAACACCCTCAATAATCCATTTCTCTTGATTTACAATATCCCCAAGAATCGCATCACGCACTTCCTGAGAATTTCGAGTATCGCTTTCTTCTCCTCTTCTCCAAACAACGTTATCCAGTTGATAATAATTAATGTCTAATTGCTTTGATAACTTCTCTGCTAGATAAGTTTTACCACTCCCAACTTCGCCAATGATATGTATCTTATTGCAGTTTTTCAAAGCAAGTATCCTCCTTTCCCCCTATACCTAAGTATCATTCAATCCAGTGTTTTATTTTCATTCAACGCTTTAATACTAAGTGAAGGATCGGAAATGGTCGTCCTGAACTGTCTAGTTCAGATCGTCCATGCTGCACAAAACCATATCGTTTGTAAAAGGTGAATGCTCCTTCGTTTTGCTCATTGACATCGACTTGGAGATTGCTGCCTTTTAATGCTTCGGCATGTTTTATTAATCGACTGCCTATTCCCCTTCCGTGGTTATCGGGGTGTACGAAAAGCATCTCGATCTTTGTTCCGTCAAGCCCAATGAACCCTGTCGGTACTTGGTTTTCATTCAGCTCTACCCAAATCTCAACTTCCTTTAACGCTCCGTTTTGAAGCATCTGATGATAGAATGCAATATCCTCATCTGTCAAAAATGTGTGGGTTTGTCGCACAGCATGATACCAAATATTCACTAATTTATCGTGATCTTTTTCTTGATAGGGAACAATTTTGTTTATCATAACTCATCCTCCGTATTCATTCACTCATTTGTCAGAGAGTTGTTTTATCCAGGAATAACTAATACTAACCTGCGAGAATCCAAGTGATTTATATAAACCTGCATCCGATGCGACATATACATTTTCAGCACCTAAAAGCCTGCATCTCCGCATTCCTTCCATAAGTGCAACGCTTGCTAGTCCCATTCGCCGGTAATCCGGATCTACACAAACCGGTTCAATATAGGCTGCTCGACTAAGATGATCATACCAGAACCCTGCATAAGCAACAAAATTCCCTTCTGCATTTTCAATCACGATATTTATAAAAGGATCATATCCAGGTGCACTCTGCATATAGTCTGACTTCCATAAATCATTGGGGTCTGGTTCGCCAGCATGATCAAATCCGCGCCATAAAACGCGCAGCCTACGTCCATCATCTTCTTTTTTTCGAATATTTCTTACCTGAAGTCCTTCAGGCAGCTTCAGATCAAGGAGCTCGTCTAAGATTGACCTGCCGGAGTAAACCTCATAGAGGGCAGCATCCCGTAAATATCCTCTTTCTTCTAATAAAGCTTTCAATGTTTCATTGCTCTCATCCGCATGAAACTCTATACTTTTCCGGCCATCTTCTTTTATTTCATATAAATTCGCTTCCGCGTATTCAATCATTTCCGAATACAGAAATGTATAATTCGGGTCTACAACCAAATATACCTCGCCCAGTTCGCTTTCAAAATGAGCAACTGCTACTATTTCTCCATCTTCTTCCCACAGTCCGATTTGTTCGAACACTCCAGCTTGTTTCAGCGGAACGATATTGGGATGAAAAACGATATATTCCCACCGGGCTGGCATAAATACATGGCCAACCGACCATTTTCCAAATATATTTTTCAGAAAATCTCTAACCCTGATAAAATCATCTTCTTTATAATGCCTGCTCTGTATTCTCATTTGCATACATTCCTCTCAAACTGCTATTCGGTTGCGCCTTTGACAATCTACAACTATTTAAGCATAGTTACTGCAAAACAGAGATACTAGGGATAAAATAGATATAAACAAATAATCCTGCGCAATAGTTATCAAATCCCTTTCAATCCTTCATTTTATGCAAGTTTACATAACCCTCGTTTTAGCTTTTAAACAGCAGGAAAAATATTTTTAAATTGTTTATGAAATGGTGTCGATATTCCCATCAGCGGTTCGTCGTCTTAATAAAGACATAAGGTTATTTATTCTAAGGAGGCAATCAAATGTATACCGCAACTTCTAAAGACGGAACCAAAATCGCATATGACAAAATGGGTAAAGGGCAAGCACTCCTATTAGTAGCGGGTGCTTTCAGTTACCGAAAATTCCCCGCACAAGTACAGCTAGCACAATTATTGAGTGAGCACTTTACGGTTTTCAACTACGACCGCCGCGGCCGCGGCGATAGCGGAGATACACAGGCATATGACACAATCCATGAAATCGATGACCTTAAGGCGATGATTGAAGAGGCTGGCGGCTCAGCATATGTTTGGGGACTGTCATCTGGAGCAGTTCTCGCCCTACAGGCCGCTTCAAATGGAGCTAATATCACGAAACTGGCTTTGCATGAGCCGCCATTTGTGGTCGATGCAGCAGATCGCAAAGCTCCGAAAGACTTTGCACAACAGGTCAAGAAGCTGATTGCACAAAATCACCGTGCCGATGCCATCAAATATTTTATGACTAAAGGCATGGGAGCCCCCTCCTTCATTGTTGCCATGATGCGCATGATGCCAAGCGTTTGGTCTAACCTTATGGCTGTCGCTCATACACTCCCCTACGATGCGGCATTATTGGATGGCTTTATGGATGGAAAACCACTTCCTGCCAAGCTTTGGAGTACAGTTACTATGCCCACGCTGGTAATTGAAGGAACCGAAAGTCCAGCTTCACTGCGACGGGGTGCCCAGGCCACTGCGAAGGTGCTCCCACATGCCCAGCTCGTTAGTAAAAAAGGGCTTGGACATACCAAGAAGCTCGACGCCAAACGAATTTCTGCGGAGCTTATTGCTTTTTTTAAGAACAATCACTAAATACAAATGAAAATAATAACGAATAGATGTAGATACGATGTCGATCTAATGAGGATTAATTCGTCGAATAAGTAGAAGCTGAATTATCGGACTTTCTTCAATCGGCATAAGCTTCACTAAAAAATAGGAGGAATACACATATGAGATTTATGATGATTGTAAAAGCTACAACGGATTCAGAGGCTGGGGTTATGCCGAGTTTGGAGCTCATTAATGCGATGCAGAAGTATAACGAGGAATTGGTAAAAGCCGGTGTCTTGCTTGCTGCTGATGGACTGCTGCCGAGCTCCAGCGGCATTCGAATTTCATATCCGGAACCACGCGGCAAGCCGAAGGTCATAGACGGGCCGTTTACGGAAGCCAAAGAATTAATTGCCGGTTACACGTTAATTGAGGTCAAATCTAGAGAAGAAGCTGTTGAATGGGCGCTTCGTTTCCCGGACCCCCATGGATTTGGCCAAGGCGTAATTGAGCTGCGACAAGTATTCGAGGCAGAAGACTTAATGAACAATCCCGAAACCCTTGCAAAGGAAATGAAGCTTCGCAAACAAGTTGTCGAGCAGAAGAAAGCGTGAATTCATCCTTTCTTCACCACACTATTGATTAGTTAAAAACGCTAAGTTTTGAGAAAGGAGATCCCTGTCGATCTCCTTTTTCATTTTCCAACTAACAATAGTCTGGATTCCCTTTGTAAGCATAACAAATTTTGTCCTTTTTTCGTTCAAGGGTCTACAGGACATACTAATTTCATATAGATAGACAAGCTAGATGCCTGTACTAGTTGGGCGAATCATATTAGAAAGGATGCGATTGTCGTTATATGGAGCATCTGTTGCCTTTAAAAGTAGAGTTTCTTCTCATGTTTGGGGTAGCACTATTTTGGACGATCGTCTATATTCTCGTTATTTACAAAGGGTTTAAGGATCAAGCCTGCGGAATGCCGCTCGCCTGCATATGTGCAAATATTACTTGGGAATTTCTATTTACCTTTATTATGCCGTTTCACCCGCTTCAGCAAATCGGGACCTTAGTATGGTTCCTGCTTGACTGCATTATTCTGCTTCAATTCCTCTACTATTCCAAAGGCACCTATCCTAAACGCGTTATTCACGCTTCTGTTTTCGCGCTGCTTGTGATCGCATTTCTGCTGCATTATGGTATGGCGGTTGAATTCCATGATAAGATGGGCATTTATTCGGCCTTTGGCATCAATCTGCTCATGTCGATTCTCTTCATCCGAATGCTGATAATTAAAGACTTAAAGGGACAATCCCTGTCTATCGCTTATTTCAAAATGATAGGTACCTTATTCGCCTCGATCCTCTGCTTCTCGCTCTTCCCGCAATCACTATTATTGTTTATTATGTATGTTCTGATCCTTGTACTGGACATTGTTTATATCCTACTTGTTTATAGGCTTTCAATTAAAACCGTTCACAAACATACAATCAATAAAACACCGCATATCAATGCCTGATGCCTGTTAGCGAAAGCTTAGAAAGCGTAAACTTTCGCTAGCGGATTTCTATACCGGCTGCTTATTCTGCTGTGTAACCACCATCAACCATCTCAGCAAATTTCCTGCTAAAACCTCCAGCATCATAAGTCCTTTCCTTCTGAACAGCCCTCTTTATAAACTCCCTCCATTATGCAAACTACCTGAGAGTTGCATATTAGCCACTGGGTGAATACCCTATTGCAATGAACTCAAATGGAGGATACCATGATGATTCCGTTTTATCCCTATTATGGCTACGAAACAAAGTGCAAACAGGAGCCCCTAACCTTTCCGCCCCAGCATCAAGACAGGCAGCCTGGCCTTGAATACAAAATGAACCCGCTTCCGATTTCCGACAACCCCGCCTATAAAGGAAGTGGAAAGCTGTCCGGCAAAGTAGCGATCATTACTGGAGGAGACAGCGGAATTGGCCGAGCTGTTGCCATTGGTTTCGCCAAAGAGGGTGCTGATGTCGTTATCGTTTATTTGTACGAACGTCAAGATGCGCTTGCAACTCAGCAAATGGTAGCGCAATACGGTGGTCGCTGCCTGCTAATTGAAGGTGATCTCCGCAGGCCAGAGCTCTCCACCGAAATCGTCAGAATAACACTTGAGCATTATGGAAAAATCAATTGCTTGGTGCTTAACCAAGGGGTCCAGTTTCCTCAGACGAGTATTTTGGACATCTCGAATGAGCAGCTGGAAGATACTTATCGGACCAATATTTTTCCTCACTTTTATTTGACGAAAGCCGCGCTTCCACATCTTCATCCAGGAAGCACCATCATCAGCACAGCCTCTGTAACTGCTTATGCAGGTGCCCCGCTTCTGGTCGATTATTCTTCAACAAAAGGAGCAGTCGTATCTTTTACCCGTTCGTTATCGCTGCAGCTCGTTAATTGCGGGATACGCGTTAATGCTGTTGCACCGGGTCCGATATGGACCCCTCTGACCGTCTCCAGTTACCCAGCTGAATATGTGCAAACATTTGGCGCCAATACGCCAATGAAACGCGCAGGTCAGCCATTCGAGCTTGCTCCAACCTACATTTATTTAGCTTCAGACGATTCATCATTCGTTACAGGGCAGGTATTGCATGTCAATGGCGGAGTTATGACAGAGACTTAATCCTTCGTTGCCTGCTTGCCTTTCCGCAAAACAAGGGGCTGTCTCAAAAGTCATTTTGCGATTTTTTGAGCACTACTTAGAACTTATTTTCATCGAGAAAAAGGACCTTAAGCTCCACTATACAGTGGAATTTGAAGTCCTTTCATTTGAAAACGGGGATGTTTCCCTGATGCAAAGACTTTTGCG
>NZ_MRTD01000023.1 GCF_001956295.1 Paenibacillus sp. FSL A5-0031
TGTGGCGGAATGGCAGACGCGCGCGACTCAAAATCGTGAGGGAAACCGTGGAGGTTCGAGTCCTCTCATCGGCACCAACTTTTCTAACACAAACTCTTAAGATCATAATGATCTTAAGAGTTTTTTTGTGTTTTAGTTTCATAATAGGTAAAATCGACCTGAAAATTGCCCCTTTACATCTGTTTAGACCTAGCGTACTATTTAACTAGAACACTAAGACGATGGAGGTAAGGAAATGATGAAATCATCTTCTGAAATAAAGGGAACAATCCCCGTACTTTCTTTAAAAAATGTAACCAAACGTATTGGAGGCAAGGCAATTGTAGATCGAATGTCATTTGATATTCACAAGGGAGAAATCGTAGGGTTGCTTGGGCCAAATGGTGCAGGTAAAACGACGACAATCCGAATGATTGTGGGTTTGATTCAAATGTCCGAGGGTGACGTGCTTATTCAAGGAAAAAGCATACGTAATGATTTTACAGGTGCCATAAGGCATATCGGAGCTATTATAGAAAATCCCGAGTTTTATCCATATATGACTGGGTATGATAATCTAAAGCAATATCAGAGAATGTCATCAGGCATTACGGAAGAACGGATAAAAGCAGTTACGGAGCTGGTAGGTTTAGAGGCAGCAATGAATAAGAAAGTAAAAGCATACTCTCTTGGAATGAGGCAGCGTCTAGGCATTGCACAAGCACTGTTAGACAATCCATCGTTATTAATACTGGATGAGCCAACTAATGGTTTAGATCCAGCAGGCATTCGCGAAATGAGACAATATTTGCAAAGAATAGCAGTCCAAGAAGGGATATCGATTCTTGTATCGAGTCATCTACTCTCAGAAATGGAGCTCATGTGCAGCAGAGTCGTTGTTATTCAGGAAGGCAAATATGTGACTCATCGTTCACTAAGCGATAAGGAAGAGCAATCCAAGCAACTATCCGTTGTTGTTCGTGTAGATGATATTGAGCGAGCAAGCCAGATTTCTACAAGTATAGATGGGGTTGAAGTTATTCAGCTTTTAAAAGATAGCAGCGAGCTTGTATTAGCTCTTCAGAATGAACTTATTCCTCAGGTTGTAAGCAAGCTAGGGGAAGACAATATTAAAATTTATCGAATCACTGAAACGAAGATATCACTGGAAGACGAGTTTTTGAAATGGACTGGAGGTAGTCGCATTGCTTAATTTTAACGGACTAGTATTAAACGAATGGTTGAAAATGTCAAAGAAACGAAGCTTCTTCATTGCATACGCAGTAATGCTCCTTACGATTGTAGGTTTCACCTATTTAGTTTGGAAAATGTCTGGCGATCAATATCCAACTATGCTAGAATTTGCTGGATCGATCATGGCAAATGGAGTCGGACAGATCGTAACGATTGTAGCCATTATTTTCACAGCTGGTATCGTTGCAAAGGAACATCAATTAGGAACCGTTAAGTTTTTGCTCATACGAGCTCATGGTAGAAGCAAAATTTTAGCATCAAAATATACAGCAGTTATATTGTTTGTTTGTTCGCTCATCATTTTCACAATAGCTACTGCTCTTGCAGCAGGAGGAATCGCATTTGGATTTGAAGTGACTGGGGAAGTATCCTGGTTGGATGTTGCGAAATCAATGTTATTTCAAACGGTTTATACAACCATCTATGTAACTTTAACGTTTATGTTCGGCATTTTAACAAGATCATCTGGAGCGACAATAGGAATAGGCATGACTGCTGTCTTATTGGAAGGCTTAATGAAAATGTTATTATCAAGCTACGATTTCTCCAAATATCTACTCTTTATGAATACAGATCTATCATTATTTACAGGTAATGAATCGTCATCTGGCGGAATGTTATTCCCGAGTGTTGTGTGTGCAGCATATGTGTGTTTGTTTTTGGTCATTAGCTTTGTTACGTTTAAAAAACGGGATATTGCCTAACATGCAACGTTTTCAAGTGGGCAGTTGAAGGGAGAAGGACATATTGTGAGCATAGAATTTGATAATAATTTGCCAATCTACTTGCAGATCATGAATTATATTAAGAAAGAAATTGTCATTGGCAAGTTGAAGGCTGGGGATAAAATACCAGCGGTACGAGAACTTGCATTAGAGCTACAAATCAACCCGAATACGATACAACGAACCTTTCAGGAGCTTGAGCGAGAACAAATCGTTGAAACGAAGCGCGGGCTTGGCCGATATGTCACTAGTGAGGAGTCGAAAATAATGGATATCAAAAAAGAAATGGCAGGAGATTTGCTAGGTCGCTTTATTCAAGGGATGCAGGAGCTGGGCTTTGCAAATAACGATATCATAACGATCGTTTCACAAGCGGTAAAAGAAGAAGATAAAGAAAAGGAGTGATAGGACTGTGGAAAGCATTTTGAAGCTGACAGAGGTATCAAAGTCATTCGCCGGCAAGAAGGCATTAGACCAAGTATCACTCACGTTGGCGCCTGGCAAGATTGTTGGTCTGTTAGGAAGCAATGGCAGTGGCAAAAGCACATTGATGAAAATAGCTGCAGGACTCATTCATCCAGGTTCAGGTACGGTAACGATTAACGGGCAGCTTGTAAGCAATGAGACAAAAGCAATTACATCTTTTATGCCAGATCAACCGCTCACAGAGAGCTGGATGCGCGTAGAGGACGCAATTGATTTTTATAAGGATTTTTATGCCGATTTTGATCATAAGAAAGCAGATGAAATGCTTGCTTTCATGAATTTGAATAAACGCGATCGGGTAAGCGCGTTATCTAAAGGGATGAATGAACGTCTTCAGCTTACACTCGTATTATCACGAAATGCGAGGCTGTATTTGCTTGATGAGCCAATCGGAGGCGTAGATCCAGTAGCAAGAACGAAAATTTTGGATGCGATTGTTAACTACTATAACGAAGAAAGCAGCTTAATCATTTCAACCCATCTTGTACGCGATATTGAGCGGATCTTCGATGAAGTTGTCTTCATACGCGAGGGTAAGATTGTATTGCAGGATGAGGTAGAAAATATACGACTGGCTCACGGTAAAAGCGTTGATGAAATGTTTAAGGCGGTGTTTGGGGAATGATTAAGCTGTTGAAATACGATTGGAAGCGAAGCAACGATGGTATCCTCAGCACGCTTGCAATCTTTATCATACTAGAAGCAGCGTTCAGTATCACGGGATTGACGCGCAACTGGGATGAAGGTCTTATTACAGCGTTTAGTATTTTCGGCTATGTAATGGTCTTTATCTTGTTGTTCATCCATTGCTGCCGGACGTATGAACGAAACATTAAATCCTACAGCCGGCGCTTACTGCCGCTGCACCCAATCAATGGAATAGGTGCTGCTATCCTTTTAGGCTGGATCATCATGCTGCTCGTTTTGATTATAGCAGCTATTCATATCGCGATCTTCATAGCATTTTCGGATATGGATATTCAATATTTCAAAGAACATATTTCTTTAGAGAACGGCGCTGTATTCGGAATGGTAATAAGCTATATTTGGATGTACACATCCTTTATGCTCTCGATTCTATGTTCCATTACAGTGGCGCGCAGCTTCCGAGTGAAGCATTCTACATGGATCGGGATCGTCTTTTTCTTTGGAGTACAAAGCATTGCTTCTTGGTTAACGTATCAGTTATTTGACCAAAAAGAAGGGATGATGGGTATAGTTTCAGTCAATGTACCTCAATCGAATAGCGGATCTGTTACCTTTGGTTCATCATTTAATGTAGATTTTTTATTCGGACCATTTTTACTGGATTTAGCGTTTACTTTAGGTTACTTGTTTCTAATGATTTATTTGTTAAAAAAGAAAGTCGAGATTTAATAAAGAATGACGATAGCGCATGTGGGGTGAAAATCCTATATGCGCTTTTTTATGTTTTAAATAGATTTGAAAAAAAGGGTCGGCGTATCGATTTTAAGTGATTTCAAGAAAACGCTTTAAATGGTAATATGATTATGATTCAATCGATATTAGGGGGAAGCGGAGCGTGAGGTTCGGTAAATCGATTAGAACTCGTCTTATTATTGGGTTTATGGCAGTTATGCTGCCGGTAGTTATTTATATGCTCATTAACAACAGTTACTCACGTGAGATCGTTCGAGAGAAAGTATCTGAGACCTATCGAAACACACTCGATATTTACGTGGGGCAAACGGATCAAAATCTATTGCAGATTAATGATTATCTTTATAAAATGTCAGTGCTTGATACCGACGTAGGCTTGCTAATGTCCTTTCCGATGGATAGTGACGGTTATACG
The DNA here is from genome assembly GCF_001956295.1 of Paenibacillus sp. FSL A5-0031. GTDB lineage: Bacteria > Bacillota > Bacilli > Paenibacillales > Paenibacillaceae > Pristimantibacillus. The sequence continues at coordinate 4,261 of NZ_MRTD01000023.1, forward strand.
TTAACGAAAATTAGAATTGATGGGAAGCTAAATCGCGACGTTGGTGTCTATAATCTGATTGATGCTGTATTTCTATATCACGATAAAGATATTATTTTTGGAACAAAAAGCGTATATAATGATACAAAAAAAATAATAAAAACGCATATGGATTCAATGACAAAGGAAGAAAATCTGCTTATGAATGATCAACATTTATGGGAGGTCAGAGCAGATGAGCGGTTGCCAGGGAAGTTTTTTTTGATCAATTTCATTAAGGTGTCAGATGATTTATACGTCGGCGCAATCATTAAAGTACAGGATATAAACAGAATGTTATCGATTCAATGGAGTGACGGTGATATCGGCCATAACGGCATTTATTTACGCGCTGGCGATCAACTTGTTCAGTCATTGACGGAAAACTTAGCGCCGCTGGAACTCAGCTATAAAATATCGAAGAAACCGTATGAATCGTTGACTGATCGAAATACAGGCGAAACCTATCTTGTTATGAATAGAATGAGCGAAATGGTGGATATCGCTTATCGAGTCGTTATACCTGAGCGGACGCTGCTGCGTAATTTATTATTTTTTAGAAATGCGACGTTGTTTGCTCCAATTGGGTTTCTAGCTATTTTGCTTATTTATTTGTTCTTTATGAGGAATATGCTGTTTAAGCCGCTGCATGAGCTTATTCTAGGAATGAAGAAAATCTCTTTAGGAATGCTGGATGTTAGATTGAAGAAAAACAAATCGCTTGAATTTGAGTTTCTAGGAAACACCTTCAACATCATGGCTGAACAAATTAAAACCTTGAAAATTGATGTTTACGAGGAGCAGCTCCGCGTGAAGCAAGGAGAGCTTAAGCAGCTCCAAGCGCAAATTAATCCGCATTTTTATATGAACAGCTTAAATATTATTTATAATTTAGCAGCATTAGGCGATACAGAGTCGGTGAAAAAGATGTCGCTGCATCTTGCTGATTATTTCCGCTTTATTATGAAAGCCAATCGGGATACGATCACACTTAAGGAAGAACTAATGCATATCGAAAACTATATGACGATTCAAAAAATTAGGTTCCCTGAGAAGCTGCAATGTACCTATGAGGGAATCGAAGACATTTTGCATTATCCTATTGCGGCATTAACCATTCAGCCTTTTGTAGAGAACTCCATCATTCATGGGTTCAAAAACAGGAGGCAGCTTTTCCAAATCAAAATATGTGCGGAAATGGACTCCGAGCATGGATTTACGTTATCGATCAGCGACAATGGTACGGGCTTTAGTCCTGAGGTGCTGGAGAAGCTGCAAAACAAAGAACCGCTGCAGGAAGGCGAATCGAGCAGCTTAGGCATTATGAATGTCATTCATAGACTACAGCTGCTGTATGGCGAACGGACATCAATTACTTTCCGCAATCAAGCGGAGGGCACCGGAGCAATTGTCGTTATCGTATTTCCTAAGCTTACAGAGGGAGTGAGAGCAGTTGTATAACTTATTGGTTGTAGATGATGAGGAGATAGCCATTCGAGGCATCGTGAATGGCATAGACTGGTCAACGCTGCCGATTGCGAGCATTTATACGGCTATAGATGCGGAAGAGGCTCAGGCTTTGCTGACTGAGCATACGATTCACATTATGATATCGGATATTGATATGCCAAATCAAAGCGGTATCGAATTGCTAGAGTGGGCGAATGAGCATTCCCCTTCCAGCGTAACAATCTTTTTGACCGGTCATGCGGATTTTAAATATGCGCAGCAGGCGGTTCAGCTTGACTGCTTCGATTATTTGCTCAAGCCAATTGATCATAACGCTCTAAAAGCATGTGTGAATGAGGCGCTGGAAAAAGCTCGTGATTTGGAGCAGCTGGCAAAAATTCGCGGGACATACAACTTATTTTATGAGCAATGGAGCAAGCAGCAGCCTATATTAATTGAGCGTTTCTGGCAAGATGTCATTCACTACCGTTTATCAGCGGCATCGCAACAGCTCAATTTCTCATTGCAAACCTATGGTTTACCGCTTGAAGCGGACAGCTTGATTCACGTCGTGCTTATTAGCATCGAGCAGTGGCGGGAGGAATGGTCGGCCCGTGATGAGGAGATCATGACATACGGAATTAAGAATGCAGCTGAAGAGATCGTGCTTCAAGGTGAATCTGGCCATATTGTGCAAGATGGCAGCGGGATTTTATATGCAATATTTTATAGTGGAGCGTTAGGTGACAAGCAAGGCAATAATGATCTGCATGCCAGATGCAAAACATTTATTGATCAATGCAAAACGCTGCTGAATTGCTCGTTATCCTGTTATATAAGCGAAGCAGCGGAGGTGAAGCAGCTCCGTACTACAATACAAACGCTGCTTACCTTAGAGAGAAGCAACGTCAGCAATACTTGTGCGATTATAATGGAGCGTGATTATACTCAGAAGCAAGGACTGAATACACTTCAGCAAGCCCCCTTCGCTGACTGGGCACTATTGCTGGAATCCGGCAAGCAGACGGAGTTGTCCTTGCGAATAGATGAATGCTTTGACCAAATGTTAGAGCTGAAAGTTGATTATACCTATATGGCATCGTTTTATTATGGGTATATGAATATGGTGTTCCAATGGTTGAATAAAAAGTCGGTTCAAATGACGGACGTGTTTGTACATAGAGAATGGGAGGTAGGCGAGAACATTCTCAAATCATTGCCGCGCATGCGAACATGGACACAGCAATTGAGCCAGCAGATTACGGACTATGCCAACCAGAACGGCAAGGACGTGTCACAAGTAGTGGAGAAGGTTCAGCGCTACATGGAAGAGCATATGGGAGAGGAATTCAGCCGTGAGCAAGCGGCCGAGTCTGTTTATTTGAATCCAGCTTATTTATCTCGTTTATTCCGTAGGGAAACGGGTTACTCGTTAACGGATTATTTGGTTCGAATGCGTATAGCCAAGGCGAGAATCGAGCTTGAAAAAACAAATAACCGAATAAGTGATGTTGCCATAAACGTAGGATATAGTAATTTCTCGCACTTTTCTAAGCTGTTTAAGAAAACGACGGGGCTTACACCGCAAGAGTATCGTAAAAACTTTCAGGATGTATGATTGAAAAGTCACTGTACCGTTAATATGGTCACGGCGCCGACAGATGTCGGCGTCTTTTTTTTATACAATTATACCTAGATGGAACACAAGAGTTTTAGAAAGAGGAGGGGGAAGGCGTTGGCGAAACATACGACGGAAGCGATAACAACAGCTGCCTATATTCCGAAGAGTTCAATGAAAAAAATGTCTCAGCTCCGTATTTTTCGCAAGTATTGGATGTTCTACCTAATGATGCTGCCAGCCATCGTATTGCTGCTGCTGAACAATTACATTCCGATGTTCGGAATCATAATTGCTTTCAAAAACATTAATTACGCGGATGGAATATTTGGAAGCGCCTGGAGCGGGTTGAGAAATTTTGAGTATTTGTTCAAAACATCAGACGCTTGGATCATTACAAGGAATACGCTGCTGTACAACTCAGGTTTTATCGTATTGAACTTGGTATTCCCGCTCTCTTTTGCGATCATGCTTAATGAAATCAGAAGCCGTTTTCTCGCAAAGCTTCATCAAACGATTATGTTTCTGCCCTACTTTTTATCGATGGTCGTCATTAGTTATTTGGTCTATGGCTTCTTGAGCGATCAGCATGGGTATCTGAACACTTCGCTGCTGCCGGCGCTTGGACTTGAACAGGTTCAATGGTATTTCACGCAGGAGGTATGGCCTTATATTTTGCCAATCGTTAACACCTGGAAAAGCATGGGGTACTTTACCGTCATTTATATGGCAGCCATCATTGGCATAGATGATGAGTATTACGAAGCTGCAACCATAGACGGAGCAAGCAAGTGGAAGCAAATGACGAGTATTACGATCCCGCTCATCATGCCGATCATTACGATTATGACACTGCTGCAAATCGGAAAAATATTTAACGCGGATTTCGGTTTGTTTTTCCAAGTGCCAAGAGAATCGGGTGTGTTGTTCCCGGTAACAAATGTTATCGACACCTATGTTTATCGCACATTCCTAACGGTTGGTGATATTGGTTTATCCTCAGCGGCAGGATTGCTGCAATCCGTAATCGGCTTCGCATTAGTATTTTTCTCGAATTGGGTGGTCCGCCGAATTAATAAAGATAATGCGTTATTTTAGAGTCTTGCTATCGAAGGATATTTACGAAAATTTTGTTTGGAGGTGATCCTATGGAAGCAGCTGAGATTGAGAAAATACCTTCCGGATCTAATATTAAAAACCAATTATCACTTCCGGCTTCTCTAGGCATCAATATATTTTTTATAGTGTATTCGTTGCTTTGTATCGTACCGCTCATTTTAATTATTATGGTTTCGATCTCCGATGAAAGTACAGTTGTCAGGGAAGGGTATCAATTTATTCCTTCAAAATTTGATTTGGCAGCGTACCAGTTCCTATTCAAAGATGCGACCCAGATTTTTCGATCCTATGGTATCTCTATCTTTGTAACGATTGTCGGAACTTCACTTAGCTTAATGATCATGGCGCTGTACGCTTATCCAATATCCAGATCAGATTTTCCTCATGCCAAGTTTTTTACCTTCTTCGTATTTTTTACGATGCTTTTCTCAGGGGGCTTAGTTCCTTGGTATCTCGTATATGTTCAAATGCTCGATTTGAAGGATACGATAATGGCTCTTATTGTACCGCTTTTAGTTGCTGCGTTTTTTGTTCTAATCATTCGAACGTTTTTCCAAACGACCATTCCTGTAGCCATACTGGAGTCTGCAAAAATTGATGGAGCGGGAGAGCTGACGATCTTTTTCAAAATCGTTTTGCCGTTATCGCTTCCGGTACTTGCCACAGTAGCACTCTTCCAGACGTTAACGTATTGGAATGATTGGTTTCTCAGCCTTGTGTTCATAACGAAGGAATCGAACATAACTGTTCAATACCTCATGTATAAGACGATGCTGAACATTCAGTTTTTAGCTAATAACAGTACGGCGGCGGCAGCTATTATTGCGGCTGGAGGAACCTTTAAGTTTCCGAGCGAGACAGTTCGTATGGCTATGGTTGTTGTTGGAATCGGTCCTATCATTTTTGCCTACCCGTTCTTTCAAAAATATTTTGTAAAAGGGCTGACTGTCGGCGCTGTAAAAGGTTGAACTCATGACTGTCAGCAATCATACGGCTGTAATCGGCAACGCCGATTTAGCATATAATCCAAATTTTTGAGGGAGGTCCACCCGCTATGAAGCAAGTTAAACAAAAAACATCGATGCTTCTTCTCATGCTGATGTCCATCGTACTGATTGTATCCGCATGTTCAGGAAACAACGGGAAAAACAACGCAGAGCCAACAAAAGCGCCAGCTGCCGAAACGGATAAACCAGTCACTACGGATGAAGAGCCGCCAGCATCAGATTTGAAGCCATATCAAGTTTCTCTCGTATATCCTGGCACACCGCAAACAGATGAGAAAAAAGTAGAAGAAGCACTCAATAAGCTGCTTACTGAAAAAATCAACGCAACGATTGATCTCAGGCCAATCGATTGGGGTGCATGGGATGATAAAATCAATTTGATGGTTGCTTCGAGGGAAGAAGTGGACATTGTGTTCACGGCGCAGTGGAATGGTCATGCTAAATATGTTGCCAAAGGCGCATTTCTGGATCTAGGTGACCTGATTGATAAATACGGTCAAGGCATTAAAGATTCATTAGACCCTGCGTTTCTGGAAGGGGCAAAAATTAGCGGCAAAAACTACGGTGTTCCAACGAACAAGGAGCTCGCAGCTGCTGGCGGAATCGTCTACCGCAAAGATGTTACCGATGAGCTTGGCATTGATATGAGCAATGTGAAAACACCAGAAGATCTTGATGCTGTATATGCCGTCGTTAAGGAGAAAAAGCCGGAATTAATTCCGCTGTATACAACGGCAGGCGCTTTCAACTCGCACTTCTTCGCCAATTACGACTTCTTGGGCGATTCAACGATTCCTGGCGCCATTCTTAAAGATAAAGACGATACTAAAGTGATGCCTATGGAGCAGCTTGACCGCTACAAGCAATATTTAAATCTGACTCGTGACTATTTCAAGAAAGGCTACATTAATGCAGATGCTGCGACTACACAAGTTGCTTCAGCAGACGCTTGGAAGGCAGGCAACGTATTCTCTACGATTGAGCCAATGAAACCAGGCAAGGACGCAGAGATTGCAAGCGCTTCTAACCTGACTGGGAAGCTTGCTCAAATCATGATGACAGAAAAAACAGTCGCCACATCTGAAACTGCTGGTTCGATGCTAGGTATCTCTTCCACTTCTAAGGACCCAGACCGTGCGATGATGTTGATTAATTTACTTCATACAGACAAGGAAATCAATAACTTGCTTAACTTCGGTATTGAAGGCGACCATTATACACGCAGTGGAGAAATCATAACAGCTACAGGAAATACAGCTAACTATAACCCAGGCTCGGCTTGGATGTTCGGCAGTCAGTTCTTGAACTATGTTTGGAATACAGAGGACCCAGATAAGTGGGCCAAATTTAAAGAGTTCAACCAAAATGCGAAGGTTTCTCCAGGCCTTGGTTTCGTATTCGACAGCGAGCCAGTGAAATCGGAAGTTGGAGCATTGGCAAACGTAATCCGTCAATATCAAAGAGCGCTTGAAACAGGCTCGGTCGACGTCGATAAAACGTTAGCTGAATATGATAAGAAATTGAAGGAAGCAGGCGTTGATAAAGTGGTTGCGGAGAAACAAAAGCAATTTGATGCGTTCCTAGCCAGCAAGTAAACAACCTGTGATTACGTACAATGAAACCCGCGCCTTCTAAAGGCGCGGGTTTTTCTTGCTTGCAATTTTTTGTGTATTCCTTACAATTAAGCTAACAAATGCAATTCATCCATGCAGTAGGGGGCTAAGCGGGTATGACTCGATCGAATTACCATTTGATGCGTGCAAGGATGCTCCTGCTGACCTGCTTCTTTCTAATCATAGCTTGTTCAAATGAGTCAGGCACAGAACCGGCATGGAACAACAGTGAAGCCAAGAGCCAACTTGAATTCAATAATGAAAGCGTTTCAATGGATTCAGGAGAAATGGATGAAGCCGACAACTCTGACATTCTTCAATTAAAAGCGTATACGCTAAAGTTTGTATATACAGGTGCACCGCAGAAAGATGAAGAAGAAATAGAAGCGGCCATGAATGACTACTTATTAACGAAAATAAATGCAAAAATAGACCTTATTCCAATTGACTGGGGACCGTGGGACGATAAAGTCAATCTGATGATCGCATCACGTGAAAAGATTGATATTTTATTTACAGCGCAATGGAATAAACACGCGATTAATGTGTCAAAAGGTGCTTTTTTAGTCGTTGATGAGCTTCTAGATCAGTATGGCCAAGGCATTTTGCAATCGCTTGACCCTGTATTTCTGGCAGGCGCCAAGATTGAGGGACATAATTATGCCGTTCCAACAAACAAGGAGCTTGCTGCGCAGGGAGGCATTATCTATCGGGCGGATATAGCTGAAGAGCTTGGAATAGATATGACTAAGGTGAAAAGTATAGAAGACTTAGATGAGGTTTATCAGATTGTCCGAGAGAAAAAGCCGGAGATCACACCCCTTTATCTGAAGATGGGGGAATCGTTTAATACACATTACATTGGGAATTTTGATGCATTAGGAGATACATCGATTCCTGGGGTCATTTTGAAGGATGGAGAAAGCACTAAGGTTTTGCCTGCCTATGAAGTGGGCCGTTATATAGATACACTTCATATCACACGCAAGTTTTTTCAGAAAGGGTACATTAATAAAGATGCGGCTACGAATCAGACGATGAACAGCGAGGCGCTGAGATCCGGAGATGTTTTTTCAATAACTGGCGCATTAAAGCCCGGCAAAAGTGAAGAGCTGGCGATTCAGACGGGGATGATCGGAAAGCTTGCGCAGCTGCCGTTAAATGTGAAGACGATAGCAACGTCAGAGACCGCGGGGTCCATGCTGGCTATCTCTTCGACCTCACAAGATCCAGCGCGAGCGATGATGTTTATTAATCTGCTGCATACAGATGTTTACTTAAACAATTTATTGAACTACGGGATTGAAGGCAGGCATTATATAAAGGTTAGTGAGAATGTGATCAGGCCTACCGAGTATACCCAAAATTATAATCCAGGAACCACGTGGATGTTCGGCAATCAGTTTTTAAATTATGTATGGGAAAGTGAAGACCCAATGAAGTGGAATAGCTTCAAGCAATTTAACCAAGAGGCAAAAATTTCACCAGGTCTTGGCTTCGTATTTAATGGGGATACGGTAAGGGCTGAAGTAGCTGCGGTCGGCAATGTGGATAGGCAGTACCAAACTGCGCTTGAAACAGGATCTGTAGATGTGGATAAAATACTGCCCGAGTATATCGAGAGGCTGAAAGCGGCAGGTATCGAGAAAATAATAGCGGAGAAGCAAAAGCAATTCGATCAATTTCTTGCAAGCAAATAAGCTTCAAAGCTTATAAGTTGTGCCGGCCATGCGCTTTCGTAGCTGGACCGGCACTTTTTAATGATAAGAAAACGGCTAGAGCGCGCTTCCGCCAAAAACAAAACGGTATTCCCAGTGTGTATTGTCGATGTTGTCGATTCGTACGCCGCCGCTTTCCTTCGAATAAGTATCGAGCATTTTTCCATTGCCTAAATAAACGCCTACGTGAGTTATCGTTTGTTTTGACTTCGTTAAACGCGAATAACCTGCCGTACTGCTGCCGTGATAGGACATAAAGAACATGAGGTCACCGCGCTTTAGGTTTTTCCAGTCTGTTTGAATCGCTGAATTTTTCTTAATATAAGCTGCTTGCAGAGCAGAGGTAGAAGGAAGCGTTACGCCCGCTGCTTTTTCAAATATGTGTTTGGTGAAATCTGAACAATCAAATGTTTTCGTTGTGCTTCGATCAGAGCCGAACTCATAGGGTGTCCCTAAGTATTTCATTCCTGTTGCAATTATTTTCTCCACCGATGATGATGCTGCATAGACATGTCCATTTGTTTGGAAAGGAATGGTTCCAGTATTTAATAATACGGTAGTCAAAAAGCCAGCTACAATGAGTTTCTTAATCGAATAGTTTTTCATTGGCAGCGTATACACCTCCTGTGTGATAATAACGTAACACAGGGATATTAGTAGTTTAAGCTGTAAAATATGGGTATTAACCCGCATTTGACCCTAGAGGCGGGCTGCCCACTCGACCTAAGTCTAGTGAGAAAACCGCCGAAAGTCCGTTTTATAAAAGGAGAAATTGATCTAAACTAAGTACATAAGCAAGAGCAACACACGTAAGGCAAGAAAAGAAAAATGAATAAATTCTAATAGTCGAAAGGAGTTGGAAATGGAGATGAATGGAAAAAGCGCTTTGGGCGTGTTGCTTGTCATCGTCGGCAGTATCGCGGTACTTAATTTTGTCGGAGTTCATTTTGGTGCAATATTCGGATTTTTGCTCCCGTTCATACTAATCGGATTGGGGGTTGTCGGTTGGTCGAACAATAAGAAATGGATTGGCGGAATACTTATTGCAATCGGCGGCATGATGATTTTCGGTAAACTCGGCGGTATCATCTTACTGCTTCTAGCAATCGGCTTAATCGTTGCTGGTGTGAGCCTCTTTAAGAAAGACAAACGCAGAGCATTTTAGTTGCTGCGAATCATTATAAAATGTAAAGATAGATGAAGCTGGTTTTGCACCGCAAAACGTTAAGGAGGACATTGAATGAGCATTATGAAGCGAGTTCGCGACATTACTGTCGCTACATTAAATGAACGGCTTGAAAAATCAGAGGATCCAGTACGGTTGATTGATCAATTCCTCTGGTCGACAAGAGAAGATATTATCCAAGCTGAGAAATTATATCAGCAGTATGCAGGACATAGCAATCACTTGAAAGCACAATGGCTGCAAGCTGAAGAGCAAAAGGAACGCCGTGAGAATCAAGCGTTGACAGCTCTGAAGGCTGGCGAGGAGCAAATGGCAAGAATCGCATTGCATGAGAAAGCTAGCTGCGAAGAGCGTTCAATTCAATACCGTGAGCTGTTCGAGCAAAGCCGTCAAAACACGCTTGATCTTGAAGAACAGCTGCGCGAGATGCGCAGCGAATACCAATCGGTATATGACAAGCGTGAATATTATGCAGCTCGTATGGAATCACTAAGGCTTCAACAACGAATGAACGCTCGATATACGAGCGGCTTCGGTGATCAAGGCATTCAATCGGGTTCTGTGTTTAGAAAGCTGGAGGATCGTATAAGCGGCATGGAGCATGAAGCAAAGAGTCTTCGCGACATTCGCAAAATGGGTCAAGAATTCGTATCCGAAGCGGGCAACACATTGCAATCGGTTATTGAACGAGAGCTTGAGCAGCTGAAACGTAAGCTTGAGAAAGAGGGATGGTCGTCTTGAAAAAACTGTATCGATCTTCTCGAGACAAAAAATTATTCGGTCTTTGCGGTGGATTAGCGGAAATGTTAAATGTGGATGCGACGCTGCTGCGGATTCTACTTATAGTCGTTACGATCTTCACAAGCGGAGCTGTTATTCTGATCTATATTATTGCAGGCATGGTTGTTCCTAAAGAACCGCCTGTCTACTCCGGCTTCGGTCCAAACGGCTTTGGTAACGGAAACGGAAACGGTTATGGCGGAGGTTATAACCCAGGATTCGATCAACATACAAATTCGCCTTTCGGTGGTCCTTACAAAAACCCGCCGCAAGCGCCAGGCTCTTGGAGTGCACCGGCACCTTCATCCCAGCCTACAACATCGTCACAGTTCGATAGCATGATGGATGATTTGGAGAAAAAAGCACTACGTCGTGAAATTGAAGAATTGAAAGCCAAAATTGCTAAATACGAGAAGGGGGATTTTTAATATGGGAATTTTCAAACGCATGAAAGACATGACTAAGGCATCGGTAAATGAGGCATTGGACAAAATTGAAGATCCGATTATTATGTTAAATCAATACTTGCGTGACATGGAATCTGAAATTCATCAAGCTGAGGTTACAGTAGCTAAACAAATGGCGAATGAGCGCCGGATGAAGCAGCGCTTGGAAGAAACAGTACGCAGCGCGGCAGATCGTGAATCAAAAGCAGAAGCGGCTCTAAGAGCTGGACAAGAAGAACATACGCGCAAGCTGCTTGAAGAGAAGCTTTATTTTGACCAAAAGGTAACAGAATATACTGATTTGCACGCACAATCGAAGACACAGGCTGAGGAATTGATGCAACAGCTGCACGCAATGAAAGAAGAGTTCTACCAGCTTCGCAACAAGCGCAATGAGCTTGCTTCCCGTGCACAAGTAGCAAAAGCTCAAAAGCAAATGGCGCAATTGACTACTAACAACACGATTGATAGCGGTTCGGCATCACGCGGCTTCTACCGGATGGAAGAGAAAATTATGCAGCTAGAGGCTGAAGCAGATGTTTTGCGCACGCCTTACTCCTATAACAGCTCTTCGAACAGCTTTAATGCAGCAGATGCTGAGAAAAAAAATAAAGTGGATGAGCAGCTGCAAGCACTTAAAAACAAGCTAAACCCAACAACTTCATTAACAAAGGCTCCGACTGAGGAATAAGACTATAGGCTATGAAGGAAGCGGACCGTTTTGCGGTCTGCTCTTTCATATGTTTTTTGCTTCATCGTGGTTAAAATAGCGAAGAGAAGGAAGTGAGCCGTATGGAGCAAGGCAATAAGAGCGACCATTCGAATCATGCGGCCCGCAAGCGTCTTGTAACGGAAACCATATTGTGGCTGCTGATCATTGTCAGCTTGGTTGTTATCATATTGCAAGGAATCGGTTATGTTGATCTCTTCACGCTTCAAGGGAAATGGGCAATTATCGGACTAGCTTTCGTTGGTGCAGGTTTAGCGGCTGCTACATTAAACGGTTATTTGCAAAACTCCAAACTAAAGGAATCGCTGAAGCGGCTGACCGAGCAGCAAAAAAAACGTCGATTTACAGTTACGCTAAGCAATGGGGAGACGACGGAAAACGAAATTTCAGAACAAGAGCAGGTTGATCCTAACTGGGCGAAGAAGGTCAAGTTCACCGCAGTAATCGAAGAGCGCCAGCGGCTTGCACGCGAGCTGCATGATGCAGTAAGCCAGCAGTTATTCGCCATATCGATGACAGCGACTGCAGTTAGTCGAACGATTGAGCGAGATTGGGAGCGAGCCAAACGTCAGGTACAGCTTATTGAGGAAATGGCTGCTGTTGCTCAATCAGAAATGCGCGCGTTGCTGCTACATCTTCGGCCCGTCCACTTGGACGGAAAAAATCTGGGGCAGGCGCTTACTGTTCTAGTGGATGAGCTGAAGCAGAAAGTACCGATGAAGATTACACTTGAGGTTGATGATACGATCCTGCTTCCTCCTAATGCTGAGGATCATCTGTTCCGCATCGCTCAGGAGGCATTATCGAATACGCTCAGGCATTCGAAAGCGGAAAGCATGGATATCAAATTGCTTCAATTCGGCAACCAAGTACACATGAGTCTAAAGGACAGCGGCGTTGGATTTGATCTTGAGGCGAAGAAGCAAACGTCCTATGGCTTGCTGACTATGGAAGAGCGGGTAATTGAAATTGGCGGCTCCCTGCAGATGATTTCGAGACCTGGCGAGGGAACTGTCATTGAAATTTGGGTGCCCACTGATGTTTCATAAGAGAATGTAATATAATTAGAGATAATGATGAGCTTTACGAAAAAATGAGGGCGGTGTAAGGTGTGGAAGCAACCCAGCAATTGAGTCGGCCTATAAAGGTTCTGCTTGTAGATGATCATGAAATGGTGCGCATCGGACTTGCAGCGGTGCTTGATACCGAGGATGGAATTGAGGTTGTCGGTGAAGCGAGCAACGGCATGGACGGCATTCGATTAGCACAGGCATACAGACCGGACGTTGTACTTATGGATTTAGTTATGGATGGCATGGATGGAGTCGAGACGACAGCCAAGCTGCTCGAGCTGTACCCGGAATGCAAGGTAATTGTATTGACGAGCTATTTGGATGATAGCAAGCTCTACCCTGTTATTGAAGCAGGCGCATTCAGCTATTTGCTGAAGACGTCGCGAGCGACCGAGATCGCGGATGCGATAAGGGCCGCTGCTCGCGGACAATCGGTACTGGAGTCGCAGGTAGCAGCTAAAATGATGAATCGCTTCCGGCAGCCAAAGCAGCAAGAGCAAGCTCCGCTGCATGATGAGCTGACTGAGCGCGAGATGGATGTATTGAAGCGGGTTGCACAGGGACGCTCCAATCAAGAAATTGCCGATGAGCTGTTCATTGGAGTTAAAACAGTAAAATTTCATATTACGAATATTTTTAATAAGCTTGATGTGGATGATCGTACGCAAGCAGCCATTTATGCTCATAGACAAGGAATTGCCGAATAAGTGTAGGGCTACTGCTTAGCGGATATCGATAATACTTTTTGGTGTAGCTGTTCAATATCATCCACATCGATTAGTGGGATGGATGGGTGAACTATTGTTCCACGGTTGGGATCATTCCAAACTGCGGCTGCAAGAGGGTTGGGTACGCTGTGGAGCAGTTCGGAATCAACTGCAGTTCGAATCATAATGATTTTTGGGTATGAGGCATCTTTGAAACCTTCGATAAGAATAACGTCGGCCTCGGTCATTTGTGAAATTAACAGCTGAAGCGGTTCAGCATGCTGTTTCATAATTGCTGTGCGCTTTGAGGATGTGATAGCTGTTATATCAGCTCCTGCCTCTTGATGTCTCCATGTATCCGTCCCTGGTGTATCGATCTGAAAATCATGCGCGTCGCGTTTGATTGTCCCAACTTTATATCCTGCTTGTTTGAAGCGTTCTGTTAGCCGGCAAACCAATGTGGTTTTGCCGGTATTTTTGTATCCAACGATTTGAACGATTAATGGCATGGGCTTCTCCTTCATGGCGCTTGATGACCGTAATTGCCAATAGTTTAACATACATTGTAAAATGGATGCTGAACAAGCTGCCGAAGGTTATGTAAGGCGGCGAGATGAGCGGAGGGTGAATATGACTGAGAGTGGCGGGGCGAGCGGAAGTAGGGATAAGGCCGATCGCGTTGAGGTGAGCGGGAGTAGAGATATGGCTAATCGCGGTGAGGCGAGTGAGAGGAAACAGATAAGCCGGTTCAAACGGCAGGCTGTGAAGGTGGAAGAAGCGCAGCAGCGGCTGCTTGCTGCTGCGGATGGGCTAGCTCTCGGCAGCGAGCTTGTGCCGCTGCGGGCTAGCGGCGGCCGATGGCTTGCGCAGACGGTAGCTGCGACAAGCGACTGGCCGCCCTTCGCGCGCTCGGGCCTCGACGGCTACGCCGTGCGCGCGGCAGATATCGCGTCAGCGTCGCCAGGTACGCCGGCGACGCTGCGCGTGGTTGATTCGGTTGCAGCGGGCGAGCTCGCCCTTGCGACCGTGCAGAAGGGCACTGCCGTGCGCATCATGACTGGCGCGGCTGTGCCTATGGGGGCTGACGCGGTCGTCATGCTTGAGCAGACCGCGGAAGCGATGCTGGCCGACGGCGCGCCGGCGGTGCTGATTAAGCACGCCGGCGCGGCAGGCCAGCACATTGCGCCCCAAGGCGAGGAGTTTCGCCTTGGGGGCGCTTTGGCATGTCCCGGGACGCTTGTGCGACCGGGACATATTGCGCTGCTAGCCACCTTCGGCTATGCCGAGGTGGCGGTTGGCAAGCGCCCGCGCGTAGCGATATTTGCAACCGGCAGCGAATTGCTGGCGGTCGAGGCTCCGCTGGCGGCAGGACAGATCCGCGACAGCAACAGCTTTATGGTCGCTGCTATGGTGGAGCAGAGCGGCGGAGTAGCGGTTATGTGCGGATCATTGGAAGACAAGCCTGATGCCGTTGAGGCTGCTTTGGCGAGTGTATGGGATGATGTTGATTTGATTGTCACAACAGGCGGTGTATCTGTAGGGGACTTTGATGTCATGTCAGACATCATAAGGACGATAAAGAACAATAGGGTATCTGGCAGCGAAGATGGAAACCGGGTGCTCTTCGACAAAGTTGCGATGAGGCCGGGCAGTCCAACGTCAGCAGCAATGTTTAACGGCAAGCTGCTGCTCGCCTTGTCGGGCAATCCCGGTGCTTGTTTTGTCGGATTTGAATTATTCGTTCGTCCGGTGCTGCTGCGATTGCAGGGAGCAAGTAAAGCATTGCCTCGTAAAGTAAAAGCAAACCTGCGGACAGCTGTGAATAAGCCAAGTCCCCATGATCGTTTTGTGCGCACAACACTCATCAGCACGGAAGATGGAAGCCTGCATGCTGACCCGCTAGCCTTTTCCAAATCGAGTATGATGGCTTCCATTGCGGATGCAGAAGGATTAGCAATCATTCCATCAGGCTCGAGAGGAGCGGAAGCGGGTGATATCATTGAGGTCATTCTTATCCCTTAACATGGAATTTGATGAAAATAAAGGTTTTTATTATATAAAACGGGAGGATATAGCCGGAACGGAGCCGAATATATCACTTACATAGAGTGGCAAACAGCAGCTTTGCTAACGTAGCATGCTCCTTCGGATTTAACTTTAAAGAAACCGATTCAAGACTAATCCAACATATGGAATTGGCGAATAGGTTTGCATAGAACTGTAGTAAGCAGCGTAAGGAAGAGTTGATGTAAGAGGTGACTGGAGCAGATCAACGGCCTTATGCTGCTCGGCATAAGTAAGTGCATATTTTATGCCAGTAAGCATACCTTCTGATCCAAGCATTAGCCTCTGCATACGGCTGGAAGAGTACGACAGCTCTTGTTTTTGCTCCATATGGATGGTAGTTGGCAGCAAACTCTTGCTGATTTCGTTCTGAACAGAAATAAGGCTAGCTGTTCGATCTCTATTTTCTGAAGAAATGGTATAGGTAGAATCCGCAATCCACTTGCCGTTTGTTGTACTGCGTCGCAGTCCGATCTCCTCCGCTGCGGGATGCCTCAAAGCCAGCTCAATACTCTCCCACAGCTCTGGTTTCAAATCATCAGCATGTGCTCTGTAATGATCCTCCAACTGATTGAGCACCGCAGTAAGGCGATGCAAGCTGCCTGCAATTGGCTTGTCCGTGTACAATTCGTTACTTAATTGCTTGTTTATCTGCTCAATGTCGGACTGCGCCTTTTTAGCCTTACTAAGCCAAGAAGCAGCACTGTTTGCAGCTTGCTGGAAATCGCGCGTTAAGCTTTTGTTATATTCTGGGGCTTGCTGAGCCTCGCCATCCCGATAAGGATAATAAGCATAAGGGCTAACGGCTTGTACGGTGGAGTATGCATAGGATCGTTCTATGCCTCGAATGGAACGTATCGATGTGCTCATTAGAAAACCCCTTTCTCACTCCATTGGTATATGTTGTGTCAGCGTACTATAAGGTGATTAAAAAGACTGGCGAAAGCTGTCAGCAGCATCAATTAAATAAAAAAGCGGCGCATCTCCGCTGAGCTCGCCGCTTTGCCATTTACAGCAATAGAAACAAGAATGCGATTGATGCCAAATCAAGAGCGAGCGCTTCGCCCCATGGATAATAAGGCCGTTCTCCATAATAATAAGGATCATAAGGGTAAGCCTGTGTTTGAACTTGCGTTGAAGATGATTTATGAGCCATCTCTTTTTTACCTTTACCGCCTTTTTTGTTTTTTGAAACTTGCGGCTTTGCATTTGCGGTCGCGGCTTCCGTTTCGCCGGAACCTGCGTTTAAATGCAATCTGCCGCTCTCGCAGGAGCTAAGTATGCCAAAGTGGCGCATGCCGTCATTCATAATCACACATACTGGATACCCGCAAAAACGACTGACGACTTCTTCGTGCAATGGATAAATGCGTTCCATTTGCTGATGACACCTCCAAAGTGTAATTGGAATAAAGCGCTTGAGCGTGTTGTATTGGCATTTTGCTATAGAGGCTAGACTCAAAGCATTTATTCCAGCATTCCTGCAACCAGTGTATTCACCTACAGGCAAACGTGTATGGATGTTTACCCATTTGGAAGAGGACAGGAGTGAATAATAATGTATATTCCGAAAAACACACCTCCCGCTCGCCACCGTAAGTCAGCAAAGCAGCGAGCCAAACAAACGAAGGTTGGGATCATGCTAGCGATGCTCGTGATTTTGATATGTGCAGCATGGGCGATGTGGCAGGCCGACAGGGAACCGAAGGAAGCAACTTCAGCGGAACAGCTTCTTCAGCATGATTTGGGAGAGCTTTGGTTATGGAGCGACGACCAAATGAAAAGCAGCTCTGAGGAAGCGCAGTGGTCGATTCGATGGAATGTAACGGGCAAGGAAGGAGCCATGGAGGAGCTTACTCAGCAAATGTTTTCACAGGAACCGGGAAAAGCTAGCAGCATACTGGTGCAGAACCAGAATGAGGGCAAAACAGTCACTGGCGTTATCCCGTCATACGGCGGACAAGTTTCAATTAGTCTCACGCAGATAGACAGCAATGGCGAGCAGCTTATGGTTATATTAGAAACTAATCCAACTGAAATGACCAAAAAAAATAAGCTGTTGCAAGTGACAGCAGAAATTTCCGCGCAGATCGCACGTATTTCCCCTGCGTTTACGACGAGTATGAAAGTACAAGGTTATACGAAAAATAGTCAAGCCATTCAGCGTTTGGTTAGGCTCACAGATGCCAAAGCAGTGGATCATTATGAAGATAAAGGCACGACAAGCGACATGTTTTATACCCGAATGCTGCATTCAGCCATCACCGTTGAAAATGGGAAAACAGCCAATCTTCAAATCGCTTTGCATAAAGAGACAAATTCGGATCAAACGGCATTGACGATCGGTGTGCCTGTCATTACGGGTGAATACAGTGCCAATGCGACAGCGAGCCCATAGATGGGTATACTTTGATTAGAATTAGTAACGGATCTTATCAGTATTTTTTATGACATGTTGAATAGCGAATTAAAGTTGAATATGCTAAACTACATATCATGTAAAGTTGTATAAAAATACATAGGGAAAGAATGAGGCAAATGACATATAATAATAATCTTGAATCCGTCTCTGCAGAAGGTGCTGTATATTACCTCTTCGGAGCAACGGGCGATTTGGCTCGGCGCAAGCTGTTTCCAGCCCTTTTCAGTTTATATAAAGAAGGCAAGCTCACGGAAAACTTTGCCGTCGTTGGTCTAGCAAGACGTCCTCGTACGAATGAACAATTTCGTGCTGACCTTTATGAATCTATTGTAGAGTTTTGTCGTTACAAAGCGGACGATGCTGAGCTTTGGAATCGTTTTGCAGAACATTTCGTATATATGTCACTCGATATTAACGATGTAGAAGGCTTCCGCGAGCTTAGCAAATTGTCTGAGCAGCTTGACGTGAAGTTCAACATTCCGGGCAACCGTCTTTTTTACTTGGCCCTTGCGCCTTCACTTTTCGGTCCGGTATCATTCAATTTGCGCGACGGCGGATTGCTTGAATCAAACGGTTGGCATCGCGTTGTAATCGAGAAGCCATTTGGCTACGATCTTCCATCGGCTCAGAAGCTGAATGAGCAGATTAACCAAGTGTTTAAGGAAGAAGAAATATACCGTATCGATCATTATCTAGGCAAGGAAATGGTTCAAAACATTCAAGTTATTCGTTTTGCTAATGCTTTTTTTGAGCCTTTGTGGAATAATAACCATATTGCCAATGTTCAGATTACATTATCCGAAACGGTTGGCGTTGAGGATCGCGGAGGCTATTACGACAAATCGGGAGCTTTGCGCGACATGGGTCAGAACCATATGCTGCAAATGCTAACGATGATTGCTATGGAGCCGCCAAGCCGCTTGCACGGAGAAGATATTCGTGACGAGAAGGTAAAGGTGCTTCGTTCACTGCGCAATTATACGTCAAGTGATGAGGTTCGCTCGCACGTCGTACGCGGTCAATACAGCGAAGGCAGCCATCATGGCAAAGAACTTCCGGGATACCGCCAAGAGGATTCTGTTGGCGAGGACTCCACGACTGAAACTTATTTTGCTGCCAAAGTATTAGTGGACAACTTCCGCTGGGCTGGCGTGCCTTTCTATATTAGAACGGGCAAACGTCTACCTGTAAAAACAACGGAGGTCGTCATCGAGTTTAAATCGATGCCGCAAAATGTTCTATTTGCCCAGCGTCATGATTTGGCGCCGAATTTGCTCGTTATTCGCGTAAACCCGCTTGAGGGCATATATATTAAAGTAAACGCAAAGACACCTGGTCAAAACAATTCGGTACAGCCAGTTGCCATGGAGTTCTGCCAAAGCTGCCAAATCGGCTTAAATACGCCTGAAGCGTATGAGCGCCTCATTCATGATGCGGCACGCGGCGACTCTACTTACTTCACGCGCTGGGATGAAGTATCCCAAGCATGGGCTTTCGTGGATCGTATTGCACAAGCTTGGCGTGAAGAGAAAAGTGATTTGAAGCTGTATCCAGCGGGATCATGGGGTCCAGAAGCTGCGGATGAAATGCTAAAAGAAGATGGTTTCCATTGGTGGCCGGTTAACGGACAAGAGGAAGATAACGTCATTTGGGTTTCGAACAGCGGAAAATAATCGCTGCCGCATACCTTACGTAATGAAGGGAAGACAAGCATGAGCCAATCGTTAAGTGAAGAAATTAAACAGGAAGTAGATAAGCGCCGTACATTCGCGATTATCTCTCACCCGGATGCAGGAAAAACGACCCTCACTGAGAAGCTCCTCCTATTCGGAGGAGCCATTCGGCTTGCAGGGTCAGTTAAGGCGCGCAAAGCGAGCCGTCATGCAACATCCGACTGGATGGAAATTGAGAAACAACGTGGTATCTCGGTAACGTCCAGCGTAATGCAGTTCGATTATCTAGGACATCGCGTTAACATTCTTGATACGCCTGGTCACCAAGATTTCAGTGAGGACACGTATCGTACGCTTACCGCAGCCGACAGCGCCGTCATGCTTATTGACGTTGCCAAAGGTGTCGAGGCACAAACGATCAAGCTGTTCCAGGTTTGCCGCAAACGCGGCATTCCGATTTTTACTTTTATTAACAAGCTAGACCGTGAAGGGCAAAGTCCATTTGAATTAATGGAGGAGCTTGAGCGTGTCTTAGGCATTCGCGCTGTTCCAATGAACTGGCCAATCGGCATGGGACGTGAGCTTTGCGGTGTTTATGACCGAATGAAAACACAGGTCGAGCTATTCCAAGGAAATGACCACTCGACAATCGAGGTTCGTCCCGTTAGCGATTATAATGATCCTGTCATTCGTGAGATGGCTGGAGATTATTTAACAGATCAGCTTATTGGTGATCTTGAGCTGCTGGATGTCGCTGGTGATCAATTTGATTTTGAGAAAGTGCAAGCGGGTGAACTGACGCCTCTTTTCTTCGGAAGCGCGGTTAATAACTTTGGCGTGCAAACTTTTCTAGAAAACTTCCTTCAGCTGGCTCCTAAGCCGACCTCGCGCAACAGCACGACAGGTCAGGTTGATCCGACGAATGAGAAATTTACAGGATATGTTTTCAAAATTCAAGCGAATATGAACCCGGCCCATCGTGACCGAATTGCTTTCCTTCGGATTTGCTCCGGCAAATTCGAGCGCGGAATGAGCGTTCGTCATGTGCGTAATGGCAAGGACATTAAGCTTGCGCAACCGCAGCAGTTTCTAGCGCAAGACCGTGATATCGTGGATACGGCGTATCCGGGCGATATTATCGGTTTGTTTGATCCAGGCATTTTCCGAATCGGCGATTCATTATCACAAGGCGGCGAAGTTGTGTTCGATGAGCTTCCAACGTTCTCGCCTGAAATTTTTGCTAAAGTAACCGTTAAAAATGCGTTGAAGCACAAGCAGTACCAAAAAGGCATTGATCAGCTCACGGAGGAAGGCACGATTCAAGTGTTCCACTCCACAGGCAACTTCGATGAGACAATTCTCGGCGTTGTTGGTCATTTGCAATTTGAGGTATTTGAGCATCGAATGAAAGCGGAGTACGGCGTAGATATTCAATTGCACCGGATGCAGTTCCAATTTGCCCGCTGGATCGTTGATGATAATATTGACCCTAGCAAATTCCGAATCAATACGACGCTCGTAAAGGACAAGAAGGGCAACTATGTCGTCTTGTTCGAGAACGAATATGCGATGCGTACGGCAGTAGACAAGAATCCAACGTCTAAGTTTCTGGAAACTGCGCCTTAAGGGTAGGGATATAGGCACGTTTAAAGCATCCTCGGCCAATCGCGCAGCAGCGCTTGCGGCTGGGGATGCTTTTTATATCCATCTCCTTGAATTTCAGTGCTAAAATGAATCTTTACCCGTATAATAAATGGATAAAAAACGATAGGTGGCTAGTCATTCATGAAAACAATCATGTTCACCGGGGGAGGCTCAGCCGGACACGTTACCGTTAATATGGCCTTGATCCCGCATTTTTTGGAAGAGGGCTGGTCAGTCCAATATATCGGATCGGAGAGCGGTATTGAAAGGCAGCTTATCGCAACGATTCCAGAGGTTAAGTATTTTCCGATATCGACGGGAAAGCTGAGAAGGTACATGGATATTCAGAACATTAAGGACCCGTTCAAGGTAGTAAAAGGTCTTTATCAAGCTTATCGCCTCATTAAGCAAAATAAACCGAACGTCATTTTCTCCAAAGGCGGATTTGTATCCGTACCTGTCGTTATTGGCGCATGGCTAAACAAGGTGCCGCTGCTTATTCATGAATCCGATCTGACGCCGGGTCTCGCCAATCGGCTATCGATTCCTTTTGCTACAGGAGTATGTACGACTTTTCCTGAGACGGGCAGCATGCTGAAGGCAGATAAAAGCAGGCATGTAGGGGCAGTTATACGTGAGGAAGTGAAGCAGGGCAACGCGGATAGAGGCAGAACCTTTTGCGAATTTACTAAAAACAAACCTGTCATCTTAATTATGGGTGGAAGCTTGGGTGCACGCAAAATTAATCAGGCGGTCAGACAGTCATTAACAAGCCTTACCAAAAGCTTTCAAATCGTTCATCTCTGCGGTAAAAATCAAGTTGACCCGTCGCTTGCTATGCCTGGCTATAAGCAATTCGAATTTGTGAATGAGCAATTGCCGGATGTTTTGGCGATGACGGACCTTGTGATTTCACGAGCAGGCTCTAATTCCATATTTGAATTTTTATCTTTAAAGAAGCCGATGCTGCTTATTCCTCTAACACGGGAACAGAGCCGAGGCGATCAAATTTTGAATGCTCAGTCATTTGAGAAATCTGGTTATGCCGACGTTTTGTATGAAGAGAAGCTGACGGCAAGCACGCTTGTTGAGAGCGTCGAGCGTTTGTACCAAAACCGTAAATCCTATATCGATAGGATGAACATGAGTGAGGAAGCAAATGCGCTGTCCGCTGTTTTTGAATGGATTAATGAAATAGCGAAGAAGTAAGTAACTGTAAGAGACAACGAGAAAAAACGATCTGGGACGCCGATGCAAGCGTTCTGGATCGTTTTTTTGTAAAGAGGGCAACGATAGAAAAATATGCAAAAAGTTTATTGACGCTAAAACGTTTTCATGCAATAATGTACGCGTGTACATTGAAATGAAATGACAACTTAGCATATTAGTTTTTCAGGAGGAAAATGATTATTAGCAGGAAAGAAGTTGCGAAACTAGCTGGTGTTTCAGAGGCGACTGTTTCGAGAGTGATGAACAGCGTCGGCCCTATCAAAGAGGAAACGCGTGAACGTGTATTACAAGCCGCGGCTGAGCTTGGATACGTACCGAATGCGCTTGCTCAGCAATTTGCTCGAAGGAAGAGCGGGAATATTGGCGTCATATTGCCATTCGTGCCAAAGGTTCATTTATTTTCCACTTACTATTTTTCGGAAATATTAAGTGGAATCGGTGAAACAGCGAAACGCTGCGGCTATGACCTGCTTCTTATTTTTAGAGAACCGGATGGGGCGAGAGATTACGCTAAGCTATTTCGCACGCATAAGATTGATGCTTGCATCGTTTTAGGCTCACAAAATGTGCCTGAGGAAAGAGCCGCCCTTGCTGAGCTGAAGGCTGAGAACTTTCCTTTCTGCCTCGTGAATCAGCGGTTTGATGCGGAGCATTATCGTACTGTCGATGCTGACCATGTTTCAGGCAGCAAGGCAGCCGTATCGCATTTGTTGAGTCAGGGCAGCCGCAGAATTGCTTTTGTTAACGGCCCGCTGCAATATTCCAATAGTGCCGATAGGCAGGAAGGCTACAAAGCGGCTCTAATGGAAGCGGGACTTGCTTATGAGCCGAGTCTAATCTATCACGGTAATTACAGCCGGAAGAGCGGAGCGGAGCTCGCTGAGCAATTGGCGGAACAAATTAAAGAAGGCAATATCGATGCGGTATTTGCGGCTAATGATCGAATGGCAATCGGCCTGATGCAGCGCTTGCGGGAACTGGGAGTTGAAGCTGGCGAGCATTATGCGCTAGTTGGATATGATGACTCAGACGGCTCGCGCATCATTAGTCCAAGGCTTTCAACCGTTGCTGTTCCTTTCTATGAAATGGGTAAGCTTGCAGCTGCTAGATTGCTGGACCCGGATCAGAAAACGGAAACGACAGATTCACAAACAGATGTTTTACCGGTCAGCCTGATCACAAGAGAAACGTCAAGACTCAAACGTTAAATCCTGAATACGAGTTTTTCTGCTCCATTCTATTTCAATTGCGGGACGCGATCTTATTGCTTAGAGGCAGCATAAGGCGTTTACGCTTAAGAGAGGCGGATTTTTATGGATAAAGTAAGAGTTGGCATGGTTGGTTATAAGTTTATGGGGAAGGCACATAGCAACGCATACCGCGCGCTTCCGATGTTTTTCCCGAATGCGATTAAGCCGGAGATGACTGCCATTTGTGGTCGCGATCCAGAAGGCGTTGAGCAAGCACGGTCACAATTCGGCTGGGAAAGTGCTGAAACGGACTGGAAAGCACTCGTTAACCGTGAGGATATTGATCTGATCGATATTAATGCACCAAGTGATGCACATAAGGCTATCGCTCTAGCAGCAGCGGCAGCTGGCAAACATATCTTTTGTGAAAAGCCGCTGGCGCTTACTCTCGAAGACTCCCGTGAAATGCTTGATGCTGCAGAAAAAGCAGGCGTGAAGCATATGGTAGGTTTTAATTATCGATTTGCACCTGCTGTACAGCTTGCCAAAAAATTAGTGTCTGATGGCAGGCTCGGTGAAATCTATCATTTCCGTGCTGTGTTTTTGCAAGATTGGATTATCGATCCGAGCTTCCCGCTCGTATGGCGTCTTCAGAAGGAAATTGCAGGCTCCGGCTCCCATGGTGATTTAGGAGCACATTTGATAGATATGGCGCGTTTTCTCGTTGGAGAATTCAATGAGGTTATCGGCATGAGCGAAACTTTCGTTAAAGAGCGTCCGATTGCTTCAGCTATGACAGGCCTCAGCGCAAAGGGAAGCGAGGGTGGACCGCTCGGAGAAGTAACAGTGGATGATGCAACCATGTTTATGACACGCTTTGCTAACGGAGCGCTGGGCAGCTTTGAGGCGACTCGCTTCGCAGCCGGCCATCGCTGTACGAACGCTTTTGAAATTAACGGCAGTAAAGGAAGCATCAAGTTTGATTTTGAGCGGATGAATGAGCTTCAAGTTTATTTCACCGATGATGCTGAGGATGTTCAAGGCTTCCGCCGCGTACTCGCAACCGATCCATCGCATGCGTATATGGACGCTTGGTGGCCAGCTGGACATACCATTGGGTACGAGCATACGTTTACACATGAAGTGCATGAGCTGATGCAAGCTTTTGCTGAAGATCGTCAGCCTGTACCGAACTTTGTAGATGGCGTGAAATGCCAAGAGGTTCTGGAGGCGGTAGATCGTTCGATTGCAGAACGCCGCTGGGTAGCAATTAGCGAATTATCGTAAGCCATATAGGGTTATTAGTTAGGAGATTACTTAGCGCTTGGAGAGAGGCAGGAGAAGGTAATGAAAAAAGCACTAATCGTATGGGGCGGCTGGGATGGACATCAGCCGAAAGAGGTAGCAGAAATTTTTCGTGAGGTGCTTGCAGCTGAGGACTTCGAGGTAGAGGTGTCCGACACATTGGAAGCATTTGCGGATGCAGAAAAACTGTTGGGACTTGATCTTATCGTACCCGTTTGGACGATGGCACGGATCGAGCAGAAGCTTGTCGATAATGTATCCGCAGCTGTTCAAAGCGGCGTAGGTTTGGCAGGATGCCATGGCGGAATGTGCGATGCGTTCCGTGAAAATGTAGACTGGCAGTTTATGACCGGCGGACAATGGGTAGCTCACCCAGGCAATGACGGGGTTGAATATACGGTTAATATTAATAATTCATCCAGTCAGCTGACAGAAGGCATTGAAGATTTTGTTGTAAGCTCTGAGCAATATTATTTGCATGTGGATCCGGCGGTTGAAGTGCTGGCGACAACACGTTTTCCGCTGACACCGGGACCGCATTCCCTTAACAAGGCAGTCGATATGCCGGTTGTATGGACGAAGCGCTGGGGTGTTGGACGCGTATATTACAATTCGCTTGGCCATCAAGCTAATATTATCGAGATTGAAGCGGTGAAAGAGCTTATGAGACGCGGCTTCTTGTGGTGTGCTGAAGGTAAAGCAAATGCGCTGGCAGCAGGCAAAACAGCTTCTGCTTATAGCGGTATGGCAGATAATCAATTGTAAATCGCAATCATAATAATCTTAGGATATGAGAAGAGGGACTAGAGATTATGGAAAAGATCAAAGCAGGCATTATAGGAACAGGCAATATTAGCGGTATCTATTTTGAAAACGGCAACCGTTTTGATGCTTTGCAGGTTGTAGCTTGCGCAGACTTAGATGTGGAGAGAGCCAAAGCAAAAGGCGAGCAGTTTGGCGTTCGCGGTTGTTCGGTTGAGGAGCTGCTTGCTGATCCAGAAGTTCAGATGATAATCAATTTGACGATCCCGCAAGCGCATGCATCGGTATGCTTGCAAGCTCTTGAAGCAGGCAAACATGTTTATGTTGAGAAGCCTTTTGCAGTTACTCGTGAAGAAGCGCAGCAGGTACTTGAGCTTGCTGAGAAAAAAGGTCTCTATGTAGGAAGCGCGCCTGATACATTCCTTGGCGGCGGCATCCAAACGAGCATTAAGCTGCTTGAGGATGGTTGGATTGGTACGCCAATTGGCGCGACTGCATTCATGGTGTGCGGCGGGCATGAATCATGGCATCCGGCTCCTGAATTTTATTATCAAAAGGGCGGCGGCCCGATGTTTGATATGGGACCATACTATTTAACCGCGCTTGTAGCGCTGCTTGGACCTATCACTCGTGTAACGGGTTCGGCACGTATCTCCTTCCCAGAGAGAACGATTACAAGCAAGCCGAAATACGGTCAGCAGGTAGAGGTTGAAGTACCAACTCATATCGCTGGAGTGATGGACTTTGCATCGGGTCCTATCGGAACATTGCTCACAAGCTTTGATGTGAAAGGCGGCTCAACGCTTCCTCGAATCGAAATATATGGCAGCGCGGGCACACTTCTTGTCCCAGATCCAAACGGGTTTGGCGGTCAAATTAAAATTTGGCGTGCGGGCTCAAACGAATGGTCAGATATTCCGCTCGCTTACGGATACACAGAGAACGCTCGTGGTGTCGGTGCAGCAGACATGGCCAAAGCGATTCAAACCGGCCGTAAGCATCGCGCTAATGGCGAGCTTGCTTATCATGTACTCGAAGCTATGCATGGTTTCCATGACGCGTCGGAACAAGGCGTGCATTATGTTATGAAAAGCACTTGTGAGCGCCCAGCGCCATTGCCGCTTGGTTTGCAGCCATTCTGTTTGGATTAATAAAGGTTGAAGAGCATTAACGGCTAGAATGTAAAGCCATTAATAAATAACTTTAAAAAAGAGCTGTCCCAAAAGTAGATGTATCTACGATTGGAACAGCTCTTTTTGATGGAGCTAAGGCAGAACGATGTTCTTACCTTATCAAACCTATAGCTAACGAACCCAGCAGGTCTTATTTAAACGATTCGTAATGGAATTAAATTTTAACGAACTCCAGAATCGTTATTTCGAGAAAACTAGCGCGGAACACCATGTAAAACATGATATAACGTTTATCAGGTTCGTTAAAATGAAAGAAGAGTCGTTTTCTTCACGATAAGCATGATACAGTTCGTTAGAGAAATGATTAAGGTATTATGCAATGTCGGTGAGAGCAATAATTGAATCCGCCGGGAATAGCTTTTGATGCGCTATTTTTTCATGCTCTCCAACATTTTGTCCAAAGTGACCTATTGATCCATCGAAGTTGACTATTATTTTATCCAAGCTGCAACCTTGTCAGGATTTTGCTCAACCCATGCTTTGGCAGCTGCTTCTGGCGTCTCGCCTTCTTGGATTTTGATCATAACGGAAGCCATATCATCTGGCGTCCAATTAAACTGATCGAGGAATGCATAAGCTTCAGGCAAATCATCCTTTAGGCCTTGACGGGCGATTGTATGAATTTGTTCGTCTCCGCCATATACATTTTTAGGATCTGCCAAATATTTCAGCTCCATCTTTGCGAACATCCAGTGCGGTGTCCAGCCTGTCACAACAATCGGCTCTTTGTTTGCATAAGCCTTCTCGAGCTGCTGAGTCATTGCTGCGGAGGAGCTCTCAAGCAGCTTCCATTTATCTCGCAGATTATATTGATCTAATACTTTTTCTGTCGACATCATAAGACCGGCACCCGGCTCAATACCGATAATCGTATGATCTACTTCAGCGCCAACGGCATCGTTAAGCTCGTCAATGCTGTTAACATCCATATATTTAGGAACGACTAGACCAATTTTTGTTCCTTCTAGATTTGGTCCTAGATCATCAAATTTACCGTTATATTTTTCGATGTACGATGCATGTGTTGTAGGAAGCCATGCAGCTACCATCGCATCTGCACTGCCGTCAGAAATACCAGCCCACATAGGCCCCGCATCAACTTGCATCATATCAACTTTGTAATTAAGCTTCTGCTCAAGTACTTCCTTCACAACATACGTGCTCGCTATCTCAGAATCCCAAGCCACGTAAGCAAGCGTTACTTTTTTCTTAGCGCCTTCATTGTTTGAAGAGCATCCAGCGACTAAAGCCATGGTCATAACAGCAGCAACAATTACACTCATTTTATTAAATTTCAAAAAATCACTCCTCAAATTTTGCGCAGCAAAATACTTCGTAAGCATACGCTCAAATTTTGCGCAGCAAACTAACATCGAGCATGCGCTTAACGTTTATAAATTAGTTTAGGTGGTTTTGCTTTTACGAATAATTTGTTGGGTCAGTCGGTCTAAAATAATGGCTAATATAACAATGGCAAGACCAGCTTCAAATCCAACGCCGGTATTTCCTTGCGTGACTGCACGATATACATAAGCTCCTACGCCTTGAGCACCAATCATGGATGCAATGACGACCATCGATAGTGACAACATAATGGTCTGGTTAATGCCGGCCATAATGGTTGGCATGGCAATAGGAAGCTGCAGCTTGAACAATTTTTGCGTTGGCGTAGAGCCGAAGGCATCTGCTGCTTCTACTAATTCGGCAGGGACTTGGCGAATGCCAAGATTCGTTAATCGTATCGTTGGCGGGATTGCAAAAATAATCGAAGAGATCACGCCAGGAACAACACCCAAGGAGAAAAACGTTACAGCTGGGAGCAAATAAACGAAGGCTGGCATCGTCTGCATAAGATCAAGCAGTGGTGTAATGATTTTTTGGAAATTGGTGTAGCGAGCACACAAAATTCCAATAGGAACGCCAATCAGCACGGATATGAAGGCTGCAGTCAAAACGAGAGCTAGTGTCTGCATCGTTTGGCTCCATAAGCCGAGGTTTTCTATGATTAACAATCCGATAAGTGTGAATATTCCCATTTTCCACTTGCCGATGAGCCAAGCCAAAATAGTGAATATCAAAATAAGCACTAGCGCTGGAAACCAATTGAGAGCGACATCCAAGCCATTTACAGTTTCGCCGACAACTGTGCGTATTAATTTGAAAAAAGGGTCGAAATGAGCTTCAAACCAAGCTTCCAGCCATTCGATCCAGTCAGCTAATGGGATTTTAGGTAGATTCAATACGTTCACCAGCCTCTAATACGGAATTTCCAGCTAATGCGGCTAGAACCGCGCCCTTGATGACGATGCCTTTAAGGCGCCCGTTTGCATCAATAATGGAAATGGGGAATTTCGAATTACTCATTAATTCAAACAACTCATTAAGCAGCGTATCCGGCTGTGCGAATGGCGCTTCTCGCTCCATTGCATCTTCAAGCTTTTGGCCGTTTTTAATTGCATTCGCTGCTTCTTCTGCCGTTATAACGCCAAGCAGGCGCATACCTTTGTCGACAACGTAAAGGCTCGATACTCCGCGGTCACGCATAAATTGCAAAGCAACACGCGGACCTTTCTCGATCGTTATCGTTTCAGGTTTAATCATGACATGTGATGCTGTAAATACTTTGGATAAATCAACGTCCTCGACGAAACGCTCAACATATTTGTTCGCTGGCTGCATCAATATTTCTTCAGGTGATCCAATTTGGACGATGCTTCCATCCTTCATCAAAGCGATTTGATCACCGATCCGCAGTGCTTCGTTTAAGTCATGGGTAATGAAAACAATTGTTTTTTTCATTTTGGATTGAAGCTCAAGCAGCTCATCCTGCATATCCTTCCGAATTAAAGGATCGAGTGCGCCAAATGCTTCATCCATAAGCAGAACATCCGGATCGTTGGCAAGTCCTCTTGCGAGTCCAACGCGCTGCTGCATACCGCCGCTTAATTGGTCAGGATAGCTGTCTGCCCATCCTTTTAATCCAACAAGCTCTAGCGAATGCATCGCCATTTCTCTGCGTTTTTTCTTATCGATGCCCTGTACCTCTAGTCCGTATTCAATGTTTTGAATAACGGTGCGATGCGGAAACAGTGCGAACTTCTGAAATACCATACCTACATTTTTTCTTCTAAATTGCCGCAGACGCTCTGGTGACATCTTAAGCACATCTGTCCCGTTAAACAGGACTTGACCTAGAGTAGGTTCAATTAATCGATTGAGAAGACGTATAAGTGTCGACTTGCCGCTACCGGACAAGCCCATAATAACAAATATTTGTCCCTCTTCAATCGAGAAATTTGCTTGGTTCACCCCAACCGTAAGCTTTGTTTCTGCAAAAATTTTCTCTTTAGACCATCCTTTATCCAGCAGCGGGATCGCCTTTTTCGGATCTGTCCCGAAAATTTTGGTCAGCCTCTTGGCTTCTATAATCGCCATGTTGTGCCCCCTTTGGAATATTTCGACTCCCATAAGTTTAGTTGGTTATGTTTGTTATGGTCAAAAGGCGTGAGACTCTGTATACTACGTACAGTTATAACTTTACGAACTTTACATACTGTATACTCTGGATAACTCCCTTTTTCGTATCAAACGTGTTCTTTACATATGGATGGTCATTTGATTACAATAATTGATGTAAGAATGATAGGGGGAAAGACACTCCTCAGGAGGAACGACATGAATGAGCTTGCAGCATTAACAGATGAGCAGCTAACCAAGCTGCATAAAGCAAGGCGCCGCGTCATTGAATCAATAGGTGAAAACATGGATTTGTACGGCATTACGTTATCCATTGGTCATTTGTACGGCAATATGTACTTTAATCGTGAGCCAGTTACACTTGATGAGATGAGCCAGACGATGGGCATGAGCAAGACTTCAATGAGTACTGGCATGCGTACGCTGCATGATCTGAAGATGATAAATAAAGTATGGGGTAAAGGCTCAAGAAAAGACTTATATGAAGTAGAGCCAAACTGGCATCAAAACTTTACTGACTACTTCTCCATTAAATGGAGAAAAGCTGTCGAGCAAAATATGAGTGCTCTAAACCGATCAATGAAGGAAATTGATGCTCTAAAGCTTCAATACGAAAGCGAACAATCTTTCCTTGATGTGCTTGATAATGATACACAAAAGATTGATGAGGCTTTAAAATATTACAAATGGCTGGATCGTTTAATCGATTCTTTTGAAAATGGAGATATTTACAAGCTAATACCTCTTGAAGAATAAAATGAGAAACGAAAGGCAACGCTTCTTGCCTTTATTATGCTTCAAAGCCGCGAGGAATTATTCTTGCGGTTTTTTTGATTGTTTCGAGCATAATATAGAAGCTTTAGATCTGTATAAAAGAGGAATTAATGTCTTTTTTACAAATATCAAGGATCTAACTCCTAGGTATGTTTTTCTAAGTAAAATATGGTAAAATCATTACAATCATTTTAGAGCGGGGGAAGTGTATATCGATGGATAATCGCTTGAGAGCCAGCACTGAGCCTATGATCATTACGAACGGAAAGATCGTTTTGCCTGGCCAAATGGCTGAAGGGGCAATTGCTATTATCGATGGACGAATAACTGCTGTGCTGCACGATGAACTCGCAATCAGCAATTGGATAAAGCTGCACCCCCAGTCTATAAACATAGATGCGAAGCAGCAATACATCCTTCCAGGTCTAATTGACATTCATTGCGATGCGATTGAGAAAGAAGTGCAGCCGCGTCCCAATACATTGTTTCCTTTGGATATGGCATTGCTGGAGTTTGAACGGAAGCTTCCGGTGCATGGCATAACTACGATGTATCATTCATTATCGCTTGGCGTAGGGCTTAGTTTGCGAGGAGATCATTTGCTAACGGGGATGATTGAGTATATTAACAGCTACCGCAATAAACGATCGATGATTCGCAATCGTATACATTTGCGCTTTGAGATATCACATTTGGCAGGTATGCCAATAGTTGAACGGTTTTTGAATGAGAAAGCGATTGATTATTTATCGTTTATGGATCATTCACCTGGGCAAGGCCAATATCGTGAGCCCGGCTCTTTTGAGCGTTATGTAATGAAGAATCAGGGTGTAGGCGTCGTAGAGGTACGTGCAATTGTTGATAATCTCATTCAGCAAAGGCAACTGGTAAACGGTGACCATTTGAAGAATCTGAGCAAACTAGCAGCTAAAGCTGGCATAGCCGTTGCCTCACATGACGATGATTCGGTGGAGAAGGTAGATGAGTCGCTTGATTATGGGGTTTCTGTCTGTGAGTTTCCAATTAATATGGTTACGGCAAAATATGCTTCTAAGCGAGGGCTTCGTGTTTGTGTAGGTGCTCCTAATGTTGTTAGAGGTGCGTCTCATGATAACAATTTAAAGGCGGTCGACGCAATTGCTGCTGGTGCTGCCCATATTTTATGCTCAGACTATCATCCATCTTCTATGCTGGCAGCTGTGTTTAAGCTTGCAGATGAAGGGATTGCCGCTTTGCCAGCTGCGGTACGGATGGTCTCATTACATCCAGCGCAGGCATTGGGCGTGGATGGTGACATTGGTTCCATAGAGCTTGGCAAAGCAGCGGATTTAATTATTGTGGATCGTTATGATGGCCTGCCTTGGGTAACAGCTACCATTATCGGAGGCCAAATTGTTTATTCTGCAGCTGTGCGTTACTGAGACGGATTAGCATGCTCAGAATGATGAAGATGCCTATATAAGGAATCAACCATTCGCTCTTGCTCTAGCTCAGTGGATTGCTGCCAGATCATCTCAAAAAGTACACCAAGCCCTGGCAAAGCACGCTCATCCGCGCCAATTGAGTCTTCAATGACTTCCGATAGATCTTTCGCAGAGTTATCCTGCACACGCATAACGATTGCTTGACGCAGATCAATTTCTTTCAAACTAAACAGCCTCCTGCCCATTGGGATTTACTTATTTACTATGTCCAGTGTATGCTTCTTTCATCCGAATGAGCAAGCTATGGTATACTGTCTAAATAACTGCAGCAATCATCCGCGTAAGGAGGATTATGTATCGATGGCAAAGAAGCAATACGCAGTAATTGGAATGGGGCGTTTTGGCTCGAGCATTGCAAAAGCTTTGACAGATATGGGCTTTGAGGTATTAGCTATTGACTCGAACGAACAGCGAGTACAAGAAGTCGTTAATTTTGTAACTCATGCAGTATCCGCTGATTCTACGGATGAGGAAGCGCTTCGAGCGCTCGGTATTCGGAATTTTGATGTTGTTGTCGTAGCGATAGGACAAGACATTCAGTCAAGCATTTTGACGACGCTCATTTTGAAGGATCTAGGAGTAAAAACGTTAATCGTCAAAGCTCAAAACGAGCTTCATGGTAAAGTTGTAGGCAAAATTGGTGCCGATAAGGTCGTTTTCCCCGAACGGGATATGGGCCTGCGCGTTGCGCATCATCTTGTGTCGCCTAACATTCTTGATTATATCGAGATATCAGACGATTACAGCATCATTGAAATTAAAGCTCCCGAGCCAATGATTGGACAAAGCTTAAAGAAGCTCGATATTAGGGCGAAGTATAAATGTAATGTTATGGCTATCAAAACAGGGTCTACCATGAACATCGCTCCATATGCGGACGATTTAATTGGCAGGGACGATATTCTTGTTATTGTAGGTAAAAACTCAGATCTAACAAATTTAGAAATTGCATATTCGGAAGGTTAAATCAAACTATGAATGAAAATTTTGATTCTTTGCTATCATCTGTACAAAATGACAGAGTCAAGCAGTGGGCATCGCTGCTAGACAAAAAATACCGTGATCGCAGCGGCCAATTCCTAATAGAAGGCGTTCATCTCGTATTGGAAGCGCTGAGAGGTACAGCAAAAGTTACGACGATAGTTTATGATGCAGAACGTGGTATTCCCGGAGAGCTTAAGCTGGAGCGAGAAACGAATGATACGGATGCGACACTCGGTTTAGAGTGGGTTCAAGCTTCTCGATCGGTCATGTCAAAATGCACAGGAACGGATACGCCTCCACCTGTATTTGCTATTTTGTCAAAGCTGTCTGTACATAAAGAGGCATTATATCGCAAAAACGGGCTTGTCGTTGTGCTTGACGGCGTACGAGATCCTGGAAATGCAGGAACGATCATCCGCAGCGCGGATGCGGTTGGCGCAGATGCTGTTATTTTGGGCAAAGGCTGCGTGGACCTCTACAATCCGAAAACCGTAAGATCTACGATGGGTTCTTTATTCCATCTGCCTATTATAGAAGCGGATTTAAAAGAACTTCTGCCCGAAGCGAAAGAAAAAGGCATGAAGCTTATTGGGACAAGCCTGCAAGCAGAGCATACCTGCTATGGCTACGACTGGACACAGTCAACATGGCTGCTGATGGGAAGCGAATCAGAAGGACTGTCTCCTGAAGTTCGCGCGCTCGTGGACGAATCGGTCATTATTCCGATGGTTGGACAAGCAGAGTCGTTAAATGTTGCGATGGCAGCTACGGTTTTGCTCTATGAAAGCTTGCGTCAGCGGGCTTATAACAAATAAATAATTCCTGTCCAAATTTCAAATTTATCGTCCCTAACTAAAATTAACTGTCCCAAACCACCAAAGGCTGGAACCTGGTTGACGATTGCCCCAACCATTTCTCCAGTCTTTTTCTCTCCTCTTAAAACATCACAGCAGGGATTTCCTATTCAAATCCCGAATAGGTAATCAAGTAGAAACCCAGTCTACTCAAGGCTTTTGGAGTAAGCTGGGACGGTTTTACTCAGACATTCCCAGACTTTTATCCATGCGATTTAACTGCTGATACCTTCTTTTCTCAAGCATTTCTCTGCCCATTTAGGGACACGAATTATTATTCGTTTTCGATCACAATTGAGCCAGTCCTCTTCCAGTTTTCAGGTCTTTTCCCCCTCATTTTTGGGACAGGAATTTTTATCTCAGAATTGGCGGTGAGACCTTGTGGGGTAAGGGATTGGGGGCTGGTGTTTTGGGGACAGTTATTTTTAGTTTTCTACAGGGCTTATAACAAATAAATATCGAAATCAAAAAAAGGCTGCTACAAGGTTATTTCCTTGTGACAGCCTCTCGTTTTTCACGCTAGCTTATTGGATAACTCCGCAAGCGATACGATTACCAGAATTTCCGGATGGATCGGTAACATAATCATCTTCTTTTTCATGGATGATAATGGATGTGCCGCCGTCCTTTAATAAGGAATTTGGTTTGCCTTTCAAGAGCGTCACATCGCTGCTTACGATATCAGCCTTCACTTTGCCATCGGCATCTACCGTAATATTGGGGAGGTCACCGTTATGGTAGCCTTTTGGATTGTTAAAGCCATGCTGCTTATTCACTGGATTGAAATGAGCTTCAGCTGTTTTGAAATCAGGAGTATCGCATTTGCCCACGCTGTGAAAGTGAATACCATGCTTGCCTGGAGCAAGCTTCTCCGCTTCAATGTGCAAATATACTTTGTCAGCTTTTTGGGTGAGCTGAGCTGATCCAATATGTTGGCCTTCGCTGTTAATTATAGTGACAAGTACTCCAGCAGGTTCAGCATTTGGATTTGGATGTGCTAATACAATTCCAAATGTTTGGGTCAGGAATAGCAAACAGACTAACATAGATATTTTTCTCATCGTATTCTCCCATTCATCATGTTTTTGTTTTGGCCGCATAGAAAACGGCAATATGCTTATAGTGTGCAAAACGATTACTTTTATACATAAAAATCCAGCTGGAGGAATGAGTATGAATATTAGAAGGTTCCTTAAAGAGGATATTAGTGAGGTTGTTTCCTTATTCTATGAAACGGTGCATGAAGTAAACAAACAACATTATTCACAAGATCAGCTTAACGCTTGGGCTCCACAAGATGAGACAGACCAAAAAATCGAAGCTTGGAAGGAATCCATGGTTCGAAATATTACTTTTATCGCTGAGAACAGCGGTCAAATTGTAGGATTTGCTGACATAACCTATGGAGGGGAACTGGATCGAATGTATGTCCATAAGGATTATCAGAGAAGAGGCGTAGCTTCAGCCCTATTGAAAAAACTTGAAGCTGAAGCTGGTCGACTAGGGGTAAATGAGATAAAAACAGATGCGAGCATAACAGCAAAACCATTTTTTGAACGTCATGAATACCGGGAAGTTGAGTCACAAGTCGTGGAACGGAGAGGTGTGAAATTAAACAATTTTAAAATGATCAAAAAGCTTTAAGAATACTCATACGAAGAAGAATACTATGTAGCCGCTGTGTTTGTCGCTTCGTTCTGAATGCTATGAACACCCATCACAACTGCAATAAGCTCAAAGTCTATAGTTCCAGCAGAGGCTCCATTTGCATCCATAATCGTTGTTTCACCAGCACTAAAGAAGTTGTCTTTAAAATAAAGCTCCACTTGAATACCACCTTTCCGTTTAAGAATAAGGAATGTCCGGCTAGCCAAATATATTTTTTACAAACGGAGTTACGGGCATATCTATTAAATCACGCATAGGAATCCACTTTGCGCCTAACGAGTCTTGGCCATCGCCATCCGTTTTTAGATTGAATGTTTCATCTACTAGGTTTACATCATAAATAATGCCGATATGATGCATCTCTTCTAATTTATCCGTTTTAAATGGCCAGATCAGCGTATATGACATTGTCGTTTTGATGGTGCCAGTTAACGCTGTAATTCCTGTCTCTTCTTCAAACTCTCTAATGAGTGTTTGATCAGGCTCTTCTCCAAATTCAATTGACCCTCCCGGGAAATCCCACTTCCCTGTATGCGGCCCTCTGCCTTTTTTGATGAGCAATACTTTATCGTCTTTCCTCAAGACGCCGTACACCCCAAGATGTGTAAATCTATCCATATATAAGCCTCCTTCACAATATCATCTTCGACATCATATATGCTCACTCCTTGTAAATACAAAAATTGGTTTGGCTATTGCAATAACACTTGCCCTTATGTTATTTTAAAAAGAATGAATGAAAGGGAGGTGAAGTAGGTGAATCACGAAATGGTTAATAACCGTATTAGCCAGCTGCCGATTGCTATGGCTGGCATTGTTCATACATTTTCCGCGAACGGGAGAGGTCTGTCCAATTATGCTCATACGATTAAACCATTCGCGAGAAGACGCCTACTTTAACCACTACGGATAGCTTTACCATCCGAAGGGTCGCAGGCTTGTTGCTGCGGCTCTTTTTTTGTTGTGTTTGAGAGTCAGGGTCTTCATCTAACAGGAGGCTCTTCACATGATTATTGTTAATATACAGGAAATAAAGAAATACCACGCCGCAAATCTGATATTTGATGGACTAACGCTGCAAATACAAGCAGGCGAGAAGATCGGGTTGATTGGCCGCAACGGAAGCGGAAAATCGACATTGCTTCGCCTAATTTCAGGTCATGATCAGGTAGATGAGGGAATGCTTACGGTACAGAAGGAGCTGGCAATCGGATATTTGCCGCAGACACCTGCCGAATTTGATAAGCTGACCGTGTATGAAGTTTTGGCTTATGGCTATCAAGACTTAATGGCGTGCAAGCATCAGATGACGCAGATGGAAACAGAGATGTCGAGTCCGCAAATGCTTGCTGATTCAGCTGCTTTGGAGCGTTTGCTGAAAACATACTCGCTGGCTCAGGAAAGATTCGAGAGAAGCGGCGGTTATGAGATGGATACGGCAATTGAGCAGGTCGCAACGGGTTTGCGTATCGATCGAGCTGTTTATTCACGAGGCTTTGGCAGCCTGTCCGGCGGTGAGAAAACGCGAATTGCACTTGCCTCCCAGTTGATTGTCCGACCGGCTTTGCTGCTGCTTGATGAACCTACGAACCATCTGGATTTGCGGGGGATGGAGTGGCTGGAGCAATTTATTCAGCAATATGATGGCGCATGTGTCATCGTATCGCATGATCGTTATTTTCTTGATGAGGTGTGCTCCAAAATAATCGAGCTTGAGGACGGTACAGCACAAACCTTTCTTACAAACTATAGCGGATATGTGAAGGAGAAAGAGGAGCTTCTCTTGCAGCAGTTTGCGAATTTTCAAGAGCAGCAGAAGCAGATAAAGAAGATGAAGGAAACGATTAAGCGCTTGGAGGAATGGGGGCGTATCGGCGACAATGAGAAGTTTTTTAAACGCGCCGCTTCCATGCGCAAAGCTTTGGAAAAGCTGGAAATGATTAAACGACCGGTTCTTGATCCGAAGACCGCTGATTTCGAGCTTACAGCGCTTGATCGCTCTGGTCGTAAGGCAATTACCTTTGAGAATGTAACTAAACAATTCGGTGATCGGGTTATTTTGGAAAAAGCAGAGGGCAGCTTGTTCTATGGTGAGAAGGTTGTGCTGGTTGGGGACAATGGCTCAGGCAAAACGACGTTGTTTAAGATGCTGCTTGGCGAGCTTCAGCCAGATGATGGACAGCTAGTCCTTGGAGCTCGCCTTCATATCGGCTATTTGGCTCAAGAAGAGAAGGTTGACGATAAGCAGCTCAGCGTACTTGAATTTTTTAAAACGGAGGGCGGTTTAGAGGAAGGCGAGGCAAGGAATATACTGGCTAGCTATTTGTTTTATGGAACGGATGTATTTAAACCACTTCATTTGCTGTCAGGCGGGGAATGGTCACGCCTTCGCCTCGCGCTGCTTATTCGTAAAAAACCGAATTTATTGCTGCTGGATGAGCCAACGAATCATCTTGATGTCAGCTCCCGCGAGGCGCTGGAGGAAGCTTTGGAAAACTATGATGGAACGGTGCTGGCAATCTCGCATGATCGGTATTTTATCAATCGGCTGGCTAAACGAGTTTGGGAGCTTAATGAGGGAGCCATTCACACTTACTTGGGCAATTACGATGACTTTAAGTCAAAGCGGAAGCCTTATAAAACGAACGAGAACATTGTTACCGTTAAAACGGAGCAGGTTGTGCGAGATCCGAAGCAATTAGCTATCCATTCAAAGACAAAACAAGGTGGAAGACTGGAGCGTACGAAGGAGCAATTGGAACAAGAGATTGCGAGGCTTGAAGCAAGTCTGCTAGAGGGCAATATGGAAATGGAGCAAATCGCGACAATGGGTGATCCAGCTGCGCTTGAATCCATTTGGAATATGCAGGAGGAACGGCAAAAGCAGCTGGATCAGCTAATGGAAGTATGGTTGGAACTATAATTTATAAAATGTTTCTACGCTAAATATAACATGCTGTTATGTGTAACCCATGGTGAGATTCTCGTTTTGTAATGGTTGTAGTACATTGTAGTTAACCATTTTATGAGAATCTCCCTTGGGTTATTTCTTTTTTTTATGTGCAGCTAGCTGCGTTCACGATTTCAGTCGCTAGACGTATTGTTAATTAAAATTACAGGATGTATGATTATTTTGCTATATAAATAAGGTTAAGCAGGTGGAAAATGGTAATAAAGGTAAGGAGGTTTATTTTGAATATATTTCTTGTGAGTATGATATTGTGCAGTGTTTTAACGAATTCCGGTTGTACTGCAGCCACTAGCGAAAATAATGCCGTGTCCTCGAAAGCTCTTCCAGCAGCACGTGTGGAGAAAAGGACGATGAACAGTGAAGCATTACATAAAGATATGAAACTGCAAGTTTATTTACCTGCTGGATATACGGAAACCGTTGACTATCCTGTCCTTTATTTGCTGCATGGTCGAGGTGGTAATGAGAAAACGTGGAATAAAGATATGAATGTGTCCGATAAGGCGACACAATTGATCAAGCTTCAGAAAATCAAGCCATTAATTATAGTGATGCCTCAGTATGACAACAGTTATGGCACGAATTACGCTGATCAAACGTATTCCAAGGATGGACGTCAATACGGACGATATGAGGATTACTTGATCAAGGATTTGATCGGATATGTGGATTCCCATTACAGTACGATCGCCGATAGAGAAAGTCGATATATTGGAGGACTCTCCATGGGCGGCTTTGCAGCGTTGTTTTTAGCATTTACGCACCCGGACTTATTCAGCAAAAGTGGTGGACATAGTCCAGCCATGTTTATGGATTCTACGGAGAAGTTGGGCTGGTTATTCAAGGATGAAGAAATGAGAAAGCGGACAGATCCGCTTTATCTTGTAGACCAGCTGGAATTGAAAAATTTAAATATTTATTTGGATTATGGTAATAAAGATATGATACATGTTATTAATTCTACTGATCAATTGTATGCAAAGCTTAAAGCAAAGGGCATCGATGTACAGTTCCAAACCTCATCTGGCGGCCATGACCGTAATTACTGGAAAGCGAATACAGATCAATATTTAATGTTTTATGCTGGATTTTAAGATAGCTGTACAGGTCTTGATTCTGAAAAAGCCAACGGATTAGTTTTCCTAATCCGTTGGCTTTTTCTAGATATTCTCATCTTTCTAATTTTAATAGACCCTTCCTAAATAAGATATGGTAAACTAAAAGTTGGAAACGTCAAGTCCGAGGGAGTGAAGTCATGGAACAGTTGATCGGGAAAAAAATGAAATATGATATTTTGAACGCTTATGGCGTTACGATTGTACCTGCTGACTCTGTTCTGACTCGTGAATCAATACAAATATTAATAAACCATCGGATAGATTTATCATCGATTGCCCTTGCTTATGAGGATAAGCCGATTCAGCAATCAAGCATTCAAATTGGTGAGCTTGTTCAGCAAACGGTTAATATCTCAAAAGAGCTCTTTGAATCGATATTAGTATCACGTAAGGTCCCGTTAATGGAGATTCGCAATGAGGTGCTGCCAGCTATTTTGCAGCTATCCAAAAATCAGGATATTTTCGAATTATTCGAAGCGGTGAAAGCCAAGGATGATTATGTATATGAGCATAACGTAGGTGTGGGCGTCATATCGACGCTTATCGGAAGATGGATGAATCTGGACAATTCAGAGCTTTCGATTTTGTCGCTTGCTGCTACCCTGCATGATGTTGGCAAAGTAAAGCTTCCGTTAGAGGTTTTAAACAAGCCGGGCAAGCTGAATGAAGTTGAATTCCAATTAATTAAGAAGCACACCATTTACGGTTATGAACTGCTCAAGGGTACGACGGGCTTAAGCCTCCGAATCGCTCGTGTTGCGCTTCAGCATCATGAACGCGAGGACGGGAACGGCTATCCACTCGGACTGAAAAAGGAAAATATTGATTTATTCAGCTCTATCGTAGCAGTTGCGGATATTTTTCATGCGATGTCCTCCAAGCGTCCTTATCACGAGCCATTATCCTTTCATGAAATTGTTAATCAGATGACAGATGGGAAGTTTGGCGTTCTTAACCCGCAAATTATCTCGGTATTTATTGAAAACCTGATGAAGCGATTAGTCGGCAAACAAGTGCTTCTGACCGATGGCCGAGAAGGCGAGGTCGTGTACATCAATCCGCACAATATTGAGACGCCTCTTATCAAGCTGGCAGATTATTTCTTGGATTTAAGCCAGGAGAGAAATATACATATCAAATCTATTATCGCTTAAAATATACCATCCTAAGTGCTGCTAACCAACATCTGTTGACTAGCAGCATTTTTTTGTATGAAGTATGTGTATTTCTACGATTATGCTCCATTGCCTCTTTTGAAAAGGGTAGATCTAGCCACTCTGTTTGGCTGTTTTTTTTGCTATAGTACAATTATTAACCGGAGGTGCCTGCATGCAATCGGGTCTTAGCAATCCTTTGACAAAATTGAACATAAAGCAGCAATTGATACTTTTGTTTCTCGTGATGGTGAGTCCGATTTTTCTACTGCATTGGTACGGCAATATGAAAGCAGAGCATTTGCTTAAAAACCATGTGACGAGCGCATATGTGGAGCTCATTAAACAAAACGATACCGTCATTAATCGTGACATGGATACGATCAGCAAAATAACGACGACGATTATTCAAAATCCAATTACGCAGCAGCTTGTCCCTACAGGGGCAGAAACGGTGATTGAAAGAGTAAGGAAATACGATAAGGTCGACAAGCTGCTTGCGAGTAATTCGATTCCCCTTAATGGAGGAGAAGCCGTATATTATTCGCTGTATATTTATGACCCGAATGATTACTATTTTTTTGCACCGAAGCGTCAGTTGACACAAACCGGGGTTTATTTTTTCTCCGATGCAGAGAAGCCAAGCTGGTACGATGATGCGGTCAGTTATAAGAGCAAAGGTTACATGGAAATTATTGATTCAAATGTAGGGTTATCGCAGATCAGCACGCTTGCTTATATTCGTGCCGTCAGCAATGTATCTATTGGAAACGGTATCATTGGCGTTTTGGTCGCAACAAAGATGGATATGAAAATTAGCGAATCGCTGAAATCCGTTTCACTGCCAGACGGCAAGATCATGTTTATGGATTGGTCGAACCGCGTGCTCGCAGCAACTGATTCAAGTCTGATGGGGAAGACGTATGTACTGCCGCCTGCAACAGAGATTAAGGATGGGATGGAAGCGGTGGGCACTTTTGATGTCATGACCTCTGATTACATCTATGTGGTCAATTATAACCGCAACTTGAACAATAAACTTGTCTATCAAATTCCGATCAGCTCGTTATTAAAGCAGCAAAGCGAGCTCAAGCATGTCATTCAGCTCATTTCTATTGCTTATATATTGTTCGGCTGCGTTGTTGTTGTTTATTTCTGGCGCTCGCTTATGACGCCTCTTCAGAAGCTGGCGCAGTTTGTTCGCACCTATGAGCCAGGCAGGCTAGTGCCGGAGACGCCGGGAAAAGGCCGGAATGACGAGGTCGGCGTACTCTTTGCCGCTTTGTATGACATGGCCCGCAGGCTGAATGTGCTTATTCATTATAAATACCATATGGACATCAAGCAGAAGGAGTCGCAGCTTCAGCTGCTTTACCAGCAAATTAATCCACATCTACTGTACAACACGCTTGAGAGTATTTACTGGAAGAGCTCGCTTGAAGGAAATACGGAATCCGCAGAAATGATTAAGGACTTATCGAAGCTGATGAAAATTGGCCTAAGCAGAGGGAGAGAGCTCATTCCGCTGGATGAGGAGCTTGAGCATGCATCCGCTTACGTCAGCTTGCAGCAGAAGCGATACAAATATGAGTTTCAAGTGCACTGGAACATTTCCGATGCCGCAAGAATGATTATGATTCCGAAAATATCGCTGCAGCCGCTTATCGAAAATGCGATTATCCATGGCGTTAAATTTATGGGCGAGGATGGCGAAATCCAAATTTCGGCCGTAGTTGAGGGCGAGCGAGTTACGATCAAGGTGGAGGACAACGGACATAAGGAAGTTGATTATGCCTCAATTGAGCGTTTATTAAGCAATGACAAGTCGGATCATAGTTTAGGTTATGGGATTCGTAACATCCAACAACGAATTCAGCTTCATTTTGGCAATGGATATGGAATGAGCTACAAGCGCGGGGACAACGGCGGCACGACGGTGACGATTATTTTGCCAACGAGCTATGATGAGACAAAGTGAGTATTGGAATGCTGACGGGGAGGATTATAAATGTACAATATATTGATCGTAGATGACGAGCCTTTAATATGTGAGGGTTTATGCAGTTTATTGTCTGCTTCCGGCATTAGTTTAGCAAATGTTTATATGGCACACAGCGGATATGAAGCGCTCGATTATTTGAGAATTGAAGAAATTGACCTGCTGATCACAGATATTCAAATGGGTTCGATGAATGGAATTGAGCTAATGCATCAGGCTAAGCTGCTGAAGCCTTGGGTTCAGACGATCATCATTTCCGCTTATGAAACGTTTCAATATGCTCAAATGGCGATTCGACTCGGTGCAAAGGATTATATGATTAAACCGCTTAATAATGATCAATTTCTGGATTCCGTCCGAAATGTGCTGCTCAAAATGAATAAGCCTGCGGCAACGGAGGATCAGTTCTTATCCAAGCTGCAAGAGCATTTCCATATGGAGGAACCGCTCCCGAAGCGAACGGAGCTGTTTAATCAGCTGCTGTCAAGCTCCGAGGAGACACCCGAGGAAATTGCGAAGAAGCTGTATGAGCGCTACGCTATCAAGCTGACCGGGCCTTATTATGCGGTCATTAAGCTGCGCCTGAATTTATCGGATAAGGATCGGCAGATCCAAAGTAGGGATGCACTGCTGCTGCAATATGCTGCATTGAACATTGCGAACGAACTGCTTGATAAGGAATGGAATCATGTGGCCTTTTATTCCCCCAATCAGGAGATTAGTGTACTTATTCAATGG
Source organism: Paenibacillus sp. FSL A5-0031 (assembly GCF_001956295.1). GTDB lineage: Bacteria > Bacillota > Bacilli > Paenibacillales > Paenibacillaceae > Pristimantibacillus. The sequence goes on from NZ_MRTD01000023.1 coordinate 48,429, forward strand.
GATGAGAACGAGTTTGGAGAAGCAAGTGTCAACAAAATTAATCAATTGGATATGATCGGGCGCAGCCTCTATTACAACATTCATAAATTTATCGGGCTGCACTGTGTCATTGGCATTAGTCAAATTGTGCGGGGCATTGGTTTCGTGGGCATGCTCAGCGAACAAGCGCGCAAGGCGATCATGTGGAACCGTGAGCATCGTGATCATTATGTGTTTTATTACGGTGATTTTAATTGGAGCACCTATACGCAGGACCCTACTGCCGAAGAGCTAAGCGAACAGAATAGCCTCATTGTAGAGAAATCGAAGGCATATATCGATCGCAACTTTGCTCAGAAGGGACTGACGCTGCATGAGGTCGCCCAAAAAAATCATGTCAGCCCGAATTACTTAAGCTATTTATTCAAGAAGGATACAGGCTATAACTTATGGGAGTATGTAATCAAGCTTCGAATGGAGGAGAGTCGGAAGCTTATTTTGTTTACCGATTTGCGAAGATACGAGATTTCGGAGCGCGTCGGCTACGAATCTCCTGAGCATTTTAGCAAAATATTTAAAAAATATTATGGGATGAGCCCAAGCGAGCTTAAGAAGGACGACAAGAAATAAGATGAAGTAAAAATAGCTATCATTGTCTTAGATTTGCACATTACCAGTTAGCCGCCTTGCTTCTAGAATGGTATAGAGCAATAGAAAAGAAATGAGGGAAACTCAGATGGAACAATCCGTTGTAGTAGGCGAGCCGCTCGATAGCAAGGTGCAGAGGAAGGCTGGCAGGTGGAAAAGACATATTTCGGGCTATTTGTTTCTGCTGCCCGCGGCTATCATTTTTATTTTATTTTTGTGGGTGCCAATAACGAAAGGCATTATTTACAGCTTTTACACGATCGATTTTGTAAAGGGAAATACGTTCGTGGGGTTTGATAACTACAAGACGATTTTTAACGATCCTGATGTATGGATTGGTGTGAAAAATACGCTGTACTACATGTTTTTATGTATGGTTATCGGCTTTTGGGTTCCTATTCTGTTTGCAATCGCAATATCAGAGCTGCGTCGCTTTCAAGGCTTCGTTCGCGTGGCGGCATATTTGCCGAACGTCGTGCCTGCTGTTGTGTTATACGGCTTATGGAGATGGTTCTATGATCCGGTAGGTCCGATTAACGGATTGCTGACGGAAGCGGGGCTTGACCAAATAGCCTTCCTAACGAATAGAAGCTGGTCAATGATTTCGCTTGTCGTCATGGAAACATGGCAGCAGTTCGGTTCAGGCATGCTCATTTATTTGGCTGCTGTTCTTAGTATCCCGCGGGACTGGTATGAGGCGGCAGAAATTGATGGCGCAGGCATATTCCGCCGTATCTGGCATATTACGCTTCCGTCGATTCGCGGCTTGATTCTGCTTCTGTTCCTCTTGCAGTTGATTGCAACGACGCAAGGTTTCCAATCTCAGCTGGCCTTGCTTGACGGCGGTCCGAACAAAGCAACGCTCACTTACTCGCTGTTTATCGTCAAATATGCATTTACGAAGCTTGATTACGGGGTAGCCTCTGCGCTGGGTGTACTTATGTTCGTCGTCCTTGGCGGATTGGCACTTTTACAATTCAGGCTGAACAACAGGGGGGCGAGCAAGTGATGAAGAGCTTAGACAGAGGGATATTATCCAGTCACGATTTGCGCAGAAATAAAAACAAGGTAGGGTTTCTGCTTATTATTCTTGTCATTATTGCAATGGTTGCCTCGATGCTTTATCCCATTGCTACTGCATTGTTTAACGGTTTGAAAGCAAACACCGAAGTGAACTCGTTTCCGCCGCACTTTTTGCCATCGGAGTGGCATTTCGACAACTACCGAACAGGCTGGAATTTTATTAATCTGCCGCAGTTTTTGAAAAACACGCTTATGATTTTTGGCGGCAACATGATTATGACCATCGTCGTGCTTGGTTTAGCAGCCTTTAGCCTCTCCAAGCTTAATGTTCCGTATCAGAAGGGAATCTACTTTTTTTTCATGATTACACTTTTTATACCGCCGAGCACTTATATCATTCCGAACTTTCTTAATCTGAAGGATCTTGGGTTGCTTAATACGTATGCGGCTTTCTGGCTGCCTGCCAGTGCGAGTGCATTCTATCTGCTGCTGCTTAAAAATTTCTTCGATGGTATCCATCATGAAATGATTGAAGCGGCTCGAATCGACGGTGCGTCAGATTGGAAATGCTTCAGCCTTATCGCAATTCCGCTTTCCATTCCTATTTTCTCCACGCTCGCAATATTTGTTTTCTCAACGGCATGGAACGATTGGTTCTGGCCTTCGCTTGTGATGCACAGCGATAAGAAATATCCGCTTGCGACAGCCGTATATAAATACGTCATCAGTGCGCAAAGGCTCAATCTGAACATTCGTTTCGCGATCCTTACGATGGTGATGCTGCCGCCGATTCTCGTGTTTCTGGCGTTCCAAAAGTTCATTATGCGCGGACTTCATCTTGGCGGGGTTAAGGGATAAGCAGTTCGTAGACATACACATGATCGGAATAAGAATACACCTCGCCCAAATGAAAACGTCTCCTTTATGATGAGGATGTAGTGAAAATACGAATGGTGAAGGGGAATATCGATGCTAAAGAAAAACGTGGCAGTGTTGATTTGTTTGGTCATGATATGCTCAATTCTTGCGGCTTGCAGCGGTGGGAGCAAGGAGACCAACGATCCAAAAGAAACTGATAAACCAACGAATGCAGCGACAAACAATGCAGGCAGCAAGGAAACAGACCCTCCGAAGGAAGATATTAAAGACAAAAAAATTACGATCAGCATTTATTATCCATTGCCGGATCAGGTGGAGAACCGCAAGCTGGAAGATGACAAAATCAAACGTTTTAACGAGGTTTATCCTAACGTGGAAATCGTAAAAAGCGACTGGCACTACAACCCAAGCGAAATCGGCATCAAAATGGCAGCAAACGAAGCGCCGACATTTTTCAACACTTGGGCAACAGAAGCTAAGTTTTTGCAGGAGCGCGGCTGGGTAGCCGATATTACGGAGCTGTGGGACAGTTATCCATTCAAGGATCAAATCAACCCTGTGCTGCAAAGCCAATTTATCATTGATGGCAAGGTATTCGGAGTATCTCAGAAAGCCTATGTTACAACTACGGTTGTAAACAAGAAGCTGCTTGACGAGAAAGGTGTACCGATTCCATCGTATGACTGGACATGGGACGATATGTACAATACTGCGAAAGCAGTAGCTGATCCGAAGAAAGGTATTGCAGGTATTGCGCCGATGGGCAAAGGTACAGAAGCAGGCTGGAACTGGACCAACTTCTTGTTTGAGGCAGGCGGCGATGTTCAGACGATCGCTGACGGCAAAGTAACAGCAGCCTTTAATTCTGCGGCAGGCTTGAAGGCGCTAGAGTTTTACAACAAGCTTAGATGGGAAGCAAATGCAATTCCGCAGGACTGGGCACTTGGATGGGGCGATGCTGTCGGCGCTTTCGGACAAAGCCGTACGGCTATGGTTATAGCGGGAGCTGAGGGTGTACTTGAGCAAGCGCTCAACCAAGGCGGCTTGAAGCCAGAGGATGTATTGACATTCCCGATGCCGGCAGCGGAGAAAGGCGGCAAGCATACAGGCGTACTTGGCGGCGATTACCTCGTGATCAACCCAAATGCGACGAAGGACGAACAAGAAATTGCTTTCCGCTATATTACATTCGATTACTTTACCGATAAAGGTCTAGAGTCGCTTGAAACCGATATCCAAAAACGTCAAGCAGAAGGCAAATACTATATTCCGCCGCAAATGAACTACTACAGCCCTTCATCGGAATACGGTCAAAAAGCACAGGCTATATTTGATAAATACGATAACGTCTACAAATATAACGCTGAATCCGATTCCTTGCTTGACGGCAAACCTGAAGCGCAATACAACACGCAGGATTACTACGGCGAAGTAACGAATGTGCTGCAAGAGGTTTTCTCCAAAAAAGGTTCAGATCTTCAAGGCTTGCTCGACAAGTCTGCCAAGGTCGTGCAAGAGAAGTTTTTTGATTCTATTAAAGTCGAATAGCTAAACGGATTGATCGAAAGAAAGCCTCCCCAATTCATCTTTAAAGGGGAGGGTTTTTATTATTTTCTAACTTTCTAAATCTTCTGTTTTCGTATGCACGCTGTCTTCTTCATTATCCCGAATGGTCTTTTGCAAAACGAGGCAAGAAACGATTAAGAAAGCACCGGCAATCGCGTAGTAGCCTTTGACATAAAGCGGCTCCTCTAGCGTGTAAATACCTATATATTGAGCGAGAATGGCAATGATAAAGCCGGCCCAAGCCATGAACGAAAAAGCGGGTGTATTGCGGCTTCTGTAGCCGGGATTGTAGTCTTTGAGAAACTTATCCTCATCATTGTCGCGCGCAACCTTCTGCAGAAGAAATGAAGTGATAATTAATAGTATGCCGGTTACCGCGTAATACCCTTGCACAGACATTGGCTGTTTAAGCGTGTAAATACCGATGAATTCGAAGCCGCATGCTATAAGAAAAGCTGCCCAAGCCATGAAGGTATATGTTGGGGTATTGCGGCGGCGATAAAAATTTGCTGGTTTGCGTACTTGCATCGTTTCCATTTTTTCCATTTGAGAAAGCCTCCCGAATCGATTTGTTGTTCATGTCTTTAGTTTACATCATATGCCAAAACGCAAAAGTACCAACTTATTGTAGTACCAGGTACTAGGGCGTGACTGAAAACCCGTTCAGTGGCACCTTTCACCGCCTTTTCGCCCCCTGCTTCGTTCCGTCTGCTTGAAGTACCCCGGTACGCCTTCACAAACGCGCCTTGCATGGAACGAAAATTCAGCAAAATTTGCTGTCTACAGAGTTCTAAGACATGCCCTAGTAAGAAAGGAATTGACAATGAGAATGGTTATCATTAGAATGCTTGTTAATATGCTCTGCAAGGAACCATACATAAAAGGCTGAACCATCATAATCAAATAGTCGGCTTTTTCTTCGGTCGATCTGTGAGCAGCACAAAGTAAACGCTAGAGGAGCTGAACTCGGAAAGTGGAGTGGAATGATCTTATTAGGCTTTGGAACCATGCCTCTATTAAGGTGTTGGATGTTCGTCACCATAAGATGAAACTTGGCGATAGGCTGCAATCCTACCGTCTTCCAGCAAGCGGATTTTTATATACGACAATGGGCAGCGCAAATGTATGTTTGGACGGTCATCTATATAAGGCGGAGCGATTTCATGTGCTGCATGGGGGCAAAGGAATGTGCTTGGATATAGACAGGCTGGAGGAGGATTTTGATTATTACTTAATCTTCTATAAAGCACTTATTCCGCATCCTTGCAGGCAGGAGATTTTATCACTTATTGAAACAAACAACCCGTTCCATATGCAATATGGCTTCGCCCCGCAATACCCGATCTCACTATTTCGAATTGTTAACGTAATGGCACAAGAGTGGCAAATATCGCATTCTTTGGAGAGGTTTCATGTCAATACGTTATTTCATCAATTTGTTTATGAGGTATTCATTCAGCTGCAAAAGCAAGATGTATCTCTATCGAAGCTCGACCTAGCAGCTCAAGCGCTTCGATATATTCATAATCATTATATGGAGCCGATTACGCTTGAGCAGTTGGCGCAGACCTTAAGCTATAGCGCCAAAAACTTGTCCAAGGTGTTTAAAAAGGAAACAGGGCATAGTCTCATTGATTATGTCATTCAGGTGAGAATTGATCATGCGAAGGAGCTAATGAAAAATACAAGCGCGACCATTCAGGAAATTGCGGAAAGCGTTGGTTATTCCGATCGCTTATATTTCACACGGATATTCAAAAAGGTTGCTGGCGTTTCGCCAGGCAGGTATAAAGACAGTTTGAAAAATGCTAGAAGCGGGGCAAATCGTCTATATAGATCGAGCCGATTGTCCATTGTTCCAGGGAGGCTCCGGCGTTACAATGTGTATCGTTATGATAATCATTATCAATACAAAGGAGAGAGTCAATTGCCCATGTACAAAGGATTAAAATTATCAATGGCGGCAACCCTGTTGTTTTGTTTTGCTTTATTTATGAGTGCATGTTCTACGGGGACGTTAAATACTAATACGACAACCGTGGAATCAAAATTAACGACGAAGGGGGAAGCAGCTCCCTCCAATAAGCCGCAAACGGAGGCTCAGACTAGAGTAATCACAACGATAAAAGGTGATATCGAAATTCCTTCGCATCCCGAACGGATCGTTGTAGATCTGTACTTGGGCAGCTTTATTGCACTTAATGTCAAACCAATCGGAACGCCAGAATTGAATTTGAAAAATCCGTATTTTTCAGAGGCGCTTGCAGGTGTAGAGAATATTGGAGAATACGAGAGTGTATCGCTAGAGAAAATAATAGACTTGCAGCCGGATATGATCGTTACAGGAAATGAAGCAGCTTATGAGCAGTATAGCAAAATTGCACCGACGATCGTTGTTCCTTATGGCGAACTAAAAAATACGCATGAAGAATTGACCTATTTCGGCAAATTGTTAGGGAAAGAGGCAGAAGCGGAAGCATGGTTAGCTGATTACGACCAGCGTATTGCAGCAGCCAAAGCAAAGGTTGAAAATGCCATTCCTAGCGATGCTGTGTTTTCAGTCATGCAGGATTGGGGAGGGAATACGGGCGTATTCGGCGATAATTTCGGCAGGGGCGGACAAGCAGTCTATCAAGCACTTGGACTTAAGCCGCCAGCTAAAGTAGCGGAGCAGCTGATGAAGGAGCAAATTGTTGAGGTTTCTGGAGAGAAGCTGTCTGACTTTGCTGGCGATTATATTATATTAACGTCTGATACGCTAACGCTTGCAGATTTGAAAACCGAGCCGATTTGGAAGCTGATTGATGCAGTTAAAAATGATCGCGTCTATATTTGGAGTAAGGAGCGCTCATGGTATTTTGATCCGATTGCTACGCTATCACAGACAGAGGAACTAGCTAATTGGCTCGCAGGTGCGAAATAAACGAATCGTCGAAAGCATGGATAGAGATAACAAAAGTCAGTTTTGTACAAAAAAATGGTGACTTTTGTCCATTGTCACAATGAGGATGGTATCCTAAACTTTAATAAGTGATAGTGATAATCAATATCAAAAAATAAATGGATCATGACTGACGTTTGGAGGCAAACGATGAACGAACAATTGGAACTCTATGATGTAACGATAATTGGTGGTGGCCCAGGTGGGTTATATACCACTTTCTATAGCGGCATGCGCGATTTAAAAACGAAATTAATTGAAGCGCAGGATCAACTCGGCGGGCGAATGCTCACTTATCCTGAGAAAATTATTTGGGATGTAGGCGGGGTAACACCGATTCGCTGCGAGCAATTAATTGCGCAATTGATCCAACAAGCCAAAACCTTTGACCCGACGATCGTGCTCGGACAGCAAATTACGGACTATGAACGATTGGCTGATGGAACTTTTATGCTGACTTCATTAACCGGCGAGAAGCATCATACAAGAACGGTCATTATGGCAATAGGTTACGGAATAAAAAAATTAGCGAAGCTGGAGATTGAAGGGGCTGACCGCTATGAAGTAACGAACTTGTACTATACCGTACAGGAGCTGGAAAAATTCCGCGATAAGCGAGTGCTCATTTCCGGCGGTGGCGATTCCGCGGTAGACTGGGCTAATGAGCTGGAATCCATTGCAGCCAGCGTTACCGTCGTGCATCGCCGTGACAGCTTCGGCGGGCATGAGAGAAATGTTTCCAGGATGAAACAATCCTCTGTAAATGTTCTTACGCCATATCAAGTGCTTGCGCTTCATAGCAGTAATGGGGAAAGTATCGAGAAGGTAACGATTGCACATATGGAAACGGAGGAAAGCAAGCAGATTGAAGTCGATGCTGTCATCGTCAATCATGGAATGAAAAGTGATTTTGGACCCATCCGTGATTGGGGTCTTGATATGGGAGTATGGAATGCGAACGTTGGGGAGCGGATGGCTACTAATATTCCGGGCATCTTCGGTGCAGGCGATTTCGCGAGCTTTGGCAGCAAGGTTGGACTTATTGCAGGAACGTTCACGGACGGCGTCTTGGCACTCAACAGCGCGAAGCTGTATATGGATCCAGAAGCTCCAGAGATGGCTTATGTTTCTTCTCATAACGAGCGTTTTAAGGAGAAAAATCGGGAGCTTGGCGTAGTAGAAGAAGAATAGTATACCGTTTAATCAGAAAGCATGAGCTTCATAGCCATCAGTAGGTTACCCATATGAGTATAGAAACCCTCTGTCTAAGACAGGGGGTTTTTGCATGCCTATACACTTCGTAATATAACACCTATTATTTCTAGAAATGCACATCGATATGTAAGCGATTCCAAATTATGATGAAAGAGAATGAAGGATTTACATAAGCGAGTGCTTTCGAGATGCGTTTGCACTTGTATACCTTTGGGGAGGTTTGTGCAATGAAACGTGCAAGGTCTATATTGGCATTCATGCTGGCGCTGCTGCTTATGCTTATGGCGGTTCCGGTCTATGCGGATGAGACGGCAGTAGTATCGGAAGGCGGGGGCCAGCCCGAGGCGGCCGTGTCATCCGTAACGGAATCAACCTACGTTCGCATCCAGAACAAATGGCAAAGCAATTATTTGTATGAGGATGAAAATGGTATCGTACGGTACGGTTTTCCAAGCTATGAAGATGAGTCCTCGCAATGGCTCATCGAGGACCATGATGGCAATAAGCGAATTCAAAACCGTGCAACCGGACATTACATTACGGTCTCAGAGGTTGGGAAGCGGCGTGATGCACTGACCAGCCGCGAGATAACGGAGAGTACGCTTGCAGACCAATGGACCATTCATGCGTCCAGCCGCGAGGGTTATGTGGTCATTAAAAGTGCAACTGTGCCGGAGAATGCCAATCTCGTTATTCATCAAGAGGATTTGCTCGGCTTTGCGGAAGTAAGCAATGACATCAATATAACGTTCGAGAGTCCGCAGTGGGCACTTGAGCCGGTGGAGTCTGCTGCTCCAATTCGCCTTGCCAACAAGTTCCGAGCAGGACAATATTTGTACGAGGGAGCAAATGGTTTCGTTGATTTTGGCGAGGTGCCTGCTGCGGATCGCAAATCTCATTGGGTGCTTGTCCCGGGAGCAACGCCGGATTCCTATCGGATTAAAAACCGTGCAACCGGTCATTACATTACGCAAGGAATAGACTATGAGCCTATTAAAGCTATCGGACTGGACAACACGAATAAAAGCGAGTGGCTGGTAGCTGACACAGCGGGTGGAGATTTTATCACCTTCCAAAACGTTGCAGCTTATCAGGCAGTTCCTTCGACCATTTACGTATTGAATACGCAGTTTTCTGATGACAAACATGTACGCTCAAACAGTTGGTCCGTCCTGGATCGAGATAATGCACACTGGCGAATAGAGCTGGCGCCGGATACGCAGCCATACCGTATCGTGAATTTTACAAATGAGAAGGTAGGTACTGCTTATTTGTATGAAGATGCTGGGCTGGCAAAGGTTGGCGCACTGACAACACAGGCAGGCCAGAAGTCATTTTACCAGTGGGTAAGGGAAGATTTTAACGGCAAAAAACGTCTGCGCAACCTAGCAACTGGTCATTATGTTACGCGTGCTGGAGTTAATGAGATCAGTGATCCGCTTAAGGTATCTTCATTAACGGAAAGCTCTGCAGAGGATCAATGGTCCTTTAGCAAATCAGCCATTTATGATGACTATCAAAGCATTCAGAGCTATGTTGGTCAAGGCGAATATTTGCATATTCAAGACAATACGGGCGCAGCCCAAGCAAGTACAATTCAGCCAAATGAGAATGCGGCGCAATGGTTGTTTGAAGACCCGGCATTTAGCGGGGATGGCTCGCCGCAATATATTCGAATTCAGAATGAATGGCAAAATTTCTTCTTATACGAGGATGCAGCAGGACAACTGAAATATGGCAATGTCTCCGAAGGCGATTATAAGGGACAATGGTTAGTTGAACGTTTTAACGGTCGCAAACGTATCCAGAATAGAGCAACAGGCCACTACATTAATTTGCAAAATATGAAGGATGGACGCATTGATGTGACTGAGGTGGCTGATGACTGGACGAGTGCGATTTGGGTCATCGAAGATGCCGGCGGCTCAAAGCTCATTCACAGCTTGCAGGATGCTAATGATGTTATTGGACAACAAAAGTATATTAGCTTGCAAAATCTGACGAAATACGCGGAATACGGCGTTATTAATCCAGGATGGGGAAGCCCCAAATGGAAGTTTATACCCGTGACAGACGCGGCGTTGACGAATGTAAGACTTAAGAACAAGCAAACCGGCAGTTATTTGTATGAAGTTACCGCTGAAGGTGATGATCAAGGCAAGGTTAAGTATGGTGAGCTTCCAGAAACGGATCTTAGCTCAGTTTGGTTTTTGGAGCGCACGGGCGATGGACCGACCTCGGTGCGGCTGAAAAACCTCAAGACTGGCCACTATGTGTCAATGGAGCACGTAGGCGGGGATGTTGAAAAGGATGCCCCGACTCAGCAAATTATTGCACAAGGCGGCATTCACGAGAGTTGGGGCAGCGTGAAGTGGAACATGGAGCCTGGAACTTCTGATAATTTTGTAGTGCTGCGGAGTGGTTGGGCTCGTCATTTTCTATATTCAGATGGTGAGGGATATACGAAAGTGAACAAGCTTGTTGCTGATTCGGATAGCGCACAATATGCAGTTGAGCCGCTAGCACTTCCACCGAAGCCTTTGCCAGAGGCACCGATTCGTATAAAAAATAAGGCAAACGGCCAATTCTTATATGAAAACAATGGTGGAATTGTCCTTTACGGCAACTTGGCAGAGAACAACGGCTACAGTCATTGGATTATAGAGTCAGAGGGCGGGAAACAAAGGTTGAAAAACCGTGCTACAGGACATTACATGACAATGACCGGGGATTATGCCTTTATTGAGAGCAAGCAAGCCATTCAAGGCGATGCATTCTTAGAGTGGGCAGTTGAAAGCACTCCGAGCGGTGCGGAATATATGATTCGCAGCTTGAATGGGAAATACGATGATGAGCTCATTCATGTTCAAAATAATGCAGGCTACGCAGAGCGTGGATTGTACCCAGCATCATTTGGATCGGTGCAGTGGACGTTTGAGAATGCGCCGGAGCAATTCGAGACGCCGCCAATGGGCGAGGAGAAGACGAATGACACGGCTACCCCAATATTTGACGACACGAACTATATTCGTATTAAAGAAAAGTCAGGCACAGGCTATTTATATGAAAACAGCGGCAAGGTGCTCAGCGGCTCAGTGGGGGCAGATAACGCGAGCTCCCAATGGCTGCTTCAGGATTTCAACGGCCGGAGGCTGTTGAAAAACAAAGCTACCGGACATCTGTTGACGCTACAAGCAGATGGCCTGGCGGCAATTGCGGGTGAGGCTAGAGGCATTGATGCGGCACAATGGACGATTGAGGATCGTACTGGTTATAAACGGATTATAAATGCTACGCAGAAAGACGGATTGCTGCTGCTAACGGCTGGCAAGCTGCAATACGGTACGCCAAGTCAAGCAGATGAGGCACTTTGGCAGTTTGAGCCCGTTGCCTCCAATCAGCGATATGAAGCAGAGAACGCTTTTATGTCTGGCGGCATTAAGGTAAGTAAGGAGTTAACAGGCTTTAAAGGTGCAGGGTACGCTGGAAACTTCACTGAAACGGGAGATAAAATCAGCTTTACCGTTCATGCTGGGGCAGCAGGCAGCTATTTAACGGTGCTTCGTTCCTTGAACGTCTCCGATGCGCCAAGCCAGCTTAGCCTTTATGTGAATGGCATACGTATCAAACAAGTGGCGTTTAATGCAGCTGGAGAAAAACAAAGCTGGTCCGAAGCGGTTATTGAAATGCAGCTTCGCAGCGGTATTAATACGATTACGCTGCAAAAGGATTCAGCGGATTCAGGGCAAGTATGGCTCGATAGCCTTCTAGTCAGACAAAGCATCGGCATTGCTTACCGCGGAGCGACAGTTCCGTACATTACCTATGAAGCGGAACATGGATTAACGAACGGTGAGCTGATTGGACCGTCGCGCAGCTATCGCGAAATCGTTTCTGAGGCATCGGGCAGGCAGGCGGTTAAGCTGGTAGATGAAGGTGATTATGTACAATTTACATTAGCAAAGGCGGCTAATTCACTTGTGCTGCGTTATGTCATCCCAGACAGCGCAGACGGGGCTGGTCGAAACGAAACGTTAGGCCTGTACGTAAACGGAGAATTTAAGCAAAATTTAGAGCTTAGCTCGAAGCATGGCTGGGAGTACGGCAGCTATCCATGGTCTAATGATCCAAAGCAGGGCAATGCACATCGTTTCTTCGATGAAATACATGCTTTGATCGGTGATATTCCCGCAGGAGCTACAATCCGTCTGCAGAAGGATGCGGAAAATGCGGCAGATTATTATGTTATTGACCTTGTCGATATGGAGCAGGTGGAAGGTCCGTTTGCAAAGCCTGATGGATTCCTGTCAGTTGCTGAATACGGAGCTGTACCTAGCGATGGCATTGATGATTCGGCAGCGTTCCATTCTGCAATGAATGCAGCGAAAGAACAAGGGAAAGGCGTATGGTTCCCTCAAGGGGTATTTGAGCTTAAGACTGATGTGATTGAATTGGATCAAATCACGATACGCGGTGCAGGGATGTGGTATACATCGCTGATCGGTGCGAGGTTTATTGGCAAAGGCGCTAATATTGGCGTATATGATCTACTCATCGACGGCGACCTGAATATTCGTGATGATGAAGCGCTGACCCATGCTTTTTATGGCGGCTTCGGCAAAGGCTCGGTCATTCAGAATGTTTGGGTCGAGCATTCAAAAACAGGGCTATGGCTGTCCAAGGTAAGGGGCAGCGACGAAATAACGGATGGCCTGCATATGGTTGGCCTTCGTTTGCGCAATTTGATGGCCGACGGCATCAACTTCTCCGTAGGCACGAGCAATAGTGTGATGGAGCAATCGGATATCCGATATCCAGGCGATGATGGTTTGGCGATGTGGTCGGCGGAAGGACGCGCAAGCATCAACAATACGGCGCGTTTTAATACGGTGGCTTTGCCTTGGCTGGCCGATAACTTCGTTATTTTTGGCGGGCAAGACAATAAGCTTCAAGATAACATCGGTACGGATACAATTACGAACGGAGCGGGCATTGCCGTGTCGACACGCTTTAATCCTGTGGCATTCAGCGGCACAACGGTTGTGGAGCGCAATACACTGGTTCGTACGGGCAGCGCCGACTCTGCGTACAACATTAATTTAGGTGCGATCTGGATTTTTGCTGGCGAGAAGGATTTGAACGGCGAGGTCATTGTACGGGACAACGTCGCACTCGACAGTACGTATGCCGGTTTAATTGTTCACGGCGGCGGATTCAGCATTGATCATGTGAAGCTGCAAAATATCGTGCTCGACGGAATGGGAACAAACGGAATTGACGTGACAAGCGGTGTTTCGGGCAATATTCAGGTGGACAATGTCATTGTGCGTGGCGAGCGGATAGCGACACTAGCAAGCTCAAATGATCAATTATCGTTCACCGAGCAAAATGAAGGTTTTGCCAATCGTCCGAAGCCATTCCGCATAGCTCTTGAGAATGGCAATAGAGGACCGCTGTCGTTGACTGTGGGTGATACAAAAGCTATAAAGGTGTTTGATCAAGCAGGCGTCGATGTCACAGCGGATGCGATCATAACGATTGCGCAAGCAGACATTGCAGCTATTAATGATGATAGACAGCTTCGCGCACTAAAGATCGGCCATACCGCACTTACCGTGTCACATGGCTCGCAAAGTAGAGTGTATACGGTGGAAGTGAAGGCGGTCGTTGTGCCAGAGGAAGGAAATGAAGGCAGCAGTGGCGGTTCAGGTTCAGGCCAAATCGGCGGCGCGATGAATACAGCGCAAAATGACAGCAAGCTAAAGACAGATGCCGCAAGCAAGCTTGAGCGGATTATCTTCGCCAAAGGTACGTTAACATCAAATGGAGAAATCTCCTTCTCCGCACAAGCTCTTCTTGAAGCGCTTAAGAGCAGTCCAAAAGCGATTGTCATCATGGAGCAGGGTACAGCTTCGTATGAATTCCCGTTGGCGCTTGTAAACGGCGTTCTGGAGGAGGCAAAGCTTTCGAATAACGGTAAGCTAATTGTTACTTTCTCAATCAAGCCTGTTAGTCAACTAGTGCTTGATAACATTAGGGCGAAAACCAAAGCCGCAGGCTTTGAGCTTGCAGGTGATCCTGTTGATTTTATTATTTCCGTCACGGATGGAAGCACATCAGCAGAAGTACACAGCCTTGGCGGCAAATATGTGATGCGTACGATGACAGTAGACCGTGAACTGGATGCCAAAACAGCAACAGCGCTCGTATTTGATCCGGCAACGGGAGCTTTCCGTTACGTTCCGGCTTTGTTCCGATCAGCTGAAGGGAAAACCACTGTCACCATTTGGAGTACTAGCAACAGCAGCTACGTAGTCGTTTTAAATCCCAAAACTTTTGCAGACATTAGCAGCCACTGGGCAAAATCGAATATTGAGCTGCTCGCTTCCAAACAAATTGTGAGCGGTGCAACGGCGTCGAGCTTTGCTCCTAACCGTACAGTTACGCGCGCTGAGTTTGCGGCAATGCTTGTAAGAGCGCTTGGACTCCAAAATAGTGGAGGCAAGCAGGCGTCAGTGTTCAGCGATGTTGCGCCGGGCGCTTGGTATGCGGATGCGATTGCAACAGCTGCAAGATTTGAACTGATTAAAGGCTTCGAGGACGGAACCTTCCGTCCGAATACGACCATTACGCGCGAGCAAATGGCAGTAATGGCAGCAAGCGCATTAAAATTTGCAGAAGCAGCAGGAGCTAACGTCAAGAAAGAAGTTAATGAGGCTGCCAGCTTTAAAGACGAAGCAGCTATACATGGCTGGGCGCTTGATGCGGTTACTCGGGTTGCAGCAGCAGGTATTTTGGAGGGCAAAGGAAATCAATCATTCTTGCCTCTAGATCTAGCAAGCCGTGCCGAAGCAGCAACGATGATTACTCGGTTATTGCAATTCGTAGAGCTGCTGGATAAGTAATATGCAATGAAAAACGGTGTCAACCTGTCCCGCGAGGGCTAACAGGTCGACACCGTTTTTTTGTATAACTTAACGTTTTCTAAGTAGAAAAAACTCGCATTCTTTTCGGTTATGATAGGCAATATCGCTTACCCCCGATTGGGTCACAATCGTGCTATCATCAAACCGCACAACCAGCGAGCTGGCATCGATGAGCTGATTGTCTTGAAACACGCGAATGCGCTGCTGCAGTTCGATAACCTCTTCAAAGTCCTGATCGGTGCTGAGTCGTAGAGTAATGGCCATATATACTCCTTTAATACGGAAAATGATTTCTTATAGTCTATCCCATGTTAGATCGTGTTGCAAAGTTGTCTTTGTTTCTCTTTGTCCCCTCAGGGCAACCTATGTTACATTGTATTCACGAAAAACGAATTGTCAAAAGGAGAAGGAGATACGAGCATGTCCATCCGCGTTCGGCTGCTATTGTCCTACAGCTGTATTCTTATCGTTACGATCGTATTGTTTCTTGCCGCTGCTCTGCTCTTTGTAGTAGCGATAACAGGCGATGTGCGAAGCGTAAAGGACTTTTACAATATTCATTATTCCGTTAATCCATTGTCTGAGCAGGAGGAAACGATTTTCCTTGATCTAAAGTATTTGGCGAAAAATGAACCCGACTCGCTTCTTGATCATACACTGCTCAATCAATATAATTACAAGCTTCGTTCGGTACAAGCGGAGCTGGTTATAAGAAAAGGCAACGAGGCGATTTATTCATCCTTGTCCGTAAAACAGCCCCAATTCATCACGTTTTTGCCTGACTATGAGATGGAAAACAATGCAATCCGCAACACCCTGCAAATAGGGGACCATTTTTATGCTTATGCGAAATTTGATTTTCGTTTTCCAGACCAATCCAAGGGAAGCGTGCTCGTTGTAAGGGAGCGCAGTCCATTTGCAGAGGTTGTTCGTACACTCTTGCCAATTATATTAGGCGTGCTGTTTATCGTGCTTTTGCTCATGAATATGCTGCTTTATTATTTTTTGACGCGCAGTATTATTAAGCCGCTTGATCTGCTTCGGAAGTCGACAGAGCGCATTAAGGAAGGCGATTTGGAGTTTGAGCTGCAAGCGGTAGGCAGCGATGAGATTGCAAGGTTAAGCGAAGCCTTTGAAGATATGAGAATGAAGCTGAAGCAATCGGTAGAGAAGCAGCTGCAATATGAGCAAAATCGCAAGGAGCTTGTCGCGAACATTACACATGATCTGAAAACGCCGATTACTTCGATTAAAGCAAGCATTGAAGGCATTCGGGACGGTGTACCGGATACAAAGCAAAAGATGGAGCGTTATGTGAATACGATTTTGACCAAGGCCGAGCATATGGATCAACTGATTGACGAGCTTTTTCTATACTCGAAGCTTGATTTGAAGCAGCTGCCGTTTACATTCGAGGAAATCAGCTTGGGGCAATTCATAGAGGACTATGCCGAGGATTTGCAATTTGATTTGCAAGATAAAGGCGTTGCGCTGACGTGGGACATTGTTCATTCGGAATCTACTAATGTGCTTGCCGACCGAGATAAGCTGAAGCGAGTTCTAACCAACATTATGGACAACGCCATGAAATTTATGTTGGACGAGCCAAAGCAAATAGGGATATCGCTAAGTGTGGAGACTGATTTCGTTAGATTAATGATTAGCGACAGCGGCTCAGGAATATCGGAGGAAGCTCTCCCGTTTATTTTTGAACGTTTTTTCCGCGAGGATCTCTCACGCAGCCAGCAGACCGGTGGCAGCGGCCTAGGACTTGCGATTACGAAACAAATTATCGAAGGGCATAACGGCAGCATTTATGCTGAGAGCAAGCTTGGAGCGGGAACTAGTATGATCATCAAGCTGCCGCTCGCGAGAAGCATAGGAGGACGAACATGACGAGAATTCTCATTATTGAAGATGAAGTGTCGATAGCTGAGGTGGAAAAGGATTATTTTGAGCTGCATGGTTTTTCTGCGGACATATGTTTAACAGGAACAGAGGGGCTCCGCGCTGCTGTAGAAGGTGAATATGATCTGATCGTACTAGATTTGCAGCTGCCAGGCATGGATGGATATGAGATTTGTCGTCAAATCCGTGCGGTAAAGGAGGTTCCTATCCTTATCGTATCTGCCAAAAAAGAAGAGATCGATAAAATTCGCGGGTTAAGCTTAGGGGCGGATGATTATATAACGAAGCCGTTTAGTCCAAGTGAGCTGGTCGCCCGCGCGAAAGCACATTTGCAGCGCTACAAGCGATTGATGGGAAACCGCGATACCAAAGCCTCAAATAAGATCCAAATACGCGGCTTGCAGATTGATGCCTCTTCCCGGCGCGTGTACGTCAACGACCAAGAGGTGCAGTTCACGACAAAGGAATTTGATCTGCTCTCTTTTCTAGCATTGAACCCTAATCATGTATTCAGCAAGCAAGAGCTGTTTGAACAGCTGTGGGGGATGGATTCACTGGGCGAGATTGCGACGGTAACCGTTCATATACGCAGGTTAAGAGAAAAAATAGAAGCGGATCCTTCGAATCCGCAATATATTGAAACCATTTGGGGCGCAGGGTATCGGCTCACGATTTAGACGGATAAAATAGACTATTCCGGTACGCTATAGTTATTTAACCAGTGGAAGGCTTGTTCAGCATCGCTAAAAAAATGTACAGATGGTTTGGTATTGGTTTGCTGCAAGTGATTCAGAATTTCACCATCTTCCAATAGGAATGCGATGGCTTTGCTATGACTCAAAAGGCTTTCATTAAAAAATTTATCTTTCCATGCTTTTTGAACCGAAAAATGGTCGGGTGTATAGCCTTTTCGATCTACTAACAAACGGTATTTTCGCCCCTCTGCCATGAATGGCTGACACGCCTGCTCGAAACCATTTAACCAGTCATTAACATCATCTATGCTTATATTTCCAATCAGACGAGTAACAATTAAATCTCCTGAAACGGTTGTGCTAATATTGCGTTCACTCAACTAAATTCAACTCCCTTAGTTACAATTATGTATAACGTTTCCATAATGTCAATAAGGCTGCAACTTGCTGAGGTCGTCTTCTTTTTTGACCAAGTTCTGCATAAGTATGGGTAACAAAGAGTGTGCAGCTTGGTGCGGGAGGGGATCGGATTGGCGAAATGGGGAAGGCGAGGCTGGCATTTTCGAGGATTTGGCGGCAGCCGTATGCAGCTTTGGTCTGGCCGTCCATTCTCTAAAGTAAAATCAGTCACTTGGGGCAGTCGTGGGAGTTCAGCTTCATCAAGGCCGGCACCAAAGAAATGGGGTTCGGGAGCTCGTTCAAGCGCAAGCAGCGGAAAATGGGGCATAAGGCGTCCAGCTGTAAAATACAGCAGCAGTCGAAGCAGCGGCAATGGCGGTTCAGGCGGCATTTGGGGCTCTCGCCCAGCTAAGCCGCGTATAAGACGACGCACTATTTTTATTATAGCCCTGCTTGTTTTTATGGTTTTTTCGATTCAATCCTTCGTCTATATTGAGAAAAATTTGCGGCCGCCGCTGATGAATATAGCGAAGATCAGAGTAAAGCAAATCGCTACGCAGGCTATCAATAAAGCGATAACCGAGCAAGTAGCGAGCCGATCGGACAGCAGCAATCTTATTGACTGGAAGATGAACAGCAATGGGAAAATATCTGGTTTCATGCTTAATTACGCGGAGCATATGAAAATTACCTCGCAAACGATAAACACCGTACAAAATACATTAAATGAAATGAAGGATATACCGGAGCATATTCCGATTGGGCATGCGCTGGGTAGTGCGATCATTTCCTCATACGGACCTAGAGTACCCGTCAAATTCGAGCCGGTTGGGGCTGTTAAGGTAGATCTTAGCACGCGTCAGAAGGATGCCGGCATCAATATGATTTTGGTTGAGGTTTACATTCGCATAATAGCGGAGGTTACGATCATTATTCCGTTTGACACCGAGCCGGAGCTGGTGGAAACGGATATCCCGATTTCATATTTGCTAGTAGTCGGCGACGTGCCGATGTACTATTACGACAATACGGGCAAACCTGTAGGCGAGTCGGCTGCGCAGGCGCCAAACATTTCGGTTCCGCTCGGCGAAGGTGCGGGAGGCGGAGTTACATCCAGTCCGCAAAACAACAATAATGGAGAGTCTTCAGGCACTGGAGCAACTAATACAGGACCGTCAACAGAAGCAACGAACGAAGGCTCTAATCATTCTAAAGGTTCTAACCAAGGATCAAATAGTTCGGGAAATTCATCTTCTGAATAGCATACATATAAAAACGACTTTATTGTCTTCTGCAAAGATGACGATAAAGTCGTTTTATATTTTTTGCTTTAATTTCCGGAACGCAATCGTTTACGCTCGGCTTGCTCCCAGCGGCGCAGCATCGGATATGGATCAAACGACCATTCAATTAAACCGCGGTCGCTGTATACGCCATAATGCAGGTGAGGAGGAAACTTTCCCTGCGTCCCGGGTTTGCCGTAACCAGAGCTTCCTACCCATCCAACGACCTGTCCAGGCTTTACGACATCGCCTATATTAACGGTTTTGTCAAAGCCGGACAAATGTGCGTAATAGTGGTAAAAATTGTTTAGATCACGAATGCCAATTCTCCAGCCGCCGTATGGATTCCAGCCCTGCACCTCAACAATGCCATAACAGGTGCTCCGAACAGGGACGCCATGCCTTACGAAAATGTCGGTACCTTCATGGGTACGCCTGCCGCCCCAGCTTCGCCCGGTTCCCCAGGTGCTGTTATAGGCATAATGAGTGCTGATAGGCAGCGGGAATGCATGCTCGAACAAATCAAGCTGGCCAAATGCTTCATAGATTCGGGCGAACTGCTGGATGCGCTGCACTGAACGATTATTTTGATAATACTCCCAAAGTCCGATTGCGAAATCATCATTGGAGATACCGTATGCGGCAACGCGGCTAACAAGTGAATAGAGAAGATCGATGTCGCTTGTTCGTTCCGCTTGTCCATTCCCGTCACCATCGCGGCCAATCCCGTTAAAAAAGTTGATCGATACCGGCGAGCTGTCATCCGTATTCGGATTGAGCGGGCCAACCCAGCGTTCCTGGTCGATAAACACGCCAACGGTGTTCCCAAGCATTGGACGTGCCTTTGGACGCACTTTAGACATGGATCGCTCATACTGATCGATGGCTGCGATCCAGAACCAAGGCACTTCGGTAAATAAGCTTAATTTGTCATACAAGCCTCTTCGAACGGAAAAGGGATCGGTCTCAGCATCGACTGTTTGCTCATGGGCCTTATCAGTTTTTTGTTTGACAGCAGGAGCTGCTCTTACAGAACTGACGGGCGTGACAATGAGCAGAGATGCTGCGGTTATTGCTGCAACAATAGGAATAGTCAGTTTCAAACGTCTCACCCTTCCAAAAGCATGACGGTTATAACGTTATGTTTTGCAAATCATTGGTTTTTATGCGAAACATGTTATAATAAACGCATGAGTTTAGGAATTATAAATGAACTTGAAAGCAGGTAATCCCTAATGAAACAACAAGAAACACTCAAAAAGCCTGATTGGCTTCGAATAAAATTAGCGACAGACGGTAACTTTGCCGAAATTAAAAATATGATGCGCTCAAAAACGCTACATACGGTTTGTGAGGAAGCACGTTGCCCAAACATTTATGAATGCTGGTCGAATCGAACAGCCACATTTATGATATTGGGTGATATTTGCACGCGCGCTTGCCGTTTTTGTGCTGTTAAGACAGGTATGCCGACTGAACTGGATTTGGACGAACCAGAACGGGTAGCAGAGGCAGCAGAGCAAATGAATCTTCAGCACTGTGTTGTTACTTCGGTTGCTCGCGATGATCTTAAGGATGGCGGCGCATCCATATTTGCAGCTACTGTACATGCGATTCGCAAACGTATGCCGTTTTGCCGAGTTGAAGTGCTTATTCCCGACTTCTTGGGAAATAAAGATGCGCTTCAAATTGTAATGGATGCAAATCCGGATATTCTAAATCATAACGTCGAAACGGTGGAGCGGCTTTCGGATCGTGTTCGTGCCAAAGCCAAATACAGCCGTACGATGGAGCTGTTGAAGCGCGCCAAAGAAATGAAGCCTAAAATTCCAACCAAATCGAGCATTATGCTTGGCGTGGGTGAGGAATGGGATGAAATTTTGCAGACGATGGATGATCTTCGCGCAAACGATGTAAATATTTTGACATTAGGTCAATACTTGCAGCCAACGCCGAAACATTTAAAGGTCGTACGTTATGTCCACCCAGACGAATTTGCAAAACTAAAAGAAGAAGGGCTGAAGCGCGGTTTTAGGCATGTAGAATCCGCACCATTAGTACGCAGCTCTTATCATGCACATGAGCAGACCGATTCGGCGCACGCAGCAATGGCAGCGGAAGCCGAAGCGAGCCGTGAGATTTCTTCCGGTGCTTGCTCGAGCAGCTTGTAACTGACGCTCAAGATGAGGTGGAAAATATGGCTTTGATTCATATCGGCGGAAAATCTTATGAAATTGTGCTTGAAAATAGGAATGGCTGGAATCCTGAAGCGTTTCGTGATCGATACAGCGAAGTACTTGAGCGCTACGATTATATTGTTGGTGACTGGGGCTATAGCCAGCTGCGGCTGAAAGGTTTTTTTCGTGACAGCCATCAGAAAGCTACGAAGGAAAGCAATCTATCTGGCATGCCGGATTACATCAATGAGTATTGCAACTTTGGCTGCGCTTATTTTATTTTAGAAAAAACAAACAGTACCGTTCGTGAGCCAGACGACTATGACTTGGATGCAGACGATGAGCGTCCGCGTATAGAAGCAGCTGATCTTCTTGCAGCAGCAGCCGGTTTTGTGGATATTTCTGAAGGTCTTGAACATGATGAGGTTGCGAGTGCAAAGGAAGAAAGCGCCGCTCCAACACATGAAAGGCATACACGCAATCACACAAGGGAAAATCGCCATAGAAGCTCCAATCGCAATAAAAACGACGCGGATAAAGGCAACGACAGCGCGAATAATGCTGGCGAAGGCAAAAATAGCAGCGAGCAGCAGCAGGGCAGCGGGAAACGTGAGCAGCAACAGCAGCGTAAAGGCGGCTATAAAGGCAATAACGATAACCGCTCCAAGAAACCGTTCCGCCTTGCAGCCAATGAAACCGCGGCTTCATCTGCAGAAACGAATCGACCAAACAAAAAAGACACAGAGCGCGTATAATACGCTCTGTGTCTTTTTTTTGGTTTTAGATAATGGTAACAGATCTTATCGGACGTCGTAACCAAGGAATGCTTCACGTACTCGGTTCCAGAAAGGAAACGGTCGATATCGTGCAAAGCTAACTTTACGGCTGGATACACTGCAGCGGATGGAACGAATATCGCTGCTCATGATGCTGATGTGATCAATTGCGAGCTGCAGCCGCTGCTCTTTCTTAGAGATAATATCGCAGTGATGATGCTGCGGCAGCAGCACAGATGATCCAAGTGTACGATATACACGATTATTGATCGAAGCGATTTCCGCAATTTGCAGCGATTCTATCGATGGATGGACAATCGCTCCGCCTAAGCTTTTGTTATACGCGGTGCTTCCCGAAGGGGTCGAAATGACAATGCCGTCACCGCGGAACATTTCAAACATCTCATCATTTATATTGATTTGGGCGACGAGCGTTCCGTCAACGCCTTTTAATGTGAATTCATTTAATGATAAGTAATGACGGGTCTCGCTTGGTGTCTCAACTTCAATCTCGGCAAGCGGATACCTAACGATTCGTGGTGTTTCCTCTGCCATCATTGCGACAAGATCTTCAAGCTCGTCTGCCTTCCAGTCGGCATAAAATCCAAGATGGCCGGTGTGAATGCCGACAAATGCAACATTCGTAATTTGATCTACATATTTATGAAAAGCAAGGAGTAGTGTACCGTCACCTCCGATGGAAATAACGATTTCCGGTGATTCATCATTCCGAGTGAAGCCTCGCTCCCCGGCTAGTTTATGAAATTTTTCTGCTAACGATTTAGATAGATCATCGCCTCGATCAATTACCGCATACTTCAAAAGTAAATCTCCTTCCGATCTCCATAGTACTTAAGATGATAAAGGAAATTGTGTTTAAATTCAATGAGCGGCTCTAATCATGGCCCAAGCCACCCCCATAACAAGTAAACGAGAGTCATTGCAATTAATCCATGAACCATTCTAGCTATAAAAAAAGGACGATAGCGTAAATCTGTTTTGCTGAGCAGGCTTGCTACTTGGGCATGGACTGATAAGCCGCCCCAAGAGAGCACCCAAGCAGCGATTGCAGCTTGATGCATGAGTCCAGTACCAGCTGTACCTGCCGAACGAGAGCCTAATGTGACCTCGAACAATCCGAATATCCCAGCGTCTGCAAGCGGCTTAGGCAGGCCGATTAAACCAAACAAAAATCGTAGAGCTTCAGCCATCGCTTCAATGATGCCTGCATGCGTCAGCATCTCCATTACGACGGAGAAAAAAACGACAAGTCCGCCAACGACGATCATTAGTCGCAGCGCCGATTGAATAGAGTCCTGCAGCAGTCGTCCTAGTCCGCGCCCATCCAGCAATCGTGCCTCATGCATCGCCTTGAGTGCTTCGGAGATACGGGAGGGACGTCGTTTTCTGAACCCATCCCTTGCAATCGCCGTTTTTTTGATTCCAGAAGAAGGGGCATGTCTATCGTGAAAGCGCATGAGAAGACCGATAAGAAGACCGCCTCCGTAATGCGCAGCAGCGAGAATAGGAGCAATCGCTACATTTTGGAAGAAACCAACGGATACGGCACCAATTAGGAAAATAGGATCAGAAGTGGTCGTAAAGGCAACAAGCCGCTCACCCTCTGCTCGATTGACGAGCCGCTGCTCAAAGAGCTGTGCTGTTAGCTTTGCGCCTACCGGATAACCGGAAATGTAACCCATCGTCACGACAAAACCTCCGATGCCGGGAAGGCGAAATATAGGTCTCATGAGCGGATCAAGCAGCTTACCGAAAAAATGTACAATACCGAAGCCGAGCAGCAATTCCGATATAACGAAGAAAGGGAACAACGCTGGAAAAAGCACCTCCCACCAAATAGAAAGCCCACGGAGCGAGGAGTGAAGGGTTTCTGTAGGAAAGACAGTCATTAAAAGCACGATTATAATTGCGCCAAGCGCGGTTATAGATAAGGGATGAATGATCGTTCGCAGCAGATAGACCGCCTCCTCAAATAATTAGAAAGGGAGCTGAGCAGATGCCATAAGATGCTGTACAACCCCTCCTAAACGTATATGTAGGAATAAGGATATCCATCACTGGATATGCTTTAAAAATAAATAAGTTTGACAAAGAAAACGCTTGCAAAACGCTGGATTCCTGTTTTTTTTATGGTACAATGGAATTACCTTTGAAACGGTTGGAGTGATGGGTATGAGTATAATCGCTGGCATCTTGGTCTGTGCTTTCGTCTATGTCATTCGAGAATCTCTTACAGCACCAGGGGAAGAGGACTATGAAGGTTGATGGGTAATACGCACTATATGATGAGCCCCGGATAAGCATCCCGCGGGCTTTTTTTTGTTAAGTCCGTACTTTTATTTGTGATATAATACTAAATACCTACACAATGGAGATGATTTTGACGATGAATAGGAATATAAGCCTTTATGAGGCTTTAGGCGGATCTGAGACTTTAAGGCTGATTGTTAACTCTTTTTATCCTAAGGTACAAGCCCATCCGTTAATTGGGCCTTTGTTCCCGCAAGATATTGATCCTGTTATAGAAAAACAATATTTATTTTTGACGCAATTTTTTGGCGGGCCTTCATTATATTCTGATGAATATGGACATCCAATGATGAGAGCAAGACATATGCATTTTCCAATAACCCCTGAACATGCTGGCGCATGGCTTGACTGCATGCAAAGAGCATTGCAAGAGGTAGGCATAAATGACGAGCTGCAAGAGATCGTTATCAACAGACTATCCGGACCTGCACACCACTTTGTAAACACATCTGAAGAGGAGACGTGATTGTATGGAACCGCTCTACCTATCCAAAATCATATGCATTTGCTGTGAAAAGACTTTTATGACTTCGCGCGTTAGACCGAGCTTCAAAAGAGCAGCTAGAATGGACTCTGACTTTTGCGGATATTATAAAACGGACGTAAACCCTGATTTTTATGTTGTACGGGTTTGTCCTAATTGCGGCTTTGCCTCAACTGAGAACGGGATGGAGCGGTTGAATGATCGGCAAAAAAAGAAATATCATGATGAAATCGGAATGCATTGGAATAATCAAGATTATGGCGGGGAGCGCGATCTGAAGAAGGCGATGGCCAGCTACAAGCTAGCGCTTTTATCAGCCCAAGCCATTGACGAGAAGGATCGCGTGCTTGCTGGTATTTTGCATCACATTGCTTGGCTGTATCGTTATGAAGACAATCAGAAAGACGAGAAACGGTTTCTTACGTTTGCACTTCAAGCCTATATTCGTGTATATGAGGCAGAAGGTGTTGCGCTTAACAATGCGAAGCTAATGTTTTTAATAGGGGAGCTGAATCGTCGTATCGGACAATTAAACGATGCTGTACGTTGGTTTTCCCGCGTGGTGAATGATAAAAAAATTGTGGATGCAGCAATGATTCGTGCGAGCCGCGAACAGTGGCAGCTTATACGCGAGGAGATGGAAGCCAGATCGAAACATGCATCCGGCAACCCTTCTCCTGACGACGGAACAGATTTATTGAAGCAGTCGGTCTCTTCTTCCGCTTAGCGGAGCGCCTTTTTTAGAACACGGTTAGTCAGCAAATAATCGCGGTCTGCATCAACAATAGTCACTTTATTATGGCAGCAAGGGAAAACGAGCAATCGTTTCGTACCATCCTGTATGTCTTGGAGCTCTTCTGGTTTTACTGGAAGCAGCACGTTTTCTGCATGGCAGAAGGGACAGCTCGATACATAAAGGTCGCCCATAATAATGTCATAAGGCCAGGCTTTTTCGAACGGAATCATGATTTGTTTTCGCTCTCAGGTGCAGCGTTAGGCTTAGCAAGCTCGGCGAGCTTTTGCAATAATATATGGCGCGGCATATGCATTAAGTGCTCTATTGGGACGCCAAGCTGCTCGGAAAGCTTAACAGCTGTATCAGCAGAAATCTGCAACGGTTTAGACATGGTGTAATTCCTCCAATCTGGATATAATTAAGTTATACACTGCCGAGAAGGTTTGCGCAAATAAAAACGCGGCCGCATCTTGGCTTTTTTTATGGAAGAGAGGATGAGATCAATGAATAAGGGATATCCGCAAAGCTGGGATTTGGAAGTTTTTTATGAAGGTGGCTCAAGCTCAGCAGCGTTCTTGCAGGAGCTGAAGGGCATGGGTGAGGACATTGAGAAGCTCGATGCCGCACTTTTAACGGAAGCAAGCATTGGAGCTTCTGAAATTGCGACGATGACGGAGCTTCTGCAAAGCATCATCATTAGGCTGCGTGAAACAGAGTCGTTTGTTTCTTGCTTGCTCGCTCAGAATATGCGGGACACAGCCGCGAACTCACAAAGCGATCGCGTAAAGACGCTTGCTGCGAAGTTTCTAGGGGTGCTTACACGCTTTGACAACGTACTGCGAGGTCTTGATGATAGTGAGTGGGAAAAGCTGCTTACGCACCCACAGCTCGCTGAGGTAGCATTTAGCTTGACTGAACGCCGCGAGCTTGCGAAGCAAAAAATGGCTCCTGAGCTGGAAGCGCTGGCTGGAGATTTAGCGGTAGACGGTTACCATGGCTGGGGCGATTATTATAACGTCATTGTATCCAGAGCGAAATTTAACGATGTAGGAAAAGATGGGGAGAAAAAAGTTTTATCCGCTGGTCAAATGCATAACCGTTTATCCGATGGAGACCGAGATGTTCGGAAGGCTGCATTCACAGAGTGGGAGCGGGAATGGGCAGAGCAGGCGGATTTATGTGCAGAGACGTTAAACCGGATTTCAGGCTTTCGTTTAAAGCTGTACGACAAGCGCGGCTGGGATTCGGTGCTGCAGGAGCCGCTGCAAATGAACCGGATGAGCGAAGCTACACTGCAAGCAATGTGGTCTGCAATCCAAGAAAGCAAACATGTACTCGTTCGTTATTTAGATCGTAAAGCGAAGCTGCTCGGTGTGGAGAAGCTGGACTGGCATGATGTAGAAGCGCCAATCGGAGCTGCGACAAAAACAATTCCTTATGACGAAGCAGCAGCTTTTATTATCGAGCAGTTCAAGACGTTTAGTCCCGATCTTGCGGAATTCTCGGAGCTTGCCTTCAAAGATGGCTGGATTGAGGCTGAGGATCGTCCAGGGAAGCGTCCAGGCGGCTTCTGCACCGCTTTTCCAAAGAGCGGTCAAACTCGTGTATTTATGACATATTCAGGTACGGCTTCGAATATCTCGACGCTTGCGCATGAGCTGGGTCATGCTTACCACCAGCATGTCATGAACGATCTGCCAGCGTTGTCGCAAGAATACGCGATGAATGTAGCTGAGACCGCTTCGACGTTTGCGGAGCTGATCGTTTCGGATCAAG
The DNA here is from genome assembly GCF_001956295.1 of Paenibacillus sp. FSL A5-0031. Classification (GTDB taxonomy): domain Bacteria; phylum Bacillota; class Bacilli; order Paenibacillales; family Paenibacillaceae; genus Pristimantibacillus. Next base: position 76,171 of record NZ_MRTD01000023.1, read on the forward strand.
CACTTAAAACAGCAACGGAGGACGAGGAGAAGCTTGGATTGCTTGAAGATAAAATTCAGCGGTCTGTTGCATTTTTTATGAACATTCATGCACGCTTTTTATTCGAAACTCGTTTCTATGCGCGTCGCAGCGAAGGTTTAGTATCCGTTGAAGAGCTTAATTCCTTAATGGAAGATGCGCAGCGGGAAGCTTATTGCGATACGCTAGGTGAGGTGCATCCTCATTTCTGGGCATCGAAGCTGCATTTTTACTTAACGGATGTTCCTTTCTACAACTTCCCTTATACATTCGGCTATCTATTCAGCGCGGGTATTTATGCAAGGGCACTGAAGGAAGGTTCAGATTTCAAAGACAAGTATGTTGCATTGCTTCGTGACACTGGCCGCATGACCGTAGAGCAGCTTGCTAAAGAGCATCTTGGCGTAAATGTGGAAGAGATGGACTTCTGGCGCGAGGCGGTTGCATTGACAGCTGTTGATGTAGATCAGTTTATCGAAATGACAAACAAGTAAAGCGCTTCTTCAGAGGGGCATTTGTAGCAGTAGCATTAGCCGTAGGCATGGGAAACCATTGGTCTACGGCTTTTTTATATGGAATTGGGATGGATAGTATTCTAGCTACTGCAAAAAACTCTGCAAAAACAGGAGTGCATTTCTTTGATTTGCGGGAAGCAAGGCAGATTATATTATAATAAGATTATGTTCGACTATTGAGAAACACAGAGAGGCGGAATGGAATTGAAAGAGCAAGCAAACAAAAAAGTTGTCGGATTTATTGGAACGGGTATTATGGGCGCAAGCATGGCGGGCCATTTGCTTTATCACGGATATGAAGTGAATGTGTTTAACCGAACGAAATCAAGAGCAGACCTCTTGGTATCAAAGGGCGCTGTTTGGCAGGATTCGCCGAAGTTGGTTGCGGAGCAATCGGATATTATTATTACGATGTTAGGTTATCCGGCCGACGTGGAAGAGGTTTATTTTGGAGCGGATGGTTTATTGCAAAATGCTAGGTCCAATGCGGTGCTTATTGATATGACTACCTCAAGTCCTGCTCTTGCTAAACGAATTGAGGCAGAGGCTGGCAACAGAGGACTTATGGCGCTGGATGCCCCAGTCTCCGGCGGCGATGTAGGTGCGAGGGAGGCTAGACTGTCAATCATGGTCGGAGGCTCGGAGCAAGCCTATAATGCGATATTGCCATTGTTTATGCTCATAGGTAAAAACATCGTTCATCAAGGTGAGGCAGGAGCGGGTCAATTCACAAAGATGTGTAATCAAATCGCGATTGCATCCAATATGATTGGCGTGAGCGAAGCTCTTGCCTATGCCAAAAAAGCGGGACTCGAGCCTAGCAAAGTATTGAAAAGCATTGAAGCCGGCGCTGCGGGAAGCTGGTCCTTATCCAATTTAGGACCTCGCATTATCAACGGAGATTTTGCTCCTGGCTTTTACGTAAAACATTTCGTAAAAGATATTAAAATCGCCATCGAGTCAGCTGATGAGATGGGTCTTCCTTTGCCAGGACTAGCATTAGCACGATCTTTATATGAGCAACTTATTTCACTTGGTGAAGAAAATAGCGGCACACAGGCGTTATATAAAGTTATTTTTAAAGAGTAGTACGATCATATATTGTACATTATTTGTTAATATGATATATTATTTTTAAATAATAGTACTATATAATACAAGTATGACTCATATAGAGGACGGGGGAGAGTACGATTCAATTATCTTCGCGGCAATTGGAGCTTCTTGAGCTTGTGAAGAGGCATGCGCCGATTACCGGTGAGCAGTTGGCAGAATCTCTAGGTGTCAGCAGGCCCACACTGCGCTCGGACTTATCGCTTCTCGTCATGCTTGGATTGCTTGATGCGAAGCCTAAAGTAGGTTATTTCTTAGGCAACACCTATCGCTCAAGCAGCGAGCCTTTGCAGCAATTGAACAATATGAAGGTGAGAGAAGTACAAGGTGTTCCCGTTAATGTTCCGGACTCGTTGTCCGTGCATGACGCTGTTATTACGTTATTTACTGAAAATGCAGATACTCTTCTGATCGTTAATGAGCAGAAACGGTTTGTTGGAATCGTAACACCGAAGGATTTGCTGAAAATAACGCTTGGCAACGCTGGTGCTGCATCTATTCCTATCAGTATGGTGATGACCCGTTATCCTAATATTGTGACGCTAATGCCCGACGAATCTGTGATGGAAGCGATTCGCAAAATGTCGCTTCATCAAGTAGATTGTTTACCAGTTATCATTCCGCGCGAGGATCAGGTGACTGATCCAGAGGTTACTGGCTGGGTATCGAAGTCGAACATTATACGTCTTATGGCGGACATCGCGATGGATGGGAAATTGGGGGAGCCAGAGTTATGAAACAGCAGATCATTTATGTATGCTCCGATGCTGTTGGAGAAACGGCGGAAGCAGTTGCAAAGGCGACTTTACGCCAATTCTCCTCAGAACAAGTGAAAATAAAGCGTTACGGCCATATTAAATCCGAGGATGAAATTATTCGCATCGTGGCTGAGGCCGCTAGTACTGGCGGTTTTATAAGCTACACGCTCGTCCAGCCGGAGCTTCGGGAGCAAATGAAAGAAGAGGCTTTTAGAGCTGGAGTTAGAGCCGTTGATGTCATGGGACCGATGATGCAAGCATACGTTGATACGTTTGGGAGTTTCCCGAAGCGTGAGCCGGGGCTGCTGCACTCCATTGACGATGCTTACCATCGCCGAATGGATGCTATTGAGTTCGCTGTGAAATATGATGACGGCAAGGATGCTCGAGGTTTTGTACAAGCACAGGTCGTCCTGATTGGCGTATCTCGAACGTCGAAGACGCCGCTGAGCATCTTTTTGTCCCATAAAGGAATTAAGACGGCTAACCTGCCGCTAATGCCCGAGGTTAATCCTCCCGAAGAATTGAAGCCTGCACCTGGCAGGCTCATTATAGGTTTAACGATGCAAGCTGAGCATCTTCTGGAGATCCGCTCTGAACGGCTTAAGACGCTGGGACTTCCGGCATCTGCGCAGTATGCGACAACCGAGCGCATTCAAGAAGAGCTTGATTATGCAGAGTCCGTCATGAAATCATTGAATTGTCCTGTTATAGATGTTACAAATCGTGCTATTGAAGAGACTGCAGGTATTATTACTGAATGGCTTAACAAATAAATGGCTATACCGATAGAGACAAAGGGGGATTCAACATGGATAAAACGTTTGTAATGGTAAAGCCAGATGGTTACGCGCGTGGTTTAGTAGGTCGTATTGTTGCTCGATTTGAAGAGAAGGGCTTTAAACTAGTAGATGCAAGGGTAATGCGCCTTTCAAGAGAGCAAGCCGAGACACATTATGAGCATTTGCGCTCAAAGGTGTTTTTTGACGAGTTGGTCGATTTTATCGTTTCGGGGCCTGTATTTGCTATGATATGGGAAGGCAAAGACGCTATTAAAAACGCAAGGAGTCTTATTGGCGCAACGAATCCATCTGAAGCCCTTGCAGGTACAATCCGTGGAGACTTTGCAATCGATGTAGCTAGCAATATTATTCATGGATCTGACTCTATCGAAAGCGCAGAGCGCGAGATCAAAAACTTTTTCCAATAGTCAATGGAATTGTAAGTTAAAGAAATAAGATAAACAGCAGAAAATTCCTTAGTTGACGAATGGAATATGGGTATGGTAAATTTTAAACAAAGTTAATGATCAAACACGGAAGCACCGTATAAGGACGCAGATATCTGCGCCTTCTACGGTGCTTTTTTTGTGTATTCTAAGCGGAAGGAAGGTGAAAAGGCTGAATAAATATCAACTTGCTGTGGCGGTAAGGGAGCCGGAATACTTGAAGCGGCTGGCTGATTATATGCAAGGCAGCAAGCTTGGCGAGCAATGGCAGATTATCGCGTTCACGCACGCAGATTCTTGGAAGCTCTATGTGAAGCAAGGCTACAAGATTGACTTATTGGCTGCTCAGCCTGAGCTGCTTGCAGAAATGGATGCAGAGCAAGCGGGTATTCCTGTAATTGCTCTAGTGCTACAGCTGGGAGAGAGCAAGGAGAAGCATGAGCTTTTGCAATATCAACCCATTCCCCAGCTGCTAAAGCGTTTTTCGGAGATTCATTCCCAAGCGATAGGACATGCTGCCGCTTCGTCAGGCGCTTATGAGAGGCCGTCTGGCATGAATATTATATCTGTTTATTCGGCATCGGGGGGAGTGGGAAAGACGGTATTGGCGCTGCATTTGGTACATGCTGCAAGTGTGCATCAATGTCGTACCTTTTATCTGAACCTTGAGCGGTGGAACTCTTCTGAAGCTTGGCTGCGCAACCAGCAATATACAGATGACCTCAGTGAAGGAGAAGTGAGAGAGGAGGGTTTGTCAGAACTGCTTTATGGACTCAAGGCACAGCCGGAGCAGTCGGTCAATTGGCTTATGGAGCATCGAAAACGGGATTCGCAGCTTAAGGGTGATTATTTAGCCCCGTGCACCAATTTGGAAGATCGATTGACGCTTAATGAGGAAGATGCGGCTGTAATAGTGAGTACGATTGCTCGAAGCGGGCAGTATGATCTCATTGTCGTTGATTTGGAGGGCGGTCTGGATGAGCTGCACCTTGCTATTTTTGAACGATCAAATCATGTGCTTTGGGTTGCAAGCGATAATCCGTCTGTGAGGGATAAACAAAAAATGGCCCTGCGTTATGGAGCGCAAAAGTGGAGTGATCGCTTTAGCTCTTTGTCCAATAAATTCAAATGCGTAAAAAACCATGTGGTTAATCCGAAGCATACCGTTGATAACGAGATTGATGGCATGGCATGCGCCAAGGTGGGGCTGCCGGAAATTCCAGAATGGCGAGGAGCAAGCCACGTTGCTCTGCTGTCATCGCCGTTATACCGAGCAGCTGCAGACCAATTATTCAAGCAGCTTTATTTGGAAGGAGGCGGATTGATTGCTGAGCGATGAAACGGTGCTTGAGCTGCGCAACAAGGTACGAGCCAAAATTGATTTTAGCGGATCGCTGTCAGATGAAAGCCTGATGAGAATAGCAGAAGAGATCGTTTTCGAATGGTGCGATCTTCATCCTCTTACCGCAACCGAGAAAGTGAAGCTTGTACGGAGGCTGTTCCATTCGTTTCGAGGTCTTGATATTTTGCAGCCGCTAATGGAGGATGCCTCCATTAGTGAAATTATGATTAATCATCATGCGGAAATATTTGTGGAACGAAGAGGGCGAATGTCATTATTGCCGGTTTCTTTTGAAAGCAGAGAACGGCTCGAGGATCTAATCCAGACCGTTGTTGCGAGTGTGAATCGTGTCGTTAACGAGTCTACGCCGATTGTTGACGCCCGTCTTAAGGATGGATCTAGGGTGCATGTCGTATTGCCGCCGGTTGCGCTCAAAGGACCATGTATGACCATTCGGAAGTTTCCTGATCAGCCTCTAACAATGGAGGAGCTAGTAGCATTCCACTCGCTCTCGCAGGAAGCGGCATCGTTTTTGAAAGAGCTTGTCGGGGCTCAATACAATATGTTTATAAGCGGCGGAACAGGAACAGGCAAGACAACTTTTTTAAATGCATTGTCGCAGTTTATCCAGCCGGATGAGCGGATTGTTACGATCGAGGATTCTGCTGAGCTGCAAATTCGCTCCATTCCTAACTTAGTGGCGATGGAAACGCGCAATGCGAATACGGAAGGGAAAGGGGAGATTACGATTCGCGACCTCATACGTGCCTCGCTTCGGATGCGTCCTAATCGCATTATCGTCGGTGAGGTGCGGGGAGGAGAGGCTCTTGATATGCTGCAGGCATTAAATACCGGCCATGCCGGAAGCATGTCAACGGGCCATAGTAATGGAGCGAAGGATATGATGGCTCGGCTGGAGTCGATGGTGCTAAGTGCAGCAGAATTGCCTGTGATCGTTATTCGCCAGCAAATCGCCTCAGCCATCGATATTGTTATCCATCTATCAAGATTCCGTGATCGCACCCGCAAAGTGACGGAGATATGCGAGGTCATTGGCGTTGAAGATGGAGAAATATTGCTTAATCCACTGTTTATTTTTGAGGAGGAGGGAGAGCGGAATGGCAGAGTGCTTGGCGGGCTAAAACGTACAGCGAATTCGGTAATGAGAATGGACAAATTGACGCTTGCTGGGAAAAGAATGGTCGAAGGAGTGGCGATATGAACAATTCAAGCGGCGTGAATAAAAGCAGCAGCCTTCATCGTCAACTTGGGGGACGGATAGAGAGAATGCTCTTATGGTGCGGCTGGGAAAGCGATGCGACGATAGCGAACCTCAGAGCAGGCCGAACCCTTACCAATTATGAGCAATACCCGCTTAATCGAAACCAGTTTATTGCTACGTCCTTAATCGCAGCTGTGATTTTCTATGGTGCTGTCTTCTTATTTTATCATTCTGTGTTCCTTTCATTTGCAGCGGCAAGTTTGGGTATACTCGCTCCTAGAATTAGACGTAAATTTCTTCTGGAACAGCGCAAGGAGAGACTGAAGCTGCAATTTAAAGAAGCTTTATTTTCACTGACCTCCTCGCTTGCAGCAGGACGCTCTCTTGAAAATGCATTTTTATCTACTCACGATGATTTGAAGCTAATTTATCCTGATGCTCGAACGGAGCTGCTGCTGGAGTTTCAAATCATTCGCTTTCGTCTAGATAACGGCGAGCCCTTAGAATACGCGCTGCGCAACTTTGCTAATCGTGCAGGAATTGATGAGATTACTCAGTTCGTCGATGCACTAGCTGCTTGCAAGCGCTCTGGAGGAGATTTGCTTGAAGTGATGAAACAAACCTCGATCATCATTGGAGAGAAACTTGAAATTGAGCAGGAAATTGCAGTTATGGTTGCTCAAAAAAAATTCGAAGGTCGAATTATGATGGCGGTGCCTTTTGTTTTTTTAGCGTTTTTAAGCCTAGCTGCACCTGACTATATGGCTCCTTTATATGGAGGAATCGGATATTTGCTATTGACGGGAGCGCTGCTGCTTTTGCTTCTCTGCTTTTGGTTGATGGCAAAGATGATGAGTATCCGAATGTAGGACGAAAGGAGACAAAGCATGCTCGCGGCAATTGCGCCGGTTGCTTTAACGGCGATTTGGGTGTACTTGGCAGGAAAAGGAGCATTGTATGCCATATGGCGTCAGCTAATGGGTAGAAAACAAACGAATGACCAAACGCGGCAGCAGCTTATGCAGCTAAGTTTGATTAATCCATTTATGCATGTGCTAGAACGGTTCAAGCTTTTTGATACGCTGCATCTGCCTATGGGCAGCTACCATATGAAGCTCCTCTTATTGAAGGATAGCAGCTGGTCAATCGAGCGGACAAAAGGTGAAGCAACTGCTGCTCTAGGTATGGGATATGCTGCTTTAACAGGTTGTGCTTGGATGAGTTTACTTGGACAGGAGCCTACCTTGTTAGTCATAGGGGGAGTATTCGGCATCGTGCTAACGATACGCCCTTTCGTAGATGCAAAGCGGCAGGTTGAGGAACGAAAGCAACAAATCATTATGGAGCTTCCCGTTATGCTCAGCAAGTTAATGCTGCTGGTTGGCGCCGGTGAGACAGTACAGCAAGCGCTAGCAAGATGCTTGGAGGGAAAGGAGGCTGTGCAGCATCCTCTTTACAAGGAATGGGGAGAGACGGTATCTATGCTTCGCAACGGTCAATCGTTCAGTACGGTAATGGAGCGGTTTAATAGAAGATGCGCGGTGCAGGAGGTTTCGATCTTTACAACGGTGCTCTTATTAAATTATCGCCGCGGAGGAGAGCATTTTATTCTTGCATTGCGAGAGCTCTCTTACACTTTATGGGAGAAGCGCAAGGCAATCGCTAGATCGCGTGGGGAGCAAGCCTCCTCAAAGCTTGTATTTCCGCTTGTAGGTATTTTGCTAGTACTCATGATTTTGGTAGCAGCACCCGCAGTACTGCTCATGTCTTAACTTAAATTAGAGAGGAAGATGAAGGATGAGAAAAATAGGCCAATCGCTACGTTCATTTTGGAAAGAGGAAGATGGTTTAGGGACGCTCGAAATTATTTTGATTATTGCGGTTGTCATCATTATTGCATTGTTGTTTAAAGACTGGATTATTGAGCTAATTGAACGTTTGATGGGCAAAGCAGATGACGAGGCGGACAAAATTTTTAGTTAGCGGGTGAGGCTTTTGAACAGATTGCGAATAAATGCACGGCTGCTTCGCTTGCTTAAGAAGGAGCAAGGCAGCTTTACGCTGGAGTCTACGATCGTTTTTCCAATGCTGTTCGGGCTTATATTGTTGTTTATTTTGTTTGGAATGTACATGTACGAGAAGGTCATTGTCTATTATGCAGCGTCTTCAACAGCAGAGCGTGCGGCCTTCAGCTGGGATAACAGTAATCGAGACGCAAGGAGCGGCATGCTCAATGAGCCAAGCTATGATGGTTTATATTGGCGTATTGGCGAGGATGGCGTGCTCAGCAGCTTGTTTGGACTGAGAGGAGAAAATGATGCAGCGAAAGTCGTGCTCCCACTTGCTAAGACGGGTGATGGAGACAAGAATGCTTTAGCTATTCGGAAAATAGAGCAGTCTGCTAGATGGTTGGGACAAGCAGGCCTAACATACGAAGGAGAAATCAGCTATTCAAGCAGCATTCTGAGAAGAGTGATCAAAGTCAAACTGAAGGAGCCTTTATCGGCTGAATCCATTGAGAAAAGCTGGTTGAAGCGTGAACCCAAAAGTGCAGCCTCTTCCACGGTTGTTGATCCAACTGAGTTTATTCGGAGTGTTGATCTCGTACGTTATTATTCATCAAGGTTTGCAAATCGGGCTGGAGGAGCGGGGCAAGCAAAGTCTCAGGCCGGTCAAGTGCTGGATACTTATAAAGGTAAGGGGAAGGCGACAAAGCCATAATGTAGCGAAACAGAAAAGGCTTGAAAGGTAACGATGGAGGTGCAAGGCAGCAGTGAGCATAAAAATAGATTCGAAGCATCGTTATCGGCAGTTTATTTGCAAGCTTTTCTTTCGAGAAAATGGGGCAGTGACCGTGTTTTCGGTTATTGTTTTATCCTCGCTGCTTTTGTTTTTCTCTTTGCTTATTGATTATGCCCGAATTGCGGCTCTGCATAAGTTAACAGAGGATGCTGTAAGGTCAAGCGTAAGATCTGTACTCTCTGCTTATGATGATGCTCTTTATAAGCGATATGGTCTATTTGGCCGTGGTGGTACAGACGGTCAAATCATATTCGAGGAAATGATGAAGGCAAATACAGAAACAGCAGATGACTTGGGTCGATCAGGGATGAAGCTGGTTCGCGCTAAGTCAGATGCTGCCGCACTGCATGCAGCGACGTTTCTAGGCAGCCATAACGTATTTTCAAGACAGGTGCTCGAAGAGATGAAGTATAAGGCGCCAGTAGATTTCACATTGGATATCGCAGCAAGGTTTATACCAATGGCAGATGCAATGAAGGAGGCATCGATTGCAATAAGTTTGCTGGAGAGCATGCGGAAGCTGTATGAGAAACGGGAAATTCATCTAGCGAATGTACTTCAAATGCAAAAGCAGATGGCTTCGACGATAAGTGGAAGCAGTCTTTCTATGTTAATTCCTGTCCAGCCAGGTGTAGTAGCAATAGAGGGTAATTCTGCTCTGGGCATCGCAGGGGAATACAGCTCATATGCGGCCAAAGTTATATATAATCAATCGCTAACTGCCGGGGAGAAAAAGTTGAATACAGCGGAAATAGAAGCATACGAGGAGAAAGTGACAGCTTTTGCTATGGAGCTGCGCAAAGTGAGTGATGACATACATAGACAGCATGTGAAGCTTCAGGGAGAAGCAATACAGGAGCTGGAAGCTGCAAGGGCATTAAATGACGATATGCTGAGAATTGTTCAACAAGCCAATCAACAGCCTCAGCATAGTGGATATGATACGGTGTCCAAGCATAAGTCAGCAAATACTGAACAGCATCAGGTTCCCGCTGATGCTGCTTCCGACATTGAGCAGGTAAGGAAAGCTGCGGATGAGCTTGTAAAGACGGATGGATGGTTCACAGAGTACCGTCAGGAGGTGGAGGCGCAGGGCTCGTCTGCTGCTTCACTCGATATGGAAGCAGGGGCTTATCAGTCCAGCAGCCTTGCCGCTATAGTTAAGCCGGTTAAGAGCATAACTGCTGATACATTGCTTGAAAGCGTAACAAGCCTGCGTCTTGCTTATGGGGCATATGAACAGAAATATATTCGACCTGCTAGTGTCATCGTTGATCGACAGAAAGCACTCGATCAGGGTCAGATATCGAAACAGCTTAAACAGCAAAAGGAGCAAGCTGGTTCTCTCTGGAATCAGGCACGCAGCTTGCTGCATGGACTGACAAGTATCCCGCAAATGGAAGAACATCAAAAGGTGTTCGAACAGGTCCAGCTGCGTTATAACGATAACCTATTATTCAATGAGCAGCCTGATGAAGCAACAGAGATTGTCGACATGGAGAAGGCAAGTGATGCGCATATGGCAGCTGAGCAGTCTAATACGCTTATGGGTGGATTGTTCTCAGGTATGTCCGGGATGCTGGAGAAAACGAGAGATTCATTATACTTTGGTGAATACGTTATTCAACGCTTCACTTCATTTGCTCCTCAGCATTTACGTTCGATGATGACTGGAGGAGATATATCAGAGTTGTCACATGCCATTTCATTTCATAATCAGGAAGCGGAATATATTATTTATGGCTTCAACAATCCAGTAGGGAATATAGCCGCTGCATATGGTGAATTGTTTGCGGCTCGACTGGCTGTGAGAACGATGGAGGGGCTGCTTGAAAGCAAATCATTAGGCCATCCATTGCTTATCTTATCAGCTGCGCTTATTTATGGATTAGAGAAATCGATCGAGGATATGCTTGCTTTCTCTGAACGAGGAACTGCTCCACTTTCCAAATACATAAAAGTAGAGCTTTCATATACGGATTATTTACGACTTTTTATTCTGATGCATGGTGCCGATGATGGGGCAAGTCTGGCCCGGATGATTGCAGCCATCGAACTAAACAGTGGGACGATTCTCTCTGCAGTCCCGAGCGGAGTGACAGGTGAAGCAGCCGTTTCGATGGAGCTTTGGTTCATTCCCGGATTAATTCGGACGCTGGGAGCAGTCGGACTTCTGGAAGGAAAGGTTGTAGGGAACCGTTATGAGACGACACAAACGATGGGCTGGTCTTATTAAATGTCGACGCCTTAAGCAGGAACAAGGTTCAATAGTCGTAGAAGCTGCGTTAGTTATGCCTATGGTTATAGTTATGCTGCTAGTCTTCGTCATGCTCATTCGTTTATGTGCGGTACAGTTGGCACTGCATTCTGCTGCTTCTCAGACCGTAAGGCAAATGGCGGCACATATCTATCCAGTAGAACTTGCCTGGCAGCAGGCATCAGCCGTCGTTCCGCTGCCTTCCAAAGGGAAAATTCCTTTGTCTTCATGGAGTGAGATTGCCGCAGAAGCGGCTGAATGGCTGCCTTCACCCGCAGGAGCTTTGGTTTCATCTACATTGCGAGGAGATTTTCGTCCGATTCAAAATATGGCTGCTACTGAAATAGGCAGATCTGTTATTCAGCCGTTAATAAGTGAACTTTCTGATGCAGCCATTATTGATCCCCAGAAGATTAGGCTGAGCTGGCTAGCTCTTCCGGATCTAAATAAGGAGCATGAGCCGTATTTAGCTATCGAGGTGGAATATGACTTTCCGTTAAAGCTGCCTTTTTACGGTAAACCGATTGTCCTTAAAGAGCAAGCCTCCGAACGTGTTTGGATAAGTGACGCCGCACCAGCAAGATATGGTGAAAACAAAAATGATCAAGAAAACATTCCGATTCAAATTGTTTCCATTGAGCCAAATCCGCTCCGGCCTGGCAAGAAAGCTGCCGTTACAGTGAAAACGCTGCCGGGTGCTGCGATTTCTTTGGGTGTTACTTATAAAAGCGGATCAAGTAAAGCGAAACATCTTGGTGAAGCAGTTGCCGATGCAGATGGATATATCAAATGGACCTGGCATGTATCCGGAAATACAACTCCTGGCACATGGGAGCTTAAAGCTTCAGAGGTGAATAAGGAAAACAATCAAGTGTCGATGCATTTTGTCGTTGAAAAGAGCAGCGATAAAAAGTAAGAAAAGACTTAGCCGCCTTGGAGGGGAGTCGCCATGGAGTTTATTGTGACAGCTGTTGTTGCAGTGTTTTTAGTGATCGCTCTCTATACGGATTTAAAGGCTCAAATTATACCGAATTGGCTGAACGTGACTTTTTTCTCCGCTGCATTTATATATCATACTGCTATCAGCGGGTTGGAAGGAGCTGCAATTGCAGCAGTTGGCGCCTTAACCGGATTTATTCCTTTGCTGCTGCTTCATCTTGCCCGAGGAATAGGTGCTGGCGACGTAAAGCTGTTTGGCGCATTGGGAGCTTGGGTGGGAGTATGGTTGGTGCTGCAGATGATGTTTTATGCCATCTTATATGCTGGTGCAATTGGCGTGTGTCTTGTCATTGTAAATCGTGCATTCGGGAAAAAAATGGCTGCTGACGTAACCGCATTTGTCGTGACAGTGGCAGGGGATAGGAAGCTTCAGTGGCTGCAATGGGCGGAATCAGGCAAAAAGTTTCCGTTTATGCTGGCGGTTGCACCCGCTGCTGTTACGGTATGGTCCATTTTCAGCTAAGTTTTCATGTTACAAGGGGGAATTGAGAAATGAAAAGCTTTCGGATTGATTTTGCTATGAATCAGTCGCATGAGATGATTATTGATCGAGAGAGCGGCTTGTATAGAAGCGAGCTTGATGAAATTGAGCTTCATATGCTTCATAGCGAGCGAATTCCCTATCTGCTGCCTATTGATTGGTTCGAGCTGGATAGTAAGGTTACATTCCGGTACAAGCTTTCAGGAATGAGAATGCTTTTGCACAGGCTGCAGCAGCAACAGCTCTCGATGGAGCAATACTACACGCTAATATTAGGCGTAGCGGATGCGTTATTCGAATGCAGGCATTATATGCTGCGGCCAGAGGGCTGTCTGCTTGATGAACAATATATTTTTATTGGAGAGAAGCTTCATGATATACGGCTTGCTTATATTCCAATAATGGAGGGGACTGCTGAACAAACAAAAGGAGCGGGCGATCTCTTGGCGTTAATTGTGCGTTTCACCTCTTATGTAGACCGCATTGATGGGGAAGGATTAAAGCGTGTGCTTCAGCATTTCGGCAAGAGATGGCCTCTTGAAGAGCTGCGGGCGACGCTGTTGGAATTAATAGGGGAAGCTTCATCTTCATCGAATCAGCGATACGAGGCAATAGAGAAGCCAGAGATGCAGCAAGCAGCAAAACCTGCTCCAACGCAAAAAAATCCACTATTAGATTGGCAGCAGCGATCTGAGTTAGCGAATAGCGATGAAAAAGGGCGGATTCAAATACCAAACCCTTCATTGCGTTCGTACTCTTCCCCGATAATGGAAGAGTTTAAGGACCATGAATTATTTTCAAAACATTATGCTGACCCTTTGGATAGGGAAGCGGATGAGCCGGAAACAAAGAAAAAATGGATTGGAACAGCTATTATTGTCATCGCACTTACATGTGTTTGGAGATTTGTTTATTTTGAAGCTGCTGGTAGGCAGAGCTTATTGATCAGCTCGGGTATTTCTTTGCTGTTACTAGCAGCAGTTATGCTTGTTTGGAAAAAGAAAACAGATGACGAAGCAGACTACGACGAATCGGAAAAAATGATAGAAGAGTCATCGTTCCACTCTGGACTATTTCCAGGGCTTAATCGTGCTCATGCAAATGATGATTCTGTCGAGACGCCAGCTATTAATCCGCCAGAGGATCAGAGCGAATTATTCGAGTCTCAGTCGGCTGCCTCGCTGCATGTTGTAGCAGCAAATCCCATTTCTCATATAGCAGAACCAACAGTATTGCTAGGAAATAATCAATCAATGGAGGGTTTAGGTGATTCGTCAGTATGGCTCCAAAGGAGATGGAAGAGTCAGGAGAACAGGATAGAATTAACAGAAGGAAGCTTTAAAATTGGGCGTTCGGGAGAGCAGGTGAGTTATGCAGAGGGGGCAAGCGGTATATCGCGGCTTCATTTGGAAATTGAAATCTTAGCGGGTGAATATAAAGCGAAGGACTTAGGTTCCCGTAATGGGAGCCTGCTAAATGGACAAATGATGATCCCTTATAAAAGCTATAAGCTATCGATAGGAGATGTCATCCATCTTGCAGGCGAGCAAGGACCAACGTATGTGCTGAAATCGGAATAAGAAACGAAGCTAACCTTGCCCTACAAGTTCTTCCATTGCACTATTAACCGTTGGATAAAGGAACACGAACCCGTTTTCAAGCGCTCTGCTTGGCAAAGCTCGCTGTCCGTCCAAAAGAAGTGTGGACATTTCACCAAATAAAGTTCGCATCACAAAAGCTGGAACCGGGAACCAATGAGGCCGGCTCATTGCTTTGCCAATGGCTCGACCAAATGAATCATTTGTTACAGGTTCAGGTGAAGAAGCATTTATGGGTCCTTCAATAAAGTTGTTGTCCAATATAAATAGGATTAGTCGAATCATATCCTCGAGATGAATCCAAGACAGCCATTGTTTGCCGCTGCCGATCTTACCTCCGCCGAACAATCGATAAGGCATAGCCATTAAAGGAAAAGCGCCTTCCTTTTTGTCTAGCACAACGCCCACACGAAGCTTAACAAGCCGCTCAGCTGGTATGCTGTCTGCGGCCTGTTCCCATTTCTGAACGACTTCGGATAAAAAATCGGTAACTTTAGTTGGGCTTGATTCATCAAAAATACCGTCTGCTGATATGCCATACGCAGAAATGCCGGAAGCATTAATGACAAGCGGCGGCTTGCGCTCGAGCGATTGTACAAGCTTTGAGATGCGGGCGGCGGCTGTTAGTCTTGATTCCATGACACGCTTCTTGGCAGCTTGATTCCATCTTTGATTAATGGATTCGCCTGTGAGATTGACTATGGCATCTATGCCTTCCAGCAAAGCTGGAGCAGCTTCGAGTTCATCCCAAGTTAATTGGGTAAACCCGTTGCGATTGGATTGATTTTTAGAACTAGATCTGGAAATAATCCATACTTCATCATTTCTCTCAAGCAAAGCCTTGGTAAGCGCCCTTCCGATAAACCCAGTTCCTCCAGCTATCGCAACCCGCATCCTCGTTCGCTCCTTCAATTCACCCATTACTTCATTTCATTCATTACTTTATTTCTTCAATTTTAACTAACCAATTTTGTTTGAGGGTTGCATCACCTTCAATGGCTTTTTCCGAATACTCAAATTTCACTTTTGCATCGTCCGGCAATGCTTCTAACGTGCTTTTTTGATCATCTGTTACTTGAAGTGCAATTGCGCCGGCAGCTGTTTCTATTTCTATAGAGTGCGAGTCGCTTAGACCGCTATAAATACCTTCATTCACTTTGTTTGGCGCTGCTGGATCCTCGATCGTACCGTTGTTGTTTGTTGCAGTATCTGTCGGTTCCGGTGAAGAAAGACCAGGATCAATGACACCATTATCTTCTGGCAACTGAGTAATAACTGGTCCGTCGGTTGCAGTGCCTTGCTGTTCGTTTCCTGCATTAGTATTGCCACCGCCACATGCGGATGTTGCGAGCATAACAGCGAGAAGAACGGCTCCTGCTGTAGCTGCTTTTTTGTTTCTTCTTCGCTTCGATGAGTTCATCATGAGAACCACCTCCTGTAATTAATAACGAAATAGATGAGTATTAGGTTACATTTTTATATATAACCATAAAATACGAGTATGAAGCATGTATATAAGGGGGTCATTAATTGATGATTAAATATAAATAAGTTTAAGCCGCACTGATGCGGCTTAAACTTATTTATTAAGTAGATGCTTATAGGGAGTATAGTCGATTCCTTGACGGTCAAGAAAAGTAACAAGACTACGGTAATCACGTTTTGGTGTTGCTCGTATGTAACCTTCGATACAATGCTCGCGCGTAACGGATGATGCGCCATGTTCAATCGCCACTTGACCAATCTTGGCTGCGATAGAATGTTTAGCTATATCACGAAAAGCGCTTGGCACTGGGGAAACAAGCTCGTCCAGCAAACTTTTGGAATCATCATTCCACATGCTGCGACTGCGATCTACCCAGTAGTTTTGCCAATCGAGCTTAGACTTGCCGTCTCGCATCGGAAGCACCTTGAGAAATTTTCGAAACATGAAAAATCCGCCAATCGACATAGCCGCAACCATGACGACCGCCCAAAAAACGATAAAATACATAAACCAGTCGGGGGCAACTTTCATACGTGTCTTTCACCTCAATAATGAATTATACCGTATTCCTAGATTTATTTCGACATTCCTTGTAAAATAAGGTTTGATCAACCGAAAGGGGCGTAATATTTATGTTGAAAATAGGTTCCCATGTATCATTTTCGGACAAGGGGCTGCTCACTGCAGCACAAGAAGCAGTATCGTATGGCTCAAGTACATTTATGATCTACACCGGCGCACCTCAGAATACAAGAAGGAAGCCGATCGATTCGTTATATATTGAAGAAGGAAAAGCGCTTATGGAGCAATCCGGTATTAATGAGATCGTAGTTCACGCGCCTTATATTGTGAATCTTGGCTCATATAAGGACTCTACGTACGAGCTTGCGGTTTCTTTTTTACAAGAAGAAATTCGCCGTACCGATTACATCGGTGTACGTAATATTGTTCTTCATCCAGGTGCCTATACGGACAAGGATGCAGAATATGGCATCGCTCGTATAGCTGAAGGCTTGAATGAAGTGCTTGCAGGCACAAAAGAAACGAATGTTAACATCGCCCTTGAGACGATGGCAGGCAAAGGCACAGAAATTGGTCGCAGCTTTGAAGAGATTGCGGCGATTATTGACAAAGTTCAAGATAACGAACGGTTAACTGTATGTATGGATACTTGCCACATGCACGATGCTGGTTACGACCTTGTTCATGATCTGGACGGCGTTCTTGAGCAGTTCGATCGTGTTGTTGGATTAAACCGCGTTGCCGTTGTTCACGTGAACGATAGCAAGAACTCACGAGGTGCTGGTAAAGACCGACATGCTCCAGTTGGCGCAGGCTGGCTTGGTCACGATGCCATTCAAAGAATCGTTGAACATGAAGGCCTTAAGGGGCGTCCATTTATACTGGAAACGCCTTGGATTGGCAAGGAAGACAAGACTGAACGTCCGATGTATGAAGCGGAGATCGCTTTGCTCAGCGGCAATGGCAGAGCTCGCTTAGGTGAAAGCTTCTTTGAAGATGTGGAGCGCTTGCATCATTTCTTCGGGAAGCAAGAAATTGATTCCAGAGGTTTTGTACTCTCTACTTGGGATTTGTTAAAAAATGACGCAAAAGCAAAAAAAGCAGATCCGCGCGAGCCGATGGAGCGTCTGTACGATCTTGTAATGGCAGGCGAAGCATTGCCGGCAGGACTAACAGAAGAACAAATCAATCAGCGTATTACGGCTTGGTTTGGCGGCAAAGAGCTGCTTGCTAGACTTTAATTAAAGTTAACATTAATTCATATAGATCATTGCGAAAGGAAGTTTGAAGTCCATGTCATCACCATCCACCCCATCTGAAATAACCGTTGAAGCAGGTGGAAAGAGCGGGCGTGCGCGCATGCTTATTTCTTGTCCGGACCGCCCGGGCATCGTAGCTGCTGTTTCTCATTTCTTATATGAGCACGGGGCTAACATCGTTCAATCGGATCAATATACGATGGACCCGGAAGGCGGAATGTTTTTCATCCGTTTTGAATTTGATCTAGTTGATCTGGACAAGGAGCTTCCACTTCTTATGGAGGACTTCACCAGAGTAGCCGATCGATTTGATATGAAATGGCATACATTCCGTGCCAGCCGCAAGAAACGTCTTGCTGTGTTCGTTTCGAAAGAGGATCACTGCTTGCTAGAGCTGCTTTGGCAGTGGAAGGCAGGGGATCTTGATGCAGACATTTCAATGGTTATAAGCAACCACTCTGATATGCGCGAACTGGTCGAATCCTTTGGCATTCCGTATTACCATATCCCAGTTACAGCGACTACAAAAGAAGAAGCCGAGCGCAAGCAAATGGAAGTTGTTGCAGATAAAGCGGATATCATTGTATTGGCGCGTTACATGCAAATCATTTCGCCTAAGTTCATTGAACAATTTCCAAATCGGATCATTAATATTCACCACTCATTCCTACCCGCTTTCGTTGGGGGCAAGCCTTATGCGCAGGCATATACACGCGGCGTAAAAATTATCGGCGCGACAGCGCATTATGTAACAGAAGAATTAGACGGCGGGCCGATTATCGAGCAGGATGTTCAACGCGTCAGCCACCGTGACAACGTCGATGATTTGAAAAGAATCGGTCGGACAATTGAACGGGTCGTTCTCGCAAGAGCTGTGAAATGGCATATTGAAGATCGTGTAATCGTGCATAATAATAAAACTGTTGTATTCAACTAACTGTATTTTTATGCGAATTATCTATTTTTTTTGATGGAAAACGAGCATGCAGAGTGATACAATATTCAAAGTTATTGCGTACTGGTATGACGCTGTATCGTTGTTTTTAGAAACCATATAACGAGATGAAATTAGACAAGCTTAGACCATAGGAGGAAATTGTAATGTCAGTCACACAAAAGTCGGTTGAACAGCTTTCTATCGATACGATCCGTACACTTGCGATCGATTCCATCGAGAAAGCGAAATCAGGTCACCCTGGTATGCCAATGGGCGCTGCTCCAATGGGCTATCAATTATTTGCAAAAAATATGAAGCATAATCCATCGAACCCTACTTGGGTAAACCGTGATCGTTTTGTTTTGTCTGCGGGTCATGGCTCTATGCTGCTTTACAGCTTGCTTCACCTCTCCGGCTATGATTTGCCTATGGAAGAATTGAAAAACTTCCGTCAATGGGGCTCCCTAACACCAGGACACCCTGAGTTTGGCCACACGGCTGGCGTTGATGCAACAACGGGTCCACTTGGACAAGGTATCGCTATGGCGGTTGGCATGGCAATTGCGGAAGCACAGCTGGGCGCTACTTACAATAAAGAGGGCCACGAGCTTATTAACCACTTTACCTACTCCATTTGCGGCGACGGCGACTTGATGGAAGGCGTCTCTCATGAGGCTGCATCCTTCGCAGGCCACCTGCAGCTCGGCAAATTGGTCGTTCTATATGATTCCAACGATATTTCGCTTGATGGCGAATTGAGCCTTTCTTATTCCGAGAGCGTTCAAAAACGTTTTGAAGGCTACGGTTGGCAAGTGCTTCGCGTAGAAGATGGAAACGATCTAGATGCTTTGTCCAAAGCCGTTGCTGAGGCGCAAGCAAATCTATCCAAACCAACTTTAATCGAAGTAAAAACAGTAATCGGCTACGGCAGCCCGAACAAAGGCGGCAAAGGCGGACATGCTGGTCCTCACGGATCACCGCTTGGTGCTGATGAGACAAAATTGACGAAACAAGCTTACGGTTGGTCTGAAGAGCTTCAGTTCCACGTGCCTGACGAAGTTCGCGCTCACTTTGCAGATGTGAAAAGCAGCGGCGAGCAAGCAAATGCACAGTGGGATGCAAGCCTCGCAGCTTATAAAGAAGCTTTCCCTGAGCTTGCAGCTCAGTTCGAGCTTGCTATCTCTGGCGCAATGCCTGAGGGCTGGGACGCTGACCTTCCAGCATACACAACTGCGGACAACGCGGTTTCAACTCGTGTAGCTTCAGGAAATGCACTTAACGGCCTTGCGAAAAACGTTCCGACTATTTTCGGAGGATCTGCTGACCTTGAGAGCTCGACAATGACTCATCTGAAAGGTTTGACACAATTCAAACCAGGCAGCTACGATGGCCGCAATCTTTATTATGGCGTACGTGAATTCGGTATGGCTGCTGCCATGAACGGTATTGCTCTTCACAGTGGTTTGAAAGTATTCGGCGGTACGTTCTTCGTATTCACAGATTACCTTCGTCCTGCTGTTCGTCTTGCTGCATTGATGAAGCTGCCTGTTGTTTATGTATTGACGCATGACAGTATCGCAGTTGGCGAAGACGGTCCTACACATGAGCCGATTGAACAGCTTGCTTCGATCCGCATTATTCCTGATCTAACGGTTATCCGTCCAGCTGATGGCAACGAGACTTCCGCAGCATGGGCTTATGCTGTAGAGAACACTGGCAGCCCGGTAGCGCTTGTTCTTACTCGCCAAAACTTGCCGATTCTTGAAGGCACAGTGAACGGTGTTCATGAGAACCTGCGCCGCGGCGCATACGTTGTATCTGATGCAGCAGATGGCAAGCCGCAAGCACAAATTCTTGCAACGGGCTCCGAGGTTCAACTTGCTGTAGCAGCTCAAAAAGCTCTTGCAGAAGAGGGCATTCAAGTACGTGTTGTCAGCATGCCAAGCTGGGATTTGTTCGAGAAGCAATCGAAGGAATACAAAAATTCCGTCATTCTTCCTGAAGTTAAAGCCCGCCTTGCGATTGAAATGGCTCATCCATTTGGCTGGGAGCGTTACACAGGAGATCAAGGCGATATTCTTGCTATCGACCGTTTCGGCGCATCAGCACCTGGCGATCGCGTAATCAAAGAGTATGGCTTTACGGTCGAAAACGTTGTTAGCAAAGTGAAAGCATTGCTGTAATAGCTTGTTCAACAGATCATCAAAGCTTTAGCATCCGATATATAAGGGAGATTACGTCTACGATGTCTCAATTCGAAAATGTATCGATCGTCAAGAAGGCAAATGTTTACTTCGACGGTAAAGTAACAAGCCGTGCTGTATTGTTCGCTGACGGCACCAAAAAAACACTCGGCATCATGCTGCCGGGTGACTATGAGTTTGGAACAGACTGCGTTGAAATCATGGAAATTTTGGCTGGCGATTTGAAGGTGCTTCTGCCTGGTGAAACCGAGTGGCTGCACATTCAAGGCGAAGGCGAATTCACTGTGCCTGCGAACACAAAATTCAAGCTTCAGGTTGCTGAAGTTTCGGACTATTGCTGCTCGTATATTTACGAGTAAGCACTAAATATTGAAAAAAGGCTTCTTCGCTTCGGCGAAGAAGCCCTTTTTTTGTTCGTTCGCAGCATTGACTTATAATATTCGTTATTTCGTGACAAAACTTGTTCAAAGCGAATTGTTTTGAGGTGTAGAATCGGATAAAGTTAATTTATATGCACCGTATTCCATGACTGGAGGATTTTTTGGATGAAAGAAAGAAACTATACACCGCTCATATCGATCTTAACCATCGTCCTTGTCGGGCTGATAGCTGTTTTGTTTTTTCTGCCTGCGTACGAGGGAGAAATTCACTTTGACGTAACGATTTTGCCATTGCTGAATGCGATTTTTAACTGCTTTACTTTTATTGCACTCTGCATAGCGCTAACGGCGATTATGAAAAAAAATGTTCGGATGCACCGTGCGTTCATCGGCGCTGCATTTGTCTCCACAACGTTGTTCCTAGTTTCCTATGTAGCGTATCATTATTTAACGGAATCAACGAAATACGGAGGAGAAGGCATTCTTCGCTCGATTTATTTCTTCATCCTCATTACACACATCTTGCTAGCGATTGTTGTCGTTCCGCTGGCCTTAATATCGGTTGTACGCGGGCTGCAGATGAAAGTAGAGAAGCATCGTAAAATTGCAAGATGGACGATGCCGATTTGGCTGTATGTAAGTCTTACTGGCGTAATTGTTTACTTAATGATCTCGCCATATTATTAAGCAGTATTTCAAAGAAAAAGGGGTTGTCCGCAGTGATTGATACACGCGGACAACCCCTATTTAAATTAATCCCGTCCGCTAAGCTTGCGGCCGATCCATTGCTCGTAAGCTTGGCCTACGCTCGACATATCAAGCTGGCTAAGTCCCATTGCATCACCAATTTGGAATAGGCTCTTCGTTGCTTCCAGCAGAGGAGTCGGCACATGCAGACTGTCCGAGAGGGCAGAGGATAACCTTAAATCCTTTAACATCAGCTCGAGCGAAAATTGAACGTCGTAATTGCCTTCAAGCAGCTTTGGTCCCTTCATTTCAGCTGCCCTGCTTGCTGCACCGCCAGATTGAACGAGCTCGACGAACGAGCTGCCGTCAATGCCGCCGCTCGCTGCTATCGCCATGCCTTCTGCAAGTGCCACAACGTTGATGCCAACAATCGTATTGTGGGCGAGCTTGGCAATGGAGCCGCTGCCGCTTGGGCCCATTGGAATGACTTTACGTCCCATAGCGAGCAAAACGTCTTGGACTTCTTCGATCTTGCCTGCATCGCCGCCAGCCATAAATACGAGTGTACCGCCTTCAGCGGCTGGCTTGCTGCCTGTAACCGGCGCATCTAGGAATACTGCTCCAATAGTATCCGCTGCTGCGGCAAGCTCCTTAGCAAGCGTTGGAGATATCGTGCTGCTGTCAATTAGCGTAATGCCTGCGCGAGCACCTGCAAAAATACCGTTTTCGCCAAAGTATACTTCACGGATTGCAGCATCATTACTAATCATTGTAATGACGATTTGTGCAGCACGCGCAACGTCAGCCGGTGACTCAAGCTCGGAGGCACCTAAGGCGAGCAAGGACTCTGCTTTGCCAGGAGTTCGATTATAAACGACAACTTCAAATCCTTTATGCAATAAATTAGCTGCCATTCCCATTCCCATTACGCCTAACCCGATAAATCCGATCTTCTTCATCATCATATCCTCCACTTTGAATCGATTTTTGTTTAATTATACAGACACTTCATTAATTTTTCATCGTTTGTTGCTTGTTTTTATAAGGCAAATCCGATATTGTAGATGCTAAGTTGAAAAGCATTTTCAGGTGTAGAAGCCACATTGGTTTACAACATTCTAGGAGGTTTCCATTTACATGAGCAAAACAGTTCAGTTTGACTACAGCAAGGCTTTAGCATTCGTTGGCCAGCATGAAATCGATTATTTGACAGAATCCGTTCGTCTCGCACACGAGCAATTACATAACGGAACAGGTACAGGATCAGATTACCTTGGTTGGATCGATCTTCCGACTAACTACGATAAAGAAGAGTTCGCTCGCATTCAAAAGGCTGCTGAGAAGATCAAATCAGATTCCGAAGTTCTAATTGTTATCGGTATCGGTGGATCTTACCTTGGTGCACGTGCAGCAATTGAGGCGCTGTCGCACTCGTTCTATAATATTTTGCCAAAAGAACAACGTAAAACACCGCAAGTTTTGTTTGCCGGCAACAACATCAGCTCGACCTATGTGACTCACCTTTTGCAATTGGTTGAAGGCCGCGACTGGTCGATTAATGTAATTTCGAAGTCAGGCACGACAACTGAGCCTGCGATTGCATTCCGCGTATTCCGTGCTGCACTTGAGAAACAATACGGCAAAGAAGAAGCGCGTAAACGCATTTACGCAACGACAGACAGCGAGAAGGGCGCACTGAAGAAGCTTTCCTCTGAGGAAGGTTATGAATCGTTTATTATTCCTGACGATGTTGGCGGTCGCTACTCCGTGCTTACAGCAGTAGGCTTGCTGCCAATTGCAGCTGCAGGCATCAATATCGAATCCATTATGCAAGGTGCAGCAGACGCATCCAAAGAATACAGCAACCCTAATCTTGCAGAAAACGAAGCTTACCAGTATGCAGCAGCACGCAACGCGCTGTACCGCAAAGGTAAAGTGACTGAAATTCTCGTTAACTACGAGCCATCGCTTCACTTCGTTTCCGAGTGGTGGAAACAGCTGTTTGGCGAAAGCGAAGGCAAAGACTTCAAAGGAATCTTCCCAGCAGCTGTAGATTTCTCGACAGATTTGCACTCGATGGGGCAGTTTATCCAAGAGGGTAACCGCAATATTTTTGAAACGGTTATTCAAGTTCAAGAAGTGTCTGAGCATATCGCTATCGAACACGATGCAGCGGATCTTGATGGCCTCAACTTCTTGACAGGCAAAACGATGGATTTCGTTAACAAGAAGGCTTTTGAAGGAACGCTTCTTGCTCATACGGATGGACAAGTTCCGAACTTTATCGTCAACATCAAAGACATGACGCCATACACATTCGGCTATCTTGTGTATTTCTTCGAAAAAGCATGCGGAATCAGCGGTTACTTGATGGGTGTTAATCCATTTGACCAACCGGGTGTTGAAGCATACAAAAAGAACATGTTCGCTTTGCTTGGCAAACCGGGCTTCGAGAAAGAAAAAGCCGAGCTGGAAGCAAGGCTGTAATCAACCGGCTTGAACGGTATACGGGAGTCATAGCCTATGCTTGAGAAGTATAGAACAGTCAGGTCGCAGGCTAGCGCAGAAATCGTCATCAAAAAATCGCGGTTCATCGGGTATGCGAAGCCAGTGGAATCCGAAGAGGAAGCTGTAGCATTCATCAATGAGATTAAGCAGCTGCATAAGCAGGCGACCCATAACTGCTCGGCTTATATCGTGGGTGAGCGAGACCAGTTCCAGAAGGCATCGGATGATGGTGAGCCAAGCGGTACAGCGGGCAAGCCGATTCTCGAGGTTATCAAGCATAAGGGGCTAAAAAATGTCGCTGTCGTTGTGACGCGATATTTTGGAGGCATTATGCTCGGAGCAGGCGGTCTCGTTAGAGCTTATACGGATGGTGCTGTGGCTGGCATTGAAGCAGCAGACGAAATCGTCAATGTGCTTCACCGCGAAGTATTTGTTGATGTGGACTACACTTGGTATGGCAAGCTGGAAAATGAGCTGCATACGAAAGGTACACGCGTTGGCGGGACGGATTTTACCGATCGTGTCATCGTGCGCTGCCTGCCGGAAGAGCCTGAAGCAGATGCTTTTATCGCTTGGGTAACCGATCTAACACAAGGACAAGCGATCCTCTCCGAAGGAGAAAAGGTCTATTATATTGAAGGCGAATAAGAAGAAGAGGAGTATCGGCTTAGGCTGATACTCCTCTTCTTTGTACTCAGAAGCTTGCGTAACGAACAATCATAAGAAAAAGCTATAAAAGCGATAAGATTTTCCAAATTTATTATTGACTTAATCCCAGTTTGGATGCTACATTATCAATACCTAGTATCTTAATAGGAATTATGTTTTTAATTGTGTTGTTACACCTACGGCACGAGCCGATGGTCTGGAGGTAAAGTCACAGTGAATGCTTTGTTTCGTGGTAAAGGGTGGAGTTTTGGTTTTCGAAGCACCATAATGCTTTATTTTGTCATCTTAATTATTTTACCAATCGTTGGCATTTACACGCAATCATTTTCGCTTGGATGGACCCCTTTCTGGGAAAGCGTATCCGATCCACTGGCTTGGAAAGCGGTGCTGCTTACAGTAAAGTTGGCAGTTATCGCAACGGTACTCAATATGTTTTTGGGGACGATGATCGGATGGGTGCTTATTCGTTACCGTTTTCCCGGCCGTCGCTTGCTCAACAGTCTAGTTGACTTGCCGTTTGCATTACCTACAGCAGTAGGCGGACTTATGATCTTGCTCCTGCTAGGGCCTAATAGTCTAGTAGGCGGCCTAGCCCAAAAGATTGGCATCGAAATCGTATTCCATGAGCCGGCAATTGTTGTCGCTATGCTGTTCGTTACCTTTCCTTTTGTTATTCGTGCCATTCAGCCTTTGCTTGAGGAAATGGATAAATCAGAGGAAGAAGCAGCCTATACGCTAGGCGCAACGCGCGCGAAAACGTTTTTTAGCGTTATTTTTCCTACGATGCTGCCAGGAATTTTGAGCGGCGCGATGCTGGCTTTCTCTCGCGGAATTGCGGAGTTTGGCGCAGTCGTACTCGTTGCAGGCAATATTCCAGGCAAGACGTTAATTGCCTCCGTTTATATTTTTGGAGAAATTGAAAGCAGTAATCCGCAAGGAGCCGCCGCTGTATCGGTGCTGCTGCTCACGCTGTCCTTCCTCATCTTATGGACGGTCAACCTCATTCAAGGCAGGAGGGGCGACCTATGATGAGAAGATTGTGGATTACATTAACTTATATTATTTTTGGATTGCTGCTCATCGCGCCATTGATTAAAATCTTTACAGGCTCTTGGGCAGATGGCTGGAGCGGCTTTGTAGAAGGCATTACTAGGCCGCAGTCGCTGCATGCTCTTATGATGACGGGAATTATCGTTGTTGTCGTTACAGCCTTAAATACGTTGTTTGGCATTATGCTTGCGATGTATCTCGTCCGGGCCGAATGGATTGGGAAGAGGATGAAGCGGCTGCTTAATAGCTTAGTCGATTTGCCCTTTGCGGTATCACCAGTTATCGGCGGTTTGATGATCGTTCTTATTTTGGGACCTAATACAATAATCGGTGCATTATTTGAGGATGCGGGCTTCAAAATCGTCTATGCGCTGCCAGGGATGATCTTAGCGACTTTGTTCGTCACATTCCCGCTAATGGTACGCGAGGTCATGCCCGTGCTGCAGGAGATTGGAGCACAGCAGGAGGAAGCGGCATCAACGCTCGGCGCTTATTCCTGGTACACGTTTTGGAAAGTAACTTGGCCATCAATTCGGTGGGGTGTTATCTACGGCGTAGTATTGACTGTTGCACGATCACTGGGAGAATTCGGAGCTGTGCTCGTCGTCTCAGGCAATATTATGAATAAAACACAAACAGCCACTACACTCGTTTATCAAGATGTTGAAAATTTTAACGTTGTTGCCGCCAATGGCGTGGCTCTAGTTCTTGCGGCATTTTCAGTTGGACTTCTGCTGCTAATGGAATGGGCGAAAAAACGAAAGGAAGTGCATTAAGCCATGCATATTGAAGTACGGAACTTAAATAAAAACTTTGGCGATTTTCATGCAGTGAAGGATGTAAGCTTTGAAATCGAAAAAGGTCATCTGATCGGCTTGCTCGGACCGAGCGGCGGTGGTAAAACGTCCATACTTCGAATGCTGGCGGGGCTCGAGTCTCCTTCCTCAGGCGATATTCTGTTCCACGGCAAACGTGTGAATGATCTTCCGCCGCAGGAGCGCGGCATCGGTTTCGTATTTCAAAACTATGCGCTCTTCAAGCATATGACCGTATATGACAATATCGCATTTGGCTTAAAGGTGAAGAAGCAATCGAAGGAGCAAATTCGCGAGCGCGTTATGTACTTGGTAGAGCTTACGGGGCTAAAAGGCTTCGAGCATCGTTACGCCCATCAGCTGTCAGGCGGACAACGCCAACGTGTTGCTTTCGCTAGAGCGCTCGCGCCTGAGCCGCAGCTGCTGCTCCTTGATGAGCCTTTTGCTGCTATCGATGCGAAGATCCGGACCGAGCTTCGCACATGGCTTAAAGAAATGATTGAGCGTGTCGGCATCACATCGATTTTCGTTACGCATGATCAAGAGGAAGCGATTGAAGTTGCCGATGAGATCATGATTATAAGCAAAGGCAAGCTAGAGCAAAAGGGCAGCCCGTGGGACATTTACAAAAATCCAGAGACACCGTTTGTTGCAAGCTTTATTGGCGAATCTACTATCGTAGACAATATCGCGGAGCTTAAAGGTTTTGAGGATGCAGCGAGCCGTCCGGGCACCAAGGCGCTTATCCGGCCTGAATATATCGAGATTGGCAAACCGGGCGAGATCAAGCTGGCTTCAGCTACGCTTGCCGGTAAAGTAAAACAGCTGCATTTCCGCGGCAGCGAGTGGATGGTTGAGCTGCTTGTTGGCGATACGAAGCTGATTACTTACCGTTCGCTGGAGCAAGAAGTGCTTCATCCCGGAGATGAGGTAAGGGTACTCGTCCATCGTGCTTATTTATTCAATGACAACGAAAGCTGGATTGCGGAAAATAAGTTGAAGGTTGACCCCATGCCTATTCATATTTAACCAATATGCTACGTAGAAAGAGTTGTATGCGAATATGAAAATCAATCTGGTAACAAGTCAGCGCATACTTGTACTGCTGCTTGCTGCGGTTATGCTGATCGTATCGGCAGGCTGCAGTAAAGAGGAGCAGACGAGCAACAATGCGGCTGGGTCTACCGTACAGGACGGCGATGTTACACTTGTAATCGGTGCGTATTCGGTAGTGAAGGATGCTTTCGCGGATTTGCTGCCTGTATTCCAAAAGTATTGGCTGCAGGAGACCGGGCAAAAGGTAGTATTTCAGGAATCGTATGAGGCTTCAGGCACGCAGGCCAGGGCGATCGCTGGAGGTTTTGAAGCCGACGTTGCCGTGTTAGCTATGGAAGGTGATCTCGACAAAATAGCGAAGGCGGGTTTCATTACGCATGACTGGAAGGCGCAGAGCAATAATGGCATGATCACGAACTCCATCGTTGTATTGGGGACTCGTACCGGCAATCCGCTCGGAATTAAGGATTGGAATGATTTAACACGCGAAGGTGTGAAGGTGCTGTATCCGAATCCGAAAACTTCCGGCGGCGCACAGTGGGACATTAACGCCATATATGGCGCTGGCCTAAAGCAGTCAGAGGAGCAGACGGGTACAAAGGATGCCGAATATGCGAAGCATTTTCTTAAAGCAGTCCATGCCAATGTGGAATCGCTTGATAAGAGCGGTCGCGCATCGATGGCAGCCTTCGAATATGGTGTAGGCGATGTCATCGTCACTTACGAGAACGAGCTGCTCGCTCGAATTAAGAAAGGCGTCAATTATGACATCGTTGTTCCAAAAGACACGATATTGATCGAGAATCCAGCAGCGATCGTGGATAAAAATGCGGATAAGCATGGCGTTCGCAAGGTTGCCGAGGCTTTTATTGCCTTTTTGCAAACGGAGCAGGCACAGCGGCTTTTTGTGGATCATGGATTCCGCTCCGTAGACAAGAAGGTAGCTGCGGATACGAAAGACCGTTATGTGGTGCCGGAAGGATTGTTTGACATTTCATACCTAGGCGGCTGGTCTGAGGTTAGAGAAAACCTTTATTCCAAAAAAGGTGTCTGGTATCAAGTGCTCGCTGATCTTTAATACGATGTGTGAGGGAAGCTTTTAATAAGGGGCTGTCTCAAAAGTAGTAAGTACGCTAGACAGAGGGCTCACTTTGAACAAAAATGTTAGAAAACATGGAAA
>NZ_MRTD01000024.1 GCF_001956295.1 Paenibacillus sp. FSL A5-0031
CTGTTCAGTACAGGAATCATCTCTTAAGTGTGGCTTAGTGCTCTTTTTTTCAAAGTGTCCTTGACTAAGGGGTCAGTTTAGCGTGCACCCCTCTTCTTTATTTATTCAAATATACCTTAACTTGTTTTAACTCTTTAAGCTTCTTCTAATTATTAAACAGTTCACTCCCCTTACATTCTATCAATTCCAGTCCGTATATAAGGAATCGCTAATTTGATAACTTCTTCCGGCGGTGTCTTGTGACTATTTCTTCTCCATTCTACAGAAACCCCATAAATTCCCCAGCTTAATAGGACAGCTGTAAGTTTTAGAGCTTCATCCTTCTCCGCTTTATGTTGCTTTAACAACATTTTATAAAAAATAATTTCGAGCTGTTCCCTAATAATACGGGCAATGGTATCTTCGTAACCTCTATGGCAACGACTGGATAATGACTTTTGAAAATTTGTTACAGCTTCAAAGATGCTAACAAATACTTCTTCATTTAGTTCGTCATTTTGATAAAAGTCATAATTCAAATTGACTAACAATACTTCTGACAGTACTTTTTCCAATAAGTTGTGTATATCTTCAAAATGATAATAAAAAGTTGCACGATTAATCATCGCTTCTGTAGTTATATCTTTTATCGTAATATCTTTAAATTCCTTTTTCCCTGAAAGTTCAATGAAAGAATCCATAATTAACTTACGGGTACGTAGAACTCGGGGGTCCGACTTTGATTCGGTCATTTTGTTAACCTCCTACTTTTTAAACAACTTCTTAAATGTGTTGTATAAACGACACATCCGCAGAACTATTGGTGTTGATGATTTTTATTATGATTTAAAATTTAATTGCAAGCAAATAAATATGTATTTCGCCCTTGAAAAGTAAAGGGAAGATAATACATATTGTTAAAAAATTTAGCGAGGTATAAGTGTTTGCTTTTCCTCGCTTATCTTAACTTATTAACAGAGAAATGAGGAATTAAAATGGAGAACAATAATAATATGGTTTGTGATCTACAAACAGGCGTATGCGGGGTAGCTGAAGAGGAGAAAGTAGAGATTATTGATTTTAATCAGCCCACAAAAGCAGTTAATCTTTACTATGTAACCGATCCTATTTGTTCGCATTGCTGGGCGCTTGAACCTGTGCTTCGTCGTTTTGTAGAGCAATACGGGAACTTTTTTAACTTCCATACGGTTATGGGCGGTTTGCTGGAAAAATGGCATGATGGACCAATCGATCCGGCAAACGGCATTCATAAACCAGCCGATGTGGCCCCTCACTGGAGAGAAGTTGGAGAGCATTCAAGAATGCCAATTGATGGGACTTTAATGATTGATAATCCAGTTCAATCATCCTACCCGCCTTCTCGTGTATTTAAGGTGATTCAAAAAAATCATACTGATGCAAAAGCAACAGAATATTTGCGTCGTTCAAGAGAAGCACTGTTTGCATTTAATCAAAATATATCAGATAAATCGGTTATGATTGAAATCGCAAATCATATCGGTCTTGATGGAAAAGCAATTGTAAACGAAGCTGAACAACAGGTCGGTCTTCAATTGTTGCATGAAGATTTTGATCTAGTTAGAAGGTTGGGTGTCCGAGGCTTCCCTACCATTATTATGACTAATGAGGAGAATAAGGGCGTAAAAATTGTTGGCAGCCGTCCGTTGGATAACTATGTTGACGGTTTGAGTAAGGTTCTGAATCTCGAAGATTTACAACCCAAACCAGTCCCTTCCCTTTCTGACTTGCTTGAAAAAGAAAAGCTTCTTTTCTCCAAGGAAATTGAAGTCATGTATGATGTTGAACAAGCAGACGTAAAATTTCTTATTGAACAAGAGCTTCCAACAAATCATTATCAAGTGAACGAAATTTTAGGAGAATTGTATTTTACAGCTACTAAATAAACAAAAGGAAGTGACTATAATGTCGTACGTATTACAAGTGGATTTTAAAATGAATGGACCGTTCGGAGAAGAGATGGCAGAGGCGTTTTCTGATTTAGCAAAAAGTATCAATGAAGAAGATGGATTCATGTGGAAAATCTGGACAGAAAATGCCGAAAAAAATGAAGCCGGTGGAATTTATTTGTTTGAAACAAAAGAAACGGCTGAAAAATATAACGTTATGCACACTAGCAGATTAGCTGACTTTGGTATAACAGATATCAATGCAAAAATCTTTTCCGTCAATCACAAACTTACTGAAATCAATAAGGGACCTGCTTATTGCAATGAGAATTCTAGTCCGGGAAATCCTACTTCCTAGTTATCCCTAGCGTAGAATACGTTCGGGCTTTAAATGGCAGGTAAATGTGGCTCTTAAAATGCTAATTACTAACGAGCGACACAAAGCACTCCACATGTGTGGAGTGCTTAACCTAGCGATATAAACTATTTCAAAGCTATTACCATCGGCAGCTCGACTTCCATCGGAATAACCTTGTATTACTTGCTCGCTGGCGCCATAACAATCCATGAAGTAACCTTTAGCATCTTACATGCTTGCGTTTGAAACCAAGCCGCTGTTTATCAACTGCTTTTTGAATCTGTTCAGATGCGATCAAAAAACTGCTTTTTTTCTTGTCCCGATTAACTTCTACAGGACCTACTTCCAATGCGACCTCCATTGCCTTATCATGGAGCCGCATGTAGGATACCCCTACTGTGTAAATAAAATTATTCATTGCATATTTTGTTCGTTCGGGAGCATCATGAATCGTATTTTTCACAGTTTCAAGCAGATTGGCCAATTTGCTTTCGGAAAATTCATCATCCGGCCGACTCCCCAAAAGCCAGCAGTAACAGCTCCAGCCTGCAGACATTTTCAGTTCATCACCGCTTGCGATCCACTTGTCAGCCACTTCTTGCGCAATATCAGCTTCTGCCAAAGTTACCGCAACAACATAGTCGGACAGCATATAAAAATAAGCTCCATCCATCCAACGGTCATAATCCGCTTCCGTCATCGCATTGGGATCTGCAATAATTCCGGCAAAATACATGGCGTCGTAGTTCCCTGTAGCATAAAGCTGCTCAGCCAACGGTTGATTTATTTTTGTTTTTTTGAAAATGGTCTTCATTTGGCCAGTAGCAACACCAAAAAGCGGTTCCTGTGCGCCATTGGATTGGTATATTTTTTTAGTTCGTTCCTTGCCAAGAGCTTCAAGCTCCTGCATAACCATTTCTAAATTCATTGTTTTACACTCCCTTTTGAGATTCTACCATCTTCTCCTACACCAGCCATTTGTTTCTTTTGCATTAGTAATTTTTCATCCTATTTCAATGACCTTCTATGAAAAAACCACAGACCAGTAAGATTTTATTTATCCATAAAAATCATTTTTCGCGTCCGTTTCACATCAAAATCTCAACGAGGACAAGTATATGTTACCACTATTTGAGCATAGAGAATATGAAATGAAATTAAAAAATCATTCCTTGCTAGAGCTCAACCATATGAACCATACATGGGATTATATCTAGCTTCGGCACTTCATGCTTGAACCTACCCTCTTTGCCGCTACTTCATTTTTATGAAAAAGTGTTCAAACAAAAAAAATGCCCCAGAGAAAACTCTCTGAGGCATTTGTTCAATGGAGCATCTCTGCTCCTATTTCTTTTTCTTCACTTTCTTGTTCGCGGCTTTTTCAATATTCTCAGCTACTCTGTATTTTACGATCTCACCAATTAATTCGTAAGGTATAGGCTCGTCTAAAGGGAAGCGAATCGACCCTTTTGCCCCTTTATACGGGGATAATTGCTGTTTAAAGGCCTCAATTCCGCTTGGAGCCGGATATAAGCCGATATGATTTTTGTAAGCTGCAAAATGAACCAAGTTCCCGTGGAGCACGAAGGTCGGCATTTGATAGCTGATTTTCTCTGTCGCTTCTGGTGCAGCCACTTTAACCACGCCTCTTATCTTCTCCAAAATATCCTGAATCTCAGGAGAGTAATGGGCGATATACTGATCAATTGTCTCAAATGTGATTTTATTGCCTTCCATGGCTGCTCCTTTCGGGCCTTCGTTATTTGCGGCGCTTCTGGGCCATTCTCGAATAAATGATGAATGCTGCGACTAGCATGCTAATGAAACCAACATTTTCTGCCGGTCCCTGTTCCATCCCAAATACCATACAAAGATTCGTAATAAGGCTTTTTACAAGCAGTGCTATGACAATCAGCATTAACGGACGAATAAAATTATATTTCTTCATCTTTAGTACCACTCCTGACGACGCCCATAGTAGATCAGCTCCCGCTAAAACTAGCAATTGAAATCGCTTTAATAGGAGCAATCCCGGCAAGTATACCAGTTTCCAGCCTGATCGTCCAACCTTTCCGCATAGCTCTAGCTTCTACAAAGCCAGCGCCTGACCATGCCTTGCTAGATGTCTAGTTTAATTGCCCCCACCAACTAGTATAGGTGATTTGGATATCACTGAATTCTTGCAAGTTATAAGCAACTACAAGCATAATTTCAGAATCAATTGACTTCCAATTTGCAACGAGTCCTAACTCACCGCTTACAATGAGCTGATTCCACTCTTCATCTGTATAGTCGATGCCTTCTACATCATGGTAATGTTTTATAGTTTCAACTGTTGGCTCTCCATATTGTTTTGTCAGATACGCAACTAAAGCCTTATAATCCTGTACGTACTTATCCACGCCGGAAAGTTCTACTAAATAACCTGCTGATTTCAACATTTCGTCTGGAGTGAAATAAACCGCCGTTGCTTTAAAATCAGCTACTTTCGTTTGAAACGTAAGATATGGAACCTTTGTATCGCTTCTAAATTGGAATAACGATTTTTCTGTTTTCTTTACCTGATCGACAGACATCCCCCACTTTGCATTACGAAACGAAGGAAGATCCAGCAAAGCCCAATCTATCTGCTTACCAATCTGAATAGCTTTACGTCCACTGTCCAACAATACCTTTTCACCTGAGACGTTTGCGATAAATCGTAAAGGCACATAAGTAACACCGTTAACTATTTTCGGAGCAACTGGCAGCTTCGTTTCTTTTCCGTTCACAAGAGCCTTAGTACTACCTACCGTCAAGGATATGGAGATTCCCTTTTTGTCCGCTTTAATGGTTTTGGTTTTTGCCGAATAAGAAATTTTGTACGCTAGTTCCTGAAATATGACTTTGAATGGCACCAGTGTTGTATTTGACTGTGTTAACGTATCACCAGTAACAACATAGCCATTAACCAATACACGGTATGTACTTGGTGCAGCAAAAGCCGCAGATGTCCCTGTCATTAACAATAAAATGAGTCCTAGCAATATCACTTTTTTCATTTTCTCTCTCCTCATGCTTTCTCAATCTTTTAATGTGGTCTTCTATATAAATACATGTTTATTCCAAGCAGACAATCCCTTTTCATGTCCCTATTAATAAAGGAGTCTACTTACCATTCGACATAAAGAGACATCCACCTTCCCAATTTTATAAAATAATGGAACTAAATATATGAAGCAAGCAACACAAAAAGGACCACCCTTTCGGGCAGCCCTGCCTGCGTACAAATGCTGCAGCTATTTTATTCCTCTTCTTCCACAGCGCCCAGCGCACGGTTCTTCTCTTTGAAACGGTCGTTATGGGACGAGACGTAAGCCATATAAGGAGCATCCGGCTCCATGTACTTCT
Organism: Paenibacillus sp. FSL A5-0031; assembly: GCF_001956295.1. GTDB lineage: Bacteria > Bacillota > Bacilli > Paenibacillales > Paenibacillaceae > Pristimantibacillus. The sequence goes on from NZ_MRTD01000024.1 coordinate 5,656, forward strand.
TCGCACTATTTAATGCTAAAATACCACTGGTAAAGGTACCCGCAATCAGCTCAACCTTGTTCGGATAGGTAACGAAATCACCCGCTGCGTAGATACCCAGAATGTTGGTAACCATTTGGTCATCTACCTGCATGTTCCATTCATTCATATTAAGCCCCCAATGACGAATCGAACCATAATCGCAACTCATCCCGTGACTGACGACCACAGCGTCTACTTCAAGCTTTTGCTGCTCGCCTGTCAGCGTATGGGCTACGGTGACAGTGTCTATAGCCGTACCATCCTGGCTATGTAGAACTTCTACCGTATAGGGGGTAAGGATCGATACGGAAGACTGTCTCATTTGGCTAACCGTCCGTTCATGCCCGCCGAATTCGCCGCGCCGATGGACAATCGTCACGCTAGACGCAATCGGTTCCAGCTCAACAGCCCAATCCACCGCGGCATCTCCGCCTCCGGAGATCAATACCCGCTTGCCGCGAAAGCCGTCCAACTGCTGCACCGTATAATGCAAATTGGTCACTTCGAAACGATCTGCTCCCTCAATTTCCAGCTTTGCCGGCTTGCGAGCGCCATAGCCGATAGCTAGTATAACCGTCCGGGTGAGATGCTTCTCACCAGCATCTGTCGTCAGCAGGAAATTCCCGTCATCCTGTCGCTCACAATGCTGGATACGCTGACCAAGCACAATTGTCGGCTCAAAGGTATGGGCTTGCTGAACCAACTGATCGATCAGCCTTTCCCCGCGAACAGGGGTGATCCCCCCAACATCCCAAATCATTTTTTCCGGATAGGTCAGTATGCGTCCACCCAATTCATCCTGGGCTTCTATGAGCTTGGTTTTTAATTCTCTCATGCCGCTGTAAAATGCCGTGTACAATCCCGTTGGGCCGCCGCCAATAATCGTTACATCGAATAATTCTAGAGAATGGCTCATTACTGTCCCCCCCAATATCACTGGAAGCTGCTTAATTAGCGCTTCTCTTGCAAGCGGATCTGTCGTAATGCCGAGCCCCCCGTTTACAAAATAAACTTTCCCCGCTTTCACAGCCGGCAAATCTCTCCAGATTGGTTCGTTGATCATTTGCTTAACCGATTCAAGCTCGGGTCCGTCAAAATAAACAATAAAGATACGGTCTCCCGCAATATTCGGAAGCAATTCAGCCGATATGTCCGAGTATCCGTAGTTCTCAGGATCATCAATTAGCTCTTGGATACCTGCCGTCGGCTTGAATCCTTTCTTATGATAGACAAACGTAGGCAAATAACTGGTCGTATAAACACTAAGTCTTTTTTGACCTAACATATATTGAAATACCGATGCGGTTTCGCCGCTCTGTATTGTGCCATTCTGCAGCAGAGAATCCCACATTTTATTAATGTCTGCCTCATGCTTCGCAAGAAATTCGTCCGCCTCTTTCTCAAAGCCGAGCCAATTGCCAATTCTCTTTACGCGTACAGGCATCGGGTCCCACTCGTTTGTCTGAATAACCGGCGCAACTTTTCTCATAACATCCAGCTGCTGCGCATCCGTCATCGAAGTAATAATCAGATCAGGCTCCAGCTCAATCAATTTCTCCGTGCTCGGCGGCCAGCCCACATCAGCAACGTCTTTCACTTCATCCCGGTACACGGCATACTCAAGCCCATCCTGAATCAATCCAATTGGTTGAACGCCAAATAGCAAAATATCCCCTACTGTATTATCTGTATAAACAATACGTTTAGGCGAACTTGGAATCTCCACCTGTTTATCGTAAGCATCCGTCACAAACTTTGTTGCGGACGTACTTACTTGTCCGTTTCCTTCGTTTGCTGCAACTGTTGCTGTATTTGTTGGTTTCGCTTCACTGCCGCCGCCATTGCTGCCACACGCACTTAATGCCATTGCGATACAAAGCACTGCTAGACCTTTCCGTATATGTTTGCTTTGAACTGCCATCATTCTCTCCGCCCATCTCTCTGTTTTATTGATAATCATTATCAACTATTGCCAGTATAGCTTGTACCCTTAACCCCGACAAGGATAGGATGGGACGATATTTTATACTATTGGGCTGCTTAATAACTAGACGGAATCGGTTGATATGTGTGCAGCTTTGCTGTATGATTTCTTTAATTGATAATAATTCTCAACTAAACTTGGAGGTTTTCACTTGGGCAAAAATGGTTTGGATGTCAATAGGCCGGTACATACCCTATATTTTGAGTTGCACGATTTACAACACGTTGTCATCTCCCCAACAAATGGAATTTCGCCGCTGCCACTGACCTCCAATACCCTATTGGTCATGGAGGAAGGTGAAGGCACGCTAAGGTGGGACGATGAGGATTACACACTAAAGGCCGGAAACTGCTGGATTCTTAATCATGGATCGATTATCGACATGAGCCTATTGCACGGGCAAGGCGGCTCGTTTTGGCTGCTCAACTTTTCCATCCTAGGCAACACAGCCAGACACGTCGCGACCTATTTGCAAGCCGGCGAATGCCGCATTTCCTCGACTAAAGCTCCGCTGCGCATCGTCAGGGAAATTAGCAAATACCAGAATGATAAATCTGCTGCACGGCAAATGGACAATCACGCGAGATTCCAAAAGCTGATGCGAATCATGATAGAGAGTACGGAAGCTCAGCCTGCTGCCGAAACAACACGCCAATCCGTGCTAGCTATTATTGAACAGCTCAATGAGCATTTTACTGAAGAGATATCTGTAGAGGAGCTTGCTGCGCAAGCCCAAATTAGTAAGCGGAGATTCACCCACTGGTTTAAGCAAATTACTGGCAAGCATGTTTTAGAGTACATTACAATTTTGCGAATGGAATCAGCAAAACAGCTCTTATTAAAAGGCGAGCGCCTGCAAGAGATCTCCGTGAAGGTCGGCTATCGCGATGAATTTTATTTCAACCGCCGCTTTAAGCAGACGGAGGGAATAACGCCAGGACAATTTGTCCGCAATTATGAGAACAAACCCGCCCATATTTGTGCACTAACCTGCCTCGGGCATTTACTCGCACTCGGTATCCGGCCCATCGCAGCCGCCAAAAATTTAACCAACAGACCCTACTTGAGAAACCTTAGTCTGGATATTCACCGGGTGAACAATATCCCTTACCAACTGGAAGAGATCGCCGAGCTGCATCCGGATTATATACTGGTATCGAATGAACAAGAATGTGAAGAGCTGTCAACCGTCGCCTCTACGATGATCTTCTCCCAAAACGACCATAAACCGATGACTTTACTGGCGATGCTCGGCGAGGCTTTTAACAAACAGAGGATAGCGCAGCAGCTTATTTTGCAATATGAACACAAAGCTGAGCGTCATAGAAACGAACTACGGGGATTCATATCCAAGGAAGAAACGGTTTCTGTTATCGAAATACGTACCTATTCCATTTATGTTTTTGGCAACTTCTGGTGCCGTGGAGCTTATAATTTATACGATGGGCTTGGCATGACGGCACCTCCCATTATCGCGCAAGAGATGCTGAACCGTGAGGCTTATCGCCTAATTACAGAGGAGCAGCTCTCGCTATACGCTGGCGACCGATTGTTTGTAAGCGTTCTTGATCCGGTTCGATTCCGATCGCTGGAGAAGACTTTCATCTGGAAGCAGTTAAAGGCTGTCCAACATAATCGTATCTATTTCATAGATCCTGAGCATTTCGCTGTCAGCGACCCCATCTCCATGCACAGCCAAATGGACGTACAGATGAAGCTGTTGCTTGCGCGCTAGTTTGAGTGCAGGCTGGCTAAAGAGTCTCTCTACTCTAAGGAATAAAACCAAAATCTTACGAGAAAAAGCCAGCTATAATAGCTGGCCAAATCTGTATATGGGTCTAATTTATACTTATCAACTCTCTATTTCACTAGCGTAATACCGAAAGCGGATCCGGCATTTCCAGCAAATACGATATATCCATTCGCAGGCAGTACGGCTTCATTTTTACCGCTAATAACCGTATTATTCACCAGTACTCCCGCTTCATCATATACCATAAAACCACCTTTAGCTGGCATCTCGACTACCATTTTCTTGCCAGCAGCTGTTTCGGGAACGCTGAACCATCTAGCATAACCGTCAGCTTGAATTGTAGTTATCGACGATTTCCCTTTATACAGCGGCTTCACTCCATCCTCGCTCATATACACGGTTGCAGCCGCATTAAGGTACTCTACGCCCTCTTTAGCATAAAAAAGAATACTCAGTGTATCTCGGCCTGCCGTTCCAGGAATCTGATGCTGGCTCTCAGCCGTATTGGCACCTGTTATTTTTAAATCATTGAAATAGCCTTCGCTTGTCTTTATTGTTGGCCTAATCATGTTCATATTGGCGATGGAACTGAATTTCTCGTTGACTGGATAGTAAGATTTGCCTTCTCTTTTTGCCCACGCATCCGCCGTTTCTTTATTCAGCACTGCACCTTCCAATTTCTCTGCTTTGTATTCAGAATATGCAAGCTGGCCTAATTCAGGTACTGAAACATACTGGCTCATCCACAAATAAGTCCGTCCGTTGCTTTCTTTTACAAAACTAACCTTCGTGCTTCCATCTTCATCGACAAAAGTTCCATCCTTGGTGTATATAAATTTTTGATCTGGAGCAACCATTCCTGACAACGACAGTTCCCCGTCTTTTATAGCTACATTCCACTGATCGCCTTGAGTACTGTAATAACCTGCGTACTTCGCAAAATCATTTGGCATGTCAGCCTTAACCGGCTTGCCAAATGATTTATCTGGCTTGATCTCTTTAATTGCGCCCTTCTCTTTCATCGCCTGAAGGAGCAATTCACTCGCTAGCAGCTGATTTATTGAGGAGCTACCGCCTGAGGTAATGACTGCTGCAGCCATGTTCTGCTCGGGAAGCACGATGAAGGAGGAATGATACATCTGTGTGTCTCCTCCTTTGACGAGGGCTTTTATACCATAATCATTAAAAGGATATAAGCGTACGCTATCCCAACCAAGTCCGTAGTCCATCGAGTTATCCGCTTCTTTGGGCCATAATCCCTTCCTATACTCTTCTTGCTCCATGGCCTGTGCTGATTTGATGGAGAGTACGTCCGCTCTCTTCCCAGTAAAGATTTGCGAGAATCGAACCAAATCCTCCGCAGTAGAGTAGACTCCGCCTGTACCAATCGCATTGGTCGTCTCCGTTGGAAGCTGGCCCTCATAGGCAGGAGAGTAAAGGCCGGCGAATTTGCTCGTCTCTACCATGTCTTGTGGCGTCATGGTATGGTTCATACCCAAAGGCACAGCAATATTGTCATGAATAAATGCGGTAAATGTCTTTTTACTGACTCTTTCTACAAGAATTTCTGCGAGCGTGAATCCATCATTACAATATACTGAAAAAGCTCCCGGTTCTGCCTTTAATTTCTGTGTAGACAAGTTCTTTAGCAGCGAATCGTGTACGTATGTATCTGGATCATTAAATAAAAATGCACTGTTTAAACTGGAACCCTGCAAACCAGATGAATGATTCAACAACATGCGCGGAGTAATCTTTTTATAACGTTCATCTTCCATCTTAAAATCCGTAATATAGTGTACGACGGGGGTATCGAGATTGATTTTACCTTCATCCACTAATTTCATGACTGCTGACGCGGTAAACATTTTGCTCGTAGAGCCAATACCATAGATGGTTTCCTTCGTTAAAGGGATTTTTCCTTCTATGTCGTTAACTCCTGATTGTCCCGATACTTTGATCACTCCATTATCGATCAAGGCATACTGCACGCTAGGTATTCCATATTGTTCAGTTAGAAGTGCCGCTTTCTCAGAAGCAATCTTCTCTAGCGTCTTAGAAGAAACCAAAGCTACGGTGCTGGAAGCCATTGCGTTTGTAGGAATAAGCGGGGTCAGAACTAAGGCCGCTGCAAGCGTCCATATAAATCTCTTTTTCATATCATCCACATCCCTTTGTCTCTCATTTTGCACGATTACAAATTTTTCATGATTCAATCCTAGCCTGTACTGTGTCTCCTTTCTTACCGTCATTCTAGCATTCCAGTCTTACACGCTATTAAACTTAACCTTAATTCCATCTACGATATTTTGAAGACAGTTAAGTTTCTGTTAAGACTCTCCATAATTGAGCAGTATTTTGAAAATAAAAAAACCGCGTTAATCGCGGTTGGGATAAAACTATGTTTTATATGTCATTTCTATTAGCAAAGCTTATTTGGATCCTTATATACTTCATCATCCGTATTTAGAGATTCAATCTTATTTTAAGATTTGTACATGAAAAAGAATGACTCCATTCACGTCTCTGCTCATGTTTTTTAATCTCTTAAATTCACTTTCACTAACCGTCATATCAAAATAAATCATATTGTCCTTATCCATATACCAGGCCGTTGATTTTCTTTTATGATAGACAGTGAGAAAAAGTTCAATATTAAAGTTGGTCTGGCGCCTCTTATCTCTTAACTTTTATAAACCAAAAAATTCCTCAGAAGTTTTTCTCGTAGCCTTAGCTACCTCTTCCACTGGTTTTCCTATACACCGTGATACAGTTTGCAAAATGTGTGGTAAGAAAGCCGGCTCATTCCGTCCATCCTGCGGCTTCCCTTTCAAATCCCGTGGCGTTAAAAATGGCCCATCCGTCTCAATCATAAGCCGGTCTAGCGGAATCATTCGTACAAGCTCTTTCAGGTGTTTGCCTCTTCGCTCATCACAAATCCAGCCTGTGATTCCAATATGGAATCCCATTTCGAGATAAGCCTTAAGTTCTGGCAAAGTCCCCGTAAAACAATGGACGACCGCTTTCTGAACCGATTGTTCCTTAAGAGTGGCTATAAAATCCGAGAAAGCTTCCCGCTCATGCAAAAACAGCGGCATATCCTGCTCAAGCGCTAAATCAATTTGCTCGGCAAACCATTTGCGTTGCACATCCCGCGGAGAGAAATCTCGGTTATAATCTAGTCCGCATTCTCCGATAGCAACCACCTGCGGCTGTGCCGCCAGTTGTTTGAGCTGCTTCATTGTCGCATCTGTGCAGCTCTTCGCATCGTGAGGATGAACACCCGCAGTAGAGTACAGCTTTCCGGGTAAACGACCTGCATAGCGAGCAGCTTCCACGCTGTTCCTCAAGCTTGTTCCCGTGATAACAAGTGGAGTAACCCCATTCGCTGCCGCCCTTTCAACCACCTGTTCACGATCTTGATTATACGATCGATGCATCAAGTTGACGCCAATATCTATAATTTTATTCTCCATCGTTTATTTGCTCCGTTCGATTTCATTTCTTGTTGCTTCTAATGTACACACATACTCTTTACGTCCAAAATCTTCTAATTGCATTATAAGCATTTCAAATCAATGGAGGGTAGGGAATGTTTGATTAAAAGCATTTTTTACAATGAAATGATATCGATTTAATGGGTACTTTCATTTTTCCCCTTAGCTATATTCCTCTGCATCCAACACATGCATTTCACTTTGAAGCCACAGAAAAAGCTAATATAAGCGTGGAATCATCTCCTACAAGAACTGTTGCTCCACTACCCAATAATCACAATAAATTAAAATATTGACGCAAAAGATAATAGTGTATATATTATATATATACGGTAGATACTCTATCAGCGAGAACGAGGTAATGAAACATGAAAATTATTATATCCAACGCATCAAGCGATCCGATTTACATCCAAATAATGAACCAGATTAGGCAGAGCATCTTGAGCAATGAAATACGTGCAGGTGAACTCCTTCCCTCCATTAGGCAGCTTGCCAAGGATTTGCAAGTTAGTGTAATTACAACTAAGCGTGTTTATGAAGAATTAGAGAAAGAGAAGTTAATCGACTCAGTTGTAGGTAAGGGCTGTTTCGTATCGGGAGCAAATAAAGAATTTATTCGGGAGCAGCGTATGAAACTATTAGAAGAGAAAATGATAGAAATCATTCGAGAAAGCAAGGAACTAAACATGAGTCAACAAGATCTAATCAATCATTTCACTCTCTTTTTCGAGGAGGATCAGACCCCATGAATGCAATAGAATTACGTAATCTTACGAAAGCATACAATCATTTTACAGTCGATAATGTATCTTTGGATGTAAAAAAGGGCTACATAACCGGACTGATTGGTCCGAATGGTGTTGGTAAAAGCACTTTGATCAAAATGATGCTCGGCATGATCCGTCCAGACTCCGGTAGTGTAAAAATATTAGGCCGCGCTATGCCTGAACATGAAGTTGATATTAAGCAGCGCATCGGCATCGTGTCGGATGACTGCTTCTATTATGAACATCTTACGATTCGTGATATGAAGGAGATGATCGCGCCTTTCTACAAAAAGTGGAGCAATACTAAGTTTAACGGCTTACTTGAACAATTCGAGTTGTCTCCTAAGAAGAAGATTGATGAGTTATCAAAGGGGATGAAAATCAAGTTTTCCCTTGCAGTTGCCTTATCGCATGAGGCAGAACTCTTAATTATGGATGAGCCAACCTCTGGACTTGATCCTGTGTTTAGAAGAGAATTGCTTGATCTACTTGGGGATATGATGCAGGACGAGAGAAATACCATTATATTTTCGACCCATATTACAACAGATTTAGATCGCATTGCTGACTACATTACTTTCATCAATCGTGGAAAGCTCGTATTTAATGAATCAAAAGATGAAGTATTTGAGAGGTATGCAATCGTCAAAGGTGACTTGCAACTGCTTGATTCGGATATACGAAGCAATTTTATCGGGATTCGTGAGACTGATGTTGGGTTTGAGGGCTTAGTAAACAATAGGCAAGATGCCTTACAGTTGTTTGGCAATTATGTTGTTTTCGATAAACCATCCTTAGAAGACATCATCTATTACACCGCTAAGGGAGGACGAATTCATGCTTAACTTGCTTCGTAAAGACTTCATCGCTTTAAAAAGCTCACTAGGGCTTATTATACTTTTTCTCGCTGTATACAGTATTGCATTTATACCAAAACATGAATCATCTATTCACCTTGTGGCTATCTATACAGCTTGTGCATCACTTAGTCTAGGTATGATGATCGATATCAAAAAAAATCACCATAATTTTCTGGTCACGCTGCCGATTAGCCGTAAACATATTGTAAAAGCGAAATACATAACAGCCATCATTTACACACTTTTTGGAGTCCTTGCTTCTTATGGGATACATTCTCTCGTTAAAATAGCATTCCCTCAGCTAAACAAGCCGGATTATTCGGTCATAGACATGCTAGTTCCATTAGGAATAGTGCTTGTTCTAACTTCCATCTATATGCCACTTTTTTACACACTTAGTAAAAAAGGAACCGGTATTATAAATTTCGTATTTATGATTATCCTAATTGCTCTGGCGCAGCCTACAGCTATGTTTATGAATTCGATAAACAACCAAGGCTTTAGTAATGACCAAACGCTATTTCTTATCCCAATTGCTGTCTTACTGTTATTCATTGCTTCCTATTACTTAACTGTACATCTGTTTACTAGAAAGGACTTATAGGAGGCCGCACAAGTATATAACAAGTGATGAAATAATAAGGAGAACTGGTCAAATGAAAGTTACACCAAGCAAAGGTCGATCTAATCTAAAAAGAAGTTGGATGTTTCCGTTGGGGCTATTTCTTGTTTTACAATTATTCTTTATCATCTGTGATCTTTTTTCATGGGCGCCAAACTTGCAAGATGGGGCATTATTTAACCGGATCTATAACTCCATATCTCATTCGAAGCTGTTTACGGAATGGTTCGTCCCTTATAAAACCACACAATTCAACATATTCACAGCCATCTTTTCTATTACATTACTTCCCGTTGCATTAATAAATGCAGTAAAAAGCAACGATTCCAGAAAATGAATGGTTTAGTACTTATATTGTCTGCCGTTCCTCTAAACACAAAACCAGCTCATGCAAATTTCGCATGAGCTAGTTCAATATCTATTGTTTAGTAAATATGGATCAGACTTTTCCGATCAATTGTTTATACGATGTAGTAAAACTACAGCTTCCACATGAACCGTCCAAGGAAACATATCCACCGGCACAACCTCAGTCGTCCTATACCCGCCGTCCTCCAGCACACGCAAATCCCTTGCCAGCGTAGAAGGGTTGCAGCTCACATACACCACTCGCTCCGGCTTCATCGCCAGAATCGTTTCAAGCAGTGCAGGGTCGCAGCCTTTGCGCGGTGGATCAACGACGATGACATCGGCCGTTATGCCTTCCTTGCGCCAGCGAGGAATAACAACCTCCGCAGGGCCCGCCTCGAACGAGGCATTCGTAATGCCGTTAAGCGCTGCATTCCGCGCCGCATCCTCGATTGCCTCGGGTACGATTTCAACGCCATAAACGCGTCCAGCCTGCCTTGCAAGGAACAGCGATATCGTACCGATGCCGCAATAAGCGTCAATCACAGTTTCCGAGCCTGTTAAGCCGGCATACTCGACCGCTTTACGATATAACTCCACCGTTTGCATCGGATTGACTTGATAGAACGATCTCGCCGATATTGCGAAGCGAATGCCGTCGAGCTCATCATAGATAACCTCGCTGCCCCAGAGGACACGAGTCTCATCACCGAATATAACGTTCGTATTTCGCTCGTTCACATTTTGAACGATGCTCTTCACGCCCGGGAGCTCCTCGCGGATGCGCCTAACCCATTCATCTGACAAAGGCAGCTTCCTACTGTTCGTGACCAAAACGACCATGATCTCGCCGGTGACAACGCCAGTCCGTGCCATTACATGGCGCAGTACGCCGCGGCCAGTCTCCTCATCATAAGGTGTGGCGCCAAGCTCACGTCCAATTCGTTTTACGACACGAATAACCTCATCATTATGCTCATGTTCAATCAGACAATCGTCCATATCGATAATCCGATGGCTGCCGCGGGCGTAGAAGCCTGCAATTAATTGACCATCTTTAGAACTGGTGCCGATCGGTACGGATGCTTTATTGCGATAACGCCAAGGCTCGTCCATTCCAACAGTAGGGTGAACAACAATCCCAGCAGACGCATTCGCTCCATCCGACAGATTGCCTTCACCATCCACATTCAGTTTGCCGATTCGCATCAAGTTATCCACAACATGCTGGCGTTTCCACTCCAGCTGCGCCGGATAATCGAAATGCTGCAGCTGGCAGCCGCCGCATTCCTTATAAATATCACAAGGCGGTTCTATTCGCGATGGGCTCTTAAGCATCAGCTCTTCAAGCTTCGCATAACCATACTGCTTCTTTACCTTCATCACCTTCGCGCGCACACGCTCACCAGGAAGTGCTCCCTGTATAAAAAGGGTAAAGCCGTCAGCGCGGCCTACCCCTTCTCCATCATGTGTCAGGCCGATAATATCGACGGTGACTTCTTCATTTTTTTGAAAAGGCGCATCTGCTGGAATCGCCGCTGCTCGAGTACCCGTACCCGCAGCACCCCGCGATCTGCCTTTGCCGCCCCTGCTTCTACCTTTGTTCATAAACTCTCTCCGCTCTATCTTCAATGCTGTTGCATGCTAGTTCCTATTTATCATTCCCAGATTTCCGAATACATAAGGGCTTAACGGTAAGTCGATTCCCCAGTCTCATCAGCAAAAATACGCAAATGCGACGGCAGCACCGAAAAAGTACACGGCAGCACGCCGCCATATTCGCCATCGAGGTTAATTTGCACATAATCCGGTGTAGTCACCTTGAGTTCATCCGTCCGAAAATGAATCACATGAGGATCGTTCAAATGCTCACCGCGCAGCGCAAGCGTCACAAGCTTAATAAATTCCGGCAAATTGCATTTGCGGATAAGCAGGACATCCAGAAGCCCATCATCAAGCTTGGAGTCCGGCGCGAGTCGCTCGAAACCGCCGACCGAATTGCTGTTGCATATGAGGAACATCATGAACTCGTCATGGAATTCCCCTACACCAGCTGCATGAAAAGTCAGCTCAGTTGGCCGAAGTCGGGTCATTTTCTCCATGCCCTTCATATAATATGCCAGCTGCCCAATCATCGTCTTAAGCTTGCTCGGCACATCATAGGTCAGTTCCGTTAAGGAGCCGCCCCCAGCAATATTGATAAAATAGCGATCATTCGCCTTACCGACATCAATCGGCCGGCTATATTGCTGAATAATAAGGTCGACTGCATACTCCCAATGCTTCGGAATACCCATCGCCCGTGCGAAATCATTGGTTGTGCCTACTGGCAATATGCCAAGCGGAGGTCGATTCGCCTTATTCGTCAAGCCGTTGATAACCTCATAAAGCGTACCGTCACCGCCTGCAGCAATGATCATATCATAGCCGCGGTCCGCAGCTTCAGCCGCTGCAAGCGTAGCATCTCCCTCGCCTATCGTGGCGTGGCAGCTCGTCTCAATACCGCCCTGTTCAAGACGCTGAAGAATATCTGGCAATCTTTTTTTCATTTCTTCTCTTCCCGATGTCGGGTTATATATAAGTCTTGCTCGTTTGATTGCCATCTCGGTTCACCCCTAACAATCATTCAACCTAACATTTATTCTGTAAACGTGACATGCTTCTCTTCGCGCAACCGTTGTAAACCATCGATCATCTGATGCTCCAGCCACTGCTCAATCGCTGCATTAGGAAGCATCGCCTTGCCGTTATAGCGATATACAAAACCATTAAGCCGATTTGGAATGACATGATTGGTAAAATATCCTTGGCTTAGAAATAGCGGCACAACAATGACCGATTCCTGTGGATTCGCAGCCTGCATCGCTGCCAGCTTTCCTGCCGCTTGATCTGGCAATAGCATGGCATACTCTGCGCGCTTATATCCTCCGAGCGCTCTAACCCGCTCGCCAAGCTTCTTCAACCCTTCCTGCCAGCGCTCATGGAATACCTTTTCCTTACTTCCGTGGCCGATAAGCAGTAACGCTTCTGACTCTGGTTTTGTGGATAAGGGTGCAATGTTTGAAGCGAGCAGCTCTGCAATTTGGGGATCATCGTCAATGGGGAGACCATAATGAATCGTAGCTTTGACTCGAAATGTACCTAAGTCACCCTCCAGATCGGAAACCCATGGAAAACCAAATGCTTGCCCAATTTCATCCACATGTGTACTACCCGAAGAAACGAACAGCGGCACTACGAACATATCCGTAACACCTTGCCGCTCTAATTCATCAATGCCATCCTGAATAAGCCGTCCCTCCACGATCTCGAGAAAGGACGACATAATTGGAACGCCTGATAAACGGGACGAAGCCGCTGCTGCTGCAATCGCCTCATCGACTAACTGTATCCATGCAGCTTCTCTGGAGCCGTGGCTAATGACAAGAATGCCTGGCTTCATCGCATGATTCCTACCTTCCAAGCCGTTCTAAAGCCATTTTATAACCGTCATTGCCATAGTTCAAGCAACGCTTCACTCTCGATATTGTTGCTGTACTTGCGCCTGTCTCGGCTTCAATCGCGTTATAAGTGCTGCCTTTTCCGAGCATCCGTGCTACTTCAAGTCTTTGCGATAACGATTGGATCTCATTCACCGTACACAGATCATCGAAGAAAACATAACATTCCTCAACTGACTTCAATGTAAGCACCGCTTCGAATAATTGATCTATTGCTTTATCGTTCAGCTTTTTAAGCTGCATGCGAATTCACTCCTATTAAAACTAATGTTACTATTGTAACTTTTTTAACCGTTTTTTTCAAACATTACCGAATTAACGCAAGGAAATGCCCCACCTATTTGACGCGAACTCACATACAAGCAGCAGGCATTTATCTAGAAAAAAATCTGCACCCGAGACATTCGTCCAATCCTTATGTTCGCCTACTCCATAAACTGTTATAAAAGAAGGGTTGTGATCCGTGTGAACTATCGCAATAACCCCGGTACCGGCAACCAGCAAAACGATTGGCACGGCGGCCAGCGTCTGGCACAAGAGCCGTTCAGCAAATCGTCTGGCGCAAAGTCGAGCGGTTTCAGCTTTGGCGGAAACCTGCCAACAATGCCGCCGGCTTCGCAGCAGGCGCAGGATATCCTGCCCGTCGTTGTACCGGATACAGCTGCTGAGCTTATAGAATCGACCACTAGCACCAAAGCAAGCGGCTTCTCACTTGCCAATCTAGGCGAAATTAAAGGTTATATCGATCGTTTGGGCGGCATCGACGGTATCTTAACGACCGTGACAAAGGTCCAGAAGGTCATGTCGAGCGTTTCTCAGATGGCTCCGCTAGTCAAAGTGCTTATGGGCTCCTTCAGCAAAAAAGACAAATCTGATGACGATGATTCTGACGAATGGAAACCAAAGCGCCGCAAACGCCGCAAGCCAAGAGCTGGTTCCGGCTCAGGCAGAAAAACTGTTCGTCGTCGCCGTACTACGCCTAAGAAACGTTAAACACGGATTCGAAGGTTTATTCTAAACATATTTAACCTACATCTATTAAAGTGAAGCACCCTGATTGCCGCGAATAGCGCAGCGATCGGGGTGTATTTTATTTCATCCATTTATGCACATGATCACCCTGAAAATAAAATAGTTATCCAGCTGTGGATAACCCATTTCCCTTGTCTGTCCACATAAAAACCGTTCGAATTCGTACATCATTGTTGTGAACTGTGTACAAGTACAACCTTCGACAGTTTTCGTCAGCTTCCATCTTGCAATCCATACACAGCTGTTCGTACAATGTGCATATGTTTTCTGCTTATGCTGAAAATATATAAATATTCAAAAGAAAAACGAATCAATTCTGCCGCATATTATGGTAGCAACGAAGCTGAAGCGGCTGTACAATCATCAAATGTGGAACTCATACACAGCTGTTATTAATTATGTGCATAGATGCAATTTTCGCGAATTTTCGATAAACGTTGTCCACAGTGGGTAAACGTTAGAAGAGAACACAAAAAATAGTGAGGAACATCTCATTCCCCATGAGCCTAGGCTCATGGCGAGTGAGGTTTTCCTCACTATCTCATTTAAAGAGTCAGATCACTATATTACCGAAGAGTAATCGTTTTTTCAAGCTTTTCTTATAGGAAGAAGAAATGAATGATCCAGTAGAAAAACATCGCCATGATGATTGTAATGGGAATCGTAATAACCCACGCAACGATGATACGACCTGCAACTCCCCATTTAACAGCGGAGAAACGTTTCGCGCTGCCGACACCAAGGATTGAAGACGTAATAACATGTGTTGTACTTACTGGAAGATGAAGCATCGTAGCCGTCAAAATAACGGCTGCTGAACCAATGTCAGCTGCAAAGCCGTTGATTGGCTCGATTTTGAAAATTTTTGTCCCCATCGTTTTGATGATTTTCCAGCCGCCGACTGAGGTACCGAGCGCCATTGCTGTCGCCGCGGAAATTTTAACCCATAGCGGAACGTCCATCGTGGTTTGAATACCGGAAGCAACTAGAGCAAATACGATAATACCCATTGCTTTTTGAGCGTCATTCGTACCGTGAGAGAACGATTGGAAAGCAGCTGTCAGGATTTGACCGAAGCGAAATCCTTTATTCACCTGATGCGGGCTTGATTTGGCAAAGATTTTCTTGAGAATCCACATAATGATAAAACCTGCGGAGAAAGCAATGAGCGGTGAAAAAATCAACGCTTGTACAATCTTGATCAATCCGCCGCTGTTAATTGCGCTCATGCCTGCTCCGCCGATTACTGCGCCTGCGAGGGAGCCAATCAAAGCATGTGAGGATGAGGAAGGAATACCGAACCACCAAGTAATCAGGTTCCATGCGATTGCTGACAATAGAGCCGCAATAACTATGGGAACGCCGTGCTCCAGCTCTGCTGGATTGGCTACACCTTTACCAATTGTGGCCGCAACGCCTGTAAACGTAATTGCACCGACAAAGTTCATTACGGCGGCCATTACGATTGCAACTCTAGGTTTTAACGCCCGAGTCGACACGGCAGTTGCAATCGCATTTGCCGTATCATGAAATCCATTTATAAAATCAAACGAAAGCGCTAGAAATACGACAATCCATAGAACCATTAAATCCATTGTAAAAGACTCCCACTCTCTAGATTAGCTATTACGCATAATGATCGATTCCAGCGTATTGGCAACGTCCTCGCAGTAGTCGGTCGTTTGCTCTAGCATCTCATAAATCTCTTTGCGCTTCATCAGCTCAATTGGATCTGTGACATTTGCGAACAAGCTCTTGATGCAAACCCGAAGCAGGTCGTCAGCTTGGTTCTCCAGCTCGTTAAGTGCAATATTTGGCTCGCGTATAGCAAGCAGCTTCCGTTCTGTAAGCAAATAAATTGCTTTCTTAATTTGATGCGACGAACGAACGAGAATATCGCCAAACAACGTTATGTACTCGTCCTTCTCAAGAATGTTGTACATTTCAAAACGAGATGCGCAAGCTTCGATGCCATCAAGCACATCATCAAGCGAAGTCGTCAGGGCCATAATATCTTCACGTTCAATCGGAGTGATGAACGTTTTGTTCAGCTCCTTCAAAATCGTGTGTACATGCTTGTCGCATCTACTTTCGTATTCCTTCATGGTCTTGGCGAAAGCTGATACATCCGATAGGTCTGACAATCCTTTGGCAAAGTACTCCACAGCCTCGACAATTGCGTCAGCCATTTCTTCGAACGTCTTAAAGAAAATATCCTTTTTCTTGAACATCGTAATCCCCTTTACACGACTTGATGTTTAGGCGCACTGCTATGAGCCCACAATATCTTAACATAGTTTACATGTGAATTGTTAAGAGAATGTAAAGGTTTTATGAAAAATTTTAGATTTTCATAAAAAATATAAAAAAGACGCAATCCTGTAACAAGATTGCGTCCTTTTGATCCTTGGAAGCTCATCCGTCAACGTCTGTTAACAGTGTCTCCAACTTGCTACGTTTGTACCCATGTTACATGCCCTTCGAATGTCGGTTTGTTTGGCACGATATGAAAGAAAGTTTTTCCAGGGACAAACGGCAGCTCTGCTCCATTCTTTACAATTCGAATCATTCCATCTGGAGCTCTTACCCATTCTGCTTCGATCGCTTTGCCTTTTTGGAACAGAATCGCCGAGCCTCCTTTTGTCAGATCGACGGCCAATCGTCCCTCTTTATCAAGCGTCTTGTGATCCGCTCCAAGAACAACCAAATTTGTACCGGAAAGCTGTTCATTATTGTTCAAATCGATATGCGGTTTGTCGCCAATTGACCGTTTGTATAAGCCTGATACTGAATCGTACTTGTATCCAACGTTATAATTTTTGAGCAAAAAATTTATTGTAATGTCGGCTGCCGGGACACCAACCTCTGTGGAACCCGCTTCCGCGAACGTGTAAGGCGGAACCTGCTTGTCCATGCTGTATTTCTTCTTCTCTGCGCCCGTACGCAGCTTCTCTAGATTTGAATACAAATTATGCGGAGCCTTACGTTCCTTGCTTCTCCAGAAGTAGCTGCCTGCATTCGAGATTTCATCCAAATAAGGTTTGCCCTGCCTTTGCAGCACTGCATAACCATCATTGCTCGCTCCCGCATGGGCAAGCACCGCGCCATAACTGTCTCCAATATCAATCAGATAAGGTCTGATGCTGCGTATAGGTCCAATCGTATCGGTTATTGCGCTCGTACTCTGAAATACGGCAATTAAACGAGTAATGCCGCCTTCCGCAAGCACTTCCCAGATTACGTCAGCGTTTGTTAAACCAGACTGTGGACGAGCTGCTGCGAAATTATTAATCATAACGACAATCGGTCTTGCGTTTGCCGCATTTTCCAGCTTCAGTCCGCTTAGCGGAGCATCATAAGGGAGCGGCGTCGGATCCGTCACTGGCTCATCCGTACTATTAGGATCAATAATATCATTTGTCTCTGTCGGTGTATCGTTGCTGCCTTTCCCTCCACTGCAAGCTGTAATAAGGAGTATAAGCGATAATAATAGCAAAACTGCCGATTTTCGAATTCTTTTATTCATGCGTTTACCTGCCTTTTCCCGCTAAAACATAGCTTGTATTCGTTTTCATATTACTTCCATTTAAACACAATTGAGGGCGTATGTCTCGACAAATAAGTTGCTTTCCAGGTTAAAAAATCCAAATTTTTCATATCATATCCCAATTTCCTGACAGAAAGCATGGTCTTAGCACCGTATGGACGTGCGACAAAAAAATAGAAGGGACAAGCTCTTGGCTAACAAGAACTTGCCCCTTCTATATTTTCATTCCGCTTTAAATACTCCAGTGATGCCATTCTTCTTGCTGTTTATCAAGTCCTTTTAGCCAATCTGAGGTTACGCGAATCGCTTCCTCCTGATGATTGCGAGCGGAGTAGGTGTGATTCGCTTGAAAAATAATTTCCTTATCGCAAAGGCCCTCATTGCGGGTCCAGAACACCTTCTGGTATAAGAAGCTGTAATCGACAGGTATAAGCTCATCGCTAGTACCGTGAACCAGCAGCACCTCGCCGCCAAATTTAGTAGCTGCTTGGAAAGGCTGGTGTTGAAGCAGCGAATCAAAAAATACAGGTTGCAGCGTATACCCTTGATAATCGGAGCTTCCTCCAGTTACAGCATCGTCATAACTGCTGCGTCCTACGATCCGTACAATGTCATTGAACGGATATGCAACAGGCGACCAAAGCACAAGACGTTTAGCGCGCTTATCTTTAACTGCTGTCATAATCGCTACCGCCCCGCCGAGGCTGTGGCCAAGCAATACGATTCTGAGTGGATCGACACATTCCATGCTTGATAAATAATCAATCGCGCTTCTAGTCTGATCAACCATTGAATCAAAGCCGAGAGCTCCGTAGTCACCGCTGCTCTCGCCGCAGCCGCCATAATCGAAACGAAGGACATAAGAGCCTTGCGCCGCAAGCGCTCTAGCCGTTTTTACAAACAAACGGTCAACACCTATGCGAGAGCCTATGAATCCATGGCATATAATGATGGCTTGTTTTTTTTCTGAATCGTTTTTATTTCCATCCGTAGGGTAATGCAGCGTTGCCGCAAGCTCAAGCTCGTTATGTCGCAGCGTCAAGTGCTTTTCCATCCGATAACCTCCTGAAAGCCTATATATAATAATTCCTACCCGTATACTATGAATTAATATTAAAACCATAATATCATCACTGCTCTGTACCTGTCAATCTCACAAAGAAAATAAAACCAGCAAACTTTATACTGCTCCTATTCGGGACATACTACCCATATGTTTAGCAGATTCACATTTTAGGAGGTGCAAAGCTATGCCTTTATGGATTGCCTTTATAAAGGATCACTGGCTGTCATTGCTGCTTATTATAGGAATCGCAGTTGCGATATCGTTTGTATATGCGAACCGCAAGCTGCTGTTCTATAAAGAATGACGATAAGAGCACCGCGAGCAGCTGAGAGAATGGATTATTCCTCATGCATGATCGGCACTCGAATCGTCACAATGGTTCCGGCTCCACGTTCGCTGTCAATGGTTAACTGACCGCCGTGGAGCTCAATGATCTCCTTGCAAATAGCTAGTCCGAGTCCAGATCCGCCATGGCCGGTACTCGCTTTATAAAACTTTTCAGTGACATGAGGCAAGTCCTCTGCTTCAATCCCACAGCCTGTATCCGCTATCGTGAGCATCGCGCTATCTTGTTCGATGGTCGTTGCTACACGAATGGTGCCGCCAGCAGGTGTAAACTTGAGCGCATTGTCAATTAGATTAATGATCACCTGCTTGAGCCGATTCGCATCCCCTCGAACAACGATGGGGCTTTTGCCGTAGTTAGCCAATATCCGTACCCGTGTATGCTCCTCGCGAACCCCTAGCTGGTTAACCGTTTCTTTAACCGGACCATTGAAATCAAGCACTTCACTATGCAGCTCCATCGTCCTAGCCGACAGCTTCGAGAAATCGAGCAAATCTTCGACCAGCCCCGATAAGCGCTCCGTTTCCTTGCTAATAATGGATAAGCCCAGCTTTACCTCTTCATCATCCTCGGTAGGCTCGCTTTCCTTTAAGGTTTCACTCCAGCCCTTAATCGATGTAAGCGGGGTGCGAAGCTCATGGGATATCGAAGAAATAAAGTCATCCTTCAGCTTCTCACGTTTGCTAAGCTCTAATACCATTGCATTAAACGTTTCTGCGAGTTGACCAATTTCATCATCATTTCGCTGAATAGCCCGATGCGTCCAATCTCCCTCGGCCATATAGCGCGCCGCTCGTGTAAGCTCTCGAATCGGCTTGACGATTCGCTGGGCGAGAAACAAGCTTAAGCCAAGAAACAAAAGGACAACTCCGATACCAACCGCTGTTGCCATCCGGATAAGCAAGCTCACCATCGCATCTACTTGATTCAAGGAAGCTGAATAACGAAGCATGGATACGACCCGTGTTTCATTCCAAAGCGGTATCGTGACCGACATGACCCGTTCTCCATAATAAGGATCAACTCCCCGCCAGCTTCCCGTTGTCCCTGCAATCGCGGACTTCACATCAGCAGTCGTATAACGAATATCTGGTGCAAAACCGTCGGAATCGATCCTAATTTGACCCGTGCTATCAAGAAGCTGCAGCCTAGTGCCGCTCTCAACCATGTATTGCAAAATATAATCTCCCTGATCCTTCACTGTAAGCGAGGAAAGCGACCGGCTGTGCAGTGTTAACGCCGACTCCGCACGTTGTTTAACGGAGCTCTGCGCGCTTCCGTAATAGTAGTTCCACATTAATGCTGCGAACACGCCACCAAGTACGCTGACGACAAGCACGATGAGCAGCAAATAGCTCCACACCATTCTCGTTTGTACGCTTTTCATTCGTCGCCGCCCCGCTTCCACCGATAACCATAACCCCAAACCGTTTCAATAAAGGCTGGATCGGATGGGTTTTTCTCGATTTTCTGGCGAATTCTTCGAATATTCACGTCCACTACCTTAAGATCTCCAACATAATATCTGCCCCATACCTCTGTCAAAATATGATCTCGGCTGACGCTCTCGCCGACTCGTTCCATCAATAGTCGTACAAGCGTCCATTCCGTAGGCGTCAAAATAATTTCCCTGCCCTGCTTCCACAGCTTCCGCTCTGCTACAGAGAGCCGGAACGGCTGTACATGCAGCTCCTGATGATGAAAGCCGCCGCTTCCATAAATCATCGTAGGCTGCTGTTCTTCTATCGAACGCTGAACATGAAATGCAGATGTCGGTGCCGCTATAGGCGCTGCTTCGCCACGGG
This sequence comes from Paenibacillus sp. FSL A5-0031, assembly GCF_001956295.1. Classification (GTDB taxonomy): domain Bacteria; phylum Bacillota; class Bacilli; order Paenibacillales; family Paenibacillaceae; genus Pristimantibacillus. The sequence continues at coordinate 26,807 of NZ_MRTD01000024.1, forward strand.
ACACTTCCTCACTTGCCGCAATCGATTCCGATGCAGCGCCAACCTCTTGCTCCTGATCATCCAGCTGAGGCTTCATTCTCCGATAGAGCGACTTAATGCGCGCAATAAGCTCGCCTGGACTGAACGGCTTCTGCACATAATCATCTGCACCTAGCTCCAGCCCATGAATTTTATCCTCTTCCTGCGACTTCGCCGTTAGCATAATAATACCCATGCGCGGATAGCGGGCACGCAGCTGCTCGCACACTTCAAATCCGCTAATTGTCGGCAGCATAACGTCAAGCAGCGCAATATCGATAGGCCCTTCTGTATCTGCAAGCGCTAACGCTGATTCGCCTGTTTCCGCCTCTATCACTTCCATATCGTTGCGCTTTAGATTAATGCGGACAAAGCCGCGGATGGACTCCTCGTCCTCCAACAATAATATACGCATAGCTTAAAGCACCCGCTTTTCTCTCTTAATCGTTACGGATAGTAAGCGAAGATGCAAACTCTGCTTCTACCCCTGCCATCTCGCTAAAAGCTTGCCGGTCTGCTTCAGGCCACTCGGCTGGAGCTTCCACTACGAATGAAACCGCAAAAACATTGCCGCTGTCCGTCATTAGCTGCCGATATCGTTTAGATTGCTGCTTCCAAGTTGATTCAACGCTATCCCACTGCTTCTGCGGTACTGCATATAAGGTCGCCAGCTTGGCTGTCTTATTCAATTTTTCATTCCAGTAATCGATGGATACAAGGGCATGCGGCTCGTTCAAGCTGTGCATCGTATAACGGCCTAACCATTGTTCAGGTATACGAAGCTGTATACCATAACTATAATCAGAAAATTCCTCTGTTATTTTCACAAAATCAGATTTACCGTCCCATTGCATCCATTCATCCAACCATTTGGAATCGGAATAAGGAACCTCTGAATAACCCGGAGCCTCTTTCGTCCATGGCAGTTCAAAGATGCCATCGCCATTGATATCCTTGCTCATCGTTGGCGTGCCGCTAATTCCTTCCTGCCCTATAGATCGATTCGGATAAACGAGCCTGAGCTTGTTTCGCTCCCACACGTACATAGTGGTATAAGTACTGTGCGCGCCGGTCGATGCTTCCAAAATAATACCTCTACGAGTAGGTGAAATCCGTCCAATGAGCAAACGATCATAACTATTCACTTCTTTATACAGGTTCTCTGTATGTATTTCCCGCATGCTCCCGTTGATCCAATTGTAAAGGGTTAAATGGAATTCAGGCAGCGCCATTTCTTGATTCGTACCGATCTCCGATATAATCGCAAGCTCCATTCGTCCATCCTCATTAATGTCGCCCGTATCTCCATAAGAATAAGGCAAAGTCTCCATAGGCTTCAATGTCAATTTGCCGACATCATTGCGAACTGGCTTCGATTTAAACGAATAAATCTCGAGCACATTCGGACTGTCAAAAGCTCCGATCCACCCGATCATGATTTCCATTTGACCATCGTTATCGAGATCCTCTATTTTCAGCCAATCAATTAATCTAGCCAGCGGCTGCTGAATGAGCACCCACGGCTTCCATACGGAATTCGTATATTTGAACACCATTAACTCAGGTGAACTGTATTCATTGTAATAAGAAACGATAGCCTCTTCCGTTCCGTCTCCGTCCACATCAATGAGGCGTATGGCTTCCATATGATCCTCTCTAAGAGGAAGTGTCAGCTTGCTGTAATCCGGTAAATTCTTTTCAATTGCCTGCACGATAGCCTGTTTCTCGGGTGAAATAGCAGGCTTCTGCAGAAGATCTGCAGGCGCGGCTGTATAACGACAGCCAGCTGCGAGCAATAGGAGTGGAATCAAGCCGCCGAGCATTAAGCTCCATCTCATGATTGGTCCACGCCTATTTCTCACATTACTATCACTTGCGTTATCCAACGTTGCAGCCTCCTCGTGCATGTTCCCAGTTAAGCCAATTGATCGGCAGTCACTAACGTATAACCCATATTTTCCAAAAGATCAATGATAGCAGGTAAAGCGTGTACCGTATTTTTAACATGTTTGCTTCCAAAAGAATGCATTAATATCATACCATTTGGTTTGGCTTCTTTCTTAATCATTTTAATCATATCGGAAGACGAGGTGCCCGCCCAGTCGCGCGTGTCGATATTCCAGCCAATTAGTTCACGATGATTTTCTTTCACTAATGCTTTAACCGTATCCGATACTGCTCCATAAGGCGCGCGAACCATTGCTGGTGTAATGCCGATCGCTTCTTTAATTGCGTTATCCGCTTCTTTAAATTGTTCAATAATTCCCTGCTCGTCTAGCTTAGATAAATCCTTATGATTGTTTGTATGATTGCCAATTGCATGCCCTTCGTCTACAATACGCTGCAGCACTTCTGGATTTTTCGTAACTTGTTGCCCGACTACAAAGAAAGTGGCCTTAACTCCTTTTTCCTTCAGGATATCCAAAATATCGGTTGTATAACGCTTGTCTGGACCATCGTCGAACGTGAGCGCGATAAGTTTTTTACCTTTGTCTGGCTTTGATGCTGCTATGACGTGATCCGGCTTGTCCAGCTTTTCCGTTACAGGAACTTCAGGTTTTCCCTTATCTGGTTCAACTGGCTTATTATCCACATCGCCATGAATGATATCACCGTCTTTGCCTCCGTTGTTGCCGATAATAACGACATCTCCGTCACCTGTGGTTCCGCTTCCCATTTCTGGCCCTTTCTCGTTGTTCCCATTATCTACAATGGGATTTTTCTCGCCTGTCAAAAGCGTTGATAAGCTTAATCCGCCTTTTGCCCCACAAGCACTGAGGCTCATGATTACTACAATTGATAGGACTCCTAAAAACAAAAAACGACGCTGTCTTACTTTTTTCATTACACTCACCTTCTATTCCTCGCTGATAGATTCATTGTAACGCTGCGGCATATTGATAGAGTTACAAATTAGTAACACCTTTCGAGTGATTTTGACACACTTGGCACAAAAATAGGCGAAAATAAAAAAAAGCCAACCAGAGATTTCTGGTTGACCAAAATAAAGGAAAGACCATATTTATATTTCGTACTAAACATCTTAGATTAGTGCTTTAGCTGCGATGTCCGTACGGTTTTGCTTGCCTTCAAAATCGATCACGCTAACCGCTTCATACGCGCGTGCACGAGCCTCTGCAATGTCGCGGCCGCGGCCAACGATACCTAGAACTCGGCCGCCGTTTGTAACGAATTGCCCATCCTTCTCAGCCGTTCCAGCATGGAACACAAGTGCTCCCTGCGCTTCTGCTTCTGCAAGACCGGTGATTACGCGACCTTTTGGATAAGAAGCTGGATAACCTTCCGATGCGACAACAACACAAACGGCTGCTTCCTCGCTCCACTGAATATCAAGTTGATCCAAATTGCCATTCAGCGATGCAAGCACGATGTCGATCAGATCCGTTTGCAAACGAGGCAGTACAACCTGCGTTTCTGGATCACCCATGCGAGCGTTAAATTCGATCGTTTTTGGACCGTCCTTCGTAATCATAAGACCAGCGAACAAAACGCCGCGGAATGGACGGCCTTCGCTGACCATCGCTTTTGCCGTTGGAATGATGATCTTCTGAATCGATTCGTCAATGATGGCTTGATCGATATGAGGCAGCGGTGTATAGGTACCCATGCCGCCTGTATTTGGGCCTTTGTCTCCATCAAAGATGGGCTTATGATCTTGTGCTGGAACCATAGCGCGAACCGTCTCACCGTCAACGAAAGCGAGAATGGACATCTCTTGTCCAACTAGACATTCCTCGATAACAATTTGGCTTCCTGCTTGGCCGAATACTTTATCAACCATCATGTCGCGCAGCGCTTGCTCCGCTTCCTCTAGCGTAGCTGCAACCGTAACGCCTTTACCAGCTGCGAGCCCGTCAGCTTTAATAACGATAGGAGCGGATTGCTCGCGAAGGTAAGCAGACGCTGATTCATAGTCGGTGAATGTTTCATATTTCGCCGTAGGAATATCGTATTTTTTCAATAGATTTTTCATGAAAATTTTGCTACCTTCGATTTCAGCCGCATTTTTGCGAGGACCGTATGCCACGATTCCTGCTGCTTCGAATGCGTCTACGATACCATCTGCAAGCGGATCATCCGGACCTACAAAAACAAGATCAATTGCAGCATCCTTTGCAAACTGAATAAGCTCATCAAATTGATTGACCGCGATCGGTACAATTTCAGCTAGCTGAGCAATACCTGCGTTTCCCGGTGCGCAAAAAATTTCTTTTACCTTCTCGCTTTTCTTAAGCGCCCATACGATTGCATGCTCTCGTCCGCCGCCGCCAACTACCAAAATACGCATAATCGTTAACCTCCCAAATGACTAAATACAAGCAAAAACGCATTAAAAATGCAGCCGCCGCCCGCGCCAGCTCTCTGTCGTTAACGTGCGGCTGCCTATTTGAATAGCTGCGCCAGGTTCTAGTGTTTAAAGTGACGAACGCTTGTGAACACCATCGCGATGTTGTTCGCATTAGCCGCAGCAATCGACTCTTCGTCTTTGATTGAGCCGCCTGGTTGAATGATCGCTGTGATGCCTGCTTTGGCAGCAAGCTCTACCGTATCGCCCATTGGGAAAAATGCGTCCGATGCAAGTGCTGCTCCTTTTGCCGCTTCGCCAGCTTGTTCAATTGCAATGCGAGCTGCGCCTACGCGGTTCATTTGACCAGCGCCAACGCCAATCGTCATATCGTCCTTTGCAAGCAAAATCGCATTCGATTTTACATGTTTAACAACTTTCCAGCCGAATAGCAGCTGTTTCAGCTCTTCCGCAGTCGGTTTGCGATCTGTCACAAACTGCAAATCTGCTTCTGTAACCGAATGAACGTCGCTCTCTTGTACGAGCATACCGCCGTCTACTGAAGTTACAAGCCATTCCGGCTTGCGCTCACCAGCTGCGGAAAGCTCTCCCAGCTTCATCAAACGGATATTTTTCTTCTTCGTCAAAATCTCAAGCGCTTCAGGCGTAAAGTCAGGCGCGATGATGATTTCGAGGAAAATACCGCCAAGCAGCTCAGCTGTGTCTGCACCGATCGTACGGTTAGCAGCTACGATACCGCCGAAAATCGACGTTGGGTCTGCTGCATAAGCTTTTTGATAAGCTTCATGGATTGTAGCGCCGATTCCTACGCCGCAAGGATTCATATGTTTGACAGCAACGACCGCTGGCTCATCGAATTCTTTTAGAATTGCGAGTGAAGCGTTGGCATCGCTAATATTGTTATAGGAAAGCTCTTTGCCGTGCAGCTGCTCAGCAGTCGTTACGTTGCCTGCTGCCGCAAGCGGCTTGCTGTAGAATGCAGCTTTCTGGTGCGGGTTCTCGCCGTAACGCAGATCCTGTACCTTCTCGTAAGTAACTGTGTACGTTTCAGGCAATGATTCGCCCACTTGCTTGGTCAAATAATCAGAGATAAGGGAATCATAAGCCGCAGTATGACGGAACACTTTGGCAGTCAGGCGTTTTCGCGTCTCAAGCGTCGTATCGCCTTGTGCTTTCAATTCCTCAATCACCGTACCGTAGTCGGCAGTATCCACTACAACCGTTACGAACGCGTGGTTTTTGGCAGCTGAACGAAGCATCGTCGGGCCGCCGATATCGATATTTTCGATCGCATCCTCATAGGAAACATCAGGTTTCGCGATCGTTTCTTTGAACGGATACAAGTTAACGACAACGAGGTCGATGTAATCCAGGCCAAGCTCCTTCATCGTGTTCTGATGCTCTTCATTGTCACGCACCGCGAGCAAGCCGCTATGTACGGCCGGGTGAAGCGTTTTGACACGACCATCCAGAACCTCCGGGAAGCCCGTTACATCGGAAATCCCGATAACCGGAATGCCTTCCTTTTGCAGCAGGCTGAATGTACCGCCCGTCGAAATAATTTGCACACCTTGGCTAGCCAGTTCTCTAGAAAACTCCACGATTCCTGACTTATCCGAAACACTAATTAACGCTCTGCGAATTGCCATGCAAATCCCTCCTCATCTATTTGACCAAACAATTTCTCTTCTCCAAATACTGCATCCACACTTGCCGATATTAGATCTTATTTCAATAAACGATTAGCCGTTTACCGTCACATGACGACCATTCAGTGTGACGCGACCCTTCGCGATATGCTGAATAACTGCGGGCAGCAGCGCCTGCTCGGCTGCGTGAATACGCTCCGCGAGCGAATCTTCCGTATCTCCGCCTTGCACTTCGACTGCTTGCTGCGCGATAATTGGTCCGCTGTCCATGCCGCCGTCCACGTAGTGAACGGTGACGCCAGTCAGCTTAACGCCATACGCAAGCGCCTGCCCGATGCCATTCACGCCGGGGAATGCCGGCAGCAGTGCCGGATGAATATTAATCATCCGACCATAAAATGGCTCAACCAGCAAAGGCGTAATAATGCGCATGTAGCCTGCAAGCACGATCAGCTCAACACCGCGCCGCGCTAGCTCAGCGATAATTTCCGTCTCATAAGCTTCGCGAGACGGGTATTCCTTCGGCGTGAACAGGAACGTGTCCACACCAGCCTTACTTGCGCGCTCTACAACGGGAGCGGCAGGCTTATCACAAACAAGAAGCTCGATGGTTACATCGAGCTTCCCTTCCTGCACCGCATCTACAATCGCTTGGAAATTCGTACCTTGTCCCGAAGCGAAAACAGCGATGCGAAGTGCTCCCATTATACTTCCGCTCCCGTAAACGTTACGATGCGGCTTCCTTCCGTAACCGTTCCGATACGGTAAGCCTGCTCACCAAGCTCAGAAGCGATGCGAAGAGCTTCATTTGCTTGATCAGCTGGAACAACAATAACTAGACCAATACCCATATTGAAAGTCGTGAACATATCACGATTCGTAATCGCACCTTTATTTTGCATCAAATCGAAGATTGGCAAAATCGGCCATGAGCCGTATTCCACATCTACGTTCACGCCGTCAGGAAGTACCCGCGGAATGTTCTCGATAAAACCGCCGCCAGTAATATGCGCCATGCCCTTCACTTCCACTTGCTCAACCAGCTTAAGCGCCGATTTCACGTAGATGCGTGTTGGCTCAATCAACACATCGCCTAGCTTCGCGCCGCCAAGCTCTTCAAGCTCTTGATCAAGCGAATAACCTGCGTCTTCAAGCAGCAAGCGGCGAACGAGCGAGAAGCCGTTGCTGTGAATACCGCTGGAAGCAAAACCGATAACCGCATCGCCAGCAGCAATAGTTGATCCGTCGATCATTTTTTTCTTATCCACAATACCTACTGTAAAACCAGCGATATCGTATTCTCCGCCTTGATACATGCCAGGCATTTCAGCTGTTTCGCCGCCGATGAGTGAACAGCCAGCTTGTACGCAGCCTTCTGCAATACCTTTAACGATCGCTTCGATTTTCTCAGGAACGACCTTGTCGCATGCCAAGTAATCAAGGAAGAACAACGGCTCTGCGCCTTGTACGATTATATCGTTCACGCACATGGCTACGGCATCAATGCCGATCGTGTCATGCTTGTCCATGGCAAAAGCAAGCTTCAGCTTCGTTCCGACGCCATCTGTCCCAGACACGAGTACAGGCTCATCGTACTTGTCCTTGTTAAGGCTGAATAGACCGCCAAAGCCGCCAAGCTCTGCCAGCACCTCTGGACGGTAAGTCCGTTTTACGTGCTTTTTCATCCGTTCAACCGCTTCGTTGCCTGCCGCGATATCGACGCCGGCTTTTTTGTACGCTTCTGACACTCTCGGTCAACTCCTTAACTAATTTAGGAGCAGCAATCGCTCCATGAGGTTAATCATTTATGTTATTAACAGCTGCAGCTTTTGTCTGATTCTTCGTTAACTGGTGTTGGGTAGTCATTATCGAAGCAAGCTAGACACATGCCGCGATTATAAGCCCCATCATTGCCGCCAACAGACTCAACAAAACCTTCGTTGCTTATAAAAGATAATGAATCAGCATTAATTTGCTTGCGGATTTCCTCTACTGTCCTTGAAGAAGCAATGAGCTCTTTGCGGTCAGGAGTATCAATTCCGTAGTAACATGGGTTTTTGAAAGGCGGCGATGTGATGCGCACATGCACCTCAGTCGCTCCCGCTTCACGAAGCAGGTTTACGATCCGCAGCGATGTTGTGCCCCGAACGATTGAATCATCAATCATAACGACACGTTTGCCTTCCACCACTTTACGAACGGCAGACAGCTTCATTTTTACACCCTTCTCGCGAAGCTCTTGAGAAGGCTGGATGAATGTCCGGCCGGTATATTTGTTTTTGATAAGGCCAAGCTCGTATGGAATACCGGTTTGCTCCGCGTATCCAATTGCTGCTGAAATACTCGAATCCGGCACACCCGTTACGATATCCGCATCAACAAAAGATTCGGAAGCAAGCTGGCGACCCATCCGTTTGCGGGCCATATGAATATTAATGCCGTTGATATCACTATCAGGACGGGCAAAATAAATATACTCCATCGCACAAGTTGCGCGGCGGTCAACCTCCGCATAACGTTCCTCGCGCATGCCGTCTGCATCAAGAATGAGCAATTCCCCAGGCTGTACATCACGCTCATACACGGCACCAATTGTCTCGAATGCACAAGACTCCGACGAGAATACATAACCTTCGCCAATACGGCCCATAACAAGCGGACGAAGAGCATGCGGATCAGCTGCAACGAGCAGCTTGTCGTTCGTCATAATCAAGAAAGCAAATCCGCCAACGATGCGCTGCAGAGCTTCCTTCGCAGCCGTCTCGAAATCCTTCGATGAACGTGCAATAAGATGCGCTATAACTTCCGTGTCGCTGGACGTTTGGAAGATCGAGCCGGACATCTCAAGCTCACGACGAATTTCCGGCGCATTCACGATATTGCCGTTTGTAGCAACCGCAAGGTCACCGTCGCGATAGCGGAAAATAAGCGGCTGTGCGTTCGCAAGCTTACTTTCTCCCGCTGTCGAATAACGTACGTGGCCGATGGAGCGGTCCCCGGCAAGCATATCGAGATTTTCCTTGTTGAATACTTCTTTTACGAGACCCATACCGCGGTGATAAGCGAACTTATTGCCATTTTTCGTATCAACCGTACAGATTCCCGCACTTTCCTCACCGCGATGCTGAAGCGCATGAAGACCATAATAGGACAGGTTGGACGCTTCGGGGAGATTAAAAACCCCGAAAACGCCACATTCCTCACGCAATTTATCAAACATATCGTCACGGCCAATACCTTCGTTATAGTGGTCGCCCGTCCATAACAAAGGTTCCTGTCTTATTTGTTCATCAGACATGGAATCGCATCCTTCCAGACCTTCTCCAGTTGTGTTACCGGCGCCTGAATGCCGGATTTTCCGTTTACGCTTATGGTCAGGCTGCTGCCTTTAACGATACCAACTTGTGCATGAACAACGCCTTGCTCTGTAAGCCATGCTTGCAATGCCGCTGCTTGATCCGGCTTAGCCGACAGCAAGATACGGGATTGCGATTCGCTGAACAATAGGTGATCAGCACGTAGATCAGATGACAATGCCACTTCTGCGCCTAGACGACCGCTAATGCATGATTCTGCAACAGCTACCGCAATACCGCCTTCGGACAAGTCATGAGCCGATGCTACAAGACCTTTTTGAATCGCGCCAAGGACAGCATCCAGAACCTTCTTCTCTGTAGCAAGATCGATTTCTGGAGGACGGCCAGCAGCAGCGCCTTGCGTAACGTACTGGAATTCGCTTCCGCCCATTTCCGCTTTTGTTTCGCCTACGAGAATAATAACGTCGCCCTCTGCTTTGAAGCCTTGCGTTGTGATGTGATCGATGTCGTGTACAAGACCGACCATACCGATTACTGGTGTCGGGTAAATAGCACCCTTCGCGTTCTCATTGTACAAGCTTACGTTACCGCCGATAACCGGTGTGTTAAGCACGACGCAAGCCTCGGACATCCCGTCTGCCGATTTCTCAAGCTGCCAGAATACTTCTGGCTTCTCAGGGTTACCGAAGTTAAGGTTGTCAGTTACAGCAAGCGGCTCAGCGCCTGAGCACACGATATTACGTGCAGCTTCTGCCACCGCAATACGTCCGCCTACTTCTGGATCTAGATATACGTAACGTCCGTTGCAATCCGTTGTCATCGCAAGCGCTTTGCGCGTGCCGCGAATCGTTACGACTGCCGCATCGGAGCCTGGCTGAACAGCTGTCGATGTACGAACCATGTAGTCATATTGATTGTAAACCCACTCTTTGCTGGCAACTGTCGGGGAGGCAAGAACCTTCTCCAACGCGCCAGTCAAATCCGTTACTTCATCATATGCCGATGTATCTACTGCGGCATTCTCGCTGTAATATGCAGGCTCTTTCGATGGTTTGTCGTATACAGGGCACTCGTCAACGAGCGCTTTAACCGGCATATCGGCAACCTCTTGGCCTTGGTGGAACAAACGAAGACGACCGTCATCCGTTACTTTACCTACTTTGGCGCAAATAATGCCCCAACGATCAAAAATTTCCTTCGCTTGCGCTTCATGCTGCGGCTCTACGACGAAGAGCATACGCTCTTGCGACTCGGAAAGCATCATTTCATAAGGCGTCATGCCTGTTTCACGCTGCGGTACCTCATCAAGGTAAAGCTCAAGGCCGTTGCCAGCTTTCGAAGCCATCTCAGCACTGGAGCAAGTAAGACCCGCTGCGCCCATGTCTTGAATACCAAGAACGATACCGGAGTTGATCAGCTCAAGCGTTGCTTCCATAACCAGCTTCTCCATGAATGGATCGCCGACTTGAACAGCTGTACGCTTTTCTTCAGATTCCTCGGAAAGCTCAACCGATGCAAAAGTAGCACCGTGAATACCGTCGCGGCCAGTAGCAGGACCAACGTAGAATACCGGGTTGCCTACCCCTTTTGCGACACCGCGCTGAATTTTATCATGATCGATTAGACCAACGCACATCGCGTTAACGAGCGGATTGCCCTCGTAGCTCTCATCGAACATAACCTCGCCCGCAACCGTCGGAATACCGATACAGTTGCCGTAGCCAGCAATTCCGCTAACGACGTGCTCAAACAAATATTTAACGCGCTCATTTTCAAGACGGCCAAAACGCAAGCTGTTCAGCAATGCGATTGGGCGTGCGCCCATGGAGAAAATGTCGCGGATAATGCCGCCTACGCCAGTTGCAGCGCCTTGATAAGGCTCAACCGCTGATGGATGGTTATGCGATTCGATTTTGAATACAACCGCTTGGTTGTCGCCGATATCGACGATACCCGCGCCTTCGCCCGGTCCCATGAGAACGCGAGGTCCTGTGATCGGGAATTTTTTCAAAATAGGCTTGGAGTTTTTGTAAGAGCAATGCTCTGACCACATAACGCTGAATACGCCGATCTCCGTGTAGTTTGGCTTACGGCCAAGAAAGCCGCAAATGAGCTCAAATTCATAATCGGATACACCAAACTGGCTGTAAATTTTTTGCTCGGCAATTTGCTCCGCTGTCGGTTCCTTAGCTGTTAACTGCTGCGCCATGTTGTTCCCTCCATGCATTCAAAATCGATGTAAACATCCGTTTGCCGTCTTCCGAGCCAAGCAATTGATCAACTGCACGCTCTGGATGCGGCATCATGCCTACTACGTTACCTGCTTTGTTGCTAATGCCCGCAATGTTCTCAACAGAACCGTTCGGATTTGTGTCGCCCGCATAGCGGAAAATAATTTGATCGTTCGCTTTAAGCTCAGCAAGCGTTGCGTCGTCGCAATAGTAGTTGCCTTCGCCGTGTGCGATTGGAATATTTATAATTTCACCTTGCGAATATTGGTTGGTAAATGCTGTGTTGTTGTTTACCACTTCAAGCGGCGCTTGATGGCAGCGGAACTTCAGTCCGTTGTTGCGAATCAAGGCGCCTGGCAGAAGGCCAGCCTCCGTCAAGATTTGGAATCCATTGCAAATGCCTAGAATATATTTGCCTGCTTCAGCTGCTTTTTGAACTTCCGCCATAACAGCAGCGAATTGCGCAATTGCGCCGCAGCGCAGGTAATCGCCGTAGGAGAAGCCTCCAGGTACTAGAATCGCATCATAAGAAGACAAGTCTGTAGCTGTGTGCCATACGTAGTCAACCGACTGGCCGATCGTGTCTTCAACTGCTTTGTAGCAATCGATGTCACAGTTGGAGCCTGGAAATACAAGTACTGCAAACTTCATCGCCCTATCCCTCCAGCTCAAAACGGAAATCTTCTACAACCGTGTTCGCAAACAGCTTCTCGCACATAGCTTTAATGCGTACTTCCGCTTCTGCGCGGTCAGTCGTATCAAGCTCAAGCTCCAAATATTTGCCGATGCGTACTTTTTCGACTTCAGAGAAACCAAGTGTGTGAAGCGCTCCTTGTACAGCGGTTCCTTGTGGATCCAAAACGTTTTGCTTGATAGTGACGTAGACGGTTGCCTTCATAATAGCCTCCTGAAAATGTGGGTTTTTTCTCGCAGCAGATTTTCGTCAAAATGTAATTGCCGCTCGGGCGTGGGAGTTATTGCTTACGCCGCTTTCGAAGCCGGGAAATTCTGATTACACGCTTTGCGGTAATTTCCCGGCTTCAAGAAGCGATCGCTGTCGCTCTCCAGCAACAACTTCCCACTCTCCGAGCTCACACATTTTGAGATAAAACCTTTGCGAGGGTGGTCGGTGAAGCGTTTGTTTGGCGGCCGCGCTATCGCTGGCCGCTTGATTCCTGTTTGACTGGCCTGTGCTTATGCTGCCTGTCAGTAATGCATTTGCAGCCCTGCGCTTTCGCGCTCAGGCTTATGGGGTGCAGCAGCGCTCTCGCTGGCTGCCTGCCTAAGCGGCATGCGCTTCAGCACCCCTATGTCAGCGTCATCGCTCTCGCTCAACGTTGTTAAAATCATTCCATCCGGCTTTCAGCGGCGGATTTTAATATAACGGGAATTTCTACCGTTAAATCAAGCCTAAAAGCTAATTTGCTGCGATTAGCGGGAATTTTGGGCGTTAATTTTACTAATTTCGACGTCCTAGCTCGATTTTGCAGCATTTAACGCCTGTTTTTCCCGTTAATCCAACTATTAAAGCTAATTTGCTGCGATTAGCGGGAATTTTGGGCGTTAATTTTACTAATTTCGATGTCCTAGCTCGATTTTTCAGCATTTAACGCCTGTTGTTCCCGTTAATCCAACTATTAAAGCTAATTTGCTGCTATTAGCGGGAACTTTGGGCGTTTTTTGCAGAAACTTCGACGTCCTAGCTCGATTTCGCAACATTTAACGCCTGTTTTTCCCGTTAATCCAACTCTTAAAGCTAATTTGCTGCGATTAGCAGGAATTTCAGGCGTTATTTGCATCAACTTCGGCGTCCTAGCTCGATTTTGCAGCATTTAACGCCTGTTGTTCCCGTTAATCCAACTCTTAATGCTAATTTGCTGCGATTAGCAGGGAAATCAGGCGTTATTTGCATCAATTTCGGCGTCCTAGCTCGATTTTGCAGCATTTAACGCCTGTTTTTCCCGTTCCGCACTCAGCTAGCAAAGCTCCTACAGCTCTACGCCAGTAAGACGGCGGTAGATGTCACGGTAGCGGGACGTGGTTTCAGCTACTACGGAATCCGGCAGCGGTGCTGGCTTACTGTCGCGATCCCAATCTGAGCCTAGCAAGTACGTGCGTACCGGCTCTTTGTCCATGCTGTCGATCTCGATATCCAGCGCATAATTACCTTCCGCCCAGAAGCGGGAGGAGTCAGGCGTGAAGATTTCGTCGATCAAGATCACTTTGCCGTCGATGAGTCCAAACTCGAATTTGCAATCGGCAAGGATGATGCCATGCTCTGCGCAATAGCCATGAGCGTATTCATACAGCTTGATACTGCGGTCACGCAGCTCCTCGGCAAGCTCAGCACCGACCATTTCAGCCATTTTCTCAAATGGGATGTCCTCGTCGTGGCCAACGTCGTTTTTCGCTGCCGGCGTAAAGATTGGAGCAGGAAAACGTTCGTTTTTGCGGAGGCCCGCTGGAAGCTCTATACCGTTAATCGCTGACGTTTGCTGATACTGTCTCCAGCCGCCGCCAGTGATATAGCCGCGAACCACACATTCGATATCGATGCGCTCCGCTTTGCGGGTAACCATAATCCGGTTTTTGAGCAGCTCCGGCTCGGTGACGAGACCGCCAAGCTTCTCCACATCGGTATGAACGACGTGATTCACTTGGATGTCAGCGGTTTGCTCGAACCAGTAAGCGGACAACCGGTTCAGCACATTGCCCTTGTCCGGCACTGCTGGGTCAAGCACGTAGTCGAATGCGGAAATGCGGTCGGTTACGACGATGAGGAAATGCTCGCCCAGATCGTACAGCTCACGAACCTTTCCTTTGTAAATCAGCGGAGCTTTAATATAATCGACAGCTGTCGATAGAGCTTGCGATGGTGCAGTCATCAGGCCAGCCTCCCCTTAAATCAGTCCAAGACGTGTGAAAATCGTATCAACATGCTTCAGATGCCAAGCTGGATCGAAGCAATCATCGATTTCTTCTGTCGTCAGCACGCTTGTAATTTCCTCTGTCTCGCCAATGAGTTCGCGGAATTGGCGTTTTGTTTCCCATGCCTGCATTGCACGCGGTTGAACCGTGTCATAAGCTTTCTCACGGCTGAAGCCTTTGTCGATCAGCTTCGTCAATACGCGGCCAGAGAATGGCACGCCGTATGTCGCTTGCATGTTGCGCTTCATGTTTTCCGGGAACACGGTCAGGTTGTTGATGATGTTGCCCAAACGGTTCAGCATGTAGTTAAGCAGCATCGTTGCATCCGGCAAAATAATACGTTCAACAGACGAGTGGCTAATATCACGTTCGTGCCAAAGGGCAATATTCTCGTAAGCTGTAACCATATGACCGCGAATAACGCGGGACAAGCCGGAAATGTTCTCGCAGCCGATTGGGTTGCGTTTGTGCGGCATTGCGGATGAACCTTTTTGACCTTTTGCGAACGCTTCTTCTACTTCACGGAACTCACTCTTCTGCAAAGCGCGAATTTCAGTTGCAAATTTATCAAGCGAAGAGGCTACGAGTGCAAGAGTCGCCATATATTCAGCGTGACGGTCACGCTGCAACGTTTGTGTTGAGATTGGAGCTGCAGTAATACCAAGCTTCTTGCATACAAATTCTTCAACAAAAGGATCGATATCTGCGAATGTACCTACCGCACCGGACATTTTACCGAACTGCACGTTGTTCGCTGCATGGTGGAAACGCTCCAGGTTACGCTTCATTTCCTCGTACCAAAGCGCCATTTTCAGACCAAAGGTTGTTGGTTGCGCGTGTACGCCATGCGTACGGCCCATCATCGGCGTATCCTTGTATTGCAATGCTTTGTTTTTAAGAATTTCGATAAAACGTTCGATATCTTTAACAAGAATCGCGTTAGCTTGAAGAAGCAAATAACCGATAGCAGTATCTACAACGTCCGTAGAAGTAAGGCCGTAATGCACCCATTTGCCTTCAGGGCCTGCTTTCTCAGATACGGCGCGTGTAAACGCGATAACGTCATGACGAGTGTCCTGCTCAATTTCATAAATCCGGTCGATATCGAAATCAGCTGATGCGCGAAGCGCGACAACGTCTTCCTTCGGAATAACGCCTAGCTCAGACCAAGCCTCGCATGCGCAAAGCTCAACTTCCAGCCATGCTCTGAATTTATTTTCCTCTGTCCAAATAGCTCTCATTTCCGGTCTGCTGTAACGATCTAACATGATTGCTTCACACCTTCCAAATAGTTGTTTCTTCGATCCAGCTAAGCGCAGCATCCGTCGTTTCTGCCAAAACATTGATATGACCCATCTTCCGCTTCACAACAGCTTCCTTTTTCCCGTACAAATGCAATTTCGGAGCGACCTTCAAGCGCTTAGCCGCTTCATCCGCGCGAGCTGTAAGCTCTAGAAGCGGTGCGATATGCTCACCCAGCACGTTCACCATAACAACAGGACTCATAAGCGTCGTATCTCCGAGCGGCAGATTACACACCGCGCGTACATGCTGCTCGAACTGTGACGTCCGGCAGGCTTCCATCGTGTAGTGACCGCTGTTATGCGGGCGTGGTGCAAGCTCATTTACGAACAGCTCACCATCCGCTGTAACGAACAGCTCTACTGCAATTAGACCAACTACGCCTAATCCCTCAGCGATACGCTCTGCAAGCCGTTCTGCTTGCTGCTGCAAATCCTCCGTAATCCTTGCTGGTACGATAGACAAATGCAATATATTATCGACGTGTATGTTTTCCGCGACAGGGAAAACCTTGATCTCACCCTGCGGACTTCTCGCCGCTATAACTGATATTTCCTTATCAAAACGAATGAACTGCTCAAGCACCAGTTGGACGCGCGCTCGTGCTAAGGTCTCATACGCTTCTTCTATTTCGCTTTCGCTGCGAATGACCCATTGGCCTTTGCCATCGTAACCGCCCATAGCTGTTTTCAATACGCAAGGTGTTCCAAAAGCGGCAACAGCCTCGCGCAGCTCGTCTGCGCTGCGAATCTCGCGGTAAGGGGCAACGCGTACGCCAGCTGCTTCAATCGCCCGCTTCTCGCGAAGCCGATGCTGCGTTGTATACAGCAGCTCACTTCCCTGCGGCACATAAGACTCTGCCATCAGCATCGCTGCTACATCTGCGTCCACATTCTCGAATTCGTATGTGATGACATCCGATCGTTTTGCAAGCTCCCTCGCTGCATCGTGATTGTCGTAAGCTGCGACGATTTGCTCTGCTACTTGTCCAGTCGGAGCATCCGGCGTTGGATCAAGAGCAATGAAGCGATAACCCATCGCGCTGCCTGCATTCGCCATCATTCGTCCAAGCTGCCCGCCGCCTAATATGCCGATCGTACTGCCCGGCAACAGCGTCTGAATCGTTTGCTTGTCCGTTTTTTGACTCATAACGTCTCACTGCTTTCCAGCACTTCCTGCTTTACACGCTCGCGACGTGCGATTACACGCGCTTGCAACTCGGGATCAAACGCTCCCAGCATTTGTGCCGCGAGCAGTCCAGCATTCGTTCCGCCTGCGTTGCCAATGGCTACCGTAGCTACTGGAATGCCGCCAGGCATTTGAACGATAGAGAGCAAGGAATCAAGTCCGCTCAAATTCGAAGACTTCACGGGAACGCCAATAACCGGCAAAATCGTCTTAGCAGCGACCATGCCGGGCAAATGTGCAGCTCCGCCGGCTCCGGCAATAATTACCTTAAGCCCTCGTTCTACTGCAGTTTCTGCATACTCGAACATTAAATCCGGTGTCCGATGCGCGGAAACGACTTTTTTCTCATAAGGAATTTGCAATTCCTCTAGTACGTCGCAGGCTAATTTCATTGTGTCCCAATCCGATTTGCTGCCCATGATGACGCCAACCTTCGCAGACATGCGTTCAAACCCACTTTCATCTATAAGATAATTAATGATCAAGCATCCTATAAAACAACACATCCAAAATAGAAAAGGCCCTTCAGCAGCCATAAGAATGGGGATGCCGCAGGACCGGAGCGGAAGCACAGACCGGTATTCATGCGAATCCATGGCCAATCAAGCTTCACTTCAATGAGGACGAGACAAATCGTGCTGCAGAGCCGAAAAGACAACAGAAGGCTGCCCCGTAAAGGAGGCAACCAGTGTCCAACTAACAAGGCACTTTGCAGACTTGCATTTGCTTTATGGCGATCCGAAACCTTACGATTCGATATCGCTTATCGTCTCATTTTGCTCGTAGTCCGAAAATTAAGGTTCTCGGGTAGAAACATTCAGGCCTGATCCCGAATATATACGAGTAAACTTTAAATGAAATAGTAGGAAGATATTTGTATTCATCCATAAATTTCAGTTCTAATTTTTCACAAAACTTTTCTGTTCACTCTAACCTTTAGAACAAACAGCAA
The DNA here is from genome assembly GCF_001956295.1 of Paenibacillus sp. FSL A5-0031. Taxonomy (GTDB): domain Bacteria; phylum Bacillota; class Bacilli; order Paenibacillales; family Paenibacillaceae; genus Pristimantibacillus. Next base: position 44,719 of record NZ_MRTD01000024.1, read on the forward strand.
TACGTTCCAGCGGACAATTCCGCCTCAAACCTATTCTAGTTTATCTAATCCCCAAACCACTGTCAATGAAATACGAACATTAAAAGAGAATGTTTTATAAAGGTTCGTTTTTTTGAACAAAATAATCGGAAATCCCGTGTGAAATAACCATATTTAGGTGTATCGCACCTGATCATTCCCTAAACTTACCTTCTTTACTATTCTGTACAACCCCCATTCGTATTGGCTGTCGTACTTTTTCTTTGGCCTCTTCCTTATCATTCCCATTTCTCCGTCTGCCTTAAGCGAGCGGATTGTCATTTCCCATTCGAATGCGAGAGCCATTTAATGAATACATTATAAAAGAGTCTTTTCTTAGCATTCAGGCAGGCACCGCAGCCGAGACCGCAATAGCTAACCATTTTAAAAAGGAGGCTCGAATAAGGTGCATATTCATGTCGTGCAAAAAGGAGATTCCATTTATAAGCTTTCTCAACTATACGATTTGTCGATAAGCGACATCACAGATGCAAACGGCCTTAGCGATCCGAACGTACTCGTTATTGGTCAGGCGCTTATTATTCCAACTGATGCAAGCATTCATAAAGTACATTACGGTGAATCGCTCTGGCTAATCGCCCAGCGATATGGCGTTACACTGCAGGAGCTCGCGAAAATAAACAAAATCTCTAATCCCGCCCTTATTTACCCGGGGCAAACACTCGTTATTCCTCAAACCGCGCGGCCAACAATTGAAGTAAACGCCTATACACAGAAATTTGACGCTGCCGGTGTTCGTTTAATTGAGGACATTGGCCAACATCTAACCTATTTAAACCCATTCAGTTACCGTGTACAGGCTGACGGTACTTTTACGCTTTTAGATGATTCAGCTATTATAAATGCTGCCTACCAGACACAAACAACGCCTATGATGGTTCTAACTAATTTCGAAAACGGCACATTCAGTCCTGATACTGCCCATGCGGTGCTCGCAGATGCCGGGCTTCAAAAAAAGCTCATAACGAGCATTCTCGTTATGATGAAGCAGAAAGGTTATCTAGCACTCAATGTTGATTTCGAATATGTTCCGCCTGCCGATCGTGAGTTATTTCAACATTTTATTCAAAATCTCGTCGACAGCCTGCACCCGGAAAATTATCTCGTATCCGTTTGCCTCGCGCCCAAGCTGAATGCCGACCAAGCAGGCACACTATATGAAGCGCATGATTACCAGGCTCTAGGCAGCATCGCCGATTTTGTTATTCTCATGACCTATGAATGGGGCTGGTCGGGCGGGCCGCCGCGAGCCGTCGCACCACTTAACGAGGTCAACAAGGTGCTGCAATATGCCCTCAGCGTTATTCCTCCCCAAAAAATCGTAATGGGCATGCCTTTGTATGGCTACGATTGGACACTTCCCTACGTCCAAGGCGGAAAGTGGGCACCAACGATCAGTCCGCATGAAGCGGTAATTCGTGCGAATACTTACGGAGCCACCATTCAATATGATGATGAGGGACAATCACCTTACTATAACTATTACGACAAGGAAGGCCGAGAGCATGTGGTCTGGTATGAGGATGCACGCAGCGTTCAGGCCAAATTCAATCTTGTCAAAATATATAAGCTTCGCGGCATCGGTTATTGGGTGCTCGGCGTACCGTTCCCGCAAAACTGGTATGTGCTGCAAGCCAATTTTAAAGTAAAAAAGCTCATATGATTAATGACTTAATACAGATAAAAAGAAGACCGTATCGTTCGGCATAATCGAACGGTACGGCTTTTTTTTTATTTATTAAACCAACCACACCGTTTTTGCAGTGGCAGGTACACGCTGCGGCTCTGGAGCCGTCATATCCGGATAACCTAGGTAAATAAAACCTACGATTTGATCTTGTTCACGCAGGCCGAATGTTTCTCTCATAATCGGGTGGTACATTGGATCGCCTGAACGCCATATCGCCCCAAGTCCATTCGCATGTGCTGAAAGCAGCAAATTTTGCACCGCTACTTGAGCAGCAGCAAGCTCCTCTGCCAGAACAGCGCGCGGATCATCCGACGGTGAGCATACTGCCGCAATAACGACTGGAGCACGGAATGCTTTGGTACGTTCTTTAGCCAAACGATCCTCAAGCGGCTGTCCGCTCAGCTCAGGAACAGCGGCCGCGGATACGCGCGCATATCCTTCTGCAAGCCGCCCTCTGCCTTCACCCGTCATCACAATAAATGACCAAGGCTGCGTATTATGATGGCTAGGCGCCCAAACAGCTGCATCCAACAACCGTTCAATAAGTGCACGGTCAACAGGGTCCTTCTTCACTCTTCCAATCGTTCTTCTCGTGCGAATCGCTTCTTCTATGTTCATTTCAGCTTCTCCTCCACCCAAATGTCTATAATAAGATGCTTAAAAACTTATTGCTCAAACAGATGCAAATATTCGCCGTATCCTTCTTCCTCCAGCTTATCCTTGCCGATAAAACGCAGTGAGGCGGAATTGATGCAATAACGAAGCCCCGTCGGCTGCGGTCCATCATCAAATACATGACCGAGATGAGAATCGCCCTCTTTGCTGCGAACCTCGACCCGTACCATATAATGCGAGGAGTCCGTATGCTCAGAAACAGCTGCTGCTTGCAGCGGCTTCGTGAAGCTCGGCCAACCGCAGCCAGCATCGTACTTATCGCGGGAGCTGAACAGCGGTTCTCCAGAAACGATATCTACATAAATGCCATCCTCGGTGTGATCCCAATACTCCCCTGTGAATGGGCGCTCTGTTCCACTGTTTTGTGTGACCTCATACTGGATCGGCGTAAGACGCTGCTTCAATTCTGCAGGGTCTTTCTTAATCGCCCAGTTTTGTGAAATAAAAGCGTCGCGGCCAGAGCCTTTACGATACATTTTGTAACGATACGGATTCGATTTGTGATAGCCCTGGTGATAGTCCTCTGCCGGATAAAAAGCTTGCGCCGGTTCGATTTCCGTTACGATTGGCCGGTCGAAGCGACCGCTAGCTTCAAGCTCTTGTCTAGAAGCTTCCGCCAGCTCGCGCTGCTCTTCATCATAATAATAAATACCTGTTCGATAAGATTCACCGCGATCATGGAACTGACCGCCTGCATCCGTAGGGTCGATTTGCTTCCAAAAAATATCAAGCAGCTTCTCATAAGGGAAGATCGCAGGATCATACGTAATTTGTACCGCTTCCGCATGACCTGTCGTCTCCGAGCATACCTCCTGATACGTTGGGTTTACCGTATGTCCACCCGTATATCCGGATACGACCGATATAATACCCGGCATTTCCTCGAATGGCGATACCATGCACCAGAAGCAGCCTCCTGCGAACATTGCTTTTGCTTCTTTTCGGCTCGCGCCGTTATTTGTAATTGGTTGATCCATGCTGATCATCCTCCTAGTTGGTTCAAATGATAATGAATCTCTATTATACAATACTAGGTGGGCTAACAACAAAAAAAGGAGGAAACATCGCTTGACAGCGACGTTTCCTCCTTCTATTGGTTATTTATAGTCCGAGCCTGGAAAAAATACGAATAAGATCGGTAATGAGCTTGCGCCCGGTGATGAATATTGAATCGTTACTTCTGGCGCAGGCTGCATGCCAGCTGCTCCAGCGGGTTGATTCGGTTGCGTATAGATCAATGCTCCTTCGCCTACCTTCACATGACCGCCTGAAGGGACGTACACCACTTTTCCATTTACACTAACTGCGCCTTGGAAAATTCCCGCTCGAGGATTAAGAATAATCCGCGTTCCCCAAGCGACATTTTTGAGCTTGACGGTCGTCACGGCACCATATTCCCCGCCGTTAATTGTCATTCCGCCTGTCAATGCATCTACACCTGCCATAGCAGGACCACGTTGACCTAAGCGCAGCTTGCTTTCTGTAACGCCAACCTTCTCATTCACTTCAATATATTGATCGGTATCGAAGAACTTGCCGCGATTTCCGACCTTCTCCAGTTCAGTAACCATAGACACTGCACTAATCGGGTCGGTGTCTACTTTAAGCGCCATCGTGGAAAATGTCAGCTTTCCGTCCATATCGACATCAAGCAAGCCCGAGAAACCTTCGTCTGGATTCATAATAATTTTCTCAAGCTCCGGCAGCAGCACAGCGGAAGTACCAGGCTCAATAATCATCTCGCGCGGCTGTGAGCTTGCAAAATATCTAGCCACTGCAGCTGATCCAAATTGCATTGCACTGACGCTTGGTCCAGCAAGTCCGCGGTTGCCAATCGTCAGCTTTACGCTTTCGCTTTCGTTATTCGTAACCACAACCGCCAGCTTCAATCGCTCGTCAGAGCCGTTGCGATGATGAAGGAATAAACGACTTGCATCATTCAAAGTATCTTCGTACAGCAAACCTTCTCCAAAGAAACGCTCCGGCGCATTCGACATATACAATGTGCGGCCGCCTTTGGATTCAATCGTATCCACCTCTTTGAAGGTGTTCATTAGTTTCCCGTCAACTTCAAATTTATCGCCCGGGTTACCATAACGCATGTAGTATTCATAAGGCGTATACATAACCTCTTCTGTTACACGAATATCTTGAGACACGACTTCACTTCGTGCGCCATCATTGTCGTAGACACTTTGAGTAACGGTATAAACACCTGGCTCAAAATATGTACTTTTACGACCGGTCCATTCTGTCTTCACGATTTTGCCATCAGGGTCGTAACTCAAATCCTTAAATTCGATAGGCTCCCCGAGCTTCACCTCATACGGAGCTTCGAAGCGGGCTACTGGCGGCACGTTTGGCTCCGGCTGAATCGTTATGCTAATTTGCTTAAGCTGTGCATTAAACACATAAGTGGCATTCCACAGCAGCTTGACTGCTGATAGAGGCACATGCATCGTTCCATTAATTTGTGTAGCTGCATTAGGCAGTACAACATAGCTTCCGTTGCGATTCGCACCGCGCATATTATTGTTCAGTGTAACTTTGTTGAAATAAGTATCGATATGAGTGCCTTTACTATCAGCATAAACGCTTGCTCCAACGGAAGCAGCAATCGTCCGAACAGGAATCATCGTAACTCCCTTTACTACCGGCAGCGGCGCCGTCATTTGCTGCGCCTTGCCGTTTATCGTCATTTTTTTCGAACCATGCACAAACTCTACCTTTATCGGCTGACGCTCAGCTGCATTAGCTTCCTCCTTCACTCCAAATCCAGTACCTGCCAGCGAAACGAGTAAGCCTGCTATGAGAACTCGCTTAGTCATTTGCTTAAACCAATTCTGTGTTTTCATCTTGTTCTCCTTCCAATTTGCGGCATCGGCTGCCGCATCCCTTATGGTTAGACGCCGAAAGGAGGGAGAATGTTCCGGTCCGATTTGAAATTTACAGGTAATTCCCATATATCGCAAAGGACATCTACGTTTGTCTTTGTTACAATAAGATGACATCCGCAACTATTTAGGAGCAATTGAAGTCTAATCTATGTACCCTTGCTAGCAGTTCGTTCATCCGATCTTTCGTGCAAGTGACTATCAAGAGAGGTGAATGAATAGAATGAGTGATTTGATTTTGGAACAACGCACTGCCAGCCAATACGATAAGAAAACACGCAGAAAGAAAGGAAACCGTACCTTCCTTCTTTTTGTCTGCATATGGGTCATTATTATATGCTCCGGCATATTGGGCGCCAAATGGTATACCGAACGGATTCAGCAGACGTTATCCGCAAACTTGGAGCAGCAAACCGCTGGCCAAATTGCGGCTATGCAGCAAGCTTATGAGGCTCGCATGCTGAAGCTCGAAACCGACTACACCGCAGATCTTGCTGAGCTAAAGGCAAAAGTCGATGCGCTAAATGAACTGCTTACGTTCACAAAGGACAACGCCGCTTCCAAAACGGACAACAGCAACAAGCTGTATACGCAGTTGAATGAAGTGAAAAAACAGCTTAATGAGCTGCAAAAGAGCTTGGACGTGCTCAAATGAATATAACCGTCAAAGCGTTAAATCGAACTGCACTGCTTGCCTGTGCACCTTTTCTAGGCATTATGATCTGGCTGTTATTGTCCGATATCGTTATTCAATTATCTGCTGAAGCCTTTCCAAAGCCCATTACCGAGCAAACAAGGCTTCCCGAATCCGATATTAAGCATGCCGCTGCCGGCCTTGACCTCGCACAGGAGACCGCATCACAAACACGAGAGTCCATTCAAAGACAGCTGAAGCTGTACAAAGAAACAAATGCCGATATGGCAAAGATATCTTCTATGGCTGCATCGCAGGCAATGAGACCTTTGCAAATTTATGACCGCAATATTACGAGCAAGCTTGGCAAGGTCGCCGGTACAATTGAATCGGACAAGCTAAGAGCACAGCTTTTCTACATAAAAGCAGAAAACTTCTCGGCGTACGCGCTCAAGGTAAAGCTTAAGAGCAAAGATGCGATGACGATGTCGCTCGGCGGTGAAGAGCTTGGACAAGCGGAGTCTACGCTCGCTGCAGTCAACCGGCATGGAGCTGTTGCCGGCATTAATGCAGGCGGCTTTGCAGATGGACGAGGCAAAAGATATCCGCTAAGCACAACCATTGTGGACGGAGATTACGTGACAAGCTTCGAACCGCCGCGTGCGGATTTGTTTTTTGTAGGCTTAAACGAACAAAATGAGCTCATCGGAGGAAAATTCGCAAGCAAACAACAGCTGGATGCCAAAAACCCGAAATTCGGTGCATCCTTTGTTCCTGTACTGCTGCGCGGCGGATCTCCACAACCGATCCCATCCAAATGGCAGACGAGTCCAAAACGCGCGCCACGAACCGTCATTGCTAATTTCAAGGATGATCAGCTGCTATTTCTTGTAGCTGACGGCTATAACGAATCTGGCAGCTCAGGGGCTACGCTTGGTGAAATGCAGCTATTGCTGCAGCGCTATGGCGCCGTTGACGGCTACAACCTGGATGGCGGCGGCTCGTCCTCGCTCATTTTTAACGGAAGAGTCATTAATAAGCCTTCCGACGGACAGCTTCGCAAGCTGCCGACGCACTTTTTGTTATTTAAATAATTAGGCCTGCATAGCGCGATGAAGATGATTTCTGAATATACTATTATCGAACTCCTAAGTTTTGACCCCTACTACTGTTCTTCGGAAAGGAGCAGCACGAATGGGCATTGGATCGAAATGGTACCGCAAATCATTATTGACGATTACAGGCATTCCGCTCGTAGAAAAGCTTTCAACTACGTATGGAAAAAAACTCGCGAGCCGATTTATTGCGGGGGAGACGCTTGAAGAGGCTTTGCTTGAGCTCGAAAAGCTGGGCAAGCTAGGCATTATGGCAACGCTCGACCATCTTGGCGAAGGTATACAGGACTTAAGCGAGGCATCAGCATACAGAGATCAATATTTGAAGCTGATCGAAGGCATAGCTGATCGAAAAGCTAATTCTCATGTATCGCTGAAGCCTACTCAAATGGGTCTCGCTCTTGACCAGGTGGCTTGTTACGCCAACATTCGAGACGTAGTCAAGCATGCAAGGCGCCATCGAAACTTCGTTCGAATTGACATGGAGAATACGCCTTACACGCAAGCTACAATCGATATCGTTAAAAGGCTCCACAAAGAAGGCTTAACCAATGTCGGCACCGTGCTGCAGGCTTACCTATTCCGAACGGAGCAGGATGTTAACGATATGCTTCAAGCACGCATAAGCTTGCGACTCGTTAAAGGCGCCTACAAAGAATCGAGTGAGGTTGCCTATCAAGATAAAAACGAGGTCATCGACAATTTCAAAAGCATGATCAAGGCTCATTTGGACAAAGGCATCTATACCGCCATTGCCTCACATGATGATGCGATCATTAGCTGGGTAAAAGCTTATGCGCGTACGAACCGTATTGGCAAAAGCGCCTTCGAGTTCCAAATGCTCTACGGTCTCCGCATGAATGAACAGGCGAAGCTCGCAAAGGAAGGCTACCGCATCCGCTGTTATGTCCCTTATGGCGCCATGTGGTACCCCTACTTCACCCGCCGACTTGCCGAGAAACCAGCTAACCTAATGCTCGTTCTTAAAAACATGTCCGGTCTAAAGAAGGAATCCCCTAAGTAAAAACAGTCGAGCAGGATAGCTTTACCTGCTCGACTGTTTTATTCTATCGATCTTCGTACCAATACCCTTTGATCCCCTTCTCTAGGCGAAGCAAAGCTTCCAAATAATAATAATCGCCCCAAATCATAAAATCGTCCGGAGACGACCCGCCTCGAACATGGTAAGAGCCTCTTTTGATCAGGCCTTCCACATTCGGCTCATTGATGGTCGAATAATTGAGTACAAGCGACTCCATCGCAAGCCGTATTCTGCGTTCGAAATACGCGCGCTCCGGGTCACTCTCATCCATCAGATCGAGCAGCTCCAACAAACCGGCGCAAAAGATGGCAGAAGCCGAGCTGTCACGAGGCGTTCCAGCCTCGATAGGCGCATTAAAGTCCCAATAAGCAACTTCATCCTCTGGCAGATGGCTCAAGAAAAACCGCGCCAGCCTTTTTGACGTCTCTAGGTAAAGCCGATCCTCCGTATACCGGTACGACAGCGCGAATCCATATACACCCCATGCTTGTCCCCGTGTCCACGTCGACCCGTTCGTATAGCCTTGAGCTGTATCGCCGCCGATCGGTTCGCCATTTTTTTGATCAAAATGAAAGGTATGATAGGACGAGTCATCCCCGCGGACCAGATAACGTCGGCTCTTGTCAGCATGGAGCACCGCAGCCTGGCGGTACCGTTCATCGCCTGTCTGCTCGAAGGCCCAGTAAAGCAAAGGCAGATTCATCATGCAGTCGATAATAATGCGGCCGCCGTTTACAGAGTCGCCAGCAGGTCCCCACGCTTGAAAATATTGCCCCGGCTCGCGCCACCTTGCCATTAGTTTGTCGGCGGCCCTTAAAGCAAGCTGCCTCGCAGCTTCATCCTTTTCTATGATCCACTGTGCTTTAGCCGACAGCGAGTACAAAAATCCGATATCATGATGATCCAGCACCCGGTCCGCTTCATAACGCTCCCGGAAGCTTTCAACGGTTCGGGCTGCCGCTTGCCGAAATGCGTCATCGCCGCTGTGCTCGTAACAAAGCCATAACATGCCGGACCAAAAGCCGTCGGTCCAATCCTCATTAGCGTTCAACTCATACGAGCGGCCACCGTCCGTGCTGACATGTGGAAATTGATCGCCAAATTTGCCGATATTCCGTCTCGTCTTCTGTAAAGCGTCCTCAATAGCTGTTTGCCATACGCTCATCGGATTCACCCTTCCCATATATCGGCATCATTCAAAAATAAAAGACGGCTCTCAGCCTCACCGCTCTAGAGCTTCTCTTCCATCCCAACTCTGCCTATACTGTCCCGGCGTTATGCCTTCGTACTTTTTAAACACCCTTAGCAAAGATTGGCTGCTTGCAAAGCCGCATTGCTCGGCAATATCTTGAATGGCGTGGTTGGTCTCAGCAAGCAGTGATTTCACTTTTTCGACACGCCGCTTATTAACAAAATCGACGAGATTCTCTCCGGTTTGCTCTTTGAAAAATCGAGATAAGTAAGTCGGATTAATATCGAAAGCAAGCGAAATGCTCGTCAGGCTAATATTCATATCATTCAAGTTATGAAGGACATGCTCGACAACTTGGCTCTTCAAATCGGTATTATGGCTTTTCTTCTTTTGCTGCAAATAATCACAGGCTTTCTTTAGGAAGTCCAAAATTTCTTCTTCCATCTCTGCGAAGGTTTCGCATTCTGTAATCTGCTTAATTAAATCCGTTTTCTCTACCATAATTTCTTTCGTGCTAAGTTGAAGCTGCTCTACCGCTTTCAGCATCGTGCCGACGAGTTCGAACATCAGCAATTTTCCCATTTGAATGGACAGCGTTCCCTCGGAAAAATTCGTAATGAGGATACGCTGCAGGACAGCCGCCGCCTCATCGTAATTGCCTGCCGCCATCAAGTTAATTAATTGACGTTCGGTATCGAGCGGATAATACAAATCATTTTTGGGACGCTTAATCGATTCATAGGAAATGATTTGGTTGGAGCCAAGAACAAGCTTATATTCCAGAGACTCGACCGCTTCCTCGTAACATTTTGGCAGCGTCGACCAAAACGTATGGATATCACTGACACCCACGGAAAAACGAACGAAAAATTTATCTTGAATAAAACGTTTAGCGTCATTTGCCACTTTGAGCAGCTCTTTCTTTGCTTCCTTCTCTTTCCCTAGGACGTTTACAACGCAAGCAATCATGCCGTCAACTTCCGTGAAATAAGAGCGATGGCCTGCGGATAACAGCTCCTCAAAAATGTTCGTAACGATCAGGTAAACGAATTGAAGCTTCCTCTCCGCATCCATTTCTTGATTCGCCTGAAACAGCCGTTCATAGTCTTCGATCTGCAGCAGCAAGACGGCAAACCGGTCTGTCTCGAACCGAAAATCAAACGATTCAATGGCTTGCGGCAGTGCGGAGCTCATATCCACCCGGCCTTTCAGCAGACGGGCCAAAAATTGGTTGCGCAGCACTTGATGCTGCTCGAGCAGCTTTCTACTTGCTTCATCTTGGATGGCTGCGCTGTCGGTCATAAACGATTGCAGAACCGCAAATTCGTTCGGCATATTCATCATGTTTGTTTTGACCTTTGTTGAAACAAAATTCATCATATTTTGAATAGGGGCATAATTTCTTCGCGTAAGCCAAAAGGCGCTAAGTCCGCCCAGTCCGATGCAAAGCAGCATCGCAATATAAATCAAATTTTTCAGCAGCTTCACTTTAGCGGAATACACTTGCTCCGGCAAAACCGAAATATAGGTCCAATTCGTCGTATCCGACTTCACATAAGATATGGCCGCATCGTTGCCGTCCACTAGTTCCGTAAGAAAACCGCGTTGATTGCTCATTTTCGGTATCGGTAGCTCAGCCAGTCCAGTCTGAGGGCCAGTAATCATGATGGGATGGCCCTCGCCATCGAGGATATAAACCGAACTCTCGGTTGCTAGACCGACTTTCGAAATCGCTTGCTTGAGCCGATCCTGATTGAGCAGCACAACAAGAGTCGCAGGGGCAGCTTTAATCTCTTGAATAGGCAAGGATTGTACGTAAACGAGCGAGTTTTCCGTTTGTTTGGCGCCTTCATTTAATGTAACGAAAAGACCAGCATGGCTCGCCCGGAGCCACTCTGTCCATTCCGCAAAGCTTTTTCCCGATGCCTTATGGAGCACGGAATACAAATTGTCTGCCGGCATAAACGTCGTTGTCGTTATCCCATAGTCTTTGTTCTTGAGATAAATATAGGCATCAGTTATATTGCCGTTGGCAATCGTATAAGACTGAAGGCTCGAGATCATTTCCATCGTGCCGAACCTGGCTTCCGCCGTATCCAACGTTTCACGGTTTAAATACGTCATGACTTTCGGGTCAAACGATAATTGCGTGCCTAACCTGCGAATGTCAGTGATCTGATTGTCCACTAATTGCCGAACCTGATCGAGGAGCGTGTCGTTAGCTCTGCGCACTTCCTTGACCAGCATTTCTTGTGATTGCAGCAGGACGATCAAGGTAATAAGGATTGGAATAAATAAGACAAATAAATACGAGTACAGCCAAAACTTATAAACCTTGCGTTTCATATGAGCATCCACCACCAGAGAAATATACTCCGAGTATATACCAACTACTCTTTTACCGCACCGATCATAACGCCCTTCGCGAAAAACTTTTGCAGAAACGGATACACAAGCAATATAGGAAGCGTCGCAACCATAATCGTGGCATATTTGATGCTTTCCCTGATTCCTTCTTGATCCGCCATCGCGTCTCCCAGCTGCATGGAGCTCGTATCGTTAATGACCAATATTTCTCGTAAAATGATCTGCAGCGGAAATAATTCACGGTCACGGATAAACAACATCGCATTGAACCAAGAGTTCCAGTGGGCAACGCCGTAGTAAAGAATCATAACCGCGATAATCGGCATGGAAAGCGGGACGACGATTTTGAACAAAATGCCGAACTCCCCGGAGCCATCTATTTTGGCAGATTCGATCAAGCTCTCGGGAATCGCCTCGAAGGAGGTGCGCATGATGATCAGATTCCATGTGCTGATTGCAACCGGCACGATTAACGCCAGCAAGCTGTTGCCCATATGCAGCCAGTTGTTGATCAATAAATAAGTGGGAATCAGTCCGCCGCTAAAATACATCGTAAATATGATAGCGATCATAATCGGTTTGCGCAGCATGAACTTACGGGACAAGCCGTAGGCGCCAAGCGCCGTGAAAAACAAGTTAAACAGCGTTCCAGAGAAGAGGATCAGGAGCGTATTCCGGTATCCGCTGAATATATTCGGATTGTCGAGCACGCGGGAGTAAGCCTCCCAGCTAAATCCAAGCGGACCTAGGAGCATGCCTTGATGTGCAATCAATCGATTAGAGTCGCTTAAGGAAGCCATTACGACATGATAAAAAGGATAAATGGTGACGACGATAAGCAAAAGCATGAGAATGGCGTTCAATATATCAAATGTGCGGTCTGTCATCGTATTATTTTTCAAGTTCCCATTCCCCCTTACCATAATCGGTTCCCGGATACCCGGCGGGAAAACCAGTTGGCGCTGATGAGCAAAATAAAGTTGATGCCTGCTTGAAACAAGCCGACAGCAGAAGTAAAGCTGTAGTCCTGGCCTTCCGCAAGCCCTTTCCTGTACACAAAGGAGGAGATAATATCCGCAGTCTCATAGGTATTCGGATTGTAGAGCAATATAATCTTCTCAAATCCGATATCCATCAGTCCCCCGATTCTAAGAATGAGCAAAATCATTATGATTGGAATCAATCCCGGAAGCGTAATGCTCCACATTTGCCTAAACCTCCCGGCACCATCGACTCTAGCCGCTTCGTAGAGCTCGGGATTAATGCCGCTGAGCGCCGCCAAGAAGATGATGGACGACCAGCCAAGCTCCTGCCATATGCTGGAGAATACATAAATGAACCGAAAGTTAGCGGCATCGCCAAGCAAAGTAGTGCGTTCACCCCCGAAAAATTCGATCATCGTACTGATAATCCCATCACGGTTCGTAAAATCGAGAATGAGTCCGCAAATGACAATGAGCGATACAAAGTGAGGCAGATAGACGACCGTTTGAACGACGTTTTTGAACAGCTTCAAACGGATTTCATTAAGCAAAATAGCAAGAATAATCGGCGCTGGAAAACCAAACAAGAGCTGATAGAAGCTTAGCAGCAGCGTATTGCGCAGCACCCGCCAAAAGTAGATGCTGTCAAAAAAGTCCTTGAAGTTGTCAAGGCCAACCCATGGGCTTCCCCATACACCCTTGGCAATACTGAAATCCTTAAAGGCAATAATCGAACCGTACATCGGAAGATATTTGAAAATAAAATAATACAAAACAACTGGCAGCACCATAAAATAGATGGCTTTATTTCTCACAAGATCGTTAGCTAGTTTTCTCATCATCGCAGGTGCACTCTCTTTCCACCGAAATTGATTTTTAAAGGAAGGGGAGTGTGTTCCCCCCTTCCTTCAATCGGTTTAACGTTTGTTGAAACGGTCGAAAGCGGCTTGCTGAATTTCTATCGCGCGCTCGATTCCCATTTTCTTAAACTGCTCGATCGCTTTATCGAAGCTGTCCAAACTAGAGGTGCCCATAATCAGTTTCGTGACAATCTCTGAACGATACGTATCCACATCCGTCATAATTTTGCTGAATTCGCTTGCTTCCTCCGGCGTTAAAGAAACAGGAGGAATGAGAACGGAGGCAGAGTTTTTCGCGAATTTAGCATACGCTTTTACTGCTTCCTTCTGGGCGTCGAGCGAATAGTATTGGTCATTATAACGGTCATCGTCCGGACCCGGGAACGGATAGTTCGCAATGAAGTTTTTCGCCATCGCTTGGCCGATCGGCAGTCCGTCCGGATTTTTCATGATCAAATCCGTAAATTTAGGCTGGCCATCCACCAGCGTATACGTTGTGCCGTCAATACCGAAGTTTTTCAGCATAGCGCCTTCTTCGCTGAACAAATAATCAAGCGCCTTAATCGTAGCTTCCGGATTTTTGTTTGCGCTTGTGATGACGGCTCCCGTATTGCTGTAATCCCAGCCGGTTTCCGTAAATTTAGGCTCATCTCCTTTATTCATTACCGGATATTGAACGGCGGAAAGCATCGCCTTCGGATCCGCCTGCTGCAAGGAAGGAAGCCATGCGCCCATGCTGCCACCAATGTAACCGAAGGTAGCGGCTGCCTTGCCTGAAGTGATTTTCGCTTCCTTCGCTTTGTTGTCGTTGGAAGCATAGTCCGGATCAATCAAACCCTCTTTATACCATTTTTGCATACGCGCTAAGTAGTCCTTAAATGCAGGCTGAAGCGGCCCATACTCAATTTTGTCGCCATTCAGATAAAAATCTTTGCCGATGCCGTATGCCCCGATAAAGTCCATCGAGCTTTTTGATCCTAGAAGCATGTCTTTCTCGGACGTATATGGAATGACGCCTTTTTTCTCTTTAATCGTTTTTAGAACAATCTCCCATTCGTCGATCGTTTCGGGCAGCTGCAAGCCCAGCTCATCGAGCCAATCCTTCCGTATCATCTGGCCGGAGAACGTTTTGTATTTGCCGTGATCGCCAACCTTCAGGTTAGGGAATACGTAAATATCGCCGTTATCCGCTTTAATTTGCTTGGCGATAAGCGGATATTCCTCGAGAATTTTTTTCAAATTCGGTGCGTGCTGATCAATAAGATCGTTTAATTTAATAATCGTTCCATCCTGAAACAGCTTGGCTGGACCGCCTTGGAAGTTGGACATGTTCCACACAATCAAATCCGGAAGCACATTGGAAGCTACCATCACGCCGAATTGCTGCTGGGCATCGGCACCCGTGCCCGTCGGATGTTCAAAGTCGAATTTCACATTCGTCTTTTTCTCCCATTCCTGCACCATCGCTACATCGCTTAAGCTTTGAACGACGGCTTGCGCATTAGGGTTTAAAGGATGCCAGAGCTTTAGCTTTACAGGTCCAGCCGATTTATCGCCTTTCCCCGCATTCTCTTTCGCTCCGTTGCCGGATGCCGCGTTATTAGCGGGTTGTTCTGACTTGCCGCTGGAGCAAGCCGTTGCAATTCCTCCGAACATCAATACGATGGCAAGCAGCAGAGCAATTCTAGTAAAAATACTTCTTTTCATGCGTGACTCCCCTTTACGAATTTATTTATGAGACGCCTGCCGGTTGCCGGCTCGCCTTAATCCCAATCTAATGGATATTAGCAGCCCCGTACATTTTCAATTGCTATAACGGTATTCATTTTTGTACAAACAGCGATTTACGATTCTTTACACGATATCCTTTTTTGTAGAAAACCTTTAAACAATGCTGTTGCGACGCCGTATTTCAACCTCATCGGGTTCGGCCCGAGACCCGGGAATTCCTCTACCTGAACAAGAATAGAAATGATTTCCGCAAAAAAAAGATGTCCCGGATTCCTAAGAATATTCGGGACATCTTTGCTTCTTCGGGCTATTTAATTATAAGTGCTCGTATTATCCGATTTCCGGCTGATGCTCCGGCTGATGCAGGGCGACCGTGCCGTCATCAAGACGCAGCCATGATTCCACTTTCCGTTCGTTTTCGGTCAAGCGGATCACGCGGGCACCCCGTGGGAAGCCTTCCTTGCCGTAAGTGTTGTATCCTGTTGCTCGTCCGTAATAAAGGCGAATCCCGTAAAGCTCTCCCCAATAGTCGTTCGTGTGGTCATGGCCGCAAAAAGTTGCAATCACGTCTCCCTGTGCCAACATCGCTGAGAAGAAACCTGCTTGCGTATGCGCGGCGCATACCCCCTCATGTTTATGGCCATAGCACACTTCCCGGTCCCACACTTCTTGGTATTCAGGCAGAGGGATGTGAAAGAATGCGAGTGCCGGCAATGCAGCGCCCTGATGACGAGCTTTCCACGCCTTGGATTGCTCCATGTACCACTGCACTTGATCATGCTGAATCCAATCGTAGCCGGGTACGCCAGGCAGCTTGGAATAATCGCCAGAATCCAGGCAATAGAGCATAGCAGCCTCTTGATCGTTGTCAGACCCATGTACAGGCAACGCGTAGTTGCCTGTGCCATGGATATCCCGCGGTCCCGATTCGGCAAAGGTGTGAGCGTACTTTAGCACCTCGCCCATCAGGTCGTCGCGGGTAATATCGTTCTCCGTATCGTGGTTGCCGAATACGATTCCCCACGGAATGCCTCGCTGCTCGGCAGCGGCAACCGCGTCCCGAAACGCTTGAAGCGGATCTTGGCATAAGACTGCCCCGTCTGAACCTCTGCCCGTGTAAATGACATCTCCTGTAAACATAACAAAATCCGGTTGTTCAGCCTCAAGTACAAGCTCCATCGCAGCCTTGGAACGCAAATCTAAGTCCGCTCCGTCCTGCCAATGAATATCTGTGAACTGGACAATTGTAAAAGTGCCGTCTTTGCGAAAACGAAGCTCTTTGGCTTTTTCCATCTTCATTCTAACTCCCTCTCCATTAGGTATTCACGTACTATTGTTTAATGCCCTGATGACGCAATCATAATGATACCCATAACTACAGCGATCGAAGCCGTAATTCTGCGAGTCCCTTGCGACTCTTTTAATACAAATAGACCAAGGAGCGTGCCAAACACGATTCCCACCTCGCGCATAGGCGCAACTGTGGAAATATTGGCATTTCTAGCTGCAAACAAAAACAGCAAGTACGAGCCCGGAGACAAGATAGCGCCAATCCAAATAATATTAATATGAGTGCGAATAACATGCTTAAGCCGTTTAGAACGAAGAACAGCAGGTGTCAGTCCGAGTACAAACCCAATATTCGTCACCTCAAGCAGCGCAAGCGGAGAGAGATGCTGCAAATTCACTTTATCGATAAGCGTGTAAGTGGTAATGCATAGCCCAACGCTCATCGCCAGCAGTACAGGCTTATAGAAAGACTGCTGATGCCCTTTGCCCGAAGATCTTCCGATCATGACGATGAACCCGATCAGCATAAAGCTGAGTCCGATCCACCCCCACAAAGGCAATGTCTCTTTTAATAGCAATACGCCGATGGCTGGGATAAGCAAGGTTGGTGTCCCCCGCATGATCGGATACACTTGCGATAAATCTCCAGCATTATAGGTGTAAGCGAGCAACAGCGAATAAACGCTTTGCATAATTAGCGATGCCCCGATTAACAGCCACTGTGTCTGAGATAGTGACGCACTCGAAAGTTCATTAATGAGTGTCGGCAGCAAAACAATAGTTGCAGGCATATAAATCACCCATAAGAACAACGCTTTATCCGTACTTTGCTTTGCTAGCATATTCCACACCGCATGCGCCAAACCGGAACACAAGACAAGAATAAGAGAAATAACAATCAATTAAGAAACACCTCCATCGATCCTCATTTAGATTCAACTATCAGTTCCACATATTCCAACACAATATCACACAAACACACACATTTACAATATCTTAATATTTACTTTTCATTAGAAAGCAAAAAAAGACCCTTGGTATATAACCAAGAGTCTTAAGGACAGTCAAAGTCCCCTTTATTATTCATCTCTACTCATAAACAATCTCAATGCCGCTCCGTTTATATTTATCGACTAGATCAAGGCTGATCTTCGAATCTGTAACGAAACGTTCTACATCCGCGCAACCGCACACCTTGAGCAGGGAGACTTGATCAAATTTGCTGCTGTCTGCAAGCGCGATCGTGCTTTTTGCGTTTGCTTGCATAATCTTCTTCACCTGTACTTCACCAATCGCGTTGTCGGTAATGCCTTCGTCCAATGTAACTCCGCTCATGCTCATAAAAAACAAGTCTGCATGAAAGCGGGAAGCGAATTCTTCAGCCAAGTCTCCGATAATGCTCTGTTCTGCTTGACGGATAATACCTCCGATCATGATCAGCGTAAAACCGGGGACATCGATTAATTCATTTACGATTGGCAAGGAATTCGTAATAATCGTCAATCGCTCGAACTTTGTCTTGAGCATCTTCGCAATCTGAGTATTGGTTGTGCTTACATCAAGTGCGATGGACATTCCTTCCGTTACATATCGAATGGCGAGCTGTGACAATTCCGTTTTCTCCGTCAAGTAAATCGATTCACGAATCGGCAGCGGGATTTCCCGGCTGTAATCCGGCTCTTTTAAAATCGCACCGCCATGAACCCTCTGCAATAAGCCTAGGTTCTCCAAA
The DNA here is from genome assembly GCF_001956295.1 of Paenibacillus sp. FSL A5-0031. Classification (GTDB taxonomy): domain Bacteria; phylum Bacillota; class Bacilli; order Paenibacillales; family Paenibacillaceae; genus Pristimantibacillus. The sequence goes on from NZ_MRTD01000024.1 coordinate 62,963, forward strand.
TGCTCTAGATCGCGCCTTATCGTTTCAAAAGAAACGCCAAACGATTCCATAAGTTCCGACGCTCGAATCGATTTGTCGCTATTTATTTTTTGGATAATTAATTGATGCCGCTGCTGTGCGAACAATTGCTATCACTCCTCTATGCCGTGCCTTTCGGTAATTCCTGCTTCTTGATTAGTAGTCTACCATAAATCAAGGAAAGAGGCTCAGCCGCTAAGAGCAGTGTTCATCTTGTATCCCTTTCATTCGCGGCATTAAATTTTAGTGCTATAGCGGCTTTCAGCATTCTCATATCACGCTCGCTGTCCAAATAAAGCTGTTCCGCTTCTTGCTGCGTGATCCTCTCGAACCGAAAACGGTCGCCGGGCTTTAGCTGTGCAAAAACAGGAATATCGACCGTTGCAACTTGCGCAATACGTAGATAACCGCCCGTTGTCTGTCTGTCCGCCAGCAGCACGATCGGCTCTCCGCCAGCCGGCACTTGGACCGTTCCGTTTGCGACAGCCTCCGAAAGCAGCTCAAGCGGCTTCGCGAGCGTCATCTTCTCCGTTCCTTCGAGCCGATATCCCATCCGATCGGACTGTGCGGAAATCTGGAAGCTCTGGCTAAATAAGCTAGCCCGGCTTGTCTCTGTAAACAGCTCGTAATGCGTGCCCGTCATCGCGCGAATGATCGGGTCCGCTAGATTGTCCGCTATCGCAAAATGACTCGCATGCCAGAGCGGCACCGCAACGCTGCCATTCCATCCCAGGCGCAAAGCATGCTCCATTCGCTCTGACAGCAAGCTCGGCGCCTTAGCTGCCAGTACATCTCCTGACTTTAATGCCCTTCCGAAGTAACCTCCGATTGCGCCGCGCAGATACGTACTTTTGCTTCCCATTACCTCCGGTACATCAAGTCCGCCCGCAACGGCGAGATAGGAGCGGCAGCCCGATTGGCAAGCTCCGAATTTCACGCTCATTCCCGCGCGAACGAGCACTGGTCTCCATAAGGGCAGCGTCTCACCTCCTGCGGTAACAGACATACGCGCGCCGCAAATCGCGAGCAGCGTATCCTTCTCCATAAAGAGCTCCGTTCCGGTAAGCGTAATTTCCAGCACCGCCTCACTATCCTCGTTGCCGACTAACAGATTAGCCGCACGCGAAGCTCCCGTATCCATAGCCCCGCCTGCGACTACGCCGTATTTTTGATACCGATGCCTTCCGAGATCTTGTACAGTAACGAGCAAGCCGGGACGAACCACTTTTATAGTCATAATTCACCTTCTAAATAAAGCTTGTACTGCCGCTCCGTTATCGGCTTAAATCTAATCAAGTCCCCCGGTCTAAGCAAGCTTGGAATTTCGTCCTGAGGACGAAATAGAGCAAGCGGCGTTCTGCCGATCAGCTGCCAGCCGCCCGGCGTTGCAACCGAATATATGCCCGTCTGCTTGCCAGCTATGCCGACGCTGCCCTGAGGAATGATCGTCCGGGGCGTCTGATGTCTTGGCGCGGCAATTCGCTCAGACATTCCTCCCAAATAAGGAAAACCTGGCGCAAAGCCGAGCATATGGACCAAGTAGCTGCCACCAGCATGTATAGCGATCACTTCCTCCTCCGGAAGTCCGTTAAGCTCAGCAACTAGGCTAAGGTCAGGACCGTACTCTCCGCCATAGCAAACCGGAATTTCAATCGTTCTATCCGCCTGATCGGAAGAGTGCAGCTGCTCTATAGATAGATACGTCTGCACTCTAGCGCATACCGTTTCAAAGATTGTAGCATGCTGAAGCTCGGCTGCAGTGCGGCTTCTCTTCACCAGCAGCGGGTCATAGTGGATCGCCACCGAGACAAAGGATGGGACGCATTCAATGAATCCAGCAAATGGTTTCCACTCCAAATGGCGGCTTAAATTCATGACCGTTCGGTTCGTTTCTTCGTCAATGGAGCTGCCTAAACGAATAATAACGGCAGAGTCACCAAGCGGCAGCATTTCAATAGGAGCCTGAGGTTCCGTTGCAGCCTTCTCCATGCTCATACACCCGCCTTCTGAACAGATATGCTCGCTGCCTCTAATGCCGCCCGCAGTCTTATGACATGCTCTACTGCGCCTGGCGTATCCCCATGCACGCATACCGTATCCGCCTTCAAAATAACGCTATGATGCTGTCTCGATTTGACCTCGCCATCCCTGATCATGCTTATCGCTTGCTCTGCAGCGTGAACAGGATCAACAATAACAGCACCTTCCGTCCCTCGCGGCGTTAGTGAGCCGTCCGACTCGTAGGTTCGGTCTGCGAATACTTCATGAATGGTACGCAAGCCTATAGCTTCGCCTGCGTGAATAAGCTCACTGCCTGCTAATCCGAATAGCATCAGACTCGGATTAACCTTATATATTGCCTCTGCTATCGCATCGGCTAACGGTTTGCTCTTCGCAGCCATATTATACAAAGCGCCATGCGGCTTCACATGTGCGACGCTTCCGCCTTCTGATTTAGCAAAAGCACTCACCGCACCCAGCTGATAAACCGTCAGCTCATATGCCTCCTCCGGCGTTATGGCCATCATCCTTCGACCGAAGCCTGCCAAATCCGGCAGCCCCGGATGCGCTCCAATAGCTACATCATTCTCTAGCGCCAGCTTAACCGTGCGCCGTATTGTCGCTGCATCTCCAGCGTGAAAACCGCAAGCAATATTCGCTGAAGTAATATATTTCATCAGCTCGTGATCGAGGCCAGCTGTGTAAACCCCAAAACCTTCACCCATATCGCAGTTTAAATCCACGCGAAACATATGCTCTCCCCCGTCTGCTCGCCTGCCAAAGCCAGCTCTATTTCCAAAATTATATCAAATTTCAGCTCGAAAATAAGCAGCCCTATCCTCTGCGTCTCTCCACCATAAGGCTAAACTACAAAAAAAAGAAGCAGCGCCGGTCCAGCGCTGCTTCTTCCATATTATTTGTTTATTCCCCGCCCATAAATACGTAACGGCCAATGATGAGCACCGCTAGAATCCACATGAGCCAGTGAACCTTGTATTTGCCTTTGCCTGTTACATTAGCAACCGTTGCAAGCAATACGTACGATACGATACCGAACGAAATACCGTTTGCAATGTTGTAAGTAAGCGGCATAAGTGCAAGTGTCAAGAAGGATGGAATCGCATAAACCATATCTGAAAAATCGATATCTTTTACGGATTGCATCATCAGCACGCCTACGATAATGAGTGCAGCAGCTGTAGCCGCGCCTGGAACAAGCGCAACGATTGGAGACAAGAAGATAGCAAGCAGGAAGCAAACGCCTGTCGTTACTGCCGTTAGGCCTGTACGTCCGCCTTGCGCAATACCTGCAGAGCTTTCTACGAATGCGGTAACTGTACTTGTACCAAGCACCGCGCCGCCGCTGACGCCGATCGCATCAACAAACATCGCTTTACCTACACGTTTTTTGCCCTTTTCAGCGTCCTTCATGTAGCCTGCACGGTTTGCTGTACCAACAAGCGTACCGAACGTATCGAACATTTCGACGAACGTAAATGTCAGGATAACCGTTACCAGTCCGACTTCAAATACGCCTGCAAAGTCAAAATGCCAGAAGTTCATTTTGGAGAAATCAGGCACCCATGTTTGACCAGTGAATGCTGCTTTCACATCAACATGACCCATTAGAATAGCAATAACAGTTGTACCTAGAATACCGAACAAAAGCGCTCCCGGTACACGCAGTACCATCAGCACGCCAATAAGAAGCAATGCAATCACGGTAAGTACAACCGTTTCATTATGAAAGCTTCCCAGTTGAATAACGGTTTCGGAGCCGCTAACTGGTGTGAATTGACCTGCTTTAATGTCTGTGAAGCTTGATACTGCGATTGTCATAATTCCGCTGTTTTTCAAGCCGATAATGGTGATGAACAAGCCAATACCGACTGTGATCGCATGCTTCAAGCTGTCTGGAACAGCTGTGATAAGCATTTGGCGAATTTGGGTAAGCGTCAATATGATAAAGATAATACCTGAAATAAATACCGCGGTTAGTCCCATTGCTGGTGAGATCGGTGCGTCCGTTGACGCCGATGCGATAACGACCGATGCAAAATACGCGTTAAGACCCATACCTGGTGCTAGCGCAACTGGGAAGTTAACGAACAAGCCCATTGCGATGGTGAAGATACCTGCTGCTAATGCCGTTGCAAGAAACACGGCAGTCCAATCCAAGCCAGCTGGCGTTAGTATGATTGGATTGACGGCTAATATGTAAGCCATCGTCATGAAAGTCGTCAGCCCCGCCATAATCTCTGTTCTGACATTTGTTCCGTGTTCCTTTAAGCGAAAGAAACGTTCCATTTTGATTACAAACCTCCCAAAAATGTGGTGGAACAAACAAAGAAGCCTAGTAAAAATGCAATAGATCGCATTTCTCCTAGGCTCTGCAAAAAGGGGAAAAAGATACCCGCTGGACCGCTGCGAGCTTTTTCCGCCAATTTCGTAGCCTGATCATTTACGGTGACCGAGTAGAGACTCTCAAGCCGATTCTTGAGATTATACGAAAAGATATGCTGTTGTTGTTTTCCGTTTTCAATTTTAAAGAGAAATTGCCCATTTTGTCAACAACTTTTACGAACGTTATTGGCAATACATACGTACAACATTCGTTTTTAGCAAACATTTCTAACATTCTACCTTTTTTTGACGAGTGAACGGTACATAAGAAACAGGAAGTATGGAGCTCCAATCAGCATAATGATGAGCCCGGAAGGAATCTCCTTCGGAGCCATTGCCGTTCTTCCGATCGTATCCGCAATTACGAGCAGCAAGGCGCCGAGCAGACCTGACAGGATGATCGAGCGCCTTGTGTGATGTCCGACCATCATCCTTACCGCATGCGGCGCCATTAATCCAAGGAAACCAATCGTTCCTACGCTCGCCACCGCTCCCGCAGCAAGCAGCACGCCTATGATCATAGCCCAAAGCCGTGTGCCTTTGACCGGTAAGCCGAGACCTGTCGAGCTTTCATCTCCGAAGGCGAGCAGATCAAATTTCCTGCTCAAATAATAGGCCGCCGGTACAAGAATAAGCAGAAAAATAAAAATACTGTTAAAATGGCTCCAGCTTCGGCCATACGTCGTTCCCGTTAGCCAAACAAATGCCGTGCTGCTCCATAGGCTTGCCTTCACGATCATCGCCTGAATGCCTGCAGCTCCGATGGCAGACACCGCTATGCCAAGCAGGATCAGAACGGATGGATTAAGCGATTTGCGCCAAGCTAAGAAAAATACAACAGCGGCAGCTAGAGCCCCGCCAGTAATAGCGGCAATAGGCAGCGCGAAGATCGGCAGCGTTGGCCATGCAACGAGCACGACCAAAGCGCCAAATCCCGCACCCGAGGTGACGCCGATAATAGAAGCATCTGCGAGCGGATTGCGAACAGCGCTTTGAATGAGTACGCCGCTGATTGCGAGCGCGATGCCTCCCCCTGCTGCAACGAGGGTGCGCGGAAGCCTTAGATTCAGCAGCACAGAATAAGAATCGTCTCCTGCTCCGAATAGGCTTCTAAGCAATTCCATGATCGGAATTTTTGTACCGCCGAGCGACAAGCTAACGAGAATGACCGCAGCCAGCAATACGGTCATGGCTAAGGCAGTCGGTGCAAAACGCCAGCGGAATGGAGCTCCTCCAATGCTCATCGACGACTGTCCTGAGCCCGAACCGGAAATATTTTTCATCTTGGTAAGCACCAGCCAAATAAGCCAAGGCGCCCCGATAATCGCCATGACGGCGCCTACCGGCATTTCGCCGAGACTGCTTCGTACCATGCGGGCAAGCACATCCGCTGCCGTTATGAGCAGCGCTCCCCAAAGCGCGCTCGCAGGAATGAGCAAACGATGATTTCGTAAGCCGGAGAGCCTAACCAAATGCGGAGCTACAAGGCCAACGAAACCAATCGGCCCTACGACGCTGACCACGATGGCTGCCATAAGCACAGAGAGCGCCAGCCCTCCCGCCCGGGTTAAGCCTACGCGCTGCCCTAATGAACGAGCCGTCGATTCGTCCAGCTCGAGCGCATCGAACTTGCGTCCGGCAAGTATTGCAATGACGAGCAATGCCGCCACAAGCGGCCAAGCATACTTCACGCCGCTCCAATCAAGCTGAATTAACGTGCCTCCACCCCAAAGAAACAACGATTGCGTTTCCGTCGCTTTAAAAATATGAATGGCCGACGTAAACGCACCGAGCACCATCGAGACGATCATCCCCGATAGCGCTAGCCGAACCGGCGTTGCCGCCCGCCCGCCGCCAAGAAAATAAGCAGCGAGTGCCGCAAGGAAACCTCCCACTGCCGCAAGCAGGAAAGGTGCCTCATGCTGCAGTGCAGGAAAAGCGACCATGCCGAGCACAACCATAAAATAGGCTCCAGCATTAATGCCCAGTGTATCGGAGGCCGCAAGCGGGTTTTTCGTTATCGTTTGCAACAACGCTCCTGCCGCTGCTAACGCAGCTCCCGCTATAATGCCGATAACGGTCCGCGGCATCCTAATATCCCAAAGCAAATTATGCTCCATGACATCCTGCCGATGAAGCAAACCGTCAAATACGACTGCCGCTGGAATTTTTGCTTCCCCGAAGCAAAGACTCAGTATGAACAGAAAGAAAAGGGCGGCAAGGCCGCCCCCAAATATACCTATCATTCGCCAAATCATACCCAATGAGGCTTCTTTATTTTGCTTCTTCATGAGCTCGCTCATTTCGTTAATGTATTTACGACTTGGTCTACGATGACTTTGGAGGAGATCGGACCGCCGAACACCCATGTCGTGCTGTCGAGAGCAAACGTACGTTTTTCTTTCACGAAATTAAGACCGTTCCATACCGAATTGTCTTTCAATGTGCCAGAAAAAATGTCGTCATCCTTTTGAACGATATAGATCAGGTTCGTATCTTGAATAGCCGGCAGTGCCTCAACCGTTGAAGTAGTAAAGCCATACATTTCGAACTGCTCCGGTTTCCAATCGTTTTTGAGGCCAATACGATCCAGCGTTTGAACCGCTAGCGAATTATCCATGAATAGGCGCATCGTTGCAGCGTTCTGATAGCTGAATGCTTGCGTCAGCACATAGTTCAAGCCTTCTTTGCCTGCTGCTGCAAGCTTCGTTTTTGCATCCGTATAATGCTGATCCAGATCGGCAAGTACTTTGTCGCCTTCTGGTGTTTTGCCGACTGCTGCCGCAATAGATTTGAATATATCGATCATTTGCGTGTATTGATCGCCTTGGCCTTCAACCGGATAAAGGCTGAATAGCAGCGTTGGCGCAATGCCTTTCAGCTGATCGTAGATCGCTTCGTGACTGTCCGTAATGCCAATAATGAGATCAGGCTTCAAGGCTGCGATCGTCTCTAGGTTCGGCTCGTGGCGGAAACCAACGTCCGTCACGCCTGCATCAAGCGGCGCCTCTCCTGTTACCCATTGCTTATAACCCTCGTTGTCCGCGCTGCCTACCGGCTGCATTCCAAGGGCAACCATGTCCTCTGTAAACGTCCACTCCAGCACAACAACCTTTTGTGCTGGCTTCTCAAGGGTAACCTCACCTTTAGCATCCTTCACGACAATCGGACCATCCGTTTTCGCGCCAGCGTCGTTTGTAGCAGGAGCGTTAGTGCTTGCCTTGTTTTCTGCCTTGTTGTTCGAAGCATTATTCGCACCGCAGCCTGCAGCCACCACCATTACGACGATGACCATAATCAAACTCATTAATCGTTTGTTCATTTTTTTCTTACCCCCTATTTGTTTAAACCCTGCTTCATTCGCTGGGTTGATAACTGATTCCAATGCATTGATAATGATTATCATGTTCAAATACCTTTGTTATCATATAATCGATAGCACTAGATGTCAATGTAAATATTTTGTATTTTCAGCTAATTACCGATGCGAAATCTATAGTTCAAAGCAAGCCAAAAAAGGGCGGGAGCTATGCTCCTGCCCTTCCTGTCGACTGCTTAGCAGCCTAGTTTATTCTTTGAAAAAATTCGGCAAATACTTTTTGTTCGCCTCAAGCATTTCTTCAAGCAACGCCTTAGCCACCGCTACGCTTGGAACAAGCGGGTGATGAACGAGCGCTTGCAGCGCGATCCCCTTATCTCCGCTGATTGCAGCTTCAATAGTAAGCGATTCATACGTTTTCACAGCATGCATAAGACCTTTAATTTGCTCTGGAACACGCTGCAAAGGCAGTGGAATCGGGCCTTGAGCCGTAACGACACAGTTAACCTCGATGCTTGCATCTTCAGGCAGAAAATCAATAATGTTGCCGTTTCTAACGTTCAACGTCTGAATATCACGTTTGTCGGTATATAGAGCATGCATCAAGTTAACAGCTGCCTCAGAGTAGTAAGCACCGCCGCGCTGCTCAAGCTGCTTTGGCTTCTCCGTCAAATTAACATCCTTGTACAGCTCAAACAATTCTGTTTCGACCCGGCTTACAACTTCTGCGCGCGTGCCGTTTTTCTCTAGCGAGTCTTTCATATCCGCGAACATCGAATCCGTCATATAGAAATAACGGAGGTAATACGTTGGTATCGCGCCTAATGTGCGAAGGAAATCTGCATCCCAGTCAAACGCGGTTACGTTTGTAGCTGAATAGTCACGACCGGCTCCGATCATTTCGTCCAATTTGTCCTCACCGTTTACATAAGCGGCTGTAACCCAGTGCAAATGATTGATCCCTACGAATTCAGGCAATACTTCACTCTCGCTAACGCCATACTCTTTAGCCAGAAACTTTTGAAAGTTAATTGGTGAATTGCATAGACCCACTGTTTTTACTTTGCTGTATTTTTGAACCGCTTCGGTTACAATACCCGCTGGATTCGTGAAATTAAGCATCCAAGCATTCGGAGCAAGCTCTTCAATATCCTTACAAATATCCAGAATGACAGGTACAGTACGAAGCGCTTTAAACATGCCGCCTGGTCCAGTCGTCTCTTGTCCAATTACACCATGTGAAATAGGAATATGCTCATCACGGCGTCTTGCTTCCAGCAAACCTACCCGCATTTGTGTCGTTACGAAATCTGCACCAGCGATCGCTTCACGACGGTCAAGCGTTAGTTTCACTTCGATTGGCAGGCCAGCTTTCTCTACCATCCGCTTCGCAAGCTCGCCAACGATTGCCAGCTTATGACGACCTTCTTCGATATCCACAAGCCAAAGCTCACGAATCGGCATTTCATCATACTTTTTAATAAAGCCTTCTACGATTTCTGGCGTATACGAGGAACCGCCGCCAATGACGGCGACCTTTAGTGGTTTTTTGGACATGTGAATGAGCCTCCCTTAAATGTTTAAACTATTTTTAAAATGTAATTTTTCTAAGCGCTGCGTCTACCGCTTCGTCAATCACAATGCCGCTGCTATCCATCGCACTCATTACTGCTCCAATAACGGGATCGACCGTCAATCTGACCGTACGCGCTTGCGGCGAAACCGCTACTACAGCTTCACTGATTGCATCGACCATATGTGTAGAGCCGCCTCGCGACATTACGCTGCCAGCAAGGACAACATCGAATTTTTCTTGTTCCATGCCTAGCCGCTTAATCAACGCATTAGCCGAGTTCGCATGCTCACGGCCAGCCTCCTGCAAAAGACGAATCGCTACTGCATCACCTAGTGCTGCAGCCTCAAACATGACCTTCGCAAGCTCATGTGACGGACGTTTGCCGTTGTCCAGCGCATCATCGTACATCTCTTGAATCGTGTGATACCCAAGCCGCTGGGGAACCATTTCACTAAGAATCGTCGCTTGCTCTCTGCCTTCCCAAGCACGAATCGCACTGCGGAAAGCGTGAATGGCCAAATCCGTGCCCGAACCATGCCCATCCCCGAATAAATAACCAAAGCCGCCATATTGCAGCTCTTCGCCCTGAGGGTTGCGAGCAGCAGCGTTAAAGCCAGTTCCGCTAATGATGACCGCTCCGTATGAGCGGTTTGTCCCCGCACGCATACCAATCATGGTGTCGCATGCTATCGCGTGATTTTTATAGTCAAGTGAAGCAATCATCGGTCTTAAAATTGCATAGTCAGGCTCACGATCTGCTCCAGCAAGTCCGAAATAAGCAAATGTCACCTGATCCTTCGTCACTCCAGCATCCTGAAGAGCTTGCTGACAAGCATGATCTATGCTGTTTTTTGCTGCATCAAAAGCGGTTTGGTGATTCCCATTTCCGCCGAGGCCTCTGCCGAGTACACGTCCTGTCTCATCTACGAGCAGAGCATGTGTCTTGCTGCCTCCTGCATCTATACCAAGGAAAATAATATCGCTCACACTCCTTATTTGTACTTTCTTCTATTTTAAAATAAAAAACATCGTTCTTCTAATGAAAAAGAACGATGTTGTAATACTATCTTACTGTCTTTTAGGATCGCAGCTCGGATGGGAGCTTCCCCACATGCTGCTTGAACAGCCGATTGAAATTAGATAAATTGCGAAATCCGCATTCAGCTGCTACTTCTATAATCTTTTTGTCTGTGGATTCAAGAAGATAAGCCGCCTGTGACAGCCGCATCTGTATCAAATAATCCATGGGCGAGGTCCCAACGACCTGCACAAACAACGTGCTGAACCGAGAGGGACTTAAGTGCGCGGCCTCTGCGAGTTCGCCAAGCGTCCATGGATAGGATATATCAGCCTCGATGTCATTCAGCACGCCTCGAATCGTTTCCATACCACGCACATGCTGCGCTCCCGTTTCGTTATTTTTTGCAAAATAGCGATTGACGAATGCAAGCAATTGAATGAGCTTCGCCCGCACCACCACTTCAAAATGCGGCTCCTTCAGCTCAAACTCAGCAGACATATCCTTAATAATGCCGCCAAGCTCTCCTAGCTTCGGATGCTCTCGGTCAAGCACATTATCAAATCTTAACCCAATATCCCGAAATGGAATAAGCAGCTCCGCATCGTAGCGCTGCTCTAAAGCAAGGTAAGACGAATCAAACATAATAATGCTCATGACCAGCTCCTCTGACTCAAACGCACGGTGCAAATCATTGGAATGAATAAGTACGATGTCTCCTTGCTGGAAGTCATAACGGCTCCCGTTGATCAGATAGTAGCCGCTCCCCTTCTGTATGTAGTTAATTTCGAGCGCTTTATGCCAATGCAGTCTTTGAAAGGTCGGGGAAACCCCTACAGATTGCGAAATTGTTATTGGAAAAGCCAGCGGCAGCTCAATCCGATCTTCGCTGATTGAAGGATATAGGTTCATTTGATTGATTCTCCTTAAAGTTTTGCGAATGCAAAACTACTTCGTAAGCATGGGCTTAGGTTTTCGCAGAAAACCTACTTCGTAAGCATCGGCTTAGGTTTTCGTAGAAAACCTACTTCGTAAGCATCGGCTTAGTTTTGCGAATGCAAAACTACTCCATAAAAACGAGGTTGAATTTACTATTGTTCTCATCAAAGATTATAGCAGAAATCAGCGTCTTGACGACATCTGTAAGCATTTGGTATTATATAACCATTGGTTAGTAACCAGTGGTTACTAATGTGAAAAGGAGTGAATGAGCATCGCTACTAAAAAAGAATTACGCGCAGAGGAAACAAAACGCGCCATCATCGCCGCAGCTGAGAAGCTGTTCGGTGAACGCGGATACGATTCCGTTTCAATAAGAGAAATTGCTAAAGAAGCCAGCTGTTCTCATACTACGATCTATATTTATTTTCAGGATAAAGAAGCATTGCTTCATGCCTTGTCCATGCAGCCCTTACTGCTGTTGAAGGGTGAATTAGACACACTTGCAAAAGACGCCTTCCTATCCGCTGACGAGAAGCTTAAGCGAATGAATGATTTGTTTATTCGGTTCTGCTTAAACAACAGAAGCATGTACGCTATATTTTTTGAAGTTAAATCCTCCCGTGTCGATGAACTGGAGCCTGAGCTAGAAATCAATCGTGTGCGCAATCAGATGTTCAACGTTATCGTCCAGCTTTTGAAAACAAATCTTAATTTGCCTGAAGGCGAGCAGCTCCTAAGCTGCTCACGCATTTATTTCTATATGCTGCGCGGGATTGTCGGCACCTATACGCATTCGGAAGAGAGTGTGGACGCCATTTTCAGCCGACTCTCCACTACCTTTGATCATGCCTTTGAAGCACTCCTTATTGGATTCGACAAGCAGATAAACGAAAGAAGAGCTGATACATGACTTTTTTATTGTTTCTCTTTCTATTTATCGTCGTATGCGGCTGGCCGGATGCACGAATTGAACGAAAGGTGGCGAAGTAAATGCTGGCTGGACATTTTGGACTTGCGGCCATTGTAAAAGCGATGGAGCCCAAGGTACCCTTGTGGGTTCTGATGGCAAGCACGCAGCTTCTCGATATCGTATTTATCCCGCTCCTGCTCACAGGGGCAGAATCTATTGATAAAATAGGCGACGGAGGTTATGGTGAAGCTGTTATCCATGCTGACTATACGCATTCTCTGGCTGGAGCTTTGCTAATAGCGATTGTTGCTGCTTTAATTTCATGGCGTATATGGAATAAGCGAAGTGCAGCCATCATTGGCTCACTGGTCTTCAGCCATTGGTTGATTGACCTGCTCGTACATCGCAGCGACATGCCGCTCTTGCCCGGAAATTTCGGCGATTTCCCTCTACTCGGCTTCGGACTGTGGAAACTGCCGGCAATTAGCGCCTTATTAGAGCTGTCCCTAGTACTAGCGGGTGCCTGCCTATATATTTGGTCCATTAAGAAACGATTGGCAAAACAAAACCAAGCTGGCGCCTCTGCCCCTGTACATTCGAAACGAACCTATGGTGCAGGCTGGATCATGGCGGCATTCCTAATCCTGACATTTGCGGCCGATTATTTTTCACTCTAAAGCACAATCATACAAAGCCCAAAAACTCCGCAAACCAGCCAGCAGGCTGATACGAGAGTTTTGGGCTTTTTCTTTATTTTAAAATTCCGCTCATTTTCTCGATTGTTCCACTTGACAAAGTATTCCATTCGAGTTACATTACATATATCAAATAGATATATCAAATTGATACATTAAGGAGAACGACAATGATTGAGCTTGTTACTTTAGGAATGCTGATGCAAGGAAAAATGAGCGGTTATGATATTAAAAAAATAACAGAGCAATCAATCGGAATCTTTTACAAAATGAGCTATGGAAGCCTTTACCCTGGACTTAAGCGTCTTGTGGATAGTGCATACGTGACGGAAGAAGAAACGAATGACAGCAAAAATAAAAAGATGTACAGCATCACAAGCGAAGGGCAGAAGCATTTTATGCAGTGGCTGAGAGAACCCCTTCAATCGAACAAACGGGAGTATCTCATTAAAATCTTCTTTTACGATTACCTTGATGAGCCTACGAAAAAACAAAACTTAATGGCGTATCAACAAAACATTGCGCGCAACATTGCTCAAATGGAGGCTGTTCAGTCCATCGTGTCCAAGGAGCTGGAGCAGCTCGAAGATAAAAACGCCTATTATTACCGCGTATCTGTCATGCATTACGGCTTGCATTTTTTTAAGATGGAAAATGAATTTTTAAAAAAAATAATCGAAAAAGAGGAATTCTAAATGAATACAACGGACAGCTTTACAGTAAAAAGACCTATTGTTGCACTCATTCTAATCGAGCTTATGCTGATGATTTTTGTAGCCGGCGGCAGCGCCTACGTATCGATTGCTGAACTTACGCATCCACTCGCTCCATTCCTAGGCTTTATTCCGATAGCACTATTTCTAGTGATCTACATGACGGTAAAAAAACGGTGGAGCACCTTTTATTTCAGCGGTGTTTCCAAGCTTACAAAGCAGCAATGGCTTGAATATCTTCCTCTGCTGCTCGTCTTAATCGTCTTATTGATCGCCAACAAAGGCTTTCAACCCGCTTCCTTCTCATTTTTCACTTATATGCTGCTGTCACAGCTGTTCTTAGTAGGATTTGTAGAGGAAACATTGTTCCGGGGAATGATGCTGCGGATTCTTATGCCAAAAGGTAAAACGGCTGCAATCATCGTCTCCAGCGCGTTGTTTGGTGTTACACATGCTTTGCAGGCGCTTGGCGGCCAATCGCTAGAGGACACTCTTTTACAAATTGGATATGCGTTTATATTGGGCTTTGTATTAACGATGTTGGTCGTTCGGAACCGCACCATTCTGCTCACAATCCTTTTCCACGGCTTGCACAATTTCCTTAACTTCACAGGCAATGATCCAGGCACACATCTATACGACTATCTCGTCATCGCTATTCTTGCCATTCAATTAATCTGGCTGCTTTCTTCCTCCAAAAAAAATTCGATTAAGACAAACACCATTTACACCTAATATGAAGGGCTACGTGAAGAAGAAAAGCACCAACCAACCGAATGATGGTGCTTGAACTTCATTTTATTGAATTAGCAATGTCCACTAAAACATAAGCTGTTACCTTATCCTCTACACGTTTATCAACCGATAATATATATTGCAAACCATTTTTTTCAAAACGCAATACATCAAACGCTGGAGGTCTATCACCTAATGTTGGGGTCGTGCCATAAACAGCTTTCTCTCCATTCTCTAACTCATATATGCGGATAACATTGCTTTTACGTGGGAAGCCTTTTCGGTGTCCAGAAGGATTCACCCATATCATATAATGATTATTTGAACCTTGAAGCTCATTAAGGTACTCGATTTCAAAATAGTCGTTTACAACACCACCATGTTGATTACATCTTGCCAACTGGTGAGTAAACGGAATTGGCGGCAGCTTAAAAGGCAATGTAATCTTCTTTCTGAAATGACGATTACATTCACTTAATGCATCTTCAACTGTTTTATAGCCACCATATTCAAAGTACATCTTTTCAAAAGGCACACGCTCGTCACTTGATGGCTTTTCGTTATAGGCATATGTAGTTGAGCCAATCATAAAAGTGAAAACAATTATAAGCAAACTAACCCTCTTTATCATCGTTTGCCTCCTTGTAATCTTTTTTCATGTAGCCTTCCCCAAGATCACAATGTCTAACTACTCTTTTCTAGAACAACATCTATGCGTGGGCTTCCTAGACGCACTCATGAGTGAGCATGAAAAAGCACCAGCTAAGTACATTTCAATTTAGTTCTTTGATCAAACGAAAAAAAACTCCCTTCTATTTGCTGAATTACACAAATAAAAGAGAGTAATTTTTTGTAATCAATTAATTCCAATCTATTCCCACTCGATTGTAGCAGGCGGTTTCGAAGTTACGTCGTAGACGATACGGTTAACGTTGTCTACTTCGTTGACGATACGAACGGAGATTTTCTCAAGTACATCCCAAGGGATACGTGCCCAGTCTGCTGTCATTCCGTCGATTGAAGTTACAGCGCGGATACCAACGGTGTACGAATACGTACGAGCATCGCCCATAACGCCTACGCTCTTCATGTTCGGAAGCGCAGTGAAGTACTGCCAAATTTCACGGTCAAGACCAGCTTTTGCAATTTCATCACGAAGAATCGCATCCGATTCACGAACGATATGCAGCTTGTCCTCTGTTACTTCGCCTAGGACACGAATCGCAAGACCCGGACCTGGGAATGGCTGACGCCATACGATAGCTTCTGGAAGACCACACTCTTCGCCGACTTTACGAACCTCATCCTTGAATAGCGCTTTAAGAGGCTCGATAAGTTTAAATTTAATGTCTTCGGGCAAACCGCCAACATTGTGGTGAGACTTGATCGTTTGAGCTGTAGCTGTACCGCTCTCCACGATGTCTGTGTAAAGTGTGCCTTGTGCCAAAAATTCAAAGTCATCCAGCTTGTCCGACTCTTCTTGGAACACATAAATAAATTCGTTACCGATAATTTTACGTTTTTGCTCTGGATCTTCTACGCCCTTCAGCTTGCCAAGGAAACGCTCTTGCGCGTCGATTTTGAGCACTTTCATATCAAATTTGCCTACGAATGTTTCCATAACGCCTTCGGCTTCACCTTTGCGGAGCATGCCGTGGTCGATAAACATACAAGTAAGCTGATCGCCAATCGCTTTGTGAAGAAGAATAGCTACAACAGAAGAATCTACGCCGCCGGAAAGCGCGCATAGTACTTTTTTGTCGCCAACTTCATTGCGAATATCACGAATAGCATCTTCAATGAACGATTCCATCGTCCATGTGCCATCACAATCACAAACATTGTAAAGGAAGTTGCGAATCATTTCATTACCGAATTCAGAGTGACGAACCTCTGGGTGGAATTGAACGGCAAAGAATCCGCGGTCTGGATTGCTCATTGCTGCAACAGGAGCATGATCCGTGCTTGCATCAACTTTAAAGCCATCAGGCAGCTCGACTACGTGGTCGCCGTGGCTCATCCAAACCGTTTGAACTTTATCTAAGCCAAAGCCGATTTGCGAACCTTCCACAAATTCCACTTCTGCTTTTCCGTATTCACGTTTGCCAGCGCGCTCAACCTTACCATTAAGCTGATGTGACATCAGCTGCATACCGTAGCAAATACCGAAAATTGGAATGTTCAAATCATAAATCGCAGGGTCAACCATTGGTGAATTTTCTTCATAAACGCTTGCCGGTCCTCCCGAGAATACGATACCCTTCGGCTGTAGTTCACGGATCCGTTCTACCGACGTGTTATACGGCAATAGCTCGCTATATACGCCCAAATCACGAATACGGCGTGCAATAAGTTGGTTATATTGTCCTCCAAAATCGAGTACAACGATGATTTCATTTTGCTTAGTCATTACCGAGCCTCCCTCAAATTATGTAGTAATTATATATAAGGCTGTTTAAGCGAGTCAAGGCAAAGCGGAGTGACAATTCATTGAAGTAAAAATGTAACCGCTTATCTGCTTGATTATAGGCATATAAATAGAATGTTATTTAATGTGCCAAGTCATACGGAATAGTTGAAAAAATTTGAGCAGCTGCAGGCTGCTGCTTCATTTCATCCACCCTTTTTTCATGCGGCTGCCTAAGTTAAAGTCAGATTATATAGTAAAAATGCTTGGTAATTGTGCAACTAAGCTCATTACGACAGTTTCAACAGCTGCTTGAGACATTAACGGGAAAAGCTCCTTTTAAAATGTCTCTTAATGAGCTTTTCAGCAAATTAACAGAAAAAACTCCCGTTAATTCTCGAGAAATAGCCATCATCAGCCAAATCATCAACAATTAACGGGAGAAATTCCTTCTATTGCAGAAAAAGCTCAAAGGTACACCATATTAACGGTAGTTTTTCCAGCTAAACTGCGTTTCATGTTTCGTTATATAAATCGACTTAAAGCTTAGCCCTTTAGGAGCCAAAATGTATCATCGTCTCCTGCAACTATTTAGGAGCCTTGACTGGCATGTCGCTTCTCTTCTGCTTTTGCAGATTATCCGCGGAGCGCTTCTTCACTTTCTGAATCGGCTGCTTGTCCAGCACTCGCAGAACCGTCCTCAGTGAAGAAGGAGTTGGAGCACCCGGCCAAGGACCAGGCGCAGCAAAATGTGCTTCCTCAAGCCAGCTTGTAAGCTGGCGCAGCGCGTCCTGCTGCTCCGCACCGAGCGTCGGCTCAGCAGCGTTCGCATATTCACGCGCCGTCTGTCCCGGCGCCTGCACGCCGAAACGGCGCTGCAGCAGCGGCGCTAACGCGCTGCTCACAGCAATGAAGCTCGCGCGAATCCGCCCATCGGCGTCGCGCGGCGTTTTTCCACTGCGCGGCGCCATATCCGCCGCCGCGCCGCCAGTGCCAGAGCGCAAGCGCGCCTTCGCCGCTGGCGCTGCATCCATGTCCGTCACAGGTTCATGTGACGGATAGGGCGCGGCTGCGCCGGCGAGCTTCGCGATGCCGGCGTGAGCCGCGCCATAACGGCGCAGCGCCAGCGAGAGGCGAAGCCGCTGGTGCTGCGCCGCAGCAATGGCCGCGGCCGCGAGCGCTAGCGCGGCCGCGCCTGCGGTAACTACAGCGACGGGCGATGCCGCCGCTGCGCTCTTGGCGGCGCTTTGCGCCGCATGCACGAGGGCGTCTGCTCCTCGTGCAATGGCTGCTGCCGCCGCCTCGAATGAAGCAGCGAGCCGCGATAAACTGGACTCGCTAAGGCCACTTGCTCCGGTTGCTGCTGTTCCTACTGCACCCATCGCAGGAGCAGCAAGCTGTCCGTCCACAGAACCGACGGACGCGATAGTCGATACATCGCTGAATCCCGGCGTCGGATCAAAGGGTACCCAGCCTGCGCCTGGGAAATATACTTCAACCCAAGCATGCGCATCTGAGCTTCTAACCTCATAATCCACCAGCTTCAAACTATTTTCAGTGGTTTGCCCAGCACCGCTGCTTCCCGCGCTTAGCCCCTCACTATTCAAACCTTCTGTACTCGCATTAAGCGTCCCTTGCGACCCGCTATCTTTACTTACACCGCTCGTACTCAGCGAGCCTATCTCCGTGCTCTCCCCCACTGGAGTGCCTGAAGTAAAGCCTTTCACCCACCTAGCGGGTATCCCTTGCGAACGAAGCAATACGACCATGGCTGTGGAGAAATGCACACAATAGCCCTGCCGCTGCTCGAAGAGGAAATGATCGACGAAGTCGCTTCCTTCCGGCGGAACGGCACTATCCTCCAGCGAGTAGGTATAGCTCGCTTTCAAAAAGTCCTCTATCGCCTTCACCTGATCGTAGCGGCTTGTAACCCCGCCGCCCGCAACCTCAGCAGCTAATGCAGTTACGCGGCTTGGCAGACTACTTGGCAGCTGCAAATAAGGCTCAAGCTCCGCAGCACTTTCTACTGTTGCCGCCTGTGCTCCGTCACCTGTCGATACATTATCGTCAGCGGTACTGCTCAAAGCGCGTAATTGTGCTTCATCCGTTATGGAGAGCACACTCTCTATTGTATATTTCTCAATCTTCGCCGTATCCGATTGCGCGTATAAAGAGTCTTTATCCGCATTGTATACGTAACTTCCAAGCTTCCTGCGCGGATCAGCTGCAACAAGCTCTGTCACATTGCCAAAGTGGCCTGATGCAAAGAGCGGCATCCCTGCAGCCGGCTTAGACCAAACTACGGTTTGCCGAATGAGCGGACCAAGCTGCTTATTTCCAGCTTCTGCTGCCGCCTCAGTGGAGGCTGCTGCATCGGAGCCTCGAATAGGAAGCAACACAGAGCTGCCCGTGGTATCAATCCAGCCCCGGCCGTCATACACCTGCTTTGACTCCCCGCGCCAGTATGCTTTCTCAGTGGAGCTGCCTGTAAATAATACGCTGTTATCCTTTTGCACAGGCGCTCCTAGCACGCCGTCATCAAAACCATAACCCGTAAATGCACTGCCTAATCGTTCAAATCCAGTTTGCCCCATTACATGGATAGAGCCTTGCTGATTACCCATAGACTGAATGGTTTGCTCTAAACGATCATTAAGAGAAGCAGTCCAGCTAGCAGGCGGCATCGTTTCACCTTTCCCACCTGCAAACAAAAGACCGCAGCCAAGTATCGTAAGTACAACAAACACGGAGCTTGATAACCAGCGCATATCAAGACCTCTAAGCTTGCCGGCACCTGTATTAATCATGCGCTTAACACGCGGTACAGAGACAATGGCACCTAGCAGGAGTCCTTCTGCCACGGTTCGCATTAAGCCTCCCATTACATCCATACCCAGCCAGACATGCAGCGTAATCAAGTAAACTAGCGTGAAAAATGCGATGCCAAGAGCGGTCTGCCGCATCCATAATAGAGCCTGCAATGCAGATGCCAGCATCGCCCAGCCTATAAACAGCAGCAAAGTCCGAAGTTCTCCGGACATTGACCACAGCCCATTTTCTATAATCAGAACAAAATGGTCTCTCAACATGCCTGGAAACGCAAGCAGCCATTGCAAACTGCTTTGATCAGCGCTTTTATAAATCCACATGAGACTTAATATGCACAACAAAGCATTCATAACGAACGAAAGTGCAATCGGCAAACGAAACAGCCCTGCCAGCAGCACCACTCCGATAACAAAAATTAGCGGGGCAGGATTATAAATAGCCGACCACTCACCTGCATTCACCCAAGGTAGCAGCCATTCCGATAGCAGTCCGAACAGCAGCAATGTTGTGATCAATCGGTATTCAAACGATTCCTCAGCCGATTCTCCTCTCAGTAAATTATGCTCAGCTTTCAGAGGCTTATCGCTCCTCCCTACTACATCGCTTTTAAGCAAGCTCATGATTGTCGCCTCCTTCCTCGGCGTAAGGGAGCGCGTTCATACTCGAAGGGACATGCAGCCACGTCACTTTGACGCCGCCGCTTTCCAACCATTTTTGTTGTTCGCGCATAGCGAAGGTCGGTACATTGCTGCGCGTAATAATAAATAGTTCCAGCCTGCAGCCTTGCTCGCCTGCGAATCCGGCAAGCTCTCCCCAGCTCCGGCCGCCTCGCCAATCCGCAGTAAATACAAGTATCGTACTGCCGCGTGCTTGCAGGTTTGATTCTTCGGCGAGTCTCCCAGCAAGAGAGCCCTTTCCATCTGCGCGAAGCAATGCCATGGCATGCAGCATCTCTGATAAATCAGACGGTGTTCCTCCATCAACAGATGATTGCATGACAGGAGAACCTTGTCCAAGCAGCAGTGTCACAGCGTGGCCGAGTGAAGCAGACTGTGCTAATGCAAGCGAAGCCCAGCCTACACAAGCATCAAACAACCGATCGTCCTGCCCATAAGCCGAAGCAAGCGTATCGACAGCAATAACTGTTTTGGCTGGCCGCTCTAAAGGATGGATTTTGGTCTGTAAGCCGCGCCCTTTTGCTG
Source organism: Paenibacillus sp. FSL A5-0031 (assembly GCF_001956295.1). GTDB lineage: Bacteria > Bacillota > Bacilli > Paenibacillales > Paenibacillaceae > Pristimantibacillus. The sequence continues at coordinate 83,731 of NZ_MRTD01000024.1, forward strand.
CACTTCGCCAATCCAGATGACGCAGCGAATCTCCTTCGCGATATGGACGGCTGTCTGGTCCTAGTCCCGCTGCACTCACCGCCGCTTTGATTTCCTCCCGACCCGCATCTCCAAGGTGATCCGTACTTGGATCAGCGGTCGAAGATTGCACAGCATATAATGCTGTGCCTCTTGCACGTTCCGCTTTTTGTACCTGATCGGCATGGGGCAGTCCTGGCAGTACTACAAATTCTCCTGCGGTATATATAAGTTTATGGATCGCTGACAAGCCGAGCCAGTCCCCCACTGTAATCGATATAGGCTCGAAGGGATAACGCCCGCGCCGTAAGTGATGAAGAGTATACCGGTAAGTCATCTCTTGGCGGAACATTGGCATAAGCACCGTACGCACGCTTATTTTCGTATTTTCTGATGAACTTTCATTACTCGTCTCATCGGAAATAGCTATCCATACAATAGGTATGAGCAAAGAACGCTTAAAAGTCAGGCTAATTTCAAGCTGCCCGCCTTCTCTCGTCATTTCTTGCGACATCATCCTCATTGCAGTTAATCCCTTGGCAGCCATAATAGGCGCAAGCCCGCTAATGATTATAATCATGCTGAATACGGATAACATAAACCACTCTACTGCACCGCCTCGCATCATGACAGCTGCCAAGCTGCTTGCCCAGCCCGCCGTAATGATACACCAAGCGATCCATCTCGTACGATATGGATAAGCTAGTTGATCCCATTCCTTATTCACTAGAACAGCTTCTTTTACTTGTACCGAAGCTGCTCTTTGCCCACTCCTATCAAGCGGAGCTGCGCTGTCACCCTCTTGAGTATAAGTCGTCGTATCAACAGCCTCATTCTCCGGCATTCCGCCTTGCAATAATTCATCTTGAAAAGGTGCATTCATCGGCGCTTCCCGCTTCCTACTGCAGCAGGCATCGGACATTCACGTATCGTCCGTCTCATAACTGCAGCTGCATCAGCACCAGCCGCAGTCGCGTTAAAACGCAAAGACAAACGATGCGGAAGCACAGCATCAGCTGTCGCCAGCAAATCATCTGGAATCGCAAATCCGCGTCCTTCCATATACGCATTCGCCTGTGATGCCCGCAGCCAGTCGCGCAGTGCGCGTGGGCTTAAGCCCAGCACAACCTCAGGCGCACGCCTTGTCGCATCGGCTACTTGCACCATATATTCAAGCAGTGCCGGATGCATGTGAGTCTGCCTTGCCTCAGCTTGCATTTGCAGCCATTCCTCCGTAGCAATGACAGGACGAAGCCGTTCGGGTTCCATTCGATTGCCATTCGCGTATTGCTCGAGCATCCGCTTCTCTTCCGATGAGCCGGGATAACCAATTGTCAGCCTCATCATAAACCGATCCAATTGTGCTTCTGGCAGCGTGTTTGTCCCCTCGAAGCTAAGTGGGTTTTGTGTAGCTATGAGCATAAAAGGAACCGGCAGCTTGCGGGTTTTCCCTTCTACCGTCACTCGTCTTTCCTCCATGGCCTCCAAAAGCGCAGACTGCGTGCGCGGCGACGTTCTGTTAATCTCATCAGCAAGCACCACATTGCCCATAATCGGTCCAGGCCGATAGACCAGCTCACTCGTCCGTGCATCAAGCACGACTCCGCCAACAATATCAGCCGGAAGCATGTCGGACGTAAACTGTATTCTTTTAAAATCTCCACCGACCGCTCTAGCAAACGCCTGAGCGAGCAATGTCTTGCCAACACCCGGCACATCCTCTAGCAAAACATGTCCGCCAGCCAGAAGTGCAGTTAGCGTATTTCGAATGACCTGCTGCTTGCCTAGCAATACACTCTCTACCTTTACTAGCAATCGATGCAGCAGCACCTGTGGTGCTTCCGGCCAATGACTATAACGTTCCTCTTTAGCATCCTCAGAAAATTGGGGAGAAATCATCGTATAAATCGCCTCCTGAAAAATAAATCTATCTATTTTTCAGTGTCCCCAGCTTTCTCTCACTTTAGACCTGCTAGAAACCTTTCTATTACTCCGTTATCCAAATTTCCCGATCGGTATCGTTGTACACATATCTTGTTATCGCAATTCCAAGTTTTTGCAGCGTCTCACGCACTGGAACTACGATCTGCTTCTTGGGCTCATCCATCACAGGTATCTCCTTGCCGGATTTCGGCGGCACCTGGTTTGTACTTACATACGATTCTATGGAATCAGTATTCAACTCAAGTTCCGTGCTGTCTTCAATCCATTCCACAAGCTTTTGCAGCGACACTTCGATGGCGCCGTTTTTTATTCCGTATTCGCTTGACGCAAGCACTAGACTTTTCTCGCCACGATGCAAAATTAAATTTGGAACCTGCTTCTTTGTTTGGGCAGACAGGCTGCTTTGACCTAGCTTCTCCGAAAACAGAGTGAGCTTATCTACTTCCTGCTGCGTGACCTGCTTTCTGCTCCACTTGAGTTTGCTTGCCACCCTAAACTGAATAGGTTCAACCTGATCCGTCAGCTTAGCAAATGTGTACCCTTTATCTTTGTAATATTTAATGATGGCCGGCAATGCCTTAACAGACTCTGCATGCCCTGCACTGTCATGAAGCAAAACATTCAGCTTGTTTGCAATCTTTGAGCCTTTAATCGTCGTCATAATCTCGGAAGCTGGTACTCCTTGCCGCTTCGAATCCCCACTGTCTACATTCCAGTCATGCACCTGATAACCTGCCGCTTTCATTGCATCGAAGTATCCCTGATCAAAATTGCTATATGTGCCGCCCGGCGCGCGAACTAATGTAGTTCTAACTCCAGTTGTACGATAGATAGCTTCATCTGTTTTCATCACCTGATCAGCAAATTCAGCAAAACTTCCGTATAAATGATCGTATTTATGGTCAAACGTATGATTGCCAATCCCATGTCCTTCCTTCACGATCCGTTTAACTAATTCCGGCTGCTTCAGCACATGTTCACCAAGCACAAAAAAAGTCGCCGTTATCCCTTCCCGCTTCAAAATTTCCAGCACCTGCGCTGTATTCTTACTAGGTCCGTCATCGAATGTTAAATACAAAATCTTTTGATCTGATCCTAGTGAATTGGCTTTAACTCTATCATTTTGCGATGAAGCAGCAGCAGCTGACGACTTGCCTTGCTCCAGCTTTTTCCCAGTATCGTAAGATGCCTGCACCGTTAGAAGTGGCATCGCCTCATAATTCGTAACCGCAGCAGCGGCACTTGCCTGTACGATCTTCTGATCACTTGCAGCATCGTCTTTATTCGCCCCAAAACCATCAGGCTTAAACAAACCAAAACAAACAACTAGTATACAAATCGCTACCCGCCACATCCGCTGCATTCACGCTGCCACCCTTCTTTACCTATGAATAATTAAATGAGTCATTCTGATAGATTATATGAACAGTTGAACTGGTAAATGACTATGCTAGTCAATTTCAAATGTCAGCTTCGAATAAAACATGAAGACAACAGTGCGCAACTTATTGTGGTGCATTCGCGTCTTCATTCCATATATATTCCATTTAATTGAAATTTAGGAGAGTGATTGTAATGAAATGGAGCATTGCAGCAGTTATTTTGGTATTTGCACTCCTGCTGCCAACCTCTGTCAGTGCGGCATCTCAGGCAAACTATGAGTTTAATTGGGATTCCGGCACTCGCTCTTATGGAGGAGCACTCGTAAAAAATGGCGTTACATTCGTATCAATGGATAGTGTCGGAGGCGGAGCGGGGCTCGAAGTGAAATGGGATAAAGCGGGCAAGCGGGCTCAATATGACGGTTGGAATAAATCGATTACGGTGCGTCTAGGCAGCAAAACAGGTGTACTCGATGGAAAGATGGTTAAGCTCGAAAGCGCACCATTTTTGTATGAGAAAAATGTTTATTTGCCTGTCCGTTTCGTTGTCGGAGCATTAGGTGGAGATAACGTGACGTGGGATGACAAAAAAAAGACGATAAAGGCTGATCATCTGAAAACGTTCAAGCAGTATCTCTACTCATATGGTGGATTAACTTACACCGTAGAGCCTAAGAAAGGCATTGTCTACGTCACTGAGGCAAAGGGTGTAAGGCGTGAGCTGGCAAAGCTAGGTGAATCCATACATGAATATTTGACATTCAAATTTCAAAAAACACCGGGCGGACTGCTGGTGCTTAATCTGGAAGATAACTATGGAGAGCCGCATATTCACAACCAGCTATTCACGCTTGTCATGAAAGACGGCAAAGTCATACAGCAATCCAGCGTTTATTATTTCCGTCGATTGGAGCAAAATGTGACTCAAGCAGACGGCCAATTGCTGCTGAATGATGGCAAAACTTTGCGTCTGATTAAAGACGGCACCGGAGAAGTCATTGAAACGATTGATTTGGTTAGCCTAGGCGGAGAAGATGACAATTATTTTATTGAGTATTTTGACAAGGATGTCTTTCTCTTGCGTGCAAATAAAAACGGCATTTTAAAACTTGTGAATAGAAAAGATATGACGACTACAGTGCTTTACAAAGAATTATTGGGTGCTAAGCAGCAAGAATATGTAGAAACAAATGATCTTCCTTATCTCGGCGATTACCTAAAGTTCATCAAGCGTGAAGGCGATATTTTGTATTTCAAGAATGGTTTCCCGTATGACAAGGATAATCAAACCTATAGTTTAAGCCTTTCGTAATAAGAAGGAGCTTGTCGGCAGTGATTTAGGTATAAAAGCATTGACTAACAATAGCAGTGATGCACAAAACATAAAAAAGCTGAGCAGCGATTACTCGCATGCTCAGCTTTTTTGTCATTTTAATTAAAGTCCGGCCTGCTTAAAATGCAGCAACAATCGCGCCTTTGTAGGTCTCATCAATAAATTTCTTCACTTCAGGTGAACGAAGCGCTGCAGCGAGTTTCTGGATCGCTTCGGAATCCTTATTGTCTGGACGCGCAACAAGAATATTTACATAAGGGGAGTCATTTCCTTCAATGAAAAGTGCATCCTCTGTAGGAACTAGATCGGCCTCCAGCGCGTAATTCGTGTTGATCATAGCAAGGTCAACCTCACCTAAGACGCGCGGTAATGTCGCTGCTTCTACTTCTCTAATATCAAGCTTCTTCGGGTTAGCGACAATATCTGATACAGTTCCGCTAACACCTACGCCATCCTTCAGAGTAATCAGTCCATTTGAAGCCATAAGGGCAAGCGCACGTCCGCCATTCGATGGATCATTCGGAATGACAACTTTCGCGCCATCCTTCAGCTCATCGATTTTTTTAATCTTTTTCGAATAGGCGCCAAACGGCTCAATATGAATAGCAGCTACATTTACAAGATCATAACCTTTGTCTTTGTTGAACTGATCCAAATAAGGTGTATGCTGAAAAAAGTTAGCATCAATATTTTTTTCATAAAGCTGTGTATTCGGTTGGATGTAGTCATTGAACTCGATAATTTCGAGGTCCACGCCCTGCTCCTTGAGCATTGGCTTTACAAATTCAAGCAGCTTCGCATGTGGAACAGGAGAAGCGCCAACCTTCAGCTTAACCGCTCCAGGCGTTTCTGTTCCTTGATTAGCATTTGATCCTGCTGAGTTGTCATCGGTATTTTTGTTTTGTCCGCAAGCTGCTAATGTAAACATCAGCATTAAAGTTACGATCATATAACTTGTCTTTTTCATGTTCATTCCTCCATTGTTGTCAATTCATTCTGAGCTGCATCATGCTTCTACTTATTTATTTTCTGCTGTAACGACGCACTAAGGAATCCCCGATCGTTTGCAGCACCTGTACGAGCACAATAAGAAGCGCAACGGTTACTAGCATCACATCGGTTTGGAAACGTTGATATCCGTAGCGAAGTGCCAAGTCACCAAGTCCACCGCCGCCGATAACACCTGACATCGCTGTATAAGAGACGAGTGTTACTGCCGTTATTGTAACCGCAGCTAGCAAACTTGGACTAGATTCACGGAGCAGCACGCGGCGTACAATATCCCACTTTGATGCACCCATTGCCTGAGCCGCTTCAATAACGCCGCGATCTACCTCACGCAGCGACGTTTCCACCAGCCTTGCAAAGAAAGGCGTTGCTGCTACCACAAGCGGCGGGATAGATCCCTCTACGCCTAGCGTCGTTCCCGTAATGATTTTTGTAAGCGGCATGATCAATATCATCAATATAACGAACGGAACCGAGCGCAATACGTTGACGATAAATGAAAGGATGCCATACACAATAGGCTGCTGCAGAAGCTGCCGTTTTGAAGTTAGAAACAGGACGACGCCCATGATTAATCCGAAAATAATTGTAAACACGAGTGAGGCTGTCAACATATAGAGCGTATCCTTCGTAGCATCCCAAATTTCAGGAATACGTACGTTTTCGAAGCTCATCATATCGCATCCACCTCCAGCCCATCTCTACGTAAAACATCAATCACTTGATCAATCTCCGCGGCGCTGCCGATCAATTCCACAATAAGCTGACCATAAGGCGTGTGCTTCATACGCGAAACGGTTCCTTGCAAAATCGCAAATTGAACAGACGTTGGCTTCACCGCATTATACAAAATAGGCTCGTAAGTTAGCTCACCAATATAAGTCATGCGAAGCAGACGCCCTGAGCGGCCTCGCAGCAATTGTCCATTCACGGCGCTGTCCGAAGCTTGATCAACAAAGTCGCGGGTAACCGGATGCTCCGGCTTTAGAAATACATGCAGCACATCGCCCATTTCAACGATTTCGCCATCATCAATAACAGCGACACGATCACATATCGAACGTATAACGTTCATTTCATGCGTAATAAGTAAAATTGTAATTCCTAGCTTCTCATTAATGTCGAGCAGCAATGATAATATCGAGTTCGTTGTCTGCGGATCTAATGCCGATGTCGCTTCATCGCAGAGCAATACATCCGGATTGTTTGCGAGCGCTCTCGCGATACCAACACGCTGCTTCTGGCCTCCCGAAAGCTGAGAAGGATATTTATCTGCATGACCTTCAAGCGAAACGAGCTTCAGCAGCTCATCCACACGCTTATTCACCTCTGCCTTTGAAAGCTTGGCGAGAACAAGCGGGAATGCAATATTATCTCGTACCGTAGACATCGATAGCAGGTTGAAATGTTGAAAAATCATTCCGATTCGCCTGCGATGCGCTTGCAGCTGTCTCTCTGGCAAGCCGGTAAGCTCCACATTCCCAACATTTACCGTTCCCGATGTTGGCTTTTCCAGCAAATTGACGCAGCGCAGCAGCGTGCTCTTCCCCGCGCCTGAATGACCGATAATTCCAAATATTTCACCTTTACTTACCGTCAAGCTAACGCCACGAACCGCTTCTACTGAAACCGACCCTACTCGATACGATTTTCTGATGTTGTTTAGCCTGATCAAATCTATAACCCCCTATCTAACAAGCAAGTCCATATTTTATAAATGTGACAGCATACTGTCAATGTCAAAATTATCTATTTAACTGTGCTTCATAGTTTAACAACTATATATTCATCTGAGAAAGCTTCCTCTATTGTTTCCCTGCTCCATCTTTTTACTCTTGCACTTGATGCATAACCGCGGGAACTGTCTTAAAAATAGTAAAGAGCAAGCTCGCTGAAGCAAGAGCTTACTTAGAACAAAATCGTTATTTTTCTATTCTGTTATATGAATGCCTGCGCCAAAATACACTTAAGGGTTCAACACTTCATCTCACCGACAGAAAATTCAATCCATTATGAAAAGATCAAATAAGAGCTGCTGGGTTCGTAAGCTTGTTGTCCAATAAGGGAGTGCATTACTGGCTGCAATTAACTCAGAGACTCACTCTCCCTAAGATACGTCAGCAAAAATAAAAATAGGGTTGTCGCAAAAGCAGATTAAATCTGTTTTTGCGACAACCCTAACCAGAGCCATTATTTCAAAGTTACAAGCTGGTCTCTTTCCACATCAAACTCTCCGATTAGCTTTTGTGGATTTTCTTTAAATTTCATAACAGCCATCGTTTTTTCTGTCTTTTGCAGCGATGACCAGGATGAGTCCTCCAGTACAACAAATGCATCGACATAAGCTCGGCCGCTTCCAATAATCAAATTCCCTTCATATTTGACTGAAATGGGATTTCCATTTCCATTAATCTTGTCTGACTCTTTTTTGGCAAACAATAAGCCTTCTCCATTTGGAACAGTCGACAAAGATTTTACCTTTTTAGTTTTACCGTCAGCTTCCACTTCGGTAAGCAGTTCTTTTTTCAATAAGCCTTGAATCGCGGATTGCGACAAATACATTATTTTTTGTCCATCAGCAATTTCGATTTTTATTTCGTACACTTCTTTTGTTTCTAATTGCTCGGCATGTTTGATTAATACATCATCGATCTGCTGTTTCTCTCCGTACACAATGACACCCTTAGCCTGCGGAAATATTTTTTCGATGATGCTGTCCTTGCCAACATATCCCGCGATTAGGATGACAGCGACAAGCGACAGCATGGCAATTAACAACTTTTTCATTTTCATTCCCCCATATATTTTGTGTTTATTCGATATTCTGCGATCAGCTGAGTTCAAGCTATTGGAACAATTTGTAGACGCCTCCTTTACAAGTCCGTTTTCTATTTCCTATCGTATAAAAAATAGCGATTGCCAACCATCGATTAGGGTGACAATTCAGGTGACAAATTTGTAAGAGTCCAAAACAAAAAAACAGGACGGAGCAGCTACTTCCTGCTCCGTCCTGTTTTCAATTATTTAGCAGCAGCCGGTTGCAATTGTTTTACGGCATCCAGTACCTGCTCTGCATGCCCCTTCACCCTTACTTTACGCCATTCCTGCACAAGCCTGCCCGCTTCATCGATGAGAAAAGTCGATCGGACAAGACCCATATACTCTCTGCCATAAAGCTTCTTTAATTGCCATACTCCATACAGCTCGCACACTTCATGCTCCACATCAGCTAACAACAGAAAAGGAAGCTCCTTCTTTTCAATAAAACGCTGATGAGACTTTACCGTATCTAGGCTAATCCCCAAAATAACAGTATTTCGTTTCAGCATCTCTGTGTTTGCATCTCGAAAATCACATGATTCCTGTATGCAAGCTGTCGTCATATCCTTTGGATAAAAGTAAAGGACAACATTTTTCCCGCGATAATCGCTAAGTGAAACATCTTCTCCATTTGACGCCGGCAATACAAACTCCGGTGCCATATCTCCCACTTGAAGCTGTGTCATGATTAGTCCCCCATCATTTTTGCTGCACACCTATTCAATTAAAACCAAGCCGCTTAAGAGCCGGCTCCTCGGTATCGCTTTACGCCATGGTTCCATAACAAAAGCCCTAGAGAGAACACGATAATTCCCATGACCGGAGTTAGGAGCGCAAGCTGTGAGAGATCATCCGCCTTCTTATCAAGAAAATAAGAAGCTGGGATGACGCCTACAAAAGCAAACGGCAGCAGCCATGTTAATACGAAGCGGATCATTTTGTTATAGATATTAACCGGGTAACGTCCGTAATTTTGAATGTTGTACATCAACGGCACAATTCCTGTCGGTGCATCGGAATAAAAGGAAATGGCACTAAGTGCCGTGTAGAGCCCCGCATAAATCAGCACTGCACCTAATATTAAGAGCATCAGCACAAATAGATCGAGAATCTCGAAAGGCAATCCGAGCTGTGTCCAGCATAGCACCATAATAATAGCCCCAACGAAGGAACCGATTAAAGAAGGCGGATCTACATTTTCGAGAAGCACCTGATATAGGCTGTGTGCTGGGCGGGTTAGAACACGATCCATCTCGCCCTTCACAATATAACGCTCGCTGAAATTCCATATGCTGAAGAAGGTGCTGAACACGCCATATGGGATCATGAAGAAACCATAAACGAATACGACCTCTGCCTCAGACCATCCGCCAAGCGACGGCGTATGCTGGAACACGATCAGAATAAAGATGAGGTTCATCCCTTGGAACAATAAATCGGAAAGTACCTCGATCCAAAAGTCAGCACGATAAGTAAGACGCGTCTTCGCGTAGTTTTTAATGTATTCCAAAAATAATGATGCGTATCTCATATTTATTATCCCCCTTGCACGAACAACCGCTTGCGAGCGGCGCGCCACGTTAACCAGATTGGCACCAGCAGCCCAACAAACCAAAGCACTTGAATGCCAAACACCTGCAATATTTGATCGCTAGGCGTCCGCCCCGTGAAGACGGAGCTTGGCAAATACGTAATAGCTTGGAATGGCAGCCACTGCATAATAGCTGACAGCCAGCCTGGGAAAAACGCTATCGGCACAACTACGCCAGAAAACAAATCGACCATAACACGTTTCATTCGCATCATGCCTTCGTTATTTTCAACGAAAAATGCGAATAGGCCTGTCAAAATATTAATTTGCGAGTTGATAAGAAAGCTAAAGAACAGCATGACTAAATAAATGAGCCAGGTCATCGGATCTGTCGGTAATTTAACGGGAAATAAGAAACAAACGATAATCATCCCCGGCACCATGAAGAGCAGCATTCGGAACAAGCCTTCTCCGAAACCTTGCATCATTTTTACGACTAAATAGGAATAAGGTCTAATAAGCTGTACTGCTACGCTACCATCCCTTATTTCATTCGCGATCTCGCGGTCCAGGTTATTGAAGTAAAAAGCACGAGCCATCCACGATACCGCAACGTAGGTTGTCATTTGGGTCACCGTGAAACCGGCCAACGTCTCCTTGTCCCCATAAATCGCCTGCCATAGAAAGTAATAAGCACCGATATTAATCGCATAAATAATGATACCGCTATAATAATTAACGCGGTACGCAAGCATCATGATAAACCGTATTCGAATAAAGTCGATATAAGCGCTCATCATGATTGAACCGTCTCCTTGGTTGTTGCCGCAGAGCCAGAGGAATAAATGCTTCGAACGATGTCATCGGTGTTTGTTTCGATAATTTTAATGTCGCGAATTTCAACGCCGCCTACAACGCATGCCAATGCATCCGAGACATTAACGGCATGCGGCAGCCACATTTTTGCGCTCACTTCATTCTCCATCGTCCATGTTACATCGAGTGTGCTCGTCAACTGCTGCAGCTTGGCAAGCGCAGTATGTCCTGCAAATTGGAACTGAATTTCGCGTCCTTTGCTCCAACGGCTCTTCAGATCCTCCAGTCCGCCATCATAGATAATGCGGCCATCATCGAGCATGATGACGCGAGAACAAAGCGCCTCAATATCCTGGAGATCATGAGTCGTCAGCAAAATTGTCGTACCCTGCTCCTTATTCATTTGCATCAGGAAATCACGAATTTCTGTCTTCACGACGATATCCAGACCAATTGTAGGCTCATCGAGAAAAAGAATGGATGGATTGTGAAGGAGCGAAGCAACAAGCTCGCAGCGCATCCGCTGCCCAAGGCTCAGCTTGCGTACAGGACGATTTAATAAATCGCCAAGCTGTAACCGCTCGACAAGCTCGTCAAGACGTTTGCGGAAATCCGCCTCCGAAACCCGGTAAACTTTGCGGAGTAATTGGAACGATTCAATAACGCCTATATCCCACCACAGCTGAGACCGCTGTCCGAATACAACACCAATGCCATTAACGAATTTCTCTCTATCCTTAAAAGGCACGTAGCCATTTACTTTGAGCTCGCCTGCGGTCGGTACCAAAATACCGGTCAACATTTTGATGGTTGTCGATTTTCCGGCTCCATTCTCGCCAATATAACCGCAAATTTCACCCTGCGGGATTTGAAATGAAATATCCTTTACCGCCGTTACCTCGTTGTACTCGCGTTTAAACAAGTCCTTGAGGGCGCCGGATAGGCCTTCTCGGTTTTTTTGAACGCTGAATTGCTTGCGTAAATCCTTTACATCGATTGCTAACATCTGGTTGTTATAGCCCCTTCCACTTCGACATTTCCTAGGAAATAGCGATCTTTATTTACTTAAAACGATAAAACTTGCTTCTGCATGTCGTTCAGCTTTATAATTTTATGATATGTAATCATACATTAGTTCACGCCTAGCGTAAACGACTGTCTTTGCCTTGTGCAGCGAAGCTTTTGTTTGCTGATGAAATATAAGCTGTTAATAAGGCTCATACTTATGCGTTCTTATATTTCTAACGTATACTGCTCTGCTAACTTCTTTTTTTGGGAGCGGATCATTCGCTATGCCATCTTTGCTCATGCTTACATTGAAATCTACCCTCATTGTTTCAAAACGATTCCGCAATATCTGAAAGGAGCACGTCTAACGAAATGCCTAAAGAGACGAATAAAGAGACGACTGAAGAATCGAAAAATGAGACTGCTAAAATGGCGAAGAAAAAAAGATGGAAAAGGATTTATATCAGCCTCTCTGTCATTCTTGGTGTGGTAGCAGCGTTTGTTATTTATTGGAGCGTAGGTGTTTACAGTGCGCTTGATAAGTTCAGTGATCCAGAGCCAACAAAGGCTCCTATCGAGGATGCTGAAGCAACGCCAGTACCTATTCCTGAATGGGAAGGCAAAGAGCGCGTTAATATATTGCTGCTCGGCGGTGACGCTCGCGGGCTAGACGAGGGGCAAGCGGCTCGTTCAGACTCCATATTGGTTGCATCCTTTGATCCTGTGACCAAGAAAGCACATCTATTCTCCGTTCTTCGCGACACTTACGTCAGCATAGAAGGGCATGGGAAAGGCCGTATTAATACAGCACTTACTTTAGGAGAATATCCGCTCGCTATGAAAACGGTTGGAGACCTGCTTGGCCTCGACATACAATATTATGTTTATACCGACTTTGAAGGTTTTAAAAGCCTGATTGACGCAATGGGCGGCATTTACTTCGATGTCGAAAAAGATATGCATTACACCGATAACGCCGACGGCAATCGCTACGATATTGATCTCAAAAAAGGCTACCAGCTGCTTGACGGCGATAAAGCCCTGCAATACGTTCGTTTCCGCCACGATGCGATGAGCGATTTCACAAGAACGGAGCGTCAGAGAAATTTCCTTCAGGCGGTGTCCAAAGAGCTTCAATCGACATGGAACATTATCCAAATGAAAAAAATTCTTGAAAGCGTTCAGCCTTATGTGAAAACAAACATTAGTGTGCCGGATATGCTGAAGCTCGGTCAGCTTGGCGTCAAAAGCCATGTGGCCAGCACAACGCAAATACCGCCGATGGATCTCATCGCGGAGGATCGGGTTGGCGGCGCGTCTGTTATTGGAATTAGAGATGAAGATGAGCTGCGCTCCTTCGTACAGACGACGCTGCAGGAAGACAACACCGTTCCAGAACCTACTGCTTCGCCAAGCAGTACACCAAGCGGCAGCGACAGCAGCAATAAACAGCAGTAAACATACGTACACGCAACGGCGCTTCAAGTTGCGTGTATTTTGTTTCTAGGTGCGCCGCGGCTGTACATCATACAACACTCTTTCTCAGCTTGTTTAAATTGACTTACAACTATGAATCCCATTGGAGGCTGCTTTCCATGACAACAAAGCGACAAAATTCCGAAAAACTATATGAAGAAGCGCTGCAGCATATTGTTGGCGGAGTCAACAGTCCTTCCCGCAGTTACAAAGCGGTAGGCGGCGGCGCACCCGTATTTATGAAACGTGGCGAGGGCGCTTATTTCTGGGATGTCGATGATAACCGCTATATCGACTATTTAGCTGCTTATGGCCCTATTATTACTGGACATGCTCACCCGCATATTACAGAAGCTATCGTTCGTGCAGCTCAGAACGGCACGCTATACGGCACACCAACGGAGCTGGAAATTAAGCTTGCTCGTATGCTGAAAGAAGCCATCCCATCTCTCGACAAGGTGCGGTTCGTCAATTCCGGTACAGAGGCCGTCATGACGACCATTCGTGTCGCTCGCGCCTATACAAAGAAATCCAAAATCATTAAATTCGCTGGCTGCTATCATGGCCATTCAGACCTTGTGCTCGTCGCAGCAGGCTCTGGTCCGTCTACTCTGGGCATTCCAGACAGTGCAGGCGTCCCTGCAAGCATCGCTAGTGAAGTCATCACCGTGCCATTTAATGATCTGCCTGCGCTGAAAGCTGCACTCGATCGCTGGGGGCACGAGACTGCCGCTGTTATGGTTGAGCCGATTGTCGGCAACTTCGGTATGGTTATGCCGCATGAAGGCTTCCTAGAGGGGCTTTGCAAGCTCACTCGCGAAGCTGGAGCGCTAGTTATATACGACGAGGTCATCAGCGCCTTCCGCTTCCATTACGGAGCAGCACAGACCTATGTTGCGTTCCCTGATCACCAAGCCATCGAACCTGATTTAACCGCATTAGGCAAAATCATCGGCGGCGGCCTTCCAATCGGTGCATACGGCGGACGCCGTGAAATTATGGAGCAGGTTGCTCCTCTCGGCCCTGCTTATCAAGCTGGTACGATGGCGGGCAATCCTGCCTCGATCTCAGCAGGCATAGCGTGCTTGGAGCTGCTCCAAGAGCCTGGCATTTACGATAGAATGAACGCACTGGCTACGAAGCTTGCAACAGGACTGCACGCCGCTGCCAAGCAGCATGGCATCCCGCTCACAATTAACCAAATTCGCGGCTCCTTCTCCGCTCATTTCTGCGATCATCCGATTACGAATTATGATGAAGCGCAGGATACAGACGGCGAGCTGTTCGGCAGATTTTTCAAGCTCATGCTGGATCAAGGCATCAATCTTGCACCATCCAAATATGAGGCTTGGTTCTTTACGACAGCCCATACCGAGGCAGACATTGATGAAACGATTAAAGCCATTAATTATGCTTTCACTAACTTGTAATAGTTGTTTAGATCATAAAAAAAAGCTCAGGAGCTGAAATAGGCTCCTGAGCTTTTTTTATTTTTCCTGCTTTACTATAAGCAATCGATCATCCGATGTTGACGGGTTGCCGCGGCCATCGGTATTATTCGTGATGACATAAATACGTCCGTCCTTTATCTTTACGTCACGAAGTCTTCCTTCACCTTCGAATACTCTTTCCATGTTTTTGGATGCTGGGTCATAGCGATAAAGCGCCTCGCCTACTAAAGTAGCAATCCATATTCGATTGTTCTCATCGATTGTCGCGCCTGAGGGCGCAATCGCATCTTCGCCGGTATGATAAATCGGCGTTATCATCCCTTCCTGCGCAGCGCTGCCATAAATCGCAGGCCAGCCGTAATTGCCGCCCGCTGCAATTTTATTAATCTCATCATGTCCGCCAGGATCTCCCGAAGGGCCATGCTCTGTATTAAACAACACACCTTCACTATTCCAAACAAGCCCTTGAGGATTGCGGTGTCCATAAGAATACACATAGGAGCCGGGAAACGGATTGTCCGCTGGCACCTTGCCATCTAACGTCATTCGCAAGATCTTTCCTGCAAGGCTGTTACGATCCTGTGCCAGCTCCGGCTGCTGGGCATCTCCTGTTGTTACATAAAGCAGCTTGTCGGGCCCAATCGCCAGCCGTCCGCCATCGTGATTCGCAGCACCAGGAATGCCCTCGAGCAGTGCTCGAACCTCATCCCATTGCCCGCCATTTTGTTTAATAAGCACGACTCTGTTCATTACACGACCATTTTCTTCGTAAGTATGATACGCGTAGGCCTCTCGAGACTGAGCGAAATCCGGAGCAAGCAGGAAACCTAAAAATCCGCCTTCTCCGCGGTCATGTACACTTTTGAGCAAATGAACCGCTTGACGTGTCGTCGCATCGCCATCCACCTTCACAATATTTCCTTCGCGCTCGCTTATATAAATAATATCCCCGTCAAAAGAAATGACCCAAGGCACTCGAAGCTCCTTCGCAAGTACGGTGTAAGCCTCGTCTTGCTCTTCTTGCTCTTCTTGCTCTTCTTGCTCTGACGGCTCAGTACTTTCATCAATTGCCATCGTTTTCTCAGGCTTATCCGTCGCTTCATTTACTTTTGTATTTGTTGACGACGTTTCATTCGGCTCGCATGCAACAAGCATGCCTAAACATATTGTTGTCATCATCATCGCAGCAATTCGCTTTTTCACTGTCACCATCGCTCACTCCTCCTGGCTTATCTCCAGTACTTCCATGCTATTTCATTCGACAAAACACATTGTAAATCCTTGCAAATTTACGTATTTGTATTACACCATTGCATTATGGATTCACGTTGTCTATAATGGACATTGTGGATCTATAATGATTAATTACAAGTATTAAAGGAGGGTGAGTGTACCCTATGCAATATTCAAAAAGTATCGGTTATGCACTTCATGCTTTAATTCACTTAGCCCATGCTGAGCGCGGCCAGAACATAGGTATTAAAGATTTATCTTCTTCTCTCGGAGTTTCAGAGAGCTACTTATCCAAGATTATGTCCAAGCTGCGGCAGGACGGCATCGTACGTGCTGTGACGGGTGCAAGCGGCGGCTACGAGCTTGCTAGAGCTGCAGATCAAATTACATTTTTTGATGTCATTCAAGTTATTGAGGGACGGCAGCCTTTATATGAGTGCTTTAATATTGACGATCAGCATCATCATTTATTTTTTGAAGCTGAAGATTTAGAGCTTGAGTCCACTGACCATTCAGAAAATAAGGGATGTCTTGTAAAAAAAGTGATGATTGGTGCTGAACGTCATATGCAGCAGTACCTTCAGCAGCATACGATCCAGTGGGTGGTAGACTCTGCTGCCTTCAATCCATTAACACAAACCGTGAAATAAACAAGTCTCACTACTCTTTCTGCGTAAAAATAAAATTAGCCATTCGAGAGGATGTTTAACATGGAACAAATGATCGATGCAGCAATTATTGGCGGGGGACCTGCAGGCTTGAGTGCTGCACTTGTACTAGGCAGAGCAAGAAAAAGCGTAGTTGTTATTGATGAAGGGCGTCCGCGCAACCGAGTTACTCGCGAAACTCACGGTTTTCTTACCAGAGACGGCATTAGTCCAGGCGAGTTTCGACGAGTCGCGAAGGAGCAGATTAGCGCATATCCTACGGTTCATTTTGTAGAGGATGCTGCAGTGTCGATCACTGGAACCGATGGCCATTTTCAAATTACGACCACACAAGGACAAATCTATCAAAGCAAAAAGCTGCTATTTGCAGCAGGAATGAAAGACATCCCTCTCGATATTAATGGACTGTCTGAAGTATATGGCAAAAGCGCCTTCGTCTGCCCTTATTGTGATGGCTGGGAATTAAGAGACCAACCGCTAGTCTTGATTGTCAAAGGCGATAGAGCGCTGCACTCTGCCAAAATGCTGTCTGGTTGGACAAGCCAAATTACCATTTGTACCGATGGTCCTGATGAATGGACAGATGAGCAGCGTGAAGAGCTTAAGCTGCATAACGTTCCTACCTTCAGCTCACCTATCCTGCGTATTGAATCTAGCGATGGCATGGTGAAGCAAATTGTGCTGGAGGACGGTACTATTGTTCCGTGTACAGGAATTTTCTTTGCACCAAAGCTTGCTGCAGGCTCAGACTTGCCGCAAACATTAGGCTGCAAGGTCACTGAAGCAGGGACTGTTGTTGTTGATATGTTTGGGAAAACAAACATTCCAGGTATCTATGGCGCTGGCGATGCAGCGACGGAGCTGTATCAAGCCATTACGGCTGCTTCGATGGGATCCTTGGCTGCTGTGGGCATTAACAGCGAGCTGCTTGCAGAGGCTTGGAATAGGCGAGTTTAATACTTTCAAATTCATAAAAAAAAAGCAGCTTTGGCAATTTATAAGCCTGGCTGCTTTTTTGGTGTTTGTGTACACGCTGTTTATTGCGTTTATTCGCTTGCTTTCGCCTCGTCAAGCGCCGAGATAAGCTCCTGCTGAATGTGTCCATTAGACGCTACGATATTTCGCGTTCCCAATTCGTAAGGCTTGCCAACTGTACTCGTCACAATACCGCCCGATTCCTGAACGAGCAGCGAGCCGGCAGCAAGATCCCAGCTATTCAGTCCAATCTCCCAGAACCCGCTCAAGCGTCCTGCCGCCACATAGGCCATATGCATCGCAGCAGAGCCGGCTATACGGAGATTGCGAACCTGCGGGGCAACTGCTTGAATGCCTTTCAAATTTAAAGGCAGCGCATAATGATGGTCAGCCGGAAGACCTGTTGCAACCAAGCTGCCGCGCAGCGTATCCTCCTTGGATACCTGCATCCGTTTTCCGTGCACGTAAGCTCCCTTGCCTTTTTCGGCTACAAACAATTCATCCTTCATCGGGTCATAGACCACGCCGACGATCACCTCGCCGTTATGCGCCAAGGCAATGGACACACAGAAAAAAGGAAATCCGTGAACAAAGTTCGTTGTGCCATCAATAGGATCAACGATCCATAAATATTCAGCGTCACGGATGTTCTCCAGCGCACGCGTTGACGCTTCCGGCCCAGGCTCTACGCCTTCCTCTCCCAAAAACGAATGATGGGGAAAATGAGTCATCACTAGATTTTTTATTAAACGCTCGGAACCTTTATCAATTTCCGTAACAAGATCATGCGAGGAATACTTTATATCAAGGCTTGCAAAGTTGCCAAGCTTCGTCTTAATCCATTCTCCTGCTTTCGACGCACAATTAATTGCGACAGCCGTAAAGCTTTTACCGCCAACGACGGAAGTACTGTTCTGATCATTCACGATCCATCACTCTTCCCTCTATGTAAATTCACGAACATTTCTATCCATGTTAAGGTCTACTACGTTTGATGCTTTTACCAAGTTTCGCATGAATACTCCAACCATATCAAAATGAACGCAAGCCTTCAATGATTAATTGTCCCGCAAGCAGAAGCAGCGTCACTCTAAGCAGCCAAAGTAAGCCCTTGCCGCTCATTTTCACAGCAATTGCCGCACCCAGCTTTCCGCCGATCCAAGCTCCAGGCACTAATGCAAGCACGAGCAGCCAATCTGTTTCACCAAGATAAACGTGCATGCCGCTCCCTAGAATGGATGATAAAAAAATAATGAACATTGATGTTGCGGTCGCCATATGAGGCGGAAAACGAAATAACAGCACCATAAGGGGGACAAACAGCGACCCGCCTCCGATTCCAAATAAGCCAGACATGAGACCTACGCCAAAACCGATACCGAGTGCAGGAATAATACCATAGCTGTACGTATGCACCTCGCCTGATGCATCGGTCATCGTTCGAACGATTGGCCACTGCTTCGTAAACGGTTTCATGTAGTCACGAGCAATTAATAATGATGCCATCAGCAGCATGAAAATACCAAATACAAGCTGGAATACGCCTGCAGGCAGCTTTCCTGTAAGCGCGGAGCCAATCATTGCTGCAGGCCCGCTGGTCACAAAAAATATCCAGCCGCTGCGGAAATCAACGATTTTACGTTTAGCATAGCTCAGTGTAGATGCAAGTGCCGTAACGACTAATACCGTTAATGATATGCCAACTGCTGTTGCATGTCCAATAGCTTCTCCCGTTAATGTGGGACCAATGAGCATTAAGACAGGAACGATAATGATACCGCCGCCAAGACCTACAATACTGCCAAACATCGCTGCTACAACGCCAAGAAGTACAAGAAGTATCCATTCCATGCGAATTCACCTTTTCAGTTACATAATGATGCATCTATTTGAAAACGCCCGCTATATAATAACACCGCCAAGGCAAGCCCTGACGGTGTTATTTTGCTGCTAATCAGCAGTAATTTCTACGCGGCCGCCATCCAACACCTTGATGCCTTCTGCGCTTGCTTCCAGTTCCTTTAAGTCTTCTATCAGCTTCATCAAAGCCTCATCCTTGCTTTTGGCTTCAAGCATGCAATCCAAATATTCAGTATTTCTAGCCGCATGACGCAAAAACTGTACAAGCGGCTCTGCTTCTACATAATCTGCATGACCACGCGGGTCAGATAAGCTTTTTGGACTGGAAGCGTGAATTTTGGGAGGGAGCTGGCTTGTACCAGCAAGGCCCAGCCGCTCTCGCTCTTTATCCCATGTTCGAACAATACGCGGCCATAAATGCTCATATAATTCGTCATCTGAGATGTCGCCTGCATTAACGGCATGATGGTGAATGTCGAGCACCATCGGAACCTCAACCTGCTCAGCCGCCTCTAGCGTTTCCATGACATTGAACGTTTTATCATCATTTTCAAGCGTAATTCGATGTTTAAAGCGAGGCGACAAGGAGCTGAACTGGCGAACAAAACGTTCACCAGCTACAACCTTGTCGCCATATGCTCCACCGATATGTATATTGCATTTTGTCGCTTCATCAAGCCCCATTGCCTCTAGCATAAGAATATGATTGAGCAAATCCAGCTCTGATTTCGCGAGCACCTCCGGTCTAGGCGTGCTGAACACGCAGAAATGATCCGGATGAAAGGACACTCTTATTCCGTGCTTCTGCACGAACTCGCCAACTTCCTGAAATGCTGGTGCTAGCGCTTCAAATGGATTCCACTCCAATAAGTCCTCATGAGTAGCAAGGGGTATAAGCTTTGACGAAAAGCGATACATTTGAATTTCGCTGGCTTTGCAATGCTTCAAAATCCGCAGCGTACTGCGCAGATTTTCCTCTGCTATTCTTTCCAGCTTCCGAATCCCTGCCTCGCGGTCGTTTAGCTTCGAGAAGTTCGCAAACGTCATCGTTCTCGAAGGCGATGCATTCTCAACCTGCAAGCTCATTGCGACAAAACCTAATCTGACAATCATCGATTAGGCCCTCTCTCCAAAAAACATTTCAAAAGCAAGCGCCGTTTGAACTTTTGATTCTTCCTCAGTCAATTTTCTCACGAGCTCCATCTCCACTTGTGTCACTTCTTCGCCTTGAAAATTAATTTCGGCGATAGAAGCTAAAATGCGGACAATCGCAATCGCTTCATTGGCTGGTGTATAAGCAATCACCTTTTGGCCAGTTGGAAATACGCGAAAGCCGCTCTTGACCATTTTGCCCCGACCATACTCCAACAATTCATAGAGCTCTTGTTCGGACTTAAATTTGCACACAGAATTAAACTCAGTTGCAAAACCCATATAGTTTCCCTCCTTTCAGTGAAATTTCTACCGTGCCTTCAAAGGACTTACTACCAAACCTTTAAAGGCTTATTTCAAATCTTTAAACCTTAATGTCAAACCTTTAAAACATTAATATCAAACCTTTAAAACATTAATATCAAACCTTTAAAACATTAATATCAAACCTTTAAAACATTAATATCAAACCCTTAAACCCTTTTCAAGCTTTTCGAACC
>NZ_MRTD01000025.1 GCF_001956295.1 Paenibacillus sp. FSL A5-0031
ATGCTTTTTTACCAGTATAGCACCCTTCGTTTTCTTCATTAATAATTAAATATTGACAGCCTATTGGCTGGTATAGTTCTAAGGAATATTATTTGATGCACCATATGGATTGTTCATTCCTTGCTGTTTTAAATGCTCCCCAACTGGGACAAGCGTATTTTAATTTGTAAATGTCTCCATAGCCTCATTGGAATCCTCTTCTTTATATGCGCTCATTGATTTTGATCAACAATTTCTTTAAGGTTTGCTTCTCCTCGTTAGTAAGGGCTTGAACGATTTCATCCTCCACCTTTTGGAATGAGTCATTAAAGCCTTCAATCAACTCAATCCCTTTTGGCAATACATATATATTTTTTTGCCGTTCATTATTGGCCGGGATTTTGCGCTCAATGAACCCTTTTTGCTCTAGACCTTGAAGCATGCTTGTAATACTGGCCCCACGCACATGAAACCGATCTGCTAGGTCCTTTTGAATAATATGATTATCTTGGTTCTCGTAAATATAGTCGATTACTTTTCCTTGTTGAGCGTTTAACCCTAGTTCCTTTATACTCTCGTCCGCTCTTTTCTTTAATTTAAGACCGATAATCTGAAACAAATCCAAATAAGGCGTATCCTTTCGGGATTGCATGATCGTCCCTCCTGAAATTGTTAGAAAGCTAATTGTAAGCAACTAAACTATACAGTGATCCTATACACATGTCAAAATACTTAGTTTATTGACAGTTAGAATCCTAACAGTTATACTTCGAATTGTTATGAACAAACACATTGGAGGAATTTCAAATGGAGAAGATAACTCAAAATGCTGCGTTAGAACAAGTTACGGCGATTACAAATGTACGTATTTTTGATGGAGAACAAATTATTGCGTCAAGACATGTTGTCATCAAAGGGGAGTCCATTATTGCAGTGGGCGGAGACCTTCCGGCCGATGCGACGATTATCGATGGGGAAAATTCGACTTTAATGCCCGGTCTGATTGATGCACATGTCCACACCTCAATCGGCGGATTACGAGATGCCTTAAAATTCGGCGTTACGACAGAACTCGAAATGAACGGCGATTTTACGAAAAGAGGTCGCGAGATCCAGTTAAAAAATGTGGATGATGTTGCAGACGTCCGTTCTGCCGGCACAGCAATCACTGCTCCGGGCGGACACCCAGATGAATTGCTGCCGGATGGGGATGAAATACCGGAATTCGTATTAAAGGAGCTAGAGAAGTTATCGGAGGAAGACCGGGAAGCGATGTTGGCCGCATACGCTCACGATCACGATGAAATACCGCAAGTGACGACGGTGGAAGAAGCGATTAAACATGTGCATACTCAAGTGGAGAATGGTGCCGACTATATTAAGATCATGATTGAAGAAGGGACGGTCATGGGTGCACCCGGCCTGCCTGTTCTAAGCGACGAGATTCTAAAAACAGCCGTGACAGAAGCCCACAAGTTCGATAAGCTGGTCATCGCCCACGTCTTGACGGCTCTTTCATCGCAAGCAGCCATCGATTTTGGAGTCGATGGTTTGGGCCACTTGTTTATCGACAGACCCGAGTACACATCCGAGTTGGTGAAATCCATAGCGGATTCAGGCGCTTTTGTTACACCGTGCTTGGTGTTGAACTCATCGATTGTTGGGAAACCGGCATCGGAATTGGCGAATGATCCGCGTGTTCATTCCAAATTAAGTCCGGATTGGATCGGTATTTTGAACTCAAGCTTCAATACGTTCCCGCAAGGCAATATGGAGAACAGCTTTAAGAATGTGATGGATCTTCACCGTGCCGGAGTTGATATTCTGGTAGGGACGGATGTTGCGCCGGTTCCCGTTCCGAACCTTGGCGGCCTTGCTCACGGAGCAAGCGTCCACCACGAAATGCAGCTGCTGGTGAAGGCCGGGTTCACTCCGATCGAAGCTCTTCAGTCGGCTACTACCAAACCGGCCCGTTGCTTTGGTCTTCACGATCGCGGCCGTATTACCGAAGGTGCGCGCGCTGACCTTATTCTCGTAAACGGTGATCCAACAACCAATATCTCGGATACCTTGTCGATCACATCCGTGTGGTTCAATGGTTCGCAGCAGCTAGGTTAATCGGGTTCGATCTCCCTGTACAATGTCGTCAATGCGAATGATGAGCGAACCAGAGATCATGATGCCGTTGCTGATCGTAAAATCGTCAATAAGAGAGACTGCAGACTAGTCCCTCTTCGACTTTAAACTATTAATCCAAATCCTCCTGTCAGGAACGACAGCCAGATCAACGTTCCTCCAGATACAATAAAACCCGTTTTATTCCCATTGGATTATCAATGAAGTCATTGTTTAAATTTTACTACATTTTGAAACTATCCTACCCGATAGTGGAATAGCGGCAGATCCCTAAATGAGATCTGCCGCTAACAAAGCTAAAAGAATCGCCGATATAGTTCTCTCCGTCGTTCACCACGTAATTGAGCATAGATTTGTGTGGTTGATGCCTTTTCATGCCCTAACATGCCTTGGATGAAATCTAATGGCGCTCCATTGTCGAGCAATTGACATGCATAAGTATGACGAAAACGATGAGGATATACATTTGCCGCAACTGCCCCGCGAGATGCTAACCGCTTTAATGTTTCTCAGTTAGTTCAATGATTCCTTTTGCTTCTTCAATAACAAATACATCCAGTAAGATGTAGAGATAATTAAAACTAGACCTATACAGGTAAAAATAACTCCAGTTGTGTGTAGATGATAATCTGTTGCGGGGATAAAATAGCCAAACTTATATACTCCCATACTGCCGTCATAACTCCGTGCACTAAATGTGTAAGTTGAATACCCTTGAAAGGCTACATATAATCCAATAATAAACAAAAGAAATCCACTACCGATTTTCAGGCTCTTCATCCAATACCTCCCAAAAATATGCTTGTTTAAATCAGACGAATTTACACAGTAAAAGTTGCATTAGTCTGCCCTTTAGCTAAATAAAATAGGAGCAGCTGCCGTTGCGACATACTGCTCCATGATGGTTGAACTAACGTTTCGCGTTAGAATTCCTGTAAAACGAATAATTTGGAGTTTGAATAAAAACGAGCGCCTCTGTCTAACGCACTCCCCACATTTTTTTCAACCTCTTCTGCCGTTCTTAGCGATCCTGTTTCAATTAAGTACATATCTGCTTCAGGAGCAACCCCAGTATACATTCCATTTGACAACAATCCAGTACCTCCAGAAGCAGCTGCTGTCCATAATCCGTGAAGACCACTATTCAGTTGTGATTCACTTGTAATTTAAATTGGTACTGGATTGTCTGTATGTGTTTTTACCAAGAATGAATTTCTATTGTGGTTAGAAATAATGTCTGGGTAAGAATAAAAACCTCCATCAATACTAAATGCCAAGGACTATACAACAACGTTTGGTCAAAATCAATATTTGATAATTCAAACTCATCGAATAGCTCTTTTACTACATAGTACTCAGGATGGTTAACGATCACATCCATCATATGACGTGCCGCGCACTCTTCTCCATTTTAAAAACAAATGGTGAAGAGTGCGCGGCTAAACGCTTTTGGCTTAAGCTGATTACCATTTTTTTCAGTAACAATTCCTAGGTCTTCTAAACAAAAACCTTTAACTTTTTATTAATAAGTTCCTTTTGATATAACCTTAAATCACAAAAAAATTCTCCTCTTACGGAAAGGCTTTATGATCTTTTCCATAAACCGTACACCTATGATCTCATATCCATCCCCATCAGGATGCAGATGATCAGGAAGGTGAGATGCATCATCTGGACCAAATAGTTCCAATCCATCCATATAGTAAATGTGATGATCACCGCGCGCCTGTAACATCTCTACGATTTGACGCACATCCTCCCGCATCTTCGGCAGCGTGAAACCTAGTGCATTATTGATTACCTCACGCTTTGCAGCATAGAGCGGTGAAATAACGAGCAGAGGTGTTTGCTTATGTTTATCCCGTATTGTTTCCAACATTCCAATTAACGCCGGTTTAAACGTACGTGGACTTAACGAAGCGGCCCCGTATATATTGATTCCAACACAAAGTGAGATGAAATCAGCTGGCAAATCACGGATGAGTCTCCCAACCATCGGCTCAAGATGGCAGTTTCCTGAAAAACCAAGGCAAGTTAAGTTAAGACCGCTTTCCCTCGCTACAATGGCTGGCCATGTGCGAGATGGACTATGCGCACCTACACATTGCGTGATGGAACTGCCATAGGTGACCCATTTCGGTTGTGTATCCGGGATAATTTTCATTTCTGTATTCCACTCAATCCATAAGCTGCATACCGTCATACCAATATTTTGAGGCAGATAAATAACGATCTCTTTTCGCCCAGGATACAGGTTGGTATAGGTAACCTCCCTATCATTCTCGTTTAACGCTGCTGAAGCGAACAATTTTCCATCCACCATACAATCTAATCGGGCCTCCCCTTTAATTGGAGAGAATTTCAAAACAATTACCGTTGAATCTGTGTGAAAACAAAGTCGCACTCCCACACATATCTCTGCTTTGTAATCGATCCCATTTGGAGGATACAAATCATAATCTTGGTAGGGGATACGCCAAGGCTTAATCCCCTTTAATGTACGCTCTAATGAGACAGCACCACGAAATAACTCATCCGTTATTGGGATTTCCTTCAATTCACAGTACCTTCTTCCCCCAGCCATACACCATTCTGTAAAAGCATTTGCTGAAGCTCTGCTATAGAGACTTCCCTTGACTTTACAGATGATTTCATGGCTAAGGCAGCAGCCGTACCGGATGCCTCGCCCATAGCGAAGCAATTCGGCATAACGCGCAGTGAACCTTGCACTGCCCGCTCCGAAGATGCAGCTCGTCCCGGCACCCACATATTATCAATCCCTACGGGCAATAAAACTCTATAAGGAACCCCATGAGATTCACCTGGTGCCAAGTGTTTAAAGGTCATATTTTGTTTGCTGGTAGCCATATGGATATCAATATAGTATGCATTGCGAGCAATATCATCTTCGAATGAACGTGCCTGCATGAAGTCTTCCACTGTGAGCACATAATCGCCTTGAATTCGCCTTGTTTCTCGAATTCCAACTTGTTCCCCAGTCGCTACGACATGAGCTTGCTCGAATCCTGGTACATACGCTCGAAAGAACTGAACCTGACGCTCAACAAGCCTACGCCCCTCAATACCCCCACGCGTCAAATCCTCAGCTTTCGTACCATCAATATTAAATATATGACCAAAGTTAACGCCAACCAAGTAATCATTAACCCATGCTAGTCCCGAGACCAGTTTCCGTCCTTCTGGAAGGACGCCATCTGCCATAGCCAGTTCAACGGCTTGATGAAGCTGGCTAGTATCCCCTGATTCCTTAACGTAATGATCAAACTTCTTGCGATCCACATTTGCAAGCAGATAGCACATGCTGGCAGATTGCAACTCTCCCTGTTCCCCGCCCATCTGGAAGGGAACACCGGCTTTCGCTGCGATATCGGCGTCTCCAGTCGCATCAATCACATAACGGCATCGTACGACTGATCGACCAGATTTGTTCACGATAATGATCCCTTCGATGTTGCGACGATCCTTTGACAAAATCACATCGAACACAAATGTATGATAAAGCAAGGAAACCCCGTTCTCGAGTGAAGCATCATCATAAACACGTTTGAGAACCTCAGGATCAATTGGTACCCAATCCAGCGTATTCACATAATTTTTGCGGTAATCCTCATTACAAGACTGCTTCATCCGTTCCATCAGCTTCATGCCGAGTCCTCGAATTACAGGTTTCACTTTATCTGTAAATGGACAAAATGCCGGAACAAGCGCTACCGTTCCCATCCCCCCCAAGAAACCGCGCTGCTCAATTAATAACGTTTCAGCGCCGTTTGCAGCCGCACTAATGGCTGCTGCTATCCCCGCAGGACCACCGCCAACAACAACAACATCCACCTCATGCGATACAGGGATTGATTGTGCTGGTATATTCATTTCACCGTAATTCACTGCGTTTCCCCCTCTGTTACTTGCCTTCTAAACAAAGGCGTATTAGGTCATCAACATCTGCAGTTGCGAGACATTCCACCGTGTCGGCAGCACCGTAATAAATTTTGACTTCTCCCGAGTCTTCAAGAATCATTCCTCCTGGGAAAATGACATGATTACGAAAACCCCCATCAATCTCATAGGCTGCTTCAGGTGCGAGTAGCGGTGAACTAGACATACCTACAATCCGACTTGGATCAACTAAATCGAGGAGCATAATTCCTGCTGTATATCTTTTCTTCCATGTTTCCTCCCAACCATTCTTACCTCGTGAAGAATCAATATCAACAGCGTGAAAAGACGTTAACCATCCTTTATCCGTCTTGATCGGGGGAGCCCCTGGACCAATCTTGTCATTTGCAAAAGGAACTTGTTCTACAGCTAGCACAAGCTTGGAATTTCCCCAATAACGCAAATCTGGAGAATCACTCATCCACATATCGAATCGATCGATCCCATGTCGGCTGTAAACCGGAAACGGACGCTCCAACCGAACATATTTCCCTCCGATTCTTTCTGGGAACAACACCATATTTCGATTGTCCGGGACAGACAAGCTGAGGATTTCAAAAGAACTAAAGTCATCTGTTGCGGCAATACCGCCGCGAAGACCATGCTTCGTATCCACAGCAAAGCACATATAGCATTTCCCTTCAATGACCGTTAACCTCGGGTCATAGACACGAATCACCTCTTCATCCTCCCAGCTCCAACAGGGAAATGGATTAACTTCCCATTTCACACCGTCATCACTGAATGCGAGACCCAAATTCGTTGTCGTATGCGGTAAAATGGTCTGATTAACTTCATCTCCATAATCATTACGGAACACCATGACATATTTCCCTTGATATTTCACAACACCAGCATTAAATACCATGGCTGGGTTATAAGGGATATCCCTCGGAGCGAGTATCGGGTTTGCAGGATGACGATGAACCAAAACACTTGATTGGAGATTACCAATAGTGAAATCTATCACTCAACTTCCTCCTCGGGCAAAATCATTACTCCGCTATTGAAATCTCGAATCAAGAAATTCATGTCGGCTAAGCTCTTAGCTGCTTTCTCCTGTCCAGGCATATAAATGTTTTGAAACATGACATTCGTGATCGGAGCACCTTTAGTGCCTTGTATCTTGGCGCTACCTCTGCCTTTCTCGTATACCTTGATGTTCTTCACATTAACATCTGTAATCGGTCCGATGCCTAACTGGTTTCCGTTCACGATAAACATTGTCATCCAGGCGCTATTATCATCGTTCATATAGCTAATATGTTCGATTTCCATATTTTCAAATGTAATATGCTTCGCTTCAGCTGTTCCATATTTATGATGAATCCCGAAACCAACGGCTGCGTCATAAACAACGCAATTTCTAAACGTAATGTTCTCTTGATTTTGCATGACGCCTTGACCTATCTTAAAACCATAACAAATCGTCCATGCTATGCAATCTTCAAACAGAACATCATGTACAGGCTCAGGATCTCCCGGCCAGCATACTTTCCCGGATGCGATGTCTGTCGTTTCCTTCCAAGCTTTGGTTGAGAATGGATCGTCTAGCCCTATACCAATCGCATTTCTAACAACGACCTGTTGCGACTCGCATACATCGATTCCATCATTTTCTCCCATATTCAAGCTGTTGAACATCTTCAAATTAACGAAGTTTAATGCCTTCGATCTTATTGTCGTGATTGCCCAGGCAGAAGCATTTCGAATGGTAATACCATCCAGGCTGAATGCCGAGGTAGCAATCGGAACAAGTAAATTATTGATCATTCCATTTTCAGAGAGTGCTTCTCCGTTACCGTCAATTGTTCCGCGTCCGTATATCTTGATATTGGTAGACTCATAGGCAGTCGAGATCCACCACGTCACAGGTTTACCGACAGAATCCTTAAACCAATACTCTTTAAGGTCTGACATATTGCTCGTGCTGATTAACAGGGAACCTGGCTCCAGATAGATTGCTGTATTGCTCTTAATCACCAGATTAGAAATAAAGTAGGTTCCTGCTGGAATATATACTATACCTTGAGCACCATCGCCATGAGATGTACCATATTGACTGGCATCATCGAGTGCTTGTTGAATCTCAGCGGTTCTTACTTGTACCTCGGTTTGATCAATGGCTGGCACAACACCATACGGATCGCTTGTTACATGGAAGACCCCTTGTTCCGTCACAGAAGGAACATTCGTTTCCCCAGGGTCTGCTGCAAGAACTACCCGTTTTTCTCGATTATTCACACGGATGATAAGATATTCATCTCGGTCAACGATGAACGTCATCTTATTCCCTGTAATAATCGGTGTAATATTCAACTTCACCGGACTAATGGTATACGTGCTGATCTCGGCATCATCAAGCAAAGTCAACTCATAGGTTACTTGACCAGCCGTCACGGAGAAACTAGCATAATCGTAATCCTTCGTATAGGTCGTAAAAGGTATCGAAACGCCATTTGCAGTTAATGCATAATCGGCGGAGGTACCATATATTTCTGGTAGAGGGTAGGGATAGACCTCCGCTATCTCCTTCCCCTGATGATCTATTTCAGGTACAGATTTTCTTTTCAATTTGTTCCCTCCCAAAATGAATCGTCAGTGACCTATTGTTCATTAATCATTTCAATGAAATCTCGGTTATAGATGATCTTGTCTGAATTGTTCGTAATCCAATCACTATAGAATTGGTCAATTTGCTGACCACCAGACTTTTTCCATAAATCTTGAACATCTGCCAAAGCTTGGTCAGATGTATATTTGTTGCCGCTTACAATCGACTTCTTCCACATATCATTGATCGTTGCTACGCTCTTATCAATAATTTGCAAGTCAGACGGCAATCCCGGCCAGTTCGTAATCGGATAGGCATAATCATTGGCTGGATTAAAATAAGCTGCATTAGCCGCTGCAAGAATTTCTGCAAATTGCTTTTCTTCCGGAATGCTTGGATCAAGCTTAACACTAACTTGTTCGCCTTTCGGCAATGTTCCGATTGAGCTCATAATGCTTAAATCTAACGTGCCCACCAAATCCTTTTTGTTCTTTTCTGGATCTATCGGCGTAGCAATGCCTTCGCTATCTAGAGTATAATGCTCACCTTTTATTCCGTTCTTAAGCGTCATAATCGTATCTTTTTCAACGAGAAAATCGATATATTTCATTACCGCAACAGGATCTTTCGCATTAGCATTAATACCGCCCGTCATTTGAATCGGAGACTTGAAACCAGGGTTAAACTGCCCGAATGGTCCCGCAGGTACTGGTATTGCCAATACTTCTGCGCCCTGAACATTTTTAAGCAAAGATTTATACTCATCCAGCAATGATGCACTGTCTACTCCGCCGCTTGCGAAATAGAATCCAAGCTTACCGTTCACCCAATCTTGCTTCGCTTTTTCACCGTTCTTATCCGTCAAGAAATCTTTATCAATGATCCCTGCATCAAATAAATCTTTCTGGAACTGCACCGCAGCCTTGGCTTGTTCGCCAATGTTCGGGTTTACAAGCTTGCCATCTTTGACAAATCGGCTTGCATTATTAAACATGGAGTTGACAACGGATTCAGCAGATGCCCCGCCGATGTTCATGCCAAACGTATCTTTTTGTCCATTCCCATCGGGATCATTTTCACGGAATGATTTTGCTATTTGGAACAATTCATCTACTGTCTTTGGAGCTTCTAACTGAAGCTTCGTCAGCCAATCTTTGCGCACTAAAATATAATCGTTATTTTTCGCGCCCAGTATTCGCCCAAAATTGTAGGTCTTCCCGTCATCCTTTTGGCCAAGCGTCAGCAACTGCGGATACTTCTCTGTTAATTCCTTATACGACGTGCTATGCTCCGCTATCAAATCATCCAAAGGCAAAAGCTGTTTTTGAGCATACAGCTGATTGAAGAAACCTCCATCATATTCCAAGATCAAATCAGGCGCATCTCCTGATGCGAACAATAGGTTTAGTTTCTGGACTTGCTCGAAGCGAGGGAATGGTACAAACTTAACATCAACAGGTCCCTTTTCATTCATCCATTCCGTCCAGATATTGTTATCAATCGTTCCTGCTTCCGGCGGAACTTTTCCGCGATCATACAATGTTGCAGAGATTGAGCCTCTCTTTGAACTATCCTCTGTTTCTGATGACGCTTTTGAATTATCCTCTGACGAGCAACCTGCAAATAAGGTTGCCGCTACAAATAATGCCGTTAAACTTAACGATACAGATTTCATAAAAGGATGTTTCATTCTAATGCCCCCATTTAGTAGTAGAATAATTAGCATAACTATTGTCTTGATTTCATCCAATTAACCTTTAACGGCCCCAATCATAACACCTTTAACAAAGTACTTTTGTAAGAACGGGTATACGACTAGCATAGGAATTAGCATAACGAACAGTGCTGCTGCTTTAATCGATTCCGGTGTCATTTGTTGAACATCATCCGTCTGGAGATTATTCATCTCTTGCAGCATCGATTGACTCTGAACCATTTGCTGAACTAATACTGCTAAATTATATTTGGTAGAATCATGAATATAGATCATGATACTCGAAAATGAATTCCAATACCCAACTGCATAGAACAACGTCAAGGTGGCAATCACAGGCATTGATAGCGGAAGGATAATCTTCAACAATTGCCTCCACTCTCCACACCCGTCGATCCTTGAAGCTTCAACAACCTCTTCAGGAATATTTTCAAAAAATGTTCGCATGATCAGCATGTTATACGTACTTACCAGCCCAGAAAGCCATATTGCCCAATAAGTATTAACAATTCCTAAAGCCTTCAGCACTAAAAATGTTGGGATGGTTCCGCCGCTAAATAACATTGTAAATACAATGAGTAAAGTGAATGTACGTTTTGCATAGAAGCGCTTTTTAGAAAGAGGATACGCCGCCATAATCGTAAATAACATACTTAAAGCTACCCCAACAACGGTAATTATAACGCTATTCTTAAAAGCGCTAACAATACGCGTGCCTTCAAACAACGATTGATAGGTTTCAATGGTCCAACCTACAGGCCAGAAAGAAACCTTTCCCGACAAAATAGCATGAGGGTTGCTTAAGGAAACGGAGAATAGATGCACCAGCGGCAGCAAGCAGCTTAGAGCAGCGAGTGTCAGAAAGATGTAGTTGCTTATGATAAAAATTTTCTCACCGCGAGTAATTTTCATGTTTTTCACCTTCCTTACCATAAACCTCGGTCAAATTTCCTAGCAATTATATTGGTAGCAAATATGAGAATAAATCCGACTACCGATTCAAATAATCCCATGGCAGATGTTAAACTAAATTGCCCTCCTTGAATACCGACCTTATAGATGTACGTGCTAATCACTTCCGACACATCAAATACGCCTGAATTTTGCAGCACATAAACCGGATCAAAGCCTACACTCATCACATTGCCCATCTGCAAGATAAGAATCAGGACGATTGTCGAGCTTATGCCTGGTAACGTCACGTTCAGTATCTGCTTCCACTTGTTTGCTCCATCTATACTGGCTGCTTCATATAGCGATGGATCAATGCTCGTAATGGCTGCTAAGAAAATAATTGTGCTGAAGCCTGCCTCTTTCCAAATCCCGGAACCTAAGAAGATAGCTATCCATGATACGTCGTCATAGAGAAAAGAAAAGGTATTGCCGGTTAAACGTTCAAGCACATTATTCACAATACCTGTTTGCTCTGCGAATAAAGTGATTACGATCCCGCCAACAATAACCCAGGAGAAGAAATGTGGTAGATACACGAGTGTCTGAATCCACTTCTTAAACCACTGTTTCCTGACTTCATTCAATAAAACAGCAAGTATAATTGGAATTGGGAAACCAACAACAATATTCAGCACACTGAGTAACAGCGTGTTACGAATGATATTTAGCGTCTGCGGGTTGCTAAATAGAATTTCGAAGTTTCTTAGTCCATTCCAAGGGCTATGAAGAATCCCTTGACCAAAATTATAATCCTTAAACGCCATGATCGAACCAAACATTGGAACATATTTGAAGATAATATAAAACAACATTACCGGTACAAATAAAATTAATAAGGGAATGTTATCTTTCAATCTTCTTTTCGCTTCAAATCGTCGTCGCTCCTTCAGTTGAATTCCCAGTGTTCTATTAGCGGTATTGTGCATTTCCTTCAAGTTTCTTCACCTCCCCTCATCATAATTTGTAAATCTTTGAGTCCGCCAATCGACTATAGCTTCTGACCGCCCAATTACTCAATGGCAAAGATTCCGATCATATACTTTTTTCCGAAATCATCGTTTTTTGCCCTCATCTTGATAATTCCTAGGATTGATCATTTTCTAAAAACCGCACGGTTAAGCCAAAAAACGCAAATTGCGACAACTGCTGACCATTTTGATCTCGATGGGATTTTCAACGCTTCGTATGGCTTCATTCCATAACCATAATGGTTTCCTCCTATAAGGGTTGACGGGTGTCTTGTTAAAATAAAGCCAAGCAGCCTTGCTTTCATTTTCCTTGCGATTGATTTTTTTCATAAACGGCACAATAAAAAACACCCGTCGCAACTGACATATAAGCCAGTACTCCGGGTGCTTCTTTTCGTTAATCACATTTTTCTATAATCACCTGGGGTCATTCCAAAGTACTTCTTGAACCCTCGGATGAATGTCATGGAGTTGGTATATCCAACCTGACTTGCCGTGTCTTGGACAGATAATTGTCTCTCTGTTAGTAAAACTTTTGCATTTTCTAAACGTACTTGCGACAAATAGTCAACAAATTTAACGCCTATCTCTTCCCGAAATAAGAAACTCAAATATTTTCCGTTCATACCGAACTCATCCTCAAGATGCTTTAGTGACAAATCCGGATTCGAATACTGCTCTTCAATATATATACGAACGTTTTGCATTAACGCATGATGTTTCCTTGTGTTGCGAAGCTCTAGAAATAGCTGTTCTGCATAGAGCAACACATCCAACATCTGAAACTTTGTTTCTTCAACAGTCTCCATTCCCTTTAAAATGTTGTTCATTCTTGGCAGTATGTCTCTTTTCCAATTTGCCTGAAATTCATCCGACAGCTCCATAACTTCTCGGTATAGATGATTAATTAGGTCGTTGATTAAATAATAAACTTCGCTTTTTGCGTACATACCCTCCAAAACTTGTTGAAAGAAAATCTCAAATTCGTCCTTCCAACGATCTTCCCCCATACGAAAGTAATAAGAAAGAGAGCGGAGATAATGAAACAATTTATAAGCTTCACCTTGTTGGATTTCATTCATATGTGCGTAGTTAATCACTTGATTATTGCCTTTTACTGACTTATAATTCAGAGCCATCTGGGCCTGTTCGTACAAGTGGTAGATTTGTGCACTATCAGCATAGCATTGACTCACGCCAAGGGTTATGCTGAACTCTAAATTCTTCTGTACCCAATCCACCATTCGGTTACAAATGACCGATATATTGTTATCGGACTGCTCAAGATCCGTTTGAGTCAAAAAAAGTATGCATAGTCGGTGGCTTTCTAACCATTCCGCCCACATCTCAATCTGATACTGATCTGCAATCTCCTTAAGTACGCTGTTAATGATGAATTTCAATAAATACTGGTCTCGGTTAGAATAACTTTGTCCAAATTCAGCATAACGGTCCACCTCAACGATCGCTATGCACATATTAGTAAATTCCGAAGAGAGCCTCAGACTCGACATTTCTTTCTTCCATTCCTCTTCCTGCAGGATAAGGCTGCCATCAGTTAAATCCTTCAACATATGACGTTTTTTCGATATCAGTCCTTCTTCTTGCTCCTTCTCATATTCTGTCACCCGCTCGAATAAATCCTCAAATGCCCCTTCAATGAACTTAAACTCATCCACCGATTGATCTTGAAAGAGACTGCTCGGCTTGGATGACAGACTCGTAATCCGTCCTAAGATCGACTGAATTGGTTTATAATTACTGCGTGCTGTATAAATAATCCATAGTGTCCCGAGTAATAACACCGCGATTCCAATGCCAAAAAACACATAATAAACCCATGAACCAAATTGATATAACGTGTTATTCTTAATCCCAGTATGAAGCTCCCATCCTGTGTAAGTCGAAATAAATTGATGCAACTGTTTACCGTCACCCGTATTTTGCGGATCGTAGATATTACGATCGTCGGCACCTATTAAATTCGCATAACTTACATCGGATGATGATGACATCTCATTTACAAGTTGCTCAATAGCTTTGACTTTCACATTCACAACAATTACGCCTAACTCCCCTGAGGGAGGTGTAACTCTGCTGGCAAACGTAACTACTTTGTTCGATGTCTCCGCATGCTTGATTTCTTGGTAGAGCCGCGCGTTAGACCATTTCTGAGCTTTGGGTAAAGAACTTACCATTTCTTGAATAAATGCTTGATCACCAAAATTCACAAGCGGAGTGAGCATATTTTCCGTGAGAACGCTCTCATCACTTATGCGGTAAAGATATATCGAATCGATCATCGAGTTCGAAACTTTTAATTTAGCTAATTCATTCGAGATCTCATATTTCCAGTAGTATTTGTCTTCTTTATCATCCGCACTAAAATACTGCTTTAACTTTTCATTATAAAGCACGGCGTTTAACACAAGACGTTCCGTTGTCTTCAAGTTATAATCAACGACTTGTTGTACATGTCTCGCAAACACACCATTAGCGCTTACCACTGCATTCTTCGATAATTGTGCAATTGATAAAAACATCACCGTTAATAGAACAAATGTAAGCAAAAAGAACACG
Source organism: Paenibacillus sp. FSL A5-0031 (assembly GCF_001956295.1). Classification (GTDB taxonomy): domain Bacteria; phylum Bacillota; class Bacilli; order Paenibacillales; family Paenibacillaceae; genus Pristimantibacillus. The sequence continues at coordinate 14,843 of NZ_MRTD01000025.1, forward strand.
GGCAAATATGAAATTATTTGCCGTTTCAACCACTGTCTAGTCATACCTTCCCCCACTCAATATTTTTAAAAAACATTCTCATTGTCGCATGATTCGATGAAGGTGTCCATAATGTAGAAATTCTGCTGATTCGTATAGAGTCCTAAACACGATAACGCTGTTATACTGAGCTAACATGTCCCCTAAGTTCAATAATTCACCCTAAACGAACTTTAAGCTAACATAACTTTATTATTCTTTAGTGTCACGATTAGATTTTGATAGCTCGAACAATGATTCTTTTACTGTATTTCATATATTATGATTTTCGTGATATTCATACCTGATAAAAATTGTTAAGAACTTTAATTTAAATATAGAGCCAAAGATTTTATGATGAAGTGTTGGCATCATAATTAATGTATTTATTGTTCGTTTGAATAATGGACTTTACCTTGGATAAGCCAGATACGCCTGAAATCAATTCCATCTCAAAGATGAAATATATTCCATGCTCTATTTCGTTGTGTAGTTGTTTAATTCCGGTCCTAACTCCAATAAGCCTTTTAGGTCTTGCATTAATCCCAGTTTCTTCTTTCACTTCTCTTATTGCGGCTTCTTCGAATGTTTCCCCTTCTTCGACAAGTCTGCCCGGTAACATCCAATGATCCTTATTTACTCCATACGTAATTTTTACTAGTAACACTTTGTTGTTCTTAACAATTAACCCTCCTGCAGAACAAGTAATTCTCACATGTATCCCTCCTAACCATTTAATGGAAGGATATCACGCGTGCTTTATATAAATTAAATATCTATAAACTATCTATTTATAGGTAATTCCTATAACTCTCCATCCGGGATTCATATATTGTTACGCTAAACTGCCCGTTAGTTGAGCAAAAGGCTGCCACACGGCAGCCCTTTGCTTTGAACTATCATTTTCAGTGCTTTCCGTTACGTTGCTCGGTGAAGACGACGGCCGGATAGCAAGTACCAGAGCAGTGCGCATAACGAGCAAATGTATATTGCAATTAAAGCGCCGTACACATGTTCATAGGCACTGACAAGAGAATTCTTTTTTTGAAATTCGAGCAACATACCGCAAAGCGCAACGGAAACTGAACCTCCGAAAAACTGGATGAGCTGCATGAGTCCCATGCCTGATCCGATCAGCTTGGCCGGTAAAATACGCGATGTTTCGTTGTTTAACGATGCTATCGTTGCCGAGAGTGCCGGCGAGAAGAATAGGTAACCGAACAAGATGACAGCCGGAGATGCGCCAAGAGCCGCCCAGAAGGCGACCAAAACGATAGCTAAAATGCCATGTCCGAGAATCAGAAACCGCACATTGTCATACCGGTCTATCCAGCGTCCGACGAAGGGCGTAAGAAAGGCTGATAAAACGGCGCCCGGCGCGATCGTAAAGCCAATGGCCAACGGCGATTTGGCGAACAGATTAGCAAGTGCCAAGGGCATTAAAAACAAGTTGCCTAGATTCAGCATCATGATGCAGAAACCGATAACAAGCAGTTTCCGGTACATGGGCTTAGCCAAGAGCTCCCGGTTGATGAACGTTTCTTTCGAGCGTCTGTTGTGCCAGACGTGGACAGCGATCGATAACAATCCCGCTGCTAGCCATACTGCCGAGCGCTGCGTTACAGCGATCAGAAGCGTCGCTGCATTGACGATTGTTAGGATGACGCCGATTATGTCAAAACGGAACGACTTTGGCTGCTCTTTGGGGAGTAGGCGCAGCAAAATCGGAAGAAGGACAAGCACTAGGCAAGTAACGGCAAATAACCCGTTCCAGCCGAAGTACTCGGTAATCAACCCGCCGACGATTGGCCCAAGTCCGAATGCCATAGCAGCTCCCGCCGAAATCATCGAAATCGCTCTGCCTCGCCTTTCATAAGGAATATACCGGCTAGCTAGAACGAGACCAAGTCCAGCCATCGCGCCGGCGCCGGCGGACTGTGCAATCCGAGCTATAAGCAGAGCTTGAAAATTCGTCGCCATGATACCGAAGACTGAAGAAAGCCCTAGTATTGCGAGTCCAATCCACAGCAATCTTCGAATCGGCAGCACGTCGGAGAGCCTGCTGTAAATCATCGTTGATAATGCATAGCCGATCGAATAACTTGAAACAATCCACGATCCGAGAGCCGCCGAAACGTTGATATCCCGAATGATGCTCGGAAGGGAGACGTTAAACATCGTCGTGTTCATCACGACGATGAACAATCCAAACGTCCATACCGGCATTACGATTTTGTCATTCATGTTGATACCGTCCAATCCGAGACTATACCCATCCATTGGTAGGATGGTGGTCTAACAAATTACTTGCTACAGTTATCGTTTGTTCCTCTGTAGCCTTCTTACAAGGCAGCAAGAAGTTCTTCTGTTGTTAAAATGGCATGTGCAAATGTAGGGCCATTAATTTCATGCGCCGCATGCATAGCCTCTTTACTAAAAGCCGCTGTAGCATCTTTAACAAGGGTAACATGATAACCAAGCTCCATACCAAAGCGTGCAGTCGCTTCGATGCACGTATTGGCTAACATACCAATAACAATAACCTTTTGTACACCATGCATCTTAAGTTGATGATCAAGGTCAGTGTTCGCGAATCCGCTGCTAGCCCAATGCTCTTTGATAATCACATCACCCTTTTGAGGTTGAAAATCTGGATGAAATTCCCCACCCCATGAATCTTTAGCAAACACCTGTCCTTGTTTAGCTTTGAGCTGATATGGAGTGGGATGCATCCAAGTTTTGAAATCATCTTGTTCAGATCTGTGATGAGGAACAAAAAAAACTTGAATGCCGGTTTTCCGAACCGAAATAAGGATTTCTTTTAGATGTTGGATCAAGTTTACGGAGTCTGCTACTTCTTTAGCACGAGGGAAAAGCTTGCCTTCCGGTGATAAGAAATCATTATAAGGGTCAACTAAAAGAAGCCCTGTTGTTGTTTTATCGTATGTTTTTATCAATTGTATTCCCTCCCGGATTGAGATTTATTGATGATCCGAAAACGGCAACTATTCAATATTGCCTATATGATGACCTAAATGAAGCTCGAAATCGCCTCGTTGTCCAAAGCCTCGCGCCATTGCTTTTACCACTTTTTCCCGAGTATTTTGTGACACCGATCCAGAGATAAAGACTTCTCGAGTTTCCAGCAATTCTGATACTTTAGGAATTCCAGTGCGATTAATGAGCCTCTTGGCATCACTTAAAGCCTGTTTATCGAATGCCGAAATTCTTTGAGCCAAGTTTTCCACAAAACCGTCTAATTCTGCGTCAGGGATCGCTCTGTTAATCCATCCATAGCGTTCTGCTGTTGAAGCATCGTAGTCGTCAGCGCTAAGAGTGATCTCAAGAGCTCGAGCACGCCCCGCCAAGCGGGAAAGTCTCTCTATGGCACCACCTCCTGGTATGACGCCGACAGCGACTTCAGGCTGTCCGAAGATGGCCTTCTCTTTGCTGGCGAACCGCATATCACAGGCAAGAGCAAACTCGCTGCCGATTCCCCGGGCCCTTCCGCGAATTTCAGCTATGCTGACAACCGAAGATCTGGAAAGTCGTGTCGTGAAATCAATAAATGGTGGAAGGTCACTTTCTTTTGGAGTTTTTTGCTTTTCTCCAGCACGCGCCATGTCAAAGTGCGCTATGAAAAATTCAGGATCGGCGCTGTCGAAAACAACGACCTTCAGTTCAGGGTCTGTCTCGATTTGATTCGTAAGCGTTAAAAGCTCAAAGATCGTATCAGGATCAAGGAGATTAATCGGTGGGTTATGAAATGTAATGCGCCAATAAGCAGGCGTTTTGCGATTTACGGTAAATTGATTGTTCGAGTTCATGTTAATAGCTCCTTTTTAGGTGGTTTAATGAGCATTTTATTTGAACTCGCAAATTAACTTTCACGGTATATTGGCGCTCCCAGCGGAGCAGCTGCTGCTCCCCCATCAACGACGATTTCTGTACCCTGCACATATGAAGAATCATCAGAAGCCAGGAACAAGGCGACCTTGGCAACTTCCACCGGATCGCCTATGCGTTTAAGAGGAATCGCGCGCGCATGTGCAGCCTCCAGTTTTGCTATTTCATCAGGTGTTGACTGTTTCCAAATTGGTGTAAGTGTTACACCTGGGACAAGAGTGTTTACACGGATGCCCCGCGGCGACAACTCGGAAACTAACACTCTAGCCATGCTGCTAATGGCTCCTTTGCTCGCCGAATAGGCTGATCTTTCCGGATAACCATCTGTCGCACGTGTAGACCCGGTTAAGATTACAGAAGATCCTTCCTTCAGGTAGGGCAGAGCAGCTTGTACAGTGAAAAAGACTCCGGTTACGTTAACCTTAAGCACTTCTTCAAAAACCGAAAGCTCTGTACTTCCTAAAGGAGTGGAAGCCGCAATGCCGGCATTAGCGAATATGATGTCAAGCCGCCCGAAGGTTTCTACTGCCGTAAACATTGCATTTTCCATGCTCGCTGGATCGGCTGCATCCGCTTGAATCGCAAATACATTGGCGCCTAGCTCCTCAGCCACAGAGCTTAACGTGGTCTGATTCCGGCCTGTTATAACGACCTTTGCGCCTTCTGCAACAAATAATTTTGCGCTTTCTAAACCGATTCCGCTATTGCCTCCTGTAATTAAAGCCACTTTTCCTTCAAGTTTTCCCATATAGCTTCACCCCTATATTTAAATTTATTATTTAAAAATCATCTAATCCCCATTCATTCCAATACCGACATAGTCATTTCAATAATTTGGCTTAATTTTTCTCTGTTCGTAGTAGATTTAACCATAACGCGTAATCCTATTAATGCATTATTGAAATAATAAGACAGCCATTCTGCGTTGTGTGTTTTGGGAAATTCCCCTGATTGTTGGCCTTCCACAATAAGATCACGTATTAGCTGTTCTGTGCTAGCCCAGTTCAGATGAACCCAATCTCTGGCCTGAGAATCACGTTTTGCCAACTCAACCGCAGTATTCACTAAAAAGCAGCCCTCAGGAAACTCTTCTCGCTGATGGATTGCCATTTCAAACAACATTCTGATTGCTTCCTTGGCAGAACGGGTAACATCCATTCGACGCTTAACCGATTGCTCCAACATTTCGCTATAGCGTTTCAATGTTTTAATATACAAGGAATGTTTATCGCCAAAGGTATCATACATGCTTCCTTTATGAATCCCCATATGTGAGACCAGTTCCTGCATCGAAGTCTTTTCATATCCTTGTTCCCAGAATAGCCTCATGCCTTTAAGTAGAACGGCATCTTCATCGAATTCCTTTATCCTGGCCATCTCATTGCTCCCACCTTTCAAAACAACTTTAGTATATTAAGAACGATCGGTCAAGAATTATTTTGAACGATCGTTCTTAATATGAGTGGTGCCGAAACGATGTCAAATCTGCCAAATCAGTTTATGAAAAGCTGTGAAAGGTTATAATTGGTATATCTACTCTGAAGGAGAACACGAATGAAATCCGCTGAAAAAATATCGGCAACTCAATTGAGTTTATTACTTTTTTCCTTTATAGCGCCCACTGTCATTCTTATCATACCGAGTTTGATGGTCAAGATTTCCAAGCAAGACGCATGGATAACGATTTTCCCTTCGATCTTAATCGGGTTATTAAATATTTGGGTGATGATCATATTGTCCAATCGCTACCCGGGTCAAACGATTATTCAGTACAGTTCACAAATCATAGGTAAATGGCTGGGAAAATGTTTAGGAATATATCTTATTTATTACTGGATTAATTTTGATTTCATCATTCTTAATCAACATATACAGTTTATAAATACCGTTCTGCTCCATAAAAGTCCATCTATCGTTGTCAGTCTATCATTGGCACTCTTATGCGGCATAGCAGTCTATATGGGGATCGAATCTATAGCAAGAAGTAACGAGTATCTTGCGTTAGTCATTTTTGTTTTCTTGATTCCACTCTTGATGCTTATGCTCGCGGAATATGATCCGGAGCGGCTCCGTCCTGTATTGAGTGAAGGTATGTTCCCGGTCCTTCAGGGAGCGATATATCCTGTCGCTTATTTATGTCAATTTTTTATTTTAGGGTGGCTTCTTCCTTATTTAAACCAACCGAAAAAAGCATTCAAAGCTTCGTTTATCGGATTGGTTACTACCTCTGGACTTCTAGCCATTACTATTTTACCTGTGATTATGATATTTGGGCCTTTAACGGAAAAATTGAGTTTTCCCTTATTTAGCGTCATTCAATATATAGGTTTTCAAGGAAGCTTTGAACGCATGGAAGCTTTAGCGGTAGCTATATGGGTTATGGGTTGTTTTATAAAAATCTCTGTTACCTTCTTTATTATCTGTCTAAGTATATGCCATCTTTTTAACGTTAAAAATTACAAGGACCTTGTGATCCCTATAACGATTTTGTCAGTGTTAGGATCGGTTTCGGTTTTTGTAAATTATTCCACCGATTTGAGTAATTATCTTAGCTATACTTATCCAACTCTTGCATTATTTACACAATTAATTTTACCTCTTATCCTTCTCATGATTGATTCGATAAAAAGGCTTTGGAAGAAGTCAGTGCTTTAGTTTCATTGTTTTAAAATGATTTTTCCGATGGGTTCAAATAGGGTTCTCAAAGGAATTGTTGTGCTTGGTATTTGAACCTTGGCAAATAGTAAAGAGCCAACGATCATACATATCCCCATCAAACCACCATATAGAATAGCCGAATTAGGTTGCTGTTTATTTAGAAAAATCTGAACGTTATAGATAGTCAAGACCAGCGTTACTATAACAAAAGTCACGATTTGTAGGATCATTTTTTGATCTCCTTATCTTGCATTCCGAAAGAAGAATGTACCATTCCGGCTCCTTTTATCATCAGGTTAACTTCAATCGTTATATTTGCCTCTGGGAATAGCGAATCCCATTGATTTTTCAAAACAGCCCACTTATCAGGATAATTCTTATATATTTCTTGGCCAAAGCCCACGCTATCCACTTTATATTTCTTTTGAATTTTAAATAAAAAATCTTGAACTTGTTTCTTAACAGCATCTTCTAACGCTTTTTTTATTACCTTCAAATTTTTTGGTTCGTTAATATCCAAACTGGATGTATTCTCGACCAAACTTCCTTGGCCTTCAAGTTGAATCTTAAATTGTACAGAATCATTTGGAGTCTTCGTTATAATTTTGCGGTCTGCATGGTTCAAAACCATACCAACTTCCCCCCCTTTGGGTAAATTTGTCGTGATTCGACCGGTCTTTAGCTTGTCCGTCACCCACAACAGCCCCAATGTTTCTTTTTCATCTAATAAACCATATAGTTTGAAGTCTTTAAAAACGCCGGCACCTGCAAAATTAAATATTTCCTTATCTGTATCTTTGGAGTGGACATCGGGTTCAATTATCCCTACAACGGGATGAACGCCCTCACTTGCATATGTAATAAAAAAATCACGTAATGTTACTGCCAAATCCTCTCCTGAAATTTCCATTTCCTTCACCGCTTCGAGTGATACTTGCTCTAAAGGATAATTCAATTTCAAAATGTTCCGTCCTTCTCCCCCTTTCACAACCATGATATACGTTTTTAAGCGATTCCTAGGGTCATGAGTAAAAATATCCAGTACATCATTAATTCCATGCTTAGCTAAACGTTCACTAATAAAAATAACGCTTCGATGTGAGAGGAACAATATACGTGAGCTCTTCTTCTGAAGTTTTCGGTGAATCTCATTTCCATCTTTTCCTTCTGCGGATATTACGAAAAATTGATTATCTTTCCCGCCATCACGATTCCCCCCTTCAGTAGATGCGGGTATGGCGATTTGAAGGGAACATAGCACGTTGCCATTGTCCGACAGATCTAAGGCAGTAGCTGTAACAAATGCAAGATCATTAATTTCCGTACGATCCCAACATCCGCAAAGGATGACGAATACAAGAAGTATCATACATTTTAACGTTCTCATCTCTTAAATCCCCTCAATCCTTCTATACGCCTCCACGCTAATTTCCAAGTGCTTCTAGTTCCGTCCTTCACGTGATTTGGGCCTTATTGAATGGCGAAATTTCACCCAAATCGGTATCCTTATGAATACATCTTTCAAGGCGGAAAACTTAAGCGGAGAGATTGGATATAAATAAAGAACCCCGAATGAACGAAGAGAAGTCACGTGTAATATGATGCCTAGAAATCCTAGAACAATGCCATAGAGACCCATAGTCCCCGCTAAGAATAACATTGGAAAACGAAGTAATCGAATCCCATTTGCAAAACTATATCGAGGAATCGTAAACATAGAAATTCCAGTGATTGACACGATAATGACTACCGGAGCAGATATTAATCCTGCTTGGACCGCTGCCTGGCCAATTACTAATCCTCCTACAATACTTATGGCTTGGCCGATCTGTTTAGGCAGACGAATTCCGGCCTCCCGCAGTGCTTCAAATATGATTTCAATTAGGAAAGCCTCAATCATCGCAGGAAACGGTACAGCTTCCCTCGAGGCCGCAATACTAAGAACAAGATTAGTGGGAATCATCTCCTGATGGAAGGTTGTAATAGCTACATATAGTGGAGGGGCAAATATCGCAAAATTGATAAAAAGGAATCGAATCCATCGAACAAAAGTAGCGACTGGCCAACGAATATAAAAATCTTCACTTGCTTGAAGTCCTGTCCAGAACGTCATTGGAACAACAAGAGCAAATGGGGTAGTATCTACAAGAATGGCTACTTTCCCTTCGAGCAATTCAGCAGCTACTACATCCGGGCGTTCTGTGCTATGAGCTTGAGGAAATGGTGAATAAGGTTGATCCTCAATGAATTCTTCGATATACCCTGAATCGAGTACACCGTCCAATTGAATCGGCTTCAATCTTGTTCTCACTTCGTCAACTAATGTATCCTCCGCAATACCCTTTAGGTATGAAATGGCTATTCTAGTTTGGGAAAGCTCTCCCAAGGTAATATACTCTATCTTTAATTTGGAAGTTTTGAGTCTGGCACGTATCAGACTTATGTTTGTTGAAATATGTTCGATGAAGCCGTCCCTTGGGCCGCGTATTACAGGCTCGGATGACGGTTCGTCAAGACTTCTTTTGGATAAACCGGGAATTGAAACCGTCATCACATTACTACTGCCTGCCATGAGAATGGCGGCATAACCCTCTAATACATTACGAACGGTATCTGATACTTTTGTAGAGCTGTTCGTGATACCAATGGAGATCAAATCACTTTTAAGATCTTCTACTTCTTTAGGAGCATCTCTAGTTAAGCTTGTTAGCATTGGTTTAATTACATGCTCATCAAGCTTTTTTTCATCAATCAGGTTATCTATGTAAACAATGAGCCATTTAATTTTATGATTAACCTCTATCCGTCGGTATTCCAAGTCAGAACAATCCTGAAACGTTTCTTTAATAATCCTTTCGTTTTGCTCAATATCCAATGTAAACTCTTTATTATTGTCTTCCTCCAGGTTAGTGCTTTTCATTTTAATCATTTTTTCGTATTTCTTAAATTTACTACTTTTAAACCCTCTCATGAATGCACCTCCAATTTGAAAAAGTCAACAATGTTATTTTTCCAAATGTTGAGAAACCTATTCGTATAAAGATGAATTTTAAAAGTCCAAGTAATAATAAAGACGCCCAATTACTCATAAAACCATTTGGCAGGAGACCTTTTCGGAGGTGTTCCTGCTTCTTTATATGTTGACAGATAAATACTATATGATTATATTGAATAATGTTAGGATAAATATTTTTAGGATAAATAATAATAGAAATGTCACAAACCTGTTTTTTCAATCAATCCTTTGTATAAAAAAGCCAGATAAGGTGGTTATAGAATGACTGAACGCGATGCTGAGGGTAAGGCTCTTGATTTAAGACTAATACGCGTAATTAGAAACATGGTGAAAGAACTGTTCGGGAGCTTAGAACGCGATATTGACGGCTATGGCCTAAGTATGGAAACTTTCCAAATTCTTGAGTTTCTATACAATAAGGGTCCTCATCCCATCCAGAAAATAAGCGACACCTTCTCGATTCCAAGCGGGAGTATCACCTATGTGGTAGATAAACTGGAGAAGAAGGGGTTCGTTGAACGGATGCCAATCCCAGGTGATCGGCGCAAAACGAGTGTGACATTGACCGGAGACGGACGAAGCTACTTTGATAATATCTTCCCAAAGCATGTTCAGACGATCTCCGACAATTTGTCTTTTACGACGGATGAGGAGAAGCTCGAACTTATTCACGTGCTTAAGAAAATCGGATATGGTATCAAGAATCGTGAAGGCAATGCCAAAAATAATGGATCGGATTCTTTCTGAAAGAAGGATTTTACTTTAATTTTGTATTTAGGGGGATTTGAAAATGGAAATAGGTGTAGATACGTTTGTCGAAACAACACCGGATGTTCAAACGGGCGAGACGATAAGTCATGCGCAGCGATTGCGTGAGGTTGTGGAAGAAATCGTCCTAGCCGATCAGGTTGGGTTGGATATATTTGGTGTCGGCGAGCATCATCGTAAGGAATTTGCGGATTCCGCTACTGCCGTTGTGCTGGCGGCAGGGGCATCCATGACCAAAAGGATACGCTTAACCAGTTCGGTTTCCGTGCTCTCTGCTGCTGATCCAGTACGTTTGTTTCAGCAATTTGCCACGATCGATGGCATTTCAAATGGACGTGCTGAGATTATCGCGGGTCGAGGCTCAATGGTCGATGCGTTCCCATTGTTTGGTTATGATTTAAAAGACTATGAAGAGCTTTTCGAGGAAAAATTGGAACTATTATTAAAATTAAGGGACTCGGAGAAGGTATCCTGGAGAGGAGGGCATCGTCCTGCCTTTACGAATTTGGGTGTGTATCCGCGTCCGGTTCAGAACCCTTTACCCGTATGGCTTGGCAGTGGGGGAAATCCGGAATCGGTAATACGAGCAGGGGTACTTGGACTGCCTCTTGTTTTGGCGATCATTGGCGGGAGTCCCCTGCAATTTGCTCCGCTCGTGCCACTCTATAAGGACGCTGCTGCTCGTGCAGGACATGATGCATCGAAATTAAAGATAGCCGTTCACTCACTCGGGTTCATTGCGGAGAGTACTTCGCTTGCGGTCGACAAGTATTTCCCACCCACTCAGGCATCGTTTAATTATTTTGGTAAAGAGCGCGGTTGGGGACATTATAGCCGTTCACAATTCGATGCCGCACGCAGCTTAGAAGGCGCATTATACGTAGGCGATCCCGAAACGGTGGCCAACAAAATTATTCATATGCGCAAACATTTAGGTTTCACACGATTTTTCCTACATTTACCCATCGGCACCATGCCACATAAGGATGTTATGAAAGCCATTGAACTATTGGGAACGGAAGTAGCACCGCGAGTTCGGGAAGAGGTTGCAAGATGGGAAGCTGATAATGAGGGTAAGTAGAAAGTTAGAGATAAGAAAAGCTGTCCAGAGCCTCTTAACCATCGAAAAATAATGTGACAAAAACAGCAGTTCGAAGTAGACTTCGAACTGCTGTTTTATTAAAGTGTTACAAATCCTTCTTCATAGCGGCAATCTGCCGGCGATACTCCAACGCAGGTAGTCCGCCCCAACCCCAATTATCGGTATCAACCTCTTCGATAACTACGAAGGTAGATTCTAACGGCTTGTTCAGAACGTTTAGCAGAAGCTCGCTGACCCCTTTAATGAGCGCCGCCTTTTCTTCTGCCGTGACTGACTGACGATCTGGTGCTGTGCCCTCGCGGGTCACTTGGATCGTAACGATCGGCATGGATAATCTCCCCCATTTAAATTGGAAATGTTAGTTGTTTTGTATCTGCTGCTACATTTGCTTAGTGTCCAGCATTTTGTCCACCATCAACATAAAGGGTTTCACCCGTTACGAAGTTGGCTGAATCCAGATATAAGACAGCATCAACGATTTCATGCGATTCGCCCATGCGTCCCATTGGATGTAGTTTAGCTAGAGCTTCGTGTGATTCAACAGGGTGCATTGGTGTTTTAATGACCCCCGGTGAGACTGCATTCACACGAATACCTCGGGAAGCATACTCAATGGCTAGTGATTTCGTCGCAGATTTCAGACCGCCTTTCGTCAATGAGGCGAGTACGGAAGGAACGGAAACCGATGGTTGGTCAACCAGACTCGTCGTGATCGTAACGATGTGTCCCGTTCCTTGTTTCAGCATCTCCGCCACCGCACGTTGGGTAACATGGAAGAAGCCGACGACATTAGTCGATAAATACGTTGCAAAGTCCTCTTCTGTATACTCCGTAAATGGCTTGGACATAAAGATTCCTGCATTATTAACCAGCGTATCGACACGTCCAAAGTGAGCCAAACTTTCGTCGATTAAGCGCTGCGCGATCTTAGGATCTGCAACATTACCGGCAACAAATCGCACTTGTTTTCCAGTAGGATCTATTTCTTTTGCAGCCTCAGCTAACTCTTGTTCTCGGCGTCCATTGATAACGACATTCGCTCCTCGATTCACCATCTCAACCGCCATAGCTTTCCCAAGTCCGCTGCTTCCGCCTGTTATAACGAATACTTTTCCCCGAATACTCATTTGTTCATTCTCCTTTTCTCAATTACTGTCCTAAACCGTTTTTCACTGCTTTAGCAACCGATACGGTGCGTTTTGCTTGATGTTCAGCAGCAGTGCGCACATCTTCCTTCATCTTTCCATTTTGATCCACTGTCACGCTTGTTCCGTATGGGTTCCCTCCGGCAACAAAAACAGATGGATCAGTAAATCCGGGAGCTGCTATAATCGCACCCCAGTGGTACATTGACGTATATAGCTGAAGGATCGTTTGTTCCTGCCCGGCATTTGCATTTTGAGCGGATGTCATGGCACTGACGACTTTATTCACTGTTTTGCCTTGAGCCCAAAGACCGCCTGTCGTATCGATGAACTGTTTCAATTGAGCTGGTAGATTACCGAATCGAGTTGGCATGCTAAAAATGATCGCATCCGCCCATTCCAAATCAGCTACAGAGACAGTTGGGATATTTTTGGTTTCTTCAAGATGCGCCTTCCATGACGGACTGCTGTCAATAACGGATTGCGGCGCAGTTTCTGCGACTTTTAACACTTTCACTTCTGCCCCAGCTTGACGACCGCCTTCCGCTGCCCATTGCGCCAATTGAAAGTTAGTACCATTCGAGCTGTAATAGATGACGGCTAAATTTACATTCGTTGACATTTGTGTAGTCTCCTTTTTAAATAGCTTTTGAAATATCCCCATTGGTATCGCTCCAAACTTTTTCATTATCAGTGTCAGCTGCTTAACTGTTTTCAAACAATTTTATAAATTCGCTTGGAGATTGTAGACCGGATAGCCTGATCTCCTCATTAATTACAAAGTAAGGTACCCCTCTGATTCCCAGCTTTTGCGCGTTGCGTTGTCCTAATTCAACTTTTTCAAGCCCATCGCCTTTAAGGAGCCGCATTTTGAGTTCAGCAGCATCGTCAGTGACTCCGCTGGCTCTTGCTATTTCCACAAGTTCATCCACATCACCGATATTAATACCTTTTTCAAAATATGCCGTATAGATATTCTCAATCAATTGCTCTTGCAAGTCCTCTGGCGTAACCGCTATTAACTGATGGGATAACGTCGTATTCGGTGTATATTTCACAATATCCATATTAAATGTTAGGCCGAAATGAGCACCGGTTTCGTTATACTGCTTCATTCTTGCTTCGAATAAGGCATTACTGCCTAATCTGCTAATCATAACCTGGCGATAATCTTCACCTTCAAGGCGAATACCAGGGTTAAGCTGATAAGCATGCCAACGGACGGTTGCCTTCGTGCCTTCTGGCAATTGTTTCAAAGCGGAACGAAGACTTGTTGTCCCCATACGACACCAGGGGCAAATCGTATCCATGTAAACGTCAATGGTCAAGTTTTTCTTCATTTTTCAACCACAACTGGCTTTACCGTTTTAATATGTTGAACGTAATCGATGCTGCCCTGTGCCAGACGTTCCTCGGTCACATCTGAAGTGTCGTTTAGTGAAAAGTGAGGTAGGTAAGTGGCACTAATAAAACGAGCAAGCGCTTGTATTGGACTCAATATTTCTTCCAGGGTGAGACCATTGGATCCCGTTGCTTGATACGACTCCTTCGTACCATAAGTCGAGATCGCAACTCCGATTTCTTTACCCTTTGTTTTCGTGGCATCTGGCCCATAAGCCCAGCCGTACAGCAATACGGAATCAAACCACTTTTTCAGTAATGGCGGCGTACTGTACCAATAAAGTGGATATTGAAAAATAATCCGGTCATGCGCCTCAATTAACTGCTGCTCTCTAGAAACATCGATATTTTCGTCTGGATATGCTTTATATAATTCATGAATCGTGATATCATCATGCTTTTTCAATTCTTCCACCCATGATTTGTTCCAGTTGGATGCTTCGATGTTCGGGTGAGTAACGATTACTAATGTTTTCATTTTAGTTGCTCCGTTTCATATATATTGTTAGAATTTGCGGACAGGTTACCAATTTAATTTTTATTTATTTTCGAAAAATACTGTGTTTTTCATAAATACACTTTCTTGTTTGTTAACTAATGGTCCATCAAGTTCCGAGATTCGCTTTACTTCAATCCATTCAGGATCGTTGCGGAAACGATTGTAGTTAAGGTTACGCATTTCCATATTGGCATGCTCAACAACATAATAAAGACGGTTATTTGCTTCATCCGAATCTTCCCAAAAATGCGTCACTTTCATACCATGATTCATAAATAATTGAATAACATGATCTCTGAACCTATCTTGGATAACCTTCATCTTGCCTGGATTAACATCATATATTCGCAGCTCATATAACATCTTTTCCCTCCTCCAGTTAAGAAAATGGTTCTTTTTATACCTTTTGGAAAAAAGACGCTTCTTTCATATAGATGATTTCGATATTCTCATGCAGCGGACCGTTTGGTTCCGTCCTTTCCCTAAGCTCTAGCCATTCTTGATCCTCCAGAAAGGCTTGGAAGTTTCGTTCACGCGATGCCGCGTCCGGATGCTCAAGCACGTAATACAAGCGATCTTTCGTTTCGTCTGCATCCACCCAAAAATTCGTTACCTTCATGTCATGCTTAGCAAAAAATTCTATCGTATCGTCCCGAAAACGATCCAATAACGCTTGCATGCGACCGGGAACCACTTGGTAAATCCTCAGTTCGTACAGCATAAATTCCATCCTCCTATACGTAAATTCAGTATCTTTTCCCGTTCAAAAGATTATTTGCGGCTTACCACTGTCCGGCGTTTTGACCGCCATCGACATGAAGAATCTCTCCAGTTACGAATTGTGCGGATTCCAGATATACAATTGCGTCAACAATATCCTGAACCTCGCCCATTCGGCCTACCGGATGCAATTGGGATAGGAAATCATGTGTCTCAACCGCATGCATCGGCGTTTTCGTGATCCCAGGCGCAACTGCGTTCACACGAATACCTTTGTCCGCATACTCAATCGCCAACGATTTTGTAGCTGCATTCAAGCCTCCTTTGGTCAATGCGGCAAGTACGGATGGCACGGCTTTAAGTGGCTGCTCTACGACTCCGCTTGCCGTGATGTTGACGATGTGGCCGGAACCCGCCTTCATCATCTCGGTGACCGCGCGCTGAGTAACTCGGAAGAATCCTGCTACATTGATGGAAAGGATCGATTCAAAATCCGCTTCCGTGAAGTCCGTGAATGGTTTCGCTATAAAAATGCCGGCATTGTTCACCAGTGTGTCGATACGTCCAAAGCGCAAAAGTGCTTCGCCAATTAAACGTTCAGCTACTTGGGGATCTGAAATGTCGCCAGCAATGTAAGCGACTTTCGTACCTGTCGGATCGACCTCTCTTGCAGCCTCTACAAGCGCTTGTTCACGTCGGCCATTGATAACTACATTGGCTCCTCGTTTTACCAGTTCAATTGCCACTGCTTTTCCAATACCGCTGCTTCCACCTGTAATCACTGCCACTTTACCTTGAAAACTCATTTCTTCATCCTCCAAATTCTATCTATTAAAAGATAGATTTATTTTAGTATTCCCGTCTTCTTCTTTAAATAGTAATGAAACTGGCTGTATTACTTTTTCTGCAAGCTATCCATAGCAGAATCCATAAAACCGAATTGCTGCATACTCGACGACTAAGAAGTATCTAAAAAGATATTTGACGTGGTTTTGTTTTTGTTCATGTTCGTATTCTACCTTTTAGTAGATAGGGTGTCAACCCTGAATTCATTTTTTTCTTCCCTTGTTTATCTACCTATCAAAAGATAGAATATATACTTAAAAAAATCCGCCTTTTTTTAAGTTAAAGCGGATAATAATCCTTCGGCAATCATATCAAACCTATTTACATCGCGAAAAGTTCTTGCAATTAATTGCGCACCTTGAAGTGAAGCAAGAAATTGATGAGCAAGCACATTCGAGTCACCTTCAAAGTTTAGTTGCCCTTCACGCCGTCCCTGATCCAATACTCGTTCCAACCATGTTAGATTAGCGGTGAATAACTGAGCTATCCCTTCTCGGGTTGTGTTTGATAAAGTAGCCAGGTCAGTAGAAAGCATGACACCCATACAAGTAAAATAATCATCTTGAATAGGACCTCTGTAAAGCAAAATGAATTTGCGCAGTTTTTCTAAATTGTTCTGCGTTACCGCATCTATTTCAGCTATTCCAGAAATAAAATTTCTGTAATACCTCGCAATCAACGCATCACCTAGATCCTCCTTGTTTGGGAAATAGTAATGAATGCTTGCAGTGCGTATCCCTACTTTTTCTGCAATGTGTGCATAGCTGAATCCGTTAAACCCAAATTCCTGAACGATCGACTGGGCAGTATCCAAAATAGTTTCTGCTGTATTTTTGTTTTTGTTCATGTTGCAATTCTACCTTTCAATAGATAACCTGTCAACCATGGGGCTTTAGTTCTGATTTGCCTTGCCATAGGACAATGCTACTATTGATAATTATATCTCTCCTACAATCTCACTGATCACGAAATGCCATTATTAATCAAAAACTTTAACATTAATTCTCCAATTTCATGTGCATGTGTTTCCAATGCAAAATGTCCCGTATCCAATAAATGAATCTCAGCTTTAGGCAAATCCTTTTTAAAAGCTTTAGCACCTGCCGGAATAAATGAAACATCATTTTTTCCCCACACTGCTAGTAATGCTGGCTGGTATTCACGAAGATACTGTTGAAACAGCGGGTACATTTTCACATTACTTTGATAGTCAAAAATTAAATCTAATTGTTTTTCATCATTTCCCGATCTCGACATATAAGCAATATCGAGAGTGTAGCCATCTGGAGAAACTTTATTCTTATTTGTTCCATCAAGATATTGGTTCTTGATCGTATTAGATGCAAATGCTGACCGATAACTTTCTCTTTTTTCCTGGGTTGGATTACGCCAATATTCTTGTCGTGCCTCCCATTTTTCACCTAATCCTTCATGATAAATGTTGCCATTTTGGCTTATTATTGCTGTTACACTTTCTGGACGACGCATGGCTAAACGAAAACCAATCGGTGCCCCATAATCAAAGACGTACAATGCATATTTAGTTAGCCCTAGTCGATCAATGAAGGATGCAATAATTTCAGTAATATTTTCAAATGTATATTGAAAATCCTCTCTGTCAGGTGAAGATGTATTGCCGAAACCTGGATAATCAGGGGCAATTACATGGTAATTTTTTTCTAGGATTGGTATTAGTTCTCTAAACATATGACTTGCGGTCGGAAAGCCGTGAAGCAATAAAATTACTGGTTTATTTGGATCACCAGCCTCACGATAAAATACATTGAGTCCATCTATCTCTAATGAATGGTAAGTAGTCAAATTAAAACCTCCTATTTATGCTATGTCTCCCTGCTAGCGATTTTCCCACTTGGATCGTCTGCCTATTTTGAGGATACACAATCAAAGAGAACTAAAGCCTGAAAACTTCATTGGCATCCCCGACACACTATAATATCAAGTATTCTTTCCTCATTTGTTGGCATCCATCCCAAGATTAGATAGCCTATGATCTCCCCTGATGCGATGACCGGAATCGATACATGAGTTAGATTTTGGTTGAATAAATCCGAGCCTACTTTAAGTTTCTTAATCAATCTTTTTTATTTGAAATGACTGAACCGGTTATCATAATCGCAACAGCGATAACAAGTACCAAAGTAGCAAGAATAAGTGATAGGCTGTAACTATGAGCCACTTCCATTACTTTTCCGGCCCCAATTGGGCCAATTATTTGTCCGATACCAAAAAAGCCCGTCATCAGAGCAATCGCTTTATTGCCACTGGATGGTCTCACCATTCGAGCTGCAGCGATTGCGAGCATAGAAATCCCCATAAACGTCCCGCCAAAAAGGACAGACCCTAATATCACTCCGAATATATTGGGGAGCCATACAGGCATGATGACCCCGCAAGCTTGCAAGATCAGCGCAATAATCAAAGGATGGATGTAACCTGCTTTACTCGCCCACCAAGACCAGAGCACTGTCGATGGTATGGCCGCTATCCCAACAATAATCCAGCTATAGTCAGCAAAATCAGAAATATGAGGCATTTGCTTAACCATTGCTACCAGAAACGTCGCACTAACGATGTAACCTAGCCCTTCAAGTCCATAAGCAACAAGGAGCCATCCAAAGATAGAGGGATTTTCCGGCGATGAACTTGTAGAATTAGCATTTTGGGCTATCGGTTTCGTCTTATCATCTCGGATAAACCGCCATACGGGTACGATAAGGGCGATGCAAACAATCGAAAGTCCTAGCCATGTTCCCCTCCATGTGAAAAAGCTCAGAACTGGTGTAAGTAACCCCGTTAAAGCAATCCCAGTACCCACTCCACCGTAGAAAATACCTGCCCACTTTACACGGTTGTCTGAAAACAGAGCATCCAGTACTAAACTTGATGATAGAACAAATATTAGGCCGCTGCTAATTCCTCCTAAGAAGCGCAAAATCATCCACAAGAAAAATGATGAAGCGATCCCCATAAGCCCCGTTGAAATGATGCAGAGTACCAATTGAACCCGAAGATGATACGCTCTCCGGGATCCCCAAGTTATGAACCCTGCGCCAAAGGCAGCCATAAGGTAACCTAAATTATTACTTCCTGCCAAATATCCAGATTCAATTGCCGAAAGATGAGTTTGTGATTGCATCAATGGCAATATGGCAGTATATGAAAAACGTCCGATCCCCATCGCAGTGATGAGCATAACAAATCCACCGATCATGGTTTTTGTGGAATCATACATTTTCGCGTTTCCATTTCCTATACTCTCCATAGAACCTCCCCCTTTCAAAACTCATTTTAACCTCGTACAGATATCGTGTAAAATGAATATAAGCGATAGTTACCATTAAAAATATTAATACTTGAAAGCAGGAATGACTGTGGAAATTCGTGACTTACAGATTTTTCTGGCTGTCGCAAACAATGGCAGTTTTACCAAAGCAGCCGAGAAATTGGAATACGTTCAGTCGAGTATAAGTATCCGTATCCAACAGCTCGAAAGGGATCTGAAAACAGTGTTATTTCATCGTGGGCGGCAAGGAGTTCGGCTCACAACATCCGGAGAGGCGCTCAAGTCATATGCAGAGAAAATTTTATTTCTTACTCAAGAGGCGGAACGAGTCGTATCAGACAACTCAATTCCGCGCGGGCCGCTTCGGATCGGATCACTTGAAACCACGGCAGCGATTCGACTACCATCTATTCTCAGCGACTACCATAAATCTTATTCTGAGGTCGATTTGACATTAAAAACTGGAACAACGGAAGAACTTATCAATTCAGTGTTAAAGTACGAATTGGATGGAGCTTTTGTAGCTGCGCCAGTGGAGCACGCTGAGCTCGATACTTTAGAGGTTGGGGTCGAAGAACTTGTCCTCATATCAGGAGGACAATTCCCCCCAATTGTTCAGCCAGAGCAATTGCAAAATCTGACTTTACTGGTGTTTCGTGTTGGTTGTTCCTACCGTCGAAAACTCGAGGATTGGTTACACTCGGAGGGCATTGCTCCTGTAAAGATCATGGAATTCGGAACATTGGAGGGGATCCTTGGATGTATTCACGCTGGTCTCGGGGTCTCCTTTCTACCCCGCTCGGTAATTGAGAGAGCCATGGTTCAATATCACTTGCGATCACAAGAAATCGCCAATAAGTCCCTTAGAACACCGACTCTATTCATACGTCGTAAAGATACTTATACAACTGCTGCTATGTCCGAATTTATCCGGGTTTCAAGAGACAGGTTCAACCTTCTTTAACCTTTATGAAAATAATCATATTAAGTCGCGTTATGTAATCTCACAACCTCTAAATTAACAAAAAAAAGCCCAGCAGCGGAATGCTGCTGGCCTAGATCGTGTACGCATGGTTTTTCAAAATCCTGCTTAAAGATTGTCTCTTTCGTTGTTCTTTCGTTGTTCCTTAGGATGGTTGAATATATCCTTCGCTGACCCTTCCTTCAACGACTACACCTACCAATTTCGGGTCCCATGCAGAGGTTGGTTCATCAAATAATATTAGCTTTATAAATAGAGCAGGATACCGTAGTACCTGCTCATCGGAGTTAGTGCACAATGAGGACTGGGCAACTTGATAGTTGTGAAACCTTGTGGCTGACATTAACCAAGGTAACTTGAGTATGTTTTAGGCTATTCAACGATTGCATCGAGGAGTTTGTTCGTTATTTCAGCTTTATCAATTGCCACAATAATTTTGTCAAACCTATTCATCGTCCTTTCTGTGGCAGTTCGTAACTATTTCGGCTACCTACAAAACGGTTTCTTCCTGCTCCTATACCGACTAAAAAGAGTAAGACCGAAGCGCCAAGCAGAATGAAAAGTGGTAAATTCCAACTATTTGTCAAATCATGCAGAAATCCTATAAGGGCAGGACCGATTGCGGCAAGAAGATATCCGATCGATTGCGCCATGCCAGACAGTTCCGCTGCTTGATGCGCATTTTCAGTACGTAAACCGAAAAACATCATGGACAAACTAAAGGCGCAGCCTCCACCAATTCCAAGTATTATTATCCATAACAGAATTATATTGGAGCTACCGTATAGAAGTCCGAGCGTTCCCGTCATAAGCAAAATGGTTATGATGACCACTAACAAACGTTGGCTAAACATGCGCCCAGCAATAACGGGCACAATAAAAGTAAATGGAAGCAGAGCTAACTGCATTATCGAGAGGTACCATCCTGATTGGTTTGAGTCAATTCCTTGCTGCTTTAAAATTTCAGGCAACCATGCGATCAACACATAGAAAACCATGGACTGTATACCCATAAACAAGGTTACTTGCCAGGCAAGAGGGGATTTCCAAACATTCACATCCTTGCTGGCTATCTGTTTACTCATCGTGGTTGTTTGCTTCGCTTGATTTCTTAATTGGGGTAGCCAACAGAGAATCGATACAAAGCTTAGAATCCCCCATATTCCCAATGCTCCCTGCCATTTTAGACCTGCGTTCACGGCTAGCGGTACACTGATTCCCGATGCGATTGCTCCAAATAAACACATTGAAATGGAGTAAATACCTGTCATGGAGCCAATTTTATTTGGGAAATCCCTTTTGATTAAACTTGGCAATAATACATTACATATGGCAATTGCGAATCCAAGAATTGCTGTCCCAATATACAGATTAGCTGCGCCAGATAAAGAACGTATTACAATGCCAACAGTCAGAAAGATTAGGGCAATCAAAATAATACGTTCATCACCATACCTTCGTCCTAATTTTGGTACTAGTGGCGATAATAAAGCAAAGGCAAGCAAAGGTACCGTTGTTATTAGGCCGGCTAATGTATTTGAAATACGAACGTCATCCCTTATGAAACTCACTAGAGGACCGACTGAGGTTAAAGGAGCACGTAAATTAGCTGCAATAACAATAAGGCCGAGAATTATCAGTCCTATAGAAGATGGTACGGCTTTTTTATTTTGTTTGTTCGACATTCTTCATTTCTCCTTCCTGAATGTATACGTATAATTTATTTCCTGATGATTGAAAAACTATGAATTAACATCCGCGCGAATATTAAAAGTATAGTATAGTATATTATTTTTAACAAGTGGTATTGTATAATATATATTATCGTCTGAAAACAAAAATACAACTCTGAATTCCCGTCATGGAATTCGGAGTTGTATTAAATAAGTGGATTTCTGACTTTTAGAAATCATACTTTAAGGATATATGGAGCACTGTTTCGCTATTCGAATGATTGGTATAAGAGTGAGGACAATCTGCACGAAAACTGATCGTATCATATTGATTCAATGTGTAAACCTCTCCATTGACTTGAATTTCAATGGAACCAGTCATTACTGTCGCAATTTCAGTTGTATTCGCATGATGACCTTCAGGGTGATACGAGCTATTCGGCTGTAAGTAAGCCCGACACATTTCAATATCGTTGCTTGCGTTTTTAAAGACTGGTTCAATGATCCAATTTTTTTGATCATTAGAAAACCGCAGCCCTTCGCCTGCTCGATACAAACTAACAGGGTCTTCTGATTTCAACAAAGCCAATAACGGTAAAGACATGCCTTTCGAAATTTTCCATATAATCGCCAAAGTTGGATTTGTATCGCCACGTTCGATATTCCCCAGAGTAAGTTTGCTTACACCCGTTAATTCCGCTAATTCGTCTAAGCTCATGTTTTTTTCTTTTCTGTACTTTTTCAAGGCACCGCCGATTTGTAACACAAGCTGTTTTGATTCATCGATTTCATCCATTTGATATTCACCTCAACAAAAAACAATTATAGCTAGTATACTGTTTATCCAGACTCATTTCCATACAATTAGTATTGGATGGTGGACTATTCTCCTATGCAAAATTCTGACGTCTATGTAACTATTCTGCCGATAGCTTAATAACATCAGCAGACAAAAGTAAAAAACCTCCCCGCAGCACCCTGCAGAGAGGTTCCCTCTAATAAAATATCTTTTCATCCCGCTTATCCTTAAGTATTTCCACCGCTTCCCGGAACCGCAAAGAGTGTATAATCTCCCGCTCCCGCAAATACTTCAAGCTATCCTGCAGATCCACATCGTCCGTTAGATCAATCAGCCACTGATACGTCGCCCTAGCCTTCTCCTCCGCCGCTATATCCTCATATAGATCCGCAATTGGATCGCCTTTGGCTTGAATATAGGCGGCCGTAAACGGTACGCCTCCTGCATTCTCATAGAATAAGGCGCTGTCATGAGCCACATAATGAGCACCTAGGCCTGCAGCCTTAAGCTGCTCTGGCGTTGCATCTTTTGTGAGCTTGTAAATCATGGTCGCGATCATCTCAAGGTGTGCAAATTCGTTGGTACATCATATTTGTAGGTGATGATTTTCCCATACACAGCAAGGCTTTTCGATTTTGAATATTTAGGTATTAATGCTTTTTGACTATGAAGCGGCAACTCAACAACCAAAATCTCGCCTCACGCTGCTGATAAAACTTATTGATTCAAAGTCGTTGGTCTCTCAACATAATACCAAGATCGTTCAATTATCATTCCCAAGCTCAACGAGGCTGTTTATTACCAAGAAGAGCTGCCGGCATATAAAAAGGAATTCAGGCCAGTCTAGATGCATCTAATCTTACTACGCCACCTTAAAAAGGTCGAATTCTCCTTACTTAAGAAATTTGCTGAATGAATAACAATACTCCCATAATTATTCATTTACCACTCACCTTCCAATTAATTCAACTCTTCTTTGAGTGGTTTCTCCTTTACAACATTGAAAAAAAATCCATCACTTACTTCTTCTGGAGTTATGAATTTAAACTGTGTTTTAAAAGTAACATCATCAAGATTTACGGGTATTGCGATAAAATTATTATTATATGTATCCACAACTGCATAATCAGTATTATCAACTTCAATAACCCAAAAAGATTTTGTAGTAGCTGCAAAATCCTTTAATGAGAATTCGTACATTGAAATAAGAGCCGGGGGATGCTTTCCCACAGGCTCTCTATAAAAATCACCATACGATATAATATTTATCAACATATAAAGTAACTATGTTTTACCTTAAAAATCAAATCTTTACAATGGAACTTAATGCAGTTGTCTACATTGCTTTCATGGTCAATTATTTTAACATCAAATTGTTCTTTAAAATACAGATCTTGCATAAAGGACATCGATGAAATGCTAGACGGGCAATTGAACATTATCTCGATGGCGATTGAAACCGTTAGGTTATAGCGTTTATCCTTAACAACAATCATCTTACCATCCTTCTATATGGCCAGGTCAGCGTCATAGTCCCCACTGCTCTGGTTACTTCGACTAAATATCATAAGTACTGCAGAGGATCGTCATCCGATAGACAAACTGCCGCTTATATTTACCTTGAAAACAAAAATAGACAATCATTCATTGCCAACCAATCAATAAAGCATTTTTTCATTGCATCCGCAGATAATAAGAAGCACTATCAGGAGACGTTACGCAAAAGGGCTCGGACCCGTTACGTTAGAAAGACCGACCCTCTTGAAATCCATGCTGCTCAATACATATGAACAGATTCTTTAATATTTTGAAAATTATATAATCGCGCGTAGGATCTACCTTTTTGCATTAATTGTTCATGAGTACCAACTTCTATAATCTCACCATTTTCAATTAATATTATCTTATCAGCATGAGTAATAGTGGAGAGACGATGAGCAATTATAATTGTTGTTCTATTTTGGGCTAATCTTTCAAGTGATTCTTGAATGAGATGTTCCGATTCTAAATCGAGAGCAGATGTTGCTTCATCTAATATTATTATGTTAGGATTCTTCAAGAAGACTCGGGCGATTGCAATCCTCTGTTTTTGTCCCCCAGAAAGCTTTACACCACGCTCCCCGATCTCTGTGTCATAACCTAATGGAAGATTTAAGATAAATGAATGTGCATTAGCTGCCGTCGCTGCCTCTACTACCTCCTTCTCAGTTGCATGCGGCCGACCGAAGAGAATGTTTTCCCGAATGGTCCCACTAAATAGAATATTATCTTGTAATACAATACCGATTTCATTTCGCAAGCTTGTTAATGTTATCTGTTGAATATCTATGTCGTCGATAGTAATGATTCCTTTCTGGATATCGTAAAAACGAGGAATTAAACTAATCATCGAGGATTTACCACCACCACTCATTCCAACAAGAGCCACGGTTTCCCCAGGTTGAATTTTAAAACTAATATTTTTAAGTACCCACTCACTCTTATCATCATAACGAAACCATACGTCATCAAAATGAATGTTCCCATATACATTACTTACAGACTGTGCATTGTTGGAGTCTACAATGTCATAAGGTTCATTTAATAATTCAACTACTCGTTCCAATGATGCAGTCGCCTGAGTCAATTCTGTTGATGAATTAACCAGTCGACGCAATGGACTATAGAGTCGGTCTAGAAATCCAAAAAATGCAACAAAAGATCCGACAGTCAACTGTTCATTGATGACTAGATATCCACCATAAGCGATCACAAGGAGCGGAGCCATATCTGTCAATGTATTTATAATACCGTTTGTTAAAGCATTCCATCTAGTGTGCGCCAAAGCACTGTCCAGAAATTTCTGGTTTCTTTTTTTAAACTGCCTTTCTTCGTAATTTTCCAATGTAAAACTCTTGATAACTGGAATGCCACTAACCCGTTCATAAAGATATCCCTGCATCTCAGCAAGAGATTGGGAACGTGATTTAGTTAATGTTTTTAGCTTCTTGTATAACATTTTGACGGCAATTATATAGAGCGGAAAGATGGATATGGCAACAAACATTAATGAAAAATCCATATAGTACATGATAACCAATGCAATTGAAAGTGTGATAATATCCAACCAGATATTCATCATTCCCGTTTCTACTAAACTTTTCGTTTGTTCCACATCGTTCATTATGCGGGATATAACTTCCCCCACTTTTTGGTTCTGATAGTAGCGCAAAGAGAGCTTCTGAATATGATTGTATAATCGATTCCGTATATCAAATAGAACTTTACTAGTAATTAATTGTGCAAAATATTGACGATAATATTCAACCGGATACCGAAGCACTATAAATACTACAAAAGCCATACCCATGACAAAGGAAAGCTTTGATAGCTTAAGTTCTGATGAAAGCGAACTTAACAACAGATCATCCACGACATACTTAATAACCAAAGGCATCGATAGCGGAATACTAAATTTAATAATGCCTATTATTAGAGTAATGATGACAAGTTTCCAATATGGTTTTACAAATTCATAATAGACTTTAAGATTTGACAATAGGAAGTCACTCCCCCCGTTCAACGTTTTTGATTGAATTTTCGTGATATCTCAATTTAAGTCAAACTTACGCTTTTTGTATAATAGCGATTTCTCTATTAAATATGCGATGAAAACGATATAGCAAGAAAATTGCTCGGATGAACAAATCAATTGCCATGGACAGCCATACTCCAGATATTCCCATGTTGAAATGAACAGAAAGAATATATACTCCGAGGACTCTAATCAACCACATGCCAATAGCAGTGCTATACATGGGACTTTTAGTATCTCCCGCGCCTTGCAGAGCTCCCGTAATAACCAAACCGATTGCCAGAAAAGGTTGTGCAAAAGCATCGATTCTCAATGCTGTAGTAACCATATTGATAACGTCCGCCTCGCCGGTAAACCATGATGCAGCTAATGGAGAGAATACAAATAAAAGTATACCAATACATGACATAAAAATTACCGCTATTCCGGCACTAAGAATACCATACTGATAAGCATCCCGATTCCTGCCAGCTCCTAATTGTTGACCTACCAACGTCGTTGCTGCTATTGCAAATCCATAACCTGGCATATAAGAGAAAATTTCAATGCTGCCTGCAATCGAATGTGCGGCATAAACTTTGGTTCCAATACTAATGATCATTCCGAAATATAGTACCTGTCCTGTCCGCATAATCAGACGCTCAACAGCAGCCGGACCGGATATCTTTAATAAAGGAAAGGTCAGATCACTAGATTTCGTTCTAAGCTTAAACGCCAAACTCGTTTTTTGAATATACATAAAAAGTGCAACACTTCCAATGATTCTAACAATAACAGTGGCATATGCTGCTCCTGCTATTCCCCATCCCCCATAACCAAATAAACCGAAAATGAACACAAAACCAAGAATCACATGGATGAGATTAACCCATATTCCAATTTTCATCGGTGTCTTTGTATCACCTGCTGCTCGCAAAATACTGCCAAATACCGTCATCAGCGAAATAAAAACAGCTGGAATTCCAACAATACGAAGATAAAGCGCACCATCTTTAATAACTTCAGCTTCTGCACCCATTAGTCGAAGCAATGATTCGGCAAAAAACAAGGTAATGACTCCAACCAGTAGACCCGCTAGAATACTTAAAATCGTCGATTGTTTGGCAATAGCATTGGCTCGTTCATGGTTTCCCGAACCAATGCTTTTGGCAATAAGAGAAGACGTTCCGACCCCTAAAGCCAGGAATATGGCTAGGTAAATTGCAATAATTGCATTACTTACGCCGACCGCAGCAACTTCGCTTAAGCCCAGTTTAGAAACAAATAGCGCATCAACAAAACCGACAATGGTTTGTAGAAAGTTCTCAATGACAGCTGGGATTCCGAGAGCCAATATTATTTTTATCTTTTGACGTTTATTCGTATCTTGTAGCAGTATAGTTGTAGGCATAATGATTTTCACATCCTTGATTAAAATTACACTCTTAATTAAAGTAACATATCCCCCTAGGGGGGTTATTTTAATTGTAAAAAAAAGCGAACCGGCTCAATACTAGGTTTCGCTTATATTATCGAATGAAATGATCTAATGCTTTATTCAAATCTTCTAACGTTTTCTTCTCGCCTCTTTGCAGCGCATCAACAACGCAACTCTCTAGGTGGTCCTTCAACAACAACTTTGCTGCATTGTCCAACGCTTTACGAACTGCAGCTATTTGGAGAAGAATATCCGAACAATCACGCCCGTCAGCTGTCATTTCCTTCACGGAACGAACATGGCCTTCTATGCGAGATAACCGATTCACAATTTGCTTTCTGTACTTATGCTCATGATGGTGTTCGTGTGTATGTTCGTGATCGTGATCGCTCATAGAAGGACCTCCCTTGCGTTGAATAATCAAACTATATCGCATTTACCTTGCGATGTAAACTGAGCATTGGTAATATTATTAAATTCGGTAATCACTGTATATGATCTAGTGTTTTAATTAAGTCACTAAATACAGCTAATACGGCCGTATCCTCCACTTTTAGTCCTGATTGGTAATACACAATACTCCCCTTCCCTTTGTTGTCTTGATTACTTATATTAAGAATGTTCTTTAGACGATTTACTGTACCGTAGTTACCAGAAAGAATTTCCACTCCTGAAGGAAATACCGTTCTAATACTATTGATAAAATAAGGAAAATGCGTACATCCGAGCACAACTGTATCGTATTCCTCCAAGCGATATGATACCAGCATTTGTTTTAAGTAAGGGATGACCTTCTCCTCCCTAAACTCTAATCGTTCAGCAAAATCAACAAGACCAGGTAATGCCACTCCCTTGACATTATCTTCAAGTTCCAGACTTTTCAACAGATTCGTGTACTTTTTTTCCCGCAAAGTTAGGTTTGTAGCTAAAACCATAATATTTTTTTTCGATCCTTGCCATTTCCTAACAGCTGGTTTAATCGCTGGCTCTATCCCTACAATGGGAAATTCATAGCGATTACGAAGATCCTCAATTGCGACACTGGTTGCAGTGTTGCAAGCAATAACCAAAGCTTTTATATTTTGCGCAGCTAGAAACTCCGCGGCTTGAAAGGTGTATTTTTTTATGTCTTCTCTAGACTTCTCTCCATAGGGTGCATTCAAAGGATCAGAGTAAAATATATAATTTTCGTTGGGCATGAGGCGAAGCGCCTGATGAAGCACAGTGACTCCACCTATGCCAGAATCAAAAATACCGATGCTCATATATGATACCTTCCTTGTATTTTCAAGATTTCACCACTGGTTATTTCTATATTTACGATAATAGTTCATTTGGCGGGCGAACAAAAAGAATTTACGTTTTAAATGGTGATCATCCTTATAGAAGAGAGGATTATCATATCGCCCCTCCCCAAGCAACTTCTTAACATCTGCACGGATGTTAGGATCGGCAACAAATTTTCGCAAAACAATTTTCGGAACAACCGTAAACAAAAACTCCTTGTCCAAATATACGAGAGCTTTATCTTTATTGTATATGAGGTCATCTACTATATACTCTGCCATATTATATCCAAGTGATGTGATGTAATAACTGGATCTGCCTTGTCTGATATTCACTTCAAAAACTTTAAAGGTTCCGTCCCTTTGATCGAATTTAATATCAAAGTTCGCAAAGCCAACATAGCCGATTGCTTCCAAGAATCGTTGTAGCTTGCCCATCATGTCTTTATTGAACCGAGTAATTAATGCAGTATAGTTTCCTATAGCAGTAACCGTGTGTTCTTGAAGAACAACTTGCGCGAACGTTACGATTTGAGTCTTCCCGTAGGAATTAATATATAAAACCGAGTCCCACATATAGGAATCATCCCCAGGAATGTAATCCTGGATGATTAATTCATCGTCATATCCACTATTCTTAATAGTGGATATAACATGGTTCATCTCACTTAATGAAGACACTTTATACACCTTCTGCTGACCTGTGAATTTATGCTGATAATAGGATATTCCGTTACTTGGTTTTATAATAATGGGAAAGGCTATTTCCTCAGGTATCGTGGAATAATCAGTGCGACAATCGTAATAATAAGTTATAGGCGTTTCAATGCCGAGTTTTTCGCATAAATGATAAAAGTTCGACTTAATTTGCAACTGGTTCATCAAATGTTCATTCGTATAATTAAAAATAAAATGAGACTGTAATTGCTCGGAATGTTCAATGATGAGGCGAACATACAAGTCATTCGTACCGACAAGCAGAAGTTTATGATCGTTGCGCCCGTACTTTTCGGCCACTTTTATAAGAAAGGAAGCAAATAGATGTTTTTCTCCTAACTCGGGAAAAATTTCAATTTTCTCAATAACAGAGCTATATTGGGTAAAAGGTAAGTGCTCTCTCCCAATGAGAATGGGTTTACATTGGTAGGCTTTATGAAAAGATATTGCCATATTGTATGCATTCATATCGGTTCCTATAATAATCGGTATAAATGGTTGGTTAAACACGTTACACGCTCCCCCTAGTATTTTACTTTACTTATGTTACAGGACGTGTTCGTGCTTCTTGTGATCGCAACATTACGATAAGATGACCAGTCCTACTCAAATTCTTTAAAATTGAAGAAAAAAAGAAGAGTCATCACAAATGGATGGCTCTTCGCATACATGGATAATTATTAATAAAAAGTTATTGCCTGTTTTCCCATTTGCTCCCATGATTGTGCGAAATCGATCAAGCTAACCTTGCGATCCTTTTTGTTAGCTAATGGGTCATTGAAATAAATGAACTCTGTGTCGTACCCCGTCAAGAGCACGGCGTGCTCCTTGTACGTTATCTCTACAGGGCCGCTTGGTGTTTGCCATGTTTTGAATGATGAATCAGGCAGCTGTTTAAAGGTAGTATTCGTAATAACCCATACTGGTTTTCCTTGCTGCAACGGTTGAAGAATATCCGTAAATTCAACACCTGTCATGTCAAGAATACGATCAGGCAAGTAAGATTGTGCTAACTCTGCTATTGGACCATGATAAACGGCTGCAAACCATGGCTCCTTGTCTTCCATCATGTCACCAATTAAACCATCATACGGGCTGCCAAAGTATACGACACCATTTTCTTTTCGATATGGTGTCGTATCTTTTCGTATTTGTGCGGCGAGTTCCATCTTGTCTACTCGAACATTGGCATATTGTAGTAGCATAGCGAGCGTGGTCACTTCGCAGCCTCGCTCCAATTCGGGAAGCTGCGCGATAAGAGGTGCATCTAACCGTGTACTTTTAGCTGCTGCAGGTTCGCTAGTCCATAATACACTATTTGTATTGTTGTGGACGATTCTGGCATTAAGTTGAGTTCTTGAGAATGTTACAGCCTCTACGTAATTATCAAAATCATGAATCAACTTGTCTCCCTGATAAACCGTATAGGATTTATAATTTGACCAAATTACATTGGATGTATTTTTATTTTGAATTGATGAGTGTTCGTATTTTGAAGCGTTGGCAATCGCCACTTCAAGCGTTTCATGCTCTGACTGTTTTTGATCTCCAGAAAATACGATAAACAACTTCTCTTCACTTGTGATTAGATCCGGAAGCATATCTTGATCGATGTCTGTAAGCGTATCGCTAGATGAAAAGTTTTTAGAAATACTCCACCCTATCGCTATACATATCGCTAGTATCGCAATAGTTCTAATTCTTCGTTGGTGTAATTTCTTCACGGGGTCCTCCATGTATTTTTCTTATTACTCTTCAAAAAATGTTTGATACCAAACAAGAAACACATACACTGTCCATATATATCGTGCATGATTTTGTTTGCCTAAGAAATGGGCATCCAAATAGCCAATAAGCTTCTCCGTGTAAAAAAACTGTTTCGCGCTATCCGAGGAAAAGCTTTCTTTGACCATATCGTAATATTTTTTTTCCCTTAACCAGTAACGAATCGGTAC
The DNA here is from genome assembly GCF_001956295.1 of Paenibacillus sp. FSL A5-0031. GTDB lineage: Bacteria > Bacillota > Bacilli > Paenibacillales > Paenibacillaceae > Pristimantibacillus. The sequence goes on from NZ_MRTD01000025.1 coordinate 46,629, forward strand.
CGGAAATCCGACTTTTGGTCGTTTTGCCCATTCTTCAGGCAGCACTTGCTTGGCAGCAGCTCTAAATGCATACTTCGTTTTTTGTGAGCGAACGCGCATTTGCGAAGGGATTTTCATGGCCAAGTTCATTACTTTTTTATCCAAGAAAGGCACCCGCATTTCCAGTGAATGTGCCATGCTCATTTTGTCTGCCTTCAACAATATATCTCCCGGCATCCATAGTTTTAGGTCGAGGTATTGTTTTTTGGTTAGATCGTCTTTGCCTTGCACTTTGTCATAGACATTACTCGTAATGCTTTGGACAGATGGCCCATCTCTGTACTCATCTTTCAAAATACCGATTGCATCGGCCTCTTCGAAAACTTTTGCATGTCCGATGAACGTCTCTTCTACTCTTTGTCCCCCCTTAACGAGAAAGTTCGAAATACGATGACGTGGTAACATAGTTGCAATCTTAGACACCGCTCGTCGAACTGTGTAAGGAATGATTTGATACTTTTCCATTATTGGGGTCGGAGCATACCAATCGTATCCGCCAAAAATCTCATCTGCACCTTCTCCAGAAAGGACCACCGTGACATGCTGACTTGCAAGCTCAGCTAAGAAATATAAAGGCAAGGAGGACAAGTTGGATTGTGGTTCATCCATGTGGTATTGAATTTTTGGAAGCGCTTGAAAGCATTCATCGGCCGTAACCAGTCGCTTATGGTTTTCTATGTGCAAGCGATTGGACAAATCTTCAGCCAAATCCGTTTCGTTAAAATTGCCGTCATAATCCTTAAATCCGACGGTAAAGGTTTTGTCTGGTTTGAGCAAAGCTGTTATATAGCTTGAGTCTACCCCGCCAGATAAGTAAGAGCCAACCGCTACATCACTAATTTTATGACTTTCAACAGATTCACTAACCGTTCGATTAATTTCTTCAACATATTTCTCTAAAGAGTCTTCGACAGCAGAATAATTCGCATCCCAGTATGAATGAATTTTGATCTTATTATTCTCGTGCACTAGCATATGGCCCGGTTGAAGCTTATAAACACCTTTAAAGAACGTCTCATCCAAAACAGAGTATTGAAATGTCAAATAAGGTTTTAAGGCTTGTTTATTTAGTTCTTTCCGGAAATAAGGATGCTTTAAAAAGGACTTAATTTCGGATCCAAATATCATTGTTTCATTTGAGGTATTTTGCGTATAATAAAGCGGCTTAATACCGAACATATCTCTTGCCAATAGCAGCCGACCATTCCTTTTGTCCCAAATCGCAATGGAAAACATCCCTCTAAGCTTGGAAATAATCTGCTCTCCATATTCTTCATATCCATGAATGATGACTTCACTGTCCGTTTGACTTTTGAAATGATGCCCTTTCTCCATTAATTCTTCGCGTAGTTCTTTATAATTATAAATTTCACCGTTAAAAACGAGAATGCAGTTTTCATCTTCATTCGTCATAGGTTGACTTGCTACGTCGGTAAGGTCTATGATCTTTAATCTTCGAAAACCAAATGCAACGTCTTCATCTGAATAAATGCCGTGACTATCAGGACCGCGATGGACGATTGTATCCATCATAGCTTCAATAATGTTGTTGTTATGCTTAAAATTCGTCCGTGTTTGGGTATATCCTACAAATCCGCACATATTTTATTCCTCACATTTCTACTAGTATAGTTACAATGTACAGTGAGGATGGGGAGTTTCAGTGAGTCGTGTTTTACAAGAAGATTACAGTTTCTTCTCCATTTACACAAAAAGAGGCATCCATTATTGGATACCTTCTAATTTCTAGCACTTCGTCTGTTAATACCAGAATAATATACTTGTTGCTCTGCCCCAAGGTTTGTTATTATGATTTGACCTTGAATATATTTGTCTCTTCTAACTATTACTGCGATTTAAACGTAAGGATAATATAAAATATAAGAATGTGAAGGATGTCACAATAAAACTAATTAATGGTCCAATCGTTTTTGCACGAGTTATTGGTTCGGAAGGGGCCGCCATTAGCTCAATGGAAAACATAACGGCAGATGTAAGAACAGCAAAGAGTAAGATGGTACCAATAACAAACCTTAGATAATACATATACATTTCCTTTCTTCACGTAAACTTCAATATTTCTGGCTACAATAGAGATATTCATAAAAGGAGGTTCAACAGAGTGAACCAATTGTTAAGACGAAATAAACTCATATTAATTGTTGACGATGAGGAGCCAATGCGCCAACTGATTCAGCTTTATCTTCAAGCAGATGGTTATGATACAGATTGTGCATCAAGCGGCGAGGAGGCTATTCAGACATTGGAACAATTTCCAATTGATCTAATCCTACTGGATGTTATGATGCCACGAATGGATGGATTTGACGTCTGCACAGCTATTCGTAAATTTTCGCCAGTGCCGATCATTATGTTGACCGCTCGGGAATCTATGACTGATAAAGTCATCGGGTTAAAACTCGGTGCAGATGACTATATAACGAAGCCATTTGATCAGCATGAACTACTCGCTCGAATCGAATCTATCTTACGCAGAGAACAACTTCTTAATAAATATAATGAAAATACCTTTGCAGAAACAAAAGGTGTTTCTAAATCTATATTGACTTTTCATAGTTTACGGATGAATATCCAGATGCATCAGGTATCTTTTCAAGAAAAGGAACTCCCTCTAACCCCAAAGGAATTTGGAATCTTACGATTATTTCTTTCAAATAAAGGAAGGTTATTTCACCGTGAAGATATTATAGAACTTTTATGGGGAACCAGTCATATATCCGATGACCGTACCGTCGATACGCATATCAAAAACATACGAAATAAACTCAACGATATTGGCATTGATGGACATAAAGTAATAAAAACAGTTTGGGGAACCGGTTATATTTGCCATGAAGAAAATTAATCCTCATGGCATTGCTATTAAACTAGGTGTGGTTTTAGCCGTCGTTATACTTATCATCATCCTGTGCATTGAAGGTATTCTCTACTCGCTGTTTATCCGTTTTTATACGGACGATTCCATTAATGAACAAATAAAACGAACAAATAATTATGCTGCAATATTAAGTGACCACTTTGATGAGAACACGATTAGACATGTTATATTGATGGAAGAGGATACAGGAAATTTATTACTAATTATGGATGAAGCAAAATCGGTACTTAATCAATCGAGCGGCATTGATACATTAGACTCCTTTTATGTGAATGAGAGCAAGTCACACGACACAATTAATCACGGACCAGTACTTGCTTCAGACTGGAAGAACGAACCGTATTTCATCACTTGGGCATCAATCAAAATACAAGATGGTGGTGGTGATGGACAAATCATCATGTATGGATCTACAGAACCGATTCAAGAGGCTGTAAAAACATTGCGCAATACATTTAGCGCCGTTTCATTTGCATCCATATTAATGGGGATAGCCGTAATCATAGTTATTACCGGAAAGATTGTGAATCCCCTACTCAAGATGATAAAGATTGCACATTCTATATCAGAAGGAAAATACAATCATAAGTTGGATTCCAGAGGAAAAGACGAAATTGGTCAATTGGCCGCTGCCATTAATCGAATGTCTTCTAGTATTAAATATTATAAGCAACAACGAAATCAGTTCTTAGCTGATATTTCTCATGAATTGAAGACTCCTCTCACTTATATGAAAGGTTATTCTGAAGTTCTTCTTCAAGACCTCTCAAATGATGAGGATAAACGACACCAATATTTAAAGCTGATTCACTCCCAAAGTATTCATCTGCAGCGACTAGTCCAAGATCTACTTGACTTGGCCCAACTTGAACAACAACATTTTGCGCTTGCTTTCCAGAAAACATCGCTGGATAAAGTCATTATGAATGTTCTTGCATTTATGCAGCTCCCTCTTAAAGAGAAAGGCATACAGTTAAACTATTTTCCGTCACAAGAACCAATGTTCATTAACGGAGACGATAAACGATTACAACAAGTCTTAATCAATCTTTTGGAAAACGGAAAAAATTATACGGCAGCTGACGGCACGATTACAATCGAAGTAAATCGCTCAGATGAAAATGGTAAAGTTGTTATTACAGACACAGGAATCGGTATTCCAGAAGACGAAATACCACTTATATGGGATCGGTTGTACCGAGTAGAAAAATCGCGATCTCGAGTTTCAGGCGGGTCTGGATTAGGACTTGCTATTTGTAAAGAGATTATTGAACTTCATGGTGGAACAATTACTGCAAGAAGCCAAGTCGGAAAATGGACTGCATTCGAAATCCATTTGCCTTTGCTCGAAATAAATGAAAACTAATATGCATGTATTATAGCCTTACCTCTGTGAATTGTAAGCGTATGGCCCCTCAGCAGAGGGACATACGCTTCTTTTGTTTTACTTTGATAACTATGCTCTTTCGACAGTGCTAAAAAAGTATCAACATTTGTTCCAATTAAAAATCCATTAATCGTTTCACAATAAAAAAGCGGATTTATTCCCAATGCATCACATGCCGAAAACACCTTTTGTAGGTGATGATCCCAAATAATGAAACTGAATATACCGTCTAAGTATGTGATAAAGGAAGGTCCAATCGTTTCGTAAAGCCGTAAAATCAGGTCGCTCTCCCCCTGTATTTTTGCACTATAGCCTGCTCCGATTAGTTGATCCCGTAATATTTCGAAATTGGTAATCGAACCCGTATAAACAATTTGATTTCCTTCTATTTTCATTTCTGAAACCATATCGTAATTAACTGGAACCATAGATCCTTTATGGAACATTACTAATCCAATGAATGAGTTCATATATATAAACTTGTGATATTTCAGGCTTGGGATGACTAGTGTATGTATATAACGGTTAATAACATCTGAGTTAAACGATGCTCCACTACAATGAACGAATGCGATGATTCCTGACATAGACACTCTCCCGTAATTATTCCGTTCCCAGTGTAATCATACCGAAAGAAGTAGGAATTGTGGTGAAACAAACATCACAGTTAGGTAACATTTCCTTCTCAGTTCCTTCAATATTTCATCATCCTGTCCCATAACAAAAAAACGAGCCTCTATAATCTCTTCAAAGACACGTTTAGCTTTTAGGGTACAAAATTTGTAGCGATAATTCAGAGTATCAGTTTTTCCCTCCGTTCTTTATTCTTACTGAGATACGATTCACATTTCTTACATTATGTTTAATTTTAAAACGACTCTATGTTCATGAATATTATCGGTCCCAAGAGCTGTCCCCAAGATACTACACCGGTTAAATTGCTATTTTCGTCAACGACGGATACTACATAAACAAATTCTCCTTCTTAGTTTGTTTCTATTATTCCTATTCGTCTGGATAGATTTTTCGAAACGGATAATTCATTTAGACCTGCCTGGGTCCTGATTTGATTTATAGCCTGTAAAAGGCTTTTTTTACCCAGATAAATATAAGGGCTATTCCAGGTACTCTCTAACTCAATGGAATTAATATTGTCAGGTTTGATTTTGTTAAAGTTCAACAATAAACTACGTAACTTTTCCTTTTCAAAATCGGTTTTTATATTATCGCCAACGATAGTTAACAAATTGTTCAGTTGAGTCAATCCGTTCAAGGTCCCTATTTGTTCAAGCAGCTTATTAATAACTTGTTTTTGTCTTTGGTTCCTCTCCAAATCGGATGATTCCGCTGTTCCTTTGTTCGACTTCCGGTATCTAACAAAATCTAACACTTCTTTTCCGTTTAGCAGATGATTTCCAGCAACTAAATTGATATTCGTGCCGTCTACGCTATCTGTATACCGCATATCCATATCGACCAATAGTTCAAGACCACCAAGTTCATCTACAACGTCTCTTAGACCTTGAAAGTTAATCAAAAGCGCATAATCAATTGGTACATCTATAAGTTCGCTAATGAAACCTTTGGTTTTCTCAAGTGCGGTAGTTTTATCCTGATTGTAGAAATAAGGATACAAATAATTGACTTTTCGTGTCCCTAGTTGCTCTGACATTATCTTCAAATCGCGTGGGAGCGACATTAATGTGGCTTGCTTCGCGTCTGGATTAAAGGAAGCAATCATTATGGCATCCGTATTCATACTTCCCAACTCGGCACGGTTATCTACACCTATTAATAAAAATGACATAGGATGCAGGATATCGCCTGTTTCATCGACATTATTTCCATTCACTTGATATGTATTAATTGATAGTGGATTCTCTTTTGAAGTTACCGTTATTTGCTCGAGAGTTTGATCTACTTTTTGATAAAAGTAAGTAAAATAGATGCCGGCTCCTAAAATCAATGCAACGATGTTAAATTTCATTATATGAATCCATACTCTTTTATTTTCATTTGAATTTTGTTTTGACTTCATATTACCTCCATTTTCAGTCGTAAATATTAGAGTCAATACACATATAACATACAGTGTATATACTCCATAAATAGACAAGAACTTTCTTTCTACTAGATGTTATTTATTTTTGATTTGATAAAAAAGTTCGCGATCTTGCGCAGACTTCAATCTACAATTTGTTGAGGGGTTGAGCTAAAAATACTTGTCAATAAAAATTTACCGTCGCTACTCTTCTCCTTCGTTTCTTGTCTTGCCTGTAAATCGTTAAAATGCCACCATTCAGATGCAACTGGTGATAAGCCGGCCTTCGTACAATAATTTTGTAATATGATAGCTGATTCATTCATCGATTCAGCATAAGTTGCGCTCTTCCATGCCGTTGATGAGTTTGCCGGAACCTTTGTTTTATAAATTGCAGATGCAGCACTCAATTCGTGAATGAAAGTTGGCATTGTATACTCCGTATATTCAGTTATTTGAGTAATAATAAAATCACCGATTAGTATTTCATCCACAGTATCGATCTTAATTAGGCTGACATCGATGGAATACCCCACTTGATGATTGGATACTCCATCGACAATAAACCAGGACATATTCCATGGTGGAACGTTAAGACCTTTTTTCACATCAGGATCTTCACTTGCTAGTTTGGCTAATCCATCTACAATCGCTTTCTGTACGGAATAAGGTCGGAATGCTTCATAAATCTTTAAGGAGTTACCTTCGTTTAATGCCAATTTCTGTGCTACATGTATTCTCTTGGACATGGAGTAGAGAACAGGCATAATGTACTCCTCTTTTTCAAGTCTCTCGTTATAGGATTTGCTCGTGTATAACGCGATATCGGTAATTTCCGGAATGTCTTTACCGGAAGACTTGAATTTAGAAGCGTAGGTATTTGTATTGTCATATACTATGGAAGGTATGACATCAGGCAAATTAATAAAGCAATATTTATGTTCCAGCCAACCGACAGAGTTGTTCGTTCTTACATACCACCATTCTTCTCTTTCCTTGAGGATTTCAAAGGCATATCCAGCTGGTAGCAACTCTATCGTTTCAGCCCCCGTATTTTCTTCAAACTTCAGTTCCAAAGCTACTGAGGTGAACCCTGTTGCCCCAATAACAGGCAATTCGAGATCGCCTGAAAATCGTTCACCTTCGATTGGCTTAATTACGGGGCTCTCAGATGGTGATGTTGAGGGGCTGGTAAGCACAATATCGCTGGCTTCATTAGAGTTTGTATTAGATAAAGTCGAGTTAAATACATTTGAACAGCCTGATAGCATTATAATCAAAAGGATAGTTAGAATGAGTACCATTCTACTCGATGCATGAATACGCATATGTTTAACCTCTTTCTTTTTGAATCATTACAATTAAAATATGTGATACTTTAGGATATATAGCGCAATTAAATGCACAGGATAGAACACATAAAACCCCCATTTGTTTAGATTTGAATGACTCCCTTTTTTACCGTTGTACATCACAAGTAAAGGAATAACTAATAGAATGCCGAATCGATAGATGTAGTCTGGCCCTAGATTAATAATTGGAATAAAATAAAAAATCGTGCCTATTGTAACGAAACTTACCATTTGCAGCTGGAACCGTCCTCTAAAGATGCCAAAGAAGACAATCCAAAGTACGGCAATGAAATTCCAATCAGAAGTCCAAGCCATCATACAGCATAAAAGAACTGAAAATATTCTTAGTATTAGCGGAAACTTAGATTGTTGAATGGCAAACAATGCAACTAAACCCATAAGTAACCCCCAAATGACACTGGTTGATTTCCACCAAGGTAAATCAAAATATAAATCAAAAGGGAGATGAGAAATGACTGCAAAGATAGCAAGTCTCGTAATATATTTCTTTATGTTAGACGTATAAAAATAACCTTCTGCGATCAAATAACACATAATTGGTGCTGCAAGTCTTCCAAACGTATGGATAATGATATCTAGAGTCGTGCCTTTTGGAACAAGCCAACTAGAAGTATGGTCTACCATCATAGCAACAATGGCTATAACTTTTAGTATGTTTACAGTAATTATTTTGTGACTACTCAATTGCATTCTTTTTTCTCCATTTCTCTAGTATAAATCATTCATATTCCAGATTTTAATACTAAAGCAATTGATGGCATTTTCTTTGATGTTTGAATGACATTTCTAATACATTTCCCACACGGATTCTTCACAAATTGGATTTGCTCTTTTAAAAAATAAGCAACTTCATGCAAATTATAAATCAATTAATTCCACATGATGTGTGCGCCTCATAATAATTAAATTTTACAGCACAAAATTCAACAATAGTTGACGATTAGCTTAATCGTAATCACTTAGCCGCTGACTACCTTTAGTAGATAGATCAATTCTTGAGCAATATAAAAAAGCCACCCAAAGGGCAATGTCATTAAGTTAACATAAGAGTCAAGACCGGGAATAAAAATGGAATCAGAAACACCATGGGAAAAAGTCCTGTGCCGTTACTTTTTTAATACAATTATTATGAAAAAAGGGTACAGCAAACAAGCGGACGGAAGATCCGATTAAAAAAATGTTCATTGCTACTCTGTGGACGAAGCTAACTGCTGATTTATAACGGATTTTGCGCGTATTCTGCTGCCCTGGGCGAAAGGGTCGAATCGGCAAAATGTTTTTGCGAATCAGTGCTTCAACATCGGGTGGGGGTTTATCGTCTCTCGAGCGCAGGAAGTGTCATTAAACGTGAACAGCAACCGTGAAGTTGACCTGGTACTGGTGCTGTTTATCTTTTTGGGAAATGACGACTTGCGAGGTCATCATTTCAGGAAAATTGTACATGATCAATCTTGAGAAAATCTCTTGAGTGACGGACTCTCGTCTTTTTGCATGAAAATCTTTGATGGGAGAACGATCAACCATAGCCGCCAGCGTTCTCCCCTCGTTGCTTAGCCTTCGTGGCTGAACAATGGCATCCACGTAAAGTCTATTGCAGAGGTCATAGGCAGCGTTCTAATGCAGAAGGTTATAGCCTCTCGTGTTCGGTTGGCTCTGAAAATAGGCGTCCCTATCCGCAGGGTTCGTTGCAATATGCAAATCCGAACCGTCAATGGCAAGCAAACGATACCCGCGATAGTTCTTGAGATTCGTATACAATTGCGTAAATTTGTGAAACAAGAACTCCACAGCAGTCGGCAAGATTTTCTCCCCTTGTTGAACATATGCAGAAATGGTTGCGGTGTTTACGTCATAGCCCTGCGATTCCAAGAGTTCCTTGTATAGGCTATTGCCGCCCATAGAAATAAGTGTTGCATAACTGTTTCAAAGGGCAACTTTTCCTTGCGGGTAAAATCAGGGTTTTGGACATAAGGTGCTGGTGCAGCTGACATTTCTCGTATGAGGGATGTCAGCGTTTTTTTTAGCGAATTTGCGTACTCATTCATGGGCGAAACCTCCTCGTTTTTTTAAGGGGCTTCGTCACACATTTCCATATACGTGTCAAGTCCAAAAAAAAGAGCACACTATCAGATTGGCATTCTCATTAATATTGTTAAGATAAAGTTCTACGAACTATTCACTAGTTTCTAGCTATCACTTACTTATTATTTCACGCCTTTTGTATCCTTTTCATTGCAACATCATACCATGTTGGATCAATTTCAAAAGCCATCCAAGATCGATGTGTCAAAATAGCTGCTTCCTCAGCAACGCCACTACCTGCAAAATAATCGACTATTAACTCTCCAGGCTCACTACTATTAACCATCATTTCCTTTAACAACTCTACAGGCTTTTCCGTAGGATGTATGGTTTTATTACCAAGAATGCGTGGTATGCGCCAGATATCTGTCTGCTTTCGTGTTGAGATCCGTCTGACACGTTTATCTCCTTTTACAGCAAAGATGATAAATTCGTGACGATAACGATACTGCCATCCAAGACCCATATGCTCTTTATCCCATACAATACAGTTCTTTACTATGAATCCTGCATTACGCAACCAGATCACCATGTCTGCATACATTCTCCAATCAATACAGACATAAATATGTCGTCCTGGCTTGAGAACTCTGTAGGCTTGAAAAATCCATTGCATACAAAAACGCTTGTATTCCACCGGTGAAAGCTTATCGTTCTCTATGATATTAAATCTTGGCTTTTCGTTTTCGTTTGTGTTGTCCCACCAAATCTTAAGTTATATGGTGGATAACACGAAGAGACGGCAGCCGGTGAAGGCTGCCGTTTTCTCGTGTTCAAAATAGGTTCCATGAATTTTAGAACTATCCAAGGGTATTCTGTAGGTTTATTATTTAAACAGAATAAGGAACGATTGATAAATGTTAAGAGATACCCCGAGGAATATTATCTGGTTCATCAGGAGGCATTTATGATAACAAAGAAAATACTTGTTGGACTAATATCTTCGTTTGTTATAACAGCTTTATTTTCAATACTAGCCTCTTCTCCAAAAAGCTTAATTCTTTCAAATATTCCATGGTTGTTTATGTATATAGCGCCATGTGTCCTGCTGTATGGTATACCAGCGTCTATTGTATCTGATAATCTAGGAAAGAAAACAAAATATCCAATATTAGCTTCACTATTGCTTCATGTTTTGTCAGCTTCGCTTTTCATTGTCTTTAGTGTTTCTTTCATGTTAATATCCATTGGCTCCTCGATATTATTTTTTTCGATCGGTGTAACTTTGGATTTTTTAAGAAAGAAAACCCCTATACTATAAGTTTGGATTACTAGAGCCCATTTTTTAAAAGATAAACAGGATGCACTTCACGCTCTTCACAGTATCAATTAATTATAACTATTAATGGTGAACCGTATCATTTGTCATTACGCTAACGGGACACGATAGTTCAATAAAAACATAGAAGCAGCCAATCATAATGATCGGCTGCTTTACTCAAGTACATTAAATGCTGAAGGAATCCATCAATCGTTTACCGATTTCATAAGCAACTCGGCTCGTTACAGCATTGCCTGCCATTTTATATAATTGGGAATCGCTTATCCCATATCCTTTGAGTGTATAAAACCAATCGTCCGGAAAAGACTGCAGTCGAAAACATTCAAGAGGTGTTAGTTTGCGAATACGATAACCATCATAGATTCCATGTTTGTCCTGTGCTGTTAGCGTAAAAGATGGTTCCCCTAGCTCCTTAAATCGACGTCCGTTCTGCCTTTTCTCTTCGCGGTCAGGTGTTAATACAGCCATGGGTTCCATGACCCCTGTACGCGCTTGATTGGCTCCTAATCCTTTGAAATAACTTGCATCTAAACAAGCAGCTTCCCCTGTTTCGTTGACACCTGTCTTTTGTGATACATTAACTAAAATTTTGTTACCTTCACCCTTATTCGTTGTAAGTGTCGGCGCTAGTCCGTTTGCAGAAATGACTTGGCCATTCATACCTCTTCCGCTCGGATTTACATTTCCAGCGATCATAACCTTAGAAGCTATTGTTTTAGAGTCTTTAGCAGGCTTGTTGTTTTCTTCTCTGAAAGGAAATATTTTTTCTCCACTTGATCCTCTAAGACTTGCGACAGTGAAGACACGTTCTCTGTTTTGTGGCACATAGGCCGAGCTGTTAAGCACACACCACTCTCCCACGTACCCCAACTCATCCAGCGTTCCGATGATAGTCTCGAACGTTCTCCCTTTGTCATGACTGAGGAGTCCTGTGACGTTTTCAAGGAGTATAAATTCAGGTTTGAGAATAGATGCGAACCTGATGATCTCAAAGAATACTGTCCCTCTAATAGCGTCATTAAATCCTTCACGCTTTCCAGCAATGGAGAAAGCCTGGCAAGGAAATACGGCAACGATTCCTTGAATTGGTCCTCGTTCTCTTCCCAGAAGTCGAATATGGTCATCTGTGACGGATCTGACATCATAAGCACTCCACATCCTTTCGTTTGGATCATGTAAGATTTTAAAACTCTCGTGAGTAGGTTGTTTTTTGGGAGATCCACACGTTAGGCAGATTGTGTAATACTTTTTTTAGGATGAGCTTCAAGCTGCGTGAATGTTTGGCATGTTTCGCATTTTGTACCACATTCCGCATATCCCACACATTTCATTCCAGCCTGCATAAGTCCAAATCCCATTCTAATGCCGGTATCTGATGTTCTCTCGTTAAGAACAAAACGTTGATACGCCCAAAAGGGTTGAACGACCTCGTACGTCCTTCGGTTTACTTCATTCCATCTAAGTCGGTTTACTTACAACTCTTCTGTATACACCGCTGCATATAAGCGTATAGCTGAAATTCCGCTTAGCTCCCGATGGACTTGTGAGATCAATCAAATTGTAGGTTTAGCGGATGAGTTACTCTGGCAAAAGAAAGAGCGATAATAAATAGCCGTTCCACCACGCTATCCCGCCTGTTAGCTTAAGATCAACAGTCAGCAAAAAACCTCCCCGCAGCACCCTGCAGAGAGGTTCCCTCTAATAAAATATCTTCTCATCCCGCTTTTCTTTAAGTATCTCAACCGCTTCCCGAAACCGCAGCGAATGGATAATCTCCCGCTCCCGCAGAAACTTCAAACTGTCCTGCAGATCGACGTCATCCGTCATGTCAATAAGCCATTGATACGTCGCTCTCGCCTTCTCTTCTGCCGCAATATCCTCATAGAGATCCGCAATTGGATCGCCTTTCGCTTGAATATAGGTAGCCGTAAACGGTACGCCACCTGCGTTCTCATAAAACAAAGCGCTGTCGTGGGCCACATAATGAGCACCTAGACCAGCAGCCTTTAACTGCTCAGGCGTTGCATCTTTTGTCAATTTATATATCATTGTAGCAATCATTTCCAAATGAGCAAATTCGTTGGTACATCATATTTGTAGGTGATGTTTCTCCCATATCGTTCAGCAGAACATTAACCTCCAGAACTGCGGAATCATCTCTATTCCAAAAGATCGAAACCTTGTAATTTTTCTTCTTTAAGATCAGTTTTCCGGATAATTTTTTAGTTTGTTTATTAGAATTAATTATTTCTTTATAACTTATACTCAATAAGCTTTTTTATATCCGTAATATTTTCTTGTTTTGCAACCTCCTGTAGATAATTAAAATAATCTGTATTGTCATTAAACATAATGAACTTTTCTTTCGCTCTGGTTATACATACATAATGATTTTGTTTATTTTTATTGCTTTGAATTTCGTAATACCTAGAAAAACTAATTACTTGATCAAACTCTAAGCCCTTTGAAGCGAATACAGTCATTACTTTATGTTTTTTCTCATTGATTTGAAAAGCCATCTTGAATTCGTCTTCATTGATACTCTTGAAGAATTTCAAAACCTCATCGATACTAATGGTAATACCTAAAAATGTCGCTAAGCTTGATAGAATTTTACTCACCAATCCCTGTGACAACTGGTCATTATTTTCTAGTTCTTTTATAATCTTATAAACTTCATTTCTAGTCTGGCTTCTTTCGTCAATTCCAGTCTTCTCAATAAAATCATAAATAGAATAAACAGGGTTCTTCGTAAATAAAGCAAGTTCCCACAACAGACCACTATTTGGAAGTCCGTCTTCGATAGGAGTTTTAGGAATAAAAACAAAATCATACCCAGCTTGATTTAATAACTCAGCAATCTTTCGAGCATCGTTATTAATGTTAGCTATTATTGTTATTTCTTTTTTTATATCCAATTTAGATTGATCGATTAAGTCTTCGAACTCATCTACAAAACCAACAAAATTCCAACGACCATTACAACTATATTCCTTTATTATTACGTTTTTCACGTCACTATTTACATTTTGATAGTATTTTGGATTATGAAAAATATTTGCGAAGTTTTCTATTTCTTTATGGCATCTAAAATTCTTAACAAGTTCATATCTTTTAAAATTTTCTTTTGCTAATAATTGAAAGATATCTTCTTTTGCACCTCTCCATAAATATATTGCCTGTTTCGAATCACCCACGATAAACAAATTGATATTAAGTTTATTCTTCAAATACATAAAGAATCGATGCATATCCTCGTCTGAATCTTGGTATTCATCAATGAAAATAGAAGCATATTTAAATTTAATATATTCTTGTGCTGCAATAGAAGATTCTAGAACTTTCAATGCAAGTTTAAAATTAAAGTTCTTCTTAATATCTCTAAAACTACCCAATATCTTATCAACTTTTAATTGTTCCAATCCCACTTCAAAATCTTGAAATTTATAATTATTTCCATACTCTATTGTATAACTGCCGTCATAATCCACACTGATAGCATCCTTAATAAACGGTCGTATGATTTCATGTTCAATGAAAGAATCATTTGTCATAACAACGAAAGGCTTGTTAACCTGTTCTGACGCCTTTCTTCTTATTTCCTTTGTTGCTTTAACAGTAAATGTAACTGCTGCAATTGTACGATGATCATTTATTTTTTCAAGTTCAATCGCCATTTTTTTTACCATAATAGTTGTCTTTCCTGATCCAGCGCTTGCTGATACCATAATATTACCATTATCGGTCAAGATACCATCTCTTGCCGCTTTATCAATCAAGTTCATGGGGCACCAACTTTCTTAAGGCTTTAAAGAGAGGATGCTTTATAATTTTAACGCAATCATCTTTAGTTAACTCGTTTGTCAATTCGATCATATTCAATAATTTATGATCTTGGAGATATTTAATTGGATCAGGGCCTAGTAATTCCTTCATCCTTTTACCAATAGCATCAAAGAGATCATGTTCTAAATCAAGTTTCGAAAGATAAATATTCTTTTTTAATAATAGTGTTATTTTATCGCTATATTGTTTGTACAGTGCCACTTTTCTATCTTTTATCATTTTGTTTTTTCTTGATTGCGTCCATCTACCATTAGCAGTGAAATAATCAATTTCGACAGGATCTAGACTATCTACTTCTGACTCATTTGCTTCAAGATCTAAAAGATTTAAGCATCGCTGCAGACCTATTAGATCAAAAATTTTAGGGTGACCCTTTTTTGCTTTAAGATCATTATCCGTTTTTACAATCACAGTAATATTTAGAGCGCGAAGTACCTTGACATAAGGCCTAAATTTTATACCATATACATCTAAAATATAACCACCGTCTAATTCATATGTAGGATGAACCTCCTCTAGTATTTTTTCAAATAATACTTTTTCTGAAGGCCCTTCTACTAATAGAACTTTTTCAGCGAATAGAGCTGTTGATAATGATCTATTAAGTTCTTTTTTCACGTTTTTATACTCATTATCCACTTGATAAATGTACGATTCACTTTCTATATTTCCCTGAGAATATATCCTAATTAGCGATGCATTATCCATTTCGTACAGCAACTCAGATGAATGAGTTGACAGAAAAAAATAGTTATATACTTTTGAATTAAACAACTGTTTTGATAAAGCAATTTGCATGGATCTATGTAAGCTATTTTCAGGTTCTTCAATGAGATAAATAATAATTCTGTTTCCTTCTTGTGCTTTAATAAGGTGATTCAACAATGAGTATGCTAATATTTTCTTTCTACCATCACCAGATGTTGGATATATGTTATCATCATTATCCCTTTTAATATAAGGGATTAAATTCGAAAAATATCCGTTTATCGACAGTTCCGATTTCATCTCAATGTTAATATTTTCTGTTTTTAATTTTTTGTATTCTTCAGTGATTGTTGTCTGGAAAGTTTGAATTAAGTTCATGCTACTGATTTTCCCATTTAATTGCATTCCCAATTCTTTTATTTCATTTGATATCACAATATCATTATCATTAAGTTTCGTTTGGTCAAATAGCCTATTTTTATTTTTTTTGAATGTTGCTTCTAAATCTATAGTTGGGTCAACATAAACTATTTTGAATAACTTGTCTAAAACACTGATTATTCCATCTTGAGCTATCTCCTCAAGCTCATCAATCTTATTTCCCCAATATAATTTAGGTAGCCCTATACCCTCACTCTTGTCAAACACACCTTCTACTCGGAAATAAAAAGTGTCCAGTTCATCACTTGATCGTACTCCACCTACTTTGGAAATGACATTTTTAGTGTCATCGTTAGAAGTCCGATCTGACAAGTCAATACTAAGAGTAATTTTAATTATTTTATCTATTTGATTTTTAAAAAAATCAGTCTCTCTAAACCCATTTTTACGTATATCTCTGTCTAGTAAGAATCGAAGAGCATACATTAAGTTTGTTTTACCCATATCGTTCATACCAAAAATAACATTTTGATTTGCTAATATAATATCTGTTTTGATAAAATTCCTAAAATTCTCTACGCTTAAATGAGTAAGCTTCATAGTAACCTCCTGTGTAAATGAATTGTTTTCTTAATAATAATAGCTTTTCATATTTTTCTTTTTCCATAATTACTGTGCTAACTTTAATGCCATATGTCTTTTAATTGAGTTGAAATACCATACTAGTAACCTCTCTTCAATTGACTGATATCTAAAATCTCAAGATCATCTGGTTCACTGTCTGGTCTTATAGTAAAGGAGAACTGAATAATAATATTAATATCAGTCGAACCAACGTGATCATAGTTATCTTCATCACGATCTTGTCGCCCAGTATATGCATATAACTCAACATAGGTCTTCACATCAGCAAACCCATGAATCACTACATCACCCGACTCAATCTCAGTTTCAAAACTACTAATCTTTATATCATCGATAGCATACGTATCAGCATACTCAACTGTATAATCACGATTATTCGAAACTCGAATATCATAACCTTTATTTAATGTGAAATTGGAGATTTCATAATATATTGAGTCGTGGAAACGACGTCCCTGTAAGATTGATTCAATATAAGCATTTGTAATATTCAGGCTCTCTAACCAAATTGTAAGGCTTTTGTATTTCTCCTGCTCTCTCTCATGTCTCACTAGCACTTGGAAGAAATCTTCTCTGTTTTCAACAGCTTCTTTGACCGACTTGTATAACATAAACCTATTCGAATCTTCTGCCAATTCAGCATGAAGTGACTTTTTATCATCAGCGTAAAAATCGTTTACATTTTCTGTGATAAACAAGCAATTATCTAGATTCTTTTGCTCCGCTACTTCCACATACATCAACCATGTCAAACAGTCTCTGAACTCGTCCTTTCTCTCACTAAATGGTTTTTTCCGTTGTATAGCCCGTTCAACAACAATAGGCATAAGATGACCTGTGTTATCGTAAGGAATAATTTGAATAATTCCTTTTTCATTAAGTTCCCGATAAAAACAATCAAACTTCTCCAACAATGCATATTCATCAAGAGTTACTTCAGCAATCTTATCGTCATCGAGCAAGTGTTTATTTAATTCAATAATAGCTGTTTGTAGTGATTGCTTCTTTAATTTTAGATTGACCAAATATTTATTCCTTGTCTCTTCCAATACGATCTGAGAAATGTATAAATTGTTACCTGCCCACTCACAAAGATTAAGAAGACGTTTGTTATAGTATTTTTTCAAGAAAGGGTCCGTAAAAGTGACTGTCGTATCTAAAAAAATATTCACGAAAAAAAATCCTCCATTTCTTAATAATAATTCGCTAGTTCCCCTCTATTTCAATATCTAAGCTATTTAACCTTAGCAAGCTACCAGTGAAATATATGAACGAGTTAATTTTAAATTATCAGCGTGTTTTTATATCAAATCCATGGTATGGCGACATTGCGGAAAACTGGAACAACCATAAAACTCCCCACGTTTCCCAATACGTTTGACTAATAAGTAACCACATTGTGGGCATTCGAGATCGTCAGACTCCATAATCTGCTTGCTCACTGCGACTTCATTTTCAGGTTCTAGCTGTTGATTAATCTGTTTTGTATTTGGTGACGTCTGTTCAGGATTTATCGCCAAAATTAACTCAATCAGCTGCTGCCTCATGATCAAACGAACTCCGTTAGATTTAGCCAATGTGTAAGCCTGTTCTGTATAATCACTGTTGGTAACGACCCACGCCTCTGAAGCCCCGTAATGATTTAATGCAGTATGTACTTCTTGCACAGCCTTTAGACCAACATTTTTACTATAACGCTTCGCCTGTACCACTATTTTCTTTCCAGCTTTTAAGATGATTAAATCTGCACCATAATCACCGGAAGCCTGGGTAACTTCTACAACATAACCGTGGGCTTTAAATAAATGACCCAAATACTTCTCAAACTGTCGCCCCTCCATTTTATCGATTTTCGCAATACCGGATCTCTTTAAACGCTCGATTTGTGTCTGATTAATCGAGAAGATAATAACAGCGTAACCAGCAAAAATAACACCTGCAGCAATCCCTGCAACTACGATCGATTTCGTAAGTGAGTATACTACCCATCCAGCCCCAAGCATAAATAGGATCACAATTGTCTGCAAATGGTCTAACTCTTCCTTTTTTCTTCTGCGCTTAGCCATCTCTGTTAAGTTACCCCTTTGTCGTTTTTTGTTGACTTTGTCTATCAGATTCTGCAACAGGAAAATATACCCACAATGTAGTAGAATCTTACTATATTTTCGTTGGATTTGGAAGTATAGTATCTATTCATATATCTCTGGTGGCATACATGATTAGTATGGCAGACGATTTTAAAAATGGTTAATAAGTGAAGGATTAGCATTTCAATTCTGTGAATTTTTGCAGGTTTTACAAGTGTTAGTGTTTCACGTGACCGGCTAGAAGATGCGTGCTACTGGGCACGTGTTTAATAAAATAAGTAGTCTACTGCAGTGCCTGCTCATCCTTCTGTTATTTAACTATCGTTCCATTAGCGTAGAGATATAACAGACTGCTACCATACTAACCTGCCAGTTACTTCAATGGAGAACAGCTGATCATTTTGTTCTACTAATGTGCGATTAAATATTAATCGTACGCCCCTCCACTTTTCCTTTTGTTGGATGGTGATCTCCCTGTGGCGTCAATACGCCGATATGATACCCGTTTTTGTCGTATACCTCCACCTCTCCGTGAAGTGGGTCCTTGTGATAATAGCGACGTTTCTTTTTGTCTGTGTGAATCCACTCTTTTTTCCAACGATGGTTTGTCCGATGCAAAGCTAAGAATTCTACAACCGGATAGTCCTTAAAAGGGACCTCTCTCCAATTCCGTTCACTTTTTTCCATAAATATAAGCGCTCCTTTTCGAATGAAATGAAAAGAGCGCAGGAGATTATCTCCTGCGCTCTTCCGCCAAAATAACGGGAACAAAAAAAGCCCCAAGTGGCAGCTGTGAAGCCGTCACTTGGGGCAATTACTTACAGTGGCGAGAAAACACAAAAATTCACACCAACTTGTTCTTATTAGATTGAAGGATTATTTTATCTAAAATGAGAGCGCTTAAATTTGCAGAAACAAAAAAAGGGCTCTAGCAGCAGTCAATAATGACCGCCACTAGAGCCCTTTAAATATTTTAATATGAAGTCATTAGTCTTGTCCTTAAAAGAAGATAGAAAATACCTATTACCTGGATATGCTTTAAAAGCCTTATATACTTTTATAGATTGAACACTAATAAAATAGGAAGAAACCTTAAAAGTAGAATCAACCTAAATTATTAATATTATAAAATGTGAATCGAAATAAAATTTGTTCCCCAGCATGAAACAAAAAAAACAACCGTTTTTAGTCTGTTTTCAAAATTTTTACTTAAAAATCTCAAAATGTTTTTCTCCCCCCTACTTTTATTCTTATGTACATTTTGTTGTGTAGATCCGGAAATAAGGGCTTGCTGTCCTTCCGTTACCGGATCTTTGCCGTAACATTGCTCGATCGCCTCCCGTTGTCGATCACTTTTCAAAGCTGCTTTATGTAAACGCGTCTGAACAACAAGACCGTAATACAGGCGTTTGAGCTCTAGACTTAGTTTAATTTCTTGTTTATTTATAGTAATAGCCATTCGTTTCAAACTTTCACGCAGTTGCTCCGGATCTCGTTGTTCATTCGTATTTTGCAAACTCAAATATTCCCTTATCGCATCAACCCGATTTTTATCATTATTTCCATTTACGAATTTAATTCTCCGCCAGTCCCTGCGAATCCGACTAATGACATTAATCCGAATGTAGCGATAAAATCCCTTCTCCAGATCCACACGGGGAATAAACTCCGTTGCAATGTAACGATATATTTCATCTTCTTTATCTGATCGTGGAACATCAGCGACATCATTCCAGTAGGAAACAAGAGCAGATCGAACCATGTTGCGAAATTGAATTTTAAACTGACCATATTCGGCCGATGTTACCGTATTCTCACGGATAGCGGCTGCTATCCTCATTACTTCCTTCACTTCTAAATTCTTTAAATGCGCCGTCTCCATTTTCTTATCTGGAAAGTCTCCAAGTTCAACAATGAGCTTGGTTGTATAAATGTCATAGCCCTTCCTGAGTTGGCCATGTTTTTTCCGGATAAGAGAAAGCGCGCTTCGTTCGTCTACCGCTTGGACATCCTCCTGTACTTCTGTACCATCAAATAGAAAACCACGCACCTGAAACTTTTCCATTTTGCCCCCACTTTTCTGTTTGTACCTTACCTACTATCATTTTCATACGATCCATTCAAAAAGCAATATCTAGGAGTACTATTATTAATATTTTATTATGGCTGTAACGAAATTGTCTTAAAGTGAAACGGCCGAAATCCATAAGGACTCGGCCGTCTTTTTTAATTATGCCTATTTCTTTGTTTACTTCTGGTTAAGCAGACCTATAAGGTCACTCCTCGTCACGGACCGAATGGATGCATTAGTATATTTACCCCATGCAAAAATAGGTCGAGGATGTGGCACATACTTCAATGGCTTCCCCGAATTCATGAATTTTTTATCCTTAGAATTAAGTATTTCATAACACCTAATCTTCTTATATGCTTTTAAAATACTGTTTCTTCTTGAACTGTGGTTTAATTGTTGTAGCATCCCTAATTGACCTTTAATGCCCCAGCCTAAAAAAACTAGCTCTGATTCAGCTATGGCTTGTGAAATAAATTCCCAGTTTATTGCTTCAAATGCAAATTGCGATTGAGCAACCTTATTGCTTGACCCGCAAACAAAACTCGATACATTCACTACATAAATAGCGTTACATCCATTTTCTTTGGCAACATTGATTAGTTGGTCCACCGTCTTGTCAGATTGATTATGAGATGCCTTACTGGGGTTCATCATCATTGCTGTTAAGACATTCCCCCCCCTTGCCCATCGTTTTTCCAAAAAGTATCGGTTTGTTTTATATCTATTAAAGATAGCAACTCCATTAATTCCCACCCCATCAATGTCGTTAAAACATGGAAGTTTAAGTTTGTTAGCCAACTGCTCATACCATGACATTCCATTCCCCCCCTTTTTATTCTCTCACCTTAAATCAATAACGAAGAAGAAGATTAAAATCTCCGACAGACACTCGAGCTCTCCATATAACATTAATCATGAGAAGCGATATATTTAATGATTGAAAATTACTATTTGTGGCATTTTGAAATATTGGTTCGATTATTTGATTTGTATCAACGGAATAGCTGCAGACTACTCCTTTTTCACTTCAACAATTCGAACTATTCTTCCCGCTCGTATTATCAGGTCACCAGATCTTTCTCGTAGACCAAACCCAGCGCATTGGTGTACAGTGTGATTGAGACACTGAAAGAAAACGGACTGCGCCCGCTCGGGTACCACAAGTATCTATTTAATCAAACCGTAACTTCCAGATCTCCTAACTTCGAAAACGCTTAAACCCTGTATACCCGGTCCTCTTCCTTCCAGGATACCTGTCGCATGCCTTAATAATCATCGATCATACTCTGGCTCCCATATGACTACTAGGTGGGGCTTATTTAACGCTCACACTTAATGAAAAAGAGCAGCTGCCGTGACCCTTTTTATATAACAAGTTTCTTGGAAAAATAACTTGAATCTATTAATTGTTGATAGATTCCCAATGAATCAGACAAAAGAATCATTTTTAAAGCCATTTCGAACGGCATTCCCGAGTTCAATGAAAGTATTCTTACTGCATGTAGGAAATTCTCATGACCTTCAATAATAGGATCATTTGAAAGCTCCCTTAGAGAATATTTAGCTGTATATGGTGAAGGCTCAAACGATGTTAAAAATTTAATTATCTCATAACTCTCTTTTTTTGCTCTTTTTTGACCAGCAACATTCCCAGCGACGGCGTTCCAAGGTGGAAGTATCCCTTTTTTCATACGATATGTCTCAATTAAGATACCTTCAATAATTTTGAGTTCTTTTCTGAATCTATCTTGGGTAAAATCTCTAATGCTAAATTCATTAGGATCATAACCAAACCAATTATAAATATTATTTCTAGTTACTGCCTGACTCAGAGGTGATTGAACAAAAATTGAGAAACCTAGCTTTTCATTAGACTGAAAATAATCTTGGATCTTTTCATATTTACAGCTGGAAGGATCTACAGCAATTAATCCGTTATGTTGTTTAAACCGTTCAGTCAAGTCCACAGCTAACCCTATGTATAACAGTTCATTTGTGTAGTAATTCCAATAACTGTAGATACCTGAAGAAGCCCAGCCATAGCTATCTGTTGCCGAACACAGATCATCAAGAGCATAAGCAATCTGATTCATTTCATCTCTGCGATAAGCATCTAAAATAATAGTACCAAACACCACCATTGCCCCTTCTCTTTCTTATTGATTCAAATGCTCAATAAGTTCTTTGAATACAAAAATCTTACCACATTTTATCAATCTCAAATATCTCCAAGACCGATATGTTATGATGGCAGTCTCTTTAGCTACTCCACTAGCTGCAAATTCGCCTGGCTCGTTATTATTCTCAATCATCTCCTTAAACAACTCTTCTGTTGTGTATAAACCTGTATATATAGCTGTACAGCTGTATGTACAGGTTTCAAAATTAAAAGTGTGTTCATAAAAACTATAACAATCGAAAAAATTTTATGTAGATTCGTAATAAATAGATTAAGTTAATTTATGCTTCAACTCTAAAGAATTTTGTATTCGTTTTTTACTAACATCATACCAACTAAAATCAATTTCAAAAGCCATCCATGACCGACTTGTCATAATGGCAGCCTCTTCTGCTACCCCACTCCCTGCAAAAAAATCCACCATTAATTCCCCAGGCTCACTACTATTCACAATCATCTCTTTTAACAACTCTACAGGTTTTTCCGTAGGATGTATGGTCTTATTACCATGAATGCGCGTAATACGCCAAATATCTGTCTGTTTACGTGTTGAGATCCGTCTGACGCGTTTATCCCCTTTCACAGCGAAAATGATAAATTCGTGACGATAACGATATTGCCAACCAAGACCCATATGCTGTTTATCCCATACAATACAATTCTTGACTATGAATCCTGCATTACGCAACCAGATCACCATGTCTGCATACATCCTCCAGTCAATACAAACATAAATATGTCGTCCTGGCTTGAGCACTCTGTAAGCTTGAAAGATCCATTGCATACAAAAACGCTTGTATTCCACCGGTGAAAGCATGTCGTTCTCTATGATATTAAATCTTGGCTTTTTCGTTTTCGTTTGAGTTGTCCCACCAAATCTTAAATTATATGGTGGATCTGCTATCAATAAATCGACTGAATTATCCTCCAAATGTTTCTTTGAACCTTCAATACAGCTTTCGTTATATAACATCCTATTCCTCCTGATATATGTGTCTCTTATATTTAAATTCTATACCACGAATTGGAACAAGTGTTCTCTTTTTTTATAAAAAAAAAGCTATAGGATTTTCTCCCAAAGCTTTTAATTATCGGTCTCCTACTCTTATCCATACCCACCATAACGTTTTTACTCATCGATTTATGATACTAGATCTGATTTTTTCTAAAGTTATTTGATTTAAACAAAGAAAGCCACTCCTAAGAGTGGCTTATTAGTAATATGTTTAATTGGGTTGAAAGTTACATCTCATTCCCCCCATCGTACTCACTCAATTAATAGATGCTTACATTTAGAATTCGTTGAGAGGATTATTTTCTGCATCAAACTTTCCCTGATATAAATCGTCTAGCAAATGAGTGAGCATGATTTTCTTAGCAACCCACATGAGAATCATTCCACTGTCAATACTCTTTGCCTCATCATAACCATCAATTTTTAAGCGTAGTTGTTCAGCATTAAACTCAAGATGCTCAATTAGTTTGAGGCGATCAATGCTCAAGTTCAGCACCCTCTATATCCATAATTTCAAACCATTCCCCGTCAACCATGAATCGACCCTTCATCTGGTCCACTTTATCCACGATACCATTAACCTCTAGCTCCTCAAACTCATGGTACATCTTAATTTTGATTGCCTCTCGACGCTTCATGGATTCCGAAACAGCTCTTGAAATATCTTCCCATTCTTGTTCATCAAGGTGTATTCGAGTACGCTTTAGTCGTTCACGATCCCATACATTTAGTGCAGTTTTATGCTCAGGTAACATCATGCGTGACGATTCCCACATTCCATTTCCTTCGAGCTTCTTTCGTGATCCTGACGCCATTATTATCACCATCCCTATTATCTTGTTACTCATATTATATGCGAACATTAGTTCTTAAATACAGTCTTGATTTATTATTTCATTAAACTTAGGAGAATTTCTATGAATTGTTATATCAAGCAGGTTACTTAAATGTAGTAAATTAATAGTGAGGCAATCCATGAAGGAATTGCTATTGCTTTCGTCAAATACTATATTCCATGATCAAATGGTTGATTCTTTCCACTTTGTAGCAAAGAATGTCGTATTTTAATCCAACAATTATGATCAGAATATGGAGGAACACACATTGTTTAAATCCGGCTTCAAATTACATACCGACGCACACATATCAGCTGCCATTTTCAACAAAACAACTATCATAGCATGGCAAAATAGCGAAATAATTGATTTAGGTGGGATAATTGAAAAACAAGATGAGCATACAGTCACGATAAACGGAATGCACTACATAAAAGAGGTTTGTGAATTCAAAGTTCGGTAAGTCTTTTCTATATGCCTCTCACCATAATAAAGAGCATACTCCTTGAGTGAACCAGAAGTATGCTCTCTTTAAATTACATTACTGTATTCACCGTTTTCTCAGTTCTGCGACCATGCAACTTCTTTCACATGATTTCACTCATTACACAAACATTAAGAAGCAAAGAAGCACCCCATGCTGTTGCTAAATCTCCAAATAAAGAGATAGATGAAAAACCAAGTAATGGACCTGTAGCAGCCCCAAAATCAGTGACCATTGAGTATCCAGAAACTATTTTATGACGATTATGACCCGTTGAATACCGGAAAATTTTTGCGTCATTTAGCGTCATAAGTCCGGTAGATAACAACAATAGTAAGATCGTAACGCCTAGCCAAGCAACTATATTCATACTCAATGGAAACAAGATTAATAAGATGCTTACAGTAAAAGTTAATATCACAAGAAACCTATTTCCCGTGATGCTTTGATAGTTTACCTTGCCAATCCAAGGAACTAAGAGTGGATCAATACTTAATTTCACAGTTATTAGCAAACCGGTAATGGTGGCAGCTCCTATTAAAAGAATGCAATCCACTCATAATTTTGCGAACCAACCCAATAACTCATCGTTGTTTTTAGAAATCCCTGAAAAATTAAAGTGAGTACGAATCCCATCACCATAAGTGAAATCAATTCAACATTGATAGCACTCCGCTTTTCAATAGACTTATTCGTATTTACAGGTGATCCTTCTAGCCTTCCTACAAGAAATAGGGTTAGAAATGCCAATACACCAAATACAATAAGAATATCATCTGAACCATAGAATGTTGAAACCAAGCCTCCAACTAACATCCCCACAAGTGCACCTATTCCCGATATACTATTATAAATACCGGATAGTCTTCCACCTTTTTAAATATTTTTTTCGATAGCCCATACCACCTGCAGCTGTCCACCTTGCTTAAGAAAAGCCCAAGCTATTCCCCAATGCATCTTGCTATGAGAAGCACCCCGAAACCATTGAACAATCCGTAAATAGATGTAGTATGAACAATAGCAATTGTTAAGCCTGTTTTTATTTCATACTTAGAGTAAAACCAACCAATAAGTGGGTGTATTGGGATTCGAACAAACCGATTAGTCGAGAGCAATACACCCACTTGCCATAAAGACTGAATGCCAAACTGCTCACCAAAGATAGGTAGTACTACATAAGGCATCGTATCTCCGAACAAACAGCCGTTATCGCAGCAATGAGCTTAACTTTTGTTTCTGCATTTATATTATTTTGTTTTATTCGCATCCAACGGTCGGTCCTCAGCACTAAGAATTAGTAACTTTTAACGCTGTCTTTGGTCGTGAAACGCTGCAAACGCCAGTTTCAGGCAAATGTATGTATTGCTGTGAATCGCATCGTAAATTCAGACATTCACTCCGTTAATCTGCCCGTTAGTTCAACAAGGCTGCCGTTCTATGCCGGCAGCCTCGTCCTTAGAAAATCTATAATCTGAAAGGAAACTGACTTGATTAAAAAAGACAATCAGCAGCCTTGAACGATAAAGTTCTAGACTACAACTTTATTATTGAATTTAAAGTACTAATCCTCCACAAGTTCTCTTTTTCGCCATGCTGATACGAGTCGTGCGAGCGCATACGCAAGAGCTCCTTCTTGAACAAATTTCATGATGACACCGCCCAACTGTTGATCATCAATCGGACCAAGAAAAGCAGATAGCTGCTCAGCGTGTTCATAAGTTGCGTACATCGGTGAACCGGCGAAAATGATGACCGCGCAAGCAGGATACAGTAACAATCCGTTTAAGATCAGAACAGCCATTCTTTGCAGTTCCGGCAGACGGGCCAATTCTTTTGTCGGCGGCAGTATTGCAATCCAAATTTGCAAGATCAGAATGGTTAAGATACCATGAAGTAACATTCCCCAACTTGTACTCATCAAAAAATCAAATACTACTGGAAAATGATAAAAAGAGAGCAACGTATTAAAAACAAGTGCCATAAGAAAGGGATTTATGCCCATTAGAAAATATCGCACTATGCGATTCTTGAGCAAGGTTGAATAGAACCAATCCGGTAATCCCACCAAAAGGAATAAGGGAAAAACAAAAAAAAGCAAGGATTGCTGGAGCATGTGTGCGCTGAATAAATAGGAATGACCAAGGGCATTTAACGGCCCCATGCTAATATACAATACCATCATGCTTAGAAAAAAACTGACTATTTTCTTGGTAGGGAACCGTTCATTTTGGTTTTTCATACGAATAAGAAATAGATACAAACAACTTACGATAATCAAAATTATAATCGTACCTGGGCTGATTAATTCTACCGCTAAACCTTGGTTATTCTGGCCATGATTCATAGTTTTCTCCTATCCCGTAGCATTTTATATGGTCGATGTAGTCTTGGTTTGCAGCTTTAATATGTTCATTAGATTATAGGCGATAAGTGGAAGCAATGATGACCGCCACCTCCCACTAAAATTTCACAAAAAATGAAGTCACTTAAGAATCACAATTGATCTAATATCGATCTCATTAATTACTGAACAAATTTTCCACTCTCTCATTGATGTCACGCTCAGTCATACCACCGACATAAATTTCCATTATCGTCCCGTCTGCTTTTACAAAATAGGTCGTTGGGTAAGCTTTTAGACCAAATCGTCTTTCAGTAACCCTATTCCGATCACGTAAGATGGTATACTCTAATTCGAATTTTCGTAAGAAGTTCCTAACTGTTAAGTCATCTTCACTTAAATTAATTGCAAGAACTTTTAGTCCTTTACTGCCCCACTTTTCATATTGCCGCTGAAACTCAGGCATTTCCTTGACACATGGCGGGCAAAAGGTTCCCCAAAAATTAATAATATAAGGTTTTCCTTTATAATCAGATAGACTGTGTAAGTTCCCTTCCATATCTGCTAGTTCTACTGCCGGAGGCTCTCCACCTACTAGAGGATAATTGTTTGTTTTTATAAAGGTCTTTCCTATGGCAAATCCGCCTACCAATAAAACGATTAATAGAATAGAAATTTGAACAATCTTACGATTTGACCCTGTCAGTTTCATTACCGACACCCCATAAATGTTGTTTTTTTATTGCATGAAAAAGGACGGTTATGAATATCTAACCGTCCATCGTTTAATTATTTTGACTCCATCACTGCAGTAAAAGTATCTTCCTTAACCACACGTCGCGCCGTTACATAACGCTTTTCATAGTAATCATCACTCAACTTGCTAATGGTAACTCCTTTACTTGAAGAAGAATGTGCGAACTTTCCTTCTCCTATGTAAATACCGGCGTGAGAGATTCCTCTTCCACTTGTGTTAAAGAATACGAGATCACCCTCACGTAGCTCCTCTTTATCGACTTTATTGCCAACCTCAGCCTGCGACTTAGATGTTCTTGGTAAATTCACATCAAACTGATTAAAGATATGTAAGATAAACCCGGAACAATCAAAACCCTTAACCGTTGTGCCACCCCACTTATATGGAGTACCGATGACTTCATTTACTGAATCTGTCAGCTCTGATGATGCGGACTTCTCTGCGAGCACGCTCCCTCCACCGATAAATAACATCATGCATGACAAAAAAACAACTAAACGCTTTTTCAAAACTGCTTCTCCCTTCGTTGCCTACGAGGTTAGCTTATGGGTTCGGTTGAAGATCCCTATGCTAAGGATTTTCCTTAAGCAATTCACCCTAGATGGTTCCCCCGTTTCCAATATACAAGAATTAGGCATTTTATTAGACTACACATTATAGTTTAATTCGATCATTTTAGTCATAATCCTCCAAAAAGTTTATTAGAATACTTTCATATTTCATCATCATTTCTTTCAAATTGTCTTTTAGTCGTTTGCCCAGATTGAGACGATCTTACAGATTTCACAACAATGAAAGGCAATATAACCGCGACAATAGTAATAATGGCAAAAAAGACAATAACCTGTGACACTTGTAATCCTCCTTCATTCATTAAACTACGGGCAATAGTTTATTGCGGCATAAAAAATATCCTACTTAAAAAAATGGGGGGAACGTCCTTGGACGAATCCCCATCCTTATTAATTCAAGCACCTTCCAATTAAAAACAAAGACATCATAATTAATACGACAAAAGAAATAATCAAAGTTTTTCGGTTAGTCATTGAAATGCTTATATCGCCGGAAGGATCTATAATTTGTTTGATTCGATAATTAACGGCTTCATTTGCAAAATGTGTCCCGGCTCCTGCAACTGAATTTTTATGGCTCTTAATTAGTGATAACAGTACTTGACCTATTGGCGCCTCAGTGCTCATCCGGCTAATAGCATATCGATCTGCCAAAAGCTCTGTCCATATAGCATAATAATGAGTGAGATCCTTAATGACGGGTACAAAGGCAAGTCCCTTACTTAATAAAGTTAGAAAATTCATTTGTAGTGGGTGGTACGACTTACAATGATAAAGTTCATGAAATAGGATCGCTTCAATTTCTTCATCATTAAATCGAGCAATAGCTCCAGTTGATATAAGGATCCTTGGTTTCAATAAGCCAAATGACAACGCAACAAAAGCGGATTCTTTGATGACAATTATCTCAGTTTTTTTGAAATTTAATCGACGATTCCAGTTCATGGATAATATTGAATCGTACCTGTCTCTAACGTAACGCTTCAATCTGATATGAAGAATCCACTGTACAGCAGAATGATAGACACTGACTATTAAAAGATAAACAATGAACCCATTAAAAAGACTTTCCATGACAATATGATTTGAAGCAATATCACGGATGATCGCTATTGCTAGCTCTCCTCCGTTTGATGCATTTGGAACATCATATAATTGATGGACGACATTGTATCCCATTTGCAACAAAATCCAGCTCACTAGAAGAAAGATAAAAGCAAGTGCAACTTTAGGTTTGAACGGCATCTCAAATAGCTTAATCATTTGCTCTTTATCTCATTGATTCTATTTTGGAGCGTCTGAATCAGCTCAGGATCTGCACCATCCAGCGAATCAATAAAATGATTAACAATTACTGAGCCGAAATCCTCAATAAGTCCGTTTGTTACAACTTTTGTCTGTTCCATGATGAATTGATCTTTACTTTGAACCGGATAAAAGAACGTCAAGCGGTTCCGTCCACCACCCGAGGTTTCCTTGTACAAATGTCCTTTTTCAGCTAGTCGGATTATGACGGTCATGACCGCATTAATAGAAATGGGATTCTCGTTATTAATAATTTCATGAGCCTGCTTAATTGTAAGCTTTTCTTTTTCCCACATGATGTTCATGACTTTGACTTCAAGAGAGCCGAAAAAACGACTTAATCCTTCTTCATGTAAATTTAATTTTTTGATTTTCATGCGCGGATTCTCCTCTCAAGAATCTATTATATCTCACTTTTGTGCTCATCAGATTTAATACTCACATAGTAGGTTTTTCTTTTTACTCCTTCGGTATAGCATCCTTCCTTAAGCGGGCATCTCTTGCATAGCTCTACAACGAAGAGGTATGTGTGGGTTTATTGCCGTACTTTCCGAATCGCCATATGGCCGGCCTTACACATACATACTCGCGTTCTTGCATCACCCACACCTTATGATGTCTTAATTATACAGTAAAAAGGGTACAATCTCCTCAATTTATTGAGGGACCGTACCTTTTGACAACAGAACGCGCTCCATTGCTATGTCTATTATTTCTTATATTTTAGTGCATTTGGTTCAATACCCATATACTTCCTACAACAATCACAATTGCAATAAAAGCAGCAGAAATCATCTTACCAATTTGCCAAATTCCGTGTTCTCCTTCCGATACGTGCATAAACATAAATAACTGAATTGCTGCTTGGATAAACGCTAGTGAAAACACAAGAATAACAATCGTTCTATACGTTAAATCTGAACGTATACCTATCCAAACTGCTATAAAAGTTAAAGCAATAGATAGGAGGAAACCAATAACCTGCGACCATGGAAAATGATTGCGATTAACTGTTTTATTTACCATTATCCCACCATCCCTAATAGGTATACACCTGTAAAGACGAAAATCCATACAAAGTCTAAAAAGTGCCAGTATAAACTGGAGACAAAAACCTTTTTAGCAGTATCTGGAGTTAAACCTCTTTTAAGCACTTGCATTATAATTAATATTATCCAACCGATACCAAGTGATACATGAAGCCCATGTGTTCCAGTTAGAAGATAAAAAGAAGACCAGAAAGCATTTGTACCCAGATTAGCACCTTCATTTACCAAGTGCACAAACTCAGAAACTTCCATATATAGAAATCCTAAACCGAATAATAATGTGATAATCAACCAAGTAATCATTGATTTAACGTTGTTTCTTCTCATCTCATTAATCGCCAAACCAGAAGTGAAACTGCTTGTTAATAAAATTAACGTCATAATTATTGTATTATTTAAGTCAAAAACCTCATTCGGCAGCGGACCTCCAACTGTGCCATTTTTAAGGGCAAAATATGCCGCAAATAAAGTAGCAAATAAAGAGACTTCCGCACCCAAGAAAATCCAGAATCCAAATATGTTCAGTCTACCTGTTTCAGACTGATATTCCATGGGCGTGTTTGGACTTGCATTATTATTTGCCATAAACTCACGCCTCCTTTTGAAACGTTTGTTCCAATTTTTTAATTTCATCTACACTAACATAATATCCTTCATCTTCTTTATGTGAGCGGAGTGAACGAAGTACCAAACAAGCAAGCACACCTATCCCGCCAAGTATAGCCATCCACCACAATTCAAACACTAATCCGAAACCTGCAACGAAGAAAAGAACTGACATAACAAACGGCGTAGATGCGTTACTAGGCATATGAATCGGTTTATACTCCATATTTTCTTTCTTTATTTCTTTGTTCTCCTGTTTCATGTGCCAAAATGCATCTAGTTCTTTAACCTCAGGAACTACCGCGAAATTATAATACGGAGGTACCGCTGTTGTGGTCGCCCACTCTAACGTACGTCCGTTCCACGCATCTCCCGTCGTTTCTCTTTTGGCATTGCGCATACTATAATTTACGTTGTAAACCAAGATCACAAAGCCAATTCCCATACCAAGGGCCCCAATGCTGGAAACAACATTTAATGCAGTCCATCCATCTTCCGGAACGTAAGTATATACACGTCTCGGCATACCTG
This sequence comes from Paenibacillus sp. FSL A5-0031, assembly GCF_001956295.1. Lineage (GTDB taxonomy): Bacteria > Bacillota > Bacilli > Paenibacillales > Paenibacillaceae > Pristimantibacillus. Next base: position 79,148 of record NZ_MRTD01000025.1, read on the forward strand.
CAAAGCCTAGTAAGAACTGAGGCAGGAAGCAGACATTAAATCCAATCGCAAAGAACCAAAACGCCAACTTTCCAAGTCGTTCATTCATTTTATGCCCAAACATTTTTGGATACCAATACACAAAGCCTGCGAAGCAAGCAAATACAACTCCGGCAATTAACGTATAATGAAAATGAGCAACAAGGAAGTAATTGTTATGATATTGAAAGTCTGCTGCTGCCATTCCAAGCATAACACCTGTTACCCCTCCAATAATGAATGTCGGAATAAACGCTAGCGCCCACATCATTGCTGCAGTAAATTGTATTCGGCCCTTGTATAGGGTACCAAGCCAATTAAAGATTTTTATACCTGTTGGTATGGCAATTGCCATCGTGGTTATTGAGAATACATTGTTTAAGGCTGCGCTCCCTCCCATTGTAAAGAAATGGTGAACCCAAACAAGGAAGCTTAAGCCTGAAATAACAACTAGAGAAATAATCATCGATTTATAGCCAAACAATGTTTTTCTTGCAAAGGTTGCTATAACCTCTGAGAAGATCCCGAATGCGGGCAATACAACAATGTATACCTCAGGATGTCCCCACAACCAGAAAAAGTTTGACCAGAGCATTGGATTACCGCCGTCAGTCAGTGTAAAGAAATGCGTTTCAAATAATCTGTCAAATGTCATTAACCCTAAAGTAACAGTTAATATTGGAAATGCAAAAACAATAATAAACGAAGTGATCAACGTTGTCCAAGTGAACATCGGTATACGCAGTAATGTCATGCCAGGTGTACGCATTTTAATAATCGTTACAATAAAGTTAATACCCGTTAACAGTGTACCAATCCCTGAAACCTGTAAACCTAGTAAATAATAATTTATTCCTGGTCCAGGACTTCCCTCAATAGCTAATGGAGCATAGTTTGTCCAACCGGCATCGGGTGATCCGCCAAAAACAAAGGAGACGTTAAAAAGGATTGCTCCAAAGAAGAATGACCAGAAACTTAAATTATTTAAATATGGAAAAGCTACATCTCTTGCTCCTATTTGTAAAGGAACAACGACGTTCATCAATCCGAGTAGAAACGGCATAGCCATAAATAAAATCATGATAGTACCGTGTGTTGTAAAAATCTCATTATAATGCTGTGCTGACAAGAATGTATTATTAGGCACTGTTAATTGAGCTCTCATTAACAATGCATCCACACCGCCACGGAAAAGCATCAACAAGGCAGCAATGATATACATGATTCCAATTCGTTTATGGTCGACAGATGTTATCCACTCTGTCCAAAGCCATTTCCATTTTTTAAAGTAAGTAAGAACAAACACGATTCCAATCATTGTTAATAAAATGGAAATATTCGCTCCAAGAATCATTGGATCATTTAGAATTAAATTATCCTTTATAAAATTAAACATCTTGTTCGTCCCTTCTTAATGGTTCGAGTGAGAACCATTATTTGAAACCGTCTCTTCATTTTCGTTATCTTCGTTGCCATCCGCTTTTACTTTAATTCCTTTTACTTCAACACCATATTTCTCACGAATGTTCATTGCATATTCGGAATCATTGCCATGATCTACAAATTCCAAATGAGTGGATGAAAATGTCATTTCATCAACTGTTTCAGGCAACATTAATTTTTCATAGGTTTCTTCAACTAATTTTGGCGCGTTTTCTTGTGTTTTTTTCACCCAATCTTGATAACTTGCCTCTTCTAAGGCTACAAAATTAAACAGTTGATGTGCCATACCTGCACCTGTGAAATTAGAGTTCATGCCTTTATATTCTCCTGGCTCATCTGCCTGCAGATATTGATCATTTACCATTCCTGGCATCCCATATATTTGACCACCTAACTGTGGAACCCAGAAAGAAACCATAGAATCTGCAGCAGTAACTTTAAAGAGAATCGGGTGATCTTCAGGAACGTTTACGTAATTAACGGTTTCAATATTTTCCTTCGGATAACTGAATATCCATTTCCAGTCAGCGGCAGTAGCATAGATAACGATAGGTTCTTTGTCAATAGTTGATTTCGGTGGTTCTTTCAATTCATAGAGAGCCTTAGCATTGGGAATCGATAATGCAGTTACAATTATAATCGGAATGATCGTCCAGATGATTTCCAATTTCGTGCTGCCGTGCATATCCGGTTTATAGTTTTTGTTATTAAAATTTTTGCGATCACGGTATTTTGTCAGCATAAATGCAAACAAAGCAAAAACAATGATAAGGATAGCAAGCATAAAGTAGATTGAAAACATAATCAGATCCTTTTGGATTGCTCCAACTGGTCCTTTAGGATCTAATATAATTAGGTCGCTGCGAACACCTAATGCAGCTATTACAATCAGTGAAATTAAACTTATCATTACAATTAACCATGGTTTAACATTTTTGAACATATTAGTTCAGTTCACCTTCCTTTCTAATTGGGGGCATGCTTGCAGCTCAAAGATTATGCTACTACAATTAAACTATGTTTTGTAGTCTAATAATACGATGTCATGAGATAGACAATTTTTGTTCACCAGCCTTACACAAGTCGATCATATCTTGTTCACAAATATGAATACATGCTCATATTTTAGAGATATCAAAAAACGTCTCGTTTACAAACCGAGACGTTCCATTACTAAAACTGCTATTTATTGTCTACAAGGAATACAACACATAATACAAATAGGAGTAAAGAAATGATTGTTGCTGCAGTCGCACCTAGCATCCAAGAAGCTTTCTGCTTTATGAACATTGAAATGATTACATGTATGAGAAAAGGAACTAGTAAACAGTATACTTGTTCAATCTTACTAAACTCAAACATGATTATGGATAACACTGCTAAGCCTAGAGTAATGATCAGTAAGACTCCGCTCCAAATGATTGTTTTCTTGTTAAAGCCAATCTGACCTGAATGACTATGAAACATATTGACCTCCATAAAGCATTTATATCCAGCACGAGAAAGATTATCTTCTCTTAATAAGTAGAATCACAGTGATTAAAACAAAACCTGTTAGTGCTAAAAAAGGAATCGTAACAAAACCAAACCAATTGATATATTGAACGTTACAAGGCACACCTTGCGTGCATGGTTTAATTGCCGCAAATCCTGGTATTTTTTGCTCCATGTAGTGAAATGTGGATACAAAAATTCCCATGATGGACAATGGCAATACGTACTTCTTAATCTTATATTCATCATAAAAAGCTGCAATACCTAAAATCAAACTCAATGGATACATTAAAATGCGTTGATACCAACATAATTCGCACGGGATAAACCCTCTGATTTCACTGAAATAAAGACTACCAAGAGTTGCAACGACAGCTACCATCCATGCCATATATAAGGTGTATTGCCTAATCCCCATTAACCCCTACTCCTCTTCGAGTTATTTCATTTCTTGCTCTATGGCTGCTGTAATTGCAGCATAATCAAATGGATTAGCAATCACAATATTATTAATCATAATCGTTGGGGTTTGTTTAATATTAAACTGCTTCACTAATTCTTGGTCTAGATCAAGTGATCCTTGTACCTCATTCGATTTTAAGCTCTGCTGAAATTGTTCTAAATCCATTGTTGGAACAGAAGTCTTCGCAACCTCTAACAGTTTTTCCTCCGTTATCCAAAGCCCATCATGGTTAACCTCTGGTTGCGCATCGAATAATGCTTTATGAAAAGTCCAAAAGTCTTCTGGATTACTCTTAAATATGGCTTCTCCAGCTAAAGCACCTAATTTTGATTCCTCACCATGGAACAAAACATTAGTATACGAAAATTTCGCTTTTCCTGAATCAATGTAATCTTTTTTTAGCAGAGGCCATACTTGCTCACCCCACGCCTTGCAGGATGGACATTTGTAATCACCAAACTCAACAATTGAAACTTTGGCATCTTCCTTACCCATTACAGGCTGTGAAGCCGTAGACGGGGCTTCTGCTGTCGTCTGATTCACATTATCTTTCTTATTTGTTGCCTGATTGATAGCGAACAAGGCTACAAATAATACGATAACAACCAAAGTATAAAGAACTAAACTACGTGATTTCTTACTTTTCTTGTTCATTTTCCACCTCACTATTTAATAGACACACTCAAAAGATTAACACATGAGCAATTAATCATTCAACATGCAAAAAAATCTGTCTCTTAGCTGCTAAACTTCAGGATATACCCAACTCCCCAAATCGTCTTGATCATTGATGCTGCCTCTGGGGAAACTTTGTTTAACTTATCTCGAATACGTTTAATATTCATGTCAACGGTTCGTGCATCAATGCCTTTCTCATTATTCCAAATTACCTTAATTAATTCGTCTCTAGAGAAAATTTTATCTGATCTACTCGCCAGATAGTATAGCAAATCATATTCTTTTCGAGTTAGGTAAACTTCTTGGCCCGCAGCTCTTATTCGATGGGCATCCCACTCAATGACTAAATGAGGAAGTACCAAGTTGTTCGTTTTTTTTTCTATACTTAAATATGAGTTTGAAGCTGCTCTTCGTAATAAAGCTTTAACACGGTGTGTCATTTCACGTGGACTATATGGTTTGAGAATATAATCATCAACTCCTACCTGAAATCCTTTCAAACGATTTTCCTCATCTCCTTCCGCAGTTAACATAATGACAGGAGTTGATTTTATTTGTCGCAAAAGGCTACATACCTCTATACCAGATATTCCGCTAAGGGTTAATTCAAGAATAACCAGGTCAAAGTTTTTTTGAATAACCAATGGAAGACCTGTTTCACCATCTTCGGCTTCCTCTACAATACAACGTTCCTTCTCCAAATACATTCTTATCAAACTTCTAGATCGTTTATCACCGTCGATAACAAGAATGTGTTTGCGCTCGTCACTCATGGTATACTTCCTTTCTAAAGAAAACTCATTCAGACTACAATGCATAGTTTAATCAAAAAAACGAAATAACATTTCATCAATGGAAACACAATTTTAGCATACCCTATCTCCCATACTACAAAAATAAGAGAGCCCTTTCAAATGGGATCTCTTATTTTTTCTCTTATAGCTAATCTAAAAACTTCAATGGGTTAAGCTGCGTGCTTCCTTTGCGAATTTCAAAGTGAAGATGGACGCCTGTCGATTTGCCGGTTGTTCCCATAATACCAAGCAGATCGCCTTTCTCTAATATGTCGCCTTTTTTAACTTTGATTTTGCTTAGATGAGCATACACTGTTTTATAACCGTTTCGATGATCGATAATAACATGATTTCCAAAGCTGGAGTTATAATCTGCAGTTATAACTTTCCCATTATCTGATGCATAGATGTCCCGATTTGAAGAGACCGTATCGGTACCTGCGTGTAGCCTTCCCCAACGTTTTCCAAATTCACTTGTTATGGTAGGTCCTGTTATTGGCCAAGCAAATGCCCCAGTACCCACTCCTTTAATAACTTTAGAGCCTTGAGTCACCTTTTTTGGTACCGCCTTGTCCAATGTCTCTTCTGTTAACACCTTTTCTTCCACAAGCTCACCATTCACCTTGGTCATGAGGTAGGTTATTTTCTTTTTCCCTTCTTTACCGGGATTCGTAACTTTTGAAACCCCAACACGCATCGTTTTATCATAGGTAATTTCCATCCCACCGGATATGCTCACGGTTTCGGAATACTCTTCTTCCGTTTTCACTGACAGTTTTGGCTGCCTTACTGTAAGATCTAGCTCATCCCCCATGTTAATAAAATCATTAATAATCCATGGATTGTTTGTATAAATGGCTTCTTGAGAAATATTAAATTTTTGTGCGATACAGGAGACACAGTCTCCTTCTTTCACCACGTACGTAATAGGCTTAAGATCAGTGCCCTTTAAACGTTTGACGAGATCTGCTTCTGTGTCAATATCAGTTGGATCAGAAACAATGGACTTTAACTTGACTTTCTCAACAAATCCGATCGATTTTAAAGTAGGTGGACTGCTTATATCGTTTTTATCTTGATTTTCTTCGCCATTGTAACTAAGTGCTTGTATTTTTAAATCCTTTTTCGCTGTAGTTACGGATTGCTGTAGTCTATTTATAATCCTGTCTGCGGTCTCCTGGTCTTTTACGATCCCCATATCTTTACCATTTATTACAAATTGTATGCCGCGACCTTCCACAATAAACGATTTTTGTAGCGAATCTATTACTGCTTCATCTTCCGCCTTTGCATTTAAGCGCTTCGTTTCTACAATGGTAAAATCGTTTTCGTTGGTTTCAAGCGTTAGATCAGGATACTCAGATGAAAACTTTGCATATTCATTCTGGAACCACTGTTTTACGATCTCTGGACTTGAAGCTTCACCAATAGTTGTCCCATTATAAGCAACCTGATAAACGGTCTTTATTTGTGAAGCCAAGATAAATCCACTACAGATTAATAACAACATAGCAAGTGTGATCAAAGTTACAATTTTTTTCGATCTTTTCCAATGAAATTTAATATTGATTGATGCCATTGCAGCCTCCTTCTCTTCGATACACAAACTGAAATCATAAATTACATTAACATATGAGTAAGTATTCATCAATAAATGAGCACTTTCTTCGAGTTAATTTAATGATTCTCAGATATATTTTAGACACAAAAAAAGAGTATCTGTATTTACATACAGTTACTCTTTCTACTTAAGCATGCTCTAAATGTTGTAAGGTTTGAATAAAAATCTCTTTTACATGATCATCATCAATGGAGTAATAAACGGTCTTTCCTTCTTTACGGCGCTTGACCATTCTTACATTACGCAAATACCGGAGTTGATGAGACACTGCGGACTGAGCCATGCCTAGTACAACGCACAGATCATGAACACATAACTCACTACTAAGTAAAGCGTGAATCATTTTTACCCTTGTGGGATCACCAAGGGCTTTAAACAATTCAGCCAGATCGACAGCCGTTTGTTCCTGGAGTCTCGCTTGTATTACGTCATTAAGATTAATTTCGGTTCCTAAACAAGTGTCGTCACATTGTTCTTCCGCTAGTCGATCCATTACTCTTAGCCACCGCCTTTATATTCGTACCCTCTATTATATCAGAAAGATTACGTTTAAAGCAGCCTAGATAAATGAGAGCTTAAATCGATGACATGAGACCATAATACACAAGGATTGAACTTACTAAAGACCATAAAAGGGTTTGTACTACATTGCGTCGCTTAGCGCTAATGACTGCTGTCACTATTGTAATCATAGCAGCAAATAAAATGGAGGCACTCAACCAACCAAAAGATAAAGTTAGATCTTTCTGCTTATCTAACACTCCCCCTGTAAACCATAAATACAATGGAGATGCAGGCGATTCATTCAATGTTTCTGAAACATCATGTGGAGCAGGTTGCTGATTCATAAAGCCGGTTACTGAAAAGATAAGCACTAGAATAACACTTTCGACCTTAGCCCATAGCTGAGGATTAAACGTTATATCCATTAGTAGCTTCCTTTTCACCCAAAACCCATTAATAATGGCGAAAAGTATTAACGGTATAATTAATACGTGCTTCACGAGCAGGGCTTGTCCGTAAGTGAGTTTCCATGCATTCACATATTCTGGAGCTACACCGATGGTCAAGACGAATCCTGATGCAGCGATTACAGTCATACAGAGTATAGCCGTTGGATGAAACCAGCTTAGGAAACCATTCCAATGCTCCGTTTTGCGATTCTGCCAGCCTGCCATAAGTAATGGGCCTACCCACAAAGAAACAGCCATCAAATGCAGCGTTTGAGCCAATATTCCCCATGTACCATACCAGGAAGCCACATGACTAGACCAACCCTGCGCTACCATGAGGAGGGAAAGAATGAATAAAATTACTTTCAATCCTCCGGTTCCCTTTACACGACTATTAAGCATGATAACACCAGCTAAGATAAGAGATAACGTTAAAGTAAATAAGAAAGCTCTTCCCTCTTCGAAATCAAGGATTACTTTTCTAAAGGTTAAACCCCATCCAATGTCTTCTGCGAAGAACGAGACTATTCTTAATATAGGAAAAAATGAAAACAGACCTATTCCTAGTGCGGCAACAGCTACAACTTTATGCGATAGTTGAGAAACGGGTCGATAGCTCTCAGGAACAAGACTTAAAAGAACATAACCACTGACAATGGCAAAACATAAATAAAGAAATGGCTCAGCAGCCCAATACCACATTGCTATTTCTTCCTCCTCGTACCAAAAATAATAACGATCAAAGCCACCATGACCACGCCTGCCACGATCCAAAATCCTACTTGATTACGATCTTGTCTCGTAGCACCGTGGTCAACCTCATTCTCCTCTCCGTTAACTGGCTGCGGAGATGGAGTAGGTTCTGAAGGTGTTAGGGTGGGAGGCTGCTCCTGAGATGGTTCAGAGGTTTCATCAGGCACAGCGACAGTAAAATTAAAATCGCCTTGAATGGGGTGTCCGTCTCGTCCAACAATTTTCCATTCTACTGTATAGACACCATTCGGAATGCTTTCATCAAATGTCCCGATAATTCGATTTTCTACGATTTCTGTGGTGCCAATCTTAAGTTCATTTCCATCTTTATTTTTCATTTTGAATGAACTTAATGGCTCCACAGTCGTATTAAATTCCATTACAATTTCCTTGGTTTCTTTTAAGACTGTTGTGTTAGCTTCCGGTGACGAATTTTGAAGCTTTGTGTGCGCAAAAGTAATTTGCGGAAACACGATAAGCAGCAATAAAAACGATAAAAATGACATGACATATACACGTCGCAAGAATATCCCCTCCAAAATTTATTGTTGATCTTTGAAACGTGTTCATTATATCAAAAGAAAACAGTAAAATACCTTGTATGTATCTCGAAATTTCGAACAATTGTCATATGAGCATACATTCAACTGTTTTCATTTATGATATGATTTCTCTTGGAACTAACATCGAATCGGAGTTGTTGAATTTGTACATTTATTTTTTTGAGACACTTCTTTATTTGTCCTTTGCCTTTACTGGCGGTTATATATTACTTCTGTTTATTCCAGATCACTCAAAACCTGCCATTAAAAACCCGTTCACCTTATTTCAATATGCTATTCTAGGAATTCCGTTATTCTCATTTGTATCCATTATTCGAACTACGATCATCCTTCGAGATTTTGCACAAGATATGTCTTTTTTTCAAGTTTTACTTATTGTATTAAAGGATTACTCATACGGAAACGCTTGGGTCTGGAACCTAATCATCTGTACCGGAATCTATATGATAACAGTCTTGTGTGATTTTCATCAAAAATGGACGAAGTGGGCACTGGCTTTCTCTTGGATAGGTAGTATTCTTGCACATGGGTGGGCCAGTCACCCAACAGGTTTCTCTGCAACATGGGGATTACTTTCCCAATCCATTCATGTCGCTGCTGTTTCAATCTGGTTGGGAACGCTTATTTTGGTTGCGTGGTTTACGAAAGGCGCCATGAATTGGAAAGCCTTTATTCGTTGGTTTACACCACTATCGATAAGCAGTATTGTACTTATTATCGTAGCTGGGTTGGTAATGATGTCATTAATTGTTGACGGATATATCAGTTCCTGGGGCATTAATTACGGAGAAGCCCTCCTACTGAAACATCTCGTTTTCCTGCCTCTCCTTCTTCTTGGCTTTATGAATGGTTTCCTCACGAAGTTAACGAACAATGGCACCAATGAACGAAAGTTGCAGTGGTGGCTTCGTATGGAAACGTTTATTGCCCTTGCTGTCCTTATGATTACAGCTTATATGGGTGTACAAGATCCTCCACATGAAGACGAGTTTGAACAACCATCTCCATCTTTATTATTTACATTTCTCCACGGTAATGTACAGGACTTAGCTCTTCAATGGAATTGGAATGCTTCTCATCTAATCATGATTGTACTTGGACTCGTAGCTCTGTCCCTGCTGATTCCCATTTATAAAAAAGATAAGCGCGGCCTATTTGCTGCTTTAACGATTATAGGCGTTATCCTTACATTCCTTGGTTTATTACTATCTGTGAAATAAAGGAGAGGTTTATTATAACGATCACAACTGATGTTCTTGTCATTGGTGGGGGACAAGCTGGTTTAGCAGCTGGATTTTACTTAAACCTTGCAGGGATTGACTTTATTATTGTGGACGGGAGTTCACGTGTTGGTGATTCTTGGAGAAATCGTTATGACTCCCTCGTATTATTTACGCCAAAGGGATATAGTGAACTTCCCGACATGCCCTTTCCAGGGAAGAGGGAGCAACTTCCGAACAAAAACGAAACAGCCGATTACTTGGAGAAATATGCATCAAACTACCAGTTCCCCATTCATTTATATACCCGTGTTATTAGCCTAAGTAAAAATGACGGGTTGTTTTATATTATGACGAACAAAGAAGATTATATAGCGCACAAGGTCATCATCGCTACTGGTCCCTTTCATAAAGAATTGATTCCAGATTTTGCATCTAAAATCTCAGCAGACGTTAAACAGATCCACTCCGCCAGTTACATAAATCCAGGGCAGCTTTCCGAAGGAGACACTTTAGTTGTTGGGGCCGGCAATTCAGGGGCACAGATTGCCGTAGAAATATCAAACCATCGGAAAGTCTATTTATCATCTGGACATCGTCCGTTATCACTTCCCCTTCATATTGGAGGTAAAAGTATTTTTTACTGGTTTGATAAACTCGGTATCTTAAAAGCAACAGCTCACTCTTTCATAGGTAAGAAAATTCAATCTAGGCCTGACCCAATCTTTGGGTTCGAGTTAAAGCAACGATTAAAATCTTCAGCTATCACTTTATTGCCAAGGGCAATCGATGCGAAAAATAAAAACATCATCTTCTCTAATGACAGTCAGCTGGAATTCAAAAATATTATTTGGAGTACAGGTTTTAAACCAGATTATAATTGGCTAGAACTACCACGTGTCTTAAATGAACGCGGTGCCATCAAACACCAACGTGGTATAACCACAGAAAGTGGATTATATATCGTTGGCATGCCTTGGCAGCACCGCAGAACATCTGCACTCATTGGTGGAGTTGGTGCTGATGCACAATATGTCGTTAATGAAATTATTCAGAACTTTTGACATCAACCATCTGTCTGTTTCTAAGAAACAGATCGGTGGTTTTCATTTTTTCATGCCTAATTGGAGAGAATAAGTTTGACATAGATCATGGAATCGCATATCATATGAGCAAGTATTCATATAATGATTTGAAAGAAGGATGTCTTATGAATGAATATCGGATAAAGGGACTTTCTTGTGGTGGTTGCGCACTAAGAATTGAGGAAGAGATTCAACAATTAGAGCATGGCGAAGATGCCAAACTAAGTTATAACTCTGGAAAATTAACGGTAAATCCACAAGTCTCAATGACTGACGTTAAAAAGATTTTGAAATCAGACAATGCTTACATTGAGAAGAGCTCGGAAACGAATACTGGGCACGACCATAGTGACCATGATCATGATGGACATGATCACAGCCATACAGAAGGTAATGCGAAAATGCTTAAAATGCTTATTACATCTGGTGTTATTTATGTAGCAGCCTTACTGTTAGATGGTGTCCTCGATAAACAAGCTGTGATTCTTTTATATTTAGTCGCCACGATTATTAGTGGTTACACAACTTTCTTTAGAGGATTAAAAAACTTATTCAAATTAAAATTTAATATTGATACTTTAATGACCATAGCGTTAGTGGGAGCCGTATCCATTGGTGAATGGAAAGAAGCTACACTCGTTGCCATTCTGTTTGGACTTAATGAGTTGCTTGAAGGCTATGGTATGGAAAAAGCTCGTCGTTCCATGGAAGCTTTATTTCAAGTCGCCCCAAAGGAAGCCTTAAAGATGGAGAACGGCCAGGAAGTCGTTGTTCCTATTTCCTCCCTTCAAGTCGGTGACTTAGTTAAGATTAAACCTGGTGAAAAAATCCCTTCAGATGGTATCGTGTCCGAAGGTAAGAGTTCGGTGAATGAGGCTGCCATTACAGGTGAGTCGCTTCCGGTTGAGAAAGAATCAGGTGAGCCCGTTTACGGTGGAAGCATTAATAATGAAGGGCTTCTACTCGTTCGCATAGATAAAGCCTATAAGGATTCTTCCTTAGCAAAAATTCTTCATCTCGTTCAAGAAGCACAAGAAACAAAAACACCAACTGAACTCTTTATTAATAAGTTCGCTAAGTACTATACACCGCTCATTATGATTGTTGCAGCTCTTGTCATGCTAATACCTCCTCTCCTTTTTCAAGGAGATTGGATGACATGGCTTTATCAAGGTTTATCCGTATTAATTGTTGGTTGCCCTTGTGCGCTGATTCTTTCCTCCCCTATTGCGATTGTTTCAGGAATTACGAGAAACGCGCGGAACGGCGTACTGGTCAAAGGCGGTGTGTTCCTCGAGCAGCTTGGTAAGATCGATACGCTTGCCTTTGATAAAACAGGGACATTAACTAAAGGTGAACCACATGTGGCTCAATTGGAGGTCTATGACGAAGAACGATTCTTCCTTGTTGCCGGAGCAATCGAAAAGTCATCTTCTCACCCGCTGGCGAAAGCGATTATGAAAGAAATTGACAGTAGAAACATCGTCGTTCCTGAACCGGATGAAATTCAAACAATTACTGGTCGTGGGATTAAAGCGAAAGTTAATGATCAAACGTACTGGCTCGGGAATGAAAAAAGCATTGAGCACATTATTATCCCTGACTCAATACAAACCCGCGTAGAACAATTAAAAGAAGAAGGTCTTACCCTTGTACTGGTTGCAGACGAACGACAAGTAATTGGTATGTTCGGAATTGCAGACGAAATTCGTGAAGAAAGCCGAGCTGTAATTGCATCATTGCACAAATTAGGAATTAAAAGCACAGTCATGCTAACAGGAGATCATCAGAAGACAGCAGAGAAAGTGGCCTCGGCAGTCGGAGTCTCAGAATTTTATGGAAATTTGCTTCCGGAAGACAAAGTAAAAAAGATTAAAGAACTCTCTGCCAACCATAATGTGGCCATGATTGGGGATGGTATTAATGACGCTCCCGCCCTCGCTTCTGCGCAGCTAGGCATTGCGATGGGCAAAGGAACTGATAGTGCCATCGAGACAGCGGATATCGTCTTGATGCAAGATCACCTAGGCAAACTTCCTGAAGCCGTTTCGATTGCTAAAAAAGTTAATCGTATTATTCGTTTCAACATAATCGTTTCACTTGGACTGAAAGTCATTGCTCTTTTGCTTACCATTCCCGGATGGCTCACATTATGGATTGCCATCCTCTCCGATATGGGAGCTACCATATTTGTTACGTTAGTTAGTTTGACCATTTTAATTGAAAGAAAAAAGCATCTTGGAAAACAATAACGTAAATAAGCAAAAAGCCGTTAGAGGTATTCTAACGGCTTTTTGCTTTCCTTATTCTTTTTGTTCCTTTGACTGATCTTGTTTCATCTACATCAATTAGCCCTTTTGTTCCTCTTTTGAACTCATCATCGGAGACTACTTATAACAATCTTTTGCTATGGATAATACATCTACAAACCACACATCATTTAAGAGCAGCCGTCGTCGGGATGGAACCAACCGGGCATTATTGGTTTAACGTCTCTCGGTGGCTTACAGAACACAATTTTGAAGTCGTTTTAGTTCCGCATCTCGTCAAAAAGAACAAAGAGAATCGTGACAATACGACCTCAAAGAGTAACAAAAAGGATGCACTCGTTATTGCCGCTCAAGTTGTTGCTTTCTCGCCCGTCCTACTTGAATTCGTTGTCTTGATCGTGCTTCATTAAAAAAGATTTTTTGCTTGAATTTTTCTGATGAGAAGGTGGAATGATAAGAAACGAATCCAATCACTATCGAAAGAAAGGATGTTATATTAAATGGAAACAACTGGTCATGTACATCATTCAGGAGAAAAAGTCACTGAAACTGGCCACTATCTTGATAAAGATGGTGATCACATGGAACTTAAGCAAGGTGATACATTCCCAAATTGCCCGAAATCAGGACAACAAACGACTTGGACACATGAAACCATTCACTAATAAAAACTGCTTTCTGCAAGATCATTGAGTCGAAAGAACTTGGTGTTCGACAAGTGTATTGAAACGCCACCTTCCGATAATCATAAGAAGGTGGCGTTATTGTTGCGCCCAAGCGCCGATGCTTATTCAAGGATCGGCATCCAATCAAATACACGGATGCAAAGCAGGGGGAGAGCATCAGCTTTGTTTTATCGCGGTTCTTTTTCACGAGATGTGGTTTGACTAGAACAACTTCAAAAAAGAGATCCGAGAGCCACCTGAATAGGTTAAACCAGTAGTACCCGTAGGCTCCTAGCCAACAATGGTTGTCTTTAAAGCGTGAGCAGTTTGCCGCGACTGGATCCACCGAAGAAGTGTCATTTGATGTATATCTGTTAATTTAACGTAAATATTCTCAAATGCTTCAAATAATCAACGATTTTCCCACGAGTGAACCAGAATTTATCCGTTTTTCCTACTTATTACTCATTCTCCATTCAAACATCGTAATGTTGTTTTCATCAACTTCTTCAATAGTCCCTTCAAGATATGATTGCTCTGATTGCTCTGATTGCTCTTGACCACATCCCATGGTAACAATTAAAACGGAAACGAGTACAAATAAAATAATTTTCCTCACTATAATCTCCTTGTTTTGTTAACGTGGAAATTGCAGCAGATCGTTATGACGAGCTACCGTCGAGTCTTGATTCAACTAAAATTCCCCCTCAGTCCAAGCTTAACTGCTTATAGAGAGAACACTTTGTTCGTTATTTAGCAATAAAGGGCATTAGAGAATTAAGATAATTAGATTTAATCGACAACTCTATATTAGTACATATTGGAAGTATCCTGCCCATTCAATGAAAAGCAGCCGATCGTTATAGCCGGCTGCCTCGGTGCCTTTATTCAGCTATCGTACCTGTTAGTTCAAAGACCAACATCTATGGTATCATTCACCGCGCTATCTGTAACGGCAAGCATTAAAGGTCATCCTTTGCAGGATGACCCTTTTTTTAGATGCGCCATACTCATCCGGATTCGTTTGCTTGTCTAGCCTGCGGCAATGAGCGCAGTACTTTCGGAGGTTGGAAACAGAAAATCGACCTGCGAATGTTCATGCGTATGATGTTTTCAAGGAGCGTTCATCCATTTGTTGTGATGCGTAATACGAAAAGAAGATAAGAAATCGCCTTAAACTCGGGATTGCCATAAGAAAAAGGAAATAATAAGCTTTATCACTTTTGTGTTGCTAATTTAATAACGCCAACATATAATTTTACCTAGGGAAACATTTTGTCGTGCGTCAAAATATTGTAGCCTAGTGCAAAACTATAAAAATAGATTGAAATGGAGATGTGTAGATTGGACAAAGAAACAAAAAAACATACAAGCTATCAGTTGTTATCAAGTCGTACTAAAAGCATCAAGAGTTTATTACCGTTCATAGGACCGGCCTTTATTGCTGGCGTAGCTTACATTGATCCTGGAAATTTTGCCACGAATATTGCTGCCGGCTCTCAATATGGGTATATGCTACTTTGGGTGGTACTTGTGTCAAATTTAATGGCCATTCTTATTCAAGCTTTATCTGCTAAATTAGGAATAGCTACGGGCAAAAACCTCCCAGAAGTATCTCGTGAGAACTTTCCTAAACCAGTTTCGTTTGGGCTTTGGGTTCAAGGAGAACTAGTCGTCATTGCCACAGACCTTGCTGAATTTATTGGGGCTGCGTTAGGCTTATATTTATTGTTTGGAATTCCATTATTACCATCTGCTATCATTGCAGCAGTAGGCTCCTTTGCCATACTTGAGTTGCAACGTAGGGGCTTTCGATCTCTAGAAGCCGGAATAATCGGGATGGTATTCATCGTGGTTATTGCATTTGGGCTACAGGTTTTATATTCGCAACCTAATCCGGGAGACATACTTAATGGACTTTTCACCCCACAATTTAAAGGAGTAGAAAGTGTGATGCTGGCTGCAGGGATTTTAGGTGCAACCGTTATGCCTCATGCAATTTATCTTCACTCTGCATTGACTCAAAAGAGAATTGTAGGGAGGACAGAAGGAGAACGAAAAAGGATATTTCGTTTTGAATTTATTGACATCTTAATTGCTATGATCATAGCAGGTGTAGTTAATGCGAGCATGCTAATTGTTGCTGCTGCCCTTTTTCATAAAAATGGAATGAATATTCAAGATTTGGATGTGGCATTTAAACAATTTGGCGAGTTAGTCGGACCATTTTCAGCTATTTTATTTGGCATTGGTTTATTAGCATCAGGTTTGGCTAGTTCTGCAGTTGGTACAATGTCCGGAGATATTATCATGCAAGGGTTTATTAAACGGCGAATCCCTCTTTATCTAAGAAGGGCAATTACCGTTATTCCACCTATCTTACTAATAGCGATAGGGGTGAATCCCACAACAGCTCTTGTTATTAGTCAAATTATCTTATCATTTGGGATTCCATTTGCTTTAATCCCCCTCATTTTATTTACAAGTAGCAAAGAGATAATGGGAAGTCTTGCGAACCATAAGATAACGAATGTGCTGGCTTGGGCAATAGCCCTCGTTATAATTGCTTTAAATATCTTTCTCTTGATCCAAACTTTTATTAGTTTGTAAATGAAGAAGTGTTTTGATTAATTCGTTCATTTTGAGTAGAATTCATGTTGTAGTCTCCTTGGTTTTTTTTGGATCCGACGCTAGTCAGATCCATTTACATCATACCAAGAAGTCTTTTTTTTCTCAAACCTCGTTTTTATCAATATAGGAATGCTGCCCGTTCGTATTATTGGTCCAATCAGATCTTTCTCCTTGAACCTCTTTTCATTTGCATAGAGGATTATGGTACCCCATTCGAATGTGCCTGCCCGTGAGTCCCGATCCCGAACGTTATATTGTTTCCCCCTCCTTCTAAAGACCATGATTGAGGCTGATTGGGACACGAGACCCCATAAAACAAGCGATGCTATGGAGCTAAAAGAAAAACCATTGTGGTCAATTACCCTCCACTGAGAACTTGATATAGCTTTGCTTTAGACACTCCATTCTGCTTGGTTATTTCATTTTTTGGTATATTTCGGCAACCAATCAGAAGTAATGCCATTTCAACTTTGATCTTATCCAATGGTGGTCTTCCGCCTTTTCTGCCTCGAGTCAGAGCGGCTTGTAATCCAGATGGAGTTTTACTGGTGTCTACCCCATGCCCATCAAACTAAGTAATTAATTCACCCCCAAAACGAAAATTTTAACTTGATGGGCATGTGGCGGGACTATTGTAATAGAAGATCATGCATTAATCTAATATACCCGACCATTTCCGGATGCTGTCCGGTGATCAGTCCATTTCATTCTGATTGGACACAAGTGGTCCGACATATGACTTTTGTGGCAGCTGCCGTACATATATTTTATTTTTGGAAAAATGGAACTTTTCAAGCTCTGCGTTGTCTATTTATATGGAGGTGAGACGGTTGACGGAGGAGTATCTTAAGCATCTCTCACAAATTGAAACATATGAAATTGAGCCACTTATCCGCAAATATTGGAAGGATGTGTGGAACTACTCGTTTGTTTTGACGCAAAAACACGATATGGCCGATGATATAACTCAGGAAACGTTCATTCGAGCTTTTCGTTCTCTTTATTCTTTCCGTGGTGAAAGTACCGTGAAAACATGGCTGCTGAAAATTGCAAGAAATATAACAATTAATTATAGACATTCGGCTTTTTTTCGCAAAATTGTCCTAATGGATCAAATAAAAAATAACCAATCAACTCCTTCTGCGGAATCGATTTATTTTGATGACCAGTTTGTGGACCGGATTTGGGAACTGGTACTCCGGCTACCGAAGAAACAACGTGAAGTGATCCTGTTAAATGCTCATTATCAAATGACACTTGAAGATATGGCGAATGTGCTTGGACTGCCGGAAGGAACGGTTAAGTCACGGCTGCATCGTGCTAGATTGAAGCTTGACGAGTGGCTGAAGGAAGAATAGCAGTATAGTGCTTACTTAATCCTGCCAATTTATCAAATGAAATTAAGGAGGTGGATTCCGTTGAATCCTAATGAACCTCAATGGTACAGACGTCTTACAGATGGTCCTTTCCGTCAGGAGCCACGACCGACAGAAATCCAATTGCAATCGATAAAGGAAGAGGTGATGAAAGTGAGAAAACAACAATGGTATTGGAAGACGTCAGTAGCAGGTTTTTTTATTGCTTTAAGCGTATTCATCTTATTTACCTGGGTAATCCCGTCAATGGAACTGACAAGTCCGGCTTCCAATCCCACAAATAACAGTAATTTTTATTCGGGTATTGAAAAAAATGATATTCCCGACATTTCTAATACCAAAAATATAGAGTTTGTTCATGAGTATAAGGGACACAGTGATAATTGGGCTGCTGTTTATATCATTTACAAAGTGAAAGATAGCAATAAACACATGAGGAAATTGTTATTAAAGTATATTGGCAAGAAACCAAACCCAATCGGTGAGTTAAGCTATGCTTATGATGCAGGGGGGGACGACGTTAGAAGTGGCACTATGTCCTTCACCGATGAACCTAAAGATGGAATTTATTATCTAGGACCATTAGCAGACAATGAGTCTGCGCCAGATAAAGATTCTATAGTGAAGTTGCTAATTAATTGGAATATGAATGAGCATTCAGAAACAATTGAACTACAACCTGAGCAGGATTAATTACGTCAAATAATCCCCACCTTAAGTTAAGGAGGGGATTTTATTTTATATTTATGACCAAGGAAGAAATGCATCTAGCTCCCGAAAATTGGTCCTAATCATGAAGAAGAGGCTACCCCTCAAGTAGTTTATCACTTTGGGGGCAGCCTCATTTCTTTATAACTAATGAGACAATAATTAATAGAGGACAATTGTTAATTCATTGTTAGTACCTAGCTTAGTATCATCGCTGAATGTTAGAACAGCCCCACCGTTAACACTTGCAAATCCACTTGTGTAATATAAAGTAGAATCATTTGCAAACAATGTGTAAACAGAACCACTTGAAGGGTTATTTATAGTAGAGTATCTGTCGACTTGTGGTGTTTGAGGATTTAAAAATCCGTGATAAAACATTTCTATCTTTGAAACATATTTGGGGTCTTGTCCGGCATCATTTATAGTTGCAGTTACCCTGTCTACTTTTGTCTTAGCATCGGAATAGTATGGAGCCGTGCCGTATATTGTATAGTACATTGTTACAACGGCACCTATATCATATTTACCATTAGACTTAGATTGGCTTCCTGGTATTGATGAAAGGGCATAGTATTTCTCAGTATAACCATCACTAAATGTTTTTTCTTGAAGCAACTGTCGAGCTTGTAGCGAGTCGGAGTTTTTACTTGGAGAAACTTTTTTTTGCTTTAATGCTAATTGAACTAATTTATCTATATTTTTTTCTTCGGGATATGTTACTACTTTTACAAGTTGTTTATCAAATGAAGCGACATTAAGAGAAGGCTGTGGTGTTGCAGATGCAGTTAAACTAAAGCTTAAAATTGAAATAATTGTCACGAATACAACAAATAGATTTTTGGTACGTTTCATTTAAAATCCTCCCTTGATAAAACATTTTATAAACAAATTTATAAGTGATGAGTGACAAAGTGATGTTCCTATCTGGTTAAAAGACAACTAGTTAGAAACTGCTGGTCTCTGTGTTTAGAATTTTCGAAACAGTATTTGAGGTTAAACGACGACAGAAAATCACTATATCAATTCCAAGAAAAAAATATGAAGCTTTTTCATTTCTGAAGAAGACCAGCAACACCTCCTATTATTTGTATTATTAAGTCATTTTTGGTTTAATTCTATAATAGCGCTTTCAATTGACGTGAACAAGTTACTTAGATATCATTTTATGAAATATTCTAGTAAATAGGATTCATTATTACATTAAAAATCTGTTGAAATATGTCGGTTCCCTGTTATGTGCCATTAAAATTGAAACTTGACGCGGCCGCAGGGTCGGGGTCTCGCCACATGCCCATCAAGCTAAGAAGAATCTATACCCAAAAATGAGAATATAAGACATCCTTTCTATATCAAGCTTAATTCCATAGAAAGGATGGTTTTCCATGAATTCTATTCCACCTTCTATCAGCGAAGAAATGCATTTACTAGCCCAACAGCTTCAACAACATTTTTCTCCTACCCAACTTGAGGATCTCGCAATAAAAGCTGGATTCGTCCAACGAAAAAGCAAATATACCGCGCAGGATTTGGTTTCCTTATGTGTCTTTTTAAATAATCATGTATCGATGAGACTCCCCTCGCACGATTATGTAGCCAACTTGATGCCTCCAATCATCTTTCGATGAGTGCAGAAGGATTGAACCAGGGGTTCAATCCTTCTGCAGTTGCCTTCCTTCAATCCCTTTTTTCAACGCTTCTCCAAGAAAAAATCTCGACTTCCTTGTCGCTGCCTTGTGAATGTAACTCCTATTTTCATCGAATCCGTTTCTGGATTCGACTGTTTTTCAACTTCCAGATCCCTATGCCGACCGTTACCAGGGTGCCGGAGGAAGTTCTCATACGGCTGGTATGAAAATTCAGCTCGAATACGAGCTAAAAACCGGAGAATTCTTACAAGTGGATGTTAGCCCCGGAAAAAACAACGACGGTTTATATGGTTCAAAACGAGCGAAAACGGTGGAAATGAACGATCTTTGTATTCGTGATTTGGGCTACTTTAGTTTAGAAGACTTTGAAGAAATAGAGCAGCGTGGAGCTTTTTATGTTTCGTAATAAAGAAGTTGAACAATTCAAAGATAGCAAGGTAAAAAAGCAATCGTTGTACAAAGAAATCGATTTGGAAGCTATTATGAATCGTCTTCAATCCGGAGAAATGGTAGAACTTCCCGAAGTGTATCTGGGTCTCTATAAAAAATTTTGCACGCGGCTTTTCATTTGCAAACTTACAGAAGAACAGACACAAAAGCGGCTCCTGATGCGTGCTAAACAGGAGAAAAAGAAAAACATAACCTATAAAGAACGAACAAAGCGTTTAAGTGACAAAAACTCGATTAACTGCTTAGTCGTTCGACCAAGGCGATCTAATTTCCAGTTTGCTAACGTATCCCCGGAACGCAAGAACTCCAAGCAGCGAGCTAACTAAGCTCGATCACTTTTCTTCCCGGAGATCTTTTCCTCGATAATGAGTTCGCATCCTGATGTCTTTAAAGAAACAATTTGTAAATTCATGGATTGATCGGCAGTCAAAACACGTGCATACCTAATTTCAGCCATTATAACCTCTCTTTTTGTCTATTAATTAAACCATGCTTTTTGATACACTAAAAAAAGACACTATAAAGCGTTTCAAAAACTGTATATTTGATTTTTGGTACGTTTCATTTTCTTATCACACATTTTGATACGGTATAATCATCGAGATCTTGATTAGTAATTGGTCTTTACATACCCTCTCCTTAGTTAATTTCAAAGTTTTGATCAACTTTATCCAGTAGCCCGTCGTTTCTTAATTCCTCTTCAGCTCTA
>NZ_MRTD01000026.1 GCF_001956295.1 Paenibacillus sp. FSL A5-0031
CGTTCCCATACCGAACACGACCGTTAAGCCCTTCAGCGCCGATGGTACTTAGACCGCAGGGTCTTGGGAGAGTAGGACGTCGCCAAGCACGAGAGACCTATCGCATGTGATGCGATAGGTTTTTTGTTTCTTCCGTGTCTAATTTTGATTAAAAATTCAGGCCTTAGAACGCTCTGTATGAGCTTCTAAGGCCTCTTTGTTATCTGCGATAATAAGATGCTTCTCTAGACTGAAGCCTAAGTACGCCGTCCTTCTGCTCCTTACGGAAAGAGAAGGACAGAAGCATACGCGGGATCAGCAGCCATAGGTGCCAACTTACAATGCTAATCATCAATGATTCTTTGATCCATGGATATAGAAGCGCAATGGCACAAAGGCCGATCCAGAACATATGACGATGAACTCGGCGAAATAGGAACAGCTTTATATCATTAGCCGGTTTAAATCCAATCCATGGGGGTGTAATACGCCACACCCATTGCCTGTCAGCTGCTTCGTCCACTCGGATAAAAGTAAGCAGTATAATCGCGATATGGATGATTTGCACGACTGCAAAGCCGAAAAGCCATGAAAACAGACCATCCATTTCATACATAAGCATTTGGAAAGCCAATAATACGGCTGCAATAAGCAAATGGCTCTGAATAAGTTCAGGGCGAATGATTTTTCGTTTTACAAGCTGATATTGATAAATTGTAGCATTTTGTTGTTCGGATAATTTTTGACGCATATTTACTTTTCCTTTCCTTCTCAGAGATACTGTGACTCTCGTTAACTATATCGGTATTTACAAGCATTCTGTCCATAGCTTTATGAAACATTTTTACATATGCTGTAACCATTAGCCCATACGGGGCATACGATATATAAATATTTGAAATGCGCTATGAAACAAGTATAAATAGATAGACTATGTGTCATAATAATAGTTAATAAGGGACGATCAGAAAGCGGGGATTGTTATGGACGATAATCGCGAGTATCAGTGTATTATTTGTAACGAAGAAAAGGCTGAAGGTCAGGGTATTCGGATAGTGACCGGTTTTATATGTGATACCTGTGAAGCGGAAATGATAAAAACAGATGTTAAAGATGCCAAATACCCTTTTTTCATTAACCAAATGAAGCAAATATTTTTGGGTAAAAATGCATGAGCGGTTTCTGATTACAGAAGCTGCTCTTTTTTTGTAGTGTTTATTGAATATTATATATAATAGAAATAGGAATGAATGTTTACTGGAGAGGATTGTACATAAACAATGAAGCCCTTTATTGCTCCGTTATTTGAAGCGATTGTGAATCATACCCGTATTAAGCCAATCGGATTTCACGTACCCGGCCATCATGGGGGACAAGCACTTAAGCAACCATCATGGAATGATCAATTAAATGATGATGTAGTCGATTATTTTTATAAAATAATGCAGCTTGATTTAACTGAAATCTCATCAACCGACGATTTGCATCATCCGGAAGCTTCTATTAAAGAAGCACAGCAATTGGCTGCAAAAACATTTGGTTCAGAGGAGACTTATTTTTTGGTTGGAGGAAGCACCTCTGGGAATATGGCGCTGCTGCTCGCCGCATGTGATCCAGATGATATTGTTATCGTTCAGCGGAATGTACATAAATCCATTATAAATGGTTTGAAGCTTGCTGGGGCCAAAGCAGTGTTCCTCTCGCCTCAGATTGAAACGTTATCGGGATTAGCAACGATTCCTTCTGTCCAGCAAGTGGAAGAAGCGCTTATTCAATATCCTGATGCAAAAGCTGTCTTTTTGACTAACCCGAATTATTACGGTATTAGTGTGAAGCTTAAATCATATGTTGAGACTGTCCATAGGTATAATAAGCCGATTTTCTTAGATGAAGCACATGGCGCGCATTATGGCTTGGAGCCAGCTTTTCCACAGTCGGCAATGTCAGAGGGAGCAGACGGCGTTGTACAGTCAGCGCATAAAACTTTACCAACACTTACAATGGGGGCTCTTCTTCACATTCAAGGCAACAGAATATCAAGGGAATTGCTGCGTCAGTCGCTTGCGATGATTCAAAGCTCAAGCCCGTCGTTTCCGATTTTGGCTTCAATAGATATTTCCCGAGCAATGATTGATGCTTTAGGCGCTGATCTTTTTAAACAAAGTCTTGAATCAGCGGCGTTTTTCCGTCAATGGCTGCATCGTCGCTCATCCGTTATACGGGAGATGAAAATCGAAGAAAATAGCGAATCAGGCTTGCGTTCAGATCCGCTGCGACTAGTGTTATACGATTCTAGCGGTAAGCGAACGGGTTATGAGCTGCTGAAGCACCTGGAGCAGCATGGCTGTTTTGCTGAGATGGCGGATCCTAAGTATATTGTACTTGTTGTAGGTATTCAGACATCATTAGAGGACATAAAGAGGCTGCAGGAGGCTGTTGAGGCACTTGAATCCAATGATTCGACTAATAAAAACTCTGATGGGCTGATGTCTGATGATAAAGAGGGGTGTGCGCTGCCAGCAGCTTCAATAGTTCCCTGTCATGAGAGCCGTTCGATCTCAGAGCCTGTTTCGTTTGCAAGATCTAGGTTTAAGAACAAATCAAGTGAGCGAATACAGCTGAAAGATGCTGTACATCATATATCAGCAGAGATGGTTATACCTTATCCGCCTGGCATCGCTATTTTGTATCCAGGAGAGAGAATCACGGCAGAGTTAATTGAGCATATACAACAACTTGCCGAGATGGGTGCAAAGTTTCAAGGCGCTGCTGATGGAATGATGAATACCATAGCTGTTTACCCTGAATAAGCGGAAATAGCAGAACGATTATGAACTTGAAGTAAATGTTGATTGTACTAGGAGTACCGCTTTGTTAATATAGAAGAAAGTATAGTTAACATAACGTTAGGAGAAGCCTTAGTTTGAAAAAAGGTGTATTCATTACCATAGAAGGCGGCGAAGGAGCCGGCAAATCGACACTGATTGAACAGTTGACGAATATAATGCTTCAAAGGGGAAAGTCGATCACGACGACGCGAGAACCAGGAGGCATTCCCATTGCAGAACAGATTCGTGCCGTTATATTGGATCGCGAGAATACTGCAATGGATGCAAGAACAGAAGCACTGCTTTATGCAGCTGCAAGAAGACAGCATTTGGTGGAAAAGGTCGTTCCAGCACTAGAGAAAGGCGAGTTTGTTATTTGTGACCGCTTCGTAGATAGCAGCTTGGCTTATCAAGGTTATGCGCGTGGGCTTGGGATGGATGAGGTCTGGGCCATCAATCAATTCGCGATTAAAGAAGTGATGCCTGATCTGACGATTTACATGGATGTGTCTCCGGAAGTAGGTCTCGGACGTATCGCACAAGCATCAGAGAGGGAAATCAATCGTTTAGACCTAGAGAAGCAGTCTTTCCATGAGAAGGTGCGAGAAGGCTATATGAAGCTGCTGCAGCAGAACCCGGAACGAATCGTGCTTGTAAATGCCGAAAATAGTGCAGATTTGGTGTTTGCTGACGTTTTATCAGCAATTGATGAGCGTTTTGCAGGATTTTTTGCAACCGATGTCAAACTTTAAAGTATAGACGTATTTCTATGCATCAAGAGATTTGTCGTTATGGGGCTTGAGATTCAACGAATGGTTTAATGGTTAAAATTGCAAGTTATTAATAACCTATTCTAATAGTAGTCAAGGGGGAATGAAGATGAAATTAGTAATCGCGGTTATTCAAGATAAGGATAGCAACAGACTGTCAAATGCACTTGTTCGTGAAGGGTTTAGAGCAACGAAGCTGGCAAGTACGGGTGGATTTCTAAGAGCAGGCAATACTACCTTTATGATTGGTATTGAGGACGAGAGAGTACATGAGGTTCTTCAAGTCATTAATGCAAATTGCAAAGTAAGAGACCAATTGGTTACTCCTGTATCACCGATGGGCGGATCAACAGATTCCTATATTCCTTTCCCTGTTGAAGTACAGGTTGGTGGAGCAGCTGTATTCGTAATGCCTGTCGAACGATTTGAGCATTTCTGAATGGGCGTGATATAGGGTGAAAATTGATCAAGGCTTTCGACCATTGGGACAAAACCGTACAAACAACGAAGCCACAAACAAACAGATACAGCCAAGAAGCTTTGCCGATGTAATGGTTCAGCAGGATGCTGATCGTACACAAGAGCAGCTTCAACTGAAGCTGCAGGACATTCATAGACAAGGTGATCGACTTGCTAGAGTGATGACTGTCCGTGAATTGAAAATTTATCGTCAAATGATCAAGCAATTTTTGGAGGACACCATCCGGCGCGGCGTTGTGCTGAAGGAAGTCAAAGGCTTCGATCGCAGAGGGCGAATTAAACGATATAAACTGCTGGATGAGATCGATGCGACACTCGTCTCCATGGCTGAGGATTTACTCGACAGTGAGCAAGGAAGAATTGACTTGCTTAACAGAATCGGTGAGATACGAGGTCTTCTTATTAATTTATTGTTTTGATGATAAGAGAGCAGGGAAAGGTAAGGAACGGCGATGAGCTTCGAAAATATTCCGGGGCAATGGAAAGCGCAGCGGATTTTGACCCACGCTTTGCAGAGCGGTAAAATTTCTCATGCCTATTTATTTAATGGTCCTTCAGGTACGGGAAGAATGGCGATGGCTCGCGAATTTTCTAAGGCATTGTTCTGTACGGCAGGTATTGCCGCTGCTTGCGGGGAATGCTTGGAGTGCAGAAAATTTGAACATGGCAATCAGACAGACTTAACGACGATAGCGCCAGATGGCCAGTCTATAAAAATTGATCAAATTCGCGAGCTGCAGCGGGACTTTTCTTATCGCAATAGCGGGACGAAGCGCAAAGTGTATATGATAGAGCAAGCTGACAAAATGACGCTGCAGGCTGCGAATAGTTTACTGAAATTTTTGGAAGAACCGTTGTCGCCCGTTGTTGCAATTCTAATTACGGATAATGGACAAGCTGTTCTTCCTACTATCCGTTCCCGTACGCAGTGGGTGCCTTTCCTGCCTATGTCGCCTGAGATTATGCTGCAAACTCTTATTGCTGAGGGTGCTCCGTCTATTTTGGCCCGAACCGTTGTTCAATTAACATCAGGTTTAGACGGTGCAAGACAATTTCTCCAGCAGAATCAGTTTGCAGAAATCAGAACCCTAGTGATACAATTAGGCAAGGAGAGTTTGACCCGATTCACCGCGGCGATGATCACTGCTGGACAACAGCTATTCAAAACAGATTTGGTAGAGCATACGCAACTGCTGTTGTCGTTATTAGTTATATGGTTTAAAGATTTGATACAGTTCCAGGCCGGCAGGCAGGACAACATCGTTTTTATAGATCAGTTGGATTGGATAAGTAAACATGCATTTAATCGTTCGTTCGCAGGTTGGGTGTCCTGCATCGAGCATACGTTAGAAGCGAGTAAGCGTATGCGAGCGAATGTTACGCCTCAGCTCGCATTTGAGCAACTATTGGTAAACTTACAGGAGGGCTAATTCTTGTATAATGTCATCGGCGTCCGCTTCAAGAAAGCGGGCAAGATCTATTACTTTGATCCGGTTGAGCATCCCGTGGATAAGGAACAACATGTTATTGTTGAAACAGCACGCGGAATCGAATACGGTAAAGTGGTGGTGGGACAGAAGCAAGTCGGTGAATCGGATGTTGTTCTTCCTCTTAAGAAAGTGATACGTATTGCAAGCGATGTGGATGCAAAAGTTGTTGAAGAAAATCGCGCCGCAGCCAAAAATGCGTTTTCTACTTGTCTTGAAAAAATTAAAGGTCATCAGCTTCGCATGAAGTTAGTTGACGTTGAGTTTACGTTTGACCGTAACAAAATTATTTTTTATTTTACGGCAGAAGGCAGAGTTGACTTTCGCGAGCTAGTAAAGGATTTAGCCAGCGTATTTCGAACTCGGATTGAACTCAGACAAATCGGAGTTCGGGACGAAGCAAAGATGCTCGGTGGTATTGGTCCATGTGGACGAGTGCTTTGCTGCTCCTCTTGGCTGGGTGATTTTGAGCCCGTATCGATCAAGATGGCCAAGGATCAGAACTTATCGCTTAATCCGACAAAAATTTCTGGATTATGCGGTCGTCTCATGTGCTGTCTGAAATATGAGCATGACAATTACGAAAGCATTCGAGAAGAACTTCCGGCAATTGGAAAATTCGTAGTCACCTCATATGGTGAAGGTAAGGTAACTGGTATTAATACATCCACCAAAAGTGTGTATGTGCAATTATTTGATACACCAGGTAAACCGAAAGAACTGTCGATGGATGATGTCGTCATCAAATAAGCGGCAGAGTGCGATTCTCACGGGTGAGGTTACACTCACGCTTGAAGCTCTGGGGTGGGAACTTGGAGAAGAACAATATTTTTGCGAAAATGGACGAGCTGGATAACCAAGTAGGTGTGTTCCATAAGGAGCTTACGGACTTGAAGCAGAAGGTAAAAGAGCTGCTCGAGGATAATAAGCGTCTAAGTGAGGAGAACAACCAGCTGCGTCAGTTGTTTAAGAGAGAGGCTGAGCTAGAGCATGAAGTTGTTGCAGCTCCAGCCAAAGGAATTAAACCGGGAGTAAGCAAAGAGGAACAGGTCATCACTGACCATGCATTCGCGGAAGCGGGAGCAGCTATTGGTGAAGGCCATGACAACTTAACTCGGTTGTATCACGAAGGATTCCACATATGCAACGTTTATTACGGGCATTTGCGGACGGAAGGCGACTGTTTATTCTGTCTATCCTTTCTTAATAAATAGTGGAATCCGTACGACATGCCGCCCTTGCCGCAAGGGGCGGTATTTTTATTAAATAAACAATCAAGGAGCGGCCCAAATCGTGTCGGAACATATAACCTTAGCAGAAAACGAACGTCTCGATGATCTCATGACAGAAAATGGTTTGAAAATTATACAAAGCCGGGAAGTATTCAGCTTTTCACTTGATGCCGTATTATTGTCACGGTTTGCAAGTGTGCCAAAGCACGGGCGAATTGCTGATTTATGTACGGGTAATGGTGTTATACCGATGCTTCTTACAACGAGAACAAATGCGCAAATTGATGCGGTTGAGATTCAACCGAGATTGGCGGATATGGCTAGAAGAAGCGTCATGCTGAATAAGCTGACGGAGCAAATAAACGTTATTGAGCAGGATTTGAAATTGTATCCTAAGATTGCGGGTAACGGGGTATATGATGCGATAACTGTAAATCCACCTTACATGCCAATAACAGCAGGTGAACAAAACGAAAACGAACATTATGCGATCGCAAGGCATGAGATTCATTGTACGCTGGATGATGTCGCAGAAGCATGCTCAAGGTTGGTGCGCCCTGGCGGCAAGGTCTCGATGGTTCATCGCCCTTCGCGTCTGCTCGATATTGTGGAAACGATGCGTAAATGGAGACTTGAGCCTAAGCGGATTCAATTTGTCCATCCTCATGCAAATGCAGAAGCAAACATGGTATTAATAGAAGCAATGCGTGATGGGAAGCCTGACATCAAGCTTCTTCCGCCAATAATGGTATATGAGAATGGGGTGCAGATCGTTTGAATATACAAAAAAGCTTTGCCGATGCTTCCAAAGAAAATGTTGGAAGCCTTTATTTGGTCGCGACACCAATTGGAAATTTAGAAGATATGACATTCCGTGCGATTCGTACTTTGAAGGAAGTACAGCTTATCGCTGCTGAAGATACGAGGCAAACACGGAAGCTGCTTACACATTTCGAGATTGGAACTCGTATTGTCAGCTATCATGAGCACAATAAACAAGCCAGCGGCCCTGAGCTGATCAGATTGCTTTTAGATGGGCAATCCATCGCACTAGTTAGTGATGCGGGTCTACCGGCTGTTTCTGATCCAGGTGCGGATCTGGTGAAGGACGCCATTGAAAATGGTATTTCCGTTATTCCTATTCCAGGAGCGAATGCAGCATTGTCTGCACTTATTATATCGGGTCTGCCTACGGACCGATTTTTGTTTGCTGGATTTCCGCCGCGCGAGCGAAAGTCATTAATGAAATGGCTGCTCGATATGCAAGCACAGAAAGGGACCCTGCTTTTCTACGAGTCACCCCATCGTATAAACAAAACACTTGATGCACTTCAGGAATGTCTCGGCGATCGCCAAATAGCATGTATCAGAGAACTGACAAAACGTCATGAAGAAGCGGTCCGCGGCCGAATTTCAGAATGTATAGCATGGTTTGCGGAGCATCCGCCGCTTGGAGAATTTTGTGTTGTGGTGGAAGGATCAGAGGGTGAAGGGGCAAGTGAGCTGCCAGCGGCAGATATTTGGTGGTCTGAGCTTGATCTTGCTGCCCATGTTGCTCATTATGAGGAACAATTTGATCGTAAGGAAGCCATTAAGAAGGTTGCGCTTGATCGAGGATTGCCTAAACGCGATGTATATAATGAAGTAAATAGATAGATGATTATCATGTATGTGAAATAGTAGACAAAAAAAGACCTTCCTGGCCGGGTTCAAGCGCAGGAAGGTATCAAGGAGTATAAAAAAGGTTAGAATTAACAAGTTAATAAGTACAGTATAACTTATTTTTTTTATTTTGTCACAGGTGTTGGCATTTCTGACAAACAAACATGACAAACAATTTTTCCTTTGAAATAAGATACGTTTTCTGCGTTGCCGCAGAAGATACATGCAGGCTCATATTTCTTAAGCATGATGCGCTCGCCATCTACGTAGATTTCAAGTGCATCTTTCTCGCCTATTCCAAGTGTACGGCGCAATTCGATCGGTATAACGACGCGTCCTAGCTCATCAACCTTACGAACAATACCAGTAGATTTCATCATAATCTATTATTGCCCCTCTCAAAATACGTTTCGTCATCGTTCGACATAGTTTTTGCTTTTATGATTACTATAATACCAACGATTACCATAATAGTCAACCAGGAATATTCCCCGGATAGCTGAATTCACAAGTATTTGACTAGTTAGTACGGTCATATTACTCTGTAATAGAATACAACAGCTTCGACAATTTGGAAACTAATTTCCGACACTATTCGACATGAAAATCATTTTTTGTGTCGAAAATATGAACAAAGGAGATGAGAGACGATGAAAAAACAGCTGACCGAAGAGAAAGTTTTTAAGGATCCTGTTCATCATTATATATATGTACAAGACCAAACGATTTGGGATTTGATCAATACAAAAGAGTTTCAAAGACTGCGCCGGATACGACAGCTAGGAACCTCCTATTTGACCTTCCATGGAGCAGAGCACAGCCGGTTTTCACATTCACTTGGCGTATATGAAATTACTCGAAAAATTATTTCTCAGTTTGAGCGAAACAGCTATCCTGACTGGCCAGTAGAAGAAAAGCTAGTCTCGCTTTGTGCTGCTTTATTGCATGATGTTGGTCATGGTCCGTTCTCGCACTCCTTGGAAGAAGTATTCGACACGGATCACGAAGAGTGGACATGTAACATCATTTTGGGAGATACAGAAATCAATCGCGTGCTAAGTGCTGTATCGGAGCAGTTTCCTGCTCAGGTCGCTGCAGTCATACAAAAAAAATATCCAAAGCCGATTGTTGTTAGTTTGATTTCAAGCCAAATGGATGCTGATCGGATGGATTATTTGCTCCGAGACGCGTATTTTACAGGTGTTAACTATGGAACATTTGATTTAGAGCGCATTTTGCGCGTATTGCGTCCTTATAAAGGGCAAATTGTAGTTAAAGAGAGCGGTATGCACGCAGTCGAACATTATTTGATGTCTCGTTATCAGATGTATTGGCAAATTTACTTCCATCCGGTGACTAGAAGCTCGGAAATTATTCTACGTCAAATATTTCGTAGAGCACAGGAGCTTTACGTGGGTGGTTACTCCTTTCAGTGGATGCCGAAGCAGCTGAAATGCTTGCTTCAAAACACGATGACGGTGCACGATTATCTGAAACTGGATGAAGCGCTCGTTCAGACCGCTTTCGCAGAGTGGGCGGAGGAGCATGATTCTATTTTAAGCGATCTATGTGAACGATTTCTGAACAGACATTTATATAAGTACATTACGCTTGAAAACCCAGATGAAGAGCTGCTAAATGAGATTAGCGAATGTTTCTCTTCTATAGGAATGAATCCGGATTATCATATGGAAATCGATTTTCCATTTGACCTGCCATATGACGTATATCGACCAGATAAAAAAGAAGGAGAAAAGAAAGAAAAAGCGCCGATTTTGTTGTTAGATGGTTTGGAAGATATAAGCGAAATATCCTCTAAATCCGACATTGTTCGTTCTATTACTGGCCTGCATCAAGGACAATATCATCTTTATTATCCAGAAGAGCCGCTCAAACAAAATATTCATCGATTGCCGGATTCACTTCGTAAGCTTTTCAAACTCGAATGAAGGAGCATAACATCAACATGACATTACTTTTTGATACACATACCCATTTAGATTCGGAAAAATTTGATGAGGATCGCGACGAGGTCATCCAGCGTGCGAAGGATGCAGGCGTGCATATGCTTGTCAATATTGGTTTTAACCGTGAAACGATCCCTACAACGATGGCGCTTGCCGAAAAATATGATTTTATATACGCTGCGGTTGGTTGGCATCCGGTTGACAGTATAGATATGCTTCCAGAGGATTTGGAATGGATTGAACGTCTATGCGCGCATGAGAAGGTTGTTGCCATTGGTGAGATTGGACTCGATTATCACTGGGATACTTCTCCAAAAGAGGTACAACAAAGGGTTTTTCGTGAGCAAATTCGTCTTGCTCGTAAGGTGGGCAAGCCAATTGTCATTCATAATCGGGATGCTCATGAGGACATTATTCGTATTCTTCAGGAAGAGAATGCAGCAGAGGTTGGCGGTGTCATGCATTGCTTCTCCGGCAGCTGGGAAACGGCTAAACAATGTCTTGATATGAACTTCTATATATCATTTGGTGGACCCGTTACTTTCAAAAATGCAAGGGTGCCAAAAGAGGTGCTTAAGCAGGTTCCGATCGACCGAATTTTGATCGAAACCGATGCTCCATATTTAACTCCTCACCCGTTCAGAGGGAAGCGAAATGAGTCCTCTTACGTCTCTTTAGTTGCAGAGACAGCAGCCGAATTATTGGGCAAAACGGTAGAAGAAATAGGTGTAATTACGACTGAAAACGGTCGAAGATGTTTTGGTATTGTCTAAAAACGAGAGAAATAATGAGAAATAGAGACCTTTATCGCGTAAAAACTAATTTTTATAGCGATAATCGCTTATTTTTTCCTGCTTTATCCTGCTTTTTCGCTTAAATCGTCTTTTATCGTATCTTTACAATTGACCTCGTATGAAGGTATGATTCATCTCAGAGCAATAAAATTTTGTATTGGATTTCCAGTTTACGCTTAATCTCCATTCGGAGAGCGGGGGAACCATGTACGGTTTTTCGATACCGTATTTTGAATTCTTCAGGGGTGAATTTCGAAGCCATTGCCATGAGCATTGTGTAACGAATAGGGCGACTCTCTTGTCCGAATCCGTCAGCTAACCTCGCAAGCGTTATAGAGAGTGATCAACCTCGTGCATCCATTTTTCTGTATCCCAGTGAATCATTTAACCGGGAAGCCACGAAACAGATCCTCTGTCGGCGGCTTCTTTTTATTTTCGAATAATCGGGAATTTGTCGACATAGGGATAAAAGATGGGGGTGGGAGGATCGATAGCAGTACTGGATTGCGTGCTCGCACGCCAATATACTATAGTCGCGTCAGTTGTATCATGCGTAACACTTGGCGGCGGGGCTATGAAGGAGGACCGATGAAGTGGGAATACTCCAGGTTAAGGACACCCATGGGAAACGATCATCCAGCATGTCTTTCGCATTGCGATGGAAGCGTGAAAACTTGCGTTTGATTCTTTTGAGTGCTACTATCTCAATCGCTATGACTTTCATGTTTTTGGTGTTGTTGTACGGAACGGCTGTCAAAAGCGTCTCCGTAGTAGTGAACGGACAAGAAACCATTGTGGAAACGAAGCAATGGGTCCTGCAACGCCTACTGGATGAACAAGCTATCGCAATTGGACCACATGATGAGGTGTCCATACCGCTTAATGCGGCAATAAAGGACGGAGATCGTATAGAGGTGACTCATGCGATACCGGTAATTGTGAAGGCTGATGGCAAGACCTCTACTGTATATACGACAGAGAGAACAGTGCAGGCAGCGATCGAGGAATTACATATTCCAGTTCGTGGTCAAGATAAAGTAATACCTCCGCTTCATACCGTTTTGGACAACGAATTGACTGTAACCGTCGTTCGTGTAGATAAGAAGGTAGCTGAGACAGAACGTGCAATGCCATTCTCTATTGTGAAGAAGAACGATCCAACGCTGGAAGCGGGCAAGCAGAAGCTTGTTCAACCCGGCAAGGAAGGTCTGATCGTAGAGAGTATCGAGAAGCAGTACGAGGACGGAATTCTTATATCGAAGAAGATGGTCAGCAAAGTGGTTGAAACCGCTGCGGTTAATCAGGTTGTCGCTATCGGAACGAAGAAGGAAGAGCCTAAAGTATCTGTGCTCTCGAACAAGAGCCCGAGCTTTACTTCGCTTACGAAGAGCGGTGTAACGTTTAAGGCGAGAAAAGTACTTAAAAATGTCACGTTGACTGCTTATTCAGCAGACATCTCTTCAACAGGCAAAGATGAAAGCCATCCGCAATACGGGATTACATCATCAGGTACTCGTGTGCAAGAAGGTCGGACGATAGCTGTTGATCCGAAGGTAATTCCCATCGGTTGGTGGGTTTATATTGAAGGAATCGGCTTCCGCCGCGCTGAGGATAAAGGAAGTGCGGTTAAAGGCAACAAAATCGACGTATACTTTGATAGTACAAAGATCGCGAACAAATTCGGCAGGAAAAAAGGCATCACCGTATATGTGCTGGGGCCGAATAAACCAACTGCAAGCTAATTGAGCGGTTACCATCATCTTATCGCAATAATCAATTAAATATGCCATCATAAGGAGAGGCACTGCCTCTTCTTTTTGCATGTCTAAGGGTCTAATACAGTTTATGTAGAAGGGGATGATCTTGGTGATCAAAGAGATCATTGTCGTTGAAGGCAAAGATGATACCGTTGCAATAAAAAGGGCGGTAGATGCAGATACCATAGAGACGAATGGTTCCGCTATCGGTGAGGATGTATTGAAGAGGATTGCGCTGGCCAATGAGCGTCGCGGCGTTATTATATTCACTGACCCTGATCATGCAGGAGAACGCATTCGCAAAATTGTTGCGCGTCATGCGCCAGGATGCAAGCATGCTTTTTTGCCGCAGGAGAAGGCTTTGTATAAAGGGGACATCGGCATCGAAAATGCGAGCCCCGAAGCCATTCGAGCGGCGCTATCAGAGCTTCGTACAGAGTCGGCAGATGAAGCGGGAGAAATTAGCTGGGAAGACTTAATGGATGCAGGTCTGATTGTACATCCTGATGCGTCTAATCGTCGCTTGGTTATAGGAAAGCTGCTCGGAATTGGTTATGCGAATGGCAAGCAGTTCTATAAGCGCTGTACAAGCTTTCGAATTTCCAAAGCAGAGTTTACGGAAGCTTTCCGTCAAATGGAAAAGGAACTGGAGGGATAGCTGAATGAGTCAAGAGCATAGTGAGCTCAGCAAGGAAACGGTAAAGCCATCCGCGATAGAGGTGGCTACGCCCAAACGCACTAAAGAAATCATTGCGAAATACGGTTTTTCCTTCAAAAAGAGTTTGGGGCAAAACTTTCTGATCGATCAAAATATACTGAATAACATCGTAGCGGCAGCTGAGCTTGATGAAACGAAGGGCGCGCTTGAAATCGGCCCCGGTATTGGCGCGCTCACACAGCGGCTTGCCAAAGCGGCTGGTAAGGTGACGGCTGTCGAAATCGACAATAGGCTCATTCCGATTTTGAAGGATGTGCTGGAGGGCGAGGAGCATACAACCGTCATTCATGGCGATGTGCTTAAGCTCGATTTGAAGAAGCTGTTCGAAGAGCAGTTTGCGGACGTAACAGGCGTAAGTGTTGTTGCCAACTTGCCTTATTATGTGACAACGCCAATTCTTATGAAGCTGCTTGAAGAGAAGCTGCCGCTTGAGCATATCGTCGTCATGATTCAGAAGGAAGTCGCGGAGCGGATGGCAGCGAAGCCAGGCGGCAAGGAATATGGCAGCCTTAGTGTAGCCGTTCAATATTACTGCGTGCCTAAGGTTGTCTGCATGGTGCCTCATACGGTGTTTATACCGCAGCCAAATGTAGATTCAGCCGTTATTAAGCTGTCTTTGCGCGACAAGCCTGCTGTTGATGTACCCGATGAGGATCATTTCTTTAAAGTGGTGCAAGCCAGCTTTGCACAGCGACGGAAGACCCTGGCGAATAATCTAACTGCATTCGTGGGCAAGGAGCGCCGCGAAGCATTAACGGAAATGCTTTTAAGCAACGATATTGACCCTATAAGACGCGGTGAGACGTTGTCGCTCGAGGAATTTGCGCGGATTAGCCGCAGCATGCTGGAGGCCGGCTGGTAGAGCTAGGCCGTTTCATCATAAAATACTCACCATTCGCACGTTCTGCCCATAGGATAGACGAAGAGGTGATTTACCCATGAAGCAAGGGGACCTGGTCGTCCGCAAATCGTATGGCGGTGACGTGCTGTTCAAGGTTGAGGCTATTCGTACACATACTGCCGTTCTGAAAGGCACGGATTACCGATTGCTTGCGGATGCTCCGATTCCTGATTTGTCGGTCATACGCGATCCAGAAACGACAAGTGCGGTGCAAGAAGTTCGAATTAAAGTGAATGATTCATTAAGACGTATGCATTCTGAACGGGAACGTCAAGCGGTTGAGAATGAGGAGCATATTCGGCATGCGCTGCAGCAGACTCAACCATTCTTTGAAGTGCCAGGAAAGGTACTTCACCTTGATGGTGATAGTAATTATTTGAAGAAGAGCATGCAGCTGTACAATACGATGCAAGTTCCTTCCCACGGTCTCCATGTGCATGAGTCTCAGATGGCTGATGTGCTTTACCGTCTGCTGCCCCAAATTCAACCGGATATTGTCGTAATAACAGGTCATGATGGCGTACTGAAAAGCCGTTTGCCCATGGATCTGTACAGTTTAAGCAGCTATAAAAACTCACAACATTTCGTTAATGCCGTACGTGTCGCTAGAGAATATGAGAGAAGCCGTGACGGGTTGATCGTTATTGCAGGTGCTTGCCAATCCCATTTTGAAGCTTTGCTGCAAGTGGGCTCGAACTTCGCAAGCTCGCCAGGACGAATATTGATTCATGCGCTCGATCCTGTTTATATAGCGATTAAAGCAAGCTATACATCCATAAAAGACACGATTAACTTAGCAGATGTCATTCATGGTACGATAAGCGGAATTGACGGCGTGGGCGGTATTGAGACAATGGGCAGCTTCCGTGTAGGTCTGCCAAAGCCAAAAATTACGTCACCGAACTCTGTATTAAAGCAGTAACAGATAGCGATATGCTCTGAAGGGATGAATAGAGACTATTTTCAGGCTGAAAATAGTCTAATCAAACATGTCCTTTTCGCCACAATTTTGTATCAAATGTTACGTTTAAATTGAATCAACTTCTTAATATGTATATTTTTTGCTTCGTTATGTATGGTTTTTTAAAAAATGGGTGAAATCACCGTTGACAAGTAAATATACCGACTGATATAATATTTTGCTTTGTTTGACAACCCTCCTCCTTTTGGTTATAATGGACAAGGAAAGAGGTGGTAGTGGACAATGGCAAAAAATGCGCTATTGGATATTAAACGCAGCTTGGAAGCTCATGTTGGCTCCAAAATCCGTCTTCGAGCGAACGGTGGACGACGAAAGACCATCGAACGAACCGGTACGTTGGAAGAAACCTACCCTTCTGTTTTCATTGTAAAGCTGGATGAAGAGCAGCATGCCTTTAAGCGTGTCTCTTACAGCTATGCGGACATACTGACTGAGTCGGTGGAAGTGACCGTATGCAATGATGAAGGTCAAGTCCGTATCGCCCATTTGCAACAATAGAATATATATCGCCTAGTGAGGCATGTTAGCGCAGAATAGCATCTGCGCTTTTTTTTTGCGTTCATTCACATTTGCCTTTGCGAAAAGAAGGCGGCCCTTTCCATCTCCGTATGGTCGCTAGTCATTTGAAGCATACTACCTGTGCAATAGTGACAGCCGTATATTTTGATTAGAATGATGTAAATTCGAATATGGAGGTAATGAAATGGGTCGCAGAAGACGCGGAGTAATGTCTGAGGAATTGAAATATGAGCTTGCTAAAGATCTTGGTTTTTATGATACAGTGCAGCAAGAGGGCTGGGGAAGCATACGCGCGAAGGACGCCGGAAATATGGTGAAACGCGCAATACAAATCGCTGAGCAGGCTGCTGCCAAAACAAATCAACCCTAAGTGATGGCTCCTATTTATTCGTGAAAAAGCTAAGCGGATGACTGTCGAAAAACATTCGATTGTCATCTCTTAGCTTTTATTGCGTTGGTTTGATATAATGATGCTTAAGCTTACGAACGAACGGGTGAACTTATCAGATGAAAATTTATGAAAAAGCTCCTGCCAAAATTAATTTATTGCTCGATGTACTCCGCAAGCGTGATGACGGCTACCATGAAGTCGAAATGATTATGACGATGGTTGACCTTGCAGACCGCCTTGAAATGGAAGAGCTACCTAGAGATACGATCATTATTTCAAGCCAAGTTGGATACATACCGTTAGATGAGAAAAACTTAGCGTTTCAGGCAGCTAGGCTTATTAAAGACCGTTATGATGTTAAGCAAGGCGTATATATTCATTTGGACAAAAAAATACCAGTCGCTGCGGGACTCGCTGGCGGAAGCAGTGATGCTGCTGCTGCCCTGCGAGGGCTAAACCGTTTGTGGAAACTGGAGATCCCTGAGGACGAGCTGTGCAAGCTAGGCGCAGAGCTTGGCTCTGACGTTCCGTTCTGTGTAACGGGCGGCACTGCCATCGCAAGGGGACGTGGCGAGAAGCTTGAACATATCGCCAACCCTCCGCAATGCTGGGTTGTACTTGCCAAGCCGCCAATCAATGTGTCGACGGCTGACGTATATGGCAGATTCCGCGCAAATGAGCTTAAAGAGCATCCATCCATTTCAAATATGGTTGGTGCACTTGAGCGCGGCTCTTTTGCCGATATATGTGAAGGACTTGGCAACGTACTCGAAAAAGTTACGCTGGATGTGCATCCTGAGGTTATGCAGCTGAAGGAAAGTATGATTCGGCTTGGTGCCGACGGTGTGCTTATGTCTGGCAGCGGACCTACTGTATTCGGCCTTGTGTCGAAGGAAGCCAAGCTTCCTCGTATTTATAATGGGCTCCGCGGTTTCTGCAAAGAAGTATATGTGGTAAGAATGCTCACATAAGGCTGACGTTCTCCTTGATTAAATCCGTATAAAAATGTTATATTTACATTATAATATTCGGATTTAGGTGGGGGGAGATGTGTTTGAAAAAGTTGAAACGGAGCTCGCGGTTGGTAGAGATGACCCAATACCTGTTAAGTCGACCCCACACGTTAATTTCACTGACAGCATTTGCTGATCGATATCAATCGGCAAAGTCTTCAATTAGTGAGGACCTGGCGATCATAAAAGAAGTGTTTGAGGAAGAAGGTATCGGCGAGCTTCATACACTTGCAGGAGCAGCAGGCGGAGTAAGATATACGCCTAAGATGCAAGAAACGACGGCTCTTACCATTATGACAAGCATATGCCGCCAGTTAGAGCAGCCTGAAAGGGTCCTTCCCGGCGGTTATTTGTATATAACGGATATGTTAGGCCAACCAGAGCTTCTCGCGGATGTCGGCAGAATGTTTGCAACTGCGTTCGCAGACCGGAAGATCGATGTCATTATGACCGTTGAGACAAAAGGAATACCTCTAGCTTACGCAACAGCTGCGTGCTTGAATATTCCGGTTGTTATTGTACGGCGTGACAATAAGGTAACGGAAGGCTCTGCAGTGAGTATCAACTATGTATCAGGATCAACCAAGCGGATTCAGACGATGTCACTCGCACGTAGAGCGCTTAAGGAGCAATCCCGCGTTCTTATTATCGATGACTTTATGAAGGCAGGCGGAACGATCCAAGGCATGATGGATTTGCTGTTTGAATTTAAAGCTATCGTCGCAGGCGTTGGCGTATTTGTTGAGTCAGGCGAGGTAGAACTCGAGGAACGGCTTCTTGAGGACTATGTCTCTCTAGCTAAACTGACGGCTGTTGATATGAAGACAAAACAAACGACGGTAATTCCAGGCAACTATTTTAAAGAATAGATACGTGTAAATGAGAGCTTATTACATCTTGTTAGGAAGGCTGGGACCATCATGACAACAAAGCAACAAATGCAAGTGATTGCAACGGACAAAGCTCCTGCAGCAATCGGACCTTATTCGCAAGCGATTAAGCTCGGAGGATTATTGTTCACTTCAGGACAAATTCCGCTCGATGCGGCTGGGCAGCTTGTTGATGGCGGCATTGAGGAACAAACGCATCAGGTGTTTAGAAATTTGGAGGCCGTGCTTGCTGCTGCAGGTGCCAGCTTTCAAGATGTCGTAAAAGCGACCGTATTTATGAAAGATATGAATCAATTTGCAACGGTAAATGGCATTTACTCCTCTTACTTCGGAGAGCATAAACCGGCTCGTTCGGCCGTGGAGGTCGCAAGGCTGCCAAAGGATGTTCTTGTCGAAATAGAGGTCATTGCATCGACAATTGTCGAATGAAAACGAAAAAGATTCAAAATAAAAAAAATATTTTAAATTGAGTATGAATTTACCAAAAATGTAGAAGGAATTGGCACAAAAACGTGGAAGTATACACCAAGTCTCTGATAGACAAAGGTGGTGAACACAAGTGCAAATTACTGATGTCAGACTCCGCCGTGTAAATTCCGAAGGGCGTATGAAGGCAATCGCATCCATTACTATTGATAATGAATTCGTTGTTCACGATATTCGTGTCATCGATGGAAACAATGGTATGTTCGTTGCAATGCCAAGCAAACGTACTCCGGATGGAGAATTTCGGGATATCGCTCATCCGATCTCTTCAACCACCCGGGAGAAAATCCAGGCTGCTGTTCTCGCTGAATACGAGCGCGCAGCAGAAGAAGTTGCGATTGAAGAAGGAGCTTAAGGCACTGCATTTTATGTTTTTGGGGTTGATTGGAGAAGAGAGCCATGGCTCTCTTCTCTTTTTTTTGCGAGAGGTGATTGCTAAGCATATGATTACGTGCGACTTATCTTTTTACTATGAAACGAATAGGTTGTAGTGTAGAATGACAGGCAGCGATTCCATACACTTGGAAATCGAGCAACATATTCGTATAATGGAATAGGATGTACGACTTGAATCATTGCAGCTTTCAGCGTTTGCTGATGAAGATAGCACTTTTTTCACACTTATAAAGCTATACTAAAATAATCATTTATTGCAGGTCTAGGGGGTCTTTCATTTGAAAGTTATGGCGATTGTGCTTGCTGCAGGACAGGGCAAGCGTATGAAATCGAAGTTATATAAGGTGCTGCATCCGGTGTGCGGCAAGCCGATGGTAGGCCATGTGCTTGATGTTGTGAAGGAAGCGGCTGCGGAGCGGTCGGTCGTTATTGTAGGTCACGGAGCTGAAAAGGTTAAATCGTATTTGGGCGATGGCGCTGAATACGTCTTGCAGGAGCAGCAGCTAGGTACCGGTCATGCGGTGCTGCAAGCGGAAGCACTGCTTGGCGGCGAGAAAGGTACGACGATTGTGATTTGCGGCGATACTCCGCTTGTGCAAGCATCGACAATTGAAGCCATGCTTGAGCTGCATCATTCGAGCGGAGCGGCTGCAACGGTGCTGACAGCCGCTTTTGACGATCCTACAGGGTATGGCCGCGTTATTCGTGGCGAAGATGGCACTGTACAGCGGATTGTTGAACAAAAGGACTGCTCAGCTGAAGAAGCAGCAGTTAAAGAAATTAATACAGGCACATATTGCTTCGACAATGAGAAGCTGTTCGCTGCGCTTGCTAAGGTAACGAGTAATAACGCACAAGGCGAGTATTATTTAACGGATGTTATCGGAATATTCCGTGAAGCGGGCGAATCTGTCCAAGGCTACTGCACGACAGATGTGTCAGAAGCCATAGGCGTGAATGACCGCGTGGCGCTTGCTGAGGCAGAGCGTTTTATGCGTGATCGAATTAACCGCAATCATCTGCTTGGCGGCGTCACTTTGATCGATGCGTCTTCAACTTATATCGAAGCGGGTGTTCAGATCGGATCTGACACCGTCATATATCCAGGTACAGTGCTTCGCGGGTCAACAATTATCGGAGAAGATTGCATTATCGGTCCTCAAGCTGATATTGCGGACAGTACGATCGGCAACGGCGTCGCGATTAAATATTCAGTTGTTTCTGAATCGGTAATTGGCGATACAAGCGCTGTGGGGCCTTACGCTAATTTGCGTCCAGGCTCGAAGCTTGGCGTTGGCTGCAAAGTTGGTGACTTTGTGGAGCTCAAAAACGCATCGCTTGATGATGGCAGCAAAGTATCGCATCTAAGCTACGTTGGTGACGCTAAGGTTGGCAAAGACGTCAATATCGGCTGCGGCGCCATAACGGTCAATTATGACGGTTACAATAAATTTGTAACGGAAATCGGCGATAATGCCTTCATCGGCAGCAATGTCAATTTGATTGCACCATTGAAAATTGGTGATGGCGCATATGTTGTTGCCGGCTCTACGGTTACGCATGATGTACCAGCTGGTGATCTTGCGATCGCACGCGAGCGCCAAGTGAATAAATCAGGTTATGCGGATAAAATCCGTGGACGTGCAAAAGCAAAAAAAGAAAAGAAACAATCATAATATCAAATGGTTGATATAGAGGATGCAGTGACGAATTCAGAGGATGAATTCGTTGCTGCATCTTTTTTTATGCAAATGTCGTTTAAAGTTTAATTTTTGGCTGTAGTGGGTAAGTTATAGGGAAATCAAAACAGAAGCGAGTTTTTGCTTCACAAAAACTAAGCATATGCTTACGAAGCAAGTTTTGCTTCACAAAACTAAGCGTATGCTTACGAAGCAAGTTTTTGCTTCACAAAAACTTTAGGAGGTAATCAATATGGCGATAGCTATGAACGCGGATCAACGAACTGGCACGACGAAAGGTGAGTTGCGCCAATTGCGGCTCCAAGGGAAAATACCGGGCGTTATTTATGGTAAACAGTTGAATGATGCAGCACAGGTCATGGTGGATAGTAAGGAATTGCAGACTTTGCTGCGTTCTCAGCCGAATGCGGTGCTTGAAATTAATATTCCATCCCATGGAAAAACCTCCGTTATGATCGCAGAGGTGCAACGCGATTCTTTGAGCAGACAAGTGCTGCACGTTGATTTCCATCAAATTAATATGAACGAGAACGTGCGGGCGAACGTTCGTATTCATGCAGAAGGCGATTCTCAAGGTGTACGCGAGGGCGGTATCTTGCAGTTGATTTTGCATGAGCTTGAGGTGCAATGCTTGCCGGGCAGTATTCCTGATTCTATTTCTGTCGACATATCGTCGCTGGAGATTGGCGGAAGCATACTCGTAAGCGATTTGTTGCTGCCGAGCGGCGTGGAATTACTAGCGGAGCCTGAGCAGGTCGTTGCAACGATTCTTGCGCCGCAAAAAGAGCTTACAGAAGAAGAAGCAGAGGCTGCTGCAGTGGAGCTTACAGAAGCAGAGTCACGCTCCAACGAAGCGAAGCTTGAGGGCGTTAAGAGCCTGTAGAATCTCTTTTGAAAAATTACGTATACAACGCAGTACCGAGCATATTCAGGCGCCGTCCTTCATCAGGGCGGCGTTGTTTGCTTTTTGGGGAAAATAGAATGAAAGTTCTGCCGCAGGACGGCTTCCGATGTTTACGCTTGTAATAGATTATGTTACATTTGTCCGTAAAGGAGTGGAGAGAGCAATGAGGTGGATTGCAGGACTTGGCAATCCCGGTGCTGCTTATCAAGGAACCCGGCATAATGTCGGATTTATGGTTATTGATGAGCTTGCAAGGCGCTGGGGCATTAGTGTAACGCAAAATAAATGCAAGGCATTAATCGGAGAAGGCAACGTACAAGGCACGAAGGTTGTCCTTATTAAGCCGATGACATATATGAATTTGTCTGGAGAGTCAGTAAGATCATTTCTAGATTACTTTAAGGCTGAGGTCCAGGACGGCTTAATCGTTTATGATGATTTGGATACGGAGATCGGCAAGCTTCGCCTTCGTTATCAAGGCAGTGCGGGCGGGCATAACGGAATCAAATCATTGATTCAGCATTTGGGCACGCAAACTTTTGACCGCGTTCGGATGGGCATTTCGCGCCCGCAGCCAGGCATGAACATTGCGGACTATGTGCTCTCCACTTTTCCAAAGAGCGAGCATGAGAAATTGTCTGCTATGGTTGCTGACGCATGTGATGCTATTGAGTTTAGATTGAAGGCGCCTTTCGAGGAGACAATGGCAAAGTTTAACCGATAATCTGTTAGAAATTGATTATGAGGGCATACTGAAGGATATAACTACCCTTCAGGAGGCATACATATGGCAGTAAACTATATTTGTCGGCACTGCAGAACATCGATAGGGTCGCTTAGCGGGTCAAATATAACGGAGCATCAACTGGGCTTCCATTTCTTGACCCCCGAAGAACGCAGCGATATAATAGCGTATGACCCAAATGGAGATGTAACGGTAAAAGTGGTCTGTGATTATTGCCGCGAGGCGATTGATGCGAACCCAGAGCTTCATTTGGTAACTAGTCCTCTTCAATGACGGAAAGTGAATAGTATGAGCCTTAGCAGATGGCTGAGGCTTATTTTCAATGTACAGGGAGCGATCGTATCACTCTCCGATTGTGTAAAGAAACGGGGTGTCGCAAAAGTTGAAAGCTTTAATTAATGCTTTTGCCGCGGATACGGACGTTCAGTCCGTTATATCCGGTATTCGTAAAGGCATGCGTGAGCAGATGATATCTGGCCTCGCAGGCTCTTCCAGACAAGTGCTCATTGCAGCGCTGCGGGAGGATGTAGAGCGTCCTATGCTTGTTGTGACGCATAACATGTTCTCTGCGCAGAAGATTGCGGAGGACTTGC
Organism: Paenibacillus sp. FSL A5-0031; assembly: GCF_001956295.1. GTDB lineage: Bacteria > Bacillota > Bacilli > Paenibacillales > Paenibacillaceae > Pristimantibacillus. The sequence goes on from NZ_MRTD01000026.1 coordinate 23,195, forward strand.
AGGAATGTCTTTCGTCAGAAAATGTATTATTATATCCCGCAAATGAGCTGGTAGCTGCAGAAGCGGCGATCTCGAGTCCTGAGACGCTTGCGCAGCGAATGGATGTGCTGATCAAGCTGTCCCAAGGCTATCGCGGGATTGTTGTCGTGCCCTTCTCCGGCGTTCGGCGCTATTTGCCTATAAGCAGTGTTATGGCTGAAGCGCAAGTAGAGGTTCAAGTTGGCCAATCACTGCCGATAGATGCTTTTCTGCGGCAAATGACCGCTCTTGGCTATACACGGGCTGACCGCGTAGAATTGCGCGGCGATATGAGCGTGCGCGGAGGGATTGTTGACTTCTATCCGCTTACGGCTTCACAAGCGTACCGGATCGAATGGTTTGGCGATGATGTTGATTCCATACGTACCTTCGATCCAGCAGATCAACGTTCTTTGGATCGCTTGGAATCTTATGTGGTTCCGCCATGCCAAGAGCTGCTCGCAGACGGCCACCGTATGGAGACTGCGGCTAATCATGCGCAGCGGCTGCTGGAGAAGCAGCTCGATAAGATGACAGATCGTACAGCCAAGGATCGACTTCGCACGGAGCTGGGCGGAGAGATTGAAAGGCTGCGCGAGCATGTTTATTTTCCGGAAATTTATAAATATATTTCGTTGTTATACCCAGAGCGTCAAACGATTCTCGACTATATGCCAGCTGATACGCTGCTCATACTAGACGAGCCAACGCGTTTAATAGAGACAGCGAAGCAATTGGAGCGGGATGAAGCGGAATGGTCCATGCATTTGCTGCAAAACGGCAAGTCGCTTCCGGATCTTGCTCTAGCCCGCGATACAGAGGAGATTTTGCATCACCGTCCGTTTCCAACGCTGTTCCTGTCCTTATTCTTAAGGCAAATCCCGCATTCGCAGCCGCAAAATATATTGAACATGACAAGCCGCTCGATGCAAAATTTTCATGGACAAATGAATGTGCTGAAGGCAGAAATGGAACGTTGGCGCAAGACGGGTGCCACAGTAATGATGCTTGCCGGCAATGCAGAGCGTATGGAACGCATGCGCCGAGTTCTTGACGACTATAGCATTGAGACGCCTACTCTGCTAGAAGGTAATTTGCAGTCCGGTTTTGAGCTGCCATCCTCTCACCTTGTCATTATTACTGAAGGCGAGATGTTCTCCCAGAAGCAGCGCAAAGCCCGGAAAATGGATAAAAAAGTTGATAATGCCGAGCGTATTAAGAGCTATACAGAGCTTAAAGTCGGTGACTATGTTGTTCACCATAATCATGGTATAGGCAAGTATGTAGGTATAGGCACGCTAGAAATAGCAGGTATTCATAAAGATTATTTGCATATTCTCTATGCTGGCGGCGATAAGCTGTCTGTTCCAATCGAGCAAGTGGATATGATTCAGAAGTATGTCGGCAATGAAGATAAAGAGCCTAAGGTCAATAAACTCGGCGGCAGTGAATGGACACGGGCGAAGAGCAAAGTAAAAGCATCCGTTCAGGATATTGCTGATGATTTGATCAAGCTGTATGCAGAGCGGCAGACGGCACCAGGGTACGCTTTTGGACAAGATACGTCGTATCAGAATGAGTTCGAAGCGATGTTCCCTTATGACGAGACGCGTGACCAGCTCAGAGCGATCGAAGAGATTAAGAAGGATATGGAGAAAACCCAGCCGATGGATAGGCTGTTATGCGGAGACGTCGGTTACGGGAAAACCGAGGTTGCCATTCGTGCTGCCTTCAAATCAGCAATGGACAGCAAACAGGTAGCAGTGCTAGTTCCGACGACTATTTTGGCGCAGCAGCATTATGAGACATTCCGCGAGCGTTTTGCAGGTTATCCGATTAACGTTCAGGTGCTCAGCCGTTTCCGTTCACGCAAGGAACAGAACGAAACGATGAAGGGCTTGAAAGCAGGAACAGTAGATGTCGTTATTGGGACGCATCGACTGCTGTCGCAGGATATTATTTTCAAATCGCTCGGCCTTCTGATCGTGGATGAGGAACAACGTTTTGGCGTATCGCATAAGGAGAAGCTGAAGAAGCTGAAAACTAATGTCGACGTGCTTACGCTGACTGCAACACCGATTCCAAGAACGCTTCATATGTCGATGCTTGGCGTGCGGGACTTGTCTGTTATTGAAACGCCGCCGGAAAATCGTTTCCCTGTGCAAACCTATGTGGTGGAATACAGCCCGTCCCTCGTACGGGAGTCGATAGAGCGCGAGCTGGCACGTGGAGGCCAAGTCTATTACTTGTATAACCGTGTTCAAGGCATCTACCAAATGGCGGAGCAAATCAATGCGCTTGTACCAGGTGCTAGAGTTGCGGTCGGCCATGGGCAAATGTCAGAGCAGGAGCTGGAGAAGACCATCCTTGATTTCCTCGATGGCGAATCCGATGTTCTGGTAAGCACCAGCATTATTGAGACAGGCGTCGATATTCCGAACGTGAATACGCTTATTGTGCATGATGCTGACAAAATGGGACTCTCTCAGCTGTATCAGCTGCGCGGCCGCGTTGGTCGTTCGAATCGTATTGCATACGCTTATTTCACGTATCAACGGGATAAGGTGCTTACGGAGGTTGCGGAGAAGCGTCTGCAATCCATCAAAGAATTTACTGAGCTCGGCTCAGGCTTCAAAATCGCAATGCGCGATCTATCGATTCGTGGAGCGGGCAACCTGCTTGGGGCGGAGCAGCATGGCTTTATTGCCTCGGTAGGCTTCGACATGTATTCGCAAATGCTGGCTGATGAGATTGCGAAGCGCAAAGCGGAAATGAGCGGCGAAGAAATCAAAGAAGAGAAGCCAGTTAGCATGCTTATTGATATTAGCGTAGATGCGTATTTGCCTTCGGATTACATTTATGACAGCATCCAAAAAATTGAGATCTATAAAAAAGTGGCTGCTATCCGAACGTTCGAAGAGGCAGATGATGTGATTGATGAGCTTGTGGATCGTTTTGGCGATTTACCGCAAGCGGTAAGCAATTTGCTCGCAGTGGCTAGATTAAAAGTGTATGGCACGATGTATGGTATTGAACAGCTCAGCGGCAAAGGTGATGATCTGCTGCTTCGTTACGCAGCTAGCGAGAAGCGGAGGATTGACCGTAAGAAGGTTGATCAGCTTTGTCTGAAGCATGAGAATCGCTTTAAGCAGGGCAGCGAGCAGGAGCCAAACCCAAGTATTTTGCTGCGCGGCAAGGGATTGAATATGGAGCAGAAAATTCATATGATTGAACAATTTTTGCAAGCGTACAAGGATGTTCTCCTTTATAAAGACGAATTGCAAGATGCGACAACATAGACAAGATTCGCTTTATACGCCCCTTTTCTGATACAATACTATCAAGTTCTCAATATGAAAGGGGATTCAACATGTTACACAGTTCACGCAAATCGGCATGGCGCAAAGGCGCGCTGCTTATCGTGGCAGTCGTGCTGGTCTTGACGATGGCGGCATGCGGCGGCGCGAAGGAAACAGAAGTTGCAACCTATAAAGGCGGCAATGTGACAGACAAGGAATTCAACAAGTATTTGGATGTATTTACGGTTATGCAGCCAGCGTATGCGCAAGTTATTGAAATTCCGCAATTTAAGGAGCAGCTGCTCCAGCAGTATATTTCCTACAAAATTTTAAGCAGCCAGGCTTCTAAGGAAGACGTTAAAAAGGCTGAAACAGAAGTAAAAGAACAAATGAAGCAGTATAAGACAGCACTTTCCCAAGATGCGGAACTAAAAGCTGCTGTAGATGCTAAGAAATTGAAAGACAAAGATATGGAAAACTATTTGCTTATGACTTCCAAGCTTGTAGCTCATATGAACGCTCAAGTAACTGAGGAAGAAATGAAAGCAGAATATGAAAAGAACGGTATTAACTATGCAACCGTTTCTGTTCGCCACATCTTGGTATCAACTAAAACAACGGATCCAACTACACAAGAAGAGAAAGAAATTCGCACGGATGCAGAAGCTTTGGCTCGCGCTAAAGAAGTGAAAGACAAGCTGGCAGCAGGCGGAGATTGGGCTGCCCTTGCCAAAGAATATTCCGACGATCCAGGCTCGAAGGACGCAGGCGGTCTATATGCGGACAAGAAGAATGGCCAATGGGTAGAAGAATTTAAACAAGCTGCTTATAAACAAGAAATTGGTGTTATCGGCGAGCCTGTGAAAACAGATTTTGGCTACCATGTTATCCTTGTTGAGAAACGTGATACGCCAGCATTTGATAAATTAACTGATGCAGATAAAGAATCAGTAAAAGGTACAGTTGCTTCTGAGAAAATGAACAAATACATGACAGACGAGCTTCCTAAGCAAGAAATCGTCATTAAGCTTCCAAAAGCAAGTGATACTCCTGCCAGCGATGCTCCTGCTGGTGAAGAAACGCCAGCTACGGATGCGCCAGCTACAGATGCTCCAGCTACAGAAGCACCTGCAACGAAATAAGTGCAAGACAAACATGTCAGACCCTTTAACCATTCACCGGTTAAGGGGTCTTTTTCTGAAACTATGCTGAGTAAGGATGGATTGTATGCTGAACACAAATCAATATTTGCTGCGCGGAGCCAAAAGCATTTTATTGAAAAAGACGGAGATGTCTAACGAGATGCTTATTAGCACCCCTTCCTTATTTATGCTCGGAGAAGGTTACGGAGCCATGAAGATGGATGATGATGCGTATGAGCTAAGCTTCGGCTGCTTGTTGTTTGCGCATGCCGGGACGAGGGCATCGATTTCCAGCTCAGAGCACTCCGATCTGCATTTGTATATGATCCAATTCGACCAGTACGTTCAAATTCAGGATACACGCGACCAGCTAGTCTATCATCAGAGCTGCGAAGGCCTTCCCGATAATGGCTATATTGCTTCTAATCGAATAGGCATTTTATTAGGTTTATTTAAATCGTTAATCGAGGCTCATCAAGCGGAAGCGAGCAGCAATCCATTTGAAGCTCAAAAACTGCTTCTAGAGCTGTTGTATGAGGTATTGATTGCAGGCCATAAAACGCCTTATTACGATTATGCAACGCCCGTACAAAAAGCAGTGCAGTACATTAAAGAAAATTACAGTACGAAGCTGCAGCGTAATTTCTTGGCCCATTTAACCGGCTATCATCCGCATTACTTATCAAAGCAGTTCAATAAAGAGATGGGACAAAGCATATCGGACTTTATATTGCAGCTTCGTGTGGACAAGGCTAAGGAGCTTCTCTCCATAACAAGCAGCCATATTAATGAGATTGCGGCAATTGTCGGCTACCAGGATGCATTATATTTTAGCCGGAAATTCAAGCAAGCTACCGGCATGCATCCATCTAATTTTCGCCAAAGGCCAAAGCGCATCGTGGCGTTTCAATTTATCGGCACTTTGCTTGCGCTAGGCATTACCCCTGTTGGTGTAGATGCTCGTTTAGCGTATCATTCACAGCAGCTGAGGAGCGAGCTCGAAGGCGTCATATCCTTTGAAGATTGGGACAGCCAGAAGGTGCGTATGCTTCAGCCTGATATTATCGTTGCACCCGATTACCTTAGGCCAGAACAGCTTGGACAGCTGCGAACAATCGCGCCTGTGCTAGTCCAACCATGGGAAAACATCAATCCGATTGAGCGGCTGCGATTCATGGGTCATATTTTTGGGATACAGCATGAGGCAGAAAAATGGATCTTGCAGTTCTATCAAATGGCTGAGCAGTTGAAATACAGGTTGAGCAATGTATTTCATTCAAATGAGACAGCAGCTGTTTATGAAATTGCAGACGGTAATATTTATGTGCTAAGCAAGCAGGATCGTGGTGCATATGCGTTATATGATGTGCTGGGCTTCCAGCCGCCTGACGCTGTGAAGGAGCATGTGCTTGATGCGGGGAAAAGTAAAATCGTTACTCTCGACGAGCTTTCTTTATTTGCAGCCGATCATATGATTATTAGTATTTTTGAGGAGACGGGGATGGAGAAAACGAATCGATTGCTGGCAAGCGAAGCATGGCAGCAGCTTCCTGCTGTTAAGAGCGATTTGGTTTATCGTATCCCAGTCAATAAATGTTACTCCAACGATGGTGTATCCTTACAAAAGCTGACGTTCACACTAGCCCAATTATTTTTATAAACACGATATGAAGCTGACAATAATCCATGTGACATGGTTATTTTTATCTATAGACGATGGATAAAGTGATCTGATATGCTTCTAACGATAATGATTCGCATTATCAAAAATGAAAGTTTATCGTTGAATGTACATAGGAGGTCCACCATGTCAAAGAGAAAACCATATTTTATCCTTACTTTATTCCTTATGCTGTCTGTCCTCGTATCCGCCTGCGGCGGTGCGAATAACACAAATAGCAATGCAGCAACTAACGTACCCTCCGAAAGCGAAGCACCTGCAGCTACAGAAGCGCCGGCAGCGGAATTCCGCGGCTTCGAGACAACGAAGGGGACGATTCAAATTCCGGTTAAGCCGCAGCGTATCGTTACCGACTATTATGGCGGTGAATTGCTTTCTGTAGGAGCAAACGTGCTTGGCGTAGAGCCATCTACCTTCGAAAACCCGTTCCTTACTGAGCAGCTTAAGGGAGCAGTTGATGTAGGGTCGCCGATTAACGTTGAAAAAGTGCTTGAGCTTAAGCCTGACTTAATCGTGGTTATGTATGAAGAAAGTTATGAGAGCTTATCTAAAATAGCACCAACATTATATATTCCTTATGGAACAGCGTCCAATATTTACGAAAGCGTTAGATTGTTTGGAGACATCGTAGGTGAGAAAGAGAAAGCGGAGCAATTCATCACGGCATATGATGAGAAGGCGAAAGCGGGCCGCGAGAAGCTGAAAGGTGTTGTCGATGAAAATACGACAGTCGGCATTTTTGAGCTTACAGATAAAGGCGAAATATGGATGTTTGGCGAAAATTCGGGCAGATCGGGTCAAGCGGTATATAATGCACTGGGTCTAAAAATTCCTGAATCGATTAAAAAGCAAGTGGATGCCAACGACGGCTTTTTCCAGCTGTCTAAAGAAGCACTTCCTGAGTATTCGGCAGATTATATGTTTATGACCGTCTATGACCCGGAGAAGAAGGGTGAGGCGATTAAGCAGCTGACAGACTTAGCGGTTTGGAAAAGCTTAGACGCCGTGAAAAACAATCAATATTTTGAAAACGATTTTAATACATTCTATCGTTATGATCCTATTGCTATAAGCGGACAAGTCGATCTTATTGTAGACATGCTTATTGCAAGAGCAGAAGAAAATAAAAAATAACATATGAATTTAAACAAGTTAACCCAACTTGAGGCATTTGCCTTAGGTTGGGTTTTTTATGTGAATAAAAATGTCATACATTCAATCTTTCGTACATAAAAGAAGTGCACCGACAAACAAGTGTCAATATACCTAACATAAATATAAATAAAACACCCCTAAATGACCATTTTTAAGTGAAAATGTATCCCTTGAAAAAATTAGTGTTAACTATATTGACATTAACTTAATTCCCAATCTATAATAAAAGCACGAACAATGGAAGTTAATCCCATGTAAATGTTCGGAAATATAGAGACAAATATGAAGCGATGGGGAGTGGGAAGATGAAAAAGAGAATGTTTTATTCATTTGGCCTTATGTTTGTAGCTTTAACGATCGTATTGACAGGTTGTGGCGCAAACAACAACAAACCAGCATCTACGAATGGGGAAACAGATAAACCTACGAATGCTGCCAATGCCGGATCGGGAGCAGATGGGGAAATAAAAGTGGGAATATTGCACTCACAGAGCGGCACCATGGCAATTAGCGAGGTATCGGTTATCGATGCTGAAATGATGGCTATCGATGAAATTAATGCAGCAGGCGGCGTTTTAGGTAAAAAGATTGTACCTGTACTTGAAGACGGCGCTTCGGATTGGCCCACCTTCGCTGAGAAGGCGCGCAAGCTTATTTCCGAAGATAAAGTGGCTACCGTATTTGGTGGATGGACATCCGCAAGCCGGAAAGCAATGAAGCCGGTATTCGAAGAGTTAAATGGCCTGCTGTGGTATCCGGTGCAATATGAAGGTCTTGAATCTTCTCCGAATATTTTTTATACAGGCGCTACGACAAACCAACAAATCGTTCCATCTGTCTCGTGGCTGCTTGAAAACCGCGGCAAGAAATTTTACTTACTCGGATCGGACTATGTATTCCCTCGTACCGCAAACCTCGTAATTAAAGAACAGTTGAAGGCTGAAGGCGGCGAACTGGTTGGAGAAGAATACACGCCGTTAGGCCATACAGATTACAGCACGCTAATCAGCAAGATCAAAGAAGCTAAACCAGATGTCGTATACAACACGCTTAACGGTGACAGCAACGTTGCGTTCTTCAAGCAATTGAAGGATGCAGGCATTACAGCTAAAGATTTGACTACATTGTCAGTATCGGTTGCAGAAGAAGAGATCCGCGGTATTGGCGTCGATGTGCTGGAAGGCCATTTGGCGGCGTGGAACTATTATCAAACAACGGATACGCCAGCTAACAAAACGTTCGTCGAAAACTACAAAAAGAAATACGGTGATGAGCGCGTAACGGCGGACCCTATCGAAGCCGGCTATACAGCGGTCTACTTATGGGCAAAGGCGGTCGAGAAAGCAGGCTCCACTGACGTAGATAAAGTAAAGGAAGCAGCCAAAGAGCTGGAGTGGGATGCTCCAGAAGGAAAAGTGAAAATCGACGGCGCTACTCAACATATTTACAAAACGGTTCGTATTGGCGAAGTGCAAGCGGACGGCCAATTCAAGGAGCTGTGGAACTCAGGTGAAGCGGTTAAGCCGGATCCGTATCTCAAAGGCTACGACTGGGCAGCAAGCATTCAACCAACGCAATAATCCATAAGCAAACAATGGTCTAATACACAGCAATTAATGGGGGAGTATTCGATCGCTTCGAATGCTCCCTTCTGCTTTTTTTGTGACAGAGGAAGGCGACAGCCGTTTACGCTAGAGAGGAGCGGTCATATGGAAGTGTTTCTGCTGCAGCTATTTAATGGTTTAAGCATCAGCTCCATTTTATTGCTGGTTGCTTTGGGGCTTGCGATTACGTTTGGCTTGATGAAGGTCATCAATATGGCGCATGGCGAGTTAATTATGATCGGTGCGTACTCCACGTATTTGACGCAAAATGTGTTTCATGATTATTTGCCGAAATCGATGTTTGATTGGTATTTTGTATTGGCCATTCCGGTCAGCTTTATCGTTGCATTTATCATTGGTCTCATTCTCGAAATGTCGCTGATTCGCTTTCTATATGGACGGCCGCTTGATAGCTTGCTCGCCACTTGGGGTGTGGGTCTCGTGCTGCAGCAGCTTGCAAGATCTATTTTTGGGGCGCCAAACGTTGCAGTCACAAGCCCAGCGTGGCTAAATGGCGGCTTAAAGATTATGGATGGAACATTGCTTCCTTACAAAAGGTTATTCATCATCGCACTCGTCATCGCTTGTTTAATTGCTATGTATTTCTATATTTACCGCAGCCATGAAGGCAGAAGGATGCGGGCAGTGATGCAAAATCGCGATATGGCTGCATGCCTTGGCGTTTCGACAAGACGAGTGGATGCGATGACCTTCGCTATCGGCTCGGGTATTGCCGGCATTGCCGGCTGTGCGCTAACGCTGCTTGGTCCTATCGGCCCGTCCCTTGGCACTTATTATATCGTTGATGCCTTTATGGTCGTCGTGCTTGGCGGAGTCGGCAAGCTGGTTGGGACGGTGCTCGGGGCAACAGGGATTGGGATGTTTAATACGTTGTTTGAGTATTGGACGAATGCTTCGCTTGGCAAGGTGCTAGTGTTTGTCTGTATAGTTGCTTTCCTCCAATGGAAGCCTATGGGACTCGTTGCCATGCGTTCGCGGTCGCTTGACTAGGGAAAAGAAAGGTGGAACGCTTATGCGCTTGCAAAAGTTTACTCCTGCGCGGATTTGGATCTTAATTGGCTATGCGGCAGCGGCGGCAGCACTCTTCTCCGCTCCGCTATTTGTAAGTGATTTTCGGCTCAACTTGTTAGCGAAATTTCTAGCCTTTGCCATAGTAGCATTAGGGCTTGATCTGATATGGGGCTACACTGGCATTTTAAGTTTAGGGCATGGCATTTTCTTTGGATTAGGCGCCTACGCTATGGCGATGTATTTGAAGCTGGAGGCAAGCGGAGGAAGGCCGCCGGATTTCATGGGCTGGAGCGGACTTAAGGAGCTTCCGCTTTTCTGGCAGCCATTCCAGAGCTTCTGGTTTGCGGTAGCGATGGGAATTGTCATACCTGCGCTGCTCGCGCTTGTGCTTGGTTACGTCACGTTCCGCAACCGAATTCGCGGCGTTTACTTCACAATCTTGACGCAAGCGCTCGTTATTATTACGACGACACTGCTCATTGGTCAGCAAGCTTTTACAGGCGGTACGAATGGGATAACAGGCTACTCTACCGTGCTTGGTTTCTCTATAGGTTCTCCTGAGACGAAGCGCGTGCTTTACTATATTACCGTCATTGCTCTCATTGCTATCTTCATCTTTTGCCGCTACGTCATCGGCAGCCGCTTCGGCAAGGTGCTTCGCGCGATTCGTGATGGCGAGAACCGGGTGCGGTTCATCGGCTACAATCCGGCAATTTATCAAATGGTCGTATTTACGATTTCGGCTGGCATTGCAGGTATAGCGGGCATGCTGTTTGTACTCCACGTCGGTATTATTTCACCGTCGATGCTCGGAATTGTGCCTTCGATTGAAATGGTTCTTTGGGTAGCCATTGGCGGACGTGGAACGCTGGTTGGAGCCGCACTAGGCGCTATCCTTATGAACTGGGCTAAAAGTGAGTTCAGTACCGCTTATCCGCAGGGCTGGTTATTCTTTATGGGTCTGCTGTTTGTGGTCGTGGTCGTATTTATGCCTAAAGGTGTTGCTGGCTTAGTTGGCCAATTGAAATTACGCAAAAAAGGGAGGGAGCCGAAGCATGAAGGAGTCCGCAATCCTGCTGTGTGATGATGTAACTGTTGAGTTCGATGGCTTTAAAGCAGTCCAAGGCATGAACCTAAAGCTTGAGAAAGGGGAGCTTCGTTTCCTCATTGGGCCAAATGGAGCTGGCAAAACGACAATTCTGGATGTGATTTGCGGGAAAGTAAGGCCTACGGCGGGACGTGTCACATTCGGGAAGGTAGATATAACGAAAAAGAAAGAGCATCAAATTGCTGAGCTTGGCATCGGTCGTAAATTTCAAGCTCCTTCGATATTCCCTTCGATGACGGTTGCTGAGAATTTGGAAATCGCGATGCGTCAGAAGCGTACCGTGTTCGCGACGTTGTTTGCAAAGATGGTTGAGGATGAGCGGGCTAAAATTGACGGGCAGCTCGTTATGATTGGTTTGCAGAAAAAATCGAACTGGCGGGCAGGCGGTCTGTCGCATGGAGAGAAGCAGTGGCTCGAAATTGGCATGATGCTGCTCCAGGAGCCGGAAATATTGCTGCTCGATGAGCCGGTGGCGGGGATGACCGATAAGGAGACGGATAAAACGGGCGAGCTTCTTCACCAGATAGCCCGTATGCGGTCGATTGTAGTCGTGGAGCATGATATGGAGTTTGTTCGTAATTTTGCGAGCAAGGTCACCGTCATGCATGAAGGGAAGCTGCTGAAGGAAGGCTCGATGGATGAAATTCAACGAGATGACCGCGTGGCGGAAGTGTACTTGGGGAAAAGGCGGGATGCCGATGTTAGCCGTTCAACAGCTTGAGGCTGGTTATGGTGAGAGTATTATTTTGCGTGATGTGTCGCTGAAAGTGAAGCAAGGGCAGGTTGTATGTCTGCTCGGGCGGAATGGCGTAGGCAAAACAACGCTTATGAAAAGCATTATGGGGCTGCTGAAGGCGCGCGAGGGTTCTGTTTCTTATAATGGCTCGGATTTAACGAAGAAAGCGCCGGGACTGCGGGCTAAAAGTGGAATCGGCTATGTACCGCAAGGACGCGAAATATTTGCTCAGCTATCCGTTTATGAAAATTTGCTGCTTGGCCTTGAGGCTTCAAAGTCGAAAATATCTTCTATTCCAGAAGAGGCTATTGCAAAGTTTCCTGTGCTGCCGGCAATGTATACGCGCCGCGGCGGCGATCTTAGCGGCGGACAGCAGCAGCAGCTTGCCTTCGCGAGGGCGTTAGCTTCAAGGCCTCAAGTATTGCTGCTTGATGAGCCTTGTGAGGGGATTCAGCCCTCCATTGTCGATGATATTAGGGATGTTATTCGCTCAATTAAAGCGGATGGCAAGACGGCTATTTTGCTGGTGGAGCAAAGCCTGGATTTCGTGAAGAGTGTAGGAGACTACTTCTACGTGCTGGAAAAAGGGGCGATTGCGTGGGAAGGCGGCTTGGAGTCGCTGGATGATGAGGTCATACGCAAATATTTGACGGTATAAAGCGAATGATGAGCAAAAAGCGCCTTTATGAGAGGCGCTTTTTTCTTTGAGTTGTTAGAGCTGTTTTTGAGCTGTGATGATAGTGGTTTATTCATTGCTTATTAAGGACTTCCAGTAACGCCATGCTTGTAAGTAGTCGTCTATATCGTGAGGGTGATGCTTGAGGCAAATGCCTAAACGGTAATAGAGCTGGATGATCACTTCTTCAATTAGCCTTGGTTGATCCTCATCCGATTGATTAAGCATAACGAATGCAGGCATTAACGTCTCTATGCTCAAGTCATCAGGTGAGGAACAGAATGCATAAAGCAAGTCATAGAGCGGAGGTCCGATTATTGGTGAAGGATCGATAACGCCAATTAACTCGTTATGACTAAAAATGAAGTTGTGAACACCGCAGTCGCCGTGAAGCAAAAATTTTCCCTGAGATTCGCTCATCGTTGCTTTCTTTAAAAGTGATTTTACAAGGGTATGATCCTCTAATGGCAAGCGGTCGCCGATATAACTTCGAGCGTAATCGACTTTCTCCTCCATAAATTCTCGCCAAGTATTGCGGGGATTATCCAGCCAATCTCCCCATTTCTGTGATGGTGAGCAGCTTATGTAATGCTGAATAAGTCCGCTCACTAAAGCCTTCAACCATTGCTCCTTAGAGCCGACAATATAATCGGTTGAACCCTTGAGAAATGTATAAACGATATATGTTTTATCTGGAGCGGTGTAAGTAAGCTTAGGCAACATAGGTGCATCTGGATATGTTTTTTTATATTGTTCAACTAAAGAAAGTGCAACTGGCTGATCGAGCTTTAGCACATATTTGGGTGATTCATCGACTTTAATGAGGTATACAAGACCTTCCGTCGTTCCGTCCATTTGTTTATGGATTTCGGACTGATTTTCAATGGCACCTATATGCCGAAGGTTTTCGATGATTTCCTGCACGTCGTTCTTTATTTTCATATAAATCCCCCTGTATATGGAATGCTTTATGCTTCATCTGGTGAAGTGCTTTTATATTTCTCAGTCCAGCTTTTACGCCACTCTTGATAAGACATTCCTTGAATATCTTCTAAATTTTTGCCTTCTATAGACCAATACCCGCCGTCTGTAGTGTCTCCGTATGGAAATGAAGTTCCTCCTATGGGCTGACCATCAGCCAAATAAACAAAAACATCTACCTTATCTTTGCTTAGCGGGTGGTTCGTTACGGTAAATTTCTGTATATGAATCGTTTTTCCAATATAATCGGAGGGGTTCACCCGCTGCAACCCCCAGTACATCATATAGGGCAATACTGATAATTTCTGTTCGGTAAGCTCGTAGCTCTCAACTTGCCCATCTTTTGAGCTGATTCGATATCCTTTTTCTTCAAGATAGCTTCGAGAAATGGATTGCTCTGACGTTGTTTTGGTTTCTCCTGTACAACCGATCGACAAGGAAAGCAGAAATAGGATTAATAAATATTTCAATGTATTCATCCCTTCTTTATCTCTTTGCTTTTTGTGACGAAGCAGCAGCTGCCTTTGTTGCAAAAAGAGGTTGGATGTAAAAAGAATTAATTGCTTATATATGTAAAAAGTGATATCATATTTATATCAAAACAATATAGAAAAAGATGAAGGAGTGGGGTTTAATGAACGAGAAGAAAGCCTGGTATGTTAGCGGATACATGGCATTGCTGTTTTCGGTAGTTGCTGCTGCTGGCGGTATTTTTCTAACGATATCGGAAGCATCCAAGGACGGTGGGTCTGGGGTAATTATCGGTGTTGGCGCCTTTTTGATTTTGCTGTCAGTCATTTGTTTATCCTCTCTTACGATCGTTCAGCCGAATGAGGCGAAGGTGGTTACTTTTTTCGGAACGTATATGGGTTCTGTTCTTGAAAGCGGCTTATGGATGGTTCTTCCGCTTACGAACAAGGTTAATATTTCACTTAAAGTACGCAATTTCAACAGCCAAACACTAAAGGTGAATGATGCGGAAGGAAATCCGGTGGAGATTGGTGCGGTTGTTGTATTTAAAGTAATGGATACGGCAAGAGCGAGCTTCGACGTTGATAATTATGAGCGTTTTGTAGAAATTCAAAGCGAGACGGCGATACGTCACATTGCCGCGCAATATCCTTACGATGTTTTCTCTTCGGACGCGGCTTCCTCACTTAGAGGCAATGCGGATGAGGTAGCAGCGGAGCTAGGCAATGAGTTGCAAAACCGTCTTGCAGTTGCCGGCGTAAAGGTGCTTGAGACTCGCTTGACTCATTTGGCGTATGCTCAGGAAATCGCTAGTGCCATGCTTCAAAGGCAGCAGGCGATTGCAATTGTAGCGGCACGTTCCAAAATTGTTGAAGGTGCAGTTGGTATGGTAGATATGGCACTGCGGCAGTTGGAGGAAAACGGGATTAGTCTGGATGCCGAACGGAGAGCGGCGATGGTGAACAACTTAATGGTGGCGATTGTATCTGATCGCGCTGCAACTCCAGTCATTAATACAGGAACTCTTTACGGCTAGAGGCTGATTATTATGGCTAAAGAAAAGAAAGCATTTCCGCTTCGTTTGGATCCCGATATCCATCGTGCTCTTGAGCAGTGGGCCGCAGACGAATTCCGCAGCGTCAACGGGCACATTGAGTTTTTGCTCAGAGAAGCGCTTGGCAAAGCAGGCAGGCTCAAAAAAACGAATCAGATGGACAATAATGAAGGTAAATAATATTCAGGCAAAGGGCGGTTATCGATACAAATCGATAATTGCCTTTTTTAATCCATAAACAATTAAAAAGCATTTGCTTCTCATGCAAGCAAAAGGGAGAAATGGGGAATGCTGAAAACGAGCTCGGGGAAGCGTAAAACGAAGGCTGGACGATACGTCGACGGCCTTTTTCACAAAGAGATGGAACGTTTGGCTTGAACTGTAGTCCGTGCATAAGAAATTGGGAGCGGATGAATACTATGGTCAGATTCAAAATCTTTTGAAGGAAGTTTCTTCTTCGTTATAAACAAGCTGCAAGAATCCAGTCGATTCAAAATCCTCTAGGAAAGCGGGGCAACAAGAAATGAAAGCAACTGGAATTGTACGTCGCATCGATGATCTCGGGCGTGTCGTCATTCCGAAGGAGATCCGCCGTACACTGCGTATTCGCGAGGGAGACCCTCTAGAAATATTTGTAGATCGTGATGGCGAAGTTATTTTGAAAAAATATTCTCCTATCGGTGAGCTTGGCGACTTCGCTAAGGAATATGCGGAATCGTTATTTGAGGGAACAAATCATGTTACATTGATCACGGACCGGGATACCATAATTGCTGTAGCTGGAGCCTCCAAGAAAGAACTGCTTGATAAGCAGGTAGGCACTGTTCTGGAGAGCTGTATGGAAAATCGCAAGACGCTTGCTGAAGCAAATGGCGGTGCCTTTGAAATTGTGAAGGATACGCAGGAAACTTACAGCTCCTTCGTTATTGCGCCGATCATAGCGGGTGGCGACCCCATTGGAACAGTCGTGCTGCTTAGCAAGGATGAATCGGTAAAAATGTCTACTATGGAAACAAAAATGGCTGAGACGGCAGCGGGCTTTTTGGCAAAACAGATGGAGCAATAGTAAGAAATGTGGCTATAACAGCTTCTTTGATCGAGAAACACTCGATTGGGGAAGCTTTTTCCACGTTTACGATTGTGAGGTATAATAGATACCAATAGAAATCGTGCGATAGGCAGGAGTGAACGGGATGAACCGCAAGCCGGGGGAAAATGGGCAATCGGCGGAAATGCTGGGGCAGGCGGGTAAGCGAAAAACAAGCGTGGGAGGGGTCGAAGCACGCCAAGCTGAGGCTGAACTTACGGAGAGCCAAGAGCGACCTTGTGCCGGCGAACAGTCGCTAGCTAAAGCAGCAGAAACAACAGTTGAAGGACGGGTTCAAGTAGAACGAAGCTCGAAGCAGCATCTCATGAATGGCGTTGCGCTCATGGCGGGTGCGGCGCTGCTGTCAAAGCTGATTGGTGTTTTTCAAAAAATACCTCTGCAAAATCTAGCTGGGGACCGCGTGTTTGGTATTTACAACGCCGTGTATCCGTTTTATCAGCTGGCAGCTGTTCTAGCAACTGCGGGATTGCCAACGGCCGTATCGCTTCTCATTGCAGAGAGGCTGCGCAAGGGAGATGATGCAGAAGGCGTCAGGCGAACGTTATACGCTGCGCTTTTGCTGCTTGGTGTGACGGGTATTATTTCGTTTGGCTTGATGTGGGGTGGAGCGAATCAAGTAGCTGGTTGGATTGGCGATGCGGAGACGGCTGGTGCAGTGCGCTCGGTCTCGTTTGCGCTGCTGCTTGCTCCGTTCGTTGCTGCATTAAGAGGATATGTGCAGGGAATTGGACAAATGGGATTGTCTGCCGCCTCACAAGTTGTTGAGCAAATGATTCGTGTAGGCGTAATGCTGCTGGTGCTTGCATTAAGCTGGTCCGCTGGATGGGCAGATGCATCTGTGGCGTCTGGTGTGATGAGCGGTTCGGCATTCGGAGCTTGCGCATCGCTTTTGCTGCTTGCTATATATTTATGGCGCAGACGCAGCGGGGAGCGGCTTAATCGAATGGCAGGGGCAATACGAGCAGAGATGAGAAAGCTTGCCGTTATTGCACTGCCTGTCGCGCTTGGTGCGGTGGTTGTTCCTGTTCTTGGCGTTGTGGATGCCTTTATGGTTCCTCGCTTATTGCAGGAAGGCGGGGCTTCGGAAGCGGCGGCAATGACATCGTTTGGCGTGTACAGCCGAGCGCAGCCGCTTGTGCAGCTTGTTGTTATGGTAGCCGGAGCGGCTGCGGCGGCGCTCGTACCAAGCATTGCGTTAGCGCGTATGCGTGGTGCATACGGACAGCTTCGAGTGCAGCTCTCGCTTGCAGAGCGGGCGGCTTGGGCAATCGGCGCTGCGGCAGCTATCGGCTTGGCGCTGCTCGCGGAACCGCTCAATATGATGCTGTATTCGGATACTCAAGGCACATTCGCCTTCGCATTGGTTGGCTGCACTGCTCTTGCGGGCAGTGTGAATGCGGTGACGGCTCCAGTGCTTCAAGGGTTAGGCGCTGTACGTATTCCAGCTATTTTGCTGCTGGTTGCAGCGCTGCTTAAAGGCGTAATTAATGCTGTGCTTGTGCCCACTTATGGCATTGAAGGTGCAGCCATCGCAGGTGTCGCGGCGCTAAGCGTGGCGGCTTTGCTTGGGATCATTGCAGTGCGGTATGCAGCAGCGGGTTCTGGAGCAGCGCTAGCTGGCGGACGAGCGGGAGTGGAAGGGCGAGTGATGCCGGGTGAGCGGGTAGTACGAGAGCGGGTGCAGGGGGAAGAGCAGGGACGAGAGCAGGAGCAAGTGCAGGGACGAGTGCGAGAGCGGGAGCAGGAACAAGAGCGGGGACGAGTGCGAGAGCGATGGAGAGAGCAAGGGCAAGAGCAAGGGCAAGAGCAAGGGCAAGAGCAAGGGCAAGAGCAAGGGCAGGAGCAAGGGCAGGAGCGAGTGCATGGGCGAGTGCAAGAACGAGTGCTTGAGGAAGAGGGAGAGCATGGGCAGGAGCGAGTGCAAGGGCGAGTGCAAGGGCGAGACCAAGAGCAAGGACGAGTGCAAGAGCGAGTGCAGGAGCAAGTGCAGGAGCGAGTGCATGGGCGAGTGCAAGAACGAGTACTTGAGGAAGAGGGAGAGCCTGGGCAAGAGCAAGAGCAAGGACGAGTGCAAGAGCGAGAGCGGGAGCAGGAGCATATACATGGGCGAATGCAAGAACGAGTGCTCGGGGAAGAGGGACGCCAGCCGTCGCATGGGCGTGCGGCGGCTGGCACGGTCTTTGCGCTCGCGGTCATGGCCGCGGCGCTTGTTATCGCCGAGCGAGCGCTGAGCGCAGCGCTTGGCGGGCTGCCGCCTAGGGCGGCAGCAGCTGCGCAAGCGCTGACGTGCGTTGCCGTCGGCGCTTGCGCCTTTGGCGCCGCAGCTTTGCGTGGCGGCGCTATCAGCGCGCGCGAATTGCGCGCGTTGCCGGGCGGCGCGGTGCTAGCCGCCCGTTTGCAGCGCTGGCGGCTTATTCCGCCAGCAAAAGATGAGCGCTAGCGCCGCAAGTTGGCGGCGGTGAGCGCTTGTAAGGCAAGTGTTTTTCATGGAGTAATATGAAAAACACCAACTGTCTGAACTGCACAGGTTATCTCGTGTAGATTATTAGGGTTTTCTCTAAAGTTGAGAAAACCTAAGCATCTTTCCAGCACAATCATTGCTGTGTGGCATCGCTTGCAACGGTTGAACATGTAATCTCTCAACGTGATGAATCCATAGATCTATTTCCGACCATTCCGCACTTCTGCTGCCAATGGCAGAAAGCGCTGCAAAATAAGACTAATATCTAGGCTTATTTGTGGAATATTAATCATTTTGAAGGAAATAGAACTAAATTCTAGTCCTATTTACGACCATTCCGCACTTCTGATGCCCAATGGCAGAAAGCGCTGCAAAATAAGACTAATATCTAGGCTTATTTGTGGAATATTGATCATTCCGAAGGAAATAGAACTAAATTCTAGTCCTATTTACGACCATTCCGCACTTCTGATGCCTAATGGCAGAAAGTGATACAAAATAAGACTAATATCTAGTCTTATTTGTGCATTATTGAGCATTCTGAGGCAAATAGAACTAAATTCTAGTTCTATTTCCGACCATTCCGCACTTCTGCTGCCCAATGGCAGAAAGCGCTGCAATATTAGACTAATATCTAGGCTTATTTGTGTAATATTGATCAATCCGAAGCAAATAGAACTAAATTTTAGTCTTATCTCCGACCATTCCGCACCTCTGATGCCCGCTGGCAGAAAGCGTCGCAAAATAAGACTAATATCTGGACTTACTTATGCAATTTTGGTCATTTTGAAGAAAATAGATCTATTTCTAGATCTATAACAATCTCTAAGAATCTAGCAATTATGAGCAGAATTAGTAGAGGTTATTGCATAATCATTACATATTTTTATAAATAATTCTGTTAAATAGGTTAGTTTCGCGGGCAATAAATCTGGTTACCAGCTCATTTATTCTGATCAATAACTCTCTCAAATAGATAAACTATTTTACGATAGATACGCTATTGAGACTAAACTATCCGTTATGCCCATATCCCATATTGTTTCCTACGAATTGACTATTTCAAATATGAACATCCAGTGTGATATGCTAATCGCAAGCAATTTTTACGGCTATATTGATGTTTTTGCCAAATTGGTTCATTATTGATTTTTGAGCAAAAATAAACGATGATTAGTCGTGTTTTTATGTATGTGCGCTAGTTTTCGAACTTATTTTTGAATGCATCAGAGCTCTTTACCGAACATACTTCCGAACTCGTTTCAATCCCTATAAACGACCCTAAAAGGTCTTTTTTAAGCCGCTGGCATTATAGCTACTCCATCAAATTTCGACCATAATACGAATGAATAGTTAAGGAGGCTTTACCACTATGGCAACCCCATATCTTACTGTTGTTGGGCTCGGCTCAGGTGATCCTGACCAAATGACGCTTGGCGTATGGCGCAGGCTGCAGGCAGCGAAGAAAATTTTTGTCCGTACGGCTGAGCATCCTGCAATGTCGATGCTTCTGGAAATCGGTATGGAATATACCTCATTTGATACTTTGTATGAGCAGCATGACTCCTTTCCGGATGTGTACAAGGCAATAGCCGAGGCGCTTATTTCCGAAGCGAAAAGCATGAGCACAAGCGTGGACGAGCCTATTATTTATGCGGTTCCCGGGCACCCAATGGTTGCTGAACGCACGGTTCAGCTGCTGCGTGAGCAATGTCCGGAAGCGGGTATTGAGCTGCAAATTATCGGCGGTGAAAGCTTCCTTGATCAAGCTTTTATTAGTCTTGGAATCGATCCAATAGAAGGTTTTGCGCTGCTTGATGCAGCTGAATTACAGCCGTCTTTGTTGCAGCCGCAGTTGCATACTCTGATTGGACAGGTGTATGATGCCTTCACGGCATCTGATGTTAAGCTTGCGCTTATGGAGCGTTATCCCGATGACTACGAGGTTGTGGTAGGGCATGCTCTTGGTGTTGCGTCCCAGCAGCAGATCATTCGCGTTCCGCTATACGAGCTTGATCGCACACCTGGTTACGGTAATTTATCGTTGATTTGGGTACCGCGCTCTGATGATGCAGCGCTTCGCAATCGTTCCTTTGAGCGATTGCATGAAATTGTATCTATTCTTCGCAGCCCTGAAGGTTGTCCATGGGATCAGGAGCAGACGCATCAGTCTATCCGTAAAAATTTTATCGAAGAGCTGTATGAAGCGCTTGAAGCCATCGATAATGATGATCCGGATGCCATGCAGGAGGAATTTGGCGATGTTATCCTGCAAGTGATGCTTCATAGCCAAATGGAAGAAGAGACTGGCGCATTTTCTGTCTATGATGTGATACAATCACTTAACGAGAAGCTTATTTTCCGCCATCCGCATGTATTTGGTGATGTTGATGCGAGCAATTCGGAAGAGGCGCTGGTTAACTGGGAACAAATGAAGGCCGAGGAAAAACGAATAAAAGGAACCGATGTTTCGCGTACATCGGTGCTGGATGGCATTCCTCCAGATCTGCCAGCACTCATGAAAGCCTACAAGCTTCAGAAAAAAGCGGCTAAGGTAGGTTTTGATTGGGACGAGCTTGGCCTTGTGCTTGCCAAGATTGAAGAGGAGCTTGCAGAGCTGCGCGCAGCGATAAACTCACAATCGGAAGAGGAGCAGGCAGCTGAGCTTGGAGATTTGCTGTTTGCAGTCGTCAATGCCTCGCGCTTCATCCACGCTGATCCGGAAGAGGCGCTTTCCCGCACGAACAAAAAATTCCGCAGTAGATTTGAATATATTGAGGAACAGCTTCGTATAAGCGGTAAAAATTTTGACCAGACTGATTTAACAGAAATGGATCGTTGGTGGGAAGAGGCAAAGCGTCAATCCTAGCTTGCAATTCGTCATGAATCGCCTTTATTCCGCAACAAACGCAAAAAATTTTCAAATAGCGGCAGGATTTATTTGCTACAAGGCAGAATAAGTATTCTTCGTGAGAGTAAAAATGGGAAGCAAAGGCGGCGCCACAAGCGTCGACCACAAATAATGGTTAAAAATTAGGAGGATTTTATAATGAACAAAACAGACTTGATCAACAACATTGCAGAAAAAAGCGGTTTGACTAAACGTGACGTAGAAGCAGTACTTAACGGCTTCTTGGGCGAAGTAACAGATGCACTTGCTGGTGGCGATAAAGTACAATTGATCGGCTTCGGTACTTTTGAAACTCGCAAACGTGCTGGACGCACTGGCCGCAACCCGCAAACAGGCGCTCCAATCGAAATTTCAGAAGCAAAAGTTCCTGCATTCAAAGCAGGCAACAAGTTGAAAGAAGCTATCCAATAATCTATGCGATTAGATAAGTTTCTTAAGGTATCCCGGCTGATCAAACGCCGTACCGTTGCGAAGGATGTTTCCGAGCAAGGTCGCGTATGGATCAACGGCCGCGAAGCGAAAGCTAGCAGCGCCGTCAAAGTCGGTGATGAGCTCCAAATCCAGTTCGGTCAAAAAATCGTAACCGTTCGCGTTGAGCGAATTGCGGAGACGACCCGTAAGGATGAAGCCGGAGAGCTGTATACCTTGGTGAAAGAAGAGCAACGCCAGCGCGAGAATACGCTCGACTGGGAAGTACCGCAATAACAACAAGGCTGCCTACAAGCATAATACTTGCAGGCAGTCTTTTTTTGTGCCCAATAAGTAGCTTCTAAATTTTACGAGATTCGCTGTTTCAACCTCATAAATTATGTTTATATACTCGGAGGACTATTCGATGAATCATCTGCAGCTGCCCATTCCCGAGTATCGGCGAAAGGGTTTTTCATTGCTTGCGCATGCTTGTGCTCTCTATTTCAAAAACATTGTACCCATTATATTTTTAACAGCGATAATAACGATTCCGGTTGAGGCTATTAAAAACTATTACTATTTTGAACCGGAAGACGGCATTATTTATATGCCCGCCAACAGGATGGACAGTGTGACCATTTTATTTTTCCTATGTGTCATCACGCCGATGATTATTTATTACATACTTGGTAAAATGACGGGGAATAGCAGTGGCATTGTGCAGCCCATTCTGTGGGGGCTTCGCAAATGGCCGCGCATGATTGTGTATACTTTTCTACACGGAGTCATTGTAATTGCGGGATTTATCGTATTTATTGTTCCGGGTTTCTTGTTTGCCGTATGGCTGATGCTGATGCCTATTATTGTTTCTATTGCTGATACATCACGGATAAATCCGATGACAGTTAGCCGTGATTTGGCACGCTGGCGTTATTTCAAGCTTGTAGGCTATGCGATTAGCGGATACGTTATGATCATAGTGCTTACCAGCATTATTGTTTTTATTTTCTCTCTCTATGTGAATCAATCATGGATAACCGCGACGATATTTGATTTATGCTATAGCCTATTCAACCAGTTGGTAACCATTGTACTATTGCTAGTTTTTTTACAGGTATATACAGAAAGAAACGACGACGCGCTGAATGCTATGAATCAAGCAGATTAGGTTCTAATTCTCGTCCACGCCCCATAAGCTAGTCTTAACATATAAGACAGGATAAGCTTTGCGCCTATGCCCTTCTTATATTTGAACGCGAAACGTATGCTGCGCCGCACTAGCTCGGCTGTAGCCGTTTACGCCAAGACATGTTAACGAAGCGGAGGACGAGTCTATGGTTGACCAAGGCAAGGGGCAGAAGCGTCAGGAAGTCAAAATGCTAAATCGCAAGCTGCTGGAGCTTACCGGCGTCGTAAACGTAGAGAGCTTTGACAGCGAAGAGTTTTTACTCGAAACAGAGCTTGGCTTCTTGGAGGTTAAGGGCCAAAATTTGCATATGAAGCTTCTTAGCCTTGAACAGGGAATGGTAACTATTGAAGGACTCGTCCATTCGCTCGCCTATATGGACAGCAACAATTCCTCCTCTAAATCCAAAGGATTGTTCGGGAAGCTATTTAAGTGACGCTTAATATGCAATGGTTAACGATGGCGGTCATGCTATTATCAGGCCTTGGCATGGGAACAGTATTCGACGGCTACCGAGTCGTGACGAATGAGCTCAAGCTTCCGCGCTGGTGGCTTCCGGTGCTTGATGTCGTTTACTGGATGGCAGCAGCATTGATCGTCTTTCGGGTACTGTACGCTAGCAACAATGGCGAGGTGCGAGCGTACGTTTTTATCGGACTGGCTATTGGGATGGTCATCTATTATTTCTTTTTTAGCAGTATCGTTATTCAAGTTGTAAAATGGATCATCGGAGCCGTTCGCAAACTAATCCAAATTGTGCTAAAATGCCTGGATATTCTTATCGTTAAGCCGATTTTACTGCTCTATAAGTTGGTAAAGGTAATTTTGGCATTTGGGTCTGCGCTCACTATTTTCACTCTAAAAATTGTGATACAATTAGTCCGTCCATTTTGGAAATTGTTTGTTTGGATGGCAGGTCCAGTCATTCGTCCGCTTGGACGGTGGCTATCGCGCTACGCTGCCAAATGGCAATTAGTTGGCAAGCTGAGAGGATTTGGACAACGAATAGCTCGATTGTGGAGCAAATGGTTTAGGAGGTAACACCGCTCATGGCAAAAGCAGCTGAGAATAAAACGCCAGGGAATGCTGGCACAAAACGCCGGTTCAAACTATGGATGATGTTCATCGTGCTATTTATGGGCTGGGCGGGGTATACAATTTTTGGCCAAATGCAGCAGAAGAACGCAACAGGTTTGAAGCTGACTACAATTCAAGATAAGCTTGATGTTACCACCAAAGAAACCGAGGAGCTTAAACGTCAAATTGAACGATTAAACGACCCAGAATATATCGAACAGCTAGCAACAAAAGAGCAGGGCATGGTAAAGAAGGGCGAGCAGCAAATTTTCAGTGACTAATTAGGGCGTCAATTCGGGTGAACGTCTGTTGACCTTACTTGAACGGTTCGGTTATAATCACGTTAATAGCGTTTTCGCAAAACTTTTAGCATATGCTTATGAATTCAGTTTTGCTTCGCATAACTTTTAGGGAGGAACATTTTATTTTATGGCAATTGAAGTGGGCGCTAAGTTAGAAGGAAAAGTGACAGGCATTACGCATTTTGGGGCATTTGTCGACTTGTCGGGAGGTGTCACGGGTCTTGTTCACATTTCGGAAATTGCTGATAATTACGTCAAAGACGTGAAGGATCACCTGAAGATCGACGATGTCGTGAAAGTCAAAGTGATCAACGTGGACAAAGACGGAAAGATCGGGCTTTCCATTAAGCAAGCCATTGACCGGCCAGAAGGCCAACCAGCGCCACAACAACGCGAGCGTCACAGCGGAGGCGGCGGTGGAAGCACTGGCGGTAGTGGTGGTGGTGGCGAACGTTTCAACCGCGGTGGCGGTGGTGGTGGCGGCGGACGTCCCTTCAACAAGCAATCGGCTGGCAGACCGGCATACGGTAAACCGTCATTCGAGGATAAAGTGTCACGGTTCCTGAAAGACAGCGAAGAGCGCATCTCCTCTTTGAAGAAGAATACGGAGGGCAAACGCGGCGGACGCGGTGCCAAGCGAGTATAAGCTGAATCGTCATAACATTATACATGAAGCAGAACCTAACCGGTTCTGCTTTTTTTGCGTCCAGCTGCACAATATTCCCTGCGATAATAAGTAAGCGCATACAGGTTGCTGTCGAAGCAGGACAATAAGACTGCGTATATGCTGGTGAATGTTTGGACGAGCCTCTAATTGTCACGGTCAATGTCGTTTGTAAAGCGCGCAGAATCGTAAAAAAAATACTTTTCTCTAATCCTCCATCATTCCCGACACATTATAACCTCGATTCGCCATCATTTCGAAAGCACACAACACATATTTTGTTGTCGGACCTGTGTGATTTGGTTGTGCAGGAGGCATTGAAATCCCATACGGGATATATGTTTGACAGTGAAATGACAATGACCGCAATGCCATTTATTTTTGTCGGAAAAAATTTACAATTCAGTTGCTTTAACTGACAAACTTTATGCGGACAACCTCCTATAATGAAAAACACATTACATTCGGAATGGTGGTGTCTGCTCATGGAAAAGGAAAACGCGGTTGTGCTTCCAGGTATGAAACGGTTAGGACTAGCTCAGACGATGTTGCAGAAAGGTCGGGAATGGGCGGCTGCAAGGCGGTTCATTCAAGTCATTTTAGCAAAAAAGTGGACGTTTCTACTCGTAGGTGTAGCTTTCTTGCTCGGAAGAGCGGTTATACTCGAATCGCTGATGCCGTTTGCCATTGCTTATTTCGCCGTTATTTACTTTATGAGAAGGGATATTTACCCGTGGGTAGCAATATCCTTAGTAGCCGGGAGCTGGTTTGCAGCTGATCCTGCCCCGATGTGGATTGCGATGGAAATTGCTGTACTCTTTCTTTTCCTAAAGGGATTAGAAACCTACGAGAAGGCAGAACTGTCGACGGCGCCCATTCTTGTGTTCGCATCAACGTTAATGGTGCAAATGTTCAGCGTATTTATAGGGGACGAGCTGAGCTGGTACAATTTCATGCTCGTTGTGGTAGAGGCAGCGCTTGGTTTCGTGCTCACATTGGTGTTCATACAAGCGATACCAGTGCTTACGATGACCAAAAAATCAGCTTCTCTCAAAAACGAGGAAATCATTTGTTTAATGATTTTACTCGCGTCGGTTATGACGGGGGCGGTTGGATGGGTGTTTTACGGAATGTCGGTAGAGCATGTGATGTCACGTTATATGCTGCTCCTCTTTGCTTTAGCAGGGGGCGCGCCGCTTGGCGCTTCGGTCGGTGTGGTTGCAGGACTCATTCTAAGCTTGGCTGATTTTGGTGCAGTCGTTCAAATGAGCTTACTCGCTTTTGCGGGCTTGCTTGCTGGTCTGCTGCGTGATGGCGGCAAAATGGCAGCGGCATTCGGAATGTTGCTTGGAACATCGATTTTATCCATATATGTAGGAAGCCAGGCTGATGTTATGAGCTCAACCTGGGAGTCGGTAGCAGCCGCAACGCTGCTTATGCTGACGCCGCGTATTATGATCCGCACGATATCAAGGTATGTGCCGGGTACGAATGAGCATGCCAAATCGCAGCATGATTATGCGAAGCGGGTACGTGAGGTGACTGCAGACCGCGTATCACAGTACTCAGAAGTGTTCCGTCAGCTGTCAAAGAGCTTTGGCCAGCTGGGTAGCAGCGTTACGACGGTTAAAAGGGAGGATGAGATCAGCCATTTTATGAATGCGGTTGCTGAGCGCAGCTGTGCCAGCTGCCATCGGCAAAATGCTTGCTGGGAGGACAAGTTTTTTCATACGTACAAAATGATGACCGATATGATGACGGTCGTTGAGGAGAAGCGGATTCCGTCCCCTAAGGAAATACCGCGTGCGTGGTCGGCGCATTGCGTGAAATCCTCGCAGGTTCTTGTGGATATGAGCCAGCAGTACGAGCTATATCAAAATAATATGCACTGGAAGAAGCAAATATGCGACTCCCGTCAGCTTGTAGCGGATCAATTGCAGGGGGTATCGCAGGTAATGGAGGATTTGGCGAAAGAAATTAAAAGGGAGGGACAAACGCTTCATCTGCAGGAGGAGCAAATTCGAGAGGCGGTGGAAGGACTCGGTTTATCCGTACAAGGAATTGATATTGTGAGCTTAGAGGAGGGGAATGTGGATATAGAGGTGTATCATACGTTTGGACAAGGCTATGATGAGTGCCGAAAAATAATCGCGCCGCTGCTTAGTGATATTTTGGGAGAGCATATTGCAGTGAAATCGGAGCACTCCCCAACGAGAAGCGGTGAGCCGTCCCTGGTCGCGTTTGGCTCAGCCAAGCAGTACGAGGTGGAGACGGGCATAGCTGGTGCAGCTAAAGGAGGAGATCTGCTGTCTGGCGACAGCTTCAGTATGGTGGAGCTTGGAAATGGCAAGTTTGCAGTTGCGATCAGCGATGGTATGGGCAATGGTGAACGTGCGCGTCAGGAAAGCAGCGCGGCATTGTCGATTCTGCAGCAGCTGCTGCAGTCAGGCATGGATGAGAAGCTGGCCGTGAAGTCAGTTAACTCGGTACTCTTATTGCGCTCATCCGATGAAGTATTTGCTACCGTCGATTTAGCGATCGTTGATCTGTATACGGCGCAAACGACGTTTATGAAAATAGGATCAACGCCAAGCTTTATTAAACGAGGAAATGAGGTTATTCCGATAACTGCGAACAATTTGCCGATTGGCATTCTTCAAGATATTGACGTCGACTTCGTCTCGATGCAGATGCAATCGGGCGACACGCTCGTCATGATGAGTGACGGCATTTATGATGCGCCGGGCCTTGCGGTTAATAAAGAGCTCTGGATGAAGCGAATTATTAGCGAGCTGGCGACAGATGATCCGCAGGAAATGGCGGATGCGCTGCTTGAGAAGGTGGTTCGTCATCATAATGGAGAGATTATTGACGATATGACCGTGCTTGTAGCACGTATCGATAAGCATTTGCCGGAATGGGCATCCTTCCGTTTTCCGGGTGTGACGCGCATGGAGCGTCCAAGGACGGTGAGCTGAGTATTGAAATAAAATATGGACTGTGAAATCATTTATAAATTTAAAACAATGATGAATGGATACTTGAACGGTGAGCTTGTATCTATGATATTCATTGAGCAAGCAGTAGCCTATTTGTTGTCGGCTGACTCACGCTGACAGGAAATGGGCTATTGTTATGGTTTGTTACATAATAGCAAGCATATAGTACATAGAAGCTTTAAAGTGACAAAGACATGACATGCTCTGTTGAATTAACTCGCGAAGCGGAATTCACACTAATATTAATACATACACGTAGATTTTATTTTTGAAACATCAATTTGTTGCTGCATTCATTTATCACTCAATTACGACCGATGAAAGATAAAGGGGCATATGAAGTTTAGTGATTTTCAACTGTGGTGCATAGTAAATGCTTAAAACAAAATAGTTATACATATTGCTATGAATATCAAACCTATTTTCAGTGAGTGGACGGAAGTGCCTTATTAATACAAGTAATATTGGTTTGTTATATGTGTAAATATCATTTTTTAACTAGTCTAGCTGTTTATCCCTCTCAAAAAAGGCAAAGCTAATAGAAAGGCAAAGGGCGAAGCCTATGCTTACGAAGCTGCGTTTGATTCTCAAACGCTAAGCCTATGCTTACGAAGCCGTGTTTGTTTCTCAAACACTTGAGGAGGGTAAATCATTATGAAGCAAATATTGTTGATTACAGATGGATGCTCTAATGTGGGTCTAAGTCCAGTCATAGCGGCAGCACATGCGCAATCGGAAGGGATTTCAGTAAATGTAGTAGGCGTACTCGATCATGGCGATGTAGGTGAGCTTGGCGCGGCTGAGATTGATGAGATTGCGCGTGCGGGCGGCGGTCTAAGCAGGATGGTAAATATGCGTCAGCTGTCGCAGACGGTACAGATGATGACTCGCAAGACTGTAGTGCAGACGATTCAACTAGCAGTTCAAAAGGAATTGAAGCAGGTGCTTGGCAACGGCTCAATCGAAGCATTGTCACCGGATAAGCGTGGCGATGTTGTACGTGTTATCGACGAGCTGGGGGAGACATCAAATTTGCAAGTGGCGCTTCTTATTGATGCCAGCGCCAGCATGAAGCCAAAGCTGGCGGCTGTGGAGGAGGCTATACGCGATTTAATGCTCAGCCTGCAAGCGAGACAAGGGAAAAGTGAAATCTCGGTATTTCATTTCCCAGGCTCAAGACATGGGGATGACTGTTTGATGGATTTGAGCTGGACGAGTCACTTGAATGGTGTGCACGCCATCTTTCCGAAACTGCAAATGGGCGGAACCACGCCGACGGGCCCTGCGATTATGCATGTCATTGATTTTTATCGTCAGGGCGATTATGGTAGACAGAGCAGAGATGAAACGGATGGGATGATGAGTGACTACGTCGTTTAAAGTTGATCTTCGCCGTGGCATGGTGGTGGTTGGCAAGTGGAAACAAGGGCGTTACCGGGTAGAGAGGTTGCTTGGAGAGGGCGCAAACGGTAAAGTATATCTCGTACAGCGTGATCGCAGCTGGTATGCGATGAAGCTCGGTTTAGATGCACTCGATCTGCAATCGGAGATCAATGTGCTGCAGTCGATCGCCAAGCAGAAGCAATACGGGCAGGAGTCCTTTTTGTTCGACGTAGATGATTTGTACGGTCCGGATGGAAAGGAATATCCTTTTTATATTATGCGCTATGTACTGGGAGCTAAGCTGGACGATTACCTAAAGCAGCATGGTTCGGAGTGGTTTCCGTTAGTTGGCTTGAATCTGCTGGGCAAGCTGACAAAGCTGCACCAAGCAGGATGGGTGTTCGGCGACTTAAAGGTGGAAAATGTGCTTGTTGCCGATTATGGTCATGTTGAGCTGGTTGATTTCGGCGGGGTGACTGCAGCAGGCAAAGCCGTTCGCCAATTTACTGAGATTTATGATCGGGGCTACTGGAATGAAGGCTCGCGATCTGCTGATCCGAGTTACGATTTGTTCTCGTTTGGTGTGCTTTGCATACAGCTGCATGAACCAAAACGGCTTCATCAGTTAACGGTGGAGCTATTGCCGCAAAATCGCTCAGCTATGGAGCTCATCCAGATAGCTGAATCCAGCTCGGTATTAAAGCCAGTTGCCGGATGGCTACGTAAAGCTTTTGCGGGACAGTATTCGGACGCGGGTGAGGCTTCAGCGGCTTGGCGTTTACTGATGCATAGACGAGACACGCATAGACCCTCTGCTACACCAGGGTGGTTAAAGGGGCTTGCTGCCCTGTCAGCGGTCTTGCTTGGAACGTCGGTTTACTGGCTCATACGCAATGTGCTGTAGCGGCAGCACGCAACGGGAAGTGAAGGTGAGGTGCAATCTATGAATCTGCGAAACGAGCTTGAGAAAACAGCTGCAGACCGCAGGCTTTGGTCGAAAGGGGATTGTATTGTTGTAGCGGTGTCCGGAGGTTCGGATTCGATGGCGCTGCTGCATATGCTGTCTGCTGTAGCGAAGAGCAATGAAATCTCCATTATTGCAGCTCATGTGAATCACGGCTTTCGAGTAGAGGAGTCGGCGCATGAGCTGATTGTCGTTAAGCAATTTGCGGAGCAGCTAGGGGTTATTTGTGAGACGGTAACGTTCGACATGCCGTCTTATATAGAAGAAACTCGAATGAATGGACAAGCTGCCTCACGCGAGAGGCGGTACGGCTTTTTGCATGAAATCGCGACCAGATATGGAGCCTCGCGTATCGCGCTCGCCCATCATGCAGATGATCAGGCGGAAACCGTCCTTATGCGCGTCATTCGTGGGACAGGCTTAACTGGTTTGGCGGGAATTCTCAGTAAAAGAAGAGAAAAAAACGTGGAACTTATCAGGCCGCTGCTTCGTATGAACAAGTCAGACCTTCTGCGTTACTGCGAAGAACACCAAATTCCTTACTGCACGGACAGCAGTAACAAGGAACGCCATTATTTCCGAAACATCATTCGGTTAGATATTTTACCGTATTTATCAAAGCATAATCCGCACATATCCCAATCCCTTCAACGACTTGCTGAAGTAGCGGGAGCGGAAGACGAATGGATGGAGAAACAAACCGAAGCGTTATTTGCGCAGCTCGTTACGTTATCCCCCAATGAATGCGCGATAAGCTGCGACGATTTGCATGGTCTCCACGTCGCTTTACAAAGGAGATTGATTAAACTAATATTAAGTTATCTTTCTAAGGAAACGGAAAAGATATCTTTCGAGCAGATTGAGACGATGAGGCTTGCTGCTTCCACTCATGCGCCTGCAACTTGGCGAATCGATGCTGGTGCCGGCATATGCTGCGCTCGTGAATATGATAGAATGCGGTGGATTAAAGTGCCACAGCATGTATCCAAAGAAGCGAGTGTCTATTTGTGCGAGGTGGGAAGGGATAAAGCTAGCCTGGCGATCGAGCAATGCGGGTGGACATTTGAGTTTGCTTATACATCAGCGTTAGAAAGTTGTAAGCCTGCATCGCGTTATGAAGCCTGCTTTGATGCGTCGGAACTAACGTATCCGCTCGTTGTTCGAAATCGGCAGCCGGGAGACAGAATTCAGGTTTTAGGATTAAATGGTTCGAAAAAAGTGCAAGATATGTTCGTTGACGAGAAAGTTGCTCCGCTGAAGAGAGAGCTGTATCCATTGCTGTTTGATGGGTCAGGCAAATTACTCTGGATTCCGGGCATTCGCAGATCAAGTCATGCGCTTACGGATGTACACACAAAAGACGTGTTATTCATAAGGGCAGGCAACGAATAAGAAGCACTGGTACACTCATAAACATAGTTAAGCGTAGGGGGATTTACACTTGCAGAACGATATTCAAGAAGTATTGTACGACGCGCAGCAAATTGGTGAGAAGGTTAAGGAACTTGGTGCAACACTGAGTAAAGATTTTAATGGGCGTAATCCGCTCGTTATTTGTGTTTTGAAAGGCGCGTTTATTTTCATGGCTGATTTGGTTAAGGAAATTACAGTGCCGCTTGAAATTGATTTTATGGCTGTATCTAGCTACGGACAATCCACGAAATCATCTGGCGTTGTCAAAATTATTAAAGACCTCGATGTATCTGTCGAAGGCCGAGATGTTCTAATCGTTGAAGATATTATCGACAGCGGATTGACGCTTAGTTACCTAATTGACGTGCTAGAGCGTCGCAATTCGAAGTCTGTTACAGTTGTAACTTTGTTCGATAAGCCTGCTCGCCGTACAGTTGAATTGGAAGCAGACTATAAAGGCTTTACACTGCCTGATGAGTTTGTTGTCGGTTATGGACTGGATTATGCAGAGAAATATCGTAATCTCCCTTATATTGGTATTTTGAAGCCGCATGTTTATCAAAAATAATTGCGATTCACCCGTACATGCCCTTCTCCGTACACCTCTATTGTTATGGAAAGTCATGATATGGTAAAATATTTTAAGCGTCTGAGAGGAGGTTGGGGATGAATCGGATCATCCGTAATACTGGTTTTTATTTAATTATCTTTTTGGTGACCGTTGGGATTTTTCAATTTATCAGCAGCCAAAATAACACGACCGTTGGATTGCGTTACGATGAACTCGTTGCAGCAATTGAGTCAGGGAATGTTAAAGAGTTAAGTGTTAAGTACGAGAACCAATCTTATTTTGTTTCCGGAAAATATAAAGTGAAACCTGCGGATGCAGAAAACGATCAATTCGTATCAAGGACCGGCGTTAGCGCTGAGGCTAAGATCGCTGAATGGTCAAAACAGTATGGATTCGCTTATGAGACGAAGGAAATGGATCAGCCAAGCATTTGGCTTACATTCCTTACCTCCATTATTCCGTTTGTCATCATCTTTGTCCTGTTCTTCTTCTTGATGAATCAAGCTCAGGGCGGCGGCGGCAAAGTTATGAACTTTGGCAAGAGCAAAGCGCGGCTTTACGATAATGAGAAGAAGCGGATTACATTCGAAGATGTAGCTGGCGCAGACGAGGAGAAGCAAGAGCTCGTTGAGGTCGTAGACTTCTTGAAAGACCCGCGGAAATTCAATTTAGTAGGCGCTCGTATACCGAAGGGTGTATTGCTTGTTGGTCCTCCGGGTACAGGTAAAACATTGCTTGCACGTGCAGTAGCAGGTGAAGCGGGCGTGCCGTTCTTCAGCATTTCCGGTTCTGATTTTGTAGAGATGTTCGTCGGTGTCGGTGCATCCCGTGTACGCGACTTGTTTGAGAACGCGAAGAAAAATGCACCTTGTATTATCTTTATCGATGAGATTGATGCGGTAGGTCGTCAACGTGGCGCTGGTCTAGGCGGCGGACATGATGAACGTGAGCAAACGCTCAACCAATTGCTCGTTGAGATGGATGGCTTTGGTGCCAACGAAGGTATTATTATTATTGCAGCAACAAACCGTCCGGATATCCTTGATCCAGCGCTTCTGCGTCCAGGCCGTTTTGACCGTCAAATTACGGTTGACCGTCCAGACCTTAAGGGCCGTGAAGCGGTGCTTAAAGTACATGCGCGCAATAAGCCGCTATCCAAGGATGTTAAGCTTGAAGTTATCGCAAGACGTACAACAGGCTTTAGTGGCGCTGATTTAGAAAACTTACTTAATGAAGCAGCTCTTTTGGCTGCCCGTCGTAATAAGAAAGATATCGCAATGGTTGAAGTTGATGATGCGATTGACCGAATCATTGTTGGTACGGAGAAGAAAAGCCGTGTTGTCAGTGATCGTGAGAAACGTATTGTTGCTTACCATGAAGCAGGCCATACGATTGCAGGCTTCTTCTTGGAGCATGCGGATATGGTGCATAAGGTTACGATTATTCCTCGCGGACGTGCTGGCGGATATGTCATCATGCTTCCAAAAGAAGATCGTATGCTTGTAACGAAACAGGAGCTTCTGGACAAAATCACTGGTTTGCTTGCAGGCCGAGTAGCAGAGGAACTGTTTATTGGTGAAATTGGTACTGGTGCATATAGCGACTTTAAACAAGCGACAGGCATCGTACGCAGTATGATTATGGAATACGGTATGAGCGATAAGCTTGGACCGATGCAATTCGGCAGTTCACAAGGCCAAGTATTCCTTGGACGTGATATTGGACATGAGCAGAACTACTCTGATGCCATTGCATACGAGATAGATCAAGAAATGCAATCCATTATTACAGGCTGTTATGATCGTGCGAAGAAGCTATTAACAGAGAAGAGCAAAGAAATGCATTTGATTGCTCAAACACTGCTTAATGAAGAAACGCTCGAAATGGATCAAATCAAACGTTTGGTTGAGACTGGTACTTTGGAAGGCGGTCCTTCTACTGATGCAGTTGAAACAAATGAGCCGACAACCGAGCCTATTATTGAGACGGTTGGAGACGTAAAGGTGCGCATCCAAACTCGTGATCAAGACGAAGCGAAAGCTCCGAACCTTGAGAAACGTGATCTAACAGAAGATCCAGATAAGAACGAATAGTATTTTATGGATATTTGTTAACGATAGTCGCTTTGCTACTTGTAAAGAGTAGCGGGCGACTATTTTTTTCTTTATTAATGTTCGGATTTAGCCTATAATACGTGTATAAACCTCAGATGAAAAACAGAAATGCTCACATGGAGGTTTTGTCCATATTGGTCAAACGTTACATAGATGTTACATGACGACGGTCATAACGTTTTTATGTCACTTTAACTGACATAAGTTATTGACGTTTATTTTTTTGTAACTATAATGAAATAATAGCGGCCAGTATCAGCAAGAATAAGAATGTAACAGGGGTTGCCAAGCTACACAAAAATTAGAGCAGGGGAGAAAACACGCATGAAAAAGACATTTAGCTTTATGCTTGTAATGATGATCGCGTTGACACTAGTGTTGTCAGCTTGCGGAGGAAAGAAAAACAACGAGGGCGGCACGAACGGAGATAAAGGGACTACACCTGCTGTTGAAAACGATGGTACTGGAAAAGGCAAAAAAATTGGTATGGTTACTGATGTTGGCGGCGTACACGATAAATCCTTTAACCAAAGCGCATGGGAAGCTCTTCAGAAAGTAGCGGCTGAGACTGGCGCAGAAACGAAGTTCTTGGAAAGTAAAGGCGAAGCAGACATGGAGCCGAACCTAAACAGCTTCGTTAAAGAAGGATATGACCTTACTTGGGGTATCGGTTTCTTGTTTAATGATGCACTAAGCAAAGTGGCTAAAGAAAATCCAGATGCTAAGCTAGCAGTAATTGACAGCGTAATCGAAGCGCCAAACGTTGCTTCTATTACTTTCGCTGAAAACGAAGGATCTTTCCTTGTTGGTGTCGTTGCAGGCTTGATGACAAAAACAAATAAAGTTGGTTTCGTTGGCGGTATGGAGATTCCGGTTATCAAGAAATTCGAAGCAGGCTTCAAAGCTGGTGTTGCTGCAGTTAAACCGGATGTTAAAGTTGAAGTTAACTATGCAGGTGACTTCGGTAAACCTGACCTTGGTAAATTGGCTGCATCAACAATGTACGATGGCGGTGCTGATATTATTTTCCACGCTGCTGGCGCTACAGGCAATGGTGTGTTCAATGAAGGTAAAGCGCGTAAAGACAATGGTGAAAACGTTTGGGTTATTGGTGTAGATAAAGACCAATCACTTGAGTTCGGTGATGAAATTACACTTACGTCCATGATGAAGGGCGTTGAAACTGCGGTTCATAAAGTATCCACAGATCTAATCGCTGGAACATGGGCTGGCGGAACTGTACAAGAGCTAGGTTTGAAAGACGATGCAGTAGGCTTGCCAGAAACATCTAAGAAAAACGTTCCAGCTGATGTTCTTGCTGAAGTAGAGAAATACAAAGCAAAAATCGTTAGCGGCGATATTAAAGTACCTACTGAATAGTTTTCTCCATTCAATGGTATCCTTTGATTGAGGATCGTTTGTTGATGAATCAGACAAGACCGGCTTCGGCCGGTCTTTGTTCTTTGTTGGGATAAGTAAGTGCTTTTAATGTCAAATTTTTTATGCATATTCAAGCAGTAAAAACCGGGGAGATGATGAGGAATGGACCGGAGCAAGGCGGCTGTACAGTTAAAGGGAATTACAAAGCGGTTTCCCGGATTGGTAGCTAACGATTCCATAAATTTTGAATTGAAGAAAGGTCAGATTCATGCGCTGCTTGGCGAGAATGGCGCAGGGAAATCGACCCTAATGAACATTGTGTTCGGACTATATCAACCGGACGAGGGCGAGATTTGGGTTAATGGAGAGAAAACAGTCATTGAGGGTGCCTCTAAAGCAATTGACCTTGGCATCGGCATGGTTCATCAACATTTTAAACTCGTACAGCCTTTTACCGTTGCAGAAAATATTGTGCTTGGCAATGAACCTGTCAAAGGTATGAAAATCGACTACAAGCTCGCTAATGAGAAGGTTCGGGCGATATCCGAACGTTATGGTCTGAATGTAGATCCTCAGGCGCGAATTAAAGATATTACAGTAGGCATGCAGCAGCGTGTTGAAATTCTGAAAACGTTGTATCGCGGCGCCGAAATCGTTATTTTTGATGAGCCGACAGCTGTTTTGACGGTGCAGGAAATTGAGGAGCTAATCGAAATCATTCGCAACCTGGCTGCTGAAGGAAAGTCGATTATTATCATTACGCATAAATTGAAAGAAGTAATGGCTCTTGCAGATGCTGTAACCGTTATTAGACGCGGCAAGGTTATCAAGACAGTAACTACAGATGAGACGAATGAGCAGCAGCTTGCGGAATTGATGGTCGGCAGGGATGTATCCTTCGAGGTGAAGAAGACGAAGAACGAGCCTGGCGAAGTAATTTTATCTGTGGATGGATTGCAGATGAAAGGTGATCAAGGCAAAAATGTACTGGATGGTACCAGCTTCAACATTCGTGCAGGAGAGATTTTTGGCATAGCCGGTGTTGATGGCAATGGGCAAAGCGAGCTCATTTATGCTATTACAGGTATGCGCAAACTGGACGGCGGCAGCGTTAAGCTGAACGGCAAGGATATGACGAACCATTCTCCGCGCCAAATATCGGTTGCGGGAGTAGGGCATATACCAGAGGATCGGCATAAGCATGGGCTGGTGCTAGATTTCTCAGTTAGTGAGAATATGATTTTGAATACGTATTTTGAGCCGGAATTCGGCCGTTCCATGTTTATTGATTACAACAGCATGGACAAGCTGTCTGAAAAGCTTGTTAATGAATTTGATGTTCGCTCATCAGGTATTCATACGCATGCTCGTCAGTTGTCTGGCGGAAACCAGCAGAAGGCTATTATCGCACGGGAGCTTCATAAAGATCCTGATTTGCTTATTGCGGTTCAGCCTACACGCGGCCTCGACATCGGTGCGATCGAATTTGTGCACAAGCGGTTGGTACAAGCTCGAAACGAAGGAAAAGCGATTTTACTCGTATCATTTGAGCTTGATGAGCTGTATGCATTGTCCGATCGAATTGCGGTCATGTATGAAGGCAAGCTAATGGGTGAGGTTGATGCTGAGCAGAGAGATGATCAGCAGCTTGGACTTATGATGGCTGGTAACAAAATAGCTGTACCTGCATCAGAGGGGAGAGGATAGCGTATATGGAAACCTTGAAAAAAATATTTAATAAATCGTCTATCCTTATTCCAATTGTGTCAATCATTCTTGGATTTGTGGTTGGCGCCATTGCCATGCTCGCAGGAGGGTACGATCCAATTCTAGCGTACACTTCTTTAATCAATAAGCTGTTTAGCACTCCTTACAATATGGGAGAAGCGGTTCGAGCAATTACACCATTGATCTTTACAGGTTTAGCCGTTTCCTTCGCTTTCCGTACAGGTCTATTCAATATCGGTGTTGAGGGACAATTTGTAATGGGTATGACTGGCGCGACAATTGTAGGCGTGCTGCTTGACCTGCCATGGTATATACATGCGCCTCTAGCTGTAATTACGGGTGCTGTATTTGGCGGCCTATGGGCGGGTATTGCTGGTTACTTGAAAGCGAAGCGTGGAGTAAATGAAGTTATTTCATCCATCATGCTGAATTGGATCGCATTGTTCCTCTCCAATTTTATCATTGCGAAGTTTCTTGTTGAGAAAGGCCAGCAGAAGTCGATGCCGGTTCATGAATCAGCTATGGTGAAAATTGATTGGCTTATTAAGCTGACAGACAACGCTCGTATGCACTGGGGTACGGTAGTTGCTCTCATTTGTATCGTTGTGTTTTATTTCGTGTTATGGCGTACGAAACAAGGCTACGAGCTTCGTGCTGTTGGACATAACCCGGATGCAGCGCTATATGCGGGTATGAACGTTAACGTAACGATGGTTAAGTCAATGTTTATAAGCGGCGTATTCGCTGGTCTGGGCGGCGTGTTTGAAATTTTAGGCGTGTTCGGCAACCAGACCGTTATGGCTGCTTCTCCGGGCTATGGGTTTGATGGTATTGCGGTAGCGCTCCTTGGCGGAAATACGCCGATTGGTGTATTCCTTGGCGCAATCTTATTCGGTGGACTCAGCTACGGTTCAGCAGGCATGAGCTTTGGTGCAGGTGTTCCTCCTGAGGTCGTGCGTATCGTAATCGGCGCCGTTATTTTCTTCGTTGCTTCGCATGGATTGGTGAAGTGGTTCTTAAAGCCTTTTCTAAATAAACGTGCAAGCAAGCGGAAGGAGGCGGTGTAGGATGAACGTGCTAGACATCATTGGACAACTTATTAATACAACGCTCGTGTTCTCCACCGCGCTCATTTTTACAGCACTTGGCGGTATGTACTCAGAGCGCTCAGGTGTTGTGAACATCGGACTAGAGGGCTTGATGGTTTCAGGAGCGTTCGCCGCGGCAGTTGCAACGGAGTATGCGATACAAGCTGGGTTAGGCAGTGCATCACCGTGGATTGGATTTATAGCTGCAGCTATTTATGGTACGTTATTTGCTTTATTGCATGCGATATCAACGATCACGTTCCGTGCGGATCAAACCGTCGTCGGTGTCGTTATTAACATCCTATCGCTTGGCTTAGCGCTTTACCTAACCAAAAGCATTTATGATGGATCAGGTCAAACGCCGCTTTTGGCTAATGTATTTCACAAAGTGAAAATACCTTATTTATCTGATATTCCGTTGCTCGGGAAAGCTATTTTCACCGCGTATCCGACGACGTATATTGTTCTAGCTATCGCAGTGATCAGTTATTTCGTCTTGTTCCACACGCCGTTTGGCTTGCGTCTGCGTGCTGTGGGCGAACATCCGAGCTCTGCGGATACCGTTGGTATTAGCGTAACCAAATACCGTTATATCGGTGTATTGCTCAGCGGCGCGCTTGCAGGTCTTGGGGGTGCGACAATTACGTTGACGACGACAAGCAGCTTTGCGCATAATACGATTTCTGGGCAAGGATTTATTGCGCTCGCAGCACTGATTTTCGGTAAATGGAATCCGCTTGGCGTTGTAGGAGCAGCAATGTTCTTCGGTCTAGCTCAGGCGCTTAGAAGCTTTGCACAGCGATTTGAATTCTCGCAGCATATTCCAGTTGAATTTTTCTACATGCTGCCATACGTTTTAACTCTGATTGTTTTGGCAGGAGCTGTCGGCCGTTCAAATGCGCCATCAGCACTTGGTCAACCTTACGATCCAGCAAAAAGATAATTCAAAATGGTCTCTCTCCATCACGGAGAGAGACTTTTTTTATTTCGTTGCAAAAACAAGAGATGACGGCGGTCGCGATTATATAGTAAAAAAGGTTCATTTACGAAGAATGGGAGTGAGATACAGCGATCAAAATAATTTATTTTAAATTGCTGCCTTAAAAAGGCCTTTAACGCATTGACAGTAGCATCTACCGCGTGTAAATTAAAACTTAATCAAATGAATTTATCCCTTTTGGTTTAAACTATAGGTAAGCGACTTTCTAAGTTTGTGCATCAATTCACAAAGTTCAGCTTGCCGTATAACGGAATGGGTTATCGCCCATCCCTCATAAGAGGAGAGGATCTACTGTGGAAGCACTGGCACTGGAACGCAAGGCGGAGCAAAACCGAGAGCTGCGTGAACGGTTGTTACAGTTGAAGAAAGAACGGAATGCTATCATTTTAGCTCATTATTATCAACGTGATGAAATTCAAGAGGTAGCTGATTTCCGTGGAGATTCCTTCCTGCTTGCGCAGAAGGCTGCACAAACGGATGCTGAAGTTATTGTTTTTTGCGGCGTTCACTTTATGGGTGAGAGCGCAAAAATTTTGGCTCCTAATAAAACCGTTATCATTCCCGACGAGCGTGCGGGCTGTCCGATGGCCGACATGGTAAGTGTTGATGGTTTGCGTAAGCTGAAAGCGCAGCACCCGAATGCAAAAGTCGTTACTTACATTAACTCGTCTGCTGAGATCAAAGCTGAGACTGATATTTGCTGCACATCGGCAAATGCGGTTAAAGTTGTCAACTCGGTTGAAGGCGACGAGATCATCTGGGTACCAGATAAGAACCTAGGCCACTATGTGCAGCAGAATACAGATAAGAAAATGATTATCTGGGAAGGTTACTGCAATACGCACGATATGCTGACGGTTAAAGACGTAGAAGAAATGAAAGCGAAATATCCTAATGCGCAATTCGTTGTGCATCCGGAATGTCGTCCAGAAGTCGTTGAGCTAGGCGACTTTGTAGGCAGTACAACCGCTATTATTAAATATTGTAAAGAATCAGATTGCCAAGAATTTATCGTGGGAACAGAAGATGGCACTGGCTATCAGCTTCGTTTAGACAGCCCAGGTAAAACTTTTCATTTTGCATCTAAATATTTGGTGTGCCCTAACATGAAAGTAAATAATTTGAAGAAGCTAGTGAAATGCTTGGAAACGATGCAGCCTCAAATCTACGTACCGCCACATGTTGCAGATCAAGCCCGTTTATCCTTGGAGCGCATGCTACTCGTGAAGTAGTATGCGCTGCTTCTACGCTTGGAGGAGCCAATGATGATTCCTAGATATTTAGTCGATGTGCAGTTAAGTGAGCTGCCTGTTATAGAAAAAGATGTGATTGTAATTGGGGCCGGCATTGCCGGTCTTTTTACCGCTATACGAGCAAGTGAAAACAATTCTGTCCTCATGATTACGAAAAAATCGCTGCTCGACAGCAATACGCGTTATGCGCAGGGCGGTATCGCTGCTGTTATTTCGGATGAGGATTCGCCGGCTTACCATAGACAAGATACACTCGTAGCGGGTGCAGGCTTATGTTCTAATGAAGCGGTTGATGTACTCGTTCATGAGGGACCCAAAGGTGTTCGCAGCTTAATAAAGATGGGAACGCAATTCGATCTGGAGAATGGCGAGTTTGCGCTTACGAAGGAAGGAGCGCATAGCCAGCGGCGTATTTTGCATGCTAACGGGGATGCTACAGGCTTTGAGATCG
This sequence comes from Paenibacillus sp. FSL A5-0031, assembly GCF_001956295.1. GTDB lineage: Bacteria > Bacillota > Bacilli > Paenibacillales > Paenibacillaceae > Pristimantibacillus. The sequence goes on from NZ_MRTD01000026.1 coordinate 64,616, forward strand.
TACGAGCATTGTCCGAAACGGCTATTGCCAATCCTAAGATCGAAGTTTGGGATGACCATTTTGTTATTGATTTGGTTACTCAGGACGGCGAATGCTGCGGTGTCATTGTACAGAAGCCGAGCGGTGCGCGGTTGTTTGTAAGAGGCAAAGCCGTCATTTTGAGCTCAGGCGGGGCTGGCCAGTTGTACCGTTACACGACAAATCCTGAGGTTGCCACAGGAGACGGTATTGCGATGGCTTATCGAGCAGGGGCATACATACAGGATGTCGAGTTTATTCAGTTCCACCCTACCTCTCTATGTTATCCAGGCGCGCCAAGGTTTTTGATATCAGAGGCTGTGCGCGGCGAAGGGGCGTATCTTCGTAATATTAAAGGAGAGCGCTTCATGGAACGCTACCATGAACAGCTGGAGCTGGCACCGCGCGATGTTGTGGCGAGAGCCATCGTCAGTGAAATGGAAGAGACGAAATCGACTTTCGTTTATATTGATATTACACATGAATCACCGGAAATGGTGAAGCACCGTTTTCCTACTATATATGAATATTGCTTAAAATACGGCCTCGACTTGACGTCGGACTGGATTCCGGTTGCACCAGCTATGCATTATATGATGGGCGGAGTGAAAACCGACCTAAATGGGGAAACGAATATAAAGCGTTTATTCGCTTGTGGCGAAGTTTCCTCAACAGGTGTACACGGCGCTAATCGATTAGCGAGCAATTCGCTTTCCGAGGCCATTGTATTTGGCAGAAGAATTGTAAAACGAATCGATGAGCTTCCGAGTCTTACGATTCAGCCTATTATTAGTAATGAGATAGAACGAAGCAGTACATCAATCCAAGCTGTCGTAGAAAGACGGCTTAAGCTGCAAAAGATCATGGTCCGTTATGCTGGCTTGCGCCGCGATGCAAGTGGTCTTATGAAAGGTCTTGAGGAATTGAAACGGCAGTTGCCTATCTATCAATCCGTTCTGACGGGGCGTGAGGAATACGAATTTGCTAATCTGCTCACCTGTGCCCTGCTGACTACGGAAGCTGCACTCTCTCGGGAGGAAAGTCGTGGTGCGCATTTCCGAGAGGATTTCCCGGTACGCGATGATGCAATGTGGAGAAAGCATACGGTGTTACACCGTCTATATGGATTGACGGAGGAGCGAATAGAGGATGTTTGAATGGATGGCAGGCGGTTATAATGCGGCAGTGCGCGAGCAAATTCGCGGATGGCTTGCAGAGGATATAGGCAGTGGGGATATTACGACCGAAACGACGATTCCAAGGGACTCGCGTTCCAAAGCCGTTATCCATGTGAAGGAAAGCGGTATAATTGCAGGGCTTCCGATTGCGAAGCTCGTATTTGAGGTTGTTGATTCGTCACTTGTCTTTGATTCCAAAGTACAGGATGGCGAGTATGTAAACAAGGGTACGATTATCGCCACTGTAGAGGGCAGCACGCATAGCCTATTAACCGGAGAGCGACTTGCGCTTAACTTAATGCAACGGCTGTCTGGCATTGCGACTAAGACACGTTCTTTCATCGATGCGCTTGAAGGATTGCCGGTTCGGCTTGTCGATACTCGCAAGACAACCCCAGGACATCGGATGCTGGAGAAGTATGCAGTGCGTGTGGGGGGCGGCGCTAACCACCGATTCGGTTTATACGATGCAGTTATGATTAAAGATAACCATATTAAAGGCTCTGGCGGCATTCGTGCTGCGGTTGAAGCTGCGCGCAGTAAAATTCCACATACAATGAAAATTGAAGTAGAGACAGAATCGTTAGCGCAAGTGGACGAAGCGCTTGCTTGTGGCGCAGACATTATTATGCTGGACAATATGTCTACAGATTTGATGAAGGAGTGTGTAGCTCGAATTAAAGCAGCTTCTCCTCACGTTATCGTAGAAGCATCTGGCGGTGTCTCTTTAGAAACCGTTAAAGGTATCGCAGCTAGCGGCGTTGATGTCATTTCGGTAGGCGGATTGACTTATTCCTTCCATGCGCTCGATATTAGCTTGGATTTGAATGAGAAGAAGGGTGTGGAGTCGCTTTGATCCTCGTCATTGATGTTGGAAATACGAATATTGTGCTAGGTATCTATAAAGGAAAAGAACTTTTGCACCATTGGCGGCTGAGCACCAATCGTTCTGCTACAGTAGATGAATACGGCATTAACATTCATAATCTGTTTCATTATGCCGGCGTGAAGCTGGAACAAATGGAAGGCGTCATTATTTCATCGGTTGTTCCACCTTTGATGCGGACACTCGAGCAGCTTTGCCTCAAATATTTGCGTAAAGTTCCACTAGTTGTAGGGCCTGGCGTCAAAACCGGATTAAACATCCGCTATGAGAATCCACGTGAGGTTGGGGCTGATCGGATCGTCAATTCGGTGGCGGGCATCGTAAAATACGGCTCACCGCTTATTGTTGTTGATTTCGGTACAGCAACGACCTTTGACTATATTGATGAAGGCGGCAATTACTTGGGCGGTGCCATTGTTCCGGGGATCGGCATTTCTACCGAAGCGCTTTATCAGCGTGCCGCTAAGCTGCCGCGTATTGAGCTTGTGAAGCCGAAGAGTGTCATTGGGCGCAATCCTGTGACATCGATGCAGGCTGGCATTATTTTTGGATACGCAGGACAGGTTGACGGTATTGTTAAACGGATTCGTACAGAATTTGGTGTCACACCACGTGTAATCGCAACCGGCGGCTTAGCTGAGTTAATCGCTGCTGAATCGGAAACGATAGAAGAGGTTGATCCGCTGCTCACACTTGAAGGATTGAGAATTATATATGAACGCAATCAGGAGGGGTTTTGATGGAAAATCAGCTGAAGGACGTGCTGGTGCGAGGGACGGCATGGAATGGCAAGATTCGAGTGTTCGCGGCTCGCACGACTCAGCTTGTTGAAGAGCTTCGCCAAAGGCATGGTACATATCCAACGGCTACAGCAGCGTTAGGGCGTACATTAACAGCAGGTGCTATTATGGGCGCTATGCTGAAAGGGCAAGAAAAACTGACGATTCAAGTAAAGGGCGACGGTCCAATCGGCCAGATCGTTGTTGATGCCAATGCAGACGGAGAGGTTCGCGGATACGTTGATCATCCTGAAGTGCATTTGGCAAGCAACGCACTGGGTAAGCTTGACGTAGCCGGAGCTGTCGGGCGCACTGGTTATCTTCATATTACAAAGGATTTAGGGATGAAGGAGCCATACCGTGGCAGTATTCCGATTGTATCGGGTGAACTCGGCGAGGATTTCACATACTATTTCGCGGTCTCCGAGCAGACGCCTTCGGCGGTTGGTCTTGGCGTCTTGGTAGATACAGATAACTCGGTGCTGCATGCCGGCGGGTTTATCGTTCAGCTTATGCCTGGTTTGACGGACGATGAGATTACAAAACTGGAGCAAGCGGTTGGATCGATGCCGCCTGTAACGACCTTGCTTGATCAAGGAGAGTCACCGGAGGGGCTGCTGCGCCGGATTGTAGGCAATGATGGCGACCTTCACATTCACGATACGATGGACTTGAAGTTTCAATGCTTCTGTTCCTCCGAGCGTGTAGAGCAGACACTTCTCAGTTTAGGTGAGCATGAGCTGCAACAAATTATTGATGAAGATGGAAAAGCGGAAGTCGTTTGCCAATTTTGCAACGAAGCGTATACATTTGAACGGGCGCAGCTAAAGCTGCTGCTTGAACAAGCGAAACCAAAGCCGATCCAATAATCGGAGGCATTAGGGCAATGAGGAAATACGAGGTGCTGAAGGCCGTTGTCATCCTTCAAGCCGTATGCATGGTGGTATTATCGGTAGTCGTCGTAATTAGAGTGTGGCCGGGTCATGATCGACAGCTGGATAATCAGCAGCCAACGAATGTCGGCAGTGGGGAAGAAACGGCTGAACCGAGCAAGCCGGGCCAAACACCAACGAATCAATCGGATGGTAGCCGTGTGATCGCTAAAGTGGGCAAGGAAAACATTACGCTTGCAGATTTGGAAGGTGAGCTTCATTCGCAATATGGAGCTGCTGTTCTGCGCACGTTAATGGTTCATAAAGCGATTGATTTAGAAGCTGCAGCCTCTGAGCTAAGCATACTCGCTGAAGAGCAAAGCCGTGAGCTTGATAAAATGATTGAAGGCTACGATAGTGAAGAACGTTTTTTTGAAGTCATGCAAGAGCAATTAGGCATGAGCCGGGAACAGGTGTTGGAGGACTTGCATTACCGCTTGCTTCTGGAGAAAATCGTCGTGCGAAGCATTCATGTCTCAGATGAAGAGGTTGAACGCTATATAACCGACCATCCTGAGGAATTTGATGAGAAAATGCAGCTGCATCTGCAATGGATTATAACGGAGACGATGAAGGAAGCTAACTCCGTGATGGGGCTTTTATCGGATGGCGAGGATTTCGCTGAGATGGCACATTCCTATTCCATTGATTCTTTTACGGCAGATACAGGCGGCGATCTCGGCTTAATTGATAAAGATGACCCATTCTATAACCGCGAAATGATGGAAACAGCCAGCCGTTTGCGGGTAGCTGAAATTGCTGGTCCGATTAAGGTAGATGGGGGTTATGCGGTTATTCGTCTTATCGAGCGCCAAATGACAACGAATATGTCGGGCGGCAGGCTGCAAGATACCGTACGCAAGCAGCTGGCGCTTGAACGTGCTGACTCATTGACCAAAATTGAGGATAAGCTGCTAGAGAAATATGATGCTGTGAAAACAGAATAGCTTTGCCCGGTGCTGCGTTTTCAGTGGAGCGTTAAAGTCACTATTGACAACGGATGCAAGAGATTGTTAAGATGTAATTAGTGAAAATACCAACTGAATTAGTCGGAATAAGGAGGCAGTTATTTCCATGGCCAAAATTGTACAAAGTGTTCTAGATCTTATCGGTGACACTCCGCTTGTTCGTTTAAACCGTCTCGTGCCTGAGGGCAGTGCAGAAGTTTATGTGAAACTTGAATATCAAAATCCAGGTGCAAGTGTAAAAGACCGTATTGCAATCAGTATGATTGAGGTAGCTGAGCAAGAGGGAATCATAAAACCAGGCGATACTATTATTGAGCCTACTAGTGGAAATACAGGAATTGGACTAGCACTTGTAGCAGCTGCAAAAGGCTATAAGGCTATTCTTGTTATGCCTGAAACGATGAGTATTGAGCGTCGCAACCTGCTTCGCGCTTACGGTGCAGAGCTTGTATTGACGCCAGGTTCTGAAGGTATGAACGGTGCTGTTCGCAAAGCGGAAGAACTAGCTGCTGAGAACACGAACTACTTCCTGCCGCAACAATTCAAAAACCAAGCAAACGTTAAGGTTCACCGCGAAACGACAGGTCCTGAGATCGTCGAAGCGATCAACTCCCTTGATGGTAAGCTTGATGCGTTCGTTGCTGGTATCGGAACTGGCGGAACGATTTCAGGTACTGGTGAAGTGCTTAAGAAAAACTTCGACGGTATTAAAATTTACGCGGTAGAGCCTGCTGCTTCACCGATCCTCTCTGGCGGCAAACCGGGTGCTCACAAAATTCAAGGTATCGGCGCAAACTTTGTTCCTGATATTTTGAACCGTGATATCTACGATGCTGTCATTACAATTGAGAACGAAGATGCGTTTGAATACGCTCGTCGTGCAGCGAAAGAAGAAGGCATTCTTTGCGGAATTTCCTCTGGCGCAGCGATCTATGCGGCATTGCAAGTTGCGAAAGAGCTTGGCGAAGGAAAACGTGTTGTTGCGATTGTTCCAAGCAACGGCGAACGCTACCTTTCCACACCGCTGTTCAACTTCGAAAACTAATTTTTACTGCCTATATCGAACAGCCTTTCATTCCTCGGAATGGAAGGCTTTCTTTTTACTTAGCTATTCTGTATACTGAGCAAAATAAGTCAAGTATTCGGGGGTTGAAGGTGATGATCACCGCGATAGAGCAATGGACTCGGTGGCACGCCGAACAGAAATATACGACGCTGCCATTCGTTAAAGAATTACCCTTTGAGTTCGGTAATCGGGCGAACGTAACGTCATGGGAAGAAGTATGGCAGGACGCTTCGCCGCATGCTTTTGTATTAGAAAGCGGCAAGGACGGACGATATACGTATTTGGGATTGCATCCTGACGGGGTTATCCGTGGAAAAGGGCTGCAAGCAGAGTCGATACAATTTCATTCGCTAGAGGAGCAAAGCAAGCGCCGCTGGGAAGGTAAGCCGCTTGAGGTTGTGAGAGAATGGATGAGCGGTTTGCTTGGGCCGAAGCTTGAGAATGGGCCTAAGTGGGTTGGCGGCTGTATCGGATTCTGGGGTTACGATGTCATTCGTTCGATCGAACGATTGCCGGTGCTAGCCGAGGATAATCAGGATATTCCCGATTATTTATTCATGCAAATGAATGAGATATGGATCATCGACCATGAGCAATCAAAAGTGTATTGTGCTGTCCATTCAAAAGTAGATCAAAATGCGGATCAAGAGGAACTGCGTGCTGCTTATGACCGTGCTTCATCTAGAGCGGAAGGGATGACCGACTACTGGTTAACCTGGTTTGATGAAGAGCATGCCCAGGCGAAGGCGATATCGCTTCGAGCAGAGCGTCAGCGTTTGTTGACAGATGATTTATTGCAATTGGATGCGGATTCGATTTCTGGCATCACATCCCCTTTCTCGAAGCAAGCATACATGGACGCCGTTCGCAGCATTCAGCGATATATTGAGCAGGGTGACGTTTTTCAAGTGAATTTGTCCGTTCGTCAGAGCAAAGCGATTGCGGCTGCGCCGGAAGAACTTTATGAATGGATTCGACTAGTTAACCCATCGCCTTATATGGGGTTTCTGCGTTGTCCTGATTTTCAGATTGTATCTGCATCCCCTGAGCTTCTCGTTGAGCTCAATGATAACAAACTGATCACAAGACCGATAGCTGGAACGCGTAGACGCGGGCGAACGGAGGAAGAGGATCGGCGCCTAGCTGACGAACTTCTCACGAATGAGAAGGAGCGGGCGGAGCATATTATGCTCGTTGACTTGGAACGGAACGATCTTGGGCGGATTTCTACTTATGGTACGGTTAAGGTCGAAGAGTTTATGGTTATTGAACAATACTCGCATGTTATGCATCTTGTTTCTCAGGTAGTAGGACAGCTTGCAAACGGCAAAGATGCTTACGATGTTATATCGGCTACCTTCCCTGGAGGAACGATTACAGGTGCTCCAAAAATTCGCACAATGGAAATCATAGAAGAGCTTGAACCGACACGCAGAGGACCGTATACGGGCTCGCTTGGATGGATTGACTACAGCGGGGATATGGAATTTAATATTATTATTAGAACCATGGTGCTTCAGGAAGGCGTTGTTCATATTCAAGCGGGAGCAGGTATCGTTATTGATTCTGAGCCGGAGCGGGAATATAAAGAATCGCTAAACAAGGCGAAGGCATTATGGAAGGCCATTCAGTACAGCGAACGGTTTGCAGCAGTCGATTTGGCAGCGGAAACGGAAAAAGGGGGAGCCTTAACATGATACTTGTCATCGATAATTATGATTCCTTTACGTACAATTTAGTGCAGTATTTGGGTGAGCTTGGGGAAGATATTACGGTAAAAAGAAATGACGAAATAGATTTAGCTGGAATCGAAGCATTAGCGCCCGATCATATTTTAATATCACCAGGTCCGTGTTCACCGAATGAAGCGGGCATTAGTCTATCACTAATCGAGCATTTTAAAGGTAAAATCCCGATTTTTGGTGTATGTCTTGGTCATCAATCGATCGGGCAGGCATTTGGCGGGGAAGTGGTGCGTGCGGAGAAGCTGATGCACGGCAAAACGTCTGCCATTTATCATCAAGGAAAATCCGTATTTGAAGGTTTGCCATCACCTTTTACCGCTACTCGCTATCATTCTCTTATCGTACGCCGTGAAACGCTGCCTGATTGCTTGGAAATAACAGCGGAAACAGATGAAGGAGAAATTATGGGTTTGCGTCATAAGGAATATGCAATTGAAGGGGTGCAATTTCACCCTGAGTCCATTATAACGGAGCATGGCTTGACGATGCTTCGTAATTTCTTGCAAAATCGGACGGGCGCAGTGCGATGAAGGTCGGACTGAACGGCTCCGTAATGGATGCGAGCGAAGCCGTGATCTCAGTTTATGATCACGGCTTTTTGTACGGTATAGGTTTGTTCGAGACTTTCCGCACGTATAAGGGGAAACCATACTTACTAGATAGGCATATGAAGCGGCTATGCTCAGGCTGTGATCAGCTAGGAATTCAGTACACACCTAATATGGAGGAGCTGCGCTGCTCCGTTAACGAGCTACTTGTGGCGAATGAATTAAAAGATGGCTATATAAGACTAACCGTCAGTGCAGGCGAAGCTGAGCTAGGGTTGCCGACAGGAGATTATGAACAGCCGAATGTGTTAATGCTTGTAAAGGCTTTGCCGCCGGTTAATGATGCGGTTCATATGCGCGGACGGGAGCTGCGGCTTTTGCAGACAAGGAGGAACACGCCTGAGGGCGAGGTTCGCTTTAAGTCTCTCCATTATATGAACAATATTATTGCTAAGCGAGAGCTGCTTGCCAGTGGTGCTGCGCCTGGGGCCGAGGGTCTTATGCTCACGCGAGAGGGATGGTTGGCGGAGGGAATCGTGAGCAACTTGTTTTTTGCTAAGGACAATGTTGTATATACGCCTGAACTGGCCACCGGCATATTGCCGGGCATTACGCGCGAGCGAGTTATGGAGCTGGCTAGCAGTGCAGGGTATGAAACCGAAGAGGGCCTTTATAGCTTGGAGAAGCTGCAAACGGCCGATGAGATATGGCTTACCAATTCCATTCAGGAGCTCGTTCCCGTTACGCTGTTATCCGAAGCTGGCGGGGTGAGTAGAGTTATCGGAAACGGTCAAGCAGGGTCTATTACAAAGCAATTGCTTACTCTTTACCGACAGACGACAATTGACGATGATACTAGAGCTGTCTAAGCTCTATAATCATGTAACATTAAGAAGAAGGATGGCGATCTAACAATGGATCAACAACCAAATTTCTATAAAAGAACATATGAGTTTGGCAGTGGAACGAGGCTGGAGCTAGGCGAGCGTACGTTGATTATGGGCATTTTGAATGCGACACCTGATTCTTTCTCGGATGGCGGGAGCTATACGAGTGTGGATGCGGCTCTTGCCCGTGCGAAAGCGATGGTGGAGGAAGGCGCTGATATTATTGATATTGGCGGTGAATCGACACGTCCAGGATTTGAGCCGGTGGGAGTGGAGGAAGAGCTGCGGCGTATCCTTCCTGTTATTCAAGGATTGCGTAAGGCGCTGCCGCACATTCCTTTATCCATCGATACATACAAAGCTGAGACTGCACGGCATGCGCTAGAGGCGGGCGCTCATATTATTAATGACATTTGGGGGCTTAAGGGTGACCCTAATATGGCCGCAGTTGCAGCTGAATATGCTTGTCCTGTCATCATCAATCATAACCGCCATGCGAGAGACTATAATGATTTTGTTCCCGATGTACTTGCAGATTTGCAGGGCAGTGTAAGCATTGCAAGAACGGCGGGCATCGCTGAAGATCAGATCTGGCTAGATCCGGGTATTGGTTTTGCCAAAACCTATGAGGATAATCTGGAGCTGCTTAGCCGTCTATCTGAGCTGCATGCACTTGGATATCCGGTGCTGCTCGGCACCTCGCGTAAACGTTTCATTAAGCAGACGCTGAATCTGCCTGTTGATGAGCTTGTTGAGGGAACGGCTGCGACGGTTGCTCTTGGCATTGCGCACGGCTGCCAAATCGTACGTGTGCATGATGTGCGTGCAATAAAGCGTACCGCGCTTATGACGGACGCCATTTTATACCGACGTTAATTGTGTTGTAGAATGCCGTTTCCTATTTTAAATAAGGTACATCGTTAGGAGAGTGACTATAATGGATAAAATGATGATCAAAGGGATGAGGTTTTACGGCTACCACGGCGTATTTCCTGAAGAAAACAAGCTAGGCCAGAAATATTATGTGGATGTTGAACTCAATATGGATTTGGAGCAAGCAGCGTTAACCGATGATTTGAACAGTACGGTGAATTATGCAGAAATCCACGCTCTCACGAAAACGATTGTAGAGGGCCCTCCGTTTAAGCTTATCGAAGCTTTAACAGGTCACATTGCATCGCAAGTACTGGAAGTTTATACTATGGTAAATGAAGTGACGGTTCGAGTAACGAAGCCAAACCCGCCGTTTGATATCCATTTTGACGGAGTAACGGTAGAACTGCGCAGAAAGCGGGACAATGATGGACGAACAATTCCCGCTTGATGGCGCACAGGCAGAGGCATATATCGCTTTAGGATCAAACATGGGAAACCGTGAGCAACTGCTGCTGGAAGCGATTAGCCTCATCGATGCGCACCCGAACATCGTGGTAAGCAGAGTGTCGGGCATGTATGAGACTGATCCGGTAGGCTACACAGAGCAACCGCCCTTTATCAATATGGCATTAGCTGTACGAACGACACTATCTCCATTAATGCTTTTACGTCAGCTTTTGGAGTACGAGCACCAGCTCGGTAGAGTTCGACAAATTCGTTGGGGACCGAGAACCATTGACCTTGATCTGCTCCTATACGATAATGTCAGAATGGATCAAGAGGAATTAACATTACCGCATCCGCGTATGATGGAGCGGTCGTTCGTACTCGTTCCGCTGCATGATGTTTTGGATCAAACACATCGGCTGCAGTCCGAGGTAAGCGCAGTATCTGAAGCAGCGCTTCTGGATGGAAAGGAAGGCATTACGTTATGGAAAACAATCAATTGGCGCAGCGCGTCAGAGCCTTTCGAAAGCTGAAGGGCTATACTCAGCAGGAGCTGGCCAAGGAGCTTGGCGTATCGGTCGCCGTTCTTGGCTCATTGGAGCGAGGAACAAGAAAGACGGATACGAAGTTATTAAATCATATCGCTAAGACGCTCGGCATCAGCTATGAGGAATTAATGTCTGATAACCGTGAATAGTGCTGTCTGGTACACAAGAAATGAACCATAAGCAATTAGAAGAGGAGGAAGGAGTGACATGCTGAAAATCGGTGGCATCGAAATGAAGCATAGAGTGGTGCCAGCGCCGATGGCAGTCGTGTACAATCCTGCCTTTTGATTAATTGCCAAGGAGTTTGGAACGGGTCTTGTATGTGTTGAGATAGTAAGTGACAAAGCCATTTTACATGCTAGTATACGGGCAAGGCTAATTGGGACATTATAAAGGATGTCAATGAAGCGGTAGCGATTCCCGTAATTGGGAATGGCGACGTTTTCTCACCAGAGGATGCAAAAAGGCTGCTCGATCATATCGGCTGTGATCCGATGGCAGCGATTTTGGAAAACTATGCCCGCTCGCTTGGAGAGGACGAGGAATTCCAAGCTGTCAGTGCTGTGTCAAGCAAAGAAGCGGGTTCTGTTGAAGTAGTCGCTTACTAAAATACAATAGATCGGTTATGCGATTTACCCCGTAACGGGAGCGAGCCGACACCATTCGACAAAAGCCGCTATCATGCGGCTTCTGCTCTACATTTCAGAAATGAAACGGTTTCAATGGGTCGTCTGGCTTTGATTGACATTCAGGGTAACTTTGCAATATAATCGTGCAATATAATCTAACGAAGACATCAAGAGCGCTTCAAACAACAGTTGGTATGAGGAATAAGAAGCGTAATATATTAGGTAACAGTGAATTCATACAAGGTATGAAAAATTAGTCACATGACAGGAGAATCGGAAAGATGAACGATAAGCAAATCATTCTGACTCAAGAAGGGCTGCGAAAGCTCGAAGATGAATTAGAGAACCTAAAGTCGGTTAAGCGTCGTGAAGTAGCTGAACGTATTAAAGTAGCAATTGGCTATGGTGATATAAGCGAAAACTCGGAATATGAAGATGCGAAGAATGAGCAAGCATTTATCGAAGGCCGCGTTCTTACCCTTGAGAAAATGTTGCGCAATGCGCGTATTATAAATAATGACGATATTGATATTGATACCGTGAGCATCGGTTCGATCGTAACAGTTGAGGATATGGAGTATGGCGACACAATGGATTATTCCATTGTTGGTACAGCGGAAGCCGATCCTTTGCAAAACAAGATTTCAAATGAAAGCCCGGTTGGTAAAGCGATTCTAGGCAAGAAAAAAGGCACCGTTGTCGAAGTTAGCGTACCAGTCGGCATTATTCAATACAAAATTCTCGATATCAAAAAATAATGTTTGCTATGTGCGGTTCAAAAAGCTTCCTTGTGGGAAGCTTTTTGAACGTTTAAAATATAAGAACGTATATTACAGGTCTATACATTGCTTATATTTTATTGCGAAACGAGATTTTGCTGCATGAATCCGGTGACAGCTGCTTGCTTTTGCCGAATGATCAAGGAGATGAAAGAAGTGGAACAAGAAATCAATGAACAGCAGGAGCTAAGTGAGCTCTTGCAAATTCGCAGAAACAAATTGGACGAGCTTAGAGGGTTAGGTGTGGATCCATTCGGCCGAAAGTTCGAACGCACTCATAACGCCAAAGATATTGTACAAGCCTATGAAGGGCTCAGCAAAGAAGAAATAGAAGAAAAAGCGGTTGAAGTGCGTATTGCTGGCCGTATTATGCAGAAGCGCGGCATGGGCAAAGCGGGTTTTGCTACGATTCAAGATTTGAGCGGCAAGGTTCAAATTTATGTTCGTAAAGATTCCGTTGAAGAGCATAAGTTTGCAGCTTTTGACTTGCTAGATATCGGTGACATCATTGGCGTAGTAGGCGTTGTATTCAAAACGAATACAGGCGAAGTCTCTGTCAAAGCACGTGATATTGAAGTTTTGACAAAGTCGCTTCTTCCATTGCCTGATAAATATCATGGCTTGAAAGACGTAGAGCTTCGTTATCGTCAGCGTTATGTTGACCTTATCGTGAATCCCGACGTCCAACAAACCTTTATTACTCGTTCCAAAATCATTCAATCCATGCGTCGCTACCTAGATTCCCGCGGGTATCTAGAAGTAGAAACACCAACGCTGCATTCCATTGCAGGCGGTGCTGCAGCACGCCCTTTCGAAACGCATCATAATGCGCTGGACATGCAGCTCTACATGCGTATTGCAATCGAGCTTCATTTGAAGCGGCTGATTGTAGGCGGATTGGAGAAAGTATATGAGATCGGCCGTGTATACCGGAATGAGGGGATTTCGACTCGCCACAATCCAGAGTTTACAATGATTGAGCTTTACGAGGCTTATGCTGATTACAAAGATATTATGGCATTGACAGAGAATGTCATCGCACATATTGCGCAAGAGGTTCTTGGAACAACAAAAATCACTTATCAAGGCCAAGAGATTGATTTGACGCCTCAGTGGCGCCGTGTCAGCATGGTTGAGCTTGTCAAAGAAACGACGGGCGTAGATTTCGGCGTGGAAATGAGCGACGAGGAAGCCCATCGTTTGGCGAAAGAACACAAAGTTGCCGTTGATCCGCATATGACTTTTGGTCATATTCTCAACGCTTTCTTTGAACAGTTCGGTGAGCACACGCTTATTCAGCCAACCTTTGTTACAGGACATCCGGTTGCTATTTCGCCGCTTGCTAAGAAAAGCGAAGCAGATCCACGCTTCACCGATCGTTTTGAACTATTCATCGTAGCACGTGAGCATGCTAATGCATTTACGGAGCTTAACGATCCGATTGATCAGCGTGAGCGTTTCGAGTCGCAGCTTGTTGAGCGTGAGCATGGAAATGACGAGGCGCATGAGATGGATGAAGACTTTATCCGCGCTCTGGAATACGGCATGCCGCCAACAGGCGGATTAGGAATCGGTATCGACCGATTGATCATGCTTCTAACAGATGCTCCATCTATTCGTGATGTACTGTTGTTCCCTCATATGAGAGATCAGCGTTCTGCTGAATAAGAAAGAAACAAGGGACCGTAGGGCTTTTAGCAGCCAACGGTTCTTTTTTTTCTAATATCGAGAATTTGCAACAACAATCCTTAAAAACATTCAAATTATGATTGATATTGTAGTGCAATCTATTGATTTGCTAGATTCATATGGTAGAATAGAACTAATAAAGCGCTACACGATAACGGCAAACCTATCGAAAGGTAGGGACGCAAAGCTAAAGGGCCTTCCGTATGATGGCAGCCAGCTACCGAATGAACAGGCTTTTTTTTGTTTGTATAGGGAAATTCTTCACATAGCGCTTCACACGATAATGGCAAACCTATCGAAAGGTAGGGACGCAAAGCTAAAGGGCCTTCCGTAAGATGGCAGCCAGCTACCGAAGGGAGTATATTCATGCGTAAATTTATGTTAGTCATCGCAGCTTTTGTTCTTTTTGCATCCATCCATGTAACGGTCGTTCAGGCAAATGAAGCGGACTCTTCTGATTGGCTCAATACGGGGAATTTAGATAAAGGTGTTGTCTCCGTACAATATGCAGTGAGCACTAAAGTGAAAACGAAGCTTATGATCGCAAAAGGCGCATCAAATTATACATATAATCTAACCAGCGGAAAAACAGCTGAGAAGTTTCCATTGCAGCTTGGCAATGGCGAATATACGATATCTGTTCTAGAGAATACAACAGGCAACAAATACAAACTGGCGAAGAAAGAAACCGTGACGCTTGATTTGAAAGACAACAAGGTTTTGTACTTGAATTCCATCCAGAACATTGACTGGTCGAATGCGAGCAGCGCCATCGTCAAGGCAAAAGAATTAGCGAGCAATAAAAAAACGGATATGGAGAAAGTAAAGGCAATCTACGAATATATTATTACGAATGTAAGTTATGATAATCAATTAGCTGCTAATCTGTCAGTTGATTACCTCCCCAATATTGACCGCACATTTAAATCGAGAAAGGATATCTGCTACGGATACGCTTCATTGTTTGCGGCAATGCTGCGGAGCGTGGATATTCCTACGAAGCTCTTGATGGGACAATCTACTTATGTGGATGTTTATCATGCTTGGAACGAAGTGTACTTGGATGGGAAATGGGTTACGATTGATACGACAGTTGATGCGGGTCTAAAGAAGGGCAAGAAAAAGTATGAGCTTATCAAGGATGCAGCTCAATATACAGTTACAAAAACATATTAGAAGTCATACGAGCTTGCGGAAATCGCACAGCTCGTTTTTTTATGTCTTTCTTCAATATAGGTGAGGAGGAAGCGAAGCAACAATTACGTAATTAGAAGGCAAATAGGAGTATTGAAAACTTTTTCGTAAATAATGAAAAAAACACTTGCAATGCTATATACGCCTATGATATATTATCTAGGTCGCCAACGAGATACACGGTCGACAAGAGAGAAAAGATTGCTCTTTGAAAACTGAACAACGAGTAATAACTGCCTCGCAAATCCTTCGGGATAA
>NZ_MRTD01000027.1 GCF_001956295.1 Paenibacillus sp. FSL A5-0031
CATGCTTTTTTACCAGTATAGCACCCTTCGTTTTCTTCATTAATAATTAAATATTGACAGCCTATTGGCTGGTATAGCTTAATGAATCGTCTTCCTCGAACCCCCTTCAATTTCTCTTAAATTATTCTTAATCGCTATATACCTTTGCGATCCTAATAATAATTCACTATATAAATACATGTATTGTAGGTGATACCTCATATCAAATTTATTTTTGTGATATTTCAATAAATGATCTACATAGTCCGTAAAGAAGAATAAAACATCCTTTGACTGTTTATTGAACTTAATGGTATTCAAATAATTTGATATTTCATTTAGTTTCTTTTGAGTATAGACTAAAATACTTTGAATATCTTCTTCTGGTAGCGATTCATAAGCTTCTGTTCGTGCTTGCCAATGATCTTCAAAGACTTCTTTATTTTCATGCAAAATGACATGTATTGGTTTGAGTAATTTTAATTGGTGTTTAAGTCGTCGAGTCTTGAATAGGTTTCTGATTTTTTGGAATATGAGAAATTCCTCCTGGATAGAGTCATAAGAGTCGCTGTACTCAGCATACTTCCTTCTAATTACGAAGACGAATTTTATTTTGTTTCGCATAACTGCCCGTTAGATTAATAAAACGAGCAGGCTACCGCAGTGCCTGCTCATCGTTGTGTGCTATTGCCTAACCTTCTCCGTTAGTTGAGCAGCGTGGTGATGTTGTTAAATATAACGAATAAAACTAATCAAGACTGCTACCGCACCCATTAACACTAAAATTGAAAATACAAAGTAGCCGAAGATCTTTAGAGGACGCGGCATTGAATTTAAATCTATTTTTTTCATTGGTCCTCCACCCTCAATACTTTGAATAGAGCGAAGGTTCTCATCTAAATAATTATAGTTACTGTGCAAATGTTCCTTTTCGGGCTGGGTTTCATGGATCTTGTTTGTGCTCATTCCAAGTCCCCTTTCAATTCGGTTTACATGGAATATTCTACCACATTTACGAAAATCATGTAACCCACCAAGCACCATGCTAACCTGCCCGTTCATATTAAGGTTCAACTAGATAGATCCTTATACCGCAGCCATTGTCAGATAGGTCACCTTATAAACAAAAAAAAACCACCCCGAAGGGTGGTCCGTACTCATGATGAGCACTATAGGATTTGGATAGGAGTGGAGAGAAACCATACTGTACCTTTATTATATGTATACGCTTCCATTTTGTCAATAAGCGTTTTCATTTTGTTCGAAATAAATTGTAAACGCTTTTTTTAATCAAAAAATGACGAACACCCGATTAAAGGTGTACGTCATAGCCTTTAGCAGTAAGTACGATAACAGCCTGATCCAAATACTCTTGACTTCGGAAAGAAAGTCTTAGAACGCCCGGCACGTCTTCTCTGCTCTCAATAATATGAATGTTGCTCAGGTTGATAAGGCTATTCCCAAGCTCACTTGTGATTTTACCGATAATACCAGGATGATCTGGAATATCGACATAACAGTCGAATGCAGAATGAATCATGCCTTTGCGACGCTCAGGCATTTTGCTGCGGAATTGACCTGCTGTTCCAAAAGCTTCAGCAATCGCATCCCCATCTGAACTCTCCAGCATGGACACAAATTTATCTGTTTCCTTGCTCCAATCGCGCAGCAGCTCAAGCAAAACCTTGCGATTATTAATTAATATATCACGCCAAATAATCGAATCGCTTGATGCTATCCGTGTAATATCGCGGAAGCCCCCTGCTGCTAACGATTCATATAGCATATTATTTTCATTATATCCACGAACCTGGTTCACAAGCGATACGGCAATGATATGCGGCAAATGGCTTATCGCGCCTGCAATCTCATCATGCTCTTTCGCATCAACTTTTACGATATTCGCTTTTGTATGGCTGAGAAGTTCAACTAGACGCTCCACTGCTTCCTCAGGCGTATTCTCATCAGGTGTCAGCACATAGAACGCGTTCTCGTAAAGATGCGATGAAGCCGCTTCAACTCCTGTACGCTCAGAGCCGGCCATCGGATGCCCGCCAATAAAAGTAGCTTGTCCAAAATCGAGTGATTTTGCACATGCCATAACAGAAGCCTTCGTGCTCCCAGCATCTGTAATTATACAGCCGGGTTTTAATTTAAACGCACTGAGTTTCTCGATATATTCCTCAATGTTGCCGACCGGTACACAAACGAATATAAAATCTGCTTGCTCGGCCGCTTCTTGCATTGAAGTCGTTGCAAAATCAACCACACCCCGCTGCATGTACTTCTCTACCTGCGAGGGACGGTTTGAATGTCCGATTACTGTAATACCTGGTTTTCCTTTAAAACAAAGGGCGATCGAACCACCGATCAGCCCTACTCCAAAAATCGCTACAGTCGTCATAACTTTATCCTTGCACCGCCGATTCCTGCAAAACCTGTTCTAGTGCTGTAATGAATTTTTCATTTTGCTCACTTGTACCAACTGTAATCCGAATATGATTCGGGTAGTAAGTCCAGCGCGGTCTTGAAATAATTCCTCTGCGCAGCAATCCGTCGAATACTTCAGGTGATGGACGCTTCACATCTACCATTACGAAGTTGCCGTATGCAGGGAAGTAAGATAAGCCAAGACGATCAAATTGCTCCGACAAATAAGCAAGACCTTGTTTATTTTGGTCACGACAATATTCAATAAATGCTTTGTCAGCAAGTGCTGCTTTCGCTGCAGCTTGTGCCGCTCGCGACGTGTTGAATGGTTCACGTACCTGATTCGTATAGCGAATGACATCAGGATGCCCAACGCCATAACCAATCCGCAACGCAGCTAGGCCAAAAATTTTCGAAAAAGTTCTCAGCACGATTAAATTGCGGTGCTCGCGCAGCAATTGTATTCCGTCTGGAAACTGCGGATCATCGATATATTCCCCATAGGCTTCATCAAGTACAACAAGCACGTTCGTTGGCACCTGCTGCAAAAACTCAGAAAGCTCAGGCAGTGTGACAATGGTACCCGTTGGGTTGTTCGGATTGCAAATCCAAATGATTTTAGTTCGCTCAGTAATTTTAGACAGCATTGCAGGCAAATCATGCTTGCCTTCTTTTAGAGGAACCTCTATGATCGTTGCATTCTCAATTTCTGCATTATGCTTGTATTGCGGGAAAGTTTCGTCCGCCATAATCGTTTCGTCGCCAGGAACGATAAACGCTCTATTAATCATAAGAATAATTTCACTGGAACCTGTGCCAAAAATAATTTGGTTTGAATCAACGCCAAGCTCTTCCGCAAGTGCAGCCGTTAGTTCAACGCTCGCACCATCTGGATAAATATTAAAATTGCCTAATTCTTCAATGACTGCTGCTTTAACTTGTTCAGAACAGCCAAACGGATTTTCATTAGATGCAAGTTTGATGACTTCTTTTAACCCTAGCTCCCTCTTAACATCTTCAACCGGCTTTCCGGGTTGATAGACGGGAAGGTGGACGATATTACTTTTGGGCTGCATGAGCCGTTCACCTCTTTTATAATTGACTAGTCTCATTACTCGACATCCATTGTCTCATATCTGTGTTAGGTTTTAAAGTTTTTTTAACACAAGATTGGTCTATTGCGCAAGATTATATCGAAATTGTGATATATGTTTGATGAACTTATTAACCGGAAGGCACTTTTTTAATCAATGGTTCTGTTTCTGTATATAAAATGAAGTGAAGAATCACCGCTACCATGCCAATAACACTTCAAAATCATCATTAGAAAATGATTTTTTAAGTTCTTCATTCAAATAACGGACATCAGATCCCTTATTTGATGATAATCATGCTTTTTCTCGATATAACGGACATAGGATCCCTTATTTCTTAAATTTACATACAATTGAACGCCTTTTAGATAAAATAGCGGATTCTATGTCCGTTAAATAATATTTTTAGCCAATTATTTTAAAATAAAGGATCCTATGTCCGTAAGCTAGCTTCAAAAGTTACTTTTCAAATCAACAGCTTCGTGCTTCCCCATTTATCCTTGTGCTTTACCATCCGTCCTCTCCACCCCCGAATCACTGTACCGAAATCCCTCCAAAACAGCTCCCTGCTACAAATTCCTCTCTTAACCCGATAAAGCAAAAAAAGCTCTCCTAGACCAAGTCTAGAGAGCTTTCCGCTATTATTAATATCCTATGTCACTTACAAACCACTTTCGTAGGGTATAATTCCATCATCAAAAAATTCCATTTACCCTTTAAGCTGTGCAACAAAATCGCCGATTTGTTTAAGTCCCGCTTCACGCGTATCTGCAGCATTCAGCAGTGGAATAGCATCTTCTATCGTACGCACAATCGCACTGCCCACGATCACGCCGTCACATTGCTTTTCAAAGCGAGCAACCTGCTCACGGCTTGAAATGCCAAAGCCTACCGCGATTGGCAAATCGGTCGCTTCGCGAACCATCGAGAGGAATTCATCAATACCCGTATGAAAATCAGCTCTCACGCCTGTTACGCCAAGCGATGAAACGCAGTAGACAAATCCTTTTGCTTTGCGTGAAATACGTGTTACCCGATCCTTGGATGTCGGTGCCACAAGAGGAATAAGATGCACATTAGCTGCTTCCGCAAGCTGCCTAACCTCTTCATCTTCTTCGATTGGCAAGTCAGGAATAATAAGACCACTGATGCCTTTGCTCTGTACAAGCTCGAAAAACGCTTCAAGCCCATATTGAAACACCGGGTTGTAATAAGTGAACAATATGAATGGAATTTTAACGCCGGCCTCACGTGATTGCTCAGCTATTTCAATACAATCCTTAATTGTAATGCTGTTATGGCGCAATGCTCGCTCAGATGCACGCTGGATAACAGGACCATCTGCTAGCGGGTCGGAATACGGCACGCCAAGCTCGATCATGTCAGCGCCTGCCTTCTCGAGCGTTTGGATGATAGCAACCGAAGTAGCTAGATCAGGATCACCCATCGTAACAAAAGGAATTAACGCCGTTTTGCCTTCAGACTTCAGTCTTGCAAATGCTGTATCAATGAGATTCATGCTTATTTACCCCCAAGTAACCCATAATTGCTTCTACGTCCTTATCTCCACGTCCGGATAAGCTGACAACGACGACTTTGTCTTTATCAAGCGTAGGCGCAAGCTTAATCGTCTGAGCGATCGCATGTGCTGATTCCAGAGCTGGAATAATGCCTTCTGTGCGCGATAGCAGCTGCAACGCATCAAGCGCCTCGGCATCCGTTACAGGAACGTATTCAGCGCGTCCGGAATCTTTCAAGTAGGCATGCTCTGGTCCAATACCAGGATAATCAAGTCCCGCTGAAATCGAATGCGCAGGTTGAACCTGTCCATACTCATCCTGCAGCACATAGCTCATCGAGCCCTGGAATACACCGTGACGTCCTTTGGTCATTGTTGCCGCATGCTCAATCGTATCTACACCGCGGCCAGCAGCCTCAACGCCAAGCAGCTTCACGCTGTCATCATTAATAAATGGATAGAAAATCCCCATTGCGTTGCTTCCGCCGCCAACAGCTGCAACAACATAATCCGGCAATCGACCTTCTTCAGTCAATATTTGCTTACGAGCCTCGTCGCCAATGATACGCTGGAAATCACGAACCATCATCGGATAAGGATGCGGGCCTGTAACTGACCCCAAAATATAATAAGTATCTTCAACATGGCTGACCCAGTAACGAAGGGTTTCGTTACATGCATCTTTAAGTGTTCTTGTTCCAGATAGAACTGGCACAACTTCAGAGCCAAGCAGCTGCATCCGGAAAACATTAAGCTGCTGACGCTTCATATCTTCCTCGCCCATAAACACTTTGCATTCTAGACCAAGCAAAGCTGCTATCGTTGCAGAAGCAACGCCGTGTTGCCCTGCGCCTGTTTCTGCAATGATTTTTGATTTTCCCATACGTTTGGCAAGTACGCCTTGACCAATCGTGTTATTAATTTTATGTGCACCTGTATGGTTCAGGTCTTCACGTTTTAAGTAGATTTTTGCGCCGCCAAGATGCTCGCTAAGTCGTTCTGCATAGTATAGTGAAGTCGGACGACCTGAGTACTTATGCAACAAATAAGTAACCTCGTCTTGAAACGCTTGATCCTTGGAATAATGCTGATAAGCTTCCTCTAGCTCTAATAATGCTGTCATTAATGTTTCTGGCACATATCTACCGCCAAATTTGCCGAAGCGTCCATTCTCATCTGGTACTTGTGTCATGCTTCCATCACCCTTCTTACAAATAATCGGATTTTCTCAATATCTTTCCGTCCATCCGTCTCAACACCGCTTGATACATCTATCCCGTTTGGCGCATATGTCCTTAGCAGCTCTTGTACATTTCCTTCATGTAGACCACCTGCTACATACAGTGTAATGCCAAGCTCTTCAGCTGCTTGCATATATTCTTTTATCGCTTCCCAATCGAAGGTTTGACCCGTGCCGCCGCCAGGTGCGTCTATCAGTACGGCATCAACAGCATCTCGGTATGGCGTTAATCGCTCTAGAGCAGACATTGGCGAGCTGCCCTCGGCTTCCTTCTTCATGGAAAATACTTTCCATACTTGAACGTTCAGCTGCTCACGCACCATTTGGCAAAACGCTGCCGATTCATTGCCATGCAATTGAACCACGTCTAAAGGAGCGACTAACAAAAGTTCTTGCAGATTAGTAAAGGTTTCATTTACGAATACGCCAACCGTTCTCGGGCGCTCACCGCCAGCTGCCTTTAACTTCGCAGCCGCTGATATAAGCTGCGATGCAGTCGCCTTTTCCACCAATCGCTTGCTGGGAGCAAAGATGAAGCCGATTTCGTGAATGGGCAATCCATCCATCTGCTGAATCGTTTGCACATCCATTAGACCACAAATTTTGATACGTGTCTGCTGCTTCATCGAACGGTTACCGCACCCATTAAGTCAGTAACCGATTGTCCTACTTGCTCATGCCGCATAAAATATTCACCAATCAATACACCATGAGCGCCGATTGACTTTAAGTAATCCATATCACTATTACCCGCAATTCCGCTCTCGCTAATGACAGTAACATTTTTCGGCATAAGTCCGATTAACTCTTCGGTCGTTTTTAGATCCGTAGCGAATGTTTTCAAATCACGGTTATTAATACCAATGAGCGTTGCTTTGTCCAGCTCAAGAACACCTTCCAGCTCTTCTTTGTTGTGCACTTCTACGAGCACATCCATCCCAATCGACTTCGCAAGATCATGAAACTCACCAAGCTGCGTTGGCGTCATAATAGCTGCGATGAGCAAGATTGCGTCCGCTCCGATTAAGCGAGCCTCATAAATTTGACGATGGTCAATCGTAAAATCTTTTCTTAATAGAGGTACCTTAACCGTTTTTTTCACGGCCTGCAGAAATTCATTAGATCCTTGAAAGTAATCACGATCCGTCAACACTGAAATACAATCCGTACCAGCTGCTTCATATTGTGCAGCAAGCGTGGTTGGCTCAAAATCAGCACGAATCAGTCCTTTTGATGGCGACGCCTTCTTTACCTCGGCAATTAGTCCCATACTTCTGTTGCGGCCAGCTGCCGATAATGCATGTTCAAAGCCGCGGCATGCTTCCATCTCCGAAATTTGTTTCTCCACCTGTGCAAGGTCAAAGCGAGCCGCCAGCTCCTCAACCTCAGTTCGTTTTGTAGCTACAATTTTATCCAGAAACATTTGCCAACTCTCCTGTCGTATGAATAAGACTAACGAGCTTCCGCTGCGCCTCGCCTGAATCGATCACCTTGGCAGCAATCTCTGCCCCCTCGCGAAGCGATTGTGCTTTCCCGCCTACATATATACATGCACCCGCGTTGGCAAGCACGATATCACGATAAGCCCCGCGCTGCTCGCCTGAGAAAATAGAACGAATAAGTGCTGCGTTAACTTCCGGCTCACCACCCATAACTTCCGCAATCGGCCAACGTGTTAGTCCAAGCTCCTCTGGCGTAACATCGTAGGTTTTCACAACACCGTTTAATAGCTCAGATATTTGTGTAGGTGCAGAGATGCTAATTTCATCAAGTCCATCATGACTGCTTACAACCATGGCACGTTTCAGTCCAAGCTCACCGAGCACCTCGGCAACCGTAGAGGTGCGGCTCCGATCGTAGAATCCAAGAAGCTGTCTATCTGCTCCAGCTGGATTTGTGAGCGGTCCAAGCATGTTGAAGATTGTTCGAATACCAAGCTCACGCCGCGGAGCAGCAGCATGGCGAAGCGATGGATGATACAACTGAGCAAACATAAAGCAAATGCCGATATCCTCCAAGCATTGTGCAGCTTGTTCAGGAGTTATCGTAATTTGTACGCCAAGCGCCTCCAGCACATCAGCACTGCCCGTTTTCCCAGACATCGCGCGATTGCCATGCTTGGCAACTCGGATGCCTGCCGCCGCAGCAATAATGGAGGAAGCAGTTGAGATGTTGAATTTATGAATACCTGATCCTCCGGTGCCACATGTATCGAGCAAACCTTCTTGTTCGGTATGGAGATGGCTGGAATGCGCGCGCATTGCCTCAGCGAACCCGGTTATCTCCTCCTTCGTCTCGCCTTTCATCCGCAGCGCAGTTACGACGCCAGCTATTTGAACAGCTGTTGCTTCGCCGTTCATGATGATGTTCATCACCATTTCTGCTTGCTGCCTCGTCAAACTTGAGCCGCCAATAAGCTGGTTCAGCGCTTGCTGCATCGTTATCGCTTCGGTTGCCTGCATTATTGACCAATCCCCTCTCCGACCTTGACGTAATAATCCGAGTTAATGGAATTGAAGGAATCCGGTGCACTTTTTGGCTGTGCAAAAATCGCTTCAGCCGCACGAATGGCTTTAAGGCTGCCTTTCGCCTTGTTGACCGTCTCCAAATATTCGCTCTCCGGAACAGAATCCCAAACGATTCCCGCTCCTGCTTGTACATAGGCTTTGCCGTTCTTGAAAATAATGGTGCGGATCGTAATACAAGTATCCATTGTACCGCCAAAGCCCAAGTATCCAATTGCGCCTGCATATGCGCCGCGTGCTTCATTCTCCAGCTCCGCAATGATTTCCATTGCTCTTAGTTTAGGTGCGCCAGATACAGTGCCTGCCGGTAAACAAGAGACAAATGCGTCAAAAAAGTCTTTATCCTTGTGCAGCTTGCCAGAAACGTTCGATACAATATGCATGACATGGGAGTAACGCTCAATTTCCATAAACGAATCACATGTTACCGAACCAAACTCCGATACGCGTCCGATGTCATTGCGGCCAAGATCAACCAGCATCAAATGCTCAGCGCGCTCTTTCTCGTCCGCAAGCAGTTCTACCTCGTAAGCCTTATCCTCTTCCGGCGTCTTGCCGCGCGGCCTTGTTCCCGCTATCGGTCTTGTCTCCACACGGTCGCCCGTTACTTTCACTAACGCTTCCGGCGAAGCGCCAACAATAACTTCCTCGCCCATCTTCAAATAATACATATATGGTGAAGGATTCATCATACGGAGCACGCGATATACATGCAATGGATCAACATCTGTATCAATGCTAAAGCGCTGTGACAATACGACCTGGAAAATGTCACCTGCGCGAATGTATTGCTTCGCCTTCTCAATGTTTCCGATGAATTGCTCCTTCGTCACATTGGATTGTACGTCACCTAACTCGTAATCAACTTCAATTGAGCGTCCAGATGTTACTGGAATGGTCACCGGCTGCTGCAAACGTTCAATAGTTGCTTCAATTTTGGCAACTGCCGCTGCATAGCTCTTCGCGATTTCCGCATCCGTAGAGCATTCGGCGATATGAACATTTCCAACGATTTGCAGCTGCTGCTTAAAGTGGTCAAACACAATGATTTGATCACAAAACATAAATTGCATGTCATTCATATTCAAATCGTCGATGCGGTGGGCAGGAAGCTTCTCATAATATTGCAGCAAGTCATAGCCGAAAAATCCGATTGCTCCGCCTGTAAAGGGAGGAAGCTCTGGCAGCGACGGGCTGCGGAAAGAACGCAAATGAGCTTTTAGAAGCTCAATCGGCTTGTCATTAAGCACATGCTTCACGCCGTGATGCTCAAGCACCATCTCACCATTTTTACCGTAAAGCATCATGAACGGGTCCGTTCCTATAAACGAATAACGCGCCCATTTCGCTCCACCCTCGACACTCTCCAGCAGAAAAGCATGATCCTCTTTCGCAAAATGCTGGAATAGTCGAATTGGTGTTTCAGTGTCCGCCATCATATAGCGAACGATTGGAATTAAATTGTACTGACTGGCAAGACGGGTGACGTGCTGCAGCTCATTTGACATTCCGAACAACCTCCCTCAGTAGTGAAAATTCTATTATTAAAAACAAAAAAAGCTCCTGCCAGAGCAGGAGCGTTGGTTTAGATGATGACGGAAGTGTGTAAGCGGAAAAGACGCATGTGTAGATACGTTGAAGCAGCACTTTTACAATCCTGTGTGCCATTGCACATAAGATCGTTCAGCTTTTTCTCAAACTCGCGTATCTCTCATTGCCTAACTCTGCTTCTCTCAACTAATCTCGACTCATCTCTACTCAGCTCATAAAACTACTCTGCTACTCTCACTTACGTAACTAAATATACAACAACGTACAGCTATGCGTCAACAAAGGGATTTGTTCTTTATGAGCTAAAGTCACAGCTTTATGCTTTAGATAAGTCCGGACGAAGCGCCTGCGCGCCGTTTAAATAAACGTGACGAATCTCCGCTTGCGTCTTGTCCGTGTTGATAAGAACCATTAATCTAATACAGCGCTCAAGACTGCCTTTAACCGGAACTTCAAGCGCGCACATAAGCGGAACAAGCTCCCAGCCCTTCATTTGGCGAATAGCTCTAGCAGGGAATGTCTCGTCCAGATCGCTGGTAACCGTCACGAACACGCTGCAAATATCGTCAGGTACGATCTCATTATCGGCCACGATTCCATTCAACATTTCAATCGTTGCATTCAAAATGGGCTGTTCTTCATTAGCATCTACAGTAATAGCACCACGAATTCCTCTAACACTCATTATTGTTGCACCTCCTGCTTTAATTGCTCTACGATCTCACGTACCCATTGGATGCGGACATCGGATTTTATTTCAACTGAACCTATTGCAGTTGGCACAACAAAAACCATCGTACCCTCAGCAAATTTCTTGTCATGCATCATTGCTTCCATAATCTTATCTACGTCCAAATGCTCAGGGAGCCGCACTGGCAGTCCTGCTTTCGCAAGAACGCGCTTCGTTATGGTATATACCTCTTCTGGAGCACCATATCGCATACCCAGCTTAGCAGAGCCTACCATCCCGATGGAAATGGCTTCCCCATGGAGCAGCTCCCCATATCCAGCTACCGCTTCTAGGGCATGACCAATCGTATGACCCAGATTCAAGATCGCTCTCAAATCGTTTTCACGCTCATCCTTCGATACGACTGCCGCCTTCACGCTGCAGCCTTTATACAAAGCATAACCAAGTGCTTCCGCATCAAGAGTGCGCAATTTCTCCGCATTCTCTTCACACCATGCGACAAACGATTCATCCCAAATTAGTCCATGCTTGATCACTTCCGACAAACCAGCGCTTACTTCTCTTGGGGGAAGGGTTTGCAGCGTGTTCAAATCATACAGGACAAGCTCAGGCTGATGAAAAGCACCGATAATATTTTTGGCAAGCGGATGATTGACGGCGACTTTGCCGCCTACACTGCTGTCATGCGCCAATATTGTCGTTGGAACCTGTACGAATTTGATGCCTCTCATGTATGAAGCGGCAACAAATCCTGCAAGATCTCCAACAACACCACCGCCAAGTGCAACGATAGCAGATTTGCGGTCGAGACCTTCCTCCAAAGCTTTAGCGACAAGCGTTTCGAGCATTGCTAGCGACTTTGAGCTTTCTCCAGCTGGAACAACGACGCTTGCCGTTTTAAAACCTGCGCCAGCAAGCTCAGACTCAAGCGTTTGCAAATGAATGTCTGCAATATTCGAGTCAGTAATGATGAGCAGCGGCGATTTTTGGCTAATGCCATGCTTAATAAAATAAGAGGATGCCTCCTTCAAGAGGCCTTCCCCGATATAGATAGGATAAGAGCGATCACCAAGTTCAACTGTAAGCTCGCGCATTTTTAATACCGCCCTAGCTGTTCAAGATAATTGTTCAAGTTGGTGCGAATTTCCTCAATGGAATCGCCGCCGAATTTTTCAAGGAATGCTTTGGCAACTTCCCATGCAACGACATGCTCCATCACGACGCTTGCCGCTGGCACAGCACAGCTGTCCGAGCGCTCTACTTGAGCCGTAAACGGTTCTTTAGTATCAATATCCACACTGCGAAGCGGCTTGTAAAGCGTCGGAATCGGTTTCATTACACCTCTTACGACGATTTGCTCCCCGTTCGTCATGCCGCCCTCGAAGCCGCCGAGTCGATTCGTTGCACGATGATAGCCGCGCTCTGCATCATACATAATCTCATCGTGCACTTGCGAGCCGCGAAGCTTGGCTGCTTCGAAGCCAATTCCAATCTCACAGCCTTTAAATGCATTGATCGATACGACCGCTTGCGCGATACGTCCATCGAGCTTGCGATCCCACTGTACGTGGCTTCCTAGACCAATTGGCACGCCTTCGATAATACATTCCACGATTCCGCCAATCGAATCGCCTTCTGCTTTAATTTGATCGATATAATCAGTCATCTTTTGTTCGGTTTCTTTGTCAACGACACGAACCGAGGACTCCTCCGTCAAACGGATCAACTCATCCACGGAAAGCTGATTAGCTGGTGCTTCGATTTCACCGATGCGAATAACTTGTCCAGCAACTTTAATTCCGAATTCCGCGAGAAATTGACGAGCTACCGCCCCTACAGCTACACGCGCAGCAGTTTCACGGGCACTAGAGCGCTCAAGCACATTGCGTAAATCCTTCAAATCATATTTAAGTCCGCCATTCAAATCCGCATGACCAGGACGCGGACGATGAACGCGGCGCTTCTCTTCATCGCTGCCTTCAATCGGTTCAATATTCATAACGGAAGTCCAGTGCTTCCAATCGTTGTTTGCAACGATCAGCGCTACAGGAGCACCAGTCGTTTTGCCGTGGCGTACGCCCCCAACGATGTTTGCTGTATCCTTCTCGATTTGCATCCGGCGTCCACGACCATGACCCTTCTGACGACGGTGCAGCTGGAAATTCAGTTCCTCAAAATCAATTTTCAAATTGCTTGGCAATCCTTCAATAATAGCGGTTAATTGGGGACCGTGTGTTTCCCCTGCGGTTAAATATCTTAAAGTCAACTAAAGCTCCTCCTCAAGTGTAAACGACTAACACAGTCCATTGACGGCACAAGCTCGTTTCGCGATGAAATTTAAACCATTTTATAAATGCATCACTTATAAAATTATAAATTTTCAAAACAGCTTTCAAGCGCCTGCTATGCTTTACAGCACTAAACATCTTTGCTCATTATAGTACACAGTTACAGGTTTGACAAGAATTTGGACACCTTGAAAGCCGCTGTAACCGTATAAAAAAAGGGCTGGTGGAACTGTCATCTAAAATGACAAATCCGCCAGCCCGGGCAGCGTGCAGTTAATTTGCTGTTAACCGATCTTTTCTAAGTATCGCCGTGCCTTCACTCGTCAGCAATGGATCATCAACAAGTCTTGTCATTTGTCCACTGTCCACTCCGATAATTTGCGCACATTCCTGAATAGAAATAAAACCACGCCTATAGGCAGCTATAACCTTACGTTTATCCATCGGTTGCTTCATCCTCCAAGTTTATTACATACTAACTAGTATAGGAGAAGATGGAAAACGGTATACATGCCGCTTATACCCGGCGATAAAAGAATGTATCAGCGGTCTCAAATCCGTATTGAGCAGGGGAAAAAATTTGTTCCGTACTGCCTACAAACAGCAGTCCACCCGGTTTAAGTGCATTAGAAAATTTATGATACAATAAGTGCTTTGCTTCTTCTGTAAAATAAATCATTACGTTTCGGCAAACAATTAAATCAAATGATCCATCAAACGTATCATGCAGCAAATTTTGCTGCTTGAATTGAATAAATTGCTTCAGGGAGTCTGAAATCAAATACGCTCCCTCTGCCTGCTTAAAATATTTTTGCCGGCAAACCTGCGGAACATCGCGCAGCGATCGCTCTAAATAACTGCCTTCCATTGCCTTTTGCAGCACATTTGAATCGAGATCAGTTGCAAGAAGCGAGGATCGCTGCAAGGCACCGAGCTCCGATAAAATCATAGCGAGCGTGTAAGGCTCCTCGCCTGTTGAGCATGCCGCACTCCAAACCTTTAGACGATTAGAAGCAGCAAGCATCTCGGGAAAAAAGCGCTTTTGCAAAACTTCCCAGCGGGAAGGATTTCTCCAAAACTCAGAAACATTAATTGTCATACGGTCCAAAAACTCATTTAGCATCGTCCGATTTTGCTCAATCGCCTTCCAATACTCATCGAACGTTTGATAGCCGTGCTTCATTCGTAATGTAGTCAGCCTGCGTTTCATTTGAGCTTCTTTGTACTGCGACAAATCAATGTCGGTCTTTTGCTTTATTCGAGCAATAAACTGTGCAAAATCACGATCTTCAAGCATAGGCTCCTCCATCGCTTGTGGGCGAAATATTAAATCCACCGTTGAATTGTATGCTCGTATTGCACCAGCTCCGCTGGCGTGAAATAAATGCCGATCTCTTTTTCGGCATTAGCTGCCGAATCCGAGCCATGAATAAGATTGAAATTCGTATGTACAGCAAAATCAGAACGAATAGTGCCGGGATGAGCATCTAGTGCATCCGTTTTGCCAATAAGGGCACGCGTCAATGCAATGACATTGTCACCTTGCCATACCATCGCAAATACAGGACCTGACGTTATGAATTCAAGCAATGGCTCATAAAAAACTTTGCCTTTATGCTCCTCATAGTGGCGCTCAGCAAGCTCATGGCTCAAAACCATAAACTTGGCTGCTGCAAGCTGCAATCCCTTTTTTTCAAATCTCGAAACGATTTCGCCAATTAATCCGCGCTGAACGCCATCAGGTTTAATCATCAGAAAAGTTCTTTCCATCCCCAACCATTCCTTTCTATTTTGCACGATTAATAATTACGTTTACCAAACAAAATCGCAATATCACTCAAGTTCTTCTTCGCTGTGACGTTCGGCAATCCCTCTAATGCTTTGAGAGCTTTTTTAATATAACGGTTTGCAAGCTGGTCTGCTTGATCACCGCCATCGCTCTTGCGTATCATTTCGATGGCTCGTCCAGCATCTCGTTTCCCGCCTTGCTCCCTGATCAAAGCAATTTCCTTTAACAAAGGGTCGCGGGTTTTGGGGTCCTGCAACGCAAGTAGAACCGGCAACGTAATATTTCCTTGACGCATATCTGAGCCTGAAGGTTTGCCGATCTGTTTCTCTGTTCCATATAGATCAAGCAAATCATCACGGATCTGGAATGCCATACCCACATTATAACCATAGCGATATAAGCTATTTGCTGTTTTTCGGTCCGTTCCCGCGGCAACAGCGCCAAGCTGACAGCTAATAGCAATTAATAAAGCTGTTTTGCGTCTAATCCGAAGCAAATAATGCCGTACCGATTGTTCTGTGTTGAAGAAATCACGAATTTGTTCCATTTCTCCGATACACATTTGAACAAGGGCATGCGACAAAATTTGATGTATCTGCGGATTTGGAAGCTGAGCAGCGATTGACAATGCTTTGCCATGAATGAAGTCGCCCGTATACATCGCTATTCGATTGTCCCACTTGGACTTTACAGTGAGCTGTCCACGACGTGTTTCCGCGTCGTCAATAACGTCATCATGTACAAGTGAAGCCATATGAATAAGCTCGAGAGGGACGGCGACGCGCTTCATTACTTCAAGCTGATAATCGCCAAACTTGCCAGCCAGCAGGACAAACACCGGTCTAATCCGTTTACCCCCAGCTCTAAGCAAGTGCAAAGAAGCTTCGCCAAGCAGCACATGATCATCCGAAATGCTGCGCTCAAGCTCCTGCTCGATCTGATTTAGGTCGCCTTTCATCTTTGCATACAAATCTAGTAGTTTCATTCTTTCACCTATTGGGCAGATTGGTCTTCAAAAAAAGTAAGCTCCACGTCATTCGCTAGCAACCCTAGCTGCTTAGAATAATTGAAATATAATTTAAGTCCTTCTTGCAGCTTGCTCCCAAAATCATATTGAAGCGAATGAAAGTACATCTCCCAGTAAGTTGATTCTCCTCCAAGCTGCATACAGGCCTGTTCAATTAGTGGACCAAGATGGCTCTTATTATACTGTTTGCTCGCATTTAACGCTTTATATACAGCACGAACGGCTTCTGGGTCTGCAAGAGCTGCTTCTTTACGTACAGCAACAACAGCGTAAGTCATGCCAAGTCCCGTCCACTCATTCCATAATTGTCCTAAATCAATGACATGAAGGCCGTGGTTTTGCCAAGAAGCATGAATGGCGGGATCGCCAATGATGAGTGCAGCATCGGCAGTCTCCAGCATACTTTCCAGATTTGGAGCTGCAGTGACATACTCTGGGTTGCATTCAAAGTGCAATGTCATCAAAATTTTCAACAGATTAACTGAAGTTGCTGATGTTGTCGTTACTGAAATTCGCTCAGGACGTTTACGGCTGATCGGCTCTTTCAGAAATAAAAAGATCGAGTTGACCTTCCCTACCGAACCTACGGACAATTCTGGCAGCAGCACATAATCTTCCGCATTTAATCCGTAGGCAAATGATGATATAGCCGAAATATCCAATTCACCAGCTTGCAGAAGCCTATTTAATTCAGAAGGTACACGTTTAATGACCTCAAAGCTATCCCCATCCATTCGCTCCTCGAGCTGATGGAAAAGAGGCCATGCATTCGCGTAATCAATTCTTCCGATGGTGATCGGGCGATTCATGCCCATTCTGTTCATCTCCCCATCTTCTGTACAAATCATGTTCGATTGTCATATTATCAAGTACTTTACCAACTAAAAAGTCAATCATTTCATCCATCGTTTGCGGTTTGTAATAAAAAGCCGGCATAGCCGGTATGATCCTAACGCCAAGACGAGCCAGCGTCAGCATGTTTTCAAGGTGAATCGCATGAAGCGGCGTTTCTCTTGGGATAATAAGCAGCTTCCTGTTTTCCTTCAACATAACATCGGCGGCTCTAGTCATCAAATTATCGGAAATGCCGTGCGATATCGACGCAAGCGTCCCCATCGAGCACGGCACAATAACCATTCCTTGAACCCGGTAAGAGCCGCTTGCAATGCTTGCGCCAATATCCGCATTGGGATGAAAAACGAGTCTAGCTTCCGCGATAGCATCGCCAAAACGTTGTTCAAGAGCTGCTGAACGACGAGTCGTCTCAAAGCCTAGTTCTTCTTTTAGTACTCTCCAACCAGCTTCTGTTATGACGAGATGAACCTCGTATTTCATCTGAAGGAGAACTTCAATAAGCCTTATTCCATAAATTGAACCGCTTGCTCCTGTAATGCCTACTACCCATCGATTCGTCCAGTTGGTTTCGTTGCGGCCGTCTACCATTGGTGAATAACCAATAAATCAACGATAACAAACAGAAAGAGCACGACGCTTAATGTACCGTTCATTCCAAAAAAAGCAGTTTGGACGCGCGACAAATCATGTGGCCGTACCATCCAATGTTGATAGAACAGAAGCGAAATCGATATCAAAGTACCAAGCAAGTACATCCAGCTAAGGTCTGTCAGCCAAAACAAAGCTATAAAGCCGATTGCCGTAACGACATGAAAGGACCGAGCAATCCAGATAGCCCCTTTAATACCGAATCGAGCTGGAATCGAATGCAAGCCAGCATTGCGGTCATACTCAAAATCCTGCGTTGCATAAATAATATCAAACCCAGCAATCCATAAAGAAACGGTAATATATAATATCCAAGCAGCTAGATCAAATTGACCTGTTATGGCAACCCAGCCGCCAAGCGGCGAAAGTCCAATTGTTAATCCCAGCACAACATGGCATAACCATGTAAAGCGTTTTGTATAAGAATAAAGAACAAGCAAAGCTACTGCGATTGGCATAAGTTTCATTGCGATTGGCGCTAAGTTCGCAGTTGCTACAAACAACAAAACGAAGGAAACAATGATAAATAACATAACTTCTGCTGATTTAAGCAAGCCAGCCGGAAGTGCTCTTTTTTCAGTACGCGGGTTGCGTAAATCGATAGCCTTATCAATCAGTCGATTCAAGCTCATAGCAGCGCTTCGAGCACCAAACATCGCAAGCGTTACCCAGCCGATCTCCCCCCATGAAGGAAGGCGCTGCTCCATCATTACTGCACCTAGAATCGCTCCCATAAAAGCAAAAGGCAAAGCAAACACAGTATGTTCAAACTTAATCATTTCCAAAATAATACGTAATTTGCGAATCATTGCTATTTCTTCTCCTTTGTCCCCATATGCAGCGCAGCTACTCCACCGGTCAGAGGATATGCCTTCACCTGATGAAGACCCGCTTCTTCAAACAGCTCAGCGAGCTGCTGTCGACCGGGAAACATTTTCAGTGATTCGGGCAGCCATTTGTATTCACTGAAGCTTTTGGCTACCACTTTACCCATAACTGGCAATATACGTTCGAAATAAAGGTTGTACATCGATTTAAATGGCTGCCAAGTTGGTTTGGATACCTCTAAACATACAACTAAACCGCCTGGTTTAACAACGCGGTGCATCTCCTTCAGTACCTGTAAATAATCAGGAACATTGCGCAGACCAAATCCAATCGTAACATAGTCAAAGGAATTATCCTCGAACGGCAAGCTCATTGCATTTCCTTGGACTAATGTAATTTGCTTATTCAAGCCCATTTTGTTTACTTTGACAGCACCCACATCTAGCATGTTTTGGCTAAAATCAAGTCCTACGATTTGTCCATTACCGCTCGCTTCTGCAAGAGCAACCGTCCAATCACAAGTGCCGCAGCAAAGGTCAAGTGCTGTTTGTCCTTTTGCAACGCTCATTTTTTTCATCGTAAACTTCCGCCATGCCTTATGTCTTCTAAAGCTGATCAGATCATTCATCAAATCGTATTTTGGAGCAATCCTCTCAAATACGCCATGCACATGGCTCTTGGAGTTCGTATCCACCCTTGCAAGTCACCTCGTCTAATTGAGTGCAGGCGTGTAATCGGTTTTTTCGGTCAATAGATTATCGACGATAGTCGTCAATTCTCCGAGCAACTTGTCCGATTCCAGCTTGCCAGCCAAAACCTTCACTAAATCTGCTGATACATTCAGCTTCGTTATAAGCTGGCTGCGCACCTTATATTTTTCCACCAAACTGTTAATAAATGCAGGTTCAAAAATACGCTGAGAGAGCTGCATGCGCTCATCTTCTGACCCCGCTTGCATGATATGCCAATAGGACCAGCTTTTATCGAACGTGGCTGGATTCTCACTGCGCTTGATTTCATCAACTATAACCTCGCACCGGCTAATGCTATCCAGAATCCCTGGCCAGATGCGAGAAAGCTCGCCCTCCAGCACATCAGTGAAAATCTGAAACAACGTGCTCTTAAGCTGAACCGCAAGACCTAAATATTCTTCTGAGGTCATTTTAAGCTGCCTCATTCGAACGTAAAGATTAACCTTTAGTCTGTTGACCTCGCTAACCGCGCTGCTGATTTTGGAAACCATCTCAATTTCGCCGGCTTGCGAGAGCAATTGATAAAAAGTTGCGCTAAAGTAGTCCCCTGCCAGCACCTTAAGCTGCCTTGAACGCATCTCCGGCTCAGAGCGCTGCTCTTGGTGTGTGTCGATTAAATCATGCGTATCCATTCCTAGCTGAACGAGAGATACGACGAGCGTGTAGAGCTCACTGTGGGTCTGTAGCGACGCTTGCTGGCTCAGGAAGGCGTATAGCAAGCGAAGCCTTGCATTCGCTAAGTCAGGAAGAGACGTATGCTCCTCGATCATGTCATATTTCACATATTTTTGAGCTATTTCAGGTATACGGTATGTTCTCATTGGGGAAGCCTCCGAACAGAGAAGCGCAAATCGCCGCTCAATAATCTAAACTATTATAGCACAACTTATTCTAAAGAACATATGATTGAGCCTGCTTGTTCAACAAATTGCAATATACATCACCTTTATTGCTGCGAAATGGAGGAAGGCTTTACAGTAAATCCCGATACTGGTCCAAAACGTTTTTCCCAGGCCGAAGTAAAGCTAACTCTTAGCCTCTTTCTCCACAGCTCATCATGCACAGGATCCGCTTGCGCAAGATGGTCCAGCTCCGAAATAAGCCAATCGTCGGTTTTCCGCACATCAACAGCAGCTAGCAAAGCATCGCCTTCCGCTTGCTCCTCAATGATTCGAATCAGAATACGTTTCACATTCTCTAGCTGTATGAATGAGACACGAATAAGCTTCTCAACATCCGAGAACCAAATTGCCGGCCGGCCTTCAATGGTGCTTACCCGCATATCGATCGATAAAACGCCGTTATTCCATTCCGCCTTATTCAACCGCTCATGAAGCTGAGTTGCAATGAGCACATCTACTATATTGTTGTTGGAGAGCCGTACGACCGGCGTCGTGCGAAAAACAGCCACGTCGCCGCGATTTGCCGAATGCTGCCATCCTGCATGAGGAAGCCAAGTAAATAATAATGTAGCTGCTAACGCAGTCACACAAGCTGTTAGAAGTGGTTTTCCGATGTTCACTCTGCACCTCCGAAAATTAACTTATCACCTTAACCTTTAAATTCATTCGATCCGCATGAATATAAAGTCCCATCTCTCATTGTACGAGCGGTGCAGGATGATTATTCGGACTGCAGGCAGGCAAAAAAAAGCAGGCATAGCCTGCTTTGCACATTCGTTGTTACTGATCGGTTTCCATCGTACCGTATTTCGTCATCACAACCGCTTTACCTCGAATTTTTATAGCTGAAGTATGATCGGTAAATTGGCAAATTAATATTTCGTTTTTATCCAACTTTTCCGTATGATGAAATTTTGTGTCAAGCCCGCGTGTTAATCCGATGACTTGAACGCCTTGATCTTTTGCCTTTACGACAATGTACTCGCCATGTGTAGGCTCCATCGTTATCCCTCCGCATCCGTAATTCCATACTATCCATGTGAATTATAGTGGATGTGTAACGTTTGTGCAATCCATTCTATCATGCAAATAAACAAATAACGCCCGAACGGTATCCCGTTCGAGCGAAATTAGGCCGAATTATAAGCAGCAAAATCATGCTTATATTCCGTGGCATATGGATGCTTGCCGCCAAACATCGGCGTCAATGCAGTTAAGCTGGAGTATGCTTAATTGGATACGAGGTCCTTGAGTGATTTTCCTGGTTTGAATGCAGGCGTTTTGCTTGCTGCGATCTCAATAGGATCTCCCGTTTGCGGATTGCGGCCTTTACGTGCTTGGCGCTCGCGAACTTCGAAATTACCAAACCCAACCAATTGGACTTTATCCCCGCTTTGCAGCGCATCGGATATCGCATCAAAAACAGCGTCAACTGCTTTCGTTGCATCTTTCTTCGAAAGATCAGTCAATTCAGCTACTTTTGTAATCAAATCTGTTTTGTTCATTGTTTCACCTCCTCCAAAGTGCATTATGTACTTTTTTTTGGTGTAAGCATATAAACTCTCATCTTATCCCTCTTATTAACGGAAAACTTCAAAAATATACCTTTTAACCGAACAAACCTATAGTAATACAGCCGTTTGCCAATTTCAAGTGCCAACCAGCATTTCCTGCAAAACAAATAAAACCGCTCCCTTTACGGCAGCGGCTTATTCGTATTCTAGTATCGATCAACTACAGAATGATAGCAATCAATCCGCCGGAGCCCTCGTTGATAATACGTCCGAGCGTTTCCTGCAGCTTGTAGCGGGCATTATCCGGCATCATTGCAATTTTGCCTTGAATGCCTTCTCTCACAATCGAATGCAGGGAACGACCGAATATATCAGACTCCCAAATCTTGATTGGATCATTCTCAAAGTCTTGCATTAAGTATCTTACCAGCTCTTCGCTTTGCTTCTCCGTGCCGATAATCGGAGCAAATTCCGATTCCACGTCGACGCGGATCATATGGATGGATGGTGCTGTTGCCTTCAGTCGAACCCCAAAGCGTGAACCTTGGCGGATTAACTCCGGCTCGTCAAGTGCCATTTCCGCAAGTGTCGGTGCTGCAATGCCGTATCCAGTTGTCTTGACCATTTCCAGCGCTTCGGCAAAACGGTCATATTCCCTCTTGGCATGAGAGAACTCCTGCATCAACTGTAGCAAGTGGTCTTTGCCGCGAATCTCAACGCCGACTACTTCCATCAAAATACGGTCATACAGCTCATCTGGCGCGTACAAGTCGATTTCTGCTACGCCCTGCCCCATATTCATGCCGCTTAGTCCAGCTTTGGCGATGAAGTCATATTCCATGAACTGGGTGACTACTCGGTCCACATCGCGCAGCCGGCGAATATCTTTAACCGTATCGCGAACGGAGCTCTCATAGTTGCTGCGCAGCCAGTGCCGATCATTAAGCACCATGACCCAGCTTGGTAAATTAACATTTACCTCATGGACAGGGAATTCATAGAGTACTTCCCGCAATACCGAGATGACTTCTTCCTCACCCATCGTAGCTACGCTAAGCGTCATTACTGGAATGTCATATTTAGCTTGCAGCTCGTTTCGCAATTGAAGCGCCTCTTCACCCTTAGGACGAGTGGAGTTGATAATGAGGACAAATGGCTTGCCGACTTCTTTCAGCTCGTTTATAACACGCTCTTCTGCTACAACATAGGAGCTGCGCGGAATTTCTGCGATAGAGCCGTCCGTCGTAACAACAACACCGAGTGTAGAATGCTCTTGGATTACTTTACGCGTCCCGATCTCAGCCGCTTCCTGGAATGGGATCGGCTCATCGAACCAAGGAGTTGTAATCATACGTGGACCATTTTCATCCTCATAGCC
Source organism: Paenibacillus sp. FSL A5-0031 (assembly GCF_001956295.1). Classification (GTDB taxonomy): domain Bacteria; phylum Bacillota; class Bacilli; order Paenibacillales; family Paenibacillaceae; genus Pristimantibacillus. The sequence continues at coordinate 23,011 of NZ_MRTD01000027.1, forward strand.
CTTCGCGCCTTCAACCGCATATCCAACACAATCGACGAGTCTCATGTTTACCTCAAGTCCATCGGTAACCCTGAGCTGCACCGCTTGATTCGGAACAAATTTAGGCTCTGTTGTCATAATCGTCTTACCTGCGGCGCTTTGAGGAAGTTCGTCCACGGCTCTCGCACGGTCTGATTCGTTCGCAATGTTCGGAAGTACAACCGTCTCCATAAACCGTTTAATAAACGTTGATTTGCCCGTCCGGACAGCCCCGACAACCCCGAGGTAAATATCCCCGCCGGTTCTTTCGGCTATGTCCTTGAAAATATCTACTTTCTCCACTGAATATCCCCTCCCAATTGATTTTTCCGGTTCGCCGCCATCCACCGGTCAATAGGGCAGGCCAGCGACGCAACTCGTACATGCTTTTTGGACTAGTAACATCTTATGTGCAAGCTTTCCGATTATGACGATTCCTTCAATGAAATCTTTTTTTGTGCCTCTGCGGGGCTTCCCTTCCAAGATTGAGTTATATGAGAAAAAAAGCAAATCTATGACCCAAATAGCCAAAAAAACCTCTCCGAGACGATAGTCAAGGAGAGGTTTGGAACTAGCTTATTGAGGAATGAACATGGATTTAAGGTTTTACAGCCTGCGGCTCATTATTTACAAAGTGATAGACCGGAGCTTTGACAGGGACAAAGTCTGATCCATCGACGAGCAATGTACGCAAATCAAGATCTGCCTCAAAATCATTTTTTCCACTCTTTTGTATGTATTGCATGATATCTATCCCGTAATCGGAAAATACTACCCCATTCTCATCCACGATTGCTTGAATCGTTTGCCCTGAGAACACGCTTCGAATCGTTGGGGCTGTTTTGCTCATTGCTTTGTAATCGATTTGATAAAACCCTGGATATGTTTGCTCGCCCTTTGGAAGGACACTGTTTGTTTGGATATAAGAAGTTACCCAGCTCTGAATATCATTAATTTTTTGAAATGCCAAAATATCAAGCAGCTTCACTCTAGGCTTACTCTCTTCATCAATAATAAGGTAGCTGTAATTGCCGCCCTTCTCAAAAGCAGAAGAAGGTATATCCGACATATAGCCTGTCCGATTTAGCACTCCAAAATCAATATAAAATTTCTCATACTTCGGCGTGTTAGCGGTACTGTTTTTCATGGGCAGCATGCCCGTTTCGGACTGATATTGATCAATCGCTGCCTGAACATTACGAACAGCTTCTTTCGGAGCTACTTGGTTTTGCTTCATTTGACTTTTTGGATACATACACCCCGATAAAGCAAATAGCAAAACAATTAAAGCAGAGAATGCTGCGAACTGGCGTATGTAACGGGGCAGCCTTCCCATAAATAATTCGTTCATTTTTTTGTAACCTCCTAAAGGTTTGCGCAGCAAACCTACTTCGTAAGGATATGCTTAGGTTTGTGAAGCAAACCTACTTCGTAAGGATATGCTTAGGTTTGTGAAGCAAACCTACTTCGTCATTCAGGCCTACCATAAATCATCGTTTTCCTCTGCTTGCCTTGCAAGCTGCCTTGCAACTGCCGCTCGCAGCGGATCTAGTGGAATTTCCACATCCACTTTCCCAGCTACTCTAGCTTGGCATGACAAACGTTCATGATTTCCGTCTAATCCAGACAGCTTGTTTCTCTCCACCTCACCAATCGGCTGCAGCTGGCTTCCCGGCCTCACAGTGACCTTGCACATGAAGCAAGCAGCTTTTCCCCCGCAACGTGTGCGAATCGGTATATTCGCACGCCTGGCAGCGTCTAACAGCGTTGTGCCCGGCTTCACCTTAATGCTCTTGCCCAATGGCCAAAAAGTAACTACTCCGTCCATGACAAGCCACCCGCCTTTCCATACGACAATAGCTGATGGAGAGTACGCCTTGCCTCAGCGGTGAATGCATTGTTAGTTTCAATCGCAAGGAATGCACCCTCATGCTGAGCAGGCGCTTTTGCAATCGCTTGAACGATTAGATCAACGCGATCCATCCGATCTCGCAAAAAATTAAACCACAGCTCATGCGCAAGCGGAACGATCGCTACTGAATAATTAGCATCGTTTAACTGCACTTGCTCTGAGAAAGGCATTAGTAATTTATTAACCATCGTCTCATACTTACAGCCTTTAGCACTCACCTCGAACCCGCCGACTAGCTCTACCTGTATTCCTTGTATAATAAAATGGCTAAGCGTTGATCGATACATATCTGTCACGCTTAATGTTGGTTGATCCTGGGCAAAAGGCTCGAGAGCATCATAAATTTCTTCTACATTCTCTTCATCACAATAAATGTCCAAATCACGCGGATTGTTTGAAAGTTCAAGTCCTCGAAGCATTAGACTGGCGCTTCCGCCAATAATCCACTGCGCCTGACTTGATTCTGTCGCTTTTTTAACGGCAGCCAGCGCTTTATGAATGCGTTCATTTTCTGACATCGCCGGCACTTCCTTCATCAGTAGCTTATGCATTAAAAATAAGGCTTGTTGGCTGCAGCGATTTTCGCATCAGCACTTTTGACGATGGCCTGGCAGCCGAGCCGGTAGCCTTCTTCAAACTCCTCCGGCTCAAGACGGTCCCACTCCTCGTCCGTAATGCCTTCAAGATGCTCCATGCCTTCTGTAACCAAGCAGCGGCACCGGGCACAGGTTCCTCTCGCGCAAGAGAAGCTCCAATCAATCTCATGCTTAAGTGCATGATCAAGTAGCGACAAGCCTTCTTCTGCTTTTACAACAGCTGTTTTGGTTCTACCCTTTAATTCAATCATTGTATGTCAAAATCTCCCTTTTGTTAGTGAACGACCGTCCCCTATGTAATAAGTTCTAAATAATGGATATAAGTCCGCATACAAAGCCAATGATTAGAACAATAAATGCAATTAACGAAAGAATAAATTTCACTGCGCCTTTCGTTTTCAAACGAGCAAACGTAATTAAAAGGGCCGCAATCGCCATCATCCCAATGCCGAATAGCGAAACCCACATTTTTGTCATAGCATCCATAGAAATTCCATTCTCCTAATCTATATCATAATGAATTCTCACCCATTATAACATCGCACAAAAAAAAGGACAAAAGCTGACAGAACACTTTGCCGAATAAAATATTCGGGGCGTTCCACGCTTTTGCCGCAATTTTTTATTTTTTTATCATCATTTTCATGATTGCTTCCATATTGCTGGCGCTCATGCCGCTGGCTTTGACAGCTCTTACGATATCATTAATCGTAGATTCCGTAACCTTGACCTTAGCCACTTCCGACACTTGCTTAATCAGCTTGCGAAGCTCAGCTTCGTCAGTCATCGTCTGTGCTGTAACTCCGCTGGCAAGCTTCTTGACTGAGCTCTCGGAAATTCCTTTGCCCGTCTTTTTATTGATCGAATTAAGAATGTCCTTGGAGAAATCCCTCGCCATACTCTACACCTCCAGCATGCGCATGTGTATTGCTCCATGCATCATATGAGAAGGCAAGAAGATTGGTGTAGGCGCTGGTCCTTAGCCTAACTCTTCGATCTCATGCGTCCGCAGCCTGCCCATCAAATGCTCAACAGCAGTCCTAGGCGCTTTGTTCGCGAACAATACCTCATATAACTGAAACGTAATCGGCATCTCCACATCGTACTCTTTGGCTAAACTGTAAGCCGCACGCGTCGTACGAACACCTTCTACGACCATGCCCATCCGAGTGAGCACCTCATCTAGAGGCGTGCCATCTGCAAGCATGTAGCCAGCACGCCAATTTCGACTGTGCTTGCTCGTGCAAGTAACGACAAGATCGCCGACGCCAGCTAATCCTGCAAAAGTGAGCGGATTCGCCCCCATTGCCGTTCCAAGCCTGCTGATCTCCGCTAGGCCACGGGTTAATAAAGCTGCCTTGGCATTGTCGCCAAACTGCAGCCCATCCGTCAAGCCTGCACCTAATGCAATAATGTTTTTGATGGCTCCAGCCACTTCCACACCTACGACATCCGGATTTGTATACACTCGGAAATGCGTATTCATGAGCGCATCCTGGGCTTGCTCAGCTGCTTTCAAATCAGTTGAAGCAACAACTACTGTAGTAGGCTGCTTCAAAATAACCTCTTCAGCATGGCTTGGTCCTGATAAAACAACAAGCTGCTCCATCGGCCTGCCAAGCTCTTCCGAAAGTACAGTTGTCATCCGCTTCAGAGTATCTGTCTCAAAGCCCTTTGTTGCATGAACAACAAGTGTCTTATCCGATAGAAACGGTGCCGCTTGCTTAGCTACCTCGCGCATTGCACCAGAAGGCGCAACGAACAAAGCGAGCTCAGCATCCTGCAGTGCATCCTTTAAGTCCGTAGTTGCATGGATTAGCTCAGGAAGCTGTACACCAGGCAAAAACTTGCTATTCTCATGGCTGAGGTTAATGTTCTCCGCTTGCTCCGCACTGCGCGTCCATAGCTTTACATGATAGCCATTTCTCGCGAGTACAGAAGCAAGAGCAGTGCCCCAACTTCCAGCAACCAGCACTGCCGCATTTTTCATTGTTGATGAATCCAGCTTTGTCATGCGACGCTCACTACCCTTTCTTTGCACCTAACTTGTTTTCCGTTCCTTGAAACAGCTTTACAATATTCGACCGATGGCGTACGAATGCAAAAATACATATCAGAAGACTTGCACAAAGTAAAGGAACCGAATAATAGAACAAAGTAATAAATAATGGCGTTAAAGCAGCAAACAATAATGAGCCAAGCGATACGTATCTGGTCAAAGCAATTGTCGCAATGGCAATGGCTCCTGCACAAAGTGCAGGCACGAAAGCAAGGGTCGCAATGACACCTACAGTCGTAGCAATGCCTTTGCCTCCTTTAAAGCGGAACCAAATCGGCCAGTTATGGCCTATGATTGCGGCTAATCCGCACAAAACTGGAATCCAGTCGTTTTCACTTAGAGCGCGGCCAATAAATACAGCTGCAACCCCTTTGCCGATATCGAGTAAAAACACCAGTAAGCCCGGCCCTTTGCCGAGCACCCTGAGTGTATTCGTAGCACCAGCGTTTCCGCTGCCGTGCTGACGTATATCGATACCTTTCACCCATTTGGCAATAACAATGCTAAATGAAATTGAGCCTAACAAATAGCTTAAAGCAACCGCGATTACTCCGTATAACAAGCTACTTCTCCCCTAATCTTCTTCGGACTTACGACGCGAGAATATGCGTATAGGAGTCCCTTCAAAATTAAATGCAGCACGAATTTTATTTTCCAAATAGCGCTCATACGAGAAATGCATAATTTCCGGATCGTTGACAAAAACAACAATCGTCGGTGGTTTGATCGCTACTTGTGTAACATAGTTAATGCGCAGACGTTTACCTTTGTCGGATGGCGGCGGATTAATCGCTACTGCATCCGAAACAACGTCATTAAGAAGATGAGTCTGAATGCGCATGGCATGCTGTTCAGAAACATGCTTCACAACAGGCAACAGCTTATGCAAACGTGTTTTGGTTAATGCTGATAAATAAACGATCGGTGCATAAGACATGAACAAGAAATGATCACGAATATTTTGCGAGAAGTTTTGCATCGTCTTCTCATCTTTTTCGATTACATCCCACTTGTTCACAACAAATATCGATGCTTTTCCTGCTTCATGAGCATAACCAGCAATATGCTTGTCCTGCTCGATGATGCCTTCTTCACCGTTAATCAGCACTAGAACAACATCCGCGCGTTCAATCGCTTTCATCGCACGCATTACGCTGTACTTCTCTGTGGACTCATACACTTTGCCTCGTTTACGCATGCCGGCTGTATCAATGAGCACATAACGCTGCCCATCACGCTCGAAAGGCGTATCAATGGCGTCACGAGTCGTACCCGCTACATTGCTTACAATTACGCGGTCTTCGCCAAGCAGTGCATTCACTAGAGATGATTTCCCAACGTTAGGACGGCCGATTAATGCAACACGGATGACATCCTCATCGTAGCCATCATCGGTTAGATCCGGAAGCAAAGCGACAGCAGCATCAAGCAAATCACCGATACCTAGCCCATGCGAGCCGGAAATTGCGATTGGTTCACCAAAGCCAAGTCCATAAAACTCATAAACTTCATCCATGCGGCCATGATTATCAACTTTATTAACTGCAAGCACAACGGGCTTGCCCGAACGGAATAGCATTTGAGCAACTTCATCATCCGCATGCGTCAAGCCTGTTTTCGCATCCGCCATAAAGATAATTACATCTGCTTCTTCAATTGCGAGTTCAGCCTGCATACGCACAGATTTCATAATTTCATCTTCGCCATCGATTTCAATACCGCCAGTATCAATAATGCTGAACGGTTTTCCATTCCATTCTCCGGTGCCATAAAGCCTGTCACGAGTGACGCCCGGTTTATCCTCAACAATTGCTAGACGGTCGCCGATGACCCGATTAAAAATCGTGGATTTCCCCACATTCGGACGACCGACAATAGCGATAACGGGTCTTGCCATGTTTGTTTTCCACTCCTTCAAAAATACTCACGCTATCCATCATAGCAAAAAAGTGCGTTCTTGGCTAACTTTTCATATTATCGGTGATTGACCAGTATGATTGTACCGTTCTTTAAATCATGCGCACTCGCATCCAAAATCTTCTCGAGCAGAAACGAGGTTTCTTCCAATTTATCTACATTTTCTGCAATAAAAATCGGAGCTCCGCCACTAACCGCATCTGCATGAATGGATACCACAGCTAAGATTTCAGCCATTTTCCTCTGCCCCTTTCTTGTTCACAGATGCTTCTGTCGGCATGCGAACAGCAGATTCCAAAATCGGCACTCGCATGATAACTGCTTTCCCTTTATCTGCATCCAACTCCTGTGGCAATATAAATACAGCCAATCGCCCATCCTTCATATCCAGCTTCGCCATTGGTATTAAAGCAGGTTCTCCATCATCGCGATATACCCCTAAAATCGTAGCCAAATCGTAAAGAATAGCTTGCCGTTGACCAAGATTGCTTAAAGTAACCTTGCCATTTGAGTTGAAGGGAGTCAAAATAAACCCCATGCCACGCGCTGCAATGATTTCTTGGTTGCTCTTCAAACCTACGTTCATAATATAAACGTTATCGACAAACAAATCCGGTCCATCCACTCGAACCTTCGCGGCTTGCACCTCAGCAATATGGGAGACAGCTTTGCCTGATTTCAGCTTCTCAACGACTAATAGCGAGATAACTCCCGCTATCATCCCTACCCATATATTTACTAATATCCCAAATAGACTTGTAAGCAATGCCGTCATAATAACTAAGTAATTTCGCCCTTCAAAAACCATGGCGATTCCTTCAATATATGTCGAACCGCGTCCTACCAGCTCCATACTGTCGATTTTCGTCAACGTTTCGCGTTCCATTTTTCGCACATCTCTAAATTGCTGAGCAGCTAATGTAAGGAAAGTAATTGCAGTGTAATCTTTGTTAAACAGCGCCGGCACAGCAACAGCTCCTAATGCCGCTGCAATTACACCTAATGATATATGGATGATTCGTCCATGAGGATAAGTTGGATACTGGCGATAATCCGTTCTTAGCATGAGCAAGCGTGAGATAAGCCCAAAGGCAATCCCAAGGAGAACACCGACCAAATATTTGTTTTCAACAAGAAAATGCTGCATTAGGATGGACGTCCTCCCTTTATATGCCAAAGTATTACGCTGAGCTTGGAAAACACTAATCGAACCGATTTCAACAGCAAACTGCATGTCATAGCTGCAGCCAGCGCAATCCAAAAACTGTCCCACCAAGCTAAATTGCCAATATGAGCGGTGTGTGCTCCAAATTGAAGGGCAGTGTTTAACGTTTCGCCAAGTACCGCTCCCCAGACGATCATCCCAAATTGATGTTTTACATGCGAGGTAAACGCGCCGCAAAAAATTCCACAGAGCAAAGGAGCATCCCAGCTCGGATCAATCCAATGAAAAACGGGATCAAAGCTATACATTTTGCGGATGAACCCCCATATGACAGCAATCATTATTGTGCACAATATTAAGTAACCTAGATAACTCCAATCCTCGGCTTTCTTAAATGCGAGTATGCCTAACAGCAATAGAAGACAAACACTCATATGGAGCTCGACCTGAATATGGCCTTGTAACGGCTTCCACCAAAACGAAACACCCATCAGTGCGATTAACGCAATGCTAAGAAGCGACAGCATACGACGGCTAATATCGGGAGCTATAAACGGCTTCCAGCCTGTCGTAATAAGGATAAACATAATAATCATAATCCAAATCGACATATATCCGGGATTCAACGTTATCTCACCTCTTGTACCCCCTATTATGCACCAAAAAAAAGGAGCTATTCCTGCGAGTTTTCGCAGAAATAGCTCCTTTTTGTAAATATAAGAAAGTATATCATTTGCTTCTACTTATCTTACATTTCTCCGTCAAAGCTGCCTCAGCATCCAGAGGACGCTGAAGGCGTTTTTGATTGATATAAAAAAATATTATTTAAGGTTTTTAAGCTTGTCGCCGAAACGCTCTGCAAGTGAGTAGCTCATGCTCTCATTGCTCAAGCTTACATTCGGGTTATCGATTTTCTCGATTTTTGGTGAACGTGGTGCACGATCAGGTCTAGCGCTAGGAGCTGGTTGCTCAGGCGCTTCTTCTGTTTCTTTGATGCTTAGGCTAACGCGTTTTTCAGCAGGGTTAAAGTCAAGAACTTTCGCTTGAACTTCTTGGCCTTCTTGAAGAACTTCGTTAGGTGTAGCAATGTGACGGTGTGCGATTTGCGAGATGTGAACAAGACCTTCAACGCCTGGAGCGATTTCAACGAAAGCGCCGAATGGAACTAGGCGGCGAACAGTACCCGTTACGATATCGCCAATTGCAAATTGACCACCTGCAGAATCCCAAGGACCTGGTTGAGCAGCTTTCAAGCTAAGGCTGATTTTTCCAGCAGCTGGATCAACTTTAAGTACTTTAACGCGTACCGCTTGACCTTCAGAAACTACATCCTTCGGATGTGCAACATGCTGCCATGACAACTCGGATACGTGAACTAGACCGTCAATGCCACCGATATCAACAAAAGCGCCGAATGGTGTAAGACGTTGAACCGTACCATCAAGTTCTTGACCTACTTCAAGCGCAGCAATAACTTGCTTTTTGCTGGATTCGAACTCAGCGTCAAGTACTTCTTTTTGAGACAAGATCACTTTGTTGTTCTCACGATCGATTTCTTTGATCTTAACGCGAAGCGTGCGACCTTTGTAACCTGCGAAATCTTCAACGAAATGACGCTCAACCATCGATGCCGGAATAAATCCGCGAACGCCTACGTCAGCAACAAGGCCGCCTTTTACAACGTCAGCAACAGCAACTTCAAATACTTCGCCGCTTTCAAAACGTTTTTCAAGAACATCCCATGCTTTTTCGCCGTCAACTTGACGTTTTGAAAGGACAAGCTTTTCTTTCTCGTCGTCGATGCTTACAACTTTAAGCTCAACCTCTTGACCGATTTGAACAGCATCCGCTGCGTTTTCAATCTGCACTGCAGAAAGCTCACGAACCGGAATAACACCGTCATATTTATATCCAAGGCTTACATAAGCTTGGTTATCTTCGATTTTGACGATCGTACCTTTAACGGAATCGCCTTTTTTCAAAGACACGAAATTATCCAAAGCGTCTTGGCTTACTTCTTCCGCCACGGATTCTTGCACATTAGTTTCTTCTGACATTGAAATAACCTCCTCAGTTCTAACCCCAACTTTATTTAAATCCGCAAGCGCCTAGAGCGAAAGCAGCATTTAAAACATAAATTAACGATTGTTTGCAGCTAACTCGCGAATGCGAGCCATAATGGCATCTGTTACTTGCTCAAGCATATCAGGCGATGATTCTTCAATAATTGCAGTAAGATCAATAGGCTTGCCGTAACAAACGATTATTTTGCTGAATGGTCTATATTTACCGACAATGGCAACAGGAACGACTGCTGCGCCGCTGCGAACAGCAATCATGGCTGCACCCTTCTTGGCTGCTCCAGATTGATTGTTGCGAGAGCCCTCCGGGAAAATACCCATAACATTGCCGTCTTTCAGCAACGTGATCGCAGACTTGATAGCGTCCTTGCTCACACCGCCGCGTTTGACTGGAAACGCGCCAAACGAACGAATAAGAGGCCCAAATACGGGAACTTTAAACAATTCCTCTTTCGCCATAAAATAAACCTTGCGTTTCACCTTGACTCCAACCGTAGGCGGATCAAAGTTACTCAAATGATTCGAAGCGAGGACAACTGGTCCGTCGGCTGGAATATTTTCCGTGCCTCTAGCTTCTAATCGAAATAACACCGTGTAAATAACACGCAGGAGAAACCTGAAAATAAGATATGACATAGTTTACTTCGCCTCCGCCAATTTGGTTCGGCTTAATTTCACAATTGCATGAATTACTTCATCAATTGTCATGGCGGTGCTGTCGAGTACAATAGCATCCTCCGCACAAATGAGCGGCGAGATGTCACGTTGCTCGTCCAAACGATCACGTTCAGCGATCTCCGCTTCCAATTGGGCAAGCGTAATGGTTTGGGTATCCACTATTTCACGGTAACGGCGAAGTGCCCGTTCCTTAACGGATGCAGTCAGAAAAATTTTCAGTTCCGCATTTGGCAGCACATGTGAACCAATATCACGGCCATCCATAACGACGCCTTTACGCTCTGCAAGCTTGCGCTGCAAGTCGCCAAGAACTTCTCGTACCGTTTCATTCGCAGCAATATGAGACACCTGAAGCGTCACTTCGCGCGAGCGAATCAATGCGGTTACATTTTCACCATTCACAAATACCGACTGGCCATGTTCACCAGGTTCTAGCTCAATCTCTAATGCTTTTACTAGTTCAGCAAGTTTGGCTGTCTGGTCCACCTTTACTTCTGCTCGCTGGGCGCTTAGTGTTACTGCGCGATACATAGAGCCCGTATCGATATACACATAGCCAAGCTGCTCGGCGACTTTCCGTGCAACCGTGCTCTTGCCCGCGCCTGCCGGCCCGTCAATTGCAATGTTCATACGGTCGCTGTCACCTTCGTGATGCACCACCTAAGGTCAACCCCCTTTTAGTAGAGACGGCTGGCCGAATGCATGTAAGAATGCGACGCAAACCTCTCAAGAAAAAAGCAGGCTTTGCCTGCGAACGTGAAAATTATACCACACTATATACGCAGATGCAAAAGCTGAGCGTCAGTTCATATGGGTTCCTTCCCACTGATCCACACCCGTCAGCCAATATCTAACCGTATCATTTTGCAATGCTGCTTGTGAGCATACGAGTAAAATAACGAGCGTAATGATGATTTTCTTCAATACGCTGCTTACTTCATCCGTTAGCTTAATCATTTTTTTGCGGTTTGTTTTTTTATGTAACAGATTTCGTGTCATATGAATAACCCCTCCCTCTTTCTGGGTAGTTTTCCATAATTAACGAATGTTATTCAGCGATTGCGATATTCCAGCTGCTTCTCAAAGCAGTACCTGATAACCTTTTGCCGCTCTGAATCATTAATGCTCACATATTTAATCATAGCCTGCTTCCTTCCGGATTCAAGCTGGACAACACGTACGACTTCCCCTCGGAAAAAAGCATGTTCAATGGTCCCGTTCTTAAATGGAACTAGCAACCAGCACTCTAGTACTTGTTCAGGTGCGATCTGCCATTTCCCATCACAAATAAAGGAGATTCCGCCACCGCCAACATCATCGGTTTCACATACAAATCGGATGTTGCTTGACATTTTAACTGCAATCTCAAGTTCAGCTGATACGCGCAAGAAGCTGCGTCTTTGAACTTTAGTAATGCGATCCAGTTCAGGCCTGCGAATTTTTATGAGTTTAACTACGCCATCCTCTTTGAATCCAAGGACATGTGAATCGAAATAATTTTTTATGCCATCCTCTGATACAAAATAAACAGAAAGCTCATCTCCTAAAAAAAGGCGCTTGTATCTTCCTGATTTTTCGCTGATTGGAACTTCTATTAGTAAGCCGTCCTCTTGCTCATCGGCAATACGGGACTTGTATTCAATCGCTGCTTCCTCTTCGTCTGACGATGCGATCTGATAGTAAAGCATTTGGTTCACTTTTGGCAACAAATTGACTCCCCCCATTTACATGTCATTATAACACGTCGATTTGAGGGGAGCCATATCGTTATTTGTCAGAAGCTGCCTTAGAATCTGCATGAGACATTTCCTCAATCGATTCTTCCGTGCCGGTTTCTGCATTGATATATACGCGATAAATCGAACCGTTCATATTACCCGTATACTCATAGCAAAGAGCCTCTTTGCCTAAATCGTTGAAGATGATCGCCATTTGCTCGGTTTGCACCTTCATCTCCGGATTTAGCGTCTTCCTTGCCTCAGCTTTTGTAATCGTTGGACTAGGTATCTTGCGAGTGTGATGTTGATACACATAATCATTTGCTTGCAAGCCTACCGTCTGCCCTTTATCAAGAGCAACCTTCAAGGTCAATTTATCAGGGTAAATAAGAACCCCGTTCTGCGTACCTACATAGGTAAATGCGCCTGTGTTTTCATACTTGTCGTAGCTAATAGCTTTCATATCTTTAAATCCGTGTTTCTTCAAGAAGGAATCAGCCGATGCTTTTGCCTCTTCAAAAGTCACTTTCGCTTCTCCAATATCACGAGAATTCAAAAAGTAGAGAAGCTGGCCGCCTTTTTCCGTAAAATCCATTTGAAGCGTACTGTCCTTGCCTTCTTTCACCGTTGCTGAGAACGAAGCATATTCAGTTCCCTTCGCATTTTCAACAACACGGATGTCAGCATTAGGAACATCAGTAAACTTAGCCGCTTCTTTTTTAATTTCTTCAGCGGTCACCATGTTTCCGCCAAGCATTTTAATCGTACGCTTCTGATACATGCTGCTAACGGAAGGGCCCCAATTGATTTCTGGATATTCACTTACCTTCTTGTCTACCGATCTAAAGCCGTCAATAATAATGTTGGGGTCACTTGCGTTTTTGGCAGCTGCGATTTCAGCGTCCATCCAGCGCAGACGGTTGTTCAGCACATCCTTCTGCATCTTTGACAAATCCTTCGATATTTCCTGTGAATTCGTATAGAGCGTCTTAAGCGTCTTGAATTCATCAGGCGAAAGCGGCTGCTTCGTCAAGTCGCGAACAGATGTCTTGTATGCAAAGTTTGCAATGCGCGACAGGAAGTCTTCTGCTTCATTGAAAGGAAGCATCGATACAGGAAGCTGGTTGATCTCATTTTGCGCTTGGCTCGTTAAACGCCAGACATTGACAAGCCCTTTGCGATGAAAGGCTTGTGAGGTGGAGTTAACAGCTAGCGTGTTGCCTAATTGCTGATGCAGCTGCTCAACATGGTTAGTCAAATCGTGGAACGCTCGTTGATATTGGTTTTCAGCCTTTATCAAAACTGCGTTTTTCTCTTGTTGCTCTTGATAACCCCAGTAGGCAGCGCCGATAAACAGCACTGTCATAATGGGAAATAGAATTGAACTGAGTCGACGGTACATAATACAAAAGCTCCTTTCTTGTGCAAAACCTGGTTTTAGTTTGGTTTGCCCAAGGGAGCTTTATGCATCCATCTATTTATTTGTCATTGCTGCATCTATTTCCCTAAAATACGCTATGCTCTTCAATTTCCAGATCATTTGCATTGTTGCAAATACATTGCTTAAAGCCAGTATCAATCGAATCTTTTTCTCTTCGTCCGCGAAGCACAAATTTTTCTCCGCATAGATTGCATCTAATCGTTACCTTTATTCTTGCAGCCTCCATAAGCCCCTCCTCAGCCATTATTCGAACGCCATCATTTCAGGCATTACAATATAATGTAAGTATGGACGGATCGACTACAGTTTAATCTCATCCTCACGGACCATAAATCGAAAGGGCGACCGTGCATTCGCATGACTCATTTTGCGCAAGCCCCATATCCAAAGCACGATCATAAACGGAATAATAAAATACATCCAATTTGTGCGCAACGTAATCATGATCCAATCGTAAGTACCATGTAGAAGCACTGGCAGCAAAAGTGAAATGCCTAAGAAATAGACGGTTTTGTTTTTTGGAGCAAACTTCGCTTTCCCTAAATAATAGCCCATCATTATACCGAACAAGGCATGGCCAGAAACGGGAAGCAGCGCCCTCACGAGAAGCGTGCCGAACGTAGCAGGCGAGTAAATGGCATACAAGACATTTTCTAAGGTTGCGAACCCAAGCGAAATGGCTGAAGCATAAACGATTCCGTCATAAGGCTCGTCAAATTCGGTATGGTTGTATATGACATGATACAGTACGAACCATTTTACGAACTCTTCTACGCCTGCGGATTCGCCAAAGGCAAATATGAGCGAGTGATCGCCAAGCCAAAGCTGAAGTCCCCGCTGAATAACCATGATCGGTACAACGACAAGAATGCCTAGCACAAACATTCTCGCTACCATGTGGATAGGCTCCGCTTCATAACGATCTCTCAAATATAAATAAGTAAGCAGCGAAACGCCTGGCGCAACAGCCGCAGTCAAAACGGAAAACAACAGCATTCTTCCCCTACTTTCTTACACCCAGCCACGATAGCGTACAGCTTCAGCCATTTTGCGTACACCGGCCATATAAGCTGCAAGACGCATATCGACCTTACGGGTGCGGTGTATTTCATACACTTGGTTGAAGCCCCTTATCATCATAAGCTTCAGCTTATCATCCACTTCTTGTTCATCCCAATAATAGCCTTGATTATTTTGCACCCATTCAAAATAGGACACGATGACGCCACCGCTGCTCGCGAGCACATCCGGAATAAGCAAAATGCCTTTGTCCGACAGGATTCGCGTAGCTTCCAGCGTCGTTGGGCCATTCGCTGCTTCTACTACGATGGTTGCTTTAATGAGATGGGCATTTTGTTCCGTTATTTGATTCTCGATTGCCGCAGGCACAAGCACATCACAATCGAGCTCGAGCAGCTCAGCATTCGTTATTGTGTTCGTAAACAAGTTCGTTACATTGCCAAAGGAATCTCGACGATCGAGCAAATATTCTATATCGAGTCCTTCTTTATTATACAACGCCGCGTTCACATCGGAAATACCTATCACGCGCGCACCGGCCTCATGCATGAATTTGGCAAGATAACTTCCAGCATTACCAAAGCCTTGAATGACGATTCGCGCATCTTTTATGTCTATATTTTTCATGTTCAAAGCCTCATGGATCATCATAACGACCCCTCTGGCTGTAGCTGTCTCTCTTCCTTTGGACCCGCCAAGCACAAGCGGCTTCCCTGTTATAAAGCCTGGAGAATCAAATTCACGAATGCGGCTATACTCGTCCATCATCCAAGCCATAATCTGTGAATTTGTCATCACATCAGGTGCAGGAATATCTTTGCTTGGTCCTACGATTTGGCTGATGGCCCGCACATAACCTCGGCTTAAATTCTCAATTTCTCGGAAAGACATCGTTCTTGGATCGCAAATAACGCCGCCTTTACCGCCGCCATAGGGCAAATCAGCAATTCCACATTTTAGACTCATCCAAATGGACAAAGCCTTAACCTCATTTTCAGTGACGGCTGGATGAAAACGCACACCGCCTTTTGTAGGTCCTACCGCATCATTATGCTGTGCTCGATAGCCCGTAAACACTTTTGTTTTGCCATCATCCATCCGAACTGGAATACGGACGGTCAGAAGCCTCATGGGCTCCTTCAATAAATCAATCATATCCTGATCATAGCCAAGCCTGCGCAGCGCTTCTTCAATAACAATCTGAGTAGAATGCAACACATCGTTTGCTTCTTTATCACTCATTCCATTCACCGCCTTTGTCTACATCTAATATGAGCGCCTTTTCCTTCGTATATTCCATTATTATGACATGCTACATGCAAGAAGAGCATCGTACAGACAAAATCAGCCTGCAGATGCTCTATCTGTGTACATTTGATTAAAAATTAAAATGATTACATATTTCCCTTACCGCTGTTTCGGGTATAATCACTTTTCCGTACTCTTCCAGCATGGCATAGGTTACCGATGTTGCTTCACCATATTCAGCGAGCAATGCAATAACAGCGTTATGCCTGGAAGCCTCGATAAGAGCAGGTTCCAGCGCTAATATATATTTGCCATGATAGGAGTACAATCGTCCGTCTTCCGTAAGCGTAGAGCTTAGCAATTGCTTGCAAACCGATATGACATCCTCAAAATCGCGGAAAGAGTACATCACAATATCGCTTTGCTCAAGCGTCACTTCCATCTCGTATATTTCGTCTTCCGTGTCGTCATCTTCAGTTGGCCTATCGCCTGCATGACTGTTCATTTTGCCACGGGTGACAATCACTACCATACCTTGAGCGGGGAGGGCAAACACTTCGACCGCTAATGGGCCGCTGGCATCGAATCCAAGTTCACTATATGCTTGATCCATCATTTCACTGAATAGTTCGTGTACTTTTGGAATTTCGCGCCACATGTCGTCCTTCTGGATCCCCCGTTCCAGCAGGTCGTCGAACGTCAGGAAAATCCGAATCTTATCCTGGCTCAGTCGTTCGATTTTCATGACAGGATCCTCCTCTGCAGCATCTGTTGTAATAGCGTATGAATTTCTAAGTAAGATGTGATCAAATTGACCAAATCATGCTATGTAACTACTTTATCATGTCTTTTCACTGATTGCACTAATAATGAACGAAAAAAAGAATCGTTTGATCGCATCGCATTTCTGCTTTGCGTCCCTACGATTCTGCATGCTTGCTGCTTTACTTAGTGGGAAAAGGCTGACGATTCCGCTTTGATCTTGTCCGCTTCCTTCTTCAATGAGGGATCGCTGTTTACGATAGCCTCAATTTGTCCCCAAGCGGCTTCGGATTTTACGGCGGTATCGTCTGAATGCTTTGGGGAAAGCGCAGACGCATTTTCCTTCACAGATTTACTCATCATTTTCGCAACAGAATTGCGTGCAACATTGGAACAAACGTCAGAAAACGCATGTGCTGCCCATGATACTGCTCCAGGCTTTCTGCGCGAGATATATACCGTTGCTGCTGCGCCAATTATTCCACCGACTAAAAAGCCACTTAACCTCATGATCTCGAACACCTCTTTCCTAATTCATCTTGCGTATTCAGTTGTTAGTTTGACCGACAAGCAGAAGCGCCATTCCATATAAAATAAGGAAATCATCCTTATCCTTCGATTAGGCAAATATGATACAATGATGTCGTTTCAGCAAGCATTTACATCAAAATTATGGAGGGCAAGCATCATGAAGCGTAACCTGCCTATAATCATTCTGCTTCTCGGGTCGCTTCTAACGGCCTGCAGCGCTCAGCAGCAAAACGAGAGCCAGCAGTCTTCAACTGAAGCCACTGAGACAGCAGCCGTACCCGAGACTTCACAAAGCTCAAACAATGCTATAAACGATGATACAGTCGTAACGAGTGAGGAACCTACGCCAACCGCTTCGAGTGAGCAGGAAACCAGCATAACAGCACTATATCGAATGAGCGAAGCCTATCGCTTCGTACCGATTGAAGAGAGTACATCGAGCAAGGTTGTTTTGCTTACTTTCGATGATGGGCCAAAAGATGAAACCGTCTTAACCAGCATGCTTGATACCCTTGATAAACATAAAGCTAAAGCGATTTTTTTCGTAAATGGTTATCGGGTGAAAAAAAATCCCAATCTGTTGAAGCTCATTGATGAACGCGGACAAACAATCGGCAACCATTCTTGGGATCATAACGATTTGAAAAAAGAAGCTAAAGAAGTCGTTGAACAGCAAATCGGCGATGTTCAAACAGACGTCGAAGCTTTAATAGATAAAAAACCATTGTTTTTCCGCCCCCCGTACGGCTCTGGCGGTGATACGGTCAAGGATATTGCAAAAAACCACGGCATGCTTTACATGACGTGGTCAAATGGTTCCCTTGATTGGGATAAAACGGCCAAAAACAAGCCTGAGGTTGTCATTAAAAATGTGCTGGAGCAGCTGCATCCAGGCGCAAACATACTTATGCATGAGCTGCAATGGACTGCCGATGCTCTTGATGAGCTGCTCACCTCACTTGAAAACAAAGGCTACGGATTCATTGATCCAGCCACCATTGAGGTCATTCGCTAAATTTTAAGCCATACCAAAAAAGTCCACCAACTAAACTTACAAACAATAGGAACAATAAATTGTAATAAAACTTTGTAACCTTATTCATTTGTGTAGGATGTTTCTTTCGCCGAGGCGGCAGAGCTTCTCCCTGATTGGAATCCGTTCCGATGATGGACGGCTCTGCCGTCTCTTCATGCTGTGCTGAAGCTCTCGAATTTCCAAACTTTTCTTTCCTGCTCATGACTCCCTCCTGAATCTTATAATTAAACCCATGATGAAATCGATCAAAAAGTGTGCAATAATCGGTGCCCAAATCGTACCTGATTCCATATAAATCCAGCCTAAGCCGTAGCTAATCGAAAATACGAGTCCAGTAGGAATCCAATGTTTTAAATACCTTACATGAATAGTAGCAAAAATTATGCTTGTCCAATAGGGACCTATGGCATGCTGAATCGCCCCGCGAAAGAGCAATTCCTCACAAATAGCTACAACTAAGGAAATAACTGCAATATGCCAAACCTTCCGCGTCCGAAAAATACGATCATTTACTCCGCCGTCATCGCTTGCTTCCTCTGGAACAAAGCGCGAAATAAGCAGGTCAACTACAATTACAGCTGCTGCTAAGCCTGCACCCCAATAAACAAAAGCAAGCTCCTTTGGAGGCGTAAATAAAGCAATCACATTTTGATGCTGAAATAAAACCCATATTAAACCGATAATAAAAGTAAATGCTTGCGTAGCATATAAATTGATTAACAACATGCGGTCATCTAGCTCATCAACGGACACCTTTCGAATGCGAATATTGCGAATATCAAATTTCTTCATAGCTTCCCGCCTGTCTGGAACGTTCATATTTTCTTTTTCGACCTTTTCACCTATACTGGTAGAACAAATCGACAGAATTATTTTTTTACATAGAAGGAGATAGAGATAGAGATGGAAAAAAAATTAACGACGACCGCAATGTTATTCAGTGTTGGATTTGTATTTCTACTTATTTGTACAGTTGGAGCCTTTTTCTATGGCATTCAAATTGGCACTGAAAAGACGAAAGCCCGCTATGTGAATGAAGCAGATGACGCAAAAACAACAACCGCTTCAGCAACCCCTTACCAGCAACAAGACTTGGTATCGTTCTATCATACTGTATTTCTTCCTTATCGTGAATTTCAAAACGAATGGTTCGCAGCTATGAACAAATTATCGCAAGGAAAGTCATTTGAAGCAACTTCTATGTTTAAAGATTTGGCAAGACTTGCTAGCGCCAAAGCAGATGAAGCAAGCTCGATTGATATGCAAAAATCTCCACTGCTCGGAGAAGCTCAGGTTAGTTACATACGAAGTCTAAAACTATTTAATGAAGCTGCTGTCAACGCAGCGGCTAGTGCAAAGAAATTATCCTTTAATGAATTGATGAAAAATGTCGAACAAGATAAAACCTATCTCTCTGCCGCTCAATTTGCACTAAACGCTCAGCAGCAATATTACTCTGCTATGCTGAAATGGTCAGCAACGGTAGATCTTGATATTCCTTCAGAATACAAGGCTCCAGCTCTGCTGGAACTGTCAGCATGGAAAAACTTTAACATTACGATAAAAAACAAACTAATGGCTGATCAGCTAATGACTCGTAAAAAACTTACTGCCTATTATCCGCAGGATTTAACAAGTCGAGTAGATGAGCTTGTCCTCTCTGGACAAGCAGCCAAGTTAAAATTGCATTCCGTATCTGCAGTTGTTGATTTGCTGATTAATACGGAAGCCGTTCGTTCAGGTGATTTCAATGAGAGCAAATCAAGGCTCTATCAACAGGCACTTCTGCCGCAGCTGCCTTTTTTCTACCCTGAAACAAATTAAATTCCAATTCCTTTGTTAATCATATTGAAACCCTTGTAAAGAGGCTATAGCCGCCATCCCACCGGTAACGTTGTGAAGGCTGCTGTAGCCTTTTTCTTCTAAGTAATTGCAAACCGCTACACTTCGTACGCCATGAGCGCAGATGATATAGATAGGCAGCGTGTCGTCAAGCTCATTCAGTCGCACAGGAATCGTGTTCATTGGAATTAATTTTGAAGTCTCCAAATGATAAAACTCCCATTCAAACTCTTCTCTTACATCTATGATTTGACTTGCTTCTACTTGTCCATTCCCTAGCAGATCAAGCAAAAATTGCGGTGTCACATCCTGCCATTTCGTCATGAATAAAGACCTCCATTGTCGTAAATTGTTGCTAATGATGCTTGAATCATAACGAAATTTTCACAATTCAGCAAGTTTGAGGATTGCTTTTGTCCACCACATTGCTTTAAAATAGAAAAGTCTAAGTTCGATGATCAAACTCTCGACCCGCTGCTGCACAACGGTGCCGGGTAGAGGGTTTTTCTGTTCATATTAAGCGAAGCCTAATAGCTTCGCCCCATTTTAGGAGGCATACTTCACATGTTTAAAGTGTTAGTTTCCGATCCAATCAGCGATTTGGGCATTCAGCAGCTTGTTGATGCGTCAGATGTCGCAGTCGACAAAAAACCTGGACTCAGCGAAGACGAATTAGTTGCAATTATTGGTGAATACGATGCGTTGCTAGTACGCAGCCAAACCCGCGTAACAGCAAAAATTATGGAAGCTGGCAAACAGCTTAAAGTAGTTGGCCGTGCAGGTGTTGGCGTCGATAATATTGACCTAGACGCAGCAACTCAGCGCGGTATCATCGTAATCAATGCACCAGATGGCAACACCATTACAACTTGTGAGCATACATTTGCTATGATGATGGCGGTAGCCCGTCATATTCCACAAGCGTACATGAAAACAGTAAATGGAACATGGGATCGCAAATCTTTCCTGGGCGTTGAGCTTCGCGGCAAAACGCTAGGCGTACTCGGTATGGGACGTATCGGCAGCGAAGTTGCCAAACGTGCAAAAGCCTTCGGCATGGATATTTTGGGTTATGACCCGTTTATGACAGAAGAAAGAGCAACAAAAATCGGCGTGAAGCTTGCTAGCGTAGATGAAATTGTTAGAGGTGCAGATTTCATGACTGTACATACACCTTTAACTCCTGAAACTCGCCATATGATCGGCAAAGCTCAATTTGAAGTGATGAAACCCGGCATGCGTATTGTAAACTGCGCGCGCGGCGGCATCATCGATGAGATTGCTTTGGTTGATGCAGTGGATGCTGGTATTGTCGCTGGCGCCGCATTCGACGTGTTCGAAGTGGAGCCTCCTGCTAATGACCATCCTTTCTTGACACATCCAAAAATTATCGTAACTCCGCATCTTGGCGCTTCGACTGTTGAAGCACAAGAAAACGTTGCGATTGACGTCTCGGAGCAAGTGCTTCATATTCTCCGCAGCGAGCCATTTATCAATGCAGTGAACATGCCTCCGATTCCGGCAAACCTGCAAAGCATTCTTCAGCCATACTTTACTCTTGGCGAGAAGCTTGGCAACTTTATTGCACAATCAACTGAAGGTGCTGTAACCGAAATCGTTGTTGGTTATGCTGGTGAGCTCGCAGAGGTTGATACGCAGCCACTCACTCGTTATATCGTTCGCGGCGTTCTAGCGCATCACCTTGGCGCAGAGCAGGTTAATGTGGTTAACTCCCTTCACCTTGCGAAAGTGCGCGATGTAAACATCGTCGTTCAAAAATCGCATGCTTCGAAAGACTTTACGAACCTGGTAACCGTGTCCCTTCGTACGAAAAAAGAAGAACGTGTTGTTTCCGGCACATTGCTCACTGGATACGGACCTCGTATTGTCCAAATCGACAAGTTCCCAGTTGATGTGACGCCTGAAGGAAACCTAATTCTAATCTCGCATAACGATAAGCCTGGTATTATCGGACGAGTTGGAACGCTTCTGGGCAACAATGACGTTAACATTGCAACGATGCAAGTAGGTCGTCAGCTTGTTGGCGGCTCCGCAATCATGGTTCTGCGTGTGGATAAAGCGACACCTAAGGAAGTGCTTGAGCAGCTTACAAGCATGCCTGAGTTAAACACAGCCAAAGAAATTACACTTTTTTAAATAAATTTGTTTACTATATAGGAGAAGAGCCTGCCGAATGAATCGGCAGGCTCTTCTTTTGTTTCACGAACAACAAGAATTATCTTCTGCTTTCTACAAAAAAAGCGCCCCAAGCTGGAGCGCTTTGACAACTATTGATGAGCTTCGACAGGAAGTAAGATTGTAAACGATGTCCCTGTACCCGAACTGCTTTCGACTACAATTCGACCCTGATGAAGATCGATCAAATTTTTTACGATGGCAAGTCCAAGACCCGTTCCACTTGATGAGCCGCGTTTACGCGCTTTATCTGCCTTATAGAAGCGTTCGAATATAAAAGGTACATCCTCGGTTGGAATCCCTTGCCCCTCGTCTCTGACGCGAAGCTCCACATACTGTCTTCCGTTTACGTTTGCATGCTGACCTGAAATAGTAATCGACTTGCCCGATGGCGTATGCCGCAATGCGTTGTCGAGAAGATTAGTCAATACTTGCTCCAATCTATCCTCGTCTGCTTCCTTAACAAGCAGCGACTCATTGGGCAGATCCGCGACCAGCCTCACCTCGCGCTCCTTCGCATACACCTGGAATTTCCGATGTACCCGCTTCAAGACATGAGCGAGATCTATCTCTTGGAAGTTCATATCGACGTGGCCGGCTTCCATTCTAGCGATATCCAGGAAATCATTTACGAGTCTGCCCATTCGCAGTGATTCATCATAAATAACTTGAACAAGCTCCTTGCGA
Source organism: Paenibacillus sp. FSL A5-0031 (assembly GCF_001956295.1). Taxonomy (GTDB): domain Bacteria; phylum Bacillota; class Bacilli; order Paenibacillales; family Paenibacillaceae; genus Pristimantibacillus. Next base: position 45,918 of record NZ_MRTD01000027.1, read on the forward strand.
TCTTCCTCCGACACGACAATATCATCAAGCAATGCTTCACTATAGCCTTGCAGCATCGATAGCGGCGTCCTGATCTCATGTGAGATATTAGCCACAAAATCTCGTCTCAGCTTCTCAAGCTTATGCTCCTCCGTTACGTTACGGATAACAGCAACAGCCCCGCGAATTACATCCTTCGACTGCAGCGGAGCCATTACAACTGACCACACGCTGCTTAGAACATGAACCTTATCGGTAACATCCCTGCCCTCTTCCATCACTCTTTGAAACAACTCGCGGAGCGGCATTGGAACCTCGGAATATGCAGTCGAGCTCTCGGACTCATCCTCTTGCCATGCAAGCTCTACTCCTGACCACTGATTGATTAGCAAATGACCAACTGGATTCGTAAGTATGACTTTACCTTCCGCATCGAAGGTAATGACTGAATCTCCCATGCTTCGCAAAATGCTCGCAAGATGGTTTTTCTCATGATTGATGTCATGAATCAGCTTGTTCAGCTGCTCCGTCATATGGTTAAACGTATCCGCAAGCTCGCCGATCTCATCACTGGAGCGTATATGAACTCGGGTTGTATAATTGCCTTGAGAAATCGATACCGCTGCATCCTTTAGTTGAAGCAGCGGCTGTTGAATTTTTTTGGATAAGAAGAAAGCAAAAAATGTTGATAACAAAAATCCGATAATCGCTGTTACAACAAATAGCACTTTCACCTGATGCGTATTGTTTTCTTTAAACCATATATCAACGTATTGAAGTAAAAATACGCCAACGATAAGCAATACGACAGCAACAAGCAGCATGATTGTCGCCCAGAGCTTTCCAACTACACTGCGGTACAACTTGCCAATCGAACGATGCCACAAGCTCATTTACTTAGGTACCTCTAGCTTATAGCCGACTCCCCAAACGGTAGTAATCATGGATGCCGCATCAGGAGACACTTTATTCAATTTCTCGCGCAAACGTTTTACATGGGTGTCGACAGTCCGCAAGTCACCGAAAAACTCATAATTCCATACATCCTTCAAAAGCTCTTCACGAGAGAACACTTTATCAGGCGATACTGCCAAGTAATGCAGCAGCTCATATTCTTTAGGCGTTAAGCTTACCTCTTGTCCACCAGCTGTTACACGGTGAGCATCATGCTCAATAACCAAATGAGGGAATACAATATTGTTGCTTGAATTAATTTCTTTTGTTAAGAACGCAGTAGCCGAGGATCGTCTCAAGATAGCCTTCACTCGGTAGATAACCTCGCGTGGACTAAAAGGCTTGACGACATAATCGTCCGCGCCAACCTCAAAGCCCTGCACACGGTTCATTTCTTCACCTTTAGCCGTTAGCATAATGACAGGAGTAGCCTTCACTTGACGCAGACGAGAGCACACTTCTACGCCGTCGATTCCTGGCAGCATCACATCAAGCAGAATGAGCGCGTAATCCGTATTTGAAGCTAATCTTAGGGCAGTTTCTCCATCTTCTGCCTCGTCGATTGTGTAGCCTTCCTTCTCTAAATACATTTTGAGCAAGCGACGGATCCGTTCTTCATCATCAACGACCAAAATACGGCTTGAATAATCAGACATAGGGCAATTCTCCTCTCAATCTAAGTTCTAAACACCAGAATAGGAATGCAAACCTGCAATGACGAGGTTAACCCCAACGAGCGTAAATAGTACAACCACGAAGCCGATTACAGCGAGCCATGCAGAAGGTTTTCCTTGCCAGCCGCGCGATAAACGGAAATGCAAATACGCACTGTAGTACAACCAAGTGATTAAAGCCCAAACCTCTTTCGGGTCCCAGCCCCAGAAACGGCCCCATGCAATATTGGCCCATATCATCGCGAATATTAATGCACCGAGTGTAAAGATCGGAAATCCAATTGCGATGGATCTGTAGCTGATTTCATCCAAATCTTCTGGATCTACGCCATCCATAACAGGATGAATGACTGCTCCGAGCGGCTTTCTGAATACTAAGCGCAGCAAGCCATAAAGCAAGGAGCCTGAAATAATCGTCCATATAACGGTATTAAACTTGCGTCCTGAATTTGCGCCTTCCATCCAAGATGGTGCTTCGAATAATGGCTTGCTCATGCCGAGGAATGATTCATATTCGACCACCTGGCTGTTATAAGGTTTAACAATTGGCGGCAGTGTATAATTTACTGTCTCCGAAGTCGTCGACTCTATTCCTTTGGCATCAATAGTAGATGTTTCTTGAATAAATTTCGCTTCATAGCCCATTCCGCGGAACGCGAATACTGCGACGATAAAACCTACAATTAGAATAATCGTATATAAAGAGAACTCGACCCAGAACTGCGATCTTTTTGCTTCTTTTGTTTTGCTTTTGAAATCAACCACTCTTAGCAAATACATGAGGCCGGCAGCAAAACCAACGGCAAAAAATGCTTCGCCGAGAGCGGCTGTCGTTACATGTACTTTTAGCCAGTAGTTGTTTAGAGCCGGTATTAGCGGTTGTACCTCTTGTGGAAACACAGATGCATAAGCAACAATAATTACCGTTAGCGGCAATGAGAACATGCCGAGCAGCGGTTTTCTGTAAATACTGAAGACAATCGTAAATGCAATCATGATTGCCATTCCAAGGAAAGTCATGAATTCATACATATTGCTCGTTGGAATTTGACCGCTTCCAGCCCATCTTGTAAAGAAGAAGGTCAAATGCGATGCAAGACCAAGACTCGAAGTAATGAATGCAATTCGTCCCCAACGCTTCTCATGCTGCAAAGGATCACGATTGCTCCATTTCTTACCCGCAATGGCAATGACATAAAACATAAATGCGAAGCAATACAGGAAAAATGCGACAATAAATGCGTCGCTGCTAAAATCGACTAAGCTCACGCGTTGTTCCCTCCGTTATCTAGCGACTTCGGATCTACGGTTATCCCTATTTTTTTAAGGGTTCCCGCTACATCTGAGCGCATACCGTACCAGTTTTTATTCGTATGAGCGCCCAATGAAAGCTGTCCATTGTCCACTCGCAGCCAAATTCGGCGGTGCTGCCAATAGGACCCCATCAGCAAGCCGAGCATAGAGAACACTGCACCGACCCAAACATATGGCAGCGCCTTATCCATCCTTACATTCAAGTAAGTGGATGCTTCAGAGAAATCTACATTTTCCATACCGTCCACTCGAATTTCGATCTTATCCGCAATACCGTGATTAATGGCATCCTGCGAAAATTTAACTTTATCTTTTTGCATTGGGAAATACATATACGGCTCGCCTTTTGGATCAAGTCCTGGACCTTTAACCGTGTATACGAACGCAGGAGCAATCGGATCACGTGACAAAGTCGTTGGCTCGCCATTGTCGCCAATTGCAAATTCCATGTAATTCGCAAATAAATCAAGGGTGTATGGCCCAAGCTTATGCTGCAGCGCTGAATCCTTCATCGGCAGATCGAACGGACCGTATTTCTCTCCCGTCGCTTTATCTATGAGAATAGGATGCACAGCGTTCAAGCGAGGCGTCGTATCATAATCAAATTGATACAGCTTTAATCCTTTGTACTTAAGCGGCTCGTTGACGATAATATTATGCCGCTCTACTTCTTTAAGCTCTGGTTTCTTGGTTTGATCACTGCAGTTGCTAACGCATTCATAAAGAACCGCTTTTGTCTCAAAAAGCTTCGCACGGCTTATTCCTTTAAGCTTGTCCGGCAATTCTTCGTCTTTATAATACTCTACAGTAAACTTTTCGTTTTTAACATAATAATTCGTATTCGCTATTTGGACTGTATCCCCATCAGGGACCATTATGTAGCTATCCATTTGCCAGCTTGGAATGCTTCTTGCCAATATGGCTAAAAGAAACAAGATAAGGCCGATGTGATTGATGTAGGGTCCCCAGCGGCTAAAACGATTTTTCTCCGCTAGCAGCGCAGAGCCATCTCGATGAATGCGATAACCTTTGCGTTTCAGCTGCATGCCGAAATTTTCAACCCATTTTTCCTCATCGCCTTCAATCTGATATTTAAATACCGTCTTCTGACGATGAATAAATTGCAGATGCTTACGAATTTGCTGCTTGCTGAGCGCTCGATAAAGCGGGAGCACACGATCCAAGCTGCAAATAACGAGTGAGGTGCCAATCATCACAAGCAAGCCAATGAACCACCAGGATTCGTACGTATGTGATAATCCTAGCAAATAATACATTTTGCCAAGAAATCCGTACGTTTCTTCATAATAAACGGATGGATCTAAGTTATTTATGAATGTGTTTTCCTGTGGATAAATTGTTCCAAGCATCGCAGTCAAAAAGGTAATGACGATCAAATAAATCGCAATTTTGACTGACGAGAAAAAATTCCATATTTTATCGATATAATTGGGATTGCTTTTTTGCGATCGACGAGCTACACCATCGTAACGCATTTCTAACGGCAAATCGGAAACCGTATCGTTCACAAGCGGTTTACCGCAGCTTTCACATAGTACGGTGCCTATCGAATTTTGATGACCGCACTCACATTTTGTGTTTTCAACCACTAACACAATAATACCTCCTACAGCTGAAGAAGCCGTTCAATCCGTTCATCAATTTCCTCTTCCGTCATGCCTCCTACTTTTATTTCCATAATCGTCCCATTTGGATTAATGAAAAAAGTAGTAGGGTATGACTTTAGACGATAGCTGCGTTCTGTCTTGCGATTTACATCGCGCAGAATCGGATAGTTCAAATCAAAACGACGGACAAAATTGTTCACGGTCAACGTGTCCTCGCTTAAATTTATAGCTAAAATCACAAGGCCTTGATCCTTCCATTTTGCATACTGTCGTTCAAACTCCGGCATTTCCTTCACGCACGGTGGACAGAATGTGCCCCAGAAATTAATGACGACAGCTTTCCCCTCATAATCAGACAGTTGTTTAAGATTGCCCTCTAAATCAACAAGCTCAAATGCAGGCGGCTTCCCGCCTTCCTTTAAAGGACCTTTGTCATCCGCGTCAAATAAGGTAGATCCAATTGCGTACCCACCTATGATCAAGACGGCAATCAAAATGACAATTTGTACCGTCTTGCGCGATTTTCCCATAATTGTTTTTCACCACCAGCTTCTTTCTATGCAGCCACGAATATTTCCATTATAACGAAAAGTCGACGGCAATTACTGCCGCCGTCGATTACTTTTTATGAACTTTATGTGTCTTGCTTTGCGCTATCGCAAGCAATTCTTTAATTTCCTGAGGCGTGAGATGACGATACTTTCCTCTGCCTAGGTTTTCAAGTCCAACCTCGCCAAAACGAATTCTTTTCAGCCTAATCACCTTATGTCCAATAGCTTCAAACATCCGGCGAACCTGACGGTTCCGGCCTTCAAAAATCGTAATTGTAATCGTTGCTTCATTTCCGTCCGTATCTACATCATGATATTCCACTTCTGCAGGCGCGGTCATGCCATCCTCTAGCTTAATCCCTTTTTGCAACTGCTCCAATGCCGTTCCATGAGGAACGCCCTTAACGGTTGCACGGTATGTTTTGGGAACATGATGACTTGGATGTGTTAACAAATTAGCGAATTCGCCATCATTCGTAAGGATAAGAAGTCCTTCCGTATCATAATCCAATCGACCGACTGGATATACTCGCTCTTTAATACCTGGCAAGAAATCAGAAACCACTTTGCGGCCTTGTGGATCTTTGGCGCTAGTAATGACTCCCTTGGATTTGTTAAGCATGAGATAGAGCTTCTTCTCGCTCCGAATCGGCTTGCCGTTAACCGTAATTGCATCAACCGCTGGATCAGCCTTAACGCCTAGCGTCGTAACCTTCTCACCATTAACCTCAACCATTCCTGCCAAAATCATTTCTTCACATTTGCGACGGGATGCAATTCCCGCTGCTGCTAATATTTTCTGTAAACGTTCCAATGCTTTCACCTCAATCTCCATCATAACGATATGAAGGAGAAAGTACAAGCTTCACTAGCCGAATATGTATAAGCAAATGAAAATTGCTGCGAAAAAACCGACTATATCGGAAAATAAACCAACTTTTAACGCATAACGTGACTTTCTTATTCCAATCGCTCCAAAATATACAGTAAGCACATACAGGGTTGTATCCGTGCTGCCTTGAATCGTGGAAGCAATTCTGCCGATCATAGAATCCGGGCCAAAGTTTTGAATGAGGTCAGTCGTGAAGGCTAACGAGCCTGCGCCAGTCAAAGGCCGCAAAATCCCGAGCGGCAGCACCTCGCTTGGAATACCAACCCAATCAAAGAGAGGCCGAACTGTTGAAAGCAGCAATTCTAAAGCTCCAGATGAGCGAAACATACTGATAGCAACCATCATGCCAACCAAATGAGGAATGATATTAATCGCTGTACCGAAGCCATCCTTGGCCCCTTCAACAAACGTTTCATAGACAGGTACTTTGCGTCTTAAAGCTGCGTAAAGCGGAATAAATACGATAATGGCAGGAATCATCCATGCGGATAAGCTTGTAAAAATATTATACAATTGCCTCACCTCCGGAAGCTGGTGAAGCCGACTTCTTATTCTCAGGTCTAGGTGGCGATGGAGCTATTGGCGGCGGTGATTTTCTTCGATACCAGCGGTCGGCAAGTATTGCAGCCGTAGTAGCAACAAATGTCGCTGCCAGTGTTGTACCGATAATTTCAGCAGGGTTAGCTGAACCATAATTCATTCGAATGGCAATAAGCGTGGTGGGAATGATCGTAATGCTGGATGTATTTAGCGCAAGCAGCGTGCACATCGCTGGCGTTGCTGTAGCAGGATCAGGATTAAGCTTCTGAAGCTCCTGCATCGCTTTTATCCCCATTGGCGTGGCTGCATTTCCTAACCCAAAGAGATTTGCGCTTAAATTACTCATTATATATCCAAGAGCTGGATGATTGGGAGGAACGTCAGGAAAAAGCTTGCGCACCACAGGCCCGAGCATTCGAGCAAGTGTACGCAGCAGCCCTGCATCCTCCGCTATTCGCATCATGCCAAGCCAAAACACCATGATACTAATTAATCCGAAGCTCACGGTGACTCCCGACTTGGCTCCCTCGAAAGCTGCTTGCGTTACCGCATCCATCTTACCTGTTATCGCAGCTACTACAACGCTCGCTACGATGAAAAACAACCAAATCCAGTTAACCATTTAGGTCGCCTCCCCCTCTACGCACCTATACTGTTTTGCAAGCAATCAACGTCTCCCGCGCAGATTGCATGCTAATGCTCAAATAATGCATCTAATACTTTGATAAAAGAGTCAAATATCGGCCCGCGCTGATCAAGCTTGTTTGCTCTATGAAAATCAGCCAGCGATTGTAATGATTTTTGCGATGTCATTGAAAGTTGAAATCTGCTGCTGTTTGGATCATACACAGGAACAGCACCAATTTGCTGCTCGTTTAAATACCATTCCAGAAATCCGCGCTCTCCTAGCAAATATCGAGTTGTTCCCGCTTCAAGCAGCACAAGACGTGATTGAACATTTCCCGTTTCCTGCTCTTCCAGCGGGTATTTAAAAGATTGTCCAATAGCATAAGGGTAACCAGAAATTTGCTGCCCTTTAACAGCTATCTCTTGAAGCGGATAATGACCAAAACCCCAATCGAGCATTTTTCGGTGATCTGCCCAATCATCGCTGTCATTTATCGTCACAGCAGCAAGCTGTTGACCATTCCTAGTGGCGGAGCTAACTAAGCAGCGCAGTGATTTTTTGGTATAACCTGTCTTTACACCGTCAGCTCCCTCATACATCGTTAGCATTTTATTTTTGTTCGTGTAGCTGTACTCCCATTTCTCATGCGGATTAGGCACTTTTTTTACGCGTGTGCTTACGATTTCTGCAAATACGTCATTTTTCAAAGCATATGCTGTCAGCTTCGCCAAATCATTAGCTGAGGAATAATGCTCATCATCATCCAGACCATGCGGATTTTTAAATTGCGTATGTTTCAAACCTAGAAAGGTCGCTTTCTCATTCATTAAATGAACAAAACCTTCCTCCGATCCTCCAACATGCTCCGCGATTGCCGTTGCCGCATCGTTGCCGGATCTGAGCATCAGACCATACAACATATGATGCAAACTCATTTCTTCGCCAAGCTGAAGATAAATCGAAGAACCCTCTTTACCAACTGCTCGTTTGCTTGTCTTTACCATATCCGTCAGCTTCCCATGATCTATTGCAACAATAGCTGTCATGATTTTCGTTAAGCTTGCTATCCGCATCGGGATATCGCCATCACTGCTATACAATACTCTACCTGACTCGACATCTATTAGAGCCGACGCTTTGGCATTCGTGTGCAGCTTGCTTGGAGTTGCGCTAACTGAGGGCAATACGCTTGTCCCAATCAATAAAGCAGATAATAATCCAACTGCAGCAAATCGATGCAGCTTTTTGAAATACATATTCATACTTGCCCCTCCCGCAGCGATAGTAGATAAAGCTTGTGTGTGCGTATTTCAGTATATGCCTGTACATGTGGCTCTAGACGAAAAGTAGCTAACAAAAATGAAAAACTGCCCTCTCGGGCAGTTATGTCATCAGTTGTGTTCGTTTGCTTCGACACGTTCACTGATCACAGTTTGAGACGTATCCGTGTATACACCTGTACTCGAAGGCTGCTTCATCATCGATTGCAGCTTATCAAATACATGCGGAGCTGAGTCGATAACCCGCTCAAGCAGATGTGTTTGATTATCGAGCGGAACAATTTTTACGCCATGTGTTCCTACGACCAAGAAAGCAATTGGCGTAATTGACACGCCGCCACCGCTACCGCCGCCGAATGGAAGCGAAACGGAAGCATGCTGTGCATCAGATTGAGAGCCGTTCTTATGATCGGCATCATCTAATCGAATGTCACTGCCTCCTGCTACAAACCCAAAGCCTACTTTGGAGATCGGCATAATAATGCTGCCATCCGGCGTTTGGACAGGGTCGCCTACAATAGTATTGACGTCAACCATCTCTTTAATATTTTCCATTGCGGTTTGCATTAAGCCTTGAATAGGATGTTCTGCCATACCTTGACGCCTCCTTTCAATTTCCTCATCCGAACTAAAAGCTGCAGTCCGGCAAGAATAGCATAACCGAAGCGGATTTGAGCTATGCATGACCATTCCGTTGTAAAAGCAGATCGTTGATAAATAGGCTGAACCATCATTTTCGGCTCCGTTTTGAGCTTAACCATTTGGGACAATACGCCAATGATCGATGTTTTTATAGACCAAACAAATCCTGTCGACATTGCCGTCCACATTGCGTCACCGGTTCCTACTGATGTGGACCAGTTCCATTCTAAAAGACGGACCTTCGTCAGCGATTTTCTAACCCATCCCGTTAAGTTTTTCGTCATTTGTAACAGATGTTTTGTTCTTTCCATTAGATGCGCTATTTTTTCTGCGTCAATGTCCTCGTTATATTGTTTCCAAGTGTCAACGGCCACATTCTTTTTTGAAACCTGTTCCTTAAGTTGGATGGAGGTTCCTGTGAACTGAATAATCGGCACTTTAAAGCGGTATCTGAGGATTCCAAATAAGGCCTTTATATTCAACTCAAAATCATCGTTTTGATCTATTCTCCTCAGATGGCCTCTTAATTCGACCTGCGAAGTGAGGCAGACGACCAAAATGAGCAAAAAAAAGAGACCGACCGCCGTCATCCAACCGTAGGGGTAACCGAGCATCATGATGCTTCCTCCGTTTCCCTAATATGGGTTGAATATAGTATGACCCGGCGGCCAAATCTCATTCTTTTATTTCTTCAATTGTCATCTGCGTGCCATCTAATCTCTCGAATAGCAGCTGAGTTTGTTCCTCCAAGGCATCATCGATATCAACGCTGCCTGGTTCTGGCAATTCTTTTATGGACGGCAATCCAAAATAATCTAAAAATGATTTCGTTGTTCCATACAAAATAGGTCTGCCAATCTGCTCGGCGCGGCCAACCTCTTCGATTAAATCCTTTGATACAAGCGATTGAATCGCTCTGTCGCTCTTTACGCCGCGAATTTCTTCAATCGATATTCTTGTTATCGGCTGGCGATAAGCGACGATGGACAGCGTTTCTAAAGCAGCTTGTGAAAGCTGCGATCTCGTAGGAGTGTATGCCATACGCTCAAAATAAGGCGCATGCTCCAAATGAGTCGTCAGCCGATAGGAGGCTGCCACCTCTGCGATTTGAATACCGCGCCCCTCGCGCTCCAAATCGCGCTGCAAATCATAAACCAAATCGGAAGCGAGCTCCGCATCCAGCTCCAAAATATCAGCTAGCTGCCGCTTCGTAAGGCCTTCATCACCTGCCATAAACAGCAGGCCCTCAATAATTGTCTTCAACTTCGGATAATCCAATTTGCGACGACTCTCCTCTCCAATGAATGACGATGTCGTCAAATAACTGATGCTGAAAACAACGAATATGTTTCATTTTCATTAATTCCAGAATGGCTAGAAAAGTAACCACGATTTCATGCCTGTCCATGTTCTCGCGAATAAGCCGTGAAAAACGAACCGTTTCGAATTGCTTCAGCACGTCGACAATGTCCCGTATTCGATCCTTAACGGAAATCTCGTCTCGATGTATGGTAGCAACGACATTACGCCTCGATGCGCGGCGCAGCGCCTTTTGAAAGGCATTAATCAAATCCGACAAGTGAAGACCCTCAACCGGATTAACAATCTCTTCCTTCAAAAATGGCGTCATATCCTCAGGTTCCCTTGAATAGACAAGGCTGCGCTCGAATTCCTTCTCGCGCAGCTGCTCGGCTATTTGTTTGAATTTCCGGTATTCTACGAGCTTCTGGATGAGCTCATCACGTGGATCTAATCCGTCATCCGGCCAATCCTCATAGTCTTCCTCAAATACAGGCGGCTTTGGAAGTAGCTGCTTGCTCTTTATCGCCAAAAGGGTTGCCGCCATAACTAAAAATTCACTCGTGACCTCAAGCTCGAGCTCTTTCATCGCATGAAGATAATCCATATATTGAATCGTAATCTCACTGATAGACACCTCATGGATATCGATCTCCGCCTTGTCGATCAAGTGAAGCAGCAGATCCAGCGGCCCCTCAAAAGAATCCAGCTTATAAAGCACTGACACTTACATTTCCTCCCGCCTAGCCTTATCTTCGCTGCTTAGCCTTGCAATTGTTTGGTTAGGTTCGCCATTTCAATTGCGCTTGTAGCAGCCTCATAACCTTTGTTGCCTGCTTTTGTACCAGCACGCTCAATGGCCTGTTCAATCGAATCAACAGTCAATACACCAAAAATAGTCGGAATGCCTGTTTTCAAAGCGATTGCCGCAACTCCTTTTGCTGCTTCGTTGCAAACAAAATCGAAATGCGGAGTTGAACCACGAATAACAGCGCCAAGCGTAATGACAGCATCATACTTTCCGCTTTCCGCCATTTTTTGCGCGATTAAAGGAATTTCAAACGCTCCCGGCACCCATGCTACCTCAACATCTGAATCCTGTGCGCCATGACGTTTGAAAGCATCAAGTGCGCCTCCTAGCAGCTTGCTCGAAATAAACTCATTAAAACGTCCTACTACTACTCCATATTTTAAACCTTCTGATACTAAATGTCCCTCATAAATTCGTGTCATTTGTCATCTTCCTTCCATTATTTTAAATGATGTAGTCAATATCTTCAAAGCTAAGTAAATGACCAAGCTTAGATTTCTTTGTGCGGAGATAACTTTTATTATCTTCCTTTAACTCCATTTGTATAGGAATACGTTCTACAACCTCTAGTCCGTAGCCTTCAAGACCTTTAATTTTCCGAGGATTGTTCGTCATCAACCGCATTTGGCGAACGCCGAGATCCTTCAAAATTTGTGCGCCTATACCATAATCGCGCAAATCTGCCGGAAAGCCAAGCTTTAAATTAGCATCTACCGTATCAAAACCTTCTTCTTGCAGTGCATAGGCCTTCAATTTGTTAATCAAACCAATGCCTCTGCCCTCTTGGCGCATATAAAGCAGAACGCCGCTGCCTGCTTCTTCGATCTGTTTAAGAGCAGCTTCAAGCTGCGGTCCGCAGTCGCAACGATGCGAATGAAATACATCACCCGTTAAGCATTCAGAGTGAACCCGCACAAGCAAGGGACGTTCAGGATCGATGTCGCCTTTAACGAGAGCGATATGCTCTTTGTTATCCACTAAATTTGTATAAGCAATAGCGCGGAAAGTGCCAAAATCAGTTGGCAGCTTCACATCAACCGCTCGTTCAACAAGCTTTTCTTTCTCGTTGCGATATTGAATCAGCTCTTGAATCGTGATGAGCTTCAGATTGTGCTTTTCTTTAAAGACAAGCAAATCTGGCAAACGAGACATCGTGCCGTCTTCATTAATGATTTCACAAATCGCTGCTGCAGGCGCCGAACCGCACATGACCGCCAAATCTATAGCCGCTTCCGTATGTCCAGCACGGCGGAGTACGCCGCCAGGTCTTGCAATCAAGGGGAAAATATGACCTGGCCTGCGGAAATCTGCTGCTTTCGTCGTAGGATCAATGAGCGCTTTAACCGTTTCTGAGCGTTCAAATGCGGAAATCCCAGTAGTCGTTCCAATATAATCAACGGAAACCGTAAATGCCGTTCCGTGATAATCGGTATTATGCGTAACCATTGGCGGAAGGTCAAGCTGGTCTGCTCGCTCTTGCGTAATCGGAACACACACAAGACCTCTAGCCTCTGTAATCATAAAATTAATGACCTCAGGCGTCATTGTATCAGCAAGTGCAATAAGGTCGCCCTCATTTTCCCGATCCTCGTCATCAACGACAATAATCGGCTTGCCAAGCTTAAGATCAGCCAAAGCAGCTTCAACTGAATCAAATGGTTTTTTATCTGTTTGTTCCATATGGATTTCCCTCCTTTGTGACAACCAAACCTTTATAAGGCTTCTACCTTACCTTCAAAGGTTATTTAAAAGTTTAAAACCAGTTTAAAACCAAACCTTAAAGGCTTTTCGAACCCACCCAAACCCTCCCTTCCAAGGGAGGGCCCCAAGGACTGCGTCCTCTGGACACCTGCAACTGGACTAACTTAGGCATGACTCAGGTGGCTGTGTGCTAACATTGGTTAAAGATCGCTTTCGTCCCTGCGGGACACGCTTGCTGTTTGGGCGATCTAGTCTTAGGTTACCTTAGTTTTGAGTTATGTTAGAGCACCTAAGTCGATACCTGATTTCACTAGTATTAGACCACGTACATCTTACGATCAATAGTTAACTGGAAAAACTCCATCTAATTCACCTGATTAGCCGTTTATTCTTTAATTAGCTGGAATTTCTCACGTTATATCAGCTCATTATTCGAACTTGAGGTGTATCTGTCCAATTTACATGGAGTATTTCCTGTTAATTGAAACCTAGAGTTGATTAGAACAAAATTAACAGTAGGTTTTACCGTTACATTGAAAACTTACGAATTGGGCAAGGAAAGCTAACCCATTTTCATATCGTTTTACAAAAAACCATTTTCCATAAGAAAAGATGTAGTGAGCTTGGCTTTGGCTGGCAAGGCTTCTGGCTGCTTGAAATGAAGCAGGTGATCGACGTACTTGCCGATGACATCACATTCGATATTAACGGTATCGCCTGCACGTTTATGCTGTAAGGCCGTTTCACCTAATGTGTGCGGAATAATCGATACGGATAATGTATGTGATGATGTATCCACTACAGTAAGGCTTATGCCATCAATCGTGATCGAGCCTTTTGGAATCACATAACGCAGCATGTCTGCGTCGTCGATATGGATTTTATAAACAACAGCATTAGCATCCGTTTCTCGTAACGTTATTTCCCCTGTTCCATCAACATGCCCCTGAACGATATGTCCGCCAAAACGTCCGCCAGCTTGCATCGCTCTCTCTAAATTCACTTGTTCGCCAGCACGAAGCTGATGAAGATTAGATTTGCGATAAGTCTCAGGCATCACGTCAGCAGCAAATGATGCACCGTCAAACGACGTTACCGTTAAACAAACGCCATTTACCGAGATGCTATCACCCAGCTTAACACCATCTGTTACAAGGGATGCTCCGATGACTAGCCTCATCGCTTCGCCTTGCTTCGTGATTCCTTTCATCTTTCCCACTTCTTCCACTAATCCGGTAAACATGGGTTTCCTCCTCAAAGGTTCGCTAGTGCAGCAAACCTACTTCAAAACATCATAAATCCTGCGAAAATGCCAGAAATTTGTTCGTCCCCTTAGCCTTAATAAACGGGATATCCCGAGACGCAAATGTCCTCGCCGGCCATTTCTACACTTACTCGATCTAGGGAAATCGCATCGGCCATTTTTTCGAATCCAGCGAATGTAAATGTACCTGGTGCATCCAAGCCGCCGATAATCTTGGTCGCGTAATACAGCATGATTTTATCAATAAGACCTGCCTCTAACATTGCACCATTTAATTGGCCGCCGCCCTCAAGCAAGATTGAGCCGATTTCAAGCTCTCCCAGCTTCTTCATCCCTTCACTGAGATCTACTTTTGCTCCCTTGCCGCAAATGAAGACCTCAATCCCTGCTGCTTCAAGCGCTTGGCGATTGTTCGAGCTTGCTAGGCTGGAAGTTAAAACAATCGTTCTGATCGAGCGATCAGTTACAACTCTGGCATTAAGCGGCAGCCTTAGTGCTGAATCCACGATAATACGTATCGGATCAATTGCAGGGACAGATGCTCTCGTATTGAGCAGCGGATCGTCCGCAAGTACTGTTCCTATGCCAACCATAATGGCTTCATGCTGATGACGCAATGTATGAACCTGCTCGCGAGCAACTGCACCAGTCACCCATCGGCTATCGCCTGAATGTGAAGCAATTTTGCCATCTAGCGTACTCGCAGTTTTTAAAGTAACGAATGGGAGGCGGGTCGTAATGTACTTATTAAATTTTTCATTCATTTGCTGTGATCTTTGCTCGAATACGCCAACCGTAACGTCGATCCCTTCTTCACGAAGCCTTGCAATGCCTCGGCCGGACACTGCTGGATTAGGATCGCCGCTTGCGACTACAACCCTTGCAGCTTTCGCATCAATGATACGTTCACAGCATGGAGGTGTCTTTCCAAAATGGCTGCATGGCTCTAACGTTACATAAACGGTTGCTCCTTCAGCCGCATCTCCCGCCATCTGAAGCGCATGCACTTCAGCATGACCGGTTCCTCGCTTTAGATGCGTACCAATGCCGACAATGGCACCATCTTTTACGACGACGCAGCCGACAACAGGATTAATCCCCGTTTGACCCGAAGCTTTTGCAGCCATATCCAACGCTAATCCCATATAATATTCATCATTTAAAATGTCCATAAACAAAAAACACCCCCATCGGCATACGATCCGACAGGGGTGATGAAAGATAAAACGAGAACTACGACAAAACCGATCGATGTTGTCGGCTTAGAGGGCCGTCGCTATCTTATGTCGCAAAATTGCGAAATCGGTTGTAAAGTACACTAAATAAACTAACCTAATATGTATGTGAAATAAAACACATACAAATAAGCAGTAAATTGTAGCTGTCGAAGCATCCCCTTCTCCCATCCAGACTGTACTGTCGGTCCCGGAGTTTCACCAGGTCCACCGTTCTAATCGTATTCTATCCAAATGATCTTGGATAAAATGCCGTTTAAACCGGGTCACGGACTGACGAGAGGCACAGAAATTCGGTTATCCGATATTCTGTGCCTTCCCGATCACCGCCGGTTAGGAATTTCACCTACCCCGAAGGATTGCTGCACTTACAATATTATAGTTAGTATCTTAACATTAAATCGTTTCGACTTCAACCTTTTCCATTTTGTCTCCGCCTTTGAAAGCATCAACAAACTCCATACCTTTTGAAACCTTGCCAAAAACAGTATGTCCGCCATCCAAATGCGGTTGTGGTGCATAACCGATATAGAATTGGCTGCCGCCTGTATTGCGACCAGCATGCGCCATTGCTAGTGAACCGCGCTCATGCTTATTAGGGTTGATTTCACAATTGATTTGGTATCCAGGACCGCCTGTACCTGTTCCGTTTGGACATCCGCCTTGAGCGACGAAACCTGGGATAACGCGGTGGAAAGTAAGACCGTTGTAAAATCCTTCGTTAGCAAGCTTTTCAAAGTTTGCTACTGTGTTTGGCGCGTCTTGATCGAATAGATCGATAAGAACCTCTCCGCCGTTTGCTAGTGTGATTTTTGCTTGTTTAGCCATTGCTGCATCTACCTTTCTTTTATCCGAATAAGACTACGTTACCAATTTCGCTCTTATTTCGCAAGCGATGATTTTTGAAGTCTTGCCGGAATGACGTCATTGCAAACGATATTTTCAAGCGATTCACGCTTAACAGCAAGGTCTGCCTGACCATCTTTAACGAAAACGACAGCCGGACGACGAATGCGGTTATAGTTGCTCGCCATTGCATAATTATAAGCACCCGTACAGAAAACAGCAAGTAAGTCGCCATTTTTTGCTTTAGGCAATTCCAAATCCCAAATGAGCATGTCGCCACTCTCGCAGCATTTGCCCGCGATGGAAACCGTTTCTTCAGCAGCTTCATTCGCACGATTAGCGAGCACTGCTTCATATTTGGATTGGTAAAGCGCTGGGCGAGGGTTGTCCGTCATACCACCGTCTACTGCAATGTATTTACGTACGCCTGGGATATTTTTGCTTGTACCTACTGTATACAAAGTTGTTCCTGCATCGCCAACCATACTGCGGCCCGGCTCTACCCAAATCTCAGGCAATGGGAACTCTGCATCTGTAAACTTCGAAATGATAGCGCCAGTAATTGCCGCAACATATTCGCTGATTGGCAATGGTGTGTCGCCATCAACATAACGAATACCAAAGCCGCCGCCAAGATTGATTACTTTAAACGTTAGGTTAAGCTCATTACGAATCTCAACCGCGAAATCAGCAACCTTGTCCACAGCCATACGGAAGCCTTCAACTTCGAAAATTTGTGAGCCAATATGGGAATGAACGCCCAAAACAATCAGGTTAGGCAGAGCAATCGCTTCTTGAATCGCTTGTTTCGCCGCGCCATTGCCAAGGTCGAAACCAAATTTCGAATCCGTTTGTCCAGTAGAAATATAGTCATGCGTATGTGCTTCAACGCCAGGCGTGATACGAAGTAGAATGTTTACTTTCTTGCCTTTATCGCCAGCAAGAGCATTCAGAAGCTGAAGCTCCATGAAGTTGTCAACGACAAAGCAGCCAATACCAGCATCAAGCGCCATGTTGATTTCCTCAGGCGTTTTGTTGTTGCCGTGGAAATGGATACGTTCAGCAGGGAAGCCTGCTTGCATTGCTGTGTAAAGCTCACCGTCGGATACAACATCCAGCGACAGCCCTTCTTGCTCAGCAATCGCACACATTGCCATTACACTAAACGCTTTGCTTGCGTATGCGACTTGAAATCTAAGTCCTGATGCTTTGAAGGCTTCTACATACTCGCTTGCGCGCTTACGAACAAGAGCCTCATCCACAATATATAGTGGCGTACCAAACTGTGCAGCCAAATCAGCTACATCACAGCCGCCAATTTCCAAATGTCCTTTTTCGTTAATATTACTAGTTCCATGCAGGTACATAATTTCCCCTCAGCTTTCTTCTATCTGCATGCAGATAGAACGGATAGAATTTGCATTAATAGGTTTAGTATAACGCAATCTACCCGGACTACGAAATGGATAAATCCACATTTCATTTGCATTTTATGAATCTACTCTGTATTTGGCATCTTATCGCTCTGCTGAGGCCGCAAAATATTTGGGCGCTGCCGGTTGTACAGGACTGGCTGACGGATGATAATGCTCCAAAGGGCGTGCATATCAAACGGTATAATGGGCCACATATACGGACGGTTGAACGAGCGCTCTACAATCAGTATCAGCAGGATAACCGTCGTTGCAATAACAAAGCCAGGCACACTGAAGGCAGCCACCGACACAATCAGCACGAGCCGTACGATTCGATTGGCTAGTCCAAGCTCATAGCTTGGTGTTGCAAACATGCCGATCGCTGAGATCGCCATATACAAAATAACCTCGTTAACAAAAACGCCAGTCTTTACCGCAATATCGCCAATGAGAATCGCTGCGACTAATGACATAGCCGTTGCAAGTGAGGTAGGCGTATGAACGGAAGCCATGCGCAGCAAATCCACGCCTATCTCAGCTAACAGAAATTGTACGACTAATGGCAGTTTGCCGGTCTTACTCGGACCAATAAACTCAAGAGCAACAGGCTTCATTTCCGGATGCATGACGAACAGCAGCCATAACGGCAGCATGAACAATGATGCCAAAATACCTATAAATCTCACCCAGCGCAGATAGGTGCCAATAAATGGTGTTTGTCGATTCTCCTCTGCATGCTGCATTAGATCGGTATAAGTAGTCGGCAGCGTCATAACACTTGGCGAAGTATCAACGAATACAGCTACAGCACCCTCCAGCAGATGTGCAGCTACCGTATCGGGTCTCTCTGAATATCGAACAAGCGGGAAGGGATTCCAGCCCCTTTTTACAGTGGACTCCTCCAGTTGCTTGTCCGCAAGCGGCAAGCCGTCTATTTTCACCATAGCGATCTTGTCTTTGACGGACTTAAGCAGCTCTTTATCCACAATATCGTCGATATAAGCAATACAAACGTCCGTTTGTGTCCGATCGCCCACCCGCACAATTTCATATCGAAGCTGGGGATCACGCAGCCGTCTGCGAACAAGCGAAATGTTGACCATCAACGTTTCTACGAAGCCATCTCTGCTGCCGCGTACAACCTTCTCAAGCGAAGGCTCCTCTGGTCCTCTTGCGGGGAAAGCCTTCGCATCAATCATGAGAACACTGGATTCACCATCAATAAACAATGCGGTTACACCGGATAACACGCACGTCAGCATGTTATTCCAATCGTCTTCCTTTATGACCTGCGCCGCAGGAACATACAAATCAAGGAAGGAATGAAAGGCATCCGCAGATAAATCCTCGGGTTGGAGATACGTTAATCGCTTAAGCACATCTGACAGCAGCGTATCCTTAACCAAACCGTTCAACGATAACATTGCTGTGCGCTTCTCGCCAAACGTCATCTCTCTCACTACAACGTCAAAGCTTACTTTATAACCGATCTCATTTTCCAATCTCATCAGAACTTCATCCAGATCGCTCGGAATCGGAGTTATGTCTTTATTGCCGTTTTTGTTGGAAACAGCTGTGCTGACATTGTTTTTTTTATTTCCACTACCGTATGATGTTTTGTTTCCTGATACCCCCGATTCCTCTTTCTGTTGATCCTCATTGACTTCTAAAAACGGAGGTCTTCCATCTTGTTCATTATCGTTGTCATGAAAATTTTCATTGTCATTCATGTTAGCTCACCCCATCCTTACTGTATCACCATTGAAATACTAACCAATCGAATAAAGACCCCAACGTTTTGCCTAGAACCATTGCCATGACGAGACTGACCATATAGGCAGATAAATTCATTCTTTTGGCCAAAATCGGGAGCACATTCATTACCTCAGTCAAGGCTGCTGCGAGCATTCCCACAAACATGCCATCGATCAGCCCAGTCGCACTTAAAAATAGACCCGAAGGCAGCGAAAGCTTCCAGCTCATAAAATCAGCAAAGGTCCAGTACAGCGAACCGGAGATGACGGCGGTCTCAAACCATACCGACATCCGGTAAGCATTAGCAACTTGAGCAAGCCGCGGAATGAGATCAAGGACAATTAGCAATGCTACCAACCCACTGCCTACAGCAAGACCCCCTGCCAAGCCTAGCAGAGCAATAAAAATATTAGCAGCAGCACTAATCATGCTTGTTCCCCTGCGTTTGATCGTAATCCGATTTTTTACGCATTTCGTCGGCGATGACATAGGCATTTACATTTTCTTGATACATATACAGTTCAACCTCAAGCGGGTTAGGCTCCTCATTGAATCGTTTTCGGAATAAATGGTTGAAAAACAATACCATCCCAAGTCCGATGCCCAGAGAATAAGGGATTTGAAACCATAGCGGATGCTCTGTGCGCTTCCCCGTTATCAGCTCGACAATTCGGATATGAACCTCCTTCATACTGACATCCGTATGAAAATTCATAATCGCAAGGCCCGCTCCAAAGAACAGCAGCAGCCACGAAAAAATAAGTACTGCAATACGCGGTTTTACTGGCTTCTCCGCCACCATAACGAGCACTTGAGGGTCACCATAGGCTTCTACAGTTAAACCCGGCTCAAGCTCTCTTATCGCTTTGACGATTTGAAGCAAGTCTATAACGACGCGATTGCCATCCGCCTTCTTGTGCTCGTAAAGAACAAGCCCCTTTAAGCGGTTCTCAAGCAAGTCATCCTTTGCGAGCAGCCTCGCTGCTTGGCCTAAGGAAACGCGTTGATTCGGTTTCATATATATCCGTTTTTTCAGACGCAGATAGAGGACCGAATGGTTTGGTTTTGCCATTTGTCAACTTCCCTTCTGCTGATACGTTGGTGTATGTTTCCCTTTTAGTATGATAAAAGGACGATTCGGATACTCATGCAAATTGAGGTAATAAATAGAAAAAAACCAAACCGCCTTAAAGGGCGATTTGGTCTCGGATGGACTGCAATATTTTTTTCTCAAGCCGTGATACCTGTACCTGTGATATACCAAGCCTGCTCGCTACTTCGGATTGCGTTTTGTCACGGTAATACCGCAAATATACAATCAATCGTTCACGCTCGCTTAGACCTTCGATGGCTTCCACAAGCGCAAGCTTGTCAAACCACCGATCCTGAGATTCATCGGCTATTTGATCCATTAGCGTGATCGGGTCCCCGTCATTTTCAAACACAGTTTCGTGTATCGAAGTTGGCGGCTTATTCGCTTCTTGAGCGAATACAACATCCTCTGGGGTAATGCCTAGCCGCTCCGCAACCTCGCTAATGGTGGGCAATCGACCTAACGTTTTGGAAAGCTCATCCTTCATTTTACGCACCTTATTGGCGGTTTCCTTGAGGGATCTGCTAACTTTCAACGTACCATCATCGCGTAAAAATCGCTGAATTTCCCCAATGATCATGGGAACTGCATAAGTTGAAAACTTAACATCATAAGACAAATCGAATTTGTCTACTGATTTAAGCAATCCTATGCAGCCGATTTGGAACAAATCATCGGGCTCATAACCACGATTGATGAACCGCTGCACAACTGACCAAACTAGCCGAATATTACACTGTACGAGTGTATCCCTTGCAAGCGTATCGCCGGACTGACTTAACGCAATAAGCCGCTTCACTTCCGCGTCATCCAAGTATGGCTGGGCCGTCTGCTTTAGATTGACATCCATGAGGTTCAACCCCTATACGCTAATTGTAGAGCGCTTTTTTCGATTCAATTCGTTTAAGCATTGCTACGCGTGTGCCGCCATCTACCTGACTTGAAACCTCAAAACGATCCATAAAGTTTTCCATAATCGTGAAGCCCATTCCAGAGCGCTCAAGCTCAGGCTTCGACGTGTAAAGCGGTTGACGAGCAAGCTCCAAATCTTCAATACCGCGACCGTTATCCGACACCGTTAAGGAAACCGAATCTCCTTCAATTCTTGCCTCTATTTTGACCTGACAAGTAGGATCGTTCTCGTAGCCATGTATAATCGCATTCGTTACAGCCTCTGACACAGCCGTTTTCAAATCATTCAGCTCCTCGAGCGTCGGATCCAGCTGTGACACAAATGCCGCTACCGCGATTCGTGCAAAGGCTTCGTTTTCCGATCGGGCGCTGAAGGAAAGCGTCATTTCATTGGAACCGTTCATGACACCACCTCCAAACTAGAAATTGCGGTACGTTCGTTTTCATGAATCGTCAGAATTTTGAACAGACCCGACATTTCGAATAGGCGATGAACATTCGGATTCACATCGCAGACGACCATTTTGCCACCCTTGCTCTTCACCTGCTTGTATCGGCCCAATATGACGCCTAGACCGGAGCTGTCCATGAACTGCAGCTCCTTCAAGCTAAGAATGACATGTTCGCTGTTACCGCGAAGTAGAGCCTCTTCCATCTTAAAGCGTACGACATCGGCAGTATGATGATCCAACTCGCCCCGAAGCCTTACGATCAGCACATTGCGGTATTGCTCCAATTCTGCTTGCAGACTCATTATGCTGTTCATCTCCTCTAGGTTTTTTCAAACACAAGCAAACGTCTTTGGCGTCTTTTGGGACGCTAAAGCAGCTTTGACGGTGAACCATAAGGCAAGTATAAAAAAACGATATACCTGCTTATCTATTAAGAAAGAATAGGTCATACCTATATCCCTCCTAACCTTTCACCGTGAAACGTGGACTGATCTGCGGTGAGTCAGGTTCAGCCGTTTACACTTGCCGAGATAGAACTAGCAATTCTCCAAAATGCTTCACGATTCCTGCATGCCGACAAAACTAGAAGCATACCGCTAACAGCTGACAAAAAACGAGTCGCTTTCAGACATAAAGTTTATGTGTTTGTTACGCAAATAGACCAGAGAAGGAACGCTTCAACAATTTCCACCAGCCTGCCCGTTCAACAGACAAGGGAGCATCCACATCAAATTCTTTGAGCACTTGATCGCCTTGATAGACAACAAGCTTGCCAATCGGTTGACCGATTTGAACTGGCGCCTTGAGCGGACCCGCAATTTTCAGCTCATAACGGATATCTTTTGTTGGACTGCCCTTTTTAAGCAAAACGCTGTACGCATGCTTAGCGACAAGCGGAAGTTCCGCGGCAGTGCCCTTCTCGATTTTTAGCGTCCCCATCGACTCACCTTCTTTAATAATCGAGTGATTCATGTACTGCGCGAACGTGTAATCGAACATTTGCGACACTTCAGCATTTCTGGTTTTCGTATCCGGCTCTCCCATTACAACGGCAATGACGCGCATGTCATCACGCCTTGCTGTAGCCGAAAGGCAATATTTTGCTTCACTCGTGAAGCCAGTCTTCAAACCATCAGCGCCACTATAAAAACGTACTAGCTTATTCGTATTTACGAGCCAGAAAGGCTTCGCGGACGTCTTCCTTAAGTAATCCTGATAAAGCCCTGTATATTTAGTTACTTCCGAATGCTTTAATAGCTCCCGAGACATCACCGCAATATCATGCGCCGATGAGAAGTGATTGGCTACAGGAAGGCCGTTTGGGTTAGAAAACTGTGTATCGTTCATGCCAAGCTGCTGGGCCCGCTCATTCATCATCGTTACGAATTGCTGCTCTGTACCCGCAAGCTTCTCAGCCATAGCCACGGATGCATCATTGCCTGATGCGAGCGCTATGCCCTTAATCATATCGTCTACGGTCATTTCTTCTCCCGGCTCAAGAAAGATTTGAGAGCCGCCCATAGAAGCTGCATATTCGCTCGTTTGTACCTTGTCTGTAAGTTTAATCTTGCCGTCATCAAGGGCCTCCATAATAAGCAGCAGCGTCATTATTTTGGTGATACTTGCAGGCGGTAGCTTATCATGGCTATTTTTTTCATAAATAACCGTCCCGCTATCCGCATCCATAAGGATGGCAGAACGAGCTGAAGGTGCTAAATTAGCGTTAGAGGCCTGACTTTGCGGCGCAGGGGTCGGACCGGGAGCTGGTGTTGGCTCCACAGCAGCAAAAGCGGCTGTCGGCATCACAAGCGCGAACGCAAGAATGATTATACAGAGCTTCATAGTACGATTTACCAACTAAATCTCCTCCTGTTCAAGTTTTGTGAAGCAAAACTTACTTCGTAAGCAATCGCTTAGTTTTGAGAAGCAAAACTTGCTTCGTAAGCATCCGCTTAGTTTTGAGAAGCAAAACTCGCTTCGTAAGCATTCGCTTAGTTTTGAGATGCAAAACTTACTTCGTAAGTGTTCTAAGCTGCGCAATTCGCTTATATTTCTCTTTTTAGTGTTGACTCTTAAGTTGGAAATTATTCCATCAGCTAGAGTTAATTGAAACGCAAAAAAATCCGCCCCCAAATTGCGGAGCGGATTTCATAATAAAATATTTAATTATACCTAGTAATGCCTTCTGCTGTTATTACGGATAATAGCAATGGACGAGACAGCGGCTTCTCCGAAGATATCGTATATGCTTGCTTTACTCGCTCAGCAACTGCAAGTGTGGATTCATTTGATTCACGGACATGAAGCAGGGCAAGCGTATCACCAGCATTTACTGGATCTCCAAACTTCTTGCGAAGCGTGACTCCAACGGCGTAATCAATTGAAGCGTCGTATGTCGCCCTTCCTGCACCAAGCAGCATAGCGGCTATCCCCAGCTGTTCGGCTTCAATCGCGTTGACAAAACCAGAGTCCACTGCTTTCACTTCTACAATGAAAGGCGCTTGCGGAAGCTTAGTTGGGTCATCAACAATTGAAGCGTCCCCACCCTGAGCAGTAATAAATGCTTTGAACTTATCTAAAGCAGCTCCGCTTGCGATCTGATCACGCAGCAGCTGCTTCGCAGACTCCACAGAATCGGATTTCCCGCCTAAGATAACCATATGAGCCCCAAGCGTTAAACAAAGCTCTGTAAGATCCTCAGGACCATTTCCTTTGAGCGTTTCAATTGATTCTTGTACCTCTAAAGCATTTCCAATCGCAAAACCAAGCGGCTGATCCATATCACTTATAACAGCAGCCGTATTCCGTCCGACTTCTGTTCCGATATCTACCATCGCTTGCGCTAATTGCTCAGAATGCTCTAGCGTTTTCATAAATGCTCCACTGCCTGTTTTGACATCAAGCACGATGGCATTAGCGCCTGCAGCAATTTTTTTGCTCATTACTGAGCTTGCGATAAGTGGAATGGACTCTACTGTAGCGGTAACATCACGAAGGGCATATAGCTTCTTATCCGCTGGCGCAAGATTTCCGCTCTGCCCTATGACGGATAAACCAATATCGTTCACCTGAGTCATAAATTTCTCGCGTGAGAGCTCCGTACGAAAGCCTTCAATGGATTCCAGCTTATCAATCGTTCCGCCAGTGTGGCCTAAGCCTCGACCGGACATTTTGGCAACAGGAATGCCTACGGATGCGACTAAGGGCGCAAGGATCAACGTTGTTTTATCCCCCACGCCTCCTGTGCTATGTTTATCGACTTTAATTCCGCTAATAGGACCAAGATCGACCTGATCGCCTGAATTAGCCATTGCAAGTGTTAAAGCTGCTGTTTCTCTAGGCGTCATCCCTTGAAAAAAAACAGCCATCGCCCATGCTGACAGCTGATAATCCGGGATATCGCCACGAGAATAACCATCAATTAAAAAAGTTAACTCCGAAGCGGTCAGCTCGCCGCCATCTCTTTTCTTCTGTATAAGATCTACCGACCGCATTTGTCCCTCTCCATTCACCATTACGTTGTTAATCCGTTATAAAGCGCGTCGCTCCCTCTGCACCTGGACAATAATCTCATCTAAAGTCTGGCTTAGTACAAGCACGTCCAAGTGCTGAAGGCTTTCATTCAATAGAGCTGCTTCTATCATTTTTTTACGTAACTGCTCCATCTGCGTGAGAACTTGCTTGTCCATGTCATTGTCCACTCCATCTTTCTTTGATCATGGACATTATACGACGAAACGTAAAAAAAACACTGTCATATTGAGTCGACGAATATATTACAATTGTGTTACGAATTTGTTACATTTTCGCAATCAATGCATTAACTAGACCCAAAAATTGGGACTTGACACGTTCAGTCGTTTCCATAACTTCTCCATGCGACAGCGGTTGATCCAAAATACCCGCTGCCATATTGCTAATACACGATATTCCGATGACCTCAATCTCTGAATGACGCGCTGCAATGACTTCGGCAACAGTCGACATTCCGACAGCATCAGCTCCAAGAACCCGCAGCATTCGAATTTCTGCTGGTGTCTCATAAGTTGGTCCAAGCAAACCTGCATACACACCTTCACGAAGTGTAAAGCCTTGCTCTTTTGCAATATCTCTTGCAACAGCACGCAGACGCTTGCTGTATGCCTCCGACATATCTGGGAACCTTACGCCAAGCTCGTTGTCGTTTGGTCCGATTAAAGGATTTTTGCCAGTCATATTCAAATGGTCTGAAATCAACATTAGGTTGCCTGCTTCATAATCCATATTGACTCCGCCAGCTGCATTGGTAACAAGCAATGTTTTCACGCCTAGCGCCTTCATGACACGTACAGGGAATGCCGTTAGTTCCGGACCATAACCTTCATACATATGAAAACGACCGCGCATCAGCAATACCGTTCTGCCCGAAAGTGTACCAATGAGCAGCTCGCCCGCATGTCCTTCAACAGTGGAAATCGGGAAATGAGGAATATCATGATATTGAATCGTAATCGCATTTTCCAAATAGTCTCCAAGCACGCCAAGTCCCGAACCCATAATTAAACCAATTTCCGGTCTTTGCTCTGTTTGAGCCTCGATATATTGTGCTGCTTCCTTAATGTTTGCTGCTGTTAGTCCTGCCGAAGTAATTGTTGTCATTCTAGTTCCTCCTAAAAGTATGTTCATAAAACGATTTGTACCCATTTGTAAAAATAATTACTCATTTTCCCTTGTAATAAGCTCAGACAGGAAGCTGGTTCCGTTAGGTGGTGCTGCAACACCAAAATTATCAGCTATTGTTGCTCCAAGATCAGAGAACGTAGAACGTACTTGGAGAGGTCCCGGCTCGTTAAAAGAAGGACTCACGAGCAATATTGGTACATATTCACGAGTATGGTCTGTACCTGGATGTACGGGGTCATTGCCATGGTCCGCAGTCACGATAAGCAAGTCTCGCTTGCCAAGCTGTTTCTCAAGCAAAGGGATTGCTACGTCGAACTCTTCCAAAGCTGAGGCGTAGCCAATTGGATCGCGGCGATGGCCATAAAGCGAGTCGAAATCTACAAGGTTCGTGAACAGAAGACCTTTAAAAGGCTGCTTCAGTTGTTCGATCGTTTTGTCGATGCCGTCCGCATTGCTTTTTGTCGGAGTAGAAGCTGTAATGCCTTCTCCGTCAAAAATATCATTGATTTTCCCAATTGCAATGGAATCGAAACCAGCGTCCTTCAACGCATTCAATACTGTTGGCTGTGGAGGCTTCACCGCGTAATCATGACGATTAGGCGTTCGTTTGAAAGCGCCTGGCTCGCCAATATAAGGTCTTGCGATGACGCGCCCTACTGTGAAGCGCTCGTCCATTGTCAGCTCTCTTGCTATTTCACAAGCGCGGTAGAGCTCCTCGAGCGGAATGATGTCCTCATGCGCAGCAATTTGAAATACACTATCAGCTGATGTATATACAATCCATGCGCCAGTTTCCATTTGCTCGGCACCCAGCTCATCGAGTATGTCTGTACCGCTTGCTGGTTTGTTGCCAATGACTTTACGGCCTGTTCGCTCCTCGAAAGGAGTAAGCAGCTCAGGAGGAAAACCGTCCGGAAACGTTTGAAACGGCACTGTCATTTCTAGCCCCATAAGCTCCCAGTGACCAGTCATCGTATCCTTGCCAACGGACACCTCGGCCATTTTACCATAATAAGCTGCGGGAGCTTCTGCAGATGGACTCCAATCATGGATGCTCGCTATTCGATCAAGCCCCCATCTTCTAAGATTCGGAAGCTGCGTTGACGGTGCTTTTTCTATGATATGGCCTAGCGTATGTGAGCCAAGATCACCGAATGCCTCAGCATCTGGCAGTTCACCTATTCCAACGCTATCCAATACGATTACTGTTATTCGATCAAATCTCATATGTATGACTACCTCCTCTGTAATTGGGATTTATCGATGTCGACCATTGTTAAGCACGCGGATGAGCTCGAGAATAGACTTCTTTCATTCGCTCTTTGGACACTTGGGTATACTTGAGTGTAGATGATATATCCGCATGTCCTAGCAGTTCCTGAACAGAACGAATATCCGCTCCGTTTTCGAGTAAATGTGCTGCTACGGAATGTCTAAGCGTATGTGGCGTAATCTCTTCTTCAATCCCAGCTTCCTTCGCGTACTTCTTTATCGTCTTCCAAAATCCTTGTCTTGTCAAACGTGTTCCTAAATGATTTAGAAACAACGCTGATTCAGACGCTCTTTCTGTCAGCAATTCATCACGGCCATATTGCAAATAGTCTACAATTGCCTCCGAAGCTAATTTCCCGAAAGGAACAAGCCGTTCCTTTTGGCCTGTACCCATACATTGAATAAATTCTAGCTGCATATTAACATGCTCAATATTAAGCGAGACAAGCTCTGACACTCTAATTCCTGTTGCATAAATGAGCTCCAGCATGGCTTTGTCACGTTTGCCGGCAGCACTTGAGCAATTTGGCGTCTCAAGCAGCTTATTCGTCACAGAGACGCTTAATATGCTTGGCGGCTTCTTCTCCTGCTTTGGGGCCTCCATATAGATAGAGGGATTGCTTTGAATAACGCCCTCTGCAAGAAGAAAATGAAAAAAGGCTCGTACTGACACGATGTGCCTCGATAACGTAGCGGCTTTCCTGCCCTGTTCCTTCAAGTGGAGCATATACCTCGACATGTGATGCCGCTGCACAGCAGTAAGCTCGGTCAAGCCTTGCTGGTCAATATAAGCTATAAATTGATTCAAATCCCGTTCATATGAAGAAAGCGTATTTGCTGACAAACCTCGTTCTACCCGCAAATGTTGAATGTAGCGATTTAAATGAGCCTTCATTGGACTTCCTTTCACATAAGACACCATTCTAACATGCTTTTCTACAAAAATATTCAACATTCGACTCTATTAATCCTGCTTGAGATCGTTTATCTGCACAACCTTAACAATCCTTTACTCCCCATACCAATAAAACCAACGAAGCCGATCGGCAGCATCTTTACTGTCTGGAGAATTTGGGTCCGTCACAAAAACCTTCATGGCATGCCCTTTAGGCTCACGATAAGGGTGGATAGGTGAAATCGCGTCGGCAAGCCAGCGATAGCCCCCTGTGACGACAAAAAGCAAAACTATAAAAACAAAAATAAAGAAAATACGGCTCGTCCATCTCCGTATCGAGAAAACCATGTAAACCAGCCTCCTTCATTAGCCGATACGTTGTCACTTGTCCATCCGTATCACCATATGAGGAGGCAGGTTCTATTATGTCAATCATCCTTCAATTGCTCGAAAGGAACGTTATTCAACAAATTTTCTAATGGCACATAAGGCTGATTAGTCGCTGTAGCAACCGGCTTATACGTTACTTTTCCTGCATGAGTATTCACGCCTTTTTGCAGCGGCAAGCTTTTTTGAACAGCGTTCATGCCATTATTCGCCAAATCAAGCGCATAGGAGCTCGTTACGTTCGTTAAAGCGATGGTCGACGTCCGCGGCACTGCGCCTGGTATATTAGCAACGGCATAATGAACGACCCCGTGCTTCATATAAATTGGATCTTTATGCGTGGTCGGCCGGTCTACTGTTGCAATCGATCCACCTTGGTCGACTGCTACATCGACGATTACTGCACCTTTTTTCATACTTTGAACCATCGGTTCAGTTACCAAATGCGGTGCGCGTGCACCTGGAATAAGAACTGCCCCTATAAGCAAATCTGCTTTTGCAACAGCTTCTGCAATATGATACGGACTCGACATTAGCGTACGAATTCTTCCGCCAAAAATATCATCCAAATATCTCATACGGTCTGCACTTTTCTCCAAAATAACTACATTTGCACCCATCCCCAGCGCAATTTTCGCCGCATTCGTCCCTACGATTCCGCCACCAATAATGACGACCTCTGCTGGTGGAACGCCTGGAACCCCGCCGAGCAGCACCCCTCTTCCGCCGTTAAACGCTTCTAAAAACTGCGCACCTACCTGCACTGACATTCTGCCTGCCACCTCACTCATCGGCGTAAGCAGCGGCAGGCTGCCGTTTGCAAGTTGTATCGTCTCATAAGCGATACCCGTCACTCCACTGTCCACGAGCGCTTTCGTCAAATCAGGCGCTGCGGCCAAATGCAAGTACGTAAACAGCAACAAGCCTTCGCGAAAATAACCGAACTCCTCAGAAAGAGGCTCTTTCACCTTCATAATCATTTCCGCACGCGTCCATACCTCTGCTGCGGTTGCAACGATCTCAGCACCTTCACGCTCGTAATCGCTGTCTTCAAAACCACTGCCGCTGCCCGCTCCAGTTTCTACAAGCACTTTATGCCCAGCTCCTGACAACATCGTAACGCCAGCGGGAGTTAAGGCAACACGGTACTCGCTTTGTTTAATTTCTTTTGGTACGCCTACAATCATGCCCATTTCCTCCTCTAAAGCTTTGTGATTGTTGATGCTTAAATAACCGCTTTCTATGTTGTATGAGAGTTCGGTAAGGAATGATCGTCCTTTCCGTGAACTTCACAGCAAAATATATGTAGAACATAAGCTTCATTTCTATACTTTGTTATATTTCGAAAAATATGTGTCAAAGTGACAAGTACCCATACCGAAATAAGTCCTATCCCATAGACTGAAAAAGGAATTGCTTGATTAGGGGGTTCTAGGTCCATTGTCAAAATTAAAAGGTATATTTAAAAGCTGTATTTCTTGTAAATCGTCTCAAAACACCAATCGGAAGCTAATAACACTCCAATCAGCTAAATCCTATAAACGCTGTCTTCGGCATCTCAAACAACTCGGAATTACCCCGTTCAAAACCGTCTCAAAAAGCCGAATCATCGGTTGTCATTTTCATAAAAACTCGTCTTTACAGACACTCTTGAGTCTTCCGCAGGTTAAGCTTGTCGAAAAAGATTTCAAAATCCGCGCTCACGGCCTTCGCAATCATAATGCTAGGAAACACAGCTATGCAATGCCCCTGCTCACGCCAGCTACAATACCCGCAATTTTGCCATGGAACATTATTCGAGTAAAAGCACCCGAAGCATGGGCTACAACACGGGGAAAATCCATTAATGTCGCTATCCTCGACACAGGAATCGCCAATCATCCCGACTTGAATATCGCTGGCGGGATTAATACAATCAACGGCGGCTCTTACGCTGACGATAATGGTCATGGCACCCATGTCGCAGGCATCGTCGCAGCAGCGGGTAGAGCAGGCAAAACATTAGGTATCGCTCCTGAGGTGAATATATATGCAGTTAAAGCGCTGAATGAGGACGGAGAAGGATTTGTTTCGGATATAATTGAGGGTATCAATTGGTGTGTCAAAAACCGCATGAATGTCATAAATATGAGCTTTGGCGTCCTCGGCTCAGAAAGCAGCGATACGCTGCACAACGCAATAAAACGAGCAGCGAAGCAAGGCATCGTCATCGTTGCATCAGCCGGCAATGAAGGTCGTTCAAGCGGAGTAATCGACGAACCGGCATCTTTTAAAGAGACGATAGCGGTAGCGGCTACGACAAAAGCAAATAAAATAGCTACTTTCAGCAGCAGAGGCAGCGGGATCTCCGTTTCAGCTCCCGGCGAAAATATATTATCCACATGGCTTGGCGGTAAATACAAGAAGCTCTCCGGCACTAGTATGGCTTCCCCTCATGTTGCAGGCGGAGCAGCCTTGCTGCTTGCAGGAAAACCTGGACTTAGTCCCTACGCGGTAAAAACAAGGCTGCAAAAAAAAGCGCTGAAGCTGAACAATTATAGTTCGCTTGCACAAGGTGCTGGATTAATGCAGCTTGATCATATTTTTAAAGCTTAATAGAATGCCAAAACGGCTTGCCGTCCAGTTATGCTGGGCAGCCAAGCCGTTTATGATTGATTCTCATTTGGGTTTGCAAGGTCGTTTTTCTCTTTGCATCGATGACAAATGCCTTGAAAATCAAGACGATGATCGAGCACAAAAAATCCGTATTCCAGCTCTAGCCTCTCTTCTAAAGGCAATAGCCAGTCTTCCTTGATTTCATCCATAGTTCCACATTGTACACATATGAGGTGATGGTGGTGATGTTTATTGCTGTCCGTACGAAGATCGTACCGCGCTACCCCGTCGCCAAAGTTCAATTTTTCGACAACATGCATTTCACTAAGCAATTCCAATGTCCGATAAACCGTTGCAAGTCCGATTTCTGGAGCTTTATCCTTAACTAGCATAAATACATCTTCAGCGCTAAGATGGTCATCTTCATTTTCAAGTAAAACTCGTACCGTTGCTTCGCGCTGCGGGGTTAATTTGTAGCCCTGCGACTGCAACTGTTGTTTAATCTTATCAATCCGGGCTTCCATGATTTCCCCCCTACCACATGACTGCGCCTTTTTCAGGAAAGGTTTCCTCTCATTATAGGGGCTAACATGCCGTAAAGTCAAACATTTTGGTGTCAGATTGTGGCGCTAACGGACGCGAGAAGGGGCGAAACCCAACTGATTAATGTTGGTGAAATATAAGCCTCTAACAAAGCTGCTCCTGCAAAAAGAAATAGCATCAGCACAGCTGTCGATGTAAACGAGCCCAGCTCAGGCGCAAGTTCCCCCTTTTGCCGGAGGAGCCTATTTTTGATAACGAACATGGAAAAAGATATTGCAGCAGCACTCATTATAACCATTGCCGGTATTGCAATAATATTCTGAGGCGCGATAGAGACCAGCGAAAACAGTACTCCCTTCCACGCATATTGATTGATCAGCGTCCCTACCGAAAACCCAACTAATGCCCCTTTCAAGAAATTAAGCGCGAGCACTCCCGGTATGCCAATCACCGTAATTCCGAGCAGCCATAGTACAAGCAGCCACTTGCTATGGAAAAAAAACCGATCCCAAAACGAATCCGCAGCTCCAGAACCGATGCCCTGATTGATCAGTTGAACATATTGATCTACATCTTGAGCAAGATCCTGCTGCTGCTCCAGCGTCAGTGCATTGACCATCAATGCGCCGAAGATGACACCTACGATAAAAAGAACCGACACAAAAACGTATAACGACAATTGATTTCTGGCCATGGTCACCGGACCTTTCGGAGTTGTTTGACCCCGCCCTAAAATTAGGGCCTTACTTTTAGATAGACCGCTACTTACTCAAAAGCTTTTCGAACCCACCCAAACCCTCCCTTCCAAGGGAGGGCCCCAAGG
>NZ_MRTD01000028.1 GCF_001956295.1 Paenibacillus sp. FSL A5-0031
TCCCGAAGGATTTGCGAGGCAGTTATTACTCGTTGTTCAGTTTTCAAAGAACAATTCATTCTTTCGTGTCAACCGCGTGTGTCTCAGCGGCGACAAGAAATAATATATCACAGGGGCCCAATTAAATGCAACCCCTTTTTTAAAAAAAGTTTTAAAACTTGATTTTATCGATAAGAACGCGCATTTAAAGCATAACGCGATAGCTCTTTCGGGGAGGCAATACGTGCATACATACGGAAGATGATCTTATATCTTCTGGTTATCGCTTGCTTAATATCACCATCTAATCTTGAATCATTCAAGTCGAGCAGCATTTCATCCAGCTCTTTGCGAAGGACGTAGTCGAGTTCTTTGCATTCTTTATCGTTGAATAGTATTCCGAGCATAGCCGTGAGTGACCTCCTTAAGTTGAAAAGCGCAACTTGATCGTCCTTTAACGAACAAAAAAGCAACGTCTCACGCAAATGCGTTTCGACACTGCTTTACTGTTATGCTCAAATATTGGAAAAATTATTACATCTGCAACAACCATAATGTAATTGTACTTTCAATTACCGCCGCAATAAGCAGTGTTATCGTCAAAATAACCATGACAGGAACGGTACGAACAACGAAGCTTTCAAGCTCTCGGCTTATATTCCCTGTCTTAGATCTTGAAAATACAAGAGACCCGGCCGCTTTGAAGATGAGTACTCCAAAACGCATGCCATAAGCACATGCAATAATAATCGCGGGAATTTCCAGAATTCCGTGCGGCAGCAAACCTTTAACAATAAGCTCCATCACATACCCGCCGCCATGTAGCTCAGCTGTCGTTTTCAGTAAATAACCGATCATCATTCCATTTACAACTAAGAAAAAGAACGGCAATACCCCAAACAAAGCACCTAAGTACATAACCAGTATCGATTTGACCGCATTATTCAAAAAAATGAAGATCATCATCGTTAACGTTGGATTTTTGGAATCATCGATCATTTCAGCGAGCTGTCCTAGCCCTTTCAGCTGTTCATCAAGAAAAGCTCTGAACGCCGGGTTCGTGCCTCCGATAACCATGCCTGCTAAAAATAATATAGATCCAAACGCTATATAGGGATTCATTTGCTTAAAATGCTCCCAAATCAAACGCCATTTAAACATTTTATCCCCTCCGCAGCTTGTAAGTTCGCAAGATGGATGAATATCTCTGTAGTACGAGCATAGATTGTACTACAAGCGTAAACGACGGCAGCCTTCGATGGAGGCAAATACTCGTTTCGCAATTAAGGATAAGTGAAGTATAAAGGTCGGATTTATACTTTCTTATCTTTGTACAAGCTTCCATTAGAGAGGAGTGCCCTTCCCAATGAACGTTTTTTATGTTCTGAATGGCCGAAAGTTGAAAAGGTATTTCTTAATCGCTATCGCTGTCGTATTTTCCATTGGCATCATTTACGCCGAACGTGACAACATCACCGTCTTTGCTCCGCAGCAGCCGGCTGCAATCTACAGCGTACCCACTGACAAAAAGGTTGTTGCTCTTACCTTTGACATTAGTTGGGGCGATAAACGCACGGAACCCATTCTTAATGTGCTAAAAGAGAAAAACATTAAGCAGGCTACCTTCTTCTTGTCTTCACCATGGAGCCAGTCCCATCCCGAGATCGTCAGAAAGATTCAAGAGGCTGGTTATGAAATAGGCAGCCATGGCCACAAACATGATAATTACAGCAAGCTTAGCGATGAAGAAATTCGCAAACAAATTACGACTGCACACACCATTTTATCCGACGTAACGGGAAAACAACCGAAATTGATCCGACTTCCTAACGGAGATTTTGACAAGAGGGTACTGCGCATTGCTGAAGAGCTGCAATATAAGGTAATTCAGTGGGATACGGATTCACTCGACTGGATGAACATCGGCACCGACAAAATTATTAATCGGGTCGTTACGCGTGCTCATCCTGGCGACATCATTTTGTTCCATGCGAGTGATTCTGTAAAGCAGACACATGAGGCGCTTCCGATCGTTATTGATCAGCTGCGTGAAAAAGGCTATGAGTTTGTTACGGTAACCGACCTCATCACACAAACTGAGGTTGACGGCAAAGCGGTGCAGGACAAGACATCCTCTACATTCCCGCAAATTAATGCTGCTGAACTAGAATATTAAGTTAAACGACCGGCTTCGCAGCAATCGCTGCTGAGTCGGTTGTTTGTTTTTTGACCAAACGGTGCATCATCATAATTTGGTATGCATTGCAGACGAATAAAGGAACCATCATAAATACAATAGCAGATACGTTCGTTTCTCCTTGCAGCGCAGGCCAAGACTCAATGAATGTAATGAAGAACATCAAAAACATGGTCGGCACAAAAGCGGTTTTGTTCGTTTGCTTAACCTTGAACCATGATACTGCAACAGAAAATAGAAGCAGGGTAAGCGGCAATGTCCAGAAAAACCAGTTGTTCAGGCGCTGCTCATACAACATATACCCCAGCCCTATTGCTGCGAATATCGTCGTATAGCCTTGCAGCGCATTCCATAAATATTTTTTGCCGAATACGCTAAGAGCGATGTAGTTTAACGTTAAATAAGCGAAAAAGCCCATTTGGCTAAACGCTCCAATCATTAAACCAACCAAACCCATCATTAATGCATTAAAGCCGACAGCCTTAAAGCCTAAGAAACCAAACTCCGGATCTACCCAAGCCATCAACGCCCCGGTAATTACGCAGGCAAGCCCGCCTACTACCATGCCGCTCCAAAATAAAAAGAACCACTTTTTTAAATTCACGTTCATTATCCTCCTGTTATCCACATTACCCTTTATTTTACCACGTTCACAATAAAAAGCTAAAGTCTGTCCATGATAATCCGGTGAACTTTGTACATAATAACTATACGATCCATCACTTTTCGAACGATTTGTTTATCCAAACGGTATGCAGCAGCAATGACATAGGAAGGAGCTTGCGAATCATGCGAAAGAGCTTTGCTTTATTTTCGGTTATTTCAGCCATGTTATTTGTTTTATCCGGCTGTGGCGCCGAGTCCTCTGGAGGTAGTAATGAGCAGGTCAGCTACAAGGATTTGAAAACGATGGTTATTGATATCCTCAAAACAGAGGATGCGCAAAAAGCGCTGCAGGAGTCATCACAGCAAATTTCCGGTTATAGTGGCCAAACCTCTAAGCTGCTGTCTGTGCAGGATCAGGAGGAGGTTCGCTTAGCGGTTAAGGATGTCCTTATTTCTCCTCAGTACGACAAGGTAATCAAAAAGCTTATGGTTGATCCACGTTTCGCGGGGGAATTTGCCAAATCCGTTAATAAGCAAAATAAACAAATCCATAAAGAACTAATAAAGGACCCCTCCTATCAAGCTGATTTAATTAAGGTGCTTAAAAACCCTGAAATGGACAAAATGATTCTTGAGGTGCTGCAAAGTACGCAATACCGCAAGGAAGTGATGTCCCTTATGCAGGATGCGATGCAAAATCCATTGTTTCGACTTGAAGTGCTTGATCTGATGAAAAAAGCGGTACAAGAAGAGCTTAAACCAAGCCCAGACCAGAAAGTAGATAAAAAGAAAGAAGAATCAGGCGGTGAGCAAAAGTCTGATGAAGAAGGCGGCGGCGGAGACGATTCAGGCGGCGGTGATGAACAAGGCGGCGATTCGGCTATGTAGCGGTAGAGGTATTGTTTTCATCGCATAAAATGAATTCAAAAAAGCCCGAACAGGTTGTCCGCATGGCAGCAATGATTAGCTGCCTTAGACAACGGTTCGGGCTTTTGTTATTTGACTATTTGCCGCATTTCGCTAATACGCTGTCTGCAAGCTCCAAGTACATCTTCCCTGTTTCAGTATCGGCTTTGTATACCGACGGTGCAAAGTCAGGCTCAGATACATGGTTGTCCGGCGCCCCCAGTGGAATTTGAGCAAGCAGATCTGAATGAAGCGTCTCTGCGAGGCGTGCGCCGCCACCGCGGCCAAATACATATTCTCTCTCGCCGGTAACTTTAGATTCGAAATAGGACATATTCTCAACGATTCCAATGATTTCGTGTTCCGTCTTAATCGCCATTGCGCCTGCCCTAGCTGCAACGAATGCTGCTGTAGCATGCGGGGTAGTTACGATAATTTCTTTGCTTTGCGGAATAATCTGATGAACATCAAGCGCCACATCTCCCGTACCCGGCGGAAGGTCTAGCAGCAGGTAGTCAAGCTCGCCCCATTCAATCTCTTGGAAGAAGTTGCGCAGCATTTTGCCAAGCATCGGTCCGCGCCACACGATTGGACTGTTGTCCTCTACGAAGAAGCCCATGGACATCACCTTAACACCAAACTTCTCAATTGGGATGACCCGTTCATTCACAACATCCGGGCGCTCTTCAATCCCCATCATATCTGGCACGCTGAAGCCGTAGATATCCGCATCGATGATGCCGACGCGCTTGCCCCTGCGGGCTAAAGCGACCGCCAAGTTGACGGTCACTGTCGATTTGCCGACCCCGCCCTTGCCGCTCGCGACGGCGATGAACTGCACCCCGCTGGCAGGATCCAGCAGCGGGTTAGCTAGGCCGGCTCCGTGCCCCTGAACGGGCGCTGGGCCGCTAGATTTGCCAGCACCGGCGCTAGCCGCAGCCGGTGCTGCAGCTGCCGCTGGCGGCGGCGTAGACGCGCCTGCGCCTGCGGCAGGCGCTGCCTCGGCCCGAAACCGGAAATGCACGGTTTCGGCGCCCAGGCGCGCCAGCGCCTCGCGGAGCGAGGCTTCCAGCGCGGGCTCCATTGCCGCGCCAGACCCAAGGACCGTCATCGAAACTTGACGGTCCCGAACCATTACATCACGGATGGTAACCCCATCCGCTTTATGCTGTGCCGTCACGATTTCGACGGCCTCTATAACTTGCTCTCGTGTCAACATAGGTTGTGTCCCACCTTTATATAATTAAAACTATATAATAGTTAGTATAACACAGTAAGCCCATGAACCAAGTCATAGGGTGCAGCTTTGCTTCATTTTCGGCGAAAGGTTTCTTACTTGTCGGTTACCTCATCTTGCAGCACGCTGCCGCTCAGCTTCTCCCCTGCAGTATATCTCAGAATACCCTCATAGATGGACGCAGCTACCGATCTTTGGTACTCCGTATCCGCCAGCCGCTGTGATTCCCCAGGGTTAGATAGAAAGCCCACCTCAACGAGTGCCGTTGGGATGTTCTCGATTGCCTTCAGCACATAAACATCCTTCACGGTAGCGGCAACTCTTGTCGTATTTTCTAAATTGCGTTTAATCTCATCTTGTATAAAGGTTGCGAGAATCCGATTGTCTGGGTGATTGTCCGGATGAAAGAAGGTTTGTGCACCCGTCCACTTAGCTGAAGGGATACTGTTCATATGTATGCTTATGACTGCGGCCGGATTGCTGTTTTTAATAAGGGACACTCGCTTCTTTAAATCCTCTGTCTTGCGCTTGCTATAGGCTCTTGAATCCCCCGTTGCAAGATCGTAATCGCCTTCCCTTGTCATAACGACGACCGCTCCAGCCTGCTGCAAATAATCGCGCAAATAAAGCGCAATCGCTAAGTTCAAATCCTTTTCGATAATGCCCTGCTTACTGACCGCACCGCCGTCTGCCCCGCCATGCCCGGCATCAATGGCTATAGTCTTGCCTGACAAAGGCAGCGTCCAATAAGACCATGCTTTTTTTGAAGGCATCGATTGTGTAAGCAGTATGCCCGTTAGTGCAATAACCAGCAATCCGATACTGATGCGAATTAAACCTTTATACGTCAACCAAATGACAACATGCCGATCAATTCGGCGCATAAAAAAACCACCCCGTTTTCCATCAAATGAATATACAGCAGCAAGCAGCTTAATCAAGCCAAATGCACACATTCATTTATATGGGACGAGATGGTCGTTTATGAGACAAACCTTAAGTTATTCGGT
This sequence comes from Paenibacillus sp. FSL A5-0031, assembly GCF_001956295.1. GTDB lineage: Bacteria > Bacillota > Bacilli > Paenibacillales > Paenibacillaceae > Pristimantibacillus. Next base: position 5,936 of record NZ_MRTD01000028.1, read on the forward strand.
TAATTAAACTACTGGTTGCTCAGACATGCCTTCAATCAGTATTTTAGCAACCTCAGGACGGGAGAACTCAGGCGGCGGGCAAATGCCATCGCGCAGCAATGCGCGTACCTTCGTACCCGAAAGCGTCAAATGATGCTCCTTGTCATGAGGGCAAGTTTTTGATGTAGCCATGTTGCCGCACTCTTTGCAGAAGAAGCTGTGCTCGAAATAAAGTGGAGTAATGCCTAGATCTTCTACTGGAATCGTTTTGAGCAGATCCTGTGCTTCGTATGTTCCATAGTAGTCGCCTACACCGGCATGATCGCGTCCAACAATAAAATGCGAACAGCCATAGTTTTTACGAACAAGAGCATGGAAGATCGCCTCACGAGGCCCAGCGTAACGCATAGCTGCCGGGAATACGCCAAGGAATACACGATCCTTCGGGTAATAGTTGTCAAGCAGTGCGAGATAGCTCTTCATCCGTACATTCGCAGGAACATCATCCGATTTCGTTTCACCAACGAGCGGATTGAGGAAAAGCGCATCAACGATTTCCATTGCTGTTTTTTGAATGTATTCATGCGCGCGGTGAACCGGATTGCGAGTTTGGAAGCCAACAACGGTTTTCCATCCCTTTTCTGCAAATAAACGACGCGTTTCCGCTGGGTCAAAATAAAACTCGTTAAACTTCTCAGGCTGCGGACGGTTCAGCACCGTAATTTCTCCGCCTACATTTATGGAAGAGCGTTCGAACAGCTTTTGGACACCTGGGTGCTCCAAATCATCAGTCTTGAACACATTCACTGATTCAACTTTATGGTCAACCGTATAGATGCTATCAATGCTGATAATTGCGTATGTTACGCCATCTTCACCGATTAGCGCTGCACGTTCTCCTGCGGACAGATCTGCTGCCTTCGCTTCTTCTACAGCAAGCGTAATAGGAATGCTCCAAACCGTGCCATTTGCTAGACGCATGTCTTTCACAACGGACTGGTAATCAGCTTCGTTCATAAAACCAGTAAGTGGGGAAAATGCTCCAACTGCGATCAAATCAAGGTCCGATATGGCCCAAGTGTTGATCGCAATCGATTTAAGGGTAGCAGCTTCAGCTAGTAATGCTTCACGTTGTTCGCCCGTAGCGACACGGTTAACGAGTACGCCGCCGTGCGGTAGAATTTGACTCATTGATATTGCTCCTCCTCGAGAGTGCTTATTTATGCAATCCGCATTCTGTTTTTTCTTGACCTGCCCAGCGTCCAGCGCGTGGATCTTCACCAGGCATTACTTTGCGCGTGCATTGCTCGCAGCCGATGCTCGGGTAGTTTTGATCATGCAATGGGTTGTAAATAACATCATTCTCGCGAATATAGTTCCATACGTCCTCGGATGTCCAGTGAGCGATTGGATTAAATTTAACGAGCCCGAATTTTGTGTCGTACTCAATTTTTTTGGAATTCGCACGAGTAGGTGCTTGATCGCGGCGAATACCCGTAATCCAAGCATCATATTTCGAAAGAATTTGGGTTAATGGTTTAACTTTACGAATGTTGCAGCATGCGTTCGCATCGGATTTCCAAAGCTCTTCGCCAAACTGAGCAGCTTGCTCCTCAGGTGTAATTTCAGGCTTTACTTCTACGAATGGAATGCCTGGGTAGCGCTTAGCCATCAAATCACGAGTTTCATACGTTTCTTTGAAATGGTAATCCGTATCTAAATAGAAAATGTCCGTTTTTGGGCTAATTTTCTGCAGCATATCAACAAGCACAACATCTTCAGCACCAAAGCTGCATGCAAACGTAATATTTGGGAAAGTTTCTACCGCAAACGCAATAATTTCTTCCGGTGTTGCGTTTTCCAGTTCAACTTCCTTTTGTTTGATAAGCGCTTCTTTTTCAAAAAGGTTCATTTTTTTGTCCTCCATTTTTAATTCCTAGTAAATTGCTCTGTATAAAAATTATACGTCCAAAAAGTGAAATGTTCAATATAAGTTTTAACCAAAATGAAATAAAGTTTGAAATTTTTATGGACATACCAAAAAAACACCTTATGCGTCTTCCGATCAGCAAAGGTGTTTTAAGAGGAAATCAGTATAAGTTGAATGTTTTTAAACAAAAAAATGCCCTCTCTGGCAAGCAGAGAAGACATTTTGAAGTATTAACGTTTCGAGAATTGTGGAGCGCGACGAGCCGCTTTAAGACCGTATTTTTTACGCTCTTTCATACGCGGATCACGAGTTAGGAAGCCAGCACGTTTTAGAGCCGGACGGAATTCAGGGTCTGCTTTAAGCAAAGCACGTGAAATACCGTGACGGATAGCGCCTGCTTGACCGGACATACCGCCGCCGTTAGCAATTACTAGAACATCGTAGTTAGACAATGTGTCAGTAAGGTTAAGCGGTTGTTTTACGATCAGCTTCAATGTTTCTAGACCAAAATATTCATTAAGGTCGCGTTTGTTAATAATGATTCGTCCTTCACCCGGCACAAGACGTACACGTGCAACAGAGTGTTTACGACGACCGGTTCCATAGTATTGCACTTGAGCCATGAAACTTGTCCTCCTCTTTATTACCCGCGAAGTTCGTAAACTTCAGGGTTTTGTGCTTGATGCGGATGTTCAGCACCTGCGTATACTTTAAGTTTAAGCTTCATTTTGTTACCAAGACGGTTCTTAGGCAACATGCCGTGTACAGCCAGTTCGATTACGCGTTCTGGCTTGTTTTTAATCATCTCTTGAGCCGGAGTGGATTTCAATCCGCCGGAGTACATGGAGTGACTGTAGTAAATTTTATCTGACATTTTCTTACCTGTCAGATGGATTTTTTCAGCGTTGATAACAACAACGAAATCGCCTGTATCAACATGTGGCGTAAATGTCGGTTTGTGTTTGCCGCGGATCAGGGCAGCAACTTCACTCGCCAAGCGGCCTAGCGTTTTGCCTTCCGCATCGACGACGAACCATTTACGATCAACTTCAGTTGATTTAGCCATATAAGTGGTACGCATGGATGATCCTCCTTAATTTCATACATTAATCGTTTTTATAACAACGTAAACGTTGATTTGTTTGTTCATTGTTGATAGCCAAGTTTGTGACAATCTCAGTCGGGGCTGTGGGTTAGCCACTTCGAAAGCACAAGTTATATTCTACTATAAAGAATAAGTAAGTGCAAGTAATTTATAGTGATTTATCCCTGTATTTCGCTGGAATATTCAACATCCATCAACATCAATCCATGCGGCATTGCCGTAGGACCAGCAAGCGAACGATTTCGCCCCTCAAGGATGTTTTTGATCTCCGATGAAGCCATCTTCCCTTCGCCAACCCATAGTAAAGTTCCCATAATGACTCGAACCATATTGTACAGAAAACCATTGCCTGTCACGTACATATGCACGATTGGGCCTTCCTGAACAAAATCTGCTTCATAGATCGTACGAATATGATGAGGCTTGGTTGAATGTATCGATGTGAAGGAAGTAAAGTCATGTTTACCTACTAGGTAGCTGAGACCTTCCCGCATCGCATCCACATCAAGCGGCGTCGGATGATGAAAGCGATATTGTCGGCCAAATACATCAGGAAACTTACCAGTATCAATCGTATAGCGATACGTTTTGCGCTTAGCGGATCTTCTTGCATGAAAATGTTCTGGCACATCGAATGCTTCTATAATGACGATATCCTTCGGCAACCGCGTATTAAGCGCAATCGCCCATCTCTCTGTCGGAATCGTAGATTCCGTATAGAAATTGAATATTTGTCCCCGCGCATGCACTCCCGCATCTGTGCGACCCGATCCAATAATAATGGTCGTCTCGCCCGTCAGCTTCTTTATGGCCTTCTCTATTTCACCCTGAACCGTTCTGCCGTAAGGCTGCGTCTGAAAACCGTTGAAGCCTGCCCCGTCATAACTGACCTTTACGCATATATTCCTCAACCTATCCCCCCTTTAACTATAGGGATACCTAAACGTCCAAAATTCCCTCTTGCTAAGAGAACCTAAGATGCTAAGCCTTATGGACACCTGTAGGTATCACACAAGCTCATCTATTGCCCCTGGCATGAATAACAAATCATTCTTTTCAAACAAAAAAAGGTGGCCGCAAGGGTCCACCCTTTTCATTAAAATATAAGAAGTATAGGGAGACCCTAATACTTACTTATATTTTATTGCGTTGGCAGCTCATCCCCCACGTTGGCAGGCACAAGCCGTTTACCGCTCGCGTATAAAGCTTGGACAAGGTTTAACGCTGTGGACAAGCTTATACATTTCATTTATTAGGTAACCTACGCGCGGTCAACCAATTCTAGGTAAACCATAGGCGCAGCATCGCCGCGACGGGGTCCTAGTTTTAGAATACGCGTGTAGCCGCCTGCACGCTCCGCATAGCGAGGTGCTAGATCGGAGAATAGCTTTTGAATAGCGTCTTGTGTACCATCGACAGTTTCGCGACGAACATAAGCAGCTACTTGACGACGAGCATGAAGATCACCTTGCTTAGCTTTAGTGATCAGCTTCTCAGCGATTGAACGAACTTCTTTCGCTTTAGCTTCAGTCGTTTGAATACGCTCATAAAGGAACAAGTCAGTAACGAGGTCACGGAACAAAGCTTTCCGTGCACTAGCGTCACGTCCTAATTTTTGATATGCCATCTTGTTTTCCCCTCCCTTGCTCTTAAGTCTTCACTAGTTGGTTACTACTCTTCCATGCGAAGGCCCAAACCAAGCTCTTCAAGCTTCTCTTGAACTTCCTCAAGGGATTTACGGCCTAGGTTACGGACCTTCATCATATCCTCTTCGGATTTCGTAATTAGCTCTTGAACCGTGTTGATTCCAGCGCGTTTCAAGCAGTTGTAAGAACGGACGGAAAGATCAAGTTCCTCGATCGTCATCTCTAGAACTTTCTCTTTCTTATCTTCTTCCTTCTCAACCATTATTTCAGCGTCTTTGGCTTCATCGGTCAATCCAACGAACAAGTCCAAATGCTCGGTCAAAATTTTAGCGCCGAGGCTCACAGCCTCTTCCGGTCTAATACTACCGTCAGTCCATACTTCAAGCGTTAGCTTGTCGTAGTTAGTTACTTGACCAACACGCGTATTTTCAACGCTATAATTTACACGAGTAATTGGCGTGTAAATCGAATCTACAGGAATTACACCAATCGGTTGTTCGTCTTTCTTGTTGCGATCCGCTTGCACGTAACCGCGTCCCCGATTAGCAAATACCCGCATATGGAGCCGCGCGCCGGAGGCCAAGGTTGCGATGTGAAGATCAGGGCTTAAAATCTCGACATCGCTGTCTGCTCGAATGTCGCCCGCTGTAATATTCCCTTCGCCATCCGCGTCGATTTCCAACACCTTTTCTTCATCGGAGTGGATTTTCAACGAGAGGCCCTTCAGGTTCAGAATGATTTCGGTAACATCCTCAATCACTCCGGGAACCGTAGAGAACTCGTGAAGCACTCCATCGATTTGAACCGAAGTTACTGCTGCACCCGGCAACGACGACAACAAAATTCGGCGAAGCGAATTCCCAAGCGTCGTGCCATATCCGCGTTCAAGCGGCTCGACGACGAAACGTCCGTAAGTTCCCTCATCATTCAGTTCTACGGTTTCGATTTTCGGCTTTTCGATCTCAATCACTAATAGTACCCTCCTTCAAACGTCGCTCCGTTAGCTTACGTTATTTTAAGTCAAACCTTGTAGTATGCCAAACCTTCACAACCATTATTCACAAGTTGTTGATATTTGATACCACATCAGATCCAACTATACGCGACGACGTTTCGGAGGACGGCATCCGTTATGAGGAACTGGTGTTACGTCTTTAATGAGGTTAACTTCCAATCCAGCAGCTTGAAGCGAACGAATCGCAGCTTCGCGGCCAGCGCCTGGTCCTTTTACCATCACTTCGACAGTTCTCATGCCATGCTCCATCGCAGCTTTAGCAGCTGTTTCAGCAGCCATTTGAGCTGCGAAAGGCGTGCTCTTACGTGAGCCTCTGAAGCCCATGTTACCAGAGCTTGCCCATGAAATTGCATTGCCGTGAGGATCCGTGATCGTAACGATCGTATTGTTGAATGTCGAGCGAATGTGCGCAACGCCAGTCTCAATATTCTTCCGGTCGCGGCGTTTTGTACGAACGACTTTTTTTGGTTTAGCCATTGTCCATTATCCTCCCTTCTTATTTCTTCTTGTTAGCTACAGTCCGACGAGGACCTTTACGCGTACGTGCATTTGTCTTAGTACGTTGACCGCGAACAGGCAAGCCGCGACGGTGACGAAGTCCACGGTAGCATCCGATTTCAGTCAGACGTTTAATGTTAAGTGAAATTTCACGACGCAAGTCGCCTTCTACTTTAACAGATTTATCAATTGCTTCGCGAAGGCGAGCAAGTTCGTCTTCTGTCAAGTCACGAACACGAGTGTCGTAGCTAACTTCAGCTGTATTCAAAAGTTTTTGCGACGTTGTTTTGCCGATACCGAAAATGTATGTCAGGGCGATTTCGACGCGTTTGTCACGCGGCAAGTCTACACCAGCTATACGTGCCATAGGCTATATTCCCCTCCTTCTATCCTTGTTTTTGTTTGTGTTTCGGATTTTCACAAATCACCATAACGTTGCCTTTGCGACGAATGACTTTGCATTTTTCGCAGATCGGCTTTACCGAAGGTCTAACCTTCATTGTGATTACCTCCCGAATCTTTCGTAATAAGCCCCAAATTGAGCCTATTTACGATAGGTGATGCGCCCTTTTGATAAATCATAAGGCGATAACTGTATAACCACCTTGTCTCCTGTCAGGATGCGAATAAAGTGCATTCTGAGCTTACCGGAAACATGTGCGAGAATTTGATGACCGTTCTCCAGCTCCACCTTGAACGTGGCATTCGGCAACGGTTCAATAACCGTACCTTCGACCTCAATGATGTCTTCCTTAGCCAACCGTCATTCTCCTTTCGCATTTAAATACTTCTGAATTGCATAACGTAACTTTGCGTTGGTCACCCTGCCGGTCTCTTGCATACTGCTTGAAACCTCAGAACTAATTGCAGGCTGTAACTCGAGATGCAGAACGTTCTTTTTCTTCGGTCCATCGAATCGGCGCTTATGGCCATCGGCAATCATGACGAATCGCTCATCAACGATTGCTAGGATAACAGCATAGCTTTCCTCATCTTTACCGCGAAGTACTTTGACGAACTGACCAATCTGGGGACGAGCTTCCATCGTCATACTATGGTTGCTGCGGCAAAATGGTCAATATTTCAAAGCCGTCCTCTGTAACAGCTACTGTATGCTCGAAATGAGCACACCATGAGCCGTCTTCCGTTACAACCGTCCAATTGTCTTCGAGCGTCCGGACATATCGTTCACCGATATTAACCATTGGTTCGATTGCAAGCACCATTCCGGTCTTCAGACGAGGTCCGCGATCTGGTATGCCGTAGTTCGGTATTTGTGGTTCCTCATGGAGGTCCGCGCCGATTCCGTGCCCTACGTATTCCCGTACTACGGAGAATCCTGCATCTTCAATTACCTTTTGAATAGCATGCGAAATTGTATATAGCCTAATATCCGGTTTGACGAGCGCAAGCCCCGCATAAAGCGATGCTTCCGTCACATCGAGCAACTTCTGAACTTCAGGGGTTACAGCTCCTACCGCATAGGTCCAAGCTGAATCACCGTGATAGCCTTCAAATTGCGCACCGATATCGATACTAATTATATCGCCTTCGTTCAACTTGCGTGACCCAGGGAAGCCGTGCACCAGCTCATCATTCACAGAAGCACAAATGCTGGAAGGGAAACCATTGTAACCTTTGAAGGAAGGAGTCGCATTTTGACTCTTAATGTACGTTTCAGCGATTTGGTCAAGCTCACGAGTAGTGATGCCTGGTTTCACAGCCTGCGCCATCAATCGATGCGTTTCCGCAACAATGCGTCCTGCTTCCCTCATATAACGCAGCTCCGATTCGGATTTGCATATAATCATTACAATGAACCTCGCAAGCAGGAAACGATGTCTGATGTTACAACATCAATGTCCTTCTCGCCGTCGACTTCGCGAAGGAGACCTTTAGCACTGTAGTAATCGAGTAGAGGTGCGGTTTTGGATGTATACTCATCCAAACGAGTTCCGACCTTTTCCTCTGTATCATCAGAACGCTGATACAATTCTCCGCCGTCTTTGTCGCAGATACCTTCGACCTTAGGTGGATTAAAGATTACATGATAAGTCGTACCAGTCGTTTTCGATATGCGTCTGCCCGTCAAACGAGCAAGCAGCAAGCTGCGATCAACTTTTAAATTTACAACATGGTCAATACTGCGTCCGAGCTCCGCAAGCATAACATCTAGCGCTTCTGCTTGTTGCAGTGTGCGAGGAAACCCGTCGAGCAAGAATCCATTTTTGCAATCGGCTTGTTCAAGTCTTTCCTTTACAATGCCGTTCGTGATCTCATCGGGAACGAGCAAGCCTTGATCGACATACTCTTTCGCTTTGATTCCGAGTGCGGTTCCTTGTTTCATAGCGAGGCGGAATGCATCACCAGTGGAAATGTGGGGAATACCGAACTCTTCTACGATCCGTTCAGCTTGTGTACCTTTACCGGCACCCGGAGGGCCCATGAATAAAATGTTCATTGCTGAGTTCCTCGCTTTAAGCACAATAGGCTCGGGCGGGCTGCCGCAGAGCGCCTGTTGACGAACGCGGAAGCCCGGTCAGAACCTATTGTTATTTATTGATAAACCCTTTGTAATGGCGTTTGATCAACTGGCTCTCGATTTGCTTCATCGTATCAAGTGCAACACCGATAACGATTAGTAATGAAGTACCACCTAGCTGCACTGACTTAGGTAATCCAGCAAGTGTCCCGAAGAATACCGGAATGATTGAGATAACCGCCAAGAAAATTGCACCTGTCAACGTAATACGCGACATAACGCGTGTTAGGTAAGACGAAGTTGGCTTTCCTGGACGAATACCTGGAATATATCCGCCATTTTTCTTCATTTGATCGGCCATTTGAACCGGATTAATCTGAACGAAAGTGTAGAAGAAGGTAAACCCGATGATTAATAATACGTACAATACCATACCAAGCGGCTGGTCATAGCTCATATTCTTAATAATCCAGTCTGCCCAACCCTGAGTGGACCAAAACTGAGCAATCGTAACCGGGAACATGATGAGTGAAACCGCGAAAATGACCGGAATAACGCCTGCGCCGTTCACTTTCATCGGAATGTGCGTCGATTGTCCGCCGTACATTTTCCGTCCAACAACACGTTTTGCGTATTGAACAGGAATTTTACGAATACCTTGCTGTACGAATATAACACCGACGATGATTGCGATAATCGCAATCAGAATCAGTACCATTTTGATAATGTTCAGGAACAGTTGGTCTTGAGCACCTACGAACTGATCTTCGACGATCGTACGAATGTGTCCAGGAATACCAGCTGCGATTGCTGCAAAGATAAGAATGGAAATACCATTTCCGATTCCTTTTTCCGTAATTTGCTCACCCAGCCACATCAAGAAAGCAGTACCTGCTGTCAAGATAATAGCGATAAGCAAGTAATCAACGAATGTTGCGCCAACGATCATTTCATAACCGTATTGACGGTTAAAGCCGATCGCCGTTGCGAAACCTTGGATCATACCAAGAACAATCGTACCATAACGAGTGATTTGTGCGAGCTTACGTTTACCGTTCTCGCCTTCCTTTGCCCACTCAGCAAATTTCGGGATAACATCCATAGACAACAACTGTACGATAATCGACGCTGTAATATATGGGGTAATTCCGATTGCGAAGATAGAGAATTGGAACAAAGCACCGCCGGAAAACGTGTTAAGCAAGCCGAACAGTTCCGAACCGGCTGTATTAACTTGCTTAAACACATCTTTGTTTACATCAGGTACCGGAATAAAAGCACCGATGCGGTATATTAATAGGATGAAAAGGGTGAAGAGGATCCTTGTACGAAGATCCGCCACTTTCCAAATATTGGACACGGTCTTGAACAATTAGATCACCTCGGTTTTACCGCCGGCAGCCTGGATTTTCTCTACCGCAGATTGAGAGAACTTGTTTGCTTTAACAGTAAGTGTAACGCTAACTTCACCATTACCCAAAATTTTGATTCCTGCGAGCGGGTTCTTAACGATCCCAGTCTCGATGAGAACTTCTGGAGTGACTTCAGTACCTGCTGCAAAAGCATTTAGCTCTTCAATGTTGACAATTGCGTACTCTTTGCGGAACGGGTTGTTAAATCCGCGTTTCGGCACTCGACGATACAAAGGATTTTGTCCGCCCTCGAAACCAGGACGAACGCCGCCGCCGGAACGAGCGTTTTGACCTTTGTGACCTTTACCGGCGGTTTTACCGTTACCGGAACCGATACCGCGACCTTTACGCTTTGGCGCTTGGGTTGAGCCCGGTGCTGGTGCTAGCTCATGCAATTTCATCGTTCGTGCACCTCCTTATTTATTTCTTGGAACAGCTATCTATTCTTGTACTTCTTCTACTTTTACCAAGTGACTAACAGTGTTAACCATGCCGCGGACAGCTGGGCTATCGTTCAAAACAACTGCTTGACGAATCTTCTTAAGACCGAAAGACTCAACCGTTGCACGTTGTTTCTCGTTGCGACCGATTAAACTGCGAACGAGGGTGATTTGCAATTTTGCCATCTTATTTCCCTCCTTAGCGTAACAGCTCTTCGACTGTTTTTCCACGAAGCTTAGCAACTTCTTCCACGCGTTTAAGACGGGAAAGACCTTCAAGCGTTGCATTAACCATATTCATGGAGTTCGAAGAACCTAGCGATTTCGTCAAGATGTCGCCGACACCAGCAAGTTCAAGAACTGCACGAACTGGGCCGCCAGCGATAACGCCAGTACCTTCTGAAGCTGGCTTCAAAAGAACTTCACCTGCACCGAAATGTCCGAGTACAAGATGGGGAATAGTCGTGCCAACGATTGGTACGTGGATCAGGTTTTTCTTAGCATCTTCAATACCTTTGCGGATTGCATCAGGTACTTCGCCTGCTTTACCGATCCCTGCGCCAACGTAGCCTTTACCGTCGCCGACTACTACTAGTGCACTAAAGCTGAAACGGCGTCCGCCTTTTACAACTTTAGATACGCGATTGATATTAACAACTTTTTCAGTCAGTTCTAACGTATTTGGATCTACACGCAAGTCGTTTAACCTCCTTATAAATAAAGTCGATTAGAATTCTAGGCCAGCTTCACGAGCTGCTGTAGCAAGTGCCTGAATTCTGCCGTGATACAAGTAACCGCCGCGATCAAATACTACTTGGGTTACACCCTTAGCTTGAGCGCGTTTCGCAATCAATTCTCCGACTTTGCTAGCTGCATCGATGTTACCACCGTTGCCAATTGCTTCAGTCAATTCTTTATCCTGTGTGGATGCAGAAACGATTGTTACTCCTGAAACATCGTCGATTAATTGAGCATACATATGCTTGGAGGAACGGAATACAGATAGACGCGGACGTGCAGCTGTACCGTTAATTTTTTTACGAACACGAAGGTGTCTTTTCAGACGAGCCTTGTTTTTGTCGCCTTTCGTAATCATACAAAGTTCACTCCTTTCTTTCAGCCTTAAGACGCTATCTTAAGCAAACGAACCGTTTGCTTATTTTTTCTTACCAGCTTTACCTTCTTTGCGGATGATGCGTTCGCCTTCATACTTGATACCTTTACCTTTATACGGTTCTGGTTCACGTACGGAACGAATTTTCGCTGCAGTTGCGCCAACTAGTTCTTTATCGATACCACGAACAGTAATCTTAGTGTTCGCAGGAACGTCAAACTCGATGCCGCTATCTGGAGTAATCTCAACTGGGTGAGAGTAACCAACGTTAAGTGTGATTTTGTCTCCAGTTTTGCTTGCACGGTAACCTACGCCAACTAGCTCCAAGTTCTTGGAGAAGCCTTCAGTAACGCCGCTCACCATGTTAGCGATGATGCTGCGAGTTGTTCCGTGCAACGAGCGATGCAATTTATTATCGGAAGGACGTTCTACTAGGATTTCAGTTTCAGTTACATTCACAACCATATCTTTGTGAATTTCACGAGAAAGTGAGCCTTTCGGTCCTTTTACAGTAATAACTGTGTTGTCCAAGCTGATTGTTACGCCGTTAGGCACTTGGATTGGTTTGCGACCAATACGGGACATTGTTACACCTCCTATCTTTGTGACTTGTTACTTACCAAACGTAGCAAACTACTTCGCCGCCAGATTTAACTTGGCGAGCTTCTTTATCAGTCATAATCCCTTTGGAAGTGGAAATAATTGCAATTCCAAGTCCACCGAGTACACGAGGGATTTCAGTTGATTGTGTATAAACGCGAAGGCCTGGTTTTGAAATACGTTTCAAGCCAGTAATAACGCGTTCTTGGTTAGGGCCGTATTTCAAGAAAATACGGATAATCCCTTGTTTGTTGTCTTCGATATATTCAGCGTCGCGGATAAAACCCTCGCGCTTCAAAATCTCAGCGATTTGCTTCTTCATTTTCGAAGCGGGCATTTCCACGGTCTCGTGACGAACGACATTCGCGTTACGAATACGCGTCAACATATCTGCAACCGGATCAGACATAACCATTGTGTTAACCTCCTTCCCAAACTAGGCTGATTACCAGCTTGCTTTTTTAACGCCAGGAATCTGGCCCTTATGTGCTAACTCACGGAAACAAATCCGGCAAACTTTAAACTTTTGCAAAACAGAATGCGGACGGCCGCAACGCTCACAGCGCGTATACGCGCGCACTTTAAATTTCGGTGTGCGTTGTTGCTTCACTTTCATCGAAGTTTTTGCCACTGGGTATTACACCTCCTAAAAGTGGATTACTTCGTAAACGGCATGCCCATTTGGGTCAGCAGTTCACGAGATTCTTCGTCCGTTTTTGCCGTCGTGACGATGACGATGTCCATACCGCGCACTTTATCGACTTTGTCGTACTCGATCTCTGGGAATATCAATTGCTCTTTCAAACCAAGCGTATAGTTACCGCGGCCATCAAAAGCTTTGTTTGATACACCGCGGAAGTCACGTACACGCGGAAGAGAAATGTTGAACAGTTTATCAAGGAAATGGTACATACGCTCACCGCGCAAAGTAACTTTAACCCCGATTGGCATGTTCTCACGAAGTTTAAAGCCTGCAATAGACTTCTTCGCACGAGTAACGACTGGTTTTTGACCGGAAATGATACGTAGTTCTTCAACAGCTACATCAAGGATTTTCGAATTGGAAACCGCTTCGCCTACCCCCATGTTGATAACTACCTTCTCAATTTTCGGCACTTGCATAACAGACGTATAGTTGAACTTCTGCATAAGAGCAGGAGTTATTTCGTTTAAGAAACGACCTTTCAATCTTGCTGCCATTGATCATGGACCTCCTTTCCTACCGTAACGATTAGTCGATTACTTCTCCGGAACGTTTCGCGATCCGAACTTTCTTGCCGTTGTCTAGCACTTTGTATCCGATACGTGTTACTTTACCGCTCTTCGGATCGATATGCATAACGTTTGATACGTGAATTGGTGCTTCTTGTTCGATAATACCGCCCTGTGGGTTAGCTTGTGATGGACGAGTATGTTTCTTAACAGTATTTACACCTTCTACAAGAACGCGATTTTCACGCGGGTATGCAGCGATAACGCGGCCCTTCTTACCTTTATCTTTACCGGTAATTACGATAACCGTATCGTCTTTTTTCACGTGCAATTTGTTGTTATGGGATTCGAGTACTTTTTTCAGCCTTGGCATGAGTTACACCTCCTGCACGCTTGTGCTTTCAAGCTTATATAGGTTGTTAGATTACTTCTGGAGCAAGCGATACGATTTTCATGAAATCTCTATCGCGAAGTTCACGGGCAACTGGTCCAAAGATACGTGTGCCACGTGGGCTTTTGTCTTCTTTAACGATAACAGCTGCGTTTTCGTCAAATGCGATGTACGAACCGTCTTTACGACGAACCGAACGTTTTGTACGAACGATAACCGCTTTAACAACGTCACCCTTTTTGACAACGCCGCCTGGTGTTGCTTGTTTTACTGAGCAAACGATCAAATCGCCGATGTGTCCAACGCGACGTCCCGTTCCACCAAGTACACGGATACACATCAATTGTTTTGCGCCAGAGTTGTCAGCAACCGCTAAGCGCGAAAATGGTTGAATCATTTCAACGTCCTCCTTTCGGAAAAATGCTCAGATACTGCATACGCTCATTAGATAATAACAGCAACTTCAACAACTTCCACAAGTCTGAAGCGCTTATCTTTCGATAGCGGACGAGTCTCCATGATTTTCACGATGTCGCCAATCTTCGCTTGGTTATTTTCATCGTGCGCTTTAAATTTTTTCGTAACTTTAATGCGTTTATGGTACAATTCGTGTTTTTTATATGTTTCAATAGCAACTACGATTGTTTTATCCATCTTGTCGCTTACCACTTTGCCAATTAACACTTTGCGGGCATTGCGTTCGCTCATGTTCTTCCTCCTTCCTTCAGCCATGATTATGCATTCATGTAAGGGATTTACTAGCTGCTAATTCCGAGTTCTCTTTCACGCAAAATCGTTTTAGCACGAGCGATTCCTTTACGCACATCACGGATCCGAGTCGGGTTATCCAATTGGCCAGTAGCCAGTTGGAAACGAAGATTGAAAAGCTCTTCTTTAAAACCAGCGACCTGTTGTTCAAGCTCAGCAGAGGTTAGGTTTCTAAATTCACTAGCTTTCATTTGCTTCACCACCCACTTCTTCACGCTTCACGAATTTAGTCTTGATTGGCAATTTATGAGCCGCAAGACGCATCGCTTCACGAGCGGTTTCTTCGGATACACCAGCAAGTTCAAACAGGATTTTACCTGGTTTAACTACGGCTACCCATTTCTCAACGTTACCTTTACCACTACCCATACGCACTTCAAGAGGCTTTTGAGTAATTGGTTTTGCAGGGAAAATCTTGATCCAAACTTTACCGCCACGTTTAATGTAGCGAGTCATAGCGATACGAGCCGCTTCAATCTGACGGTTTGTGATCCATGATGGTTCTAGAGCTTGTAGACCGAATTCACCGAATGCTACTGTAGTGCCGCCTTTAGCGCGACCCTTCATATGACCGCGTTGTTGTTTGCGGTGTTTGACACGTTTAGGTACCAACATGATTAGTTGCCTCCTTCCTGGGGAGCTTTCTTCTTAATCGGAAGGACTTCGCCGCGATAGATCCATACTTTTACGCCGATACGGCCGTATGTTGTAGCCGCTTCAGCCGTGCCATAATCGATATCTGCACGTAGTGTATGAAGTGGTACTGTTCCTTCGCTGTAGCCTTCCGAACGTGCGATTTCCGCGCCACCGAGACGACCGCTAACTGCGGTTTTGATCCCTTTAGCACCTGAACGCATGGAGCGTTGAATTGCTTGCTTCAATGCGCGACGGAAAGATACACGACGCTCAAGTTGTTGTGCAATGCTTTCAGCTACAAGAATAGCGTCAAGATCTGCATGTTTGATTTCAGAAATGTTGATGTGAACTTTTTTGCCTTTAGAAATTTTACCAAGCTCAGTACGTAGGTTTTCTACCTCTGAACCGCCTTTACCAATAACCATACCTGGTTTTGCGGTTTGAATCGTAACGTTCACGCGGTTAGCTGCACGTTCGATCTCGATGTGAGAAACTGCTGCGTCTTTCAGCTTGTTTTTCAAATATTCACGGATTTTAACGTCTTCCATAAGAAGATCGCCGAAATCTTTGCCAGCGAACCATTTGGACTCCCAATCACGGATAACACCGACCCGGAAGCCTATTGGATTTACCTTTTGACCCACACGTATTCCCTCCTTATTTTTCAGATACCACCAAGGTAATGTGGCTGGTTCTTTTATTGATCCGGCTTGCGCGACCCATCGCACGTGGACGGAAACGTTTCATCGTTGGCCCTTGGTTAACAAAGGCTTGCGAGATAACCAATTTGTTCACGTCAAGCTGGTAGTTATGCTCAGCGTTAGCAATCGCAGAGTTCAACAGCTTCTCCAAAATTGGGGATGCAGACTTAGGCGTGTGACGCAAAATCGCGATTGCTTCGCCAACTTGTTTACCGCGAATCAAATCCGCAACAAGCTGTGCTTTACGAGGTGCAATACGAATATATTTAGCGTGCGCTTTAGCTTCTGGCATGTAGGAACCTCCTCTCGTTCAGTTAGAGATGTTTAAGGGCAAATTAACGTCTGCCCGTTTTTTTGTCTTCACCGGCATGGCCTTTATACGTACGAGTTGGTGCAAATTCACCAAGCTTGTGTCCAACCATATCTTCCGTTACATATACAGGCACGTGCTTGCGTCCGTCATATACCGCAAACGTGTGACCTATGAATTGTGGGAAAATGGTCGAGCGGCGGGACCAGGTTTTGATAACGACCTTTTTCTCAGCTTCGTTCAATACCTCGACTTTTTTAAGCAGGTATCCGTCAATAAACGGACCTTTCTTTAAACTGCGACCCATTTGTGTTCCTCCCTTCAAATAAGCGGTAGCGATACTTACGTATCACGCGGTTTTTATCAAGCAGCTATTATTTCGTGCGACGACGAATAATGTATTGGCTTGATGCTTTTTTCTTCTTACGTGTTTTGTAACCAAGAGTTGGTTTACCCCATGGTGACAACGGAGATTTACGTCCGATTGGAGCACGGCCTTCACCACCACCGTGTGGGTGATCGTTAGGGTTCATGACAACACCACGTACAGTAGGACGATTGCCCAACCAACGGTTACGGCCGGCTTTACCGATTTTCACGAGTTCGTGATCTTCGTTACCAACAGAACCAATTGTTGCACGGCAAGTGTTCAAGATACGACGAACTTCACCTGAAGACAAACGAACGGATACATAGTTTTCTTCTTTACCAAGAAGTTGAGCACTAGTACCAGCTGCACGAACAAGTTGTCCGCCTTTGCCTGGTTTCAATTCGATGTTGTGGATAACTGTACCGACAGGGATATTAACAAGCGGCATTGCATTGCCGGGTTTAATATCAGAGCCTACTCCAGATACCACTTGATCTCCAACTTTCAAACCTTTAGGAGCGATGATATATGCTTTTGCACCATCAACATAATGGATCAAAGCGATGTTGGAAGAACGGTTTGGATCATACTCGATCGTAGCTACGTTACCAACGATACCGTCTTTAGTACGTTTGAAGTCGATGATACGGTATTTACGTTTGTGTCCGCCGCCATGGTGACGAACCGTAATTTTACCTTGGTTGTTGCGTCCAGCTTTTTTGAAAAGTGGAGCAAGCAACGATTTCTCCGGTGTACTTGTCGTGATCTCTTCGAAAGTCGAGACCGACATGTTACGACGTGCAGGAGAGGTCGGTTTGTACTTTTTAATAGGCACTTTGATTTCCTCCTTTTCTAAACAGACGTTTCAAAGAATTCAAGTTCTTTGCTATCAGCGCTCAATTGAACGATGGCTTTTTTCCAATCCGGTCTGTATCCGCTATGTTTACCATAACGTTTCGGTTTACCCGCAACACGCATTGTGTTAACGCCGGTTACTTTTACTTTAAAGATTGATTCAATCGCAAGTTTGATTTCAGTTTTGTTTGAACGAAGATCAACTTCGAAAACATACTTTTTATCAACCATGTAATCGCTCGTACGTTCCGTGATAACCGGGCGCTTGATAATATCGCGTGGATTTTTCATTACGCAAGCACCTCCTGTACTTTCTCTACTGCTTCTTTAGTGATGATAAGGTTGTCATGCACCAAAACATCCAGAACATTGATGCCGTCAGCTGCAACGAACTTCACACCTGGGATGTTACGAGCAGACAATGCTACGTTATCTTCATAATTAGCCGTTACTACAAGAGCTTTGCGGCCAACTTTAAGGTTGCTTAGAATTGCTGCGAATTCTTTCGTCTTAGGAGCTGCAAATGTCAGTTGATCCAAAACGATAATCTCGTTTGCAATCACTTTCGAAGACAATGCTGATTTAATCGCTAGACGACGAACTTTCTTAGGAAGTTTGAAGCCATAAGAGCGTGGAGTCGGTCCGAAAACCACACCGCCGCCAACCCATTGCGGGGAGCGAATACTACCTTGACGAGCACGGCCAGTACCTTTTTGTTTCCAAGGTTTACGACCGCCACCACGTACTTCGGAGCGTCCTTTAGTTTTGTGATTGCCGAAGCGTTCAGATGCTTGTTGATTAACAACAGCACTGTGCAAAACGTGAACATTTGGTTGAATTCCGAAAACCGTTTCAGCCAGTTCAAGTTCGCCCACTTGCGCGCCACTCACGTTATATACTGTTACTTTTGGCATTTCCTGTTCCTCCTTTCTTTAAGATCAATTATTTCTTAACAGTTTGCTTAACTTTTACGAATCCGTTTTTCGGGCCCGGAATCGAACCTTTTATTAGAAGAACGTTACGTTCTACATCTACACGGATAACTTCAAGTTTTTGAATCGTAATTGTTTCGTGACCCATATGTCCTGGAAGGCGTTTGCCTTTCGGTACACGGTTCGCTTGGATAGAACCCATCGAACCTGGTCCACGGTGGTAACGGGAACCGTGAGACATAGGACCCGTGCTTTGTCCCCAACGTTTGATAACGCCGGCAAAGCCTTTACCTTTTGAAATACCTGTTACGTCAACGAATTCGCCTTCTGTGAATAGGTCAGCTTTAACTTCTTGGCCAACTTCATAATCACCTAGATTAATTCCGCGAATTTCACGAACGTAGCGCTTAGGTGTTGTGTTAGCTTTTTTAGCGTGACCAGCTTCTGGCTTGTTCGATCTGCTCTCCTTCTTATCGGAGAAACCGAATTGAACTGCTTCGTAGCCATCGTTTTCTTGGTCTTTCTTTTGAAGTACTACGCAAGGTCCAGCTTCGATAACCGTTACAGGAACGACATTACCTTCAGCAGTAAACACTTGAGTCATACCAAGTTTTTTTCCTAAGATACCTTTCATGTTGACACCTCATTTCCTTTCTATAATCGCATATGCTGATATTACAGTTTGATTTCGATATCTACACCGGATGGTAAATCCAGGCGCATCAACGCATCAACCGTTTGCGGCGTTGGGTTTACAATGTCGATCAAACGCTTATGAGTGCGTTGTTCGAATTGCTCCCTAGAATCCTTGTACTTGTGTACCGCACGGAGAATGGTGATGATTTGCTTTTCCGTTGGCAACGGAATCGGCCCGGATACGCCTGCACCGGAACGTTTTGCAGTTTCAACGATTTTCTCTGCGGATTGATCAAGAATCCTGTGATCGTATGCTTTCAAGCGGATACGAATCTTTTGCTTTGCCATATAAGTCCCTCCTTCTTTCGCCCAATTTATTATCGGACATACTCCGTGAGAAAACCCTGCACATGCCCCATGGCAAAGGGGCCGGGTGTGTCGGCAACCTCTCACATCATCGCAACGTCAGACCAACAGTCAATATTATACCGAATCTAATAGGCAAATGCAACATAAAGTTTCTTCTTTCTTTTTACCGTCATACAACTGCAGAAAGATTAACAATAATGTCTTGTAAGCCATCCCTACATTCGCCCATTATGTCCCTTATTACAAGTATTTAGAACACTATCATTATAATAACGGACTTAATGGGCGCTATATGATTATATACATCATCCGGATGAAAATACACCACCAAATAACGCCAACCTTCACATTTACATAAAAAACACGCAGCGACCACATGTCGCTGCGTGCTTTCCTTCTATAATAACAGGGTTGAAGTGAAGTATCCGCAGGCTCTGATTCTACTTGTTTAGAAGGTGCAGGCAGCTATGACTTTTCTAACAGAGCTGCACACTCTCCATCCAACACTTCATATTCAGAGTTATAACGTGCTAACCAAGTACGATACGATCATCCGCAAGTTTCTTTCCGCTTATCAACTCAAACTCACCTAGCAGTTGTTGTACGGTAAGATCCTTTTTGCGTTCTTCTGGTACATCAAGTATAATCCGGCCTTTGTCCATCATAATAAGTCGATTGCCTAGACGTATGGCCTGCTCCATATTATGAGTAACCATAAGTGTAGTCAAATTCATCTCGCGAACTAGGTTTTCCGTTAAAGTCGTAATGAGCTCCGCTCTTGAAGGATCAAGCGCTGCCGTATGTTCATCAAGCAATAAGATTTGCGGTCTTGTAAAGGTAGCCATCAATAGGCTTAACGCTTGGCGTTCTCCACCTGACAATAAACCCACCTTTGCCCCAAGTCGATTTTCGAGACCTATACCGAGGCGCTGCAGCTCTTTCTTAAAAATGGCACGTTTTGCGCGTGTTACGCCAAAGGAAAAACCACGTGACTTTCCACGAGCATAAGCTATCGCCAAGTTTTCTTCAATGGACATGCGTGGCGCTGTTCCTGCCATCGGATCCTGAAATACTCGGCCAATCCAGCGGCTGCGCTCATATTCCGATAGATGACTTATATTGTTGCCGTCAATTCGGACTTCGCCCGCATCCGGTTTCATCACGCCGGATATAATGTTCATTAATGTAGATTTGCCTGCTCCGTTACTACCGATAACCGTAATAAAATCGCCTGGCTTCATAATAAGATTGGCACCAACGAGCGCTGTCTTCTCATCAACGGTACCAGGATTAAACAGCTTGGACACTTTAGCGATCTCCAACATTAGCGTCCACCTCCAGGCTGAATATTATCCAAGGATGCCAGCATTTCTGCCGTTCGTCTTTTAGCTACATTCTTTTGCTTCAATGTTCTTCTTATCGTAGGTATGATCAATGCAAAAATGATGATTACTGCTGTAATAAGCTTCATATCAGAAGCATCCAACCATTCAACACGCAGTGCAAACGCATAAATAATTCGGTAAATAATCGAACCAAGTATAACAGCCAACGTTGCTCTAAAGATTGTACGGGATCCGAATATCGCTTCACCAATAATAACGGATGCAAGACCAATAACGATCATACCAATACCCATGCTATTATCCGCATATTTATTGTAATGTGCGACTAATGCACCTGAGGTCGCAACTAGTGAATTCGACAAAGCCACGCCAAAAATCGTCGTAACATCTGTATTTGCGCCAAAGCTGCGAATCATGCGAGAGTTATCCCCAGTTGCACGAAGACTCAATCCGAGATCCGTACGGAAAAATAGATCGAGAACCAACTTAACCACAACAACAAAAATGATCATAACAACTAATGTGGATACATTACTAAATAGATTTTCCTGTCCCCTTAAGGAAACGTTTGGTTTTCCCAAAATTCTTAAATTGATTGAATACAGTGCTATCATCATAATAATGCCTGACAATAGTCCGTTTATTTTCCCCTTTGTATGCAGTAAGCCAGTACATGTACCCGCTATAGCCCCGCCTGCAAATGCGCATAATACAGCAATCCATGGAGCTGTTCCATTAACCGTCATAACCGTACCGATAGCTGCGCCTGTTGTAAAGCTGCCATCTACCGTCAAATCCGGAAAATCAAGAATTCGAAACGTTATATATACTCCAAGTGCCATAAGCGCATACAATAATCCACTCTCTAAAGCTCCCTGCATTGATACGAGCATATGACATACCTCCTTTTTCATAACAAGGGGGTGAACGAGTAGCCCGGTCACCCCTTTTGAACTTATGAGCCTGTTATTTTTAGCAAATGAATTTTAATTTACTCGATAATGTTGTTAGCTTGATCTTTAACGAATGCTTTCATCTCGTCAGTAACGGTAATGCCTTGCTCAGCTGCTGCTTTCAAGTTGAAAATGAAGTCAAGTTTCTGTGGCACTGTAACATCCATGTCTGCTGGTTTTTTACCATTTTTCAAAATCTCAACTGCCATTTGGCCAACTTCATAACCATGATCATAATATTTGAAGCCTACTGCCGCAAAAGCACCTTTTTCTACCGTATCACGGTCAGCAGAGAAGAAAGGAATATCATTTTTATTAGCCACTTCAATAATAGCGTCAACGCCGCTTACAACCATATTATCCAAAGTGATGTAGATAGCTTCTACACGACCAACTAGTGATTCTGCTGCTTGTTTAACATCTGAAGAGTTCGCTACTGAAGCTTTAACGAGCTTAATGCCATGTTCAGCAAGTGCCTTTTCAGCAATGTCGCCCATTACAACCGCGTTTGGTTCTCCTTCATTAATAACAAGGCCCACATTTTTTACATTAGGAAATTGAGCAGCGATAAAATCCATCGTTTGTTTAATGGCATCTGGATTCGTATCAGAAGCACCAGTAACATTTCCTCCTGGAGCTTTCAATTGTGTAACGATTCCTGCATCAATCGGATCTGTAACTGCAGCGAATAATACAGGGATATCCTTGACTTCATCAGCCAAGCTTTGTGCAGTCGGAGTTGCAATTCCTAATGCAAGGTCACTTTTACTTGATTTAATCTTTTGTGCAATTGTAGCAATATTCGCTTGCTCACCTTGTGCATTATTGAAGTCGATTTTAAGATTTTTGCCTTCTTCAAATCCACCATCCTTTAGTGCTGCAATAAAGCCTTCGCGCGTTGCATCCAATGATGGGTGCTCAACAATTTGTGAGATCGCGATCGTATACTGTTTCTCACTGTTGCCTGAACCCGATTTATTTCCTTCGTTCTCTGTGCCTGCTTTACCTGAGTTTGCACCACATGCTGCTGTTACTACCATAACTGAAGCTAATACTAAGCTAAGTAAAAATTTTCTGTTCATTCTTCAAACCCCTCTCATCATATCAATTCTCTTGTAATGAAGCCGTTTGCAAAAAAAAATGTACAGCAAAGCATTATCGCTTTCTATCATTAAAGCCTATGTCTGTGCGTAATGACTACAATTAATGAGTGAAGGACAAGCTCTACCTACTTTCCTTAATATTAAATGGGCTTAAGGCATGCAGTCAATGAATAGTTATTTGTAAAATTAAGTAAGAAGCCCTATTGACCGTTTTACATAGAAAAATAAAAAGCCCTCACCGAAGTGAGGGCTTTTGTCATTCATAGCGGCTAAGCCGCAATGAATTATTTTTGGATAGAAGCTACAGCGCCAGCGCCTACAGTACGGCCGCCTTCACGAATAGAGAAACGAGTTCCCTCTTCAACAGCGATTGGAGCGATAAGCTCAACCGTTACAGTGATGTTGTCGCCAGGCATAACCATTTCAGTACCTTCTGGCAAGTTGATGATACCCGTTACGTCAGTTGTACGGAAGTAGAACTGTGGACGGTAACCAGTGAAGAAAGGCTTGTGACGGCCACCCTCTTCTTTAGTTAGAACGTAGATTTGAGCAGTGAAGTTAGTGTGTGGTTTAACCGAACCCGGTTTAGCCAAAACTTGACCACGCTCGATGTTGCTGCGGTCTACACCACGAAGCAAAGCACCTACGTTGTCACCAGCTTGAGCGGAGTCAAGCAATTTACGGAACATTTCAACGCCTGTTACTACGGACTTACGGGATTCTTCAGCAAGACCGATAATTTCGATCTCGTCGCCAACTTTGATAACGCCACGCTCAACACGACCTGTAGCAACAGTACCACGGCCAGTGATTGTGAATACGTCCTCGACAGGCATAAGGAAAGGCTTAGCAGTATCGCGCTCAGGAGTAGGGATATAAGTATCCACTTGCTCGAAAAGCTCGATGATTTTTTCAGCCCAAGGACCATCTGGGTTAGCAAGTGCTTCACGAGCTGCACCACGGATGATTGGAGTGTCGTCGCCTGGGAACTCATACTCAGAAAGAAGGTCACGAACTTCCATTTCAACTAGCTCAAGAAGCTCTTCGTCTTCAACCATGTCGCATTTGTTCAAGAATACAACGATGTAAGGTACGCCTACTTGTTTCGAAAGCAAGATGTGCTCACGAGTTTGTGGCATAGGACCGTCAGTAGCGGAAACTACAAGAATAGCTCCGTCCATTTGAGCAGCACCAGTGATCATGTTTTTTACATAGTCGGCGTGACCTGGGCAGTCAACGTGTGCGTAGTGACGAGCAGGCGTCTCATACTCAACGTGAGCTGTCGAGATCGTGATACCACGCTCGCGCTCTTCTGGAGCTTTATCGATTTGGTCGAATGCGATTGCTGCACCGCCGTATTTTTTGGAAAGTACAGTTGTGATAGCTGCAGTCAAAGTCGTTTTACCGTGATCGACGTGACCGATAGTACCGATATTAACGTGCGGTTTGTTACGTTCAAATTTTGCCTTAGCCATTGAACTTGAGCCTCCTCAATTTAACATCATATTTTTTATGTGTGGCCGACATTTGGCTCGCAAGCAAACCAAAATGACGGCAAAAGCAATTTGTTGAGCGCTAATCCAAAAACGATTACTCGCCTTTGTTTTTAGCAATAATTTCATCAGCGATTGATTTAGGAACTTCTTCATAGTGAGAAAGCTCCATGGAGAATACGCCGCGTCCTTGTGTACCGGAACGTAGTGTAGTGGAATAACCAAACATCTCGGAGAGAGGTACCTTGGAGCGGATAATTTGTGCACCTGCACGAGTATCCATACCTTCGATACGACCACGACGGGAGTTAAGCATACCCATAACATCGCCCATGTACTCTTCTGGAACAGTAACTTCAACTTTCATGATTGGCTCAAGAAGAACTGGCTTACATTTTTCTTTGGCAGCTTTAAGCGCCATCGAACCTGCAATTTTAAACGCCATCTCCGAGGAGTCAACATCATGGTAAGATCCGTCAACAACAACAGCTTTAACATCAACGAGCGGGAAGCCGGCTACAACACCGTTCTTCATTGACTCTTCGATACCAGCTTGGATTGGAGCGATAAATTCACGAGGAATTGATCCACCAACTGTTTTGTTTTCGAATATGAAGCCTGTACCAGGCTCAAGTGGTGAAAACTCAACCCAACAATGACCGAATTGACCTTTACCACCGGACTGACGAACGAACTTACCTTCAACCTTCGCAGCTTGACGGAACGTTTCACGGTAAGCAACTTGTGGTTTACCAACGTTTGTCTCAACTTTGAATTCGCGGAACATACGGTCAACAAGGATCTCAAGGTGAAGCTCACCCATACCAGAGATAATTGTTTGGTTTGTTTCTTCATCCGTATGTGCACGGAAAGTAGGATCTTCTTCAGCAAGCTTGGAAATAGCGATACCTAGTTTGTCTTGGTCAGCTTTCGTTTTTGGTTCGATAGCAACCGAGATAACCGGCTCAGGGAAGTTCATCGATTCAAGAACGATGATGTGCTTCTCATCACAAAGTGTATCACCAGTAGTAGTATCTTTCAAACCTACAGCTGCAGCGATATCGCCGGAATAAACTTCCGTGATCTCTTGACGGCTGTTTGCGTGCATTTGAAGAATACGTCCAATACGCTCACGTTTGCCTTTAGTTGAGTTAAGGACATACGAACCGGATTTTAGTACACCAGAATACACACGGAAGAAAGTAAGTCTACCAACATAAGGGTCAGTCATGATTTTGAATGCCAAAGCCGCGAAAGGCTCTGTGTCTGAAGATGGACGTTCTCCTTCTTCACCGTCTTCAAGAGTACCTTTGATAGCTGGTACATCAAGAGGTGAAGGTAGGTAATCCACAACAGCATCCAACATCGGTTGAACACCTTTGTTACGGTATGAGGAGCCAGCTACAACTGGGAAGATTTTAACTTCGCAAACACCTTTACGGAGTGCTGCTTTAATTTCTGGAATAGTGATTTCTTCACCTTCCAAATATTTCATCGTTAATTCTTCATCCAATTCTGCTACTTTCTCAATCAATTCCGTACGTAGTGCATCTACTTGCTCTACATACTCAGCTGGAACTTCAACTTTTTCAGGGTCTTTACCAGTATCGTCTTTGTAGATATAAGCTACACGTTCAACGATATCGATAATACCTTTAAAGTCGCTTTCCGCGCCGATTGGAATTTGAATTGCTACGGCATTGGCACCAAGACGCTCACGCATGTCTTTGATTACGTTTAGGTAATCTGCACCAATGATATCCATCTTGTTTACGTAGGCAATCCGAGGTACGTTGTAACGGTCAGCCTGACGCCATACGGTTTCAGACTGTGGCTCAACGCCTTCTTTTGCACTGAAAACCCCAACGGCCCCGTCCAATACGCGTAGGGAACGTTCAACTTCAACAGTGAAGTCAACGTGTCCCGGGGTGTCGATAATATTAATGCGGTGTCCATGCCATTGAGCAGTTGTCGCGGCAGACGTAATTGTAATACCGCGCTCTTGTTCTTGTTCCATCCAGTCCATCGTAGCTGCACCTTCGTGCACCTCTCCGATTTTGTGAGTACGGCCCGTGAAGAACAAGATCCGTTCAGTAGTTGTGGTTTTACCGGCATCAATATGCGCCATAATCCCGATGTTACGCGTATTTTTCAAGGAGAACTCTCTTGACATAAAATTGTCTCCTCTCGAATGTAAAAATTCTACCAGCGGTAGTGAGCAAACGCTTTGTTCGCTTCAGCCATTTTGTGAGTATCTTCGCGCTTTTTAACAGCTGCGCCAGTGTTATTGGAAGCATCTGTGATTTCAGCAGCTAAACGCTCTTCCATCGTTTTCTCACCGCGGTTACGTGAGTAGTTCACGAGCCAACGGAGACCAAGTGCCGTACGGCGCTCTGGTTTAACTTCGATCGGCACTTGATAGTTTGCACCGCCGACACGGCGTGCTTTAACCTCAAGTACAGGCATAATATTTTTCAAAGCAGCTTCGAACACTTCCATCGGATCTTTACCCGTGCGTTCTTGAATCAGTTTGAAAGCATCATACAATAGTGTTTGTGCAACGCCTCTTTTACCGTCAAGCATAATGCGGTTGATTAGGCGCGTTACCAGTTTGCTATTATATAGCGGATCTGGAAGCACATCGCGTTTCGTTACAGGACCTTTGCGTGGCATGAGAAAGTCCCCCTTTCTTCTAATAGTTGCTATTTCTAGCATTTCAATAACCTGTTAAGGTTATGATTATGATTTTTTAACTTTCGGACGTTTCGTACCGTATTTCGAACGAGCTTGCATACGGTTGTTTACACCTGCAGTATCAAGTGCACCGCGAACGATGTGATAACGTACTCCTGCTAAGTCTTTTACTTTACCACCACGGATCAAAACAACGCTGTGCTCTTGCAAGTTGTGTCCGATACCTGGAATGTAAGCCGTAACTTCTAAGCGGTTCGTTAAACGAACACGAGCATATTTACGAAGTGCGGAGTTCGGTTTCCTTGGAGTCATTGTACCTACACGAGTGCACACACCGCGTTTTTGAGGAGCGCTGATGTTTGTAGCTTCACGTTTCAATGCATTGAAACCTTTTTGCAATGCCGGCGATTTCGATTTAACGACTTTCGCTTGGCGTCCTTTACGGACTAGCTGGTTAATAGTTGGCATG
The DNA here is from genome assembly GCF_001956295.1 of Paenibacillus sp. FSL A5-0031. Lineage (GTDB taxonomy): Bacteria > Bacillota > Bacilli > Paenibacillales > Paenibacillaceae > Pristimantibacillus. Next base: position 33,395 of record NZ_MRTD01000028.1, read on the forward strand.
TTGCCACCCCCTTCCCTATATTCATGTCTTTTGAAAATATAAGCATTTATAAAGAAGTTGTTTATAAATCAACTTATATTCTTTTTCGCGTAAGCGGGCTCTTCCCACCAAAAGTCGTCAATAGCCGTTTACGCATGTATGGTAGACATTTTACCTAAAATTAAGCCCACAGATCCAGGCGGATCATAAAAGAACAAACAAAAGTTCTCGCCAGCTAATCATCGCTAAATAATCAACTAACAAAAACGGCTATTGCGTTATTCTTCTTCGGTTACGAGTGCTGCCATCGCGGCCCCGACATCGATGCCGCAGGTTTCCCCAAGCTCTACCATCGTGTCGATCCATTTCATTGGAACTCCCGTCCGCTCACATAGATGAACAATCTTATCTTTCATCTGCGGATCTGCATCTCGTGCGACATAGACTTTAATGGCTCTTTGTTGCTCGAGCATCTTCGTCGTTTGCTTCGCGCCGACTTTGAATTGCATGATAATCACCTTCAATTCTTCCATTCAGCGAACACACAATTAGGCACACTTCGATATAGTATCACCTACTATGTGCTTGTGTCAAGAACCTTCTAGGATAATCACTTGTAAACTTTTTGTAAATGAATTTCATACTGTAAACATATAAAAGAGCGGTCATCTTCCGCTTCCAAGGAAACGGAAGATGTGACGCTCCTTCGATATTAGTTAGTATCCGGTTTTAAGAACATAATCTGTTCAAGCCGATTAGTCGACTGTTACAGCTTCTGTTTCTAGTTCGCCTTCAACTGCAGTAGTTGTTTCATCTTCAAGTCCAGCAAAACGAATGTTACGATAACGGGCCATTCCAGTACCTGCTGGAATCAACTTACCGATAATAACATTTTCCTTGAGTCCAAGCAACTGGTCAACTTTGCCTTTAATAGCTGCATCAGTCAATACACGAGTTGTTTCTTGGAAGGAAGCTGCTGACAAGAACGAATCTGTCTCAAGCGATGCCTTCGTAATACCGAGCAAAACTGGTTTTGCAACAGCTGGTTCGAGATCTGCGAAAATCGCAGTGCGGTTTTGAGCTTCATATTCATGAATATCAACGAACGCACCAGGAAGCAACGTTGTGCCGCCTGCATCTACGATACGAATTTTACGGAGCATTTGTTTAATCATGACCTCAACGTGCTTGTCATTGATTTCTACCCCTTGATTTCGGTAAACGCGCTGTACTTCTTGCAAAATGTAGTTTTGAACGCCACGGATACCTTTGATACGCAGCATATCTTTAGGGTCAATTGAACCGTCAGTCAGCTCATCGCCGGCTTCGATTTGTTGACCTTGCGTTACGCGGATACGCGAACCATAGGTAACAGCATACACTTTCGATTCCGCTTCACCTTGAACCTCGATTTCACGACGGTCCTTCGCTTCACGGATTTCTTTAACCACACCGTCAAGCTCAGAAATAATCGCTTGACCTTTCGGATTACGCGCCTCAAACAACTCTTGGATACGCGGCAAACCTTGTGTGATATCGTCTCCCGCAACGCCGCCCGTATGGAACGTACGCATTGTGAGCTGTGTTCCTGGCTCACCGATGGATTGAGCTGCGATAATACCTACCGCTTCCCCAATCTCAACGTGTTTACCAGTTGCAAGGTTACGTCCGTAACAGATCTTACATACGCCATGACGAGCACGGCAGCTTAGTACGGAACGAATTTGCAGTTTTTCAACGCCAGCGTCGATAATTGCATCCGCTTTGTTCGAGTCAATCAACTCACTGCGGTTAACAATAATCTCGCCTGTTTTTGGATTACGAACCGTTTCAAACGCATAGCGGCCTTCAATACGGTCATAAAGATCTTCAATAACCTCTTTACCGTCTTGAATTTTGCTTACAGAGAAGCCTTTATCGGTACCGCAATCTTCTTCACGTACGATTACGTCTTGTGCAACGTCAACAAGTCGACGAGTCAAGTAACCGGAATCGGCAGTACGAAGAGCAGTATCGGCAAGACCTTTCCGCGCTCCGTGAGTAGAAATAAAGTACTCGAGTACTGTAAGACCCTCGCGGAAGTTCGATTTAATTGGCAACTCGATGATACGACCGGATGGATTGGCCATCAAACCACGCATACCGCCAAGCTGTGTAATTTGAGATTTGTTACCCCGTGCTTTGGAGTCCACCATGAGCATGATGTTGTTGTAACGATCCATCGATTTCATAAGAACTTCGGTGATCTCGTCTTTACATTTACCCCAAATTGTAATGATCCGGTCATAACGCTCTTCGTTTGTAATCAAACCACGACGGTATTGATTCATAACGGTAGCAACCTTCTCATCGGAGCGCTTCATGATTTCGTCTTTCTCTTTCGGAATGATAACGTCAGCTACGCCGATCGTAATACCAGCCTTAGTCGAGTAAGTGAAACCAAGCTGCTTAATGCGGTCAAGAAGCATCGCAGTAAGCGTAGTATGGTATTGGCGGAAACATTCTGCAATAACTAATGCAAGATAGTCTTTACCTACCGCACCAGGCGTTTCGATTGCATCCAAGAATTTAGGAAGATCTGCGCCTTTTTCGTAAACGAAATATTTATCTGGTGTACCGTGCAATAGGTTCGTTTTTGTTGCTTCGTTGATGTAAGGGAAATCTTCAGGGAAAATTTCATTGAAGATAACTTTACCAACTGTCGTAACGAGAAGCGAATTTTGCTGTTGCTCGGTGAAATTAACTTTTTTCAACACGCGAACTGGAATGAAAATCCGCGCATGCAAGGAAACAATACCACGTTGGTAAGCAGAGATTGCTTCATTAATGGTACCAAATACGGAACCACTGCCTTTAGCCTCTTTGTTATCCATCGTCAAGTAGAAGCTTCCTAGTACCATATCCTGTGAAGGAGTAACGACCGGTTTGCCGTCTTTCGGGTTAAGGATATTGCCTGATGCAAGCATTAGCAAACGTGCTTCCGCTTGTGCTTCAGCAGACAATGGAACGTGAACGGCCATTTGGTCACCGTCGAAGTCAGCGTTGTAAGCTGTACATACGAGTGGGTGAAGCTTAATTGCGCGACCTTCAACCAAGATAGGCTCAAATGCTTGAATACCTAATCTGTGAAGCGTCGGGGCACGGTTAAGCAATACTGGGTGCTCCTTGATTACTTCCTCAAGAACATCCCATACCTCAGGGCTTACGCGTTCAACCTTGCGCTTCGCACTCTTAATGTTATGCGCTAGGCCTTTATTAACAAGCTCTTTCATAACGAAAGGCTTGAACAATTCTAGTGCCATTTCCTTAGGAAGACCGCACTGGAACATTTTGAGGTTTGGACCTACTACGATAACCGAACGACCAGAGTAGTCAACCCGTTTACCGAGCAAGTTCTGACGGAAACGTCCTTGCTTACCTTTCAGCATATGGCTGAGGGATTTAAGCGGACGGTTACCCGGACCTGTAACAGGACGACCGCGACGACCGTTATCGATCAATGCGTCAACCGCTTCTTGCAGCATCCGTTTTTCATTTTGCACGATAATATCAGGAGCGCCCAGATCAAGCAAACGCTTCAGACGGTTGTTACGGTTAATAACACGACGATACAAATCATTGAGGTCAGAAGTCGCAAAACGACCGCCATCAAGCTGTACCATCGGACGAAGCTCAGGAGGGATGACAGGAAGCACGTCTAGAATCATCCATTCCGGTTCGTTGCCGGAATTGCGGAATGCTTCTACCACTTCAAGACGTTTGATCGCACGATTGCGTCGTTGTCCTTGAGCAGTACGCAGTTCTTCTTTCAATTGCTCCAATTCTTTGTCAACGTCGATATCTTGCAAAAGTTTTTTAACAGCTTCGGCACCCATACCAGCATGGAATCCATACCCGTATTTCTCACGGTAGCTGCGGTATTCTTTCTCCGATAGAAGTTGTTTCTTCTCAAGTGGGGTATCACCTGGATCCGTTACGACATAGGATGCAAAATAAATGATCTCCTCAAGCGAACGAGGCGACATATCAAGTGCAAGGCCCATACGGCTTGGAATCCCTTTGAAGTACCAAATATGAGAAACTGGAGCTGCTAGCTCGATGTGACCCATACGTTCGCGGCGAACTTTAGCGCGAGTTACTTCAACGCCACAGCGATCACAAACGACGCCTTTATAGCGTACACGTTTGTATTTACCGCAATGACATTCCCAGTCTTTTGTAGGTCCAAAAATTTTCTCGCAGAAGAGTCCTTCCTTCTCCGGTTTTAAGGTCCTATAGTTGATCGTCTCCGGTTTTTTAACTTCTCCGCGGGACCACGAGCGAATTTTATCCGGCGAAGCCAGACCTATCTTCATATACTCGAAGTTGTTCACGTCCAACAAGGAGCAACCCTCCTCCGTCATGTATGACAATGTCTATCTAATCAGCTAGATTCCGTCATAGGCGCGTGACCATTTGACGGAATCTAGCAACTAGTTTATTCAGCAGCGCCGACTTCGGCACCTTCTATATTGAGGTTAAGCTTATCGCCTGTTGCCTCGTCTTCATCATCCATTTCCTTCATTTCGATCTCTTCTTCATTCTCGGATAGAATTTTAACGTCCATACCCAAACTTTGAAGCTCTTTGATCAAAACTTTGAACGATTCCGGAACACCTGGCTCTGGTACGTTTTCGCCTTTAACGATGGATTCGTACGTTTTAACACGACCAACCACGTCATCGGATTTAACAGTCAATATTTCTTGAAGCGTGTACGCAGCGCCATATGCCTCAAGCGCCCATACCTCCATCTCCCCGAAACGTTGTCCACCGAACTGTGCTTTACCACCGAGCGGCTGTTGTGTAACGAGTGAGTAAGGACCAGTGGAACGGGCATGGATTTTATCATCGACCATGTGCGCCAGTTTGATCATGTACATGACCCCAACTGTAACTTCACGTTCGAAATTCTCGCCTGTCCGTCCGTCATACAATACGGTTTTACCGTTACGCTGCATGCCTGCTTCTTCCATCGTATCGAAAACGTCATTCTCGCGCGCGCCATCAAATACTGGCGTAGCAGCGTGGATGCCGAGATGCTTACAAGCCATACCCAAGTGAACTTCAAGCGCCTGGCCGATGTTCATCCGCGACGGTACGCCGAGCGGGTTAAGAACAACTTCTACAGGTGTGCCATCCGGTAGGAAAGGCATATCTTCTTCAGGCATGATACGAGCGATTACCCCTTTGTTACCATGACGTCCGGCCATTTTGTCGCCTTCGGAAATTTTCCGTTTTTGAGCAATATAAGCACGAACGAGCTGGTTAACGCCTGGTGGCAATTCGTCGCCATTCTCCCGCGTAAATACTTTAACGTCAACAACGATACCGTCTGTACCATGCGGCACACGTAGCGATGTATCACGTACTTCACGAGCCTTCTCACCAAAGATAGCGTGCAGCAATCTTTCTTCCGCAGTTAGCTCTGTTACACCCTTAGGCGTTACTTTACCAACTAGGATATCGCCAGCGCCGATTTCAGCTCCGACACGAATGATTCCGCGCTCATCCAGGTTGCGAAGAGCTTCTTCACCGACATTCGGAATGTCGCGTGTAATTTCTTCAGGTCCAAGCTTCGTATCACGAGCCTCAGACTCGTATTCCTCGATGTGAATGGATGTATAAACATCCTCTTTCACTAGCTTTTCACTTAGCAGGATCGCATCCTCATAGTTGTAGCCTTCCCACGTCATGAATGCAACAACGACGTTGCGTCCAAGAGCCAATTCGCCTTTTTCAGTGGAAGGACCATCCGCAAGGATATCACCTTTTTTAATAACGTCGCCTTTACGTACAAGCGGGCGTTGATTGATGCACGTTCCTTGGTTAGAGCGCATAAACTTGTGTAGTTTATGTTTTACCAAGTCACCGGTAACCGGCTTGCCATCGATTTGCTCGACGCGACGAAGCCAGATTTCATTAGCGGAAGAACGTTCGATTATACCGTCATGCTTCGCTACGATACAAACGCCTGAGTCTTTCGCTGCCTTGTGCTCCATACCTGTACCAACAAGTGGTGATCTAGGGATAAGAAGCGGTACCGCTTGACGTTGCATGTTGGATCCCATGAGGGCACGGTTGGAGTCATCGTTTTCCAAGAAAGGAATTAACGCTGTCGCAACAGATACTACCTGTTTAGGCGATACATCCATGTAATCAACGCGATCACTAGGCATAGTCAAAATGTTGTCGGCTTGTTTATTGTAACGAACGATCGTATTCTCTTCTGCAAACTTGTCGTCTGGAGTCAGCTTCGCATTCGCTTGCGCGATTACGTAGTTATCTTCCTCGTCAGCAGTCAGATATGCGATTTGTTCAGTAACAATTCCAGTCTTCGGATCTACCCAACGATATGGTGCTTCAATGAAGCCATATTCGTTAATACGAGCAAAGGAAGACAAGGAGTTGATCAAACCGATATTCGGTCCCTCTGGCGTCTCGATCGGACACATCCGCCCATAGTGGGAGTGATGGACGTCACGAACTTCAAAGCCTGCGCGTTCCCGAGTCAAACCGCCGGGTCCAAGTGCTGACAATCGACGCTTATGCGTCAATTCAGCAAGCGGATTCGTTTGGTCCATAAACTGGGACAGCTGCGAGGAGCCGAAGAACTCTTTTATAGATGCAATAACCGGACGAATGTTAATTAACGCTTGCGGCGTAATTGCATTCGCGTCTTGAATGGACATTCTCTCACGCACAACGCGCTCCATACGAGACAGACCGATACGGAATTGGTTTTGAAGCAGTTCGCCAACAGAACGCAGACGACGGTTACCCAGATGATCGATATCATCCGTGCTGCCTACGCCATGAAGCAAGTTGATAAAGTAGTTAATGGAAGAAATGATGTCCGCAGGCGTGATATGCTTGACGGATTTATCAATAATGCCATTCGCAATAACTTTAATTACTTTGCTTTCGTCATATGGTGAGAATACGCTGATCGTTTGTAGTGGAATACTATCAGCATCAAGAACGCCATTAGCAACATGATACGTTTTGAAACCAACATCCTTCTCAAGCTTCTCGAGAATTTCATCAAGCAAACGACGGTCAATCATTTGTCCGGACTCAGCAATAATTTCGCCAGTCGCAGGATCAATTAGATTTTCCGCAAGACGTTGATTAAACAAACGGTTCTTGATGTGAAGTTTTTTGTTTATTTTGTAACGGCCTACGTTGGCCAAGTCATAACGTTTTGGATCAAAGAAACGAGCAACTAGCAAGCTCTTCGCATTATCCAAAGTCGGAGGCTCGCCTGGACGAAGACGCTCATAAATTTCAATAAGCGCTTTTTCAGTCGAATCCGTGTTATCTTTGTCTAGCGTGTTGCGAATGTACTCATCATGGCCTAGCAGTTCAAGAATCTCAGCGTCAGTACCGAATCCAAGCGAACGCAAAAGTACCGTTACCGGTATTTTCCGGGTCCGGTCAATACGAACGTAGATGATATCTTTAGCATCCGTTTCAAGCTCTAACCAAGCGCCACGGTTAGGAATAACAGTAGCTGTGTAGTTTTTCTTCCCGTTCTTATCGACCTTCGTGCTGAAGTACACACTCGGGGATCGAACCAATTGGCTGACTATGACACGCTCGGCTCCGTTAATAATAAACGTGCCCGTCTCTGTCATAAGCGGGAAATCACCCATGAAAACTTCTTGTTCCTTTACTTCGCCAGTTTCCTTATTGAAAAGTCGCACCTTAACGCGTAAAGGAGCTGCATACGTCACATCGCGCTCTTTTGATTCATCGACCGAATATTTCGGTTCGCCCAAGCTATAGTCGATAAACTCAAGCGATAGATTGCCCGTAAAGTCCGAAATCGGAGAAATATCTTGGAACAACTCAATTAGGTCGCTGTCCAAAAACTTCTCATACGATTTTTGTTGGATTTCAATCAGGTTCGGGACTTCCAGCACCTCGTTGATCCTGGCGTAGCTTCTGCGCGCGCGCCGACCATACTGAACAAGTTGTCCTGCCAACTTAACCTCACCCCTCATGTCTGTATCACAGCATCGATAATCACTGCGTCACTATAGACGAACCAGCCGCCTATATAGTCAAATAAAGAAAAGCCCTTATCGAATGGTTCGAAAAAAGAGCATGTTCCGGCAGTTAACTAATCACAGCGCGGCCGTGACAGTCTCATATCAAATAATTTTGCCCAAAACGTAAACATTATACGTCAAATGTGTAAAACTTATGCATTCCGCGCTTTAAATTTACACTTGACATTTTAGTTAACTAAAGAGATCGAGCCCAATTTAATGCTGACATTTTATAATCTTACCATATTGCAAATGTCAAGTCAATAAATATTATTCAGTTTTCAAACATATTTTCAAAACATATTTTTCTCTAATTTTCTAAGCTTTTACAGCTTTGAAAATACGGTAGCCTTTATCCTTCGTTACTTCTTCTACATCTGCAAATAATGACTCTAATTTAGCTTTCGCCGAAGGTGCCCCTTGCTTCTTCTGTATGACAACCCACATGCTGCCGCCTTGTTCGAGCAATTCATAACCCTCTTCAAAAATCCGATGAACGACTGACTTCCCCGCCCTGATCGGCGGATTTGTAACGATGACATCGAACTTCATTTGCTTAACTGCTTCAAATAGATCACTTTGCAAAACGGTAACATTAGATATCTGGTTAAGCTTTGCGTTCTCACGCGAAAGCTCTACCGCTCGTTCATTTATATCAATCATCGTTACTTGCCCATGCTCAGCGAGTTTTGCTGATGTTAATCCAATAGGACCATAACCACAGCCAACATCAAGAATGTTTGCATTTGCATTTAGCTCCAAAGCATCGATCAACACCTGACTCCCGTAATCAACTCCTGATTTCGAGAATACGCCGGCATCCGTCATAAACTTTAAAGAAAAGCCTCGGAGTATCGCTTCATGAACTTGACGATTATGCTTAACATCTGGGCTCTGTGAGTAATAGTGATTCGACATTATTCATCACTCCCCGCTATTCCATATTGCATCGAGTATATTGATATCGCCTTGTTTCAGCGAAAAAATACTCGATTCTCGTTGAAGGATAAGAATGGACAAGCCAAAAACTTGCACATTCTTATCCTTCAACATACAACGAACCCCTTGAAACCTGACGTTTCAAGGGGCTCGCCGGCCGATTCATCATTCAATCGCATGATCAGCTTATTTTATTGAAAGAAATACTACTTAACTTCTACGGAAGCGCCAGCTTCAGTAAGCTTAGCTGCAACAGCTTCTGCTTCTTCTTTAGCAACTTTCTCTTTAACTGCTTTAGGAGCGCTATCAACCAAGTCTTTCGCTTCTTTCAGGCCAAGACCTGTGATTTCGCGAACAACTTTGATTACGTTGATTTTTGAAGCGCCAGCGCCGTTAAGGATAACGTCAAATTCAGTTTGCTCAGCTTCTACAGCTGCGCCAGCACCTGCTGCTGCTACTGGAGCTGCTGCAGTTACGCCGAATTCTTCTTCAATTGCTTTAACAAGATCGTTCAGTTCAAGAACGTTCATAACTTTAATCGCTTCTAAGATTTGTTCTTTAGACATGATTATACCTCCGGGAATATGGTTTATTTTTTTGGTTTATCCTACAGCCGACTTGCGTCGGTTCATTACTATAAGGGACTCTTGAAAAAAATTAAGCTTGTGCTTCTTGTTTCTCGCCGACTGCTTTAACTGCAAGCGCGAAGTTGCGCACTGGAGCTTGCAATACGCTGAGGAGCATAGAGAGCAAACCGTCGCGGGACGGAAGTTCCGCAAGAGCTTTAATTTCTTCTTGAGATACGACTTTACCTTCAACAACGCCGCCTTTAAGTTTCAAAGCATCGTTTTTCTTAGCGAAATCGTTCAAAATTTTAGCTGGAGCAACAGCGTCTTCTTTACCGAATGCAATTGCTGTAGGACCTGTAAGAATGTTGTTCAATTCTACATAATCCGTACCTTCAGTTGCGCGACGAACGAGCGAGTTTTTAAGAACTTGGAATTCAATTCCTGCTTCACGAAGTTGTTTCCGAAGTTCAGTTACTTGAGCAACGTTCAATCCACGATAGTCAGCTACTACTGTGCTAGAGCTATTAGCAATTTTTGCCGCGATTACGGCAACTGCCTCTTGTTTCTCTTGGATGATATTTGCGTTAGCCAAACTGTACACCTCCCGTAATAGTATACATTCCGTTAATTACGACGGGCTTTCCACGCCTCGATGCATGAGAAAGGCCTTCGCAGACACTGCGAAGGCCATGATGTCGTTATCGCGCATCAACCCTAAAGGATCGAATGTTGCTTACAAACGTTTTATCATAACACCTCGGTAGGAAATTAAGCCTTAAGGCACCTACTGTCTACGGTATGCGTATTCGAATTTAGTTCCGTTCTTCTTAGCGGTAAGCCGCTGTAGAAACACGAGCGCCAGGGCCCATTGTTGAAGAAACGGCAATGTTTTTCAGGTAAACACCTTTTGACGCAGCCGGTTTAGCACGATTAAGTGCATCGATCAATGATTTGAGGTTCTCGTTGAGTTTCTCAGCATCGAAAGATACTTTACCGATTGGCGCATGGATTTGACCTGCTTTATCAAGACGGTATTCAATCTTACCGGCTTTGATTTCTTGAACGGCTTTAGCAACGTCAAACGTTACTGTACCAGCTTTAGGGTTCGGCATCAAGCCTTTACCACCAAGGATACGTCCAAGTTTACCAACTTCAGCCATCATGTCCGGCGTTGCTACGCAAACGTCGAATTCGAACCAGCCTTGTTGGATTTTGTTGATCATGTCTGCATCGCCGACAAAATCAGCGCCCGCAGCTTCCGCTTCTTTCACTTTTTCGCCTTTTGCGAAAACGAGAACGCGTTTAGTTTTACCAGTGCCGTGTGGTAGTACAACTACGCCACGAACAGCTTGGTCTTGTTTACGTGGGTCTACACCCAAACGAACTGCTACTTCAACGGACTCGTCGAATTTAGCTGTTGCAGCCTTCTTAACAAGCTCAATCGCTTCTAGAGGCTCGTAAGTTGCTTCACTATCAAATAGCTTAGCAGCTTCTACATATTTTTTACCTTGTTTAGCCATTGTAATTTCCTCCTCATGTGGTTGTAGCGGAAAATCCTCCTAGGGATGATCCTCCCACTCGCGAAAGCCGAAGCTAACGCAAAGCAAGCTACCTCGCGGTATTAGTCAACAATAGTTACGCCCATGCTGCGAGCAGTACCTTCAACCATACGCATTGCTGATTCTACAGACGCTGCGTTAAGATCCGGCATTTTTTGCTCAGCGATTTCGCGAACTTTGTCACGTTTTACAGTAGCGACCTTTTTCTTGTTCGGTTCGCCTGAACCTTTTTCGATACCAGCTGCGACGCGAAGCAATACTGCTGCCGGCGGCGTTTTTGTTTCGAAAGTGAAAGAACGGTCTTCAAATACTGTAATAACAACCGGAATAATCAAGCCTGCTTGATCTGCGGTACGAGCATTAAACTCTTTACAAAACGCCATGATGTTAACGCCTGCTTGACCAAGTGCTGGACCGATCGGCGGCGCTGGGTTTGCTTTACCTGCAGGAACTTGCAATTTGACCATCTTGATGACCTTTTTTGCCATGCCTGACACACCTCCTAACCCTTTATTCCATGCGTAAATAGCATCCGCCTCCGCAAGGGGGCATTGCTATTTCGCGTCCAAACCTCCACTAGTTTAACCCAGTGGGTTCGGAAACCAGATATTATATCTTTTCCACTTGAGTGTAATCCAGCTCTAGCGGGGTCTCCCTGCCAAACATGTTTACATGAACCTTCAACTTCGCTTTGTCCAGCAAAATTTCTTCTACTGTACCAACAAAATCTGCGAAAGGACCCACTTTGACGCGAACCGTTTCTTTCAAATCGAACTCGATTTTCGGTTTTGGTTCTTCCATGCCCATGTGTTTGAGTATTTGCTCAACCTCATCTGGCAATAGAGGAATCGGTTTTGAACCGGAACCTGTTGATCCTACGAATCCAGTTACACCTGGTGTATTTCGAACAACGTACCATGAATCGTCGGTTTGAACCATTTCCACAAGAACATAGCCGGGGTAGACCTTACGTTGGACAGTCTTCTTCTTACCATCCTTCTCTACCACTTCTTCTTCCATAGGAACAAGCACACGGAAAATCTTATCTTCCATGCCCATTGATTCAACACGGCGTTCCAAATTGGCTTTCACCTTGTTCTCATAACCTGAGTAGGTATGCACGACGTACCATCTTTTTTCCATCACAAATCCACCTTTGGACCCTTCTTAAACAATGAGTTCAACCAGAGACGAGATCCCGATGTCAAGAAGCCAGAAGTAAATAGTCACAAGCGTAATCGTGAGCAAAACCACGATCGAATAGCTTGTCAACTCTTTACGGCTTGGCCAGCGAACCTTCTTAAGTTCCGCCCAGCTGTCGGCAAAAAAACTAAACGTTGTACCAAAGCTTTGCTTTAGTTTAGCCAAAAATGCCACGTTCACACCTCCAATTGACTATCTCGTCTCGCGATGAGGAGTCTGCTCGTTACAGAACTTGCAAAACTTCTTCAACTCGATGCGGTCGGGGTGATTGCGTTTGTTCTTGCTGCTCGCATAGTTTCTCTGTTTGCAGTTTGTGCATGCCAACGTGATAATTACCCGCATTGAATTACACCTCCCGAACTGCTACAAAATACGAATCATGAAGCTCTATATGAAAGTTCATTGATTCCAACGCCAAAACGAAATAAAACCTCGATTTTAGGCCTACCTAAACACTTTATCATACAGCAATTTTGATGTCAATGTAAAAGATAAGTGTTAAGCCTGTGAATGATTGGAAACAAAAGCGCCATCGGTCTCGTATCTACCAGTATAGTCTACTTTTGTCCATTTAAAACTAAAAGGACCGTATATTCCACCTAGACACCGCCAGATGGAAGACAGTCCTCGTAAAAATGATTTACGTATAAATGCGGCTAGCCGCTAATGTCTCTGACTTCCAAGTAACGTTCGAGCTTGCGTTTCACCCTTTGAAGAGCGTTGTCGATAGATTTCACATGTCTATCCAAATCAACAGCAATTTCCTGATAGGACCTTCCATCCAAATAAAGCATAAGCACCTTGCGTTCAAGGTCGCTTAATATTTCGGACATCTTATCTTCAAGGCCAATGAATTCTTCTTGATTAATAATTAATTCTTCTGGATCAGATACTCGCGTACCACAAATGACATCCAGCAGTGTGCGATCCGAATCTTCATCATAAATGGGCTTATCTAGCGAAACGTAGGAATTTAGCGGAATGTGTTTCTGACGCGTGGCTGTTTTGATGGCGGTAATAATTTGTCTGGTTATACACAATTCAGCAAAGGCTTTGAAGCTTGCTAGCTTGTCCCCTTTAAAATCTCGAATTGCCTTATAAAGACCAATCATACCCTCCTGCACGATATCTTCACGATCCGCACCTATAAGAAAATACGAGCGCGCTTTGGCTCTCACAAAATTCTTATACTTGTTTATCAAATATTCCAACGCTATGCTATCACCATTGCGGACCGCTTCGACGATATCCTCGTCCGTACTGCTGTCATACTCGAGCGTACTCCATTCTTTGAGGTCGATACTCACGAACTATCCCTCCGGCCTGCAAGGCGTACACCGCTAGATTCTTATTCACGCAAACCTATCTGATTGCACTCAAAGTCTGAGCTCAACAGCGTTTCACGTCGAAAGATAAGAATGTATACTGAACAAAATCAACACGTTCTTATCGCTAATAATAGAGTCAGTATACATTATGTAACCTTACACCGTCAACCAATCTGAGCCCCGACAACCACAGATATACTGGGAATTTTGTAACTTAGTGGAACGATCCGAGTCAATCATTCTATATCTATTTGAAGATTATCGCTTTTCCAATCTTTTATTTCTCTCCGCGCCGAAGTTTCTCCAGCTGGCTTCGAACCTCTAAACTAATTCTGCCGTCTACTGAATTCCGTTTTCCCGGCTGTTCCTCACGGAGTGTCTGCTCGATATTTTTGCGATTCTGGCCTATATCAATAAGCAATTCCCGTGCCGATACACGAAGCGCACCTTTACCGAATGCCACATGCTGCTCGACCAAATCCGAAGTGGCTACATATATATTTCGACGTCTGAGGACCAGCTCCGAGCATAAACGCTCGATGCATTCATCAGCTGTTTCCTTCTCTTTTGTGTAAACGATAGTCAGCCTGTGGTGCCTGTAAGTAGCGCCTAAGCCAGGCACCTGATGCGCATCGAACACAACATACACTTTCATTCCTGTAAAACCTTGATAATCCGCCATTAAATCGAGCAATTTATCCCGCGCTTCTTCCAGATCATGTTCCTTCAGCTTCTCGAGTACCGGCCAAGCGCCAATTATGTTATAACCGTCGACTAATAAAATATCGTCGCGCCGGTTCATAACCTAAATGCTCCGGCGCTGCCGAACGACCTCATACATAAGAACACCAGCTGCAACGGAAGCATTTAGCGAGTTCAACTGACCGAGCATAGGAAGTTTAACGAGAAAATCACATTTCTCCTTAATAAGCCTTCCCATACCTTTACTCTCGTTGCCTATAACGACAACCAGCGGCATGTCGAATTTCATTTTATAAACATCCTGCTTTGCACTTACATCCGTTCCCGCTACCCATACGCCCGCTTCCTTCAGCCTATCGATCGTTTGCGCCAAATTAGTAACGCGTGCAACCGGTACATGCTCAGCAGCACCTGCAGATGTTTTAAGCACCGTAGCCGTCAACCCTGCTGCACGACGTTTTGGAATGATAACACCATGCACGCCCGTGCATTCCGCTGTCCGCAATATTGAGCCCAAATTATGAGGATCTTCGATTTCATCCAGTAGCAAAATAAATGGAACCTCGTCCCGTTGTTTTGCTCGTTCCAGAATGTCCTCAACATCCACATAAGCGAAGGCCGCTGCCTGAGCGACAACTCCCTGATGTGTAACTCCAGGAGCTAAGCTGTCGAGTTTCCGCTTGTCGACAAACTGTACGATGATACCGGATTTCTTGGCTTCCGCTACAATGGGCTGCGTCAACGTTTTTTGTGCACCGTCAGCGATCCATATTTTATTAATTTCTCGTCCGGAACGCAGTGCTTCGAGCACAGGATGTTTACCGGCTATCATTTCATCTTGATCTTGAATCGTTTCTTCTGTCATCGGTAACCCTCCTTTATTTTTTCATTTACAAAATAGCCTCATGAGCCTTGTTAATTCTCATGCTTCTTTATTGCAATGGCAAATAGTTCATGTATTCTTTCGATTCGGCCTTCATAATAAAGAAATCCAACCAAGCTCTCCAACGCTGTTGCTAGACGATAATCAGCTAAATCAGCGTTTTTGGGAGGCGCTCCCGATTTTGAATTGCGGCCTCGGCGGACGATGTCCGCCTCCTCCTCGGTTAAATGCGGCTGCCAGAGATCCAACGTTTTCTTTTGTCCTTTGGCAGAAACAAATTTTGTTGCCTCACGGTGAAGGTGATGCGATTTCTGATTTGGGAGTGAAATAAAATATTGTCTTACAAGAAGCTCAAACACAGCATCGCCCATATAAGCGAGAACGACCGGGTTCATTAGCTGCGGTGATTTGGACGGCGGGTAAAAGAGCAAGCGGTTCGTATCGATATGCTCGCTCATTTACGCCGCCAGCGGATACCTTGCGGTGTATCCTCAAGGACGATGTTTTTCTCTATGAGCAAATCACGAATTTCATCCGCTCTAGACCAGTTTTTGGACTGGCGAGCTTCGGTCCGCTCCACTATAAGCTGTTCGATATCCGCATCCAGCAGTTCAGCGTCCGCTTGTTGCTGCGGCAGCAAGCCAAGTACAGCATCCATACGCTCAAACAATGTAAGCAATGCATAAATCGCTTCAGCAGATGCGTCTGCACGATTCAAATATTGATTAGCCTCAGCTACCAAATCAAACACCGTTGTAATCGCGTCAGGGGTGTTGAAATCATCGCTCATTTTGGCATGGAATTGTTCATGAATCACTTTTAATCTTGCATCCAGCGCTTCGTCGCCAGAAGGGACAAGTCCGTTGCCACTGCCTGCCGCCTCATTTAGCTTGCCTTCAAACGATGAAAGCCTATGCTTTAGATTCGCTGCACTGTTTGCAATCCGCTCGACGCTGTTCTCAGCTTGCGCAACCGTGTCATCACTGAAGTTGAGTGGACTGCGGTAGTGTGTAGAGAGCATAAAATAACGAATCGCATGAGGTTTAACCCGCTTCACCAGCTCATGCACCGAAATGCCATTGCCAAGCGATTTGGACATTTTCTCATTATTTATATGAATATAGCCGTTATGCATCCAATAGTTCGCCAGCGGTTTGCCTGTCAGCGCCTCAGATTGCGCAACCTCGCATTCATGATGCGGAAACTGCAAATCATGACCGCCGCCATGGATATCAAGAGTATCCCCAAGGTATGCGCGAGCCATAGCCGAGCATTCGATATGCCAGCCTGGGCGTCCGTCGCCGAAAGGACTTTCCCATTTGATTTCGCCCGGCTTAGCGCCTTTCCATAATACAAAATCCTGTTGATTCTCTTTGCGGTCGCCAATTTCTACTCGAATACCGAATTGAAGCTCTTCAATATTCTGATGGGAGAGCTTGCCGTAATCCGCGAATGCAGACGTACGATAATAAACGTCTCCGTCACTCATATAAGCATAGCCTTTATCTATCAAACCTTGAATAAACGCAACGATTTGCGGAATATGCTCCGTAACCCTTGGATTAAGTGTCGCCTTATGGACACCCAGCGATTCGATATCTGCATAAAATGCCGCAATAAACGTCTCCGCTACTTCAGGGACTGTCGTACCAAGCTGTTCTGCTTTACGAATCAGCTTATCATCGACATCTGTAAAGTTAACCACATATTGAACTTCATTACCTACGTCCTCCAAATAACGACGAACAACGTCAAAGAAAATAACCGGACGAGCGTTTCCAATATGAATGTAGTCATAAACGGTTGGTCCGCAAACGTACATTTTCACCTTACCTGGCTCTTGCGATACAAAAGGCTCTTTTAGCCGCGATACTGTATTATAAATGGATACTGTCATTTTCGTATTTCTCCTCCAGCTACAGGATTCCGAAGCTTATCGAGCTCGGATTTTAATTCGTCTATTTCCTTCTGCATTGTACGGAACATTTCGATGACTGGATCGGGCAGCTTCGTATGATCAAGTCGATCGCCTACACGTTCGCCGTTTCTTTTGACCACGCGTCCCGGGTTTCCAACTACCGTACAATTGGCAGGAACCTCTCTGAGTACAACCGCGTTTGATCCTATGTTAGAAAATTCGCCCACTTGAAATGAGCCGAGCACCTTCGCTCCTGAGCCAATAACTACATTATTGCCAATTGTCGGGTGACGCTTCCCTTTTTCTTTACCCGTTCCGCCAAGAGTTACTCCCTGATAAATAACGACATCATCGCCGATCTCACAGGTTTCACCAATGACGACACCCATGCCATGATCGATAAACAATCGCTCGCCGATACGAGCACCTGGATGAATTTCGATTCCGGTCATAAAGCGGCTAACCTGGGAGATCAAGCGCGCTGTAGTATACCAACCTCTACGGTACAAGGGATGGGCAATGCGATGCGCCCAAATTGCGTGCACACCTGAATAGGTGAAAATAACCTCGAAGCGACTGCGAGCAGCCGGATCATTCTCAAAAACAGCTAGTATGTCCGATCGAAAATGACGAAACATAAACAATGCTCCTTTTTCCTACGCTCATAAATTTCTAATAAAAGAAAAGCCTCTGCAGCATAATATGCTGCAGAGGCGTGTGATCTCGCGGTTCCACTCTGCTTGAATAAATCGACAGCTGTCCTCGCTGAAGTTTATTCACCTTAAGGTCTTTAACGCAGACGATACGTTGCTGCCTACCCTGTCCAGACAAATATATGCCAATATTGCCGATTAAGCGTCGCCGCCATCCTCATCATTGCGCATTACCTGCTGACACAGCTCGGAACAAAGCTCCCAGGTGCATATTTCCGTTTGGCGGACCAGACAACTTGCAGCCCCATTACGTTTCCTCATAGTCACATGGTGATGCGACTCCGACTCGAATGACGGTTGTCCTCTCTGCGAATCCACAAGCAAACGTACTTCTCCTGTTCATGGCCGTTTGATTCATTCATTTATTAGTCATAGTATACCGAATACCCAAAAATGTGACAAGGGCATTATGCATACTCATATTTACAAGAATTAAGCTAAAGATCCTGCCAAACGCGCGCGCAGACGATCAGCAACCTTATCTTTGCCTAGCAAAGCTAGCGATTGATTCAAATCAGGACCATGCGTTTGTCCAGTAAGGGCTGCACGAATCGGCATGAACAGCTGCTTGCCTTTAAATCCAGTTTCCTTCTGTACAGCTTTGATCATCTCTTTGATGCCATCCACTTCAAAGGCTGTTTCTCCCGCTTCGATTTTTGATAGGAAGGCCTGCAATACAGTTGGCACTTGCTCTTCGGCAAGAACCTCTACCGCTTCGCTTTCATCCTCTACCGTATCACGGAAAAATAGCTCTGTCATTGGAACGATTTCTGAGGCGGAACGCAGTTTGTCCTGATGAAGCGCTACTAATGCAGTCACCCAGGCTCTGCCTTCTGCATCAAGTTCAGCAGCGACTCGACCCGCATTTTGCAGGTGTGGCAGGCAAAGATCAACAACACGGTTCAAGTCCGCTTTTTTCAAATATTCATTGTTCATCCAGCTAAGCTTCTGCGTATCGAATACGGCAGGGCTTTTGCTTAGACGCTCAGGATTAAACACATTAACCAATTCTTCGCGAGTAAACATTTCCTGTTCACCCTCTGGCGACCATCCAAGCAATGTAATAAAGTTAAACATCGCTTCCGGCAAATAACCGAGATCGTCATACTGCGAAATAAACTGAATGATGGATTCATCTCGTTTACTTAGTTTTTTGCGCTGCTCATTGACGATTAGCGTCATATGGCCGAATTTTGGAGCTTCCCAGCCAAAAGCTTCATAAATCATCAACTGGCGCGGCGTATTCGAGATATGGTCTTCTCCACGCAATACGTGACTGATTTTCATCAAATAATCGTCCAGTACTACAGCGAAGTTATAAGTCGGGATACCGTCCTTCTTCACGATGACGAAATCGCCCATCTCTGTTGTATCAAAGCTGATTGAGCCTTTTACGATATCATCAAAAGCATAGGTCCGATTTTCCGGTACACGGAAACGAATACTCGGAACACGTCCTTCCGCTTCGAAAGCTTGGCGCTGTTCTTCCGTCAGATTGCGATGGCGTCCGGAATAACGAGGCGTTTCGCCGCGCTCCGTTTGCTCTTCCCGCTCCTTCTCAAGCTCCTCTTCCGAGCAGTAGCAGCGATAAGCAAGACCACGATCAAGCAATTCCTGCCAGTACTTGTTGTATATATCAAGACGCTCAGTCTGACGGTAAGGTCCGTACCCGCCGCCAATGTCGATACTCTCATCCCAATCCATGCCCAGCCATTTCAAATACTTAAGCTGGCTCTCTTCTCCGCCCTCAACATTGCGCTTTACATCCGTATCTTCTATCCGAATAATAAATTTACCGCCCTGGTTTCTTGCGAACAAATAATTGAATAAGGCCGTTCTTGCATTACCAATATGTAAATGACCCGTTGGGGATGGGGCATAACGTACACGAACTTCTGCAGTCATATAAATAACCTCCTAAAAGTTTTGCGAAGCATAAACTGGCTTCGTAAGCATATACAGATAAAGTTTTGCGAAGCATAAACTAACTTCGTAAGCATATACAGGTAACGTTTTGCGAAGCAAAATCTAGTCTCGCAAGCATATGCTGATTAATGAATACTCCCGATCATAGCACATCCTTGATCAGACAGACAACGGATTGCGCTGCAATTCCTTCACCGCGTCCTGTGAATCCAAGCTGCTCGGTTGTCGTTGCTTTTACATTCACCTGTGTTACATCAGCCTCAAGCGCCTTCGCTATAATTTCAGCCATTTGCGGAATATATGGCAGCATTTTGGGCTTTTGAGCAATAATCGTGGAATCAATGTTGCCAAGCTTATATCCGCGCTCACGCACAAACTTCCATACTTCCTCCAGCAGCTTTAAGCTGTCTGCATCTTTAAACGCGGCATCTGTATCCGGAAAATGTTTACCGATATCGCCAAGTCCAAGCGCGCCCAGTATTGCATCCGTTATGGCATGCAACAGAACATCCGCATCAGAATGACCTAGAAGTCCCTTCTCATATGGAATCGTTACTCCCCCAATAATGCATGGACGGCCTTCTACCAATTGATGCACATCAAATCCATTTCCAACTCGAATCATCCTTGCTCACCTTTCCCCTCTGCCCTATCGGCATGACGCTTCGCAAACAAAAATTCCGCCCACGGCAAATCTTCAGGCGTCGTAATTTTAATATTCGTATATTCGCCTTCTGCAACAGTAACGCTAGCGCCCATGCGCTCTACAACCATTGCGTCATCTGTTCCAATGAACTCTTCTGCAAGTGCTCGCTCATGCGCCTCCTGCAGTAGAACACGTCGAAAAGCTTGCGGCGTTTGTATCGCCCACAAGCTTCGGCGGTCCGGAGTAGAAACGATAACTCCCGCTTCATTGACTTGTTTAATCGTATCCTTTACTGGAACAGCCAGCACAGATGCACCGCTCTGCTCAGCCTGCGAACAGCAAGCACGGACGGCATTCGCCGATACCAGCGGACGTACACCGTCATGCACCATCACCCAGTCGCTCTTCAGCTCCTGCAGACCTAAGTATACCGAGTTCTGTCGTTCTTTCCCCCCGGCAACAATAGCGGTTACCTTCGTTATGCCATATAGGGAAGCCCAATTGCGGCAACGCTCCACGTCCTCGCTGCCTACGACCAGAACCACTTCTTTTACCAAATCCATCGATTGAAACAGCTCTAGCGTATGCACAAGAATAGGCTTGTCCGCCAGCTTCAAATACTGCTTGCTTTCTTTCGTTCCCATCCGCGTGCCTCGTCCGGCTGCTACGATGATAACTCCCCAATCTGCTCCCATGCCTCGACCCGCCTCACACTGAGTTAAAACATAAGTATTTATAAACCTAGCTTTTTATAAATAAACTTACATTTCTCTGCGAAACGAGCTTGTGCCGTCTTTTGTCGACGTTAGCCGTTTGCGCTATAACAATAGTACTATCATACCTTGTTACTGCGCTTTTTCCAACAGCTTCGGCTTTGCAAATATCATTCGGCCCGCAGAGGTTTGAAGCACGCTCGTTACAAGCACTTCCATCGTTGTTCCGATATATTCACGTCCGCCCTCAACGACGATCATCGTGCCATCATCCAAATATGCGACACCTTGTCCATGCTCTTTGCCGTCTTTTATCACTTGTACGATGATTTCTTCTCCAGGTAGAACAACCGGCTTCACAGCATTAGCCAAATCATTAATATTGAGCACCGACACGCCTTGAAGCTCACATACTTTGTTTAAGTTGAAGTCGTTGGTAACAACTTTACCATGAAGCGCCTTTGCCAGCTTGACCAGCTTGCTGTCTACTTCTCCAATTTCTTCAAAATCCCCTTCATAAATAAGAACCTTTACGTCCAGCTCTTTCTGAATCTTGTTCAAAATATCAAGTCCGCGGCGTCCCCTATTGCGCTTCAATAAATCAGATGAATCAGCAATATGCTGCAGCTCCTCAAGCACAAACTCAGGAATGACTAATGTGCCTTCAATAAATCCAGTTTTACAGATGTCTGCAATACGGCCGTCAATAATAACGCTGGTATCGAGTATCTTATGCTCCTCGTAACCACCCGCCTCATCTACAGGCGCGACTCTCCGTTTCTCCAGCAGAGCTGCAAAACCTTCTGCCAGCTCCTCCTGCTTATGCAGACCAATTCGCATGCCCAAATAACCGAAGCATAACATCATAGCAGCAGGAAGGAGACTTCCTATACCATCTAGACCCGATACTGCGGGATAGATCAGAACAGTAAGCAATAAACCTGCTAGAAGACCGCCAGCTCCAGCAATCAGCTGCTGCATAGGAAGCGCTGCGGTTTGCTCCGCACCCTTCTGCATATAGCGAATGACTTGCCCTGCAACCATCGTTGCCACAACTACACCAAAAACCGCGCCAATTGCTACATTCATGTAATAAGTGCCGGATCGCTGTAGCATTCCGAAGGATGAGCCAGACCATACGGCCGCTCCATTTATCCATCCGTATACTTCACCGCCTGCCATACCACCGAACAACATACCCAATATTTGAATTATTCGTCTAACCATTATGGTTCACCTCCACTATAATTATGTTCCAATAATTGGATCGCTAACCGTGGGGGCACGGATTAATTGAAAACATTTATAATTTTTAATAATTCACATTTTGTAAAAGGGGGGTAGGAGGCTTATAATGGATATTAGGAAGAAAACATAAGAGGTTGGTGAAAGAGGTGGAACCGATGAGCGCTCCTACACTGGATCAATTTCAGCAGCAAGTATCCGAATTGTTGCTTCGGCACCGCAGCTTGCTAGATGTTATGTCCAAATTTGGACAGTCAGGCGCTTCGGTAAATCGTGCAGTCACGAAAGCAGTCACAGACTGTGGATGTATTGAACTAAATGCCCGCAAACAACAATACTCGGACGAACTAAATCTTGAAAATGCGAAAACGACGCTGCAAAGTCATCTCACTGGAGCCGTATGCGAGCATTGCCGCGATGCGCTCAAGGCCGATCTTGGCCGCAACTTGTTTTATATGACTGCTTTATGTAATTTGCTGGACATTCAACTGGATGAAGTTATTGCGGATGAATACGACAAATGCTC
This sequence comes from Paenibacillus sp. FSL A5-0031, assembly GCF_001956295.1. Lineage (GTDB taxonomy): Bacteria > Bacillota > Bacilli > Paenibacillales > Paenibacillaceae > Pristimantibacillus. The sequence goes on from NZ_MRTD01000028.1 coordinate 56,336, forward strand.
AACTTTAGGCCTGTTTAACTTAACGTAAATATGCAACGTATGAATCGCGCAGGAAAGAGACTATAGCTATCTCTTCCTCCCGAGCAACGAGTAACACAAGAGGCCTCCCATATTGGGAGGCCTCTTTTTTCGCGCTAATAGTGCTACTTCTGTTGCATGAATCCAGAAACAATAACATCTAACGGACGTGTAAGAAGAGAATATAAAATAGCAGCTTCCTCTTGGCGGTTCAGAACTTTTTTAGAAGCGTAATTGAAAACACCTTTCTCTGGCTCTTGAACTTCTGGTCCATAAATGCCGAGCTTAACGATCATCTTTACAGCTGGCAGCGCCCATTTATCAGTCTCACCGGAGAGCTTAACCGACTCAAACAACTCTGCTGGATACTGCTGTGAGAAGACGCGCCACATCATAACAGCCGCTTCTTGGCGAGTAATGTTGCGATCCGGCTCAAACAGATTCGTTGTTGTACCTTTGACCAGGCCCAGCTCATACGCTTGCTGAACAAAAGTAGCGGCCGAATGGCCTTCCAAATCCGTAAATACGAGTTCTTCCGTACTGCTTCCTTTTAATCCGCTAATCTCCATAAGATGCTTAACAAATTGTCCCCGAGTGACTGATTGCTCAGCATTAAATTTCTCATCCTCAATATCGGAGTAGTGCCCTAATGTTTTCAGCGTATAAATTGCCTTCTCATAAGGATGGTCTTTCGCAATATCAGCAAATAAGGTTGGCGCTTTATGTTTCATCCCATAGCCGAGCGGATTCAGATACGGCTCCTTAAAGTAAAGCACTTCATCGCCTGATCCTATCGCAAATGCCGTGAATTTACCCGTAAGGCTATCTACAAACAGATTTTTATCTACTTGTTTAAGTACACGCGGTCCAAGGAAAGCATCTGAAATCATCAAGCTGCCTTTGCCGTCTGCTTCTATTGATGTATTTAGTTGTGCAAGACGTAGGTCAGTATAAATGCCCGTGAATTTATTTAATGAATCACTCGTACTCGGCGTGAATGCGTCGAACTTGGCAGGTTCAGCATACGCCGGGAAAAACGAATGAATAAACGCCTGATAGAAGAAATCACGGAGAGGGCCTATTTTGTTGTAAGTAATAAATACTCCCGTCTTTTGTTCCGGAATGAGGAACATAAGCGAGCTTGTACCCACAATATCTCCAAACTTGGCTATCACGGAAGAACTGCTTCCCGCCCCAGGAAGCTGAATCGGTGCCTCAAATCCATACGTAGTGTTCGGCAGCAATGAATGAATCGAAGAGCGATACGTTTCCATCTGATCGACCGTTGCTTGCTTAAGAATGCTGCCGGATTCTGATGAACCCCCATTCAGGAAAGCAATCATAAACTTGCTTATGTCCTCAGCAGTAGAGAACATTCCCCCTTGCGGCATTACAGTAGGAGTAACTGCGTATAATTCATGTTTGCCGTTTGCAGCGTCGTATTCCGAAACTAGATTTTCTTTAAGTTTTTTATCAAGTAAAAAACGGCTTGAATCCATTTTCAGCGGCTTGAATATATTCTGTTCCATGTAATCGTTAAAAGGTAAACCGCTGGCTTTTTGTACGATTAATCCAAGCAGCATCGACGCAAAGTTATCGTACATGTAGGCGCTGCCTGGCTCCCGAACAACAGAAGGCATATGCCCCCGAACATAGTCTTCAATTTCAACTACTTTCTCGAAGTCGCTATGTATATCCTCTGGCTGCGGATCACGTATTTCAAAACCCGTCGTATGCGTAAGTAAATGCTCAATCGTAACCGGCTTGCCGAACGGGTTGTCGAACTTCAAATCCTTCACATACTTGGTGAAATCGTCTTGAAGAGAGATCTTCCCCTGTTCTACAAGCTGCATAACCGCGGCTGCCGTAAAGGTCTTGGACACTGACGCGATGCGAAACACACTCGAAGCAGGGTCAATCGGCTTTTTTGTTTCCAGGTCTGCAAAGCCATATCCTCGCTGCGCTACCGTTTTCCCATCCTTCACAATAACGACAGAAGCTCCTACATATTGCGATTTGATTTGTTCCGTTGCAAAAAAATCGTTTAAAAATGTTGTCGCATTTTCAGCATTTAACGCTTTTGGAGCAGGCGCAGCACTCGGTTCCACGGGAGCCGCATAGACGGCTGGAGCCAGCAGGCTGACTGATAAAGCAGCAGCAACAATCGTTTTAGTCCATAAAGAAGGCTTTCTAATACTAAATAGTCGTTTCAAACCAGCATCTTCTCCATTCGAATTCGTTTTTGACCGCCTATTAAATACGAATTTGGAAGATGATTAGTTTCAAAATTATCCCATAACAGATTGCTAAAAGGGACTATAAGAACGAAAAAAAATAGCGCCCAAGCACAAAATTCTGTGCTTGAAACGCTATTTTACGTTCAATATTTTTGCTTTGATCAAGCCGGCTTTTCCGTTTGAACAGGGTCTTCTGCGTTTTCATCACGTTTCTTCCGCTTGCGGTTTCGCTTGGGCAAACGGCGATCAACGTTTTTTTTTAGGCCGTACAGCGCATATAGAAGCAGCGGTACAAACAAAATTTTGGATAAGTCATTTTTGAACAATAGACCTAATACGACAGATACAACAATAACAATAGGGACAACCCATACTGCGCTCTTAGGAATACCGACCTTTTTGAAATTCGGATATTTAATCGTACTAACCATAAGAATGGAAAGCACTACTGTGCTTGCAAGCAACACGGATACATAAATGTCATTTTGAAATAAAGCTAATGTCGCTAACACTCCGCCAGCCGCCGGTATCGGAAGACCGATAAAATAACCTGGCGCACTTGATATTACATTGAAACGAGCAAGCCGCAGTGCCCCGCAAATCGGGAACAATGCCGTTACGATCCAAGCCAAGGCTGGATTAAGATCTTGAAAAGCAACTACATACATAATAAATGCTGGAGCTACGCCAAACGAAATCACATCGGATAATGAGTCCAGCTCCTTACCGAATTCACTTTGAACGTTCAGCGCCCGAGCAACGCGTCCGTCAACACCATCAAGCAGCATGGCGATTAACACCATCATAGCCGCAGTATCTGGTTTTTCATTGAATACAAGAATGATGGCGATTACTCCTAGGAATAAGTTCCCCACCGTGAGAAGGCTCGGTATCGATTTTGTGATCATCTTTTCCACCTCTTCTCTACTATGCCCCAAAACCCTTAACGAATGTATCTCCACGTTACAGGACCACATTCAATCCATTGTATGGGATTTAAATTTGCCTGTCAATGAACATCTGCTCTTGTATCCGCTTTAGACCTTCCTTAATCGCACGTGCCCGCACCTCGCCAATACCTTCAACCTCATCCAATTCTTCAATTGTCGCCATCAGAATATGAGGCAATCGACCGAAGTTTTCAATCAGATTGTTCATAATAATAAGCGGCAATCTTGGAATTTTATTCAGCAGTCGATAACCGCGCGGTGACACGGATTCATCGTTCATGTTGCTCGTATGTGGATAACCGATCAAACGGATGATTGGCGGCGCATCAAGCAGCTCATCCGAGCTCAGCTTCTTCAGGCCTGCACGAATTTCCCGTATTTTCTCATCCGAATTTTCTTTGGCATAATCCTTAAGTAAGTACCAAGCATCCTCTTCAACTCCGCCAACGAGCTCATCCATTTGCATGCTGATGAGCCGGCCTTCCGTTCCAAGCTCATTTACATAACGCTTGATCTCCATCTTGATGCGCAGCACCATTTCAACACGTTGAATAACATGTGCTACTTCCTGCAGAGTAACGAGCTCTTCGAATTCAAGCGCTGAAAGATTCGTAAAGGATTGGCTAAGCACCGCTTTATATTTCTCGAGCGTTTGAATCGCTTGGTTGGCCTTCGTCAAAATAACACCCATGTCCTTCAGCGAATAGCGCAGATTGCCTTGATACAAAGTAATAATATTACGACGCTGCGAGATGGATACAACAAGCTTGCCTGTCTGCTTTGCAACCCGCTCAGCTGTACGGTGCCGAATTCCCGTTTCGATCGACGGAATGGAGCTATTTGGTATAAGCTGCGTATTCGCATACAAAATTCGGCGCATATCCTCGCTCAAAATAATAGCTCCGTCCATTTTTGCAAGCTCATACAAATAGTTAGGCGAGAAGTCGCAATTAATGGAAAAACCTCCGTCTACGACTTCCATTACTTCCGGGCTGTAGCCAACAACCAGCAACGCCCCCGTTTTCGCCCGAAGCACATTTTCAAGCCCATCCCGAAAAGGGGTGCCTGGTGCGACTAATTGCAATAATTGATTCATAATTTCAAGCTGTGTAGGTTCCTTCATCATCTGCCCCCCTATCCAAGCGCTGCCTTAAGTGCTTCCGACACTGTAGATACGCCAATAATTTCTATGCCTGCGGGTGGTTTCCACCCTTTTAAACTTTTCTCTGGCATAATGACACGTTTAAAACCTAGTTTCTCTGCTTCCTTCACCCTTTGCTCAGCACGCGATACCGCACGCACTTCTCCCGTCAATCCTACCTCACCAAATATAACGTCATACGGCTTCGTTGGCGCATCGCGAAAACTGGAAGCTATACTGACCGCAGCAGCTAGATCGACTGCCGGCTCATCAAGCTTAACTCCGCCAGCTACGTTCAAGTAAGCATCCTGTGTTTGTAGAAACATGCCGTTCCGTTTCTCCAACACCGCAATAATGAGCGCCATTCGGTTATGGTCGATACCCGTTGACATTCTGCGCGGGGATGGAAAATTAGTTGTGGCCACGAGCGCCTGAAGCTCAACAAGCACAGGCCTTGTGCCTTCCATGCTTGCAACTACGGTTGACCCTGATACACCAAGCGGACGCTCGGATAAAAACAGCTCAGAAGGATTCGAAACCTCTCGCAGTCCATCTTCGCCCATTTCAAAAATTCCAATCTCGTTCGTCGAGCCAAAGCGGTTTTTGACTGCCCTTAAAATTCTGTACGTATGATGGCGCTCCCCTTCAAAATAAAGAACACAATCCACCATATGCTCTAGAAGCCTTGGCCCCGCAATCGCGCCTTCCTTCGTAACATGGCCGACGAGCACCGTCGCAATTCCTTTAATTTTGGCCACACGCATAAAGTGGGCCGTGCATTCACGTACCTGCGATACACTCCCGGGAGCCGATTGAACATTTGGATCGTAGACGGTTTGAATGGAGTCAATAACTAGAAAATCCGGCTGGACTGATTCTATGGCATCGTTAATTTGCTCCATATTGGTTTCGCATAGTACGTAAAGCGATTCCGTCAGCGCACCAAGTCGATCTGCCCTTAATCTCGTTTGCCGCACGGACTCCTCCCCAGAAATATAGAGAACCTTCAACCCCTTCACCGCAAGCGCATGAGACGTTTGCAGCAACAGCGTTGATTTTCCGATTCCGGGATCACCGCCGACAAGAATTAGCGAGCCTGGAACAACACCTCCGCCGAGCACTCGATTAAGCTCAAGCATCCTTGTTTCTATACGAGGCTCTTGCCCACTTTCTATATGTATGATGGACTGCGGCTTTTCTTTCGCATGAAACGACGACAATCCGACGCCCTTCGTTTTCACAACGGTTTCTTTCTCTTCCACCATCGAATTCCAAGCGTGGCAACCGGGACATTTCCCCAGCCATTTTGGCGATTCCGTACCACATTCCGTACAAACAAATTTTGATTTTATTTTGGCCATTCTGTACTCCTTAAACGTTATGAACCAGCGTAAATGAATGATGCCAGCCCTAGCGATTGTGCTTAAAATCACACTACATAAAGTTTACCATTTTATCCTCCATGTATAAACCCACATTGTTAATGAAAAAAAGGAGATAACCTACTTATTATTCGTTTCCCACAGCTAAGCTTATCCATTTCACGTCTTTTCATTGTTATCCACAGAATTACGAACAAGTTATCAACATTATCCACAACTCATCAACATATCCCCAAAGCCTTTTTCTAAATGCAACATAAAAAACGCCCTCGTTATCCACAGTGGATAAGAGAGCGAAATATTAGTCACAACGCAGCATATTTATTGGAGCTCCAAATGATAAATAAATAGCATTAATGCTGCTTAAGCTCAATTCCAGCTTGCCGAGCAACTAACACGCGATGCGTTGTCAATTGTGAGCCGAGCATCACGCTTTCTGTTTGCTGGCCTGCCTCGCCCTGTTGCCCCCCGCCTCTATGAGCGTGCGCTTGCCGAAAAGAATCGCTGTTCACCCAGCCCTCAAATGAAGCTTTGGTTTCCCAAGTTGTGCTTACTTTAAGCTCATCATATTCTTCTAGGCCTTCCGTTAACAACACTTCCATGCGAACGAAACCAGGCGATAAATCTATGCCTTTGGAGTTTTGAAATCTACTCGCCACCGTCTCCCCGTGGCCTTTTTTTACTTTTATCGTATTGGTGACAACTATCATCGTTGTTCCTCCATTCTATGTAACGCTATAGTCTTATTATACGATAATGATTATCATTGTCAATTTATTGTAATAATAAAAACTGTCCCGCAAACAGCTTTTCTGATTGCGGGACAGTTTAATATCATGCTTATTTTGTCGTGGATTCTTCTGGCTCCTGTTCGGAAATCGATTTGGTAACGGTTAGACCGCCATCCTTTTCATCGATTGTGAACGTATCGCCTTTTTGGATTTTACCCATCAACAAATCTTCGGACAAACGGTCTTCGATATGTTTTTGGATTGCCCGGCGAAGCGGACGAGCTCCATATTGTGGATCATAGCCTTCCTTCGCTAGGAAGCTTTTTGCTGCATCCGTCAAGATGAAGTCAACTTCCTGCTCACGCAGACGCTTGCGAAGCTCATCCGACATGAGTGTTACGATTTGAGCAATATGCTCCTCGCCAAGCGAATGGAACACGATGCTTTCATCGATACGGTTCAAGAACTCCGGACGGAAGCTTTTCTTAAGCTCGCTAAGCACTTTATCCTTCATTTGCTGGAAGTCGCGGCCCGCATCCTGTACGGCTGTGAAGCCGAGCGAGGAATTGCGCTTGATTTGATCCGCTCCAACGTTAGAAGTCATAATAATCAGTGTGTTGCGGAAATCGACAACGCGGCCTTTGGAATCAGTCAAGCGACCATCCTCCAGCACCTGCAGCAATATGTTAAATACTTCAGGGTGAGCTTTCTCAATTTCATCTAACAACACAACGGAATATGGCTTGCGGCGAACTTTCTCGGTCAACTGTCCGCCTTCTTCATAACCTACATAACCAGGAGGCGCTCCGACTAGACGAGATGTCGAATGCTTCTCCATATATTCCGACATGTCGATACGGATAACCGCATTTTCATCTCCGAACATCGCTTCTGCAAGCGCTCTGGCGAGCTCCGTTTTACCAACACCCGTTGGACCTAAGAAAATGAATGAGCCAATTGGACGCTTCGGATCTTTCAAGCCGGCACGCGCACGACGAATCGCTCTGGATACCGACTTCACGGCATCATCTTGACCAATGATCCGGTCATGAAGGATATCTTCCATTTTCAGAAGTCTTTCCGTCTCTTCTTCAGCCAGCTTGCTAACAGGAATACCCGTCCAGCTAGCTACAACCTGAGCAATATCCTCTGGTGTCACTTCAGAATCAGTACGGCCTTGTTTTTCTTTCCACTGGTTTTTGGTAATATCAAGCTCTTCGCGAATTTTTTGCTCCGTATCGCGAAGCGCTGCCGCTTTCTCGAATTCTTGGCTTTGAACCGCTGCATCCTTCTCCTTGCGGATATCTTCCAAACGGTTTTCAAGCTGCTTCAAGTTTGGCGGTACTGTGTAAGAATGCAAGCGTACCTTTGAACCGGCTTCATCAATAAGGTCAATCGCTTTATCTGGCAAGAACCGATCCGGAATATAACGATCCGATAATTTAACTGCTTGCACGATAGCTTCATCCGTAATTTTCACACGGTGATGAGCTTCATAACGATCGCGTAAACCGTACAAAATTTGAATCGCTTCTTCTGGAGATGGCTGATCTACCGTTATAGGTTGGAAACGACGCTCAAGCGCAGCATCTTTTTCAATATATTTGCGGTATTCATCAAGAGTAGTTGCACCGATACATTGCAGTTCACCGCGTGCTAATGCAGGCTTCAAAATATTAGATGCATCGATTGCACCCTCTGCTCCGCCTGCACCAATCAACGTATGAAGCTCATCGATAAATAGAATAATATTGCCCGCTTGGCGGATCTCATCCATGATTTTCTTCAGTCGATCTTCAAACTCACCACGGTACTTTGTACCTGCTACTACGGAGCCCATATCCAGCGTCATGACACGCTTATCACGCAAAGTTTCGGGAATTTCATTCTCGATAATCTTCTGCGCGAGACCTTCGGCAATTGCTGTTTTACCGACGCCCGGTTCCCCAATTAGTACTGGATTGTTCTTCGTACGGCGGCTAAGCACTTGAATTACACGCTCAATTTCTTTGCTCCGGCCGATCACAGGATCCAGATTTCCTTCCTTCGCATAAGCAGTTAAATCTCTTGCAAGTCCATCGAGCGTAGGCGTGCTAACATTCGCTGGAGAACCATGATTGCTTGAGACTGCTTCACTGCTGCCAAGAAGCTGAAGGACTTGTTGACGAGCCTTATTTAAGCTAATGCCAAGATTGTTGAGCACACGTGCTGCAACGCCTTCTCCTTCACGGATGAGACCAAGCAAAATATGCTCTGTGCCAACGTACGTATGTCCAAGCTTTCTTGCTTCATCCATCGAAAGCTCAATTACTTTTTTCGCGCGTGGCGTATATGCAATGTTGTTAGGCTGCTCTTGACCGCGACCAATCAACGCCTCAACTTCGTCTTGAATCTTCTCAAGCCCAAGTCCTAGTCCAATTAATGCTTTAGCCGCTATTCCTTCCCCTTCGCGAATAAGGCCTAGCAAAATATGCTCCGTACCAATATTGTTATGTCCGAGACGAACCGCTTCTTCTTGCGCCAATGCAAGCACCTTCTGTGCTCGCTCCGTGAATCTTCCAAACATCATATTTACGCACCCCCATGGCCTTTTTCACCACGCAATTGCTTGCGTATGAGTTCTGCTCTCCTGAAATCTCTCTGCTCTGGACTCATCTTCTCGTCGAAGGTTTGTTGCAAAAATCCAGGCTGAGTCATGACCAAAAGTTCATTCAACACTTGTGGCGTTACATCTGATAAAATGCCAAGGTCTGCACCAAGCCGCACATCTGACAACCGCTGCGCAGCTTCCTTGGAATCCATAATTGAAGCATATGCTAAAATACCGTATGAGCGCTTCACGCGATCCTCTGTCCTCAGCCGCGACTCATGCATAAGACGCTTGCGTGCCGCTTTCTCATGCTCGATGATTTGTCTTGCAACACCATAAAGATTTTCAATAATTTCATTCTCGGATTGCCCCAGCGTAATTTGGTTTGACACCTGAAACAAATTCCCAAGCGCTTCACTGCCTTCGCCGTACAAGCCTCTTACCGCCAAGCCTACCTGTGTAACAGCTGACAATATCCGATTGATTTGAGACGTTAAAACGAGTGCCGGCAAATGCATCATGACGGATGCCCTTATGCCTGTGCCCACATTCGTTGGACATGTCGTCAAATAACCGCGTTTCTCATCAAATGCATAATCAGCCGACTCTTCAAAAATATCGTCAATTCCGCTGGCCAATGCCCATGCCTCCTGGATTTGGAAACCTGGATACAGACATTGAATGCGCAAATGATCTTCTTCGTTAATCATTATGCTAACAGATTCATTATCGCTTAAAATAACGGCCCCGCATCGCGATTCGTTCGCTAAATTGGGACTAATTAAATGCTTTTCAACAAGCACCCTTTTATCAAGCTCGCTTAAATCTGACAAAATAATGGTCTCAAATGATCCAATAGACTGCAGCTTGCCGCTCTGGCTAACTTCAGTCAGCTGATCCATGACATCCTTAGATTGCTGATTTGTTGCAAGTAATGGAAAAGGCTGATGACGTAAATTTCGGGCTACTCGCACTCTGCTGCTAATGACAATTTCAGATTCAGGACCTGCGTCCTTCATCCATTCGCTGAGCGCATGCTGTGAGAATCGATGCTTAGTCAAGAGGTTCCTTCACTCCTTCTATGCCAGCCTACAGGTCTGCCATTTTGCGCTCTAATTCACGTATTCGATCACGCAGCTCTGCCGCGCTTTCAAATTCCTCTTGATCAATCTTCTCCTGCAAATCCCGCCTCAGCTGTTCAATCTCGCGCTTGCACTGGATTTGCCCGCCTGAGCGCTTAGGTATTTTACCGCTGTGTACGGTGCTGCTGTGAATACGTTTGAGAAGTGGATCAAGCTTACCTTCGAACGATTGATAACAAGAGCTGCAGCCGAATCGACCGATTTTGCTAAACTGTGTATAGGTCAGTCCACATTCCTCGCAGCGCAGCGCTGGCTGCTTGATGCCGGTAATCGTCGACCCGCCAAGCTGTTCGAAATCAAGAAGTCCCGATAGTAAGCTATGAATAGAAAAGCTATTTGGCGCGCCTGGAATGCCTTCGCCTTTCTCACGAGCACAGCTTTCACAAATATGAAATTCGGTCTTCTCGCCATTAATGATTTTTGTGAAATGAAGCGTAGCCGGTTTTTTACCGCAATCTTGGCAAAACAAGCCTGATCCCTCCTCCCGGTATAAACGGTTTGTCTTTATTTAACCAGCAATGAGATAAGCATGGACCTTAACAACCTTGCCCGAATTTCATCCCTTAGCGGCAGCTTCAGTGCAATGGTATCGCGATGCACAGCCGCACGGAGAAGATTTCCTTCACGCTTAGAGATAAGTCTTGCTTCCTCAAGCTGATAAATAAGCCCTTCCGCTGCACCTTGATCGACACATTCTCCAACCGTTTCTTCGATGTGGAATTGAATCGCCTTTAATGCAGGAAGCTCAATCCGTTGTATTCGGATATAGCCTCCGCCGCCGCGCTTACTTTCAACCATGTATCCTTTCTCCATGGTAAATCGAGTACTAATTACATAGTTGATTTGCGACGGTACACAAGAAAATTTGTCAGCCAGGTCATTGCGTTGAATTTCTACTGCGCCCTCTGGACTTTCTTGAAGCATAAGCTTCAAGTACTGTTCGATGAGATCGGAAATGTTACGCAAACCACCAACCTCCCTGAGAAATAACCAATAAAACTAAAGTTGAAACATAGGTATTAATGAGGTCTTGCGATCAAATCAGAATATACACCGAATATTCGGACAACTGACTTTGACTTTCTTTGACCTTGATTTTATTATATGCAATTTCAGCAAAAGGTCAAGTGCTCGGTAAAATTGATTTTCCATTAGCTTGGTACGCTTGCATGCTGTTTATACATAGCCGGATTCATTTATATGATTAACGCTCATTTTCTGCATGCAAAAACAACAAAAAACCTATCGCATATTATGCGATAGGTCTCTCGTGCTTGGCGACGTCCTACTCTCCCAAGACCCTGCGGTCTAAGTACCATCGGCGCTGAAGG